>NZ_LMSU01000002.1 GCF_001429625.1 Nocardioides sp. Soil805
CAGGTCGCAACAAGGCACGAAGCCAGTCATTCCGGGGGTCACACCCGCGCTCACCAACCACAGCCCAGCACCATCAGGCTGCGTTGGCGATCCTCACAGCCATTCCGCCGCCTGTCGGCCTGGCTCGAAACATCCGCTCGTGCCAAGGAGCGTGTGCTTGCCCCTGCGCTTCAAGCGATGGGTTGCCCTGGACCGTGGTTCTGGGGAGGCCCCCGGGTCAGTGCCTGACGTGGAGCCGGGTCGCCCAGGACGCTGCGTCTGGGTCGTCGACATCGGTCACGGCGAACAGGGTCGTGTGCCTTTCGTCGGTATCCAGCACCATCAGTCCCTCGACCTTGATGACGCTGCCGGCGAGTCTGGGCAGGGGGACGACTTCTTGGACATGGTCCCCTCGGATACGTGCCAGGGCCGAGGCCACCACCGGCCCGTCGTCGCGCGGGTCGGGGCTGTCTTCGGCTGCGGCACTGGCGATCTGGTCGCCCCCGGGAAGCGCGACAACGTCGGTGATGGCCAGGCCGACGCCGTCCACGGCGCCGAGGTCGTAGTGCACGGGTCGGGTGGCCGTCACTTGTGATGCGTCGAGGTTTCCCAGGATGGCAGCTACTGCGGTGGATACGTCGATGTCGATGCTTCCCGAGGGCAGCCCGGCCGAGGGGAGCCCGCGGTGGAACCAGCGCAGGGTGTTCCCGACGATGCAGGCGCCCTCGAGGTTGAGGAGCTCGAGGTCAAGGGCCAGGGCGGCCGCGGCGGCGGCGTACACCTGTGCCATCTCGGCGACCACGGCTCTCGGCCGGCCGTCCTCGAGCCGAAGCAGGCACCACTTCATCCGGGCCGGGGAGGACCCGGAGCCCATCACGAGCACCGCTGCCGCCCCACCGACCTCGACCTGGCAGGCGGTCTCGAGGTCCGGTTTGAGGTGCTTGGTCCCGGAGGCCTCGTCGAAGACGTCATGGCCCTCGACGGGCGGGAGGAGCCGTACGCGCGTCGGCGTCCCTCCACGGAACCAGGCCGCACGGGTGGCGTCGTCCGACACCACCAGGTGACCGTCCCCAAATGGGACGACCGCGGAGGCCGCTCGCACGGGGGCGCCGTCGCGGAACCTGAGCCGTTCAGCATGGAGCATCTCGACGTCCATGACGAGATGCTCCCAGACGCATCGTCGTTCACCCGGGTGCAGGCTTGGTCCACCTGGCCACTTGCTCGACCCGGTGAACCTCGAGCGGCCAGCCGTAGGCACCCCGGCGGCGCTCGTCGCCGCTCACCCCGCGGGAGCCAGTGACTCTCAAGAACTCCTACAGCTACAAACCTGCATTGCTCCCAACCGTGCGGCACTCCCGACCGCCGGGTCAGGCGACGGCGTTGGCTGTGGTCTCGGTGGAAAGCGCGCGCCGAACTACGTCAGCGACGTCACCGACCACATGCACGGTCAGCGTCTCGAGGACCTCGGCGGGCACGTCGTCCAGGTCGGCCTCGTTCCGTAGCGGGACGAACACCTCGGTCAGCCCGTTGCGCTGGGCGGCGAGCAGCTTCTGCTTGAGCCCGCCGATCGGTAGCACGCGGCCGTTGAGGGTGACCTCGCCAGTCATGCCGACGTCGGACCGCACTGGTCGACCTGTCGCGAGCGAGGTGAGGGCGGTGACCATGGTGATACCCGCGGACGGGCCGTCCTTGGGGGTCGCCCCGGCCGGCACGTGCACGTGGATGGACCGGTCGAAGAACGCCGGGTCGACGCCGAGCTCGGCCGCGTGGGATCGGACGAAGGTCAGCGCGATCTGCGCCGACTCCTTCATCACGTCGCCGAGCTGGCCGGTCAGGGTGAGGCCGGCCGGGCCCTCGTGCGCGGACGCCTCGATGAAGAGCACGTCACCGCCGAGCCCGGTCACGGCGAGACCCGTCGCAACGCCGGGCACCGACGTACGTTCGTGCGCTTCTGGGGTGAACCGCGGTCGCCCGACCAGGTCCTTGAGGTCGGCCTGGTCGACGTCGACGTGTTCGGCGCCGGTCGCGAGACGGATCGCCGCCTTTCGCAGCGCCTTCGCGAGGAACCGCTCCATCTGCCGTACGCCGGCCTCGCGGGTGTAGTTGGCGGCGATCTCGCGCAGCGCGGCGTCGGAGACGGTGACCTCGTCGGTGCTCAGCGCTGCCAGCTCGAGCTGTCGGGGTAGGAGGTAGTCGCGCGCGATGGCGACCTTGTCGTCCTCGGTGTAGCCGTCGAGCGTGACCAGCTCCATCCGGTCCAACAGTGCTTGCGGGATCTGCTCGATCACGTTGGCGGTGGCGATGAACAGCACGTCGGACAGGTCCAGGTCGAGCTCGAGGTAGTGGTCGCGGAACGTGTGGTTCTGTGCAGGGTCGAGCACCTCGAGAAGCGCCGCCGCCGGGTCGCCGCGGTGGTCGGCCCCGACCTTGTCGACCTCGTCGAGCAGGACGACCGGGTTCATCGAACCGGCCTCCTTGATCGCCCGCACGATCCGGCCCGGCAGCGCACCGACGTAGGTCCGGCGGTGGCCCCGGATCTCTGCCTCGTCCCGCACGCCGCCCAGCGCGACACGGACGAACTTGCGACCGAGCGTGCGCGCCACCGACTCACCCAGCGAGGTCTTCCCGACTCCTGGCGGACCCGCGAGCAGGATCACCGCGCCGGAGCCCCGACCGCCGACGACGTGCAGCCCGCGCTCGGCGCGTCGGCTACGGACGGCGAGGTACTCGGTGATGCGCTCCTTGACCTCGTCGAGGCCGTGGTGGTCGGCGTCGAGCACGGCACGGGCCGCGACGACGTCGGTGGAGTCCTCGGTCGTGACGCTCCAGGGCAGCTCGAGCACGGTGTCGAGCCATGTCCGGATCCACGCGGTCTCCGGGCTCTGGTCACTCGAGCGTTCCAGCTTGTCTACCTCACGCAGCAGCGCCTCGCGCACGCCGTCCGGGACGTCGGCCGCCTCGACGCGGCCGCGGTAGTCGTCGGCCCCCTCCGGCTCGCCCTCTCCCAGTTCCTTCCGGATGGCGGCGAGCTGCTGGCGGAGCAGGAACTCCCGCTGGCTCTTCTCCATGCCCTCGCGGACGTCCTCACCGATCTTGTCGGTGAGCTCGGCCTCGGCGAGGTGATCACGCGTCCAGCCGATCAGAACCTCCAGTCGCGACTCGACGTCGGGGTTCTCCAGCAGTTCCCACTTGCGGTCGACGGACAGGTACGGCGCATAGCCGGCAGCGTCGGCGATAGCGCTCGGGTCGGTCATCTGGTGGACCGAGTCGATGACCTGCCAAGCCTCCCGCCGCTGGAGCACCGCGACGACCAGTCTCTTGTACTCCTCGGCGAGCTCACCGGCCCGCTCGGTGACATGGTCATCGACCGGCTCGACCTCCACCCACAGGGCCGCACCCGGCCCTGTGACGCCGGTGCCGATCCGACCCCGACGCTCGGCCTTGAGCACGGCCGCCGGGCTGCCCCCGCTGAAGCGGCCCACCCGCTCGACGGACGCGATCACGCCATACGACGCGTAGCGGTCCTCGAGTCGCGGCGCGATGAGGAGGCGTCCGTCGCTGCTGGCGCGGGCGACGTCGATGGCGGCCTGGGAGGACTCGTCGAGCTCGAGGGGCACCACCATGCCCGGCAGCACGACGAGGTCGGACACGAACAGGACGGGGAGACGGGCCTCGGACGCGGTGCCGTTGCTTTCGGAGACTTGAGTCATGTGGGCTCAACTCCACGGATCAGGGTCGTGTTCCGCAGAAGACCGCTGTTCGTCCAGGGCGAACACGGCGGTCCAGCCCCCGTGGGCGGTGATGTCGTGCTCGGATGGGTTCCGCTTCGCGCACGTGCGACGTCGCACCCGCGCGGACCATGTGAATTACACGATTGATCTTCACTCATCGGCGTGGCGGGCTTGACTAAAGGCCCATACGATCACTCGTTGTGCCACAACAGCCTCAGGAGTCACACCCGTCACAGCGCCCCCGCGGGGCACTGGGAGCGCTCCAGTGCGCCGTACGACGTACCCGGCGTGCGACCACGCTGTTCACCGGCATGCTGGCACTCCTCGTGCTCGTCGTCCCGACCACCGTCGACCGGGTCAGCCTGGCCACGTCGACCTACCTGTGCTCCGGGTACGCCGGCTGCCAGGCGGCCGGATACGGGAACGCCGGCTACCGCCAGGCGTCGTCCACCGCCTACTGGCGCATGTACACCGGGCACAACTGCACCAACTACGTGGCCTACCGGCTGATCCAGTCGGGCATGCCGAACGTCCGGCCCTGGGACGGCAGCGGCAACGCCTCGAACTGGGGTGTGGCCATGGGGAGCATCACCGACCAGACCCCCACCGTCGGATCCGTCGCCTGGTACGAGCCGCACGCGAGTCCGGCAGGTGCGAACGGCCACGTCGCCATCGTGGAGCAGGTCATCTCCGCCACCGAGATCATCGTCTCCGAGGACTACTGGGGCGGCGACTTCCACTGGCGGCACGTCACCCAGTCCGGCGGGGGCTGGCCGACGGGGTTCATCCACTTCAACGACCGCGTGGTCGAGCCGACGACGGCTCCTGCCATCGTCGGGACGCCGGCGGTCGGCGCTCCGCTGGAGGTGGCGGCAGGCGCGTGGACACCCACGCCCACCAGCGTCACCGTGCGGTGGCTTGCCGACGGCGTCGCCATCCCCGGTGCCACCGCGACCAGCTACGTCCCCACGCCCGACCTGAAGGGCAAGGCCCTGACTGCCGAGGTCACGGCCGAGCTGGACGGCTACACCGCCGGTCGAGCCAGTCTGGCCACCGCCCCCGTCGCACCCGGAGCGTTCCAGCCCACGGAGCTGCCGACGATCCAGGGCGTTCCGGAGGTGGGTCAGACGTTGACCCTCACGACGTCGTCGTGGTCACCGCAGCCCGCGAAGGTCACGACGCAGTGGTACGCCGACGGGGAGGCTCTTCCCGGAGCCACCGGGGCGTCCCTCGTCCTCAGCCGGGCCCTCATCGACCGACGCATCAGCGCACGCACGAGTGCCACCGCGAGCGGCTACCGGAAGTCGATCTCGACCGCGCCGGAGACCACCCCCGTCCTCGCCAAGCCCGTCGCCGTCACCAGCCCGTCCCGCGTGGAGGGCACGCCCCGGGTGGGGAGCCGACTCGCCGTCCGGGCCGGGAGCGTCCGGCCCACTGACGCCTCGGCCACCTACGCCTGGCTCCGCGACGGCCGGCCCATCTTCAAGGCCACGCATCCCACCTACACGGTCCGCAGGGGGGACATCGGCCGCGCACTGTCCGTGCAGGTCACCCTGGCCCGGCGCTACTACCGCAGCACCACGGAGACGGTCGCCGTGGCCCCGGTGACCACCGTTCCCGAGGTCACAGTGCGCACCGATGCCACGCGGAGACGCGTCGTCGTGGACGTCCGTGTCCGCGCTCCCGGGGCCTCGAGGCCGGACGGAGCGATGACGGTCAGCGTGGGAAACCGCTCGGTCGAGGTCCAGCTCGTCGGCGGGCGGGCGCGAGCCGTCGTACGCGACCTCCGTCCGGGCGTGAAGCCCGTGGTGGTGCGCTACGCGGGGACCGATGTCGTGCGACCCGCTGTCGCGCGCTCGAAGGTCACGGTGCCGCGGCGCCGCTAGTCGCGATGGACGATTGTCGCGGTCCTGAGCCCTGAGGAGACTGGGGAGATTCCCAACTGCGAAGGAGGGAGCATGAGCATGCCCCCGACATCGGATCGGCCGAGGAGATCCTCGGTGTTCCTCGCGGTGTTCGCCCTGTTGCTCGTCGCCATGCCTGTGCTGCTGACGAGCAACGCCCACGCCGCATCCACCACCAAGGCCAGGACCTGGAAGGTCATGGTCGGCGCGGAGTCGAGCTCCGGCGCCGTACAGACGATGGCCTACGGCCCCAAGAAGATCTGGGTCAACGCCGGCGACACGGTGCGCTGGGTCGCCAAGTCGATGGAGCCGCACACCGTCTCGTTCATCGACGCCGAGCACCCGGCGGTCCCGTTCGACCTCGCGATCACCTACATGACGGCGCAGACGTCGAAGCACACGATCTCCAAGCCGGGGCAGTTCCGCAGCTCCGGGATCATGGCTCCGGAACCCGACGCCCTCTTCCCGGACGCGGTCAGGACGTACGACCTGACGTTCAAGAAACCGGGCAAGTACCCCTACCTGTGCTACCTCCACGGCAAGGCCATGTCCGGGGTCGTCAAGGTCCGCAAGGCGGGCACTCCCTATCCGCACACGCAGGCCGACTACAACGCGATGGCCACCGAGGCGTCGAATGCCGACATCGAGCACGGCCTCGACCTGTGGGCCGACGCGCTCGGTGCCGCGGACTCCCACCACGTGTACGTCGGGGCCGCGGACATGACGGTGATGGTCAACCGGTTCATCCCCGGCAACATCGTGGTGAAGGTCGGTGACAGCGTCACCTTCGACATGGCGAGGAACGCGTTCCCGGTCCCGCACACGATCACGTTCGGGCCACCCCCGGCCAACCCGCTCGCGCCCACCGGTGACCCGAAGAACTTCCAGGGGGGCGCCCTGAGCTCGGGGGTGATCCTTCCGCCGGGATTCGGGCCGCCGCCGAGCACGTTCACGGTGAAGTTCACGAAGGCGGGCACCTACCCGTTCGTCTGCCTCCTCCATGCCGGCATGGGCATGGTCGGTCAGGTGGTGGTGCAGTAGCGCGCACTCGGACGTCGAAGGGCTCGTTCCGACCAGCGGTCGGGACGAGCCTCTCGTCTGGTCGCGACGAGCGAGCGGTGATCTGCCCATCGGTGTATCCTGATGTCGAACAGCCTTGCGAATAGATCGCGTCGTGGGTAGGATGGACGTACGTTCCACGAAGTCACCGGGCAGTCGAGATGCCGAGCTGGTGGGGCGAGTTGCGAGGGTGAGTGATAGTCCGGGATCCGGGCCTCCAGGAGCGACGACCGTTGTGAGTCACGCGTGCGCGTGACGAGCCGTCGTCGGGAGGAGGCCGTCCATGACACACCCGATCGTTGCTGTCGTCGGCGACGTGCGCGCCTCCCTGAAGACGGTGGCCGACGTGAACCCGACGTTCATGGCGACCGACGACAAGGCGGCGGCGCTGACCGAGCTGGCGCAGGCCGAGGCCCAGCTGGCCGAGCTCCGCCTGCGCATCATGGCCGACGCCGATGACCTCGCTGCCGTGATCGCCGCCAAGGACGTGGCCGGATGGCTCGCGAGGATGACCCGCACGCGGGTCGCCGATGCGCGGGCCGACCTGTCCCTCGCCGTGGCGCTGGACCGACACCACCCGATCCTCGCCGCGGCGATGCGCGAGGGCGACGTCACCCTCGTCCAGGCGCAGGTCATCCACCGCGCGCTCGTCGCGCTCCCCGCCAGCGTGGATGCGGAGGTGGTGGCACACGCAGAGGCGCACCTGGTCGCCCAGGCGCGTGACTTCGGCCCCCGGGAGCTCGCCCGGCTCGGGCGCCACATCCTCCTGGTCGTGGCACCGGAGATCGCGGAGGAGGCCGAGGCACGCCGCCTGGCCGAGCTCGAGGCCAATGCCGCCACCAGGACCCGGCTGACGATGCGCCGCCTCGGCGACGGCACCACCCGAGTCTCCGGCCGTCTCCCGGACGCCGCGGCGACCCGGCTCGCGACCTACCTCGAGGCACACGCCAACCCGCGCAAGCGCCCCGCCGACGACGAGGACGGGCAGTCTGACGACCCCTTCGCGCGGCTGCCCTACCCGCGCCGCCTGGGCGAAGCCTTCTGCGCCCTTCTCGAGTCCCTCGATGCCACCCGTCTCCCGTTGCACGGCGGCGATGCCACCACGGTCATCGTCACGATCCCGCTCGACTCCCTCAGGGCCGAGCTTGCCACGGCCGAGCTGGTCGGCGCCGGACTCGTCCCGGGCGACGAGCTCACCGGCGAACTCATCACGGCAGCCCAGGCCCGACGACTCGCCTGCACGGCACACATCGTCCCCGCCGTCCTCGGTGGTGACAGCGTCCCGCTCGACCTCGGTCGCAGTCGACGCCTCTTCTCACCCGGGCAGCGCAAGGCGCTTCTGATCCGGGACAGGACCTGCCGGGCCGAAGGATGCGACGTCCCGGGCACCTGGTGCGACGCGCACCATCTCGAGCCCTGGTCCCGGGGCGGGAGGACCGACGTGGCCGACGGCGTCCTGCTCTGCGGCCACCACCACCACCGCGTCCACGACACCGGCTACCGCCACGACCGCCTCCCCAGCGGAGATCTCCGGTTCCACCGGCGCACGTAGGACGGGCGCGCCCGCTCAGGCCTCCCAGGCGGGGCCGTCGCCCCCGAGCCGCTCGACGAGGCGGGCGGCGACGTACGACGCGTTGGCCCGGCGTACGCCCTCGGGGACCTCGGGGAGGTTCTCCTCCCAGTCCAGCAGCGTCGAGCCGCGCAGCTGCGGCATCCGCGCGGGACGGCCGAAGAAGAAGGGGTGCAGGTGGGCGCTGCCGTCGCCGTAGCGACCCACGTGGCACCGGCCCACGCTCGGGAGCTCCTCGACCGCGGCGGTGATCGCGACCGTCAGCCGGCCCATCTCCGAGGCCAGGTCGTCGGGGAGGTCGGCGAGGTCGTGGTGCGCACGCGGCTGGAGGATGAGGGCCAGCGGCAGGCGCATGTCGAGCACCTTGAGCCGCCACCGCTCGTTGCTCCAGGCCACCTGCGCCTCCTGCTCGGGCGAGGGAGGCTGCTGGCAGGGGCAGTCGGCGAGGTCGTCCCCGCGCCGGGGCGGCTCCTCGTCGAGCATCGGCTCGAGCGGCTTGATCCGCAGCGTGTCGAGCTCGAAGGGGAAGATGTCCCAGCCCGGCATCAGCTCGATCGCGACCGGCAGCCGGCCCTCGTCGTCGGTCGCGGCGGCGACGCGGGCGTGGAACTCCTCGGCGGTCTCGAGAGTGCTCATGGGCGATGAGTCAACCAGCCGGGCCGCCCCGTCGACTCACCAGGGCGAGGGCTTGTAGTCCTTGACGAAGCAGCCGTAGAGGTCCTCGCCGGCCTCGCCGAGCACGATCGGGTCGTAGACCCGGGCCGCGCCGTCGACCAGGTCGAGCGGGGCGTGCCAGCCCTCGGCGGCGATCCGCAGCTTGTCGTGGTGCGGGCGCTCGTCGGTGATCCAGCCGGTGTCCACGGCGGTCATCAGGATCCGGTCGGTCTCGAACATCTCGCCGGCCGACGTGCGCGTCAGCATGTTGAGCGCCGCCTTAGCCATGTTGGTGTGCGGGTGGCCCGCCCCCTTGTAGCGGCGGGAGAACTGCCCCTCCATCGCCGACACGTTGACGACGTACGCCCGCTGGGACCTGGCCGCGGATGCCGCGGCCGCGAGGGCGGGACGCAGGCGGGAGACCAGCAGGAACGGCGCGATCGAGTTGCACAGCTGTACCTCGAGGAGCTCGAGCGGGTCGACCTCGCTCACGGTCTGGGTCCACGAGTTGTTGGTCTGCACGTCCGGCAGCAGCCCGCCCGCGTCGACGGCGGTGCCGGCGAGGTGCGCGTCGAGCGAGGCGTGCCCGGCCGAGAGCGACAGGGCGGTGAGGGACGCGGCGTTGTGGGCGGCGCGGGCCGAGGCCAGCGACTCGCCCTCGTGGTGGGCGACCGCGGTGTCGGAGAGCGCGCCGGCGATCGCCGCCGGGTGGGCCTCGCTGATGTGGTCGAAGGTCACCATCTCGGGCAGCACCCGGTCCTCGGGGAGCGGCGCGTGCTCGGCCTCCACCAGCGGCGCGTAGGCCCCCGGCGTACGACGCACCGTCTGGCAGGCGTTGTTGACGATGATGTCGAGGGGACCCGCGGCCGCCACGTCGTCGGCCAGCGAGATGACCTGGGTGGGGTCGCGCAGGTCGATGCCGACCACCTTGAGCCGGTGGATCCAGTCGCCGCTGTCGGGCAGGGAGGAGAAGCGGCGCACGGCGTCCTTGGGGAACCGCGTCGTGATCGTGGTGTGCGCCCCGTCGCGCAGCAGCCGCAGCGCGATGTACATGCCGATCTTGGCGCGACCGCCGGTGAGCAGCGCCCGCTTGCCCGTGAGGTCGGTCCGCTGGTCGCGCTTGGCGTGGCTGTGGGCCGCACACGTGGGGCACAGCCAGTGGTAGAACGCGTCGACCAGGGTGAAGTCCTGCTTGCAGATGTAGCAGCCGCGCGGGTTGATCAGCTCGCCGGCGAAGGCGCCGGGGGCCGTCGAGACGAGCGGGATGCCGGACGTCTCGTCGTCGATGCGCACCGGCGACCCGGTCGCGGTCAGCTCGGTGACCGCGCGGTCGTGGGCCAGCTCCTCGGCGCGCTTGCGGAGCTTGCGCTCGGCCTTGATCGACTTGTACATCCCCGACGCCGCCCGCTTGACCCGCACGTGGTCGGGGTGGTCGCCGGGCAGGTGGTGCACCTGCTGGAGCACGCGGAGCGTGGTCGCGAGGTCGTCCGGGTCGATGCCGGTGCCGCTGGCGAGGTCGAGGCCGGGCTGATCAGTCACCGGAGGATGGTACGGCGGGGGGCCGGGCCCGGAGGATTCCCCGAGGCCGCTGGTCCCGGCGTACGAGGCCGGGGGCGGCGGTCAGGCGGTGCGCTCGCCCGCGGTGTCCTGGGTCGAGCTGGTGAGCCGCACCCGGTCGGCGCGCAGACCGTGCGCGACGCCCCACAGGACGGCCTTGGAGCGGCTGTCGACGTCGATCTTGCGGTAGCAGGACCGGATGTAGGACTTGATGGAGTTGACCGACAGGGCGGTGCGCTCGGCGATCTCGAGGTTGCTCAGGCCCATCGTGATGAGCGAGAGCACCTCGGCCTCGCGGGCGGTGAGGCCCTCCTCGCGACCCGGCCAGTCGCCGCCGACGAGGCGGTTGCCCTTGGGGGCCGGCGACACGATGACCCGGCCCGAGTGGATGGCCTGGAGGGCCTCGACGAGCTGGGAGGCGGTGAGGCTCTTGGAGAGGTAGCCCGAGACGCCCTGCTCCATGGTCTCGCGGGCCAGCCACGGCTGGAAGTTCCACGTGTAGACGACGACCTTGCCGACGCGCGGGTTGTTGAGCAGGCGGGCGATGCCGGGCCCGTTGCCCTGACCCATGCCGAACGTGTCGTAGAGGGCGATGTCGACCTCGTTGAGGATGTTCTTCTGGGCGGCGAGCTCGACGACCTCGATGCGGTCGCCGTAGCTGCGGAGCATGCCGTCGAGGCCGCGGACGACGACCTCGTCGTCGTTCACGAGTGCAACGCGGATCACCATGGCTGCATGGTACGTCGCCGCGCGGACTGTATGTTCCATTCGGTCCGTGATCGACCGTGCCGTGAAACGAGGGGGAGGCCAGGTGCAGGACCGTGCACCCGCGACGCCGATGAGTGCCGCCGTACCACCCGTGGGCGGGCTCGGTGTCCGCTGCGAGGGGGTGGTCCACCTCTACCGCACCTTCGGCGGCCACGACGTGGTCGCGCTGCGCGGCGTCGACCTCGCCATCGCCCCCGGTGAGCGGGTCGCGTTCCTCGGTCCCAGCGGGTCCGGGAAGTCGACGCTGCTGACCCTGCTCGGCGGCATCCAGAAGCCCAGCGCCGGACGGATCTTCCTCGGCGACGAGGAGATCTCCCGGATGGGCGAGCGCTACCTCGCCCGGATCCGCTCGCGCAGCGTCAGCACCATGCTCCAGGGCGCCACCCGCAACCTGCTGCCCTACGCCACCGCCCGCCAGAACATCGCCTTCGCTCGGCTCTCGCTGAGCGGCGCCGAGCGCCGTGACGCCATGCTCGACACCGAGCTGCTCGGCCGGGTCGGCCTCGAGGAGCAGGCCGACCAGGTCGTGTCGACGATGTCCGGCGGCCAGCGCCAGCGCCTCGCCCTCGCCTGCTCGGTGGCCACCTCACCGCGGCTGCTGCTCGCCGACGAGCCCACCAGCCAGCTCAGCCACGAGGACCGCGACCACGTCCTGCACCTCATCCACTCCCTCGGCGACGACTTCGGCACCACGATCGTGGTGGTCACCCACCAGCCCGAGGTGGCCGCGACCTTCCCGCGCACGGTGACCATGAAGGGCGGCCGCGTCGGCGCCGAGGGCCGCGAGGGCTCCGAGTACGCCGTGGTCGGCGAGGACGGCGTCCTGCACCTGCCGGCCCACGTGGCCGCCGAGTGGCCCCCCGGCACGCTGGTCCGCTTCGAGGAGGACGAGTCCGGGCGCCTGGTCGTCACCCGTTCCAGCGCAGAGGGAGCCCCCGCGTGAAGGACCTCACCCTCGACCACGTGACCTACGTGGCCGGTCGGACGCTGCTCGACGACGTCTCGCTGACCTTCCCGGCCGGCCGGGTCACCGCCCTGTCCGGGCCGAGCGGCTCGGGCAAGACCACCCTGCTCTCCATCGCGGGCGGGCTGCTCCCGCCCACGTCGGGGACGGCGTCGTACGCCGGGTCGCCGACGTGGACGGGCACCGGCGACCCGCGTCCGGAGGTCGCCTTCGTCCTGCAGGTCTACGGCCTGGTACCGATCCTGTCGGCCCGCGAGAACGTCTCCATCGCCCTGCGCGCCCGCGGCACGGCCCCGGCCGACGCCGACGAGCACGCCGAGGCGGCGCTGGCGCGCTTCGGCATCGCCGACCTCGGCGAGCGCCAGGTCGAGGAGCTGTCGGGCGGCCAGATGCAGCGCGTGGCCTGCGCCCGTGGCTTCGTGGTCGGCGCCGGTGTGCTGCTCGCGGACGAGCCGACCTCCGAGCTCGACGAGGGCAACCGCGGCGTCGTCCTGGCCGAGCTGCGCGAGGAGGCGGCGCGCGGCGCCGTCGTCGTCGTCGCCACGCACGACCCCGCGGTCGTCGAGGCCTGCGACGTGCACTTCGCGCTCGACGAGGGCCAGCTGGTGTGACCGGACCGAAGGTGCAGGCATGACCCGCTTCCTGCGCGGGGCCTGGAGCCGCCGCGGGGCCCTCGCGACTCTGGTGGCGATGACCACCGTGGTGGTCGGGGGCGCCGTGGGCGTGCTCGGCTTCGCGGCCGCCGCCGGCACCTCCCGGCTGCTGGCGGCGCCGCTGCTGCTGCTCGGGGCCGTGGCCGTGCCGAGCATCGGCGCCGAGCTCGCGACCGCCCGCCGCGAGGAGATCGGCCTGGCCCGCCTGCGCGGGATCCACGGGCCGCGGCTGTGGCGCTTCCTGCTCCTCGAGCCGCTCGGTGCCGTCGCCGTCGGCACCGTCCTGGGCCTCGCGCTGGGCGCCGGGGTGACCGTGGCGTCGACTTCCCTGTGGCTCGACGACGCGGCCGACCCCCTCGACCGCGCGGCCGTCCTCACCGCCGTGGCCACCGCGGTGGCCGGGCTGGTGATCGTCGTCGTCTCCTCCGCGGCCGCGCTCCGCGAGCCGCTGGCCGTCCAGGTGGCGACCCGTCAGCGTCCCCGCCGGGCGACCACGACGGTGGTCTTCCTCAGCGTGCTGGTCATCGTCGGCGCCGCCGTGGCGGCGTACCGCTCCCGGACCGTGGCCACTGCGGACCCGGACGCGCTGGTCCTCCTCGGGCCCGCCCTGGTGGGACTGGCGTTCGGGCAGGTGGCGATCTGGGTGCTGCGCCTGGGCGCCCGGGTGTCGACCGTCAGCACCGGCGGACGCGGGATCGCGCCCTTCCTGGCCACCCGTCGTCTCGCGCGCGCCGACGACCTGGTCACCCCGCTGCGCCTGGTGGTGGCGGCGGCGGTGGTGGCGATCCTGGCCACGACCGGGGCCCTGGCCGTCGACGACTGGACCGACACCGAGTCGCGGGTCGCCGCGGCGGGCCCGACCTCGGTGGACGTGTCCGGCGGGGCGCTGGGGGCGCTGGCCCTGACCCACGAGCTGGACCCGGAGGGCGAGCACCTGATGGCCACGGCCGTGGTGCCCAACCTGGACCGCCTCGCCGAGCGCCGTGCGTACGTCGACGCCACCCGCTTCGCCGCGGTCGTCGGCGACTTCTACGACGGCACCCCGGTCGAGGACGCCGCGCGCGCGGTGCCGGAGCTGGCGTCGGACCTGCCCGACCTGACCCTGCGGGGCGACCGGCTGACCGTGTCGGCCCGGGCGCTGGCGAAGGGGAGCGGAGACAGCCGCGGCGTGACCCTCGAGGTCGTGTACGTGGGCAACGACGACGCACGCGGCTCCGCCCTGGTCGACCTGCCCCTCGAGCGCACCGGTGCCCGGGTGACGCGCAGCGTCCGGCTGCGCGGCTGCGCGGACGGCTGCCAGCTCACCGGGATGGCGGTGACCCGGCTCTTCGGTGAGCGCACCGGCGTCTTCACCTTCGACACCACACCGATGACGGTGCTCCTCGAGAGCGTCGAGGTCGGCGACCTGGACCTGGCCCGCCTCGCCTGGCAGCCCGACGTGGGCAACATCAAGTCCAACCAGAGCAACCGGTTCCGGCTCGACGCCGTCGACCCGCTGCAGCGCGTCACGGCCAACCGGCCCGACGGGCTCGAGGTCGCGGCGCTCCCGGACGGTCCGACCGGTCTCGTGCTGACCGCAGCAGCCGCGCCGCTGCGGGTGCTGTCCGCCGGCGCCGGCGACCCCGCGCCGCTGGACCTCGGCAGCCAGGAGCGTCCGGCCGCGGTGGTGGGCGAGTTCGACACCCTCCCGCTGGTCGGGGGGGTCGGGGTGCTGTCCGACCTCGCGGCCGCCTCGGTCGCGTCGGGCCCGACCGTCCCCAGCACGGAGGTCCGCATCGTGGCGGACGCCGACACCCCCGACGCCGTGCTCGCGCAGGTGGCCGCCGCCACGGGGTCGCCGGCGCAGTCCCTCGAGGACTTGCGCGACGGCATCGGCACGGACGTGGGGGCCGCGCAGGCGCGGGCCTATGTCCTCACCGCCGTCGCCTGCGTCCTGGTCGCCCTGCTGGCGCTCGCGGCGGGGGTCGCCCGGCACCGGCGCAGCTACCGCCACGACGTCGCCGCCCTGCGGGTGATGGGGATCGGGGTCGGCACCGCCCGGCGGGCCGGTCGCGCCGAGCTCGCCGCCCTGGCCCTCCTGGTCGTGGTCGCCGTCACCGTCGGCGGCTGGGCGGCCGTGCAGCTGCTGCTCGGCGGCCTGCCGCTCATCACGCCCAGCGCGGCGGCGCAGCCCCTCGACACCGGCGCCCGGGTCCCGGCGCTCGTGCTCCCGGCGCTCCTGGCCGCGGCGGCCGTGCTGGTCGTCGGCGGCCGCGCCCGCGCCGTACGCGACGCCACGACGCGTCCCTCCCTGCTGCGCGACGAGGAGCGCCGATGACCCAGCTCCTCGCCACCGTCCTGCGCGGCCTCCGCGCCCGCGCCCTGCTCAGCGTCGGCTCGATCGTGCTGACCGCGCTGGCGGTCGGCTCGGCCGTCCTCGGCCCGATCTTCTCCGAGGCCGTCACCAACTCCTACGTCGTGACCCGGCTCCGCGAGGCGCCGGCCGCGTCCACGGGTCTGGTCCGGGTGCTGGAGCTGAAGTCCCAGCTCGACCCGCAGGCCGCCCGCGACCTCGCGGTGGAGGAGTCCGCCGCTCTGGACGGGGGGCCGTGGGGCGAGTCGACGACCACGCTCGTCTCCGCGCAGTACAGCGCGCTGCGCGGTGTGACGCGGTTCTGGGCGCGCGAGCACGTCTGCGGCGGCCTCGAGGTCACCGGTCGATGCCCGAGCGCGCCCGGCGAGGTGCTGATGCTCAACACGGACGCGGAGAAGACCGGCGCGGTGGTGGGCGAGCCCCTCGAGCTGCCGATCTTCGAGCCGCCGGAGATCGAGGGCCGCTACCCGCGCCCCCCGCTCGACGAGGTCCTGGTCGTCGGCACCTACACCACCCCGCAGTCCGACGACGTCTGGGCGCAGCCGACCCTGCTCACCACCACCAACGAGCAGTCCAGCCTCAAGGGGGGCTACACCCCTTACCAGCCCGCCCCGCTCATCACCACGACCGACACCGTCGCCTCGCTGGGTCCCGGGGAGTGGACCGTGCGCGTCGACACGCCGCTCGCCGTACCGGCCGACCTCACCCGCGACGACCTCGACGCCGCCGCCGCGACCGCCGCCCGCCTCGACCAGACCACCGAGGTCGCCGGCGGGGTCCTGGTCGGCGTCCCCGACGTCAACAACCTCGGCGCCGTGCGCGACGAGGTCCGCGAGCAGCAGGCCACCGCCCGGGCGTCGATCGCACCCGCCGTGCTGTCCCTGGTGCTCGTCGCGCTGGCCCTCCTCATGCGCCTGCTGATGGCGGCCAGCGAGATCCGGGTGCCCGAGCTCGCGCTCGCCTCGCTGCGGGGGGTCTCCTCGCGCAAGCTGTGGGTCCTGGGGCTCTCGGAGCCGCTCGTGGTCCTCGCCGTCTCCGCCCCGATCGGGGCGGCGCTCGGCCTGGGGATGGGCTACAGCCTCACCCGGGCCTGGCTGGTCGAGGACCTGCCCGTCCCCGTGCCGTGGGTGAGCTGGGCCGCCGCCGGCCTGGTGATGCTCGCCGCGGTCGCGGTCGCCTGCGTGGCCGTGGGACTGGTCGTGCGCGACACGCTCGCCTCCCAGCTCTCCGGCGTACGGCGTCCGCAGTCCTCGCGCCGCTGGTCGGTCGTGGCCCAGCTGGCCCTGGTCGCGCTGGCCCTCGCCGTCCTGGTGTCCAAGCTGGCCTCGGGCACCGCGGGCGACCCGGACGCCACCGACCTGGTGCTCCCGGTGCTGCTGGCGATCGTCGCCGGGCTGGCCGCCACCCGGGCCACCGCCTGGCTGGCGACCTGGTGGACGCGACGCGGCCAGCACTCGCGCTCGCTCGGCAGCTTCGTGTCCACGCGGGCGATCTCGCGCCGCCAGGAGGGCACCCTGGTGATCCTGCCGGTCACTGCCGCCATCGCGGTGGCGGTCTTCGGCGCCGGGGTCTACGACTCGGCCGCCACCTGGCGCGCCAGCGTGGCCGCGACGGCCTCGCCCGGCGAGGTCACCTGGACCTCGCCGCTCTCCCTGCGCGACACCCGTGACCTGACCCGGCGCATCGACCCCGACGGCGAGTGGGTGATGACGGCCGCCGAGGTCCAGAACCCGGGCGCCAACTTCTCCGTCGTCGACGCCGACCGGCTGGCCTCCATCGCCGTCTGGCCGCCCACCTGGACGCCGGGGCGCACCGTCGAGGAGGTCGCCGCCAGCATCGAGACCGCGGGTGCCGTGCCGAGCCTGGTCGGTCGCCGGCTCTCGCTCACCATCGACAACCGGGCCATGACCTCGAGCCCGCTCGCCGTCGAGGTGCGGCTGGGCTCGGTCGGCGGCACCCCCGAACGCGTCTACGTGGGACCGTTCCCGCGGGGCGAGCACACGCTCTCGGAGCGGCTGCCGCGGACCTGTGCGACGGCCTGTCCGCTCGAGGGGATCACCCTCGGCGGCGGCGCCGGCACCACCATGGAGATGGACGGCACCGCCCGCGTCGTGGAGGTCGCCGTCGACGGGACTCCCGTCGAGGGGGCGATCGAGGGTGCCGGGTGGGTCGCGGCCCCCGACTCGCAGGCGCCGAGCTCGGTCGCCGGCCTCAGCACCGAGGACGGCACCATCGACCTGCAGCTCGACACGGACGGGGGAGTCGGGATGGCCCGCCTCACCTCGGGCGGGATCACGCTGAAGCGTCCCGCGGTCCGCGGCGTCGACGTCTCCGACGAGGCTATCGAGGGCCTGGACGGGTCCGGCGTCATCGGTGTGGAGCCGCGCGGCACCGCCGAGGGGCTGCCGTTCGTCGGCCCGACCGGCCTGCTGGTCGACTTCGCGTCGTTCGTCAACGACCGCCCCGTCTACGACAACCTCTTCCAGACCCGCGTGCTGATGCGTGACGGGGCGCCGGCGGAGGTCCGCGACGCCCTCGAGGAGTCCGGGCTGACGGTGGAGACGACGCTGGCCGCCGAGCAGCGGGTCCTCGACCAGAGTGCGTACGCCCTCGCGCTGCGGCTCTACGCCGTGGTGGCCGCCCTGGTGCTGCTCATGGCGCTCGCCGGCCTCTTCGTCTCCACGGCGGTGCAGCTCCCGGCCCGGCGCCGGGACGCGGCCGCCCTGCGCGTCGTCGGCGTACCCCGCGGAGCCGTCATGTCGGCCGTCGCCCGCGAGTTCCTCGTGGTGCTGGGCGGGGCCGCCGTGGCCGGGATCCTGGCCGGGTCGCTGGCGCAGTACGTCGTGCTGCGCACCATCACGCTGGGCTACGTCGAGGACCTCTCCACGCCCCGCCTCGTCGCCGAGATCTCGCCGCTGCGGCTCGTGGTGCTCGCCGCCATCGCCGCGGTGGTCCTCGGAATCGCGGCGTTCGTCAGCGCCTCGATCACCGTCCGGGGGGCCCGGGGCTCGACTCTGCGTGAGAGCGCCCGCTGAGCGGGCGCTTCCTGACACCTGGGCGGCTGCCGACCGGGCACTTGCTGACACCTGGCGCCTGCCGAGCAGGCACTTCCTGACACCTGGGGCCCGCCGAGCGGGCGCTTCGTGACACCTGTGGAGCGACGACCGCCGGGTCAGCCACGGGTGGCGGCACATTGCGAGCGATCGCCCGATCTGGTGCGGTCCGCCGCCACTCTGGAGGGGTGGGTGCCAGAGACCCAGCGGCCCCGGCGAGGGTCAGGCCGCGTCGAAGCGGAAGCCGACCCCGCGCACGGTACGGATCCAGCGGGCCTCGCCGTGCTCGCGCAGCTTGCGGCGCACGTTGGCGACGTGCACGTCGACGAGGTGGGTGTCGGCGGCGTGGTCGGTCTCCCAGACCTCGCGGAGCAGGTCGTTGCGCCGCATCACCACGCCCGGTCGGGTCGCCAGCGCCGTGAGGAGGTCGAACTCCGTGCGGGTCAGCTCGACGGGCTTGCCGTTGACCTCGACGTCGCGCGCGTGCCGGTCGAGGACCAGACCACCTCCACCCTCGATGCGGCCGTCGTGGCTCGGGATCGGGGGCCGCGGCGCGGCGGAGGAGGAGCGGGGGCGGCGGAACATCGCGGCGATCCGCGCCTGCAGCTCGCGGGGCGAGACCGGCTTGCCCATGAAGTCGTCGGCGCCTGCCTCGAGGCCCAGCAGCAGGTCGATCTCGTCCTGCCGCTCGCTGACGAACATGATGTAGCAGTCGCTCGCGGAGCGGATGCGCCGGCAGACCTCGAGCCCGTCGATGTCGGGCAGGGACAGCTCCAGGACCACGAGGTCGGGCTGCAGCTCGTCGAGGTGGGCCAGGACGGTCCCGCCGCGCGACGCGGTCGAGACCTCGAAGCCGGCACGCCCGACGATGTCGCCGATGGCGTCCCTGGTGGCCGGGTCGTCGTCGACGACCACGGCAGAGCGGTGCTCCATGTTCTTTTTCTTCCCCCCGGAAGTCTCTCTGAGGTCACATCCTGACCGGTCGGGCCAACTGTGCTGTGGAACGTGCGTCCTTGCTAGAGGAGAGACGAGGCCGTGGAGGGGTTGTTACGGCTGCCAAACCAGATATGGCAAAACTGTCACCATGTTGACGATTCGTTGACATCATCGCCGGCACCACCCCACCCCTCTGGGTAACCGCGAACGATCACGAACGGGAGCACCATGCTGGCAGCGGCCGGGGCCTCCGAGCCCCCCACCCTCGCACCCGACCGTGACCCCGCAGCCTCGGCGCGCACGACCTCGCCAGCGACCGCCCGCGACCGCCGTACGCCGCGCCGTGCCGGCACCCGGGTGATCGTGCTCGTCGCGGTCGCTCTCGTCCTGGCGTCCGCGATCTTCACCGTCACCGGCGCCCACGCCGCCAAGGCGCGCGACCCCCTGCAGCGGCACGTGCGCCTCGGCGCCTGGGTCGAGGGGATGACCCTGGAGCCCGCCCGCCTCGACGCCCTGGGCCGCGAGCTGCGCACCGACATCGCGGTCGCCTCGTACTACTGGGGCTACGGCGACGTCTTCCCGGCGGCCCCCGAGCTCGCGCACAGCCGCGGCGGCACCCGCGACGTGCTGCTGTCGTGGGACATGGGCGAGACGCGCTTCGTCGAGTGGAGCCGCGGGGACCACGACGCCTACCTCGACCAGATCGCCGAGGCGGCGCTTGCCTACCCGTACGACGTCTACGTCCGCCCGTGGCCGGAGATGAACGGCGACTGGCAGTCCTTCCAGCCGACCCGCGACGGCGGCAAGGCGTACGGCGGCACGCCGACCGAGTTCGTCGCCGCCTGGCGCCACGTCGTCGACCACCTCCGCGCCGCCGGGGTCGACAACCTCAAGTGGGTCTTCAACCCCACCGTCGACACCTACGCCGAGACCACGCGGGTCGGCGACATCTGGCCGGGCGCCGGGTACGTCGACGTGCTCGGCCTGGACGGCTTCAACTGGGGCAAGGACTCGCTGTGGGGCGAGTGGCGCTCCTTCACGGCCGTGTTCAAGAAGCAGTACCAGCGGCTGACCCGGCTGCACCCCACCGCGCCGGTGTGGATCTGCGAGGTCGGCTCGAAGGAGCCCCGACGCCAGGACGGCGCCCCGCGCGACCACCGGCGCAGCAAGGCGCGCTGGATCACGGACATGATGAGCGCCCGCGCCTTCCCCCGCATCGACACCGTCGTGTGGTTCAACGAGGCCAAGGAGCGGGACTGGCGCATCGAGTCGTCCCGCGGCTCGCTCAGGGCGATGCGACGGGCGCTGCGCTGACCCGATCGTCGACGCGCACGTCGTCGAGCTCGGCGACGGCGATCAGCCGCTTGGAGGAGCCGTACTTCGGCCAGCAGGTGGTCAGGGTGAGCTTGCGTCCCGGCAGCGGGTCGAGCACGTGGTGGGCGTCGGCGGCGACCATCCACGGCTCCCGCACGATCCGGTAGACCCAGGTCGTGTCGCCCTGGGTGATCTCGACCGGGTCGCCGCGGCGCAGCAGGTCGAAGTCGATGAAGGGGTCGCCGTGGCCGGCGCGATGGGCGGCGATGGCCGCGTTGCCCTCCTCGCCCGGCATCGGCGTGCCCGGGTAGTGACCGGGACCGAGCTCGAGCGCCGGGGCGTCGGTGCCCTCGACGACGGCCCACTCCCAGTCCTCGCCGAACCGCGGGATCCGCAGCTCGGCGAAGGGCTTCTTGTACGCCGACCGGCTGGCCACCGGGACCGGCACGTCCTTGCGGACGACCGGTCGCGGCGCCGTACCCAGGGAGAGCTCCTGCTGGAGCCCCTCCTGGGTGCGGTCGGTGCGCCAGTCGTCGTACCCCAGACGCAGGGCGACGCCCCCGGCCACGAGGCCGAGGAGCACGACGACGGCGACGAACCGACGGACCATCAGCCGTGACGCCTGGGCATGATCCGTCCCACCGCCATCAGGGCCGCGAGGATCGCGAACCCGGCGAGGAACATCCACATGGCGTCGAACCAGATCGAGGCGCCCATGCCGGTGACGGCGAGGGTTCCCCCGCCTGCTGCACCGTTGTTGTACATCTCTTCACCACTTTCTCTCGGTGCCCAGGAAGGCCTGGGCGAATGCGCGGGCCTGGACGGCCTGCAAGAAGATGTCGAACACGAACTCGATGACCACCGGGGCGGCGAGGGCCATCTGGCGCACGCCGCGCGAGCGCACGGTGACCACCCGCTCGAGGGCGAAGACGCCGGTCAGGGCGAGCCAGAAGGGCTGGATCGCGAAGCCGATGCCGATGGCCGCGACCAGGCTGCCGACGTACAGGAGCGTGGCGAGGACGCCGAGGAAGCTGAGGAGCTGTCGTCCCCAGTAGCGCCGGGTGACCGGGGTCCAGCCGTAGTCGACGAGGTTCTCGATCGCGCCGCGCTTCCAGCGCAGCCGCTGGTCGGCGAGGTCGCGCCAGGTCGGCATCACCTCGGTCTCAAGGGTGCACGCGGCCGGCGCGAGGATGTCGTAGCCGAGGTGCAGCAGGGCCAGCGACAGCTCGTTGTCCTCGGTCAGGACGCGCAGGTCGTATACCGAGCCGGCGCCCGACCGGTCGGGCAGGCGACCGTCACGGCGGGCCGCCACGACGTCGCGCAGCACGCTGACCGGGAAGACCGAGGCCGTGCCGGTGAGCACCAGGGCCTTGCCGCGCAGCCGGCGTACGTCGCGCTCGTACCGCGCGTACTCGTTGCGCTGGAACGTGCCCACGAGACCGCCTCCGGGGCCGCCGCGGAACGTGCCGCCGCAGCCGCCGAGGCCACCCTCGCGCAGGTTGGCGCGGGCGACGGCGAGGAACTCGCGGTCGAGGGTGCAGTCGGCGTCCATGACCAGGACCTGGGCGTGGTCGCCCAGGGTCGGCAGCAGCAGGTCGAGCACCTGGTTGAGGGCGCCGGCCTTCTTGTGGCTGTTGCCGACGGTCTCGTGGACCTCGACGCCGCGCGCCCGGGCGATCTCGACGGTGCGGTCGGTGCAGTTGTCGGCCACGACCACGATGCGGTCAGGCGGCCGGGTCTGGTCGCGCAGCGAGTCGAGCGCCGCGCCCAGCGAGGCCTCCTCGTCGTGGGCGGGCAGGAGCGCGACGAGAGGTCCCGCGGGCCGGACGGTGCCCCTGGTCGAGGCACCGCGGAGCGCGGTGGGTGGGGTCGTGCCTGTGGTCGTCACACAATGTGATCGATCCAAAAGCGGGAAAGGAATGCGTTTTCACGCAATCTGGTTGAAATCTTGAACAACTTGGCGCGTTCTTGACGCGCCCTTGACCGTTATCCGGTCGTCGTGACCTGGGTCACCCTGACATGCGGACGCTGTGCTGTCACGGGCCGTCTCAGGCGAGTCGCAGGGCCCGGTTGACCCAGGTGCTCGTCGGCCGCATCCCGACCTTCTCGTAGAGGCCGAGTGCGCCGGTGCGGGAGTCGGTGCTGAGCTCGGAGACCGTCGCGCCGTGCGCGCGGGCCAGGCGGAAGGCGTCCACGAGGAGCACCTGCGCCAGCCCTCGCCCGCGCTGGTCGCGGCGTACGGCGAGCCGGCCCACGTAGGCGACCTCGCCCTCCGCGGACACGTGGATGAGGGCGACGCCGACGACCGCGCCGGAGTCGTCGGCCACGACGCGCAGGTTCCACGGCTCGAAGCCGGGGCGGCCGACCAGCGCGGCGTGGAAGTCCTCGAAGGACTCCCGCTCCCGCACGGACCACTCGAGGAACGCGTCCTCGAGGACGTCGTGCGCGGCCCGCAGGTCGCCCTCGGTGGCCGTGCGGACGGCGTACCCCTCCGGCAGGTCGCGCTCGGCGATCTCGGTGCCGGCCGGCAGCTGGAGGACCCAGCTGGTCCACCGCACCTCGTAGCCGAGCTCCGTCAGCAGGCGGTCGCCCGGACCGCCCTCGGGGACGGGCATGCCGACGACCGGCGAGCCCAGCCGGCGACCCAGGTCGCGCAGCCACCAGGCCAGCCAGGTCCCGATGCCTCGCCCGCGGTGGGAGGGCAGCACGGAGGTGTCGGCGCGGTCGACGCCGGAGAGCTCGGCGTAGCCGACCATCAGGTCGCCGTCGAGGACCGCGACCGACCGTGCGGCCAGGTCGTGGCTGGGTCGGGCCCAGTCGGAGACCAGGTCGGCCTCCTCGATCTCCACCGACCCGAGGTCCTCGAGCTCCTGGGCGGCCATGAGCGCGAAGACGGCGCCGGAGTCGCCGCGCGTCAGCGGACGGGTGGTGAGGCCGGCGGGCAGGGCCGGGGCGTTGTCGGTGCTGGTCATGCCCCCCATGGTGGCGCCGGGACCGGCCGCTCGTCGCGTGAATATCCGACCGCCCGCGGCGACCCGGGACCACGTGACCAACGTCGCCGCGACGACGAATCCCGCCCCCGTTGCGCTAGCCACTACCGTTGACGGGTGGTTGACGACACTTCCCCCGCCCCTTCCGACGACGCGCAGCAGACCTTCGCCGATCTCGGCCTCGCGCCTGCAGTGCTCAAGGCGCTGTCGGACGTGGGCTACGAGACGCCCTCCGCGATCCAGGCCCAGACCATCCCGCCGCTTCTCCAGGGGCGGCACGTGGTGGGCCTCGCCCAGACCGGCACGGGCAAGACGGCGGCCTTCGCGCTGCCGATCCTGTCCCAGCTCGACCTGTCGCAGAAGACGCCCCAGGCCCTCGTCCTGGCGCCGACCCGCGAGCTCGCGCTCCAGGTCTCCGAGGCGTTCGAGAAGTACGCCGCCCACATGAAGGGCGTGCACGTCCTGCCGATCTACGGCGGCCAGGGGTACGGCGTCCAGCTCTCGGCCCTGCGTCGCGGCGTCCACGTCGTCGTCGGCACGCCCGGCCGGATCATGGACCACCTCGAGAAGGGCACCCTCGACCTCTCGCAGCTGCGCTTCCTCGTGCTCGACGAGGCCGACGAGATGCTCAAGATGGGCTTCGCCGAGGACGTCGAGACGATCCTGGCCGACACCCCCGACGACAAGCACGTCGCGCTCTTCTCGGCGACCATGCCGGCGCAGATCCGCCGGATCTCCAAGAAGTACCTCGAGGACCCGGTCGAGATCACGGTCAAGAACAAGACCACCACCTCGGCCAGCATCACCCAGCGCTACCTCATCTGCTCCTACCCGCAGAAGGTCGACGCGCTCACCCGCATCCTCGAGGTCGAGAACTTCGAGGGGATGATCGTCTTCGTCCGCACCAAGAACGAGACCGAGCTGCTCGCCGAGAAGCTCCGCGCCCGCGGCTTCTCCGCGATGGCCATCAACGGCGACGTGCCGCAGGTCCAGCGCGAGCGCACCGTCAACCAGCTCAAGTCCGGCAAGCTCGACATCCTGGTGGCCACCGACGTCGCCGCCCGTGGTCTCGACGTGGAGCGGATCAGCCACGTCATCAACTACGACATCCCCACCGACACCGAGTCCTACGTGCACCGCATCGGTCGCACCGGCCGCGCCGGGCGCAAGGGCGACTCGATCGCCTTCGTGACGCCGCGTGAGAAGCACCTGCTCCGCGCGATCGAGAAGGCGACCCGCCAGCCGCTGACGCAGATGTCGATCCCGACGATCGAGGACATCAACTCGACGCGCCTCTCGCGCTTCGACGACTCGATCACCGAGGCGCTCGGCAGCGAGAAGCTCGACTTCTTCCGCGACGTGGTGGCCCACTACGTCAACGAGCACGACGTGCCCGAGGCCGACGTCGCCGCCGCCCTGGCCGCGGTGATGCACGGCGACCAGCCGCTGGTGCTCGACCCGGCGTCCGAGCCGGTCCAGCGCTCCTTCGACACCCGCGAGCAGCGTCCCGAGCGGGGCGGTGGCCGCAAGCCCGAGCGTCGCCCGCGCGGGCGCACCGACGTCGACATGGCGTCGTACCGGATCGCGGTCGGCAAGCGCCACAAGGTCGAGCCGCGCCAGATCGTGGGCGCGCTCGCTAACGAGGGCGGCCTGTCCCGCGGGGACTTCGGGCACATCGACATCCGCCCGGACTTCTCCCTCGTCGAGCTGCCCCGCGAGCTGCCCGCCGGCACCCTGGACAAGCTCTCCGGCACCCGGATCTCGGGCAAGCTCATCGAGATCCGCCTCGACGGTGGCCCGCCCTCGCGGCGTGCCGACTCCCGCGCCCCGCGCTCGGACGACTCCTCGCCGCGGAAGCCGCGTCACAAGGGCTGAGGGCCCGGCCCTGCGGCGGAGTCCCCGCCCAGCCGGGGACTCTGTCACCGTGTGACCGTTGCAACGGTCACACGGTGGCCGACTCGCCGACATAGTGGCCGGCCGGCGACCCCCCGGACATGCAGCGAGCCGGCGACCCGCACGTGGTGTGCGGGGCACCGGCTCGAGCTGTTCGTGCCGGGTACGCCGGGTGGCGTCAGGCGGACTTGATCGCCGAGATGTCGAACTCGAGCTTGATCTTCTCGGAGACGAGGACGCCGCCGGTCTCGAGCGCGGCGTTCCAGGTGAGGCCGAAGTCCTTGCGGTTGACCGTGGTCGCACCCTCGAAGCCGACGCGCACGTTGCCGAAGGGGTCCTGGGCGGAGCCGGTCTCCTCGAAGGGGATGGTGACCGACTTGGTGACGTCCTTGATGGTCAGGTCGCCAGTGACGGCCCACTCGGAGCCGTCGCGCTTCACGTCGGTGGAGACGAAGCGGATGTTCGGGTAGGTCTCGGCGTCGAAGAAGTCGCCGGACTTGAGGTGGCCGTCGCGGTCGGCGCTGCGCGTGTCGACGGTGGCGACGTCGATGGTCAGGTCGACGCGGGACTGCGACGGGTCGGTGGCGTCGACGTGGGCGGTGCCCTCGAAGCCGTTGAACTGGCCGCGGACCTTGGTGACCATCGCGTGGCGGGCCACGAAGCCGAGCGTGCTGTGCGAGGGGTCGATGGTGTAGTCGCCGGTGATGTCGGCGATGGCGGTGGTGGGGGTGTCGAAGTCGGTCATGGTGTCTCCCGGTGCAGGTAGGTGGTAGAGGATTCAACTACCGTAACCGTACCGCAGTCCGTTTCATTCCCACCCGGATGCGTCCGTACGACGGACCCGGCGCGCGGCCGGCTGTGTGGGCACGACAAGGAGCCACCGGCCCCGAGGGGCGGGTGGCTCCGGAGTGGAGTCGGACGTGACTCAGGCGGCGTGCGGCGCGAGCGCTGCGACGTGCGGCGAGGCCCAGCGTGCCTCCATGCGGGTGCGCCCCGACCCGTCGGTCACCTGGACCCACTGGCAGACGAGACCGTCGCGCTGCGGTGCAGTCGTCGTGTGGTCGCTCATGTGACACCTCCCGTTCACTTTCTGTTCACCAAGAGTAGACCACCTCCACCCAGTCGCCAAGACAACGCCGAAATCGGCTCGGGCGCCCCACCTGTACGGCGCGTCGAGGCGCAGCGTGCGAGCTTCTCCTCCACCGCGCTCGGGAGGGCGTGCTCGGCGAGTCCGACCGGCGGGCCGGGGCGCACGGGGCCTGGGGTGCGCGAGCCCCTTGCTGCATGGGGTCAGCAAGGGGCTCGCGGGCAGAACTGTCTCACCCCCACGGGCGGGTGTCCCGAACTTCTCCAGATCCTCGAACTGGTCAGGACCGGGTGGTCCCCGGGGCCCCGCGGTCCAGACCGGACGCGGCCGCCCGGGGCGTGACCGTGGCGTCTGGCACGATGAATTCATGAGCGATCAGCCCGAGTTGTTGTTCATCGACGGAGAGTGGCGCGAGGCCAACGACGGCCGCCGGTTCGAGGTGGAGGACCCCGCCGACGGCTCGGTCCTCGCCCGGGTCGCCGACGCGGGCGAGGTGGACGCCGCGGACGCCCTCGACGCCGCCGTGGCCGCCCAGGCGGCGTGGGCGGCGACGGCCCCGCGCGAGCGCGGCGAGGTGTTGCGCGCGGCGTACGAGCTGATCATCGAGCGCACCGACGACTTCGCGCGGACCATCAGCCTCGAGATGGGCAAGCCGCTGGCCGAGGCGGCCGGCGAGGTGGCCTACGGCGCGGAGTTCTTCCGCTGGTTCGCCGAGGAGGCGGTGCGCATCCACGGCCGGTTCATGAGCGCCCCCGACGGCAAGAGCCGGCTGCTCACCCTCAAACGGCCCGTCGGGCCCTGCCTGTTCGTCACGCCGTGGAACTTCCCGCTCGCGATGGGCAGCCGCAAGATCGGTCCGGCGCTGGCCGCCGGGTGCACGGTGGTGGTCAAGCCCGCCGAGCAGACGCCGCTCACGATGCTCAAGCTCGCCGACCTCCTGCGCGAGGTCGGAGTCCCGGCGGGCGTGGTCAACGTCGTGCCCACCAGCGACGCGGCCACCGTCGTCTCCGCGCTCATGGGCGACGACCGGCTGCGCAAGGTGAGCTTCACCGGCTCCACCGAGGTCGGCAAGATCCTGGTCCGCCAGTCCGCCGACCACCTCCAGCGCGTCTCGATGGAGCTCGGCGGCAACGCGCCCTTCGTCGTCTTCGAGGACGCCGACGTCGACGCGGCCGTGGCCGGCGCGATGATCGCCAAGATGCGCAACATGGGCGAGGCCTGCACCGCCGCCAACCGCTTCCTCGTGCACGCCGACGTGGCCGACGCGTTCGCCACCGCCCTGGCCGAGAAGATGGGTGCGATGACCGTGGGTCGCGGTCAGGACGACGGGACCCAGGTCGGGCCGCTCATCGACTCCGACGCCGTCGAATCGGTGAGCCAGCTCGTCACCGACGCCGTGCACGACGGTGCCACGGTCGTCACCGGCGGCACCGCGCCCGGCGGGCCCGGGCACTTCTACCCGCCGACCGTGCTCACCGACGTGCCCGCGGAGGCGCAGATCAACTCCGTCGAGGTCTTCGGCCCGGTCGCCCCGATCACCACCTTCACCAGCGAGGAGGACGCGGTCGCCGCGGCCAACGCCACGCCGTACGGCCTTGTCGCCTATGCCTGGACCAAGGACCTCGCCCGGGTCATGCGGCTCCAGGAGTCGTTGCAGTCCGGGATGATCGGCATCAACACCGGGCTGGTCTCCAACCCGGCCGCACCGTTCGGCGGGGTCAAGGAGAGCGGCTTCGGGCGCGAGGGCGGCTTCGAGGGCATCGAGGAGTACCTCGACACGGCGTACGTCGCGCTGCCGGCGGGCTGACTTTTCGTCTTCCCGGGGTAGTCCGTGACGAACGGACCCCTGGATCGCCGGATCCGCGGTCCGATCGTCACGGACTACCCCAGCAGGGCGCCCAGCCGGGAGGCGAGCTCGAGGGCCCGGCGGGCCAGCGGCTCGGCGACGGCACGGTCGGCGGGGACGAGCCCGACGCGGGTACGCCGCTCCAGCAGGTCGTCGACGTCCACCGCGCCCTCGTGGGTCACCCCGAAGAGGAACTCGGCCAGCGTGACCTGCACCCGGTCGGAGGCCGGGGCGAGGAGCTCGGCGTCGCCCAGCCCGGTCCGTCGCGCGGTGGCCAGCACGAGGGCGGCGTCGGTGCCGTACCGGCGTACCAGTCGGCTCGGCAGCTCGAGGCGGGCCAGCTCGTCGCGGGGAGCCGCGCCGAGCAGCGGCGTGGTCGCCGTGACGCAGGGGCCGGCGGTCAGGCCGGCGTGGGCGATCGCGGCGTCGACGGCGTCCTGGGCCATCCGGCGGTACGTCGTGAGCTTGCCGCCGACCACGGTGACCAGGCCGGTGGGCCCGGTGAGGACCGCGTGCTCGCGGGAGAGGTCGGAGGTGCGGCCCGGTCCGGCGTCGAGGAGCGGGCGCAGGCCGGCGAAGGCGCCGACCACGTCGTCGCGACGCAGCGGTCGGGCGAACGCCGCCCCGACCACGTCGAGCAGGAAGCCGATCTCGGCCTCGGAGGGCTCCGGCACGGCGGGCAGCGGGCCGTCCACGGGCTCGTCGGTGAGGCCCACGTAGACCGTGCCGTCCGGTTGGGGCAGCACGAGCACGAAGCGGCTGGTCTCCCCGGGGATCGGGGCGGTGACCGCGACCGTGAGGCCGGGCAGGGTCTCGGCGCGCAGGACCAGGTGGGTGCCGCGGCTGGGCCGCAGCGTGAGGTCGGCGGCCAGGTCGCCGGCCCACACGCCGGTCGCGTTGACGACCGCACCGGCAGTGACCGCCCGGGTGGCCCCGGTGAGCTCGTCACGCAGGTCGACCCGGGTGCCCGTGGCGGCGGTGACCCGGGCGCGGGTGCGGACGTGCGCGCCGTACGACGCCGCGGTGCGCGCCACGGTCGTCACCAGGCGGGCGTCGTCCTCGAGCTGGCCTTCCCAGGAGAGCAGTCCGCCGCGCAGGCCGTCGCGGCGCAGGGCCGGCGCCATCCGCAGCGCCTCGGTGGCCGACACCCGGCGCGGGCCCGGCAGCGTCTCGGCGCCGGTGTGGGCGGAGATCCGCAGCGCGTCGCCGGCGCGCAGGCCGAGCCGGGTGAGCCAGGTCTGGCGGCGCGAGACGCTCGACATCAGGGGGGTGAGCATCGGCAGCGGGCGGGTCAGGTGGGGGGCCGTGACCTCCATGAGGATGCCGCGCTCGACCGCGCTCTCGTGGGCCACGCCGACCTGGCCGTGCGCGAGGTAGCGCAGCCCGCCGTGGACGAGCTTGGACGACCACCGCGACGTGCCGAACGCGAGGTCGTGGGCGTCGAGCGCCAGAACGCCCAGCCCGCGGGTGGCCGCGTCGAGGGCGACGCCGGCACCGGTGATCCCCAGCCCCACGACGACCACGTCGACGTGGTCGGGCAGGTCGTCGAGGCCGGCGCGGATGCGGGTCATGGGGCCAGCACCCTCGCGATGACCTCCCGCGCCTCGGCGTATAGGTCCTCCTCGCTCACCTCGTCGTCGACCATCGTGTGCCCGCTGAGCACGAAGCCGTGGGCGGCCAGCACCAGCGAGCGGGCGATCACGGCCGGACGGCCGTCACGGATGGTGCCGCCGGCCTGCCCCGCGCGCACGGCGTCCTCGATCAGGTCGAGGATCAGGTCCTGGGAGCGGCCGCGGCGGTGCAGCAGGTAGGGCAGGAGCAGCTCCGGGTCGAGCTCGACGATCCGGACGAAGAGCTCGTTGTCGCGCAGGGCGCGGACCGTGGCGAGCATCCGGTCGGCGATGTCGAGGTCGGGGTCGCTCGCGGTGACGATCCCGACCCACTCGCGCGTCATCAGGTCCCCGAGCAGCCGGCCCATGTCGGGCCAGGTGCGGTAGATCGTCATCCGGGAGACGCCGGCCCGGCGGGCGACCTCGGTGAGCGTCGTGCGCCGCCAGCCGACGTCGAGGATGCAGGCCCGGGCCGCGTCGAGGTAGGCGTCCTGCGGCACGGTGCGCTCTGGAGGGTTGTTGTGACGAAGTGACGTCATGTGTCACAGTGTAACGCATGACGCCCGAGATGCACCCGCTGCGCTGGGGAGACCCGGCCGCCGCGACGGCCCTGCCCGACGCGGCCCGCGGACTCGTCGAGCTGGCCTTCGGACCCCTCGCCGACGCAGCCGGCGCGGCCGCCGCCGACACCGCCTCGTCCCTCGCCCCGTCCGCCTTCGACGAGGACCTCCTCGACCGGCTCCGTGCGGTCGTGGGTGCCGACCACGTGCTCACGGACCCCGCCGTCCGGGCCCTGCACACCCGCGGCAAGTCGACGCCCGACCTGTTGCGGGCCCGCGCCGGCGACCTCACCGACGCCCCGGACGTCGTCGTCCGCCCTGCCGACCAGGGAGAGGTCGAGGCGCTGCTGGCCGTCGCCGTCGAGCACCGTCTGGCGGTCGTGCCCTTCGGGGGCGGTACGTCGGTCACGGGGGGGCTGGTCGCGAGGCGGGGGGGCTTCGCCGGGGTCGTCAGCCTCGACCTCGTCCGGCTGGACCGCCTGGTCGCCGTCGACCGCGAGTCGATGACCGCGACGCTCGAGCCCGGACTGCGCGGACCGCAGGCCGAGGAGCTGCTCGCCGCGCACGGGCTGACGCTCGGCCACTTCCCGCAGTCGTTCGAGTACGCCTCGATCGGGGGCTTCGCCGCGACCCGGTCCAGCGGCCAGTCGAGCGCGGGCTACGGCCGCTTCGACTCGCTCGTCGTCGGTCTCACCGTCGTGACTCCGTCGGGAGTGCTCACCCTCGGCTCGGCCCCGGCCAACGCTGCCGGCCCCGACCTGCGCCAGCTCGTGCTGGGCTCCGAGGGAACCCTCGGCGTCATCACGTCGGTGACCGTCCGGGTGCGCCGGCTGCCCGCCGTGAAGGTGTACGACGGCTGGCGCTGGCCGTCCTTCGCCGCCGGCTCCGACGCGATGCGGACCCTCGCGCAGGCCGGCCTGCTGCCCACCGTCATCCGACTCTCCGACGAGAACGAGACCGCGATCAACCTCGCCGACCCCGACTCGATCGGGGCCGGCGGCGACGCGGGCTGCCTCATGGTCGTGGGCCACGAGGGCGAGCCCGACGCGGTCGCGGCCAAGCGTGCCGCCGTCGCCGCCGTCCTCACCGGCCTCGGTGGGACCGACCTGGGGGAGGAGCCGGGCCGGGCGTGGGCGCACGGCCGCTTCCACGCGCCGTACCTCCGGGACTCGCTGCTCGACGTCGGGGTGCTGGTCGAGACCCTGGAGACGGCGACCTTCTGGTCGAACCGGCAGCGGCTGTACGACGCGGTCCGCGACGCGCTGGTCGGCTCGCTCGGGGAGGGGGCGCTGGTGCTGTGCCACGTGTCCCACGTCTACGAGACGGGCTGCTCGCTCTACTTCACGGTCGCCGCCCGCCAGGGCGAGGACCCGCTGGCCCGGTGGGCGGCCGCGAAGGTCGCGGCCAGCGACGCGATGATCGCGGCCGGTGCGACGATCACCCACCACCACGCGGTCGGCACCGACCACAAGCCGTGGCTGGCGCGGGAGATCGGCCCGGTCGGGGTGCAGGTGCTGCGGGCGGTCAAGGAGTCGCTCGACCCCACCGGCGTGCTCAACCCCGGGGTGCTCATCCCGTGAGCACCTCCTTCTCCTTCCTCGTCAATCCCGCCTCCGGCGGCGGGGCGGCCCCGGGAGCCGTGGTCCCGGTGGCCCGCCGCCTGCGCGACGCGGGGGCGACGGTCGAGGTGACGTACTCGCCCGGCCCGCAGGCCATCCACGACCTGGTCGCGGCGGCCGTCGGCCGCGGTGACGTGGTGGTCTCCGTGGGCGGCGACGGCATGCTGTCCTCACTGGCCGGCGAGGTGGCGCGGCTCGGCGGGACGCTGGGGATCGTGCCGGCGGGCCGGGGCAACGACTTCGCCCGGATGCTCGGGCTGCCCGACGACCCTCTCGCGCAAGCCGACGTGCTGCTCGCCGGGTCGACGCGCCGTGTCGACCTGGTCTCCTGGTCGGTCGCCGGGTGCTCGCGCGTGGTCGCCGGCTCGGTCTACGCAGGCGTCGACGCCCGGGCCGCCGAGCTCGTGGACCGGCTCCGCGGCCTGCCCGGCCCGGTGCAGTACCCGTGCGCCGCGGTGCGCGCCCTCGCGGCGTACCGGCCGGCGCGCTACCGCGTCGTGGTCGACGGCGTGGTCGGCGAGTACGACGCCGCGACCGTCGTGGTGGCCAACTCGCGGTACTACGGCCAGGGGATGGCGATCGCGCCGGCCGCGCGGCTCGAGGACGGTCTGCTCGACGTGGTCGTGGTCGGGGCGGCGTCCAAGCGGGCGCTGATCCGGTCGTTCCCGAAGGTGTACGACGGCCGGCACGTCGCCCTGCCCGAGGTCACCGTGCTCACCGGGGCGCGCGTCGAGCTGTCGGCGGATGCGCGGGTGCCCGTGCCGGTCGGCGGGGACGGTGAGCCGCTCGGCGTACTGCCTCCGCTCTCCGCGCCGCCCGCCGAGGTGGCCGTGGTCCCCGGCGCGCTCACCGTCCTCGCCTGACCACCGAGAGGGCACTTTCGTGCGCGTAGATTGCGCCGACCGGGCACTTCCTGGCACTTCGGACCCGCCGACCGGGCACTTCCTGGCACTTCGGACCCGCCGACCGGGCACTTCCTGACACTTCGGACCCGCCGACCTCCCCCGTTTCGTGCGCGTGGATCGCGTAGACCTCCCCCGTTTCGTGCAGTACGCCGGAGGGTTGCGGCGGTCAGGCCATCCCACGAAGTCGTGTGGCCACGGCGCTCAAGGACTCCGGCTCGACTGACTGAGGAGTCCACGGTGGCGTGAGGGCGTCGCCGTCGTGCCGCGGCACCACGTGCACGTGCAGGTGGAAGACGTCCTGCCAGCCGGCACGCCGGTTGGCCTGCATGACGGTCAGTCCGTCGGGGGCCAGAGCCCGATCGATGATGCGAGCCACCGTCCTCACGCTTCGCATGACCGTGGACGCCGTGTCGGCGTCCACGTCGAGGAGGTCGTCGGCGTGGGCCTTCGGGATGACGAGCGTGTGCCCGTCAGCTGCTGGGTTGATGTCCAGGAAGGCCAGGGTGTGCTCGTCCTCGAACACCGTGTGAGCGGGGACGTCGCCGGTCGCGACGGCACAGAACAGGCAGCGGTCGGTGGGGTCCGTGCTCATCGTTCCTCCGTGATGGGCGATGGATGCTCTCGAGCATCATCCCGTCGGCGGGAGTCTGGTGTCAGGAAGTGCCCGATCGGCGGGTGTCAGGTGTCAGGAAGCGCCCGGTCGGCGGGTGTCAGGTGTCAGGAAGCGCCCGGTCGGCGGAAGGACCAGACCAGCAGGTCGGTGTGGTCGAGCGCGGTGACGGTCCGCCCGGGCTCGTCGACGACCTGGGCCGCGTCGCCCTCGGACAGGCGTGGGCCCGCGGCGAGCTGGACGGCGCCGGTGGCGGCGAAGACGTGCAGCCGGGGCGCATCGGGGAGCGCGACGGTCTCACCGGGAGCGAGGCGGGCCACCCGCAGGGCCGCGCCCGCCGTACGTATCGGGAGGCCGCCCGCCCCCGCGACCGGCACCAGGCCGGAGACGGCGAGGTCCACCGCCCGCTCGTGGTGCACCGGCGCGCCACCGGGTGAGTCGGGGCGCACCCACGACTGCACGAAGCGCGTCGGACCCGAGGCGGGGTCGGCCACCTCGGCGTGCCGGATGCCCGACCCGGCGCTCATCGCCTGCACCGAGCCGGGGCCGATCGGGGAGGTGTGACCGGTGGAGTCGGTGTGCAGCAGCACCCCGGACAGCACCCAGGTGACGATCTCGAGGTCGCTGTGCGGATGGTCGGGATAGCCGCCGCCGGGCTGGAGCAGGTCGTCGTTGTGGCACACCAGCGGGCCGAAGCCGAGCAGGGCCGGGTCGTAGTGCGGGCCGAACGAGAAGGAGTGCCGCGTCACGCGGTCCGCCTCGTGGGTGGAGAACCTCGTGGATCCGGCGTACAGGGTCACGGCCATGCCGATATCTTCGCAACGTGACGAGTGATCCGCCCGGGTCCTTCCCCCTCCTGCCCCCGGGTTTTCGGTTCGGTACCAGCACGGCGGCGTACCAGATCGAGGGCGGGGCCACCGAGGGCGGCCGCGGCCCCAGCATCTGGGACACCTTCTGCGCCGAGCCCGGACGCGTCGCCGACGGTTCCAGCGGGACGGTCGCCTGCGACCACTTCCACCGGTTCGAGGAGGACGTCGCGCTGATGGAGCGCCTCGGCGCGCCCGGCTACCGGCTCTCGCTGTCGTGGTCGCGGATCATGCCCGACGGCCGCACGGTCAACGAGGAGGGCCTCGCGTTCTACGAACGGCTCCTCGACACCCTCGTCGCCCACGGCATCGAGCCGATGGTCACGCTCTACCACTGGGACCTGCCGCAGGCCCTCGAGGACGACGGCGGCTGGCTCAACCGCGAGACCGTCGACCTGTTCGCCGAGTACGCCGCCGTGGTCGGCGAGCGCTTCGTCGACCGGGTCGCGCACTGGGTCCCGGTCAACGAGCCCAACGTGGCCTCGCTGCTCGGCTACGGCCTGGGCATCCACGCCCCCGGGCGGACCCTGATGTTCGACGCGCTGTGGGCCTCGCACCACATGCTGCTCGGGCACGGTCGCGCGGCCATCGAGCTGCGGCGGCACGGGGCGCAGAGCATCGGCTGCGCCAACAACCACGCGCCCGTGTGGCCGGCCTCCGACGACGACGCCGACGTGGGGGCCAGCAAGATCTACGACGGCCTGTGGAACGGGATGTTCCTCGAGCCGATGCTGCTCGGCCGCTACCCGGTCGACCTGGCCCCGCTGCTCGACGGGTTGGCCGAGCCGGGCGACATGGCGACCATCCGGCAGCCGCTCGACTTCTACGGCGTCAACTACTACAACCCGATGAAGATCGCCGCGGCGCCCGAGGACGCGGACATGCCCTTCGAGCTGCGTGACGTCGTCGGCTACCCGACGACCGACCTCGGCTGGCCGGTCGTGCCGGACGCGCTGCGCGAGTGGCTGATCATCTTCCGCGCCCGCTACCGCGCCGCGCTGCCGCCGATCGTGATCACCGAGTCGGGGTGCGCCTACAACATGGGCCCCGACGAGGACGGCGTCGTCGACGACCAGCCGCGCATCGACTACCTGCACGCCCACCTGACCGCGGTCGCCGAGGCGATCGAGCGGGGTGTCGACGTGCGCGGCTACTACTGCTGGTCGCTGATGGACAACTTCGAGTGGGCCGAGGGGCTCACCCAGCGCTTCGGCCTCGTGCACGTCGACTACGACACCCTGGAGCGCACGCCCAAGCGTTCCTTCCAGTGGTACGCCGACGCGATCGCCGCCCAGCCCGGGAGCGGGTCCGCTCCCCGATAGGGTGCGACGCATGTCGAGTCGCCGGGTCGTGTACGTGGTCGGGTCGGGCCGCAGCGGCACCAGCACGATGAGCGGCACCCTCCAGACGCTGGGGCTGCACGTGCCGCAGCCCGAGGTCGCCGCCGACGCCACCAACCCCAAGGGCTTCGGCGAGCCGCAGTGGGTCGTCGACCTGCACACCGAGCTCCTCGCCCGCAGCAACGTCCAGGTCTCCGACGCCCGCCCACGGGCGTGGCTGGACGCCGGCCGGCTCAGCGGTGACCACGCCACCCGCGAGCGGGTCACCGCCTGGCTGGAGTCGCAGCTCGCCGAGCATGACGAGCTGGTCGTCAAGGACCCGCGTGCCGCATGGTTCCTCGGGCTGTGGCGCGCGTGCGCCGACCGCTGCGACGCCACGTCGTCGTACATCACCATGCTGCGGCCGGTGACCGAGGTGGTCGGCAGCAAGAAGCAGTACTACGACCAGCGCCAGGGCGACGTCACCCGCACGGCCGCCTGGGTCAACATGATGCTGCACACCGAGCGCGCGACCCGCGGCGAGCAGCGTCGCTTCGTCCGGTACGCCGACCTGCTCGCCGACTGGACCCAGCCCGTCTTCGCGATCGGCGAGGCCTTCGACCTGCACGCGGTCAAGACCGCGATGGCCAACGACATCGCGCAGGTCCACAAGTTCATCGACCCCTCGCTGCGCCGGGTCACGCTGACCTGGGACGACGTGCAGGTGCCCGTCGCGCTCCGCGAGCTCGCCCAGGAGACGTGGGAGGTGCTCGACGGCCTCGCCGACGAGGGCGGCGACACCGCCAAGGCCCACGAGGCCAGCGACCAGCTCCGGGTGGCCTACGGCGAGATGTACGCCGACGCCGAGGCGTTCGCGCACTCCACGACCCTGGCCCAGCGGCGTACGGCCGCAGCCGAGGCCCGCCGCCCGGCGCAGGCCGGCCCGGCCGAGGGCACCCGCAGCGTCGCCGACCGGGTGCCGCACTCGGTGCGCGCGATCGTGCCGGAGGGCGCCCGCCGCGGCCTCCGCAAGGCCCTGCGCCGGGAGCGCTGAGGACGCCGGTGGCACCCCACATCTCGGACATCCCCTCGCTGGAAGGGCTCCCCGACTACGACGTGACGTGGCCCTGGTCGCGCGGGGAGCGCCTCGCGCCCGGCCTCACCTGTGTCTTCCGGGTGCGCAACGAGGCCCGCAACCTGCCGTGGGTGCTGCCGCCCATCCTCTCGGCGGTCCAGCACGTGCTGCTGGTCGACAACGGTTCGACCGACGGCACGCTGGAGGTCGCGGAGGCGATCGCCGCCGAGTGCGGCGCCGGCGACCGCTTCACCGGGCTCACCTACCCGCACGCCGTGGCCCGCGCCGGTGGCGAGCACCTCGCCACCCCCGCCACCTCGGTGCACTCGCTGACGCACTTCTACAACTGGTGCTTCAGCCACGTGCGGACGTCGTACTCGATGAAGTGGGACGGCGACATGGTGCTCACGCCCGAGGGCGCCGGCATCCTGCGCGACCTGGCCTGGCAGCTGGAGACCACGCAGACCATCGTGTCCATGCCGCGGCACCCGCTGACCGTGGTCGACGAGCGCACCGGCTGGCTGGACCTGTCGCTGCGCTTCCTCGAGCCGTGGGTCTATCCCATGGGTCCGGACTTCACCTTCGTGAAGGCCTTCGACTGGGAGCTGCGCGAGTATCCCGCCGGGGTCGAGCGGCTCGTCCTCCAGCAGGGCCTGTGCGTCGAGGTCAAGTGGCTCGACGCCGACGAGTACGCCCACTGGCGCACCGAGGGAGTCGACTTCACCCACACCCGGCTCTACCGCAAGCTGCGCGAGTTCGAGGTGGACGAGGCCATCCGCGCGGGCCGCGCCGAGTCCCTGGGCGGCCTCGTGCGCGTCGACGCACCCGAAGGCGTCCACATCATCGACCACGTCACCCGCACCTGGTTGCGCCAGCAGCCCCGACCGCTGGTCACCCACAGCCTCCCCGCCTCGTTGCGGGAACGCACCCCGCGCGAGCAGGAGGTCCAGCGATGAGCGTGTCCTTCTCCGGTCATCCCCTCGACGGCTTCACCTCCCCCGAACCCCTCCTGGTCATCGGTGACGACGCGTCCGCCGCCGACCTGGCACCGGCCGGTGCCACGTTCACGACCATGGCAGGCACCACCGACATCGGCCGCGGGTGGAAGTCGGTCCTGTGGATGACCGCCGACCGCGCCTCCCTGCGCCGGCTCGCCTCGACGATCAGCCGGGTCGGCCAGACCCGCGTCGTCGCGCTCTGGCTCACCGACGCGACCGAGCCCCTCGTCCTCGTCCCGCGTCCCGAGTGGCCCCCGCTCACGTCGCTGATGGCCCGCGAGGCCGGGCGTGGTGTGCTCACCGTGCTGCGCTTCGCCCAGCCGATCGGCGCCCACGTGGTGCTCACCGAGCTCGCCCGCCAGGCCGTCCCGGGCGTCGACACCGGCCACGGGGGAGTCGTCGTGGCCTACGTCGGTCGCGAGCCCGCCGCGGGCCTCGACGTGCGCGCCCAGCTCTACGGCGCCGCGGCCGAGGCGGCCGACGAGGAGGTCGTGGTCCCCGCCGACGTGGTGGTCACGGGTTTCGAGGCTCGCTCCGCTCGCACCTCAACCACCGAGACGACGGGCGTCCCGGTGCACCCCGTCATCGACCGTGCGCCGACCGTCGTCACGGACCCCGGCCTCGAGCCCGTCGACGAGATGGTGGTCAACCCGCGCGGCTGGAGGAAGGAGTGGACCGAGCCGGTCCGCGACCTCGCCCCCGACCAGCAGGTGACCGAGGCCGCGATCCACGCGCTGCGCGACGTCCAGGGACTCCGCGTCGACCTCGCCACCGCGGACCCGGGGACGGTCGTCCACCTGGCCGCCGCCGGCGTACCGCTCCTCGCCACCGGCACCCAGCCCGCGTTCGGCGAGAGCCTGCAGCAAGCACTGCGAGAACAGCCCGACCTCGACGACGCCTTGGCCCGAGAGGAGCACAGCGTCACCGTGCGGCGCGCGGCCCTGCTCGAGCACTCGACCGTCGCGTGGCGCGCGCGGCTCGCGGCCCGCGCCGGCGTCCGCCACGTCGCGCGGCCGCAGGTGAGCGTCCTGCTGACCACCATGCGCCCCCACCAGCTCGACTTCGCCCTGCGCCAGCTCGCCCGCCAGCGCGACGCCGACTTCGAGCTCGTCCTGGCCACCCACGGGTGGGAGGCCGACGAGGCGCAGGTGCGCGCCGCCCTGCCCGGTCGCGACGTCGTCCTCGTCCCGCGCAGCGAGGACACGTTCTTCGGCGACGTGCTCAACGACGCCTACGAGGCCGCGTCCGGCGACGTGCTGCTCAAGGTCGACGACGACGACTGGTACGGCCCGCACGCAGTCGTCGACCTGCTGCTCGCCCGTCGCTTCAGCGGCGCCGACGTGGTCGGGATGCCCAGCGAGTTCGTGTACCTCGCCGAGCTCGGGATCACCACCCGGCGCAACCACCCGACCGAGATCTTCAACCGCTTCGTCGCCGGCGGCACGATCATGGCCGACCGCGACGTGGTGCGCAGCGTGGGCGGCTTCCGTCCCGTACGCCGCTTCGTCGACGCCCAGCTCCTCAGCGGCATCGAGGCGGCCGGCGGCCGGATCTACCGCACTCACGGCCTCGGCTACGTGCTGCGCCGGCTCGCCAGCGGCCACCACACGTGGCAGGTCGAGGCCGACTCCTTCCGCAAGGAGGGCATCGTGGACCGGGAGTGGGACGGCTTCCGGCCCAGCCGCGAGCTCGAGGTCGACGAGCGGGACCTGCCATGAGCCTGCCCGTGTCGCGCCGCGGCGACCAGCCCGTCGTACGCCGCAACGAGTGGGACGTCCTGGCGCCCCCGGCCGTCGGGGCGTGGACGCCGACCCGCACCGTGACGGTGGTCGTCCCGGCGTACAACTCGCACCGCACCCTGCCGCACGTGCTCGCCGGCCTGGCCGCGCAGACCTACCCCGCGCACCTCATGGAGGTGGTGGTCTCCGACGACGGCAGCACGCCGCCGGTCGAGCTGCCCGCGGTGGTCCCGGACAACACCCGTGTGGTGCGGGTCGCCGAGGGCTGGGGCTGCGCCGGCGCCTGCGAGGTCGCGGGCCGCGCGAGCGAGGGCGAGCTGCTCTACTTCGTCGACGCCGACATGCTGCTGTGGCCCGACCACCTCGAGGCGCAGCTGCGCTGGCTGCACGAGGTCGACTACGCCGTGGTGGCCGGCACCAAGCGCTTCGTCGATCCCGAGCGTCTCCTGGCCCAGGACCCGGCGACCACCCGCCAGCAGGTCGCGTCGGGCGAGGTCGCGACGCTCTGGGACTGGGAGGAGGCCGAGCCGCACAAGTGGGTCGAGGGGATGTGGCGGCGTACCGACGACCTCACCCAGGCCGGCCCGAGGGCCTTCCGGTCCTTCGTGGGCGCGACCTTCGCGCTGTCCCGCGACCTGCTCGACGCCGCGGGCGGCTGGGACACCACGCTGCGCCTCGGGGAGGACATGGAGCTCGGCCACCGGCTCGGCGAGGCCGGCGGCATCCTGGTCCCCGAGCACGACGCGAGGTCGTGGCACCTCGGCCGCTCGCACGTGATGGAGCGTCGCGACCAGGTCAACCGCTACAACGACGCGTACCTCGCCAACCTGGTGCCCGGGATGCGACCCAAGCGCAACGCGCACGGCCGCCGCTACGAGACGCCGTACCTCGAGGTCGTCCTCGAGATGACGGGCGACGCCGACGAGGTGCGCGGCTGCGTCGACGCCGTCCTCGACTCGACCCTCGACGACCTGCGGGTACTGCTGGTCGGGGACTGGGCGGCGCTGCACGAGGAGCGCATCCACCCGCTGGCCGACCCGCTGCTCGAGACCCGGATCGTGCACCGGACCTACCGCGACGACCAGCGCGTCGCCCTCGTCGCCGCCGTCCCCGAGGGTCGCACCCGCTCCAGCCTGCGCCTCACCCTCGACTCCGCCGCGCTCGCCCCGACCCCGGGCGCGCTGCTCGCGCTGGTCGAGGACCTCGAGCGCACCCACGACGGCGCGCTGGTCATCGACGGCGTCGGCCGCCTCGAGCGGGTCGCCGCGGTCACCCGGGCGACCTGGCTCGGCCTCGGCACCTCCGACGAGGCGCTGGACCGCGTCTACGGCGTACGGCGTGTCCCGGCCGCCGACGCCGGCTTCGTCCCCACCGCCGAGCGCGAGGTCCCGCGGTACGACGGCAAGCTCAAGAAGCCGGTCCCGTCCGAGCTGGGCGCGACGCCTCCGCCCGAGGGGAACGCCCCGGATGCCACCCCCGAGCCGCCGCACCATAAGCGCGGGCTCTGGGGAAGGCTGCGCTGAAGACGCGGTTCCCACGGAGGCAACCTGGTCGCCTCGACCTCCGCTAGCGTCCGTGCATGGAGATCCCCTTCGAGCTCAGCGGAGTCGCCGGGCGGGTGCACGTGGACTATCGGCGCAACACCGATCCCGTGATGGTGGGTTGCCCGCCCGACACCGAGGGCTACCCCGTCTGCACCGCCACCGTCGATCGCCCGTTCCGTGGCTACGACTCGCTCATGGGCTGGGTCCAGCTGGTTCGGTCCGACGACAACGAGAGCGGCGGCGAACGCTTCGAGATGGACCCGCTCGCCTTCCTCGGCGACCTGCCTCATCCCTACTGCTGGCTGGGCCTCAACCCCACGCTCTTCGACGCCCCCTCACGGTCGCCTCGCGTCGACATGGACTGGATGGCCCACAGCTTCCTGTGTGTCCCCGACGACGTGGGCAACGGCCTCGAAGCCCGACTGCTGCTCGGCTTCTCCTGGGGCTTCGTCGCGCGAGGCGGCGAGATCACGCTCGTCCCGCCGGAGCTACTGGATGGGAGCGCGTGGGACACACACCTCGACACGCTGAGGACGCGACACCCGGGCTGGCACTTCTCGGCCGGCATGGCCGACCTGGCGTGAGCTCGATCGGGGCACCCTCGACATCGGCGGCTGCCGCCTTGGCCCTGTCGGGCGCCGCGAGAACTCGGTTGTCGTCGGTGGCGGGCGTCGGTAGGAAGGGGCCATGTTGGTGACGCCGGGCGTGGAGTCGTTGGCCGTGGTCATCGAGGAGATGCGCACCTGGGCGTACGACCCGGACCTGGCTGCGCTGCACGTGGGCGACCTGGGGTGGAACCACCAGTTCGGTGCGCAGGCCCTGGCCGCTGCCCTGCGGGTGTGGCAGGTCGACGACCGCCTGGCCGCAGTGGGTCTCCTCGACGAGCCCGAGCTCTTGCGTCTCACGGTGGCACCGGGGTTCCGGCACGACGAGGACTTCGTACGCGACCTCGTGGCCGATCTCGATGCGGACGACGGACGCGTGCTGCCGGCCGGCGAGGTGGCCCTCGAGGCGCGTTTCGGGGGGCCGCTTCACGACCTGCTGCTGGGCCAGGGGTGGGAGTACGACGAGCCGTGGACGCCCCTCGTGCGCGACCTGTCGGAGGAGGTGCCTGAGCACCACCTGCGCGTCGAGGACGTCGACCCCGACCGGCTCGACGACCGCCTCGCGGTGCACCAGTCGGCGTTCGACCGCAGCACCTTCACCGCGGAGCGGTGGCGTGCCCTGACGCAGGGACCCGCGTACTCCCGCGCCCGGTCGCTGGTGGGGTACGACGAGCAGGACGACGCCGTCGCCATGGTCACGGTGTGGGCGGGCCGGCCGGGCGGACCCGGCGAGCTCGAGCCCATGGGAGTGGCTCGCGACCACCGGGGACGCGGTCACGGTCGGGCGATCTGCCTCGCCGCCGCCGCGGCCCTCCAGGAGATGGGGTGCTCGCACGCCTTCGTCAGCACCGCGAGCAGCAACGTGGGTGCCGTGGCGACCTATCGGGCGGCCGGGTACGAGGAGAAGCCCCAGGTGCGCGACCTACGACGATCTGCACCCCGGTCGACCTGAACGGGTGCATCATCCTGACGTGAGGTACCGCCACGTCTGGGCCCGTGTCCTGGAGCACATCGACCATTGGGCCAGCGCCCGGGAGGTGCCGGGCGGCATCGAGGTCACGTTCGAGCAGTCCCCGGGCGTGGTCCGGACCGTCGAGGTCGTGGTGACGCCACGCGACTGGGACACCTATCTCAGCGTCATCTGGGGGACGGATGATCCGCGCGTGACCCCGTTCAAGGACAAGGTGCTCGCGACGCCGGTCGAGATGCGCTACCTCGTCTACGACACCTACGACTGGTGGCCGTCCCACACGCGTGAGCTGCCGGACGACGACGACCTTCCGCCCGGGCCGGGCGAGTGGGTGGTGACCGACCGTGCCGGCAACGTCATCGACCGCCTCGCAGACTGGGACGACGTGCAGGACTGACGCCCTCGCCGAGACCCACAGGAGCGCACTCACCTGACGCGACGAGTGCGTGGACCTGCCGTCGAGCAGGTGTCATGGCACGGGGCCTCGGGCATGCTGCACGGGTGAGCGAGGCATGCGACCACGAAGCCATCCTGACGGCAGCCCGCAGTCGGCGGACCGCCCTTCGATCTCGCGCCATCGACGATGCCTACCGGGATCCCCATACGGAAGAGCTCTTGGCGCAGATGCTCGACGAGTCCGACGACCTCGTCTTCGCCAAGCCCGTCATCGCTGCTCGCCTCGGTGACTGCGCCGGCGCTCACGGCGACGCCGCTCTCCGGCGAGCCATCCGGGTGTCCGGCCCCGGCAGCCGGGACGTGCGCTGCGCATCGCTCCTCGCGCTGGCGAAGCGGATCGGTCCGCTGGCCACGCCGGACCTGGTCGACGGGTTGACCACGCCGGACGGGGTCGTGAAGGACTACGCCGTCCATGGTCTCGCCGGAGCCGGCGACGACCGGGCGTTCGAGCAGGTCCTCAGGCACCTGCGCTCCGTCCTCCGGCGCAAGCGCCCATCGCAGTCGCAGGTCGTCGCAAGTGCGTTGTCGTACCTGGCCCGCCATGTGTCTGATCGAGCTCGCCGGTCCGACCTCGTCGCCTTCGTGCGCAGGCACTGGGATGCCCTCGACCAGGCTGAGTGGTTCGCGGAGCTCTGGCCCGACGCGGCTCCGGGTGGACCGGACCCCGACGAGGTCCGAGCCCCGAGCGACGCAGCGATCCAGGAGTGGGTCCGACGTGGCCTGTTCGGACCGTTGCCCCCACCGCCGCCATGATCGGCACGACGCGACTCTCACGACGCGACTCTCATGACACCGGGTCGGTCGCGCTCACCCGAGGACCGAGCGGAGCCGTTCCTCCAGCCGCTGGTTCTCCGGCCCGTCGTCCTCGAAGAAGGCGGCCCGGCCCGGCGGAGGGAGGAACCCGACGACGTCCATGACGTCGAAGTACGGCTCGGGCCGACGACCGGTGCGCTCGGTGTACGCGGCGGCGAACAGGTCCGCCGCCGTGTCGCCGTGCACGATCGCCAGGTTGGTGCAGCAGTGCGCGACGTCCAGCCAGGCCGGCCCGATCGAGGTCTCGACCCAGTCGACGACACCGGTGACGCGGCCCTCGGACAGCAGCACGTTGCGAGGCTGGAAGTCGCGATGGAGGAAGCGCGGCTCGAACTCAGGGGGAGCGGCGCGCAGGAGCTCGAACGCCGCCAGCCACAGGTCCGGGTCCCTCGCCCAGGGCGGCACCCGGAACTTCGCCTCCCACGCCCAGGACTGGTAGGCGCGCACGTCGATGGTCGGCTCGACGTCGTGGATGGTGGCGAGCAGGTCGGCCAGCTCGCCCACGAGGACCTCGTCGAAGCGGTCGACGTCCGTGCACCCCGGCAGCAGGGTCATCAGGTGCGCCGGGACACCGCAGTGGCGGCCCTCGGCATCGAGCGCCACGGTGCGCGGCGCCGGCACCGGCGTGCTGGCCAGCATCGCCTGGACGTCGCTCTCCCGAGTGGTCAGGCCCGTCCCGTGCGTGCGCCAGGGCTCCCGCGTCATCAGGCGCAGCACGACCTCGTCCCCGCCCTCGACCGTGAGGGCGAGCATGGTCGAGGTCCAGCCGCCGCTGAGCTCGCGCACGGCCGTGACCGGCCCGATCACCTCCTGTGCCCACGCAAGGGCAGCCGTCACGTCCAGGTCGTCGGCGGTCAGCACGCGGACAGTCCACCACTCGGAGGGCGGAGATCGTCGGACGTGCCGGCGGGGGCGTCATGGTCGGCGGTCGCTCGACAGCACAATGGCTCCATGCTGCGTTCCCGCCTCCACGTCATGGGCGCCAGCGGTGCCGGCACCACGACCCTGGCCCGAGCCGTGGCCGACCGATGGGCAGTGCCGCACGCCGACGCCGACGACTACTTCTGGGTGCCGAGCGACCCGCCGTACCAGCAGAGGCGACCGGACGCCGAGCGGATCTCGCTCATGGAGCAGGTGTTCGTGCCGCGCGAGGCGTGGGTGCTGTCGGGCTCGATGCTCGGGTGGGGCGACGAGGTCGTGGCGCGCTGCGACGCGGTCGTCTTCCTGACGCTGGACCCCGACGAGCGGCTGCGTCGACTCGAGGCGCGGGAGCAGTCCCGTCGGGCCGGTCGCGACTTCGACGAGGCCGCATGGGCGGACTTCCTGGAGTGGGCCCGGGGGTACGACGACCCGGCGTTCGCGGGCCGCAGCCGTGCGGCACACGAGGAGTGGCTGTCGAGCCTCGAGTGCCCGGTGCTCCGGCTGGACAGTGCCTCCCCACCGGACGTGCTCCGTGACGCGGTGCTGACGTGGGATCCCGCGGGCGCCGAGGTGCTGCCACACCTACATTGACGTCGTGGACGTCCTTGCCGTGGCCAGTGCCCACATCGACGCAGCGACCCGCGCGGAGCTGCGCCAGCTCTGGGACCGCGCCTTCGGCGACCGCTTCAGCGACCACGACGCCGATCATGCGTACGGCGGGGTGCACGTGCTGGTCCGCGCCGGCGACCGGCTCGTCGGCCACGCGAGTGCCGTCCCGCGACGGATCCGGTTCGGGGCGCAGCCGTGGCGCACGGTGGCGTACGTCGAGGCGGTGGCGACCGATCCGGACCGCCAGGGCGAGGGCATCGGTCGGCGCTCGATGGAGACGCTCCAGGCCGAGATCGCCACGCGCTGGCCGGTGGCGATGCTGTCGACCGGGCGGGCCACCGCCTTCTACGAGGCGCTCGGCTGGGAGAGGTGGCGCGGTCGCTCGTTCACCGAGACGTCCTCGGGCGTCGTGCCCGACGGCGAGCACGGCGGCCTGATGGTCCTGCGGCGCGAGCTGTCCGTCGTACCGGACCTGTCCGTGGACGTGACGTGCGAGGACCGGCCCGGCGACGCCTGGTGAGGGTCAGCACGACGAAGGCAGTTCGCGTCCGACCGGGGCGCTCTGAGCGGGGCGAGGCAGTACGTCGCCGCGAACTGCCTCGGTTGTGCGTGGTCGCGGCCCGAGGAGAGGCGAGCGGCGAGGCGGCCTACGCCTCCCAGAACCCCTGCAGGAGCTCGGTCGTCCGCGGGTCGTCCTGCAGGCGGTGCCCGGCACCCGGCACGGTCCGGTGCACGGCACCGAGGGCGGCGAGCGACCGGGCCGTCTCGGCGTACAGGGGGCTCGAGGGAGCGGTGAGCACGAGGGTGCGCACCGGCAGGCCGACCTCCGGCCGGAGGCCGACACCCCAGGGCGGTGAGAGCTGCCGGAGTCGGGCGGCGTTGTCCTCGAGGCGCTCGTCCCAGTCCGCGGGTGGCTCGAAGCCCATTCCCTGCGCGAAGAGTCCGAAGAAGTCGCGTCCGGACACGGAGGGGTCGTCCGCGACCGCGAAGGCGGGGGCCATGTCGGCGACGTGCGCCTCCACGGCCGGCATCCCCCGCGCGAGGTCGAAGCACGCTGGCTCCAGCAGGGCGAGGGAGAGCACGCGCGCGGGCTCCCGCTGCGCCGCCAGGATCGCCGCGTTGGCGCCGTACGAGTGCGCCACGAGGTGCCCGCCGCCGGTCGAGGACACCAGGTCCAGGAGACGGTCGGCGTCGCGGGCGGCGTCGTCACCCCGGGGATCGCGACCCAGGAACGACCACCCGCGAGCGGCGTGCGCGGCCTGGAGCGGCCAGGCCTCGGCGCCGGCCTTCCCGGCACCGTGGACGAAGACGACAGCGGGCACGGACGATCAGTCCGACCCGAAGAGGTCCCGTGTGTAGACCCGGTCGGCGACGTCGGCCAGCTCCGGGACCATCCGGTTGGCCACGATCAGGTCGGCCTCCCGCTTGAACGCCTCGAGGTCGGCCATCACCTCCGAGCCGAAGAAGCGACCGTCCTCGTCGAGGTGCTCCGCGCCGATCTCGGGCTCGTAGACGACGACCGGGATGCCCTTGGCCTTGATCCGCTTCATGATCCCCTGCACCGAGGACTCGCGGAAGTTGTCCGACCCGGCCTTCATCAGCAGCCGGTGCACGCCGACGACCCGCGGCCTGCGGTCGATGATGTCGAAGGCGATGAAGTCCTTGCGTGTGGTGTTGGCGTCCACGATCGCGGTGATCAGCGTCTGCGGGACCTCGGAGTAGTTGGCCAGCAGCTGGCGGGTGTCCTTGGGCAGGCAGTAGCCGCCGTACCCGAAGGACGGGTTGTTGTAGTGCGTGCCGATCCGCGGGTCGAGCCCGACGCCGTCGATGATCTGCCGCGACTCGAGCCCGCGCGAGAGCGCGAAGGAGTCGAGCTCGTTGAAGAACGCCACCCGCATCGCGAGGTAGGTGTTGGCGAAGAGCTTGATCGCCTCCGCCTCGGTCGGCGCGGTGAAGAGCGTCGGTACGTCGTCCTCGTCCGAGCCCTCGACGAGCAGTGCCGCGAACCGGCGGGCCCGGTCGCTCTCCTCGCCGACCACGATCCGCGCCGGGTGCAGGTTGTCATGCAGGGCCCGCCCCTCACGGAGGAACTCCGGGCTGAAGATCACGTTGTCGGTGCCGAGCCGCGCACGCACGTCCTCGACGAAGCCGACGGGGATCGTCGACTTGATCACCATCGTGGCGTCGGGCGCGTGCCGCAGCACGTCGGCGATGACCGCCTCGACCGAGGCGGTGTTGAAGTAGTTGGTGACCTCGTCGTAGTTGGTCGGCGTCGAGATGACGACGTATTCCGCGCCGGCGTAGGCCTCGGCGGGGTCTCCCGTGAACGTGAGGTCGAGCTCCTCCTCGGCGAGGAAGCGCTGGATGTCCTCGTCGTGGATCGGGCTCCTGCCCGCACGCAGGGTCTCGATGCGCGCCTCGTCGAGGTCGAGGCCGACGACCCGGTGGTGGCGGGCGAGGAGGACGGCCATGGACAGGCCGACGTACCCGAGTCCGACGACGGCGATCCTGGCGGGTTGTCCGGAGGGTGGCGTGGTCACGCGGCGCATTCTGCCCGAGTCCCTGTCCAGGAACCGTCCGGACGGGCAGGATGCGGGTAGACACGTCACGATCCATGCACGGGGGAACGAATGAACCGCATCACCGCCACCACCACGGGGCTCGCCACCGTGGTGGCCCTGGCCGTCGCACCGCTGGCCATGACCACCACCGCCGCCCACGGCGCCGACGGCACTGCTGGGGCGGTGGCCGGGTACGGCAGCATCGCCGGGACCGTCACCGACGACGCGGACGCCCCGCTGGCAGGCGTCGACGTGTCGGTGCTGCGCAACTTCGGCTACGGGGACGAGGTGGTGGGCCAGGCCGAGACCGACTCGACCGGGGCCTACCGGATCGACGACGTCGAGGCCTACGCCTACTACAAGCTCCGGTTCACCGATCCCGACTCCGACTTCGCGACCGAGTACTACGACGACGTCATCGCCGGCCCGGTCGCCACCTGGGTGCCCGTCACCGCCGACGAGGTCACGGCCGGGACCGACGCCTCCCTCGAGGCGGCGGGCCGCATCACCGGCCGGCTGACCGTGGGTGCGGGAGCCCCGGTCCCAAACGGCCAGGTCTCCCTCTGGTGGCAGTACGGCCCGAGCGCCTACGTGTCGGTGGACACCTACGTCACCGACCAGGACGGCCGCTTCGCCCTCGAGGGTGTCAAGGGGGCGACGTACGCCCTCGGGTTCCGCGACCCGTCCACGGGTGCGAGCGAGTTCTGGGACGAGGGCGCCGACCTGTTCAGCGCCACGCCGCTCGTGGTGGAGACCGGCCAGGAGCGCACGGGCATCGACGTCCGGCTCGGCGGCCTGGTGCAGAACACGTCCGCCCCCACCATCTCCGGGGTCGCCCAGGTGGGCACGCCCCTCACCGCCGGTCCCGGCACGTGGCAGCCCGCGGGCACCACCGTGACCTACCGCTGGGTGGTGGGCGACGACACCACGCCCGCCGACGACCCGACCGGTCCGGCGTACACCCCCACCGCGGCCGACCTGGGGAAGAGCATCCGGGTGCTCGCCACCGGCACGCACACCGCGGGCTGGGTGCCGTCCTCGGCCTGGTCGGCCGCAACGGCGCCGGTCATCGCCGCTCCGGTCCCGCCGGTGGTCGTGGTCCCGCCGGCGGCCATGGACAACGTGGTCGTCCCCCGCATCAAGGGCACGCTCCGCGTCGGCAGGGTCCTGCGGGTGACCGCCGGGTCGTGGACGCCGGACCCGGCGACCCTGACGTACACCTGGTACGCCCGGGGCAAGGTCATCAAGAAGGCGACGCACCGCAGGTTCAGGGTCACCGAGAAGCAGCTCGGGAAGCGACTCCGCGTCACGGTCACCGCCGCGGCTCCCGGCCACCTCCCGCTGAGCGTGAAGACCGCACGGACGGCTCGGATCAGGCGCTGAGCGCCCCCAGCGCGGTGGCGGTGCGCCGGACGATCTCGGCGAGCCGCTCGGGCGAGGTGGCGATGTTGAGCCGCACGTGCCCACCCGTGCCGGGGTGGTAGTCGTGGCCGGGAGCGACCTTGACCCGGCCCTTCTCCAGGATGACGGCCGCCGGGTCCCAGTCGTCGCGGCCCTCCGGCGCGTAGGCGCGCAGGTCCAGCCAGGCGAGGTACGTCGCCTCGAGCGGTCGCATCCTGGCCAGCGGCAGGTGCTCGGCCAGCAGGGTCGCCAGCAGGGCGCGCTGCTGGTCGAGCCGCGCGCGCAGCGCCGCCAGCCACGGGTCGCCGTGGGTGTAGGCCGCCACCGCGCCCACGACCCCGAGCGTCGACCAGGAGTCGTTGCGGGCCATCGGCGCCGCGAAGAGCCGGTCACGGGTGGCGTCGTCACCGGTCACCACCTGGGCGCACTTGAGCCCGGCGGTGTTGAACGCCTTGGAGGAGGCGACGACGGCCACGGCGTGCTCGGCGGTCCCGGGCAGCGAGAGGTAGGGGACGTGCTCGCGCCCGGGGAGCACCAGCGGGGCGTGGATCTCGTCGCTGACCACCCGGGCGCCGTGCGCGGTGACGACGTCCCGGATCCCCTCGAGCTCGGCACGGTCGAAGACCCGCCCCCACGGGTTGTGCGGCTGGGTGAGCAGCAGGGTGCGGGCGCCGTCGGCGAACAGCCGGTCGAGCTGGTCGAGGTCGATGGTGCAGGCCTCGGCGTCGGGGTCGACGACCAGGTCCCGGCGCTCGCGCCCGGTGATCTGCGCGATCTCGAGCTGCGGGCTGTAGGCCGGGACCGGCATCACCATCGGACCGGGATCGCTGAGCACGTCGAGGGCGAGGCGCACCCCGGCGGTGACGTCGACGACCGGGAGGACGTGGTCGGGGTCGACCTCGTGGCCGAACTGCCTGCCGGACCACCCGGCGTACGCCCGGCCGAGCTCGCCACCCACCTCGAGCGGCGGGTAGCCGGTCCGGCCCGCGTCGATCGCCGCGTGCAGGGCGTCGGTGACGACGTCGGCGGTGGCGTAGTCCATCTCGGCCACCCAGGCGGGGATCACGTCGGGATCGACGGTGCCCCACTTGAGGACCAGGGCTCGGCGGGCTTCGGCGTCGGTGAGGTCGCGGATCACCCTCCCGACCCTAGGCGGGACGCTCCCGGCGCTGCGCGGCCTCCGGCTCGGCGCGCACGTCGTGGCTGCCGGGACCGAGGCCGTGGGTGAGCCCCCACAGGACCGCCTGTGACCGGCTGTCGGCGTCGATCTTGCGGTAGCAGGACCGCACGTAGGACTTGACCGAGTTGATGGACAGGCCCATCTGGTCGGCCACGTCGTTGTTGGACAGGCCGCCGACGATGAGGGACAGCACCTCCGCCTCGCGCGCGGTGAGGCCCTCGGCCTGGCCCACCCAGGCGTTGCCACCGGTGAGCCCGCGGCGGTCCGGCGCCACGACGACGCGGCCACCCTGCACGGCGCGCAGGGCCGACACCAGCTCGGCGGCCGGCAGTCCCTTGGAGAGGTAGCCGGAGGCGCCCTGGCGGATCAGCTCGCCGGCCAGCCAGGGCTGGAAGTTCCAGGTGTAGACGACGACCTTCCCGACCCGGGCGTCCTCGAGCAGGCGGGCGACCCGACGCTGTCCGCGGCTGGTGGCGACGGTGTCGCACAGGACGATGTCGGCGGAGGACGAGCCGAGGTCGACGAGCTGGCACCCGTCGCCCTGGGCCTGCAGCATCGCGGCAACGCCACGGACGACGAGCTCGTCGGCGTCGACGAGGGCAACCTTCAGCACCATCGATCAGCAGTCCTCTCTCCACGAATACCGCTTTACATCGTAAACCGATACGGCGAAGGGCGGAAGCGTCGGGCGGAGACCGGGCCGGTGGGGCGGACAGGGCGGCTGCCACCCCACCGGCGCGGCGAGGTGACGCCACGCTCCTGGCCGGGGTGCGGGTCGGGCCGGGGCCACCCACACTCGCCAGTCGCGGACCCGACGCCGGAGCGTGCGGGTCCCCTCGAAAGGTGGGGAAACGCTAACCGATGTGTGCCGATCTTCGCCAGACAACGTCCCGGATCGCGGGACCTTCGGTACTGGTCGCCCGGCTCCTGCCCGCCGTACGTTCCGAGTGAGGGCACCGGCGAGGCGAGGGAGTGGGACTCATGGACGAGGACGTGGTCACCGTGCTGTCGGCGGACGAGTGCTGGCAGATGCTGCGCGAGGAGGAGTTCGGACGGCTCGCCTTCCGGCTCGTCGACGAGGTCCACATCACCCCGATCAACTACGCCGTCGACGGGGACACCCTGCTCTTCCGCACCGCCGAGGGCAACAAGCTGCTGTCGGTCGCGATGGGGTCCGAGGTCGCCTTCGAGGTCGACCGGTACGGCGAGGACGCCGCCCGCAGCGTCGTCGTACGGGGGACGGCACGCCTGCTGCCCGAGGACGAGGAGCACCGCTCGGAGAACGTCCCGCTCCGGCCCTGGGTGCCGACGCTCAAGTACAACGTCGTCGAGATCACCCCGAAGGTCGTCTCCGGGCGGGCGTTCACGCTGGAGCGCCCCTGGCTGCACCTGCGCCCGCACGAGTGACCCGAGGAGCTCCGGGCGAGTAGCCCTTCGCCCCCTCTCGGCGCTCGCGTCTCCCGCGGCGCCAATCTGTTGGCCGATGTGTCTCCGAACACAGTGCACCCCGACCCGCCAATGGAGTCTCGGGCTGCCCGAACCAGCCGCATGCCAGATCGCGGTCCGGGCCAACACAAGGAGTAGTCGCTGATGAAACGCACACGACTCACCACGCGGCAAGGGGCGATCGCCCTGGCCTGCACCGGAGGCCTGCTGACAGCGGTCGGCCTCGCCGGTCTCGGTCCGCTTGCCGCCACCGCGTCAAGTCACCGGGAGGCGCCACTCATCTCGGGGACGCCGCAGTACGACACGACGGACCTCTATGCGTTCCGCAGCCCGGAGAAGCAGGGCACCGTCACGCTGGTCGCCAACTGGCTGCCCTTCGAGGAGCCGGCCGGCGGCCCGAACTTCTACAGCTTCGCCACGGACGCGCAGTACGACATCCACGTCGACAACAACGCGGACGCCAAGCCCGACGTGACCTTCCGGTGGACCTTCAAGGACCACTACGTCACCAAGGACACGTTCCTGGCCGCCACCGGCCCGGTGACGTCGCTCAAGGACAAGAACCTGAACTACTACCAGACCTACAAGCTGGTCAGGATCGCCAAGAGCGGCAAGGTCAAGACGATCGTCAACAACAAGCGGGTCGCCCCGTCGAACATCGGCAAGGCGTCCATGCCCGACTACGCCGCGCTCCGCAAGGAGGCGACGACCATGCCGGAGAAGAACGTCAAGTCCTTCGTCGGTCAGGCCGAGGACCCGTTCTTCCTCGACCTGCGGGTCTTCGACCTGTTGTACGGCGGTGACCTGTCCGAGGCCGGGGACGACACCCTGGCCGGGTTCAACGTCCAGTCGGTCGCCCTCCAGGTGCCCAAGCGGTGGCTCGCCAAGAAGGGCAACGCCACGAAGAACCCGGTGATCGGCACCTGGTCGACCACGCAGAAGAAGTCGACCAACGGCACGTACGTCCAGGTCTCGCGCCTGGGCAACCCGCTGGTCAACGAGGTCGTCATCCCGCTGAAGCTCAAGGACGGCTTCAACGCCTCCAAGCCGACGCAGGACGTCGGGGCGCTCAAGTACGTCACCAACCCCGAGCTGCCCAAGCTCGTCGAGTCGGTCTACGGCATCGACGCGCCGAAGACCCCGCGCGACGACCTCGTGTCGGTGTTCCTCACCGGCGTCAAGGGCCTCAACAAGGCCAAGGGCAAGGTGACGCCGAGCGAGCAGCTGCGCCTCAACATGTCGACTCCCGTCACGGCGGAGCCCAACCGGCTCGGCGTGATCGGTGGCGACACCCAGGGCTACCCCAACGGCCGCCGGCTCGGTGACGACGTCATCGACATCGCGCTCCAGGTCGTCGAGGGCGAGCTCGTCGGATCCGCGAACGACCTCGGTGACGGCGTCAACGTCAACGACGCTGCCTTCGGGGACACGTTCCCCTACCTGGCCCTCCCGGCCAGCGGCAGCAACGCCGACCCGCACCCGTCCACGGGAGCGTCCGCCAAGCAGTCCAGCACCCAGGGACCGCTCGACGGCGTCCTGCTGGGCCGTGAGGGCTCGATGGCCATGTCCGGCGTCGGGCTGCTGGCGCTGGTCGCCGGCATCGGTGGTGCCCTCCGGCGCCGTCGCGACGTCTGATCCACCTCAACCGGCCCGACCGCGCGGGAACCACTCGCGCGGTCGGGCTGCACCACCGCTCCGCTCCGGAAGGGCGCCCCATGCGTAGAACCCTCACTGTGGCCGGCATCGGCCTGGTGCTCGCCGTCTCCGGCGGCATCGGCTTCGCGACCACCTCCGACCCCGCGACCACGGCCCCGGCCGGCTCCGTCGGGCGCATCGTCCCGGACTCCGGACAGGACCTCGAGGCGAGCATCGCCGCGCTGCAGGACACCTTGCGGCGCGTGCCCGGTGACCACGGCTCCTGGGCCAACCTCGCCGTCGCCTACGTCGAGCAGGCGCGGGTCTCCGGCAACGCCACCTACTACGACAAGGCCGACGAGGCCGCCGCCCGGTCCTTCGAGGTCGAGCCCGACGACAACTTCGCCGCGCTCGCCTCCCGGGCCGCCATCGCCGCGGCCCGCCACGACTTCTCCGAGGCGCTGCGCAGCGCCGACGACGCGCTCGCCATCAACCCCCGAGACCTCGGCGCCCTCGCCATCCGCGTCGACGCCCTCACCGAGCTCGGCCGGTACGACGACCAGCTGGAGGCCCTGCGTACCGCCGACCGGCTCCAGCCGAGCACCGCCGTGGCCGCCCGCTACGCCTACGCCTACGAGCTCCGTGGCGACCTCGACCGGGCCCTCGACATCCTGCGCCGCGCGGCCGCCGTCGGCTCGCGCGCCGACAAGGCGTACACCCTCACCCTGGCCGCCGACATCCTCCGCAAGCAGGACCGGCTGGCCGAAGCCGGCCGCCAGCTCGACATCGTGCAGGAGGCCGTGCCCGGCTACCTGCCGGGGCTCGTGTCGTCGGCCCGCCTCGAGACCGCGCGCGGCGACCTGGAGGGCTCCGTCGTGCTGTGGCGCGACGTCGTCGCCCGGCAGCCGCTGCCCGAGTACCTCACCGAGCTCGGCGAGCTGCTCGAGCACCTGGGCCGCCCCGGCGAGGCCGACGCCCAGTTCGCCGTCGTGCGCACCACGATCGAGCTCCTCGACGCCAGCGGTGTCCGCACCGACCTGGAGACAGCGCTGTTCGAGGCCGACCACGGCTCCGCCGAGCGGGCGCTGAGCCAGGCGCGCGCCGAGTGGCGCCAGCGCCGGAGCGTCCACGTGGCCGACGCCCTCGCCTGGGCGCTGCACCGCAACGGCCGCGACCGCGAGGCGCTGACCATCGCCCGCGCGGCCACCCGGCTGGGGTCGCCGGAGGCGAAGTTCTGGATCCACCGCGGCACCATCGAGGCCGCGCTGGGCATGGGCGACGAGGCTCGCACGCACCTGCGGCGTGGACTCGACACCGACCCGGGCCAGTCGCCCTGGCAGCGCGACGAGGCCCGCCGCACCCTCTCCGAGATCGAGGTCGGCCGATGAGAGCCCTCGCACGCATCCTGCTCGCCCTCGGTGCCGTCGCCGGCTGCCTGTTCGTCACGGCCGGCCCGGCCTCGGCGCACCCGCTCGGCAACTTCACGGTCAACCGCTACACCGGCATCCTCGTCCAGGCCGACGGGTTCGAGGTCGACCACGTCGTCGACCTCGCCGAGATCCCGACCGCGCAGCTCGGCGACGCGATCGACGACCTGCCCGCGCTGGCCGAGCGCGAGTGCGCCACGACCGGCCGCGGGCTGCGGCTGGAGGCGGGAGGCAGCGCCGTACGACTCACGCTCGAGAGCTCGTCGGCATCGCTCGCCGACGGCGAGGGTGGCCTGCCGATCACCCGCATCACCTGCGGCTACCGCGGTGCTGCGGACGTCGGCGCTGGCGAGGTCACCTTCCGCGACGAGACGGCACCCGGGTCGGTGGGCTGGCGCGAGGTCACCGCGGTCGGCGACGAGATGACGCTGACCAGCTCGGACGTCCCGGCCGAGAGCACCAGCGACCGCCTCACCTCCTATCCCGAGGACCTGCTCCAGTCCCCGCTCGACGTCACCGCCGCCACGCTCGTCGTGTCACCCGGTGGACCGGCCGGCGTGCTCCCGGGCGCCACCGACGAGGGTCCGACGACCACCGACGGCAGCTGGCTGTCCGCGCGGGCCACCGCCCTCCTCGGGCAGAACGGAGGCGTCGCCGCGTTCCTCGCCGTGCTGGTGGCACTGACCCTGGGCGCCACCCATGCGCTCTCGCCCGGTCACGGCAAGACCGTCATGGCGTTCTACCTCTCCCAGCGGGGCGACAGCTCGCTGCGCTCGGCCTTCGCGGTCGGCAGCGCGGTCACCGTCGCCCACACGGGCTCGGTCCTCGTGCTGGGGGTCCTGGTCTCGCTCAGCAGCGCCTTCGTCCCGGCCCGGATCTATCCCTGGCTGACGCTCGCCACCGGCCTGCTGATCGTCGGCCTCGGGCTCTACCTGCTGGCCCGGCTGCGCAGCGACGACAGCCACGGGCACGGGCACGGACATGGTCACGGACATGGTCACGGCCACGGCCACGGCCACGGTCACGGCCACGAGCACGACGACGCCCCGCAGCACGCGCACGCCGCCGGCGCCCCGGCGCACGGCACGACGGCCACCGCCGTGGCCCCCGCGTCCACGGAGCCGCAGACCGCCCCCGGACGCTGGGGCGTCTGGGTGATGGGCCTGGTCGGTGGGCTGGTGCCCAGCCCGTCGGCGCTCCTGCTGCTCCTCGCCGCGGTGGCCCTGGGTCGCGCGTGGTTCGGCTTCGTCCTCGTGCTCGCCTTCGGCGTCGGGATGGCCGTCTCGCTCGCAGCAGTCGGACTGCTGGCCCGCGACGTGGTCACGCGCCTCGAGCGCCTGGCGCTGCAGAGGGGCTTCCTGGCCGGCAACCTGCGCACCTTCCTGAGGTACGGCGCCGCGTTCGGCATCTGCGCGGTCGGCACCGGTGTCGTCGTCCGCACGCTCGTCGGCCTCTGAGCGCGAGAGCCGGATCACACCTGCGCGCGATCTCCCCCATCCGATCGGACTCTGGTGCCGAACCACCGTTGTTGCACATGCAGTGCAACAAGACCCGGGAGGTCACCCATGCACGTGCCCGACGGATTCCTGGACGCACCGACCTCGCTGGCCACCGCGGGGGTGGCGGTCGCCGGCATCGCGGTCGCCCTGCGGGGTGCCCGCCGTGAGCTCGACGACCGCGTCGCGCCGCTCGCCGGCATCATCGCGACCTTCGTGTTCGCGGGGCAGATGATCAACTTCCCCGTGGCGGGAGGGACCAGCGGGCACCTCATGGGGGGTGCGCTGACGGCCGTCCTCGTCGGTCCCTACACCGGGCTGCTCTGCATGACCGTCGTCCTGGCCGTCCAGGCGCTGATGTTCGCCGACGGCGGCATCACCGCCCTGGGCACCAACGTGGTGCTGATGGGGGTCGTCGCCGTGGTCGTCGGGTACGCCGTGTTCCGCGGGGCCCTGCTCGTCCTGCCGAGGCGGATCTCCATGGTCGCGCCCGCCGCCGCCCTCGGGGCCGTCGTCTCGGTGGCCGCGAGCGCGGCGACGTTCGTGCTGCTCTACTCCGTCGGCGGTGTCGTCCCGATCCCGTTCGACACGCTGCTGACCGCGATGCTCGGGGTGCACGTGGTGATCGGGGTCGGGGAGGCCGTGATCACGTTCGTGGTCGTCGCCGGGATCGTCACCGTGCGCCCGGACCTGGTGCACGGCGCACGCCGACTGGTCGCCACGCGCGAGCTGGAGACCAGGCTGGTGTCGGCATGAGGCTCCGCCGGCCTCCCGCGCCGACGCGGGTGCGTGCGTGTCCGCACCGCGGGGACGAGTGATGGGCGCCCCGCACGGGCACCGGCTGCACTTCCACGGCCACTCCCCGCTCCACCGGGCTCCGGCCCACCTCAAGGTGGCCGGCCTCGTCGGCTTCATGCTCGTCGTCGTGGCGACGCCGCTGGCGTGGGCGCCGTCCTTCGCGGCGTACGCCGTCGTGCTCGGCGTCCTGGTCGCCGTGTCGGGCGTGCCGGTGGCCTACCTGGCGCGGCGCATGGTCGTCGAGACCCCGGTGCTGGTCTTCGCCGCGGTGCTGCCGTTCGTCGCCTCGGGGCCCGAGGTCGAGGTCGCCGGGGTGTCGCTGAGCGAGCCGGGCCTGCTCGCCGCCGCCGGGCTGCTCACCAAGGCCACCCTGGGTGTCCTCGCCAGCCTGCTGCTCGCCGCCACGACCGATCCGCGTGACCTCCTCGCCGGGCTCGAGCGGCTCCGCGTGCCCAGCCAGCTCGTGCAGATCATGGGGTTCATGGTCCGCTACCTCGAGATCGTCACCGACGAGCTGCGCCGGATGAGGACCGCTCGCGAGTCCCGCGGTTTCACCGCCCGCGACCCGCGGCACTGGCCGGTGCTGGGGCGCTCGGTCGGCGCCCTGTTCATCCGCTCCTTCGAGCGCGGCGAGCGGGTGCACCTGGCGATGATCGCCCGCGGGTACGACGGCAGCGCACGCCGATGAGCACCCCCGTCCTCGACCTGCAGTCGGTGGCGTTCGCCTACCCCGACGGCCACCAGGCGCTCTTCGGCGTCGACCTGCACGTGCACCGGGGCGAGCGGGTGGCCGTCCTGGGACCGAACGGCGCCGGCAAGACCACGCTCGTGCTCCACCTCAACGGCATCCTGGCGCCGGGTCGCGGCACGGTGCGCGTGTCCGGCCTGCCGGTGGTCAAGGAGAACCTGGCCGAGGTCCGCCGCCGCGTGGGCATCGTCTTCCAGGACCCCGACGACCAGCTCTTCATGGGCAGCGTCCGCGACGACGTCGCCTTCGGCCCGCGCAACCTCGGGATCCGTGGCGCCGAGCTCGACCGACGGGTGATGGCCGCGCTCGACATGGTGGGCATGGCCGACTTCGTCGACCGTCCTCCGCACCACCTGTCCTTCGGCCAGCGACGCCGCGTGGCGGTGGCGACCGTGCTCGTGATGGAGCCGGAGATCATCGTGCTCGACGAGCCGAGCTCGAACCTCGACCCCGCGTCGCGCCGCGAGCTCGCCGACATCCTCACCGGCCTCGACGTCACCTTGATGATGGTCACCCACGACCTGCCCTACGCCCTGCAGCTGTGCCCCCGGGCGGTCGTGCTCTCCGACGGCGTCATCGCCGCACAGGGTCGGACCCTCGACATCCTCACCGACGACGCCCTGATGGCGGCCCACCGTCTCGAGCTGCCCTACGGGTTCGACCCGCACCGGTGCTGACCCGGGATCCGGGCACGGCTCCGCGCCGATCCGGGTTGGGCGGCCCCGTTAGGTTGCCGGCATGGGATTCATGAAGAAGGCCGGCGCCCTCGGAGTCGCCAAGATGGTGTTCGACGAGGCGCGCAAGCCCCACAACCAGGCGAAGATCAAGCAGGCCGTGCAGCAGCTCAAGGACCGGCGCAACCAGCCTCCCGCCCGCTGAGCCCCGGGGGCCGCGTCCTCGCCTAGAGGTTCCGGGGGAGTGCCTCGAGGACGGCGTCGGCGGCACGCAGTCCCACGATCAGCGTCGCGGCGCAACCGGCCACGACCGCCCCGCCGCAGACCGCCAGGATGTGACCCTCGGTCCAGCCCGAGAGCTCGGCCAGTGAGCTGAGGTACGGCGTCGGGGGCATGGTGGGCTCCGTTCCTGGGCGGGACCCCACCGTGTCCCGCCTCCGTCCCCGACGCCTCCCCCGCAGCGGGTGAGGGTGCGTGCGGTGGGCCGGCTCAGAACACCCGCGCCCCGACGCCCCAGGCGTCGAGCGAGGCCTGGGAGCTGTCGATGCGCCAGTCCGCCTCCTTGAGCAGCGAGAACCACGTGACGCCCCGGACCTCGGGGTGCGCCGCCAGCCAGCCCCACATGTCGCTGATCCAGGCGGCCTTGTCGCCGCCGGCGCCCTCGGGGGCGGCGGTCTCGGTGACGTGCACCGGTCGGGTGCTGATCGACCCGAGCTCGGCGACGCCCGGGCCGAAGACGTCGGCGAACGACTGCCACGTGGACCACGGCTGCGTGGTGCCCCAGTTGTAGCCGTCCAGGCCGACCCGTCCGACGTAGCTGTCGCCGGGGTAGAGCGACGCCAGGGGGGTGGAGCCGGGGTAGGGCACGTTGGCCGACCAGCTCCACGTCACGGTGGTGACCTTGGCCCGGCGGAACAGGTCGACGACGTGGCGCCAGGCGGCCGCGTGGTCGCCGGGGCCGTTGCCGTTGACACCCTCCGCCCACGGGTACCAGTCGCCGTTCATCTCGTGCGCGAACCGGATGACCAGCGGCTGGCCCCACGACTTCACCTGCGTCGCCCACCGCTTGATGTAGGCGTCGTGCTGGCCGGTGGTGATGGTGTCGAGGGCGTACGCCGGCTGCTCCGGGCCCGCGGCCGGGTCCCAGGGCTCCCACGTCAGCTCCGGCACGGCACCCGCCGCGATGATGCGCGACGCGTCGGCGGCCGGGAAGTCGCCCCCGTCCGACCACGCGGAGTAGAAGGTGACCTGGTCGAGGTCGGCGCCGGTGCGGCTGGAGACGGACAGCGCCTCGGACAGGTCCGTGGGGGCACCGGCGACCGCGATCCCCACGACGCGCTCCTCGGCGGGAGCGGGCTGCGGGGCGGTGGGCCTCGCGGCGGACGCGGGCGCGCCGAGGGCGGCGGCCGTCACCACGCCCAGGGCGAGCGCGGCGAGGAGGTACGGGCGGCGGATCTGCATCGGGAGGCCTCCGAGTGGGCGTCTTGCCGGTTCCTTGAGGAACCGTAGGTGTCCTCGGGTCACCCCGCTGTCGAACACGTGAATCCGTCGGGGAGCACGCGCGTCACCCGTTCACGGGAAAAGCCCGCGCGAACGACCCGAGTCGTGCCGGGGTGGCCAAGGCTGGTGACCGGAGGCGCTCATGACCATCACCATCACCCACCCCGGTGCCGCACTGCTCGCGCCCGCGCTCGACACCCTCGCCGACGTCGTCTCCGGTGACTGGGCCAGCGCCGCGCGGCTGTGCGCCGTACGACTCGACGACCCCGCCTCCTGCGGCTTCGACCTCGACGTCGTCGCTGTCCGCGCCGGGGTCGTCCGCAGCCCTCGGCAGGCCTACGACTACCGCGTGCACCACCGGTTCCTCGTCGTGGACGAGCACCCGGCCGTCGTCGCCGCCGCCCTCGACCTCTACGTCAGGCTCTGGACCGGCCAGTGGGACACCATCGAGCAGGTCGCCCCGACCCGCACGCGGCCGATCACCGGCTGGCGTCCGCTCGAGCTGCTCGAGGCCCGGATCCGCCACCAGCTCCCCGACACCTGGTCGGGTCGCCCGTACGCCGCCCAGAGCCTGTTCCTCGCCCCGCCCACGGCGCGACTGGCCCACCAGGTCCTCACCGAGCTCGACGGGGGCGTCCCGCCACACCAGTACGACGTCCCGGCCGGGCCGGCCGCCGTGCACGTCACCTGACCGGCCTCGGACTCGGCCTCAGTCGCCGAGGCGTTCGTCGAGGAGCGTGACGAGCGGCCAGGAGCCACGCGACCAGTTCGAGACGACCGTCCAGGTGAGCGCCGTCGAGGGCTGGTGCATGCTCGTGAACGACACCCCCGCGTCGTACCCCTCCAGCCACGCCGCGTCGCGGATCGCGCTGAGGTGGATGCCCAGGCCGTAGCGCCTCGACTCCTCCGGCCAGTCGCTGTGCGGTCGCAGCATCTCGGCGACCAGCGCAGGTCCGACGATCCGTCCCGCCATCAGCGCCGACCACAGCGCGTGGACGTCGGCCACGGTCGTGTAGGCGCCGCCGTCCCCGCTGCCGCGGACCGGGAGGTGCAGGACGTTGGTCCGCAGGCCGTCCACGGCGAGGTAGCCGCGGGCGGCACTCCCGGGGAGCTCGTCGGAGCGCAGGAACCCGGTGTCGACCATGCCGGCCGGCTCGCACACGAGCGTGCGGACCAGCTCGTGGAAGTCGACGCCCGACGCGCGCTCGACCAGCAGCGCCAGCACGACGTAGCCCCCGTTGCAGTAGGCGAACCGCTCCCCGGCCGGCGACACGGTCGGGTGCCCGTCCAGCTCCGGCAGGAACTGCTCGGTCGTCGCGAGCGCATGGACCGGGACGGTCAGGACGTAGTCGGTGATGTCGCCGCCGGCCGTCTCGTCGAGGTAGTCGCCGATGCCGGAGCGGTGGGCGAGCAGGTGCTCGACGGTGACGTCGTCGGCGATCAGCGGCAGGTCGGCGCCGAGGAGCGACCGGGCGGTCGTGCCCAGCGCGAGCGTGCCGCGCTCGACCAGGGCCATCACGACCAGCGCGGTGAGGGTCTTGGAGCCGCTGGCCATCGCGAGCCGGGTGTCGACGGTGTTCGGGACCCGGTGAGCCCGGTCGGCGTACCCGTGGGCGACGCAGACCTCCGTCGCGCCGGCGCGGTCGACGCGGACCACGCCGGAGAAGCCGGTGCGCTCCGCGACGTCGGCGATCGCCGCCCGCAACGACTCGCTGTCGGCCACGGGCTCAGGCCAGGCCCGACGGCGCCGCGGCCGCGGGCGGAGGAAAGACGCAGAACTCGTTGCCCTCCGGGTCGGCGAGCACCGTCCAGTGCGGCTGGTCCCACAGCCGCGTCGCCCCGCGTGCGAGGAGGTCGTCGACGCGACCCACGACGTCCCAGTGCACCCGGTTGGGCTCGGTCCGCGGCTCGGGGACCGGCGCGAAGTCGAGCGTCATCCGCTCGTCGACGGCGACGCCGGTGAGCGTCCAGCAGTCGTGCTCGGCGAGGTACGTCGGCTCCGCGCCGAACAGCCCACCCCACCACCGCGCCACCAGCTCGTGGTCGCCGCAGTCGATGCCGATGCCGTGGATGCGGTACGCCGGCAGCTGCTCGGGGCCGCGGACGAACGCGCAGAACTCGTTGCCCTCCGGGTCGGCCATCACGGTCCACCCCAGGCCGGTCTCCTCCGCCGGTGCGAGCACCGTGGCGCCCAGGCCGACCAGCTCCTCGACCGACGCGCAGTCGACGTCGAGGTGCACGCGGTTCTTGACGCGGTGCGGCCGGTCGACGGGGTTGACCCACAGGGAGTGACGCGGGGTCGGTCCGGCGAGCCGGGCCGGTGCCTCGCCGTCGGCGACCTCGAGCCCGCTGACCGCGGCCCAGAACTGGGACTCGACGCCGACGTCCACCGCGTCGATGCACAGGTCCTGCCACGTCACGAGGCTCATGTCGCCAGTCAATCAGGAAGGCGGCGTCGGGTCAGCCCCCATCGGGGGTGCCTATGCTCGCGACATGACGATCCGACAGGCCACCGAACTGACGCACGCAGCGATGCTGGGACTCGGCGTCCACCGACCCGAGCGGGTCGTCACCAACGACGAGATCTGCGAGGTCCTGGACTCGAACGACGAGTGGATCCAGAGCCGGTCGGGGATCAGGACGCGGCGCTTCGCCGGCCCGGACGAGACCCTGATCGGGATGGCGACCAGCGCCGCCGAGCGCGCGCTCGCCGTCTCGGGCGTGGGCGCGGACCAGCTCGGCTGCGTCATCGTCGCCACGTCGACGCACCCCGAGCACACGCCCGCGTCGGCCCCGCAGGTCGCGACCCGGCTCGGCTCGACGGCGGCGGCGTTCGACGTCTCCGCCGGGTGCGCGGGCTTCTGCCACGCCCTCAACCTGGCGTCCTCGATGGTCCGCTCCGGCGCGGAGGAGTACGTGCTGGTCGTCGGGGTCGAGCAGCTGAGCCGCTTCATGGACCCCACCGACCGTGGGACGGCGTTCATCTTCGCCGACGGGGCCGGCGCGGTCGTCGTGGGACCTGCGGAGGCGACGGGCATCGGGCCGACCGCCTGGGGCTCGGACGGCTCGCAGGCGCACGTCATCAACCAGACGCCGAGCTGCCTGCCCGCGCACGGCGAGAAGTCCGACCACCCCGTCGTACAGATGGAGGGCACCGCGGTCTTCCGCTGGGCCCCGTTCGCGATGGCCGAGGTCGCGCACGAGGCGCTCGCCGGTGCCGGGGTGGCGGTCGACGACCTCGACGCCTTCATCCCGCACCAGGCCAACCTGCGCATCACCCAGACGCTCTCGCGCAACATCAAGCTGCCCGAGTCGGTGGCCGTCGCCACGGACGTCGTGGACTCCGGCAACACCTCGGCGGCCTCCGTGCCGCTCGCGATGGAGGCCATGCTCCGCAAGGGCGAGGCGAAGGCCGGGGACCTGGCGCTGCTCATCGCGTTCGGGGCGGGCCTGAGCTACGCCGGCCAGGTCGTCACGCTGCCGCCGCACGAGTAGGCGGCCCCGGCGTGCGGTAGTCCGTGACGATCGGACCCCGGGATCGCCGGATCGAGGGTCCGTTCGTCACGGACTACCCCGGCGAGGGCGACCGCGTCCGCCCGCGAGCGCCTCCGGCCCCGGGGCGGTCGGGGTAGGACCAGGGCGGACCCCGATGGTGCGGGACGCCGGGAGGACGCAGGCTGGAGGAACAGCCGCACACCGATCCGGAGGAACTCCATGAACGACATCCGCACAGCCTTCGCCCGCCAGGGCCTCATCCGTCCCTGGGACGGCAGGATCGTGGGCGGTGTCTGCTCAGGCGTCGGCCGGCGCCTCGGCCTGACCCCGTGGGTCTCCCGGCTTCTGTTCCTCCTCCTGCTGATGGTCCTGCCCGGCAGCCAGCTGCTGGTCTACCCGGTGCTCTGGATCCTGATGCCGGCCGAGGAGACCCTCGCCGCCCCTGCCTCGGCAACGCCCCACACCGGCGCCTGACGGCACCGACCGGGGGCCACGCGTGGCCGGCGCCTCGAGGGGTACGAAGGAAACATGGACCCGAGAGACGACCGGCCCGACCTCGTCCGTTTCGTGAGCGCGCAGGACGAGGGCGGCACGTACGACGACGCCCTCCGCGAGCTGCGCGGCGGGCACAAGCGGAGCCACTGGATGTGGTTCGTCTTCCCACAGGTGCAGGGGCTCGGGCGCAGCGAGACAGCCCGCTTCTACGCGGTGGCCGGGCTCGACGAGGCCCGCGCCTACCTGGCCCACCCGGTGCTCGGAGCCCGGCTGCGGGAGTGCTGCCGCACGATCCTCGACCTCGAGGAGACGTCGGCGGAGGCGGTCTTCGGCTCCACCGACGCGATGAAGCTGCGCTCCTCGATGACGCTCTTCATGCGCGCCGAGCCGGACGAGCCGCTCTTCGCCGAGGTCCTGGAGAAGTTCTTCGGCGGCGAGCCGGACGAGGCCACCGACGCGATCCTCGACCGGGCCCGGTGACCGGGCTAGTGACCGCTGTCGAGGTAGCCCATCATCCGGTTGAGCAGGTCTGACGCCCGACGCAGGTCGGGTGAGGCGCCGGGCGGCTCGACGCCCACCTCGTCGAGCTCGGGGGTCCGCCACCCCGGGCGGTACTCGTCGGCGAGCGCGGCCGCCACCCGGCTCGCGTGCCGCACGGCACGGGGGTCCACGGTCCACACCGCCTCGAAGCGACGCCGCGAGTCCGCGACCCCCTCCTGGCCGGGCCGTTCGACGGCGGCCATGCACGCGGGCAGGTCGGGCGCGTCGCACACCACGAGCCACTCGCGGTTGAGCGGGGCGTCGCGGGGCAGTGCCACCTCGATCGGTACGCCGGGGCGCGCGGCCTGCGGCTCGGCCCGGTCGGCGAAGACGACGGTCGCGCGGGCGGTGCGGGCCAGCTCCACCCAGCGGGCGCGCGAGGCGCGGAGGAAGGCGTCGCGCTGGAACCCGCCGAACAGCAGCGGCTCCTCGGCGCGGGCGCAGCACTCGTCCTCGATGGCGCGGCTGATCGCGAGGAGGCTGGTCTTGGTGAGCAGCTGCGGGGTGATCTCGGAGTGCCGACGCCGGAGCTCGGCGAAGACCGACCGCGACTGGAACGACGTGGTGGTGGCGCGGCGTACGGCCGCCTCCAGGGCCAGGCCCGCGTCGCGGTGGCGCAGCACCTCGAGCACGGCGGCGACGTCGGGCTCGGCGTACCGGCGGTGGCCTCCGGGGAGGCGGACGGGCACCGGGAATCCGTAGCGTGACTCCCAGCTGCGGAGGGTCGCGGGAGGGACCCCGGTGCGTTCGGCGAGGTCGCCGATCGTCATCAGGTGGTCCCGCAGGGGGGCGTTGGGCACGCGAACCTCCTCACGCTGCCTAGATTTTCTTCGCAGTGTTGCATAGGTTTGTCCTCCTGCGTCACGAGGCTGGAGGACCAGTGAGCCCACTCACCACCGACGAGGCCCTGCAGCGGCTCCTCGATCAGGGGCGCGCCCGGGCGGCGGCCACCGACCCCGATCATGCCCGTCTCTGGGACGCGCTGTCCGCGGCGACCGAGGGCGGCAAGCGGTTCCGTCCGGCGCTGGTCATGGCCTCCCACGACGCCCTCGGCGGCACGGCCGCCGCCGCGGCGGTCGAGACCGGCGCCGCGGTCGAGCTCCTGCACACCGCCCTGGTCATCCACGACGACGTGATCGACGGTGACGACGTCCGTCGCGGCCGACCCAACGTGAGCGGCACGTTCCGCGCTTACGCCGTCGCTGCCGGCGCCACCGACGACGAGGCCGCGTCCCTCGGTCGCACCGCGGGCATCCTCGCCGGGGACCTCGCCCTGGCCGCGGCGATCCGGGCGGTGGCGACCTGCGGCGCCCCCTCGGAGGTCACCCACCGCCTCCTCGACCTCTTCGACGCCGCCCTGCACACGACCGCGGCGGGCGAGCTCGCCGACGTACGCCTCTCGCTCCGCACCGGGGACGCCTCGCTGCCCGAGAGCCTGGCGATGGAGGAGCAGAAGACGAGCGCCTACTCCTTCGCCCTCCCGCTGCAGGCCGGGGCGGTGCTCGCGGGCGCCAACGACGTGACCGTCGCCCGGCTCGGCGAGGTCGGGCGCGTCCTGGGGATCGCCTTCCAGCTCGTCGACGACCTCCTCGGCGTCTTCGGCGACCCCACCCGGACCGGCAAGAGCGCGACCAGCGACCTGCGTGCCGGCAAGCAGACCCCGCTCCTCGCCCACGCCCGCACCACCGCCGAGTGGTCGCAGATCGCGGCGTACGTCGGCCGCGACCTCGCCGACGAGGAGCTGGTCGAGGCGCGCCGCCTGCTCACCGCGTCGGGGTCGCGCCGGTACGTCGAGGACCTCGCTGCGGCGCACCACGCCGCCGCCGTCGCCATCGTCGAGGAGCTGGGCCTCTCCGTCGACCTGCTGGCCACCGTGACCACGCGCCCGGTGGTGCTGGCCGACGGCGACGGGGTCGCCGCATGAGCTCCTTCCTGGTCAGCCGGCGACCCGCACGGAGCCTCTACGACTCGGTCTCCGAGGACAGCGCCGCCGGCGTGATCCGCGCCTTCTCCAGCTCCTTCGGACTCGCGTCCCGGCTGCTCGCCGAGCCCGTGCGGACCGAGGTGCGCAACGTCTACGCGCTGGTCCGGGTCGCCGACGAGATCGTCGACAACCCCGACCCGGGCCTCGGCGCCGAGCCGCGCGCCCGGATGCTGACCTGGCTCCACGACGACGTGCGCCACGCCCTCCAGCACGGCTGGAGCGCCAACCTGGTCGTCCACGCCTTCGCCCGCACGGCGATCCGGTGCGGCATCGGCGCGGACGTCATCGACCCGTTCTTCGCCTCGATGGCCATGGACCTCGACACCGCGGTCCACACCCCGGAGAGCTTCGAGCGCTACGTCTACGGCTCCGCCGAGGTGGTCGGGCTGATGTGCCTGCACGTCTTCCTGGCCGGCGACGGCGTGGTCGACCGGTCCTCCGACCACGACCGGCTCGCGCCCGGGGCGCGCCGCCTCGGCGCCGCCTTCCAGAAGCTCAACTTCCTGCGAGACCTCGCCGAGGACCACGACACCCTGGGCCGGTGCTACTTCCCGGACCTCGACGTCGAGCGGTTCTGCGACGCCGACCGCGACCGGATCCTCGACGACATCGACGCCGACCTCGCCGCGGCCGACGCCGTGATCCCGGCCCTGCCGCCGAGCAGCCGCCGGGCGGTCCGCCTCGCCCACGCGACCTTCGCCGAGCTCGCCACCCGGCTGCGCGCCACCCCGGCGGCGCAGATCCGCCGCACCCGCGTCCGGGTCCCCGACCCGGTCAAGATGCGCCTCGTCGCCGGCGCGTTCTACGGAGGATCCTCATGACCGCACTCTCTCCCGACCGGCTGCCGGGCAGGCTGGCCGACCGGCTCCCCGGCCGCTCCACGGGGCGCGCCGCCGCGGAGGGCGGCTCCCGCCGGGTGGTCGTGATCGGCGGCGGCATCGCCGGGCTGGCCACGGCCGCGCTGCTCGCCTCGCGCGGGCACAGCGTCGACCTGCTCGAGAAGAACGACGAGCTCGGTGGCAGGGTCGGCAGCATCGAGCGCGACGGGTTCCGCTTCGACACCGGCGCCTCGTGGTACCTCATGCCCGAGGTCTTCGAGCACTTCTTCTCCCTGCTCGGCACCACCGCCGCCGCGGAGCTCGACCTCACGGTCCTCGACCCCAGCTACCGGGTGTTCTTCGAGGGCCACGACGAGGCTCTCGACGTACGTCCCGACCGTGCCTACAACCGCGCACTCTTCGAGTCGGTCGAGCCGGGGGCCGGGGAGGCGTTCGACGCCTACCTCAGCTCCGCGGAGGAGACCTACGACATCGCGCTGCGCCGCTTCCTCTACAGCAACTTCGACTCCGGGGCGTCGTTCCTGCGCACCGACGTCGTACGCCGCACGCCCCGGCTGAGCAGGCTGCTCACCCGCTCGCTCGGCAGCCACGTGGCGGCGCGGTTCACCGACAACCGGTTGCGCCAGGTGCTCGGCTATCCCGCGGTCTTCCTCGGCTCGTCGCCGAGTCGCGCGCCGAGCATGTACCACCTGATGAGCCGCCTCGACCTCGGCGACAGCGTGCTCTACCCGCAGGGCGGCTTCACCCGGCTCATCGAGGTCATCGCCGCGCTGGCCGAGCGGCACGGGGCCCGGCTGCACACCGGTGCCGCGGTGACGCAGATCCTCACCGGCGACGCCGGCCGCGGCCGTCCGCACGTGACCGGGGTCGAGCACACCACGGCCGACGGCGAGCGTCGTACCGTCGAGGCCGACGTCGTCGTCGGCGCCGCGGACCTGCACCACCTCGAGACCGCGCTGCTCCCGCCCGCGCTGCAGACCCACCCCGAGCAGGCGTGGCGCCGCCGCTCCCCGGGCCCCGGCGCCGTGCTGGCGATGCTCGGAGTCGAGGGACGGCTGCCGCAGCTGGCCCACCACTCGCTGTTCTTCACCGCCGACTGGGACCAGAACTTCGGCGACATCTTCGGCCGCGAGACCCGCGTCCCGGACCCCGCGTCGATCTACGTCTGCAAGCCGTCCGAGACCGACCCGACGGTGGCCCCGGAGGGCTGCGAGAACCTCTTCGTCCTCGTGCCCGTCCCGGCCGACACCGCCATCGGCGCGGGTGGCGACGACGGGCAGGGCTCCGCGGCGGTGGAGCGGGCGGTCGACGCGGCCATCGACCGGGTCGCCGCCTGGGCAGACGTCCCCGACCTGCGCAGCCGCGTCCGGGTGCGCCACACCGTCGGGCCGGAGGACTTCGAGCGCAGCTACAACGCGTGGCGCGGCGGGGCGCTCGGCCTCGAGCACAACCTGCGCCAGAGCGCGTTCCTGCGCCCGGGCAACACCTCGTCCAAGGTCGACGGGCTGCTCTACGCCGGGGCCAGTACCGTTCCCGGCGTGGGACTCCCGATGTGCCTGATCAGTGCCGAGCTCGTGCTCAAGCGGATGACCGGGGACCGGTCGTCGCTCCCGGTGAGTGGATGAGCCTGCCGCACTGGTCGTACGTCGCGATGCTCGCCTTCTGCCTCGTCGGGACGTTGCCGCTCGTCCCGGCCTTCCGCCTCCGGGTGCTGCGGCAGCCGCGACGACTGCTCCTCACCGTCCTGGCGGCGGGCACGCCGTTCCTGCTCTGGGACCTGCACGCCACCAACGTCGGGCACTGGTGGTTCGACGCCGACCAGACGCTGCCCTGGCGCATCGCCGGGCTGCCGCTGGAGGAGATCGGGTTCTTCGTCGTCATCCCGTTGGTCGCCGTGCTGACCTACGAGGCGGTCAAGGCGGCCCGTCGTCGCGACCGCTCGGCCCGGCCGAGCCGGCAGGGGGAGGCACGATGACCTACACCGGGATCGCCGTGGTCGGGGTGCTGGTCGCGCTCGTGCTGGACCGCTGGGTCGCGCGCACCCGGCTGACGACGACGCGCGACTGGTGGGCGGCGTACGCGATCATCGTCTTCTTCCAGCTGCTCACCAACGGCTGGCTCACCGGCCGGCGGATCGTGCAGTACGACCCGGACGCGATCCTCGGCGGCGGGAGCGTGGTGTTCGTCGGCGACGGCCGGCTGGTCTTCGCGCCCGTGGAGGACCTGGCCTTCGGCTTCGCCCTCGTGCTCACGGCGTGCGTGGTGTGGGTGTGGCTCGGCCGCCGCAGTGGTGAGGACACCGGCGACACGGGCGGGGAGCGCGCGTGAGCGTCGCGACCCGGCTGCAGGCGATGCAGCCCACCGACGTCGGCGTCCCCGGCCCCACCTCGCTGGACATGGCCCGCGCCTTCCGCTCGGTGCGCGCCGACCCGCTGTCGTTCCTGGTCGAGGTGTCGGGTCGCTTCGGCGACCTCGTCTCCTTCCCGGTGCCGGGCCCGCCGGCGCTGCTGGTCAACGACCCGGCCGACGCCCGGCACGTGCTGCAGACCGCGGCCCGCAACTGGACCAAGGACACGGTCCAGTACGCCGCGCTGGCCCGGGTCACCGGACCCGGCCTGCTGGCCTCCTCCGAGCCCAGCTGGATCGAGCACCGGCGCCTTGCGGCCCCGGCCTTCCATCACCAGCGCCTCGAGGCGGTGGGGGACCAGGTCCGCGCGGCGGCCGAGGCGGCGATCGGCGCGCGGCTCGGCTCCCTCGCCGACGGCGACGTGGTCGACGTCGCCGCCCTCACCCACCGCATCGGCCTCGACGCGGTCGGTCGGGCGCTCTTCTCCGCGGACCTCTCCGGCCAGGCGCAGGACCTGCTCGACGCGACGAGCGAGTCGGCGGACCTGGTGGTCCGGCTGGGCCGCTCGATCCTGCCGCGGGCGGAGTGGACCCCGACCCGGACCAATCTGCGGCTGCGCTCCGCGCGGCGCCGGCTCGACGCCGCCACCGCCGAGATCATCGCCCAGCGCCGCGCGCGCAGCGCGGACGCGCCGGCCGGCTCGCACGGCGACGACCTCCTCGGCCTGCTTCTCGACAGCCGGATGGACGACGCGGGGATCCGCGACGAGCTGGTGACCATGGTGATCGCCGGCCACGAGACCGTGGCCGGGGCGCTGGCCTGGATCCTGATGCTGCTGGCCGAGCACCAGCCCGAGCAGGACGCGGTGCGCGCCGAGCTGGCCGCCCACCCCGGGCCGGTCGGGCTGCTCGGCCACCGCGAGACGCTGCCGTGGACGCGCGCGGTGGTCGACGAGGCGCTGCGCCTCTTCCCGCCGGCGTGGGCGCTGTCGCGCCGCTCGCTGGCGCCCGACGTCGTCGGCGGCCACGAGGTCCCGGCCGGCACGCTGGTCATCGTCAGCCCCTGGCTGATGCACCGCCGCGCCGACCCGTGGACCGACCCGCTGGCCTTCCGACCCGAGCGGTTCCTCGACCCCGGCGCCGGCCGCGCCGGCTACCTGCCCTTCGGGCAGGGGCCGCGGCTGTGCATCGGGCGCGAGTTCGCCCTCGGCGAGATGGTGGTGGTCCTCAGCGAGCTGCTCCGCGACCACCGGGTGTCGGTGCCGGCGGGCTGGACGCGCCCGGCGGCGCAGGCGCAGGTCGCCGTGCACCCGCGCGGCGGGATGCCGCTCGTCGTCACCCGGGCCTCCTCGTGACCGACGTGGTGCTGGTCGACGCCGTGCTGGTCGTCGTGCTGCTGGTCGCGGCGGCCTGCGGGTGGTGGCTGCTCGCCGACCTGCGGACGGTCCCGCGGGGCCTCGCGTACGCCGACCGGTCGACGTCGGTGTCGGTCGTCGTGCCCGCGCGGGACGAGGAGGCCACCCTCCCGGCGCTGTTGGAGTCGCTGCGCGGGCTCGGGCTCCGCGAGGTCGTGGTGGTCGACGACGGCTCTCGGGACGCGACGGCCGCGGTGGCCCGCGCCGGCGGGGCGACCGTCCTGCCCGGCACGCCCCCGCCGCCCGGCTGGACCGGGAAGGCGTGGGCCTGCCACCTCGGAGCCGGGGCCCCCAGCGGGGAGCTGCTGCTCTTCCTCGATGCCGACACGGTGCTGGGTCCCGACGCCCTGGCCGGGCTGCTCGCGCTGCACGAGGTGCGCGGGGGACTGGTGTCCGTGCAGCCCTTCCACCGGGTGGAGAGGCCCTACGAGCAGCTGTCGGCCTACTTCAACGTGATGTCCCTGCTGGCCAGCGGCGCCTTCGCGCGACGCCCCGCGACACGACCGATGGCGTTCGGGCCGTGCCTGCTGACGACGCGGGCGGACTACGACAGGGCCGGCGGGCACGAGGCGGTGCGCGGGGAGATCCTCGACGACGTGCAGCTCGCCGCGGCCTACGACCGGGCCGGGCTGCCGGTGCGGTGCGCGGTCGGCGGCGACTCGATCCGGATGCGCAGCTATCCCGGCGGGTTGCGGCAGCTGGCCGACGGCTGGACCAAGAACTTCGCGTCCGGCGCCTCCGCCGCCGCTCCCGGACCCACCCTCGGTGCAGGTCTGTGGGTGAGCGCCCACCACGCAGTCGCGGTCGGCGCGGCCCTGGCGCTCGTCGAGGCGGTGACCGGGTGGGGCGCGTCCCTGACCTGGGGCGACCCGGCCCTGTGGGCGGTCGCCTGGGTGGGGTTCGCGGCGCAGCTGGGGTGGATCCTGCGCCGGGTGGGCTCGTTCCGCTGGTGGACGTGGGCGCTGTTCCCGGTGTGCCTGCTGGCCTTCGACGTGATCTTCGCGCGGTCCGCCGCGCTGACGCTGGTGCGCCGCTCGGTGCGCTGGCGCGGGCGAGAGGTGGACCTCCGGTCCTCGGAAGGGGTGGGCTGATGCTCCGGCTGCTGATGCCGCAGGCGCTGACCGTGGCGGTCGACGTGGTCGCGTGGGGGGTCTTCCACGCGGGCACCGGCTACGCCGCCCACCGCCTGGGCGACGCGCGGCTGTCCCGCGAGGGGCTCGTCCTGTCTCCGCGGCCCTTCGAGGTCGGTGGCGGGTGGTACCGACGCCGCCTGCGCATCCACCGCTGGAAGGACCGGCTCCCGGAGGCGGGGGCCCTCTTCGCCGGCGGGGTCAGCAAGCGCGAGCTGCCGTCGTACGACCCCGCGGGGCTGGAGCTCTTCGTCCGCGAGACGCGCCGCGCCGAGCTGGCCCACTGGTGGGCGATGGCCTGCGCGCCGCTCTTCGTCCTGTGGAACCCGCCGCTCGCGGCCGGGCTGCTGATCGCGTACGGCGTGGGCGTCAACGCGCCCTTCATCGCGATCCAGCGCTACAACCGCTTCCGGACCCAGGCGATCCTCGAGCGGCGGTACCGGTGACCCAGGAGCTCGAGCGCGACCTCGCTCCCTCGCCGGACGACTCCGACGATTCCCAGCACGGGCCGATCGCCCAGCTCCTCATCGCCTGGTCGCCGCTGAGCGTCATCCTCGTCGCCTACGCCGTGGCCGGCTGGATCAGCGCCCCGCTGGAGGAGGGCGACGGGGCCGCCACCAACCGGCTCGGCTTCGGGGTCCACGTCGACGGACCGCCTTCGGTCGACGCAGGCTTCTTCGGCGCGGTCCCGACGGTGTGGCTGCAGGAGCGGCTCGTCGACGGGTCGCCGCACTGGTACGACGCGATCGCCGCGCTCGTCTACGTCACCCACTTCGTCTCCATCCCGATCGTCACGGCCGTCGCGTGGTTCTGGCTGCGCGACCGCTTCAAGGCGTGGCTGGGGGCGCTGCTCGTCTTCACGGTCCTGGGCGTGAGCGGGTACGTCGTCTATCCCGCCGTGCCGCCGTGGCTGGCCTCCGAGCAGGGCGACATCGGGACCGTGGACCGCATCTCCGACATCGGCTGGCAGTGGCTGCACCTGGACTGGGTGGGCACGCTGACCGCCTCGGGCCAGGGGGAGAGCAACCCGGTGGCGGCGATGCCCTCGCTGCACGCCGGGGCGGCAATGCTGGTCGCGCTGTTCCTCTGGCCGGTGGCGAGCACGCTGTGGCGGTTCGTGCTGGCGGCGTACGCGCTGGCGATGGGCGTCACGCTCGTCTACACCGGGGAGCACTACGTCGTCGATGTGCTCGTGGGGTGGCTGGTGGCGGTCGCGGCCGTGGCCGCAGGGGCCGTGCTGCGGCGTCGGCGGGAGCGGCGGGCCGGCGCTTCGGGCATTCGCCACGCAACGGGGCGCGATCCGAGGCATCCTGTCGGCTGACCCAGCACGTCGAGGAGAGTCGTGAAGCTCAAGGCCGTGGCGGTCGGCGCCGTTCTCCTGGTGCTGGTCGGCCAGTGCGACGACGCGCAGCCCGCACCCGACGTACGGGACTCGTCGCAGGCGCGCGCTGGAGCGGAGCGGAGTGCCGCACCGAAGGCGCCGCGGGCGAGGCCTCGGCGTACGCCGTCCGCGTCGCCCACGACCTCCGGCCCGTCGCCGTCGGCGTCCGCGACCGCCGGGCAGCAGGCGGGCCGCGGGACGGCGCTGGCGGCCCTGGGCCTCCTGGCCGTCAAGGGGCGAGCCCCGATGACGGGCTACGACCGCGACCGGTTCGGGCCGGCCTGGCTCGACGCGGACCGCAACGGGTGCGACACCCGCAACGACGTGCTGCGCGAGCACCTGTCCGCGATCACCGTCGAGGGCAACGGCTGTGTCGTCGCCACCGGCGCCTACGACGATCCCTACACCGGCTCGAGGATCGACTACCGGCAGGGCGACGGCTTCCTGATCGACATCGACCATGTCGTGTCCTTGGGCAACGCGTGGGCCACGGGCGCCTTCCGGTGGGACATCACGACGAGGGCCGCCCTCGCCAACGATCACCTCAACCTGCTGCCGGCGGACGCCGGCGCCAACCGGCAGAAGGGCGACGGCGACGCGGCGACGTGGCTTCCGTCGAACAAGCCCTTCCGCTGCCTCTACGTCGCGCGTCAGGTGGCGGTGAAGAGCAAGTACGACCTGTGGCTGACCGCCCCGGAGAAGGCCGCGACCGAGCGCGTCCTGGCGTCGTGCCCCGACCAGCTGCTGGTCGCCGACACGTGGGGCGCCCCGACGCGGGTCGACCACGACATCTCCGACCCGGGCGTGCCGGCGTCGATGCCGACCGAGTCACCGGCTCCGGCCGTGGTCGGTGGCGGGTCGACGTACTTCGAGAACTGCGACGCGGCCCGGTCCCCGGGCGCCGCGCCCGTGCACCTCGGTGATCCCGGCTACGGGACCCACCTCGACCGGGACGGCGACGGGACCGCCTGCGAGTGAACGAGTGGGCGGCAGCCGGGCTCAGACGCGGGGCGGGCAGTCGTGTGCGACCACGCGGACCGTCGAGGCGGGGTGGCGGTGCAGGGCGTCGGGTGGACGGATGGGGCGGGGGGTGAACCCGCCTCCGCAGTTGGGACAGACCCCGCGCAGGCGCGTCTCGACGCACTCGCGGCAGAAGGTGCACTCGAAGATGCAGATCATGGCGTCCCGAGCGGTCGGGGGCAGGTCCTTGTCGCAACACTCGCAGTTGGGTCGCAGCTCCAGCACCTGACCATGATGCTGGACGGTCTGGAGCGGCGCAGATCACTTTTCGGTTGCGCCCGGACGGGGCCGGTCACTCAGCCTCGCGGGGCGCAGCCGGGAACTCGATTCCGAAGTGGTGAGCTATCGCCGCCGTGGTCTCACAGCCCCAGTCCCTCCGGTGGTTGATCGGTTCACCGTCGGGATCGCTGTCGCACGTGCCGGACCCGGACCCACAATCGCGGTGGATCGCGAGCAGTCGGCGGGCGAGCGGGTCGTTGATGGAGTTCAACCGACGCATTGCGTCGACCCAGCGAGCCACCGGCGTGGGTCGATCGTCGATCTCATGGACGATGTCCATGTGAAGCCGGTTGCTGGCTTCCTCGTCGTACTCGTACCGCGTCATGAACGGACGCTAGGGCGCGTGGGCGGCGTCTGTTCACCTTTTCGCCCAGCCTCCCGGACTGGTCGGGCGTGCGACGTGACGTGTCGGCGGCGCCGTAGCGGCAGGGGACGCGTGCAATTGCGGGACAACGGGTCGATGGTGGATGCACACTCCCGACGTGGAGTGGACACGTTCTGGATTGACCCGGGCCGGATTCGAGGGGTTCGTCCCCTTCGGGGACCTGCCGAACTCCCCCGGGCCGCGAGGTGCGGGCGTGTACGTCGTCCTGCGTGACCGGATCGACGACCCGATGTTCCTGCCTGTGAGTCCTGCGGGACGGTTCAAGTCCAAGGATCCCTCCGTCGGGGGCTCGGTCCTGGAACAGTCGTGGGTCACAGGCGCCCGCGTGCTCTACATAGGCAAGGCCGCCGCGGGACAGAGTGGTCGGCGGGGCCTGGCGAAGCGGCTGGAGGAGTTCCGGCGACACGGCTCCGGCGAGCCCGTCGGGCACTGGGGCGGCAGATACCTGTGGCAGCTGTCTGACAGCCGCACGCTGCTGGTCGGCTGGATGGAGACACCTGAGGTCGATCCCGAGGACGTGGAGTCCGAGCTCATCGACCGCTTCGTCGCTGACTGGGGTGCCCGTCCGTTCGCCAACCTCAAGGCGGGTCGTTCCGTCTCGTCGACCTGAGTTCCCTGCACCCCTGCCAACACCGCCAGCACACACAACGAGGTTCAAGAGCGTGGACGAGCTCCCCCCGGACGAGAAGCGAATGCGACTGCGCTACGCCGGCACGTGTGGCAGCTGTGGCGCAGCCCTGCCCGCCAAGGCCGAGGCACTCTACGACCGAGCGAGCAAGTCGGTCCGGTGCATCACCCATGACCGACCGACCTCGGCAGCACCGGTGGAAGAACGCGTCGACCCGGGAACTCCCGGGGGATCCGCGCGTCGAGAGTTCGAACGCCGTCGAGCGGCGAGGGAGCAGCGCATTCGCACCAAGCACCCGAAGATCGGCGGCCTGCTGCACGCGCTCAGTGACGAGCCACAGACCACCCGGGCCTGGGACACCGGGGCCGTCGGCGAGGAACGACTCGGCAAGCGGCTCAACGAGCTGGCGTCAGGTGACGTGCGGATCCTCCATGACCGTCGCATCCCCAGGACTCGGGCGAACATCGACCACGTGGCCGTCACCCGCTCCGGGATCTTCGTCATCGACGCCAAGAAGTACGCCGGGCGACCTCAGCTGAAGATCGAAGGCGGCCTGATCCGTCAACGGGTCGAGAAGCTGATCGTCGGCACCCGGGACTGCACGAAGGTCGTCGACGGAGTCCTCAAGCAGATGGATGTCGTACGTGCTGTCGTCGGGGACCACGTGACCATCCACGGAGTGCTCTGCTTCGTGGAAGCAGACTGGCCCCTGATCGGAGGGGCCTTCACCACCCGGGGAGTGCAGGTCCTCTCACCCAAGAAGCTCTACCCGAAGCTCCACGCAGACGGTCCGCTCGGCACCACGGACGTCGAGGAGCTGCATCGGCAGCTGGCGTCGGCTCTGCCCCCTGCCTGAGCACCAGCGACCGAGGTCCGAACGGCATCTCCGCAATCGGCGGACAGCGCCGGAGGCCTCGCCTACGGTCTGGGTCGTTGCGTCTCATCAGGGATGCCGTTACGGGGAGACACACACGTGAACATCAACAAGCTGCTGGTCGCAGCGGCCGCCACCACCGTCGCCGCCACTGCCCTCACCTTCGCCGGCCCGGCATCCGCTCACACCACCGGCCTCCACGACAACTGCACCAACCTCAACAAGACCTGGCCGCACGGCGTGGGCCTGGCCAACGCCCGGGACCTCACCAGCGGGACGCCGGTCACGACCTTCTACCGCAACACCAAGGCCTACCGGGCCGCCGAGGGCCACAACGGCACCCTCGACGCCGACAACGACGGCATCGCCTGCGAGAAGCGCTGACCCGGAGGTCCCTTCCAAGGCCTCATCGCGGCAGGAGGCGCGGGGACGACGCGAGGCGCGTGACGACTGGGGGCCGCGAGTGTGCGTGGAAGCACGGGTGTCGACCGGTTTCCGGTGCCGTGACGCACAGTCGTCGCCCGAGCCCGTGCGAGCCGGCGTCACGGATACCTCTGGACGACCCTATGTGACGTGCGTTACGTTCGCGAGTGCAACATCACGATTCGTAATGCTCGAAACATCTGGAGGCGCCATGCCCGCGATCCGTAATCTCACCGGGGTCGCGGTCGCGGCCTGTTCGGTGCTCCTGACCGCCACGCAGCTGACCGTGGCGTCCGCGTCCGGCGGCGGAGCCACCGCCGCCGCCGACAAGGCGGGCAGGGCGAGCCACGGTCAGGGCTCCCTCGTCCTCATCGGCGGCGCCCTCAAGGAGGACGCCGAGATCGTGCAACGGATCGTCGACCTCGCCGACCCCGACGGCGACGGACCGGCCCGGGCGCGCATCGCCCTCGTCACCGCGGGTGCCGCTCCCGCCGAGAGCGCCGAGGAGGCGGCCGACCCCGACCTCAACAACGCCGCAGCCAACGGCCTGTACTACTCCGCGCTGTTCGAGTCCTACGGCGCCGACACCTACGCCGTCCCGGTCGACACCACCCAGGACGCGTTCACCGGCGACGCCTACGGGCCGGACAACGCGGACAGTCCGAGGGTCGCCCAAGAGGTCCGTCGGTCGACCGGTGTCTTCTTCGGTGGCGGTGACCAGACCGACTACGTGCGGACCCTGATGGACTGCCGCCCCGCCGCGGACGAGGCCTACCGGACCTGCCGTCGTACCAAGGTCCTGTCCGCGGTCGACACCGTGCTCCGCAAGGACGGGGTCGTGGCCGGCGTCAGCGCCGGTACGACGATCCAGCAGGGGGCCGACATGATCACCGGCGGCGAGTCCTACGAGGCGTGGCGCGACGGCGCCGCGCCCGGCTACTTCGACGACACCACCAAGCTCGGCTACCTGCCGTACGGCGGGTTCGGCTTCTTCGACGACGGCCTGCTCGACAGCCACTTCGGCACGTGGGGACGCCAGGCCCGGATGATCCGGCTGGCCCAGGACACCGGTCACCGCCAGGTCGTCGGCATCGACGAGACCACCGCGCTGGTGGTCGACCGCGCCACCGGTGCCGGTGAGGTCATCGGCCGCAACGGCGTCTCGGTGCTCGCCGTCGACCGGCGCGGTGCCTCGTGGAGCTACCTGACCCGTGGCGACCGGGTGGACCTGCGGCGCGGCACGGTCTCGCGCGCCGCGGACGCGATCGACGTCGTACGCGCGGGGGACGGACCGGCCGAGCGCGCCGACATCTGGGACTCGGTCGCCGCCGACGACCCGGGGGTCTACAGCCTCGTCGACCAGGCGCTCGCGCTGATGGCCTCGACCGCCTCCGTCGCGACCGGTACGACGCTCGAGGATGCTCCGCGGTACGTCACCACGCTCACGGTGCAGCCGACGACCGCAGTGTGGGAGACCACTGCGGGCGTCTCGTTCGCGGGGCTCGCCCTCACCATCGCCCCTCGGTGAGTGAGGGCGGGGCCGGCGACGGAGGGTTGCACGGGGCGTGGCCCCGCCTCCCCGGCCGGTAGCCTCCGGGCAACCCCGGAGAGGAGCTCGACATGACCGTGGCGGAACGCATCCGCGAGGGCCTGGGCAAGTGCAGCCCGGCCGAGAGGCGCGTCGGCAGGCTGCTGCTGTCGGACTACCCGGCGGCCGGCCTCGACACCGTCGCCCGGCTGGCCGAGCGGGCCGAGACGAGCGGCCCGACGGTGCTGCGCTTCCTGTCCCGTCTGGGCTTCGACGGGTTCGGGGACCTGCAGGAGGCCCTGCGTGGCGAGATCGCCGAGCGCACCGCCTCCCCGCTGTCGCTGCTGACGGCCGAGCCCGTCCCGACCGACGACACGCTGCTGGGTCGCGCCCAGTCCGTGCTGCCGTCAGCCACGGCACGCACGCTCGACCTGCTGCCTCCCGACGAGCTCGACGCCGCCGTGGTGCTGCTGTCGGACCGTCGTTACCGCGTGAGTGCGGACGGGGGGCGCTTCACCCGTCTGCTCGCGGAGTACCTCGTGCTGCACCTCATGCAGATCCGTGGTGACGCGCGCCTGCTGCCGACCCAGCCCCTGAGTCGCACCGACGTCCTGCTGGACATCGGCCGTCGTGACGTGGTGGTGCTCTTCGACTTCCGGCGCTACGAGCCCGACACCCGGGCCCTCGCCGAGGAGTGCGTCGAGGCCGGGGCCAAGGTCGTGCTCGTCACCGATCGGTGGCTCTCGCCGATCTCGGGCATCGCCGACGTGGTGCTCCCGGCCCAGGTCGACGCGGTGGCGGCGGCGTACGACAGCCTCGTGCCCACGCTCGCCGTGGTCGAGGTCCTGGTGGCCGGCGTGCTCTCCGCCTCGGGGGAGGACGCGCAGCGGAGGATGACCCGCTTCGAGGACGCATCGCGTCGCCACGGCCTCGTGTGAGAGACACTCTCGACGTGATGAATCAGACATTCCACTCTTCACAGATAGAGGACTAACTTGTAACGTGCATTCCGAGAACGGGTGACCTCGCCCAGCGTGTGAGGCAGCCGCACCCGGAAGGAACTGTCCGATGAACGCAACCAGGTCCCTGTCCCGCTCCTCGAGGAGCCTCGTCGCCGGCGCGGTGCTCGCCGCGCTCGCATCCGGTCTCACCGCCTGCAGCGGCGACGCCGACTCCGCGGGCTCCGAGCCTGCCGAGGCCGGCGCTCCGGCGGAGATCGCCGACGTCGGCACCGTCGAGGCCGACGCCGAGCTCGCGAAGCTCCTGCCTGCCGAGGTGGCCGACGCCGAGGAGATCACCGTCGCCACCAACGCGCCGTACCCGCCCTTCATCGACTTCGTCGAGGAGGGCAACACCGAGGACTTCACCGGCCTCGACCACGACCTCATGACCGCGATGGCCGCCCGGCTCGGCATCACGGCGCCGTTCCTCCAGCAGCCCTTCGACGGCCTCGTCCCGGGTCTGCAGGCCGGCAAGTACGACGCCATCGTCGGCGGCATCACCGACAACTACGAGCGTCAGGCGACCGCGACCTTCGTGGACTACACGGCGTCCGGCACCGGCATCGCCGTGGTCGACGGCAACCCGGAGGGGATCGCCACCATGGCGGACCTCTGCGGGACCAGCGTGGCGGCCCAGAAGGCCTCCAAGCAGGTCGGGCTGCTGCAGGACTTCAGCGACACCGAGTGCGGTGGGGACACCATCGAGGTCACGGAGTACCCGCAGAACACCGACGCCGTCCAGGCACTGCTCGCCGGCAAGGCTGACGCCATCGCGGCGACGCGGGTCAACCTGCTCGACGACGCCGACAAGCTCGCCGGCAAGGTCGAGGTCATCGACGACCCCGAGGCGCCCAACGGCTACCAGGCCAGCCCCAACGGGTTCGGGTTCCTCAAGGCGGACGCCGAGCTGGCGGAGGCCTTCCGGGCGGCGCTGCAGTCCCTGATGGAGGACGGCACCTACGACAAGATCCTGGCCAAGTACGGCCAGGAGGCGATCGCGATCCCGAAGGCGACCATCGACGCCGCGATCGACTGATCCGGTCCGACTTCCCCCAGGCGCCTTGGAGGCGACGACGTTGAGCAGCACCACACCCACCAGGACGACCGCCACGGGCGGCACCGACGCGGCGGCCGACCTCGAGGCCGTGCCACTGCGGCACTGGGGCCGCTGGGTCGCCGCCGGGATCGTGGCGCTGTTCACCGCGTCGTTCCTGCTGTCCCTGGCGCGCAACCCCAACATGGAGTGGGACGTCGTCGGCGACTACCTGTTCCGCGACTTCGTCATCAAGGGCGTCGGCATCACCGTGATGCTGACCGTCGTGGCGATGGTCATCGGCACCGTCGGCGGCGCCGTGGTCGCGGTGATGCGCCTGTCCAGCAACCCGGTGCTGCGCGGCCTGTCCTGGTTCTACACCTGGTTCTTCCGCGGTACGCCGCTGCTGGTGCAGATCATCTTCTGGGGCTTCCTCGCCGCGCTCTACCAGCAGATCGAGATCGGCGTCCCGTTCACCGACGTCACCTTCGCCAGCTTCGACACCAACGCGGTGGTCGGCCCGATGACCGCGGCCATCCTGGCGCTGTCGCTCAACGAGGTGGCCTACGCCGCCGAGATCGTCCGCGGCGGCATCGCCTCGGTCGACGACGGGCAGGACGACGCCGCCTCAGCGCTCGGGATGACGAAGGGGCAGACGATGCGCACCATCACGCTGCCCCAGGCGATGCGGGTCATCGTGCCGCCGATGGGCAACGAGACCGTGACGATGCTCAAGTCCACCGCGCTGGTGTCGGTGATCGGCGGCCGGGACCTGCTCACCGCGGTGCAGAGCGTCTACGCCCAGAACTACCAGGTGATCCCGCTGCTCGTGGTGGCCGTCATCTGGTACCTCGCCCTCACCAGCCTGCTGAGCATCGGGCAGTACTTCGTGGAGAAGAAGTACGGCAAGGGCCACGGCAACGCATCGATGAGCCGACGTTGGCTCGGACGAGGAGACACCCGATGACCGCCGTACCCGTCGCCGGAGCGACCGAGACCCCCGCCGCCACCGCGATGGTCGAGGCGGTCGGCGTCCGCAAGTCCTTCGGCCGCACCGAGGTGCTCAAGGGCATCGACCTCACCGTCCGCCCGGGCGAGGTGACGTGCCTCGTCGGGCCCTCGGGCTCGGGCAAGTCGACGTTCCTGCGGTGCATCAACCACCTCGAGACCATCGACAGCGGACGCCTGTCGGTCAACGGCCACCTGGTGGGCTACCGGCAGAGGGGCGACCGGCTCTACGAGCTCAAGCCGGCGGAGGTCGCCGCCAAGCGCCGCGACATCGGCATGGTCTTCCAGCGCTTCAACCTGTTTCCTCACATGACCGCGCTGCAGAACATCATGCACGCGCCCGTGCTGGTGCGCGGTGAGTCGCGCAAGGCGGCTCGCCAGCAGGCCGAGCAGCTCCTCGAGCGCGTCGGCCTGGCCGGTCGCGAGCACCACTACCCGTCGCAGCTCTCGGGCGGGCAGCAGCAGCGGGTGGCGATCGCCCGCGCGCTGGCGATGCAACCGCCGCTGATGCTCTTCGACGAGCCGACCTCGGCCCTCGACCCCGAGCTGGTGGGTGAGGTCCTCGACGTCATGAAGGGCTTGGCCCGCGACGGGATGACCATGGTCGTGGTGACGCACGAGATGGGCTTCGCCCGCGAGGTGGGCGACTCGGTCTACTTCATGGACGACGGTGTGGTGGTCGAGTCGGGCACACCGACCGAGATCCTGGAGAACCCGCGCCACGAGCGGACCCGGGCGTTCCTGTCCAAGGTCCTCTGATGCCGGATGCCCTCGACCTCCTCCGCCGCCGGGTGGAGGAGCGGTACGACGCGTACGTCGCCGAGCTCGCCGCCCTCGTCGCCATCGACACCGGGTCGGGCGACCATGCCGGGATCAGGAGCGCCGGTGACCGGGTCGCCACCCTGCTGTCCGAGCTGGGGATGGACGTCTCGCGGCCGCCGAGCCCGGGCGCCGACGGCCAGTCGGTGCCGGCGGTGGTCGGGCGGTGGACCGGACCCGGGGAGCTGCGGCTGCTGCTGGTCGGCCACCTCGACACCGTCTTCGCACGCGGGACCGCCGCCGCACGTCCGTACGCCGAGCGCGACGGCCGGGCGACCGGCCCCGGGGTGAGCGACGACAAGGGCGGCCTGCTCGCCGGCGTGTTCGCCCTCGACGCGGTGCGGTCCCTCGGCTGGGACGACTACGCCTCGGTCACCTTCGCGTGCACGCCCGACGAGGAGATCGGATCGCCCGGGTCCCGTGGGCTGCTCGCCGCCCTGGCCGCCGAGCACGACGTGGCCCTGTGCCTGGAGTGCGCCCGCGAGGACGGCAGCGTGGTCGTCGGACGCCGTGGCGTCGTCGACGTGCTGCTCGAGGTCAGTGGACGCTCAGCCCACGCCGGCGTCGAGCCCGAGCGCGGGATCAACGCCGCCGTCGCGGCCGCCGGACTGACCGTCGACCTCGCCGCGCTCAACGGCCGGTGGCCGGACGTGACGGTCAACGTGGGCGTGCTCCGCGCCGGCGAGCGGCCCAACGTCGTCCCGGCCCGGGCCTGCCTCGTGGCTGACGTGCGCGCATCGACGCCGACGTCCTTCGACGAGGTCGTGGCCGAGATCCGCGCCATCGCGACCCGTTCGTCGATCACCGAGGCCACAGTGGCGGTGTCACTGCAGGCACCCGCTCCGCCGTGGGCTGCCGACGCGGAGTCGGGCCGGGTGGCCGCCGCGGCCGCGGCGGTGGCGGCGCGGCTGGGGATCGACGTCGGCTTCACGACCACCGGGGGAGCGGCTGATGCGAACCTCCTGGCCGCCGAGGGGATCCCCGTCCTCGACGGGCTCGGCCCGATCGGGGGCGACGACCACTCCCTGAGCGAGTGGCTCGACCTCGGCAGTGTCATCCCGCGGGTCACGCTGCTGGCCGGCCTCATGGTCGAGCTGGGCGCGACTCTCGGCCGGTCCCCGGAGCGGGCCGAGAGGGCTACGGCCGGGCGCTGACGCTGTGGTGCCGGCGAGGACGAAACTCCCACGCGACGGCGGCGACGCCGAACAGCACCGGCCACAGCGCGAGGCGCTCGAGCGCACCGGACGCGGCCCCGTCCTCCCCGGCGAGCACGAAGCCGACGGCGGCCACGGCCGTCACGGCCCCGGTGGCACGGAGGACCCGCGCCAGTCGCGGCCGGCTCTCCCTGAGGCGGACGCCGAGCACGACCAGGGCGATCGGCTGCGCGACGAACAGCGGTCCCGCGGCCATCGCGTGCAGGGTGGCGTCCTGGTCGAGCGGTGCGAGACCGGTGGCCACCGAGCTCAGCCCGGAGACGACGAGCAGCCCGGTCGCCCACGGTCCGAGCGGCCGCGCGAGCAGCCGCGCGCCCCCCGCCAGCAGGAGGCCGAAGCCGATGAAGGAGCCGTTCATCAGGTTGTGGCGCGGTGAGCAGTACGCCGCCGAGCAGGCGACCTCGCCGAGCCTGCTGACCGAGTCGGAGACGAAGCTGTAGCCGCCCGTGGTCGCGGCGGCCACGACGAGCTCGGTCGCGATGTAGAGGGGCCGGACGATCAGGGCGACCGCTCCCAGACGCAGGGCGGTCGTGGCCGATGCCTCGCGTGGCGGTGTTGCGACGGAAGGCACGGGGTCACCGTAGACCCGGGCCGCCCAAGGTGTGACGGGCGGAATGCCGTTGTCAGGAGGACGGCGGATGTCCAAGGTGGGGGGATGGCTCCTCGGCTCCCGCTCCCGGCCCCTCGGTCGGTCCAGCACCCGTTGCGTGCGGTCGACAGCGCACGAAGCAGGGTCCAGCTCCTGCCACACCACCGCATGCGGGTGACCATCGACCACCAGCCCCTCGTCGGGATCACGCCGGAGATGCTGCTGTGGTGGTTTCGGCACATCGGTGACCCCACGACGTACCTAGGCGAGGAGATCTCGAGCTACCTGGCCTGGCACCCGTTGGACCACATCCACTGGGAGCTTGCGCGGCCCGCCCCTGGCGGAGGGGCCGGGGAGGGAGCCCGATTCCGGATCGTCGAGGCGTTCGACCGACGGCCGGAGTTCTACGTGGACACCACGGAGACCGTGGAGAAGCTCGATGACACGGGCATCCGACTGGTGCGGCGGCTGTGCGGCGTACCCGTGTTCCAGCTGGAGCACACGTGGTCTGCCTGCGCACAGGGAACCCACTACGTCAGTGTCTTGGACCTCGGAGCGAGGTCGCCGTTGCTGGCCACGGTCAACCGCCACCTGATCACCAGGGTCTTCCCCGAACGGATGGCGCGGGCCTGGGTGGTCCACAACGTCGAGGAGGTCGGGGTGCTCGAGCACCTGCTCCCAGACGTGCTGCGCCAGAGGCCGGACGCGGTCGACACCGCCCCATGAGGCGCCCGGATGCACGTCAGGCGCGGCGGTAGGTCAGGTGCGTGACGTGCGGCGTCGTCCGGCTGGAGACCGGGACCATCGCCAGGTCCGGCACCCCGTCGAAGACCCGCAGCCCCTCGCCGACGGTGAACGGCACGACGTGCAGCCGCAGCTCGTCGACCAGACCGGCGGCGAGGTAGGCGTTGAGCGTGGCGACCCCGCCGGCGATCGAGACGTCGCCGTCCCCGGCCGCCTGCCGCGCCCGCTCGAGCGCGGCCCCGATCCCGCCGGTCACGAAGTGGAAGGTCGTCCCGCCCGCCATCACGACCGGGTCGCGCGGTCGCGAGCAGAGGACGAAGACGGGCGACCTGTACGGCGGCTCCGGCCCCCACCAGCCCTGCCACTCCAGGTCCCACTCGCCGCGGTCGGGCCCGAACATGTGCCGTCCCATGACGTAAGCGCGGGCGTGCAGGATCGCCGCGATCTCCTCCTCGCTGTCCTCGCCATGGTCGAACATCCACGTGTGCAGCCGCTCGCCCACGTGGGGTCCGAAGGGGTGCTCGCGGGACTGGCCGTGGCCGGTGCCGAAGAGGTCGAGGGAGACCGCCATGTCGGCGGTGACGCGGGGCATGACTGCAGGCTAGGTACCCCGCGCGCCCGGGCGCCAGGGTCGCCGAAGCCCCGATGTGGGGCCGATGCTCTATCGTTGGTCGTGTTGAAGGGTCGGCCGCAAGCCGTCCTGGCCGCACACGATGTGCGGCTCGTATCTCGTACTCCTGGTTTTCGGTTCGCGCTGGACATCAGCACAGGTGTCTTCAGCAGCTCGGGGCACAGTGCCCCCAGCACGTGAACAAAGGAAACGATCATGGCTTCAGGCACCGTCAAGTGGTTCAACGCTGAGAAGGGCTTCGGCTTCATCGCCCAGGACGGCGGCGGCGAGGACGTGTTCGTCCACTACTCCGCGATCCAGTCCTCGGGCTACAAGTCGCTCGACGAGAACCAGAAGGTCGAGTTCGACCTCGCCCAGGGTCCCAAGGGCCCCCAGGCGGAGAACGTCACCGTCTCCTGATCTCATGCGAAGGGCCCCGACCGCACCTGCGGTCGGGGCCCTTCGTGCGTCGTGGCGTGGCGCGGGCCTTTGCGCCGGCTTCGTCTGTGTCGACACAGACGGATGCGCGCTGGCTCGCGATTGCCCGTTTGCTCGAAGAAGTCCTTATCAAGCCAGTGGAAAGCGGAACGCGCCGACCTGCCCATGGGCCAGTGGAGGGCACCCTCGAGGCGCGGCGCGGGGAGGTACGGCCCGGCAGGACGCCGCGGCCCGCCTGGGTGCCGTCCGACCAGCGACGGATGGATCCACTCATCGCGGCGCATCCGGTTGGTGCAGCGCAACGTGTCGACGGCAGGAGCATGCGCTTCTATCCGCGCCCACGGTCGGCGAACCGGGGCGCGAAGGAGACTTCGTGGTGGCTCGTCCAGCCACGAAGGCACTTCCCGCGCTGTCGCGAGGTTTGCCCCTTCATTCCCGGGGCAGACACTCGACGAATCGCGCAGGTCTCATCCAAGTGATCAGCGCTACTGTCCCGACCCGCGTTCGGCGCGGTCGCTCAATCCGGAGGTTCGTCTTGAAGGTCAGGAAGAGGCCGGCACTCGCGGCCGTCGCTGCGTCGCTGCTGATGCTCACGATCGCTGCTCCCGCGCACGCCGCGGACTTCACCATCTACTCCACCTCGTACAGGTCGAGCGTCTACTACAACGACTCGAACAACACGCTGCGCCTGTGCGACGTCGTCGACCGCGACGGGGACGGCGCCTACCTCGACACCTCGCTCGGGCACGGGGCGATCGTCTACAACGGCTGCACGTGGGTCCAGAACATCCCCGACGGAGTCCAGATGCGGGTCGGCGTGTGCGACTGGATGATCGTCTCCTCCAACCGAAACCCCTGGAACTGCCGGGACGTCACGGTCGCCCTCTGACAGACATGTCGGGAGGTCGTCAGTCAGCCGTGCAGCCCGTCGTCGGATCTATCGACCCGAGGACGCTGCGCGCTCCTCTGTGCCGAGTGGTGCTCAGCAGGTGGGAGCGGGCGAAGCGTCACGACCGCGGGCCACGCGATCTGGCACCGAGGCCGTGATGCAGGACTGTCACCGATGCCCTGCATCACGACACCAGAGCGTGCGTCAGCTGCCGTTGCACGCCATGCCGGGCGACGGGACGACGTCCTTCAGACCGGCCCGCACGAAGATGCCGTAGCTCTGCACCCCGTGGTAGCGGTCGACGCCACCAGGGCTCTGGTTGCCCCTCATGGCCAACGCGTCGTCGTCGAAGCCCTCGGGGTTCCCCTCGATGGCGTCCAGGGTGTCCTGGCCGGAGAACACGCACTCCGACGAGGCATTCGTGGGCGCGGGGATGTCCTCGCCGTTGCCGTTCACCTCGCCGGCGTTGGCCACCCCGGCTCCTGACAGGACCAGCCCCGCCGTGATGGCGCAGATGCTCATCAAACGCTTCATCGAGTATTCCTCTCTTGGTCGAGTGCCTTTCCGAGCAAGGCCGTCAGGCCGGCAGGCCTGGCTCTGCCAGCATCGTCCGGACCGTTGCGGCGTTGCATCACTCAATCTGAGGGTTTCGACGAGGTCGAGCCAGGGCGGCGCACCCACCTCTCAGTCCGGAACGACCACCGCCCACGTCGCGGCGAGGCTGAAGACCACGAGCGCGAGCGCCACGAGCAGGACGCCGGCCCGCAGCCAGCGCTCGTTCTTCTCGAGGGGGTCCTTGGTGGTCCAGGCGTTCACCCGCGCCTGGATGAGGCTCCTGCGCGACTCCCCGGTCGCGATGTCGTGGGTCAGGTGGCTGGCGCTGTCGACGGCCCCGCCCCCGACGACGTTGCCGTTCACGTCGATGAGCACCCACGCGGCGTTGGCGCCGCCGAGGTAGCCGACGCGGCCCGAGGCGCCGAGGACGGAACGCCGCGTGACGATGTCCGCGCCGGTGTGGGTCGCCTGCACCAGCAGCACGTGGGTGACGACGCGGGTGGCGTCGTCGGTCCGGTCGTGGAGCCGGTCGCGCGAGCAGGCGCGCTGCAGCGGCGCGATCCCCTGGCCGTCGGCGCTGGTCAGAGCGGTGAGCTCGGTCCGCACGACCTGGGTGAGCGTCGTACAGGCCGCGATCATGTCCTCGGCCGGAGCAGCCGCCGCCACCCGGGCCTGCAGCCGGCGGGACAGCTCCTCGACCGCCTCCTCCAGCGCCTCGGCCGCGCCGTCCGGCGCCTCGTCGTCCGCGAGCGTCTTCTCCCACTCCTTGCGGACCTCGGCCAGCGCCAACCGGTACTCCCCGGCCTCGGAGTCGACGGGCGCCTTCGCGCTCCTCAGGGTCCGGGCCGCCGAGGCGACCTCGTTGAGTGCCGCGATGAGGGATGCGTACGCCGCGAAGGTCGTGCTGTTGTCGGCGGGGGCGAAGCCGTCGAGGAGCACGACGTCGTCGCGCCCCGCGGAGGCCATCCGCCCGGAGGTCAGGCGGGCGAGCAGCGCGGAGTCGACGCCGACGTCGGCGGCCGTCACGGTGTAGTCGATCGCCAGCAGTCGGACGAGGTCGACGGCCGCAGCGAGCGGGCTCGTGCCCGACGTCTCCGACCCGGTCTCCTCCTCGTCGGCCTCGGGCGCCGCGGTCGCGGCCTGTGCCTCGGCGACGTCGGCGGCGGCCGCCGCCACGCCCTCCGCCCGATCGAGCACCGAGGCGAGGAGGTCACGGTTCCCCGGGCCGCCCGCCTGCGCCTGCCGAGCGCGCTCGGCCTCCTCGTCCTTGTACCGACCCACTGCCTGCCGCAGCCCGACGAGGGCTCGCGTGAGGTCACCGGCGAGCGCGCCGAGCTCGGTGGTCCGCCCCTGCATGCTCGCCTGGACCTGGCGGCTCACGAGGTCGGTGGCGAGCAGTGCGGGGTCGTCGGTGACCAGGACGACCCGTCGTACCGGTTGACCATCGACAGCGCGGTCGTCGATCGCTGTCCAGACCGCCTTCGTCAGGCCGCCCGCCACCTCGGCGAGGACGCTCTGCGCCAGCCACGGCGCCAGCGACCCCGCCTTGGCTCCGAACGTCACCGTGTTGGTCGGCCCGTCCGTCACCCCGGTCGCCAGCGACCCCACCGCGCCGAGCTTGGCCTCGACGAGGTCCTGCCGCGCCTTGACCCGCGCGGTCTGCTTCTCCAGCTCCTCGACGGCCGGGTCCTTGGGTGGGGACGGGGTCTCGGGACCGGTCGCGGGTGGTGTCGTCATGGCGGACTCCCCTCTGCCCGTGGCGCGGCGATCCGAGCGGACCGGAGAACCCATCGCGGCGTACCTCCGATGGTGACCCCTCATCCGCCCGGGCGGAACGGGTGTGGAGGGTTTTCGTCTCGATCGAGTAGGCGGGACGGCTCAGCGGATCCGGATCCTGGCCCACCGGCTGTAGGGAGAGATCCCGACGGCGTTGACGGCTGCGATCCGGAACTTGTAGCGGCCGGTCTCGAGACGTCTGAACACCTTCCTGTGGACCGAACCCCTCACGGAGGCGTCCTTGCCGCGGCTGATGTCGACGACGTACCTGGACACGGCGCTCCCGTTGGCGGTCGCTGCGGTCCACCGGACGATGACCTTGCGCCCTCGGACGGCGACCCGGGGCGCCTTCATCCGGCTGGGAGCCGTCGCCGTCGGGGTCGTCGGCACCGAGGGGACCGGCACCGAGGGGACCGGCGCCGAGGGGGCCGGTGGCACCGGCGGCTCCGACGGCGGGACCGGGCAGCCCTGGTTCGTCGACGGGCCCGGGACCGTCGGGCAGGCGTCGTCCACATCCGCGACCCCATCCCCGTCGGCGTCCTCCGGCGGGGGCGGCTCGAGCGGGCAGCCGCCGTTGTCGGCCGGTCCGGGGACGGTCGGGCACGAGTCGCCGGAGTCGGGGACTCCGTCACCGTCCGTGTCGGGCGGGGGCGGCTCGACCGGGCAGCCGCCGTTGTCTGAGGGTCCGGGGACGGTCGGGCACGAGTCGCCTGAGTCGGGGACTCCGTCACCGTCCGTGTCGGGGGGCGGGGCGGGCACGCACGTCAGCGTGGTGGAGGTGCAGGGCTGCCAGCTCGAGCCCACGAAGCCGAGCTCGAGGCTCCAGGGGGTCCAGATCCTGGTGGGCGACGATCCGTCGGCGCCCATCGTGAACAGCTCGACGCCGGAGTGCACGTAGGAGGAGTCCTCGCACGACACGTTGCGCTCGCCGGTGAACAGGATGCGCTGCCCGTCGGGCGACCAGCTCGCATCTCGCTCCCACAGCTCGAACTCACCGGACGTGGAGCCCACCTTGGTCAACGGGGCGTCGCTCGACGGGGTCACCGTGAACAGGTCGGAGTTGCTCCACGCCCCCGTCTGGCCGAGGGGGTGGCAGGTCCCACCTTCAGAACCGTCGTCCATGCCCACGAGGATCAGGTCCTGGCTCGGGTGCCACTCGGCACTGTTGGGGATGGCGTCCAGCATGGTGTTCGGCGGCTGGCTGCGCAGGTTCGTGTCGGCGTACCGGGCGTCCAGCGCCCCGTCGGCGACGTCGAAGCCGTAGACGCCCCAACCGCTCGGTTCGGCGGTGTTGCAGTCTCCGCCCGCGACGGTGCTGACGGTCGAGCCGTCCGGCGAGAAGCTGGCGCCGCTGTCGCCGTAGAAGGGGCAGTCGCGGAGCCACCTGAAGGCGCCGCCCGGGACCGACAGCAGCCCGGTCCGGCCGTCGATCTCAACGGCGAGGGTGCCACCGTCCGGTGACCACTCGACGTGGCTCACGCACCCGTCGGCCAGGCGCTGCCGGTCGGTGCCGTCAGCCTTGACGGTCCAGACCTGCCCGCCCGACGCCCAGGCGATCCGGTTGCCGTCGGGCGACCAGTCGAGGTCGAAGCCGCACAGGCTCCGCTCCGCGGCTTCCGGGACCAGCACCTGCGCCCCGCTGCCGTCGGCCTTCATCACCACCAGGTCGAGCGGCTCGGAGATGTGAGCGCCCTGCCTCCAGGCGAACGTGGCGATCATGCCGTTGGTGACGGGCCCGGTGACGGTCGCGCTCCGCGTGGAGCTGTCCGTCGTGTCGGAGGGAGACGCGGCCCGGCCCGGTCCCGTCGACAGCAGTGACGCGATGACCGCCAGGGCCACGGCAGCGACCCGGGTGCTTCGACGCGTGCGTACCCTCATCGACCTGCTCCTCCGCGCGGCGTCCGAGAGTCCTCGAAGCGTCGCACCTGCGGGGCGGGCCGTCCTCATCGATGCGCGGTAAGTGCACGCCTGGACACCTCGCCGTACGGGCGAACGTCCGAGGCACTCTCCGGGCCGCACGTAGGCTCTCGACATGACCTGGATCCTGCTGGTGTTGGTCCTCGCGGTGGTCGGAGTCGCCGCTGTCGCAGCCTCGCGTCGCACGAAGGAGCGCGAGCTGGCGCGACGCGAGGAGGAGATCGCCCCCGTGCGCAAGCTGGCCTTCGAGGACATCACGGCGTTCGGCGAGGACCTGCAGCAGCTCGACCTGGAGATGAGCGGGCACGAGCTCGACGCCGGTGCCCGCTCCGACTACCAGCGTGCACTCGACGCCTACGAGTCCGCCAAGGTCGCCGGTGACTCGATCACCAGGCCCGACGACATCCGGCACATCACCGAGATCGTCGAGGACGGCCGGTACGCCGTCGCGTGCGTCCGCGCCCGCGTCGCCGGCGAGCCGCTGCCGACCCGGCGCCCGCCGTGCTTCTTCGACCCCCGGCACGGGCCCTCGGTGGCCGACGTCCCCTTCGTCCCGCCGGACGGCGCGGAGCGTGACGTGCCCGCCTGCGCGCTCGACGTCGAGCGGGTGCGTGCCGGCGCCGAGCCCGACGTCCGCAAGGTGATGGTCGGCGCCCAGCGGGTGCCCTACTGGCAGGGCGGCCGCGCCTACGAGCCCTATGCGATGGGCTACTTCGGCGCCTTCGGGCCCATGACCTGGATGTTCATGGGCGGGATGATGTTCGGCGACCTCGGCGGCGGCTACGACGGCGGAGACGGCGGCGATGGTGGTGGCGGCGACGGGGGAGACGGCGGCGGCGACGGCGGGGGATTCGACGGCGGAGGCGACGGCGGCGGGGGATTCGACGGCGGCGGGTTCGACGGCGGCTTCGACATGGGCTTCTGAGTCGACCCGTGCGCACCCTCGTCCTGCTGCGGCACGGCAAGTCGGACTGGTCGGGCGGCGAGCCCGACCACCTGCGCCCGCTCGCGCGCCGGGGACAGCGTCAGGTCCCCGAGGCCGGCCGTTGGCTCGCCGAGCACGTCGGCGTCATCGACCTGGCCGTCGTCTCGCCCGCGGAGCGGACCCGCGAGACCTGGCGGCTGGCCGCCGCGGAGCTCGTCGACCCGCCGCCGGTCCGGGAGGACGAGCGTGTGTACGCCGCCTCGGACGACACGCTCCTCGACGTCATCGCGGGGCTGCCCGGGGAGGTGGCGACGGTCGTCCTGGTCGGCCACAACCCCGGCTTCGAGGACCTGGTGGCGGCCCTGACCGGTCGCGCGGTGCCGATGCCGACGTCGGCGCTGGCCGTCATCGACGTACCGGGGCCGTGGTCCGACGTGGGGGACGGCGCCGGCGAGCTGCGGACGCACGGACGCCCGCCGGCGTAGACCGGCCGGACCGACCCGGAGGACGGCAGCAAGGCAGGGGGCCGGGGACCTCCGGCACTACCGGGCGACCGGACGGCGCGGGAGGCTGGTCCCATGACCGAGGAGCAGCCGTACGACGTCGTCGGGGAGTACCCCGGCTTCGAGCTGCGGTGGTATCCCGAGCACGTGGTCGCCGAGACGCGGGTGACGGGCTCCTTCCAAGGCGCCGGCAACGCGTCGTTCCGGCGGCTGGTCGGCTACATCGGCGGACGCAACACCCAGTCCCGCAAGGTGGCGATGACTGCCCCCGTCCTCCAGGAGGCCGAGCCGGAGGTCGGGCACTACGTGGTCAGCTTCGTGATGCCGGACTCCTTCGAGCTCGACGCCGCGCCGGCGCCGACCGACGGCGAGGTGCGGCTCCGAGCGGTCCCCGACCAGACGGCTGCCGCACTGAAGTTCTCCGGGCGCTGGTCCCAGGCGCGGTACGACGAGCACGCGCAGCGCCTCCTGGCCGCCGTCGAGGGGGCTGGGCTCGACCTCGACGGTCCGCTGCGGTTCGCCCGCTTCGACCCGCCGTGGACGCCGTGGTTCCTGCGGCACAACGAGGTCGTCGTGCCGGTCGTGCCGCCCGCGGCGTGACGCCGCCTCAGGCCTGCATGAAGTCCGCGACGACCCGGCCGAGATCGGCCCCGGCGTCCTCCTGCAGGAAGTGGCCGGCGTCCTCGATGGTGGGATGGGCCAGGTCCCGGGCGCCCGGGACGGTCCTGCGCAGGATCGGTGCCATCGCTCCGGTGATCGGGTCGCTGTCGCTGAAGGCGACCAGGAACGGCAGCTCGCTGATCGACAGCGCCGCCCACGCGGCGCGGTTGGCCTCCGTCGCAGGATCGTCGGGGCGGGTGGGCACCAGGCCGGCCATCGCGCGAGGTCCTGCCTTGGAATGCTCCTCCGGGAACGGTGCGTCGTACGCCGCACGCACGTCCTCGGCCATCGGGCGCACGCAGCCGGCGGCGACCAGGCGACCGATGTCGAGGACCTCGGTCCTCTCGACCGCCCGGCGGAACTGCCACCACACCTCGGGCATGTCGACGTCGCCGGTCGGCAGGCCGGTGTTGGCCGCGACCACGCGGCTGAAGCGGTCCGGGTGCTCGGCGACCAGCCGGAGACCGACCAGCCCGCCCCAGTCCTGGCCGACCAGCGTGATCTCGCGCAGGTCGAGGTGGTCGAGGACGAGCTCGCGGGTCCACTCGACCAGCCGGGCGTAGGAGTAGTCGGCTCGGTGCAGTGGCTTGTCGGAGCGGCCGAAGCCGATCAGGTCGGGCATGACGCACCGGATCCCGCGCTCGGTCAGCACCCGGGCCACGTGCCGGTAGAGGAACGACCAGGACGGCTCGCCGTGGAGCAGCAGCGCGACCGGCCCGCCGGCGGGTCCGGCGTCGACGTACGCCATGCGCAGGGTGCCGCCGTCGGGATCCGCGACCTCGGCGTACGACGGCTCCCAGGGGAAGTCGGGCACGTCCTGGAAGGCGGTGTCCGGGGTGCGGTAGACCTCCATGCCGGCCAGTCTGGCACGGGCGTCGGGGGTCAGTCCGGGTCGCGGGAGAGCCGGTCGGCGACGACCGTCCACACGTCCGGGTCGACGCCCATGCCGATGTGGGTCGAGGACACCTCGACGTGCTCCACGCCGGGTGTGGAGCGGTCGATGCACGCCTGCCAGGACACGATCCCGTCCCGCTTGGAGAACACGGCGGTGAGCGGCACGCGGATCGGCGCCGCGGCGTCGAGCCGTCGGGTGACCCGACCGGCGCCGCTGCCCTGGGCGCGCGCGATGGTGGTGTGGGTCGGACCGCCGACCACCGGCGTCCCGTAGGTGACGACCCGGCGTACGGCGTCCGGGTGGCGCCGGGCCACCTCGCGGGCGATCACGCCACCCAGGCTCCACCCGACCAGCGACGCGGGCGAGCCCTGCTCGTCGACCAGGTCCAGCACCCGTGCAGCCAGCCGCTCCACGTCACGCCTGGGGTCGCCCAGGTTGGTGCCGAAGCCCCAGCCGCGGGCGTCGTACCCCAGGGCTCGCAGGTAGCCGCGCAACGGCGCCCCGCTCACCTCGGGCGCCCGCCATCCCGGGACGTCCACCACCAGGTGGCCGTCGCCGCGGGGAGCCGCGGACAGGCGGGGCAGCGCCCCCACCAGCCGGAGCGCGTCGAGGGCGGAGCCGAGCTCGCCCAGCGCCGTCCACGTGGACGGCGGGCCCGTCGGTGGCGCCAGGGACGATGTGTCCGGGTGCTCGCGGGCGCGGGAGCGGACGCCGGCCGCGGCGAGGACCGGTCGGCCCGGGTGCTGGAGGGTGAGCCACATGGGCTCGACGGTACGTCGGCAGGGTGGGCGGGCGCGGCGTCAGCCAGGCTGCGGCGTCCACGACGCGTGACGGTACGCCGCCGAGCGCGCGCCGCGAGGAGTTGAGGCAGATGCCTCAGGCGTACGACGCCGTGGCGGCGCGACGCTGGGCACATGACGACGACAACTCCACGCCAGGCCGTCGAGGCGATGCAGGACCACCCTCGACTGGCGGACGGCGACGACGAACGATTCACCGGCTACGGCGTGATGGGCGTGCCCTTCGCGGGCGGCCACTACCTCGCGTTCCGGGACATGGTGGCCACCTCGGTCGGGCCGGCGTACCGCACCGTGTGGCACCGCGACCCGGAGGGGCGCTGGACCATCCACACCAACGGCGACCCCGGGCTGACGTGCCCGCGCTACTTCTCCTCGATGGTCGCCGTCGAGCGCGTCCGGCGCATCGACATCGGCTGGCGCGACGACCACACCCTCGACGTGTCGATCGGCGACGAGCTGGGCTGGCGGATCGAGCTGGGCGCGACCCCCGCGACCCGGGTGATGTCCGCGATGGGCTCGGCGCTGCCGGAGGCGGGGTGGAACAGCAGGGCCGTGCTCACCACCATGGGACCGATGGCTCGCACGATGCTCGGGACCGGGCGGATCCGCCTGGAGGGGGCATCCCCCAACGGTCCCCGCTTCAAGGCCGCGCCGTTGCAGATCTGGCGCCTCGCGGACACCTCGGCGTCGTACTGCGGTGAGGACCTCGGTCGGCCGGGGCCGCTGGAGGAGCAGGCCCACCTGGCCGACTTCTGGCTCCCACAGCGGGGCGTCTTCTTCGTCGGGCGGGCCCGCTTCACGCCCCTGCTCGAGAAGACGGACCCGCACGCAGGCTCGATGAACGCCAGAATGGGGCGATGACCACTGCCGCGTCGCTGCCCCGGCGGGTGGAGGTGCTCGCGGGGCTGTCGGTGGCGATCGACCTCGGACTCGGCCAGCCGGCCGAGCACATGCTCCGCTCGTCGGTCGTCGCCTGCGGGCTCGCCGACCGGCTCGGCCTGGACCGGGAGCAGCGGGCGACCGTCTACTACACGACGCTGCTCATGTGGATCGGCTGTCACGCGGACTCGCAGGAGTACGCCCGCTGGTTCGGCGACGACATCTCGGTGCGGCGCGACGCCTACCTCGTCGACTGGTCCGGGCTGCCCTACCTGCGGTTCCTGCTCGGCAACGTCGCCCGCGGTGAGCCCGTGGCGCAGCGGGTGCGCGTCCTGGCCACCCTGATGCGCGACGCCCGCGGCCAGCTCGCCACCCTGATCCACTCGCACTGCAGCTCCGCGGCCGCCCTCGCGCGGCACATCGGCCTGTCCCCGGAGGTCGAGGAGGCCCTGACCTACACCTTCGAGCGGTACGACGGCGGAGGCCTCCCGACCGGTGCGTCCGGCGACGGGATCCCGATCGAGATGCGCGTGGCCCAGCTTGCCGACGTGGCCGAGGTGCACCAGCGGATGTACGGCGTCCAGGGCGCCGTCGCGATGGCTCGCAGCCGCCGTGGGGGACACCTCGACCCGGCGGTCGTCGACGCGTTCGTGGCCGATCCCGAGGCGCTCTTCGCGGCTGCGGGCGACGATCCCTGGGAGCGGGCGCTGTCGATCGCCCCGGACTCCGAGGCCCGGCTCGACGCGGCGCACCTCGACACCCTGCTGGCGGCCATCGGCGACTTCGTGGACCTCAAGTGCCCGTTCACGTTCGGGCACTCCCGCTCCGTGGCCGCGCTGGCCGAGGCGGCCGCCGTACAGCTGGGGCTCCCGCACGACGACGCGACGGCCGTACGCCGTGCCGGCCACCTCCACGACGTCGGCCGGATCGGGGTGTCCAACCAGATCTGGTCGAAGCCTGCGCCGCTGACCGGCTCGGAGTGGGAGCGGGCGCGGATGCACCCCTACCTCACCGACCGGGTGCTGACCCGGGTCCCGGGCCTCGCGCAGGTCGCCGCCATCGCTCGTGCGCACCACGAGCACCTCGACGGATCGGGGTACCCGCTGGCTCTCGCCGGCGCGGCGCTGGGTCGCCCCGAACGGCTGCTCGCCGCCGCCGTCGCCTACCAGTCGGCGCTGGAGCCCCGGCCCTATCGCGAGGCCCTGTCCGGGGAGGCCGCCGCGGCCCGGCTCGAGCAGCGGGTGGCCCGCGGAGCCCTCGACGCGGACAGCGTCGGCGCGGTCCTGGCCGTCGCGGGCCACGCGCGGGAGAGGACGCGCCGCCACGACGCCCTCACCGCCCGCGAGGCCGAGATCCTCGGCCTCGTCGCCCGCGGGCAGAGCAACCGCGAGATCGCTGCCCGTCTCGTGCTCAGTGAGAAGACGGTGCGCAACCACGTCGAGCGCACCTACGCCAAGATCGGCGCGACCAACCGCGTGGGCGCCAGCCTGTACGCCCTCCAGCACGGGCTGGTCGCGCCGACCGACGGGTCCGCGGGCTAGGTAGGGCTGCTGGTCATCCCGCGGGCGGGCGAGCATCATGACCGCCATGACCCGCTACGGCGCGCAGTACGGCCCGGACATCACGTTCCTCGGTGTGCCCCCGTGCGACCTAGACGAGGAGACGTCGTACGCCGACGCGGACGTGGTGATCGTCGGGGCGCCGTTCGACGGTGGCACGTCGCACCGGCCCGGCACCCGCTTCGGCCCGCAGGCGATCCGGATGACCGACTACCTGGCGCACGACGGCTCCCGACCGTCGCTCGCGCTGCGGACCGACGGGCTCACCGACCTCAGGGTCCTCGACGCCGGCGACGTCGAGATGCCACCGGGTGACATCGAGAAGGCGCTCGGGGTGCTCGAGGCGGCCGTCGAGAAGGTCGCCCGGGCGGGTGCCGTCCCCGTCGTCCTGGGCGGGGACCACTCGATCGCGTTCCCCGACGCCAAGGGCGTGGCCAACGTGCTCGGGCACGGCCGCGTCTCGATGATCCACTTCGACGCGCACGCGGACACCGGCGACATCGAGTTCGGCTCGCTCTGGGGTCACGGCCAGCCGATGCGCCGCCTCATCGAGTCGGGCGCCCTGCGCGGTGACCGGTTCCTCCAGGTGGGCCTGCGTGGGTACTGGCCCGGGCCGGAGACGCTGGACTGGATGGCGGACCAGCGCATGCGGTCCTACGAGATGACCGAGATCGTCCACCGCGGCCTGCCCGAGGTCCTGACCGAGGCGTCAGCCATCGCCACCGACGAGTGCGACGGGGTCTTCCTCTCGGTGGACATCGACGTCTGCGATCCCGGTCATGCCCCCGGCACCGGCACGCCCGAGCCGGGCGGCCTGAGCGCCCGCGAGCTGCTCGACTCCGTACGCCGCATCTGCCTTGAGCTGCCCGTCGTGGGCATCGACGTGGTGGAGGTCAGTCCGCCCTACGACCATTCGGACATCACCGCCGCGCTCGCCAACCGGGTCGTCCTCGAAGCCCTGTCGGCGATCGCGCGCAAGCGCCGCGACGAGCGGGACGGCACGACCTGGGACCCGGCGCGGCCGCTGCTCGACGGGCGCGGCCAGGGCTGACCCGCCGCGCCGCCTGCTCAGAGCGCCGCGACGACCTCGGTGCCCTGCTTGATGGCCCGCTTCGCGTCCAGCTCGGCGGCGACGTCCGCGCCACCGATGAGGTGGACGCTGGGGTGGTCCAGGACGTCGTACAGGTCGCGCACGGACTCCTGCCCGGCGCAGATGACGACGTGGTCGACGTCGAGCACGCGCGCGGTGCCAGCGACGGTGACGTGCAGGCCGGCGTCGTCGATGCGGTCGTAGGTCGCGCCGATCACCTGGGTGACCCCCGACTGCTTGAGCACCGCGCGGTGCGCCCAGCCCGACGTCTTGCCGAGGCCGATGCCGATCGGGGTGGCCTTGCGCTGCACGAGCGTGACCTGGCGGGCCGGCGTACGCGGCTTGGCCTCCGTGAGTCCGCCGGGGTTGAGGGTCGGGTCGCCGACGCCCCAGTGGCCGTACCAGTCCTCGACGGTCTCGCTCGGGTCGTGCGCGAGGAAGTGGCTCACGTCGACGCCGATGCCGCCGGCGCCGATGACGGCCACGCGCTTGCCGACGGTCACCGAGCCGTCGAGCACGGCGGCGTACGACACGGCCTTGGGGTGGTCGATGCCCTCGATGACGGGGATGCGCGGCACGACGCCGCTGGCCACGACGACGTGGTCGTACGCCGCGAGGTCGGCCGCGGTGGCCTCCGTCGAGGTCCGCACGTCCACACCGAGCACCTCGAGGCGGCGGGTGAAGTAGCGCAGCGTGTCGGCGAAGTCCTCCTTGCCGGGCACCTGCATGGCCAGGCGGAACTGCCCGCCGAGCTCGGTGTGCTTCTCGAACAGGGTGGTGGTGAAGCCGCGCTCGGCGGCGTTGACCGCGGCGGCGAGCCCGGCCGGGCCGGCACCCACGACGGCGACCGTGGCGGGCCGGCGCGTCGGCATCAGCACCAGCTCGGTCTCGTGGCAGGCGCGCGGGTTGACCAGGCAGGATGCGCGCTGGTTGCTGAAGGTGTGGTCGAGGCAGGCCTGGTTGCAGGCGATGCAGGTGTTGATCTCGTCGGCGCGGTCGTCGAGCGCCTTGGCGACGAAGGCCGGGTCGGCCAGGAACGGGCGGGCCATCGACACCAGGTCGGCCTGCCCGGAGGCGATGATCTCCTCGCCGAGCTCGGGGGTGTTGATCCGGTTGGAGGCGCACACCGGCACGTCGACGACCTCGGTCAGCCGCGCCGTGACGCTCGCCCAGGCCGCCCGCGGTACCTGCGTGATGATCGTGGGCACCCGCGCCTCGTGCCAGCCGATGCCGGTGTTGAAGACGGTGACGCCGGCCTCCTCGAGCAGGCCCGCCAGCTCGACGACCTCGTCCCAGGTCTGGCCGCCCTCGACGAGGTCGAGCAGCGAGATCCGGTACATGATCGGGAAGCCCTCGCCGACCGCCTCCCGCGTGCGTCGCACGATCTCGACGGGGAAGCGCATCCGGTCGGTCGCCGTGCCGCCCCACCGGTCGGTGCGGTCGTTGGTGCGCGCGGCGAGGAACTGGTTGATCAGGTAGCCCTCGGAGCCCATGATCTCGACGCCGTCGTAGCCCGCCTTCTGCGCGAGGCGTGCGGCGTTGGCGAAGTCGGAGACCGTCCGGTCGACGCCCTTCGTGGACAACGCCCGCGGGCTGAAGGGGGTGATCGGCGACTTGGTCGTCGAGGCGCCGACCGAGAACGGGTGGTAGCCGTAGCGGCCCGCGTGCAGGATCTGCATCGCGATCGCGCCGCCCGCCTCGTGCACCGCGCCGGTCACCCGCTGGTGCCGGATGGCCTGCAGCCGCGTCGTCATCTCGGAGGCGAACGGCTTGAGCCAGCCCCGCTTGTTGGGCGCGTAGCCGCCGGTCACGATCAGCCCGGCGCCGCCGCGGGCGCGCTCGGCGAAGTAGGCCGCCAGCTTGTCGATGTCCCACGGGTAGTCCTCGAGGCCGGTGTGCATCGAGCCCATGACCACGCGGTTGCGCAGGGTCAGGTCGCCGAGGGTGATCGGCTCGAGGAGGTGGGGGTAGGACGTCATCGGAGGGCTGCCTTCTCTTCGGTGGTGGCTGTCTCGGTGGTCTCGGTGGTCTCGGTGGTTGAGGTGCGAGCGGAGCGAGCCTCGAAACCGTGCGCGTCGAGGTAGTCGGTCAGCCAGGCGATCCAGAACTCCTCGAGCCGGATGCCGCCGCGCAGGACGAGGAGCTGGTCGAGCTGGTGGCCGGTCGGGTCGGCGGGGAACGCGTGCTCCAGCTGGCGGTAGTGCGCCAGCCGGGTCTCGTGGTCGGCCCGCGCGTCGGCGACGTGGCCCAGCAGCGTCGCCCGATCGCCGTACGACGCCCCGCGCAGCTTGACGGCCAGCTCGCTGCGGAAGGGCTCGGTCCCCACCGGCTCGGCGAGCCAGTCGGCGAGGACCTGGCGCCCGGCGGCCGAGACGGTGTACACGCGTCTGTCCGGTCGGCCGGTCTGGGGGACGACCTCGACGGTGACCCAGCCGTCGCCCTCCATGCGGGCGAGCACGCGGTAGATCTGCTGGTGGGTCGCGTGCCAGAAGAAGCCGATCGACTTCTCGAAGCGCCGGGCGAGGTCGAGGCCGGACGCGGGCTGCTCGCGCAGGGCGACGAGGAGCGCGTGTTCGAGGGCCACCCGGGTATCGTGGCAGACCTATGCAACGAGTTGCAAGCGGGTGTGGCGCAGCACTGTGTCGGCGAGTCGGACACCGTAGGGGTGTTGCAACGGGCACACGGTGACGGAGTCCCCGGCTGGGCGGGGACTTCGCCACAACCCACACACCCCTCGCGACCGTGACAGCATCGGTGTCATGATCACCCCATGAGCGACGCACTCGGGCAGGGGACCGGTCCGCTGCGGGGCGTGAAGGTCGTCGAGATCGCCGGCATCGGCCCCGGGCCGCACGCCTGCATGATCCTGGCCGACCTCGGCGCCGACGTGATCCGCATCGACCGCAAGGGCGGCGACATGCTGGGCGCCGGACGGTACGACGTCCTGACCCGCGGCCGCCCGAGCGTCGCCCTCGACCTCAAGCACCCCGACGCGGTGGCCACCGTCCTCGACCTCGTCGAGCAGGCCGACGTGCTGATCGAGGGGATGCGCCCCGGCGCCATCGAGCGGCTGGGCCTCGGGCCCGCCGAGTGCCACGCGCGCAACCCCCGCCTCGTCTACGGCCGGATGACCGGCTGGGGCCAGGACGGTCCGTGGAGCCGCACCGCCGGCCACGACATGAATTACGTCGCCATCACCGGCGCCCTCCACGGCCTCGGCCAGGACCCGGCCCGTCCGCACTTCCCGACCAACCTGGTCGGCGACTTCGGCGGCGGCTCGACGTACCTCGTCATCGGCGTCCTCGCCGCCCTGCTCGAGGCCCGCACCAGCGGGCAGGGGCAGGTCGTCGACGCGGCGATCGTCGACGGCACCGCACACCTCAACGCGATGGCGACGACCTTCGCCGCGATGGGTCTCGACACCGGCAAGCGCCGATCGGGGCTGCTCGACGGGGGCACGCCCTACTACGACCTCTACGAGACCGCCGACGGTGAGCACATGAGCGTCGGCCCGCTGGAGCCGCAGTTCTACGCCGAGCTGGTCCGCCTGCTCGAGCTCGACCTGCCCGACCGCGACGACCCAGCCCACTTCCCGGCGATCCGCGAGGCCCTGACGCGGAGGTTCAAGGAGCGCACCCAGGCCGAGTGGAGCGAGCTCTTCGACGGCACCGAGGCCTGCGTCGCGCCCGTCGTACCCCTCGCCGACGCCCCGCACCACCCGCACCTGGCCGCGCGCGGGACCTTCGTCGAGCACGGCGGAATCACCCAGCCCGCCCCCGCGCCCCGCTTCTCCCGCACCCCCGCGACCCTCGGGTCGACGCCCGGCGGACCGGGCGCCGACACCCGCGAGGGACTGGCCGCGTGGGGCATCGAGGACGTCGACGCGCTGCTGGCCAGCGGCGCCGCGACGCAGGCCTGAGCCCGTGCGCCCCTTCCTCTTCCTCGGCACCCGCGCGGAGGACGACGTCGCCCAGCAGGAGTACGACGCCGTGCTCGCCGGCTCCGGGCTGCACCCCGACGAGCTCGTCCGGGTCCGCCTCGAGGCGGCACCGCTCGGCTGGGTCGAGCTCGACGACTGGTCCGGGATCATCCTCGGCGGCGGACCCTTCAACGTCTCCGACCCTGACGAGGCCAAGTCGGGGGTCCAGCACCGCGTCGAGGCCGAGCTGGGGGACCTCGCGCTGCGCGTGGTGGAGAACGACTTCCCCTTCCTCGGCGCCTGCTACGGCATCGGCGTCGTCGGCACCCTCGCCGGCGGGATCGTCGACCGGACCTACGGCGAGCCCATCGGCGCGCTGCCCGTCCGGCTCTCCGCCGACGGCGCGGAGGACCCGCTCTTCGGCATCCTCCCCGAGGTCTTCGCCGCGTACCTCGGCCACAAGGAGGCGGTCGCGCGACTGCCCGAGAACGCCGTTCTGCTGGCCTCCACGGACACCTGCCCGGTACACGCGTTCCGGATCGGCCGCAACGTCTACGCCACCCAGTTCCACCCCGAGCTCGACGCCGCCGCGCTCGGCGACCGGGTCGACGCCTACAGCGCCCACGGCTACTACGAGCCGCACGAGCGCGAGTCCCTCAAGGCCGCCGCCCGCGAGGCGATGGTCACCGAGCCCGTCCGGCTGCTCGCCCGCTTCGTCGAGCTGCACGCCCGGTCCTGACTGCCCCGCACCGCGAGAAGGAGATCCATGTCCGACCACGTCGACGTACTCATCATCGGAGCCGGCCTGTCCGGCATCGGCGCCGCGGCCCAGCTCACCCGCGAGCACCCCGGGCGCTCGTACGCCGTGCTCGAGCGGCGCGCGGCCAGCGGCGGCACCTGGGACCTCTTCCGCTACCCGGGGATCCGCTCGGACTCCGACATGTTCACCCTCGGCTACCGCTTCAAGCCGTGGCGCGGCGACAAGGCGCTCGCCGACGGGCCCTCGATCCTCGCCTACGTCCGCGAGACCGCGCGTGAGTACGGCATCGACGAGCACATCCGCTACGGGTACGACGCCCGCGCGGCGTCGTGGGACAGCGACACCGCGGCGTGGACGGTCACCGTCGAGCACGACGGCGCGATCAGCGAGATCACCTGCAGCTTCCTGTGGGCGACCACCGGCTACTACGACTACGAGCAGGGCTACCGGCCCGAGTTCCCGGGGGAGTCGTCGTTCGAGGGGCAGGTGATCCACCCGCAGCACTGGCCCGAGGACCTCGACTACGCCGGGAAGAAGGTGGTGGTCATCGGCTCCGGCGCCACCGCCGTGACGCTCGTCCCGGCGCTGGCCGAGTCGGGAGCCGGGCACGTGACCATGCTGCAGCGCTCCCCGACGTACATCCTCTCCCTGCCCGCCGAGGACAAGGTCGCGCAGCGGCTGCGCAAGGTGCTGCCGGAGAAGGCGGCCTACGCCGCGACCCGGTGGAAGAACGTCGGCGTCTCGACCGGGCTCTTCCAGCTCAGCCGGCGGCGCCCGGCGATGATGCGCGGCGTCATCCGCAAGGCCAACACCAAGCTGCTGCCCGAGGGGTACGACGTCGACACGCACTTCAAGCCGACCTACGACCCGTGGGACCAGCGGCTGTGCCTGGTGCCCGACGGCGACCTCTTCCGGGTGCTCAAGGACGGTCGCGCGGAGGTCGTCACCGACACGATCGAGACCTTCACGCCGCGCGGGGTGCGCCTGGCGTCGGGGCGCGAGCTCGAGGCCGACATCGTGGTGACCGCGACCGGGCTGCAGCTCAAGGCGTTCGGCGGGATGACCTTCGACGTCGACGGCCGGCGCGTCGAGCTGCCCGACACGATGGCCTACAAGGCGCTGATGCTCAGCGGGGTCCCGAACTTCGCCTACACGATCGGCTACACCAACGCCTCGTGGACCCTCAAGGCCGACCTCGTGGGGGAGTACGTGTGCCGGCTGCTCTCCCACCTCGACGAACACGGGCTCCGCTCGGCCGTCCCGGTCCCGGACCCGTCCGTGGGGCAGGGGCCCTTCATGGACTTCGCCGCGGGCTACGTCCTGCGCGCCATCGACACGCTGCCCAAGCAGGGTGACGTCGAGCCGTGGAAGCTCAAGCAGAACTACTTCCACGACATGCGGACCATCCGGCGCGGTCCCATCGACGACGGGGCGCTGGCCTTCCGCTGAGGTCCGACGTTCTCCCAGAGTGGCGGCACATCGCGCCCTGATCGGCGTCCCGGTGCAGTCCGGCGCCACCCTGGGGGTCAATGTGGCCATCGAGCGACACCGAGCGACACCGGGTCCACACCCAGCGAGTCGGCCGTCCGGCCACGTGCGTCGCTGGAGACGGTGAGCCACGGGCTGCGCATCCGGCACAACTGAGGCAGTTCGACCTCGCCCGGCCGGTGCTGAGCGTGCCACGCGAGCCCGACGGTCCGAACTGCCTTGCTCGTGCGGTCCCGGCGCCCGGAGGAGGACCCTCAGTCCGAGAGCCGCTCCCCGGAGGCGGTGTCGAAGACGTGCACGGCGAGCGGGTCGATCACGAGCCGCACCCGCTCACCCTTGGCGAGCTGCGGGCGACCCTCGAGGCGTACGACGGCCTGGCTGATCACGCCGGACAGCGACGGGTCGTCGGGGACGGCGTACAGGAAGGCGTCGGCGCCGAGCTCCTCGACGACCGTGACGGTCACGGCCAGCCCCTCCTCCGAGGCCGAGGCCGAGGACGCCAGGTGCCACGCGTGCGGTCGCACCCCGAGCGTCACGTCGCCGGTCGCCCGGGCCACGACTGCGCGGTCGAGCGGGACCCGGAGGTCACCCACCCAGGCGTCGCCGTCGGCGAGCTTGGCGGGCAGCAGGTTCATCGCGGGGGAGCCGATGAAGCCGGCGACGAAGAGGTTGGCCGGCCGGTCGTAGAGCGCCAGCGGGGTGTCGACCTGCTGGAGCAGGCCGTCCTTGAGCACGGCCACCCGGTCGCCCATGGTCATCGCCTCGACCTGGTCGTGGGTGACGTAGACGGTCGTGACGCCGAGCCGCTGCTGGAGGGCGGCGATCTGGGTGCGGGTCGAGACGCGGAGCTTGGCGTCGAGGTTGGACAGCGGCTCGTCCATGAGGAAGACCTCGGGCTGGCGCACGATCGCGCGACCCATCGCGACGCGCTGGCGCTGCCCGCCGGACAGCGCCTTGGGCTTGCGCTCGAGGTAGTCCTCGAGGTCGAGGATGCGCGCGGCCTCCCGCACCCGGCGGTCGCGCTCCTCCTTGCCGACCCGCGCGACCTTGAGGGCGAAGCCCATGTTGTCGGCGACGCTCATGTGCGGGTAGAGCGCGTAGTTCTGGAAGACCATCGCGATGTCGCGGTCCTTGGGCACGTCGTCGGTGACGTCGCGGTCGCCGATCATGATCGAGCCCTCGGTGCACTCCTCGAGGCCGGCCAGCATCCGCAGCGAGGTCGACTTGCCGCAGCCGGAGGGGCCGACGAGCACCATGAACTCGCCGTCCTCGATCTCCAGGTCGAGCGCGTCGACCGCCGCCCGCTCCGCTCCCGGGTAGCGTCGTCCGGCCCCCACGAATCGCACCGATGCCATCAGGAGCTCCTTGTCGTCCACGTCCCGACGCACGGCGGCCGGGTGGTGCGGACGACGGTACGTCGCCCGGCGCGCGACGTCTAGTGGAAGCGCTCCCACTTCTCAGAAGCCCATACAACCCGGTCTGTTGACACAGGGTGTGACCGATGTCATGGTGAACCGCAGATCGGAATGGAAGCGCTTCCACACTTTCACGACGGTCCCCGACCCAGCCGGACGCCCGTCCGGCGTCCCGCAGGACGGCAGGAGCAGAGCAGTGGTGCACACACCGAACAGCCGGCGAGCCCGACTCGTCACGGGCGCCCTCATGGCGCTCACCCTCACGATGACGGCGGCCGCCTGCGGCGGCGACTCGGACGAGGCCTCCGACGGCGGCAAGATCAAGCTGACCGTCGCGACCTTCAACGAGTTCGGCTACGAGGGCCTCATCGAGGAGTACAACGCGATGCAGGACGACGTCGTCGTCGAGCAGAAGAAGGCCGGCACGGCCAACGAGCACCAGGACAACCTCTACACCAAGCTGGCCGCGGGCTCCGGGCTCTCCGACATCGAGGCCATCGAGGTCGACTGGCTCGCCGCCCTCATGGAGGAGTCGGACGCGTTCGTCGACCTCTCCGACCCCGAGGTCGAGGACCGCTGGCTGGACTGGAAGACCGAGGCCGCCACCACCGAGGACGGCGCGCTCATCGGCTACGGCACCGACATCGGCCCGGAGGGCATCTGCTACCGCGCCGACCTGTTCAAGAAGGCCGGCCTGCCGACCGACCGTGACGAGGTCGCCAAGCTCTTCACCAGCTGGGACGACTACTTCGCCACGGGTCGCGAGTTCGTCGCCAAGGTCCCCGACGTCTCCTGGTACGACGCCTCGGGCGCCACCGCGCAGGCCATGATCAACCAGACGGAGTACTCCTTCGAGGACCAGGACAACAACGTCATCGCGGCCGACAACCCGCAGGTCAAGGACGTCTTCGACACCGTCACCTCGCTCTCCGAGGAGGGCCTGTCCACCAAGCTCGTGCAGTGGAGCGAGGACTGGACGGCCTCGTTCCAGAACGACGGCTTCGCCACCATGGCCTGCCCCGGCTGGATGCTCGGCGTCATCGAGGGCAACGCCGACGGCGTCGAGGGCTGGGACGTCGCCAACGTCTTCCCGGGCGGCGCCGGGCTCTGGGGCGGCTCCTACCTCACCGTCCCGCAGCAGAGCGAGCACCCGGAGGAGGCCATGGCCCTGGCCAAGTGGCTGACCGCGCCGGAGCAGCAGATCAAGGCCTTCGAGGCCAAGGGCACCTTCCCGAGCCAGAACGAGGCGCTCAGCGACCCGGTCCTGCTCGAGAGCACCAACGCCTTCTTCAACGACGCCCCCACCGGCGAGATCCTCGCCGAGCGGGCCGAGGCCATCGACTTCATCCCGCACAAGGGCCCGAAGTACGCCGACATCAACACCGCGTTCCAGCAGGCGATCCAGCGCGTCGACGAGGGCAAGGAGTCGGCCGACGAGGCCTGGCAGTCCTTCCTGGCCGACGTCGAGCGACTGGGCTGACCCTCCACCATGACGCTGGACTCCTCCGCCCTCAAGCCCGTCGGGGACACCGCTGACCCGGTGTCCCCGACGGGGGGACGGGCACCCGTGCGCCGCCGCCCGTCCGCGTGGCGTCGACGGCTCTCCCGGTGGGACACCCGGCTGTCGCCGTACCTCTACATCTCCCCGTTCTTCGTCCTCTTCCTGCTGGTGGGCATGTTCCCGCTCGGCTACACCGCCTGGGTGTCGGTGCACGAGTGGGGGCTGCTCAGCGGTCAGGGCGACTTCATCGGCCTGGAGAACTACTCCCGGGTGGTCGAGGACCGCTACTTCTGGAACGCGCTGCGCAACACCCTGAGCATCTTCCTGCTCTCCTCGGTGCCCCAGGTGCTCATCGCCCTGGTGCTGGCCGGGCTGCTCGACACCCAGCTGCGGGGTCGCACCCTGTGGAGGATGAGCGTGCTCATCCCCTTCGTGGTCGCCCCGGCCGCGGTGGCACTGATCTTCGGCAACGTCTTCGGTGACCGCTACGGCCTGGTCAACGAGGCGCTCGGCGCCTTCGGGATCGGGCCGATCCGGTGGCACGTCGACACCCTGGCCAGCCACGTCGCCATCGCCTCGATGGTCAACTGGCGCTGGACGGGCTACAACGCACTCATCTTCCTGGCCGCCATGCAGGCCGTGCCGCGCGAGCTCTACGAGTCGGCCGCGCTCGACGGCGCCGGCCGGGTGCGGCAGTTCGCCGCGATCACGCTGCCGATGATCCGGCCCACCCTGCTCTTCGTCATCATCACCTCGACCATCGGCGGGCTGCAGATCTTCGCCGAGCCGCGGCTCTTCGACACCCAGGGCCTCGGCGGCTCGGACCGGCAGTACCAGACGCTGACGATGTACCTCTGGGAGCTCGGCTGGCGGGTGCGCGACCTCGGCATGGCCTCGGCCGTGGCCTGGCTGCTCTTCCTCATCATCATCGTCTTCGCGCTCGTCAACCTCGCGATCAGTCGTCGCGTCGGGACCCTGGGAGGTCGTCGATGAACCGCCGACCCGGCTTCCTCGTCTACGGGCTGCTCACCGCCTTCGTGCTCGGCTCGTGCGCACCCCTCTACTGGTCGTTCCTCGTCGGCTCGCACAGCCGCGACGTGCTGACCAAGCGGGTGCCCCCGCTGCTGCCCGGCGGCCACTTCTTCGACAACGCCCAGCGCGCCTTCGAGGCCGTCCCGTTCTGGAAGGCGCTCGGCAACAGCCTGCTCGTCTCCACCACGGTCGCCACGTCGGTCGTCTTCTTCTCCACGCTGGCCGGCTTCGCGTTCGCCAAGCTCGCGTTCAAGGGCCGCACGCCGCTGCTCGTCTTCGTGGTCGCCACCCTGGCCGTGCCCACCCAGCTCGGGGTGATCCCGCTCTTCATCGTGATGGCCAAGCTCGGCTGGGTCGGCTCGATGTGGGCGCTGATCGTGCCCGGCATGGTGACCGCCTTCGGCGTCTTCTTTATGCGCCAGTACCTCGTCGACGCGGTCCCCGACGAGCTCATCGAGGCCGCCCGCGTGGACGGCTGCTCGATGCTGCGCACCTTCTGGAACGTCGCCCTGCCGGCCGCCCGACCCGCCGCGGCGATCCTGTGGCTGTTCACCTTCATGGCGACCTGGACCGACTTCTTCTGGCCGCTGATCGTGCTGCCGGCCAGCAACCCCACCGTCCAGATCGCACTCCAGCAGCTCCAGAGCGGCTACTACGTCGACTACAGCCTCGTCCTCGCCGGCGCGGCCATCTCGACGATCCCGCTGCTGGTCCTCTTCGTCCTCACCGGCCGCCAGCTGGTCGCCGGCATCATGCAAGGAGCAGTCAAGGGATGACCGTCCAGCACACGCTCGGCACCGCCGAGCACACCACCAGCACGCCCGACCCGAGCGCGCGCTTCCCCGAGGGGTTCGTGTGGGGGGTCGCCACGGCGTCGTACCAGATCGAGGGCGCGGTGGCCGAGGATGGCCGGACCGCGTCGATCTGGGACACCTTCTCCCGCACCCCCGGCGCGGTGATGAACGGTGACACCGGCGACGTCGCGTGCGACCACTACCACCGGATGCCCGAGGACGTCGCGCTGATGCGCGAGCTCGAGGTGGCGTCGTACCGCTTCTCCGTCGCGTGGCCGCGGGTCCGCCCGGACGGCGGACCGGTCAACCGCTCCGGCCTCGCGTTCTACGACCGCCTCGTCGACGAGCTGCTCGCCCGCAACGTGGCGCCGTGGCTGACGCTCTACCACTGGGACCTCCCGCAAGCGCTCGAGGACGCCGGTGGCTGGACCAACCGCGACACCGCGCACCGCTTCGCCGACTACGCGCTGAGCGTGTACGACGTCCTCGGCGACCGGGTGCCGACCTGGACGACGCTCAACGAGCCGTGGTGCTCGGCCTTCCTCGGCTACGCCGCAGGACACCATGCCCCCGGGCGGCAGGAGGGCGTCGCTGGCTTGGTCTCCGCGCACCACCTGCTGCTCGGGCACGGCCTCGTCGTCGACGAGCTGCGCCGCCGCGCCGACAGCGAGGGCGACGACATCCGGCTGGGGCTGAGCCTCAACCTGACCGTGCCCGACCCCGCCGACCCGGCCGACCCGGTCGACGTGGACGCCGCGCGCCGCATCGACGCGCTGCACAACCGGCTCTTCCTGGACCCGCTCTTCCGCGGCTCCTACCCGCAGGACCTGCTCGACGACACCGCGCACCTCGACTGGCAGGGCGGGCACTGGCACGACGTCGTCCGTGACGGGGACCTGGCGCTCATCTCCTCGCCGATCGACGTGCTGGGCGTGAACTACTACCACGGCAACGCCGTCTCGGGGCACCCGCGCACCGACGTCGTGGGCATCGGCAGCGACCAGCCCGACCGGGTGGCGCTCTCGCCGTTCGTGGGCTCCGAGCACGTCACCTTCCCGAGCCGCGGGCTGCCGGTCACCGACATGGGCTGGGAGGTGCAGCCCGACGGCCTCTACCGCCTGCTGCGCCGCCTCCACGACGACTACCCGCGGCTGCCGATCTTCCTGACGGAGACCGGGGCGGCGTACGCCGACGCCCCCGACGCCGACGGCGAGGTGCGCGACCCCGAGCGCGTCGAGTTCCTCGACTCCTACCTGCGCGCCGTCCACCGCGCCATCACCGAGGGGGTCGACGTGCGCGGCTTCTTCCAGTGGTCGTTCATGGACAACTTCGAGTGGGCCTACGGCTACGCGAAGCGCTTCGGGCTGGTGCACGTCGACTACGAGACGCAGCGGCGCACGCCCAAGACCAGTGCGCGCTGGTACGCCGAGGTCGCGCGGTCGGGAGGCCTGCCCGCGCCGGGACCGCCCGGCCCACTAGCGTGAGCAGGGTGAACGGGGCGAGGAGGGACGGCGCGACCGGCTCGCCCACCCTCGACGAGGTGGCCCGGGTCGCCGGCGTCTCCCGCGCGACCGCGTCCCGCGCGATCAACGGCGGCCAGCGGGTCAGCCCGCGTGCGCAGTCCTCGGTCGACGCGGCGGTCCGGACGCTGGGCTACGTGCCCAACCCGGCCGCCCGCAGCCTGGTGACGCGGCGTACCGACTCGATCGCCGTCGTCGTCCCCGAGCCCGACGACCGGGTCTTCTCCGACCCCTTCTTCGCCGGCACCCTCCGCGGCGTCACCCGCGTGCTCAGCGACCGCGACATCCAGCTCGTGCTGCTGCTCGCCCGCCCCGGCGCGTCCACCGCTCGCACCCTGCGCTACCTCACCAACCGCCACGTCGACGGCGCGCTGGTGGTCTCCCACCACCGCGACGACGGCCTCGCCGAGGCGCTGAGCCGCATCGACCTGCCGTGCGTCTTCGGCGGGCGGCCGTGGTCGGCGGGGGACCGGGTGGCGTACGTCGACGTCGACAACACAGCCGGCGAGCGGATCGCCACCGAGGTCCTCGTCGAGCGCGGCTGCCGCCGCATCGGCACCATCGCCGGGCCCGGCGACATGACCGCCGCCGCGGACCGGCTCGATGGCTGGCGCCAGGCCATGGCGGCAGCGGGGATGGCCGACGACGCCGTCGTGCACGGCGACTTCACCGAGGCCGGCGGCCAGCGCGCGGCCGAGGAGCTGATGGCCACCCACCCCGACCTCGACGGGATCGTGGTCGCCTCCGACCTGATGGCGCTCGGCGCCCTCCGCGTGCTCGCCGCGCTCGGTCGCCGCGTGCCCGACGACGTGGCCGTGATCGGCTTCGACGACACCGGCGTCGCCGAGCGCACCACCCCGCCGCTCACCACCGTGCGGCAGCCGGTCGAGGAGATGGCCGAGCGGGCCACCCGGCTGCTGCTCGAGCAGGTCGACGGGCACACCGGGAGTCACGCGATGCGGGTGATCATCCCGCCGCTCCTCGTGCGCCGGGACTCCGCCTGACGCTGCCGTCGTACGCCGGCTGCCTGCTCGCCTCCGGTCCGCCTGCGGCCAGGGTGGCGGCACATCGCAGGAAGCTCGGCCAGGGTGGCGGCACATCGCGCGGAATCCGAGCTCGAACCTGCGGTCCGCCGCCACTCTGTGCCGGGCCGGCGCGGACCCGGCGAGCAACTGGCGGGAGTCGACAGGAATCCGGCCGGCCGAGGCGTCGTACGCCGCCAGTTGCCCTCGCCTGCCCCAGAGTGGCGGCACATCGCAGGGAATCCCGGCCGGGGCATGCAGTCCGCCGCCACTCTGTGCCGGGCCGGACCAGCTGCGGCGTCGGGGCCAGTACTTGGTGGCCGAATTGTCCGCCTCTAGGGCGATGCATCGGCCAGCAACCGCAAAAGTCCCCGCTGCAGCGGGGACTTTGACACACCACCAATCCCACGATTCACAGGAACAAGCGCCACACCGATACCGTTGTGACCACGCCGCCCGTCAAGTCTTGCAACGGGCGCACGGATCGTGACTCACGTAGTCGGTCGATCCGCCCCTCACTTCTGAGGCACGTATGCCGCCCTTCCAGGCCGGCCCACGATTGGCGAGACGCCAACCGAAAGATTCCCCATGAACTTCGCCGACCTCGGCGTGCCCTCCTCGTTGATCAAGATCCTCGAGAAGCAGGGCATCACCACCCCCACTCCGATCCAGGCCGCGACGCTGCCCGACAGCCTCGCCGGCCGCGACGTCCTGGGCCGTGGCCGCACCGGCTCCGGCAAGACGTACGCCTTCCTGCTGCCGCTGGTCGCCCGCCTCGACGCGAGCAAGATGCCGGCCATGCCGCGCAAGCCGCGCGCGCTGATCCTGGCCCCGACCCGTGAGCTGGTCGGCCAGATCCACGCCGCCCTCAAGCCGATGGCCGACGCCACCGGCCTGTCCACCGTCGTCGTCTACGGCGGCGTCGGCCAGGGTCCCCAGACCACCGCGCTGAAGAAGGGCGTCGACATCGTCATCGCCTGCCCCGGCCGCCTCGAGGACCTCATGGGCCAGGGGTACGCCGACCTGTCGGCCATCGAGACCACGATCCTCGACGAGGCCGACCACATGGCCGACCTCGGCTTCCTGCCCGGCGTGCGCCGGATCATGGACAAGACGCCGCGGACCGGGCAGCGCCTGCTGTTCTCGGCGACGCTCGACAAGGCGATCGACGTCCTGGTCAAGCGCTTCCTCACCAACCCGGTCACCCACGAGGCCGACTCGGCCCAGTCGCCGGTCTCCACGATGTCGCACCACGTGCTGCACGTGTCCCGCGACCAGCGCGTCCCGGTGCTCGTCGACCTGGCCAGCGCCCCCGGCCGCACGGTCGTCTTCACCCGCACCAAGCACGGCGCCAAGGCGCTCGCCCGACAGCTCAACAAGTCCGGCATCCCGTCGGTCGACCTGCACGGCAATCTGTCCCAGAACGCGCGCACGCGCAACATGGAGATGTTCCACTCGGGCAAGGCCACCACGCTGGTCGCGACCGACATCGCCGCGCGTGGCATCCACGTCGACGACGTGGCGCTCGTCGTCCACGCCGACCCGCCCACCGAGCACAAGGCCTACCTGCACCGCTCGGGCCGTACGGCGCGTGCCGGCGCCGAGGGCACCGTCATCACGCTGATGACCGACGACCAGGTGCGCGACGTGCGCGACCTGACCCGGCTCGCGGGCATCAAGGCCACCACCACCAAGGTGCACGGCCCCGACCACCCGATGCTGGTCCAGCTCGCCCCCGGCGAGCGCAGCGCCCCCGGCGGCCTCGTCGTCGAGACCCCCTCCGGTGGCGGCGGCTCCTCGACCGGTGCCAACGCGCAGCGCAAGCGGGCCCGCAGCCAGGGCCAGACCAACGGCCAGTCGCGTCGGGGCAACCCGACCGGCGGCTCCTCCGAGGGTCGCTCCGGCGGCCAGGGCGGCAACGGTGGCGGCAACGGCGGCCAGCGTCGTCGCTCCGGCGGCGGCCAGGGCGGTGGCCAGGGCGGCAGCGGCGGCGGTCAGTCCCGCGGACGCAGCGGCGGCGGCGGTCAGCGCCGCGGCGGCTCGTCGTCCGGCGGCAGCACCCGCGTGCACAGCTCGTCCTCGTTCAGCGCGGGCCGCTGACCGGCGGTTTCCCCCGCTCTCTAGGCTCGGGTCCGTGTACGACTGGCTGAGGCGCTCCCTGTGGGACGTGGTGCCGCGCGACCAGCGCGACACCGCGGCCGCACTGCGTCGACGCCAGGTCGTCACGGTCGCCGTCGTCCTCATCGGCGCCGGCGTCCTCGGCTACTCGCTGAGGATCGAGCCCGGCAGCCCCACGTTCTACCTCTCGACGATGGTGCTGGCCGGGGTGTGGGTGGTCGGCGCGTTCGCGTCGGGCCGTCTCCACCTCGGTCGCATCACCCGCGGCGAGGCGCACCTGCGCCCCGTGGTCTCGCCGCTCGCCATCGGCCTGGTGCTGGTGGCGATCTTCGTGGTCGGCTCCCTGGTGGTGCGCCAGATCCCGCCGCTGGCCGACTACGTCAGCTCGGTCCTGGAGTACGCCGACCAGGGCTCCGTCCCGGTGCTGGTCGTCATCACGCTCATCAACGGCATCGCCGAGGAGCTGTTCTTCCGCGGGGCGGCCTACGCCGCGATCCCGCGCCACCCAGTGGCGTGGACGACGCTGGCCTACTTCGTGGCGACGCTCGCGACCGGCAACGTGATGCTGGCCTTCGCCGCGATCCTCATCGGCCTGGTGTGCGGCCTCCAGCGCCGTGCCAGCGGCGGTGTGCTCGCGCCGATCATCACGCACGTCACCTGGTCGCTGTCGATGCTGCTGGTGCTCCCGCTCTTCTTCGGCTGAGCGTCAGCTGCCCGCCGCCGCGGCACGCTCCTCGAGCGCGCGGCGTACGGACTCGGCGTAGCTCAACGGCTCGCCCGGCACGACGTCGCGGATGGACGTGTCCGTCACGACCACCTCGGTGGACATCGAGTCGATGAGGTTGCGGCCCGTGGTCGCGTCGACGTCGGTGACGAGCGCGAGCCAGTACGACGAGAGCCGCGGCGTCAGGATCGGCACCTTGACGATCGGGATCGCCCGGCCGTTCATGGCCTCGGCGGCGACCTTCATCATGTCGAGGTAGGTGAGCTGCTCGGTGCCGCCGATCTCGAAGACCCGCCCGAACGCCTCCTCCTGGTCGACCACGCCCGCGAGGTAGCGGATGACGTCGTCGAGGGCGATCGGCTGGGTCTTCGTGCCGACCCACTTGGGCACGATCATCGCCGGTAGGTTCTTGACCAGCTGGCGGGTGATCTCCCACGAGATGCCGCCGTGGCCGACCACGATCGCGGCGCGCAGCACGGTGACGGGTACGCCGTCCTGGCCGAGGAGGCCCTCGACCTCGCGGCGCGAGCGCAGGTGGGCCGACAGGTGGCCGTCGTCGGCGCCGAGCCCGCCCATGTAGACGATCTGGCGCAGGCCGGCCTCCGCGGCGGCCTTGCTGAAGTTGCGGGCCGCATCGGCGTCCTTGCGCTCGAAGTCGGGGTCGTCGAGCGAGTGCACGAGGTAGATCGCGACGTCGACGCCCGCGAGCGCCTCGGCCAGCGAGGCCGGATCCATCACGTCGGCGCCGACCGGCTCGCCGGGCCCGTCGTACTGCTCGGGGCGGCGGGTCATCGCACGCACGGTGTGCCCGTCGTCGACGAGGGCGGGGACGAGGCGGCGACCGATGAAGCCGGTGGCCCCGGTGACCAGGACGGTGCTCATGGGACCAGCCTTGCAGACGGGCGGGGGAGGGTCGGAGCCACGAGCGGGGTGCGACGGCTCAGCTGACGCCGCGGCGCTCGTCCAGCCGGGCCATGGCCGGCGTGGCCGTCACGCCGTGGAGCAGCACCGAGACGATGACCGTGAAGGCGACCGTGGACCACAGCCACGCCTCGCCGGGCACCTCCTCGTGACTCGTCGCGTAGGCCAGGTAGTAGAGCGAGCCGACGCCGCGGACGCCGAAGAACGCCACGGCCATCCGTTCGCCCTGGTCGAGGCCCCCGTCCGTGCGCTCGTCGCGCGCGAGCAGCGACAGTGCGGCGTACCCGGCCAGCGGTCGGACCACGAGCACCAGCGCCACGGCGACGAGGACGCCGCGCCAGTCGAGGTGGTCGAGCAGGCCGCGCGTCATCGCCATGCCGAGCACGAGCAGGACCATGAGGGTCATCAGCCGCTCGAGCCGCTCGACGACGCCGTGCATCGCGCGCTGGTAGGAGTGCCCGCGCTCGGAGGCCCGCAGGCGCATCGCGCAGGTGAAGACCGCGAGGAAGCCGTAGCCGCCGACGAGCTCCGCGGCGCCGTACGCCGCCAGCAGTGCGGCCAGCGCGAGCAGCGGCTCGCCGTGGTCGGCCAGACGCAGCGTGTCGCTGCGCGCGTGGAAGGCCTGGCGGCCCAGCAGCCAACCGATCGCCAGGCCGACGGCGACGCCGAGCACGATCTTGCCCACGAGGTACCAGCCGATCCACTCACCGGCGTCCAGCACGGTGAAACCCCCGGCGAGCAGGAGCAGCGCCAGGTGGACGAACGGGAACGCAAGGCCGTCGTTGAGGCCGGCCTCGGCGGTGAGGGAGAACCGGATGTCGTCGTCCTCGGTGGGACGTTGCTTGTCCTCGCGCTCGTCGATGTCCTCGGTGAGCGGCTCGCCCACCTGGACGTCGGAGGCGAGCACCGGGTCGGTGGGCGCGAGGACGGCGCCGAGCAGCAGGGCGACGGCCGGCGCGAGCCCGGCCACCCACCAGCCGAGCACCGCGACGCCCAGGATGGTCACCGGCATGGTGACGGCGAGCAGTCGCCAGACGGGCGACCAGGTGCGCCACGACCGCCAGGACCGCAGGTCCAGGGTGCGCTCGATGGCCAGGCCGACGCCCATCAGCGAGACCAGCACGGTGAACTCGGTGACGTGCGTGACCAGCGTGCGGTGGTCCTGCGGGTCGAGGCTGACGTCCCCGGCCAGTGGCAGCAGCCCGATGAGCATCCCGACCGCGACGAGGACCATCGGCGGGGACACCGCGATGCGGCGCGTGACCTGCGGCAGCACGATCGCGAGCAGCAGGGACAGGCCGAGGAGGAGGTAGACCGCGGCCCCGGTCATCGGGTCCCGGTGGTCCGGGTCGTCAGGTGGTTGAGCATGGAACCAGTCTCGCAGTCGACCCCTCGCACTGTCGCTTCGTCGTCACCCCGGCGGGCGGGCGGCGGGCGGCGGCGGGCGGAGTGTCGGGGCCCCGCGGCGGGTCAGCGCGGGCGCTTGGCGTCGTACGACGCGGCGCTGTCGTCCATCGCCTGCTCGTAGGCCGCGACCAGTCCGGCGACGGTCAGCGGCTTGAGGCGGTGGACCATCTCGCGCAGCTGCTCGGGGGTGCCCCCGGCGTCGCGGAAGGGCGGCCAGACGAGGGTCCGGACGACCTCGGACAGCTCGGCGGCCACCTGCCGGCCGTGCTCGGCGTACACCTCGGCGACCGCGGCCGCGGCCTCCGGCGGGACGCCGAGGCCGGCCAGACCCTCGGCGACGTCGACGTGGCGCTCGCCGGTGACCGGCGCGAGCAGGGACAGGTGCAGCGCGATGTCCGAGGGGGTGGCGTCGGCGGGGATGCGCTCGACGTACTTCTCGATGGCGGCGAGGGTGAAGCCGTGGCCCTGGAGCTCGCGGACCAGCTCGAGGCGGGCGACGTGCTCGGAGGAATAGTAGCCCGAGCGGCCGCGGCGGATCGGCGGTGGCACGAGGCCGCGCGAGGTGTAGAAGCGGACGTTGCGCACGCTGGTGCCGACGCGCTCGGTGAGCTCGTCCAGGGTGAGGAGCAGGTCGTCGGTGGTGTCGTCGTCGTACGCCTCGTCGGTCATCGTCGTCCCTCCCTTCCGCGTGAGCCGGGCCACACTGGTTGACCACGGTGACAGTAATGGTGTCACAATCGAGGGGCGGGTCTCCACACTCCCTCGACACACCCTCTCGACACCGAAGGACGGTCATGGCAGAGGCATTCATCTACGACCACATCCGTACGCCGCGCGGCAAGGGCAAGGCCGCCGGCTCCCTGCACGAGGTCAAGCCGGTCGACCTGGTGGTCGGGCTGCTCGACGAGGTGCGGACCCGCAACCCCGGCCTCGACCCGGCCCGCGTGGACGACGTGGTGCTCGGCGTGGTCTCGCCGCTGGGTGACCAGGGCGGCGACATCGCCAAGACCGCTGCCCTCGCGGCGGGCTACCCCGAGACCGTCGCCGGTGTGCAGCTCAACCGCTTCTGCGCCTCCGGCCTCGAGGCGGTCAACCAGGCGGCGTCCCGCGTCCGCGGCGGCTTCGAGGACCTCATCCTCGCCGGCGGCGTCGAGTCGATGAGCCGCGTGCCGATGGGCTCCGACGGCGGCGCCTGGGCGATGGACCCGGCCACCGCGCTCACCACCGGCTTCGTCCCGCAGGGCATCGGCGCCGACCTGATCGCCACCATCGAGGGCTGGAACCGCGACGACGTGGACGCCTTCGCCGCCGAGTCGCACCACCGCGCGGCCAAGGCCTGGGCCAACGGCTACTTCTCCGACGCGGTGATCCCGGTCCGCGACCGCAACGGCCTCACCGTGCTCGACCACGACGAGCTGATCCGCCCCGACACCAGCCCCGAGGGGCTGGCCGGGCTCAAGCCGTCCTTCGCGCAGATCGGCCGCGACGCCGGCTTCGACGACGTGGCCCTGGAGAAGTACCACTGGGTCGAGCGGATCGACCACGTCCACCACGCCGGCAACAGCTCCGGCATCGTCGACGGTGCCGCGATCATGGCCATCGGCAGCGAGCAGGTCGGCAGCGACCTCGGCCTCACCCCGCGGGCGCGGATCATCGCCACCGCGGTCTCCGGCGCCGACCCGACGATCATGCTCACCGGTCCCGCCCCGGCCGCCCGCAAGGCGCTGGCCAAGGCCGGCCTCGAGGTCGACGACATCGACCTCTTCGAGATCAACGAGGCCTTCGCGGCCGTCGCGATGCGCTTCATGCGCGACCTGGGCATCTCCCACGACATCACCAACGTCAACGGCGGCGCGATCGCCATGGGCCACCCGCTCGGCGCGACCGGCGCGATGATCCTCGGCACCCTCGTCGACGAGCTCGCCCGCCGCGACCAGAAGCGCGGCCTCGCCACGCTCTGCGTCGGTGGCGGCATGGGCATCGCCACCATCGTCGAGCTCGTCTGAAAGGCAGTCACCCACTCATGAGCACCACCACCACTGAGACCGCCGTCCGCTACGAGCGCGACGCCGACGGCATCGTCACCCTCACCCTCGACGACCCCACGTCGCGGGCCAACACCATGACCGAGCTCTACCAGCGGTCCATGGACGCGGCCGTCGACCGCCTGTACGACGAACAGGACGACGTCGTCGGCGTCGTGGTCGCCAGCGCGAAGAAGACCTTCTTCGCCGGCGGCAACCTCACCCTGATGTCGCAGGCCACCCCGGACGACGCGGAGCAGATCTTCGCCTCCGGCGAGGCCATCAAGGCCGGCCTGCGCCGCCTCGAGCGCTTCCCCCGCCCGGTGGTCGCCGCGATCAACGGCGCCGCCCTCGGCGGCGGCCTCGAGATCGCGCTGGCCGCCAACCACCGGATCGCGGTCGACGACCGCTCGGTCAAGATCGGCCTGCCCGAGTCCACCCTCGGCCTGCTCCCCGGCGGCGGCGGCGTGACGCGCGTCGTACGCATGCTCGGGCTGCAGACCGCGCTCATGGACGTGCTGATGCCCGGCACCCAGTTCGACCCGCAGGGCGCGCTGGCCAAGGGCCTCGTCGACGAGCTGCTGCCGACCCGCGAAGAGCTCGTCCCGGCCGCGAAGGCGTGGATCCTCGCGCACCGCGACGACGAGGAGGCGGCCACCAAGCCGTGGGACCGCGCGGGCTACAAGATGCCCGGCGGCACCCCGAGGACCCCGGCGCTGGCGGCGTTCCTGCCCGCCTTCCCGGCGCTGCTGCGCAAGCAGACCAAGGGCGCCGTCTACCCCGCCCCGCGCGCGATCCTCAGCGCCGCGGTCGAGGGTGCGCAGGTCGACTTCGACACCGCCTCGCGGATCGAGTCGCGCTACCTCACGAGCCTGATCGTCAACCAGGGCTCCAAGAACATGATCCAGGCGTTCTTCTTCGACCTCCAGGCGATCAACTCCGGGTCGCTGCGCCCCGAGGGCGTCGAGCGCTGGAAGGCCACCAAGGTCGGCGTCCTCGGCGCCGGGATGATGGGCGCCGGCATCGCCTACGCGTGCGCCCGCGCCGGCATGCAGGTCGTGCTCAAGGACGTGTCCACGGAGAACGCCGAGAAGGGCAAGGCCTACACCGCCAGGCTCAACGCCAAGGGCATCGAGCGCGGCAAGCTCACGCAGGACAAGGCCGACGAGCTGCTCGGCCGGATCACCGCCACCGGCGACCCGGCCGACCTGACCGGCTGCGACCTGGTCATCGAGGCGGTCTTCGAGGACCCGGCGCTGAAGGCCACGGTCTTCGCCGAGGTGGCGCCCTACGTCGATGACGACGCGCTGCTGTGCTCCAACACCTCGACGCTGCCGATCACCGAGCTCGCCGACGGCATCGACCGTCCGGCCGACTTCATCGGCCTGCACTTCTTCAGCCCCGTCGACAAGATGCCGCTGGTCGAGATCATCCGCGGCAAGGAGACCTCGGACGTCGCGCTGGCCAAGGCGTACGACGTCGTCCAGCAGATCCGCAAGACGCCGATCGTGGTCAACGACTCGCGCGGCTTCTACACCTCGCGGGTCATCGGCACCCAGATCAACGAGGGCCTGACGATGCTCGCCGAGGGCGCGCACCCGATATCGCTCGAGCGGGCCGCCACGCAGGCCGGCTTCCCGGTCGGGCCGCTGCAGATCAGCGACGAGCTCAACATGGAGCTGATGGCCAAGATCCGCAAGGCCACCGCCGACGCCGCCGCCCGCGAGGGCCGGGAGCTGCCCGAGGACCGGGCCGGCGAGGTCATCGCCACGATGATCGAGGCGGGTCGCCCGTCGCGGCTCAAGGGCGCCGGCTTCTACGAGTACGACGAGTCCGGCCGCCGGGCCGGCCTGTGGTCCGGGCTGGGCGGGACGTTCCCCGTCTCGCAGGAGCAGATCCCCTTCGCCGACATGAAGGACCGGATGCTCTTCATCGAGGCGATCGAGACCGCGAAGTGCTTCGAGGAGGGGGTCATCACCTCCGCCGCCGCGGCCAACATCGGCTCGATCATGGGCATCGGCTTCCCGGCCAGCACGGGTGGCGCCGCGCAGTTCATGACCGGCTACCAGGCACTCGACGAGCGCGGGCGTCCCGTCGGCGAGATCGGGCTCGGCGCCTTCCTGGCCCGGGCCGACGAGCTCGCGGACGCGTACGGCGAGCGGTTCCGCCCCACGGCGTACCTCCGCGACCTGCACGCGAAGGGCGAGTCCTTCCCCGCCTGAGCGAGAGGGCACTTCCTGACACGTGAGACGTGCCGACCGGGCACTTCCTGACACCTGAGACGTGCCGACCGGGCACTTCCTGGCATCTGGTGCGGTCAGGAAGTGCCCTCTCGGCGGGGTGGTGCGGTCAGGAAGTGCCCTCTCGGCCTACTCGCGGTCGTGCAGCTCGATGCTGTCGACGATCCCGAGCAGGGCGTCCACCTCCGCCGGCGGGGTACGACGGGTCCACGAGGCCCACACCAGGAAGGACTCCCCGTCGACGTCGATGACCCAGGCATCGTGCATCTCGCCGGGGTCTCCCAGGCCGATCGGGCCCGGCGTCGCCTGGAAGAGGAACTCGCGCAGACAGCTCGGGACGCCGTCCGGCACCCGGAAGCGCACGTGCACGGCAGCGTGGCCGGCGTGCGTGCCGGAGGTCGGTCCCTGCACGACGTGCAGGCCCGGGGTGTGCGTGAGGGCCTGCACGAACCTCGAGGTGCCACCCTCGCGTACGTCGGCCATGGTGCACCCGCGTTGGGCGATCCACTGGACCTGCAGCAGCCGCACGTCGGCGTACCAGTCGGCACGGGTGAGGACCCGCTCGTTGTCCTTCGCGTCGTGCGTCACCTGCCGGCCCAGGCCCTCGAACCGGTTCGGGCCCTCCCAGGCGTTCCAGCCCCGGGGAAGGGTCAGCCGCACCGTGGGGCTGTAGGGACCCACGGACGAGGCGAACTCGTAGGTCCCTGCGGGCAGGGTGGTCATGGTGGGTCCGGGCCACGGCGTCACCCCGGACTCGGTGTGCTCTGCCGGCTGCGGACTCGAGGGTGCGGCGCCCTGTGCGGCGAGCAACCCGCTCACGGCCAGGACGCAGGCAGCCACCGCACCCGTCACGGCGTACCGCCGCCGCCGGCGCGCCCGTCCCGCCCTCTCGATCAGGTCGAACGCCGGCACGGGCGTGGTGAGCTCGGCGTCCTCGCGGAAGGCCTCCAGCAGCGGCTCAGACATGGTCGACGCCTCCTTCGGCGTAGGCGAGCCGCGAGGCGAGGGCCTCTCGTCCGCGGCTCAGTCGTGACTTGACGGTCCCGGTCGGTACGCCGAGCTCCTCGGCGATCTCGTGGACGGGCAGGTCCGCGAGGTAGTGCAGGGCGATGACCTGTCGCTGCGCCTCCGGCAGGGACCGGAGGGCGGTGATGATCTCGACGTGGTCCTCGAGGGCGGCCGGGTCGCGGGGAGCCACCATCCGGTCGCGCGCCCGCTGGCCGTTGCGCCGCTTGCGCCACCGGCTGCGGTGCACGTGGATGGCCGTGGTGCGCAGCCAGGCCTCGGGGTTCTCCACGCGCAGGAAGCGGCGCCCGGCCGCTGCCGCCCGGACGAAGGCCTCCTGGACCACGTCCTCGGCCTCGTCGAAGCTGTCGGTCACGCCGTACAGCTGCACCACGAGCCTGCGGTAGCTCGCGTCGAACACGTCGCGGAGGGACACGCGGTCCTCGAGATCCGGCATCCGCCCGAAGGTGATGGAGTCTTCGTCCATGCCCGCCTCCTGGATGGGATGACCACAACGACTCCCCAGCGCCACACGGGGTTCCGTCGCCGCAGGGACTTCTCGTCGGCGTGCTGCGCCGTGGCGAGGCAGGCTCACGGCTGCCCCCGGTCGCGAAGCACGAGGGAGTCGACCATCGCCCGCACCTCGCTCACCGCCGAGTGAGGTGCGCGCGGCGTCCAGCCCGCCCAGACGAGCAGGGGCTCACCGTCCACGTCGAGGATCTGGGCGTCGTAGGTGCTGCCACCCCCGCTGCCGTCGATGTAGCCCTGCGAGGTCTCGAACAACGCCGCGTCCGGACAGCCGAGCTGTCGGCCGAGCTCCCGCAGTCGCAGGCGCGCGGCGGGACGGCCGGCGTGGACCCCGCGGTGTGGGCCGGACATGACTGCCAGTCGGGGGACGTCCGTCAGCGCGCGCAGCAGCGCCGCCGGGCTGCTGGTCGATGTGTCCCTCGTCGTGCAGCCCGGTCGGGCGGTGGCAGTCACGCTCGCGACGAGCATGCCGACGCGCCAGTCGGGCTCCTCCCGGAAGAGGACCACGGTGCCCGCCCCCCACGCCCCGAACCCCTCGAGCCGGCTCGGCCCGGGCCACGCCCGCCATCCGGTCGGGACGGTGACCCGGGCCACCGGGAACGCCTCGACCACTCGGGCGTGGCGCTCGGCCACCCGGCCGGAGTCGAGGGCGAGTCGTCCCCACGGCGTGAGGTCGTAGGTGCCCTTCCCCAGGGTGGTCGGGACGGGGCTCGGGTAGGGCCGCACGAGCGAGGGTGCCGTGCTCGGTCCGGGGTCGGGCGACCCCTGCTGCCCCTCGGTCAGGAAGACGGCGACGACCAGGACGGATACAGCCAGAGCGCCGGCGACCGAGTGTCGCCGGCGCCGTCGCGCATACCCGTCGGCCTCGATCAGGTCGAACGCGACCTCCGGGTCGACCGCCTCGGGTTTCCGGAGAGGTGTGCGCGGCCGTCGCCCTGTCGGGGTCGGTCCGTCCGTCCGGTGTCGGCGCTGAGTGCGGTGCGCGCGGATCGCGGCGGCACGCAGCCATCCCTCGGGGTCCGCCACCTGCCAGAACCGGGGCCCGGACGCGACGGCCCGCACAAAGGCCTCACGGACGGCCGCCTCGGCCTCGTCGAGGTCGCCGGTGATTCCGTGCAGCACGACCACCAGCCGGTCGTGGCACCTGTCGTACACGTCTCGGACGGAGACACAGTCGCCCGGATCCTGCATCCGCCCGAAGGTGATGGAGTCTTCGTCCATGCCCGCCTCCTGGATGGGATGACCACAACGACTCCCCAGCGCCACGCGGGGTTCCGTGTCGTCCCGGACTCGTTCCACATCCTTTCCATGGTGCGCCGCGGGTGCCGCGGTTGGGACTGGCCCGTCCGGACCAGTTCGCGGTCTGGTGCGGTCAGGAAGTGCCTTCTCGGCGGTCTGGTGCGGTCAGGAAGTGCCCGGTCGGCCTGTTCGTGCTGCCAGGAAGTGCCCTCTCGGCGGTCCGGTGCGGTCAGGAAGTGCCCTCTCGGCGGATTCGGGCCACGGGACGCGCCGACTCGGGGAGGATGGGCCGGTGAGCCAGCCCGCCGTCCACCCCGTCATCGACGTCCGCGGTCTGCACGTGCGCTTCGGCGAGGTGGAGGCCGTGGCCGGCATCGACCTGCGGGCTGAGGCCGGCCACGCGACCGCCCTCCTGGGCCGCAACGGCGCGGGCAAGTCGACCACGATGCGCGTGCTGGCCGGGGTCGTCCCGCCCACCGCCGGGTCGGTCCTCGTCGGCGGGATCGACGTGGCCGCGGACCCCGTCGCGGTCAAGCGCCGCGTCGGCTACTGCCCCGACGTCGGCGGGCTCGTCCCGCGCGCCACCCCGTGGGAGCACCTCCAGCTCGCCGCCCGCCTGCGCCGCCTCGACGACTGGGAGGTCCGCGCCCGCGACCTGCTCGAGCGCTTCGAGCTCGGCGACGTCGCCCATCGCGTGACCAGCGGCTTCAGCCACGGCATGGGCCGGCGCCTCTCCGTCGTCCTCGCCGCCCTCCACGAGCCGGAGGTGCTGCTGCTCGACGAGCCCTTCGACGGCGTCGACCCGCTCGGGGTGGAGGCCACGCAGGCGGTCATCGAGGACGCCCGCGCCCGCGGCGCCAGCGTGCTCGTCTCCACCCACCTGCGCGACCTGGCCATCCAGGCCTGCAGCACCGCGGTCGTGCTGCGCGGCGGCGCGCAGGTCGCCGCGATGGAGGCCGACGAGCTCAGCGGGGAGGCCGGCGCCGATGCCTACCGCGCGCTCCTCGACTGACCCGCTCGCCGCCGGCTGGGTGCGGGCGGTCGCCGACCTCGGCCACCTGATGCGCTTCCGCGCCGCAACGGTACGACGCCCGCGCACCACCGCCGTCGCCGTGCTGGTCCTGCTCGGGGTCACCCTCGCCGCCTCGGTCGGACCCCTCCTCGTCGAGGGCGCCGGATCGGGGACGGTGCTGGAGGACCACCTCGGCGCCATGCTCGCGGGCTTCCTCGTCCTGGCAATCGCGTCGTCGATGGCGTCGGGCGGCGGCCGTGAGCTCGTGCCGCGGGAGCAGGCGGCGATCCACCCGATCGACCACCGGACCGAGCACCTGGGCGCCCTGGTCCTGGCCCCGCTCAACTTCGCCTGGCTCCTCCAGGCGTGGCTGCTCCTCGGCGTCACCGCGCGGATCACCGGCAGCGACGGCTGGCTGGGCGGCCAGGCGGTCGCCGCGGCGTGGGTCGTGTGCGCCACGGCGCTGGCCCAGGTCGTCGGCTGGCTGGTCGAGACGGTCCGCCGGACCACGCACGGCATCGCCGTGGTGCGCACGGTGGCCGTCGTGCTCGCCGTGGTCGGGGTCGGCCTGCAGGCCACGCACCGCCTGCTGCCCCTGCTCGACGCCCTGCCGACCCACCACCTCGCCGACGCCATCACGGTGCGCGACGGCGCGAGGCCGGTCGTGCTGGCCCTGCTGGCGCTGACGGCGGCCGCGGTGGTCGCCGGTGCCCTGCCCGCCGGCGTCGCGCTGCGGCGTACCCCTCGTGAGGAGCTCAAGGTCGAGTCCGGCAGCCACCCCGCGCGGTCGCTGCCCAGCAGCGACCTCGCCGTGCTGCGCCGCATCGACCGCGGGTCGGTGTGGCGCTCGGTGCCGATGCGGCGGGGCCTCGTCGTCCTCGCCCTCGGGCCCGGCCTCGTGGCGCTCGGCGGTGGCATGGACTGGACCGAGGTGCTCGTGCTGCCGGCGCTGGTGGTGAGCGGCGGTGCACTGCTTTTCGGGGTCAACGCCTGGTGCCTCGACGGGCGCGGCGCACTGTGGCGCGAGAGCCTCCCGGTCGAGCCCGGGACCGTCTTCGCCGCCCGCGCGCTCACCCTCGCCGAATGGCTGGGCTCCGCGGCCGTCGTCACCATTGCGCTGGCCGCCCTGCGCGCAGGTGTCCCGAGCGCCGTCGAGGTGCTGGCGCTGGCGACCACCATGGTCGTGGTGACGCTCCAGGTGGTGGCGGTGTCGATGTCCTGGTCTGGTCGCCGGCCCTTCCCGGTGCAGCTGTCCTCGGCGCGCGCCACCCCGGCGCCGCCGATCGTCATGGTGGGCTACTCCGCGCGGCTGGCGGTCAGCACGACGCTGACCGCGATGCTCTTCTCCGCGGCGGCCCAGACGCCGGCGTGGTGGCTGGTGCCGGTGATGGCGGTGCCGTTCCTGCTCTGGTCGTGGGTCCGGCTGCGCCGGGCACGAGGCTGGTGGGTGGACGCGTCCCAGCGCGCCCGCGTGGTCGTGGCCGTCGCGGCCTGACGCCTGTCGGTGGGGTGGCTCAGCCCCGCGGGACCGACAGCACCGAGCACTCGGACTGGGCGACGCTCATCTCGCCCACGGCCGGGTCGTCGAAGCGCGCCATCAGGGTGGAGACCGACGCGTCGCGGATGGTCTCCGCGTCGAGCCGCCCGTCGAGGCACGCGGCGTACGCGTCGGCGTCGAGGCGGCCCTTGGTCAGGGCCTCCTGTGCCTCGGTCGACTCCGCCACGAAGTCGGTGCAGCTCATCTGGGCCTCGGTCCACGCCTCCGCGACCGGCCGGTCCAGGGTCGCCAGGGTGCCTCTCGGGCGGTAGGAGGCGTCGAGCACCCCGCCGTCGCGCAGCTCCTCGGGGCTGACCCGGCCGAGCAGGTCGTCGGCGAAGCACTCCGCCGCGTCCGCGTCGTCGCCGGACGCGCGCTCCCCGGCGTACAGGTCGACGAGCGCCGTGCGGACCTGGGCGGGCGAGGACGCCGGAGCGGTCACGGTGTCGGCCTCGGCCTCGGCGGTGCAGGCGGCGAGCCCCGGGAGGGACGCCGCGACGATCAGGGTGAGCACCGCGAGGCGCTCGGGTCGCGTGTGCACGCGCATTGGGTGGTTCCCCTCAGTGGTGACCGCCCCGCGGCCGTCTGACCTGAAGCCTAGTGACGACCGCGGGCAGCGGCTCACCCCTTGGGCTGGCGGATGACGATGGTGGCCATGACCTTGTCGGAGAAGGTCTGCCGCTTGGAGTCCCAGATCGGCCACAGGTAGCCGATGTTGCACAGGACGGTGTCGAGGACGTGCGCGATCTGCCGCACGAACGACAGGCCGGGCCCGACCGGCTGGCCGGTCTCCTCCTTGACCAGCTTGATGCCCATGACGCCCTTGCCGATCGTGTAGCCGGTCTTGCCCTGGCGGAAGACGATGTTCCAGATCGAGAAGGCCACCACGAGCACGGCGCCGAGCAGGACCAGGCCGAAGGCGAGCCCGCCGCCGCCGGTCAGCTCCGAGGTGGTCACCCCGGTGACCGGGTCCGTGGTCGTCTCGGTGTTGGCGGCGAGCACCACGACGCCGATCAGCCCGGGCACGTAGGCGATCAGGGTGATCAGGCCGTCGATGAGGTACGCCGCCACGCGCTGGATCCACGAGGCGTACGGAGGAGTGAAGCCGGGCTGGGCCACGCCGTACCCGCCCTGCGCATAGGCCGGCTGCTGGCCGTAGGCGTCCTGGCCGTAGGGGTTCTGGGCCGACGGGTCCTGGCCGTACGGCGACGGCGGCTGCTGGCCGTACGGGTTCTGACCGTAGGGGTCCGGACCCTGGCCGGCGGGCGGCTGGCCGTAGGGATCGGACGGCGGGTTGCCGTAGTTCGACATGGGTGGTTCCCCTTGCTGGATGTGGGCCCGCGGGCGCGGCCATGGGTCGGTCGGGCGACACCCTGGAGGGCGTCGTCCCGGGGTACTGCCCATTCGCATCGGGTCGAAACCCCCGGTGTGGACGGGTGCATACGTGGTATACATACCCGGTATCCATCGGCCACGGGGGCCGGTGGGCGCACCGCGAGGAGACGCGATGTCGATCAGGCAGGCGATGCTGGCGCTGCTGGAGGACGGGCCGATGTACGGCTACCAGCTGCGCGTCGAGTTCGAGCAGCGCACCGGCTCCACCTGGCCGCTCAACGTCGGGCAGGTCTACACGACCCTGTCCCGGCTCGAGCGCGACGGCCTCGTCGAGCAGGTGGTCGGCGAGGGGGCCGACCACGCGTCCGACGATGCGGGCCACGTGGTCTACCGCGTCACCGAGGCGGGCAGGGGCGAGGTGTCGGAGTGGTTCACCACCCCGGTGCCTCGCACCCAGCCCCCGCGCGACGAGCTGGCCATCAAGCTGGCCCTCGCGGTCACCGTCCGCGGCGTCGACGTCGGGACCCTCATCCAGCGGCAGCGCAGCGCCACCATGGCCGCGCTCCAGGACTACACCCGGCTCAAGCGGTCGGGTCGGGCCGCGACGCCCGACCAGCCCGAGGACCTCGCGTGGAGCCTGGTGCTCGACGCGCTCGTCTTCGACGCGGAGGCCGAGATCCGGTGGCTCGACCACTGCGAGGCGCGGCTGCGGCGGGCGGCCGTCGACGGCGTACGGCGCGACGCGAGGTCGACGCCCGACACGAGCGCCAGCACCGCGCCCGACCGGAGCGTCCGATGAGCGCGCCCGTGCTGCACCTCGACGGCGTCACCCGCATCCACGGCGAGGGCGAGACCGAGGTGCACGCGCTGCGCGGGGTCTCCTTCCGTGCGCACGCAGGGGAGCTGGTGGCGGTGATGGGCCCGTCCGGCTCGGGCAAGTCCACCCTGCTGACCCTGGCCGGCGGTCTGGACCAGCCCACCCGCGGCACCGTCCGGATCGAGGGCGAGGACGTCGGCGCCCTCGGCAACGCCGGGCGCGCCCGCATGCGGCGTACGTCGGTCGGCTACGTCTTCCAGGCCTTCAACCTCATCCCGGCACTCACTGCGGCCGAGAACGTCGCGCTGCCCCGCGAGCTGGACGGCGAGAAGTCCCGCGCGGCTCGCCGCCTCGCGATGACTGCGCTCGAGGAGGTCGGGATCCTCGACCTGGCCGACCGCTACCCCGACGCCATGTCCGGGGGCCAGCAGCAGCGGGTCGCCATCGCGCGCGCGATCGTGGGGGAGCGCCGGCTGATCCTGGCCGACGAGCCCACCGGCGCGCTCGACACCGACACCGGCGAGGAGATCCTGCGACTGCTGCGGGCGCGCTGCGACGCCGGCGCGGCCGGGGTGCTCGTCACCCACGAGGCCCGGCACGCCGCCTGGGCGGACCGGGTGGTCTTCCTGCGCGACGGCGTCGTGGTCGACGAGTCCGGCGCCGACCCGGTCGACGACCTGCTCGAGCCGGAAGCCGCCCGGTGAGCCGATCGGGGGGCCGATCCGGGGGCCGGTTCGCGGGCTGGTCCGCGGGCTGGCGACCGGCCCTGCGCCTGGCGCGCCGCGACGCCCTGCGCGCGCGGGGGCGCAGCCTGCTTGTCCTGGTCATGATCGCGCTGCCGGTGCTCGCGGTGACGGCGGCCGCCGTGGTCCAGGCGACGGCCGACGTCGCCGGGGTCGAGGGCGCCGACCGCCGGATGGGCGCCGCCGAGGCCCGCATCCGCCCGGTCGGCGGGACCGTCTTCCAGGCCCCGGACCCCGACGACTACGGCGCGGGCGGCTGGGGGAGCGACGCCGACGGCGACGCCGACAAGCCGTCGTACGACGCCGTGACGGCCGTGCTCGGGCCCGACGTCCGGGCGATCACGCTGCGCGAGGGCTGGACCGAGATCCCGCTGGGGGAGCGTCGGGTCAGCGTCACCGCCCGCGAGGTCGACCTGAGCGACCCGCTCGCCGACGGCCTCTTCGAGATCACCGCCGGCCGGGCGGCCGAGGCTCCGGACGAGGCCGTGGTCAACGACGTGCTCGTCGAGCGTGGCGTCGGCCTCGGCGACAGCGTGACCGTGGGGGACCGCGAGCTCGAGGTGGTGGGCACCGGCCGCCACACGACGGTGAGCGACACCGCCACGATCGACGTGCTGCCCGACGCGCTCGGACCGGGCTTCGCCGACTACACGCCGGACGTCGACTGGCTCGTCGACGGCGACCCGGTGATGTGGTCCGACGTCCTCGCCCTCAACAAGGCGGGCCTCGTCGTGACGTCCCGCGCCGTGCTGGCCGACCCGCCGCCGGTGCAGGAGATGGCCGAGCAGCTGGGCTACGACACCGGGTACGGCGACGTGGTCGCCATCGTCGCCCTCGTCGTGACGATGGCCCTGCTCGAGGTGGTGCTGCTGGCGGGACCGGCCTTCGCGGTCAGCGCCCGGCGGCAGGCCCGCTCGCTGGCCCTGATGGCCGCGACCGGGGGGACGCCGCGGCAGGCGCGGCGGGTGGTGCTCGCCTCCGGGATCGTCCTCGGCGCCCTCGCGGCCCTCGTCGGCGCCGTGCTCGGGGTGGTGGTCGGCTGGGCCCTGCTGCCGCTCGCCCAGCGCTGGTCGGGCGAGTGGTTCGGACCGCTCGACGTGGACTGGCGCATCGTCGCGGTGGTGGCTGCGTTCGGCCTGCTGTCGGCGGTGCTCGCCGCCGTGGTGCCCGCCCACATCGCGTCCCGCCAGGACGTGGTCGCCGTGCTCGCCGGCCGTCGTGGCGACCGCCCGCCTTCCGCCCGGACGCCCGTGCTCGGCCTCGTCCTGCTCGGCGCCGGCGTCGCGCTGTCGGCGTACGGCGTCTCGGCCTCGAGCAGCGGCCACTGGGCCATCGCGGTCTCCGCGATCGTGTCGGTGTTCGGGATGATCCTCGTGGTGCCGGTCGTGGTCTCGGCGGTCGCCAGGCTCTCGCGGCTCCTGCCGCTGTCCCTGCGGTACGCCGCTCGCGACGCGGCGAGGCACCGCACCCGCACCGTCCCGGCCGTGGCCGCCGTCGCCGCGACCGTCGCCGGCGTGGTGACCCTGGGGATCGCCCTCAGCTCCGACGAGGCGCAGAACGAGGCGACGTACTCCCCGTCGCTGCCGCTCGGCGCGGCCATCGTCAACATCTATCCCAGTGCGCCGATGAACGGCGACGTCGAGACCGTGCCCGCCGGGACCTGGGACGACGTGGAGGCGGCCGTGCGGGCGCGCACCGGCGACCTCGAGGTGCTCCGCGGCGTCCAGCACCTCGCGGCCGACGGCACCGACATCAGCCTCGACTTCCGGGAGCCGGGCGACCGGACGCCGCTGCTGGAGTACTGGGGAGGCCGCCTCGACGGGACTGCCGTCGTCACCGACGCGGTCCCGGCGATGGCCGGCCTGACCGGCGAGGACCTGGACTCCGCGCGAACGGCCCTCGCCGCCGGCCGGGCCGTGGTCTTCACCCAGCGTCCGACCACGGCCGACACCACCCGCCTGCGCGTCGACCTCTACGACCCGGTCGACGACACGTCCTCGGTCCGCAGGCTCGACTGGCCGGCGACCTACGTCGATGCGGGCGACCAGACCCCGGTCGCCCAGGCCCTCGTCCCGCCGTCCCTGGCCGCCGAGCTCGACCGGCCGCTCGGGATCGCCGGGATCTACGTGGGCGACGCGGGGCTCAGCGCGTCGGACGAGACCGAGCTGGCCGAGGTGCTGGGAGGCATCACCGAGGACGCCTCGCTGTACGTCGAGCGCGGCTACCAGGCCCCTGACGAGGTGCTCGTCGTCCAGCTCATCCTGGCCGCTCTGGGCGGGGTGCTCATGCTCGGCGGCACGCTGACCGCGACCTTCCTCGCCCTCTCCGACGCCCGACCCGACCTGGCGACCCTGGCGGCCGTGGGCGCCGAGCCCCGGACGCGGCGGCGGGTGGCGGCGTCGTACGCGCTGGTCGTCGGCTTCGTCGGCGCGCTGCTCGGCGCGGTCGTGGGCTTCATCCCCGGCATCGCGATCACGTGGCCGCTGACCTACCAGTCCGCCGACCTGCTGGGCGGTTCGGGCGAGGCGACCGGGCCCTTCATCGACGTGCCCTGGCTGCTCGTCCTGGGGCTGGTCGTCGCGCTGCCGCTCGTCACCGCCGCCGTGGTCGGGCTCTCCGCGCGCTCGCGGCTGCCGCTGGTCACCCGCCTCGACTGACGAGAGGGCACTTCCTGACACCTGGATCCCGCCGACCGGGCACTTCCTGGCACCTGGATCGCGCCGACCGGGCACTTCCTGACACCTGGGTCGTGTCGACCGGGCACTTCCTGACACCTGGGTCGCGCCGCTCCGGGGTCTGAGATGTCAGGAAGTGCCCGCTCGGCGGTCGGGAGGTGTCAGGAAGTGCCCTCTCGGGGGTCTGAAGTGTCAGGAAGTGCCCTCTCGGCAGAAAAAGTCAGGCTTGACTGTTTGTTGTTACAGGCCGCACGATGGGTCCGTGACCCCCCCGTCCGCGCCGGTCGCCCGGGTGCCCCAGCAGGAGCGCACCCGGGCGATGCGGCTGCGGCTGCTGGAGGCGACGGTCGAGTGCCTGGTCGAGCACGGCTTCGCCGGGACGTCGACCACGCTGGTCTCCGAGCGGGCCGGGGTGAGCCGGGGCGCGCAGCTGCACCACTTCCCGACCAAGAACGACCTCGTCGTCGCCGCTGTCGCGCACCTCACCGACATCCGCGGCGCCGAGCTCCAGGCGGCGGTCGACACCCTCCCGCGCGGGCGGCGTCGTACGCGTGCCGTCCTGGCCGTGCTCGGCGACCACTTCAGCTCGCCCGTCTTCGCCGCGGCGCTCGAGCTGTGGGTCGCGGCCCGCACCGACGAGACGCTGTACGCCGCGGTCGCGCCGCTCGAGCAGCGCGTCGGGCGCGAGACGCACCGACTCACCGTCGAGGCGCTCGGCGCCGACGAGTCGCGACCCGGCGTGCGCGAGCTCGTCCAGGCCACCCTCGACCTCGTGCGCGGGCTCGGCCTCGCCAACACCATCTCCGACGACGCCCGCCGGCGTCGCCGCATCCTCGACCACTGGGCCGACGTGCTCGACCGGGAGCTCGCATGACGCCGACGCCGGGTTTCGAGGCTCGCTCCGCTCGCACCTCAACCAACGAAGGGTCGATGGCATGACCGACGTGCTCCGCACCGTCCTGACCGACCTCGCTGCCGAGGGGGACCGACTCGACGCGCTGGTCGCCGACCTCGACGAGGCCGGCTGGCGCACCCCGACGCCGGCCGCCGGGTGGGACGTCGCCACCCAGGTCGGGCACCTGTCCTGGACCGACGAGGTCGCGACGCTGGCGGCCCGGGCCGGTACGCCGGAGGGCAAGGCGGCGTGGGACGAGGTGGTGATCGCCGCCATCGGCGACCCGGACGGGTTCGTCGACGCGAGCGCGCTGGAGATCGGCCGCGACCCCGACCTGCTCGACCGCTGGCGGCAGGGACGCAAGGCGCTCGCCACTGCGCTCGCCGAGGTGCCGACGGGGGAGAAGCTGCCGTGGTTCGGGCCCCCGATGTCGCCCACCTCGATGGCGACCGCGCGCTTCATGGAGACCTGGGCGCACGGCCTCGACGTCCACGACGCCCTCGGCGTCGAGCCCGAGGACTCGACACGGATCCGCCACGTCGCTCACCTCGGCGTACGCACCCGCAACTTCGCCTTCGCCACCCGCGGCCTCGCCGTGCCAGGCGAGGAGTTCCGCATCGACCTCGCCGCCCCCGACGGCGACGTGTGGTCGTGGGGACCCGAGGACGCCGCCCAGACGGTCACCGGCTCGGCCGGCGACTTCTGCCGGCTGGTCACCCAGCGCGTCCACCGCGGCGACACCGACCTCGTCGCCGTCGGCCCCGACGCCGACCGCTGGCTCGACATCGCCCAGGCCTTCGCGGGCCCGCCCGGCGAGGGGAGGGCGGCGCGATGACCGAGGGACAGCAAGGCGTGCTGCGGATCGGCAACTGCTCCGGCTTCTACGGCGACCGGCTGACGGCCATGCGGGAGATGCTCGAGGGCGGCCCGCTCGACGTGCTCACGGGCGACTACCTCGCCGAGCTGACGATGCTGATCCTCGGTCGCGACAGGATGAAGGACCCCGACCTCGGCTACGCGCGCACCTTCGTGCGACAGGCCGAGAACTGCCTCGGCCTCGCCCTGGAGAACGGCGTGCGGATCGTCGCCAACGCCGGCGGCCTCAACCCCGCCGGCCTCGCCGACCGGCTCCGCGAGGTCGCCCGCGGGCTGGGCCTCGACCCCGCGGTCGCCCACGTCGAGGGCGACGACCTGCGCCCCCTCGGCCTCTGGGACGGCGCGCTCACCGCCAACGCCTACCTCGGCGGCCTCGGCATCGCGGCCGCCCTGCGCGCCGGCGCCGACGTGGTCGTCACCGGCCGGGTCACCGACGCCTCCCTGGTCGTCGGGCCCGCGGTCGCGCACCACGGCTGGACGCCCGAGCAGTACGACGAGCTGGCCGGCGCCGTCGTCGCCGGCCATGTCCTCGAGTGCGGGACCCAGGCCACCGGCGGCAACTTCAGCGGCTTCCTCTCCCTGCCCGACCGGGACCGGCCGCTCGGCTTCCCGCTGGCCGAGATCGCCGCCGACGGCTCCAGCGTGATCACCAAGCAGGCGGGCACCGGTGGTGCCGTCACCGTCGACACCGTCACCGCCCAGCTGGTCTACGAGATCCAGTCCACCCGCTACCTCGGCCCGGACGTCACGACGCACCTCGACTCGATCCGGCTCGACCAGCAGGGGCCCGACCGGGTGGCGATCTCCGGCGTCCGTGGCGAGGAGCCACCGCCGCAGCTCAAGGTCTGCGTCAACGAGCTCGGCGGCTTCCGCAACTCCGTCGAGCTCGTCCTCACCGGCCTCGACGTGGAGGCCAAGGCCGAGTGGGTGCGCGACCAGCTCACCTCGGCGCTCGCCGGCCGCCCGCCGCAGGAGACCTCCTGGTCCGAGGTCGTCATCCCGCCCGCCGACGCCGCCACCGAGCAGGGTGCGTCGACGCTGCTCCGCTGCACGGTCAAGGACCCCGACGCCGGCCCGGTCGGCCGCCCGTTCACCGCCGCGGCCGTCGAGCTCGCGCTGGCGTCGTACCCCGGCTTCACCCTCACCGCCCCGCCGGCCCCGCCCACGCCGTACGGCGTCTACCGCGCCCGCTACGTCGACCGCGCACAGGTGGTGCACACGGTCGTGCACGCCGACGGCACCCGGGAGACGGTCCCCGACCCGCCCGTCGCGACGGGCGCCCACCAGCCCGACATCGGCATCCGCCCCTCGCCGTACCCCGCCGACGCCGACGTCCTGACCCGGCGGCTGCCGCTCGGCACGTTCGTGCACGCACGCTCGGGCGACAAGGGCGGGGACGCCAACCTCGGGCTCTGGGTCGCCCGCGACGGCTCGGAGCGGCGCGACGCGCGGATCCAGTGGCTGAGCAAGCTGATCACCCCGCGGCGGATCCGCGAGCTGGTGCCGGAGGCGGCCGACCTCGAGGTCGACTGCTTCCTGCTGCCCGACCTGGGCGGCGTCAACGTCGTGATCCACGGCCTGCTCGGCGACGGGGTGGCCGCGTCCACGCGGTTCGACCCGCAGGCCAAGGGTCTGGGCGAGTGGGTGCGATCGCGCCACGTGTCGATCGAGGACGGACTGCTGTGAGTGCTGAGAGGGACGCCCTGCGGGCGACGGCGACCGAGTTCGTACGCCGCGAGGTGGCGCCCCACCTCCAGGAGTGGGAGGACGCCGGCTCGGTGCCGCGGGAGCTGCACGCCACCGCGGGCGCGCTCGGGCTGATCGGCGTCGCCTTCCCGGAGGAGGTCGGCGGCTCGGGCGGCGACCTCGCCGACAGCGTGGCAATGCAGGAGGCGATGTTCGCCGCCGGTGCGTCGAGCGGGCTGATGGCGGCGCTCTTCACCGCCGGGATCGCGCTGCCGCACATCTCCGCGACCCGCGACCCCTACCTCGTCGACCGCTTCGTCCGGCCCACCCTGGCCGGCGAGCTCATCGGCTCCCTCGCCGTCACCGAGCCCGGCGGCGGGTCGGACGTCGCGGGCATCACGACGCGCGGGGTCGTCGACGGCGACGAGCTGGTGATCAACGGCGCCAAGACCTTCATCACCAGTGGCGTGCGCGCCGACTTCGTGACCACCGCCGTCCGCACCGGCGGCCCCGGCCACACCGGGATCTCGCTGGTCGTCGTCGAGAAGGGCACGCCCGGCTTCACCGTCGACCGGACGCTGCGCAAGATGGGCTGGCACTGCAGCGACACCGCCGAGCTGTCGTACGTCGACGTGCGGGTCCCGCTGCGCAACGTGGTCGGCGAGCTCGACTCGGGCTTCTACCAGATCGCCGAGCAGTTCGTCGTGGAGCGGATCGCGCTGGCCGTGCACGCCTACGGCATCGCGGCCCGCAGCCTCGAGCTGACCGCGGCGTACTGCCGCGAGCGCCTCGCGTTCGGCACCCCGCTCATCGGCAACCAGGTGGTGCGGCACCGCCTGGTCGAGATGCACCGCCAGGTCGACGTGGCGCGCGCCTACACCCACCACGTCGTCGAGCGGCACCTCGCCGGCGACACCGTCATCGCCGAGGCGGCGCTGGCCAAGCAGACGGCGGTCGACTGCGCGACGTACGTCTGCCACGAAGCGGTGCAGCTGCACGGCGGCACCGGATACATGCACGGGACCGAGGTGGAGCGGCACTACCGCGACGCCCGGATCCTGCCCATCGGAGGAGGAGCCACCGACGTGCTCACGGATCTTGCGGCCCGACTGCTGGGGTACTCCTCGTGAGGGGCCCGTTCCGTCCCCTCGGCGACGAGGTCACGGTCTGGATGGACGCGCCGCCGGCGAAGGTCTGGGACCTGGTCAGCGACGTGACCCGGATCGGGGAGTTCAGCCCCGAGACCTTCGAGGCGAAGTGGACCCGCGGCTCCACGGGCCCCGAGGTGGGTGCGCAGTTCGCCGGCCACGTGAGGCGCAACGGCGTCGGCCCTACGTACTGGTCGCCGTGCCAGGTCACGCAGTGCGTGCCGGAGGAGGTCTTCGAGTTCGCCGTCGGCACCGACGCGGTGACCATCAACAACTGGGGCTACCGGCTTGCGCCGCGCGACGGCGGGACCGACGTGACGGAGTACTTCCGCCTCCAGTCGACGCTGCCCGTGCGCCTCTACTGGCTGGTCCTCGGGCCGCTGCGCTCGCGCACCAACGTGCGCGGGATGCGCACGACGCTGGAGCGGATGAAGGCGGTGGTGGAGTCGTGAATGCCCCACGGCCTTCTTCTCCTCCGCTGCGCTCCCCCGAACAAGGCCGCGGGGACCCCGCAACGAGCACGAACCGCGAGGCCATGCTCGAGAAGCTCGCCGACCTCGACGCCCAGCACGCCGTCGCCGTCGCCGGCGGCGGGGAGCGGTACGTCGAGCGCCACCACGCCCGCGGCAAGCTCCTGGCCCGCGAGCGCATCGAGCTCCTGTTGGACCCGGGCAGCGCGTTCCTCGAGCTGTCGCCGCTGGCCGGCTGGGGGTCGGACTTCACCGTCGGTGCCTCGGTCGTCACCGGCATCGGCGTCATCGAGGGCGTCGAGTGCATGATCACCGCCAACGACCCGACCGTGAAGGGTGGCGCGAGCAACCCGTGGACGGTGAAGAAGATCTTCCGGGCCTCGCAGATCGCCGAGGAGAACCGGCTCCCGACCGTCGCGCTCGTGGAGTCCGGCGGCGCAGACCTGCCGACGCAGAAGGAGATCTTCATCCCCGGCGGCAAGCTGTTCCGCGACATCACCCGCTCGTCGGCGGCGAAGGTGCCGACCGTCGCGCTGGTCTTCGGCAACTCGACCGCGGGCGGTGCCTACGTCCCCGGGATGTCGGACTACACCGTGATGGTGCGCGAGCAGGCCAAGGTGTTCCTCGGCGGCCCGCCGCTCGTCAAGATGGCCACCGGCGAGGAGTCGGACGACGAGTCGCTCGGCGGGGCCGAGATGCACGCCCGGACCTCGGGGTTGGCCGACTACCTCGCCGAGGACGAGCGCGACGCGATCCGGATCGGCCGGCGGATCGTGGCCCGGCTCAACTGGCGCAAGTTTGGGGTTTCCGGGGGAGTCCCCGCTCAGCCGGGGACTCTGTCACCGCGTGACCGTTGCAACGGTCACACGGTGACCGACTCGCCGACACAGTCCTACGCCGAGCCCGAGGCCGACGCCGAGGGCCTGCTCGACCTCATCCCGACCGACCTCAAGGAGCCGTTCGACCCGCGCGAGGTCATCGCCCGCATCGCCGACGGCCGCAGCGCGTCCAACGGCGCGGTCTTCGACGAGTTCAAGCCGCTGTACGGCGCGAGCCTGGTCACCGGCTGGGCGCGGATCCACGGCCACCCCGTCGGCATCCTGGCCAACGCCCAGGGAGTGCTGTTCTCCGAGGAGGCGCAGAAGGCGACGCAGTTCATCCAGCTGGCCAACCAGGTCGACACCCCACTGCTCTTCCTGCACAACACCACCGGCTACATGGTCGGCAAGGACTACGAGCAGGGCGGGATCATCAAGCACGGCGCGCAGATGATCAACGCGGTCAGCAACAGCACGGTCCCGCACATCAGCGTCCTCATGGGCGCGTCGTACGGCGCCGGCAACTACGGCATGAACGGTCGCGCGTTCGACCCGCGCTTCCTCTTCACCTGGCCCAACGCGAAGTCCGCCGTGATGGGCCCCGCCCAGCTCGCCGGCGTGCTGAGCATCGTCGCGCGCGCCGCGGCCGAGGCCAAGGGACGCGACTACGACGAGGAGGGCGACGCCGGGATGCGCGCGATGGTGGAGCAGATGATCGAGGAGCAGAGCCTGCCCTACGCGCTCTCCGGGATGCTGTACGACGACGGGGTCATCGACCCGCGCGACACCCGCACCGTCCTGGGCATCTGCCTGTCGGTCATCGCCAACAGACCCGTCGTCGGCACCGACCGGTTCGGGGTGTTCCGGACATGACGATCCAGAGACTGCTCGTGGCCAACCGTGGCGAGATCGCCCGCCGGGTCATCGCCACCTGCCGACGGCTCGGCATCGAGACCGTCGCGGTCCACTCCGACGCCGACGCGGGGATGCCCTTCGTCGCCGAAGCCGACGTCGCCGTACGCCTGCCGGGCAACGCGCCCGCCGACACCTACCTGCGCGCCGACCTGGTGATCGAGGCGGCCCGGCGCACCGGGGCCGACGCGGTCCACCCGGGCTACGGCTTCCTGTCGGAGAACGCCGACTTCGCCCGCGCCGTCGGGGCGGCGGGGCTCACCTGGGTCGGCCCGACGCCGGAGTCGATGGAGGCGATGGGCTCCAAGGTCGAGGCCAAGCAGATCATGCGGGCCGCGGGCGTGCCGACCCTCGAGGCGCCCGAGCAGCCCACCGAGGCCGACCTGCCGCTGCTGGTCAAGGCGTCCGCCGGAGGTGGCGGTCGCGGCATGCGCGTGGTCCGCGACCTGTCGGCGCTCGAGCGGGAGATCAAGGCCGCGCAGGCGGAGGCGACCAGCGCCTTCGGCGACGGCACGGTCTTCGTCGAGCCGTACGTCGAGCGGTCCCGCCACGTGGAGGTGCAGGTGGTCGGCGACCGGTTCGGCCGTGTCGTCATGCTCGGCGAGCGCGACTGCTCGCTGCAGCGCCGCCACCAGAAGGTCGTCGAGGAGGCGCCCGCCCCCGACCTCGCCGCCGAGGTCGCCGCCGAGCTGCACGAGGCGGCCCGAAAGGCGGCGGAGGCGATCGGCTACGTCGGGGCCGGCACGGTCGAGTTCCTCTACGACCCCGCCACCGAGCGGTTCTTCTTCCTCGAGATGAACACCCGGCTCCAGGTCGAGCACCCGGTGACCGAGGCGGTCTTCGGCGTCGACCTCGTGGAGCTCCAGCTCCGGGTGGCCGAGGGCACCGCCCTCGACGAGCGCACCGACGCGCCCCGGGGCCACGCGATCGAGGCGCGGATCTACGCCGAGGACCCGGCGGCCGACTACCAGCCGCAGTCGGGCCGGCTGACGGCCTTCGAGGTGCCGGGCGACTGGACCTTCGAGCAGCCCGGTCGCGGCGTACGCGTCGACGCCGGCTTCGGGGCGGGCGACGAGGTGTCGACGCACTACGACGCGATGCTCGCCAAGGTCGTCGCCTGGGCGCCGACCCGCGCCGAGGCCGCCCGGATGCTCGCCACCGCCCTGCGGCGCGCGCGCATCCACGGCGTCACCACCAACCGCGACCAGCTCGTCGACGTGCTCGCCGACCCGGCCTTCCTCGCCGGGGAGGTCTCCACCGCCCTGCTGTCCGACGGCACCCACGGCCAGCTCGACCGCACCAGCCAGCAGCGGTGGTCGGCGATCGCCGCGGCGGTCGCCCTCGCCGAGCACGACCGGCACGCCCGCACCGTGCAGCAGGGGATCCCGGTCGCCTGGCGCAACGTCGTCTCGCAGCCGCAGCGCACGCTGCTCGCGGTGGCGGGGCGCGAGGAGCCCCTGGTCGTGGAGTGGTTCGGCACCCGCGACGGGTACGGCGTCGACGGCGCCACCGTGCTCGCTGCCGGCCCCGACGCGGTCACGCTCGAGATGGACGGACTGGCCACGACGTTCGCCGTCGCGGTCACCGCCGGGGCGGTCGACGTCGACTCGGCCCTGGGCCACGTACGGCTGGCTCCGGTCCCGCGCTTCACCGACCCGGCCGACGCGGTGGCGAGCGGCAGCCTGCTGGCGCCGATGCCCGGAACGGTCGTCAAGGTCGCCGTCGCCGACGGCGAGGACGTCGCCGCGGGAGACGTCGTGCTCGTCCTCGAGGCCATGAAGATGCAGCACTCGGTCACCGCCCCGTCCGCGGGCACGGTCACCGTCAACGTCACCACCGGCCAACAGGTCGCCGCAGGCGAGGTCCTCGCCGTCGTAGAAGGAGCAGACGCATGAGCACGTCCACCGAGTCCCCGTTCCAGGAGAGCCAGGAGCGCCGCGAGCTGCGCGTCCAGGTCGCCAAGCTCGCCGGCAAGTACGGCCGCGAGTGGTTCACCGAGCGGGCCCGCGCCGGTGAGAAGACCACCGACCTGTGGCTCGAGATCGGCCGCGCGGGCTACCTCGGGATCAACATCCCCGAGGAGTACGGCGGCGGCGGTGGCGGGATCGGCGACATCGCCGCGGTCTGCGAGGAGCTCGCCGCCCAGGGCTGCCCGTTGCTGCTCATGGTGGTCAGCCCGGCCATCTGCGGGACCATCATCAGCCGCTACGGCACCGAGGTGCAGAAGCAGCGCTGGCTGCCCGGCATCGCCGACGGCACCGGCACGATGGCCTTCGCGATCACCGAGCCCGACGCCGGCACCAACTCCCACAACATCACCACCACCGCCCGCCGCGACGGCGACGAGTGGGTGCTCACCGGCCGCAAGATCTGGATCTCCGGCATCGACGAGGCCGACAACGTGCTCGTCGTCGCCCGCACCGAGGACGCCCGCACCGGCAAGCTCAAGCCCTGCCTCTTCGTCGTCCCGACCGACGCCGACGGGTTCGAGGCCCACGCGATCCCCATGGAGATCGTCTCGCCGGAGAAGCAGTTCCAGGTCTTCATCGACGACGTCCGGCTGCCCGCCGACGCGCTGGTCGGCGACGAGGACGGCGGGCTCGTGCAGCTCTTCGCCGGCCTCAACCCCGAGCGGATCATGGCGGCGTCGTTCTCCACGGGCCTGGCCCGGTTCGCCCTCGACCGCGCCGCGGCGTACGCCAAGGAGCGCACCGTCTTCAAGGACCCGATCGGCGCCCACCAGGCCATCGCCCACCCGCTCGCCCAGTCGCACATCGAGATCGAGCTGGCCCGGCTGATGACGCAGAAGGCGGCCGCGCTGTACGACGCCGGAGACGACCTCGGAGCCGGCGAGGCCGCCAACATGGCCAAGTACGCCGCCGCCGAGGCCGCCTGCGACGCCGCGGACCGGGCCGTGCAGACCCACGGCGGCAACGGCATCAGCCAGGAGTACGGCATGGCCGGGCTGCTCGTCGCCACCCGCGCGGGCCGGATCGCGCCGGTGAGCCGCGAGATGATCCTCAACTTCGTGGCGATGCACAGCCTGGGGCTGCCGAAGTCCTACTGATCGCCGCAGGACTCACCCATCCGCGTCGGGCCACTGACAGGTGGTGGTGTGTCCGACGAACCAGCCCTTCGGGAGGCGGTGCTCGGCCTCGACCACGATCAGGGGCCTGTCACCCTCGTCGTAGGTCCGGTAGGTCACGACGTCGGGCTCACCCCGCGACGGTTCCGACGTGTAGTGGTCCGCCTCGGTGATGAAGCCGGTCACCGCGGCGTCGGCCGTGACCGCGCCGGGATCGCGTTCGTCGAACAGCGCGCCCGGGGTGGTGCCGCCGGAACACTCGAGGTCCGGCTCACGCGACATGTCCAGCAGCACGAGCGCCAGGACGAGGACAGCCACGCCTGCGAGCCACCTCATGGCGCCGACCCTAGCCGCGCGCCGGTGTCGGCGGGCGGTCTCGGCGGTAACCCGGTTTGGGTGTGGCTTTGGTGCCACCAGGCGACACCGAAGCCACACCTATCCAGCCGCGCCGGACCGCGGGACTGACGGGTGTCGGTGCCGCGCCCTAGCCTGTCCGCGTGGCCCTCGCCGACCGTCCCCTCGTGCCCGAGGAGTGGGTGCTGCGCATCGACGCCGTCCTCGGGCGACTGCCGCAGTGCCGGCAGGAGGCCGCGTGGACCGGCACCCGCTGGCGCGTCGGCGGGGCGACGGTCGCCCACGTGTTCGGCGGCGAGGACCAGCTCTTCCGGATCACCTTCCGCGGCGAGCCCGACGAGGTGGCGGCCTTCGAGCACATGGGCCATCCCTACTTCCGCTCCGGCTGGGGCGGCAACGTGATCGGGATCGTCCTCGACGAGGACTCCGACTGGGATGAGCTCGCCGAGCTGCTGACCGACTCCTACTGCCTCCAGGCCCCGGCCCGGCTGGCCGACACGGTCCAGAGGCCGCCATGAGCGACCCGCGGCCCGGCTTCGAGGAGGTCTCCCCTCGCGGCCGCTGGCTCGCCGGCTGGGTGTGGCCGGTCGCCCTCGGGGTGGCCATGGGGCTGCTGATCTTCCTCGGGCCGGCCGACGACCGCGCCCACATGCTGGGAGGCACCACGCGGACCGAGACCACCGTGGTCGAGGCCCGGTTGGAGAGCGGCTGCGACTCCGGGCAGCGGGCGGTCTACCGGCTCGGCTGGCTGGACGAGTCGGGCGTCGGGCACCTCAGCACGTTCCGGCGGTGCGGGCCGGTGCGCCACGAGGTCGGCGACCACGTCTCGATGTGGGTCTCGCCGGACCGGGACAAGGCGTGGGAGGAGGGTCCGCGGGAGCTGTGGCTGTGGGCGCTGGTGGGCGTGCCGGCGCTGGGCCTGCTGGCCGCAGGCCTGAGCGTGTGGCGGCGCCGGCTGGCGATGCGCCAGTACGCACGGGCCCGGGAGCGCCGTGAGCGCCGGCGGGCTCGCTCGACCGGGGGCTGAGCGCCGCCCGAGGCTGCTGGGGAACCAGACAGGTCTCCGGCGTGCTGCCGACGCCGATCCGGTTCCCCACGCACGCCCGGCGCGCCGACCGTCAGGCCTTCGCGGCGTCGTACCGCTCCTGGATGACCTCCTGCGGGGCCTCGTTGGGCTGGCTGATGCGGATGTGGTTGCCGAAGGGGTCGCGGACGCCGAAGTCGACGCCGTACGGCTGCTCGACGGGCTCCTGGCTGATCTCGACACCGGCGTCGCGCAGGGCGGCGTACGTCGCGTGCACGTCGTCGCTGACCAGGAACAGCCCGCCCATCGCCCCCTTGGTGACGAGATCGCGGACCTGGGCGGCCGTCGACTCGTCGTGCTGCGGGCCGCCGACGAGCTCGAGCAGCAGCTGCTCGCCGCCGGGCAGTGCGATCGTGAGCCAGCGCATGAAGCCGAGGTCGATGTCGTCGCGCACCTCGAAGCCGAGGTGGGTGGAGTAGAAGTCCAGCGCCTCGTCCTGGTCGAGGACGGGGAGGGACTTGATGCGGACGGAGGTGATGTGGTTGGTGGTCATGACGAGGACGCTAGCCAGCGTCGGGGCCGGTCCGCTTCTCCGAAACCACTGTCCCTGACGCGCTCTCCCGGGGCCGGGTCCATGCCGCGATGAAGCAGGACGGCACGTGCACCGGCGCGTGCCTGGCCCGGAACTCCGACGGCGAGCAGCCCACCACGGTCGAGAAGGTCCGGCTGAAGGTGCCGAGGCTGGCGAAGCCGACGTCCCACGCCACCTCGGTCACGGGGCGGTCGGTCTGGCGCAGCAGCGTCATCGCCCGCTCGACCCGGCGCCGCTGGAGGTAGCGGTGAGGCGTCTCGCCGTACACCTCCTTGAACACCCGCCCGAACTGCGACGCCGACAGGTGCGCGATCGCCGCGAGCGTCGGTACGTCGAGCGGCTCGGCGTAGCGGCGGTCCATCTCGTCGCGGGCGCGCAGCATCCGCCGGTTGAGGTCCTCGCGGGGGCTCAGCTGCACGGGCACGAACCTACTGCCGGTCGGGCGCGCCGTCCGTCGCTGCCACCGAGACGTGACACAGCGAAGGCAGTTCGCCGCCGCGACGCCGATCCCCAGGCGTGGAGCGGCCGCGCGGCCCGCGAACTGCCTCGGTTGTGCTGGCCGCAGCGCCGTCAGCGCAGCGGCACGAACCGGTAGGGCCCGTGCTCGGTCACCACCGGCCCGGGCATGGCGACAAGGGTCATCCACCCGGCGACCGGGATCACCAGCCGCCCGGTGGGCCCGAGCTGGTCCACCAGCTCGGGCGGCAGCGAGCGCGGCTCGGCCGAGACCAGGATCCGGTCGTACGGCGCGTGGTCCGGGTCGCCGAGCACGTCCGGGGTGGCCTGCTGGATCCGCGCCCAGGGCTGGGACGTGGCGGCCAGGCGGATCGAGCCGAACGTCACCAGCTCGGGCTCGAGCTCGACCCCGACGACCTCGCCGGAGGGGCCGACCAGGTGGGCCAGCAGCGCCGTGGTCCAGCCCGAGCCGGACCCGACGTCGAGCACCCGCTGGCCGGGCTCGACCTCCAGGAGGCGCAGCATCGCGTCGACCGTGCGGGGCTGGGAGTTCGTCTGCCCGGCGGCGATGCGCAGCGGGCCGTCGTGCGCGGCCCGCCGCCGCACCGACGCGGGCAGGAACCCCACCCGCGGGTGGGCGGCGAAGGCGGCCTCGACGGCGTCCATGGCTTCGAGTCTGGCCCGGACGGCACGAGACGGCCACCCCTCGGGGGAAGGGGTGGCCGTCTCGCCGGGGGGTGGGAGAAAAGACTTCAGTGCTTGCCGGCGGTCTCCGGCTGTCCGGTGCCCGCGGGCGTGCCGGGCTTCCCGGCCCCGGAGGGCTTGCCCTGTCCCGTGGGGGACGGGACCGTGGCCGGCTTGCCGGTGGGGGCGGCGGGGGTGGGCTTCGTGGTCGGAGTGGGCTTGGCGCTCGGCTTGCCGGTCGGCTTCGCGGTGGCCTTGGTGGACGGCGGGGCGCTGGGCTTGCCGGTCGCCTTCGGCTCGCCGACCAGCGTCACGCAGTAGGCCGCCACGGCCTCCTTGCCGCCGGCAGCGGTGACCAGCACGGTGAACGCGGCGCTGTCGAGAGCCTTGCCGTGGGCGGACGCGGCGCCGGCCTGGAACGCCGTGCAGAGGCCCTTCAGCTCGGGCGTGGGCGCCGGTGCGGTGGTGCCGCCCTCGGTGGCCGTCTCGTCGGGCTCGGCGGTGGCGCCCTCGGAGTCCGCTCCTGACCCGGGCGCAGACGACTCTGGCGCAGACGTCTCTGGCGCAGTCGAGTCGGGGGCGGTCGTCCCGGTGCCCGTGGTCCCGGTGCCCGTGGTCCCGGGCGCGGTGGGGGTCTCGGTCCCGCCGGGCGAGGCCGTGCGCTCGGCGGCGACGGTGGTGGCCGTGCCGGACGCCAGGTCGGGCAGGTCCGGCAGGTGACCGGTCGCGGCGAGCGCGAAGCCACCGGAGGTCAGGGCGACGACCAGGCCTGTGGCGGCGACGGCCCGGAGCGCTGCGGCCCGGGAGACCGGGCTTGGGCTCGCCGCGCGAGCAGCGCGGGCCGGGGTGGAGAGACGGGCGGCATGGAACGCGGCCACCGCGGCGTCCTCGCGCAGCAGCTCGCCGGCTCCGCCGGGCGCGCGCAGCGCCTCGAGTGCGCGCCCGACCGGGAGGTCGGACTCGGCCGGGGCATCGACGATGCGGTCGGCGTCGCGGCGGGACGGGTGGCGGTGGGTCATCTCGGTCCTTCAGCGTCGAGCACCGCCGAAGTGTCACGGGTCGCCGCAGAAAAGTTCTCGGACGCCGTCTCGAGGCGACGGGAGAGGGATCGGAGCCCACGATGGGTGGCACTGCGCACGGCCCCCGGACGCTTGCCGAGGATCTGGGCCGCCGTCGGGGCGTCGAAGCCCAGCACGGTCCGCAGCATGATCGCCTCCGCCTGGTCGATGGGCAGGCCGGACACCATGCCCAGGGCGGCCTCGGTGCCGAGGGTCGCCAGCACGAGGGCCTCCACGTCCGTGTCGTCCGGCCGGTCGACCAGGTCGTCCAGCTGCACGTCGGAGCGGGGCTGGCGCCGGCGTCGGCGCAGGTGGTCGAGCGCTCGCATGCGGCCGATCGTGGTGAGCCAGCCCCGGAAGCTGTCGGCCCCACCAGCGAACCGGTCCAGGTCGCGGAACGCCTCGGCCCACGCCTCGCTGGCCACGTCCTCGGCGTCGTCGGGGCCGACGAGGACCGTCAGGTAGCGCAGCAGCGGCGGGTGGACCTGCCGGTACACCGTCCGCAGCGAGGCCTCGTCGCCGGCACGCATCCGCTCGAGGTGCTCGTCGAGGGGGTCGGACAGGGCCACGGGCGTCGGTTCTACCGCATGCCCGTACGCCGTGTCCCGCGGTTGACGGGTTCTTGCCAGCAGGGCCGCGCGGGTGAGGCGGCCGGATCTACTCCCCGCGCGGCGGCTCCACCTGTTCGCCGCGGGGCGGCAGTGGCACGAACATCGACGTCCGCGCGGCGTACTCCGGGTACCCGGGCCGCTGCATCATGGTCCGCTCCAGCAGCCGCGCCCCGGTCGCGAAGGCCAGGAAGTATGTCATCGCGATCGGCGCGACCACGGTGAGCAGGCCGGGCAGCCAGCCGGTGGCGAGGGCGCCGGCGAGCCAGATGCCCCACCAGACGCACGCGTCGCCGAAGTAGTTGGGGTGCCGCGTGTAGCGCCACAGCCCGCGGTCCATGACCGGCGGCTTCGTCTCCTTGGGCAGGGCCTTGTACGCCGCCAGCTGGGCGTCGCCGACCGACTCGAAGACGAGCCCGACCAGCCACACGATCGCGCCGAGGACGACGAGCCACGTCCAGCGGACGTCGTACGCACCGGCCACCACCAGCGGCAGCGAGATGACGAGGGCCGCGAACGCCTGGACGAGGAAGACCTTGCGCACGGCCAGCGAGAAGCCGCCGTCACCGAGGAGGGCGGCGTAGCGCGGGTCCTCGCCGTGGCCGCGCGAGCGCTTGAAGATGTGCCACGCGAGGCGTCCGCCCCAGACGGTCACCAGTCCGGCGAGCAGCCAGGAGTGCCAGTCGGTCGACCACACGGCGACCGCGAGCGCGACCGCGACGAACATCAGGCCCCAAGCGACGTCGACGACGGCCACCCGGCCGATCCGGCGGCTGACGACCACGGTGATCCCCATGACCACCGCCACCGCGGCCAGCGCGATGAGGGCGGCTGTCACCACGCGCGCACCGGCGGCAGCGTGTGCGCGGCGCCGGGGCGCACGGCGAGGATCTGGTCCACGCCCATCCGGCCGTCGCGGAAGGCCATCGCCCCGCCCACGAGGTAGAGCCGCCAGACCCGCACGACCTCCTCGCCGACCAGCTCGGTGAGCCGCGGCAGGTTGGCCTCGAAGCGCTCCAGCCAGCCGTGGACGGTGAGCACGTAGTGCTCACGCAGCCCGTGCACGTCGCGCACCTCCAGCCCGCCGGCCTCGATCATGGCGACCGTCTCGCCGACCGGGCGCATGTGCATGTCCGGGGCGATGAACGACTCGATGAACGGGCCGCCGCCGGGGTGCTTGCCCCCGTTGCGGCCCTGGCGCGACATCTGCTGGACCAGCACCCGGCCGCCGGGCCGCACCGAGCGCTGCAGCACCGAGACGTACGTCGGGTAGTTGGCCTGGCCGACGTGCTCACCCATCTCGAGGGAGCCGACCGCGTCGAAGTGGTCGCGCTCGGGCACCTCGCGGTAGTCCTGCAGGCGGATCTCGACCCGGTCCTGCAGCCCGCGCTCGGCGATCCGGGCGTCGATGAACTTCTTCTGCTCCGCAGCGATCGTCACGCCGGTGACCTGCGCGCCGAAGTGCTCGGCGGCGTGCAGCGAGAGCGAGCCCCAGCCGCAGCCCACGTCGAGCATCCGCATGCCCGGTTCGAGGCCGAGCTTGGTGCAGACGAGGTCGAGCTTGGCGCGCTGCGCCTCCTCGAGCGTGGTGTCCGGGGTGGCGTGGTAGCCGCAGCTGTAGGCCATCTGCGGCTCGAGGATCAACGAGTAGAACTCGTTGGAGAGGTCGTAGTGGTGGCTGATCGCCGACCGGTCGCGACCCAGCGTGTGCAGCCGGCCCTTGATCTGCGCCTGCGAGGCGGGCGGGGCGGGCGGGCGGCCCAGCACGCCGAGGCCCGCGGCGGCGCGCAGCGCGTCGACGAGGGCACGCGGTGACAGCCGAGGACCGGACAGGCCGCGCTCGGCACCCACGGCGAAGGCGTGGGTGAGGGCGGAGTCGAGGTCCCAACCGTCCTGCGCGGGGACGTCGAGCTCGCCGGTGACGTAGGCCTGCGCAGCCCCGAGCTCGCCCGGGTGCCACAGCAGGCGACGCAGCGCGTCGGGGGAACGCAGCACGACCAGCGGGGCGTCCTCGGGGCCGGCGACCGAGCCGTCCCACACCTGCAGCCGCACCGGCAGGTCGCCGGCCAGGAACGGGCGGGCGGCCTCGGCGAGGCGCTGCGCGATGCCGGTCGTCGTCTGCGTGGGGGTGGCGGTGGTGGTCATCAGGCCTCCCGGCCGAAGGTCATCTGCTGGACGTCGATGTAACCGCTGGCGAAGCCGGCCTGCGAGTAGGCGAGGTAGAAGTGCCAGATCCGCGTGAAGAGGTCGTCGAACCCGAGGGCGAGCACCTCGTCGCGCCGGGCGAGGAACGTCTCGTCCCAGCGGCGCAGCGTCTCGGCGTAGTGGCTGCCCATGGACAGCCGGCTTGTGAGCCGCAGGTCGGTCTCGTCGCGGGTGATCTGGTCGATGACCTCGGTGCTGGGCAGGAAGCCGCCCGGGAAGATGTACTTGGTGATCCAGGTGTGGGTGCCCCGGGTGGCCAGCATCCGGTCGTGCGGCATGGTGATCGCCTGGATGGACACCTTGCCGCCGGGGGCGAGCACCCGGTCGATGGTCCGGAAGTAGGTGCCCCAGAACTCGTGGCCCACGGCCTCGATCATCTCGACCGAGACCACGGCGTCGTACGTCGCGCCGTCCGCGCCGAGGGCGCGGTAGTCGAGCAGCTCGATCCGCACCCGGTCGGCGAACCCGGCCTCGGCGACCCGCTGCTCGGCGAGCTCGAGCTGCTCCACCGACAGGGTGATCGAGTGGACCTCTGCGCCGCGGCGGGCGGCGCGGATCGCCAGCTCTCCCCATCCGGTGCCGATCTCGAGGACCCGGGAGCCCTCGGTCACGCCGGCCTCGTCGAGGAGGCGCTCGATCTTGTGCCCCTGCGCGGCGGCGAAGTCGGGGGTGTGTCGGCGCGGGTCGTTGCCCTCGGCGCCCTCGGGCGGCGCGGCCACCCAGAAGTCATCGGTGTCGGCCGCCGCGTCGCGGGTCCGGACCAGGGAGGTGTCGAAGAGCGCCGAGGAGTAGCTCAGCGTCTCGTCGAGGAACAGCGCGAAGAGGTCGTTGGACAGGTCGTAGTGGTGCGAGATGTTGGCCTGGCTGTTGTCCTCGGTGCTGACGTGGTGGCTCGGCGTGCGGTGCGTGACCAGGGACCGGAGCTTCTGCAGCGACCCGGGGACCAGGGTGGCGATCCGCGCGGCGGGGACGGTGAGGAAGCCGGCGACGTCGTCGGCGTCCCAGGCCCCGGTCAGGTAGGACTCGCCGAAGCCGATGAGGCCGTCGCGGCCGAGCCGCGCGTAGAACTCGTCGGGCCGGTGGATGCGCATGACCGGGCCGCCCCGGCCGACGGTGAGCCCGGTGGGCTCCTCGACGACGGTGACCGCGAGGCGGCGTACGGCGGCACGGAAGAGCTTGCGGGCGACCGCGGCGGAGACCACGGTGCGGGGGCCGGGGCGCAGCGGCTCGAGGGAGGGGAGTCGGTCGGCGGCGGCGGCCTGGTCGACGTCGGCGGTGGGCGCGTTGTCGAGCGTCATCGGACACCTTCCTGGTGGTGGGTCGGACGGGGACGGACGGGCAGGCGCCGGGCCCACAGCCAGATGCCGTGGGTGCGGATGAGGAGGCTCCCCCGCAGGGTCGCCCCCACCGTGCGGCGCAGCGGCACGTCGCTGCGCGTGCCCGTCAGGGACGCGCTGAACGGCGCGGAGTCACCCTCGGCGGCGTCGTGCCCGCGCAGGGTGACGGCCACGTCGAGGCGGTCGGTGGGGATCGGTACGGCGATGTCGTACCAGCCGTCGACGCCGTGGAAGGGCGAGACGTACATCGCCTTGTCGGTGCGGGCCCGCCCCTGCTCGTCGGGGTGGACGAGGTAGGCGTGCCGGTCGCCGTACGTGTTGTGCACCTCGACCACGACTGCCGCCTGCGCGCCCGTGTCGTCGAAGCACCAGAACACGCTGATCGGGTTGAAGCAGTGGCCCAGCGAGCGCGCGTGGGCGGCCATCAGGATCCGCCCGGCGGGACGGCCGTCGCGGCCGGCGCCGAGGGAGACGCCGTTGTCGGCGAGGAACGACTCGACGTTGCCGCGCAGGGTCCCGGCGGGGTCGCCGAGGTGGTCGCGCGCCTCGAAGCGCGCCAGCCGACCGTGGTCGGGCAGGTCGTCGAGGTCGACGAGCCACATCGTCGAGCGGTGCTCGAAGCTGCGATCGATGGGCGTACGGCGCGTGTGCCGGATCGTGGTCTCGAAGCGGCCCGGCCGGACCGGGGCGGCCCGCTCCGGACGCACCCACGGCAGGCCGAGCCGGGTGGCCGCGGCCAGCCCGGAGCGCGCGCCGTCCTCGTGGAAGCCCCACCCGTGGTAGGCCCCGGCGAACGCCACCCGGTCGGTGTCGATCTCCGGGAGCCGGGCCTGGGCGGCCACCGACTCGGGGGTGTAGAGGGGGTGCTCGTACTCCATCCGGTCGATGACGGTCGCCGGGTCGACGAGGTGGTCGCCGCCGAGGGTCACCAGGTAGTGCGTGCTCGTGGGCAGCCGCTGCAGCCGGGTGAGGTCGTAGGTCACGGTCACGCCGCCGGTCGCGTCGAGGGGACGCTGGAAGTTCCACGACGAGCGCGCGCCCGTCGCCTCCGGCAGCAGGGAGGTGTCGGTGTGCAGCAGCGCGGTGTTGGGGGAGTAGGGGATCGCGCCGAGGACCTCGCGCTGGAGCGGGGTCGGGTCCTCGAGCATGCTCAGGGCCTGCGACGGGTGCGTGGCGACCACCACGGCGTCGTACGACGCGGTCTCGCCGTTGCCGTCGGTGACCTCGACGCCGTCGGGGGTCTCGCGCACCGAGGTGACCTTGGTGCCGAGACGGATCTCCGGCAGGTGCCGCGCGACGGCGGCGACGTAGGTGCCGGACCCGCCGGTGACGGTGCGCCAGGAGGGGGAGCCGAAGATGCCCAGCATCCCGTGGTGCTCGAGGAACGTGAAGAGGTAGCGCGCCGGGTAGTCCAGCGAGGTCGCCGGGTCGCACGACCAGACGGCCGCGACCAGCGGCTCCATGAAGTGCCGCACGAAGTGCGCGCTGAAGCCGCCCTCGTCGAGGAAGGCCCGCAGCGTCTGGTCCTGGCTGCTGTCGTAGGCGTCGTCGGACGCGGAGCCCGAGGCGGCCAGCACGGCCCGCGCCCGGCGGTGGAAGCGCGGGATCTCCGCCAGCATCCGCCAGTGTGCGGGCGAGGTGACCGCGGCCCGGGTCGGGAAGAGGCCGCGGGCGCCCAGCGCGCCGGCGTACTCGACGCCGGTCTCCGCGTCGGAGACCGACAGCGACATCTCGGACGGCTGGGTGGCGATGTCGAGCTCGGCGAACAGGCGCAGCAGCGTCGGGTAGGTCCGGCGGTTGTGCACGATGAAGCCGGTGTCGATGCGCAGGTCGCCGTCGTCGGTGGGCACCACGTGGGTGTCCGCGTGCCCGCCGAGACGGTCGTCGGCCTCGTAGAGGGTGACGTGCGCGGTGCGGGAGGCGACGTACGCCGCGGTCAGTCCGGACACGCCGGAGCCGACGACGGCGATGCGTCGCGGGGCGGGGTGGCTCATGTGGCCTGCGAGAAGTCGAAGAGGGCGACCGGCGGGAGCGTCGGCTCGTCGGAGCCGCCCTCCGGCTCGACCGTCAGCCCGACCGCGGTGGCGGAGGCGGCGTCGCCCTCGAGCACCATCTGGTTGTCCTCGCCCGGGGGCATCAGGCCGGCCGGGACCATGTCGCCCTCGGGCGACTGCAGCCACAGCTCGAAGACCTTGCCCTCGGGGGCAGGGGCCATGTCCTCGGTGGTGATGACCGCCTTGCCGACGGACTCCGAGAGCGTGACGGTCGCCTTGCCCGTCTTGCCGAGGTCGACGGCCACGGAGTGGGCGTCGGGAGCGTTGAGGACGCGCTCGGCGGCGGTCAGCGAGCCGTCCTGCGAGGCGGTCCAGGGCTGCCAGAAGGCCGCACCGACACCGAGGATCGCCACCACCGCAGCGGCGACGAGGAAGGGAAACCAGCGCCGTTGCACCACCGGCGTGCGCTCGACCACGGGAGGCAGGGGACGGACCTGGGAGATGCCGGCCAGCACCGAGTCGCGCAGGGCCGGGGGAGGGGTCGCGAGGGTCGTCTCGGAGAGCAGGCCGGCGGCCTCGCGGAGCGAGGCGACCTCGGTGCGGCAGTCCTCGCACTCGGCGAGGTGCTGCTCGAAGCGCGCCCGCTCGATGTCGTCGACCGCGTCCAGCGCGTAGGCGCCGGTCAACTGGTGGATGTCGTTCATGACCCAACTCCCATAGCGTCACGCAACCGGATGAGTCCGTCCCGGATGCGGGTCTTGGCGGTCCCGACGGGTACGTCGAGCATCGTTGCCACTTCTGTGTGCGTGTACCCGCCGAAGAAGGCGAGCTCGACCGCTTCACGTTGTACTGCGGTCAGGGTGGAGACGGCCCCGCGCACCCGCTGGGCCTCCAACGAGGCGTGGGCGGCCTCCGCCGTCTGGTCGTGGTCGACCGGTTGTGTCTCACGGTGGTAGGTCGCGTCCCGCTGGGTGGCGGCCTCGGCCGAGCGGACCCGGTCGACGGCCTTGCGGTGCACGATCGTCAGCAGCCAGCCCAGGGCGCTGCCGCGAGCGGGGTCGTAGCGGGTGCTGCTGCGCCAGGCGTCGAGGTAGGCCTCCTGGACCACTTCCTCCGCGTGTGCCGGGTTGCGTACGACGCGCAGCGCGAGCCCGTAGGCCCGCGACGACGTGGCGTCGTACACCTGCGCGAACGCACCCTCGTCGCCCCGGCTGGATCGCTGGAGCAGGGTGGCGAGCTCGCCGGCGGTGGTGTCGGCGGGGGCGGCCCCCGACGGGGCGCCCGGTGAGGGCGCCCCGTCAGGTACGGCTCTGATGTGGTCCACAGCAGTGATCCTTGCCTAGCCGTCGTTTATCCGACAATCACATCTGGGGCATCATGACGGTGTCGACGACGTAGACCGTCGCGTTGGCCGTCTGGATGTTGCCGCAGATGATGTTGGCCTGCTCCTCGGCGTCGGCGGTGAACATCTCGCCCTCGCCCTCGACGACCAGCTCGTCCTTGTTGAGCGTGTCGAAGGTGCCGGCCAGGTTGTCCGGGGTCAGGGTCTCCGGCACGACGTGGTGCGTGAGGATCGCCGTGAGCGTCTTCTTGTCGGCGAGGACCTTGTCGAGGGTCTTCGCCGGGATCTTGGCGAAGGCGTCGTCGGTCGGGGCGAAGACGGTGATGCCCTCGGCGGAGTTGAGGGTGTCGACCAGGCCGGCCTTGGTCACCGCGGCGACCAGGGTCTTCAGGAGCGGGTTGGCGGAGGCGGCGGTGGCGACCGGCTCGGTGGCCATGCCGTCGAAGGAGCCGGCTCCGTCCGCGGGGATGGCGGCGCAGCCCTCGCCGAAGGTGCCGTCAGCGGCGCCCATCGCGTCGGTGGACTCCTCCTCCATCGGCGACTCGGACTCCATGGGGGTCTCGGAGGCGCTGCTGGTGGTCTCGTCGGAGGCGGAGTCGGCCTCGTCGGAACCACCGCAGGCAGCCATGCCGAGGGACATCGTCAGGGCGAGTGCGGCCAGACCGGACGTGCGAGCAATGCGGTTCATGAGGGAACTGCCTTTCGTGAGTGGCTCCGGGGCCGTGGGGGTCCCCGGGAGGGTTTACGGGGATGGTTCGGCACCGCCCGCGGGGTGGATTGGTGCCGATCGGGAAAAGTGCGAAGAAAGTTGAAGACGAAATGAGGAATGGGACCTGGGCTCCCCTGAGGCCCAGGTCCCACGGGACCGCGCACCGTCGTGGACGGCGTCGTGCTGCGTCGTATGCAGGCGTACGGCGGTCGTACGACTCAGCCGACGTTGACCGCGATCTCCTGGATGCCGCTCGAGCCCTCCGGGAAGGGCGTCGCACGGACGGCTGTCTGGACGTCCCCGTCCTTGTTGGTGGCGCGGCTGGCCACGAAGTGCTGGCCCGGCTCGGCGTCCCACTCGTAGAACCACTGGCGCCAGTAGTCGTCGCCGGCGTCCGGGCCAAGCTCGGCCTTCTGCCATGGCCCGCCGTCGATGCGGACCTCGACGCCCTGGATGCCGACGCCCTGGGCCCAGGCCACGCCGCCGATGAACGTCTTTCCGGGCTTGCTGTCCGAGAGCGGCTTGGGGGTGTCGATGCGGCTGGAGAGCTTGATGGGCGCGTCGATGGCCCAGTCGCGCTCGGTCCAGTAGGCCTCCTGCTCGTCGTACGTCGTCAGCGTCATCTTCGTGATCCACTTGCAGGCGCTGACGAAGCCGTAGAGCCCGGGGACGACCATCCGGACCGGGAAGCCGTGCTCGCGGGGCAGCGGCTCGCCGTTCATGCCGAGGGCGAGCAGGGCGTCGCGTCCGTCCAGGGCGACCTTGAGCGGCACCGAGATGGTCATGCCGTCGACGTCGGTGCACAGGATCTGGTCGGCCTTGGTCGAGTCGACGCCGGCCTTGTCGAGCACGTCCTGGAGGGGTACGCCGAGCCAGCGGGCGGCGCCGATGTAGGGCCCGCCCACGTCGTTGGACACGCAGGTCAGGGTGATGTCGCGCTCCACCACGCGCATGCCCGCGAGGTCGTCGAAGGACAGCTCGACCTCCTTCTCGACGTCGCCGTCGATGGTCAGCGACCACGAGTCGACGTCGATCGCGGGCACGGTCAGAGCGGTGTCGACGCGGTAGAAGTCGGAGTTGGGCGTGCGGAACGCGGAGATCCCGGGCACCCGCTCCTCGAGGCCGCCGGGCAGGGCGGCGGCCTTCTCGGCGGCCGTCGGCAGCGCGATGTCGGTGCCGCGCAGGCGGACCTCGGACACCCAGCGCCCCGCCCCGGCGATGGCGGCCGCGGCCAGGGCGGCGCCGCCGGTGGCGATCAGGACGGTACGCCGCGACGCGGACGCGCCGGCCGGCTCGGCGTGGTCGGTGGTCCCGGCGCGCGCGGTCGTGGTGTCGGCGGGTGTGGCGGCGGGGCTCGCGAACCGGTACAGCCCCGCCAGGGTGAGCGCGCCCACGAGGGCGGCCACCGCGCTGGGCACCAGGTCGAGCGCGCCCGCGCTGGGCCGCAGCAGGGCGAGGACGCCCGCGACCGCGGCGAGCCCGACCAGCATGCTGATCCCGAGGGTGAGCCGTCGAGCGGCCACGATCCCGGCCACGCCGGCCAGGACGAGCACGACCACGAGCACCGAGCCGACCAGGATCGCCTTGTCGGCGGTGCCGAAGGTGCGGATCGCCCACTCCTTCATGGGGGTGGGGGTGAGGTCGATGACCGTGGAGCCCACGGCCAGCACCGGGGAGGCGGCGGGCACGGTCAGGGCGGCGACGAGGTGGGCGGCGGCCATCCCCACGAGGGTGGCGAGGACGCCGTACAGGGCCTGGAGCAGTCGGGTGAGCACGTCAGGTGTTCGGTGCCCGGGGCCGTGTGGATGGGTCTGGTGCAGGATGGCGGCCATGACCGAGCTCGTGCACTACGCCGTCGCGGACGCCGTCGCGACCATCACCCTGGACTCGCCCCACAACCGCAACGCCCTGAGCAGGCAGCTGGTGACCGAGCTCTTCGGCCACCTCGAGAGGGCCGGGGCCGACGACGACGTCCGGGTGGTGCTGATCGAGAGCTCCGGCAAGGTCTTCTGCTCGGGCGCCGACCTGGGCGAGGCGACCTCCGAGGGCATGGAGGCGGGGGCGCGGCGCATCGTCGACCTCCAGCGCCTCGTGGTGACGCTGGACAAGCCGGTGGTCACCAAGAACCTCGGCGCCGTCCGGGCCGGCGGGATCGGCATCATCGCCGCCGCGGACATCGCGATCAGCGCCGACGAGGCGACCTTCGCGCTCACCGAGGTCAAGCTCGGGCTGGCCGCCGCGATCATCAGCCTGACCGTGCACCACCGGATGAACCCGCGCGCCGCGGCCCTGACCACCCTCGGCGGCGAGGTCTTCACCGGCGTCGACGCCGCGGCGTACGGACTGGTGACTCAGAGCGTCCCGGCGGCCGAGCTCGACGCCCGCGTCGACGAGGTGTGCGCCAGCCTGGCGACCGGCGCGGCCCAGGGGCTGCGGGAGTCCAAGCGGATCCTCAACGCCGACCTGGTCCGCCGCATCGACGAGCGCGGCGAGGAGATGGCCGCCCTCAGCGCGACCCTCTTCGCCAGCGACGAGGCCCGCGAGACGATGACGGCCTTCCTCAGCCGCGGGAAGTAAGGCGTCCGGGACGTCTCGTCACTTCTTCCCCCACGGCCGCGGCCTAGTAGTCTTGAACGTCTGTCGTCCCCCGGACGGCAGATGGGGACGGATGCACGTGCACAGGGGGAAGCCGGAGTGAGCGAAGAGCTCGAGCGCCGCGAGATCGCGGCCGAGCAGGAGTACGTCGACCGCGTCTACGTCCAGCTCGAGGCGAGCGCCCGCAGCGCCAAGGAGCTCGCCGCCGAGGGCCACGGCCGCGGCCGCCTCGGCCACGAGGGCGGGCTCGTCGAGCGCGACGCGATGGTCTTCCAGGCCGCCAAGCGGATCGCCCAGCTCGACGCCGCCCACGAGGGGCTGGTCTTCGGCCGCCTCGACCTCGACGGGGCCATCGACACCGAGCCCCGCTACATCGGCCGGATCGGCCTGCGCGACTCCCAGCGCGACTCGCTCCTCATCGACTGGCGCGCCCCCGCGGCCGCGGTGTTCTACCAGGCGACGGCCGCCGAGCCGCAGGGCGTGATCCGGCGCCGGGTGCTGCGCGCCGACCACCGCACCGTCGTCGGGGTCGAGGACGAGCTCCTCGACGCCCAGGCGCTCGAGTCCTCCGGGGCCGACCTGCCGATCGTCGGCGAGGGCGCCCTGATGGCCCAGCTCAGCCGGGCCCGCGACCGCAGCATGCACTCCATCGTCGCCACCATCCAGGCCGAGCAGGACAAGGCGATCCGCGCGCCCGGCAAGGGCGTCGTGTCGATCTCCGGCGGACCGGGCACCGGCAAGACGGTCGTCGCGCTGCACCGCGCGGCGTACCTCCTCTACTCCGACCGCCGCCGCTACGAGTCCGGCGGCGTCCTCGTCGTCGGTCCCAGCGGCGTCTTCATGCGCTACATCGAGCGGGTGCTGCCCAGCCTCGGCGAGACCGCGGTCGCCCTGCGCAGCCTCGGCGAGGTCGTCGACGGCGTCCGCGCCACCCGCCACGACGAGCCGGCGGTCGCCGACGTCAAGGGCGCCGCCCGCATGGCCGAGCTGATGCGGCGCATCGCGCGCCAGCAGGCGCCCGGCAGCCCGACCGACTTCAGCGTGTTCTGGCGCGACGACCGGATCGTCCTGGACCGGGGCGTCCTGGGTCGCGTACGCCGCCAGCTCATGTCGCAGGGCCGGCGCAACCGCCAGCTGCCGCGGGTGGCCAACGCCCTGCTCGACGCCATGTGGCGCCAGGTGCGCGGCGAGCGCGGTCGCGAGCGGGGTCGCGAGGCCTTCAACGACGACATGCTCTCCCACCCGGCCTTCGTCGACTTCGCCAGCGCCTGGTGGCCGCCGCTCGACGCGCCCACCGTGCTGGGCTGGCTGGCGGACCCCGAGGTCCTGGCCCGGGTCGGCGAGGGCGTGGTGACGCCCGAGGAGCAGCGCCTGCTCAGCAAGTCCTGGACCGGCGGCGGGCTCTCCGTCGAGGACGTCGCGCTGCTCGACGAGCTGCGCTACCTGCTCGGCGACGTGCCGCTGCGCACCGACGCCGACCACGATCGCGACGACACCGTCACCGCCACCGAGGGCGGGGTCGACCTCCAGGAGCTCACCACCGCCTCCGAGCGCGAGTACGCCCCGACCGGCCGCGCCTGGGCCCCGCCCACGCACCGCATCGAGGACGACGGCTTCGCGCACGTGCTCATCGACGAGGCGCAGGACCTCACCCCGATGCAGTGGCGGATGGTCGGCCGCCGGGGTCGCACCGCCAGCTGGACGATCGTCGGCGACCCGGCGCAGTCGTCGTGGCCGGTGCCGGCCGAGAGCGCCGCGGCCCGCGCCGAGGCGCTGGAGGGCAAGCAGCTCCACGAGTTCCACCTCTCGACCAACTACCGCAACTCGGCCGAGATCTACGAGTTCGCCGCGGCGTACGCCGGTCGGGTCGGGCTCGACGCCGACCTCCCCGAGGCCGTACGCCGCACGGGCGAGGCCCCGCGCGAGCTGCCGGACACCCCGGACCTCGAGTCCGCCACCCGTGCTGCCGTCAGCGAGATCGCCGCGACCGTGCAGGGCACCGTGGGCGTCGTGGTGCCCGTGGCCCGGCGTTCGGAGGTCAACGCCTGGCTGGCGTCGTGGCCCGAGCTGGCCGACGACGCCCGGGGCGCCCGCGCGGCCGTGGACTCCTCGGTCGCGCCGAGCGGGGAGGACCGCGTCGTGGTGCTGACCGGTCTCGACACCAAGGGCCTGGAGTTCGACGGCATCGTCGTGGTGCGCCCGCAGGAGATCGAGGACGAGTCCGCCACCGGGCGCGCGACGCTCTACGTGGTGCTCACCCGCGCCACCCAGCTGCTGACCACGGTCGGCTGAGACACCCCGATCCGGCCACGTGGACGGACCGTAGGGTTTCGGCCATGACCGACGCCCCCGCCGTACGTGACCTCCTGGACGAGATCCAGGGGCACGAGGCGTGGGCGGTGATCCGCCGCAAGGCCGAGCGCACCGCCGGGCTGGTGGCCGGGCGGCGTACCGAGGTCGAGTCGATCCTCGACATCCCGCTGGAGACCGGCGTCCCCGAGCACGGCAAGGTCGCCGACCGGCTCGTCGCGCTGCCGTTCCGGCAGGTGCGCGAGCGCGGTTTCGACGCCATCGACGACGGCACCCCGCTCGTCGTGGTCGACATCGACGTCGAGCACGAGGTGGGCGTCGACGACCTCGTCGCGGCGCTGCCGACAGCCGACATCGAGATCTCCGACCGGGGCGGCTTCGAGACCTCCGACGAGGACTACGCGAGCGTCGTCGAGTCGATCATCCGCGACGAGATCGGGCAGGGCGAGGGCGCCAACCTGGTCATCGGGCGCCACTACCGCGCGGTCGTCGCCGACTGGAGCGTGGAGCGCGCGCTGTCGGTGCTGCGCCGCCTGCTCGAGCACGAGCGCGGCGCCTACTGGACCTTCTGCTTCTTCACCGGGGACCGCTACCTCATCGGGGCCTCTCCGGAGCGGCACGTGAGCGTGCGCGACCAGGACGTGCGGATGAACCCCATCTCGGGGACCTTCCGCGTCGGCGGCGACCCCGAGACGCTCAAGCCGCGGCTGCTCGACTTCCTCGCCGACGAGAAGGAGGTCTTCGAGCTCTTCATGGTGGTCGACGAGGAGCTCAAGATGATGTGCGACGTCTGCCACGAGGGCGGACAGGTGCTGGGGCCGTTCCTCAAGCCGATGACGCACCTCGTGCACACGGAGTACCTCCTCGCCGGGCGCAGCGAGCGCGACCCCCGCGAGATCCTGCGCGACACGATGTACGCCGCCACCGTCACCGGCGCGCCGGTGGAGAACGCCTGCCGGCTGATCGCCGAGTACGAGTCGGAGGGCCGCGGCTACTACGCCGCCGCGCTCGCGCTTTTCGGTCGCGACGCCTCCGGGCGGCCCACCATGGACAGCCCGATCCTGATCCGCACCGCCGACGTCGACCTCGACGGCCGGCTCAAGGTGACGGCCGGTGCCACCCTCGTGCGCGACTCCGACGCGGCGTACGAGGTGGCCGAGACGCACGCCAAGGCGGGCGGCATCCTCGGCGCCTTCGGCCTGGTCCCTCGCGCGAGCGCGCCGGCGGAGGAGATCGCGGCGCTGACCCGCGACGAGGACGTCCTGCTCGCCCTCGGCACCCGCAACCAGCGGCTGAGCCGCTTCTGGCTCACCGACCAGGAGGGCGCGCCGCCGGACCCGTCGCTGGCGGGGCAGCGTGCGGTGATCCTGCACGGCGAGGACGACTTCGTGAACATGCTGCGCCACGTGCTCGGCGTCTTCGGGATGACCTCGACCGTGGTGCGCCACGAGGACTACGCGACCGGCGCCTTCGCGGGTGCCGACCTCGTCGTCATCGGTCCCGGCCCAGGCGACCCGCGCGACGGGGACCACCCCAAGATCGCGGCCTTCCGTCGCGCCGTGGACGACGTGCTCGCCAGCGGCCAGCCGTTCCTGGCGGTGTGCCTGGGCCACCAGACCCTGTGCGACCGCCTCGGGATCCCGCTCGACTTCAAGGACATCGTCTTCCAGGGCACCCAGTCGCCGATCTCGCTGGCCGGGCGCACCGAGCGGGTCGGGTTCTACAACACCTTCGTCGGCCGCGTCCCCGATCCGGACGCCCTGCCGGCGGGGGTGAGCGTCGAGCGCGACGAGGCCACCGGTGACGTCCACCAGGTCACCGGGCCGCACTTCCGCGGCATCCAGTTCCACGCCGAGTCGATCCTCACCGAGAACGGCTACGACCTCATCCACGACCTCGTGCGTGGCCTGCTCGCCAATAGTCGATAAGTTTGGTAGACATTTCTTCTCTCGGGCGTGGCAGGCAACGAATGGTCCCCCGGGCGCGTCACCATCAGTGACCGATCACCATGGACGGGGGAGTCCTTGCAGCTCGTACGACGTTCGGTGGCCGCGGCCGTGTGCCTCACCGCCGGCCTTGCCGCCAGCCTGACCGCCTGCGGAGCCGCCACCGGCCCGAGCACCGGGGCCCCCGGGTCCGCTGCCGCCTCGGCCCCGCGACCGGCGATCGCCGCCGGGGCCGGGATCAAGGGCGCCGACCTGCCCGCCGCCAAGCGCGCCCAGCGACCCAACATCGTCATGGTCCTGATGGACGACTTCTCGATGGACCTGGTGCAGACGATGCGCTCGGCACGCACGATGAGGCGGGCCGGGGCGTCGTACTCCCACGCCTTCGTCGTCGACTCGCTGTGCTGCGTCTCGCGCTCCAGCCTCTTCACCGGGCAGTACCCCCACCAGACGGGCGTCCGGACCAACACGTCCGGCCAGCTCGACGCGATGCCGCTCGGCGGCTACGCGGCGTTCGAGGGCTACGGCAACCCGGAGCGGTCCTTCAACGTGACCCTCCAGGGCTCCGGCTACACGACCGGCTTCGTCGGCAAGTACCTCAACGAGTACGAGTACGTGCGGGGTCGCGCGCTGCCGCCGATGCCGCCCGGCTGGTCGCAGTTCAACGTCGTCTTCGGCTCGGCGTACGACGGCTGGGACTTCGACAGCACCTACGTCCGGCAGGGTCGGCTGCGCGCCCGGCACCACGACGCGCCGCCGCTGTCCGCGCCGGAGAAGGAGCGTGACAAGGCCTACGCCGGCAACGTCATCGAGTCCTACGCCACGAAGTTCATCAAGGCGCACCGCGACGACGACGCGCCGTACTTCCTCGAGGTCGCGCCGTACGCCCCGCACAACCGCACCCAGCCCAAGCCCTACTACCCCGGCGACCCGGTCTTCCCGCCGGCCTTCCGCGACCGCCCGGCGGCCGGTCGCAAGGGCAACTGCGGGCCGGTGGCCTGCACCTCGCTGACCACGCGCGACCTGCCCGGCTTCGGGGACGACCGCAAGGACAACCGGCCGCGCAAGGCCAACGGCAAGCCGGCCCGCGCGTGGAACACCCGGGCCAACCCGTTCCGGCCCGCGCAGAGCGTCGCCGACCTGCGCAACCGCGCGATGATGGCGCAGTCGGTCGACCGCACGGTGCGCCGGATCCTGCGCCTCGTCGACGACAACACCTACGTCGTGCTCACCTCCGACAACGGCTTCCACCTCGGCCAGAACGGCCTCGGGCGCGGCAAGGGGACGGCGTACGACACCGACGTGCACGTGCCGCTGTACGTCGTGGGGCCGGGCGTGGTGCCCGGCGCGCGGGCCGAGCTGACCTCCAACCTCGACCTCGGGCCGACCTTCGAGGAGCTCGCCGGCGTCGTGTCCCCGGCGTACCGCTCGGGCCAGTCGATCGTCCCGACCTTCGGCGACCCCACGCTGGTGCGCCGCAACCACGTCTTCATCGAGCACACCGCCCAGGCGCTGACGAAGCTCGACCCGGACTCCGCGCTCAACGGCGACGAGCTCGACCGGATCCCGTCCTACGTCGCGGTCCGCAGCCGCACGGGCCTGCTGATCCGCTACGACATGGACACCGACGTGCATCGCTTTGCGTTCGCCTACGAGTTCTACACCTACAAGAACCGCCGCTGGGAGAAGAAGAACGCCTTCGCGCAGCCCCGGCACGCGGCGGAGGTGCAGGCGTTGATGGTCAAGCTGGCGCAGTGGGACCAGTGTGCGGAGCCCACCGGCAACAAGCCGGTCGCGCCGTCGTGCCGGACGCTGACGCAGTGAGGTGAGCGGGGGCTAGCGTGCTCCCGTGCCTGTTCCCGTGGACGTCGTCGTGGTCGACCACCACGACTCCTACACGTGGAACCTCGTCCACCTCGTGGCGTCGGTGACCGGCGTGCTGCCCCGCGTGGTGGAGCACGACGAGGTGGGCGCCGCCGAGGTGCTCGCGCACTCCCACGTCCTGCTCTCGCCGGGACCGGGGCACCCCGACGACCCGGCGGACTTCGCGGTCGGGCGCGAGGTGCTGCTCGCGGGCACCCGTCCGGTGCTGGGCGTCTGCCTCGGGATGCAGGGCCTGGTCACGGCGTACGGCGGGACGATCGAGCGGGTCGAGCCGGCCCACGGCCAGGTCGCCCACGTCCGCCACGACGGGCGCGGGCTGTTCCGGGGAGTGGCGCAGGACTTCGCCGCGGTGCGCTACCACTCGCTCGGCGTGACCGCGCTGCCCACCGACGTGCTGGCGGCGACGGCCTGGAGCGAGGACGGCGTCGTGATGGGCGTGCGGCACCGGACGCTGCCGCTCGAGGGCGTGCAGTTCCACCCGGAGTCGATCCTGTCGGAGCACGGACGCGACCTCGTGTCGAACTTCCTGGAGGGACCGTGACGGACCCGGCCGCGGCCTTCGCCTCGGTGGCCGCCGAGCACCCGCGCTGCTTCTGGCTCGACGGGGGAGGTGCCCGCGAGTGGTCGGGCCGGCGCTCGATCGTCGGCTGGCTCGAGGACGACGACGTGTCCCTGACGTACGACGCCGCCCGCCGCGAGGTCCGCCGGCACGCGGGCGGGGCGTCGGTCGTGGTCGGCGACGACATCTGGGCCGTGCTCGAGGCCTCGATGGTGCCCGGGGAGCAGTGGTTCGGCTACCTCGGCGCCGCCTGCCGCCCCGACCTGCCCGCCCGGCCGGACCCGGACCTGCCCGACGCCGTGTGGATGCGGCCCTCGCACGTGCGCTCGTTCGAGCATCGGGTGGTGCTTGCGGCGGAGTCCCCGCTCGAGCGGGGACTCAGTCACCGGGAGGGTGTTGCAACGGTCACACAGTGTCCGACTCGCCGACACAGTGACGTCCCTGGGGCGTACGCCGCCGCGTTCGCGCGCGTCCAGGAGCACCTGCGGGCCGGCAACTCCTACGAGGTCAACCTGACCTACCGGCTGACCACCGAGGCCGACCTCGACCCCGTGGCCACCTACCTGCGGCTGCGCGACCTCAACCCCGCGCCGTACGCCGGGTGCCTCCAGCACGACGTCGAGGGCCACCGGGCCTGGCTGCTGAGCTCCAGCCCGGAGCGCTACGCCCTGGTCGGCGCCGACCGCACCATCGAGACGAAGCCGATCAAGGGCACCGCGCCGCGCGGAGCCACCCCTGAGGAGGACGAGGCGCTCCGCGCCGGGCTCGCCACCGACCCCAAGAACCGCGCCGAGAACCTGATGATCGTCGACCTGCTCCGCAACGACATCGGCATGGTCAGCGAGGTCGGCTCGGTCGAGGTGCCGGTGCTGATGGACGTCGAGTCCTACGAGACGGTCCACCAGCTCGTCTCGACCGTCCGCGGCCGGCTGCGCGACGACGTCACGACGGTGGGGGCACTACGCGCACTCTTCCCGCCGGGCTCGATGACCGGCGCGCCCAAGCGGCGCACGATGGAGGTCATCGAAGAGGTCGAGGAGACGCCGCGAGGGGCGTACGCCGGGGCGTTCGGCTGGATCAGCGGCGACGGGCCGGCGGACCTCGGCGTCGTCATCCGGTCGCTGATGACCTCGGGTGACGGGCGCTGGACCCTGGGCACCGGAGGCGGGATCACCGTGCGCTCCGACGTCGAGGACGAGTGGCTGGAGTCGCGGTGGAAGGCCGAGCGGCTGCTGCGCGCGCTCGAGCGCTGAGGTGCTGGGGTAGTCCGTGACGAAGGGACCCAGGAATCGGCCGTCCGGGGGTCCGATCGTCACGGACTACCCCGGTCGGCGGCGCCGAGGTGTCAGGAAGTGCCCGGTCGGCGGCGCTGAGGTGTCAGGAAGGGGGGAGGTCGGCGACGTCAGGCGTGGGCCGGCTGTTCGCCGGGCAGGGACAGCGTGAGCCGGGTCCCGCCGCCGGGGGCGTCGTCGACGGCCACCCGTCCCCCGTGGCGGTCCACCACCTGGCGCACGATCGCGAGCCCGAGGCCGGAGCCGGGCATCGACCTCGACTCGTCGGAGCGCCAGAAGCGCTCGAACACGCGCGCCTGGTCCTCGGCCGGGATGCCGGGGCCCTGGTCGTCGATGGTGAGCACGCCGGACATGAGCCGCACGGTGATGGTGCCGCCGATGGGGCTCCACTTGGCGGCGTTGTCGAGCAGGTTGAGGATCGCGCGCTCGAGACCGGTCGCGTCGCCGGTGACCCGCCAGTGGTCGAGGCGTACGTCGAAGTCGACGCCGGGCGCCCGGCGGCGGACCCGGACCAGCGCCCGCTCGGTCACCTCGGCCAGGTCGACCGGCTCGATGATCGCGGCGGGGTGGTCCTCGCGGGCCAGGACGACCAGGTCGCCGACCAGGGTGGTCAGCTCCTCGATCTGGGCGCGCACGTCATCCAGCAGCTCGCGGCGGGCCTCCTCGGGGAGGCCGCCGTCGGTGTCGGCCTGGGCCAGCAGGTCGAGGTTGGTGCGCAGCGAGGTCAGCGGGGTCCGCAGCTCGTGGCCGGCGTCGGCGACGAGGCGGCGCTGGCGGTCGCGGGAGGCGGCCAGGGAGGTCAGCATCTGGTTGAAGGCACCGGCGAGGCGGGCGATCTCGTCGTCGCCCTCGACGGCCAGCGGGGCCAGGTCCTCGGTCACGGCGATCCGCTCCACCGAGCGGGTGAGGCGGCGTACCGGACGCAGGCCGTTGGCGGCCACGGCCCACCCGGCCAGGGCGGCGGCCAGCACGCCGAGCCCGCCGGCGACGAGCATGACGGTGCCGAGCTTGGCGAGGGTGCGCTGCTGCGACGACAGCAGCTGGGCCAGGACCAGCGCCTGGTCGGGCCCGGCAGGGACGGTGGCGACGCGGTACTCCACGCCGCCGGCCGTCACGATCGTGCGCACCGACTCCTGCCGGCGGCCGACGGCGACGTCGTGCTCCGGCGTGCCCAGGACGATCTGGGGCCCCTCGTCGGCAGTGACGACGGCCCCGCCCGCGGTGATGAACGCGATCCGCACGTCGGCCGCCCCCAGCATCCAGGACGGCACCTTGCGCTCGGTCATCTGCGATAGCGCGGTGTACTTGGCGGCCTTCTCGGCGCGGTCGAGCAACGACTCGTCGAGGCTGCCCTGCAGCTGCATCCGCATCACCATGAAGGCGCCCAGCGACATCGCCGCGATCGACACGGCGACGGCGAGCGTGGTGAGGACGGCGACGCGGGACGCGAGCGAGCGGCGGTAGTGCCACCGCTTGTCGTCCCAGCCGGCGAGGCTGCTCATGCTTCCTTGAGCACGTAGCCCACTCCGCGCACGGTCTGGATCAGCCGGGGCTCGCCCTCGGCCTCGGTCTTGCGGCGCAGGTAGCCGACGTAGACCTCCAGCGAGTTGGCGCTGGTCGGGAAGTCGTAGCCCCACACCTCCTCGAGGATGAAGGAGCGCTCGAGCACCCGCCGCGGCCGGCGCAGGAACATCTCCAGCAGGGTGAACTCCGTGCGGGTCAGCTCGATGGCCCGGTCCCCGCGGCGTACGTCGCGCGAGCCCACCTCCATGGTGAGGTCGGCGAAGGACAGCGTCTCCTCCGCGGCGTCCTCGACGGGTACGACGCGGCGCAGCAGCGCGCGGAGTCGGGCGAGCAGCTCCTGGAGGGCGAAGGGCTTGGTGAGGTAGTCGTCGGCACCGGCGTCGAGCCCCTCCACCCGGTCGCCCACCGCGTCCCGGGCGGTGAGCACCAGCACGGGGACGTCGTTGCCCGCGGCCCGCAGGGCGCGCGTCGTCTCGATCCCGTCGAGGCGCGGCATCATCACGTCCATCACCACCACGTCGGGGTGGCTGGACCCGAGCACCGCCAGCGCCTCCGCACCGTCGGAGGCCAGCGCGACGTCGTAGCCGTTGAACTCCAGCGAGCGGCGCAGCGAGTCGCGCACGGCCCGGTCGTCGTCGACGACCAGCACGCGAGGCTTGGGTGTGTCCGGCACAGCCCTACCTTGCCAGTCGAGCCTGAGCCTGCGCTGAGATCTCCGGGGACGCGGTCAGGTGGTGCCGCCAGGCGTGGTGGACCAGCGCCGCGGCCAGCACGGTGCCGCACCAGCCCATCAGGAGGTCGCCGAGCGTGTCGCCGTACGCCGTCGGCATCTCCGGCGAGCGGGTCACGAAGGCGACGTACTCGAAGAGCTCCCAGGCCAGGGCGGCGGTCATGCCCAGCGCCACCGAGCCGGCCAGGACCGCCCAGCCGCTCGACGTGCTGGGCAGCGTGAGGAGCACGAGGGCCGCCGCGACGCAGGCGACGTTGGTGACGTGCATCCACTCGTCGAACCACGCGACGGTGTCGTAGAGGTCGACGCGGTTGCCGAGGACGTCGCTGAACGCCGTGTAGGTGAGCAGCAGGTCCGCCAGCCACGGGTAGGGACGGGCCGGGCGGTACGCGTGCCACCAGACGGGGACGGCGAAGGCGAGCATCGGGTAGGTCAGGGCCCGTGCGGTGGGGGCCTTGCCCTCAAGGTTGCCCCAGGACGGATCGACGAGGACGGCGAGGAGGAACCCCGCCAGCACGACCTTGCCCAGCACGTCCAGGACGGCCACCGCCGGCGACGGGACGGGCGGGCGGGGCGCGCCACTCCTCATGCTCCCAACCTAGGGACGCCACGCTGCGGCGTACCGGGCCGGAAGTCACCTCGGCACCTGTCGCCCGGCCCGTCCGGTCCGGAGCGGCCCGGACGCTGGTCCTGCCCCGGTGAGGGTCCGGCTCCGCGTGTCCTAGGATTGCCGCCGGTCCAGAAGCGGCCTTCTGATGCTGCGTCGATCCTGCTCGACGCCGTCACCCGAAGGACGCCTTCCCATGCCTGATGACGTGCTGGCAGAAGCCCTTGCCCACGCCGCCCGCAGCCTCAACCGGGTCTCCTCGCTCGAGGAGACCCTCACCGAGATCGTGCGCACCGCCCAGCTGTCGGTGCCGGGCGCCGACCACGTCGGTGTCTCCCTCGCCCATCCCGACGGCCGCCTCGACACGCTGGCCGCGACCAGTGACCGGGTCCGGGAGTTCGACTCGCTGCAGCACCGCCTGGGGGAGGGCCCGTGCGTCTTCGCCGCCGAGGCGGACACCATCGTGCACGTCCCCGACGTGGGCACCGAGCGGCGCTGGCCGTCGTACACGGCCGAGGCGCACGAACGCGGCCTGCGGGCGCAGATCGGCGTACGGCTGCACGCCGACCGCAACGGGCGGTCCTCGCTCAACATCTACTCCGAGCAGGAGGACGGCCTCGACGACGCCAGCGCGCAGGCGGCCGACCTGTTCGCCGCGCAGGCCGCCCTCGCGATGGGCAAGGCGCGCGCCATCGACCAGCTGCAGGAGGGGATGCGCAGCCGCCAGCGGATCGGCGTGGCCGTGGGCCTGCTGATGCACCGCTACCGCACCTCGGAGGAGCGTGCCTTCGCCTTCCTCGTCCGCGCCTCCTCGCACGGCAACGTCAAGCTGCGCGACGTGGCCGCCGAGGTGGTCCGCGAGTTCCAGCTCGGCCTCGACGAGGAGCCCTGACCCACGGCGGGTCCGTCTCGTCCCCACGGGTGTGGCGTCCCCCGGTGCCGGACGCGGATGATGATGAGGGACGGAAGCCGACGACGCCCGAGGGGGGCTGATGGATTTCCTTCCCCACACGCAGGAAGCGCTCGACGAGTACCTCAGCCTGGCCGACCCGGAGCTCGAGCGGTCGCTGATGACCATGGGCGACTCGGCAGCGCGGATCATCCCGGAGTGCGTCGGGCTGAGCCTCACGTTGTACGACGAGGACCTCACCTTCACCCTGGTGGCGTCCAGCCTCCCGCTGGCCGAGATCGACGCGATGCAGTACCTCGACGGCGGACCCTGCGTGCAGGCGGTCCACGACAACGCGCACCGGGTGGAGGCGGTCGAGGAGCTCCTCGACGAGGACCGGTGGGCCCTCTTCGCCCAGGCCAGCGCGGCCGCGGGGGTGGCGAGCAGCCTGTCCCTCCCCGTGGTGGAGCGCGGGCGCGTGGTCGGCGGCATCAACCTGTACGCCTCCTCGGCCGACGCGTTCATGGGTCACCACAACGACCTGGCCTCGGCGCTCGGGGCCTCCGCCTCCGGTGCGGTGACCAACGCCGACCTCGCCTTCGAGACCCGGCTGCGGGCCGAGAGGGCACCACAGCAGCTGCGCGACCAGCAGGCGCTCGAGGTGGGCATCGGGATCCTCGCCGCGCGAGAGGAGCTCGACGTGGAGGCGGCGCGGGCACGACTGGTGCTGGCGGCTGCGCGCGCCGGCATCAGCGTGGTGCAGGCCGCCCTGGTCATCATCAACATCCACCGCACCTGACGCGCGGGGAGCCCCGTCGAGCGGCGCATGGAGCCCGCGGGGCCGGGGTACTCGACGTCATGCTCCCCCTCAGCAACGGCATCCCCGTTCCCGTCCGCGTGTCCGTCGCGGACGACAGCGAGCTGGTCGTCCGCGGACTGCAGGCGATGCTGGCCGATCGCCTCGACGAGGTGGTGCTGGTGGCCGGTGGGTCGCCCGGATCCGGCGAGCCGGCCGGCGACCTCGTCCTGTACGACCCGGCGTACGTCCTGCGCCGCAGCGTGCGGTCGAGCAGCCCGAGCGCCCCCGTCGCCCCGGGCCGGGCCCGGGTCGTCGCCTACAGCTGGGACTGCTCGCGCAGCGCCGTCTCCACCGAGCTGGCGCGAGGGGCGGCGGGCTACCTCAGCAAGCGGCTGCCCGTCGATCGGCTCGTCGGCGCCCTCGTGCGCATCGGCTCGGGGCGGGTGGTCGTGGACGTCGGTGGCCACGCCAGCGCCGGGGACGACCCCGCTCCCGAGCCCTGGCCCCTGACGCCGAGGGAGACCGTCGTGCTCGGCCTCATCACCAGGGGACGCTCCAACCAGGACATCGCGGACGAGACGCAGCTGAGCATCAACTCGATCAAGTCCTACATCCGCGCCTGCTACGCCAAGATCGGGGTGACCTCCCGCTCTCAGGCGGTGCTGTGGGGGGTGCGGCACGGACTCCTCGTGCATCCCGTCGACGAGCGCGTCGACGCGGTCGGAGGCCCCCTGGAACCGTCTCGCCACGTCGGCTGAGCCCGGTCAGGCGGCCGGTGCGTGCCCGGCCAGCGCGGCCCGCAGCTCCTCGAGGATGCGGGTGAGGGTGCGGGAGACCTGCGACTGGGTGACGCCCACGACGGCGGCGATCTCCGCCTGGGTGCGGTCCTCGAAGAAGCGCATGGTGAGGATGTCGCGGTCTCGCGGGCACAGTGCCCGGACGAGGGGGCCGAGGACGAGACGGGCCTCGAGCGCCCCTCGTTCGCCGTCCTCGGCGGCCAGCAGGTCGGCCAGGGACGCGGTCCCGTCCTGGACCGGGGCGTCGAGCGAGGAGGGCCGGAAGCACCCGTCCGCCGCCATCGCCTCGCGGACCACGGGCTCCGGCTCGTCGAGGTGGGCCGCGAGCTGGGCCGGGGTGGGCTGCTGCCCGAGCTGCAGCGTGAGCTCGGGCTCCGCCGCGGTGATCCGGACCTGGAGCTCCTGCACCCGCCGGGGCGGTCGGACCATCCAGCACGCGTCGCGGAAGTGACGGCGTACCTCGCCGCGGATGGTGGGGACGGCGTAGGCGACGAAGTCGTGGCCCGCGTCCGGGTCGAACCGCCCGGCCGCCTTGACGAGACCGAGGTAGGCGACCTGCTCGAGGTCCTCGCGGCTCACCCCCCGGTTGCGGTAGCGGGCGGCGATCGAGCGGGCGACGCCGAGGTGGGACTCGATCAGCCGGTCGGTCGACCCGCGGCCGCCACGGGGACGGGGGACCGGTGTGATGGGGACGAGCGGGCTGGGGACAAGGGAGACAGGGACCACGATCGACGCCTCGTTCCGGGAGGAAGGGCACTCGCCGTGGTCTCCAGCAAGCAGTCCCCCGGGACGCTAGTCACGTGGGCGTGGGGGCGTCAACCGTCGGCGGGACCTCCGAGCGGGCGTCTTCACCCCGGGGGAGGTACGCCGTCCGGCGGCGCGCGTCCGGACCTCAGGAGGTCGCGCCCCGGCGGCCCTGGTTGGTGCGGTCGACCACCTCGCGGGCCACCTCGCGCAGCTTGACGTTGCTGGTGGAGGACGCGCGGACGAGGAAGCCGAAGGCGCGGTCCTCGTCGATGCCGTAGCGCTCCATGAGCACGCCGATGGCCTGGCCGATGAGCTTGCGGGTCTGCAGCGCCTCGTGCAGCTGCTCCTCGCGACGGGCCCGGCCGAGGGCGAGGGCCGCGTGGGCGGCGAAGAGCTCGGCGGCCTCGGGGGCGTCGCGGTGGATGGTGGTCGCCTCGGTGGCGTACATGTTGAGCGCCCCGATCGTGCTGTCCTCGTGGTAGAGCCGCACCGCCATCTGCGCCCGCAGCCCGGCCGCCGCCGCGCGCGGGGCGAAGCGCGGCCACCTCTGGTCGTTGCGGATGTCGTCGACCACGACCACCGGCTCGTCGAGCATCGCGCTCACGCACGGCCCCTCGCCCAGCTCGTACTGGAGGCCGTCGAGGTCCCAGACGAGCTGGCCCGTCGCCGCGCGGGTCTCGATCTCGCCGCCCCGATGGATGACGCTGATCCCGACCTGGTCGATGTCGGGCACCGAGACCGCCGCGGCCGCCGCGATGGCGGCCAGGGTGTCCTCGACCGAGGACGAGCCGTCGATCATGCGGGCAGCCTCGGCCAGGGCGACGGCCAGGCTCGTTCGGGTGCTGTCCACCAGGGCTCCTCGGGACAGGTGGGCTCTCGACATTACCCCTCTCCGCGCCGGTGCGACGGGTCAGGCGTAGCGGGCGGCGGCGGTGGCCGCCCGGGCGCCGTACCCGCCGCCGAACATGCACGCGTGCACGAGCAGCGGGAACACCTGGTGCAGTGCCAGCCGGTCCTCCCAGCCGTCGGCCAGCGGCGCGACCTCGTCGTAGGCCTGCACGACGCGCTGGAGGTGCGGGAGGCCGAAGAGGTGCAGCATCGCGAGGTCGACCTCGCGATGCCCGGCGTACGCCGCGGGGTCGATGACGTGGACCGCGTCGGCGCTCCACAGGCAGTTGCCGTTCCACAGGTCGCCGTGCAGGCGCGCCGGCGGCTCCTCGGGGACGAGGCCGGGCAGCCGGCCGACGACGGACTCGACCGTGCGGGCGTCCTCGGGGGTGATGGCGCCGCGGTCGCGGGCCAGCTTGAGGTAGGGCAGCACGCGTCGTACGGCGTAGAACTCCGCCCAGCTGGGGGCGGTGCGGTTGGGCATCGGCAGGCGGCCGATGAAGCCGTCCCGCTCCGCGCCGTACGCCGCTCCGCCGGCGGCGTGCGTGGCGGCCAGGGCGTGGCCGAAGGCGATCGCGGACTCGAGGCCCTGCTTGGCGGACGGCTCGACCCAGGTCAGGATCAGGCACTCGGCGTCGACGGCGAGCACGGGCGGGACGGGGACGCCGTCCTCGACCTCCGCCAGCCAGCGCAGCCCGGCCGCCTCGGTCTCGAAGAAGCCCGGAGGAGCGTGGGGCAGCGTCTTCATCAGGGCGGTCGTGCCGTTGGACAGCCGCAGGCGGGTCGCGGTGGAGATGTCGCCGCCGGCCACGGGCGCCGTCGCCACCACCGCGGCGCCGAGGAGCTCCTCGGCGCGGCGGGCGACCAGTGGCTGGCGGGTCATCGCGCGCCGGTGCCCGTCCGGTCCCGGCGCTGCAGGGCGTCCACGATCGCGGCGCTCGTGCGTTCGACCATGGCCAGCACCTCCCCGAATCCGTCGTCACCACCGTAGTACGGGTCCGGTACCTCGCCGCCCCGGTCGACCGGGTCGAAGTCGCGGAACAGTGCGACCCGCTCGTGCGCGCCGACGTCGGCGAGGTTGGACCGGTCCATGACCAGCACCAGGTCGTGGCGCTCCAGCCACCCGTCGTCGTACTGCCGGGCGCGGTGGCCGGAGGGGTCGTAGCCCTCGCCGATCAGGGCGGTGGCGGCGCGGGCGTCCATCGGCCGCCCGACGTGCCAGCCTCCGGTGCCGGCGCTGCTGACCTCGACCTTCGCGGCCAGGCCGGCGCGGTCGAGGTGGTCGGCCAGCACCACGTGGGCCATCGGGGAGCGACAGATGTTGCCGAGGCACACGAGCGCGATCCGGTAGGGCCCCTCGGTGTGCTGGTCGGGCAGCCGGTCCATCACTCGTCGCTCACCACCGCGTCGATGGCCCACGTCGACAGGGTGATGACGACCGAGCCGAGGAGCGCGGTCCAGAACCCGTCGACGGTGAAGCCGAGGTCGAACGCGTCGGCGAGCCGCGCGGTGAGCATCAGCATCAGGGCGTTGATGACCAGCAGCAGCAGGCCGAGGGTCAGCAGGATGAAGGGCAGCGAGAGCAGGGTGATGAACGGCTTGATGAACGTGGTCACCAGGCCGAGGATCAGCGCGACGCCGAGGAGCGGGAGGACCTTGTCCTGCCAGTCGGTGCCGTCGAACGAGATGCCGTCGAGGAGCCACGCCGCGACGGCGACCCCTCCCGCGGTGGTCAGCAGCCAGATCACGAACCTCATGCCCGCCAGCGTAGGGGCGAGGTGGCAGCGCTGCTCAGCCCTCGGCGGGAGCCCAGTTGCCGTGGAAGCCCGCCGGCACGCGGGCGGGCAGGTGCACGGCCGCGACGTCCTCGAGCGAGGCGGCGTCGAGGACGCGCAGGTGCGAGCGGCCCTCGGCCGCGTCGAAGACGTAGCCGAGCAGGACGCCGTCGCCCTCGGTCGTGCTGCCGGGCGTGGGGACGAAGCAGAACTCGCTGGCCTCGAGGCCAGTGCCCAGGCGGCGTACGTCGGTGCGCCCGGCGTCCAGGTCGTGGCGCAGCACGGTGTCGCCGGCGCGCCCGCCGTCGAACCCGACGGCCCAGCCGTAGCGGTGGCGCCGGCCCGTGTGCCGCTCGTCGTGGCGCGGGAACTCCTGGGAGCGCTGGTCGAAGCCCGACTGCCGTGCCCGGCCGGTGGCCAGGTCCAGGGTGTAGCGGGCCAGGGTCGCCGGACCCTCGTCCGGGCCGTCCAGCACGGTGGCGAACATCCGCGGGTGCCGCACCACGTCGACGACGACGGTGTCCCCGTCGTCGTACGCGTTGAGGGTGTGGAAGACGAAGCACGGGTCGATCTCGAACCAGCGGATCGCGTCGCCCTCCGCGTCGCGCGGCAGGACGCCGATGCGGGCGGGGTAGTCGGGGTTCCACCGGTAGGGCAGCGCGGGGGAGCCGTCGGACCCGCCCGACCCGCGGGCGACCCGGGCGATCATCGGCTCGGGGACCGGGTTGCGTCCCACGACCCGTCCCAGCACGCCCCGGACCAGCGGGCGCACGAGGCGCGGGACGTCCGCGGTGGCGGCCGCGAGGTCGAAGGTGACGGGCAGGTCGAGGACGACGACGTGGCGCTCGGTGAGGGCGAAGTCGTGCATCATCGGGCTGCCGTGGACGGTGATGTCGACGCTGCGCCGGATCCGCCCCGAGGTGTCGAGCACCGAGTAGTCGACGCGGTTGCCGCGCATCCAGCTGTAGGAGATCGCGTGCAGCTCGCCGGTGTCCGGGTCCTCGTGCGGGTGGGCGGTGTAGCCGGGGTGGCCGGGCAGGCTGGGCAGCGTCCCGTCGAAGTCGCACGGCCCGACGGTGTCGAGCTCGTGGGTCAGCTCGTACGGCGACGCGCCGCCCTCCACGAGCGCCAGGGTCCGGCCCGCGTGCTCCAGGACGTTGGTGTTGGCGGCGAAGTCCGAGCCCCCGGGCGTGCCGCGGACCGGCTCGCCGAGCGTGGCGGCGACGTCGGCGGAGCGCACCCACCGGTTGCGGTACCACTGGGCCTGCCCGTCGCGGAGGTGCACGCCGTGCACCATCCCCTCGCCGAGGAACCAGTGGAAGTGCTCGCCCTGCTCGTGGATCGGGTTGGGGCCGATGCGCAGGTAGCGGCCGTCGAGGTGGTCGGGCAGCGTCCCGGTGACGGTCAGGTCGACGGCGGTGACCTCCTCGGTGACGGGCGCGAAGTTGTCCCGGAGGTAGCGGCTGGTGGTCGGCGGGGTGTGCGTGAGGGTCATGGCGGTCTCGGCTCGGGAAAGGTGGATAACACTGTTATAGATCGACCATAACGGCGTTATGGCAGGATGTCGAGGGTGAGCGGCCCACCTTCTACGGACTCTTCCTCGGCCTCGGGCGACCCGCGCCGGCGGCTCATCGAGGAGGCCGCCCGGATCCTGGGGGAGGAGGGGCCCTCCTCGCTGTCCGCGCGCCGGCTCGCCGGTGCCGCCGGGACCTCGACGATGGCGGTCTACACCCACTTCGGGTCCATGACGGGCGTGGTCGAGGCCGTCGCCACGGAGGGCTTCCGCCGGCTCATCGACCACGTGGACGCGGTGGGTCGCACGGAGGACCCGCTCGCCGACCTGCGGCGGATGGCCGGGGCCTACCGCGACAACGCCCTGGAGAACCGCCACCTCTTCGGCGTGATGTTCGGCGCGATCAGCCTCGGCGGCTTCCACGGCCGCGGTGCCGACCCGGAGGTGGCGGCGGCGGCCTTCGAGCAGATCGTGGCCGGCGTCGCCCGGGCCATGGACGCCGGCGTGCTCCTGCCCGGCGACCCGCGCGCCGTCGCCGCGCAGTTCTGGAGCGCCCTGCACGGCTACGTCATGCTCGAGCTCGCCGGCATGGACCGGGTGGTCGACGACTCCGAGCGCACCGTCCTGTGGCCGATGCTCGCGCACCTGCTGGCCGCCCTCGCCCCCTCGCCTCGCTAGCCTCCTGCCGTGACGATCGGCGGGACGGGCGTGATGCTCCTGGGCTGCCTCGTCGCGCTGGCGGTCTTCGTCGGCCTCGCGCGGCTGCTGCGCGGACGGCTCGGCCCGGTGACGGCGGTGGCGATCGCCGGGTTCTGCTGGACGGTCGTGTGCATCGGCATCCTGACGCTCATCCCGGCCGAGTGGGGCATCGGCGTCGTACCGGCCGACGAGGCCCAGACCACCTGCTCGCTCGACTACGGCGGCCCGGCGCCCGACGGCTTCTGGATCCTCCCCGGCAGCCAGCGGCTGCTCAACATCGCCGTCTTCGTCCCGGCCGGGGCGCTGTGGGTGCTGGCCGTCGCCCGCTGGCGCACCCGGTGGGTGCTCGGCCCGCTCGGCATCGCCGCCCTGGGGCTCTACTCGCTGCTCATCGAGACGGCACAGCTCGCGGCGGCCCGGATCGGTCGCGCCTGCGACGTCACCGACATGGTGGACAACATCGCCGGGGCCGTCCTCGGGGGGCTGCTCGGCATCGTGCTCGCCCTCGTGCTGCAGCCGTGGAGGTACGGGCGGCCCCCGGTCCCGGGCCGGCGCTAACCTGCTCGCCATGTCCACGCCGTCCGTCCCGTCGTCCAGCTCGCCCACGTCCCCCTCGGCCCGTCGCAACGTCGCGGCGATCCCGACGTACGTGCCCGGCAAGCCGCCCACGCCCCGCGAGGGCCTCACGACGTACAAGCTGTCGTCGAACGAGAACCCCTACCCGCCGCTGCCCGGCGTCGTCGAGGCCGCGACCCGCGCCGCCGAGGCGATGAACCGCTACCCGGACATGGGCAACAGCGCGCTGTACGACGCCCTGGCGGCGCGGTTGGGCGTCCCGACGTCCGACCTGGCCGCGGCCACCGGGAGCGTGGCGCTGATCTACCAGCTCCTCAACGCCTTCTGCGATCCCGGCGACGAGGTCGTCTACGCCTGGCGCTCCTTCGAGGCCTACCCGATCGCGGCCACCGTCGCCGACGCGACCAGCGTGCGGGTCCCGGTGCTGGCCGACGGTCGCCACGACCTGGACGCGATGGCCGAGGCGGTCACCGAGCGCACCAAGGTCGTCATCGTCTGCACGCCCAACAACCCGACCGGGCCGGCCGTCTCGCAGTCCGACCTCGACGCGTTCCTCGCCCGAGTGCCGTCCCACGTGGTGGTCGTGGTCGACGAGGCCTACCTCGAGTTCGTGCGGATGGACGACGCGGTCGACGGCGTCGCGACGTACCGCGCCCACCCCAACGTCATCGTGACCCGTACGTTCTCCAAGGCCTACGGGCTGGCGGGCTTCCGGGTCGGCTACGCGATCGCCCAGGCGCCGCTCGCCGGTGCGCTGCGGGCGGTGTCGCTGCCCTTCGGTGTCTCGTCGGTCGCGCAGGCCGCGGCGATCGCCTCGCTGGAGGCCGAGCCCGAGCTGCTCGAGCGGGTCGACGCCCTCGTCGCCGAGCGCGCCCGCGTGGTGGCCGGGATCCGCGACGCCGGCTGGGAGATCCCGGACGCGCAGGGCAACTTCGTGTGGTTCGGCCTCGGGGAGCGGACCGGGGACTTCGCGGCCGCGGCCGACGAGTTCGGCATCGTCGTGCGTCCCTTCGCCGGCGAGGGTGCGCGGGTCACGATCGGGGAGACCGAGGCCAACGACCGGCTGCTCGAGCTGGCGCGGACCTTCCCGCGGTGACCTGTCGCTCCGGACCGGTCGCCCGGACTGTGTCGGCGAGTCGGTGACCGTGTGACGGTTGCAACGGTCACACGGTGACAGAGTCCCCGCCCGGGCGGGGACTCTCCCGCGGCATCCGGTCCATCGCCCGGAACGACGGCACCCGCGTCGGCGCCATCGTCGTGAGGAAGTACGCCGCCCCGGCGAGGAGCAGGGCGGGCAAGAGGCCGAGGGCCGTGACGGCCACGCCGCCGAGCAGCCCGCCGAGGGGCATCAGCGACCAGCAGATCGCGGTGTTGAGCGAGGAGACCCGGCCCATCAGCGGGTCCGGGATCCGCTCCAGGATGACGGCGCCGAGGATCGGGTTGAGGAAGCCCGCCGCCGCGCCGGCCACGATGGTGACCGCGAAGACCGCCCACAGCGGCGACTCGACCGCCATCACCACGAAGCGTGGCGCGCCCGCGATGAGGAACGCCACGACGTACGTCCGGTAGCGCGGCAGCGTCTCGCCCCACCGCGCGGCGGCCAGCGCGCCGAGCACCGAGGCCCCGCTGAAGACCGCGAACAGCGCGCCCAGCACCTCGACCCCGGCGCCGGACTCCTTCGCCCACACCGGCGCGAGCACCGTGACGTAGGCCTGGTCCACCAGGTTGGTCACCGCCACCATCGCGCACACCGCGACCAGGACCGGCTCGGTGCGAAGGAAGTCCCAGCCCTCCCGGAGCTCGGTGAGGTACGACGTCGCGGCGGCGTCGCCGGTCGTCCCGTCCTCCGCGGACGGCGGCACCGGACGACCCATCCCGGTGGTGGCCAGCGCGAAGACGGCGAAGGAGATCACGAAGGACGCGGCGTCGACGTACAGGGCGTTGGCCGCGCCCACCGCGGCGACCAGCAGGCCGGCCAGGGCCGCGCCGGTCATCGACGACGTGCGCTCGACGGCGCTCGCCAGACCGGTGACCCGCTCGAGGGGGACGTTGGCGACCCGCGCGATCTCGGGGGTCATCGCCGCCTTGCCGGCGTCGCCCGGGCCGCGCAGCGCGCCCGCCAGCGCGACGAGCACCAGCAGCAGCGGGAAGGTCAGCATCCCGAGGTGGTGCAGGAACGGGATGGCCCCCACCACGACGGCCGAGGCGAGGTCACAGGTGAGGGTCACGCGGCGCGGGCCCAGCCGGTCGAGCAGCGGCCCGCCGAGCGCCTTGAAGATCACGAGCGGCGCGATCTCGGCGGCCGCGACCAGCCCGGTCTGGGTGGCCGACCCGGTGGTGGACAGCACGAACCACGGGATCGCGATCATCGAGACCCGGGTCCCGACGAAGGAGATGCCCTCGGCCGTGAGGCCTCCGACGAGCGGGGCGCGACGGGGCGCGACGGCAGTCGGGGTGCTCATGACTCGGGCCCCAGGGCTCCGGGGCGGGGGAAGGCGTTGAGGTTGACGCTGAACGGGGCGGCGGTGTCGTCGTCACTGTCACGGGCCTCCTCGATCACCCGCACGAGCGCCTGGACGAGGTCGTCGGCCTGGCTCGGCGTGAGGCGGACCTCCCAGTCGCTGAGGGTCCCGACCGAGCGCCACTCCTCGGGGAGGAACCGCAGCTCGGCGACCGCCGAGCGCAACCGGTCGCCGTACAGCAGGGCGACGTTCGTCAGGTAGGCCTCGACGTCCTCGTCGCTCGTGCCCTCCCCGCGGAAGTCGGTGCGGGTGGCGTCGTGCGCGGCCCGCCACCACCGGTCGCGGCCGGTACCGCGCTCGGGGTCGTCCTCGATGAAGCCGTGCTGGGCGAGCTGGCGCAGGTGGTACGACGTGGCGCCGGTGTTGAGGCCGAGGCGCTGGGCCAGCGTCGTGGCGGTCGCCGGCCCCTCGGTGCGCAGCACGCCCAGTATCCGCAGCCGGACCGGGTGGCTCAGGGCGCGCAGTCCGGCGATGTCGGGGGAGACGGAGGAGGCCATGAGGTGATGCTAGAACCGCCAACAGTCATTTGCAAACACTTCTTTGCGGTCGGTTCGCGCGGTCCGGGTCATGTAACGCGCCGTTACCCACGGATGACCGCCCATCGATGGGGGGTGGGGCGAGGCGGACGGCGCGTTACAGGGGGCGCGGCCGGTCGCCGGCACCGTGACAAGATGGTTGAGACGGCAACGATCGGGAGGTACACGTGGGCGACACCGGCAGCACGACGTACACCTCGAAGGGCAAGCCCTTCGAGCGGGACATGGACTACATCAGCGACCGGATCCTGGCCGGGGAGCGCTCGGCGGATCCCGACGACCGCGGTCCGCAGGACGTCCAGGTCTGGCCGGTGGAGCCGGGTCGCTACCGCCTCGTCGCAGCCAAGGCCTGCCCGTGGGCCAACCGCGCCATCATCGTGCGCAACCTCCTCGGCCTCGAGGACGTGATCTCGTGGGGTGCTCCCGGCCCGACCCACGACCAGCGCAGCTGGACCTTCGACCTCGACCCCGACGGGCGTGACCCGGTGCTCGACATGACGCACCTGCAGGAGGCCTACTTCAACCGGGTGCCCGACTACCCGAAGGGCATCACCGTCCCCGCGATGGTCGACGTCGCGTCGCGCGCCGTGGTCACCAACGACTTCCCGCAGATCACGCACGACCTCTTCTTCGAGTGGCGCGAGCACCACCGCCCCGACGCCCCCGACCTGTGGCCGGCCGACCTCCGCGAGGAGATGGAGGTCGTGATGAAGCGGGTCTTCACCGAGGTCAACAACGGCGTCTACCGGTGCGGCTTCGCGGGCTCGCAGGAGGCGTACGACGACGCGTACGACCGCCTCTGGATCGCGATGGACTGGCTCGAGGAGCGGTTGACCGACCGTCGCTACCTGATGGGCGACGCGATCACCGAGGCCGACGTGCGGCTGTTCACCACGCTGGGCCGCTTCGACGCGGTCTACCACGGCCACTTCAAGTGCAACCGGGTCAAGCTCGCCGAGATGCCGGCGCTGTGGGGCTACGCGCGCGACCTGTTCCAGACGCCGGGCTTCGGCGAGACGATCGACTTCGAGCAGATCAAGCAGCACTACTACGTCGTGCACACCGACGTGAACCCCACCGGCATCGTGCCGAAGGGTCCGGACCCGGACGTCTGGCTGGAGCCGCACGGGCGCGGCTGACGCCGAGAGGGTGCCGAGCGGGCACTTTGTGGCGCGTGGAGGGTGCCGAGCGGGCACTTCCTGACCGCTGGATCGTGCCGAGCGGGCACTTCCTGACCGCAAGACCGAAGTGTCAGGAAGTGCCCGCTCGGCGGTGCTGGGGTGTCAGGAAGTGCCCGGTCGGCCTAGGGGGTCGCGGTGGTCGTCGGGTCCGTCGGGGACGGGTCCGTCGGGGACGGGTCGGTCGGGGACGGGCTCGTGGGGGACGGGCTGGTCGGTGACGGGTCCGTGGGGGACGGCTCGGTCGGGCTCGGCGACGGACTCAGCGACGGCTCCTCGGTCGGCGGAGGCGGCGGAGGCGGCGGTGGCGGCGGCGGGGGCGGAGGGACCAGCCCCTGGACGAACGCCGAGATCGACGGTCCGTCCTTCGTCCACCGCAACCGGACGGCGTACAGGGCCCGCTTGCCGACGTCCTCGTAGTCCTGGTGGCCCTGGTAGGACTGGTAGCAGGGCAGGTTGGTGCCCTTGCAGACCCAGCCGTGGAAGAACATCCGGTTGGCCGCGGTGCCGGACTCCGGCACGTAGTCCGCGCCGCCCGGCCCGCACACGCCGGTGTTGCGGCGGTTGAGCAGCGCGTGGCCGCGGGTGCCCTGCCAGCCGCGCGTCAGCGAGTGCGAGCGGCGCCAGATGGTGCGGTAGCGGCAGTCGCCGTAGTCGCCGCGCGAGGTGATCAGGTAGTGCCAGTCGCCGTGCTTCACCATCACCGGGTTCTCCAGCACGCCGCTGTCGCGGATGAGCTCGCGGCTGCGACCGAACGTCGCGGTGCCGGCGGCATTGAGCCGGATGAGCCGGATCGTCGAGGGGGTGCCCTGGGTGCGGTACATCAGGAAGCGGCGGCCGTCCGGCGCGACGTACGACGACGGGTCGATGACCCCGCGTCGCGGCAGCCCGACCCTCCCCGCGACCGGGTCGAACGCCGGGATGGTGGTCGCGTAGTCGGGGCACACCAGCGGCTTGTTGCCCAGCACGGTGAAGGTCGACGACAGGTCGGGGGCGGTGGCGACCCCGATGCAGCGGTCCTGGTCGTGGGGCAGGCCGGCCGACGGCATCGTGAAGTACGTGACGAAGCCGTTGGGGGTCTGCTCGACCTCGGGCCCCCAGACCCCGGCGTACTTCGCCCACGTCGGGCGGCCGTTGAGCACGTCACCGCCTCGGCCCCACTCGCCCCAGTCCTGCTGCGCACGGGCGGCACGCCCCCGGAAGCCGGTGGCGGCGCCGTACCAGTGCTCGCCGTCGCGCACCACGCTCGGGTCGCCGAAGTCGCGGTCCCAGATGAGCGGGCGCGGGGCGATCGCCGCGCGGCCGGACCGACCCGGGTGCCCATCGGTGGATCCGTCCGGGGTCGCCGTCGACGATCCGGGTACGGCGAGCAGTGCGGGCAGCACGAGCAGCGCGGCGAGCGCGCCGGTCCAGCGGGTCAGTGCCATGTGGAAGGTCCCCCTTGAAGGCACACCCTTGATACCCCGAGGCCCCGGGGGCGGTGCAAGTGCCCACGCCACAGTCGGCCAGCAAGTCCCGCTCAGCGCCAGCGCGAGACGACCGGCACGCCGCCCGGCCACGTCAGCTCCGCGGCGTACATCGGGCGCTGCGAGCCCAGCCGCGGACGCCGCTTCACGAGGTCGACCCCCGACGGGCAGAGCCGCCGCTCGCACGTCCAGGCGTGCAGGAAGAGCCGCAGCCGCGACCCCCTCGGTACGCCGCTCACGTCGGCGCCGCCCGGACCGCACAAGCCGGTCGTCCCCCGGTCGAGGAGCACGCCGGACTCGGCCGCCGACCAGTCCAGCAGCAAGGCCGACCGGCGCCAGACCGTGCGGTAGGAGCAGCGGCCGAAGTCGCCCTGCGACAGCAGCATCACGTAGCCCTCGGGCCGGCGCACGAGCACCGGGTTCTCCAGCACCCCGTCGTGGCGGAACAGCTCGACCGACGCACCCGCCACCCGGATCCCGGACCGGGACAGCGGCACGAGGCGGATCGACGAGGGGATGCGGTCGGTCTTGTAGAGCAGGTAGGGGCGCCCGTCCTCGACGTACAGCGACGGGTCGATCACCCCGGCGCGCGGCAGCGAGCGGTCGGGCTGCGGCACGGTGTCGGCGGCCGTCGGCGCCTTCGCGTACGACGGGCAGACCAGCGGGCGGCCGCCCACCGGCACGAAGCCCCCCAGCGCGTTGCGGGAACGCGCGACCCCGATGCACCGCCCGTACTCACCGATCCCGCGCACCGGGGCGGCGAAGTAGAGCAGCCACCAGCCGTCGACCCGGGCGACGTCGGAGGCCCAGACGTCGCCGTCGGCGTGCGACCACGAGGGGAGCCGGACGAGTCCCCGGCCGGCGGCTCGCCAGGCCCCGCGCGGCCGGTCCGAGACCGCCCGGGGGACGAGGCTGCCGGTCGAGAATCCGACGTACCCCGAGCCGAGGACCGCCACCGCCGGGTCGGCGAAGTCGCCCGTCAGGACGGGTCGCGGCCGACCGGGGTCGGCGGCGGAGGCGGTGGCGGCCAGGCCTGCGGCGGACGTCAGGGCCAGCACCAGGGCGAGCAGGACGGCCGAGGGTCGGAGCACCGGGAGATCCAAGCACGGCCCCGCGACAGGGGCCGATTGGCGCGCGCGCTGGCTCGCTCGATACCGTGCGGGCACCATGTGGTCGGGGTCACACACGCCCGCGGCCGCACCGAGCCGTCGGCGATCCCGGTGACCCCGAGACGCTGCTAGCCGCACGAAGGAGTGCCATGAGCGACCCCGGAGGATTTGGCCCCGACCTGGTGGAGGTCTTCGGACCCAGCCAGCAGGACGGCGGACCCGAGCTCGTCCAGCTGCTGACCCCGGAGGGTGAGCGCGTCCACCACGACGAGTTCGACCACGACTTCTCCGCCGAGGAGCTGCGCGGCTTCCACCGCGACATGGTCCTGACGCGGCGCATCGACACCGAGGCCACCGCGCTGCAGCGCCACGGCGAGCTCGGCATCTGGGCCCAGCTGCTCGGCCAGGAGGCCGCGCAGATCGGCGCCGGCCGTGCCCTGCGCCCGCAGGACTACGTCTTCCCGACCTACCGCGAGCACGGCGTCGCCTACTGCCGCGGCATCGACCCGCTCGACCTGCTCGGTCTCTTCCGCGGCGTCGACCAGGGCGCGTGGGACCCGAAGGACAACAACTTCGGCCTCTACACGATCGTCATCGGCGCCCAGGTGCTGCACGCCACCGGCTACGCCATGGGCATGCAGCGCGACGGTGTCGTCGGCACCGGCGACCCCGACCGCGACGCGGCGGTCATCGCGCACTTCGGCGACGGCGCGTCCTCGCAGGGCGACGTCAACGAGGGCTTCATCTTCGCGGCGTCCTACAACGCGCCGGTCGTGTTCTTCTGCCAGAACAACCAGTGGGCCATCTCGGAGCCGATCGAGCGCCAGACCCGCATCCCGCTCTACCAGCGCGCCCTCGGCTTCGGCTTCCCCGGCGTCCGCGTCGACGGCAACGACGTCCTCGCGACGTACGCCGTCACGCAGGCCGCGCTGCAGCGCGCCCGCGACGGCCAGGGCCCGACGCTCGTCGAGGCGTACACCTACCGGATGGGTGCGCACACCACCACCGACGACCCGACCCGCTACCGGATGAGCGACGACCTCGAGCACTGGAAGCTCAAGGACCCGATCGCCCGCCTCGAGGTCTACATGCGTCGCAACGGCCTCGTCGACGACCAGTACTTCGCGGACCTCAAGGCCGAGGCCGACGAGCTCGGCCACCACCTGCGCGAGGGCTGCAAGGCGCTGCCCGACCCGCAGCCGATGAGCGTCTTCGACCACGTCTACACCGAGATGACCGACGAGCTCGCCGCCCAGCGCGACGGCTACGCGGCGTACCTCGCGAGCTTTGAAGGGGCGGGCCACTGATGAGCACGCAGAAGGTTTCGACAGGCTCAACCCAGCGGATCACCCTCGCCAAGGGCCTCAACATGGGCCTGCGCAAGGCGATGGAGGACGACCCCAAGGTCCTGATCATGGGCGAGGACGTCGGCAAGCTCGGCGGCGTCTTCCGGATCACCGACGGCCTGCAGAAGGACTTCGGCGAGGACCGGGTCATCGACTCCCCGCTGGCCGAGTCCGGCATCGTCGGCACCGCGGTCGGCATGGCGCTGCGCGGCTACCGTCCCGTGGTCGAGATCCAGTTCGACGGCTTCGTCTACCCGGCGTACGACCAGATCGTGTGCCAGGTCGCCAAGATGACCTTCCGGTCGCAGGGCAAGTCCAAGATGCCGATGGTCATCCGGATCCCGTTCGGCGGCGGCATCGGCGCGGTCGAGCACCACTCGGAGTCGCCGGAGGCGCAGTTCGCGCACACGCCCGGGCTCAAGGTCGTGGCCTGCTCCAACCCGATCGACGGCTACTGGATGATCCAGCAGGCCATCGCGTGCGACGACCCGGTGATCTTCCTCGAGCCCAAGCGGCAGTACCACGCCGACAAGGCCGAGCTCGACGAGTCGGCCACGCCCGACCCGCTGTTCACCTCGCGCACCGTCCGCGCCGGCTCCGACGCGACGCTGCTGGCCTACGGCCCGACGGTCAAGACGGCGCTCAAGGCCGCCGAGGCCGCCGCGTCCGAGGGCAAGAACCTCGAGGTCATCGACCTGCGCACCCTCTCGCCGCTCGACATGGCGCCGGTCTTCGAGTCCGTACGCCGCACCGGTCGCGCCGTCGTCGTCCACGAGGCGCACGTCAACCTCGGCCTGGGCGCCGAGCTGTCGGCCCGGATCACCGAGGAGTGCTTCTACTCCCTCGAGGCCCCGGTGCTGCGCGTCGGCGGCTTCGACACCCCCTACCCGCCGTCGCGGATCGAGGAGGAGTGGCTCCCCGACCTCGACCGGGTCCTCGACGCCGTCGACCGGAGCATGGAGTTCTGATGAGCGAGTTCAAGCTGCCCGACGTGGGCGAGGGCCTCACCGAGGCCGAGATCGTGTCGTGGAAGGTCAAGGCCGGCGACTCGGTCGAGATCAACGACATCATCGTGGAGATCGAGACCGCCAAGTCGATCGTCGAGCTGCCGTCGCCGTATGCCGGCACGGTGCTCGCGCTGATGGTCGACGAGGGCCAGATGGTCGACGTCGGTACGCCGATCATCTCCATCGGCTCGGCCTCCGACGCGGCTCCGGCCGCGCCGGTGACGCCCGCCTCCACCGCTGCCCAGACGGAGTCGGACCCCTACCTCGGGATGGCCCAGAAGGCCGCCGCGGTGGACCTCTCCGACATGGACCTCTCCAACCCGGCCGCGTCCGGCGGTGGCGAGGGCGAGTCGCTGGTCGGCCGCAACAAGGCCGAGCGCGGCCCCCAGCGCCGGGCCCGCAAGGGATCGGCCACGCCGTCCACCGCGGCCGGTGCCCAGACCCAGATGCAGCTCCAGGGCGCCTTCGCCCCGGGCGGTGCGCAGACCGACGAGGTCGCCGCGGTCGACGAGCCGGCCGTGCCCGCCACGTCGGCGGCACCGGCCCGGCCGTCCGACCCGGCACCCGCGCTGGTCCCGCCCTCCGTGCAGACGCCGCGGGGCGACGTCCGTGCGCTGGCCAAGCCGCCGGTGCGCAAGCTGGCCAAGGACCTCGGCGTCGACCTGACGCTGCTCACCGGTGCCGGCCCGGGCGGCGTGATCACCCGCGCCGACGTCGAGGCCGCGGCCTCCGGCAGCGGGACCGACAACGGCTGGGCGCCCGCGGCGGAGCCGGCGACCACGCGGCGTACCGGCGAGGGGCCGCGGGAGACCCGCGAGCCGATCAAGGGCGTGCGCAAGATGATGGCCCAGGCGATGAGCCAGTCGGCCTTCACCAGCCCGCACGTCACCGAGTGGATCACCGTCGACGTCACCGCCACCATGCAGCTCGTCGAGCGGCTCAAGGCGCGGCGCGAGCTGCGCGAGGTCCGCGTGAGCCCGCTGCTGGTGCTCTCCCGCGCGGTGCTGCTGGCGATCAAGCGGACCCCGGAGATCAACTCCTACTGGGACGACGCCGCGCAGGAGGTCGTGCACAAGCACTACGTCAACCTCGGCATCGCCGCGGCCACCCCGCGCGGGCTGGTCGTGCCCAACGTCAAGGACGCCGACTCGATGTCGATGGTCGAGCTGGCCGGTGCGCTCGGCGAGCTCACCGCCACGGCGCGCGACGGCAAGACGCAGCCCGCCGAGATGGCGGGCGGGACGTTCACGATCACCAACGTGGGCGTCTTCGGCGTCGACGCCGGTACCCCGATCATCAACCCGGGCGAGTCCGCGATCCTGTGCTTCGGCGCGATCAACAAGCGGCCGTGGGTCTCCGAGGAGGGCGAGATCGTGGTGCGCGACGTGACCACGCTGGCGCTGTCCTTCGACCACCGCCACATCGACGGGGAGAAGGGCTCGCGGTTCCTCGCCGACGTCGCCGGGATCCTCGCCGACCCGGGGAGCGCGCTGCTCTTCTGACGAGAGCGCACTTCCTGACAGCACCAGAGTGCCGAGAGGGCACTTCCTGACAGCACCAGAGCACCGACCGGGCACTTCCTGACAGCACCAGAGCGCCGACCGGGCACTTCCATGCATGTACGCCGCGTGGAAGCGCCCGGTCGTCGTGTTCCAGGTGTCACGAAGTGCCCGGTCGGCGTGTCCTTGCGGTCGGGAAGTGCCCGGTCGGTGGGTTCCAGGTGTCAGGAAGTGCCCGGTCGGCGTGAGCGGGAGGACCAGGCGGCGAGCACCTCGGCCTCGCGCTCCGCGGAGATCCCGTGCACGACGGCACCCAGGCTGTCGCGGGCGGTGTCCCCGACCGGCCGCAGGCGCAGCCCGGCCGAGACCGCGGGGCCCGGGTCGTGCGACATCATGCCGTCGTACTCCGGCCGCGGCAGCCACAGCGGCACCGACCCGTCGCCCGCCCAGGGCTCCACCCCCTGGCGCTCCAGGAACTCCGACGGCACCCACGTCAGCAGCGGCGACAGGGACCCGACGCCGGCCGCGACCTCGCCGAGCAGGTCCCCGATCGCCGTCGGGGTGCCGACGGCGTCGTAGTCCCCGGTCGTCCGGGCCTCGCAGGCGTCGAGCAGCCACTCCGCCAGGTCGCGTACGTCGATCACCTGCACGACGTCGTCGGGGGTTCCGGGCGCGAGCACCTCGCCGCCGCGGGACAGCCGGGTCGGCCAGTAGGCGAAGCGGCCGCTCTCGTCACCCGGGCCGGCGATGAGCCCCGGCCGCACCACCATCGAGGACGCGGTGCCCGAGCGGACCAGGGACTCGCAGGCCACCTTCATCGTGCCGTACGCCTCCGGGTCGGTGGCCAGGTCGACGTCGTCGGTGACCGGCTCGACCAGGGGCTCCATGGCCGGCGACGAGTTGTCGGCGTACACGTTGATGGTCGAGACGAAGACCCAGTGCGCGTCGGGGACCGCCTCGACGGCGCGGCGCACGTGCGAGGGCAGCCGGGCGACGTCGACGACGGCGTCCCAGTCGCCGTCGGTCAGCGCGGCGGGCGCCTCCTCGGTCCGGTCCCACTGCACGTGCGTGGTCCCGGGGGGCACCGGACCCGACGTGCCCCGGCAGGCGCACGTCACGTCCAAGCCACGGGCCACCGCGCGGGCCGCGACCTCGCGGGAGAGGAACCGGGTACCGCCGAGCACGAGGAGTCGCATGCCCCCACCCCATCGGCCGGGCGCGCATCCGGCAAGGGCCGTTCGCGGGCAGCGGAAACGCAGCGGAAACCCGGGGGGCCCGGGGTAGTCCGTGTCGATCGGACCCCGGATCGGCCGATCCAGGGGTCCCTTCGTCACGGACTACCCAAACCTGGGCGTCAGCTGCCGATGAGTCCCTTCGGCGGCGTACGTGACCCCGTGATCCACGCGTCGAAGAAGGCCGACAGCTCCAGCCCGGTCTCGGCCTCCCAGTGGTCGAAGGCCTGCTGGCGGGTGACGGAGGAGTTGTCGTGGTCGGTGAGCCACGAGCGCGCGATCTCGAAGAACGCCTCGTCGCCGAGCTCGCGGCGCAGCTCGTCCCACATGACCGCGGGGGAGTAGTAGATGTTGGACCCGCCGAACTGGCGCGGGTCGTAGTCGCCGGGCGGGCCGTACTGGTCGCGCAGCTGCTGGTCCTGCGCGCGCCACTGCGAGATCTGCGCCTCGACGTCGTAGCCGCCGCGGTCGGCCTCGTAGAGCGCCTGCATCAGCATCGTCATGCCCTCGTTGAGCCACACGTCGCTCCAGTCGGCGGGCGAGACCTGGTCGCCGTACCACTGGTGCACGAGCTCGTGCAGGACCACCGGCGCCGAGCGCACGTACTCGTTGTTGCCGAGGGTCACCATCGTCTGGGTCTCCATGGCGCTCTGCGAGTCGGTGAGCACCAGGCCCAGCGTGCTGAAGGGGTACGGCCCGAGGCGCTGCTCGATCCAGTCGACCGCCTTGGCCGCGACCTTGAGGTCGTCGTAGGCCATCGGCAGCCCGCGCGGGATCCAGTAGTCGATGCCCACGCCGCTGGTCGAGGAGTTGGAGCGGTGCGCGTAGTCGCCGATCGCGAGGGTCACGAGGTACGACGACGCGGGCTCGTCGAGCTGCCAGCGCGTGGTGGTGAGGTCCTCACCCTCCTGGGAAGAGTTCTCCGTCGACACCAGCCGTCCGTTGGCCACCCCGGTCCAGGGCGAGGGCACGGTCACCGTGATGTCGTAGAGCGCCTTGTCGGAGGGCTGGTCGTTGACGGGGTACCACGAGTAGGCGCCGTACGGCTCCTGCATCGTCCACACCTCGCCGCGCTCGGTGACGGTGAAGCCGACCTCGGAGAAGTCGCTGCGCGTGGTCGGCGCCGGCTCGGGACGCGGGCTGCCGGAGTACTCCACGACCAGCTCGTGCCGATCACCCTCGGTGATCGGGGAGCGGACCACGAGGTCCTTGCTCCGATGGGCGTACGACGCGTCCTCGCCGTCGAGCGTCACGCTCTCGACGTCCAGCGCGTCGGCCAGGTCGAGGCGGAACGCCCGGGTGTCGCGGGCCGCGCGGAAGGTGAGGGTGGCGGTGCCAGTCAGCGTCCGGGAGGTGGGAGCCCAGTCCAGGTCGAGGTCGTAGAGCAGCGCGTCGACGTCGGGGTGGCCCACCGACGGGTAGAGCGAGTCCTCCCGCGGCGTGCTCTCGGCGAGCGCGAGGTCGGGCTCCACCGCCTCGACGGCCGGGGCCCCGGACGCAGGGGGCGCGCTGGAGGAGGAGGCAGGGGCCTCGGACGAGGACTGCGACGAGGTGCACGCCGCGAGGGGGGCGACGGCGAGCAGGCCGGCGACGGCGAGCCCCGCCGTACCGCGCAGGCGCCTCACGCCTCGCCCCGCAGCAGCGGCCGGGCCAGCTTGCGGCCGTGGTGGATCTGCGCCTTGACCGTGCCGAGCGGCGCGCCGACCAGGCTGGCGATCTCGTCGTAGGGCAGCCCGTAGACGTCGCGCAGCATGAGCGGCTCGACGTACTGCGGGTGGTCGCGCTCGATGGTCTCCATCGCCTCGAGCAGGTCGAGGCGGGTGCCGGCGATGACCGAGGTGGTGCGCGGGTCGGGGCGCTCGTGGTGGTGGACGCCCTCGAAGTCGGTGGGCACGGCCTGGTTCTTCATCCGCCGGTAGGTCGAGCGGGCGCTGTTGAGCGCGACGACGTGCATCCAGGTGGTGAAGCGCCCGTTGCCGTGCCACGAGCCGATCTTGGTGGCGACGTTGAGCAGCGCCTCCTGGCAGGCGTCCTCGGCGTCGCCGGAGTAGGGCAGCACCCCGCGGCACACGTTGAGCGCGCGCGGGCGGACCTCGGCCAGGAGTGACTCGAGAGCGTCGCGGTCCCCGTCGCGCGCCCGACGCGCCAGGTCATCGATGTCGTCAGGCGTCACACCTGCAACATAATGCAGGGGTGCCAGCCCCCTCCCTCCTCGGTCGCTACCCGGTGCGGCGGCGCATCGGGGCGGGCGCGTTCGCGACGGTGTGGCTGGCCCACGACGACCAGCTGGACTGCCCGGTCGCGATCAAGGTGCTGGCCGACAACTGGACCGAGGACCTGCACGTGCGGCAGCGCTTCCTCGAGGAGGGCCGCTTCCTGCGCCGCGTCGAGTCGCCGCACGTCGTGAGCGTGTACGACGCCGGCGAGCTGCCCGACGGGCGCCCCTTCCTCGTCATGTCGTACGCCGACCAGGGAACGCTGGCGGACCGGCTCGCGCTGTCGCCGCTCACCCGCGCCCAGGCGGTGCACGTCGTCGGCCAGGTCGGCGCCGGGCTGCACGCCCTGCACCAGCGCGGGGTGCTGCACCGCGACGTCAAGCCGGCCAACGTGCTGTTCCGCACGGTCGAGCTCGACGGCCACACGCGGGTCACGGCCATGGTCGGCGACCTCGGCCTGGGCAAGGCGATGGACATGTCGTCGCGGCTCACCATGATCGGCGGCACCCCCCAGTTCGTCGCCCCCGAGCAGGCTCGCGGCGAGGCGCTCGACGGCCGGGCCGACCAGTTCTCGCTGGCCGCGCTGACCTACCTCCTGCTTGCCGGCCGCGCGCCGTACGACCACTCCTCGCTGACCGCCGCCGCCGACCCCGCGCCCGCGGCACCCATGGGCGGCGGGCTGCCCGACGCGGTGGAGGAGGTCGTGCACCGGGGTCTCGCGGCCGATCGCGAGGAGCGCTTCCCCGACGTCCCGGCGTACGTCGCCGCCCTGACGGGCGCGCTCGACGGCTCGTTCGAGGGGGCCGACGAGGCGCCGACCGCGTGGATCCCCGCGGACCCGAGCCTCACCCAGGTGTCCCCTCCGCCGCTCGCCCCGGATGCGGACGCCGCCGCTCGTCCGGGGTCCCGTCGCCGGTGGGCGATGGTCGGGGTGGCCGCCGTGATCCTCGGGCTGCTCGGTGGCGCCGCGCTCCAGCGGGGCCTGACCAGCGAGCAGAAGGTCGTCGACGCCGCGCAGACGCTCGCGGTGACGGTGCCCGACCGGTGGACCGCGGCGGTGGACGTCGACGGCTGGACGCCGCCGAGGTCGAGCCTCGAGTTCCCGGCGATCTCGGCCGGGAGCGGCGCGGGCTGGAACGGCGAGGAGGAGCCCGGCCACGGTGTCTTCGTGGGCCTGCTGACGGGCAACGACCTGCCGACCCGGATGCCGCAGCACCCCGAGTGCGACCCGCCCCGCCCGACGGTCCGCGACGTCCAGGACGGCGACGACCTGATGACCGTGCTCTTCACCGGCTGCGCGCTGGACGGTCGCGACGACGGGGTGACGGTGGAGCGGGTCGTGCACGCGACGGCCAACCAGCTGCTGTGGGTGCAGGTGCGCGCCGAGGACCGCGGCACCGCCAACCGGGTGCTCGACTCGGTGGAGCTCTACGGCATGTGACTCGTCAGGCCCAGCGCGTCAGGTCTGGCGCATCCCGGCGGCCACCCGGTTGATCAGCTGCTGGGCGCCGCGGGCGTCGACCTCGCGCCCGGTGACGGCGATCTCGACCTCGGCGAAGCCGGTGCCGCGCAGGTCCAGCCAGGTCAGGAACCCGTGCCGCAGGAAGCCCTCGGAGACGTAGGTGAACTCCAGGGTGTTGGCGGTCCGCTCCAGGACGGTCAGCCGCTCCTCCTCGTCGCGGAGCTCGTCGATCCGGTCGGTGAGCACCTCGTCGATGGTGTCGTTGAGCGACTGCACCTGCTCGATGCGCAGGAGGTAGGTGTTGTCCGGGTTGCCGGCCTGCTTCCACTTGACCTCGTCGGGCGCGCTGTAGATCTTCGCCCAGCCGCGGGGGACCGGGTGGACCAGGCGGAACCGGTTGCTGCCCATCCGCCCCTCGCGCATCGGCAGGTCGGTCTGGAGTCCCGGGACCGACGGCTGGGCGTTGCCCGTCGGGATCGGGTCGACGGGGACGCTGGGGGACTGGGCGGTCACCGGCGTCGACGCGCCCTGGGTCGTGGGCTCCGGGTCGAGGGCGTACGCCGCGGCGTACCCGCCGACGAGCCCCACCACGAGCAGCCCCGCCGCTGCCGCTGACCCCCGCCACCCCATGGGGGAGACCCTAAGCGGTGGGGCCGTCCGGGACCGGGCACCGCGCACGCCCGGCGTAGTCCCCGACGGTCGGACCCATTCCTGAGCGGATCGGGGGTCCGATCGTCACGGACTACCCGAGGTCGCGCGGCGTAGTTTGGGACGGACCCGTGGGCGATCCGGCCTCGGGACCCACCAGATCTTCCCAAACTACCCAGCAACGGGCTGTGACAGGCGGCCGTCGACATTGCGCACAGGCGTCACATCGCGAGACAGTGGGCCCATGACCTCCAGCCCCACCGCAAGCGCCACCTCCAGCCACACCGTCGACCTCGACCGTCACCGCGAGCGCCTCGACGCGGCGGTCGCCGCGAGTGCCGCCCGCACCTACTACTCGGCGTTCGAGGAGTCCCCCTCGCCGCGCGTGTACGGCGAGTCCGCGGCCGCCGAGGGCAAGGCGGCGTTCGAGGCGCTGCTGGACCGGCCGTTCCCGCTGGAGACCCCGGGCAGCGACGGGACCGTGGCGACCGAGCGGTCGCCGTACGGGATCGACCTGGGCGTGACCTACCCCCGCGCCAGCGACGTCGACGCGCTGATGGCCGCCGCCCAGGCAGGCATGAAGGACTGGCGCGACGCCGGCCCCGACGGCCGCACGGCCGTGTGCCTGGAGGTCCTCGACCGGCTGCACGGACGGATCTTCGAGCTGGCCAACGCGGTGCAGCACACCAGCGGGCAGGCCTTCGTGATGGCCTTCCAGGCCGGCGGCGCGCACGCGCTCGACCGCGCGCTCGAGGCGATCGCCTACGCCCACACCGAGATGACGCGCACGCCCGCGACGGCGCTGTGGGAGAAGCCCGGCAAGTACCCGCTGCGGATGGAGAAGACCTTCACCGTCGTGCCGCGCGGCGTCGCGCTGGTGATCGGCTGCAACACCTTCCCGACGTGGAACTCCTGGCCCGGCCTCTTCGCCAGCCTGGTCACCGGCAACCCGGTCGTGGTCAAGCCGCACCCGGCCGCCGTGCTGCCGCTCGCGATCACCGTCCAGGCCTGCCAGGAGGTGCTGGCCGAGAACGGCTTCGACCGCAACCTGGTCACCCTGGCCGCCGAGGGCCCGGACGACCGGCTGGCCGCCACCCTGGCCACCCGCCCCGAGGTGCGGCTGGTCGACTTCACCGGAGGCAACGCCTTCGGCGACTGGCTCGAGGCCAACGCCCGCCAGGCGACCGTCTTCACCGAGAAGGCCGGCGTCAACACCGTCGTCATCGACTCCACGAGCGACCTGGGCGCGATGTGCCGCAACCTCGCCTTCTCGCTGGCCCTCTACTCCGGCCAGATGTGCACCGCGCCGCAGAACCTCTACGTCCCCGCCGGCGGCATCGCGACCCCCGACGGCACGGTCTCGCCGCCCGAGCTCGCGCAGGGCATCGAGCAGGCCCTCGGCGGGCTGCTCGGCGAGGACGCCAAGGCCGTGGAGCTGCTCGGCGGCATCGTCTCGCCGGCCGTGGTCGAACGTGTCGAGGCGGCTCGCTCGCGCGACCGCGTGCTGGTGGCGGGCCGCGACGTCGCGCACCCGTCCTACGCCGACGCGACCGTGCGGACGCCCACCCTCGTCGGGCTGACCGCGGCCGACTCCGACGTCTACGAGTCGGAGTGCTTCGGCCCGGTCGCCTACCTCATCGAGACCTCCGGCACCGACGAGTCGATCGACCTGTTCCGCGACACCGTGCAGCGCCACGGCGCGATGACGGCGGCCGTCTACTCGACGTCCGACGAGGTGATCGAGCAGATGCGCGACGCCGCGCTCGACGCCGGGGTGGCGCTCAGCGAGAACCTCCTCGGCGGGGTGTTCGTCAACCAGTCCGCGGCCTTCAGCGACTTCCACGGCACCGGCGCCAACCCGGCCGCCAACGCGTCGTACACCGACGGCGCGTACGTCGCCTCACGCTTCCGGGTCGTCCAGTCCCGACGCCATGTGTGACGGTCCATGACCTGGCTTAGCCCGACTTAGCCCGGTACGCTGGGTGGATGGTCACCATGGTCAACGTCCACGAGGCGAAGTCGTCGCTCAGCAAGCTGCTCGAGCGGGTGGAGGCCGGGGAGACCATCGTGATCGCCCGCGCGGGCAGGCCGGTGGCCGAGCTGGTGCCCCATCGTCGGGTGGACCTCGTGTTCGGGCTGGCCAAGGGGGAGATCCGCTTCGACCCGGAGACCTTCGACGATCCTGACGACGACGTCATCGCCGCGTTCGAGGGCGACTGATGCTGCTCGACACCCAGTCTGTGTTGTGGCTCCTCCAAGGATCCGACCGGCTGGGTCCGGTCGCACACACCGCCATCGCAGCAGCTCCTGCTGGTCACGTGTCGACGGCGTCGTTGTGGGAGATCGCGATCAAGCGACGCCTGGGCAAGCTCGAGACGCCCGACGACCTGCCTGACCTGATCGAGCGGTCGGGCCTCCAATGGCTACCTGTCACGGCGCGCCACACGTGGGCGACCCAGGACGTCGAGCTGCCTCATCGTGATCCCTTCGACCGGATGCTCGTGGCGCAGGCGACCATCGACCGGCTCACCCTGGTGACCGCCGACCGAGTGATCCTCGGGGCGGAGCTGCCCGGGGTGTCCGTCCTCGACGCCCGCTTCTGAGCCGCCGGCCCGGGCGTCCTACGGTGGGCGCATGCTGATCCGCAACGCCCGCCTGGTGCCCCTCACCGAGCCCGCTCCGCCGGGTCTCGTCGACGTGCTCGTCGAGGACGGCGTCGTGACCCGGGTCGGGTCCGGCATCGTCGCCGACGGCTCCGAGGAGTCGTACGACGACGTGGTCGACGCCGCAGGCGGCTGGCTGATGCCGGGGCTCTGGGACCAGCACGTGCACCTCGCCCAATGGACCCTCTCGAGCGCGCGCCTCGACCTCGCGCCGGCCCGCTCGGCCGAGCAGGCGGTGGCGCTGGTGCGCGAGCGGCTCGAGGAGTGGCCGGACCTGCCCGTCATCGGCTGGGGCCACCGGCCGACGGCGTGGGACGAGGTCCCGGTCGCCGCGCACCTCGACGCCATCGACACCGAGCAGCCGATCGTGCTCATCGCGGGCGACGGCCACCACGGCTGGCTCAACACGGTCGCCCTGCAGATGCTCGCCCTGCCGACCCGCCAGAGCGTGGTGAGCGAGGCGGAGTGGTTCATGGCCTACGGCCGGCTCTCGACGGTGCTCGGCAGCGACGGCACCGGGCCGGAGGCCTACCGCCGCACCATGGAGAACGCCGCCGCGCAGGGCGTCGTCGGGGTCGTGGACTTCGAGTTCAGCGGCGGGGTGGCCGACTGGGCCGAGCGCTGGGCCGGCGGTGCGGACCTGATCCGGGTCCGCCACGCCTGCTACGCCGACGGCCTCGAGGACGTCATCTCCCGCGGCCTCAGCTCGGGCGACCCGCTCGACGGCGACCGCCGGCTCACCATGGGCCCGCTCAAGATCATCAGCGACGGCTCGCTCAACACCCGCACGGCCTGGTGCTGCGACCCGTACGCCGAGAAGGCCGTCCTCGGCTTCCCGGAGGGCCAGCCCAACCAGACGCCGGACGAGCTGCGCCGGCTGCTGGGCCGGGCCGCCGAGCACGGCCTCGACGTCGCGGTGCACGCCATCGGGGACCGGGCGGTCACCGAGGCGCTGGCGGCCTTCGCCGACACGGGGGCCCGCGGCGGCATCGAGCACGTGCAGCTGACGACGCGCGACGACGTACGCCGGATGGCCGAGCTCGGCGTCCGGGCCAGCGTGCAGCCCGCCCACCTCATCGACGACCGCGACGTGACGGAGCGGCTGTGGCCGGGCCGGTCCGAGCGGTGCTTCCCGCTGCGGTGGATGCTCGACGACGGCGTCGACGTGGTGCTCGGATCGGACGCGCCGGTCTCGGTCCTCGACCCCTGGCTGGCGATCGCGGCCGCCGTGCACCGCTCCGGCGACGAGCGCGAGGCGTGGCACCCCGAGCAGTCGATCACCCCGCGCGAGGCGCTGGCCGCCTCGACCGACGGCCTCGGCACCGTCGCGCCCGGGCATCCGGCCGACCTCGTGCTGCTCGACGCCGACCCGCTCGACGGCGCCGGCGACGTGGCCCACGCCGTCCGGCTGCGGGGCTTCGCGGACCACGTCGTCGCGACCTGGGTCGACGGCCGGGTCGTCCACCAGCGCTGATGCCGGGGTGTTGGGGTAGTCCGTGACGAACGGACCCTCGAAACCCGGATCTCGAGGTCCCTTCGTCACGGACTACCCCAGGATGGCTGGCTGGGGAACGAAACCGACCCCGATCGACCCCGTGAGGCCGATCTGGTTCCCCACCGCCGCTGGCCCAGGTGTCGCCGGGATAGTCCGTGACGAACGGACCCTCGAAACCCGGATTTCGGGGTCCCTTCGTCACGGACTACCCCGCAAAGCCGCTCACGCGAGCGCGAGCGTCACCTCGAGCACGAACTGCGGGTCCTCGAGCCGGTCGCCGTACAGCTCGCGCAGCTGCCCGACGCGATAGCGCACGGTCTGCGGGTGGACGAACAGCTCCTCGGCCACCGCGTCGCGCCGGCCCTGGTGGAGCACCCACGCGCGCAGCGTGTCGGCGAGCTTCTCGGCGGTCGACGGCCGCGCGTCGGCCAGCGGCGCGAGCACCCGCGCGCGCAGGTCGGCCCGGGTCTCGGGGTCAGCCGACAGCAGGAGTGCGCCGAGGTGGGCGTCGGTGTCGAGCGCCGCTCGCTCGGTGCCTTCGGGCAGCGCGCCCTCCGCCTGGAGCGCCACGGCCCGCAGTGCGCGGGCGTGTGAGCGGGCGGCCTCGAGCCACGGGACCGAGGGGCCGACCACCGCGCCGGTGCCGCGCAGGGCGCGCACCAGGCCGGCGCGGGACGCGGGGGTGCCGGTCGAGGGGACGAGGATCAGGGCCAGCCCGTCGGGGATACCGGGCACCTCCTCGGTGGGCTGGAGGGTGCGCGGGTCCAGGGCGGTCGCGGCGTGCGGGGCCTGGGCCTCGGGCAGCAGGACGGCGCTGAGGAAGGCCGGCGGTTCCCAGTCGGCCCGCTCGGCGGCGGCTACCACCGCGTCGGACGCGGCCCCGGTGACCAGGGCCCGGGCCAGCCGGTCGAGGTTGCGCTGCCGGACCCGGCCGGTGCTCTCGAGCTCGTCGGTGTGGCCCGCGGCGCTCGAGGCGGACAGCTCGTCGATGTAGGCGAAGACCAGCTCGGCGAAGCGGGACAGCTGCTCGGCCTCGACCCCGGCGTCCACCGCGGTCCGGGACAGGTCGCGCCACGAGACGCGGGCGCCGATGCGGTACGCCGCCAGCAGGGCCTCCATGCTGCGCCCGCTGCGGGCCTCACCCCGGCCGAGCCGGTAGGCGCCCTCGAGCGCCGGCGCCATCGGCGTACCGGCCTCCGCGCGCGTCGCCAGCGTGAGGAAGCCGCCCAGCGCCAGCTGCACGGCCTGGCGGATCGTCTCGCCCATCACGCCGCTGAGCTGCCCGGTGTAGCTCGGGACCTCCTCGGTGATGGCGACCACCGCCCGGTCCGCGACCTCGGCGAGCTCGTCGCGCATGAGGCGCACGACCTCCTCGTCGAGGCGTACGACGGTCGGTGCCGGTGTCGCACGATCGGCACGAATCTGTGTGGCGCGGCGCACAACACGGTCAGCCATCCGGGCTCCTGAGGATCTAGTTGTTCGTATCGAACAATAACCTGGATCTGATTCACGTGCACCGGGCAGGACTTCGGCCCCCGGAACAGGGAGGCTAGGACGCATGACGACGTTCCTGTCCCCCTCCTCGGGTCGTGACCGCCCACTGGTGCGCGAGTGGCGCGACCGCGCGGTCCGTCTCGCCGAGGCCGCGACCACGCCGTTGCTCCCCGCCGACTACCTCGACCTCTTCGCCCCGCTGCGCTCCGGCACGGACCTGCGCGGGCGCATCGAGGAGATCCACCCGGAGACCGCCGACGCCGCGACCATCGTCATCCGACCGGGCGCCGACTGGGCCGGGCACGTCCCCGGCCAGTACCTCCGGATCGGCATCGACGTCGACGGTGTCCGCCAGTGGCGCGCCTACTCGCTGACCCACGGCCCCCGCGCCGACGGCCGCATCTCGATCACGGTCAAGGCCGTGCCCGACGGCCTGGTCAGCAACCACCTCGTCCACGAGGCCCGCCCCGGCACGCTCGTCCACCTCGAGCAGGCCGCCGGCGAGTTCGTGCTGCAGAGCGACCACGACCGGCTGCTCTTCGTCACCGCCGGCTCCGGCATCACCCCGGTCATCGGGATGCTGCGCAACCTCTTCCCGAGCACCGACTCCGGCGTGCTCCGCCTGCCGCGCAGCAAGGACCTCGACATCGTCGTGGTCCACGTCGCGCCCAGCGAGCCGCACTCGATCTTCAGCCGCGACCTGCACGCGCTCGCCGACGCCGGTGCCATCCGGCTCGTCGCGCGCTACGACGACGAGCACGGCGTCCTCGACGTCGCGGACCTGGAGACGCTCGTCCCCGACCTGCACGAGCGGCGCACGCTGGCCTGCGGCCCGGCCGGGCTGCTCGACGCCCTCGGCGCCCACCACGAGGCCGCCGGCCTCGAGCTGGTGACCGAGCAGTTCCGTACGGCGCGCGTCGAGGCGGGCGACGGCGGCACCGTCGCCTTCACCTCCGGCACCACCCTCGAGGTCGACGGCGCCACGCCGATCCTCGACGCCGCCGAGGAGGCCGGCGTCCTGATGCCCAGCGGCTGCCGCATGGGCATCTGCATGGGGTGCGTGCTGCCGCTCAAGGAGGGCTCGGTGCGCGACCTGCGCAACGGCGCCATCACCACCGCGATCCCCGGCGAGTCCGGCGCCATCAAGGTGCAGACCTGCATCAACGCCGCCGCCGGCCCCTGCCACATCGACCACTGACCCCCAGTCCAGCCTCGGTTTCGACACGCTCGCTCCGCTCGCTGCTCAACCAGCGGCGGACCGACTGAAGGAGACGCACATGACCACCATCCAGAAGCAGGCCCAGAGCCCGATCGCCCACCTCACCGAGGCCGACATCGAGCAGATCGGCGTGGAGCTCGACGCGATCCGGCAGAGCATCCTCGACGACCGCGGTGCCGCCGACGCGGCGTACATCCGCAAGGTCATCGACCGCCAGCGCAAGCTCGAGCTGGGCTCGCGCGCGGTGCTGCTCTTCAGCGCATTCCCGCCGGCCTGGGTGGTCGGCACCGCCGGGCTGAGCGTCGCCAAGATCCTCGACAACATGGAGATCGGCCACAACATCCTCCACGGCCAGTGGGACTGGATGCGCGACCCCAAGATCCACTCCAGCACCTGGGAGTGGGACATGGCCTCGCCCGCCGAGCAGTGGAAGCACAGCCACAACGAGCTGCACCACACCTACACCAACGTCATCGGCAAGGACAACGACCTCGGCTACGGCATCATGCGCGTCGACGAGGGGCAGCGCTGGGCGCCGTTCCACCTCGGCCAGCCGATCTGGTGCTTCATCAACGCCGTGTTCTTCGAGTACGGCATCGCGGCCTACGACCTCGACCTCGGCGCCGTGATCAAGAAGAAGCAGACCAAGGACCCCGAGTTCCGCCGCCGTGCCAAGCAGGTCCTCGGCAAGATCCGCCGCCAGGTCACCAAGGACTACGTGGCCCACCCGGTGCTCTCGATCCCGACCGGCTCGTTCCTGTCCACGCTGGCGGCCAACTTCACCGCCAACGTCGTGCGCAACCTGTGGTCCAACTCGATCATCCTGTGCGGCCACTTCCCCGAGGGCGTCGAGACCTTCGAGAAGCGCTCGATCGACGGCGAGACCAAGGGCGACTGGTACGTCCGCCAGATGCTCGGCTCGGCCAACATCTCCGGCTCCAAGCTCATGCACCTGATGAGCGGCAACCTCTCGCACCAGATCGAGCACCACCTGTTCCCGGACCTGCCGTCCAACCGGTACGCCGAGATCGCGCCGCAGGTGAAGGCGCTGTTCGACAAGTACGAGCTCAACTACCACTCGCGCCCGCTCGTCCCGCAGGTCTACTCGGCGTGGCACAAGGTGGTGCGGCTCTCGCTGCCCAACGGCTGGCTCGCGACGACCAACGCCAAGAACGCCCCCGAGCAGTTCAAGCTGCTCTACAAGATGGCCACCGGCGGCCCCAAGCTCCGACGCGCGGCCCAGGCCCGCCTCGAGCAGCAGTCCCGTCGGATGGTCAAGGCCGCCTGAGCGCCGCCTGAGCATCGCCCGGGGCGCACCGCACGGAGCGCACCGGACGCAGTGGGACCCGAGTCACCGACTCGGGTCCCACTGTCACGTCCGGGTGCCGGTCTGGACCGGCCCGCGGCCGGACGGGGAGCTTTCGCGAAAACGCGTCGGGGCGTGGGGCCGCCCGCCTACGTTCCGGGCGAGTGTCCTCCACGGGGGAGGGCTCGAGCCGGAGGCCCGCATGCGCCAGCACCACCCGTCCCTCAGTCGACTCCTGGTCGTCCTCGCCGTCGTGGCGAGCACCCTGCTCCTGCCGACCTCCGCGCACGCCGTGGCCACCGGCCGGATCACCGGCACGGTCACCGGGAGCGCCGGCCAGGGCCTCGGTGACGCGTACGTCTCGGCGCTCCAGATGTTCGTCGACGACGGGTGGACCTACTGGGACGAGGTCGCCTGGGACGAGACCGACACGGCCGGGGCCTACGACCTCGCCGGGCTCGAGCCGGGCACCTATCGCCTCCGCTTCGTCGACTGGACCGGTGACCACGTCGCCGAGTACTACGCCGACCAGCCCACCGTTGAGCTCGCGCAGGACGTCGTGGTCGGCGACGGCTCGGTCGTCACGGGCAAGGACGCGCAGCTCGCTCCCGCGGGGCACGTCACCGGCACGGTCACCGGTCCGGCGGACGTGCCGCTCGACAGCATCTCCGTCACCGTCTACGAGCACGTCAGCGAGGACGGCAGCACCTACTGGGGCTACGTCCGCGACGGCGAGACGGACGCCTCCGGCGCGTACGACATCGGCGGGCTCGAGGCGGGCACCTACCGCGTCGGCTTCGAGGACTACAGCGGCGACCATGTGTCCGAGTACTACGCCGACCAGCCCACGGTCGAGCTCGCGCAGGACGTCGTCGTCGCTGCGGGTGCCACGGTCGGCGACCTGGACGCACAGCTGACGGTCGCGGGCCACATCACGGGCACCGTCACCGGCCCGGGTGGCGTCGCCGCCGAGGACGTCGGGGTGGCCGTCTACCAACAGTTCGTCGAGGACGGGGACACCTACTGGGACTACGTGTCCTGGGACTACACCGACGCGCAGGGCGCCTACGACGCCGGTCGTCTGGCGGCCGGCACCTACCGCCTCGGGTTCTACGACTACACCGGTGACCACCTCGCCGAGTACTACGACGACCAGGCCACCCTCGAGCTGGCCCGCGACCTCGTGGTGGCGGCCGGGGCGACGCTGACCGGCAAGGACGCGCAGCTCGCGGCGGCCGCCCACGTGACCGGTACCGTCACCCTGCCCGGCGGGCAGCCCGCCCAGGACGTGTGGGTGACGGCGTACCAGTCCTACACCGAGGGCGGCGCGACCTACTGGGACGAGGTGGCCTGGGACTACACCGGCTCGACCGGCGCCTACGACCTCGGCGGCCTCGCCGCGGGCACCTACCGGGTGGGCTTCGTCGACGAGTCGGAGACCTACCCCGGCGAGTACTGGAACGACAAGGCGGCGGTCGAGCAGGCCGACGACATCGCGGTCGGTGCGGCGGCGACCCGGTCCGGCATCGACGCGATGCTCGGCCTGACCGCGACGACCCCGGCCCCTGCGCCGGCGCCGGCCCCGGCACCCGCCCCGGCACCCCTCCCGCCGGCGCCCCCGACGGCGAGCCCGGCCCCGCCCGCCCCGACGGCGGTGCTCAGCGACGTCGCCCCCCGGGGCACCGGCAAGCTCAAGGTGGGCGCAAAGCTCAAGGTCAGCAAGGGCAGCTGGAACGTGCCGGTCACGGTGAAGTACCAGTGGTTCGCCAACGGCACGAAGATCAAGAAGGCGACGAAGGCGTCGTACAATCTCACGCGCAAGGTCAAGGGCCGCAAGATCTCCGTCAAGGTCACCGCGTCGGCGCCCGGCCTGACCTCCAAGGTCGTGACGGTGAAGTTCAAGGGCAAGGTCAAGGGCTGATCGCACACGGTCCGAGCAGGGGTACGGCGACGCCGCGTCGTCGCCGTACCCTTGCGCCATGTCCACCGAGACCGACAGCCTCGTCGCCTGCACGATCGAGCGCGGCGTCGCGCGGGTGCGGCTGACCCGTCCCGACAAGCGCAACGCGCTCACCCTCGACACCCTCGAGCAGCTGATCGACACCGCCCGCATGTTGCGCCGCGACAAGTCCCTGCGTGCCGTGGTGATCGACGGGGAAGGCGAGGCCTTCTGCGCCGGCCTGGACTTCGGCACCGTGATGAAGCAGCCGACCCGGGTCGCGACGGCGTTCGTGCCCCGGCCGTGGCGCGGCACCAACACCTTCCAGGAGGCGTGCTGGGCGTGGCGGCGGCTGCCGGTCCCGGTCATCGCCGCCGTCCACGGGCACTGCCTCGGCGGCGGCCTGCAGATCGCGCTGGCCGCCGACTTCCGCATCGCCCACCCCGACTCCACGTGGTCGGTCCTCGAGGGCAAGTGGGGGATCATCCCGGACATGTCCGGCGTACGCAGCCTGGCCGAGCTGGTGGGCATCGAGACCGCCAAGCGGCTCACCATGACCGCGGAGATGTTCAGCGGCAAGGAGGCCCACGAGCTGGGCCTCGTCGGTCGCCTCGACGCCTACCCCGCGGCGGCCGCCCTCGAGCTCGCCGAGGAGCTCAAGCAGCGCTCGCCCGACCAGCTCGCCGCCGCCAAGCGGCTCTTCAACGACACCTGGACGTCCGGGCCGCGGCACACCTTCGCCCGCGAGCGGGTCGAGCAGGCGTTCCTGCTCTTCAACCGCAACACCAAGGTCGCCCGCGAGGCCGCCTTCGGCAAGGTCGCGCCGGTCTTCGGTCCGCGCTCGCGCTGACGCTCGGGCGCCCCGTCCGGGTCCGTTCCGGCCCACCCGTGGAGGTGTGGTCGGGCCTCGATCGCGAGGTCTAGCGTCGCCCGGTGGTGCTCGGGACGTGCCCGGGACCAGGAGGTGGCACACGATGAGTGGCGTCGAGACCGGCACGATCACGACCGACATCCCCGCCCGGCTCGACCGGCTGCCGTGGTCGCGGTTCCACTGGATGGTGGTGATCGGCCTCGGGACGGTGTGGATCCTCGACGGCCTCGAGGTCACCATCGTCGGGTCCATGTCGGATGCCCTCAAGGACCCCACGACCGGCCTCGGCATGAGCAGCGCCGACATCGGCATGGCCGGCGCGATCTACGTCGCCGGCGCCTGCATCGGTGCCCTGTTCTTCGGCCAGCTCACCGACCGGATGGGCCGCAAGAAGCTGTTCCTCATCACGCTCGGCGTCTACACCGTGGCCACCGTCGCGACCGCCTTCTCGATGACGATCTGGTGGTACTTCGCGGCCCGCTTCGTCACCGGCGCCGGCATCGGTGGCGAGTACGCCGCCATCAACTCGGCGATCGACGAGCTGATCCCCAAGAAGTACCGCGGTCGCGTCGACGTCGCCATCAACGGCTCCTTCTGGGTCGGCGCGGCCGGCGGTGCGCTGCTCACCATCCCGCTGCTCGACCCCACCGTGATCAGCGCCGAGTGGGGCTGGCGACTCGCCTTCGGCCTCGGCGCGATCCTCGCGGTCGGCATCCTCGTCGTACGCCGCCACGTGCCGGAGAGCCCGCGGTGGCTGTTCATCCACGGCCGCGAGGACGAGGGCGAGGAGATCGTCCGGGGCATCGAGCGCGAGGTCCGCGACGACGTCGGCGACCTCCCCGACGCCGACGACGACTCGATCACCATCCGCCAGCGCACGACCATCAGCATCCCGACGATCGCCAAGACGGTGTTCACGCTCTACCCGCGGCGCTCGATCCTGTGCCTGACGCTCTTCATCGGCCAGGCGTTCCTCTACAACGCCTTCTTCTTCACCTACGGCGACACCCTCTCCACGTTCCTCGACGTGAAGCAGACCGGCTGGTACATCGCGGTCTTCGCGCTCTCCAACTTCGCCGGGGCCCTGCTGCTCAGCCCGCTCTTCGACTCCCTGGGCCGGGTGCGGATGATCGCCGGCACCTACATCCTGTCCGGGGTCCTGCTCGCCATCGCGGGCTTCATGCTGGGCGACCTGACCGCGGTCACGCTGACCCTCTTCGGCGCGGTGATCTTCTTCTTCGCCTCCGCCGGGGCCAGCGCGGCGTACCTCACCGCCTCCGAGGTGTTCCCGATGGAGACGCGCGCCCTGTGCATCGCGTTCTTCTACGCGATCGGTACGGCGGCGGGCGGCATCAGCGGGCCGCTGCTCTTCGGCCGGCTCATCGAGAACGCCACGGCCGACAAGGACATCAGCGGCATCGCGATCGGCTACTTCATCGGTGCCGCGCTCATGGTCATCGGCGGCATCACCGAGATCGTCCTCGGGGTGAAGGCCGAGGGCCGGTCCCTGGAGTCGATCGCCCAGCCGCTCACCGCCGAGGACGCCCAGACCGCCAGCGCCTGAGAGGAGCCGACATGCCCATGCCGCCGCCCAACCCGACCACCGACGGTCGCAGCGACCCGCAGACCCGACACGAGGTGCAGCAGGTCGTCCGGGCCCTGCGCGAGGAGGGGCCCGCCCCGGTCACCCGGCTCGAGGAGGTCCTCGGCGCGCGCTTCTGGGACGACGGGCGCTTCGAGCACGCCGTGGCGGTCGCCCTGACCGAGGGCCTGGTCCGGCGTGGCACGGACGGCGCCCTCGCCAGCTCCTGAGCCCCGCCTCGCCGAGTTTCGCTGGGGGTGCGGGTCAGGCCGGGGGAGCGGTGCTGCCGCGGACGACGAGCGACAGCGGCAGCAGCACCGAGCGGGCCGCCCGGTCCGGCTCGGCGATGGCGTCGAGCAGCATCCGTGCCGCCTCGGCCCCGATCTGCTGGTGCGGGATCGCCAGGGTCGTCAGCGGCGGCGCGAGCTTGTCGAGGAACGGCATGTCGTTGAAGCCGACCACGCTCATCTCGCGCGGGCAGTCGATGCCCCGCTCGGAGAAGACGTCGTAGCAGCCGAGGGCGATGAGGTCGTTGCCCGCGACCACCGCGGTGACGTCCGGTCGCGCGTCGAGCAGCCGGCGCAGGGCGGCCGCACCGGACTCCTCGGTCCAGTGCTCGCAGGTGACGACGAGCGCCGGGTCCACGTCGAGGTCCCGGTCGCGCACCGCGTTGCGGAAGGCGCGCCGGCGGGCGACGCCGGTGGAGGTGGACGCCGGTCCGGCGAGGTGGCCGATCCGGCGGTGACCGAGGTCGGCGAGGTGCGCGACCGCCATCTCGATGCCTGCGGCGTCGTCGGGGGTGATCGAGGGGATGTCGAGCCCGTCGGGGCGACGGTTGACCATCACCATCGGCACGCCCTCGCGCTGCAGCTGGGCCATGAGCGGGTGGTCGAGCAGCGCGGTCGCCACGATCAGCCCCTCGACCTGGCGCGAGCGCAGCAGCTCGATCTGCGCCTGCTCGCGCTGGGGGTCGTTGTCGGTGTTGACGATGAGGCCGCTGTAGCCGGCCGGCTCCAGGACGTCCTCGATGCCGCGCACGATCGGCGGGAAGAGCGGGTTGGTCAGGTCGGGGATGACCAGCCCGACGGTGGCCGACTTGGCGGTCTTCAGCCCCCGCGCCATCGGGTTGGGTCGGTAGCCGAGGCCCTCGGCGACCTTCATCACCCGCCGCGCCGTCTCGGCGTTGACCAGCCCACGGGTCGCGGGGTTGAGGGCACGGGAGGCGGTCGCGGGGTGGACCCCGGCGGCGTCTGCCACGTCCCGGAGCGTGGGGGTCTGCACAGCAGGCATCCTAGGGTTCGCCGACCGGGACCGGACGCCGCCAGCGTCTCCGGGCGGCCCACGCGCCGATCCCGAGCGGTACGGCGAGCGCGGCGTACGCGCCGTACACGACCGTGAAGCGGCCCGCGTCGACCAGGCCGGCCACCGCGATCGCGCCGAGGGCGCTGCCGACGAAGAGCGACGCGGCGAAGAGCGAGACGACCACGGCGCGGGCCGCGGGCAGCACCTCGGTGGCCCAGGTCTGCAGCGAGGAGTGCATGGCCGGCCACGCGATGCCGAGCAACACGGCCGACACCACGGCCACCTCCGGTCGCTGCGACACCGCGAGCAGGCCGGTGGCGAGCGCGGCGCACGCGGCGCCCAGCAGGATCAGCCGGGCCGGGTGCCAGGCGAGCGAGAGGCGTCCCACCGAGGAGGAGCCGAGGAGCACCGCGATGCCGTAGACGCCGGTGACCGCGCCGGCCACGGTCGTCGATGCCCCGGCACTCTCCACCGCTGTGGGCAGCAGGGTCAGCGCCCCCAGCAGCACGACGCCCTCGACGAAGGCGAAGAAGAGGACGAGCAGGGTGACCCGCGACCGGGCGACCGTCGCCAGGGAGGTCCACGCCGTGGCCCGCTCCCCGCTTCCGGCCGGCTCCGGCAGCCGGGCCAGCAGGACGGACAGCACGAGCGCCGCGCTGCCGGTGAGGACGAAGGGGATGCGCCACGACGCGACGTCCGCGAGCAGTCCCGCCCCGGCCGACGCGGTGGCGGTGCCGACCGCGACCCCGACCATCAGCCCGGTGATCGCCTGCTGGCGGCGGGCCGGGGCGACGGTGTCGCCGAGGTAGATCAGCGCCGAGGGGTACGCCGCGCCGAAGAAGCCGCCGGCGAGCCCGCGCAGGATGCCGAGCACCAGCACCGTCGGGCTCAGCGCGGAGACCAGGCTCAGCAGGCCCGCCACCACCAGGCTGGTGCGCAGGGTCCGGACCCGGCCGTAGCGGTCGGAGGCGAAGCCCCACAGCGGCTGGCCGAGGCCGTAGACCAGGAAGTAGGCGCCGGCGGCGGTGACCACCTGGGTGAGGGGTACGTCGAGGCTCGCCGCGATCGCGACCAGCATCGGCGGCATCGCGAAGCGGTCGAGGGTGCTGACCAGGGTGGTGACCTGCAGCAGCCGCAGCGGCGAGATCCGCCCGGTCGTCGCCACCTCGCCCTGCGGCGCCCCGCTCACCGGCGCACCACGAGGCCGGGGTCGTCCAGTGCCCCGGCCAGCACGTCGCGGCCGTCGACCACCCGGGGCAGCCAGTGGCGACGCAGGTCGAGCACGGTGCGCAGTGCCGCGGGGTCGACCGCGCCGTCGACGACCAGGCCGTCGAGCGGGTCGGCCAGCCGGTCGACGTACCGCTGCGCGAGCTCGTCGTCGAGCCCGAGCCGGGCGGCCGCCGCCTTGACCGCGGTGTCGGCCAGCGCGCCGCCGACGATGCCGGCGGAGGTCGCGGTGAGGACGTCGGCGAGGTCGTGGCCCACCTCGAGGTGCTCGTCGCGCACGACGCAGACCACGGTGGCGAGGTAGGGGGAGAGCTCGTCGCGCACGCTGGCGACGAGCGTGTACCCGGCGGCCTCGGCGGTGAGCTCGTTGCCGGCCCCGAGCATGGTGGCCGCGCAGTCGCCGTCGAGCAGGGCCCGGAGCCGCTGGGGCGTCGACCCGAGCTTGACCACCTCGTACTCGTCACGGGCCAGCCCGCGGCGCTCGAGGAGCGTGAAGAGCGCGAGCGCGAAGCCGGAGCCGGGCACGTCGACGCCGACCCTGGCACCGCGCAGGTCGTCGAGGCCGGTGCCGGGCCGGGCCCAGACGCCGAGGCCCAGGCCGCGGTCGACGCCGGCCAGGATGCGCGCGTCGACCAGCTCGCCGAGGGGGTTGCCCGGGTCGAAGCGGTAGGCGAGCACGTTGTCGGGGTTGGTCAGGCCGACGTGCAGCTCGTCGTCGATGAGGGAGCGGAACTGCGCCGGAGACGACGTGACCCCCCGCTCGAAGACCTCCAGCCCGGCGGCGGCGAGGGCCCCGGTACGACGCGCGACCTCCAGCACGACCGACGGCGTGAACGATCCGAGCTCCACCGCACGCGCGAGCGCCATGTCCCCTCCTGCCTCGCCGGCCGGCGCAGTGCCAGCCGCGGGCACGCTACCGGAAAGTGCAGTCGATTGCAGCCCGCGGCCGTCCCGTGGCTCGATCGGGAGCCTCGTATGGCGGCCCGGGCACGCCCGGCGCTTGACATCCGGTGGGGTGACGGTCAGGCTGCACTCGATTGCAGTGAGCGGCCGCACGGGTCGCCGGACGCGACCGACCCGGGAGGTGACGATGGACGAGCTGGTGGCCTCCGCCGTCGCCCACTGGGGTCCGCGGTTCACGACCAACGGCGTCACCGCGGCCGACTTCACCCGGATCACGGCCGGCATCGAGCGCTGGGACGACTGGTGCCGCGCCTGGACCGGCGAGGGCTCCGCCCACGAGGCGCTCGGCCGCGACGCGCTCGCCGAGGACCGCACGCGCTCGGCGGGGGAGCACCTGGCGCGCGCCGCGGTCTACCACCACTTCGCCAAGTTCGTCTTCGTCACCGACCCCGCCCAGATGCGCGCCGCGCACGAGCGGGCGGTCGCCTGCCTCACCGACGCGCTGCCCCACCTCGACCCGCCGGGCCGACGGCTGGAGATCCTCTTCGAGGGGTCGCGGCTGGTGGCGGTGGTGCGGACGCCGTACGGCGACGGACCGCACCCCGTCGTCCTCCTGCTGCCGGGGCTCGACTCCACCAAGGAGGAGCTCGGGTCGACCGAGCAGACCTTCCTCGACCGCGGGATGGCCACGGTCACCCTCGACGGTCCCGGGCAGGGCGAGGCTGAGTACGACCTGCCGCTTCGCGGCGACTGGGCGCCCGTCGCCGAGGTGGTCTGGGACGCGATCGGCACCCAGCCCGACCTCGACCGCAGCCGGCTGGCGGTGTGGGGCGTCAGCCTCGGCGGCTACTACGCCCCGCGCGTCGCCGCCGCCCTGGGCGACCGGGTGAGCGCGTGCGTCTCGCTGGCGGGTCCCTTCAACTTCGGGGAGTACTGGTCCGGCCTGCCGCAGCTCACCCGCGACACGCTCCGCCACCGCTCGGGCGCGGCCGACGACGAGCAGGCGCGCCAGCGGGCTCTCGAGCTCGACCTGGCGCCGGCGGCGTCCGACCTGGTCGCCCCGCTGCTGATCGTCTTCGGCCGGCAGGACCGGTTGATCCCGTGGGAGAACGCCGTGCGGATGCGCGACGCCGTCGCCGGCCCGACCACGCTGCTGATGCTCGAGGACGGCAACCACGGCTGCGCCAACGTCGCGCCGCAGCACCGCCCGATCACCGCCGACTGGCTGGCCGCCCGGCTGCTCGGCGCCTCCGAACCACGTTTTCCCACCACCGCTGAGTACCGCTGAGAAGGCAGGCTGATTCATGGACACCACCGACGCTCACACGCCCGGATCCCTGCGGGTCGGCTGGATCGGCGCGGGCCGGATGGGCTCCGCGATGGCCTCGCGGCTGGCGAAGGCGGGGGAGGACGTCACCGTCTGGAACCGCACCCGCGCCAAGGCCGAGGCGCTCACCGAGGTGGGCTGCGCGGTCGCCGACACGATCGCCGACCTGCGCGGGCACGACGTGGTCTTCACGATGGTCTCGACGCCGGCCGACCTCGAGCAGGTGCTGACCGGCCCCGACGGCCTGCTGGCCGACCCGGACCACGTCCCCGGCTGCGTCGTCGACTGCTCGACCGTCTCCACCGAGTCGTCCGCCGCGATGCGCGCGGCCTGCGCCGAGCGTGGGGTCGCCTTCCTCGCCTCCCCGGTGAGCGGCAACGGCAAGGTGGTCCGGGCCGGTGGCCTGAGCCTCGTGGTCTCGGGTCCCGAGGAGACCTACCAGCGCGTGGCGCCGCTGCTCGACCACCTCGGCAAGGGCGCGACGTACGTCGGGGAGGGCGAGCTCGCCCGCCTCGCCAAGATCTGCCACAACGTGATGCTCGGCGTCGTCACCCAGAACCTCGCGGAGATCACCGTCCTCGCCGAGAAGGGCGGGATGTCGCGGGCGGCGTTCCTGGAGTTCCTCAACAAGTCAGTGATGGGGTCGGTCTTCACGACCTACAAGAGCCCGGCGTTCGTGCACCTCGACTACACGCCGACCTTCACCCCGATCCTGCTGCGCAAGGACTTCGACCTCGGCTTCGCGGCGGCGCACGAGCTCGACGTACCGATGCCCGTGGCGGCCGCGGCCGCCGCCGCCGTGCAGGGGACCGTGAGCAGCGGTCGGGTCGACGAGGACTTCGCGATCCTGCTCGACCAGCAGGCGATGTTGTCGGGGCTCGAGCTCAAGCCGGAGGACACCCCCGTCGACGACGGCCTGTCCGCGGCCGACGAGGCCTGAGCATGAGCACGCCGGACCGCCCGCTGTCGGCGCCGGGGCACATGGGCGTCGACTACGAGGAGCGGGTCGACTTCGACCGGCTCCGGCGATACCGCATCGCCCGGGCCAAGGAGGCCCTGGACAGCAGCGAGTGCGGCGCGTTCCTGCTCTTCGACTTCTACAACATCCGCTACACGACCCAGACCTGGATCGGCGGCGCGCTCGGCGACAAGATGATCCGCTACGCGCTGCTGGCCCGCGGCAAGGACCCGGTCCTGTGGGACTTCGGGTCGGCGGTCAAGCACCACAAGATCTACTCGCAGTGGGTGCCGGAGGAGAACTACCGCGCCGGCTTCCTCGGCTTCCGCGGCGCGGTCGCGCCGTCGGTGGGGCTGATGGTCGACGCCGTCGCGGAGATCAAGTCCCTGCTGACCGAGGCCGGGGTGGCCGACATGCCCGTCGGCATGGACATCGTGGAGCCGCCGTTCCTCTTCGAGATGCAGCGCCAAGGCCTCACGGTCGTCGACGCCCAGCAGCTGATGCTCGACGCGCGCTGCATCAAGAGCGGCGACGAGATCATGCTGCTCAACCAGGCCGCCGCGATGGTCGACGGCGTCTACCAGGACATCACCGAGGCGCTGAAGCCCGGCGTCCGGGAGAACGAGATCGTGGCGCTGGCCAACAAGCGGCTCTACGAGATGGGCTCCGACCAGGTCGAGGCCGTCAACGCGATCTCCGGCGAGCGCTGCAACCCGCACCCGCACAACTTCACCGACCGCCTGATCCGCCCGGGTGACCAGGCGTTCTTCGACATCATCCACTCCTTCAACGGCTACCGGACCTGCTACTACCGCACCTTCGCGGTCGGCAGCTCGACGCCGGCGCAGCGCGACGCCTACACCCGGGCGCGGGAGTGGATGGACCGCGGCATCGACGGCATCAAGGCCGGCGTCGGCACCGACGAGGTGGCCGCGCTGCTGCCCAAGGCCGAGGAGTTCGGCTTCGGCAGCGAGATGGAGGCCTTCGGCCTGCAGTTCGCCCACGGCCTCGGCCTCGGCCTGCACGAGCGGCCGATCATCTCGCGGCTCAACTCGATGAAGGAGCCGGTCGAGCTCAAGGTCGGCATGGTCTTCGCCCTGGAGACCTACTGCCCGGCGGGCGACGGCCTCTCCGCCGCGCGGATCGAGGAGGAGATCGTCATCACCGAGGACGGTCCCCGCATCCTCACGCTCTTCCCGGCGCAGGAGCTGTTCGTCACCAACCCCTACTAGTCGTCGTCGCCGGTTGAGCAGGCGCGCCAGCGCTTCGCCGGTTGAGCAGGCGCGCCAGCGCCGTGTCGAAACCAAGAACCCGTCCCACCCGAAAGGTCGTCGCTGGTTGAGCAGGCGCGCCAGCGCCGTGTCGAAACCAAAGAACCCGTCCCACCTGAAAGGTCGTCGCTGGTTGAGCAGGCGCGCCAGCGCCGTGTCGAAACCAAGACCCCAACTCCGAAAGGCTCCACCCGTGGCTGACTTCTCGCTCTCCTCCGTCGCCGACCTGCCGCTCGACCTGTGGGTGGGTGGCGTCGAGCGCGCCGCCTCCGACGGCGGCCGCTTCGACGTGCTCGACCCCGCGACCGGCGACGTCATCACCTCGGTCGCCAACGGCACGGTCGACGACGCGATGGCGTGCGTGGATGCGGCCGACGCCGCCGCGGCGTCGTGGGCGGCCACCTCCCCGCGCGAGCGCGCCGAGATCCTCCGCAAGGCGTGGGAGCTGATGACAGAGCGGGCCGACGAGATCGCGCACCTGATCTCCCTGGAGAACGGCAAGGCGCTGCCCGACGCGCGCGGCGAGACGGCGTACGCCGCGGAGTTCTTCCGCTGGTACTCCGAGGAGGCCGTGCGCGCCTCGGGCACGGTGATGACCGCCCCGTCCGGCGCCAACCGGATCCTGGTGCTCCAGCAGCCTGTGGGCATCGCGGTGCTGGTGACCCCGTGGAACTTCCCGGCCGCGATGGCGACCCGCAAGATCGGCCCGGCGCTGGCGGCCGGCTGCACGGTGATCCTCAAGCCCGCCTCAGACACGCCCCTGACGGCGCTGCTGATGGCCAAGATCCTGGCCGATGCCGGCGTCCCCGAGGGCGTGGTGTCGGTGCTGCCGGCGCGCCGATCGGGCGCGGTGGTCTCGGCGATGGTCCACGACCCGCGGGTCCGCAAGCTCTCCTTCACCGGCTCGACCGAGGTGGGCCGCGTGCTCCTCAAGGAGGCGGCCGACCAGGTCGTCAACTGCTCGATGGAGCTGGGCGGCAACGCGCCGTTCCTGGTCTTCGAGGACGCCGACATGGATGCCGCGATCGACGGCGCGATGATCGCCAAGATGCGCAACGCCGGTGAGGCGTGCACGGCGGCCAACCGCTTCTACGTCCACGCCGACGTGGCGGAGGACTTCAGCCGCCGGTTGGCGGAGCGGATGAAGGCGCTGACCGTCGGCCCCGGCACCGACGACGACACCCAGGTGGGTCCGTTGGTCAACGAGGAGTCCGCGGCCAAGGTCGACGAGCTGGTCAGGGGCGCGGTCTCGGCCGGCGCTCGGGTCGTGCTCGGCGGCGAGCGCCCGGACCGGGAGGGCTTCTACTACTCCCCGACCGTGCTGCTCGACGTCCCGCGCGGCGCGGACATCCTGGGGGAGGAGATCTTCGGCCCGGTCGCCCCCGTGCTGACCTTCACCGACGAGGACGACGCCATCGCGATGGCCAACGACACCGAGTACGGCCTGGTCTCCTACGTCTACACCCAGGACCTCGCTCGCGGCCTGCGCGTCAGCGAACGGCTCGACGCCGGCATGGTGGGCCTCAACCGGGGCCTCGTCTCCGACCCGGCCGCCCCCTTCGGCGGCACGAAGCAGTCGGGCATCGGGCGCGAGGGTGGGCACGAGGGAATGCTGGACTACATGGAGAGCAAGTACGTCGCTGTGTCGTGGTGACCTGAGTTCTCCGGCACGCACTGCGATTGGTGGGACGGGCGCGCGATCTCTAGCCCAGTTCGCCCAGAATGACGCGCGAGAAGGCTCGCACGTTCGCGACCGTCGTGGCGGCGAGAAGAGACTCGGTCTGGTGCGAGTCCCCGCCGGGGGGTGCGACTCTCGCTGGCCCGGCGCGCAATTGGGAGGTGGCTGTCGGCGGCGGCCGGTACGGTCGCGGCCATGAAGAAGTGGGCGGTCCCCGAACACAGCAACAGCCAAGTGCGCAAGGCGAGCAAGATCGTCGGCAAGGGGCAGGGCACGCCCGAGGAGACCGCCGCGGCGCGGGACGTCCTGAGCAACTACCGTCTCGCCCACGCGTTTCCTCTCAACACCGTGACGGTCACCGTAAAGGCGCGGGCGCTGGCCGTGAACTCCGACGCAGTCGTCGCGCAGCGCCACAAGCGCATGCCGACGATCCTGGACAAGTTGAAGCGCCACCCTTCGATGAGCGTGACAACGATGCAGGACCTCGGCGGCTGCCGGGTCGTGCTGGAGAGCGTCGCCGAGGTCGACGAACTCGTCGAGGTCCTACGTGACTCGCCGAGGAGTAGCAACCCGGTCAACCGGGTCTACGACTACCTGCGCGAGGATCCGGGCCCGCGCGACTCCGGGTACCGCGGCGTCCATCTCGTGTACGAGTACGGGGCCTCCAAGGAGGAGTACCACGGCCTGCAGATCGAACTGCAGGTCCGCACACAACTGCAGCACGCGTGGGCGACGGCTGTCGAGACGATGGACCTCTTCTCCGGCAGCGAGCTGAAGTACGGCAAGGGCGACCCGGAGGTCCTCCGGTTCTTCGTCGTCGTGTCCTCCCTCATGGCGCACGAGGAGGGGGTCGCCCCGGTGCCGGGCGCCGACGCGCCGGCGGAGGACCTGCTGGGAGAGCTGGCGCGGTTGGAACAAGACCACAACGTCGTCGGGCGGCTGCGGACGTACGAGTCGCTCGTGGGCGACCATGCGACGAGCGACCGCCGCAACGTGCTGACCCTGGAACTCTGGCGTCGGGAGGGCCGCCTGACGGTTACGGTCCACGAGACTCTGGCCCTCGCTCAGGCCCGCCTGACCGAGTTGGAGGCGTTGGAGGACGATGACCTCGACGCGGTGCTGGTCAACATCGCCCGTATCAGCCAACTGCGAGAGGCATACCCCAACTACTACGCCGACACCGGCAGGTTCACCGAGTTTGTGACATCACGCCTCGAGGGCCGCATGGACTAGGGCCACCGGGGCATTGGCCGCGGTCGAAAAAGTTCTGCCGGCAATCCTTCGATGCGTCTCAGCTACGTTCCCGGCCAAGCATCAAGCTCGTGCCAGGTCGGCGGTGTCTCGCGCCGTAAGCAATTCGGACATCGCGTGATAGCGCTGCCCCTGCGCAAAGGCACTTCCTCTGCCGCGACGGCTGTGGGTGATAGGGGCCGGAAGCGTCTGCGTCTCTGAATCACGGGGTCCCGAAAGGACGAAGACCTGGTAGACGCTTCCGTCCCACACCCGCGGCTTCCTCGCCTTCGTGGTCGAGATGGCACTCCCAACGATCTTGTCGAGCGGATCGCCCGTCTTTAGCAAACGTGCGGCGTTCTGCTTACTCCAATCGATGGCATCGAACCACTCAAGGATTCTTGGAATCACCGGTTTCACTTCTTGGTCCGCGTAGAACGCAAGATGGTCTACAACCCGGACCGATCGACCCGCCGGAAAGATGTAAACGTTCTGCTTGTAAGTCTCGTAGAGCTCCCATGCCTCCCCGGCAGGGACGACGATCACGTTGCGAGGTGGGTCGATCGGTCTCTCTTGGGCGATCGCGGTCACGCGTTCGAGAGACCGCATCCAACGGGCAGCTTCTGGATCGATCCAGCCTGCGAGCCGAACGATCTTCTGCACCTCCCCTCGTACATCAAGTTCGATGAGGCTGCCATGGTGAGCGATCCGATTCCGGAGGCGGTTTAGCGAGTCGAGGTAGGCCAAGATGACCGGTCGATCGGCTCGGGAGTGACGAAACACGAACTTCAACGAGTGCCGCCACAGTTCCTCGTACTCGTTCTCAAACATCGTCCGCCAAAAGCCGAAGGTGACATTGGAATAGATACGCCCTGCAGTCGGGGTCTTACCGAGTTGCTTGAGTCGCCCTTCGACCTCGAGAATCCGCTTCGCGCCTTGCACCCATGGCGTGCCCGGTGGAAGCAACGGTGTTGGGCCGTCGTGCTCAAGTTGGCGAACGATCGCGTTACGTAGCAGGACTTCGAAGTGGTGGATCACCTCAAACAAAGCAGACGACGCTCGCGCGTTCCACTCGTACAGGCGGCTCGCGACGTCCGCATCGCCACCGGCGGCGTCCTCGTATTCGGCGAAGCGCGGCCGAGAGAGCCAAGCGGGGTCGATGCGGACAGGCACGCTCGAAGTCATGCGGGATGGTACCGTTGCAGCATTGCCCCAGGTCGGCCTCTATCGGCATCTTCGGATTGCGCGACAAGCCCCTGGGGCTTAGTTCTGTCCCGCGACAACCCGGATCCACCGCAGCACCCGTGGGAAACGGTCTGTCCTCCGTCGACGACGCTCGCGTCGCGGTCGGGACATCCACGTCTGCACGGCTGGCGTTCCCCGCGTGGGTGTCCACCCACCGACTTCGCCGACTCGAGCTCTTCTGCGCCCTGGTGACGAGTATGACGACTTGGCCAATGCGTTCTCGATGACAGAGCCGAGTCTCCTGCTGGTTCCGTTCTCACCGACGCCATGGCCCGATCGGTGGGCGCGAGTCGTGCGGGCGATGGCCCTACGAAAGTTCGCGATCGGCAAGAGGGATCAGGTCTATGTGCCGAAGGTGCTCAACTCGGTGACGAACTCTCTGACCGACCGGACCCTGCCGCCAACGTGGCTAGCTATCGAGAGGGCTTCCATGGACTCGGCCTTGCGATCCTCGCGCATGAGGGCGACGGAGACGAGAGAACCGCGCCGGAGATCATCGAGGACTTGATCTACGGCGGGCTACTACACGGCGACTACCACCGGCACGAAAGGATGAAGGTTCGCCCCAACATGGCGCACGATCTTTCGCTGTGGCAGTTCACCGGCGACGTGGAGCACTTCGTCAGACAACTTCGTGGGGTGATTCGCGCAAGCATTGAAGAGGGTCTGCTGGTGGGACCCGAACCGCTGGCGGAGGGCTAACGATGCTGCGTCCATCCGCCGCTTGATGGCTGCGTTGAACGCGCTCCGGTCGACCCAACTGGCTCGACCAAGCCCAGATGGGCTGCTGCATCGCACCGCCCGGGCAGGATGCGCCCGCGGAGTGCCGCACCGTCCGGGCAGGATGTGCCCATGGCAATCCTTCGGTCACGACGCTTGGCCACCGTTCTCGGTGCGCCGGTAGACCACCTGAGTGCCGCGAATATCGAGGCGATGGTTGATAACCGGATTCCGGAGGCATTCGATCTCGACTTCAAGGGCACGCTGTACGGCAACAGCGACAAGGACCGACGCGACCTGTGCGGCGACGTCGCATCGCTCGCCAACGCATCCGGCGGACTCATCGTTCTCGGCGTTGAGGAAGATGACCACGCTGTGGCCAGCAGTGCGCCAGGAGTCGAACTCAGCGACGACGAACGAAACCGGATGCTCCAGATCCTTGCGTCGGGCATCGCGCCCCTGCCCGCCGTCGAGATCCACTCGGTGCCGAGCACCGCTGATCCCAGTCGCGGATGGTGGCTAGTGGCGGTCCCGCGGTCGAGTGGCGCTCCGCACGCCGTGATTGTCAACGACGGATTCCGCTTTCCCATACGGCACGGCACGACTACGCGCTACCTGTCCGAACCGGAAGTCGCAGCCGAGTACCGCCGCCGCGACATGCGCTCGTCGAACCTCGCGGTGCGTCTGGCCGAGGTCCTGAAGGACGCGCTGGCGAACGTGGACCGAAATCACGGAGCATGGGTGGTCGTAGGGCTGGTCCCCGAGCACGCTGGCGCACTGGAGATCAGCCAGAAGCGCCTAGATGAGATGCGACAGAACTACGCGGGACGAGAGCTTTTCGACGTCGGACGTGCCGGTGCCCACTTCTCCTGGGTCCGCACCGGGCGGGGCAAGTACACGGTCGGCGACGGTCCTCATGCGCGTGCTGACTCCCCACTCCCGCACTACGGCTACGCAGAGCTGCACACCGACGGCACAGGTTCCTACGCAATCGAACTGTGGGACCTGGCTGACCGCCTGCGCCAACGGGATCGTGAGGGAGAGGAACCAGTCGAGGACCAGATCGTGCCCGACGAGATCATTGCCTTGGCCCTGCTGAACGGGCTGCGCCGCCTCGGAGCGCACGCGCGCGACACCACCGGCGCCGCAGGGGCAGCCAACCTCCTGGCCCAGCTCGTTCCCTCGCCGGGAAGGACCGTGCAGATCGGGCACACACGACGATTCGGCTTCGCTGAGTCGCGCAGCGGCAACGGCGTCTCCACCAGCGCTATCGCCGAGACCGCCGCCGCCCTGGACGACATCGCCGAGCCAGGCGCGGCACTCGTCGCCACCGCCGCGCGACTACTCGACGAACTGGGCAACTCGTTCGGGATCCCCGAAATGGGTCAGCTCTCGCTCGACGGAGAAATCAGGGTTCGGTACTGGCAGGACGCCGGACCACTGGTCACGTGGGCTGAACAACACGGCGTTGTCACCACCGACACGGCCATCGCCGGCACGTAGCTCTTGCTCCTCACTGGGCCGGTAAGACCGGACGACCGGTTATGCGCAATGTGCCCCATTCCGCCGCCTGTCATCGTCGTGGCCGGGCGGCGTGGGTCATAGAGTCTCTGCATGCCCAACAAGCCGAACGTCGTTCTGCGCGGAGGCCCGGCGGACGGCCAGATCTCGTACCTTCCCGTTCTAGGGGACCCGATGCCTTTCGAGGACGTCGGCGGTGGCTCGATCACCTACGTGGACAACGACGAGCTCGAGGAGCACCAGGGCATCCAGTTGCGGGTATACGTGCCGAAAGACTGACCACCCTGAGAACGGTGTAGTCCATTCCGCCGCCTGAGTTGCTCACTTCGTTGTCTGTAGTTGAGGGTGAATCCGTGGACAGCATGGAACAAGAGATTGACTACGAGTCATATGTGACGCGCATGCCGCTCGACGACACGCTGCTCGAGGACTTGGGCCGCCTCAACTGGGCAGCGGCCCGTCTCCACCACGCGATTCGCGACGCGATCGATGAGATCGATGGTGCTCCTTCGGATGACCCTTTTGTGGACTGGTCACTAGGCAAGGCGCTTGGCGAGTTGAATCGTCGCGCTGAGGCTTTGGGCACTGATGAGGGCCGACGACTGTCCCAATGGTGCCGCCAGACGCGGGGGGCAGTTCAAGGTCGCAATGGGATCGTGCACGCCGTGGCCTACACGGACGAGGACGGTGCTCAGGCGCTCCGAACCTTGTCGGGCGAAGGCAGGGTCACCGTCCACCTCCTGCGGGTCGTTACAGGCATGCTGGTTCACGCAACAAGCACGATGCCGCCAGTCCGGCAGGTAGTAGTTCTGGCGCAGCTTCTCATGCGCCCGGTCCTCGTTCTCGACTTGCTCGGCGCACCACGATGGCATTCGCCGTCGTGCGTCTTTCCGCCGCCTGTCGGCGAACGCAGTCAGCGCCTCACACGATGTCAGACGCAGTGGTTTCGTCGTACGACGAGCTGTTCGGGTCCAGCGAGTCAAGCAAGCGCTCGGCCTTGTCGATCGCGCGAGACGCCTCTGCCCACTTCGCTTGAAGGCTGGGCGTCAGCGCGTCGTTGTCGCAGCCGTAGTCATAGATGCAGTCGTTCCAGTCACTGACTGTGCCAGCGTATGCATTGAACGCGTTCTCCAACCGAGCGCCGACGGTCAGGCAGGTACCCGTGCCGAGCTCGTCGATGTCGATGCGGTTGTATGCGACCGACGCCTCTCCCACCATGTCGGAGAGGTCGGACTGGTTGAGCCCCACGTCGAGTCGGGCGTCAACCGTCTGCAGCGAGTTCAACAGAGGGTCGAGCTGATCGAGGCATGAGCCGTAGTGCGACTCTGCATCAGCGAGCTTCGCAGCGGCGGCCTCTTCTTCGGCTTGTCGCGCCTCGTCAGCGGCCTTCTCCTCAGCCTCTTGCTTGCGCTCGGCGGCCTCGCGCCGTTCGGCGGCAGCGACATCGGCGCGATGGTTCAGGACGAGCACGACCGTGACCGCGCCCAGGACGACGAGAACTGCGGCGACCACGGTCGCGACTACCCAACGGGCCGGCCGCTTTGCGCCGTGAGCGTTGTCGGACAAGTAGTCAGCATCACCCGAGAATGTGGCACTCGATCCGGGAACTGCGACCGCCTCCGCAGGCGTCTGTCCTGTCTGCTCCGGCACGTTCTGGTCGGAGCGACCTTCCTCGGGCGTGCCGATGTTGTCGTTCATGTTGTCCCCCTCGGACGACCTTGCACCGAGTCAGTCCGACCCTGCATGCATCGTTCACGCCTAGCCCCGTGGCCAAGCCATATCCATGAATTCTCGTTCGAGTTTGACGACCTGTCCTGCGATCGGGCCAAAGGGCCACTCGACTGGAACCGCATGAAGCGCGAGATGAGTGTCTGCGGCCAGTTGGACCGGGGCTTCCTCGGACCCGTTGTTAGAGCTCGACCACGGTGCTGCGGGAACCTTGCGGTTCGCTTGACTACCTGGATTCCACCGTGGCAGACCCGCTTCATAGCGCCGCCTATCGCGTTCGGCTCCGGGCAACGCAGATTCTGACCCTTGCATGTGCTCGACACCCCGGCTCGGCCCTCGACGAGTGCGCTCTGAGTCGCCGACGTCGCTGCGACCAGTTCTCGGTTTCCGACCCCAACTCCGTCGGTAGCCGCGAGAATTGTTCGGTGTCTCGGACTCTCGGTGCCTCGATCCTTCTCGCATGCCTCGCCCTGGCCGGCTGCGGCGGCGGCCGAGCCGCCGGTGCCGACCCCGCACCGGCTGCCACGGTGACAGTAACCGCCTCGCCAGCTGTCACAGAGCCTCCAAAAGCGAGCGTGCCGCCCACCAAACCCAAGTTGACCAAGGCTGAGCGCCTGCTAGATCAGACGCGCAAGAACAACAAGGACCTAAGCAACGGCGCGCAGACCTTCATCCTTGCCGATGGTGGTGGAGCTTCTGGCGCGATCAAGGCTGAGATCAAGCCGTGCCAAGCCTCGCCGTCGTCGTACTACACGGCAAGACACGGGTGCTTCATCGCCGTGTACGTGGCGTTCAGTTCGGGCGTCGACAACCTGCCAATCAATGCGGCCGACTTCTACATCCTCGGCCCCGAGAACCGGCGCTACAACCAGGGTGTTGGCGACGCAGGTCTCGTCCCGATGGAGGTCGAACGTCTCTACTTCAGCAACCTCAACAAGGGTGAGGTCCTAGATGGGTTTCTGTCGTTCGACGCCCCGGCTCATGGTCGCCTCGTGTACGACCCCGCATACGCCACCAGTCAGATCTTCTGGTCGTACTGACAGGGTCGTTCTCGCGGGTCACATGGCTGTGCCCACCGCAGTCCGCTTACACCAACTCTGATTTCGCATGGGGGGTGCGACCCAAGCTCCAACGCGAACTTCAGCCTGATCCGCGAACTGCCCCATACCGCCGCCTGTCGTCGTGGGCGATGCCCGGCTGCAACTGCCGGTCAGTCCCGCAGGGGGCCTCTAGTCTTTGCGGGCGGGTCGGTGACTACCGCACTTGGTGCAGACCATCAGGGTTCGTTTCAGCTCATCCCTCTTCAGCGGCAGCACCTTGTGGTTTGTCTTGGTGTGACAGACGCCGCAGAAGTGATTCGTGTAGCGATCGTCCATATCGCAACGGTCGCAGACCGCGACGAGGGGCGAACGACAGACTGTCATCTTGGTCACCTCCAAAGGGAACGGCTGCGCCGTAGTTGCGCCTGAGGTCTTCGGCGCCAACTCGCAGGACGGGCCCCTACCGTTGGGACACGCCATTTGCCGCGAACTGCGCGCCCTGCATGTGGATCCTTTCGCCGCGAGCATGGTTCAACGGCGTCGGAGCGTCCCACTCTGGTCAATCCACCACACTTCTATGCCTGTGGCGCTCAGCGAGCCAGCAGTCTCGAAGTGCAACTGCCGGTAGCGCGGGAAGTCGGGAAGGGCGATCACGCTGCTCCAGGTTGGTTCCTTCCCACGTAAGCGCATTGCTGCAAGTACGGCCTGCGAATACCAGTGGCCAGCCTGGGTGCTGGGGCTTGCGCGTTTTTGCTCGCCGGCACGAGCGGGGTCGGCGTAGGTGCGGCTGGGGAAGCCCTTGACCTCGATGCCGACCGTCTGCCCGTCCCGAGCAGCAATCACGTCGATGCCGTGCTCCTTGGTGGCGGTGTTGGCAACCGACAGGATGCGCCAGCCATCGGTTGCGAGCGCGGTCACCAACACGGCCTGGACGTTTGCTTCCGCGTGCCATTCATTCGCCGCCTGCGTGACCTCTGCGGACTCCGGCGGAGAAGCAGCACTGCCGGACGCTGGTCCCGGCTCGACCAAGTCGTCAGCGCGAGCTGTCCGACCCTGCTGTGCGCTTGCCCGTACCTCAGTGCCGTCGGCGGCGCGCCAGTCTTCGACTTCGTCTTGGGTGGCTAGCCGAAAGATGCCGCGATCGATCCGGGTAAGGAACGGCTCCTTCCCGGAGAACTGGGACCGGTCCCCAACGTTCCAGCACGCCCCGCGGATGTGCGTGCGCACGGTTCGATCATTGGCTTGGGATGGCGCGTGACGTCGGAACCACGACAGTGCCTCTTGAGACGTGAAGGGACCCGATTGAGTTTCGACGTACTCCCGCAATCGGTCCCAGACCGTGACTCGCTCGTTTGCATCCACGCCTTCAGGCTTACACAACGTGATCACAAAAAGACCTTGAACGGCGTGAAGGTTGCGGCATCGCTGAGCTTCTCGGCGCGGCGCTTCGCCCTCCGCGCCCACGTGGTACCCGGGTCTCTCCGCCGCCAGAGGACTCGAGCTTTGAGTGTCCCCGTCCGTCTCCGCGTCGGAGGATGCTCTTCGGTCCAAGGACTCTGCGACAGTCCCCAGCGCTACGCTCCCGTTCGTGACTGGAGCGCAGATCCTGGACCGCCTTGCCGGCGACGGGAGGATCGCCGCCGACTGGGTTGCGGGTCTTCGCGCGGCCGACGCTGGCATCGACACCAAGCTCGAGGCCTGCTTGGCGAAGGTGGCCGACGCCGGCCCCTACCTGCCAGTTGAGGAGGATGAGAACTCGGTCATCTGGCGAGCCTTCGAATTGCCCCTCAACCAAGTGCGGGTCCTGGTCCTCGGACAGGATCCCTACCCGAACCCGGCACGCGCGACGGGCTTGAGCTTCTCCACCGGCCCGGGCGGCGATGTGCCGGATTCGCTAGCCAACATCTTCCGGGAGCTCCCCGTCGAGTACTCGCCGCCCAAGACCGGCGACCTCACCTCATGGACCAAGCAGGGCGTCATGCTGCTCAACCGCTCCCTGACCCTTCCCTGCGACATACAGCCACGGCCGAAGCGGCATATCCGGTGGTGGTCGCCGCTGGCCGTAGCCACCGCGAAGGCAATCCGGGTGGAGGCCACTGCTCGGCCGATCGCCGCAATGCTTTGGGGAGTACCTGCCCACGGCATGCGCAAGTACCTGGCGCCCGAGGTCGAAGTTTTCGCGTCCAGCCACCCGTCGCCGATGTCGGTACTCCGAACAGCCGGCGCCGAACCGGCGTTCGGCGGCTCCGATCCCTTCGGCAGGGTCAACCGCTGGTTCGCGAGCCGACACGTCGACCCCGTCGACTGGACCATCCTCGATTGAGTCGACGCAGCGGGCCCAATGACCGCCTCACCCTGAGCGACCACTCATGCAGTCATTCGCCGCGGTAGCCCGTGCTGGCCATCGGCATGTGGACAGCGCATGCTTGTCACATGGAGCAGCCTCCCTTTGCGGTGGCCGTCGATCACCAGCGCGTCGATGCGTGGAGTCTCGTGCGTTTGCCGTTCGAGCCCCGGGGGTGGCTCCGCGACTACCGAGGCGCCCTACAACGCGCTCTGCGTGCGATAACGCCAAGCCCCACGGGCATCCTTGTCGCCGAGTACGGCACGCCAGATGACAGCTTCGTTGATCTTGAGAACGTCCTGCTCTACAACGTCGGCACAGGTTGCTACGCGCACCTTGCCAAGCACGGGATCGTCTGCCAGCGTAAGGCGAGCGTCGATGACCTCCACCGCGTCACCTACAGCGTCGTAGAGCCGGCGGCGGTGATTTCGCCCTCCGCCGCCGGACTTGCTTCGGCTCAGCTCACCCACATGCCAACAGCAAGTACGCCGGCGCACTGGTGGGCCGACTTCCGCACGTCCCTACACGTCTACGCGGGCACGGCATACGACGGACGATTCGGCATTGAAGTTGACGTCGGATCGCGCTGGGACCGAGACCTTGCCTCCTCAATCAAGCCAATGCTGGACGGGCTCGTTGCTGCCCTGCACGCCCATGACGGATCCGAGCGTGACCACGTCTCTGCTGCACTCTCGTGTGTGGGCGAAGGTGGTCGCCTTTGGACTCTCCTGAACGATCCGAACCAAGCGATCTTCGGCAAGCGCCGGCTTGTGCGGCCCCACGGAACAGGCATCGCTTGGAACCCGGCGGACGAGCGTTGCGACTACTTCGCTGTCATACGGCGACCGCGGCCAGACGCACTGTCTGCAAGGATCGTCACGCTGATGCAATGAGGGCCTGTCTATGCCCCGCATCGCGACAGTCGAATAGGCGGACAACGCGGCCGCCTTAGACGACCTCATAATCTGTGACCTGGTGAGTCCTTTATCGTCTTCTCGCAACGCCATCGGCACAAGGACGTGTAAGCACATGCTGCGTACGGGCTTCTGGTGTGGCCGCCCGCAAAGCGCGGTATAGGCCCGCGACCTCGATAGCCTGCAGTGCATGCCCATCAAGCTCGAGAACGTCGGGATCGCGGTCCGCGACCTCGAAGCGACGATCGCTTTCTTCACCGACCTGGGGCTCACCGTCCTCGGCCGCGACACGGTGAGCGGCGAGTGGACCGACACGGCCGTCGGCCTCGACGGCAACCACGCCAAGATCGCGATGCTCCAGACGCCGGACGGCAACGGTCGTCTGGAGCTCTTCGAGTACATCCATCCCGACGCGATCGAGACAGAGCCGACCCTGCCCAACGAGATCGGCATGCACCGCGTGGCGTTCTCGGTCGACGACATCGACGAGGCGCTCGAGATCGCCGCGCGGCACGGCTGCTACCCGCTGCGCGGCGTGGCGACGTACGAGGACATCTACAAGCTCACCTATCTCCGCGGCCCCAGCGGCATCCTGGTCATGCTCGCCGAGGAGCTGCAGAAGGGCTGACCCCTGCTCTCCGTCGGTGACCGCATCAAGGGGCACGGGCGAGGCCGAACGTAGGCTCGGGCGTGCCAGCCCGCCTCATGCGCAGCCGAGGAGTCTCGTGTCCCGCACATCCACCCGATTCCGGACGATCATGCCCAGCTCCGGACGCGCCGCCCTCGGCGCGACCATCGCCGGCGGCGTCCTGTCCGGCCTGACGGCCGCTCCCGAGCGCGTGGGCCGGCTGTTCCGGCGGCGCTTCCCGACGGTGGCCGTGACCGGCATGACCGGGGTCGGCAAGACCGAGCTGGCCAACCGGCTCACCCGGCGCACCTCCGGCGACGGCGTGGGCGAGGTGGGCTCGGCCGTCATGGAGCGACGTACCCGCCGCTCGCGCAGGCTGCAGGGCTTCCGGTTCCTCGTGGTCCCGGGGGACAACGCGGCCACGCGGCTCTCGGCCCTCGACGAGGTCTTCCACGACGAGCCGGTCGACGGGATCATCCACGTCGTCGCCAACGGGTACGCCACGCCCCGGCGTGTGGCCGGCACGTCCGGCCAGGCGACGGCCAGCCGCGAGGAGCAGCTTGCCGCCGAGCTCGAGGACTGGTCGATCACCGCGCACCGCATCGCCTCCATGGCCGTCCGCCGCGACCGACCCATCTGGCTCGTCATCGCCGTCACCAAGACCGACCTGTACGCCGACGAGCTGGACGACGTCGTCGAGTACTACTCCCCGGGGAGCGGGTCGCCCTTCGGCACCAAGGTCGACGAGCTCCGCGCGCTCGCCGGCGGCGCGAAGCTCTCGGTCGACGTGCTCCCGGTGTCGAGCCAGGGCGGCGACCGCACGTCGGCTGTCTCGGCCAAGAAGGCCGGCGCGATGGTGGACGCCCTCGCGGTCCGGCTCGCCCAGCTCAGCGGTCACGTCTGACGACCCTCATCCCTGGTACGGCGGCGCGACACCCCATCCCCATCGTGGAGTGGGAGCGTGCTCGACGGGTGTGGCCCCTGGCTGCGAGTTCTCCATGGCCAGCCGGGTGCCCCACTCGAGGTACCCGATGATGGCCGCCCGGAACTCCGGGTCGGTGGGCAGCTCTGCCTCGTCGGCGGCGAGGCTCATCGTGGCGGCGAACCGCTGCCGCTGCGCCGGGGTGATGGCCAACCCGAGGTGGTGTCGGAGCATCGACTCGTACCCACCGTGCTGCTGGGTGTAGGTGTCCGGGCCGCCCAGCACCTCGGCCCACCACGCCGCGACGTGCTCGCGGTGGTGCACCGAGACCCCGCCCGGGAAGAAGCCGGACAAGTCGTCGTCGGCCTCCACGCGGTCGTAGAAGCAGTCGATCATCCGGCGTAGCGGCACGAGGCCGCCCGCCCATGAGTACAACGTGGGCAGCTCCGGCTCGCCGATGTCGCTCATGACCTCAGTAGACCCCGGACGTGCCCGTGCACGCGACCGGTCAGAGGGGAACGACAAACGTGACGTCAGTCGGTGGCGAGCTCGTCGTCGACGTACACGGGGCGCGAGACGCGCAGCCCCGCCCAGGTGAAGGGGACGACGGTGGCCATCAGCAGCAGGATCGGGATCGTCCAGCTGTCGGTGGCGGCGTGCAGGATCCCGACGAGCACGGGGCCGACCGCCGCGAGCAGGTAGCCGACCGGCTGGACGAAGCCGGACAGCCGGGCCGTGACGGCGTGGTCGCGAGTGCGGGCGGTGAGCATCGCGATGGTCGTGGGGAACGCGAAGCCGGAGAAGCCGAGCAGCAGCGCCCACAGCCACGGCAATGTCGCCGGGGCCAGGAGGAGCCCGGAGTAGCCCGCGAGCAGGGCCACGCTGAAGGAGGCCATCCACGGCGTCAGGTTCGGCGAGCGGGCGATCACCGTCGGCATCATCAGCGCACCGACGACCCCGAACGCCGTGAGCATCGCCTGCATGGCGCCCGCGGCCGACGGGGAGAGGCCGGCGTCGCGGTAGATCTGGGGCAGCCAGCCGAACTGCACGTAGGCGTGCATCGACTGCACGGCGAAGAGGGTCGCCATCGCCACGGCGGTGCGGGAGTGGAAGATCCGCAGGGTCGGGTCGGCGGCGGGCTCCTCCGCCGGCGTCAATGAGCGCTCACGGAAGGCCAGCCACGCCCAGATCGGCAGCGCCGTCAGCGCCACCAGTCCCCACATGGCCAAGGCCTTGCTCCAGCCGACCTCGGCGGCCACCGGCGCGGTGAGCGCGGAGCCGAGCGTGCCGCCGACGATGAGGCCGGTGCCGTAGATCGTCGGCAGCAGCACGTTGCCGGACGAGGGATGCGCCTTGATCCACGCCGGGACCAGCACGTTGCCCACGGCCATGCCGGACAGCGCCACCGCCGACAGGGCGAGGAACACCCACGCGGTGTCGGTCTGGCTGCGCAGCAGCAGGCCCGCCGCGGCCAGCGTGATACCGACCGCGATGCCCGTCGTGATGCCGATCCGGCGCGCGATGCCCACCGCGGCCGCGCCGACCAGTCCGAAGCACAGCCCGGGCAGGCCGGTGAGGATGCCGGCCACGCCGGAGCCGGTGCCGAGCCCGGCGGTGATCTCCTCCAGGACCGGCCCGACCGAGGAGGCGCCCGGCCTCAGGTTGATGGCGATCAGGACCGTGGCGACGATCGCCACCCCGCGGCCCATCGTCTTCTTGCGGTCCCGCGAGGGCTCCGTCGGGGCCTTCGGGGCAGAAGTGTGCACGTCATTGAGCGTAGGTGAGCGCGGACGGCCGTCCGGAGCCAGCCCGGGTGGGACCGGGTCCGGCGCCTCAGGCACCGGACCGCAGCTCCACCGACACCTCGCCGAGCGCCGGCGCGAGCACGTGCCACGACCCGCCGCCGCTCACGTCGATGGGGGCGACCACCGAGCCGGTGATGACCACGTCGCCGGCCGACAGCGCCGCCCCGCACGACGCCAGGGTCGAGGCGGCCGAGGCCAGGACCTTCCCCGGCTCGCCCGTGAGGTCGAAGGGCGTCGAGGTCGACGCGAACGCCTCGCCGTCGCGGGACACGGTGAAGGAGAGGCCGGCAGGCAGGACCCGGACGACCGTCCCGAGCAGCACGTGCCGGTGGAAGATGTTGCCGGCCAGCACCTCCCCGATGTCGGACGGCGGCGGGTCGAGGTCGGCGAGCTCGATCGCCACCGACCAGCCCGCCACCGCCGCCAGCGCCTCGTCAGGGGTCGCGTCGGCCGCCACGTCGGCGCCGAGGTGGGCGGCCACCTCCGCCTCCAGCATCGGGGTGGTCCACCCCGTGACGTCCACGTCCGCCCCGGAGGCCAGCAGCCGGTCGGCGGTGAGGAAGCCGACCAGCGGGCGGTCGGTGCCGAAGAGGGCCAGTGCCGCAGGCGCACCGAAGCCGAGCTTCCACCCCAGCGGGCCGGCGCCAGAGGAGTGAGCCTCGGCACGGACGGCGAGCATCGCCGTCGTACCGGCGTGGATCCGCGGGTCGAGGCTCACGACGGGTCGTCGAACTCGTCGTCGGGACCGGGCATCCCGTAGCCCGCGGCGGCCAGCGACCCGGCGCCGCTCCAACCCCAGATGAGCAGCACGTCCTCGTCCCCGGTGTTGACGAACCCGTGGTAGTTGCCGCGCGGGGTGAAGATCACGTCCCCGGCCTGCGACGGCTCACGACCCTTGTTGGTGTGGATCTCGCCGCGACCCGACATCACCACGAGGAACTCGTCGGCGTCGGTGTGCAGGTGCCGTTCGTGGCGGGCGCCCGGCGGCAGCACGGTCCGCCCGACGGTGAGGCCGTCGGAGCGGCCGCGCTCGGAGTTGATGAGGTACTGCACCTGCATGTCGACCCAGCCCTCCTCCTCGCGCAGGCCCTGCTCGAGGGGGACCTCGTCGACGGTGGTGCGGAAGGGCGGCTTCGCCTGCTCGGAGGTCGTCATCGGACCTCCACCCCCGCGGCCCGGCGGTAGACGTCGGCGACGCTGACCAGGAAGTCGCGGTCGGCCAGCTCGCTGCTGCGGGCGGCGCTGAGCATCTCGCTCGCGGCCGAGCAGGTCGGCAGCATGACGCCGAGCGTGCGGCCCAGCTCCTGGGCGAGGACCAGGTCCTTCTGCTGCAGCTCGACGTCGGCGAAGACGGTGTCGTCGTCGACCAGCAGCGGCGCGCGGTAGCCGATCACCGGCGAGGCGATCACGCTCTTGAGCGCGGCGTCCACCACGGCGGCCCGGTCGACGCCGGCCTTCTCCACCAGCGTCACCGCCTCCGCGAAGGCCGTCACCGACACGACGAGCGAGAGGTTGATCGCCACCTTGGTGAGGATCGCGTGGCCGTTGGGGCCGATGTAGGTGACCTTGGGGCCGATGGCGTGCAGCAGCTTCTCGACGTGGTCGTACGCCGATCGCTCACCGCCGACCATCACCGACATCTGGCCGGCGGCCAGGGTCGCGGGTGACCCGGAGACGGGGGTGTCGAGGTAGCGCGCGCCGGTCGCGGCGACCTCCTCCGACAGCGCGACGCTGCGCTCGGGGGCGATGGTGCTCAGGTCGGCCCACACCTGGCCGGCACCGAGGCCTGCGAGCAGGCCGTCGTCGCCGTGCGCCGCGCCCTCGATCGCGGCGGTGTTGGTGAGCATCGTGAGGACGACGTTGCACTGCTCGGCCACCTCGCGGGGCGTGTCCGCCCAGCCCATCCCGGCGTCGATGAGGTCCTGGGCCTTGCTGCGTGTCCGGTTCCACCCGACCACGGTGTGGCCCGCGTCCATGAGCCGCCGGGCGATCCCGGAGCCCATGGCCCCGAGCCCCACGAACCCCACGCGTTCGATGTGGTTGTACATGCCTCGCTCCTCTCGTGCCTGTCGGTGCGTCACGTGTTGTGCCGGTCCAGGAAGTCGACGATCGCGGCCAGCGCCTCGCGCTGGACGTCGTCGACCTGCGCGACGCCGTCGGCGTCGGACTCGGGGTAGATGTAGCCGTGCACGTCGTGCGACCACGAGCGCCACTCGGCGTCGGCGCGCTTCTCGGCCAGCAGCTCGTAGGTGAGCCGGAAGATCCCCTGGAGCTCGTCCTCGTCGCGGCCCAGCACCAGCACCGGGATGTCGACGCCGTCCAGCCGGGCCGACACCTCGTCGGGGTCGGCGACCCGGGCGCGGGCGCGCTCGGTGCTGCGGATCTCCATGCTCTCGATGTCGCGCAGGCCGCCGTCGCTGGTCACGGTGGGCACGTCGTCGAGCCGCAGGGTGAGCAGCTCGTGCGAGGCGGGCTCGGCCGCGACGCCCGCGCGGAGCAGGCCGGGGTACTGCGAGAGCAGCTTGAAGAGCATCTCGCCGGCGTGGCTGACGCCGACGTGGAAGAGCCGGTCGCCGTCGATCGCGGGATGGACCGCGACGTGCCTCAGGATCGCGACCTCGTCCTCGTACTCCAGCGGCGCGCGGCTCAGCAGGCCCATGCCCTGCCGCACCGTGCTGCGCATGGCCCCGCCGGTCTGGTAGCCGAGCTCGACCTCGGTGCGGTAACGCACCCACGCGCACGCATACCCGGCGTCGAGCAGCACGTCGGTGACGTGGCGGAAGCGGTGCACCCGGTCGTGCAGCCACCCCATGCCGCCGCCCCCGTTGCCGTAGGCGACGAGCACGAACGGGTGCGGTCCCGGCCCGTCGGGCAGCCGGAGCGCGTACGGCGCGTAGAGGCCGTCGAGGGTCTCGGCCATGAGGTAGTGGGCCGGGCGGTCGGAGCCGGCCAGCGGCTCGACCAGGACGGGGGTGTCGGGGGCGCCCCAGTCGGCGGCACTCACCGGGAGGCGCTCGACGTGCCCGGAGCACCCGCGGCCCAGTAGTCCTCCCTGGCCTTGGACGCGGCCAGCGCCTCGGCGTCCTCGAAGCCGGGCGCCATCGAGGCCGACGTGCCGGCCATGTACTGGTGGTGGTCGACGTCGAGGAGCCGGATCCAGCTCTGCTGGCCGAAGGTCAGCGCGATGACGCAGCCGAGCTCGACCAGCTCGTCCTCGGTGAAGTGGGCGTGCAGCCGGGTCCACAGGCCGTCGCGGTCGTCCTCGTTCCAGGCGATGGCCTGCGCGTAGGCGAGCGCGGCCTTCTGGCGGTCGTCGAACTTGTCGGAGGACTCGAAGTTGAGGAGGTCGTCGTACTGCCCCTCGACCAGGCCCTGCTGGCTGCCCTTGACCGAGCGCTGGTTGCCGCAGAACTCGCAGCTCACCGTGCGGGAGATGTAGACCCGGCACAGCTCCTTGATCGCGTGGTCGCACACGCCGTTGCGGAACATCTTCTCCCACGGCTCGGCGAAGGCCCAGAAGGCCGCGGGCACGTGGGCGCGCACCGCGTTGGTCTCCGGACGGGGCGTGCCCTCGCGGGCGCTGCGGTCCATCTCGGCCTGCATGCGGGGGTCCATGTCGTCGTAGGCGACGTAGGAGATGCGGGGCTGCTTCATGGTGACTCCTTGCTCGGGGACTGGGGACGGGGGATCGGGTTTCGAGGCTCGCTGCGCTCGCACCTCAACCGCCGAGGGCGTCGATGGCTCGGACGATGGCGGCGGGGTCGAGGGGGAGGTCGCGGACCCGGACCCCCAGCGCGTGGTGGACGGCGTTGGCGATCGCGGCCGAGGTCGGCCCTTGCGCGGCCTCGCCGGCCCCGGTCGAGGGGGCGTCGCTGTCGACGAGGTGGACCGTGACCTCGGGCGTCTCGGAGAAACGCAGCACCGGGTAGGCCTCCCAGTCAGTGCCGAGCAGGCGTCGCCGGTCGAACGCCATCCGCTCCTTCACCGTCCACGACGTCGCTTGGGTCGCGCCGCCCTCGAGCTGGCTGCGGGCACCGTCGGGGTTGACCACCCGGCCGACGTCGGCGACGACGACCAGGCGGCGTACGACGACGTCATCGGTGACCTCGACGTCGGCGACGATCGCGCAGTGCGCGCCGCGGTCCTTGTAGCGGGCGTAGCCCAGGCCGCGGCCGGTGTCCTCCGGCAGCTCCTCGCCCCACCCGGCGATCCGGGCGGCCTCCGCGACGACGTGCCGGGCCCGCGGGTCGGCGAGGTGGTCGAGCCGGAACGCCACCGGGTCGGCGCCGGTGGTGTGCGCCAGGTCGTCCATGAACGACTCGATGGCGAAGACGTTGAGGTGCGCCCCGAGCGCGCGCATCGCCGAGGTGCGCAGCGGGGAGTCGGTCTTGCGGTGGCCGACCACGCGCCGCGGCCCCACGTCGTACGCCGGGAGCGCGTTGCGGGTGGTCCCGCCGCCGGCGGCGAGGGGCGGGTCGGTGGACGGGGGGAGCGGCACCGGGGTGGCGAGGTCGGCGCCGGCGATCAGGCCGGGGTGGCCGGAGTAGCCGGGCCGCGCACTGTGCCCCTGGCTCCACACGTCGTGGGACCAGCCGGCGATCCGCCCGCCCTCGAGCCGGGCCCGCAGCGTCGCCGTCATCGCGGGGGCCAGCGGCCCCCACGTGAGCTCGTCGGGCCGGGTCCAGCGCAGCAGCACCGGCCGCCCGGGCACCGCCCGCGCCAGCAGCACCGCGTCGAAGGCCGCGTCGTCGGCGGCGTTGTGGCCGTAGCAGCCGGCGTTCTCCACGTGCTCGACCACGACGGTGCCCGGGTCGAGGTCGAGCGCGGCCGCGATCGCGTCACGCAGGCCATGGATGCCCTGGCTGTGCGAGCGGACGTGGACCCCGTCGTCGGTCCAGGTCGCCAGCCCGGCGCTGGGCGCGATCGAGGCGTGGGCCAGGAAGGGGCGCGAGTACGACGCCTCGACGACGTCGCTGCCCGGGCCCGGTGCGCCCTCCTCGTCGAGGACGGGAACCTCCTCGTGGGTCCCCGAGCGGAGCCAGCCCGGCAGGTCGTCGGGGTCGGGGAGCAGGTCGCGCTCGTCCCAGTCGCTGTCCCCGCGGAGCTGTTCCAGCGCCCGGTCGACGTCGGCCTCGCGCTCGCCGACCACGCCGACGAACGAGCCGTCCCGCACCAGCGTCACCCCCGGCTTGCCGGTTCCTGAGGAGGCGAGGGACGAGCCGTCTCGAAGGGTCCAGCCGTCGGGCACCGACCGCAGCACCGCACCCACCGACGGCGGGCGCAGCACCCGGCCGTGCAGCAGGCCCTCGGGTCGCAGGTCGGCCAGGAAGCGCGGCCGGCCGAGGACCTTGTCGGGCAGGTCGAGCCGGGGCTCGCTGCGACCGACGGCGGCGGCCGCGACCGGAGCGAGGGGCTCCACGGTCGTCAGGTCCAGAGTCGGGTCGAGGCCGGCGATGCGCGCGACGTACTCCGCCACCGGCGACGTCGGCCCGGCCAGCGCACGCACCACGCCGCCGACGTGGGCCAGCGTCGGACCGGTCTGCAGCACCGACAGGCTGCCGGCGGTGAGGCCCTGGTCGGGACCGAGCGCCGTGTGCGGCGCGACCATCCGGATCCGGTCGAGCGGTAGCGCGAGCGCGTCGGCGGCGAGCTGGGCGAGCGCGGTCGCGATGCCCTGGCCGAGCTCGGCCTTGCCGACCCGCACCTCGACCATCCCGCCGTCCACCCCGCCCGCCACCGCCACCCAGCTGCCGAGCCGGGGGTTGGTGATGACGTGCGGGGGGAGGTCGGTCATGACGTGGCCGTCGTGAGGGGGCAGGGGGTTTCGAGGCTCGTCGCCAGGGCTCCTCGCACCTCAACCACCGACCGGGTCCTGCCGGGCGGCGAGGACGGCGTCGACGATCCGGCGGTGCGCCCCGCAGCGGCACAGGTTGCCGTCGAGCGCCTCGGCCACCCGGGCGGCGTCGGCGTCCGGCTCGGCGTCGAGCAGGGCGGCCGCGCGGACGACGATCCCGGAGATGCAGAAGCCGCACTGCGCGGCCTGCCGGTCGAGGATCGCGCGCTGCACGGGGTGCGGCGTGCCGTCGGCGGAGAGCCCCTCGACGGTGGTGACCGAGCGACCCTCGGCCTGCCACACCGGCGTCCGGCACGACGGGACGACGGCTCCGTCGAGGGAGACGTGGCAGGCGCCGCACAGCCCCTGGCCGCAGCCGAAGCGGGTGCCGACCAGGCCGAGGTCGTCGCGCAGCACCGTCAGCAGCGGCGTGTCCGGGTCGCCGCCGACCTCGACGTGCGCGCCGTTGACCTCGAAGCCGGTCACCCGAAGACCTCCGGGTGGTGGGAGAGCTCGATGCGGGTGCGCCGGATGTGGCCGCCGAGGAAGCGCTCGCCGTCGTCGGCGTCGCGGCGCACCACGGCGTCGAGGATCAGCCGGTGCTCGGAGTTGACCACCCACATGCGGCTGCGACCGCCCAGCGCGACGAACGCGCGCCGGTAGTGCTGGGTGGAGTTCCACAGTCGCGTCACGTTGGACATCAGCGGGTCGATCTGGCAGCCGGAGTAGGTGAGCATGTGGAACTCGCGGTCGAGGTCGAGGAACTTCTCGAGGTCCTCGTTGTCCTCGATCCGCTGCTGCACCTCCGCGAGCTGCGCGTGCTCGTCGGGGCCGAGCTGTGGCAGGCTCTCGGCGAGGGCCAGCGGCTCGAGGCGCTCGCGCATCCGGTAGACCACGTCCACCTCGTGCGGCGACAGCCGCGGCACCCGGGCGCCCTTGTGGGCCTCGTGCTCGGTGAGGCCCTCGGCCTCGAGCATCCGCAGGGCCTCGCGCACCGGCAGCCGGCTCGCGCCGAGGCGCTCGGCGACCTCCTCCTGCCGGATCCGGTCGCCGGGCTTGAGCTCACCGCCCAGGATCGCCTCGCGGAGGTACGCCGCGACGCGGGTGCTGCCGATGCCCGTGCTGTTGGCTGTGGTGCCGCTCGTCTCGCTCATGGTCGGGGATTCTCCCGGTCCCAGCGCTTGCCCCCCGGGGCGGACACCAGCTCGAACTGCATCCCCCACGGGCTGCGGAAGTAGATCCACCGGTTGCCCTCGGCCGGGCCGCGGCTCGCGGTGGGCCCGTCGAGGACCTCGACCCCCGCCGTACGCAGGTGGTCGATCGCGGCGTCGAGGTCGTCGACGTACAGCGCGACGTGGTGGCCGCCGACGTCGCTGTTGCGCGGCGGCTGCGCCTGCTGGTCGGGGGAGGAGTAGTGGAAGACCTCGAAGAGGGTCTCGCCGGAGAGGCGGAACCAGCGGTTCTCGACCATCACCGCGTCGGGGTGCACGGCCAGGTGCCGGGTCATCCAGTCGTCGCCCTCGTCCGGGTGGGAGAAGGGGCCCAGGGAGTAGAGGTACTCGCAGCCGAGCACGTCGACGAGGAACCGGTGGGCCTGCTCGAGGTCGGGCACGGTGAAGCCCACGTGGTCGATCCGACGCAGGCCGGGCAGTGCCATCGATTCCCTCACTGGATCCGAAATGGGGTCAGGGCCCAGCAAAGCACGCCTCGTTGTGTGGCGTCCATCACTCCTGCCTCTAGATTTTGGATCCAATCGGTGTCAGAGTGACGACGCCACCGAGAAGGAGAGCCATGCCCCAGCACCGCCCGCTCACGCCCGCCGCCCCCTGGGTCGAGGTCGTCGCGACCGACGAGGACTGGGACGCCGCCGACCCGCAGCTGCTGCGCACGTTCTATGCCCAGCTGGTCTGGATCCGCGCCTTCGAGCAGCTCGTCCTCGACCTCGCCGGCGCCGGGCTTATCCACGGGCCCGCCCACTCCAGCATCGGCCAGGAGGGCGGCGCCGTCGGCTCGGTGCTCGCCCTGACCAGCGAGGACTCGGTCAACGGCTCGCACCGCGGGCACCACCAGTTCCTCGCCAAGGCGCTGCACCACGTCGAGCCCAAGGGCATGGACCCGCTCGCGCCCCCGTCCGACGCGGTCCGCGACGTGCTGCTGCGCACCCTCGCCGAGATCGCCGGCCTCGACCGCGGCTGGAGCCACGGGCGCGGCGGCTCGATGCACCTGCAGTGGAAGGAGGCCGGCGCGATGGGCACCAACGCCATCGTCGGCGGCGGGGTCCCCCAGGCGGCCGGCTTCGCCTTCGCCCACCAGCGCTCCGGCACCGACGCGGTCTCGGTCACCTACTTCGGCGACGGCGCGGTCAACATCGGCTCCACCCTCGAGACGATGAACCTCGCCGGTGCCTGGTCGCTCCCGGTCTGCTTCTTCATCGAGAACAACCGCTACGCCGTCTCCACCTCCGTCGAGGAGGCGACCGCCGAGCCCCGCCTCTCCGCGCGCGGGATGGGCTTCAACCTCGCGTCCTGGAAGGTCGACGGGCAGGACCCGCTCGCCGTGCACCTCGCCATGACCGAGGCCGTCGAGCACATGCGCGCCGGTCGCGGCTCGACCGTCGTCGAGGTCGACACCTACCGCTTCTTCCACCAGAACGGCGGCTTCGCGGGCAGCGCCTTCGGCTACCGCGACAAGGAGGAGGAGAAGGCGTGGCGGCTGCGCGACCCGCTGACCGTCACGTCCGCGCACCTCGAGCGCCTCGGCCTCCTCGAGGAGGGTGAGGCCGCCCGCGCGCTCGCGCAGGCCAAGGCGGTCATGGAGGAGATCGGCGACGTCCTGCTGGAGCCGGTCCCCGACGGCAAGCCCGGCCAGCGCCGGATCCGCGCCGACGAGTGGCCCGACCCGGCGTGGGTCGACGTCGGCGTCCGTGGCGACCTCTCGGAGATGGACGACGCCCGCGTCGTGGCCGCCGAGGGCCACGCCGTCCCCGTCCACGACATGAAGCTGGTCGAGTCGATCGCCGCCGTCCTGGGCCGCCGGATGGAGACCGACCCCGGCGTCATCGTCATGGGCGAGGACGTCCACCGGCTCAACGGCGGCACCAACGGCGCCACCCGAGGGCTCAGTGAGCGGTTCCCCGACCGGGTGCTCGGCACGCCCATCAGCGAGAACGCCTTCACCGGCCTCGCCTGCGGTGTCGCGCTCGACGGCCGCTTCACGCCGGTCGTGGAGTTCATGTACGCCGACTTCATGTGGGTCGCCGCCGACCAGCTCTTCAACCAGGTCGCCCGGGCGCGCCACATGTACGGCGGGGACGGCGCCGTACCCCTCGTGCTGCGCAGCAAGGTCGCCATGGGCACCGGCTACGGCTCCCAGCACTCGATGGACCCCGCCGGCGTCTTCGCCACCTCGGCCGGGTGGCGCATCGTCGCGCCCTCGACGCCCTACGACTACGTCGGCCTGATGAACACCGCCCTGCGCTGCCAGGACCCCGTCCTCGTGCTCGAGCACGTCGACCTCTACAACGCGGTGGGGCCAGGCCCCGTCGACGACCTCGACTTCTGCCTGCCCGTCGGCAAGGCCGCGATCCGCCGCGAGGGCAAGGACGCCACGATCCTGACCTACCTCGGGATGGTCCCCTTCGTGCTGGAGGCGGTCGAGGAGTTCGGCCAGGTCGACGCCGAGGTGATCGACCTGCGCTGGCTCGACCGCGCGAGCATCGACTGGGACACCATCGAGGCGTCCCTCACCAAGACCAACCAGGTGGTGATCGCCGAGCAGGGCGCGGTCGGCACGTCGTACGGCGGGTGGCTGGCCGACGAGATCCACCGGCGGTTCTTCGACCTGCTCGACGCCCCCGTCCGTCGGGTCACCGGCGCCGAGGCGTCGCCCAGCATCAGCAAGGTGCTGGAGCGTGCGGCGATCGCCCAGAAGGACGAGGTCATCGCCGAGCTCACCGAGATCGCGAGGTACTGACGTGGCACAGGTGCTGCGCATGCCGGGCGTCTCGGCCAACGCGACCGAGGCCGTGCTGGCCGAGTGGCTGGTCGCGGAGTCGGCCGAGTTCGCCGCCGCCGACGCGCTGGCGACCGTCGAGACCGACAAGGCCCTCGTCGACGTCGAGGCCGAGGCGGCCGGCGTCGTCCTCAAGACCCTGGTGACGCCCGGGTCGCAGGTCGAGGTGGGGGCCCCGATCGCCGTGCTCGGCGGCGTGGGGGAGCAGGTCGACGACCTGGCCGCCCTGCTGCGCGAGCTCGGCGTCGCCGAGGAGTCGGCGCCCGTCGTCGCCGAGCGGCGCGACGTCCACGACCAGCCGGTCGAGCGGACCGAGCCCGAGGTCGACCCGGGCTCCGGTGCTCCCCTCGCAGAGCACGCCGCCGTTGTCGAGCCCGCGTCCGTCGAGCCCGAGGCCGGGCCGGCACCCGCGACCTCCGCGTCCGCCAACGGCCGTCCCGCACCGTCGCCGGGCCGGGTCTTCGCCAGCCCGCTGGCCCGCAAGATCGCGCGTGACGCCGGACTGACCATCGAGGAGATCCCGGGCACCGGGCCGCGCCAGCGGGTGCTGCGCCGCGACGTCGACGCCGTGCTCGCGTCGCGACGTACGGCGCCTGCGTCCGAATCGGCCCCGGTCGCTTCTCAAGGAGTGCCCGACGACGGCTTCGAGGACGTGCCGCACACCCGCCTCCGCCGGGCGGTCGCGGACCGGCTGGCCACCAGCAAGCGCGAGGCGCCGCACTTCTACGTCCGCACCACGGTCCGGGTGGGGCGGCTGCTGGCCCTGCGCGCCGAGCTCAACGAGGCCCTCGACGGCGAGGTGAAGGTCTCCGTCAACGACCTCGTCGTCAAGGCGGTGGCGCTGGCCCACGAGCGGGTGCCCGACCTCAACGTCACCTGGACCGACGACGCCGTACGCCGCTGGCACACCGCCGACATCGCGGTCGCCGTCGCCACCGACCGCGGTCTCGTCACGCCCGTGCTGCGCGACGTCGGCCACCGGTCGGTGTCGTCGGTGGCCGGTGCCGTCCCCGAGCTGGCCGGCCGCGCGCGCGAGGGACGGCTCCGGCAGGAGGAGCTGGAGGGCGGCTCGATCACCGTCACCAACCTCGGGATGTACGGCGTCGAGGAGTTCGCCGCGATCATCAACCCCCCGCACGCCGCGATCCTCGCGGTGGGTGCGGTGCGCGAGGAGCCCGTCGTGCAGGACGGGTCCGTCGTACCCGGCTCCGTGATGAGCCTGACCCTCTCGGTCGACCACCGGCCCGTCGACGGCGTCGTCGCCGCGCGCTGGCTGGCGGAGCTGACCGGGTTGCTGGAGCGCCCCGTGCGGCTGCTCGCCTGACGACGGCGCCGACCGGCGCCCGGGGTCCTTGGGAGGACACCAATGGAGAAGAAGCAGAACGCAGGGCCCACCCGGCGCTCGGTGCTGGGGGGAGCGGCCGCGGCTGCGGGCGCGCTGGGCGCGAGTGCCGTGGCGGCGCCCGCACTGGCCGGGCGCGGCAACCCGGGCGGCGACCACGGTCACGGGCCGGGACCACGCGAGTACGTCCTCACCGGCGGCTACGTCCTGTCCATGGATCCCGCGGTCGGCGACCTCGACGGCGGCGACGTGCACGTCAAGGACGGCCGCATCATGGCGGTCGGGCGCGGAATCCGCGGCGGGGGAGCGCGCATCGACGCTCGCGGCACGGTCGTGATGCCCGGCCTGGTCGACACGCACTGGCACCTGTGGACCACTCTCTTCCGGTCGATGTCGAGCTCGTCGCCCGCGACGGCGTACTTCGCGCTCAACGTCGCCAACGGCGTCCGCGCCCTGCCCTCCGACCTCTACCAGGGCGCCCGGCTCGCGCTGGTCGACGCCCTCAACACCGGGGTCACGACGGTCAACGACTGGTCCCACAACCTGCGCACGCCCGAGCACGCCGACGCCAACCTGCAGGCCCACCGCGAGATCGGTCTGCGGGGCCGCTTCTCCTACGGCACCCCGCAGGGCTACCCCGGCACCTCGGTCATCGACCTCGACGACATCGCCCGGGTCAAGCGCGAGTGGTTCAACAGCGGCCGGCTGCCGCTGATGCACCTCGGCCTGGCCGGACGTCCGCCGGGACTGGTCGGCGAGGCCGTCTTCCGTCCGGAGTACGACGCCGCGCGCGCCCTCGGGCTGCCGGTCAGCTACCACGCGAACTCGACCCGCGCCCAGGGTGCGCTCGAGATGGTGCGGCAGCTCGGCGAGCAGGACATGCTCGGCCCGGACACCCAGCTGATCCACGCGCTCTACACGACGCCGGCGGAGCGGGCGGCGATCCGCGACACCGGCGCCAGCGTCAGCATCTCGCCGATGTCGGAGCTGCTCATCGGCTACGGCATCTCCCCGGTCAAGGACATGGTCGACAGCAACGTGCTGCTCACGCTGTCGGTCGACACCATGTCGCTGGTCGGGTCGGCCGACATGTGGGCAGTGATGCGGCTGACGACCGGCCTGCACCGCGGTGTCTCCGAGCAGGAGCTCTCGATCGGCACCCGCCGGGTGCTGCAGATGGCCACCCTCGACGCGGCCCGCAGCCTGGGCCTCGGGGACGTCACGGGCTCGCTGACCCCGGGCAAGAGGGCCGACGTGGTGATGGTCCGCCGCCACGACGTCGCCACGGCCCCGGTCATCGACGTGGCCAACACCCTCGCGCTCGCCGCGGGGGCGGAGAACGTCGACACCGTCATCGTCGACGGCCGCTTCCGCAAGCGCGGGGGCCGGCTGCTCGACATCGACACCGAGCGGGTCGTGCGGGGCACCGAGCAGGCGATCGCGGCGCTGCTCGCGCGCTGAGGCACCTCGTCCACCTCGGGGGACCCCCCGGGACGACCTCCGGGGTGGACGGGCCGGCGTGCGGGCTCGGAGAGTGGGGGGAGGGCGGCACGACACGCGGACACAACCCTTTCGGTCCCGTCGCGGCAGGCGGCGCGGCGTACTCGCCGAGTGGGTTGTGTCCGCGTGTCCGCACGCCGCACCGCCGGCGTGCGGCTCGGGTCAGCCCGGACCCATCACGTCGAGCGGGTCCCGGCCCAGGGCCTGAAGGACCGTGCGGGCGGCGTTGCGCCCGGGCCGGCCGGAGACCGACCCGCCCGGATGCGTGGTGGACCCGGTGAGGAAGAGGCCCTCGAGGCCGGTGTCGTAGCGCGGCCACCCAGGCAGGACCCGGCCGTCGAGCAGGAACTCCCCGCCGTGGCAGGAGCCGCCGAGGTTCTGCGGGTTGTGCGCGGCGACGTCCGGAGGGGACTCGGTGCGCATCGACAGGATGTCGAGCTCGCCCAGCCCGCGGGTCCGCTGCCGCACCAGGTCGACCAACGCGGCGCCGTACTCGTCCTTGGTGTCCGCCCAGTCCCGCCCGTCCGCGCGCCGCCACGGCGCCATGGTGAGGATCTTGAAGGTGCCGCCGGCGCCGGCCACGCGGCTCGGGTCGACGAGGGTCTGGTTGACCACCAGCAGCCACGGGTCGTAGGCGTCGACCTCACCCGCCACGCAGCGGTCGAGGTGGCGGGCCATGCCGTCGGCGGTGCCGAGTCCGGCCGCCGCGCTGGCGATCCCCGACTCGCCGAAGGCGAGGTCCCCGCGGAGGGCGGCGTGGACGGCGAGCACGCTGAGTCCCGGGCGCCAGGTGTCCCGCGCCTCGACCAGGTCGGGGGAGGGGGCGCCGCCGACGACCTGGTCGGCGACGACGGCGAGGTGTCCACCGGTCACGACCGCCCGCCCGGCCGCCACGGTCCGATCGCCCACCCGGACGCCGGTGACCCGGTCGCCGTCGGTGACGTAGCCGGTGACGGTCGCGGAGCAGACCACCGTGCCGCCGTGGGCGGTGATGACCCGCACCAGAGCGTCGGGCAGCGCCTGGCTGCCCCCGACCGGCGTGGTCCAGCCGTGGTCGAGACGTCCGACGGCCAGCGACGAGGGCAGGAAGCCCGTGCCGGGGCGGCGCGGGTCCTGGATCGTGGCCATCGCCAGCCAGAGCACGAAGGAGCGGACCACCGGGTGCTCGTAGGTCTCGTGGACGACGTCCCACGCGCTGCGCGACCGCAGGGCCAGGTAGGCCCGGGTGGTGTCGTCCTCGGGCTGCGGGAGCGCCGAGCTCCACCGGCCGTGGGCCGCCCCGAGACCTCCCCGCCAGGCGAGCACCATCTCCTCGAAGGCCCGCGCGTCACGGCTCGACCAGCGGGCGATCTCCGCGGCCGTCGCCTCCAGGTCGGGCCGCATCACCAGCACGTCGCCGTCGGGTTGCGGCATCACCACCGCGGGGTCGGTGGTGAGGTAGCGCAGGCCCTGCTCGGCGACCAGCCCCAGCTCGTCGTCGCGCACGAGCGGGTTGTTCTGGATGAGCACGTGGGCGCTGCTGCACGAGTCGTGGGCGAAGCCGGGCAGGGTCAGCTCCTCGGTGCGGGTGTTGCCACCCACCGTGGCTGAGGCCTCCAGCACGAGCACCTCGAGCCCGGATCGGGCGAGGTAGGCGGCGGCGACCAGGGAGTTGTGCCCGGCGCCGACGACCACCACCTCCGCGCGGTCGGGCAGCTCGTCCGGGGTCGGTGTGCTCTCCATGTCGTGCTCCTCTCCGGGGTCAGGGTGGCAGCGGCCACAACCGATTGCAACCACTCCGGGCGGGCTGGACCGGCTCACGAGCGGCCGATCGCCCCGCCGACCGCATCCCCGAATGGGGCGACTTCGACGCGTACGCGGCGCCGTCTCCCGCGCGGAGCGCTGGAATTGCCCGGGATCCCTTGACACCTGTGGCGTAGTTCACAACACTGGCGATGCCGCAATCGATTGCGGATGAACCGAGGAGGAAGCATGGTCCAGATTTCCCGAGGTCGTGGCCGAGGATTGATGGCCGCCGCGGTGACCGGTGTCCTGGTCGCCAGCCTGGCCGCGTGCGGTGGCGACGACGGCGGCAGCGAGGGTGGCAGCGACGACCCGATCGTCATCGGCACCTCGCTCCCGCTGACCGGTGAGTTCTCCCAGCCCGGCCAGGCCGCCGAGCAGGGCTACAAGGTGTGGCAGGAGATGGTCAACGCCGACGGCGGCCTGCTGGACCGCCAGGTCGAGCTGAACATCAAGGACGACGCCTCCAACCAGAACACCGTCGTCACCGACTACAACGCGCTGATCAGCCAGGACAAGGTGGACCTCCTCCTCGGGACCTTCTCCTCGCTGCTCAACCTCCCGGCCTCGGCCGTGGCCGAACGCAGCCAGATGCTCTACGTCGAGCCTGCCGGCGGCTCCCCGGACATGTTCAACCGCGGCTTCGAGTACCTCTTCTTCGCCCAGCAGGCGACCGCCGACAAGCAGGGCAAGGTGTTCGCCGAGTGGGTGGCCCAGCTGCCCGAGGGCGAGAAGCCCACGACCGCGGCGTACCCGACCCTCGACGACCCGTTCGCCGCGCCCAACGTCGAGGGCATCAAGGCGATCCTCGAGGACGCCGGGGTCGAGACGGTCTACGAGGAGACCTACGCCATCGACACCAAGAACTTCGACACGATCGTGAGCGCGATGAAGAACGCCGACCCGGACCTCGTCGTCCACGGCGCGCAGTTCGAGGACGGCATCGGGATGACGCGAGCCATGCTCAAGGCCGACTTCACCCCGGAGATGTTCTTCCAGACCAACGCGCCGTCCTTCGGCAGCCAGTTCACCGAGGGCATCGGCGAGGAGAACACCGAGGGCATCTTCTACGCCGTCAGCCACTCGCCCGACGCGGACACCCCCGGCAACGCCGAGTTCGTCGCGAAGTACGAGGAGATGTACGGCGAGGGCGAGGTCCCCGAGGACGCCGCAGACGCGTTCGCTGCGGCCGAGGTGATGCAGGCGGCCGTCGAGGCGGTCGGCAGCATCGACGACCAGCAGGCGCTGGCCGACTGGCTGCACGAGAACGAGGTGGAGACCATCCTCGGCCCGCTGTCCTGGGACGAGACCGGTGCCCCGCAGGGTGAGTTCCTGATCGGCCAGTGGCAGGACGGCGCCCCGCAGATCGTGCTTCCCGAGGACGCCGCCACCGCGAAGATCGAGCGGGACTGGATGCCCGGCGGCGCCGGCTGATGACCGTCTTCCTCCAGAGCCTCGTCCTCGGGCTGCTGCTGGGCGGTGTCTACGCCCTTGCAGCCAGCGGACTGACCCTGATCTTCGGGGTGATGAAGGTGATCAACATCGCCCACGGGGCCTTCCTGGTCCTGGCCTCGTTCATCACCTACACCCTGTGGGACGTGGTGGGCATCGACCCGCTGCTGGCCATCGTGATCACCACCCCGGTGGTGTTCGCGATCGGCTGGGCGACCTACAAGGTCGTCGTCTCGCCGATCAGGTCCGCCCCCATGGCCTCCACCGTGCTGCTGACCTTCGGGCTGGCGCTGGTGCTGGAGGGGGCGATGGGCGAGATCTGGGGGAACAACTCCACCGCGATCCGGCCGGCGTACGCCGACGAGTCCTTCACCCTCGGCGGGATCTTCCTGCCGAAGGCGCAGGTGTACGGCGGCCTGATCGCGGTCGCGGTGCTGGTCGTGCTGTGGGTCGTGCTCACCCGCACCTGGCTGGGGCGCGCCATCCGGGCCGCGGCCAGCAACCCGTCCTCGGCCCAGCTGGTCGGGATCCGCACGGCGTCCGTCGCGGCCCTGGTGTTCGCGATCGGCATCGCGGCCGCGGGCGCGGGCGGCGCGATCACCGGGGTGCTCTACCCGTTCGTCCCGGGGTCCCACTACCAGTGGATCGCCCGGCTGCTGGCCATCGTCGTGCTCGGCGGCCTGGGCAGCCTCAACGGCGCGGTGCTCGGCGCCATCCTGTTCGGCCTCGCGGAGACCTTCACCTCGACGTACGTCTCGCCCTCCTGGGCGACGGCCGTCCCCTACGCGATCGTCTTCGCCGTGCTGCTCATCCGTCCGCAGGGCCTGCTCGGGACCCGACTCCGAGAGGATGCCGTCGCCGCATGACCGACAGTCCTGCCACCGAGCCCGAGACCACCCGCGCCGAGGCCGCCGACGCCGGGCACGGCCGACCCTGGACCCAGCCGATCTGGTTGGGACGGGCGGTCGCCCTCGCCGCCGCGATCGCGCTGCTGGTCTACCCGCTCGTCACCGACGACCTCTACTACCAGAACATGATCATCCTCTCGCTGGTCTTCGCGATCGGCGCGAGCGGGCTCAACATCATCTCCGGCTTCGCCGGCTACATCTCCCTGGGCCAGGGCGCGTTCATCGGCCTCGGCGGCTACACGATCGGGGTGCTCGCGGCCCGCAACCCCGACGTCACCATCTGGTGGTGGGTGCCGGTGGCCGGCCTGGTGGCGGCGCTCGTCGCGCTGGTGCTGGGCCTGGTGTCCCTGCGTTCCTCGGGACCGGCGTTCGTCATCATCACCGTCGCGTTCCTGTTCCTCGTGCAGGTCTTCGCGGTCAACTGGGTGTCGGTCACCAACGGCACCGCGGGCCTGACCATGCCGCTGCCCGACTGGGACCGCGACATCATCAACCTGCCCTTCTACTACGCGCTGGCCGCCGTGCTGGCGCTGCAGCTGCTGATGACCTGGTGGATCCGGCGTACGAAGCTCGGCATGGGCCTGATCGCGATCCGCGAGGACGAGACCAAGGCCGCCACCATCGGCATCAACCTGCCGGTGGAGAAGATCATCGCCTTCATGGCCAGCGCCGTCTTCGTGGGCATGGCGGGCGCGGTCTACGGCTACTACCTGACCTTCATCGACCCGCGTGGCATGTTCAGCATCCTCATCAGCGTGCAGCTGGTGCTGTCGATGCTCATCGGTGGCAAGGCCACCCTGTGGGGACCGGTGCTGGGGGCCTTCCTCATCGAGCCGCTCAACGAGATCGCCAACAACAGCTTCGGCGGCGGCAACGCCCGGCTCTTCCTCTTCGGCGGGCTGCTGGTCGTGGTGGTCATCTTCCTGCCGCGCGGCATCCTGCCGGCGATCGAGTCGGCGCTGAGCTGGCGACGGACCCGCAACAAGGCCGGCCTCGTCGGTGCCCGCATCGGCACCGGCGGCAGCCTCGCCTCGCTGACCGACCGCGTCCAGGTCGTCGACCGCACCGAGGTGCCCGACCGGCCGCTGCTCGAGGTCACCGGTCTGGTCAAGCACTTCGGAGGCGTCAAGGCCGTGGACGGTGCCAGCCTGGTGGTGCCCGAGGGCTCGATCACCGGGCTGATCGGCCCCAACGGGTCGGGCAAGACCACGCTCTTCAACCTGATCGACGACACCATCCGGGCCGACGCCGGCGAGATCGTGCTGGACGGCGAGCGGATCGACGGGATGCGGTCCTGGCAGCGGGCGCACCGCGGCCTGGGCCGGACCTTCCAGATCACCCGGCTCTTCCGCGAGATGACAGTGCTGGAGAACGTCGTGGCCGCCCAGCCGTCGTTCTCGATGCGCGGGCTCGGCAAGATCGCCGTCAGCGGCAGCGAGGCACGCGCGGCCGAGGAGCTGCTGGAGTTCGTCGGGATGCGCGACTTCCGCGACCAGCGGGCGCAGGCGCTCTCCTACGGACAGCAGAAGCTCGTCGAGCTGGCCCAGATCCTGATGCTCGACCCCAAGCTGATCCTGCTCGACGAGCCGGCCGGCGGCATCAACCCGGTCCTCATCGACCGCATGGGCGAGATGATCCGCGAGCTGAACTCCTACGGGAAGACGTTCCTCATCGTGGAGCACAACATGCCCTTCGTCCTCGGCCTGTGCGACCCGGTCCACGTGCTGGGTCGTGGTCGGACCATGGCCTCGGGGACCGCCGAGGAGATCAAGAACGACCCCGCCGTGATCGACGCCTACCTCGGCGAGGACTTCCACATCGAGGAGGCCCGCCGATGAGCGAGGGACACGGGACCGGCGGGGCGAGCGAGCCGGTCGGGACGGCGCAGCCGATGCTGCGGATGCAGGGGATCGTGGCCGGGTACGGCGGCGGCGACGTGCTCCAGGGCGTCGACATCTCCGTCGCCAAGGGCTCGGTGGCCTGCATCGTCGGCCCCAACGGAGCCGGGAAGTCGACGGTCCTCAAGACGGTCAGCGGGCTGCTCACGCCGCGGCTGGGCGAGGTCCACCTCGACGGCAAGGCGATCCACGACTGCTCGGCGGCGGAGATCCTCGAGCTCGGCATCTCGCAGGTGCCGCAGTCCAACGCGCTCTTCCCCTCGATGTCGGTGCGCGAGAACGTCCTGCTCGGCGCCTACATCATCCGGCGCGACAAGGCCCTGGTGAAGCAGCGCTACGACCAGGTCGCCTCGATGTTCCCGATCGTGGCCGACCGGTCCCACGACAACGCCGGCAACCTCTCGGGCGGCCAGCGGCGGATGGTGGAGTTCGCCCGGTCCCTGATGCTCGACCCGGTGCTGCTGCTCCTCGACGAGCCGTCGCTGGGGCTGGACCCCAAGTCCCTGCAGGTGCTCTACGACTCGGTGATGCTGCTCTCCGACAGCGGCAAGACGATCCTGCTGGTCGAGCAGAACGTGCGCTTCGGGATGCGGATGGCCACCGACGGCATCGTCATGGAGAGCGGGCGCGTCATCACCCAGCGCCCGGCCGCCGCCGTCCTCGGCGACCCCGAGCTCGCCCAGATGTACTTCGGCGGCTCGGTCTCCGAGACCTCGACCGAGGAGCCCGTGGCCCCGCCGACCTGACGTCGTACGGCCTAGTCTGGCGGGGTGATCGTGAACCGGTCGGCGCCCCACGCGCGGGTGACGCCTGTCCTGATCGTGGCCGACGTCCGAGAGGCCGTGGCGTGGTACGGCGAGGTCTTCGGCTTCGTCGAGCACGTCCGCATCGGCGAGGGGCACCGCGCGCAGCTCGGCCTGCCCGGCGGCTCACCGGCCGAGCTGGTGGTGGCCGAGGTGCGGCCGGGGCGGCGTACGCCGGAGCGGGGACGCTCCCACCAGGTCATGCTCAAGGTCGAGGACGTGGCGGCCCTGGTCGAGACGGCGATGGCCCGGCAGGCCGTCCTGGTCGACCCGCCCCATGACTGGGAGTACGGCGAGCGGCAGGCCACGATCGACGATCCCTTCGGGCACCAGTGGGTCCTCAACCAGACCCTGACCGACGTCGCCCCCGAGGAATGGGGCGGGACGACCGTGACCCCCCGGCCACCCTCCGGGTAGCCCCCCGATTCCCGGCGCCGCCCCCGATGACCTGCGTATCGCCGGCCCGCGGTCGGCCGGTGGGGAACGAGATCGGCCTCCCGAGCGGCGTACGGACCTGTGTCGTTCCCCAGCCGCGGGCGCAGTGCCCGGCGCACGCAGAGTGGCGGCACACGACACCGAAGGTGGCCTTCGAGCTGTCGTACGCCGCCACTGTGGCGGACGCAGTGCCGGTGACCGCCCGCGGGGCGAACGAGACCGGCGTACGACGACGTGTCAGGGGCCGGCGTCGGGGTCCACGTCGTCCGGCCATCCTGCCCACGGCACAGGCCCGCGGGTCAGTCGGACCTCGAGCCCCGCGCCAGGTTGTCCGCGGCCCGACGGTGCAGGACGACTCGCTCGCCCTCGTTGCGGGTGCGGGCAGCAGCCTCCGCGAAGGCCGCGCCGGCCTCGGCGTGCAGACCCGCCATCTCGAGGAGGTCGCCACGGACGCTCGGCACCAGCGGCGAGTCGCCGAGCGACTCAGGATCCACCGCGTCCAGCACGGCAAGACCGGCCGACGGCCCGAACGCCCGCCCGTGCGCCACGGCGCGGTTGACCTCGACGACCGGTCCCGGGGCGGCACCGGCCAGGACGTCGTACAGGGAGGCGATCCGGCGCCAGGCAGTGTCCTCGGGACGCTGGGCGCGGGCGTGCTCGGCGGCGATGCAGGCCTGGAGGAAGTACCGGCCGACGGGGCGGCCCTGGGCCGCGAGCCCTGAGGCCCGCTGCAGGGCGGCCAGCCCGCGGCGGATCATCAGCCGGTCCCAGAGCGCCCGGTCCTGCGACTCCAGCAGCACCGGCGTGCCATCGACGTCGAGCCGGGCGGCGACCCGGGAGCCCTGGAGCTCGAGCAGCGCCTGGAGCCCCAGCGCCTCGGGCTCGTCGGGCGCGAGGTCGGCGAGCATGCGGGCAAGCCGCGTCGCCTCGGCCGCCAGGTCGGGACGCATCCAGTCGTCCCCGGCGGTGGCGGTGTAGCCCTCGTTGAAGATCAGGTAGATCACGGCCATCACGTCGTCCAGGCGCCGGGTCCGCTCCTCACCGGTCGGCAGCTCGAAGTCCGCGTGGGCGGCGGACAGCGTCTTCTTTGCGCGCGAGATGCGCTGGCCCATCGTCGACTCGGTGGTGAGGAACCCGCGAGCGATCTCGGCCGTGGTCAGTCCGCCGACCAGGCGCAGGGTGAGCGCGGCCCGGGACTCGGGAGTGAGGGAGGGGTGGCAGGACAGGAAGACGAGGCGCAGGACGTCGTCCTCGATGTGGTCGACCTGGCCGTCGAGGTCGGGCATCCGTGCCTCCTCTCCTCGGTGCGCGCCCTCGAGCTCCGCGACCTTGCGCCGCAGGGTGTCGGCGCGCCGGAAGTGGTCGACGGCGCGCCGCTTGGCCGTGGTCATCAGCCACGCGGAGGGGTTGTCCGGGACGCCGGTCACCGGCCACTGCTCGAGCGCGGCCACGAGGGCGTCCTGCGCGAGGTCCGCGGCGAGCTCCACGTCGCGGGTCATCCGGGTGAGGGCACCCACGAGGCGGGCCGCGTCGGCCCGCCACGCGGAGTGGACGGCCTCGGTCGGGTCGTCCGCACTGGTCCCTGCCGGCACGCGGCCAGCGTAGTGAGTCCGGCTCAGGCGCCGGGCTCCTCCGGACCGTTGGAGATCTGGCGCAGCGTCGAGATCACGGTGACCTCGGGCCAGTGCTTGGCGTGCAGCTGCGCGAACTCCTCCTGGTCGGCCACGGCCTGCTCGACGGTGTCGTACTGCATGATCGCCCAGCCGCCGACGACCTCCTTGCCCTCGGCGTACGGCCCGTCGACGCGGGTGACCTCACCCTGCCGAACGACGAAGTTGACCGCGTCCTCCGTGCCGTAGAGCCCGCCGCCGTCGAGGAACACGCCCTTGGCGGCCTGCTCGCCGATGTAGGTGTCCATCGCGTCGAACAGCGCCTGCGGAGGCGTGCCGACTCCCTCTGCCATCCTGACGAAACCCATGAAACGCGGCATTGCGATCACTCCTGTTGGTAGCCGTGTGGTTGCTTCTCGCACGTACGTCGAACGGCTGGTGGAGTCTTCGACATCGGCGACAGGACTTTCTTCCGAGCTGTCGCCATCCTCGGTGCTGGCACCGACCGCCGGAAGGGTTCTCCCCGATCTCGCGGGCGTCGGGCCGACGTCTACGGCGCGTGCCGACCCACCTGCTCGGCCACCGGCCGGAGGTCGGCGTACGCCGCGTGCGCACCCGCGTCGCGCAGCTCGGCGGCCGCGTGGGACGTGGTCACGCCGACGACGTGCCCCACGCCGGCCGACACCGCGGCCCGGACGCCGGCGGTGCTGTCCTCGGCCGCCAGGGTGGTGCCCGGGTGGAGGCCCAGCCGCTCGCACGCGAGCAGGTAGCCCGCGGGGTCGGGCTTACCGTCGACCACGTCCTCCGCGGTCACGACGACCTCGACCAGGTCGAGCAGCCGCATCCCGTCCCCGAGCGCCTGCTGCACCCACGCCGGCCCGGCCGACGTCACGACGGCGACCCGGACCCCGACGGCGACCGCCGCCCGCACGAGCGCGTCGGCCCCGAGGATCGGGCTCGGCGCGACGTCGCGCGGCACCAGGGCGGTGACCTCGCGGGCGATGGCGGCGTGGTCGTCGTCGCGCCACGGGCCGTCAAGGGTGGGCAGGACGTCCTCGGCCCGACGCCCGGTGAAGACCGACAGGTCGGGCTCCACCCAGCCGCGGGAGGCGAAGAAGCGCCGGTAGCCCTCCCGCTGCAGCGGCTCGGAGTCGACGAGCGTCCCGTCGAGGTCGAGCAGCAGGGCGGTGGGCCTCATGCCGTCGTGAAGAGCAGGTCGCCGGCCTGGACCGGGCCGCCGACCGCGTCGCTGGTGACCGAGCCGCGGGGCGCGTCCATCACCACCACTGGGACGACGGTCGAGATGTCCTGGCCGTCGGCGGAGTCCGGGATCGTGGCCGGGTCCCAGCGGATCATCGGGTCGCCCGCGGCGACCTGGCTGCCCTGGCTGGTGAGGACCTCGAAGCCGGCGCCGTCGAGGCGGACGGTGTTGATGCCGAGGTGGACCAGCACGCCGACCCCGTCACCGAGCACGACGAAGGCGTGGGGGTGCACCTTGAGGACCGTGCCGGCGATCGGGGAGACGACGACGGTGGACCCCGGGTCGGGTTCGATGGCCACCCCGGGGCCGACCATCTCCTCGGCGAAGACTGGGTCCGGCACCTCGGCCATGGCGAGGACCCGGCCGGGGCAGGGCGCCAGCACCTGCGTCGGGGGAGGTGTCACATCAGGTCCTCGATGTCGTCGGCGAGGTTGTCGGCCTCGGGGCCGACGACGACCTGGACGGTGGTGCCGCTGGCCATCACGCCGTGCGCGCCGGCGGCCTTGAGGGCGGCCTGGTCGACGATCGACCCGTCCTTGACCTCGGTCCGCAGGCGGGTGATGCAGGCCTCGATCTCGACGACGTTGTCGGCGCCGCCGAGGCCGGCCAGGATCTGTGCTGCCTTGCTGCTCATGTGCTGCTCCTTCGGGTGGGGTGGGGTGGGGTGGGGACACCTTTGGTTTCGACACGGTTGCTGCGCAACCTGCTCAACCAGCGGATGTGTCGGTGCGGGTGACCTTGGCCAGCCCGCGGGGGTTGTCGGGGTCCAGGCCGAGGTCGCGGGCGAGCCGCTCGATGGTGAGCTGCGCCGGGACGATCGAGCCGATCGGCGCCACCACCTCGGGCAGGTCGGGGCCGGGCAGGTGGACGTCGCACTGCCCGGCGAACGCCGTCGTGCCGCCGATGCCCAGGATCCGGGCGCCCCGGCCGCGCAGGTCCCCGGCGAGCTCGACCATCGGGGCGGCCAGCGGCCCGTCGGCGGCGGCGACGAGGACGGCCAGCACACCGTGGGTGACCACGGAGATCGGGCCGTGCCGCAGGTCGGCGTACGAGTAGCCGCGGACCGGCCGCAGACAGGTCTCCTCGAGCTTGAGCGCGGTCTCCAGGGCGGTGCCGAGCAGCAGCCCGCGCCCGGACACGACGACCTCGTCGGCCTCGGCCAGCGCCCGGGCCGCCTCGGTCACGTCGGTCCCGAGCAGGTCGGCGACGGCGGCCGGCACCGTCGCCAGGGACGCCTCGAGGTCGGCGCCGAGCGCGTCCGCGAGGACCGCGAGGGCCAGCACCTGGGTGAGGTAGGTCTTCGTCGCCGGGACCGCGAGCTCGGCGCCGGCCCGGGTCACCAGCGCGACGTCGGCCTCGGCGGCGAGCGGCGAGTCGCCCACGTTGGTGACCGCGACCGTCGCGGCGCCGCACCGGCGGGCCCAGTCCTGGGTCTCGACGATCTCCGCGGTGGCGCCCGACTGGGAGACGGAGACGACGAGCGTGTCCGACAGGTCGAGCCGCGCGCCGTAGTGGGTCGCCACGCTGGGGGCGGCCAGCCCGGCCGGGACGCCGGCGGCAACCTCGAGCAGGTAGCGCCCGTAGGTCGCGGCGTTGTCGCTGGACCCGCGCGCCACCATCAGCACCCGCCGGCGCCCGGCGTGGGCCGCCCGCAGCTCGGCCCGTTGCGGCAGGAGGTGCTCGAGGGTGCGCCGCGCCGCCTCGGGCTGCTCGGCGATCTCTGCGGCCATCCGGGTGGAGGGGGGTGTCGTCATCGTGATCCTTGACAAGTCCGGCGGGTCGGGCCCATGCTCCCAACTGGTACGGACCAGACCGTACCAATGCTCACGTCCCACGTCGAGAGGCAGAGATGGCTCGCAGCATCAGCGACGGACCTCGGCCCAAGCACGTCCAGCTCAGCGACGTGCTCGCCGAGCTGGCCGTCACCGAGCTGGGACCGGACGTGGCCATCCCCTCGGAGCGCGAGCTGATGGCGACGTACGACGTCTCGCGCGCCACCGTGCGCCGGGCGATCGAGAGCCTCGTCGCGGAGGGGCTGCTCCAGCGCATCCAGGGCAAGGGCACCTTCGTGGCCCGGCCGCGGGTCGAGAGCAAGCTGCACCTCGCGTCCTTCTCCCAGGACATGCGCAGCCGCGGCCTGACCCCCTCGACACGGCTGATGCGCGTCGACGAGGAGCGCCCGCCCGCCGACGTCGCGCGGTCGCTGCGGCTCGGATCCTCCGGCACGGCCTGGCGCGTGGACCGGGTCCGGCTCGCCGACGACCAGCCGATGGCGATCGAGCAGGGCTGGTACCCGTGCCGCCTGCTCCCCGACCTCGACACCCAGGACCTCACCGGCTCGCTCTACACGCTCTTCGCGGAGCGCTACGGCCTCGTCATCGACGCCGCCGAGCAGACGCTGTGGGGCGAGGGCGCCGAGGGGGCCACCGCGCGGCGCCTCGAGGCGCCCGTCCACACCCCGCTCCTGGTCTTCCGCCGCGTCTCGAGCGCGGCCGGCCGGCCGCTGGAGCACGTCGTGTCGCGCTACCGCGGCGACCGCTACCAGCTGCACATGAACCTCGCAGGACCCAGCAAGGCACCCACAGGAAGGGAAGCATCCTCGTGACCACCTCAGACACCGCGGTGAGCGGGACCTCCGGACGCAGGTTCAACCTCGCGCCACTCCAGAAGTTCGGCCGCAGCCTCATGCTGCCGATCGCGGCGCTGCCGGCGGCCGCCCTGCTGCTCCGCCTCGGCCAGCCCGACCTGCTGGGCGCCGACGGCCTCGGCTGGGACCGGGTCGCGCCGGTCATCGGCGCGGCGGGCGACGCGATCTTCGCCCACCTCCCGCTGCTCTTCGCCGTCGGCATCGCGATCGGCATGGCGCGCAAGTCCGACGGGTCGACGGCCCTGGCGGCCGTGGTCGGCTACCTCGTCTTCGAGGGCGTGGGCGACGCGATGTCGCCGTACGTCCTCGGCGCCGCCGCGGAGGGTGCCGAGCAGGAGCTCATCAACTACGGCGTCCTGGGCGGCATCGTGATGGGCCTGGTGTCCGGGTGGCTGTGGCAGCGCTACCACCGGATCTCGCTGCCGCCGTACCTCGCATTCTTCGGCGGCCGCCGCTTCGTCCCGATCCTGGCCGCGCTGGCCGCGATCGTGATCTCGGTGCTGATGAGCCTGCTCTACACGTGGTTCGACGCTGGCATCACCAGCCTCGGCGACTGGGTCACGGAGAACACCGTCCTTGGCGGCTTCGTCTACGGCACCCTCAACCGGCTGCTCATCCCGCTCGGCCTGCACCACATCCTCAACAACCCGCCGTGGTTCATCTTCGGCGAGTACACCTCCGCCGGCGGCGAGACCGTCACCGGCGACATCCCGCGGTTCCTCGCCGGCGACCCGACGGCCGGCGCCTTCATGACCGGCTTCTTCCCGATCATGATGTTCGCCCTGCCGGCCGCCGCGCTGGCCATCTGGCACGAGGCCAAGCCGCAGCACAAGAAGGCCGTCGGCGGCATCATGCTGTCGACCGCGCTCACCGCCTTCCTCACCGGCGTCACCGAGCCGCTCGAGTTCGCGTTCATGTTCGTGGCCTTCCCGCTGTACGTCGTCCACGCCCTGCTCACGGGCACCTCGCTGGCGCTGGTCAACGCCCTGGGCATCAAGGACGGCTTCGGCTTCTCCGCGGGGCTGTTCGACTACGTCCTCAACTGGAACATCGCCACCGACCCGTGGCTGCTGATCCCGATCGGGCTCGGGTACGCGGCGATCTACTACGTCCTCTTCCGGTTCGTGATCCGCCGATGGAACCTGCGGACCCCCGGGCGCGAGGACGACGACGCCGAGTCGCTCGTCGAGGCCGACACGAGCGCGTGAGCACCCTCCTCACGGCTGCACAGGTGGTCACCCCGGCGCGGATCCTCGCGCCGGGGTGGCTGCACCTCGACGGCGACCGGCTGGTCGCCGTGGGCGAGGGCCCGCCACCGTCGCTCGCCGCCCGGGTCGTCGACCTCGGGGCCGCCACGGTCGTCCCGGGCCTGGTCGACATGCACGTGCACGGCGGCGGGGGCGCGTCCTTCGACGCCGGTACGGCGGACGCGGCGGCCAGCGTCGCGGCGGCCCACCTCGCCCACGGCACCACCTCGATGGCCGCCAGCCTGGTGACCGACACCCACGACGCCATGGTCCGCTCGGTGCGCGAGCTGACCCTCCTCGTGCAGGACGACGTCCTCGCCGGGGTGCATCTCGAGGGCCCGTGGCTCAGCCCGCGCCGCTCGGGCGCCCACCAGCCGGGCTCCCTGGCCGAGCCCGACCCGGCCGCGGTCGAGTCGCTGCTCGCGGCCGGCGACCCTTCGACAGGCTCAGGACGGCGCGGGTCGGTCCGGATGGTCACCCTCGCGCCGGAGCTGCCCGGCGGGGTCGAAGCGGTCCGCCAGCTCGCCGCGGCCGGCGTGGTGGCCGCGATCGGCCACACCGACGCGACGTACGACGTCGCCCGGTGCGCCCTCGACGCCGGCGCCCGGGTCGGCACCCACCTCTTCAACGCCATGCGCGGGCTGCACCACCGCGAGCCGGGCCCGGTGGGCGCGCTGCTCGAGTCGGACGCCGACGTGGAGCTGATCGCCGACGGGGTGCACCTGCACCCGGCCCTGTTGCGCACCGTCTTCGCCGCCAAGCCGGGTCGTTGCGTGCTCGTCACCGACGCGATGGCCGCCGCAGGCGCCGCCGACGGCGACTACCGCCTCGGGCCGATGGCCATCGAGGTCCGCGACGGCGTCGCCCGCCTCGCCCACGACGGCCCCGGCGAGGGGGCGATCGCCGGGTCGACGCTGACGATGGACGCGGCCGTGCGGTACGCCGTCGCCGTCGCCGGGCTGCCGCTGCTCGACGTCGTGCACGCCGCGAGCACCGCACCCGCGCGCGTGCTCGGCCTGACGGACGTCGGCGCGCTGGAGGCGGGGCGTCGCGCCGACCTGGTCGTGCTGGACGACTCGCTCGAGGTGGTGCGCGTCATGCGCGCGGGTGCCTGGATCGGGTGAGCCCCCGCCGTACCCTTGCGGCCATGTCTGACGCGGGGGAGGGCACGTGATCTGGCTGGTCCTCGGCGTCGTCGTTGCGTGGCTGGCGCTGGGTCCGTGGGTGCCCGTCGCCGTGCTCGTGGCCCTGTGCGTGCCGCGGGTCCGCTGGTGGGTGCTCGACCGCTTATGGATCACCCGGAGGGGCCTCGCGATCGCGGCCGCCGTCGTCGCCGCGGTCGCCGGGATCATCGTGGTCGTCCCGGACGGGTGGCTGCCCGTCCCGCCGTCGCCGGGGGTCCTCGTCGCCCCGTCGTACGTCGGCCGGCCGGCGCAGGCGCGCCCGCTGCAGGTCGGCACGGTCCCGCAGAACCCGCACCTGGCCCGCAACGGGGCCGGGGCCGTGCTCGACGACGCGTGGAGCACCGGCGCGACCCCGTGGTCGGGACCGGTCGGGCTCCAGCCGGAGGTCGACTCCGCCTGGTACGGCCTCGAGCACTGCACGACGCTGACCCTGGACGGCCGCGACCGGCTGGTCGGGCTGTGCGGTGACCGCGGCGGCTCCGCCCTGCACGTCATCGACCCCGACTCGTTGCACCCGCTCGCGACCAAGCGGCTCCCCTCGCCCAAGGACGACGGGTGCGCCGCCGGGCTCGACGCGGCCTACCTCGACGCCGGCGACCGCATGGTCGTGGCCACCTCGGACCGCCGGGTCCTGGCGGTCTCCACCGCGGACGCCGACGGCGAGCCCGACCTCACCACCGACCGCACGTGGGACCTCTCGACGCAGGTCCCGGCCGACGACTGCGTGGTCGCGTTGCTCCCCGACTGGCAGGGCCGGATCTGGTGGGCGACGCGGGGCGGGCTGGTCGGCACCGTCGCCCCCGACTCCGGCGAGGTGCGCGTGCTGGACCTCGGCGAGGAGGTCGCGCACCCCTTCAGCACCGACGAGACCGGAGGCACCTACGTCCTCACCACCCACGCCCTCTACCGGCTGTCGGTCGACGAGGCCGGCACCCCCGTGGTGGGCTGGCGCACGGCCTACGACCGGGGCGCCGACCGCAAGAGCGGCCAGGCCACCCGGGGCAGCGGCACCAGCCCGGTCCTGCTCGACGGCGGGGTGATCGCCTTCGCCGACAACGCCGAGCCGCGCCTGCACGTCGTCATGGTGGAGCGCTCGAACGGGGCCGAGATCTGCCGGGCTGCCGTCTTCGACGACGAGGCGAGCGCGACCGACTCGGCCCTGGCCAGCGTCGGCGGCGGGGTGGTCGTCGCCAACACCCACGGGTACGCCGGGCCGCTGCGGACCCTGCTGGGCCGCGGCACGACGGGCGGCCTGGCCCGGGTCGACGTGCCGGCCGACCGGTCGGCGGGCGAGTGCCGGGTGCGGTGGACCAGCGAGCTGGTGGCGCCCTCCGGTGCCCCGCAGGTGTCCGTGGGGACCGGGCTGGTCTACGTCAGCACCAAGCGGCCCACGTGGTGGGGCGTCAGCGCGTGGTACCTCACCGGCGTCGACGTGCGCAGCGGCCGCGCGATGTTCGGCGTGCGCACCGGCACCGGTGTGCTGGCCAACAACGACCACGCCACCCTCACCCTGGCGCCCGACGGGACGGCGTACGTCGCCACCCTCGGCGGCATGGTGCGGGTGCAGGACCGCCGGCCCCAGGAGGCCGTGGAGTCTCAGGGCGAGTGACTGGAAGCGGTGTCCCGCGGATCGAGCTCCGGGGACGCGCACCGTGCGGGCAGTTCGCCGGTCTCGACGTCCGACCGACGCTCAGCGACGACGCAGCCGCCGCGAACTGCCTGCGTCGTGCTGCGGACGACGCAGCTGCGGTGGTCCGGCCGACGGCCTACGCGCAGGGGTGGACCCCCGGCTCGCCCGGACGCTCGATCCCGCGCTCGTCGAGGATCCGCTCCAGCAGCGTCGGACGGGCGGGCATCAGCCCGTCGACACAGGCGTCGATCATCGCGTTGTAGGTCGCGGCGTCGTCCGGGGCCGTGCCGCTGAACCACACGTGCACGGCGTAGCCGTCGGCGTGGGCCCGCGCGACGAACTCGGGGGTGAGCACCCGGATGCCGGAGCTCTCGACGGGCACCTGGAGGGCCACGGTGCCCTCGAGCGGGCGGGTGCCGTACAGGAAGTAGGCGGTGAGCTGCTGCCGGCCGGGCGCGAGGCCGGTCGCGGGCGAGCGGCGGTGGAAGTCGGCCAGCGCCGCGTCGTCGAAGGAGGACACGATGACGTCGTCGCGGCCCGCGTCGTTGACGAAGTCCGCGAGCAGGCGACCGGTGCGGAGGTAGGAGGCCGCGTCGGAGTCGGCGGTCCCCTTGATCTCGATGTTGATCGGCAGCCCCGGGAAGCGACGGAAGACCTGGGCGAGCGTCGGCACGGCGAAGTCCGTGCGCTTGTAGCCGCTCGGGGCGGGACGCTCGCCGGTGCGCACGCCCCGGAACCTGTACTTCTTGGCGCGTGCGTCGTGGGTGGTGCCGCGGCGCGGGACGAACCAGTGGGCGGCGTCGAGCCGCCGGACCTGCCGCAGGGTCAGGTCCTCGACCTTGCCGGTGCCGTCCGTGGTCTCGTCGACCATGGCGTCGTGCAGCACCACCAGCTTCTTGTCGCGCGTGGACTGGACGTCCAGCTCGATCATGTCCGCACCGAGCCGCTCGGCCCGCTTGAACGCGTACATGGTGTTGGTGGGCGCCTCGAGCTCCCCGCCGGAGTGGGCCATGTTGAGCACCCGCTGCTGCAGCCACGGGTTGTCCTCGGCCGCGGCCTGTGCGGGCGCGGCGGCCGTGCTCGTGAGGAGCGTGGTGAGCAGGGTCGTCAGGAGGGCGGGGAGGGCGAGCGCTGCGCCGAAGGACTTCACCCGGCAGACCCTAGGGCCCGGGACGGACGGCGGACAGACCTCAGGGGTAGGTGATGCCGGTGACGTCCTGGCTGATCTCCCACAACCGCCGCTGGGCGTCGGGGTCCATGGCGAGACGGCGCGGCGTGACCACCTGCGGCGTGCCGGACATCTCGCCGGGACCGCTGGGACCGACGTACGTCGAGCCGGGCAGGTCGGCGGTCGCGGCCATCAGCGTGGGCCACGCGCCGGCCGCGGCGGACTGCGACACGGCCTTGACGGCGGCGTCGAGGATGGCCGCCGGGCCGCCCCGGGCGCCACCGAGCTGGCCGTTGACGACCAGGTGCGTGCCGGCGAAGCCCGGGTGGGCCGCCAGTGCGGTCACCGGCAGGTGCGCCTCCCGGCAGCGCCGGTCGAGATCGAAGGTGAAGAGCAGGTTGGCCAGCTTGGACTCGCCGTAGACCCGCCAGCGGCGGTAGCGGCCCTCCTGGTGTCGCGGGTCGCCGAGCGGGGCCCGGCGGGCCACCTTGTGCATGCTCGAGGAGAGGGTGACCACCCGGCCGCCGGCGGCGGTGACCTGGGGGAGGAGGAGCCCGGTCAGCAGGAACGGCCCGAAGTGGTTGGTCGCCATCTGCGACTCGAGGCCGTCGACCGTGCGCCGGTGGGGGACGGCCATGATCCCGGCGTTGTTGACCAGCACGTCGATCGGCCCGAACCGCGACGCCTCCTCGCCCGCGCGTCGTACGGAGGAGAGGTCGGCGAGGTCGACCACCAGGCGCTCGAGCCGTGCACCGGGGACCTCGGCGGTGATGGCCGCCTCGGTCTCGGCCAGCCGGTCGGCACCGCGGCCGGCCAGCACGACCCGGGCACCGACGCGGGCCAGCTCGAGGGCCGTGTGGTGGCCGAGCCCGCCCCGGGTCGTTCCGGTGACCAGCACGGTGCGCCCGGTCAGGTCGGGGAGGTCGGAGACGGACCAGCCGTCGCTCACGGCGTGACCGCGAACCCGTCCAGGACCCGGGTCGCGAGGTCGGGGTCTCCGAAGACCTCGACCCGGCCGGGCTCGGGGTCGCGCCGACCGCCGGCCAGCAGGACGAAGGACTCGCGGTCGGTGCGCACCCCCACCGTGGGCTCCGCGGGCACCTCGTCGAGGCGTCGGCCGCGACCGTCCTCCGACACGACCGCGGCGACCGGGGCGTGCCCCTCGACCTCGACGACGACGGTGGTGCCGGGCTCGGCGCCGACCCGCTTGGCCAGCACGAAGCCGAGGCTCTCGCACAGGTAGTCGACGGAGTGGACGGCCGCGTCGGCGCCCAGGCCGCCCGGCTCGCCGACCGCGCGGCGTACGTCCTGCTCGTGCATCCACAGGTCCAGCGGACGGTTGCGCAGCAGCGTGAGCGTGGACCACCCGATCGCGCCGTAGACCCCCGGCGCGGGAGCGTCGGGGTCGGTCGGCGGGTCCGCCAGCAGCGCGGTGTGGCGCGCCGTCGCCGCGGCCCGGATCTCGTTGATGAGGTCGTCGGGGGTGGCGTCGCGGCGGGCGACGACGCCCTGCTCGGTGAAGCGGCCCATCATCCCGCGGGCGTGCGGCACGTCGCCGATCTCGACGTCGACGTGCTCGCCGCCGGCCAGCAGCGACTCGAGGTGCGCGGTGTGCGCGGCGACCGCGTGGACGTCCCAGCCGGGCAGGTCGGTGCGCGTCGACCACTGCTCGGCCGGCACCTTCTCGAGCAGGGCGGTGAAGTCGTTGACGGCCTGCCACCACAGGTCGACGTAGCCGGTCAGTGCGACGTCGCCGCGGCTGTCCGCGGGAGGTGTGCTCATGGATCGAACCCTAGTGCTCCTCGTCCCGATCGGGCTCACTCGTTCGCCTGCGGCGCCGGTCGGTGACGCCCTAGGGTCCGGACCGCGGTCACGACGACTGCCTACCTGATGGAAGAGAGTCACGTGCGCCTTCGTACCGCCCTGCTGGCCGTGGTGTCCCTGGTCCTGGCCGGACTGAGCCTGCCTCCCGCGTTCTCCGCAGCGGACGTGGCCTGGACGAGTCGGCTCTCGGGGACGGTCCTCGGACCGGACGGCCCGGTGCCGTACGCCAAGGTGACGCCGATGCGGTGGGTGGCACCTCAGCCCCCGGTCACGACGGGTGGGTGGGCGCCGCTGCACACCGCGAGCGGGGCGGACGACGTCGAGGCCGAGACGGATGCCGCGGGCCGGTACGAGCTGGTCGTCCCGGCAGGGACCTACCGGCTCCGGGTGGTCACCTACGACGGCAGCCTCGCCCAGCAGTACTACCCCAGCGGCACCACCGTCGAGAGCGGTCTCGACGTCTCGGTCGCCGAGGGCGGCACGGTCGCGGGGCTCGACGTCCGGCTGGGACCGGGAGGGAGCCTGTCGGGGACCGTCACCGGTCCTGACGGCGTGGGGCTCGGCGTGGTGTACGTGCGCGCCTACCGCGTGGGCGACACGGCCGCGCCGGTGTCCGTGACGTACGTGTTCACGTCACCCGACGGGCGCTACCGGTTGGCGGGCCTGCCGGCGGGCGCCTACGTCGTGGCGTTCAACGACCTCCAGAACCGCTACGCCACCGAGTACTGGCCCAACGCCGCCAACGCGGCAGCAGCGACGCCGATCACCGTCGTGGCAGGCGCGGAGAACGGGGGTATCGACGAGGTGATGGCGGCGCCGTCCACCGCTCCTCCCGTCGTGCCGACGGACACCGGCGTGGTCCGCAACATCACCCGGCCGAAGGTGACCGGGAAGCCCCGTGTCGGCACCCTCCTGCGGGTCGACAAGGGAGTCTGGGCGCCGGCGACGATCCCGCTCTCCTACCGGTGGCTCGCCAACGGCAAGCCGATCGCCAAGGCTCGGCGGGCCAAGCTGAAGGTCACCCGGTCGCTCCTCGGCAAGCGCATCGCGGTCGAGGTCACGGGGTGGAAGATGGCGTGGGTCGCGGCCACGGTGACCACCAGGGCGACGAAGCGCGTGCGCCGCTGAGAGGATGGGGGACGTGCATGTCCGTGCCCCTGAGCTCACCGGCCGCGGCTGGCTCAACACCGCCGCCCCGCTGTCCGTCCGCGACCTGAGAGGTCGCTTCGTCCTGCTCGACTTCTGGACGTTCTGCTGCATCAACTGCCTGCACGTCATCGACGAGCTGCGCCCGGTGGAGGAGCAGTACGCCGACGAGCTGGTCGTCGTCGGCGTCCACTCGCCCAAGTTCGTCCACGAGGCCGACCCCGACGCGCTGGTCGCCGCCGTCGAGCGGTACGCCGTCCACCACCCGGTGCTCGACGACCCCGAGCTCACGACGTGGCAGGCCTACACCGCGCGGGCGTGGCCGACCCTGGTGCTGATCGACCCGGAGGGCTACATCGTGGCCCAGTACGCCGGCGAGGGCCACGCGCACGCGATCGCCTCGCTGCTCGAGGACCTGGTCCCCGAGCACCGCGCGCGAGGCACCCTGCAGCCCGGTGACTCGCCGTACGTCCCGCCGGTCGTGGAGCCGAGCGACCTGCGCTTCCCGGCCAAGGCCGTGCCGCTGCCGGCCTCGTCGGTGGTGACCGGCGGCGTGCTCGTCGCCGACGCCGGGCACGACGAGGTGGTGCTGCTCGACCACGACGGCGGCGTGGTCCGTCGCTTCGGCGGCTTCCGCGAGCCCAACGGCCTGTGCCTGCTGCCCACCGAGGTCGCGTCCGGGGTCGGGTACGACGTCGTGGTCGCCGACACCGTCGGGCACCGGCTGGCCGGCCTCTCGCTCGCGACCGGTGACGTGCGGACCCTTGCCGGCGACGGCACCCAGTGGATGCAGGGCGACGGCACCGAGCGGCTCAGCAGCCCGTGGGACGTGGCGTGGTGGCAGGACCGGGTCTGGATCGCGATGGCGGGCATCCACCAGCTCTGGACCTTCGACCCGGCCACCGGCGAGGTCGAGGTGGCCGCGGGCACCCTCAACGAGGGGCTGCTCGACGGTCCCGCGGGCGAGGCGTGGTTCGCCCAGACCAGCGGGCTGGCCGCCGACGGTGACCGGTTGTGGCTGGCCGACGCCGAGACGTCCTCGCTGCGCTGGATCGACGCCTCGGGCCGGGTGCACACCGCCGTCGGCACCGGGCTCTTCGACTTCGGCTTCCGCGACGGCACGGCCGACGTCGCGCTGCTCCAGCACCCGCTCGGCGTGGCCGTCCTGCCCGACGGCTCGGTCGCCGTCGCGGACACCTACAACGGCGCCGTACGCCGCTTCGCCGACGGCGAGCTGACCACGCTGGCCGTCGACCTGGCCGAGCCGAGCGGGCTGTACGTGGACGGGGGCGACCTCGTCGTCGTCGAGTCCGCCGCCCACCGGCTGACCCGGGTCGCGCTGGGCGCGAGCGCGGCGGCGGCCGACTTCAGCCACACCACCCAGCGCCCGGTGACCGACGTCGGAGCCCGGCTGTCGCTCGAGATCGCCTTCACCCCGCCGCCGGGCCAGAAGGTCGACGACCGCTTCGGCCCGCCCTCGCAGCTGCTGGTCACCGCCACCCCGCCCGCGCTCATCCGCGAGGGCGAGGGCCGCGGCACCGACCTGCGCCGCGAGCTCGTCCTCGACCCGGCCGTGGGGGACGGCGTGCTGCACGTCGCGGCCCGGGCCGCCTCCTGCGACGAGGGCGGTGGCGAGGGCGCGGCCTGCCACATGCACCAGCAGGACTGGGGCGTGCCGGTGCGGATCACCGCCGACGGTGACGCCGTGCTCGCCCTGCCCCTGGGGGGCGTGGCGGACGCCGCGCTCTGAGTCGCCCGCCGTCCAGGGTGGTGGCACATCGCGCGCCCCGGAGGCAGATCCCGGCGATGTGCCGCCACTGTGGAGGGGCCACCGGCGATGTGCCGCCACTCTGCGCGCGTGCAGCGCCGGCCGGGGCGTCGCGGACCGTCGGTGCACGGATTCCGGACGCCGGGGTCCTACCCTCGGGGCAGTGACGGCGCACCGGCGTCGTCGTACGAAGGAGCTGATCATGGGTATTGGTCTCGGCATCGTCCTGCTCGTCCTCGGTCTCATCCTGCTGACCGGAGCCGTCGACCTGAGCGCCATCGACGAGTTCGTCGCCAGCGAGACGCTCGGCTGGATCCTGGTGGCGGCAGGTGTGCTGTCGCTCGTCCTCGCGCTGGTGATGAACCAGCAGCGCTCGCGCACCACGCACGTCGAGGAGCGCCGCGAGGTCTGACCTCGACGCCCCTGGGCAGAGTGGGGTCGGATGACTGTGGCGCCGTCCCCGCGGCGCTTGTAGCGTGCGAAGCGCCGTCCCGACAGGCGGGCGCACTCACCCAGGGGCAGTCATGGACATCGTCATCATCGGTGGCGGCATCGCCGCCGCCAACGCAGCGCGAGAGCTCCGTGACCAGGGGCACGAGGACGGCATCGTGGTCCTCGCCGCCGAGCGGCACCTGCCCTACGAGCGCCCCCCGCTGTCCAAGGGCATCCTGCTCGGCGACGCGACGCCGGAGTCCGCGCACGTCATGGAGCAGCACTGGTACGACGACAACGACGTCGACCTGCGCACCGGCACCGAGGTCACCAGCATCGACCTCGACCGCCGCCAGGTGCACGCCGGTGCCGAGTCGGTGCCCTACGACCGGCTGCTGATCGCCACCGGGTCCACGCCCCGCCGCCTCGAGGACCTCGACGACTCCGACGTGTCGGTGACCTACCTGCGCACCATCGACGACTCGGTGGCCCTCAAGGAGGCCTTCCTCGGCCACATCCTGGTCGTCGGTGCCGGCTGGATCGGCCTCGAGGTGGCGGCCGCCGCCCGGCACGCCGGCGTGGACGTCACGATCGTCGACCCGGCCGAGCAGCCGCTGCTGGGCGTCCTGGGACCCGAGCTGGGCGCCAGGTTCGCCGAGCTCCACCGCGGCCACGGCGTCGACCTGCGCCTCGGGACCAGCGTCGCGTCCACCGAGGGTCGCACGGTGATCCTCACCGACGGCCACGAGGTGACCCCCGACCTGGTGGTCGTGGGGATCGGCGCGGTCCCCGACGTCCGCCTCGCCGAGGAGGCCGGCCTCGCCGTCGACAACGGCGTCCTGGTCGACGAGACGCTGCGTGCCAGCGACCCCTACGTGTTCGCCGTCGGGGACGTCGCCAACCACGCCCACCCCGTGCTGGGACGTCGCATCCGCGTCGAGCACTGGGACACCGCGCAGCACCAGGGCCGGGCCGCCGCGCGCGCCATGCTGGGTGACGACCAGCCCTACACGCGGCAGCCCTACTTCTTCACCGACCAGTACGACATGGGCATGGAGTACGTCGGCAGCGTCGGGCCCGACGGAGCCGACGAGATGGTGGTGCGCGGCGACGACCTCGTCGCCGGCCTCACCGTCCTGTGGGCCAAGGACGGCACCGTCGTCGCGGGCATGCACTCCAACGACTGGGACGCCATCGACACGATCCGCGCCCTGGTCGGGCAGCCGGTGCCGGAGAAGTTCTCCGACACCAGTGTTCCGCTCGCGGACCTGGCGGGCTGAGGGCTCAGAGCCAGCCGCGCGACTGGGCGATCCGCGCCGCCTCGCCCCGGGTCGACGCCCCCGTCTTGCCGATCGCCGAGGAGAGGTGGTTGCGGACGGTGCCCTGCGACAGGTGGGCCGCACGGGCGATCGTGGCGACCGGCGAGCCGTCGAGCGCGAGCCGCAGGATCTCGGTCTCCCGCGCGGTGAGCGGCGACGGTCCTGCCATCAGGGACTCGGCGGCCAGGGTGGGGTCGACGACGCGCAACCCGGCGTGGACGCGGCGTACGGCGTCCGCGAGCTCGCGCGCCGGGGTGTCCTTGACGACGAACCCGGCCGCCCCCGCGTCGAGCGCCCGACGGACGTAGCCCGGCCGACCGAACGTCGTGACGATCAGCGACCGTACGCCGGGCAGCTCACTGCGAAGCAGCTCCGCCGCCTCGAGCCCGGTGAGGCCGGGCATCTCGATGTCGAGCAGGCACACGTCGGCGCCCGACTCCCGCGCCGCCTCGACGACCTCGTCGCCGCGGCCGACCTGGGCCACCACGGTCAGGTCGCTCTCGAGGTCCAGGAGCGCGGCGAGCGCCCCGCGCACCAGTGCCTGGTCGTCGGCCAGCAGCAGGCGGATCACGGGAGGACCACCTCGAGCCGGGTGCCGGGTCCGGCGTCGCCGACGACCAGCGTGCCGCCGGCGTCGGTGACCCGCTCGCGCATCCCGCGCAGGCCGTTGCCCTCCGGCCGCGTGACGCCCGCGCCGTCGTCGGTGACGGTGATGCCGCGCGGGCCGAGGTCGACCACCACGGTGGTCGCCGCCGCGTGCCGGACCACGTTGGTCACCGCCTCCCGCAGCACCCAGGCCAGCAGGGTGCGGTGCCGCGGGTCGGTGTCGGCCACCTCGCCGTGCACGACGGTGCGGACGCCGGCGTCGGCGAGGACCCGGGGTGCCGTGTCCAGCTCCACCTCGAGGTTGCTGGCCCGCAGCCCGCCCACCGTCGAGCGGACCTCGGCCAGCGCCTGCCGCGCCGTCTCCTGGATCGACACCAGCTCGGCGCGCGCCCGCTCGGGGTCGACGTCGATGAGCCGCGCCGCCAGCTCCGCCTTGATGCTCAGCGCGGTGAGGGAGTGGCCGAGGACGTCGTGGACGTCGCGCGCCACGCGCTCGCGCTCGGCGACAAGCGCGAGCTCCGCGCGGCTCTCGTCGGCGCGGTGCTCGCCCTCGGTGAAGACCCGCAGCAGGACCATCCCGATGATGATCGGCCACACCATGAGGAAGAAGAACGCCGGGAACCCGTCGCCTGCCACCAGGGACAACAGGGGGAGCAGCGCCACCACGGCGGTGACGCGCGGCCACCACGGGGACGGCAGCATCAGCGCGGCGTAGACGCCGAGGTAGGGCGTCAGGCCGATCGCCTCGATGCCGATGATGGTGGCGGTGGCCAGGGCCAGCGCGATGAGCAGGCCGAAGACGAGCCACGGCCGGTCGGCGAGCCAGCCGTAGCCGGCCAGGTAGACCACGGCGAACGCGGTGATGAAGGCCAGACCGACGGCGGTGACCACGACCGAGTCGGTCGCCTGGAACGTCTCGATGACCGGGTAGACGAGGAAGACCAGCCAGATCCCCGCGAAGACCCACGCCCACCGCTCCCACGGGGAGGTGGTGGAGGTCGGGGTCGCCTGCGCTGCAGGCGTCACACCCGCTCCTGCCCCCGCCGCAGGCCCCAGAGCGCCACTCCCGCGAAGATCACCGTCCACGCGAGCACGTTAGCGACCGGCAGCCACAGCGGGTCGTGGGTGTCGACAGGTGTCCAGCCCTCGGTGAGCGGGTAGCGGGCGAGCGCGGCGTACCCGTAGAGCGGGGTGAAGCGGCCGATGTCGAGGATCAGCCCGGACATCGGGGTGAACACGTTGCCGAGGAACGCCATGATCACGATGAGCCCGGACGCGATGCCGACCGAGTTGTCGCTGCGGAAGGCCAGGCACACGGCCAGGCCGTAGACCGCGAACAGCGCCGAGCCGGCCCACACGATGACGCCCGACAAGAGCCAGTCGGACGTGGTGCCGGACGCACTGGTGGCCGCGCCGATCGCGTAGATGAGGGCGACGGGGACGGCGGCCACCGCCATCGCGAGGCCGGTCTTGAGCGCGATGAAGGACAGCGGGCGCAGGGGGGTGAGCGCCAGCTGGCGACCCCACCCGGTGGTGCGCTCCACCGCGGCGCTGCCGGCGACGCCGGTGGTCGCGGTGACGGCGCCGTACGACGCCATCGAGATCATCACGTACATCGCCACGTTGCCGCTGCCGACCGGGTCGTCGGAGCCGAGCCCGAAGACGACGTACATGAAGGCCGGCAGGGCCACGACGAAGAACATCTGCACCCGGTCGCGCACCTGGCGGCGCAGGTCGAGGGCGGCGTAGCCGACCAGGGCGGCCGGGGTCTGGAGGGTCGTGCTCATCGGGAGGCTCCTGCGAGGTCGTCGGTGCTGATGCCGGTGCCGGGGCCGGCATCGGGACTGGTGAGGGCGAGGAAGGCGGCCTCCAGGCTGGCGCTGGAGAGCTCGACGTCGGTGACGCCGAGCGGCGCCAGGGCCTGCTCGACCCGGGCCAGCCAGGCGGGGTCGACGCCGTCGCGGTGCACCACCGCGGCCGGCGGGCGGAAGGAGACGGTCCGGCCGCCGAAGGCTGCGCGCACGTCCGCCGTGGGGCCGTCCGCCACGATCCGCCCGCCCTTCATCAGCACGGTGCGGGCCGCGAACTCGTCGGCCTCGGCGAGGTAGTGGGTGGCGAAGACGATGGTGCGCCCGCTCGACGCGTCCGCGCGCATGGTCTCCCAGAAGGCCTGCCGGCTGCCCACGTCCATCCCGGTGGTCGGCTCGTCCAGCACGATGAGGTCGGGGTCGGGCACCAGGGCCAGGGCGAACTTGAGGCGCTGCTGCTCCCCGCCCGAGCACGCCTGGACGCGGCGCCGGGCGATCGGACCGAGGCCGGCCCGCTCGACCACCTCGGTGACCCGGTCGCGGCGACCGTGCAGCACGGCGATCGCCTGCACGGTCTCGAGCACGGTGAAGTCGGGGAGCAGGCCGCCTGTCTGCATCACCGCGCTCACCCGGCCGGCGGCCACGGCGCGACCGGGAGCCTCGCCGTACACCTCGACGGTCCCGGCGCTCGGGCTGGTGAGGCCGAGGAGCATGTCCACGGTGGTGGTCTTGCCGGCCCCGTTGGGACCGAGGAAGGCGACGATCTCGCCGGGCGCGACGGTCAGGTCGACGGCGTCGACGGCGGTCACGGACGCGCCGTCGGGCAGGCGGAAGGACTTGGTGAGTCCGGTGGCGCGGATGGCCGCGGCGGGGGCTGGGGTGCTCATGCGTCCAGCGTGGCCGGGAACGGCCGCCGGTCCCCGGTCCGGCTGTCACGACCTGGGGATGACACCTGTCACGAGTCGCGGTCCGACCGGTGGTTGAGGTGCGAACGCAGCGAGCCTCGAAACCACACGTCAACGCGGGTTTCGAGGCTCGTCGCTGGCGCTCCTCGCACCTCAACCACCGGAGGCGAGGCCCTGGATCAGAACGCGGCCTCGTCGAGGTCCATCAGCGAGAGGTCGGTGCCCTCCGCGATGGCCCGCTCGGCGGTGATCCGGGGCAGGTTGGTCTGCGCGAAGAACTGCGCCGCCGCGACCTTGCCCTCGTAGAACGCGGTGTCCTTGCCGGGGTCGCCGCCCAGCTTGCCCAGCGCGACCTCGGCCTGGCGCAGCAGCAACCAGGCGCACACGACGTCGCCGAGCGCCATCAGCAGGCGGGTGGTGTTGAGCCCCACCTTGTAGATGTTGCGCAGGTCGCCGTTCTCGGAGGAGGCGTCGGCCGACATCAGGTCGTTGATCATGTGACCGACGATGGCGTTGGCGTCCTCGAGCGCGGTCGCGAGCAGGGCCCGCTCGTTCTTGAGGCGACCGTTGCCGGCCTCGGAGGCGATGAAGCCCTCGATCTCCTTCGCCAGGTGGCCCAGCGCGCGGCCCTGGTCCTTGACGATCTTGCGGAAGAAGAAGTCCTGGCCCTGGATCGCCGTGGTGCCCTCGTAGAGGGTGTCGATCTTGGCGTCACGGACGTACTGCTCGACCGGGTACTCCTGGAGGAAGCCGGAGCCGCCGAAGGTCTGCAGCGACTCGGTGCCCAGCAGGACCCACGAGCGCTCGGAGCCGTAGCCCTTGACGATGGGCAGCAGCAGGTCGTTGACCGCGGCGGCCAGCTCGTCCTTCTCGCCGGCGTGCTCGGCGACCATGACCCGGTCCTGCCAGGTCGCGGTGTAGAGCACCAGGGCGCGCATGGCCTCCGCGAACGACTTCTGCGTCATCAGCGAGCGGCGTACGTCGGGGTGGTGCGTGATCGTCACGCGCGGCGCGGTCTTGTCGGCGGCCTGGGTGAGGTCGGCGCCCTGGACGCGGTCCTTGGCGTACTCGAGGGCGTTGAGGTAGCCGGTCGAGAGCGTGGCGATGGCCTTGGTGCCGACCATCATCCGGGCGTTCTCGATGACGTCGAACATCTGGGCGATGCCGTTGTGGACCTCGCCGAGCAGCCAGCCGCGTGCCGGCTCGCCGCCGCCGACCTGCGGGTCGCCGAAGGTGACCTCGCAGGTGTTGGAGACCTTGATGCCCATCTTGTGCTCGACGTTGGTGACGTAGACGCCGTTGCGCTCGCCGGTGAGCTCACCGGTCTGGTGGTCGAAGTGGTAGGTCGGCATCCAGAACAGCGACAGGCCCTTGGTGCCCGGTCCGCCGGCGCCCTCGACGCCCTCGGGGCGGGCGAGGACGAGGTGCATGGTGTTGTCGCTGAGGCCGCCCTCGGCCGAGGTGATGAAGCGCTTGACGCCGGTGACGTTCCAGGAGCCGTCCTCGTTGGGGGTGGCCTTGGTGCGGCCGGCCCCGACGTCGGAGCCCGCGTCGGGCTCGGTCAGCACCATGGTGCAGGGCCACTGACGCTCGACCATGATCTCGGCGACGCGCTGGTCGCGCTCGTTGCCGTTGTTGTAGACGACGCCGGCGAACGGCGGGCCCGCGGCGTACATCCACACGGGGGCGTTGGCGCCCAGCACCATCTCGCCCATGGCCCACACGAGGGAGGAGGGCGCGGGGGTCCCGCCGAGCTCCTCGCGGATCTGGAGGCGCCAGTACTCGGCGTCCATCCAGGCCTGGTAGCTCTTCTTGAAGGACTCGGGCACGGGGGCCGTGTGCGTCTCGGGGTCGAAGACCGGCGGGTTGCGGTCGCTGTCGACGTACGACTCGGCGAGGTCGTCACGCGACAGGCGGGCCACCTCGGCGAGGATCTCGCGCGCGGTCTCGCCGTCGATGTCGGCGAAGGGCCCCTGGCCCAGGACCTCGTCGCGGCCGAGCACCTCGAAGAGGTTGAACTCGATGTCGCGCAGGTTGCTCTTGTAGTGGCTCACGATCCACCTATTCCGTGTCGGGGCACCGGTCCCGACGGGGGATCCGGTCCAGTGGTGGCCATCCCCGCGGAGCGGTTCCGGCGACGAGCAGCCCGTGCTGCTACTCGTCAGTAACAAAATGATGCCTCGCCGAGCGGCCGCACGCAACACGAACGCCCCAGATGGGTCCATGGGGCGGGTCACAGCCGCGATGACTTGACCCACTTGATTACGTATCTCTAGCCTTTGACTAGACATACGCAGAAGAAGGGTCGCACCTCCATGCGCAAGCTCATCGTGCTCGGCTTCGTCGGGCTCATCGCACAACTCATCGACGGGTCCCTGGGCATGGCCTACGGGGTCACGTCCTCCACGTTGCTGATCGCCGCCGGTGTCGCCCCGGCAGCGGCATCGGCCGCCGTCCACTTCTCCGAGATCGGCACCTCGCTGGTCTCGGGTGCCTCGCACCACAAGCTCGGCAACGTCGACTGGCGCACCGTCTCGATCCTCGCCGTGCCCGGTTTCGTCGGCGCCTTCCTCGGCGCGACGGCACTGTCCAACCTCGACGCCGCGATCGCCAAGCCGATCGTCGCGACGATCCTGCTGAGCCTCGGGCTCTACGTGATCTACCGATTCCTGCGCCTGGGTGGTCGCCGCCCGCAGTTCAAGGCGCGGCCCTCGGCCGGCTTCCTCGCCCCGATGGGCCTGGTGGCCGGTGCCCTCGACGCCGTCGGTGGCGGCGGGTGGGGCCCGGTCGGCACCACCTCGCTGCTCTCCAGCGGTCGCCTCGAGCCCCGCAAGGTGGTCGGCTCGATCGACACCTCGGAGTTCGTCGTCGCCGTCGGCGGCTCGCTCGGCTTCATCCTCGCCCTGGGCAGCCAGGGCATCAACTGGGGGTACGCCGCGGCGCTGCTGGCCGGCGGCGTCATCGCCGCGCCCATCGCCGCGTGGCTGGTCAAGCACCTCGCCGCCCGCGTCCTCGGTGTCGCGGCCGGTGGCCTGATCGTCCTCACCAACACCAAGACGGTGCTCGAGTCGCTCGGCGCCAGCGGCGTCGTCGTGGCGCTGGCCGCGGCCGTCATCTTCACCCTGTGGGTGACCGGCATCGCCTGGGCGGTCAAGCAGGAGCGCCTCGCCCGCGTGGTCGCCGACGACCGTCCGATGGAGCCCGCGTCGGCCTGATCGCCGACCACGTCGGGCCCGATCGGGACAGTTCGGGCCCGACGTGGAGTGAGTTGGGCGACTTGTCTGACAAACTGCTCCCATGCGCGTCTCCGCCAAGGCCGACTACGCCCTCCGGGCGCTGATCGAGATCGCCGTCCGTGCCGACGGCTCCGCGGTGAGCGCGGAGCAGCTCGGCAAGGCCCAGGACATCCCCCACGGGTTCCTCCAGGCCATCCTCGCCGACCTGCGCCGGGCCGACATCGTCGTGTCCCAGCGCGGCCAGTCGGGCGGATGGCGCTTCGCCCGCGGTCCCGAGACGGTCACCGTCGCGGACGTCATCCGGGCCGTCGACGGCCCGCTCGTGTCGGTCTACGGCCTGCGGCCCGAGGCGGTCGCCTACGGCGAGTCCGCGCAGGTGCTTCAGCACGTCTGGATCGCCGCGCGCAGCTCGCTGCGCGGCGTCTTCGAGCGGGTGACGATCCAGGACCTCGCCGACGGCACCCTGCCGGACGAGGTCGCCTCGCTCACGGCCGACGACGACGCCTGGCAGCCGCACTGAGCTGACGTGGACTTCCACGCACGTGCGTGGAAGTGCAGCCCTGCCAGGGTGATCGAGCCTGAACTTCCGCGCAGGTGCGTGGAACTTCAGCGCCGGTGCCGGACGAGGTCGCCTCGCTCACGGCCGAGACGACGCGCGGCAGCCGCACTAGGCAGCGACGTCGCGGCGCCGGCGGCCGAGCTTGGCCAGCCGACGCTCGTGCTCTGCCTGACGGGCGCGCGCGACGAGGCGGGCGAGGCGCGCCCCGAGCTCGGCGGAGGTGACGGACGCGTCCACTGGCAGCACGTGGATCCGCGAGGTCCTCCTGACGTACGGCGCCCAGGCGCCCACGAGGTCCGCCGCCGCGTCGTCGAGGCCGGCCCCGCCGTCGACGGCGGTGCCGAAGGCAGGAGGCGTGACCACGAGGTGCAGCCGCATCCCCATCAGCCCGTCGACCGCCAGGGCCACCTGGTCGGGGGTGGCGTCCGCGAGGCCCGGCTGGCACACGAGCACGTCCCGCTTCGCCTTGAAGGCCTTGCGGCAGACCTTCGCCCACGCGCCCTCCACGTCCTTGCGGCGCAGCCCGAAGGCCTGGTGCCGCCGGCGGATCTCGACGTCGGCACGATCCAGCAGGTCCTGGTCGACCGCCGGGAGGACGACGCCCGCCGCGGCGAGGGCTGGGTCGTCCCGCAGTGACTCGTGGGGCGCGTCGAGCCCCGGGACGGCAGGACCGACGTGGAGGAACACGGTGCGCTTGGCCATGGCCCCACCGTGGCGGAGGCGCCCGTCGTACGGGTGAACGCAGGTCCAACGGCGGCGGGGGAGCCGGCGAAGTTCCCCGACGTGCAACAACGACGGTGGTTCAGTGCGTCCCAGGGGTGACGCCGAACCACCCGAGGAGCGAGATGTCCCGCAGGCACGAGGAGTTCGAGGAGTTCGCCCGCACGCGGACCCCCCAGCTCTACCGGTCTGCCTGGATGCTGTGCGGGGACGCCCACCGCGCCGAGGACCTCGTCCAGGACACCCTGGCCAAGGTCTTCGTCCGCTGGCACCGACCGCTGGGGGGCGGGATCGACAACCCCGCCGCCTACGCCCACACGGCGCTGGTCCGCACCTACATCAGTGCGCAGCGCCGTCGCAGCAACCACGAACGCCCGACCGAGCACCTGCCCGAGCAGGCCGCGACCGGAGCCGAGCACCCGGAGGGCGCGGCCACCCGGCTCACGCTCGCCGCCGCGCTCGAGCAGCTCGCGCCGCTGGATCGCGCCGTGCTGGTGATGCGGTACCTCGACGACACCTCCGTCGCCGACACCGCCGCCGCGCTCGGGGTGAGCGGGCAGGCCGTGCGCAACCGCACGCTGCGCGCGCTCGACCGGCTGCGTGCCGTGCTGGGCACCTCGCTCGACGACCTCATCGAGTCCGGAGGCTCCTGATGACCATCCCCGACCACGGCGTCGACCTGCTGCTGCGGCGTACCGCCGACGACCTCGCCCTGCCCGACATCGACCGGCTCGTCGCCGGCGGCGTCTCCCGCGGCCGCACCCGCCGGCGCCGCGCCCGGATCGGTGCGGCGGTCGCCTCGGTCGCCGTGATCGGCGTCGTCGGCGCCGCGGCGGCCGTCGTGCCCCGGCTCGGCGGTGAGGTGGACTCCGCCCGCGACCCGCGGCCGGTCCAGCCGGCCACGTCGGGCCCGACCGCCGGGTCCCCGGACGTCGCGCCGCCCGCCGATGTCCTGCGGCCGCTGGTGGCGCCGGACGAGATGGCGCAGACGATCCGGGACATGACCGGAGCAAGCGACGTGCACGAGGTCTTCGTGGACGGGTCCGGGAAGGACCTGCCCCGGCTCTTCTACGGGTCGGTCCGCAGTGGGTTCGTCTCCTTCCGCATCCGTTGGTACAACAACCCGCTGGTGGTGGAGGACGGCGGGCAACCACTGGCGCCGAGCCACATCTGCCAGCCGGCCGTCGAGCCCGACTGCACGACGCTGCCCGACGGCTCCCGTCTGCTGCGCGAGGACGTACATCAGTCCGGCGGGACCGGCGTCCCGCCGACCTTCCTCGAGCGGTCACTGACCCTGGCCACCCACGACGGCTGGCAGATCGACGTGATCGCGTACAACAGCACCGGCGAGAAGGAGGGCGTCGTGGTCGCCCCCGAGCCGGTGCTGACGATGGCCGAGCTGGAGGCGCTGGCCACCAGCGACGCGTGGTACGCCTGAGTGGACTCAGATCCGGGAGAGCCACTCGACCAGCGGCCGGGTGGCGCGCCAGTCGTCGCGAACCAGGTCGAGCAGCTCGGGGGTGTGCACCACCGGCTCGAAGCCGAGGTCGCGCCCGGCGAAGAGCTGCTTGCGCCGCAGCAGGTCGATGCGCGGGTGCTTGCGGTCGTAGCCGCGCGGTGCGGTCTTGAGCTGCTCGCCGGTGATCTCGTAGCCCTCGGCCGCGATCGCCTCCAGGATGCGCTCGAGCTCGGTGCCCCTGCGCTCCTCGGCCACCGCGGTGCGGAAGGCGGCGAGCTGCGCGCCCTCGGCGTTGTAGAACCCGGCGCTGGTCCGCACGCCCGCCGCGGAGACCTGCACGTACCACCCGGTGTGCGGCGCGACCGACACGAAGGCGCCCTGGTGGGTCTTGTACGGCGTCTTGTCCTTGGCGAAGCGCACGTCGCGGTAGGGGCGGAACACCTTCGCGGCACCGAACTCCGCCTCGAGGTCGCTCACCAGCGCGGTCATCGGCGCCTTGACCGACTCGGTCCACACGGCGCGGTGCGCCTCCCAGAACGACTTGGTGTTGTCGACCTCGAGGTCGTCGTAGAAGTCGAGCGCGGCGACGGGGAATCCGGTGAAGCTCACCCGCCCGACCCTAGCGATCTCTGCCAGACTCGGGCGCCATGAGCAGGCCCCACCTGGCAGCGGTCGTCGAGGACCGCTGGAACCGCGCCCTCGGCGGCGTCCTCGCGCGGCGGGGCTGGCGCCCGACGATCGTGGGGTACGACGGCTACGGCGGCCCCGACTTCGTGCGCGTGCTCGCCCGGGTGGTCCTGGACCGACCGGCCGAGCGCACGGGGCGGTCCAACGAGCTGCGGCGCGGGTGGCGCAACTTCCTCACCGCGGAGCTCGGCGGGGTCGCCGTCACGGTCACAGTGGCCGGGGAGAGGTTCGAGGCCGTCACTGACCGCTCGGGGATCCTCGACGTGCGCCTGCCGGCGGCCGGACTGGCGCCCGGCCGGCACACCGTCGGGCTCGCCACCGCCGGCGCCGTGCCGGGCTCGGCCGAGGTCCTCGTGGTGGGCGGCGACGTCGACTTCGGGATCGTGAGCGACATCGACGACACGGTCATCACCACCTGGCTGCCGCGGCTGCTGCTGGCGACGTACAACACCTTCGTGCTCGCCGAGGAGGCGCGCACGCCGGTGGCCGGCATGGCCGAGCTCTACGCCGGTCTGCTCGCCGAGCACCCCGGCGCCCCGACGGTCTACGTCTCGACGGGGCCCTGGAACGCCGCCCGCGCGCTGTCCCGCTTCCTCGCCCACCACGGCTTCCCGCGCGGAGCGCTGCTGCTGACCGACTGGGGGCCGACCAACACCGGGTGGTTCCGCAGCGGGCGCGAGCACAAGCACGCGTGCCTGCGCGGTCTGGTCGAGGACTTCCCCGCGATCCGCTGGGTGCTGGTCGGGGACGACGGCCAGCGCGACCCGGTGATCTACGCCGACTTCGCCCGCGCGCACCCGGAGAGGGTGCGCGCGATCGCGCTGCGGGAGCTGCCGATGGGTCAGCAGGTGCTGGCGCACGGCACCCCGACCGAGCTGCCCGAGGACCCGGCGCCGCACGGGCGCCCGGAGGTGCGCGGAGCCGACGGCCACGTGCTCGCCCAGCGGCTGGCCGGTCTGCTCTAGCCGACCTCGGCCCACACCTGCTCGTCGCCGGCCTCGCCGAAGGACGAGAGGGTGACGATGCCGTCGGCGCACTCGGGCTCGCCGAGGAAGGCGTTGCCCGTCGACTCCGACTCGTAGACCACGCTCAGCGCGGCACCGTCCCAGCGCATGAGCCGGGCCGGGTCGGTACGCCGCGCCGGGTCGCGCACGAAGAACGCGTCGCCGCCGCAGGGGACGAGCGTGCCGGTGGTGCCCTTGCCGAGGGCCTGCACCTCACCGTCGACGCTCGCGCTGAAGCGGGCCACCTCCTGGCGCTGCTCGCGCGGCACCTCCGACCAGATGACGCCGGTCGAGGTCGGCGCGACGTCCCACGCCGTGCACTCGGTCGGACCGTCGACGGGCTGCGGCTCGCCGGCCTGGTCGAGCACGTGGACGGTGCGACAGGCGACCGGACGGGTGTCGTCGAAGGTCATCAGGCCGACGCCGTGCTCGCCCGCGGTGAGGTTGCTGAAGCCGGTCCGCTCGGGGGCGCACCAGCCGTCCTCGCCGTTGCCGTCGCTCACCGCCAGCGTCGCGAGGCAGTAGGCCCCGCCCTCGCCGAGCGTGGGGTACCAGAGGCTGTCGTCGTGCATCGCCCAGGAGCCGCCGTTGGCCGGCTCGGGGGAGACGATCCCGGTCTTCGTGCCCGTGGCCAGGTCGACCCGGACGGCCGCGCCGGACGGGGTCTCGCCGCCCGCGGCGAAGGACACGACCGCGGCGTCGCCCTCGAGGAGCACCGCGTCCACGCTGCGGCCCTCGACGGCGGGTACGACGACGGGCTCACCGTCGCCGGTCGGCTCGAAGGTCACGGCGTTCTCGGTGGCCACCGCGGTCCACGCCGCGGCCCGCACGACCCGGTCCTCCGGGCTGTGGCCGGTCGACTGCCAGTCGAGAGGACCGGTGCCGGGGTCGGCCGGCGCGGTGGACTCGCTCGTCGGCTCGCCGGGCTGTTCGCTGGGCTGCGAGGTCGGGCTCGTCGAGCCGTCGGTGCCGTCCGGGGCGTTCGCGTCGTCCCCGCACGCCACGAGCGATGCGGCAAGGACGACGAGCACGGCCGCCGCGAGCGTCGTACGGGCCATCAGACGCCGACGTTGTGCTGGAAGTGCGCCTGGTTGGCCCGGAAGCTCTTGTAGGCGTTCTGCCACTGGGTGCGGGCGATCCGCGGCTCGGAGGGGTCGAACTTGCTCTGGTCCCACGGCTCGAAGTAGCCGAGCTTGGGCCGACCACCGGGGTTCTGGTCGAAGCCGCGGCCGACCTGGAAGTGGCCGGAGGCGTCGTCGTCGAGGTAGGGGTAGTACTGCTTCAGCAGGATCGGGTGCAGCACGACGGGGGCGCGGTAGTCGTGGACGTGCTTCATCATCAGCAAATACCACTGCTTGAAGGTGAAGTCGCCGATGTCGAGCACGATGTACTCGCCCGCGTAGTCCGCGCCGCCCCAGCCGGTGGACTCGTTGACCGTCTGCACCATCGCGGTGATCGAGGTGCCCGCGCTCGTGGTGCCCAGCTCGCCGGCCCAGTGGGCCTGGTTGCGGCGGCTGCCGTCCCAGCCCCACGCGATCATCTGCATCGCGCCCGGGCCGCACCAGTAGTAGCGCTGCTGCGGGCGGACCTGCTTCTGCTTGAGGATCTGGAAGGTCTCGGGGTAGTCCGCCGCGGTCTTGGGGCTCGGGGCAGCCGGGGCCACGGCGGCGGTGGTCGCGGTCGTGCTGGTCGTCGTGGTCCCGGTGGTCGTGGTGTCGCGGGCCTGGGTGGAGGCCAGTGCCTCGGGGTGGCGCTGGGCGAAGTCGGCGGGCAGCGGCACGCCCTGGATCTCGTGGCGCAGCAGCCAGACCTTGGCCACCGACTTGGCGGCGGCGGTCAGCTCGAGGCGCTCGGCGGCCGCGCGGGCGGTGGGCGTCATGCGGGCCTGCTGGCGCAGGGCGGTCGCGGGGTCGAGGTCGCCCGTGCGCTCGCGGCCGGCCGGGGTGCCGGCGGCCATCCGGGCCGCCACCTCGCGCTCGGTCGAGGTGGTCCAGCCGGTGCCCAGGCAGTAGCGCTGGCCGTCGAAGGTCGCGCAGCGGGCGGCCGCGTCCGCGAGCGTGCGGGTCGAGGCGCCGGCGGGGACGCGGGCGCTCAGTCCCTCCCGGACGACGCGGTCGATCTCGGCCTGCATCTCCGGGGTGACGACGCCGGGACCGGCCGTGCTACTGGTCCGCAGCGCGGTGGTGGCCTGCGACGCCGAGGCGGAGGCGCCGCTGGCGGCCGGCAGCGCAGGAGCGCCGGCGGCGAGGAGGACGAGGGCCCCGAGGCCCGCGGCGACGGCGCGTCCGGGCGTCCGCCGCACTGCGGAGGGCGTCGTACGGCGAGGGGCTGCGGGGGTGGGATCCGAGAAGGGCATGACGGGGACGACCTCGATCAGGAGCAGTGACGGGGGTCGTCACACTGTCCCCTCTGATCACAAAAGGCGCAAGTTTCTCATCCGTCACACGAGAAACACGGGAGCGACATGCGGTGAATTACATCCATGTCATTCGCTTCCGCTGCGTAGTTTGGGACGTTCTGGTGGGGAAATCGGGCCGAACGCCTACCGATTCGTCCCCAACTACCCCGGAATGGCGCTGGCTCCCGCCGGAACTTCGGTAGTCCGTGACGAACGGACCCCGAATCGGGGCTCGGGAGGGTCCGATCGTCACGGACTACCCCGGGAACGGCGAAGGCCCCGCCGGAATCGGATCCGGACGGGGCCTGCATGGAAGACCGAAGAACTGAACTGGAGCGGATGACGAGACTCGAACTCGCGACATCGACCTTGGGAAGGTCGCGCTCTACCAACTGAGCTACATCCGCAGGATGCGCCGGAATCGTACCCGACACCGGCGCAGGCCCCGCGACCGGCGCGGAGCGGGGCGAGTCGGGGCGGGGCAGGCGGTTTACTCGACCGGCGCCAGGGTCGGGCGCTTGGGCGAGACCGAGTCCCCCGACGAGCGACCGGTGATCCGGCGGTGGATCCAGGGTGCGAGGAACTCACGGGTCCACCGTGCGTGCTCGACGGCCTGCTCGCGGCGACCGAGCAGCGGACGCGGCTCGGGGTTGACGGGCACGAGGTCGTGGTCGATCCCGAGGGCGTCGAGGACGCGCCGCGCCATGTCCTCGTGCCCGGCCGCGTTGAGGTGCATCCGGTCGGTGTCCATGATCAGCGAGAGGTCGGCGTCGCGCATCCGCCACATGTCGACGAGGGTGACGTCGTGCCGGTCGGCGATCTCGCGGACCCCCTCGTTGAAGAGGGCGAAGCGGCCGCGCATGGCGGCGAAGACCCCGGTCGGGCCGGGGTCGAACACCGTGAACATCGCCACCCGGGCACCGCTCGCGACGAGGCGGCCGATGGCGTCGTCGTACGCCGCGACGAGGGCGTCGACGTCGACGCGCGGTCGCAGGATGTCGTTGCCGCCCCCGTGGATCGTGATCAGGTCCGGCTCGAGCGCCAGCGCGGGCTCGAGCTGCTCCTCGAGGATGGCCGGCAGCTTGCGCCCGCGGATCGCGAGGTTGGCGTAGCCGAAGTCGTCGGTGCGGGTGGCGAGCACCTCGGCCACCCGGTCGGCCCAGCCGCGCAGGCCGTTGGGGCGGGTGGGGTCGGGGTCGCCGACGCCCTCGGTGAAGGAGTCGCCGAGGGCGACGAAGCGGTGGAAGGTCACCCGACCATTGTCCAGACCCGGTCGCGGCTCCCGCGCAGGCCCTAGGCTGCCCCCGTGCTGCTCTCCGACCGCGACATCATCACCGAGATCGACCAGGGCCGGATCGCCCTCGACCCGTGGGACCCCGCGATGCTCCAGCCGTCGAGCATCGACGTGCGGCTCGACCGGTTCTTCCGGGTCTTCGAGAACCACAAGTACCCGCACATCGACCCCGCCGCGGACCAGTCGGACCTCACTCGCGAGGTCGAGCCCGAGGGGGACGACCCGTTCATCCTGCACCCGGGCGAGTTCGTGCTGGGCTCGACGTACGAGGTCGTCAGCCTGCCCGACGACATCGCCGCGCGCGTCGAGGGCAAGAGCTCGCTGGGCCGTCTCGGCCTGCTCACCCACGCGACCGCCGGCTTCGTGGACCCGGGCTTCAGCGGCCACGTGACCCTCGAGCTGGCCAACGTCGCGACCCTGCCGATCAAGCTCTACCCGGGCATGAAGATCGGCCAGTTCTGCTTCTTCCGGCTCACCTCGCCGAGCGAGCACCCCTACGGCTCGGAGAAGTACGGCTCCCGCTACCAGGGCCAGCGCGGGCCCACGCCGAGCCGCTCCTTCCAGAACTTCCACCGCACCCCGATCTGATGGACCGCGGTCGCGGGTGGCACCTCGTCACGGCCGTCGTCGCGACCGGTGCCGTGCTCTTCCAGCTGGTCCTGGTGTGGCACGGCAATGCCGTCCTCGACGACGTGGAGCCGCCGGCGCTGGGGGAGCGGCTGGTCCGCTTCATCGGCTACTTCACGATCCTGTCCAACATCCTGGTCGCGGTCGTCACCTGGACGCTCGCGCTGGCGCGCGACGGAGACGACACCGGGTGGCGGGTGCTGCGACTGACCTCGCTGGTGGGCATCACCGTGACCGGGGTCGTGCACTGGTTCCTGCTTCGTCCGATCCTCGACCTCTCCGGCGCGGACTACCTCGCCGACAAGCTGCTCCACGTCGTCGTACCGCTGCTCGCCGTCGTCGGCTGGGTCGCGTTCGGGCCGCGGGGCCGGGTCCGGGGGCGTGACGTCCTCGCCGCCCTGGTCTTCCCGGTGGCCTGGCTCGCCTACACGCTCGTGCGCGGCGCCGTCACCGGCTTCTACCCCTATCCGTTCCTGGACGTCGACGACCAGGGGTACGCCGCGGTGGCGGTCGCCTGCCTCGGCATCGCCGTGCTCTTCGTGGCCCTCGCGGCGGCGGCGTGGAAGCTCGACGATCGGCTGGGACGGACCCTGCAGCTCAAGTAAGGGGAACCTAAGTTAGGCTTGCCTCAATAAGGCTTGCCTCACTAGATGGAGATCCCCATGAACCGCGCCTCCCTGCGCACCTCGCTCGCCGCGACGACGCTCGGCCTGGCCGCTGCGCTCCTGACCGGCTGCAGCACCGGCTCCACCTCGGGCGACGCGGCGGCGGACGAGCCCACCGCCACCACCTCGGCGGAGGCCGACGCCTTCCCGGTCACCATCGAGCACGCCTTCGGCGAGACGACCATCGAGGAGGAGCCCACCCGGGTCGCCACCCTCGGCTGGACCGACCAGGACCACGCCCTGGCCCTCGGGGTCGTCCCGGTCGGTGCCACCAAGCTGACCTGGGGCGGCAACGACGCCGGGTCGTCCGACTGGTTCGACGCCGCGCTGGAGGAGGCCGGTGCCGAGGCGCCGGTCCGGTACGACGACTCCGACGGCGCCCCGATCGACGCGGTGGCCCAGCTCGAGCCCGACGTCATCCTGGCCACCAACTCCGGCATCACCGAGGCGGAGTACACCAAGCTCAGCAAGATCGCGCCGGTCGTCGCCTACCCGGAGTTCCCCTGGACCACCCCGTGGCAGACGTCGCTGGAGATGGTCGGCGAGGCCCTCGGTCGCAGCGACCTCGCCGCCGAGGTCACCGACGAGACCGAAGCCGCCATCGCGACCGCGAAGCAGGACAACCCCGAGCTCGACGGGGCCTCGCTCATCTACGGCTACCTCACCCCGGCCGACCTCTCGACCGTGGGCATCTACGCCCCGGCCGACCCGCGGGTCGCCCTGCTGCGCGACTTCGGCATGGTCGACGCGCCCGCGGTCGACGGCGCGATCAAGGAGGGCGAGTTCTACGGCACCGTCTCGGCCGAGCGCGCCTCCGAGCTGGACTCCGACGTGCTCCTCACCTGGGTGGAGAAGCCCGGCGACGCGCAGACCTTCGTCGACGACAACCTGCTCGGCCAGATCCCGGCGATCGCCTCGGGTCACTTCTACGCCGAGTCGAGCAAGGAGGTCGCGATGGCCTCGACCAACCCGACCCCGCTCTCCATCCCGGTCATCATCGACACCTTCATCCCGAAGGTCGTCGAGGCGGTCAACGGCGCGTGACCTCCACACCCGTCCTCGAGCGCAGGGCGGAGGCCGGCCACGGGGGCCGGTCCCCGCGCCGCCTCGGCACACCGACCGTGACCGTCCTGCTCCTCGGCGCGGTCGCGATGGCGTGCGTCCTCTCGGTCGTGGTGGGCGCGCGCCCGGTCCCGCTCGCCGCGATCTGGGACGGGTCCCACCCGCTGCACAACGTCTCCCGGGCCCGGGTCGACCGCACCCTGCTGGGACTGGCGGTGGGCGCGGCCCTCGCGCTCGCCGGGGCCGTGCTGCAGGGCCTCACCCGCAACCCGCTGGCCGACCCCGGGATCCTGGGCATCAACGCCGGCGCCAGCTTCGCGATGGTGGTCGGCCTGTCCGTCTTCGGCGTCTCCGAGCTGCGCGACTTCCTGTGGGTCGCCTTCCTGGGTGCCGCGGTGGCCGCCGTGCTGGTCCACGTCATCGCCTCGCTCGGACGTGACGGGGCGACCCCCGTCAAGCTCGCCATCGCCGGCGCCGCCCTCACTGCGGCCGTGACCAGCTGGACCACCGGGGTGCTCCTGGTCGACCGGCAGACCATGGAGACCTTCCGCTACTGGCAGGTCGGCACCATCGGGGGTCGTGACCTGGAGGTGCTGCTCACCGGGGCGCCGTTCCTGCTGGCCGGCGGCATCCTCGCGCTCGCCGGCGCCCGGCTGCTCGACACCCTGGCCCTCGGCGACGATCTCGCTCGCGGCCTGGGGCGTCGTACGGCGCTCGACCGGGTCGTCCTCGGCGTCGCCGTCGTGCTGCTCGCCGGCACCGCGACGGCGCTGGCCGGCCCGGTGGCCTTCGTGGGCCTCGTGGTGCCGCACGCCGTGCGCAGCCTCGTCGGCTCGCACCACGCGCGCCTGCTGCCCCTGGCCGCGCTCGGCGGGGCGGCCCTCGTCGTCCTCGCCGACACGCTCGGCCGGGTGGTCCTGCCGCCCGCCGAGGTCCAGGTCGGCGTGATGGCGGCCGTGGTCGGCGTACCCGTCTTCCTCGTGCTCGTCCGCCGGGGCCGCTCCGGGAGCGGGGCGCTGTGACCACGGTGCTGACCCGACGGGTGACCACGGAGCAGGACGGCGACGCGGTCGCCGTCGTCCGCGCCGCCCGTCGTACGCCGCGTCGTCGCTCCGCGCTCGTCGTCACCGGGTTGGCCGGGGCGCTGCTCGCGGCCTTCGCCGCCCGGGTGCTGCTCGGCGACTACACGATCACCGTGCCCGACTTCGTGCGGATCGTCACCGGCACCGACATCCCCGGCGCGACGTACATCCTGATGGAGAGCAAGCTGCCGCGGGCCGTGCTCGCGCTGCTCGCCGGCGTGGCCTTCGGGGCGGCGGGCGCGCTGTTCCAGACGACGCTGCGCAACCCGCTGGCCAGCCCCGACATCATCGGCGTCAGCCTGGGCGCGAGCGCCACGGCCGTCGTCGCCATCGCGCTGTGGGGGTGGCAGGGCCTGTCCGTGTCCGCGGTCGCCGTCGTCGGTGCGATCACGGTGGCCCTCGTCGTGCGGCTCGTCGCCGGCCCGCACGGTGGGCATCGGCTGGTCCTGGTCGGCATCGGCCTCGCGGCAGCGATGCAGTCGGTCATCCAGTACGTGTTCACGCGCGTCGACGAGTACGACGCCCAGCTGGTGCTGCGGTGGCTGACCGGCAGCGTCAACGGGGTCGCCTGGCCGACCATCCGCCTGCTCGCCGTCGCGCTGGCGGTGCTGCTGCCTGCCACGTGGTGGCTGTGCCGGTCCCTGCGCGCCAGCGAGCTCGGCGACGACACCGCCGCGGGGCTCGGCGTCTCCCGGACCCGCGGCGAGCTGCTCCTGCTGATGGGGGTGGTGCTCGTCGCGGTGGCCGTCGCCGCCGCGGGGCCGATCGCCTTCGTCTCGTTCCTGGCCGGGCCGATCGCCCGGGCGCTCAACGGCGGGCGCACGACGGTCCTCGGCGCCGCGCTCACCGGTGCGCTCGTCGTCGTCTCGGCCGACTACGTCGCCGACTACCTGATCCCGGACACCAACCTGCCGGTCGGTGTCGTCACCGGCGCCGTCGGTGCGCCGTTCCTGCTCTGGCTGCTCGCGAGCGGCCGCACCGGAAGGAGGGCGGCATGACCGCCACCCCCACCAGCCCAGCCACCTCACGCCTGACGGCCTCCGGCCTGTCCCTGGGATACGCCGAGCACGCCGTCGTCGACGACCTCGACCTCCGCATCCCCGACGGCCGGGTCACCGTCATCGTCGGGGCCAACGCCTGCGGCAAGTCGACCCTGCTGCGCGGGCTCGCCCGCCTGCTGCGGCCGCGGTCCGGGGCGGTGCTCCTCGACGGCGAGGCGATCCACCGCCGGCCCACCCGGCAGGTGGCCCGGGTCCTGGGCCTGCTGCCCCAGAACCCGGTCGCCCCCGAGGGCGTCACCGTCGTCGACCTCGTCGGTCGCGGACGGCACCCGCACCACGGCGCGTTCCGGCGCTGGACCGCCGCCGACGACGAGGCGGTGGCCGAGGCGCTCGCGCTCACCGACACCCTCGGGCTCGCCGACCGGGTCGTCGACGAGCTCTCGGGCGGCCAGCGGCAACGCGTGTGGATCGCCATGGCGCTCGCGCAGGGCACCGACCTGCTCCTCCTCGACGAGCCGACGACGTACCTCGACGTCGCGCACCAGGTCGAGATGCTCGACCTGCTCGCCGAGCTCAACGCCCGCCGCGGCACCACGATCGTCATGGTGCTGCACGACCTCAACCTCTCGGCCCGGTACGCCGACCACCTCGTCGCCCTGCGGGACGGCCGGGTCGTCGCCGAGGGCACCCCCGGCGAGGTGGTCACCGAGGAGGTCGTCCGCGAGGTCTTCGGCCTCGACAACCGGGTGATCGACGACCCCGTCTCGCACACCCCGCTGGTGGTCCCCGTGGGCCGCCACCTCCGCCCCACCACCCAGGAGAACCGATGAGCCCCGTGATCGACCGCCCCGTGGGCTCCGCCCTGCCGTTGCTGTTCTGCGAGGTCGAGGTCGTCGCGGTCGAGCGCCTCAGCCCGTCGTTCGTGCGGGTCGAGCTCGGCGGCCCGGCGTTGGCTGAGTACGGCGTCGCCGGCCCACGCCACGACCAGCGCATCAAGCTGGTCCTGCCCGATCCGGTCACGGGGGGACTGACCTCGGTCGACGACGTGGACGAGTCGTGGCTGTCCACGTGGACGACCCGACCGGCCTCCGAGCGCGGCCACATGCGCACCTACACGATCCGCGACGTCCGCGGCTCCGGCGAGGCCACGACCCTGGTGGTGGACATCGTGCTGCACCTCGAGGGCGACGCCGTCGGGCCGGGGTCGGTGTGGGCCGCCCGGGCCGTACCGGGGGACCGGGTGGTGCTGGTGGCGCCGCGACGCGGCTTCCCGTTCGGGGGGATCGAGTTCACCCCCGCTCCGGGTGCGGAGCTGCTCCTGGTGGGCGACGAGACGGCGGTGCCGGCGGTGTGCGCGGTCCTGGAGCAGCTGCCGGGCTCGGCCACCGGCGCCGTCTTCCTCGAGGTCCCCGAGGCCGGGGACGTGCTCGACGTACGTCGTCCCGACGGGGTGTCGGTGACCTGGCTGCCCCGCCACGGGGCGCCGCTCGGGGAGCGGCTGCACGCCGCGGTGGTGGCCCACCTCGGCACCCCGGGCGCCGTCGTGGAGGTCGAGCCGGAGGAGGTGGACCCGGACCTGTGGGAGACCCCGTCGTACTCGTCCTCGGGCGAGGAGATCGCCGCCGCCTCCGGGGCCGTCGGGGACGACCCCTCGACGGGCCCAGGACTCCGGCTCGACGGCCTCTACGCGTGGATCGCGGGGGAGTCCGCGGTGGTCACCGGCCTGCGGCGCCACCTGGTGAAGGGCCTGGGGATGGACCGGAGCCAGGTGGCGTTCATGGGCTACTGGCGCCGGGGCGTCTCCATGGGGTCCTGACTCCGGGGGTGGATCAGGCCTTGCGGGTCCAGCGTCGGGCGGCCTCGCGGCGCCGCTGGTCGCGGTGGTGACGGGCGATCATCTCGATCTCGGTGGTTCCGTACATGGCGTGCTCCTTCGTGGTCGTGTCGCTCGGATGGTGATCAGCGCTGCTGGAGGGTGATGTCGCCGGTGGCGACCTGGGCCCGGACCTCGACGTGGTCCTGGCCCTCGGCCGGCTCGCCGGTGCCGCCGAGGTCGCTGTGGATGCGGCCGGTGACGGTGGTGATGTCGGTCCAGACGGGGGTGCCGGCGGGGATGCCCAGCCGCACGTCGCCGCTGGCCCCCTTGACGGTGAAGCGGCCGCGGCGGGCCAGGTCGACCTGGAGGTCGCCGCTGCCGGTGGAGAAGGACAGGTCGTCGGCGCTCTCGCCCACCCGCACGTCCCCGGACCCGGTCTTGACGGCGAGGCTGCCGGCGACCGACTCGACGGTGACGTCGCCGCTGCCGGTGGAGAGGGTCAGCGCCGCGCCGACGCGCCCGATCCGGACGTCGCCCGAGCCGCTCTTGACGCGGCCCTCGCCGCGCAGCTCGGTGAACCGCAGGTCGCCGCTGCCGGCCTGCACCTCGAGCGGGCCGGTGACCAGCTCGACGGAGAGGTCGCCGCTGCCGACGTGCGCCCAGGTGGCGCCGTACTCGCCCTCGGCCCGGACGTCGGCGCTGCCGGTCCGCAGCGCCAGGGCGCTGTCCGTGGGCACGGTGACGGTGACGTCGTAGCGACGGCTGCCGCCGGTGAGGAAGCCGGTCGTGCGAGGCACCACCACGGCGACCTGGCCGTCGCGCTGCTCGACGACGACCTCCTCGGGGTGGTCCCCGGTGATCGTGACGGTGGTGACGTCGGTGGTGGTGGCGGTGACGTCGAGGCGACCCTTGCCGAGCTCGACGTACAGCTCGATGGGGTCGGGGGTGTCGAAGGTGTGTTCCATGGGTGTCTCCAGGGTGTGCTCGGCCCACGGTCCAGCCTGGGTGCTGGACCGTCGTGGCGCCTGACGGAAGTTGCGGTGCTGTCCGGGCGTGCTCCTCAGAGCCAGCCGGTCATGCGGCGGTTGCCGCGGTTGCCTCCCTTGAAGGGGTCGTGGCCGAAGAACGGGATGCTCGAGAGGTCGATGTCGACGTTGATCGCGTGGTCGGAGGTCGCGGCCCGGATCACCGAGACCAGCCAGGTGTTGAGGCTCTGCCCGCTGGTGGCGGCCTTTTCCTCGGCGCGGGTCTTGATCGACTCGGGGATGCGGAGGGTGATGCGGGCGAGGTCGCCCTCCTCCACCTCCTCGGGACGGGGCGGGACCGGGGGTGCCGGCGGTGCGGGCACCGCGCCCGTGGGGGCCACCTCGACGACGAAGTCGAGCTCGCGACCGGCGAGGCGTACGTCGACGCCACCCTGCGGGAGCTCGGTGCTGATCTCGGCAGCGGCCTGGGAGATGGCCTCCATGATCGCGAGGCGGGCGCTGGCGTCCAGCGCGTAGCTGAGGCGCTCGGCCACCTGGCGGGCCTCGTCGCCACCGGCCTCGGCGGCGGCCAGGAGGTCGCGGCGGAGGCTGTCGACGTACGGCGTGATGTCCATGCGCATCACTATGACATCACGGTGACGTCATGGCAAGAGGTTTCTGATGTCACGCTGCACCCGGGTGGTGCCGTGGCCCGTGGGCCGGTGCGTAGACACGCGGACACAACCCCCGTCGTACGACGGAGCGCAGGCGTGGCGGACGGGTCTCGCTGTAGTTGTGTCCGCGTGTCTACGCGCCCCGCTTACGGAGCTGGCGCCAGGAAATGCCGAACGCGGCCGACCGGTCAGGCCGGTCGGCCGCGTGCGGGTGCTGGGGCGTTGCTCAGAGGTCGAAGAGCGAGCCCGACTCCGTGATGTCGACGTCCGTCCGCGGGGTGTGGGTGGCCCCGTTGGACGTGGGCGCCGGGGCGTTCTCGTCCTTCTCCTGCGCCTTCTCCTGGTCCTGGGCCTCGTCCTCGCCCGGGGTCGCGTCGGGCTCGGCGGTGGCGGTCTCCGGCTCGGCCTCCTGCTCGGCTTCGGTCGCTGCCTCGGCCGGCTCCTCCGCGGTCGGCATGGGCGCCTCGGCGGTGGGCTCGTCAGCGGCGGCGAACGTCGCGGCCTGGCTCAGGGCGGCACCACCCGCGAGGCCCTCCGCCGGGGCGGCCGCCTCGTCGGTCGTAGCCGTCTCGGGCCGGGTCGGCTCCGGCTCCTCCACCGGTGTGGCCGCAGCCGGTGCTTCCGCAGCCGCCGACGCTTCCGCAGCCTTCGGTGCCGCCACCGGGGTGGGGGCCTCGATGTCGAAGAGCGAACCGCCCTCCGGGATCGAGGTCGCCGGGGTGCTGGCCTGGCCGGACGACGCCGGGGCCGTCGTGGCGGCCGGAGCCGTCTCGTCGGGCGTGGCCGGCTCTGCGTCGGGGATGTCCGACACCTCGGTGGCCGGGGCGGCCGCCTCGTGGGACGTTGCGGGCTCGGCTTCGGCGGGCTCCGGCTCCTCGGCCGGTGCTTCCGCAGCCGCCGGCGCTTCCGCAGCCTTCGGTGCCGCCACCGGGGTGGGGGCCTCGATGTCGAAGAGCGAAGCGCCCTCCGGGATCGAGGTCGCCGGGGTGCTGGCCTGGCCGGACGACGCCGGGGCCGTCGTGGCGGCCGGAGCCGTCTCGTCGGGCGTGACCGGCTCTGCGTCGGGGACGTCCGCCGCCTCGGTGGCCGGGGCGGCGGCCTCGTGGGACGGTGCCGGCTCGGCCTGGGCCTCGGCCTCCGGGGCGGGTGCGGCGGGAGCGGCCTCGGCCTTGGGCTCCGGCGTCCGGGCGGGAGTCGGCTCGGCGGCGATGTCGAACAGCGAGCCGCTGGAGCCCAGGTCGGTGGCCGGGGCCGGCGACGAGGTCGGGGCCGCGGGAGCCTCGACCTGCTCGGTGTTCGGCTCGGCCGCGGCGGCGGGCGCGGCCGCGGGGGCGGGAGCTGCCTCGGCGGCCGGCGCGGCCGGCGCGGCAGGCGCCGCGGGGGCAGGCTCGTCGGCCGTCAGGTCGAAGAGCGAGCCTCCGGAGCCGAGGTCGGGCTCGGCGGCCTTCGCTGCCGGCTTCGCGGGAGCGGGCTCGGCCGCGGGAGGCGTCGCAGCGGCGGGTGCCGTGACCTCCTCGTCGCCGCCGAGGTCGAAGAGCGACCCGGACTCCTCCTTCTTCGGTGTCCCGGAGGCGCGCGTCGCGTCGGAGGGGGTGTCGGCGACGGACTTCTCGGGGGTGGCGTCGGTGGACGAGTCGTCGAGGTCGAAGAGCGACGAGCCGCCCGAGGCCTTGGCGGCCGGTCCGACGTCGGCGGTCTCGGTGACGGTGTCCTCGGTGTCGGTGACGTCGCCCGGCTCGGGCTCGGCCTTGGTGGCCACGTCGGTGTCGGTCGACGAGGCGCCGGCCGAGGCGGCACCGGCACCGGCACCGGCCGCGGCGGGAACGGACGTCGTACCGGGCCCGGCCTTGGTGGCCGACTCACCCTTGACCGAGGCGAGCAGCATCTGCGCGACGTCAAGGATCTCGACCTCCTCGCGGGCGTTGCCCTTGGCCTGCTCGGAGGTGAGCCCGTCGGAGAGCATCACCCGGCAGAACGGGCAGCCGACCGCGATCTGGTCGGCGCCGGTGCCGACGGCCTCCTTGGTGCGGTTGAGGTTGATCCGCTCCCCGATGTTCTCCTCCATCCACATGCGCGCACCACCGGCGCCGCAGCAGAAGGACTTCTCGGAGTTGCGCTCCATCTCGGTGAACTCCGCGCCCGGCAGGATCTGCAGCAGCTCGCGCGGGGGCGAGTAGACCTGGTTGTGGCGCCCGAGGTAGCACGGGTCGTGGTAGGTGATCGAGCGCTTCGCGGCGCCCGCACCGTCCTTGATCGGGGTCAGCTTGCCCTCGCGCACGAGGCGGTTGAGCAGCTGGGTGTGGTGCACGACCTCGAGCTCGATGCCGAAGTCCTTGTACTCGTTCTTGAGCGTGTTGAAGCAGTGGGCGCAGGTCGAGACGACCTTCTTGACCTTGTACTCCTTGAACGTCTCGACGTTCTGCTGCGCGAGGCCCTGGAAGACGAACTCGTTGCCCGCGCGGCGCGCCGGGTCGCCGGTGCAGGTCTCGCCGTTGCCGAGGACGCCGAAGGAGATGCCGGCCATGTCGAGCAGCTCGGCCACGGCGCGGGTGGTCTTCTTGGCCCGGTCCTCGTAGGCGCCGGCGCAGCCGACCCAGAACAGCCAGTCGACGGACTCGAGCGACTCGAGGTCCTCACCGACGACGGGGACGTCGAAGTCGAGGCCCTTGGCCCAGTCCATGCGCGCCGTGGAGGACATGTTCCACGGGTTGCCCTTGTTCTCCAGGCCCTTGAAGAGCTGGTTGAGCTCGGCGGGGAAGTTGGCCTCCACCAGCACCTGGTGGCGACGCATGTCCATGATGTGGTCGACGTGCTCGATGTCCACGGGGCACTGCTGGACGCAGGCGCCGCACGAGGTGCAGTTCCACAGCACGTCGGAGTCGATGACCGCCGAGCCGTCCTCGGGCATGTAGAACCACTCGTCACCGGTCTCGCCGACCAGCGGGCGGGCGGCCTCGCGGGCCAGTACCTCGTCCTTCTCCAGCAGCGCGGTGGCGGCCTCGCTGCCCTCGCCGCCGGCCTGGACGTACGGCGCCTTGGCGTAGGCGTGGTCGCGCAGGGCGGTGATGAGGAGCTTGGGCGACAGCGGCTTCTCGGTGTTCCACGCGGGGCACTGGGACTGGCAGCGGCCGCACTCGGTGCAGGTCGTGAAGTCGAGCATGCCCTTCCAGGAGAAGTCCTCGACCTGGCCGACGCCCAGGGTGGAGTCCTCGTCGAGCTCCTCGAGGTCGTCGAGGGTGACCGGGACGCCGCCGGAGGTGAGCGGCTTCATGGCGCCGAGCGCCGTGCTGCCGTCGGACTCGCGCTTGTAGAAGATGTTGAACCACGCGGTGAACCGGTGCCAGGCGATGCCCATGGTGATGTTGCGGGCGATGACCATCAGCCAGATCATCGCGAGCGCGATCTTGAACATCGCGATGAAGTAGATGAGGTTCTCGAGCGAGGAGGGCTCGACCGGGTAGAGGGCGTCACCGATCCACGACGAGATCGGGTAGTGCGACCGCCCCGCCTCCTCGTCGAGCTTCCACTCCGCGCCGCGCACGAACAGGATCGCGGCACCCTCGAGCAGGGCCAGCGCCTCGACGAAGTAGGCCTGCCACATCGTGGAGCCGAAGAACCGGCTCTGGCGCCCCAGGCTGCGGGGGTGGTGCTTCTGGCGGTAGATGATCAGGAAGACGATGCCGACGGTGGACAGCAGGCCGATGACCTCGCTGAACCACTCGAACGCGTACCAGTGGCCCACCACCGGCCAGGCGAAGTCCGGCTTGAAGAGCTGGAAGTACGCCGCGAGCACCGCGGTGCTGAGGAACAGGAACGCCGCGTAGACGAACCAGTGCATGATGCCGACCCAGTGCCACTGCAGCATCCGGGTGTGGAGGAACGTCTCCTTGAGCATCGTCACGGCGCGACCGCCCGGGTTGTCGCTGCGGCCCGGGGCCGGCTGGCCGGTGCGGATCACTCCCAGCATCTTCCGCACGGCAGGCACGAGGAGTGCCACCGCCGCCACGGTCAGGGCGAAGGAGACGACGATCGCGATGATCTGCATGAGGTGGAGCTCCTCGATTCGGCGGGTCCGACATCCCGATGCGCGGACGTCAGGCGAGCGTAGTGCGGCGACGTGGGTGGGGGGTGCGGCACGTCTCGTACCGCGCCGATCCTACCTGCCGGTAACTTCATCCGCGTGGGTGAGCGTGGTCACCCTCGACCGTGAAGTGCCGTCCGCCCGAGCAGCGTCACCCCTGCCCGGCGTACGACGCCCTGATCAGAGGGGGTACGGCGCCGCCGTTCCTCGATTGTTACCAAGTGGTGGATCTGTGGTGGGAGAGCCGTGGTGGACGACTTGCGAAGGTTGACCCATCGAGATCGCAGGGCTTCAGGCCAGGCGAGGCGTTCGAGGCAAGCATCACGGATCCGGGGGGGTCCGCGGCACGGGAACATGGGCCCGCTCCGCAGTCAGGTGTCATCTCGATCGCAGACAAGAGAACGCCGGGTGGTCATCGACCACCCGGCGTTCGTCGTCTGTGCGCAGGTCAGCCGCCCAGGCGCTCTGCCGTGAGCCGCCCAGGCGCTCTGCCGTCAGCCGCCCAGTCGGCGTGTCAGGGCCTGCGCGGTGGTGCGTACGGCGCCCGCGAGCCGCTCACGGTCGACGTCCTCGTCGAGCGGGAAGGTCACCGCGACGCCGGCCACCGGGTGCTGGTTGTGGTCGAGCACCGGCGCGGCGACGCTGGCCAGTCCGGCGGAGACCTCGCCGTCCTCGACGGCATGCCCGCGCTGGCGGGCCTCCGACAGCAGGACCCTCAGGGCGCTGGGCGACGTCGGACCGGTGCCCACGCGGTCCACGAAGCTGTCCCGGTCGGGGTAGAGCGCGCGGACCTGGCTGGCCGGCAGCGACATCAGGATGGCGCGCCCACTGGCCGTGAGGTGCGCAGGCAGGCGCACGCCGACGTCGGTCACCAGCGGCGGCCGACCGGGTGCCCGCTCCTCGAGGACGTAGAGGACGTCGCGCCCGTGCAGGACGGCGAGGTGCCCGCCGTACCCGGTCTGGTCGACCAGGGCCGCGAGCGGCCGGCGGGCGATGCGGCCCAGCGGCTCCTGGCGTGCGTAGCCCGTGCCGACCTCGAAGGCCGCGACGCCGAGGCCGTAGCGGCGTTCGTCCGCGAGGTGCACCACGAAGCCCTCGTCGATCATCGTGTTGACGAGGTGGTACGCCGTGCTGCGCGGCAGGTCGCACGCACGCATGATGCGATCCAGCGGGACCGGATCGGGCTGGCTCGCCAGGAACCGCAGCACCCGCAGGGTGCGCGAGGCGGCGGGGACCTGGCTCATGGTCCGATCCTGCCCGATCCGGAGGGGACGCTCAGGCGCGGTGGGAGCCTCCGGTGGAGCTGCCGGTGCCTCCGTCACGCTGGTCGGGGTCGGTCCAGTCGGGCTCGACCGGGCTCTCGGACGTGGTCGTGTCCGTCGACTCCGTGCTGCTCGATGTGGTGCCGTCCGCCGTCGTGTCGTGCGCCGTCGTGTCGTGCGCCGGAGCGTCGGTCGGCGTGATGTCGGTCCTGGTCGTGTCAGCCGTCGTGTCAGCCGTCGTGTCAGCCGAGCCGGTCGTCGAGCCGGTCGTCGAGCCGGTGGTGCCGGTGTCGGCGTCGCGGCTGTCGAAGATGGTCTCGGGGTCGCCCGCGGTCGTCGCCTCGGTGCGCGGGGCGTGCGTGGTCGTCCTGGTGCTGTCGGCCGCGTGGGTGCCCATGGAGGCCCCCGAGGGGTGCGGGTCCGCGCCCTCGGGCTCGGTCCGCTCGCCGGCGTGGGTGCCGGTCACCGCGGCGGTGTCGGGGGTGTAGTCGCCGGCCTTGTGGTCCACGTCGGGGTCGAGCCGGTCCGCGGCCCGGATCCGGTCCTCGTGCAGCGCCTCCTCCTGCGCGACCGCGCCCCGGGCCTCCTGGGCCCGCTCGTCCGCGCGCTCGGCCTGGAGTCGCGCCTGCTCGGCCTGGGCCTCCGCCTCCCGGGCGCGGGCCTCGGCGTCGGGGATGACCGCGGCCCGGTCGTCGGCCTGCTCGCGCAGCTCGGCCGCGCGGGCCCGGTTGTCCTCGCGGCTCTTCTTGCGCATCGACGAGACGATGAGTCCGATCACGACCAGGGCGGCCACGACGATGACGAGGGTCCAGATGATCTGCTCGGTGGTCACGGTTGCGCTCCTTGCTCCCGTACGGCGACCTCGGGCGGCGCCGCACCTCCCGCCACCCTAGGCGCGTGTCTCGGCCACGAGATACCTCCCCCGGGATGAAGTCTGGGATCCGAGACGAGCCCGCGACAACGCCCCTGTCGCGGGCCGCCGGCGAAGGATTGGATGAGGTCATGAGCGACACCACCTCCCCGCCCACCGTCACCGTCGGCGTGGGACCCGTCTCCTTCGCCGACGTGATCGCGGTGGCCCGCGACGGCGCGGCCGTCGACCTCGGCGACGACGCGCTGACGGCCATCGACCGCGCCCGCGCCGTCGTCGACGAGCTCGCCGCCGCGAGCACCCCGGCGTACGGCATCTCGACCGGGTTCGGCGCCCTGGCGACCCGGCACATCCCCACCGAGATGCGCGCCCAGCTGCAGCGCTCGCTGGTCCGCTCGCACGCCGCGGGCTCGGGCCCCGAGGTCGAGCGGGAGGTGGTGCAGGCGCTGATGCTGCTGCGCCTCTCGACGCTCGCGACCGGGCACACCGGCGTACGCCGCGAGACCGCACGCCTCATGGCCGACCTGCTCTCGGCCGGGATCACGCCGGTGGTGCGCGAGTACGGCTCGCTCGGCTGCTCGGGCGACCTCGCCCCGCTGTCGCACTGTGCCCTGGCGCTGATGGGGGAGGGGGAGGTGCGCGACGCCGCCGGCACCCTGATGCCCGCCGCCGACGCGCTCGCCGCGGCAGGCCTCGCGCCGGTGGAGCTGGCCGCCAAGGAGGGCCTCGCCCTCATCAACGGCACCGACGGCATGCTCGGCATGCTGGTGATGGCGATCAGCGACCTGCGGATGCTGCTGCGCACCGCCGACATCGCCGCCGCGATGAGCGTCGAGGGCCAGCTCGCCACCGACCGGGTCTTCGCCCCCGAGCTCCAGGCCATCCGCCCGCACCCCGGCCAGGCGCTCTCGGCGGCCAACCTCGTGGCCCTGGTGGCCGACTCGGCGATCGTCGCCTCGCACCGCACGGGCGACTGCAACCGCGTCCAGGACGCCTACTCCCTGCGCTGCTCGCCGCAGGTCCACGGCGCGGCCCGCGACACCGTCGAGCACGCCGCGCTGGTCGCCGGCCGTGAGCTCGCCTCGGCCGTCGACAACCCGGTGGTCCTCGCCGAGGAGGGACGGGTCGAGTCCAACGGCAACTTCCACGGCGCCCCGGTCGCCTACGTCCTGGACTTCCTCGCCATCATCGCCGCCGACGTGGCCTCGATCAGCGAGCGGCGTACGGACCGGTTCCTCGACCGGGCGCGCAGCCACGGGCTCAACCCGTTCCTGGCGAGCGACCCGGGCGTGGACAGCGGGCACATGATCGCCCAGTACACCCAGGCCGCGATCGTCTCGGAGCTCAAGCGGCTCGCCGTCCCCGCCAGCGTGGACTCCATCCCCTCCAGCGCCATGCAGGAGGATCACGTCTCGATGGGCTGGTCGGCGGCCCGCAAGCTGCGCCGCTCGGTCGACGGCCTCACCCGGGTCGTGGCCATCGAGGTCCTCACCGCGGCGCGCGCCCTCGACATGCGCGAGCTCCCACCGGCGCCGGCCACCGCAGCCGTCGTACGCCTCCTGCGCGACGCCGGCATCGAGGGCCCCGGCCCCGACCGGCACCTCTCACCCGAGATCGAGACGGCCGTCTCGCTCGTCGCCAGCGGCGCGGTCCTCGACGCCGCCCAGTCCGTGATCGGAGAACTCGCATGACCGACACCACCAACCCCCGGCTGCCGATCCACGCCGCCACCGGCACCGAGCTGTCCGCCAAGTCGTGGCAGACCGAGGCCCCGCTGCGGATGCTCATGAACAACCTCGACCCGGCCAACGCCGAGCGGCCCGAGGACCTCGTCGTCTACGGCGGCACCGGCAAGGCCGCCCGCAGCTGGGAGGCGTACGACGCCCTGGTGCGGACCCTGCGCGACCTCGAGGACGACGAGACGATGCTCGTGCAGTCCGGCAAGCCGGTCGGCGTGATGCGTACCCACGAGTGGGCGCCGCGCGTGCTGATCGCCAACTCCAACCTGGTCGGCGACTGGGCCAACTGGGAGGAGTTCCGCCGGCTCGAGGACCTCGGGCTCACCATGTACGGCCAGATGACGGCCGGCTCGTGGATCTACATCGGCACCCAGGGCATCCTGCAGGGCACCTTCGAGACCTTCGCAGCCGTCGCGGACCTCCGCTTCGACGGGACGCTCGCCGGCACCATCACCCTGACCGCCGGACTCGGCGGGATGGGCGGCGCCCAGCCGCTCGCGGTCACCATGAATGACGGCGTCGCGATCTGCATCGAGTGCGACCAGTCGCGGATCTCCCGGCGCATCGAGCACCGGTTCCTCGACGTGCAGGCCGACTCCCTCGAGCATGCGCTGGAGCTGGCGGTCGAGGCGCGAGACGCCCGTCGCCCGCTGTCCATCGGCGTGCTGGGCAACGCCGCCGAGATGGTGCCGGCGCTGCTCGAGCAGGACGCGCCCATCGACATCGTCACCGACCAGACCTCGGCCCACGACCCGCTGTTCTACCTCCCCGTCAGCGTGCCCTTCGAGGAGTGGCAGTCCCAGCGCGAGGCCGACCCGGCCGGCTTCACCAAGGCCGCCCAGGCCTCCATGGCCGCGCACGTGCGTGCGATGGTCGAGTTCCAGGACCGCGGCGCCGAGGTCTTCGACTACGGCAACTCGATCCGCGACGAGGCGCGCAAGGGCGGCTACGACCGGGCGTTCGACTTCCCCGGCTTCGTCCCGGCGTACATCCGTCCGCTCTTCTGCGAGGGCAAGGGTCCGTTCCGCTGGGCAGCCCTGTCGGGCGACCCGGCCGACATCGCCGCGACGGACCGGGCGATCCTCGAGCTCTTCCCCGACAACGAGCGGCTCCACAAGTGGATCACGATGGCCGGCGAGCGGGTGTCCTTCCAGGGCCTGCCCGCGCGCATCTGCTGGCTCGGGTACGGCGAGCGCCACCTGGCCGGCCTGAAGTTCAACGAGATGGTCGCCTCGGGCGAGCTCAAGGCGCCGATCGTCATCGGCCGCGACCACCTCGACTGCGGCTCGGTCGCCTCGCCGTACCGCGAGACCGAGGCGATGCTGGACGGCTCGGACGCCATCGCCGACTGGGCGCTGCTCAACGCGCTGGTCAACACCGCGTCCGGCGCGAGCTGGGTGTCGATCCACCACGGAGGCGGCGTCGGCATGGGTCGCTCGATCCACGCCGGCCAGGTGTGCGTCGCCGACGGCACCGAGCTGGCCGCGCAGAAGATCGAGCGGGTGCTGACCAACGACCCCGGCATGGGTGTCATCCGGCACGTGGACGCGGGCTACGACCGGGCCGCCGAGGTGGCCGCGGAGCGCGGCGTACGCATCCCGATGCAGGAGGGCTGACAAGAAACGCCTGACACCCGCCCTCCTTGTGGTTCAGGATGCGGCCATGACAGACACGGGGGACAGGAAGCCGGCGCGCTCGCGCGTCGCACTCACGGACATCAGCTCGCGGGCGTGGGAGCACCCGGCGGACCGCGGCGCGCTGGTGGCGCTGCGCAGGCTCAAGGGCTTCGACGTGCTGCTCAAGACCATGTCGGGGGTGTTCCGCGAGCGTGCCCAGCGGCTGACGCTGCTCGGCTCGGCGGTGCGGGTGGACGAGCGCCAGTTCGCGCGCCTCCACCGCCTGCTCGCCGAGGTCGGCCGGAGCCTCGACGCGCCGGACCTGCCCGAGATGTACGTGACGGCCGACCCGCGGCTGACGGCGCAGACGATCGGCATGGACCGCCCGATCATCATGCTGTCGTCGGGGATGGTGCACCACCTCGACGACGACGAGCTCCGCTTCCTCATCGGCCACGAGCTGGGCCACGCCGTGAGCGGCCACGCGGTCTACCGCACGCTCCTGCTCCAGCTGCTCGGGCTCACCGGCCTGCTCAGCGCGATCCCCGGCGGGACGGTCGGGATCCGGATGGTGACCGTCGGCCTCCTGGAGTGGTCGCGCAAGGCGGAGCTCTCCGCCGACCGCGCCGGCGTGCTGGCCTGCCAGGACCCGACGGCGGCCCTGCGGACGCACATGAAGCTCGCCAGCGGCGGCACGCTGGAGGAGCTCGACGTGACCTCGTTCCTGGCCCAGGGCGCGGAGTACGACGAGGGCGGGGACGTCCGCGAGTCGCTCATCAAGCTGTCGCTGCTCCAGCAGCAGTCCCACCCGTTCGCCGTGGTCCGGGCCACCGAGCTGCGTCGCTGGATCGACTCCGGCGCCTACACGGCGGTGCTCGGCGGCGTGTACCCGCGCCGCCAGGACGATGCGGACGCCTCGATGAGCGCGGCCGCCCAGGAGGCCGCGGCGAGCTACACCGAGACCTTCGAGCGCACCCAGGACACCCTGGGCCGGCTGGTCCACGACCTCGCCGGTTGGCTGGGCTCGGCGAGGACCTGGCTCGACGAGCGCTTCCGCCGGGGTCCTGAGACCGCCTGACGGTCCTCGGCCCCGGCTTCGCTGCGTGGCCAGGGTGGCGGCACATCGCATCGGCGCCGGCCAGGGTGGCGGCACATCGCGCCGTCCGGACCCATCCCCGGGCAGTCTGCCGCCACCCTGGCGTGCGCCAGCCGGCGTCGGGTGCCACGACCGCCGGCAGCGGCGCCCGGCCGCACGCGGACGTCGTACGACGTGAGCCCGCGTCGCGGCGAGGAGGGCGCCGACCGAGGGACTCTGTCGGCGAGTCGGTCACCGTAGGGGCGTTGCAACGGTCACACGGTGACAGAGTCCCCGGCTGGGCGGGGACTCTCCCGCGCGCCACCCGCCCGGAGCGGAAGCCGCACCGGTCAGTCGGTGATGACGGGTTCGCCGGTGGCGGGGTCGGCCAGCGGCGTGGTGTCGCCGGCCGTGATGCCGTTGACGACTGGCGTGATGAGCCGCTCCAGGATCAGGGCCAGGACGGCCATGAGTGCGCAGCCGACCACGATCATCGCGACGAACGCCCACGACCACCCGTGGTTGAGCATGAAGCCCGCCACCACCGGTCCCAGGATGGTGCCCGCCTGGAAGGCCCCGGCGCTGACCGCGTTGTAGCGCCCGCGCAGGTGGTCGGGCGCCAGGTCGTTGGTGATCGCCGGGATGGTCGGCTGGAGGAGCGTCTCGCCGAGGGCGAAGACTGCGTTGAAGGCCAGCACCCCCAGCGCCGCGGCGGTGGTGCCGGGCACCAGGCCGGTCAGCCCGAGCAGCAGCCAGGAGGTCACCCACAGCGCCGACATGACCAGGAGCACCCGGGTGCGCCGGTGGCCGCTGATGCGGCGCAGCACGACGAACTGCAGCAGCACGATGGTCGCGGTGTTGACCGCGAAGCCGAAGCCGATGACCCGGGTGGACACCTCGCTGACGGTGCGGGCGAAGGCCGGCAGGCCGGCCTCGATCTGGCCGTAGCCGACGAAGGTGGCCAGGAAGGTCAGCGCGGTGAGCCACAGGACCGCCGGCTGGCGCACGATCGCGAGGTAGCTGCCGGCCGAGGGGTCGGCGTCCTCCGGGCTCTCGGCGCGGCCGTGGACGTGACGGAGGGGGCCGAGCAGCAGGGCGATGGGGACGAGCATGCAGGCGGCGTCGGCGAGGAAGATCGCGCTGAACGTCGAGGGGTCGCTGACGTCGGCGTAGAAGCCGCCGATGATGCCGCCGGTGCCGATGCCGAGGTTGACGAGCGCGAAGTTGATCCCGAAGTACTGCTGGCGGGTCTCACCCGTGGTGACCGCGGCGACCAGGGCGTTGAAGGCCGGCCAGGAGACGCCGAAGTTGAAGCCCAGGAACGCGAAGCCGAGCGCGAACTCCAGCGGTGAGGTGGCGAAGGCGATCACCGTGCAGCCCACCACCTGGGCGCTGGTCGAGAAGAGCAGCATCCGGCGCGCGCCCAGGCGGTCGACGAGCGCGCCGCCCGGCCCTGTCACGGCGAGCGCCACCACCGCGATGAAGGCCATCAGCAGCCCGGCGAGGTCGAGGGAGATCCCGCGGACCTCGTGCATGTAGATGATCGTGAACGGCAGGGTCAGCCCGCGGCCCAGCGTCTGCACCACGACGGTCGACAGCAGCCAGCGTCCCTCGACGGGCAGGGAGGTCCAGAAGGCGCGCATGCCGGGACGGGTCGTGGTGCTCACCGGGGGATCTTCGCCCCTGGCACCGACACTCACCAATCCCAGGTCGGACATGACAGCAGGGACATGACAGTGGCCCGGCCCCCGCGAGGGGGACCGGGCCACGAGTGTCGTGCGTTCTGGTGTGGTGCTACCAGACCCGACGGCTGTTGCCGCCGATCGGCACGAAGTTGAGGATCAGGCCGACGACCAAGAGGATCGCGCCGATCGTGGTCAGGACGGGGATGTTGGCCACGAGGCCGACGATCAGAAGAATCAGGCCGAGTACGACCATGGGTGCTGCCCTCCTAAGAGGTCTCACTTTGAGACCGACGACTCACATTGCCCGATATCCGGACAGAAAGCCAACACCCTCACGGGTGAGCCCGCCTGTTGGGGTGGGGCGACTCAGTCCTGAAGGGCCGCGATGGCGTCGTGGATCGACAGCGTGCGGCGGGCCGACTCGACGTGCAGCGCCTCGACGAGACGACCCTGGTGGGTCACCACGTGCGACGTACGTCCCTCCCAGGCCTCGAGGATCCCGCGCGCGGTCTCCACCGCCTGCGGGCTCGGCGCGAACGTCTCGTTGGCCCCCTCGACCTGCCCCGGATGGATGAGCGTCTTGCCGTCGAAGCCCATCTGCCGACCCTGGGTGCACTCGGCGAGGAACCCCTCGGTGTCCTTCACGTCGTTGTAGACGCCGTCGAGGATCACCTTGCCGGTGGCCCGCGCGGCGAGGAGGGCGAGCGAGAGCCCGGCCAGCACCGGGGCACGGCCCGGGACGTGCTCGGCGTACAGCTCCTTGACGAGGTCGTTGGTGCCCATCACGAGCACGGTGAGCCGCTCGGAGGCCGCCGCGATCTCCTCGGCGTGCAGCATGGCGTACGGCGTCTCCACCATCGCCCACAGCGACGTGTGCTCGGGCGCGTCGTGCTCGGCCATCGTCGCGACGAGGGAGCGCACGGCGTCCGCGCAGTCCACCTTGGGTACGACGATCGCGTCCGGCCCCGCGGCGCACGCGGCCGCCATGTCGTCGGCGTGCCACGCGGTGTCCGCGCCGTTGACCCGGATGGTCACCTCACGGCGGCCGTACTCACCGCTGGCCGCGGCGGCACAGGCGGCGTCGCGGGCGGCGTCCTTCGCGTCGGGGGCGACCGCGTCCTCGAGATCGAGGATGAGCGCGTCGCAGGGCAGCGTCTTGGCCTTCTCCAGGGCCCGCTCGTTGGAGCTGGGCATGTAGAGGACGGAGCGGCGGGGGCGGAAGTCGGTCATCGGGTCAGTCCTCGATCGTGACGGCGTCGTACTGGGCCTTGAGCGCGGGGTCGATCGCCGCGAGCTGCTCGGCGAGCTCGACCATCACCAGGCACTGCTTGAGCGAGGCGTCGTCCTCCATCTTGCCGTCGAGCATCACCGCCCCGGTGCCGTCGCCCATGGCGGCGACCACCCGGCGGGCGTGCGCGATCTCCTCGGCGCTGGGCGCGAAGACCCGGTTGGCGATCTCGATCTGCTTGGGGTGCAGGGTCCACGTGCCGACGCAGCCCAGCAGGAAGGCGTTGCGGAACTGGTCCTCGCAGGCGGTCGTGTCGGCGATGTCGCCGAAGGGGCCGTAGTAGGGGTAGATGCCGTGCATCGCGCACGCGTCGACCATCCGCGAGATCGTGTAGTGCCACAGGTCCTGCTGGAAGACGTCGCGGTGCGCCTCCGGCTGGTCGGGGTTGGCGTCCGCGCGCACGAGGTAGCCGGGGTGGCCGCCGCCGACGCGGGTCGTCTTCATCCGGCGGTCGGCGGCGAGGTCGGCCGGACCGAGGGAGAGGCCCTGCATGCGCGGGCTGGCGCCGCAGATCTCCTCGACGTTGGCCACGCCGCGAGCGGTCTCGAGGATGGCGTGCACCAGGATCGGGCGCTGCAGGCCGGCCCTGGCCTCGAGCTGGGCGAGCAGCCGGTCGACGTAGTGGATGTCCTCGGCGCCCTGCACCTTGGGGACCATGATCACGTCGAGCTTGTCGCCGATCTCGGAGACGAGGGTGGTGAGGTCGTCGAGCACCCACGGGCTGTCGAGGGCGTTGATCCGCGTCCACAGCTGGGTGGGGCCGAAGTCGACCTCCTTCGCGATCCGGACGAGCCCCTCGCGGGCGGCCTCCTTGTTGTCGGCCTTGACGGCGTCCTCGAGGTTGCCGAGCAGCACGTCGACGGTGCCGACCATCTGCGGCACCTTGGCGGCCATCTTCGCGTTGGACGGGTCGAAGAAGTGGATCGCGCGACTGGGGCGGGCCGGGATCTCGGTGACCGGAGCGGGGGCCCCGACGGCGAGCGGGCGGAAGAAGTCCTTGGCTGGGCGCATGGGGCGGAACCTACCGAAAGGCGGTTACCGCCGGGTATGACGTATTCCACTCCCGGGCAGGATCAGCTTCGCCGGTTCCACCAGCGCCGCGTGCGCTGCTCGGGCTCCTGTGCGGCGAGGGCGGCACGCTGGGCCTCGACCCGCGCCGTACGACGCCCGCGCCAGGCGGCGACCTCGGCCTCGACGTCGCGCTCCGGGGTGATCACCGGGGGACCGCCGAGCAGCTGCATCCGGGCGCGTCGGACGCGGGCGTTGAAGCCCTCGAGCTCCTCGCGCACCTCGGACTCGGCGGTGATCCGGTCGAGGCGCGTCTCCAGCTCGGCGTACTCCTTGCGGAGCTCGAGCGCGGGCGGGAGCACGCTGATCTGCTCGCGCTCGACGAGCTTCTTCACCCACCAGTCGGGGTCGTGCTCGCTGCCGAGGCCCTCCAGCGGCTTGCCGGCCCCGGGGAGGTCGTCGAAGTCGCCGCGCTCGAAGGCGATCCGCAGCTGCTGCTCGACCCACTGGGTCTGGTGCTGGATGCGGGCGGCGGCTGCGGACTGCCCCGTGCGGTCGTCGCGGGCACGCTCGTGGCGGTGCGGGTCCTCGTCGTGCTGTCGGTGCTGGTCGGTCATGTCATCACCTCCGAGGCCTCCAGCGTAGGTGGCGCACGGGTGCGGCCGCAGGGGTGTTCGGGGCGTCCGAGCGGTGCCACACTCGAACGATGAGCACCTCCCGCACGGAGCCGATCGACAAGTGGGTGCGCGGGCGGGTGGGCGACGTGCTGGTCCTGGAGACCCGGGAGCCGTTGCTGGTGTGGCAGGACGGCTTCCCGCCCGTCTACGCGTTCGCTCGCGACGAGGTGGCCGCCGGCGTGCTGCGGCCGGCGAGCGGGTCGTCGTACACGGGGGGCTGGTTCTTCGGTCCGCACCGACCGGTGGCCCAGTGGTACGACGTGGTGGTGGGCGACGACGTCGTCGAGTGCGGGGCGTGGACCCTGGAGGACCTCCCGGAGCGCGTGGTGCTGACCTGGGAGCCGGGTCGGCTGGCCTGGACCGAGGAGGACGACCCGGTGGGCCTGCACCCGCGCGACCCGCACAAGCGGGTGGAGACGCTGCGCAGCTCGCGGCACGTGGAGGTGCTCGTCGTCGACGTCGTGGTGGCCTCGAGCGAACGGCCCGTGCTGCTGCTGGAGACCGACCTGCCGACGCGCTACTACCTGCCGCGCGAGGACGTCCGTCTCGGCCTGCTCAGCCCCACCGACAACCGGTCGGCCTGTCCCTACAAGGGCACCGCCGACCACTACTGGAGCTATCCCGGACCGCCCGAGGTGGCCAACGTGGCCTGGTCCTACTCGTCCCCGCTGCCGGCGGTCGCGGACATCGCCCACCGGATCAGCTTCTACAACGAGCTCGTCGACCTGCGCGTCGACGGCGTCGTCCTCGAACGGCCCGAGTCGCCGTTCAGCAGGGTCGAGCAGCGTCCCGGCGGTCGGTGAGCCGACAACCCGGTCGCCGGGGCGGCGTACACGTCCGTAGTCTCCCCGCATGGCTCTCCCCGCGGCGCGCGTGCTCTCCGTCAACGTCGGCTCTCCCTCGCCGCGGAGCGGGAGGAAGAGCCCGACCGGCATCGGGAAGGTCCCGGTCGACCTCATCGAGGTCGCCGACCCCGGACCCAAGCGACGCGGGCCCGACGGGGAGGGCTTCTCGGGGGTAGCTGGCGACTTCGTCGGCAGCGGCCGCCACCACGGCGGGACCGATCAGGCGGTCTACGCGTTCGCCCGCGAGGAGCTCGACCACTGGGAGCGCGAGCTCGGACGGGACCTGCCTGCCGGCATGTTCGGCGAGAACCTCACGACCACCGGGATCGACGTCGACGCGGCCGAGTACGGCGACCGGTGGAGCATCGGCGAGGTCGAGCTCCGGGTCAGTGCGCCCCGGGTGCCGTGCGCGACCTTCGCCCAGCGGATGGGGGAGCGGGCGTGGGTGCGGCGCTTCGCCGAGCGTGGTCGGGCCGGCACGTACCTCGCCGTCCTGGAGCCGGGCACGATCCGGCCCGGTGACCCCATCACCGTCCGGAGCTCCGGGTCCGGCCTCGCCATCCCGTTGCTGCTCGCGGCCTGGATGGGCGACCTCGACGCGGTCGCCGAGGCCATGACGCACGACGACCTCGACGAGGAGAGCCGGCGCCACTTCACCCGGCTGCTCGCCCGGCGGGCCTGACGCCTGCGTCGGATAGTCCGTGACGAAGGGACCCCGGATCGGCGCGTTCACGGGTCCGTTCGTCACGGACTACCGCGGTCCCCCGTGGGTGGTTTGGGACGATCTGGTCGCCGAGATCGCGGTCCGACCCACCAGATCGTCCCAAACTACGGCGCTTCGGGGCGTACGACGCTCAGTTGAGGATGCGCATCGTCTTCGGGACACCGCCGCCGCGGTGCACCTCCTCGACGAGCTCCTGCAGCGCGGTCAGGGCGACGTTCTGCGAGAGCGGGCCGTGCGAGACGCGGGCGACGCCGAGCTCCTGCTGGCGCTCCAGCGACGGGGTGCCGGGGATGGCGATGGTCGTCAGGCGCTGGGGGCCGAAGGCGTCGACCAGGGTGACGATCTCCTCCTCGGTGAGGATGGCCGGCACGAAGACGACCGGGGCCCCGGCGTCGAGGAAGGCCTTGCCACGCTGGACGGCGTCGGCGAGGACGTCGGCCCGGTCCCGGTCGCGACCGAGGTGGAAGGCGTCGGTGCGGGCGTTGAGGACGAAGTCGGGGACCCCCTCGGCGGCGGCCGCCTTCATCACGGCCTCCACCTGCGCGGCGGCCTCGGCCAGCGGCTTCATCTGGTCCTCGAGGTTGGCGCCGACGATGCCGACGCCGATGGCGCGGCGGACGGTGTCGGCGGCGTCGCCGTACCCGCCCTCGAGGTCGGCGCTGACGGGCAGGTCGGTCGCCTCGACGATGCGCCGGCACATGTCGAGCATCTCCTCGACCGGGATGACCTCCCCGTCGGGATAGCCGAGGGTGGCGGCGATCGAGTGGCTGGCGGTGGCCAGGGCCTTGGTGCCGGGCACGTCGGCCACGGTCTTGGCGCTGATGGCGTCCCAGACGTTGACGACGGTCAGCAGCTCCGGGGCGTGGTGGAGGGCGAGCAGGTCGGTGGCGCGAGCGGATGCAGTCATGTCTCGGTCAAGGTCGCACCGGCGGGACCTATTCCCGCGCGCTCCCGGTCGACGGGACGGGCTCGCCGCGAGTGGGCCTCGCGGCGCGCCCGCCGTCGACGGGTCAGACGACCTTCAGCGTGACCGTCCCGGAGGTGGAGCCCGTGACTCCGGTGCCGCCTCCGTAGACCGTCTTGAGCTTGTGCTTGCCCTTCTTCAGCCTGGGGAGCTTGACCTTGGCGAGGCCGCCGGCGCCCGCCTTGAGCTGGACCTTGGCGACGAGCTTGCGGCCGTCGTAGATCTTGACGAGCCCGGTGGGCGAGCCGACTCCGGCTGCGGAGACGACGACCTTCACCTTCGCCCGGCTGCCCACGGCGACCTTCTTCGGTGCCTTGAGCACCGTCGTGGACGACGCCGCGGCCGGTGCGGGCGCCGGGGCCGGCGCGGGCGCGGGTGCGGGCGCCGGAGCCGGGGCGGGTGCGGGTGCGGGAGCGGGCGCCGGGGCCGGGGCGGCGGGGGTCGCGACCAGGACCGAGGCGGACGTCGCCGTACCGGTCGCGTAGCCGGTCATCGTCGCGCTGATGCGCACCGAGACGCGCTGGCCCGCGTCGCCGGAGCGGACGACGTAGGTGCGGGCCGTCTCGCCGGCGATGGTCGAGCCGTCGAGCAGCCACTGGTAGGACAGCGTCGCCGCCGACGGGGTCCACGTGGAGGCCGGCACGGTGAGCGTCTCGCCTACGACGGCCTGTCCCGTCGGAGCTCCCACGAACGTGGTGGTGGGAGCGTCTCCCGTCAGCCCGACGACCGCGCCGCTGGTGGCGGACCCGTCCGCGTGGCCGAGGAGGCGTCCGGTCCAGCGGGCGGACAGCGAGGCACCCACGTCCACGGGACGGACGGCGTACGTCGTCGCCGTCTCGCCGGCGATCGGAGTGCCGTTGCGCAGCCACTGCACGGACGCCTGCACCCCGTCGAGGTCCCAGGTCGGGGAGGTGCTGGTGAGGACCGTGCCGACCTTGCCGGAGCCCGCCGGGGCCGGGGTGGACGTCGCGACGGGAGCGGCGCCGAGGAGCCCGGTGACGGGTGCGCTGGTCACGACGCCGTCGGCCCGCCCGGGCACGCGCCCGGTGTAGCGGACGGACAGGGAGGCGCCGACGTCCTCGGGACGGACGACGTACGTCGACGTGGTGGCCCCCGTGGTCGCCTGGCCGTTGCGCAGCCACTGGATGCTCTGCGTGACACCGGAGAGCGACCAGGTCGGCGGCCGGCCCGTGAGCGTCTCGCCGACCCTCGGCGTGCCGCTGATGGTCGGTGCCGTCGTCGCGGTGGCCGCCGGACCCTGCGCGGCCGTGATCGCGTTGCTGCGCGAGGTCGTCGGGGTGCGACCGGGGAGCGTGCCGGTTACCTCGAGCGTGATCGACGCGTTGAGGTCCCCGGCGACCACCGTGTAGGTGGTCCCGGTCGCTCCGGAGATGTCCGAGCCGTTGCGCAGCCACTGGCGCGTGACGGCGGTCCCGGACGGGTTCCAGGTCGGGTCGGTGGACGTGAGCACGGACCCGACCCGGCCGGTGCCCGCGATCATGGTGGACGTCACGGCCACCGGCCCCGCGCCGGGCTTGCCGGTGACGGCCGCGCTGGCCGAGGTGCCGGTGCCGAACTCGGGCGAGCTCCCGGTGACGAGCACGCTGAGCGAGCTGTCGACGTCCACGGCCTGCACGGTGTAGGACGACGCGGTGGCGCCGGGGATGGCCTGGCCGTTGCGCCGCCACTGGTAGCTGTTGGTGACGCCCGGGACGTTCCACACGGGATTCACCGCGGTGAGCGCGGTGCCGAAGACGGCCGTGCCGTTGACCCTGGCCGCGGAGGTGGCGCTCGGGGCGCCACCGATGGTGAAGGAACGCCAGTCGCTCGGCTCGGACACGCGTCCGTCGACGTCGACCGACGCGACCCGCCACTCGTAGGTGGTCCCGACGGTCAGGGCCGTGGTGGGCGCCCAGGCTGTGGCCGGCGTGGTCACGGGGGTCGCGTATCCCGCGCCTGCGGTGCGCATCTCGAGCTTGTACTTCGCCGCCCCAACGACTTCACCCCACCGCAGCACGAGTCCGCGGGGACCCACGATCGCCGCGGCGGCCGGGGTGCTGAGGGCGGGGCGGGCGAGGACGACCTTGAGCTCGCCGATCGCCGACCAGCGCCCGGGGTTGCCGAACGAGTCGACCCGGCGCACGCGCCAGACGTAGGGCGTGTCCGAGGCCTGCAGCGTGGGCACGCCCAGCCCCCCGGTGGTGAACGCGGAGCGCTTGCTCGTCTTGTTGACCTTGAGGTTCGTGGCCGAGAAGTTGCGGTCGCCGTTGGCGGCCACCTGGATGTCGTAGCCGCGGGCGAAGGGCTGCGCCGTCCACCGGAAGGGCACCGCGCCGCTCACGACTGGGATCGTTCCCTCGGGTGGGGCGGGGGAGACGAGCGGGAGCAGGGTCGGGGCGGCGGTCGCCTTCGTGACCGTGCGATATGGAGTCCACCCCAGGGCGTTGCCCTGGACGTCGATCGCCTGCACCCGCCAGTAGAGCGTGCCCTCGGGGTAGAGGCGGTCGGCCGCGGTGTAGGTGGGCTGGTCCACCCGCTTCGTCTCCAGGGGCGAGGAGAACGTGGCCTGGTCGTCGATCTGGAACTCGTACTGCATCCCCGACTGGTAGCTCTTCTCGCCGGTCACATACGTCGACGCCCGGTTCGTGTCGAAGTAGTCCCGCCAGGTGAAGGTGATCTCGGTGTCGGCGGTGGACGAACCCTGCGCCGGTGTCAGCAGCTCGAGTCGGGGGGACGTCTTCTTGAAGGCGTGCCGCGACGGGTTGACGGTGGACCTGGGATCAGGTCCGCACTGCGTGGCGGACTTGCAGGGCTGGATGAACCAGTAGTACGGCGTCTGGGCCAGGCTGTCGGCCAGTGCCTTGACCGGATAGGTGAAAGTCGGCGCCCAGCGGGTGTTGACCGTCCGGGGCGGGGTGGGGTCGAGAGCCCCGGTGGTGAAGTCTCCGTCCCTGGAGACGTGCACCCGGTACTCGGACGCGTACGGCACAGGGTCCCAGTCGAGGACCGGCGTGGCCGGGACCTCGGCGCAGATCTGGTCGACGCCGTCGGCGAGGGTCTTGGCGCACACGTTCCCGGCGTCGAGGCCGGATCCCGTCAGGGCGAGGCGCTGGCCCTTCACGACGGTCAGGGGCAGCACCTCGAACTGGCTCGTCGGTCCGGCCACGTCGAGCGCGACGCCGAACTTGTCGTAGGGCGTGACCCGCCAGTTGTAGCTGCCCGGGGCGAGGAACGCCGTCGAGAGGTCGGTCGCGGCAGGGAAGGGCAGCTTCTTGTTGAGGATCGGGGCGGTCGACGGGGCGAACCAGTTGCCGGTGGTCGCGTTGCCGATTTCCATCCGGTAGTGGTCCGCGCCGGGGTAGGCGCCCCACGCCAGGCTGGGAGCGTCGTAGGTCGGCCCCGGCGATGGCACCGGCACCAGGGGCGTACTGGTGTCCAGCGGGTCCGTGGAGAGAGAGAAGGTTCCGCGGACGATCTCGCTGGTGCGCCCGCGCGCGTCGAGGGCGCGCACCGAGTAGCGGAACGGCCCCTCCTCGGGCTTCATCGTCACGCCGATCGGTGTGAAGGAGGTGGAGTGCGTCTGCTCCTTGGGGAAGGCGAAGCTGTTGGCCCTCACGATCTCGATCTCGTAGACCTCGGTGCCCGGAACAACTTCCCAGTCGAGAGTGGGGACCTGGACCGACGCGCCGTCGGCAGGGCTGGAGATGGCCAGGGCGTCAGAGTCCGTGTAGACGAAAGTCTGCGGGGTGGAGAAGATGCCGTCCACGCCGGCGGAGGGGTACGGCAGGTCCATCGGCCGGACCTTCCAGTAGTACTGGACGCCCTCGGTGGCGGGCATGCACGCGTCGATCAGGTCGAGCTCGCCCGGCGTGTACGTCGTTCCGGCGACGCGGCACTGCACGGTCTCTGCAGTGGGCTCGGTGAAGTTGACGTCCGTGCTCAGCCACAGCTCGTAGTGCGACGCGTGCGGGACCGGGGTCCACTCGAAGTAGAGGTCGTCCTCGACGAACTCCACCTCGCCTGCCGCGTCGTACGGATAGACGGGCTGCGGGGCGTCACGCCACACGCGGTCGAAGGCGTAGTGCTGCTCGGGCGCGAGCCGGACCCACTCGGTCGGGTTGTCGTCGAGGTCCCGGGCGCGGACCCGCCAGAAGTACTGGTCGTTGCCGAAGGTGACGGGCGGGGAGAAGCGCGTGCCGAGGACCCGGTCGGGCACCTGCGAGGTCTCGGGGCTGCTGAAGTCGAAGTCGTCGTCGACCTCGAGCTCGTAGTACTGAGCACCGTCCACGGGCTCCCAGTCGAGGACCACGTCCGTGATGTCCTCGTCGTCGGAAGGACCCGTGACCGTCGGGGTGTCGATCGGCGCGAGGGTGTAGGAACGCGTGTCGGAGAACTCGGTCGAGACCCCGTCGCCGAGCGTGGCGCTTACGTGCCACCAGTACTCGACGTCCGGGTCCTGGTTGTCCGGGACGACCAACGCCGTCGCGTCGGTGGTGTAGGTCGTGGCGCCGACGAACTGCTCCTCGGTGTCCACCTCGACCGTGTACGACGTGGCGCCCGCGACAGGCTTCCACGACAGCAGGGGCGGGTCGGCGGGCTGGACGAGCCGTACGCCGTCTTCCGGGCCGGTGAGCGTCGGGCCGGCCACGGTGTCGACGGTGAAGCCGAAGGGGGAGCTCCAGGAGCTCCAGGCGTTGCCGGAGTCCTTGGCCCGCACCTGGACGTTCTGCTCCCCGACCGCGAGCATCTTGGTCGGGACCGAGACGGTGTTGACCGTGCTGGCGGTCCACTCCGGGGAGCCGAACCCCGGGTCGTTGTCCACCCGCACCTCGTAGCCGGTGGCGCCGGCGACGGGCTCCCATGTGAGCTCGACGGACGGCCCGGTCGGGCCGGTCGGGCCGGTGACCGTCGGGGTGTCCGGCGCGGCCGACGCGGGCGCGGCCTGGAGCGCGATCGCAGCGATGGCCGCGGACAGCGTGAGGTGGGTCAGCCGCCGGACGTGGCGGGACGCGGACGTGGACATGGTTCCCCCTGGATGAGCCCTGGTCGAGCGTCGCCGACGCTAGGCGCCAGGACGTCCGGACCACCGGCGATCGGAGGGAAGTAGTCACTTCGGACCATGATCGTCGCCCGATCGGCCCACGGTGCCGTGTCTCAGTGGTCGCTGAATGCCGACCTCGGTACGGCGACCAGGGCGAGTGCCGCGAGCAGCGCGGCGACCGAGCAGACGGCCCACACGGTCAGGTAGCCGGCGAGCGGTGCGTGCCCGGCGGTGGGACCGTCCAGCGAGCCCGTGGAGGCGAGGGCGATGGCGAAGATCGAGGAGGCGATGGCCCCGCCGACGGTCTTGGTCGCGTTGGTCATGCCCGTGGCGAACCCCGTGCGGTCGGCGGGGGCCGCGGCGGCGGCCGCGGCGGGCAGCGCGGCCACGAGGGCACCCGACCCGATGCCGGCGACGCCCATGTTGACGAGCGCCTGCGTGGTCGTGTCGTGGAAGGGGATCCACAGCGCGTAGCCGACGGCCACCAGCAGGGACGAGGCGATGAGCGCCCGGCGGGCGGTGAGCATCCGGGACGTCAGCGGCAGGGTGAAGGCGCCGACGGCCAGGCTGACGACGTACACGCCGATCAGGGTCGACACGAACGCCGCGTCGGCGCCCAGGCCGTAGCCCACGACATCGGGGTCCGTCCGTGCGAAGGTCGACAGCGGGATCTGCGCGCCCAGCACGGACATGCCGAACAGGAAGGCGGTCAGCTGGACCGGCCACTGCCCACGGGTGGCCATCAGGTCGACGTCGATGAGCGGCTCGGCGATGCGGCGCTCGGCCCGCACGAACGGCACGACCAGCACGACCGAGACCGCGATCAGCAACCAGGCGACGACGGAGGACGGACCCTCGAGGCGGATGACGATGAGGCCGGCCATCAGCACCCCGAGGACGGCGGTGACGAGCCCGAAGCCGATCCAGTCGATCCCTCCGGTCGCCCTGCCGGGCACGTCCTCGATGCCGAACCAGATGACCACGAAGCAGATCGTCACCGCGATCGCCGGCAGCATGAGCAGCACGGTCATCGACGTCGACGCCACCAGGGCGCCGGAGGTGAGGGCGCCGACGATCACGGCCAGCTCGAGCGCGCCGACGAGGATCGCCGCGGCCCGCCGGGTGAGGAGCGCCTGGCGTCCCGTGCCGGCCGTACGCCGGTGGATGATCGCGACCTCGAGCGGCAGCCACACGACGTACGCACCCTGGATCGCCCACCCGATCAGGAACGTCGTGAACGACGGCGCGAAGGCCAGGATCCACGAACCCAGCGCCGTGACCGCGGTCGAGAGGAGCAGCACGTTGCGATGGCCCCACAGGTCGCCGAGCCGGGCCAGCAGCGGCACGCAGAGCGCCGACACGATGAGCTGGGCGGCCTCGAACCAGTTGACGTCGGCGTCCTGGATGCCGAGGTGGTCGGCGATGTCGCTGAAGATCGGCGTGTAGTAGCCCTGCAGGATCCCGCTGGCGATCTCGACGCAGACCAGGAAGCCGACGATGCGCACGAGGTGCGGGGCGACGCGGCCGGCGCCGGTGGCCTCGGACGGCGAGGTGGTCGTCATGCGGGGAGCCTCTCGATGAGGGTGCGGTACCAGCGGACCCCGTCGACGAGGGCCGTGATCGCGAGGTGCTCGTCGTAGGAGTGGATGGCCTCGCGCTGCGCCTTGGTCATCCGGAACGGCGCGAAGCGGTAGACCCGCTCGCAGATCGCGGTGAAGTGCCGCGAGTCGGTGGCGGCGAGCATCACGTACGGCGTGGGGACGGCGTCGGCGAACACCTCGCCGATGCAGGACTCGACCAGCTCGAAGGCCTCATCCATCGGCGAGACCGGCGACGGCTCGCCGGACTCGACCACGTCGATGCGGACGCTGTCGTCCTTGATCGCCGCCCGCAGGTGGTCGACGACGCCGGCGACCGTGTCGCCCACCATCACCCGCACGTTGAGCCCCGCCCTGGCGGTCGAGGCGATGACGTTGAGGGCCGGGCTGCCGGAGAGCGTGGTGGCCGCCACGGTCGTCCGCGTCATCGCGGCGGCCTCCGGGCCCGCGGCGACGAGCACCCGGGTGATGGCCGGCGCGATCCGGTCGGCGCGGGAGAGCAGCGGCCGCACGGGCCGGGGGAGGTGCGGGGCGATCCTGCGCATCAGCTCCAGCGTCGGGGCCGGCGCCGACGCGGGGAAGGACGACTTCTCGACCCGCAGGATCGCGCGGGCGATGCGCGCGGTCGGCCCGTTGCGCGCGGGGGTCGACGCGTGCCCCCCGCGGCCCTCGGCGACCAGCTCGATGCTCGTGGTGCCCTTCTCGGTCACGCCGATGACACCGAGGGGCGCGGTCACGCCCGGGAACGCGTCGTGGGCGATCGCGCCGCCCTCGTCGAGGACGAACCACGGCCGCACCCCCGCGCTCTGGAGGTGGTCGACGGCCTCGAGCGCCGCCGTACCGCTGATCTCCTCGTCGCAGCCGAAGGACAACCAGACGTCCTGGGCGGGCACGTGGCCGGACTCGATGAGCAGCTCGACGGCCTCGCAGATCGCCGCGACGCAGCCCTTGTCGTCGAGGGTGCCGCGGCCCCAGATCGCCGGTCCGGTGGGGGAGTCGGCGATCTCGGCGCCGAACGGCGGGTGCTGCCACGGGGCGTCCTCGTCGATCGGTACGACGTCGAGGTGGGCCATCAGCACGACCGGCCGGGCGTCGCTCGCCCCCGGCCAGTGCATCAGCAGCCCGTGGCTGCCGACCCGGATCACCTCGAGGTCGGCGTGCACCAGGGGGAACTGCGCCTCGAGCTCGACGAGCAGCCGGTCGAAGGCCTCGGTGTCGATCCGGGCCGGGTCGCGGTCGGAGACCGTCGGGATCCGGACGAGCGCCTGGAGCTTGCCCACGACGCGGTCGGCACTGGGGTCGGTCATGGGCAGAACCTAGTGCGGCACGGAGGGTAGTTGGGGACGATCTTGTGGGTTCGACGGCCGGATCGCCCACCACGTCGTCCCCAACTACGCCGGGGTGCGGAGGAACCGGGCGGCTCAGCCCTCGGCCACGTCGATCAGCACCTTGCCGATCGCCCCGCCCTCGACGGCGGCGTGCGCCGCGGCGGTCTCCTCGAGCGGGTGGTGGTGCACCGGCAGGCCGTGCTCCTCGCCGATCCCGAAGGCCCCGTCGGCCAGGGCGGCGGTGATGTCCTCGGCCGCCGCGTCCAGCGCCGCCCAGCCGACGGTGTAGAGCAGCACCCACTGGAAGCGCGCGTTGGTCGAGAACGTCTCGCGCACGCTGATGCTCACCTCGTCGCCACCGTTGTTGGCGTAGATCGCGATCGTCCCGCGGGGCCGGATCACCTGCACGTCGAGCCGTAGGTTCTGCGCGGGTGCGACCTCGACGACGATGTCGACGCCGTCCGGGGCGATCTCGCGGATCGCCGCGACCGGGTCGCCCTCGCGGTAGTTCACGGTGTGCTGTGCACCGGCCGCGGTCGCCAGGGCGGCCTTCTCGTCGCTGCTCACCGTGCTGATGACGGTGGCGCCCGCCCAGCGGGCGAGCTGGATGGCCGCGTTGCCGACCGCGCCGGCCCCGCCCGCGACCAGCACGGTCCGCCCGGCCAGGGCGCCGGAGGCGAGCCGCTCGGGACCGTCCTCGGAGGTGGTCAGCGCCCGGTGGGCGGTCACCGCGGGCACGCCGAGCGAGGCGCCCACGTCGTACGACGCGTGGTCGGGCAGGACGGTAAGGTTGCGCACCGGCAGCACGACCTGCTCCTGCGCGGTGCCGCCGGGACGGGTGTGCTGGGCCAGCATCGTCCAGACCCGGTCGCCGACGGCGAGCTCGGTGACGCCGGGCCCGACGGCGTCGACGACTCCGGCGCCGTCCTGGCCCGGGACGATCTCGGGGAAGGCCAGCTCGCCCATGCCCCCGGCGCGGAACTTCCAGTCCGTGGGGTTGACGCCTGCGCGCACGATCCGCACGCGGGCCTCGCCGGGGCCGGGCTCGGCGGCATCCCGCTCGACCAGGTCGAGCACGGAGGAGTCGCCGCTCTCGGTGTAGACGACAGCACGCATCAGGGTTCCCTTCGTCGAGGATCGCTTCCAGCGGGGACAACACGAGCGGGACGCGGTCTATGCCGTCCCCGGACGCACGAACCGGCGCGGACCCCGTGGGTCCGCGCCGGCTCGGAGGTGTGGATCAGCTGCGGTCGAGCGTCGGGTAGTCGGTGTAGCCCTCGGCGCCGCCGCCGTAGAACGTCGCCTGGTCGGGCTCGTTGAGCTCGGCCCCTCGGCGCCAGCGCTCGGCGAGGTCGGGGTTGGCCAGGAACTCGCGACCGACGGCCACCAGGTCGCCGAGGTCCTCGTCGATGATCGACTCGACGTCGGAGAAGTCGGTGACGCTGGAGAAGCCGGAGTTGAGCATGACCGGTCCGCCGAAACGCTTGCGCAGGTCCGCGACGAGCGCGCTGCGCGGGTCGGCGAGGATGCTGAGGTAGGCCAGGTCGAGCTCCTTGATGCCGTCGATGAGGGCCTCGTACGTCGCCGTGGTGAACGCCTCGTCCTCCTCCAGCACGCCCTGGATGTTGTGGGCCGGCGAGATGCGGATGCCGACCCGGTCGCCGCCGATCGCCTCGGCGACCGCTCGGGTCACCTCGATCGCGAAGCGGGCGTGCGCCTCGGGCGACCCGCCGTACCCGTCCGTGCGGGTGTTGGAGGACTGACCCAGGAACTGGTGGATCAGGTAGCCGTTGGCGGCGTGCACCTCGACCCCGTCGAGGCCGGCCTCGACCGCGTTGCGGGCGGCGGTGACGAACTCCTGCACGACGCCGGGGATCTCGTCGGTCTCGAGCGCGCGGGGGGTCGGCATGTCGACCTGGCCCTCGGCGGTGACCATCTTCCCGTCAGCGGGGAGGGCGCTGGGCGCGACGCTCTCGAGACCGCCCTTGTTGTCCGGGTGCGCGACCCGGCCGACGTGCATCAGCTGGGCGACGATGTGGCCACCACCGGCGTGCACGGCGTCGGCGACCTTGCGCCAGCCGGCGACCTGCTCGGCGCTGTGGAAGCCCGGGGTGTCGAGGTAGCCCTGGCCGACCGCGCTGGGCTGCGAGCCCTCGGTGATGATCAGCCCGGCGCCCGCGCGCTGCCCGTAGTACTCGGCGTTCAGGTCGCCGGGGACGGTGCCCTTCGCGCGGTTGCGGGTGAGGGGAGCCATCACGAAGCGCTGGGGGAGCTTCCAGCTGCCGACGACGACCGGTTCGAATGCCTTGGACACGGGGGGCCTCTTTCCTTGGACTTGTTGATCGTTCACCTGGTCCAAGGAGTGGGCCGACGCGAGGATTCCCCGGTGTGGCTCAGGTCACCGGGTCCGTCACCACCGTCCGCGGTGCACGGCGTCGGTACGCCGCTCGCGCCGGGCCGCGGAGCCCCGCGTGCCCGTGGACTCCGTGCGGTGGCCCACGGTGATCGCACCGATCGGGGTGTGGTCGCCCGGCACCCCGAACGCCTCGCGGAAGCCGTCCACGTGCTCGCCCGGGATGCCGAAGAAGCAGGCGCCGAGGCCCTCGTCGACCGCCGTCTGGAGGATCAGCAGGGCGGCCATCCCGGTGTCGACGTGCCAGTAGGGGACCGGCCAGCGGGCCTCGTCGCGGTCGGTCCAGCCCTTGTCGGGCTCGGCGTAGCGGTCGAGGTAGGCGTCCTTGTGGGCGAGCGGCACGATCACGACCGGCGCCGTGCGCATGCCGTCGAGCCAGGTGTTGGGTTTCGAGACGGGCGCCAGGGCGCCCTCCTCAACCACCGGAGGCGGTGCCCCGGTGGCGACCCAGAAGCGGGCGACGTCGTCGGGGGTGTCCAGCACCAGGAAGGCGAAGCCCTGGCTGAAGCCCGCGCTCGGTCCGCGGACCGCGTTGGCGAGCAGCCGGTCGAGGACCTCGGGGGCCACCGGCCGGTCGGCGTACCGGCGGACCATGCGGCGTCGTCGTACGACGTCTTGGAACTCCATGCCCCGACTGTGGCACGCTCCGATGCATGGAAGAGGGAGTCGTGCCGCTCGTCGAGGTCGACCAGTCCGGGCACGCGGAGCGCGCGTGGGTCGTCGAGGCGATCCGCCGGCTGAAGGCCGACCAGACGCGCTCGGCCGACACCCACCTGCACGCGGTGCGGATGCCGGCCTTCACCGACGTCGACCTCTACCTCAAGGACGAGTCGACGCACCCGACCGGATCGCTGAAGCACCGGCTGGCGCGCTCGCTGTTCCTCTACGGCCTGTGCAGCGGGCTGATCCAGGAGGGCACCCACGTCGTCGAGGCCTCGTCCGGCTCGACCGCGGTCAGCGAGGCGTTCTTCGCGCACCTGCTCGGGCTGCCCTTCACGGCGGTCATGGCGCGCACGACCTCGCCGTCCAAGATCGCGCTCATCGAGCGCGAGGGGGGCCGGTGCGTGCTGGTCGACGACCCGGCCTCGGTGTACGACGTCGCCCGGCGGCTCGCGGAGGAGACCGGCGGGCACTACCTCGACCAGTTCACCTACGCCGAGCGCGCCACCGACTGGCGCGGCAACAACAACATCGCCGAGTCGATCTTCGACCAGCTCGCCATGGAGCGCTTCCCGTCGCCCACGTGGGTGGTCGTGGGCGCCGGCACGGGCGGCACGTCCGCGACGATCGGACGCTACGTCCGCTACCGCGGGCTCGACACCCGGCTGTGCGTCGTGGACCCGGAGAACTCCGCCTTCCTCGCTGCCTTCCGCGACCCCACGTGCGGGGAGACGACGTGCGGCTCGCGCATCGAGGGCATCGGCCGCCCGCGCGCCGAGCCGTCGTTCCTGCCCGACCTGGTCGACCGGATGGTGCGGGTCCCCGACGCCGCGTCGGTCGCCGCCGCGCACTTCCTGCGGGCCCGCACCGGGCAGCTCGCGGGGCCGTCGACCGGCACCGCGCTGTACGCCGCCGTCAAGCTGGCCTGCGACATGCGGGCCGCCGGCGAGTCGGGCTCGATCGTGACGCTGCTGTGCGACGACGGGGTCCGCTACCTCGACACCTACTTCTCCGACACCTGGGTCGCGGCGCAGGGCTGGGACCTCGCGCCGTACCTCGCCGTCCTCGCACGGGCCTGGGACGACGGGGTCTGGACCGGCTGACGGTCTGGGATCCGAGACGTTCCGGCGGCGCGCGTCGTTGACCGCGGGCCCCCCGACCGGTGGACTCGACCCATGACGTTCGAGGGGATGTGGAGGGACCTGGCCCCGGTCGGGCGATCCGCGTCGTCGGGGGGCTACTTCCGTCAGCCGTGGACGAGCGCCGAGTCGGAGCTGCGCGCCTGGTTCACCGAGGCCGCGCTCGCCCGCGGGCTCGAGCTGGAGACCGACGCGCTGGGCAACCAGGTGGCGTGGTGGCACCCGCCGGCCGGGGCATCTGCCGTTGGCTCCGCCGGGGTAGTCCGTGACGAAGGGACCCCGGAATCGGCTCCCGGAGGGTCCGATCGTCACGGACTATCCCGGCCGGCGGTCCTCACCGGCTCGCACCTCGACTCCGTCCTCGACGGCGGGGCGTACGACGGCCCGCTGGGCGTGGTGTCCGCGCTCGCCGCCGTGGACCTGATGCGCGAGCGGGGCGTCGTACCCACCCGACCGGTCGGCGTCTCGGTCTTCACCGAGGAGGAGGGGTCCCGGTTCGGCCTGGCCTGCCTCGGCTCGCGGCTGGCGACCGGCGCCACGCGCTGGACCGACGCCCGCGAGCGGCGTGACCGCGACGGCGTCGCGCTCCCGGACGCCCTGGCCACGGCCGGGCTCGACGTCGCGGCGCTGGAGGACGGTGGCGGGCTCCTCGACCTCTCCGGCGTCGGGTGCTTCGTCGAGCTGCACGTCGAGCAGGGCCGCGACCTCGTCGACCGCGACGTGGCGGTCGGCGTCGGCAGCGAGATCTGGCCCCACGGGCGCTACCGCTTCGACTTCACCGGTGAGGCCAACCACGCGGGGACGACCCGGATGGAGGACCGCCGGGACCCGATGCTGACCTACGCGATGACGGCGCTCGCCGCCAACAAGCAGGCCCGGCTGTCCGGGCAGCGGGCGACCTTCGGCCGGCTCGAGGTCGCCCCCAACGGGACCAACGCGGTGCCCTCGCGGGTCACGGCGTGGCTGGACGCCCGGTGCGAGTCCGACGCGGCGCTGGCCGACCTGGTGGCGGCGATCGAGCGGCAGGGGACCGAGCGGGCCGGGCGGGACGGCACCGGCCTCGCCGTGACCGCCGAGTCGGTGTCGGGCCGCGTGGCCTTCGACCCCGACCTCGCGGCTCGGATCGCAGGCGTCGGAGGGTGGCCGGTCATCCCGACCCAGGCCGGCCACGACGCGGGCATCCTCGCCACGGCCGGGGTCCCGAGTGCGATGCTCTTCGTGCGGAACCCGACGGGGGTGTCGCACTCACCTGCCGAGTCCGCCGAGTCCGCCGACTGCCTGACCGGGGTCGAGGCGCTGGCCGACACCCTCACGGAGCTGGCGCGATGACGACGACGACCTACCTGCTCGAGCACGCGTGGGTCGGCGAGCGCGTCGAGCCCGGCGTCGTGGTCGACGTCGAGGACGGCGTCATCACCGCGGTCACCCTGCGGGACCGGTCGTCCTCGCCCGAGGCCGAGCCCCGCCCGCTGCAGCCCGACCACGTGTTGCTCGGCCTCACCATCCCCGGGCTGGCCAACTGCCACAGCCATGCCTTCCACCGCGCCCTGCGGGGCCGCACGCAGCGAGGTCGCGGCACCTTCTGGACGTGGCGCGACCAGATGTACGTCGTCGCCGGCCGGCTCGACCCGGACAGCTACTTCGAGCTCGCCCGGGCGACGTACCGCGAGATGGTGGCCGCCGGCATCACCGCGGTCGGAGAGTTCCACTACCTCCACCACCAGCAGGACGGGGCGCCGTACGCCGACCCCAACGCGATGGGGCACGCGCTCCTCGAGGCGGCCCGCGAGGCAGGCATCCGGATCACCCTGCTCGACACCCTGTACCTCTCCAGCGGCTTCGGCGAGCCGCCGCACGGCGTGCAGGTCCGCTACAGCGACGGGAGCGCGCAGGCGTGGGCCGAGCGGGTGGCCGCCATCGACGCCGGCCCGGGCGCCCGCGTCGGGGCGGCCCTGCACTCGGTGCGCGCGGTGCCCCGGGACGCGCTCGAGCACGTCGCCCGCACGCACCAGGACGTGCTGCACGTGCACCTGTCCGAGCAGGTCGCGGAGAACGAGGCGTGCCAGGCGGCGTACGGCGTCACGCCCACCCGGCTGCTGGCCGCGCACGGCCTGCTGCGCCCGACCACCACGCTCGTGCACGCCACCCACCTGACGCCCGCCGACATCACCCTCATCGGCGAGGCGAGCGCGTACGTCGACTTCTGCCCGACCACCGAGCGCGACCTCGGCGACGGGGTCGGTCCGAGCCGCCACCTCGCCGACGCCGGCGCCCGGCTCACGCTCGGGTCCGACAGCCATGCGGTCATCGACCTCTTCGAGGAGATGCGCGCCGTGGAGCTCGACGAGCGGCTGGCCACGATGCGGCGCGGCCACTGGTCGGCCGCCGAGCTGCTCACCGCCGCCACGGCCACGGGGCACGCCAGCCTGGGCTGGGCCGACGCCGGGTCGATCGCCGTCGGGCAGCGCGCGGACCTCGTCACCCTCGACCTGGCCTCGCCGCGCACGGCCGGGACGGGCACCGACGAGCACGCCGTGGTCTTCGCCGCCAGCGCCGGCGACGTGGTGCAGGTGATCGCCGACGGCCACCTCGTCCACACCCGCGACCAGGTGGGCGAGATCGGCCGCGAGCTCGACCGCGTCCTCAAGGCGGTGCACGCATGAGCGTCCTCGTCACCGGCATCGGCGAGCTCACCACCAACGACCCCACGCGCGACGGACTGCTCGGCCTCGTCGAGGACGCCGCCGTCGTCGTCGAGGGCAGCACGATCGCGTGGGTGGGCCCGGCGGCCGAGGCGCCCGCCGCCGACACGGCGTACGACGCGGGCGGGCGCGCCGTCGTGCCCGGCTTCGTGGACAGCCACAGCCACCTGGTCTTCGCGGGCGACCGCTCGCAGGAGTTCGCCGCCCGGATGACCGGGGAGCCCTACTCCGCCGGAGGCATCCGGACCACCGTCGCGGCCACCCGCGCGGCCACCGACGAACAGCTCACCTCTCACGTCGCCCGGCTCGTCGCCGAGATGCGGGCCCAGGGCACCACCACCATCGAGATCAAGAGTGGATACGGACTCTCCGTCCACGACGAGGCGCGGTCGCTCGCCGTGGCCCGCCAGTTCACGGACGAGACGACCTTCCTCGGTGCCCACGTCGTGCCGGCGGACACCACCCCCGCCGACTACGTCGAGCTGGTCACCGGCCCGATGCTGGCGGCCGCGGCCCCCCATGCGCGCTGGATCGACGTCTTCTGCGAGGACGGCGCCTTCGACGTCGACCAGGCACGCACGATCCTGGCAGCGGGCACCGACAACGGGCTGCGCGGCCGGCTCCACGCCAACCAGCTGACCTACGGCGGCGGCGTGCGGCTCGCCGCGGAGCTCGGCCTCGTCGCCGTCGACCACTGCACCTACCTGTCCGACGACGACGTCACCGCGCTCGCCGACTCCGGCACCATCGCCACGCTGCTGCCGGGGGTCGAGTTCTCGACCCGACACCCGTACGTCGACGCGCGCCGCCTGCTCGACGCGGGCGTGCGGGTCGCGCTGGCCAGCGACTGCAACCCGGGCTCGTGCTTCACCTCGTCGATGGCCTTCTGCATCGCGCTCGCCGTGCGCGACATGGGGATGAGCCCGGCCGAGGCGCTGCACGCTGCCACGGCGACCGGCGCCGCCGCGCTCGACCGTGACGACGTCGGGGTCGTCGCCGTCGGCAAGCGGGCCGACCTCGTCCTGCTCGACGCCCCGTCGTACCTCCACCTCGCCTACCGACCCGGCGTCCCGCTCGTCGCCGGCGTCTGGCAGGGCGGGCGGCCCGTCGCGCCGCGCGCCCTCGGCTGACCCGGCCTGGGGAACGAGACCGGGGCCCGGGCCGGCCCGCAACACCGGTCTGGTTCCCCAGCGGCGGTCCGGCAGGCCGGACCCCGGCAGGCCGACGACGGATCCGGGGTAGTCCGTGACGAACGGACCCCCGAGACCGCCCAGGAGGGGTCCGATCGTCACGGACTACCCCGACGAGGGCGACGACTCAGGCGGCGCCGAGCGCCACGAACGCCACCGCGGTCGCGAGCCGGACCGGGTCGGACCCTGCCGCCAGCCGGGCGTCACGCAGTGCCTCGTCGAGGCGGCGCCCGGCCACGAGCGCGGCGTGCACGTCGAGCATCACCGCCACGGTGGCGGCGTCGTCGACGTCGGCGATCGAGGCGAGGACCCCCGCGGTGCCCTGGCCGAGCAGGGCGGCGGCGAAGCCGATCATGTCCTGGCCCCCGACCTGCGCCACCACCCCCGAGCGGCACGCGGGGAGCACGATCCGGTGCGGCGGGTGCGCGAGCCGGTGCACGTCGTCGACGGTCATCGCCCCGTCGGCGAGGTGCAGGCTGGAGAACATCGGCGTCTCGGCGCGGAAGGATCCGTGCGCGGCGATGTGGCCCAGCGCGGCCCCGTCGAGCGCGGCGAGCGCAGCCGCGACCGTCGCGGAGTGGTCCGCGAGCAGCGCCGCCCCGTCGTGCATGCGTACGACGGGTGCGACCTCGCCGCCGCCGGTCGGCAGGTCCGGCCCGACGACGAAGACCGCGCGCGCCGACCGGGGCTCTGCGGACGCGGCACGCACCCACGCGGTGGCCGACGGGGTGAGCGCCACCGGGCGGTCGAGCAGGACCGGCAGCAGGCCCCACGGCGCGGCGAGGAGGGCGGCCGGGGGCGAGACGACCACCGGCCGGCCCGCCGGGAGCAGCCGGGCCGCGTCGCCGAGCAGCGCCGTCTCCAGCCGACGCCCCAGCACCGCCAGGTCGACCGGCCGACCGCGGGTGGCGGTCCGCAGCCCGTACATCGCCGCGTCCACGGCCTTGGCCGCCCGCGCCGAGGCGCCGACCTCGATCCGGCGCCACCGGCCGTCGCGGACCACCACCGCGTGCAGGGTGCCGTCGACGTCCACGAGCTGCACGAGCACCCGGTCGCCCAGGTGCGCGACGAGCTCGCCGTCGGTGACCGAGGTGTCCCGGCCCCCGGCGCCCGGCGTGGCCGCCCAGGCCAGCCGGACCGTCCGCTCGTGCTGCGCCCGCTCGCGCACGAGGACCTGCAGCTCGGCCGGGTCCTCCTCGTCGGTGATCCGGTGCGACAACCCGCGGATCGTCGCGAGCAGCCCGTCGATGACCGCGTCCTGGGGGGCCGGCACCGGCTGGCTGAGGGAGGCGGCCCGGGCACGGTCGCTCCACCGCACCAGCGCCCGCGGCCCGCGCGGCAGCGCGTGCCGGACGGCGAGGGTCGCGAGGTCCGAGCCGTGCAGCGCCGTCAGGGCGCGCAGCTCGGGACTGCCCAGGGAGGCCCGGTGCTCGGCCAGCGCATCGAGTCCGCGCCCGACCGCGTCGAGCACGCGCGGCCGCCCACCGACCTCGAGCTCGAGGGCCCGGGCCAGCCAGGCGGTGGCTCGGCTGAGGGGACTGCCGCGGTGGCGGCCCGCGGCGGCCCTGGAGAGGTAGGCCGACGCGGCCGCCGGGTCGGTCCGCGCGAGCTCCCGGCCGGCCAGCAGGTGGGCGAGCACGGCGTCCTCGGTCGCGTCGTCGGCCAGGGAGTCGGCCAGCGCCACCGCGGCCCGGCGCGACCCGCGCCCGAGCTCGATGCGGGCCTGCAGGGCGACCACGTCGGCACGGGTGCACCACCACGCGCGGTCCTGGCGGAGGAACAGGCGCCGGGACGCCCGGGCGTCCTCGAGCGCCTGCTCGGGCTGGCCGGCGCCGAGTCGGGCGGCGGCCCGCATCACCAGCAGCTCGGCCCGGGCGCGGGGGCGGCTCTGGGCCCAGGTGGGTGCCGACTCGATGACGTCGACCGCCTCCTGCGCCAGCCCGGCCACGAGCAGGACCCTGGCCCGGTCGAGGGTCAGCTCGAGGTGCGGGTCCCCCAGCTCGGCGTAGGCCGAGGCGAGCTCGGTCATGGCGGACAGCGTGGCCGGGACATCACCCTCGAAGAAGCTGATGAGGGCGAGGTTGTGCCGGACGTCGAGCACCTCGAACGGCTGGTCGCCGGGCCGGAAGAGGGACTCCGCCTCGTGCAGGTCGCCGGTGGCGTCCGCGAACTCCCCGCGCAGGATCCGCACGAACGCCCGCAGGTTGAGTGCGCGTGCCTCCCACAGCTGGTCCCCCGAGCGCCGGAAGCCGCGCACGGCGTCCCGGAGGTCGGTCAACGCACGGTCGTGGTGCCCGGCCATGGCGAGCACGTTGGCCCGGCGCAGCTGGGCCTTGGGCCGTACCGGGCCGCGAGCCCTCGCCCCGGAGACGGCAGCGTCCAGCTCCCGGAGCCCCGCTGCGGTCCGGCCCCGCACGGCGAGGGTGCCACCCAGGGTGGCCCTCACGTCCGCGAGCCTGTCCTCATCGGAAGCGCGCTCGGCACACCTCCGAGCGACGCGGAGATGGGTGAGGGCGAGGTCGACGTCGCCGCGTTCGCGCAGCACGATGCCCAGGGTCTGGTGGGCGTAGGAGAGAGCCGTGACGTCGGCCTCGCCGGCGATGACGGCGTGCGCGACCGACCACGCCTCGTCGGGCTCCGCGATCGCCAGGTCGAGGAGCTCGTCACCGGACTGGCCCAGCACTCGTGAACCCTCCCGACCAGCTCGTCGAATCGCTACTCTCAGTCGAGGCCTCGCCGGTCCCGGCGCGCCCGTCACCGGTCATCCAATCCCATGTGGGGGGACACATCGTGGACAGCTCGACGAACGCCGCCAGTGACACCGGTCCGGACGAGGGTGGGGGCAAGCCCGATCCTCACGCCGCCGAGGAGCGGGAACGCCTGCAGGAGGCGGTCCTCCGCGAGCAGGTCGCCTACCTCATCAAGGCCCTGGGCGGCCCGGAGTACGCCGCGGCCGTCTGGTCCGAGGACGGCCGCCGCGTCGAGTACCTGTACCGCCCGGGGTTCATCCTGGCCCGCGACGAGCACTGGCGCGACGTGGCCGACACCGTCGGTGCCGAGCGCCTCGACGACGAGCGCTCCCAGCGCCAGCGGGGACTGACCGTCCTGCGCGTCACCACCGACGCCGACACGTCGGTCCCGGACATCCTCGCCCGGGTGGACCGCGAGCTCGGCCTCGGCAAGGCCACGCCCGACCACATCATGTTCGTCACCGGCCCCGGACGGTTGTGCCCGGCGACCGAGCCCGAGGAGCCGGGCACGTCCCCCGCGCCGCACCCCGGCATCACCACCGACCTGGGGGCCGGCACCGACGTGTTCGTCTCGGTGGTGGACACCGGCTGGTGGCCACCCGCCGCGACCGACCCGGCCTCCCCGTGGCTGGCCGGCGTGGACGGCGACCCCGAGACGATCGACCTCGACCACATCCACCCCTACGCGGGGCACGGGACCTTCATCGCCGGCGTCGTCCGCACCCAGGCCCCGGCCGCGGAGGTGCGCGTCGAGGGCTTCCTGCCGACGGGGGGCGCGGCGTACGAGTCCGAGATGGTGGTGCAGCTCGGTGAGGCCCTCGCGTGGAGCCCCGACATCATCTCGCTGTCCGCAGGCTGCCCGACCCGCGACGAGCTGCCGCTGCTGAGCTTCGAGGTGTTCTGGGAGCAGCGGCTGCGGCACCAGAAGGGCACGGTGCTGGTGGCTGCGGCGGGCAACGACGGCCACCGCCGGCCGTTCTGGCCCGCCGCCTTCCCGTGGACGGTCTCGGTGGGGGCCATCGACGCCGACGGCGCGCGGGCGGACTTCTCCAACTTCGGCAGCTGGGTCGACGTCTATGCGCTCGGGACCGACCTGGTCAACGCCTACCCGACCGGCACCTTCTTCTGCCACGAGCCGCCGAACGCCGGGGACGAGCGGACGTTCACCGGGATCGCCCGCTGGAGCGGCACGTCGTTCTCGACGCCGTTGGTGAGCGGTCTCATCGCCGCGCGCATGAGCCGGCACGGGATCAGCGCCCGCAAGGCCGCCGACCAGCTGCTCGCCGAGGCGGCCACCGCCGGTCGACGTGGCGTGGGCCCGACCCTGTACCCCGCGAACTGACGGCGGTCGCGACGGGGCTCGGGATCAGAGGGTGACCCAGGGCGTCGTACCTGCACCCTCGCCCTCGATGCTGAAGCGCACCGGTCCGGGGAGCGAGCCGGGGAAGTCGAACATCCCGTCCTCGTCGGACTCGGTGCCCAGCGTGGCGCCTGCAGCGTTGGACATCACCACCGTGGCGACGGCGGCCGGGACGATGTGCCCGCGCACGCGGTCCCCGTCGAGCTCCACGTCGAGGGTGCCGAAGCCCGACGCGAAGGAGAGCGCGCGGGGCAGGGCGTCGATGGCGCTGCGCACGGTGACCGGGGCGTCGAGCGAGTCGTAGGTGAGCTCCATGAGCTCGGAGTCCACGGTGCGCCACGTGAAGGCCGACCGGGCCGCCTCGCGGTGCCGCGGCTCGACGTCGCGGTGCGAGGAGAGGGCCTCGGCGAGCTCGTCGAGGACCTGCTGGTCGTCGGGATCCAGGACCGCGGGGTCCTCGGGGGGAAGGTCGGTCATGTCAGGCTCCCGTCGGTGGGGCTGGTCAGGCGCCGGAAGGCGCGGGTGCGACGCAGCTGCTGGAGGGCTCGTGCGCGGGTGGGGCCGATGCTGCCGACCGGGAGGCCCGAGCGGCGGCTGATCTCGGCGTACGACAGGGGCGGGTCCTCGGTGAGGAGGAGCAGCAGGTCGCGTCGTTGGGCGGGCAGCTCGAGCAGGGCGTCCACCAGTGCCGTGTGCCGCTCGTCGGCCAGCAGCTCGGCGAGCATGTCGGGCGAGTGGTCAGGTCTCTCGAAGGTCGGCGAGGTCTGCGGGTCCGTCGGGACCGTGCGGCCGCGCAGGTGCTGCAGGCGGAAGCACTCGTGCCGGGTGACGGTGGCCAGCCACCCGGGCAGGGCCTGGGGCTCGTCGATCCGGTCCAGGTGCTCCACCAGGCGCAACCAGACGGTCTGGTTGACGTCGTCGGCGTCGGCCCCGGTCACGCGGTAGCGCCGCATGAGGGACGTCACCAGGGGGAGGAAGCGCTCCACGAGCGAGTCCCACGCAGCCTGGCTGCCCCCGCGAGCCTCGGCGACCAGCGTGGCGATGTCCGTGTCCGTCCCCCCGGCAGGCCACGGGTCATCGCTGCGGACGCGTCGTTCGCTCTCCATGATGACGTCCCTCACGCTTGGTAGGAGTGGTCTCCTGACTCCCTGATACACCCATCGTGGAGGTACGTCGAACTCCGCGCCACGCAGGTCCAGTCCCTGAGGTGGTCACCACCGCGCATCTGAGGTAGCCGGTCCCGCCGGATAGGACTCCCGCCCGATGTCCGGGCCTACCTCAGCGCCGCACTCTCTTCTCGATGGTCCGAGACGCGGACCCTCGAGAGGGAGAAGGAGAAGCACATGTTCGCCACGGACAGCTTCGTCAACGCCGAGGTCACCTACCGCGAGGAGAGGCTCCGCAAGGACTGGGGCACGTTCGGCCGTCGCGCCGACCGCGCCGCCCGTCGGGCCGCCCGCGCCGGGCGATGAGCCGGCAGCCGGCACCGGTGACACCGGCGCCGACGACAACCCGCACGACACTGTCGGTGGGGCACGCCACAATGGCCGACGTGCCCACTGCCCGCAGCGCCGACCTCGTCGGCCGCGATGCCGAGCTGGAGGACCTCACGTCCCGGCTCGGCATTCGCGCGCCCGGGGACACCACGTCGTACGCCGTGCTGCTCTCCGGCGACGCGGGCGTCGGCAAGACCCGGCTGCTCACCGAGCTGCGCGACGTCGCGCTCGGCGAGGGCTGGCTGGTCGTGGCCGGGCACTGCCTCGACCTGGCCGACGGGTCCCTGCCCTACGTCCCCTTCTCCGAGATCCTCGGGCGCATCCTCGCGGAGCGGCCGGAGGTGGCTGCGAGAGTGACCGAGCGTCACCCCACCCTCGCCCGCCTCCAGCCGGGCCGACGGCTGCGCGCCACCGACGACCGCGACGAGGACCAGTCCCTCGACCGCGGCAACATCTTCGCCGCCGTGCACGACCTGCTCGAGAGCCTCGCCGAGGAGGGGCCGCTGCTGGTGGTCGTGGAGGACGCGCACTGGGCCGACCAGTCGACGCGCGACATGCTGAGCTTCCTGTTCTCCCGCGCGTTCGCCGGGCCGGTGCGGCTGGTGGTGTCCTACCGCTCCGACGACCTGCACCGGCGCCACCCGTTGCGACCGCAGGTCGCCGAGTGGGCGCGGCTGCGCGGGGTCGAGCGGCTGCAGGTCGAGCCGCTCACCGACACCGACGTGCGTCTCCTCGTCTACCTGATCCACAAGGACACGACGATCAGCGAGGCGAGCATCGCCGAGATCGTCGACCGGGCCGAGGGCAACGCGTTCTTCGTCGAGGAGCTCATCGGCGCCACGTGGGCCACGGGGGGACACGTGCCGGCCGAGCTCGCCGACGTGCTGCTCGTGCGCCTCGACCGGCTCGACGACCGCACCCGTGAGGTGGTGCGGGTGGCCAGCGTCGCCGGGCGTCACGTCTCCCACGAGCTGCTCGCGACGGTCACCGGGCTCGGGGCCGCCGACCTCGAGGCGGCGCTGCGCAGCGCCGTGGAGTCCAACGTCCTCACCCAGGCGGGGGCCTCGTCCTACGCCTTCCGCCACGCGCTGCTCGGCGAGGCGGTCTACGACGACCTGCTGCCCGGCGAGCGCACCCGCCTGCACACCGCCTTCAGCGAGGCGCTCCGGTCGGGGGCCGCGGCCGGCACCGCGGCCGAGCTGGCCCTGCACGCGCGCCGGGCCGGTGACCGGCTGACCGCGGTCCGGGCCGGCATCGAGGCCGGCAACCAGGCCTTCGCGGTCGGCGGCCCGCACGAGGCGGCGGTGCAGTTCCTCGACGCCCTCGACCTGCTCGAGGCGGTCCCGGAGGTCCCCGACGACGTCGACGTGCACGCGCTGGTGCGCCGCTGCGCCGAGGCCTTCGTCGCCTCCGGCCGGGTCGGCCGGGCGATCAAGGTCCTGCGGGCCCACCTCGCGTCCCTGCCGCCGGACGCCCCCGCCGCCGACCGTGGCCAGGTGCTGACCTCGATCGCGGCCGCCCTGCTCCTCACCGACTCCACCGAGGACCCCGAGGCCATCGCCGCGGAGGCGGTCGAGCTGCTGTCCGACGGCTCGCCCTCGCTGCGCGCCCGGGCGCTGAGCGTCCACGCGCAGACGCTCGGGCGGTGGAACGAGGAGCGCGCCCGGTCGGTGGCGATGGAGGGACTGGCACTGGCGCAGCGGCACAACCTCACCGGCATCGCCGTCGAGATCGCGACCACCCTGACCAGCCTCGACGAGACGCTCGACCTCGACCGACTGCGCGCGACGTGGCTCGACACCGCCGACCGGGCCCGGGTCGCCGGCCACGTCGACGCCGAGCTGCGGGCGCTCTACTTCCTCGGACGGCTGCACCACGACCTCGGCGACTTCGACGGCGCCCTGGAGGCCTACGGCCGGGTCGTCTCCCGCGGCGAGGAGGAGGGCCTGACCTGGGCGCCGTTCCCGGCGGAGGCCCGCCAGATGGTGGCCAGCGTGCTGGTCGCCCAGGGCCGGCTGCGGGAGGCCTACGACCGCCTCGACGTCTCCGGGCTCAACCCGCCGGTCGTCTACGAGTGGCTCTACTACGCCCTCCAGATGCAGGTGCAGGTGTTGCGCGGCCACACCAAGAAGGCCGCCTTCGAGATGCTGCGCGCCTACTGGCCCACCGACGGGCTCACCGCGATCAACGCCGCGACCGCCGAGCTGGCCCGCGCCGAGCAGGAGGGCGACGTCGCCCGCGGGATCGAGGTCTACGACCTCGTCGTGGCGACGGTCCGACCCATCTGGCACGAGTGGTTCCAGGCGCGACTGCGGCTCTCGACGGTCGTCGTCGGCCTGCTCGCGTCCAGCGCCCCGCACCAGTCGGCGGCCGAGCGCGAGGGGACTGCCCACGTCGTACGCCGGATGCTCGAGGACGGCGCGCGGGTCATCGACTTCTACGCCGAGTTCGAGATCAGTCGCGGCCCGGAGTACCACGCGTGGGTGGCCCTCCGCACGGCCGAGGAGCTGCGGTGGCGGTGGCTGAGCCAGCTCGACCCGCCCGACGCCGCCGAGCTGGCGGCCGCCTGGCGGGCGGCCGAGGAGGCGTTCGTCGCCTTCGGCCACGTCCCCGAGCTGGCCCGCACCCGCGCCCGCCTGGCCGAGGTGCTGCGGGCGACCGGCGACGCCGCGGGGTCCCGCGAGGCCGGCGACCTCGCCCGGGCGGTGGCGCACTCCATCGGGCTGCGGCCGCTGCTCGACCAGCTGACCGGCCTCGGCTCCAGCCCGGCGCCACAGGCCGCCGCCGCGGTGACCCTGACCCCGCGCGAGAAGGAGATCCTCGCCCTGGTGGCCGAGGGGCGCACCAACGGCGAGATCGGCAAGCAGCTGTTCATCTCCACCAAGACCGTGTCGGTCCACGTCTCCAACATCCTGGGCAAGCTCGACGCCGCCTCGCGCACCGAGGCCGCGGCGATCGCGCGGCGCACGGGCCTGCTCTGACGGGCCGGGGCCGCCCCGGGCGGACACCCAGCCGCACGGCAGACTGGCGCTCGTGACCGACTTCCGCTGCTCCGTCGCCAGCCGCGACGACGGGGAACCGATCGCCGGCACCGCCCCGACCGAGACCGAGCTCCTCCTCGTGGAGCACGCCGGGTCGTGGGGCCGCAAGGCGGTGGCCGAGAGCCGCCTCCCGGAGGCGGTCCGGGCGCACCTCGCGGGCCTCGCCGGGGTCCGGGTGCAGCTGGTCCGGCGCCACGGCGGCGAGTCCGGTCCGGGGGTGCGCGTCTTCCACGCCCGTGCCACCGACGACGGGTTCGCCGTGCGCACCGTGGTGCTGCCGACGCCCGACGCCCTCCTCGAGCTCGACCTCGGGCGGGACCTCACGGCGTACGACGGGCCGCTCTGGCTGGTGTGCACCAACGGGCGCCGCGACCGCTGCTGCGCCGAGGTCGGCCGGCCGGTCGCCGCGGCGCTGGCCGAGCGTTGGCCCGAGGCGACCTGGGAGACCACGCACCTGGGCGGCCACCGGTTCTCCGGGACCCTGCTCGCCCTCCCGTCCGGCCACACCCTCGGCCGCCTGGACCCCGCGACCGCGGTGGAGGCCTGCGCAAGCCTGGAGCGCGGCGAGGTGCCGGTCGCCGTCTCCCGCGGGCGGGCCGGGCTCACCCCGCCCGAGCAGGTCCGCGAGCTGCACGTGCTGGCCGGCGGTGACCCGGACGTCGACGTGGTCGCGGTGCCCGGCGAGCCGCGGCGCGCGAGCTGCGCCGACCTGGTCGAGAAGCCCACCACGCGGTGGGAGGTCCGCTCGCGCTGAGCGGCCTACGATCGAGGACATGACCCTGGTGAGGGACCTGTCGGAGGAGCTGCCGCACGACGCCGCCACCGCGGCGCTCACCCACCAGCGCCTGCGCCGGATGCGGATGTTCGGGACCCCCGGCCCGGAGATCGACCGCGACTCCCTGCCGCCCGGGCCGCGGTGGCCGGCGCTGGTCCAGAGCGTCGCCCTGCTGCGCTTCCGCCACCGGTTCGTGCCGTGGGCGCACCGGCGCTACGGCGACGCCTTCACCGTCCGGCTGCTGCCGGGCCGCCCGCTGGTGCTCTTCACCCGGCCCGAGCACGCCCGCGAGATCTTCGCCGCCGACCCGGCCACTTTCCAGGCGGGCAAGGCCAACGCGATCCTCGGCCCGATGATGGGCGAGCACTCGCTGCTCCTCCAGGACGGTGAGGAGCACCGCCGCGCCCGCACGCTGCTGATGCCGGCGTTCAACGGCCACGCCCTGCGCGAGTACGGCGCGCTGGTCACCGAGGTCGCCCGGGACGACGTCGCCTCGTGGCACGACGGCGAGGAGCTGCGCGCGCTGGACCGGATGAACCGGCTCACCCTCGAGGTGATCCTGCGCGTGGTCTTCGGGGTGGCCGACGAGCGCCGGCTCGCCCTGCTGCGCCCGCGGGTCAGGAAGGTCGTCGACGTCAGTCCCGCCGTGCTGTTCGGCTGGTCGGTGCCGCGGCTGCGGCGGCTCGGGCCCTGGCGGGACGCCCAGCGCAACGCCGAGGAGCTCGACCAGCTCATCCACGCGGAGATCCGGGAGCGGCGCGCCGCCCCCGACCTCGCCACCCGCACCGATGTCCTGTCCCGGCTGCTCCGCCAGGGCGGTGACGGGGGTGACGCGCTCAGCGACGAGGAGCTGCGCGACCAGCTGGTCACCCTGCTCCTGGCCGGACACGAGACGACCGCCGCCGCGCTGGCGTGGGCGCTCTACGAGCTCGGCCGTGACGAGGCGCTGCTGGCCCGCACGGTGGCCGCCGCCGATGCCGGCGACGACGCCTGGTTGGAGGCCGTGCTCAAGGAGTCGATGCGCCTGCACCCGGTGATCCCGATGGTCGCGCGCACCCTCACGGCGCCGGCCACGATCGGCGGGTTCGACCTTCCTGCCGGGGTGACGGTCGGGCCCTCGATCCTGCTCGCTCACGCGAGCGCCACCCACCATCCCGCGCCCGGTGAGTTCCGTCCCGAGCGCTTCGTCGGGGGCAGTCCCGCCCCGAACACCTGGATCCCCTTCGGCGGCGGGGTGCGGCGCTGCATCGGTGCCGGCTTCTCGCTGATGGAGGGCGTGGTCGTCCTGCGCGAGGTGCTGGCGGCGTACACGGTCGAGACGCTCGCCGACGACCACCCCAAGGTCCGCAACATCACCAGCGTGCCCCGCGACGGCGCGCGGATCCGGGTCACCGCCCGCTGAGCCGTCCCCGGTGAATCTCGCGTGCGTCCCACCGGCGCCGCGTGGGACGATCGCCCCTTGTGAGCACCGGCCCCACCCTGCGCGAACGCCTCCGCCGCCTGCGGATGGACGTCACCCCGCTGCGCGAGTCGCGCGACTTCCGGCTGCTGTTCACCGCGGGCACGGTGTTCTACCTCGGAGGGATGGTCTCCTACGTCGCGATCCCGTTCCAGATCTACGACCTGACCGGCAGCAACTTCCTGGTCGGTGCCGTCGGCCTCGTCGAGCTGTTGCCGCTCATCGTCTTCGGCCTGTACGGCGGGGCGCTCGCCGACCACGTCGACCGGCGCAGGCTGCTGATCGGCAGCGGGCTGGCCCAGCTGGTGCTGATGGCGGTGCTGGCGGCCAACTCGTTCCTCGCCGAGCCGAGCCTCCCGCTGATCTTCGTCGTCGCGGCGCTGCTCGCGGCGACGTCCTCCCTGCAGCGGCCCTCCCGCGAGGCCCTCGAGCCGCGCACGGTGCGCCACGACCAGATCACCGCCGCCAACGCCCTGTCCAGCTTCGGGATGCAGGTCGGTGTGCTGGTCGGGCCGGCGATCGGCGGCGTGCTCATCGCCTGGGTCGGTATCGGCTGGTGCTTCGTCGTCGATGTCGGCGCCCTGGCCGTGGCCTGCGCGCTGTACGCCGCGATGCGTCCCTACCCGCACCGCGGCGAGACCACCCCGCCGAGCCTGCGCGGCATCGCGGAGGGCTGGCGCTACGCGATCGGGCGGCGCGACCTGCTCGGCACCTACCTCGTCGACATCGCCGCCATGCTGCTCGCGATGCCGATCGTGCTCTTCCCGGCGCTGGCCGCCGAGGTCTTCGAGCGACCCGAGCTCATCGGGCTGCTCTACTCCGCGGAGACCGTCGGCGCGCTCGTGGCGACGGGGCTCAGCGGCTGGACCTCGCACGTCCACCACCACGGCCGGGCCATCGTCATCGCGGCGACGGCGTACGGCGTGTGCATCGCGCTCGCGGGCCTGGCCCCGTCGTTCGCGGTGGCGCTCGTGTGCTTCGCGATGGCGGGTGCGGCCGACATGGTCTCGGCCGTCTTCCGCGGGACCGTGTGGAACCAGACCATCCCCGAGCACATGCGCGGTCGCCTGGCCGGGATCGAGATGCTGTCCTACTCGGTCGGGCCGCTGGGGGGCCAGGTGCGGGCGGGCTTCGTGGCCGATGCCTGGTCGGTGCGGGGCTCGATCGTGTCGGGCGGCGTGGCGTGCGTGGGCGGGGTCCTGCTCACGGCCGCCCTGCTGCGCGACTTCTGGTCCTACGACAACCGCACCGACGAGCACGCCGTCGCCGAGCGCGAGCGCCGCGAGGCCGCCGGGACCTGAGTCGCTCCGCCAGGCCCGGGTCGCGGGGCCGGGGTGACCGGGTGTGGCCGGTCGCAGCGGGCCGGCTTGGCCCCACGTGGGGGTCTCACCCACAATGGCGGGCAGTCGCGCCCGGACCGCCGGACGTGTCCGTCGTACCAGCGAGAGGAGCACCGTGTCCCGCAGCGAAGACCGCCCGGTCCTCACCGGCCTGGTGGCCCTGGTCGCCGTGGCCGCCGTGGTCGGCCTCCTGTTCGGCCTGGCCGCCCTGTTCGGCACCAAGATGCTCGGCCTGGACGGCGGCAGCGTCGATCCGTCCGCCGAGCCCTCGGCAGGCAGCGAGACCACGATGTACCTCCCCGAGCCGGAGCCGACGGAGACCACCGAGCCCTCCACCAGCGCGGAGACCCAGCCCGGCGAGGCACCCTCCAGCAGCGAGTCCGCTCCCGCCAAGCAGATCACCCTGTCGGCCGGCCAGCTCAGCGTCAGCCCGATGCAGCAGATCGACCTCACCGGCACCTACCCGCAGGGCGAGGGGGCGATCCTCCAGGTGCAGCGCTTCGAGGGCGGCTCCTGGTCGGACTTCCCGGTCACGGTCTCGGTGAGCAACCAGACGTTCGCGACCTACGTGCAGACCAGCCAGGCGGGCGTCAACAAGTTCCGCGTCAAGGACACCGACTCGGACATGGCCTCCAACGAGGTCGAGGTCACGGTCGGCTGACGGCGACCGCCTGCCGGTCCACCTGCCGGGTCCAGTAGCCGACCCAGACGGTGCCCACGGCGGCGAGCACGCCCATCACCACGCACGCCACGGCCAGCGGGGCGACGGCCGCCAGGGCGCTGACCAGCACGGGGGCGCCCGAGCCGCCGATGTCGCCGCACAGGCGCCAGCCGCCCAGGTACTGCGCCCGGCCCTCCACCGGCGCCGTGTCGGCCCCCAGCGTCATCACGATCCCCGAGCCCAGGCCGTTGCCGGCGGCGATGAGCACCATCACCGCGGCCACGGTCGCGGTGGTGGTGGCCAGGGGCAGCAGCAGGCACGCGAGGGCCGTCGACGCCACGACGGGTACGGCGACCACGACGCGCCCGCGGGTGTCCATCAGCCAGCCGCCGGGGAGGAAGAACGCGATGTCGATCGCCGCGGCGACCGCGAAGATGAGCGAGGTGGTGCTCGCCGAGAGGCCGACGTGATCGGCCCACAGGGGCAGCAGCACGACCCGCAGCGACCGGCTCGCGGCGATGATGACCACGGCGACGCCCAGCGTGAGCAGCACCCGGCGGTGGGCCCGGAGGACCGAGAGGACGCTGAGCTGTCCGACGCCCTGCCCGCGGGCCTCGGAGCCGAGGTCGGGCATGGTGCGCGCCAGCAGCGCGGAGGCCAGCGACATCGACGCCGCCAGCCAGAACACCCAGGTGAGCCCGCCGAGGGCGATCAGGCCGGCCCCCAGCAGCGGCCCGACCAGGACCCCGATGCGCATGCTGCCGCCGAGCATCGACATCCCCCGGGCCCGGTAGGCGACCGGCACGACGTCGATCATGAAGCCCTGGCGCGCCATGATGAACGCCGTCCAGGTCATCCCGCTGAAGGTGATCGCCATCCCGAGGGCGAGGACCGACTCGGTGACCGCGGCGGAGGCCATCGCGACGGCGTCCAGGCAGCCCACCACGGTCAGCACCCGGCGCTCACCGAGCCGGGCGACCAGTGCCCCGGCGGGCAGCGAGGCGAGGAGGCTGCCGACGCCCAGCAGCGCGACCACGACGGCCGCGGTGCTCACGTCGGCGCCGAGGTCGCGGGCCCGCAGGGCCAGCACCGGCATCACCGCGCCGTGCCCGATCGCGTTGACGACCGAGGGCCCGTACGCCGCCAGGGCGATGTCGCGGAAGCGGAAGTCCCCCGAGGCCGTCACGGCCCCATCTTCGCAGCGACGAGCTCTCTGTCCCGAGCGAGTGCCTGCGGCGGACGAGGTGCCGTGCGCCTGCGGGCGGTGCGCTGGCCGAGCAGGACGCCACCGAGGACCAGGGCCATGCCGAGCGCCTGGACCCACCCGAAGGCCTCGGCGGCGAACGCCACGCCCAGCGCCGTACCGACGACGGGGTTGACGAGGCCGATCAGCGAGACGGCGCCGGCGGGCATGGCGCGCAACCCGGTGAACCAGCAGACGTAGGCGAGGCCGGTGCCCACCACCGCGATCCACCCGTAGCCCAGCGCGGCCTCGAGGTCGATCGCGGGCGGGGCGCCCTCGACCAGCAGGGCCAGCGGCAGCAGGGCGATCCCACCGACCACCAGCTGCCAGGACACCAGGGTCAGCATGTCGACCGGCGGGGTCCACCGCTTGACCAGGACGAAGCCGAGCGCGCTCACCAGCACCGACCCGAACGCGCCGGCCAGGCCGAGCGTGGTGACGCCGTCGGGGCTGCGCAGGACCAGCAGGGTGACGCCGACCAGACCGATGACGGCGGCGCCAACGCGCGCCGCGGCCGGGCGCTCACCGATCAGCGGCCACGCCAGCGCCATCACGGCGAGCGGCGAGATGGCCTGGATGGTCGCGGCGAGGCCGCCGGGCAGGTGGTAGGCGGCCAGGAAGATGAGCGGGAAGAACGCGCCGATGTTGCACAGCCCCATCACCGTCGCCTTCCACCACCAGTCGCCGCGGGGGAGGCGGCGGCACCAGGCGAGCAGGACCAGCCCGACGGGCAGGGCGCGCACCAGCGCCGCGAAGAGCGGTCGGTCGGGCGGGAGGAACTTCTCGGTGACGATGTACGTCGTGCCCCACGCCGCAGGTGCGACGGCGGTCAGCAGGATCATCCCGAATCGGTGCGCACAGATCTTTTCCACGGAAGACATAATCTCTTCCCCGGAAGGTATATTCCAGCTCGTGGCTGATGACCTGCATCACGACGAGTCGGCGCAGAACGCCCTCGACCACGTCGGCCGCCTCCAGGCCCAGTGGGCCCGGGAGCGACCCGACCTCGACACCTCGGCCATGGGGATCGTCGGCCGGCTCCACCGGGTGGCGGCAGTGCTGCACGAGGAGCTGCGGCCGGTCTTCGCGGCCGCCGGCCTCTCGGACGGCGACTTCGACGTGCTGGCCGCCCTGCGCCGGGCGGGCGAGCCCTTCGAGCTCACCCCGGGCGAGCTGGCGGCGACCACGATGATCACCTCGGGGGCCGTGACCAAGCGAGTCGACCGGCTGGTCGCCGGGGGCTGGGTCACCCGGTCGGTCGCCGGGCACGACGCCCGCGTGCGGCACATCGCGCTGACACCCTCGGGTCGGGACCTGGTCGACCGGGTGGTCGGCGAGCACTTCGCCAACGAGGAGCGACTGCTGGAGACCTTCTCGGACGCCGAGAGGGCCCGGCTCACCGCGCTGTTGACGCAGTGGGCACGGGCCCTCGGGGCCTGACCGGCCGGGACCGGCCTCCGGGGGTCAGCCCGGGATGTAGTCGAACGTGTCCGGGTTGGGCCCCATCCGCCCGGCCTCGCCCCGGTCGAGCTCGTCGAGCGCGCTGACCTGCTCGGGGGTGAGCTCGAAGTCGAAGATCTCGAAGTTCTCGCGCATCCGCTCGGCCTTCATCGACTTGGGGAAGATGATGTCGCCGCGCTGCACGTGCCAGCGGAGGGTGACCTGGGCCGGCGTACGCCCGACGAGCGAGGCGATCTCGCCGATGGTGTCGTCGTCGTTGACCTTGCCCTGGGCGATCGGGGACCACGCCTCGGTGAGCACGCCGTGGCGGGCGTTGGCGGCCCGGACGTCCTCGTTGGCGAAGAACGGGTGCACCTCGACCTGGTTGACGACCGGCACGACGCCGGTCTCGGTGACGATGCGGTCGAGGTGGGCGGGCTGGAAGTTGGAGACGCCGATGGAGCGCGTCTTCCCGGCCTGCTGGGCCTCGATGAGCGCCTGCCACGTCGAGACGAAGTCGCCGTCGTACTGCGTGGGCAGCGGCCAGTGGATGAGGAACAGGTCGGTCTGCTCGAGGCCGAGGCGCTCGAGGGACTCGTCGATCGCGCGGCGCGCGTCGTCGGGACGGTGGAAGCCGTTGTTGAGCTTGGTGGTGATGTACAGGTCGTCGCGCGCCAGGCCGGAGTCCTTGATCGCGGCCCCGACGCCCGCCTCGTTCTCGTACATCTGCGCGGTGTCGATGTGGCGGTAGCCAGCCTCGAAGGCCTGGGCGACCGTGGCCGCGGTCTCCTCCGGCGGGACCTGGAAGACGCCGAAGCCGAGCTGGGGGATGGACGTGCCGTCGTGGAGCAGGATGTCAGGAACAGTCATACGAGGCCCTACACGGAACGGGCGCCCGATATTCCGTCGCACCCGTCCCTGGGGTGGGCGGCGTGCTCCCGCTCGACCTGCTCCGCGCTGCATGGACACGCGGACAGAAGTCCCCGGACGCGCCACTGCCCCGGCGTGGGCCGGGGCAGTGGCGGGACCAATGTCCGCGTGTCTGCGTCAGCCGACCGTGACCGCCGTGTCGTCGACGACGAAGCTCGTCTGCAGCGACGCGTCCTCGGTCATCACGAACGAGACCGTGACGGTCCTCCCGCGGTAGGCGAGCAGGCTGTGGGTCGACTGCCCCCAGGTCGCGGTGGCGCCGGCGTTGCTGAAGGTCTTGAGCGTCGTCGTGGTGGCCCCGTCGACGACGTTGACCTTGAGGCGGTCGTAGGCCGTGGAGCCCGTCTCCGCGGTGTCGGTGCGGACCCAGTAGGACAGCGAGGCGGACGTCGCGGTGGCCGGGATCGTCACCTGCTGGGTGAGCGTCTCGGTCGAGGTCCGGCCGTTGCCTCCGAGCCACGCCTTCCAGAAGCCGCCGTGGGCCGGGCGCGAGGTGGACGAGGTGATGACGCCGGTGCTGCCGCCCCAGCCCGTCGCGCCCGACTCGAAGCCCGGGTTGGCGAGCAGGTTGCCGGCCGGCGGGAGCGACGGGCCGTAGTCCTTGGCGGCGTACGACCAGAGCATGTGCGCGATCGCGTCGATGTTGCGGTCCAGCGCAGTGGTGTCGACGTTGGCCGTGGTGTCGCAGGAGGCGTGGTAGCACGGGTCGAACGCCCGCCCGGCCTGTCCGCCCCACTTCGACGCCTGCGCGGAGGTCATCGTCGTCTCGGCGCCGGTGAACGTGCCCGAGGTCGGGATGCCGTAGCTGCGGAAGGCCGCGTGGTCCGAGCGCCCCTGCACGTCGATGTACTCCCACGGGATGCCCCGCGAGGTGAAGTACGCCGTGAGGTCGTCGCGCGCCGCGTCGCCCGCCGGGTTGTCGTCGTACACGAAGTAGCCGGGGTTGGGCGAGCCGATCATGTCGAAGTTGAGGTAGAGCTCGATGCGGTCCTTGTCGGCCGTCGGCAGCGTGGCCATGTAGTGCTTCGAGCCGAGCAGCCCCTGCTCCTCCGCGCCCCAGAAGCCGAGGCGCACGTGGTTCTTCGGCACGGTGCCGCTGGCCGCGAAGGCGAGGGCGTTCTCCAGCAGCCCGGCCGAGCCGGTGCCGTTGTCGTTGATGCCCGGACCCGACGACACCGAGTCGAGGTGCCCGCCGAGCATCACGACGTGCTCGGGGTCGCCGCCGGGCCAGTCGGCGACGAGGTTGTACGACGTCCCGGACGAGGTGGAGAACTGCTGCACGGTCGTCGTCCAGCCGGCCGCGTCGAGCGTGCCGCGGACCCAGTTGACCGAGGCGAGGTAGCCCGGCCGGCCGGTGGCGCGGTTGCCGCCGTTGGCGTCGGCGATCGCCTGCAGCTGGGCCAGGTGGGCCTGGGTGTTGGTCACCGAGATGTCGGGGGCGGCCAGGGCCGAGGCCGTCGTGACCGGGGCGGCGGGGGCCGGGGCGGCCTGGCTGCCGCCGGGGACGAGCAGGCCGGCGGCCAGGGCGGCGAGCGCGGCGACGGGCGCGAGGATGATGCGGGGCATGGGTCCTCCGAGAGGGGTCGGGACGTGCTGCGCCCCGACGCGGCCGAGGCCACGCCGGGGCGCAGGGGGGATGGTCGGTCGTGTCAGCTGACCGCGACGGCCGTGTCGTCCAGGACGAAGCTCGTCTGCAGCGACGAGTCCTCGTTCATCAGGAACTTCACCGTCACCGACTTGCCCTTGTAGGCGAGCAGGCTGTGCGAGTACTGCGTGTACGTCGCGTTGGTGCCCACGTTGCTGAAGGTGCGCAGCGTGGTGGTCACCCCGTCGACGACGACCTGGACCTTGAAGGTGTCGTAGGCGGTCGAGCCGGTCTCGGCCGTGTCCGTGCGGATCCAGTAGGACAGGTTGGCCGCGGTCGCGGTCGAGGGGACCGTCACCGCCTGGGTGAGGGTCTCGGTCGAGGTCGTGGCGTTGCCGCCGAACCACGCCTTGTAGGAGCCGGTGCGGGCCGGGCGGCCGGTGTTGGTGGTGATGATGCCGGTGTTGCCGGCCCACGACGCCGCACCGGACTCGAAGCCCGGGTTGGCCAGCAGGTTGCCGCCGGTGGGCGGGGGCGTGGTGCCCCCACAGGTCGGGTCACCGGTCTGCGCGGGCACGTTGACCGCGTCCCACGCCGCCTTGACGGCGTTGAACTGGGCGCAGGTGCTGTCGAGGTTCTTGGCCGCGGTGAGCGTCCAGGTGCGGTACTTCAGGTACGACGACGAGGACGTCTTCATCAGCATCGCGTTGTACATGATCTTGCCGGCGTTCTGGATGCCGACGCCGGTGACCGAGGTGCCGTCGCACTTGGAGACGCCACCCTGGGAGAGCAGGTAGAAGAAGTGGTTGCCCGGACCGGCCGCTGCGTGCACCTCGGTGCCGGGGATCGAGCTGGTGTAGCAGACGGGGTCGCCCACGGCACCCGGGTCGGCCATGTTGCGGATGGGGCCCTGGCCGACGAGGTTGATCTCCTCGCCCACGGTCCAGTCGGGACCGTCGTACGACGCGGACTGGTTGTCGTAGTACTCGGTCAGCACGCCGAAGACGTCACCGACGAACTCCTGGGTGCCCGCCTGCGAGATGCCGCCGGGGGTCTTGTCGTCCACACCGTGGCCGAACTCGTGGGCCACCACGTCGAGCGAGCCGATCCACTGGTTGGACTGGTTGTGCCCGATCTGGACCTGGGTGCCGTCGTAGTAGGCGTTGATGTCGTTGAGGCCGACCCGGATCGGGACCCAGCCGCCGGAGCCGGTCATGCCGTTGCGGCCGAGCCACGACGACATCATTCCCTTCATCTGCTGGGCGCCGTACAGCGCGTCGACGCAGCCGGTCTCCTTGTTGGTGGCGTTGCCGTTGCCCCACGCGTCGTCGGTGCCGCTGAAGGTCGCGTTGGTCGCCGCGTCCTGGCACTTGAGGGTCGTGGCGCTCGGGTCGGTCATGTTCCAGCTGGTCCCCGAGCCGCTGGTCGCGATGGAGAGCGGGTTGGGGCCGGAGTACGCCGCGGTGCCCGAGCCGTGGGCGATCTGCTCGCGGCTCTCGAGGACAGAGCCGTCGGTCGCGTCGACGTACACGAACTGCCAGGAGGGCTCGCCCTTCGCGTCGGTGCCGCGCACCTGCGTCTCCCACGCGAGCGCGGTGCGGTCGCGCTGCCAGACCACCAGGCGGGGCTCGGCCACGTCGGAGACCTGGGCGACCCGGCCGCGGGCGGCCTCGACGGCGCGCTCCTTGCCGACGGTGGGGGTGGTGGTGGTCAGGTCGACGGGGCGGTCCTGGGCCACGGAGGTGGAGAGCACGGTGCCGGAGGCGTCGGTGAGGACGACGAAGTCGCCGCCGACGACGGGCAGGCCCTCGTGGGTGCGCTCGTAGGCGACCGCGAGGGTGTCGTTCCCGCCGGTCAGGGTGCCGGTGCGGACGAAGGCGTCGCCGCGGGCCTCCTTGACCTTGCCGGGGTGGCGGTCGATCCACGACCGTGAGCCGTCCTGGGCGAGCCGGGCGCTGTCGTTCTGGGAGGCCGCCTGCTGCGGGGCTGCAGAGCTGGCGGTGGTGACGGGTGCGGAGGTCAGGACGGCGGCGATGGCCATCGTCCCGAGACCCGCGACAAGAGTTCGCTTCACGCGATCGAACCTTTCGGCTGGGCGGCCTGATCCGGCCGCTGGAGGCCCGTGGGGGTGACGGGCACGTGCACAGAGTTGCGATCCGGACCTCCGGCGGCAATGAGTTCCGTGTTGCAGGTCTGTGCAATGCGTGAAGATGTAGCAATGACGAGCACCCACGACCTCCTCGAGGCCTACGACGAGCAGCTGCGACGCGAGGGCGAGGTGGGTCGTGCCGACGAGGTCGTCGAGCTCGGCCCGCTGATGCTGGCGACGTTCGAGCACGGCGGCTTCGTGACCTACCGGACACTCGAAGGCCACGACGTCGACACCCTCGTCTCGGGGGCGATCGTGCACTTCCGCGACCGCACCGACGTGGCGACCTTCGAGTGGAAGACCCGCGGTCACGACTGGCCCGCCGACCTCGGCGGCCGGCTGGTCGCGCACGGCCTGGTCGCCGAGCCGGCCGAGACGGTGATGATCGGTGAGGCCTCCGCGCTCGCCGTGCCGGTCGAGGTGCTCGGCGTCGTGGTGCGCCGCGTCGGCCAGACGGGCGACCTGCGCGGCGACGTCGAGGCGGTGCTCGCCCTGCAGGAGTCCGTCTTCGGGCGCGGTCGCGGACCGTCGGTGGAGTCCTCGCTCGCGGCGCTGGAGACGGGCGACTCCGAGATGTGGCTGGCCGAGGTGGACGGGTCGGTCGTGTGCGCCGGGCGGCTGCAGGTCGTGCCCGGCACCGAGTTCGCCGGGATCTGGGGCGGCGGCACGGCGCCCGAGCACCGCGGCCGCGGGATCTACCGGGCCCTGGTGGCGGCGCGCGCCCGCTCGGCGGTCGAGCGCGGGGTGCGCTACCTGCACTCCGACTGCACCGAGATGTCCAGGCCGATCCTCCAGCGCTCCGGGTTGCTGCCGGTCACCACCACGACGCCGTACGTCTGGACCCGCTGACGCACGCCCCCACCGGGATGGTCCCCGACGAAGGGACCCTCCTGACGCCGGATCCGGGGTCCGATCGTCGCGGACTACCCAGAGGGGCGGCTCAGCCGAGCAGGCCCAGGGCGGCCAGCCGTGCGGCGACCGCGTCGCCGAACATCGCGTGGCCCTCGGGCGTGAGGTGCAGCCGGTCGGGCAGGTAGGGCAGGCGCAGGTCGCTCGTCGCGACGTACGGCACGCCGGCGGCGGCGGCGAGACGGGCGAGCAGCCGGTCGACACGGGGTACGGCGGCGGCACGCGACGGTGCCGTGGCCGGCCCCACGATCACGACCCGACGCCCCTCGAGGGCCTGCACGAGCCGTGCGAAGCCGAGGGTGATCGCGGTGGTGCTGCGGTCGTAGTCGTTGAGCCCGCCCTCGACCACGACCAGGCCCCGGGATGCCTCGACGTCCACCCGGTCGCCCCTGTCGAGACCGAGGGCCCGGGTGCCGAAGGACTGGTCGCCGCACGGGCTGGCGGTGCGGCTGAAGCCCGATCCCGAGAAGCCGGCGACGCTGACCCGACCGGGCAGCCGCGTGGGCCACGACCCGGAGAGCTCGTCGAGGCCCAGGCCCACGGACCAGGAGTCGCCGATGACCGTCACGGGTCGGCCGGAGCCGCTCACCAGGTCGGCGCGCTCGGCGGACTGCAGGGTGTGCCGCGCGCAGTACGACGTCCCGGCACCGGCCCGCTCGACGAGCTGGACCGTCAGTGCAGCGGCGGTCAGGAGGACGAGCAGCAGCGCGGGTACGGCGTAGCGCAGGTCCACCCTCGTGATCACGGGGCACATCATCCGGTCTGGACCACCTCGGGCGCAGGCGATTGCACCGAATTGACGTCTTCTGGTGACCCGTCCGTGACCGCGGGAACATCCCGCTCGAGGAGTGCGTTGTGACCCATGAACGAACTTGAGTTGATCCGACTCAACTTGTTTGTCAGACTCGCCGCAGGTCGGCACAATGACCTCACCGAGACATCCAGCTATCCCATTCAGCTATCCCAGCGGAGGTAACACCCCATGGCACGTGCCGTCGGCATCGACCTTGGTACGACGAACAGCGTGGTCGCCGTACTCGAAGGTGGCGAACCCACCGTCATCGCCAACGCAGAGGGCGCCCGCACCACCCCGTCGGTGGTCGCGTTCGCCAAGTCCGGTGAGGTCCTGGTCGGCGAGGTCGCCAAGCGCCAGGCCGTCACCAACGTCGATCGCACCATCCGGTCCGTCAAGCGCCACATGGGCGAGGACTGGAAGGTCGACATCGACGACAAGGCCTTCACCCCGCAGCAGATCAGCGCCTTCGTGCTGCAGAAGCTCAAGCGCGACGCCGAGGCCTACCTCGGCGAGCCGGTGACCGACGCGGTCATCACCGTCCCGGCCTACTTCTCCGACGCCCAGCGCCAGGCCACCAAGGAGGCCGGCGAGATCGCGGGGCTCAACGTGAGCCGCATCGTCAACGAGCCGACCGCGGCCGCGCTGGCCTACGGCCTCGACAAGGGCGACGACCAGACGATCCTCGTCTTCGACCTCGGTGGCGGCACGTTCGACGTGTCCCTGCTCGAGATCGGGGAGGGCGTCGTCGAGGTCAAGGCGACCTCCGGTGACAACCACCTCGGTGGCGACGACTGGGACAACGCGATCGTCGGCTGGATGGTCACCAAGTTCAAGAACGCCAACGGCGTCGACCTGGCCGCGGACAAGATCGCCAAGCAGCGCCTCCAGGAGGCCGCGGAGAAGGCGAAGATCGAGCTGTCGTCCAGCTCCGAGACGACGATCCACCTTCCCTACATCACCCACGGCGAGGGCGGCCCGCTCCACTTCGAGGAGAAGCTCACCCGCGCCGAGTTCCAGAAGATGACGGCCGACCTGCTCGCCCGCACCAAGGCGCCGTTCCAGAGCGTCCTCAAGGACGGCGGCGTCGAGGTCAGCAAGATCGACCACGTCGTGCTCGTCGGCGGCTCCACCCGGATGCCCGCCGTCAGCGACCTGGTCACCGAGCTCCTCGGCGGCAAGCAGCCCAACAAGGGCGTCAACCCCGACGAGGTCGTCGCCATCGGCGCCGCGCTCCAGGCCGGCGTCCTCAAGGGCGAGGTCAAGGACGTGCTGCTCCTCGACGTCACCCCGCTGTCGCTGGGCATCGAGACCAAGGGCGGCGTCATGACCACCCTCATCGAGCGCAACACGACGATCCCGACCAAGCGCAGCGAGATCTTCACGACGGCCGACGACAACCAGCCGTCCGTCGAGATCAAGGTCGCTCAGGGCGAGCGCCCCATGTGGGGCGAGAACCAGCCCCTCGGCAACTTCGAGCTCACCGGGCTGCCGCCGGCACCGCGCGGCATCCCGAAGATCGAGGTCACCTTCGACATCGACGCCAACGGCATCGTGCACGTCTCCGCGAAGGACCAGGCGTCCGGTCGCGAGCAGTCGATGACGATCTCCGGCGGCTCCGCGCTGTCCAAGGACGAGGTCGCCCGGATGGTCAAGGAGGCCGAGCAGTACGCCGAGGAGGACGCCAAGCGTCGCGAGGCCATCGAGGTCCGCAACCAGGCCGACTCGCTCGTCTACACCACCGAGAAGTTCCTCGCCGACAACGACGAGAAGCTCCCCGAGGACGTCAAGACCGAGGTCAAGGCCGACGTCGAGGCGCTCAAGGAGACGCTCGCCAAGGAGGACGCGACTCCCGAGGAGCTGACCGCCGGGGTCTCCAAGCTCGGCGAGTCCAGCCAGAAGATGGGTGCCGCGATGTACGCCGCCGCGGACGCCGACCAGGCGGCTGCCGGTGGCACCTCCGAGGCGACCGGCGAGTCCGACGACGACGTCGTCGACGCCGAGATCGTCGACGAGCCCACCGAGGGCACCGACGCCGAGGGTGAGAGCAAGTGACCTCTTCCCACGACGAGTCCTTCAGGGACGCGGCGGGCGAGATGGCCAACGAGACCGAGGTCGAGGTGACGCCCCAGGGCGCCGCCTCGGCCTCGGCCGGCACCCCCGGCTCCGACACCACGGAGCCGGCGGGCACGCCGGGCGGCGACTCCTCGGCCGCGTCGACCGATGAGCAGCCCGACGCCGACCAGCCGACCGACGCCGACGTCGACAACGACACGGACACCGAGGTCGACGAGCTGACCGCGATGAAGGGGTCGCTGGCCGACCTCACCCACGACCTGCAGCGGCTCTCGGCGGAGTACGCCAACTACCGCAAGCGGGTCGACCGGGACCGTCAGCTGGTGGCCGACAACGCGGCGTACAAGGCCCTGGCCCCGGTCATCGAGGTGCTCGACACCATCGACCGGGCGCGTGAGCACGGCGAGCTGGACGGCGGCTTCAAGGCCGTGGCCGACCAGCTCGAGCGCGCCGTGGCCTCGTCCGGCCTGGTCCGCTTCGGCGCGCCGGGCGACGCGTTCGACCCGACGCGGCACGAGGCGCTCAGCCACCTCGGCGAGGACGCGGAGGTCAGCGTCACCACGGTCAAGCACGTCGCCAAGGGCGGCTACACGATCGGCGACCGGGTGGTCCGGGCCGCGCAGGTCCTGGTGGTCGACCCGGCCGCGCCGACCGCGTGACCCAGCCCCGGCACGGCACGATGCACGACACGAGGCGCGAGAGGAGGGGATGGCATGGCTGACAACGACGGTTTCCGCAACGACTGGGCGACCAAGGACTTCTACGCCGTGCTGGGCGTGGCCAAGGACGCGTCCGCGGACGACGTCAAGAAGGCCTACCGCAAGCTCGCCCGGGCCAACCACCCCGACTCCAACCCCGGTGACACCGCCAAGCACGACCGGTTCAAGGCGGTCGCCGAGGCCTACGACGTCGTCGGTGACCCCGACAAGCGCACCAAGTACGACGAGTTCCGCCGGTTGCAGTCCAGCGGCGGCTTCGGCGGCTTCGGGGGCGGCGCCGGCCAGCCGGGCGGTTTCGGCGGGGGCGGGTTCGACATCAACGACCTGCTCCGCGACCGCGCCGGCGGCGGGTCCGGCGGTCTCGGCGACATGTTCGGCGACATCTTCGGCGGCGGCGGGGCGCGGACGCGCCAGCCGCGGCCGCGGCGGGGCACCGACATCGAGACGTCGGCCACGATCGGGTTCGTCGACGCCCTGGAGGGCGTCACGATCTCGCTGCGGCTGACCTCCGACGCCGCCTGCTCGACCTGTCAGGGCACGGGCGGCAAGCCCGGCACCCGCCCGCACATCTGCCCCGAGTGCGAGGGCGCCGGCTTCGTCGTGGCCAGCGCGGGCGGCGGCTTCTCGATGAACGAGACCTGCCCTGCCTGCGGCGGTCGTCAGCTCGTCTACGACGAGGCGTGCCCGACGTGCCACGGCTCCGGCCACGGCACCTCGGCGCGCACGATCTCGGCGCGGATCCCCGCCGGCGTCAAGGACGGCCAGCGGATCCGGCTCAAGGGCAAGGGAGCCCCCGGCGACAGCGGCGGCCCGGCCGGCGACCTGTTCGTCGCCGTCAAGGTGTCCCCGCACCGCGTCTTCGGCCGCAAGGGGGACAACCTGACGATCGAGGTGCCGGTCTCGTTCGACGAGGCCGCGCTCGGGGCGGACATCAAGGTCCCCACCCTCGGCGGCGCCCCGGTCACGCTCAAGCTGCCGGCCGGCACGCCCAACGGACGCACCTTCCGGGTGCGCGGCAAGGGCGCGACCCGGGCCGACGGCTCGAAGGGCGACCTGCTCGCCACCGTCGAGGTGCACGTGCCCGCCACCTTGGACACCGCGGCGCGGGAGGCGCTCGAGGCCTACCGGACGGCCACGGCCGGCTCTACTCCGCTGCGCACGAACCTGTTCGAGGCGCGCTGACATGACCACGGCGAGGGGACCGTTCGGCAGCCCGTCACCCGACATGGCGGTCTACGTCATCAGCGTGGCCGCCGAGCTCACCGGGCTGCACCCGCAGACGCTGCGGGCCTACGAGCGGATGGGGCTGATCGCCCCCGGACGCACGCCCGGCGGCGGTCGCCGCTACTCCCACCGCGACCTCGAGCTGCTGCGCGAGATCGCCGACCTCACCAGTGCCGGCATCGGCCTGGAGGGTGTACGCCGCATCCTCGAGCTCGACAACCAGGTCAACGCCCTGCGGGCGCGCAACGACGAGCTGGTCGCCGAGCTGGCCGCCACCCGCGAGGCGCTGGGCCAGGCGCTCGCCGCGGCCCGCGGCTCGTCGCCCAACAAGCTGCCCGTGCTCCGGGGCCCGGACCCGGGCCAGTCCCTCATGGTCTGGCGCCGCCCCCGCTGACCTGCTCGTCAGCAGCCCGGCGGCCGGCGGGTGGGGAACGAGGTCGGCCCGCCCCGCGACGTACGAGCCCGCTTCGTTCCCCGGCCGCGCGTGCGGGGAACGAGATCGGCGTACGACGCCGTGGGGAGCCGCCTTTCGTTCCCCACACCTCCCGGTGGCGACACATCGCCTCGGCGGCCACGCAGAGTGGCCGCGGACGACGGTGGAGGTGGCCTGCGAGCTGCTGTACGCCGCCAGTGTGGCTGCGCGCAGCGCGCCTAGCGCTCGCGCTCGGCCAGGAACTGCTCCACCTCGGCCGCGGTCGGCGCCGTCGCGGGGCCGCGCCGGGTCACCTTGATCGCCGCGGCGGCGTTGGCCCGCCGGCAGGCGTCCACCCAGCCGTGGCCGGCCGCGACGTCGGCGACGAGCGCGCCGGTGTGGGTGTCGCCGGCGCCGTTGGTGTCGACGGCCTTCTGCGGGAAGCCGGGCAGCAGTGTCGTCTCCCCCCGCAGCGTCACCGCACACCCGGCCGGACCGTCGCGCACGATGGTGACCGCGTCGCCGCGCAGCAGCGGGGCCAGCGCGTGGGCCGGGGCGGACATCGAGTCGGCGCCGTCCTCCAGGGGTCGTCCCAGGGCGGCGAGCAGGTCGGCGGCCTCCTCGGCGTTGCCCGACCAGACGTCGGTGTGCGCCAGCATCGGGTCGCGGACCTCGGCGGGGAGGTGGGCGAACGCCGCCCCCGGGTCGAGCACGACGACCACGCCCGCGTCGAGGGTCGGCAGCCAGGCGAGCAGCGGGTCCCGCGTCTCCGCGAGCACGAGCGAGTAGCCGGTGACGCACACGAGGTCGCCGGCGACGGGGGCGGAGGTGGCGAGCGACTCCACGCTGATGTCGCGCTCGGCGCCCTGGGTCGTCACGAAGGTCCGCTCGGCCGACGGCTCGACCAGCACCAGGCAGGTGGCCGTGTCCCGGGCGGTGATCGCCGGGGCGGAGACCTCGACGTGCTCGGCGGCCAGCGAGGCGCGGACCAGGTCGCCGTTGGGGCCGGTGCCGTGCGCTCCGGCGTGCACGCACGCCGCCCCGAAGCGGGCCGCGGCGACGAGCACGTTGACCGCGCCCCCGGCGTACCTCGTGCTGGAGGCGGCCATCACGTTCTGTCCGCGTCGCGGCAGCGACGGCACCTCCACCACCACGTCGACGAGCGCCTGGCCGGTGTGGATCACCCGGCTCACCCGAGCACCCCCGCCAGGACCTCCGCCGTCGTGGCGAGGGTGATCTGCGGCGGGTAGAGCGCCATCACGTCCAGCGCGGCCTGGTGGTTGTCCGGGGTCGACCCGGCGCAGGCGTCGGTGACCACGGTGAGGGTGGCGCCCGCGTCGGCGGCGGCCAGCGCGGTGGAGACGACGCAGCAGTCGGTGGACACGCCGGCGACGACGAGGTGCGGCGTCGGGCCGGTGATCGCCGCCAGGTCGGCCCCCCACTTGCCGAAGGTCGTCGCCGTCACCACCGGGGCGTCGATGTCGCGGACCTCGTCGACGAGGTCGTAGAGGCGGTCCTCGGCGGGGACGCGCGCGAACGGCCAGGCCTCGAGGTAGGGCCCCCAGCTGCCCCGCGCGGGGTCCGGCGCCACCCAGCGGGTCAGCACCGTGCGCCCGGCGTACCGCTCGGCCAGCCGGTGCACGGGGTCCAGGATCCCGGCGAACATCGGCGAGCCCCACGGGCTGTCGGGCGAGGCGAAGATGTGCTGCGGGTCGATCACCAGCAGCCAGGGGTCACGAGCCATGCGCGTCACTCTGACAGCCAGTGGCCGGGACGGTCGAGACCGCCGGGCAGCCGCGTGGCGGCGTTGCCGCGCATCGCGTTGAGCTGGGGCTGGGTCAGGAAGAGCGCGCCGGCCAGCGTCGCGTCGCGGACGTCGGTGTCGCGGACGTCCGCGCCCAGCAGGTCGGCCTCGCTGAGGTCGGCACCGCGCAGGTCGGCGGCGATGAGCAGCGCTCCGCGCAGGGCCGCGCCGCGCAGGTCGGTGCCGCGCAGGTCGGTGCCGGCGAGGTCGTCGTGGGCCAGGTCGATCCGGCCGGCCCACCGGGCCCGCGCCCGTGCGCTGGCGCGAGCCAGCACGTCACCCACCTCGACGCGCAGGGTGTCGACGTCGAGGGCGAGCAGCTCCTCCGGAGTCCCCGCGACCTGTACGGCGAGCCGGTCGAGGAGGTCGCCCGTCACGCCGGCCACGCGCTCCTCGGCCTCGGTGAGGTGCGCGAGCATCTCGTGGAGCTGACGCATGACGGAGAGCACCGCGGCCATCTCGCCGAGGTTGTCCTGCTCGCGCCAGGACACACCGCCGTACGTCACCTGCGAGACCTGCTGGCCGGCGCCGAAGCAGTCGAAGACCGTGCATCCGGGCCAGCCGTCCTCGCGCAGCGTGGCGTGGATGCCGCACCTGTCGTCGTCACCGAGGTGGTGGCAGGGAGTGCCGCTGGGCTTGGTCGTGCCGAAGCCCGCCTCGCGCGAGAACGGCATCAGGACGCAGCACAGCCCGAAGCAGCTCGAGCAGTCCGCGCGCAGGACGGGGAGGGTCACCCGGCCCATCATGGCGGGTCGCCGCGGACCCGCGGTCAGCGGTAGTAGCCGCCCGCGATCGCGTAGGCGTTGACGACGATGAGCACGGCGAAGGCGGCGCCGACGTACCGGTTGTCGGTGATGTGATTCCCGAGCCACTTCATGTCGCCGACCGTGGCACCGGCGCGGGAGGGGTGTCGAGGGGAGCGGGCGGATCCCGTCACGGAATTACCCCAATCGGGGAGGGGTGGTCCGGACCTCGTGGCGCGCCCGGTAGGCGTGCACCGGCTGCCAGGCGTCGTGCAGCGTGGTCAGCAGGCTGAGGAGCAGCACGAAGAAGAAGGCCGCGCCCTCGTCGATGTCGCGGGGGCCGAGGAGCACCCGGGCGACGAGCACCAGCCCGACGTTGAGGGCGATGCGCACGCCGAAGGCCACCAGGAGGGACTCGGTGCTGCGTCCGCGCCGCGCCGCGGCCAGCACGACGGCGGCGTTGAGCACGACCAGCACGGAGATGCCGACGAGGAGCTCGAGGTTGGACGCCCGGACGCCGGGCACGGTCTGGGCGAAGATCACCGAGAGCAGCCCTACGAGCACGACCTTCTCGATCGTGACCTCGGAGCGCACCCGTGCGGTGTCGGCCCGCCACGCCGCCCGCTCGGCGGCCGTGTCCATCTCCGCCGGCAGGGGGTCGGGAGTGATCCGCAGCGGCCAGTCGGGCTCGGGCAGGCGCGGGCGGACGACGAACCACAGCACCGCCGCCAGCACCGTGAGGAGCCCGATGAGCAAGGGCCAGGCCCAGTCGTACTCGGCCAGCGTGTCGGTCACGTCGAGCTGGGCGACGTGGATCCAGTACTCCTGGGGGAGCTTGACGAACACCCAGATGAGGCCGGCCACCACGATCCACCAGCGGCGTACGAACCGGACCGGGTCCCACCGCGAGCGCACGGCCTCGTAGGCGATGAAGAAGTACTCGAAGGTGTTGGGGAAGATCAGCAGCAGCACCCGGGACTGGAGCAGCTCGAAGGCCACCACCCCCACCAGTCGGTAGAAGTAGAGGAACTGGCTGACCTGGAAGGCGCCCGGGGAGACCCAGTTGCGCAGCGTCGACAGGTAGGCGATCGCCAGGTAGTAGACGTCCATGGCCTTGTCGTAGCCCTGGTAGCCGGGAGGGTCGTAGCCGAACGCCTGGAACACCGTCTGGTCGACCGCGTCCACCACCAGGCACGCCACGATCGCCGGCAGCGGGTAGAGCGGGATGAGCAGCGGCAGCAGGAACCGCACCCCGACCACGACCACGAACAGCCAGACCATGCGGACGAGCATGGCGCCCCGCGTCGGCCGTGTCACCCGAACCGGGCACCGGTCTGGTCGGCGTCACCGGCAGACTGGCGCCATGACCGGCACCTTCGTCGTCGCCGCGGTCGCCTTCGTGCGCGACGGCCGCGTGCTCACCGTCCGCAAGCGCGGCACCTGCCGCTTCATGCTGCCGGGCGGCAAGCTGGAGCCGGGGGAGAGCGCGTACGCCGCGGCGGTGCGCGAGGTGTGCGAGGAGGTCGGGCTCGAGGTCGACGACCTGACGCTGCTGGGCCGGTTCACCGCCGACGCCGCCAACGAGCCGGGACACCTCGTCGAGTCCACCGTGTACGCCGCGTCGCTGCCGGAGGGGGCGGAGCCCGCTCCGGCGGGGGAGATCGCAGAGCTCAGGTGGGTCGACCTGGACGCCGCGGGTGGCGTCCACGACGACCTCGCGCCGCTGCTCGTCGACCACGTGCTGCCCCGGCTGCGACGGGTGTGAGACCGGGGCGGCGAGCCACGGTCGCCGGGTCAGCCCGGCGTGTCCATCCGGGGCTGCCGCAGGTCGAAGAAGCTCCGCTCGCCGACGGTGAGGGACTCCATCTCGTCCATCAGGGCCTTCAGCTCGGCCGGGGGCTCCTGCTGCTCCGCGGCACGCGCCTCGGCCTCCGACCGGAACCAGATGACCATGGTCCACTCGCCGTCCCCGTGGTAGGCCGAGAGGGTGCCGAGGATGTCCGGTCGGAACGCCTGCCAGTCGGTCGGGTCGGCGGCCATGAGCTCGCGGCTCCGGTCGGGATCGCTGGTCCGGCCCTGCATCACCTGCACGAAGCCCGCCCGGTCGGGGTCGCCGTACGTGTCGGCGTCCACGGCGGTGCTGTCGTGGAACGCCGGCTCGGCCGTGAACGTCGCGGCCATCCGCTCCCACCAGGCTCCTTGCTCGGGACGGTCGCTGTTGCGCCGCGCGGCCTCCTCGGACTCGAAGCGGGCCAGCGCCACGAGCATCCCGTCGTCGGTCACGCCCCCCGTGCTGCCGAGCCAGCCCTCGGCCCCCGGAGCCAGGTCGCGCACCCACTCGTCCATGAGGCCGACGACGTCGGCACCGTCCTGCACCGGCCCCTGGAACACCTGCACGAACATGTCGACCTCCTGTGTCCCGACCTGCGACCGCCCTGACCTGCGACGCTACGCCGGGCGCTCCCGCGCGGGTATCGCACGAAGGGGCCAACTTCGGCAAAGTTGAGGGGAATCGACTCAACTTCTGGCGCGTTGAGAACGGTGGGACCACAGTGGTCCCACGCACCACCGGATGCACGTACGACCACGAGGGAGATCCGCAGTTGAGCCAGTTCGGCGCCGAGAAGTTCACCACCCGCAGCCGCGAGGTCATCGAGGCTGCACAGCTCGCCGCGACCACGGCGGGCAACACCCAGACCGAGCCCATCCACCTGCTGGTCGCCCTGCTGCGCCAGGAGGACGGCACGGCGCGCAACCTCGTCGGCAAGGCCGGGGTCGACGCCGCCACCCTCACGGCCCAGGCCGAGCAGGCGATGCAGTCCCTGCCGCGGGCCAGCGGCTCCACGGTCCAGCAGCCCGCCGCGAGCGCCTCGCTCACCCGGGTGCTCGCCAGCGCGCTCGACCTCGCCTCCGGCATGAAGGACGACTACGTCGCGACCGAGCACCTGCTCATCGCGACCGCGACCGTCGACAGCTCGGCCAAGAAGCTCCTCACCGACGCCGGGCTCACCGAGTCCGGGCTGCGCGAGGGCCTCACGGCCGTGCGCGGCAACCGGCGCGTCACCAGCCCGGAGGCCGAGTCGTCGTACGAGGCCCTGGAGAAGTACTCCGTCGACCTCACCCGCTCCGCCGAGGAGGGTCGCCTCGATCCCGTCATCGGCCGCGACTCGGAGATCCGCCGGGTGATCCAGGTGCTCAGCCGGCGTACCAAGAACAACCCGGTCCTCATCGGCGAGCCCGGCGTCGGCAAGACCGCGGTCGTCGAGGGGCTCGCCCAGCGCGTCGTCGACGGCGACGTGCCGGACAGCCTCAAGGGCCGCCGGGTGCTCAGCCTCGACCTGGCAGCGATGGTCGCGGGCGCGAAGTACCGCGGCGAGTTCGAGGAGCGGCTCAAGGCCGTCCTCGAGGAGATCAAGGACGCCGGCGGGCAGGTCATCACCTTCATCGACGAGCTGCACACGGTCGTCGGCGCGGGCGCCGGCGGCGACTCCTCGATGGACGCCGGCAACATGCTCAAGCCGATGCTGGCCCGCGGCGAGCTGCACATGATCGGCGCGACCACGCTGGACGAGTACCGCGAGCGGATCGAGAAGGACCCCGCCCTCGAGCGCCGCTTCCAGCAGGTCTTCGTCGGCGAGCCGAGCGTCGAGGACACCATCCAGATCCTGCGCGGCATCCAGGAGAAGTACGAGGCGCACCACGGCGTCCGCATCACCGACGCCGCGCTCGTCGCCGCGGCCACGCTCTCCGACCGCTACATCACCGGGCGCCAGCTGCCCGACAAGGCGATCGACCTCATCGACGAGGCCAGCTCGCGGCTGCGGATGGAGCACGAGTCCAGCCCCGAGGAGATCGACCAGCTCCGCCGCCAGGTCGACCGGCTCAAGATGGAGGAGTTCGCGCTCGACAAGGAGACCGACGACGCATCGCGCGAGCGGCTCGTCGCGCTCAAGGCCGACCTCGCCGACAAGGAGGAGGAGCTGCGCGGGCTCGAGGCGCGCTGGGAGCGGGAGAAGTCCTCGCTTGAGGGCGAGGGCGAGCTGCGTCGCCAGCTCGACGCGCTGCGGGTCGAGGCCGACAAGCTGCTGCGCGAGGGAGACCTCGCGGCGGCCAGCGAGATCCAGTACGGCCGGATCCCCGCCCTCGAGGACCAGATCGCCAACGCGGAGGTGACCGAGGCGACCGTCACCGAGAAGCTCGTCGGCGACGAGGTCGGCGCCGAGCAGATCGCCGACGTGGTGGAGGCCTGGACCGGCATCCCCACCGGCCGGCTGCTGCAGGGCGAGACCGCCAAGCTGCTCGAGATGGAGTCGGTCATCGGCGCCCGGCTGATCGGCCAGCGCGACGCGGTGACCGCGGTGAGCGACGCCGTACGCCGCTCGCGCGCCGGCATCGCGGACCCCAACCGACCGACCGGCTCGTTCCTGTTCCTGGGCCCGACCGGCACCGGCAAGACCGAGCTGGCCAAGTCGCTGGCCGACTTCCTCTTCGACGACGAGCGCGCGATCGTGCGCATCGACATGAGCGAGTACGGCGAGAAGCACTCGGTCTCCCGGCTCGTCGGCGCCCCTCCCGGCTACGTCGGCTACGACGAGGGCGGCCAGCTCACCGAGGCGGTGCGCCGACGCCCCTACAGCGTCGTGCTGCTCGACGAGGTCGAGAAGGCGCACCCGGAGGTCTTCGACGTCCTGCTGCAGGTGCTCGACGACGGCCGGCTCACCGACGGGCAGGGCCGCACGGTCGACTTCCGCAACACGCTGCTGATCCTCACGAGCAACCTCGGCTCGGCGTACCTCGTGGACCCGACCATGGACCCGGTGGCCCGCAAGGAATCGGTGATGGGCGTGGTGCGCTCGTCGTTCAAGCCGGAGTTCCTCAACCGGCTCGACGAGATCGTCCTCTTCGACGCGCTCACCAAGGACGACCTGGCCCACATCGTCGACCTGCAGCTCACGCTGCTCGAGAAGCGGCTCGCCGTCCGCCGGATCACCATCCACGTGACCGACGCGGCGCGGGCCTGGCTCGCGGAGACCGGCTACGACCCGGCGTACGGCGCCCGGCCGCTGCGCCGGCTCATCCAGTCGGCGATCGGCGACCCGCTGGCCCGCCTCCTCATCGGTGGCGACGTCACCGACGGGGGTTCGGTCACCGTCGACGTCGGTGAGGACGGGCTCGTCCTGCGCTGAGGCTGACCCCTTGCGGCAGAGTCCCCGCTCAGGCGGGGACTCTGTCACCGGGTGACCGTTGCAACGGTCACAAGGTGTCGGACTCGCCGACGAAGTGACGCGTCAGGGCCGTACGACGCCGCGCGGTCCCCGGCGATCCTCAGTCGACGATCAGGCCGCTGCGCGATGCTGGGTCCCGTGAGTGACGTGTCGACCACCAGTGCCCGCCCGTGGTGGCGGTTGCCGGACACCCCGGTTCCCGGCGGCGTGCCCGAGCTGGCCCGCGCGCTCCTGTGGGCCGAGCTGGCGATCGTGCTGCTCGTGTCGCTGGGGCGCTCGGCCGTCTACTCGGTCGTCAGCATCGTGTCCGCGCTGACAGCGCCGGGCCCGCTCTCCTCCCAGGCGGCCAACCTCAACAACTCCCTCGCCCCCGACCGGCCGTGGCTGGACCTGACCTACCAGCTGCTGCGCATCGGCTTCGCCCTCGTGCCGGTCGCGCTGGCGGCGTACCTCCTGGTCCGCTCGAGCACCCGCGTCCGTGACGTGTGGGCCCGCAGCGGGCGGTGGGCGACGTGGGGCGACCTGGGCCGCGGCGCATGGCTGGCGCTGGGCGTCGGCACGGTCGGCGTCGTGTTCTACGTCGCGACCTTCACCCTGGGCACCAACCTGACGGTCGTCGCCCAGTCACTGCCGAGCGCATGGTGGCAGGTGCCGGTCCTCGTGCTTGCGGCGGCCGAGAACGCGGTGCTCGAAGAGTTCGTCGTCCTCGGCTTCGTGCAGGTGCGGCTGCGCCAGCTCGGCTTCGGCGACAGCGCCGCCATCGGTCTGGCGGCGCTGCTGCGCGGCAGCTACCACCTCTACCAGGGCTTCGGCGGCTTCGTCGGCAACCTCGCGATGGGCCTGCTTTTCGGCTGGCTCTTCCGTCGCTGGGGCCGGGTGATGCCGTTCGTGGTCGCCCACACGCTGCTCGACGTCGGCGCGTTCGTCGGGTACGCCGTCCTGGCCGGCCGGGTCGGTTGGCTGCCGACCCTCTAGGGCCGCCCGGTCAGTCGTCCGTACGACGCCGCTCGAGCCAGCCGCCGCCCCACAGCGCCCAGAGCACCAGCACCGGCTGGAAGAACAGTCGGACGAGTCGCGCCCGGTCGGTGTCGAGCCCGAACGCGTCGACGCCCTCGACGTACTGCGCGATGTTGCCCGGGAAGATCGCCACGAAGAACGCCGCCAGCAGGCCGCCGACCAGGCGCTTGCGCTGCGGCAGCGCCACGAACGCCGCTCCGAGCGCGATCTCCACGGCCCCGGACGCGACGACGGTGAGGTCCTCGTCGAGCGGGAACCACGACGGCACCTGGGCCTGGAACTCCTCGCGCTGGGTCGTGAGGTGGAGGACGCCGGCGCCGACCATGGCGGTGCCGAGGATGAGGCGTGCGGCGGTGCGTGCGGCGGTCATGACTCGGAGCCTAGGGGCTGGATCCCCAGCGACTACCCCAGCAGGACGGGCGGCAGCGGCAGCACGGCACCGGGGTTCATCAGCCCGGCGGGGTCGATCGCGTCCTTGACCGCCCGCATCAACGAGACCTCGACATCGCTCTTGTACGCCGCCGCGGCGGCCGCCTTGGACCGCCCGAGGCCGTGCTCGGCGCTGATGCTCCCGACCGACTCCGCGACGGACGCGTTGACGACCTCCGAGAGCGCGTCGGCGTGGGCCAGGAACTCCTCGGGCGACAGCTCCACGGGCCGCGAGAGGTTGTAGTGCAGGTTGCCGTCGCCCACGTGGCCGTAGACGAACAGCCGGGTCCCGGGCAGGTGTGCCTCCACGGCAGGACCGGTCCGCGCGACGAAGTCGGCGAGCCCGGTGATCGGCACCGACACGTCGTGCTTGACCGTCGGGCCGTGGACCTCCTGGGCCTCCGACACCCGCTCGCGCAGCGCCCACAGGTTGGCCCGCTGGGCGGGGGAGCCGGCGAGCGCCGCGTCGAGGACCAGCCCCGACCCGACCGCCTCGCCCAGTGCGGCCTCCAGCGCGCTGTCGACGTCGGCGCCGGCCGGACCGGCGAGCTCCACCAGGCCGTACCACTCCGACGCGGTGGCCAGCGGGTCCGTGAGCCCGGCCGCCACGACGAGGTCGCGCGCGGGTCGCGACACCAGCTCCCACGTCGTGAGCCGGTCGCCCCCGTGGTCGCGCAGCACGCCGAGCAGCTCCGCGGCGGCCGCGACGTCGCGCAGCGCGACCCACGCGGTCGCCCGCGACGGGGTGGCCGGCTGCAGCGCCAGCACCGCGGCGGTCACCACGCCGAGCGTGCCCTCCGCGCCGATGAAGAGCTGCTTGAGGTCGTAGCCGGTGTTGTCCTTGCGCAGCGACCGCAGCCCGTCCCACACCCGCCCGTCGGGCAGCACCACCTCGAGCCCGAGCACCTGGCTGCGCATCATCCCGTAGCGCAGCACCGCGGTGCCGCCGGCGTTGGTGGAGATGTTGCCGCCGATGGTGCAGCTTCCCTGCGAGCCGAGGGTCAGCGGGAAGAGCCGGTCGACCGCCGCGGCCGCCTCGTGCACGTCGGCCAGCGCGCAGCCGGCCTCGACCGTGATCGTCCCGCCCGCCGCGTCGACGTCGCGCACCGCCCGCATCCTCCCCAGCGACAGCACGACCTGCGAGCCCGAGTCGTCGGGGACCGCGCCCCCGCTCATCCCGGTGTTGCCGCCCTGCGGGACGACCGCCACCCCCGCCTCGTGAGTGAGGTGCAGGACCGCGGAGACCTCGGCGGTGCTGCCGGGGCGTACGACGGCCAGCGGTCGTCCGCTGTAGGCACCGCGCCAGTCGGTGTCGTACGCCGCCAGGTCGGCCGGGTCGGTCAGCACGTGGGCGTCACCCACCACGGAGCGCAGGGCGGCGAGGAGGTCGGTCATGAGGAGATTCTCCCGGGTTCGGAGGGCGGGTCAGCCCAGCAGGACGGCGATGAGCAGGGCGACGGGCAGCGAGGCGAGGGTCGTCACCAGGATGGTCTCGCGGGCCACGTCCTCGCCGGTGCGGTAGCGGGTGGCGTGCAGGAAGATGTTCTGCGCCGTCGGCAGCGCCGCGGTGATGACGACCCCGAGCAGCACCCGGCCCTCGAGGCCGAGCGTGGTGCCGACGGTCCACGCCACGACCGGCATCACCCCGAGCTTGAGCGCGGTCGCGACCAGCACCTCGCCGTTGTGACCGGCACGCCCCGGCCACGGGCTGAGCCGCAGCGCCGCGCCGTACGACAGCAGCATCGCCGGGATCGCGAGCCCGGCCAGCAGCTCGATGGGGGACATCACGATCCGCGGCAGCTCCCACCCGGTGAGCGCGAGCACCAGGCCGAGCAGGGCCGCGACGGTGAGCGGGTTGGTGGTGAGCCGCCGGACGATGGCCAGGCTCCCGGAGCCGCGGCCGGTCAGCCGGTCGAGGACGACCAGCGCGGCCGGCTGCACGAGCAGCATCTGCACCAGCAGGGTCGGCACGACGACGGTCGTGTCCCCGACCACGAAGGCCGCGACGGCGATGCCCAGGTTGCCGGCGTTGACGTACGACGACGCCAGCGAGCCGATCAGCACCGAGCCGGCGTCGAGCCCGCGCCGCCACCGCGCCCACGCGGCGTACAGCAGGAAGCAGGTGGCCAGCGAGGCGGCCGACGCGGCGAGGTTGGCGACGGCGCCGCCGATCTCGACCTCGCTGATCACCACGATCATCAGCGCCGGCGAGGCGACGAAGAACGCGATCTCACCGAGCGTCCGCTGGGAGCGCGCGTCGAGGACGCCCGTGTGGGCCAGGGCCGCCCCGCACCCGATGACCACCAGGATCGTGACGAAGCCGATCAGGAGGTCCACGGGTGCTCCTGACCGCGGGTCTGCGTCAGCGCAGGGCCGGGGGCTCGTCCGGGACGAAGCAGCGGATGCTGACGTCGTCCAGGGAGAACAGGTGCCCCGCGACCTTGCAGCTGCGGTCCTCGCCGTCGATGAGGAGCACCCGCTTCCGGTCGTGCCGCTCGAAGGAGATGTCCGCGTCGTACCTCGCCTCCAGCGCGCGCTCGATCTGCGCGTCGGAGTTGAGCGCGAACACGAAGGTCAGCAGCGAGACCACGGCGCACCCCACCCACAGCAGCAGGACCACCTTCACGACGGGGTTCATCCCGCGGCGGGCGGTCTCGGTGACGGTCACGGCGACCATCCAACACGGTCCGGACCGACACTGTCCGGACCGACATGGCGCCATGCCGAGGGGGCAATGGACGCGCGCGTCGGCGCCCGGGAAGGATGGCCGGATGACCCAGTCCCGAGTCGTCCGTGTCGGCCCCCTGATGCCCTTCCTGGAGGAGGCGCTCATCGATGCGTACGACGCCCCGTCGCTCGCCGACGTCGGCAGCGACACCGCGGGGCTCGAGGTCGCCGTGGCCGGCGGCGGCACGCTCGTCGGCGCGGCCGAGATGGACGCGCTGCCCGACCTGAGGGCCGTGGCCAACTTCGGGGTCGGCTACGACAACGTCGACGTGGAGGAGGCCACCCGGCGCGGGATCGTCGTCTCCAACACCCCCGACGTGCTGACCGACGCGGTGGCCGACCTCTCGGTGGCGCTGGTCCTCGACGTGATGCGCCAGGTCAGCGCCGCCGAGCGCTGGCTGCGCCGTGGCGAGTGGGCGGCAGGCGGCCGCTTCCCGCTGACCCGCGACGTGCGCGGGTCGACGGTCGGCATCCTCGGCCTGGGCCGGATCGGCCACGCGGTGGCCGAGCGGCTGGAGGTCTTCGGGGCCACCATCGCCTACCACTCGCGCAGCCCCAAGGACGTGGCGTGGGCCTACCACGACAGCCCCGTCGCCCTGGCGGGGGCGAGCGACGTGCTCGTCGTGCTGACCCCCGGAGGCGCCGGCACCGAGCACCTGGTGGACGCCGAGGTGCTCGACGCGCTCGGTCCCGAGGGCTACCTCGTCAACGTCGCCCGCGGCTCGGTCGTGGACGAGAAGGAGCTCGTCGCCGCGCTCGAGGCCAGGCGGATCGCCGGCGCCGGGCTCGACGTCTTCGCCGACGAGCCGCACGTGCCCGCCGAGCTGCTGGAGCGCGAGGACGTCGTCCTGCTCCCGCACGTCGGCAGCGCGACCGCGCAGACCCGCGAGGCGATGGCCCGGCTGGTGCTCGACAACGTGGCGGCGTTCCTGGAGCGCGGCGAGCTGGTCACGCCGGTCGACTGAGCTCACGGCGCGGCCCCCGTGCCCGGGCCCCGGAGGGCCACGTGGCCGGGGTGCAGGTCCGCGACGGTCGGCGCGCCGAGCAGCGCCATGGTGTGCGCGAGCTCGTCGGTGAGGAAGCCCAGGGCGGTGTCGACGCCGCGTCGCCCGCCGACCATGAGTCCGTAGAGGTAGGCCCGCCCGACCATCACCGCGCTGGCGCCGAGGGCCACCGCGGCCGCGACGTCCGAGCCGGTGCGGATGCCGGAGTCGACCATCACCTCGGCACGGTGGCCGACCGCGTCGACGACGTGGGGGAGCAGGTCGAGGGGCACCGGGGTCCGGTCGAGCTGGCGCCCGCCGTGGTTGGACAGCACCACCGCGTCGGCGCCCGCGTCGACGGCCGCCACCGCGTCCGCCACCGACAGCACGCCCTTGACCACCACCGGACCCTGCCACTGCTCCTTGAGCCACGTGACGTCCGCCGGTCGAAGCGCCTGCTCGCGCAGCGTGTTGGACATCCCCCAGCGGGCGTAGTGCGAGTCTGCCGGGAACGTCGCGAACCGCAGCGGCTCCGTCGTGAGGATGTCGCCCACCCAGCGCGGGCGGCGGGCCAGGTCGGCGAAGGTCCGCAACGTCAGCGCCGGCGGGATCGAGAAGCCGTTGCGCCGGTCCTGCCACTTCGCGCCGGACAGGGCTGTGTCGACGGTCAGCACCAGCGCCTCGTAGCCGCTGCGCCGTGCCTGGGCGACGTGCTCGAGGCTGATGTCGCGGTCCTTCATCAGGTAGAGCTGGAACCAGTTCCGCCCGTCCGGCGCGGCCGCGGCGACGTCCGGGATCGAGGTCGTGGCGTAGGTCGACAGCGTGTAGGGCAGCCCGTGGGCCTGCGCCGAGGCAGCGACGGCGCACTCGCCGGAGTGGTGCGAGAGCCGGGTGTAGCCGGTCGGTGCCAGCACGATCGGTGCGGCGGCCGCTCGCCCCAGGATCGTCGTCGAGGTGTCGGGGTCACCCACCGTCGCGAAGGTCGACGGCCGCAGCTCGAGCGCGTCGTACGCCCTCCGGTTGCGGCGCATCGTGCGCTCGGTCTCGGCGCCGGTCTCGACGTAGTCCATGACCGCGCGCGGCACCCGGCGCCGGGCCTCGCGGGCCAGGTCGTCGACGCACACGCAGCGGGCGAGACGGCGTACGACGGGGTCCCGCGACCACGGGCGGGTGACGAGGAACGGGGCCACGTCGGCCCACCGCGGGACCTGCCTGACGGTCGTCATCTCTGGACAGCCCCTCACTCATCGGATAAGTTCTCAACTCATCATACAAGTTGGTCCACCGTGAAGGAACCCCGATGTCCGACTCCATCCGCAGCCTGAAGCTGTCCCACGTCGTCCTGCCGATCGCCAACCCGGTGAGCGACGCCAAGGTGCTCACCGGCAAGCAGAAGCCGCTCACCGAGACGGTGCTGCTCTTCGTCGAGGTCACCACCGAGCAGGGCCTCACCGGCATGGGGTTCTCCTACTCCAAGCGCGCGGGCGGCAAGGCGCAGTTCGCCCACCTCAAGGAGGTCGCGGAGGTCGCGATCGGCCAGGACCCGAGCGACATCGCCAAGATCTACGAGTCGCTGATGTGGGCCGGCGCGTCCGTCGGTCGCTCCGGCGTCGCGACCCAGGCGGTCGCCGCCCTCGACGTCGCGCTGTGGGACCTCAAGGCCCGCCGCGCCGACCTGCCGCTGGCCAAGCTGCTCGGCGCGCACCGCGACTCCTGCCGCGTCTACAACACCTCCGGCGGCTTCCTCCAGGCGTCGCTGGAGGAGATGAAGGAGAAGGCGTCGGCCTCGCTGGAGGCGGGCATCGCCGGCATCAAGATCAAGGTCGGCCAGCCCGACTGGCGCCTCGACCTCGAGCGGGTCGCGGCGATGCGCGCGCACCTCGGCGACGGGCCGTTCATGGTCGACGCCAACCAGCAGTGGGACCGGGCCCGCGCCCGCCGGATGTGCCGCGAGCTCGAGCAGCACGACCTGATCTGGATCGAGGAGCCCCTCGACGCGTGGGACGCCGTCGGCCACGCCGACCTCTCCCACGAGTTCGACACCCCGATCGCCACGGGCGAGATGCTCACGTCGGTCGCCGAGCACATGGCGCTGCTCGATGCGGGCTACCGCGGCATCGTCCAGCCCGACGCGCCGCGGATCGGCGGGATCACGCCGTTCCTGAAGTTCGCCACGATCGCGGCCCACCGGGGCCTGGCGCTCGCGCCCCACTACGCGATGGAGATCCACCTGCACCTCGCCGCGGCGTACCCCACCGACCCGTGGGTCGAGCACTTCGAGTGGCTCGACCCGCTGTTCGACGAGTCCGTCGAGATCCGCGACGGGCAGATCTTCGTCCCGCAGCGCCCGGGCCTCGGCTTCACGCTGTCGGAGCAGATGCGCGCCCACACGGAGGACACGGTGACCTTCGGGGCATGATGCCGCCCATGAAGACCCGGCCGCAGCACGTCGTCGCGGGGCTCAAGGACAAGATCCTGCGCGGCGAGCTCGCGCCCGGCGCCAAGCTCCCCTCCGAGGCCGAGCTGATCGACGAGTACGCCGTCTCCCGCACCGTCGTGCGGGAGGCGGTGTCCCGCCTCCAGGCGGAGGGCCTGGTCGAGACATTCCAGGGTCGCGGGTCCTTCGTGCTCGCGGTGCCCGAGCCGTCGTCGTTCACGCTCGAGACCTCGGCGATCCGCAGCCACCACGACGTGCTGGCGATGGTCGACTTCCGGATCGGGGTCGAGACCGAGGCCGCCGGGCTCGCGGCGTCGCGGGTCACGCCCGCGGCGGGCGCCTCGATCACCGCGGCCCACGAGTCGTTCACGGCGGCCGGTCACGAGGGGGCCGTCGAGGCGGACTTCGCCTTCCACCGGGCGATCGCGGCGGCGACTGACAACCGCTTCTACGTCGACCTGCTCGACTCGCTCGGCCCGATGATGATCATGCTCCCGCGCACCCGCCTCGGCGACGAGTACACGATGACCGACGCCACCCACGTCGAGCGCGTCCAGCGGGAGCACGACAACATCGCCGCCGCCGTCCTGGCCGGCGACCCCGACACCGCGCGGGCCGCCATGCGGCTGCACCTCGGCAACACCCGCCGCCGCCTCACCCGCTGAGAGGGCACTTCCTGGCGCGTCAGACCCGCCGACCGGGCACTTCGTGACGCGTCAGACCCGCCGACCGGGCACTTCCTGGCGCGTCAGACCTGCCGACCGGGCACTTCCTGACGTGTCAGACCCGTCGACCGGGCGCTTCGTGACAATTCGTGGGCGGCCCGTGGCGCCGGGGAACGAGATCGGCGTACGACGGTGCCGCGGGGCCGGTCCGGTTCCCCACGCGCGGGCTCGGTCGATCTGCCAGGAAGTGCCCGCTCGGCGTGATCCAGACGCCAGGAAGTGCCCGGTCGGCACTCTCCAGGTGTCAGGAAGTGCCCGCTCGGCACCGCCTACGTGTCAGGAAGTGCCCGCTCGGCGTGATCCAGGTGCCAGGAAGTGCCCTCTCGCCCGCTCGCGTCACCAGCGGGCGGTGTTGGGCGTGAAGTCCGGCTCGATGGAGCGCATGTAGACGGTGTCCTCGCGACGGCGTACGCCGCAGGAGAGGTACTGCTCGTGCAGCAGCCCGAGCATGTCCCGGTCGAGCTCGACACCGAGGCCCGGACCGGTCGGGACGGTCACGGAGCCGGACGAGAAGGACAGCACCCCGGGCTTGATCAGGTCCTGGGTCTTCCACGGGTAGTGCGTGTCGCACGCGTAGGTCAGCGTCGGCGTCGCCGCGGCCAGGTGGGTCATCGCGGCGAGCGAGACGCCGAGGTGGGAGTTGCTGTGCATCGACAGCCCCAGGCCCCACGTCTCCGCGATCCCCGCCAGCTGCTGCGAGCGGCGCAGCCCGCCCCACAGGTGGTGGTCGGACAGCACGATCTGCACCGCGTCGGAGGCGATCGCGGGTGGCAGGTGCTCCATGGCGATGACGCACATGTTGGTCGCGAGCGGCACGTCGGTGCGCGCGGAGACGGCCGCCATCCCGTCGATGCCGGGGGTCGGGTCCTCGAGGTACTCCACGACGCCCTCGAGCCGCGAGGCGACGGCGACCGAGGTGTCGACGGTCCAGGCCCCGTTGGGGTCGAGCCGCAGGGGCAGGTCGGGGAAGGCATCGCGCAGGGCCTCGATCGCCTCGCACTCCTCCGACGGCGGCAGCACGCCGCCCTTGAGCTTGAGCGAGCCGAAGCCCCACCCGTCGACCATCCGGTGCGCCTGCTCGACGAGCTGCGCGGGCGTCAGCGCCTCGCCCCACTCGTCGTCGGGCAGGCCGGGGTGGCCGGCCCACTTGTAGAAGAGGTAGCCGCTGAACGGCACCCGATCGCGCACCCGGCCCCCGAGGACCTCGCTCACCGGCCGCCCGGTCTCGTGCCCCTGGAGGTCGATGCAGGCGACCTCGAAGGGGGAGTGGACGGTCTCGACGGCGGACGACACGTCGAGCATCCCGCCGAAGGAGGCGCCGGCTCCGCCGGTCTCCCTGCCGAGGACGTCGACGACGGTACGCCGCACGCCGGCGAGGTCGAACGGGTCCAGGCCGGGCAGGGCGGAGGCCACGGCGGACAGCCGCGCGAGGTGCGCCTCGTCGGCGTACGTCTCCCCGAGCCCGACCAGGCCGGAGTCGGTGTGCACCTCGACGATCGCGCGCAGCGCCCACGGCTGGTGGACGCCGACGACGTTGAGCAGCGGCGGGTCGGCGAAGGCGACCGGCGTGACGACGACCCGGGAGATCCGCGAGGTCATCGGGCGGGCTTGACGGCCAGCACCGGCGCGTCGAGCTCGAGCAGCAGGCGCTGCGCGTCGCTGCCCATGACCAGCTTGCCGACCGGGGAGCGCCGGCGCAGTCCGATCACGACCAGCCGGGCGCCGGTGCGCTCGATCGCGGTCGAGAAGGCGTCGACGATGTCCGCGCCGTGCTCGGCGTGGTCGACCGACGCGGTGACGCCGCGCTCGGCGGCCGCGGCGACGAGGCGGGCCTCGGCCTCGGGGCCGACCAGGTTGGCGTCGACGGTGCTGCCCCGCCGCGGGCTGTTGAGGATGACGGCGTCGTCGCCGTGGGCGGCCGCCTCCACGAGGCCGGCCTCGAGGGCCGCCTCGCCGACGGGGGTGGGCACGTAGCCGATGAGGACGGTCATCGCACGCCTGCTTCCTGGTCGGAGTCGTCCGAGCCGATGGGCTCGGAGGTGGGGGTCACGGGGGTGCGTCGGCGGAACGCCATCTTGACCAGCGGCAGCGCGATCACCAGCACGATGAAGGCGATGATCGCCCCGGAGATCGGCCGGGTGACGAAGCCCGACGGGTCGCCGTCGAAGATGAGCATGGAGCGGCGGAAGCTCGACTCCATCAGCGACCCGAGCACGAAGGCCAGGACCATGGGGCCGGGCTCGAAGCCGGTCTTCTTCATGAGGTAGCCGATGATGCCGAAGGCGATCATCACGAAGATGTCGAAGACCGAGTTGTTGATCGTGTAGACGCCCAGGATCGTGATGAGGGCGGTGATGGGGGCCAGGATCGCCGGACGCACCCGCAGGATCTTCACGAAGATCCCGACCAGCGGGATGCTCAGCACCAGCAGGATCAGGTTGCCGATGTACATCGAGTTGATGACGCCCCAGAACAGGTCCGGACGCTCCTCGATGAGCTGCGGACCGGGCGTGACGCCGACGACGAGCAGGGCCGCGAACAGCATCGCCATCGACGCGTTGGCCGGGATGCCGATGGTGAGCAGCGGGATGAAGGAGGAGGTGGCGGCGGCGTTGTTGGCCGACTCCGGACCGGCGACGCCCTCGATGGCACCGCGCCCGAAGCGGGAGGGGTCCTTGGCGACGCGCTTCTCCGCGGCGTACGCCGCCAGGGAGGCCATCACGGCACCGCCGCCCGGCAGCACGCCCAGGAAGAAGCCGATGAACGAGCCGCGACCGATCGCGGGGGAGGCCTGCCTGAGGTCCTTGCGCGAGGGCCAGATGTTGGCGATCGCGGCCGGCACGTGCGGCTTGCCGTGGCGTTCCTCGAGGTTGTAGAGGATCTCGCCGACCCCGAAGAGGCCCATCGCGACGACGACGAAGTCGATGCCGCTCTGGAGCTGGAGGCTGTCGAAGGTGAAGCGGTTGGCGCTGGTGAAGCTGTCGCTGCCGACGGTGGCGAGCAGCAGCCCGACCGAGGCCGCGACCAGTGCCTTGATCGTGTTGCCGTTGCCCACCGTGGCGACGAGGAGCACGCCGAGCAGGGCCAGGGCGGCGTACTCCGGCGGGCCGAAGTCGAGGGCGTAGCTCGCGACGATCGGGCCGAGCAGCGTCAGCCCGATGATCGACACCGTGGCCCCGAAGAAGGAGCCGATCGCGGCGATGCCCAGCGCGGTGCCGGCCTTGCCCTGCTTGGCGAGCGCGAAGCCGTCGAAGACGGTCACCACCGAGCTGGCCTCGCCGGGGATGCGGAGCAGCACCGAGGTGATCGTGCCGCCGTACTGCGCCCCGTAGTAGATGCCGGCGAGCATGATGATCGCCGAGACGGGGTCGTTGGCGTTGTAGGCGATCGGCAGCAGGATGGCCATCGTGGCGGCGGGGCCGAGGCCCGGCAGCACGCCGATGAGCATGCCGATCATGACGCCGATGAGGCAGTAGAGCAGGTTGGTCGGTTGCGTCACGACCACGAAGCCGTCGAGGAAGGCGTTCCAGTCCATCGGGGTCTCCTCTCTCGATCAGAAGGCGAGCAGGTGGGGCAGCGGGATCTTCAGGCCGTACAGGAACAGCAGGTAGAACGCCGCCGTCGTGGCGATGGAGATGACGATCGTGCTGCGCCAGGTCTCGCCGCCGAGGAACCGCAGCCAGACGATGCCGAGCAGGAGCGCGGGGACCTCGAAGCCGATCGTGGGCAGCAGGAGGGCGAAGACCACGAAGGTCGCGCCTCCGGCCAGGACCAGCAGGCTGGCCCGGGTGAACTTCTCCGCGTCGTCCAGGGTGCGCCCGACCACGAGCAGCATCACGGCGAGCACCACGATGAGCAGGGACACCGCGAAGGGCCACAGCCCCGGGCCGGGCCGCCGCAGCGACCCGAGCCCGTAGCCGTAGGAGAGGTACGCCGCCCCCAGTCCGAGGACGAGGACCACGAGCGCCGAGACGACCTGGTACGCCGGGCCGCCGGCGGGCGGTCGCTCCTCGGCGAGGTCACGGGCGACCTCCGCCTGGAGCTCGGCCAGGATGTCCGGCTCGTCGGCCGTCCGCGTCTCGCGCTCGCTCATGGTCATCTCGTCTCGTCGGTCCGGGTGCGGCGGGTGGAGCCTTCGGTCAGCTGGCGTCGCCGAGGTCGATGCCGTACTCCTCGACCAGGTCGGCGTACCGCTGCTTGTCCTCCTCGAGCTGCGCGACCACCTCGTCACCCGTGATCTCCATGGGCGTGAGGTTGTTCTGCTCGTTGAAGGCCTTGTACTCATCGGTCTCGAACGTCGCCTGCATGGCCTCCGCGATGGCGTCCTGGACGTCCTGCGGCGTGCCCTTGGGGACGGTCATGAAACGGTACTGCGCGACCTCGACGTCGAGGCCCTGCTCCTGCGCCGTGGGCACGTCGGGGAGGAACTCGACGCGCTCGGGACCGAAGACGCTGAGCGGCACGATCTTGCCGGCCTCGATGTTCTCGATGGCCTCGCCGACCTGCAGGCAGGCGGTGTCGACCTGGTTGCCGAGCAGGGCGGTGAGCGCGGGGGCGCCGCCGTCGAAGGGGATCGCCTCGGCGGGGGTGTCGTTGACGTTGAAGGTCAGCGCGCAGGCGAGCTGCGCGCCGGTGCCGACGCCGGTGGTGCCGTAGGTGACCTTCTTCGTGGCGCCGGCGAGGTCGTCGACGGAGGCGAAGCCGCTGCCCTTGCTGGCGACGAGCACGTAGTCGTCACGCGAAACGCCCTGGACGACCTCGAAGTCGTCGATGCTGGTGACCTCGTCCTCGCTGACGGCCAGCGGGGTGATGGCGAACAGCGACGCGTTCTGGACCGAGATCGTGGAGCCGTCGGGCTCGGCCTTGGCCACCTCGGCCGCGGCCAGCGCACCGTTGGCGCCCTCGCGGTTGATGACCGGGAAGGAGCCGCCGAGCTCGTCGGCGAGGCCCTGCGAGATCTGGCGGCTGATGAGGTCGGAGGAGCCGCCGGCCGAGGCGCCGACCGGCATCTCGACCGCGCCCGACGGGTACTCGCCGCTGTCGCTGCCGCCACCCGCGGTGTTCTGGACGCCGCCGCAGGCGGTGAGGGCGACGACGGCGACGGTGGCGACCGCTCCGAGGCTGAGGTGCTTGCGCATGCTGTGCTCCTTGGAATGTGGTGTGACCGCCGACACTAGAGACGCGCGTCGATGCCCGTCCAAGCCCGATTCGGCATGGAATGATATGCGCGGCGCATCGTGGACTACCCTGACGGGGTGATCACCCTCGACCAGGTGCGCTCCTTCGTGGCGGTCGCCGAGGAGCTGCACTTCGGCCGCGCCGCCGAGCGGCTGCAGATGACCCAGCCCCCGCTGTCGCGCCAGATCCAGAAGCTGGAGAAGGCGGTGGGCGTCCAGCTGCTCGAGCGCGACAACCGCCGCGTCGAGCTCACCGGGGCGGGCGCGGCCTTCCTCGACGAGGCCTACCGGCTGCTCAACCTGGTGGAGGGCGCCGGCGATCTGGCCCGCCGCGTCGACGCGGGCGTCGCGGGCGTCGTACGCCTCGGCTTCACCGCCGTCTCCGCGATCTCCATCCTCGGCCCGCTGCTGCGCCGGTTGACCGTCGCCCTGCCCGACGTGGAGGTGCTGCTCTCCGAACGCGTGACCCTCGCCCAGGTGGACGGCATCCGTCGCGGCGAGCTCGACATCGGCCTCGCGCGCCCGCCGTTCGACACCTCGCTGCTGTCGTCGAAGGTCGTTCTGCGCGAGCCGCTGATGGCCGTCGTGCCGGCCGACCACCCGCTGGCCGCGCTCGACCGCCCGCTGACGCCGCACGACTTCGAGGGCCAGGCCGTGATCGGCTACCACCCCCAGCAGTCGCGCTACTTCCACGAGCTCTCGGTGCGCTTCCTCGCCAACGCGCACCCGCGCATCGAGCAGCGCGTGCACCAGGTGCTCACCGCGATGCTGCTCGTCGCCGCCGACCGGGGCCTCGCCCTCGCCCCGGCCTCGGCGACCTCGCTCCAGGTCGAGGGCATCGTCTTCAAGGACCTGGCCCACGGTGGTGGCGACACCCAGCTCGACGCCGATCCCGAGCGTCCCGTCGAGCTGTACGCCGTGTGGTCGAGCGAGGCCGTCACCCCCGTCGTACGCCGCGTGCTCGACGTGGTCACCCAGGTCGCGGAGTAGCGCTCCTCAGCCGAGGAACCAAGTCATCAGCGCCCTGCCGGACGGCGAGAACAGCCAGGCGAGGATCCCGACCGAGACGGCCGTGCCCACGAGCGCGGGGGCGGCCCGCCGCACGTCCAGCGCGGCGATGCCCTGCCGGGTGCGGACCGCCGACCACGCCAGGGTGCCGAGCGCGACGGCCGGCCCGACCAGGAAGGTCACCTGACCACCGCGGTGGACCATCGGGTGGGCGGCCAGGGCCTCGACGCGGTAGGGCAGGGCGAGGAACACGAGGTAGGCCGCGGCGCACGTCAGGGCAGCCAGCAGCGGCGGCCACCCGCCACGCAGCCACGTCCCGCGGACGGCCGGCGCGACCGACACGTCGATGGGCAGCGGGGTCGCGGGGGTGGTCACGGTGCCGATGCTGGCGCCCAGCAGGACCCCACCGGTCCCACTGGAGGCGCGTTTCCCCACAACGGGGGAGGGCAGCAGGTCAGGCGGTGATCGCGTCACCGTGCAGCCGGTGGCTCAGCAACCGGTCGCGCAGGGTGACGAGCTCGGTGACCGCGTCGACGAAACGGGTGGTGCTCTCGCCGACGGCGATGTCGTCGAAGTAGAAGTGCCGCATCGCCAGCCGGGCCAGGTGGTGCTCGTCGTGGTCGAGCCGTGAGCCGATGAGCTCCGTGAGGCCGGCGACGTTCGACTCGTCGACGACGTCGGCGCAGCGGCTGACCGGCACCTCCAGGCGGAAGCGGTCCGTGTCCCGGTGCCGGTCGGTGATGAGCAGGGGCGCCTCGGTGCGGAGGTAGAGCCAGTCGAGGCCCACCGAGGACACATCGGTGACCATCGCGTCGCAGTCGGGCATGACCGCGAGGATGTCGCCGCGCAGGACGCAGGCGTGGCCGGCGTCGGGCTCGCGCTCCACGGCGGCCGCCACCGCCTGCAGGATCGCGAGGTGGGCCTCCTGCACGGACGGGGTGAGGCTGGTCGTGATCTTGGGGTGCGGCTTGTAGACGAGGCGCACGTCGGGGACCGCCAGGATCGCGTCCACGACGCGGGTGCCGATGGTGTCCAGCGACGTGTAGTCGTTGTAGTCGGCGTCGCCCTCCCAGGTGGGCGCGTAGAGGACGGTACGACGCGTGGTCGGCGCCAGCAGCGACGCCGGGCGCAGGTCGAGCTGGGGCCGGCCGATGCGCACGAGGCGACGGGTGTCGAACTCGAGCAGCCCCTCGACGTGGCGCTGCACCGCTGCCTCGCCGGCCACGAAGACCCGGTCGTAGGCCTTGGCGTTGTTGCTCGCCATCGACTGCTTGTCGCTCTCGCCGTGGTTGATGTGCGCGTGCAGCATCCGACCGTCGATGAGCGACTGGAAGTTGAGCATCGAGTTGTTGCAGTAGAGCGCGACCTTGGCGTCGAGCTCGTCGTACAGCGCCGTCAGCTCCGGGAAGGTCGGCGCGGTGAAGAGGGGGAGCCTCGTGCGCTCGGCCATCAGGGCGGCGACGTCGACGTCGCGGACCACGATCCCCACCGGGTGGTGGGCGTGCAGGGTCTCGAGGACCTCCAGCCACTGGACCAGCTGGTAGCTGCGGGTGGGGTCGTCCGCGTAGTACGCGAGGACATGGACGTCGTTCACGTACAGATCCTAGGCACCGTGGCCAGCGCCGGTGGCCGTTTCGACCGCCCGTGACGAGGCCCCCACCGCGCTGTCATGGTCGGCTTGACAGGTTCCGGCGCGCGACGTGTGACGCGTCACTATGCTGGGGGGTCGACGAGTGGGCGGTCGGGAGACCGACACCAGGATGGGGGCAGGTGTGGCGCAGTCTCGGGAGCGCGTCGTCGACGCCGCGCAGTCCTGGTCCGACGCCCCGACCCGTGCGTCCCTCCGGGTGCTCGCCGAGGGGGCGGCCGCGCTGGCCGGCTTCGCGCAGTCGGCGATCAGCGTGCGCCGCGGCGACGCCCTCGTGGTCGTGGCGACCTCGGGTCCCGAGCTCGCCGACCTGCACGGCACCTGGCTCCCCGTCGAGGTGCTGGAGAAGGAGCTGGCCGAGGCGGACGTCTGGGGCGACCTGCGGTTCGTGCCCCACGACCGGGTGGGCGACGAGGTGCTCGCCTACAGCCACGTCCCGGACATCGAGCCGGTGGACGGTCCCGACGGCTGGCACCCCCTCGACCTGCTGGCGGCGCCCCTGTACGACGACGACGGCACGCTGCGCGGCCTGCTCACCGTCGACGCCCCCACCGACGGTCTCCGCCCCGGTCCGCTCCAGCGCGAGGTGCTGGCCAAGTACGCCGGCGTGGCCCGCAGCTCGGTCCTGCTCGCCCTCGAGCGCGAGGAGCTCGCCGAGCGCGTGCGGATGGCGACCGAGGCGCGCCAGATGGTGCGCCGGGCCATGGGGGAGCCCTCGCTCGACCTCGTCATCGCTGCCTGCCGCGGGGCGGTCGTGTCGTCCTTCGACGCCTCCGGCATGTGGCTGTCCGCCTTCCACACCGACGGCGGTACGTCGAGCACGTGGTTCGCCGAGGACGGCCTCCCGCAGCCGGTGCTCGACGAGCTCGACGAGCTGCTGGTCCGGCTCGCCAACCTCTACTGGGCCGAGCAGTACGTCGCGGACTTCTCCGTCGGGCGCACGGACCACCCGGGCATGAGCGCCGTTGAGGCCGCCCGCCTGCTGGACTTCCTCGACCAGATCCACATCCGCTCGGTGCTGTTCGTCCCGCTCGGCGCCGGGGTCGAGTGTCTCGGCTTCCTGGCGCTCGCGCGCAGCTCCGACAGCCGGCCGTGGACCGACATGCAGCGTCAGGCCGCCCTCGACATCGGCCGCGACCTCGGTCGCGCCGTCGCCAACGCGCGCCAGCTCGACACCGAGCGCGCGCTGGTCAATCGGCTGCGCGACCTCGACGGCTACCGCGTCGAGCTCGTCAACACGGTGGCCCACGAGCTGCGCAACCCCCTCACGTCGGTGGTGGGCAACCTCGAGCTGCTCGAGGACGAGGGCCTCAGCGACCACGGACGCCGCTCGGTGGAGTCCGCGATCCGTGGTGCCCGCCGCATCGAGGGCGTCATCGACGACCTCCTGACGATGGCCCGCGTGTCGGACCCGGACGCCGCCTTCGACCCGGAGCCCGTCGACCTGCGGGTGGTCGTACGGGGCGTCGAGGACGAGTGCGCCCACGCGGCAACCAGTCGATCGATCACGATCACGACGGCGCTGCCGGACGCCCCGGTCGTCGTGGCCGGGTGTCCGGAGGAGCTGCACCGGATGATCGCCAACCTGCTCAGCAACGCGCTCAAGTACTCCGAGGACGGCGGCACGGTCACCATCGGCCTCGCCGTCGACGACGAGCACGTGGCCCTCGACGTCGTCGACCACGGCCTCGGCATCTCCGAGGAGGACCAGGGCGAGCTGTTCCGCGAGTTCTTCCGCTCACACAACCCCGAGGCCCTCTCCCGCCCCGGCAGCGGGCTCGGGCTCGTGATCGTCGAGCGCATCGTGCGACGCCACGGGGGGCGCATCGCCGTCGACTCCGCGCTGGGCGACGGCACGACCATGACGGTCACGCTGCCCGCGGCCTGACCCGGGGCCGTCTCGCACGTCGCCCACGACGTTGCGACCGGAGGTCGCCGCCGTGTCGGTGTGCGGTGCCACGATGACGTCATGGCGGAGCACACGTTCGAGGCAACGGTGTGGGAGCACTCCCCGGACGGCCCCGGGTCGTGGCACTTCCTCACGGTCCCCGGCGACGTGTCGGACGACATCGCCGCCGAGGCCGGCCCGCCGAGGGGGTTCGGCAGCGTCCGGGTGGTCGTGACGATCGGGAGCACGACGTGGCGCACGTCGCTGTTCCCCGACTCGAAGGCCGGCAGCTACGTCCTGCCGTTGAAGAAGGCGGTCCGCGTCGCGGAGGGGCTGCCGGCGGGCGCGAGCTGTCGGGTCCGGCTCTCGCCGGAGCAGGACCCCGGTCAGCGCGCCCCGGCGTAGCCCTCGCGATAGCTCGGCCGGGAGGGGACCCACCCGGTCGCGCGCAGCCGAGCGTTGGAGAGCCGCTTGCCTTGCCCCTGGTCCGGGTCGGCGGCGGGCGGTCGCGGTGCGCCGAGGAGGCCGGCGAGGTACGCCGCCACGTCTCCCAGCTGGGCGGGCTCGTCGTCCGTGCCGAGGTAGAGCCGGTCGGGGGCCTCGGGTCGGGTCAGCAGGTGCACCACCGCGTCCGCCGCGTCCTCCCGGTGGATCCGGTTGGTCCAGCGGTGCGGGTCGGTGACGCGCCCCTCGCGGACCATGTCGAGCAGCCGGGTGCTGCTCCCGCCGTAGAGCCCCGACAGCCGCAGCACCGTTCCACCAGGCACCTGCTCGAGGAAGACCTCCTCCGCCTCCACCAGCATCCGCCCCGGTCCGTCGGCGGGACGCACGGGCGTCGTCTCGTTGTCCAGCGGCGGCCGGTCCCGGCTGCCGTGCACGGCGGTGGACGAGACGAGCACGGCCCGCTCGGGCACCGTCCCCGTCGCGGCGAGGGCGTCGAGCGCGCGCCGCATGCCCTCGACGTACGTCGCCCGGTAGGCCTCCTCGGTCCGCGGCCGGGCAGTGAGCGCGACGACCAGGAACCGTGCCGCGAGGTCCTCGAGGACGGGCGGCCCCGCGGTCAGGTCGACCGAGAGTCCGCGCAAGGGCGCCGGCACCCGGTCGGCGTTGCGCCGCAGCGCGAGGACGTCGTGGCCGCGCTCCGCCAGGCGCAGCCCGACCGCCGATCCGAGGTCTCCGCAGCCGACGAGCAGCACGTCCGAGGTCACGTCGGCACGGTACGCCCGGACCGGTCGGGGGCGAACAGCACGGCACCGGCGGCCACGTCGACCTCGTCGCGGTCGAAGGGGAACATCGGCCGGCGCACCTGCCGGTGCCCGAGGCGCGCGAGGTCCTGGTCGACGCCACCCGGCGTGAGGGCCATCCGCCAGTCCGCGGCCATCTCGAACAGCTCGGGCTCGAGGTAACCGATCTTGACGACGACCACGTCGGCCCGGCGCGGGTCGAGGCCGAGCCGGGTGAAGTCCGACTCGAGGTGGTAGGGCCGCCGCACGCGCGTCACGATGACGTCGACGTCCGCGGTCGCGACGACCACCTCCAGGTTGCCCGGCGTCTCCACGGCCGCCGTCACCGTGCCGGTCAGGGTGACGGGCGGCGCGTGGCGGTCGTCCACCCGGGCGCCCGCGGTCACCGTGACCCTCGCCCCGACGCCGGCCGAGGCCGCGGCGTCGGCGGCCTCGGCGTCGGGGATCGAGGCGTAGACGACTCGCCGGCCGCTCTCGCGCAGCCCGGGGTCGGCGAGCAGCCGGGCCAGGGTCCAGGTGACGTCGCCGGCACCGCCGGCGGTCGGGTTGTCGCCGGAGTCGGAGATGAAGTACGGCGTCACGGGGCTCGCCAGCGCCGTGGCGAGCACCTCGTCGAAGCTCCCGACCGGGGCGACGAAGCCAAACTCCTCGCGCCGCCGCCACACCTCGCCGGCCAGGTCGCGCGCCTGGGCCAGCACGAGCGGGGCGTCGTCGCCGGTCACCATCACCACCGCCATGTTGCGCGGCTCGTCGGCCCACGGGTAGCCGATCCAGATGCCTGCGTCCAGCACGCCGTCCATCGCTTCGATCTCGGGGACACGCGCGTACAGGCTCCGGGCCGGCTCCTCGCGGGTGCTCGTCATCTCGCCCGGGAGCAGGATCGGCACCGGGACCCACGCCTTGGACGGACGGCGCCGCTCCGGCGGCAGCGCCAGCCTCTCGACGAGGTGGGTGGCCGCGCGCTCCTTGGTCTCGACCCAGTCGATGTGGGGCGCGGTGCGGTAGGTCGTCAGCAGGTCGAGCGTCTCGGCCAGGGTGCGCGACACGTTGCCGTGCAGGTCCATGCCCGTGCTGATGAGGACGTCGGGACCGACGACCGCGCGCACGGCCAGGGCGAGGTCACCCTCCATGTCCTGCATGCCGACCACGCTGGCGGCTCCGTGCAGGTCGAGCACGACGCCGTCCAGCGGCTCCGCCTCGCCCGCCCGCGCGAGCCCGGTGAGGATCTCGTCCTTGAGGGCGCGGTAGTCGGCGAGGGGGATCGGTCCGCCCGCGATGCCGCGGGCCTGCAGGACGCCGATCCACTCTGCGCGGTCGGCCAGCGACCCTCCCGGTCGCCAGAACTCCCACGCCTCGAGCACCTCCGTCGCGCGCCGCGGCGCCAGCATCTCGGTCGTGGTGAGCGCGGGGGAGAAGGTCGAGGCCTCCAGGCTGATGCCGCACACGGCGATGCGCGGCGGCCTCGATGCCGACGGGGCGCTCATCGGACCCTCGCGGCGAGCGGACCGGCGGCGAAGGCGTGGTCGGCGGCGAGGCGGATCGCGCCCGCCCGCGTGGCCTCCCCGCCGTCCGCGAGCCGGGTGATCGCGAGGGAGGCGGTCGTGGCCGGCAGGCAGGACGCGTAGACGCGGGAGCGCAGGGCCGCGACGAAGGGCGGCAGCGAGCTCACCGGCCCGGCGAGCACCAGCTCGGCCGGGTTGAAGAAGCTGATGACGGTGCTCAGGACGTCGCCGATGCGCTCGCCCGCCTCGCGGACCAGGCCGGTCGCGAGCGGGTGACCGTCGTGCACGGCGCGGATCAGCTCGTCCATCGAGGCGGTCGGCACGCCCGCCTCACCGAGGGCGGACAGCAGCGCCGAGCCGCTGGCGATGACGTCGAGGCACGCCGTACGACCGCAGGAGCAGGGCACCCGGGGTGCCCCCACGACCGTGGTGTGGCTGACGTCGCCCGCCATGCCCGACGCGCCGCGGTGCAGGCGTCCGTCGACGACGACGCCGCACCCGATGCCGGTGTCGACGGTGACCACCACGCGGTGGTCCGCGCCAGGGCGCTGCAGGTGGTCGCCCACCGCGAGCAGGTTGACGTCGTTCTCCACGAGCGTCGGTACGCCGAAGAGCTCCTGGCCGAGCGCTGCCACGTCGACGCCGTTCCACCCGGGCATCCGCGCCGGCGCGACCACCCGGTCGAGCGCCGGGCCGACCGGACCCGGTACGCCGACGCAGACGGCCTGCAGCCCGGAGCGCTCCTGCGACGGCTCGTCCGGCGCGGTCACCGACCTCGAGGCCAGCGCGAGCACCGCGTCGGCGACGGCTCCCAGTACGACCCGCGGGCCCTCGTCAAGGGAGACGGGGAGCCGGTCGGAGCCCAGGACCTCGCCCGACAGGTCCGCGACGGTCAGGTGTGCGACCGCGTGGCGCAGGTCCACGGCGGCCACCGAGCCCAGCCCCGGCCGCAGCCTCAGCACGCGGGGTCGCCGGCCGGCGCGGGCGGTGCTGTCGGAGTGCTCCACGAGCAGTCCGCGGCGGACCAGGGCGTCGACCCGAGCCGAGGCGGTGGAGGCGGACATGGACAGGAGCCGGGCGACGTCGGCACGCGAGCTCGCGGTCCCGCCACGGACCAGGTCGAGCACCTGGGCATGCGGAGTGGTCACGACAGTTACTCCAAAATCGTAGATTGAATCTCTGTTCTCGTAGAGATCATCCTGCGTTACGTTCGGCGCCACGCCAACCCCCGACGCGGCAGGAGGCACCCCGATGTCACTCCAGATGTCCGACCCGAGCTCTGCTCCTGTGCTCGACCTCGCGCACGTCGACAAGCACTTCGGCGACCTGCACGTGCTGCGCGACATCAACCTGCGGGTCGCGGCGCGCGAGGTCGTGGTCGTGGTGGGGCCGTCCGGCTCCGGCAAGTCGACCCTGTGCCGCACGATCAACGGGCTCGAGACGATCGACTCCGGCACGATCACGATCGACGGCGTCCTGCTCCCCGTCGAGGGCCGTCCGCTGGCCCGGGTCCGCGCCGACGTCGGGATGGTCTTCCAGTCCTTCAACCTCTTCTCGCACCTCTCGGTGCTCGACAACGTCGTGCTCGCCCCGACGATGGTCCGCCGGGAGCGGAAGGCCGCGGCCCGCGAGCGCGCGATGGCTCTCCTCGACCGGGTCGGCCTCGCCGACAAGGCGGACCGCCGCCCGGCCCAGCTCTCCGGCGGGCAGCAGCAGCGCGTGGCCATCGCCCGTGCGCTCGCGATGCAGCCGACGGTGATGCTCTTCGACGAGCCGACCTCCGCGCTCGACCCCGAGATGATCAACGAGGTCCTCGACGTCATGACCAACCTCGCGCGCGACGGCATGACGATGGTCGTGGTCACCCACGAGATGGGCTTCGCCCGCCGTGCCGCCGACCGCGTCGTCTTCATGGACCAGGGCCGGATCGTCGAGGAGTCCGCGCCCGACACCTTCTTCACCGACGCCCGCTCGGAGCGCGCCCGCGCGTTCCTCGCCTCGGTGATGACCCACTGATCCCAGCAGCACGTCGAAAGGAAAGACCCATGTCAGAAACCCGACGCCCGAGGCGCCTGGGCTTTGCCCTCGCTGCCGTGACCGCGCTCAGCCTCGTGCTGGCTGCCTGTGGCTCGGACGGCGAGTCCGACTCCTCGGCCGCCGAGCCGACCGGGATCTTCGCGGACGCCCCCGTCGCCGACGACGCCGCGATCGGCGAGGGCACGACCATGGCCGAGATCAAGGAGCGGGGCGAGCTGGTCGTCGCCGCCGCGCTCGACGCGCCGCTGCTCTCCCAGCAGGACCCCACCAACCCCGACGACGTCGAGGGCTTCGACATCACCCTGGCCAAGCTGCTGGCGACCTACATCATCGGCGAGCCCAACGTGAAGATCACGCCGCCCGCCTCGGAGACCCGCGAGGCGCTGCTGCAGAACGGCACCGTCGACGCCGTCTTCAACACCTACACGATCACCGAGGAGCGCGCCGAGCAGGTCTCCTTCGCCGGCCCCTACTTCATGTCCGGCCTCGCAGTCGCCGTGCCGGCGGACGAGGACGAGATCGGCGGCATCGAGGACCTCGACGGCCGCACGGTGATCGTCGGCGCCAACACCCCCGCGGTCGAGGCGGTCCCCGAGGAGGCGCCCGACGCCGACGTGATCAGCTTCGCCACCGACCCGCAGGCCGTCCAGGCGCTGCTGCAGGGCCGCGGCGACGCCTACGTCCAGGACTACCTGCTGCTCGCCACCAACGCGGCCTCCAACCCGGACCTCAAGATCGCCGGCGAGCCGTTCACCGAGGAGCCCTACGGGATCGGGCTGCCCCCCGACGACCCGGAGTTCAAGGAGTTCGTCAACGACTGGCTGCTCAAGATCCAGGAGGACGGCCAGTGGGCCCAGGCCTTCGAGGACTCGATCGGGACCGCCGTGGACAGCGAGGCGCCGACCCCGCCGGCCATCGGCTCGGTCCCCGGCTCCTGACGACCTGCGTCGGCAGAGGGACGACCTGAGGAGGCAAGGATGGATGCACTGACGCAGCACGGCGACCTGATCGCTGAGGCACTCGGCACCACGCTGCTGATCGCCGTGCTCTCCACCGTGGGGGCACTGGTGATCGGTGTGCTGGTGACGGTGGCGAGGATCAGTCCCGTCCCGGTGCTGCGCGGCGCCGCCTTCTGCTACGTGCAGTACTTCCTCAACGTCCCCCTGCTGGCGCTGCTCCTGCTCGCCGTCTTCGCGCTGCCGGACGCCGGCCTGGTGATGCCGTTGACCACGACGGTCGTCGTGGTGCTCGGCCTCTACGAGGGGGCGTACGTCGCCGAGGCGGTGCGCAGCGGCGTCAACACCGTCGCCCCCGGTGAGGTCGAGGCGGCCCGGGCGCTGGGCATGGGCTTCAGCCAGGTGATGCGCAAGATCGTGGTGCCGCAGGCGCTGCGGGCGGTCGTCCAGCCCCTCGGCAACGTGCTGATCGCGCTGCTGATGAACACCGCCCTGGCCGCGACCGTCGGCGTGGTGGAGCTGACCAGCGCCGCCAACCGGATCAACAACGTCCTCGCCCAGCCGATCGCGGTCTACGCCTCCGTGGGTGTCGTCTACATGGCGATGGCCCTCGGCCTGGGGCTGATGGCCTCCCGCGTCGAGAAGAGGGTGGCGATCCTGCGATGAGCGGGTCCCGGGGCCACGAGCTGGCCCACCTCTACGACCACCCCGGCCCGGCCGCGCGCCGCCGCGTCCTGGTCGCCTCCGTGCTCAGCGTGCTGGTGCTCGTCGCCGTCCTGGCCCTCGCGCTGCGCGAGCTGGGTCAGGCGGGCCAGCTAGACGCCGACCGGTGGACGCCACTGCTCAGCGCCGACATCGCGTCGTACCTCCTGGTCGGCCTGCGCGGCACGCTCCAGGCCGCGGCGGTCGTCGCGGTCCTGAGCCTGCCCCTCGGGGTGCTGCTGGCCGTGGCGCGCACCAGCCCGCACCGGCTGGTCAGGGTGCCGGCGGTGGTGTTCGTCGAGCTCTTCCGGACGGTCCCGGTGCTGCTGCTGATCTACGTGATGCTCTTCGCGCTGCCGTCGTACGGCATCAACCCCGACGTGCTGTGGAAGCTGGCGATCCCCCTGGTGCTGGCCAACTCCGCGGCCATCGCCGAGATCGTCCGGGCCGGGATCCTGAGCCTGCCGCGGGGCCAGACCGAGGCGGGGCTGAGCCTCGGGATGCGGCGTGCCCAGGTGGTGCGTGCGGTCGTGCTCCCGCAGTCGCTGCGGCACGTCACCCCGTCGCTGGTCAGCCAGCTGGTCAGCCTGCTCAAGGACACGTCCCTGGGCTACGTCGTCGCCTTCACCGAGCTGCTCTACCGCGCCCAGGTGCTGACCTCCTTCAACCGACTCCTCATCCAGACCTACGTCGTGGTGACCCTCATGTATCTCGTCGTCAACGGCAGCCTCTCGTTCCTGGCCGCCCGTCTCCGTGCCCGCTCCGACACGCCGGTGCCGCCCCCCGCACTGGCGACCACGCCCGGTGCCGCCGTCGTGACCGCTCCTGCCCACGAGGAGGTGCGGCATGGCTGAGCTCGCCGTCGTACGCCGCGGCGGCTTCGTGGAGAGCCGCCACACCGGCCACCTCGTGGTGCTCGACCGCGACGGCTCCGAGGCCGTCTCGCTGGGCAGCGCCGACGAGACGATCCTGCCGCGCTCCACGCTCAAGCCCCTCCAGGCGCTGGCCTGCCTGCGGGCGGGCGCGCCGCTGGTCGGCGAGGAGGTCGCGATCGCGGCCGGCAGCCACACGGGGGAGGACGGCCACGTCGCCGTTGTACGTCGCCTGCTCGCCCGTGCGGGCCTCGACGAGCGCGCCCTGCAGTGCCCCGTCGACCTGCCCGAGCACGAGCCCACCCGCCAGGCGCTGCTGGCCAGCGGCGAGTCGCCGGACCGGCTGCGGATGAACTGCTCGGGCAAGCATGCTGCGATGCTCCTCGCCTGTGCCACTCGTGGGTGGGACGTCGAGGGCTACCTCGATCCCGACCACCCCCTGCAGGTGCAGGTGCGCGACGTGGTTGAGGAGATGACGGGAGAGCCGGTGCGGCACGTGACGGTCGACGGGTGCGGAGCCCCCCTCCTCGGCGTCTCGGTCCGCGGGCTGGCGCGGTCGTTCCGCGGCCTCGCGCTCGCCGACGAGGGTTCGGATCCTGCATCGGTGTCCGCGGCGATGCGCACCCACCCCTTCTTCGTCGGGGGCGACCCGCACCCCAACTCCGACGCCATGCGCCAGGTGCCCGGCCTCGTGGCCAAGGGCGGTGCCGAGGGCGTCATCGCGATGGCGACCGACACGGGCCAGGCGGTGGCCCTCAAGATGGCCGACGGCAACCCGCGCGCGACCACGCTGGTGGCGCTGGCGGGCCTGCGCGCGGTCGGCGTCGACGTCACGGGCGCGCGGTCCCTCATGGACCTGCCCGTCCTCGGTGGCGGCACGCGCGTCGGCGAGATCGACCTCGGGGCCGACACGGCCTCGCTGCGGGGCGCGGGCGCATGACCGCGGTCGAGATCTGCGTCGACGACGTCGGCGGCACGGCCGCCGCGCGCCGCGGGGGAGCCGACCGGGTGGAGCTGTGCGCCGCGCTGTCCGAGGGCGGTACGACGCCGTCGCTCGGCATGGTGCTCAGCGCCGCCGAGGAGGCCGGCCGCCTCGGGCTCCAGGTGCTGGTGCGGCCGCGCGCCGGCGACTTCGTCTGCTCGCTGGCCGAGCTGGCCGTCATGAGGGCAGACATCGCCGCGACCCGGGCGGCGCTCGGGGACGACCCCCGCCTCGGTTTCACGCTGGGCGCGCTGACGCCGTCCGGCGACCTCGACCACGAGGCCCTCGCCGGGCTGGTCGCGGCGTGCGGCCCCTGTCCGGTCACCTTCCACAAGGCCTTCGACACCGCCCTGGCCGCGGGAGGCGAGCCGGGCAGCCTCCTGGACCGGCTCGTTGGCCTCGGGGTGTCGGCGGTGCTGACGTCCGGCGGCGACGGGCCGGCGGTCGACCACCTCGAGACGCTGGCCGGGCTGGTGCGGGCGTCCGGGGACCGGATCGCGGTCGTGGTGGCCGGCGGGGTCCGTCCCGGCAACGTCGCCCGCGTGCTCTCCGGGACGGGCGCCCGCGAGGTACACCTGCGCGCCCCCGGGACCCTCGCGACCTCCAGCGCCGTCGTCGGCACCCAGTACGACGCGGGCTCGCGCACCGTGACGAGCGCGCAGGTCGTGGCGGACGTCGTGACCGCCGTGCGCGACCACGAGGCACGCCGGTGAGCGGGCCGGTGACGCTGGCCGTCGACATCGGCGGGACCACCGTCAAGTCCGCCCTCGTGGACGAGGCCGGTGCCGTGGTGGCGCGGCACGCGACCCCCACCGGTCGCGGCGAGGCGGCCCGGGACGCCGTACGCCGGTCCGTCGAGCAGCTCGCCGCACGGGCGCAGGACCTCGGCCTGGCGCTATCGGGCGTCGGCGTGGTGTCGCCGGGCGTGATCGACCGGGACCGCGGCGTGGTCGAGTACGCCTCCAACCTGGACTGGGCCCACGTCTCGCTGCGCAACGTCGTGGCTGCCGTGGTCGACGTCCCCGTGGCCGTGGGCCACGACGCGGGCGCGGCCGGCGACGCGGAGTGGCAGCTGGGAGCGGCGCGCGGGTGCCGGGACTTCGTACACGCCTCCGTCGGGACCGGCATCGCGGCCAGCCTCGTGGTGGGAGGCCGCCGCATCGAGGGCAGGTCCGGCGGCGCCGGGGAGCTGGGCCACACCCCGGTGCGCCCCGGCGGCGAGCGGTGCCCGTGCGGCCAGCGCGGCTGCCTGGAGGTCTACGCGTCGGGTGGCGGCGTGAGCCGTCGCTACCTCGCGCTGTCGGGCCGTTCCGCGACGGCTCGCGAGGTCGTGGAGCGGGTCGACCACGACGCGGTCGCGCGACGGGTGTGGGACGACGCGGTCGCCTGCTGGGTGACGGCCCTGGCCGCGTGCACCCTGCTGCTCGAGCCCGAGCTCGTCGTGCTGGGTGGCGGGCTCGCCGAGGCCGGTGAGGACCTGCTCGGCCCGGTGCGGGCGGGCCTGGCCGAGGCGTTGACGTGGCGCGAGCCGCCGGAGGTGCGTGCCTCCGAGCTGGGCCCCGATGCCGCGCTGCTGGGTGCGGCCCTGCTCGCCCGGCGCGCCTGAGGCCTCCGGACCTCTGGCCCTACCGCTCGCGCGCGCCGCGGGACAGGCTCGAGGCATGACGGAGGAACCCGAGGGTCGAGCAGCGCGACGTCGGTCGGCGCGGCTCCCACCGCGCTGGTTCGTCGTGGCGTTCTGGCACTGCCACCGCGCGGTGCTGCGGGTGAGCCGGGGCAGGTTCGGCCTGTGGCGACCCAGGCCGGGCGGGTGGGGGACGCTGTGGCTCACCACCACGGGCCGCCGCAGCGGGACGCCCCGCAAGGTCGTCGTCGGCTACCTCGAGGACGGCGACAACCTGGTCACGATGGCGATGAACGGGTGGGGTCCTCCCGAGCCCGCCTGGTGGCTCAACCTGCAGGCGCACCCGGACGCCGTCGTACAGACCCGCGACGGCACGCTGCCGGTGCGCGCGCACCGCGCGCAGGGCGAGGAGCGCGCCCGGCTCTGGGCGCGCTGGGCCGAGGTGGACCACGACCTGGAGGGCTACGCCGCCCGGCGGCCGACCGAGACCGCCGTCGTCGTCCTCGAGCCGCGGGAAGGATCCGTAGCCTGAGCTGGTTGGGGGAGCCATGCGCATCTTCTTCACCGGTGGCAGCGGCAAGGCCGGCAAGCACGTGGCCCCCTACCTCGCCGAGCAGGGCCACCAGGTCACCAACGCCGACCTCGTCCCCCTGGGACACCCGGACGTCGCCGACCTGCGGGTCGACCTCACCGACGCGGGCGAGACGTACTCCGCGATGGCGGGGCTCGCGACCTTCGACGAGCTCGACCTGGACGAGAAGCCGTCGTACGACGCGGTCGTGCACTTCGCCGCCGTGCCGGCGATCCTGCTCACGTCGGACGCGCGGACCTACGCGACCAACGTGCTCAGCACCTACAACGTGCTCGAGGCCGCGACGCGGCTCGGCGTGCGCAAGGTGATCTTCGCGTCCTCGGAGACGACGTACGGCGTCTGCTTCGCCCAGGGCGAGCGGCGACCGCTCTACGTGCCGGTCGACGAGGAGCACCCGACGGTCCCGGAGGACTCCTACGCGATGTCCAAGGTCGCCAACGAGGTGACCGCGCGCTCGTTCCAGGCGCGCACCGGCGCGGACGTCTACGGCCTGCGGATCAACAACGTCATCGAGCCCCACGAGTACGCCGAGATGTTCCCGGCGTTCCTCGAGGACCCGGCGCTGCGGCGGCGCAACATCTTCGCCTACATCGACACCCGCGACCTGGGCCGGATGGTGCAGCGCGGCCTCGAGGTCGACGGGCTGGGGTACGAGGTGTTCAACGTCGCCAACGCCGACATGTCGGTGGCAGTCACGACCGACGAGGTCCGGGAGCGCTTCTACGACGGGGTCGAGGTCCGCCGGGAGATGGGCCGCGACGAGACGTTCTACTCGATCGAGAAGGCCCGCGAGCTGCTCGGCTACGAGCCGCAGCACTCGTGGCGCGACGTGCTCGCCGACCCCGGCGCCGGAGCCTCCTGACACGCGGACCGCGACGTCCTAGTGTCGGCGGATGGACTCCGAGTCTGAGCTGACCGCGCAGGACCTCACCCACCTCCGCCGCTGCGTCGACCTCGCCCGCGAGGCGCTCGAGCACGGCGACGAGCCGTTCGGGTCGGTGCTGGTCGACCCCGACGGTGCGGTGCTGCACCAGGACCGCAACCGCACCGCGGGCGGCGACCAGACCCGACATCCCGAGCTCGAGCTGGCGCAATGGGCGGCCGCGCACGTGAACCCTGCGGTGCGGCCTGACTGCACCGTCTACACCTCGGGCGAGCACTGCCCGATGTGCTCGGCCGGGCACGCCTGGGTCGGGCTCGGACGGATCGTGTACGCCGCGTCGACCGCCCAGCTCACCGAGTGGCGGCAGGGCTGGGGCCTGGGGCCGGGGCCGGTAGCACCGCTGCCGATCAACGCCGTGGCGCCCGGCCTGCCCGTGGGAGGACCGGCTCCCGAGCTCGCCGACGAGCTGCGCGACCTGCACCGGCGGGCGGCCGAGCGGGAGGCAGGACGGGAGGCGGCGCGATGAGCGGCATCCGGCAGCTGCGGCTGGTCGTCCACGCGAAGGACTACGAGCAGGCGGTGCACTTCTTCCGCGACGTGCTGGGCGCGCCGGTAGCCGAGGAGTACGCCAGCGACGGGGGTGCCCACGTGACCATCCTGGACGTCGGTCGCGCCACCCTGGAGCTGTCCAACGACGCCCAGGTCGAGCTCATCGACCGCGTCGAGGTCGGACGTCGGGTGGCGCCCCACCTGCGGGTCGCCCTGGAGGTGGACGACTGCGAGGAGAGCACCCGTGCCGCGGTGGCGGGCGGTGCGGAGCAGATCGCGCCTCCCACCCGCACGCCCTGGGACTCGCTCAACTCCCGGCTCGACGCGCCGGCGGGCATCCAGCTGACGCTGTTCCAGGAGCTGGCGCGGACGGACCTGCCGTCGTCCCAGGTGGGCGACTGAGCTCCACCGACCGCGGCCCCTTGGCACGCGCGGAGAGGGCGGATCAGGTGACGCGGGTCAACGCCGTGGCGAGCGCGTGGAGGTCTGCACTGGTGTTGTAACCGTGGAGGGACACGCGGATGCCGCCGCCTCGTGAGCTGGTGAAGACGGAGTGGTCTCGGGCCAGGGTGGCCTGGACGTCGCGTCCCGAGGCGCGGGGGTGTCGCAACGAGACGAGGTGGTGGCTCGCGGCGGGGTCTCCGACCGGGCGGAACGGGTACCAGCCGGACGGGGACACGAGGTCGACGAGCTCGTGGGCCAGGAGACGCGAGTGGTCGGCGAGCGCGGGGATGCCGGTGCTGCTGAGCAGGTCGATGGAGTGCTGGAGCCCGACCGCAGAGGCGTACGACATGGTGGAGAGCTCGAAGCGGCGGGCGCCGGAGGCCAGCGTGAGGTCCGTGGCGGTGAAGTCGAAGGGATCCTCGGCCCCCATCCATCCCACGACCGGAGGCACGAGCTCGGTCATCTCGGGGCTCAGTGCGGCGAGGGCGACGCCGCCGTGCGCCGAGAGCCACTTGTAGCCGCTGCACACGAGGGCGTCGACGCCCCATTCCCTCATGCTCACCGGGGCGGCACCGGCAAGCTGGGTCACGTCGACGACGACCCGGGCCCCCACGGTGTGAGCGGCGCGGGCCACGGCAGCGACGTCGATCCTCGTGCCGGTCGAGTACTGCACCGCGCTCACGCACACGACGCCGGTCCGCTCGTTCACCGCCGCGACGAGCCCGTCGGTGAGATCGCTGCCGGGATCGTCGACGACCCAGCGGAGGACGGGTGACGTCGCAAGGTTCCGGTCACTGGCCGCGATCCACGGGTAGGTGACGCTGGGGAAGTCGGTGGTCACCAGCACGACCTCAGGCGCGTCCGACCGCAGCCCCGAGGCAAGGGCGGCAGCGACCTGCCCCAGTCCTTCGCTCGCCCCGGCCAGCACCGCGATCGATCGAGGCGGGGTGTCGAACAACGTGGCTGCGCCCTGCCGCAGGCCGTCCAGGACCCGTGCCTCGGCGTCGTCGGACAGTCGGACGTTGCCGTACTGGCCGACGTCGACGAGGAATCGCGTCATCGCCTCGATGGTCGGCCGGGGCACGAGCCCCAGGGAAGCCTGGTTGAGGTAGGTGCACTCCTCGAGTGCCGCGTACAGCCGGCGGGGGACCAGGGCGCCCTCGGGATCACGGCCGGCCCCACGACCGTTCACGTCGACACCGCCCTGGAGCAACGCACCACAGACTCCCTCTGCATCGACTGGTCTCGCCGGGAAGGCACATTGTCGGGGTGGACCCCGTGCCGGCTCCGGAGCCTACGCATCACGCCACCGTGACGACAGGTCATCGGCGCGCCTAGTCCGGAAGCGGTGGGAGGGTGGGTGGATGAACACGTCGACCGAGGCTGCAGTCACCTGGCCGCAGGCGCTGTCCTGGCGGATGGAGCGACAGCTGCTCGAACCGGTGGGGTCTGAGTCCGTCGCGGACGTCGTACGTCGCCTCGGCGCCGTGCTCTCGATGGATGAGTCGCTGGCTGAGCTGGCGGTCCGGACCCGCCGGACGACCTCGCGCCCGGGCGAGCTCGCGGTGGCACTGGCCGAGGGGGAGGTGGTCAAGGCGTTCGCGTTCCGCGGGTCGATGCACTACCTCTCGCCCGAGGAGGGCGGCATCTACCTGGCCCTCAGGTCGGCCGGCCGGCAGTGGGAGCTGCCGAGCTGGGTGGAGCACTATGGTCTCGCTCCGTCGGACTGGCCCGACTTCCGGGCAGCGGTGCGCGCGGCGCTGAGCGGCGGACCGTTGACCGTCGCCGAGCTCGGCCGGGCGCTGGCGAGTCACCGCGCGTACCGGCACCTCGAGGCGGTCTTCGACGAGGGTGCGGGCACCCTGATCAAGCCGCTGACCTGGCAGGGCGACATGAGCCTCGGTCCGCGGCGAGACGGACAGCACACGTTCCAGCTCCTCGACGACAACCCGCGGTGGCGGGGCATCCCTGACCTTGCCGACGCCGGCCCGCGGGCCATCACCGCGTACCTGCGGACATACGGCCCGGCAACGCTCGAGCACCTGCACTACTGGCTCGGCGAGGGCCTGAGCGCAGGCCGCCGGCGGCTCGACGCATGGTTCTCCGAGCTCAGCGACCGGCTGGTCGCGGTCGATGTCGAAGGCACCACGACGTACGTCGTGCGCGAGGACGTCGACGGCCTGGTGGCGTCGCTCCCGTCGGAGGCGGTGCGGTTCCTTCCCGGGCACGACCAGTGGGTGATCGGTCCTGGCACCAAGGACGTGCACGTCACCCCGTCGACCCGACGGGACCTGATGACGCGCAAGGCCAACCCGGTGATCGTCGGTGGGGTCGTGTGCGGGACGTGGGCGCGCAAGGGGGACCAGCTCACGGTGACCTGGCTCGACGAGCGACCCCGACCCGACGAGGCGATGGAGCAGGAGTCCGGCCGCCTCGCCCACCTTCTCGGCCGGGACCTACGTCTCTCGATCGATCCGGACATCTAGCGGCGGTCCCGGCTTTCGCGGTAGGCATGGATCCGGGCGAGGACATGGCCGAGCGCAGGTCGGCGGCCGATCCGCCTGAAGGGAGTCGCCATGTCCAACCAGATCCGGCCCCTCCGACGGGTCATCGAGCCGGGTGATGACGTCGTGCTGGAGATCGCCGTGGACGCCGACGTCACTGCGTACACGTGGGTGGTCGTCGCCCGACGACCTCGACCGGGAGGCGACCCGGTCGCCGCCCACGGCTGGCGGCCGAAGTCAGGCACCCGGCGGCCGCCCACCTCGACCTCGGTCACGGCGTCCCCCGAGCTGACCGAGGGCAGCTATCTGGTCCGACTGCTCGCGGGGAAGCCGGCCAGGGAGGCCGACCTGTCGTCGTTCCTCTCCTCGGCCGAGCTCCTCGACAGCGACACCTTCACCGTGACGAGCGCCAGCGCGGCGGACGGGTCGGATGTCGCGAGCTCCGGGCCGGCCTTCGGGTCGAAGCCGTACCTCGCGTTGCGGGACGCGGCCCGCGAGCGCGTCGGCGAGATGACGGTGAGTGACTTCCGCGACCTCCTCCCCTCGAGGTTCGTCGCGGGCCTGCCCGCCAACGACACGTTCTTCCGGTTCCCGAAGCTCGCGGGCCCGCCCTCGGACCAGCGTCCGTGGCCCCTTCCAGCGGTCGAGCTGATCTGGAGCTACTGGCTCGAGGAGGGCATGCTCGTCCAGACCATGGACGCGATCGTGGCCCGGTTCCAGAACCGTCGGCAGCCGGGTCGCGACCCGCTGGCCCGCTTCGACCTCACCCCGCTGCTCCCGCTCCGCAACCGCCTGTGGGGTTATGCGGAGGACGAGGTGCACCGGCTGACCGTGCGTCGGCGCGCCGCCGAGTACGAGTACGAGTACGGCCTGACCCTGCTCGGACGGGGGCCGGCCCGCCCGGACACCCCCGTCGAGCGCCGCAGCCGTTTCGTCGAGGCGTTCCACCAGGTGCTGCACCTCGGGCAGCGGTTCTTCGAGGCCATGGACAACCTCGCTCTGCAGTCAGACGGGTTCCCGCTGTGCCTGGCGCTTCGCGACTGCCACCTGATCCTCACCCATGGCACGCACAACCAGTACGGCGAGATGGCGGTCGCCTCACGTGCAGAGCTCCTCGTGATCCAGCGCCTCCTCGGCGAACCCGAGCTGCGGCAGTTCCTCGGCGGTCGATCGATGACTCCGTACCCCGAACCGTGGATGGACCGGGTGGACGCGATGAGGAGCATCCAGGGCTGGGGCGAGGCGAGCATCGTCCACTTCAACGACCTGGCGACCATCGGCGAGCAGCTGGTCCTCACGATCAGGCTCGGCGCCTGGGCCGATCCCACGGTCGGCGCCAGGGAGGCCGTGAGCTGGGCCCAGGCGTTCCGTCCGGAGATCCAGGGCTACATCGCCGCCTATCGCGCCGCCACCGGTGTCGACCTCGCCCGTGAGCCCAGCGCCGAACAGCCCGCGACGCGCCTGGCGCGCCGCCGCGACGGTGCGGGAGACGACGGGCAGCAGCGCGAGCGCCGGCTACGCGATGCACGCCAGCGCGCCGAGGAGCTCCGCGCGCTGGCCGACGAGATGGAGGCGGAGGCCAATCGCCACGACCACGAGCCGCACTGAAGGAGGATCCGGAGGCGGAGGGCCATGCGCTCACACGACCGCCCAGCACCGGGAGGCTGGACCTCTAACGCCGGCTCGCCGGCCAGATGAAGTGGCGCCGGTGCCGATCTGTGTCGATGAGGCTTCAGTGTCCTGAGGCGAAGCTGGATCGTGCTCGAGGGCCAGGACTCCATCTGCGTTGACCCACCGGCGCACGGTGAGGTCCGGCCGTTCGCAGTGCTGTGACACAGCCCATCGAGTCGGTACCGTGACCGCATGCGTCGTTGGACGTGGTGGTTCGGAATGTCATTGGGATCCCTGCTCGTGGCGGCCGGTATCGCAGAGACTGTCCGACTGCTTCGAACCGGCGATGGCGGCCTGTGGTTCTGGCTTCCCACGCTGGTCGGCGGTGGTGCCCTCGTTGTCGCGGGGACTCTGGTCTTCTCGCGTAGCCCAGGTTTGGGACGTGTCCTCACCTGCGCTGGGTGCGTACTCGGCATCCTCCCCACGATGTGGACCCTCATCGTGCCTGTGCTGTTGATCGTGCTCGCCGTGCTGAGCATCAAGCAGGCAGCGGCGACGATCGAGAACTAGTACGACGGGCGCCCAGGCGGCCGAGTGGGTCACCGACCCGACGACCCGAGCGGCAGCCGGACGCGCACGACCGTGTCACCGGGTTTCGGATCGACCGAGATCTCCCCGCCGTGCCGCTCGACGATGATCCGGCGGGAGATGTCGAGCCCGAGCCCCGTGCCGCGACCCACCTCCTTGGTGGTGAAGAACGGCTCGAAGGCGTGGGCGGCGACGTCGTCGGTCATGCCCGGGCCGGTGTCGCCGATCTCGACGACGACGGCGTGCTCGTCGGCGTACGTGCGGACCGTGAGCGTCCCGCTGCCCTCCATGGCGTCGACGGCGTTGTCGATGAGGTTGGTCCACACCTGGTTGAGCTCGCCGGGGGAGGCCTCGACGAGGGGCAGGTCGTCGGCGTACTCCCGTCGCACGACCACGCCGTCGCGGAGCTTGTGGCCGAGCATGATGAGCGTGCTCTCGAGGCCGTCGGTGACCTTGACCTGCTGCACGGTCGCGCGGTCGAGCTGGGAGTAGGACTTCACGGCCGAGACGAGGTCGGAGATGCGTCGCGTCGCGTCCTGGGCCTCGGCGATCAGCGAGGTCATCGTGACGGCGCTCGCCACCCAGTCCAGGCCGGCCTGGAGGGCCGCCCCCTCCAGCGACGCGGCGGCCTGCTCGCACCAGGCGAGGTCGGCGCCCGCGGCTGCCAACGCCGGCGCGATCACCCAGTCCCGGTCGATGTCGTGCTCGACCAGCCAGGTCGAGATCTCGTCCTCGCGGTCGGCGAGCGCCACCCCGGTCGGGGTGGGTGCGCCCGCGATGGTGCGGCGCAACGAGTCGAGGGCGACGAACTGGGCCGCCGTGATGGACTGCGCCGCCAGTCGTTGCAGCGAGTCGAGCAGGTGGTCGCTGCTCTCCTGGAGCGCACCCACCGAGCGGACGGCCGCCGAGGCGGGGTTGTTGATCTCGTGCGCGAGCCCGGCGGCCAGGGTGCCGAGGGCCACGAGTGCCTCGCGCTGGCGGGCGTTGTGCTCGATGCGTCGCGCCGTGCCGATGAGGCCGCGCAGCAGGTGGACGGCGAAGGGGAACCACGCCTCGCCCAGCGAGCCCAGCTGGTCGGCCCGCAGCCGGAAGACCCGGGCCGGCTCCACCACGCGGCCGCTGCCCATGTAGATGCCGTGCTCGTCCCACGCACGGAAGCCGCCCGCCCACTGGCCCGGAGTCTCCATCGTGGCCATCACGGCCTCCTCGTGCCCGATCCGGCGGACGAGGTCGATCCGGCCGTCCAGCAGCACCCACCAGTCGTCGGCGGGTCGGCCCTCGTCGAAGAGGTGCTCGCCCGCGGCGAAGGAGAGCTCGTCGCCCGCGCCGGCCAGCTCGGCGACCTGCTCGTCGGTGAACCCGTCGAGCAGGCCCAGGGCCCGGAGCTCGTCGTGCAGCATCACGTGCTCGCCAGGTAGCGGTGCACGAGGTAGACGGACATGGCGCCCTCGCCGACGGCGGAGGCCACGCGCTTCATGCTGTCGAGGCGGACGTCCCCCGCGGCGAAGACGCCCGGCACGCTCGTCTCCAGCGCGTACGGTCCGCGCTCGACCGGCCAGCCGATCTCCGGTCCCGGCGGCAGGTCCGGCCCGGTGAGCACGAAGCCGCGAGCGTCGCGCGCGACGGCGTCGCCCAGCCAGTCGGTGCGCGGGGCCGCGCCGATGAAGACGAAGACCCAGCCGGTCTCGACCTCCTCCTCGGCGCCGGAGTCGCGGTGGGCAAGCGTGATCGCCTCGAGGTGCCCGTCCCCGCGCGCGCCGACGACCTCGGTCCGCAGGCGTACGTCGATGTTGGCGGCGGCGAGGATGCGGCTCACGAGGTACTGCGACATCGACGCCTCGAGGCTCGCTCCCCGGACCACGAGGACGACCCGCTTGGCGAAGCGGGCGAAGTTGAGTGCCGCCTGGCCCGCGGAGTTGGCTGCGCCCACGACGTACACGTCCTCGCCGGTGGTCTGGCTCGCCTCGCTCGCGGTGGCCCCGTAGTAGACGCCGCGTCCGACGACGTCGTCGGCACCGGGTGCGTCGAGCCGCCGGTAGGAGACGCCGCTGGCCACGAGCACGGCGCGGGCCTCGATGTCGCTCGACCCGTCGAGCAGTACGGCGCGCACGGGTCCGCGCGTCTCGAAGCCGACCACGTCGCGGGCCAGCACCATCTCCGCGCCGAAGCGGGCGGCCTGCGCCACCGCGCGGTGGGTCAGGTCGGCGCCGGAGAGACCCTTGGGGAAGCCCAGGTAGTTCTCGATCGACGCGCTCTGCCCGGCCTGTCCGCCCGGCGCGTCGCGCTCGACGACCACGGTCAGCAGGCCCTCCGACGCCGCGTAGACGGCGGCCGCGAGCCCGGCCGGCCCGGCACCCACGATGCACAGGTCGTAGAGCTGCCGCTCGGCGCTCGTGCGCAGCCCGAGGGCGTCGGCGAGCGCGACGGTCGACGGGGCGCGGAGCGCCACCCCGTCGGGAAGCGCCACCACCGGCAGGTCGTCGGGGCCCGCCCCCGCCAGGTCGAGGAGCCGGGTGGCCTCCTCGCTCTGGTCGACCTCGAGCCAGCGGTAGGGCACGTGGTTGTGGGCCAGGAACGACTTCACGTCGTGCGTGTGCTCCGACCAGCGGTGGCCGACGACCCGGACCTCGGAGTCGCGGTCGGGGTGGGCGTGGGTCCAGTCCCGGAGGAGCTCGTCCAGCACCGGGTAGAGCCGCTCCTCGGGAGGATCCCACGGCTTCATCAGGTAGTAGTCGAGGGCGATGTCGTTGATCGCCTGGATCGCGACATCGGTGTCGGCGTACGCCGTCAGCAGCAGCAGGCGGGAGTCGGGCGACTGCTGCCGCACCTCGCGCAGCACCTCGATCCCGGTCATCCCCGGCATCCGCTGGTCGGTGACCACGGCCGCGACCGGCCGGTCCTTCAGCACCAGGTCGGCGACGAGCTCGAGCGCCTCACGCCCGGAGGTCGCCCGCACCACCCGGTAGTCCTCGCCGTAGCGGGCCCGCAGGTCCCGCGCGACGGCCGCGACCACGGCCGGGTCGTCGTCGACCGCGAGGATGGCGGGCTTGACCATGGGGCGCCTGCCTCAGAGCGGGGAGTGGACGAAGGGCAGGAACGTGTTGACCAGGTCGAGCTGGTCGTCGAGCCACCCGAGCAGGCTGAGGGTGTCGCTGATCGATGCGGGCGGGTCGCCGAGGAGGGTGTCGGACCGCAGCAGCCGCTCGAAGTCGACCCGCACCGGGCCGGGACGGGGCTGCCCGAGGCGGTCGGTGAACTCGACGCCCGCGAGCTCCATCACCGTGATCACCTCCTGGGCGAGGATGCCGTAGGCGCTCGTCGTGGGGTGCACGCCGTCGAGGGAGAACAGGCCGCCGTCGGTGCGACCACCCGGGCCGGACCGGAAGAACCGGGTGTTGGGCACCGGGTCCAGCGCCCGGAGCGCGGGGGGCAGCTCGTACGGCGTCCACCACGTCGGCCGCGCCCACGGGCTGTTGATGTAGCGCCGGGTCGCGAGCCGGTCGAGCAGCGACCCCATGTCGAACAGGTACCAGTCGAGGCCGTCGCGGCGGGCGGCGGCGACGGAGGCGATCATCGTCTCGTTGTAGGCGTCGACGGCGGAGTCGATCGCGCGGGCCTCGTCGCCGGTGATGTGCGGGTCGCGACGGGGGTCGAAGTCGTCGTCGGTGATCCAGGGCCGGGTGTAGTAGGGGAAGTACCGCGACTGCGGCCGGACCTTGCGGAAGGTGCCGCGGGCGATCGGGGCGATGGTCACCGACGGGACCGTCGCGATGATGACGTGCTGGGCGGCCACCCCGCGCAGCTTCTCCTCGAGCAGCGCCCAGTCGGCGGCGAACGCACTCGGACGCCACAGGTTGCAGCCGACACGCGCCGCCAGGCGCTGCTCGGCCGAGAGGTCGTCGTACCCCTCGGGCGTCCACGCCGGCTCGAGCGAGACGACCGCCCCGAGCGCGTTGTTGGAGCCCAGGACGACCACCAGCGTCTCCACGCCCTGGCGGGATCCGGCCATCTCGGTCACGGCCTCCAGCACGGTGCGGCCGCGGTTGCCCTTGCGGGCCCGCTGCAGGACCGGCCAGGCCGCCCGGTCCTGGTGGTGCTCGATCAGCTGCGCCAGCGGGTCGTCCTTGGTCGGGCGGCCCAACCTGGCCGCCACCTTGGTCGAGGTCAGGAGCTGCGGGTCGAGCACGTCCCACCCGTAGACCGCCATGTTGTGGAACGGTGCGCCGCCGGGCGGGGTCCTCGCGCCGTCGCCCCGCTCCCAGAAGTCCTCGACCCCGTCCATGTAGGACCGCAGCCACAGGGCCGCGGTCACGATCTCCCAGAAGTCCAGGTGCGCGCCGAACCGCTTCTCGAACGCCCGCGCCAGCCGCTCCAGGTCCAGCGGCAGCCCGCCGGGCCCGCGCGGCCACTCGTACGTCGGGAAGGTGAACTGCTCGGCGGTCAGGCCGAGCTCGTAGGCGGCGATCGCGGGCCACGACAGGTCTGTGCGGTGCACGGCGGCGCTCATGAACCCGTGGGTGAGGGAGTCGCCGATCGTGACCAGCCGGTGCTCGGCCGCGACCGCTGCTGCGCGCGGCACCTCGATCCCGAGGGTCGGGTCGGTCACCGGCTCTCGGGGACTCGTGCGGATCGTGACCTCGTCCGGTGTCACCCGTGAGCTCGCCATGCCTCCACCACCCCTCCCGTCGGACCAGCGTCCTCCCGGGACACCGTGCGTGACAAGGGGCGAGGCGGGGGATGCCGGCGCCGCCCGGTCGGGTCAGCCCGAGTGCGCCATGGACGGGGTTTCCCCCGAGTGCCACCGTGGGGCCATGACACGCATCGATGCCGACTACCTCGTGGTGGGGGCCGGCGCGGCCGGGATGGCCTTCACGGACGCGCTGGTCGACCACTCCGACGCCCGGGTGGTGCTGGTCGACCGCCGCTCCGGTCCCGGCGGGCACTGGCAGGAGGCGTACCCGTTCGTCCGCCTGCACCAGTCCTCCGCCTTCTACGGCGTCGCCTCGACCCTGCTCGGCGGGGGCCGGCTCCAGGAGCACGGCCCCGAGGCCGGCCTCCAGGAGCGCGCCTCCCAGTCAGAGATCGTCGGCTACTTCGACCGCGTGCTGGCGCGGATGCTCCAGACGGGACGCGTCGACTTCCACCCCAACAGCGAGTACGACGGGGACCGCACGGTCGTCTCACGGATCTCCGGCGCGCGGTTCGAGGTCCCCGCGTCGTGCCGGATCGTGGACGCGCGCTACCTCGCGCCGAGCATCCCCGCCGAGACCCCGCCCCCCTTCGACGTCGGCGCCCGGGCGAGCGTCCTGCCGGTCAACGACCTGCCGCGGCTCGAGGAGGCGCCCAGCCAGTACGTCGTGGTCGGGTCGGGCAAGACGGCGACGGATGCGTGCGTGTGGCTGCTCGGGCGCGGGGTGGACCCGGACGCCATCTGCTGGGTGCGGCCTCGCGACCCCTGGATGTACAACCGGGCCCTCATCCAGCCGGACCCGGCGATCTTCCTCGGCATGGCCGCCGACCTCATGCAGTCTGCCGCCGGGTCGGCGTCGCTCGAGGAGCTCTTCCTCCGCCTGGAGGAGCAGGAGATCATGCTGCGCATCGACCGCGACGTGACGCCGACGATGGCCAAGACGCCCACCCTCGCGACGTGGGAGCTCGAGCACCTGCGGACCATCGAGGACGTCGTACGACGAGGGCACCTGCGCAGCGTCGAGCGCGGCCGCCTCACTTTCGCCGACGGGTCGGTGGAGGTCGCCGACGACGCGGTGGTCGTGCACTGCGCCGCGGACGGGCTCAAGTACCCGCCGCTGGTGCCCGTCTGGCGTCCCGAGGCGATCACCGTTCAGCCGATCCGGTCGGGCTTCCCGTGCTTCGGTGCGGCGCTGACCGGCTACGTCGAGGCGACCCGCACCGACGACGACGAGAAGAACCGGACCTGCTCGCCGTCACCGTACGGCGACTCGCTGGCCGGGTGGGCCCGGATGAACGTCCTGGGGACCCGCTCGTCGATGGCCTTCTCCGCCGAGGCGGACATCAGGGAGTGGGGGAACGGGGTGGCGCTCAACCCGGTCCGCGTCCCCGACGGCTATCCCGCGTCGCCGGTGCTGGACGACGCCCGCGAGCGGCTGGCGGCGTACACCGGTCCGGCCCTCGAGCGGCTGGCGCACCTGATGTGAGTCCGTCGCTCCCGGTGACCGGGAGCGACGGCGCACGAGGTGGTACCAGCCGGGTGTCAGGCGGGGTCAGGCGGCGGCGAGGGCCTTGGCCTTGACCTGGTCGAACTCGGTCTGGGTGATCGTCCCGTCGTCGAGCAGCTTCTTCGCCGAGGCGATCTGGTCGACGCTGGACCCGCCGCCGCCGGCGACCGACCGCACGTAGTCGGCCTGCTGCTGCTGGATCGCCCTCTGCTGCTCGATGTTGCGCTGCGTCATGCCGTTGCCGCGGGCGATGAGGTAGCTGAAGACACCGATGAGGGGCAGCACGATGACGAACAGGCACCAGACCGTCTTGCCCATCCCGCCCAGGTCGTGGCTGCGGAAGATGTCCGCGAAGATGTAGAAGAGGCACATGATCCAGGCGAAGAAGATGAAGAACTCGAACATGGCGAGCAGGAACGACCCGTTGTCGTCGAACATGTGACTGCCTTCCCGGTGATGAGTGCTGAGCGGAGGGCTCAGTCGCACACGTGTTGTGCCCTCCCATTCGAGCGCTTCCGGCGGGCCGGGACCTCATCCGTCCCGGATGACTGTCCCCAGCCACCACGGACTCCCGGAGTGATGCGCACCGGACATCGCCGGATACAAATTCGGGCTTGGACAGGCATCGTCGCAGCGCCCTAGCGTGACGCGAACCGGCCACGAGCCGGTTCCCTGGTAGCTCCGCGACGACGAGAAGGACGCCTCGTGACCGAGTACAGCCCGACCGACCTGGCCACCCAGCTGAAGGGCGGCCTGCTGTCGTTCCCGGTGACCCACTTCGCCGACGACCTGTCGTTCGACGAGGCCGGCTACCGCAAGCACCTGGCGTGGCTCGCGCAGTACCCCGTCGCCGGGCTCTTCGCCGCGGGCGGCACGGGGGAGGGCTTCTCGCTGACCCTGGAGGAGACCGACCGGGTGGTGCGCACCGCCGTCCAGGAGGTCGCGGGCGCCGTACCGGTCCTCGCCCCCGCCACCGGCAGCACCGTCAACGCGGTCGCCCAGGCGAAGTCGGCCGAGGCCGCCGGCGCGGACGGGATCCTGCTCATGCCGCCGTACCTCACCGAGGCCAGCCAGGCCGGCCTCGTCGAGCACGTGACCCAGGTGTGCCGCGCCACCGGCCTCGGGGTCATCGTCTACAGCCGCGCCAACGCCGTGCTGCGCGACGAGGCCGTCGCGGTGCTCGCCGACCGCAACCCGACGATGGTCGGCTTCAAGGACGGCGTCGGCTCCATCGAGCAGATGACCCGCACCTACGCCCGCGTGGGGGACCGCCTCATGTACGTCGGGGGGCTGCCCACCGCCGAGACCTTCGCGCTGCCGCTGCTCCAGCTCGGCGTGAGCACCTACTCCAGCGCGCTGTTCAACTTCGTCCCCCAGTGGGCCATCGAGTTCTACGACGCCGTCGTCGCCCAGGACCGGGACGAGGTCTACCGTCGGCTCAACGAGTTCGTGCTGCCCTACCTCGACATCCGCGACCGCACCCAGGGGTACGCCGTCTCGATCGTCAAGGGCGGCCTGGCCGCCGTCGGTCGTCCGGCGGGCCCGGTCCGTCCGCCGCTGACCGACCTGCGCGAGGACGAGGTCGCCGAGCTGCGCGAGCTGGTCGACCGCATCTCCTGACCCCGCTCGGGACCGCACACCCGAGCAGCACGATCCACCCGCACGTGAGAGGAACGCATGACCAGCACTGCTGAGCAGGCCCGCTCGATCATCGCCGGCACCGAGGCCGAGTCGGCCGACGTGGAGGCCGCCACCACGGCCGCTGCCGCGGCGTTCGCGTCGTACCGCGCCACCAGTCCCGCCCAGCGCGCGGACTTCCTCGAGGCGGTCGCCGTCGAGATCGAGGCCGACAAGGACGCGATCATCGAGGCCGCGGTGGCGGAGAGCAGCCTGCCGCTGGCGCGCATCACCGGCGAGGTCGGCCGTACGACCGGCCAGCTGCGCATGTTCGCCGGCGTCGTGCGCCAGGGCGACCACCTCGGCGTCCGCATCGACCCCGCGCTGCCGGACCGCGCTCCGCTGCCGCGCGCCGACATCCGCCAGCGGATGGTCCCGCTCGGCCCGGTCGCCGTCTTCGGCGCCAGCAACTTCCCGCTCGCCTTCTCCACCGCGGGCGGCGACACCGCCTCGGCGCTGGCCGCCGGCTGCCCGGTCGTGGTGAAGGGCCACCCGGCCCACCCGCGCGCCGGTGTCCTCGTCGCCCGGGCGATCGGTCGGGCCGTCGCGTCCCAGGACCTCCACCCCGGCACGTTCTCGTTCCTGCTCGGCGGCGTCGGGCAGGACGGCATCGAGCTCGGCCAGGCCCTGGTGGCGGACCCGCGGATCGCCGCGGTCGGCTTCACCGGCTCCCGCGGCGGCGGCCTCGCCCTCGTCGAGGCGGCGAGCCGGCGCGCCGTACCCATCCCGGTCTACGCCGAGATGTCCTCGATCAACCCGGTCGTGGTGCTCCCCGGTGCCCTGGCCGAGGCCGACACGACGGCGTTCGCCCAGGCGTACGTCGGCTCGCTCACCCTCGGCGCCGGCCAGTTCTGCACCAACCCCGGACTGCTGTTCCTGCCCACCGGCGAGGCGGGTGACGCCTTCCTGGCGGCCACCGCCGAGGCCGTCGCGCAGGCGACCGGCCAGCGGATGCTCACCCCCGGGATCGCCGAGGCCTACGCCTCCGGCACCGACCGGCTCACCGGCACCGACGGGGTCACCGTGGTCGCCACCGGCGCCGACGGCGGCGAGCACGCCCCGGCCCCGCTGGTCGCCGAGGCGCCGGTCGAGCTGCTGCTCCAGGCCGACAGCGCCGTCGCGCACGAGGTCTTCGGCGCCTCCGGCGTCGTGGTCCGGTACGACGACGTGGACGCCCTGCTGCCGCGGCTCGCCGCCCTCGAGGGCCAGCTCACCGCGACCGTCCACGCGACCGCCGCGGACCGCGCGGAGGCCGCCACGCTGCTGCCGACCCTCGAGCTCAAGGTCGGCCGCATCCTCTTCAACGGCTGGCCGACCGGCGTCGAGGTGGGCCACGCGATGGTCCACGGCGGCCCGTTCCCGGCGACCTCCGACGGCCGCACCACCAGCGTCGGTAGCCTCGCCATCGAGCGCTTCCAGCGCCCGGTGGCCTACCAGGACGTGCCCGCCGACCTGCTGCCCGAGGCGCTGCGCGACGACAACCCGTGGGGACTGACCCGCCGCATCGACGGGACGCTCGAGGCATGAGCGCCACCATCGCGCGGGTCGAGGTCGTCCCGGTCGCCGGGCACGACTCGATGCTGCTCAACCTCAGCGGCGCGCACGGCCCGTTCTTCACCCGCAACATCGCGATCGTCACCGACTCCGAGGGTCGTGAGGGCCTCGGAGAGGTGCCCGGTGGGGAGGCGATCCGCAGCACCATCGCGGATGCGGCCGAGCTGCTCGTCGGCCAGCCCGTGGCGCGCTTCCGGACCCTGCTGCGCCAGGTCGCGACGCGCTTCGCCGACCGCGACGCCGGTGGCCGCGGCCTGCAGACCTTCGACCTGCGCACCACGATCCATGCGGTCACCGCTCTGGAGTCGGCGCTGCTCGACCTCTCCGGCCAGGAGCTCGGCGTGCCCGTGGCCGAGCTGCTCGGCGACGGCCAGCAGCGCACCCGGGTGCCGATGCTCGGCTACCTCTTCTACGTCGGCGACACCGACCGCACCGACCTGCCCTACCTCCGCGAGCCGGACGGCGCGGACGCGTGGGAGCGGGTGCGCCGCGAGGAGGCGATGACGCCCGAGGGCGTCGTACGTCTGGCGGAGGCGGCGCAGGAGCGCTACGGCTTCAGCGACTTCAAGCTCAAGGGCGGCGTGCTCGCCGGCGAGGAGGAGGTCGCCGCCGTCACCGCGCTGCACGAGCGCTTCCCCGACGCGCGGATCACCCTCGACCCCAACGGAGGCTGGCTGCTCGAGGAGGCCGTCCGGCTGCTGCAGGGCACCGACGACGTCCTGGCGTACGCCGAGGACCCGTGCGGCGCCGAGGGTGGCTTCTCCGGGCGCGAGGTGATGGCCGAGTTCAAGCGGCGTACCGGCCTGCGCACCGCGACCAACATGGTCGCCACGGACTGGCGGCAGATGGCCGACGCGGTCCGCACCAACGCCGTCGACATCCCGCTCGCCGACCCGCACTTCTGGACGATGGCCGGCTCCGTCCGGGTTGCCCAGCTCTGCCACGACTTCGGCCTGACCTGGGGATCGCACTCCAACAACCACTTCGACGTCTCGCTGGCGATGTTCACCCAGGTCGGTGCCGCGGCGCCGGGGGAGATCACCGCGCTGGACACCCACTGGATCTGGCAGGACGGCCAGGGCCTGACGCGGTCGCCTCTGGAGATCGTCGACGGGCACATCGCGGTCCCGGAGACGCCCGGGCTCGGCGTGGAACTGGACCGCGACCGCCTCGCCGAGGCGCACGCGCTGTACCTCGAGCACGGCCTGGGGGCGCGCGACGACGCGACGGCGATGCAGTACCTCGTCCCGGACTGGACCTTCGACCCGAAGCGTCCCTGCCTCGTGCGCTGAGTCGTGCCGGGTCCCGGGTTGGTCGTTGCCGCGGTGCCGGCGGGGTCCCGGTCGGGTGCCGCTCACCATGCCTTTGGTGGAATGACCACGTGAGCACCCAGCCGAGACCGCGCCAGACCACCTTCGCCGGCGGGATGATCGTGCTCGGCTCCCTGTTCCTGCTCGTGACCGTGTGGGACTCGATGACGGGCCTGCGGGGGATCGAGTCGCGCGACGCGATCGAGGACTTCCTGTCCGACCCGCCCGGCAACGGCCTCGGCCTCACGGTCGAGGGGACGCTGCAGATCCTGCGGGGCGTCGCCACCGTCACCGGCGTGTGCGCCGCCGTCGCCGCGGTGCTGGGCGTCTACGCCCTGCGTGGCCAGCGCGCCGCCCGCGTCGGCCTGACGGTGCTCGCCGTACCCATCTTCGTCACCGGCATCGTGGCCGGCGGCTTCATGTCGTCGATCGTCGCGGTGGCCATCGGGCTGCTGTGGCTCTCGCCGTCGCGCGAGTGGTTCCGGGGCGAGCCCGTCCCGGACCGTACGCCGCCCGCGGACGCGCCGAACGCCCCCAAGGCCGCCGTCTGGCCGCCGCCCCTCCCGGACGCCCGGGCCGCCGACCAGCCGCCCACCCCGCCCTCTGCTGCCGCCCCGCCCTCTCCTGCCTCGCCGGCCAGCCCGGCCGAGCCGCCCGTCCAGCACGGCACCTGGCCGGCGCTGCCGCCGGTGCCCGCTCCCACCCGTCGTCCCGAGGGCGTGCTCGTGGCCTTCGTGGTCACGGTCGTCTCGGCGGGTCTGGTCCTGCTGCTGACCGCGATCAGCGTGGCGGTCATGGCGTTCTCGCCGGACGCGCTGATGGACGAGGTGCTGCGCCAGCAGCCCGAGCTCGCCGAGCAGGGAGTCACGCAGGAGCTGCTGCAGACCACCACCTTCGTCATGGGCGGCATCGTCATCGCGTGGGCCGCGGCCGCGGTGGTGCTGGCCTTCCTCACCCTCGCCCGTCGCCGGGCCGCCGCGCAGGCCCTCACCGTCTCGGCCACCTTCAGCGCGATCCTGTGCGTCGTCGGTACCTTCGCCTCCCTCGTCCTCGCCCTGCCCGCCTTCGCCTCGATCATCACCGTCGCCGTCCTGCGCCGGCCCGAGGTGCGTGTGTGGCTCGCGGGGGACCGCCCCTGACGCCGAGAGGGCGCTTCCTGACGCGTCAGGTCCGCCGAGAGGGCACTTCCTGGCACCTGGGGTACGCCGACCGGGCGATTCCTGACACCTGGGGTACGCCGACCGGGCGATCCTGGCACCTGGGGTACGCCGACCGGGCGATTCCTGGCACCTGGGGTACGCCGAGAGGGCACTTCCTGACCGCTGAGGCACGCCGACCGGGCGATTCCTGGCCGCACGGGCGCGACGATTGTGCGTGGAAGCACCGTCCGGGACTGGTCAGGGGTGCATCCACGCACACTGACGACAGCCGCCCTGCTCCTCAGAGCGCGGCGATGTCGCGCGGGCGGTGTGGCACACCCTCGGCGAGCACCGTGGGGACCTGCGTCCCCAGGTCCCGCGGGCTGAAGGTCACGATCCCGGCGGCGACCTCGTCGGGCGAGAACCACCGGACCCCGTGGACGTTCTCGGCCACCAGGTCCACCCGGGGCCGCGGCTCGAAACGGCTGGCACGCACCAGGTAGGTCACGTCGGTCTGGCCGTCGAAGTGCGGCATCGGGAAGATCCGGGTGAGCCGCCACACCGGGCCGAGGATGACGGGATCCTCCAGGCCGAGCTCCTCGGCGAGCTCGCGCCGCAGCGCGTCCACCGGCGTCTCGCCCGGATCGATGCCGCCTCCGGGACAGGCCCAGAACCCGCCGGCGACGTCGAGCCCCTCCCAGTCGAAGTGCACGAGCAGCACGTGGTCGTCCTCGTCGAGCACGAGGGCGCGGACGGCCTGTCGGAGGCGGGGCGAGGACACGCTCAACGCCGGTGCAGGTCGGCGGCCGCGAGGCGCCGTACGCCCTCGCTGATCACGTCGGCCTCCTTGCAGAAGGCCCATCGCACCAGGTGCCGGCCCTCGTCGTGGTCGTCGTAGAACGCGATGCTGGGGATCGCGACGACACCCGCGACCTCGGGCAGGGCGAGGCAGAACTCCCGCCCGTCCGCCCATCCGAGGTGGCGGATGTCGGTGGTCGCGAAGTAGGTGCCCTCGGGCACGCGCGCGGTGAGTCCGGCGTCGGCGAGACCGGCCACGAGCAGGTCGCGACGCCGCTGCAACGAGGAAGCCAGCGCGGCCGGGAAGTCCGGCTCGTGGTCCAGCGCGTGCGCCACCGCCGGCTGCAGCGGCGAGCCTGAGGTGAAGGTCAGCCACTGCTTGGCGGCAAGGACGGCGCCGACGAGCTCGCGCGGACCCGTCGCCCACCCCACCTTCCAGCCGGTGAACGACCAGCTCTTGCCAGCGCTGGACAGCGTCAGGGTCCGCTCCCGCATGCCGGGCAGCGTCGACAGTGGCACGTGCCCCTCGGGCGACAGCGCGTCGTCGAAGACCAGGTGCTCGTAGACCTCGTCGGTGACCACGACCAGGTCGTGCTCGATCGCCACGTCCGCGACCGCCTGCAGCTCCTCGCGGGTGAGCACGGTGCCGGTGGGGTTGTGCGGGGTGTTGAGCAGGATCAGCCGGGTACGCCGCGTGATCGCGGCCCGCAGTGCGTCCGGGTCGAGGCGGTGGTCGGGCGCTCGCAGGGTGACCGGGCGACGTACGCCACCGGCGAACTCGATCATCGCCACGTAGGAGTCGTAGTACGGCTCCAGCACCACCACCTCGTCGCCCGGGTCGACCAGCCCGAGCAGGGCGGCGGCGATGCCCTCGGTGCACCCGGTGGTCACCACGACCTCGCTGTCCGGATCGAGCTCGATCCCGTAGTGGCGCTGCTGGTGGCGCGCGATCGCCTGTCGCAGCGCGGGCACGCCGATGCCGGGGGCGTACTGGTTGGCGCCGTGCTCGAGCGCCCGCACCGCCTCCGCGATCACCGACGGCGGGCCGTCCACGTCGGGGAAGCCCTGTCCGAGGTTGACCGCTCCCGTGCGGACCGCGAGCGCGGACATCTGCGAGAAGATCGTCGGCGGGACCGAGCGGACGCGTGCAGACGTTGTGCGCATGCTGGCGAGGGTAATCGTGGACACTCGGCGACATGTCGTCCCGCTCCTCGCGCAGCTCCACCTGGATGACCCGGGTAGGCGTGCTGCTCGTGGTGGCCGGGCTGGTCCTCGCCGGGTACGTCGCGTGGCAGCTGTACGGCACGAACGCGACCTCGCAGCGGACCCACCGCAGCCTCGTCGACGAGGTCGAGCGGAAGTGGGAGCAGCAGAACTCCTACCGGGCGGGGCAGGACGGACCTCGGGGCGGGGTGCCGACGGACCACGGTGACGTGACCGCCGTCGTGCGGATCCCGGCCTTCGGCGACGACTACGCCGTGCCGGTCCTGGAGGGGTCCTCCGACGAGGTGCTGGCCTCCGGCTTCGGGCACCTCGACGGCACCGCCGGTGCGGGGGAGAGGGGCAACTACGCCCTCGCGGCCCACCGCGTCACCCACGGCGAGCCGCTGCGGGACCTGCCGTCGCTGGAGCCCGGCGACGAGGTGGTCGTCGAGACCGCGCGCTGGACCTACACCTACGTCCTCGACACCCCGGGCGATGGCCTCACGGTGCCGTTCACGGGCACCTGGGTACTGGCCGACCTGCCCCGCAACCCCGACGCGGGCGGCGTACAGCCTCCGGGCCGCGAGCCCGCGCAGCGGCTCATCACGTTGACCACCTGCTCCGAGCTCTTCCACACCGACGACCGGCTGGTCGCCTTCGGGCATCTCGTCTCCAAGGACGAGCGGAACCGCGATCGACCCTTCTGAGTAGTCTCGTCGCCGTGGCCGACCAGATCCCTGCCGACGAGACCCTTGCCCGCGACATCGATGCGACCTGCCGCCTGACCGGGGAGTTCACCCTCCGCTCCGGACAGGTCGCCGACACCTACTTCGACAAGTACCTCTTCGAGGCGCAGCCGGCGCTGCTCGACCGCGTCGCCGCGCAGATGCTCGACCTGCTGCCCGCCGACACCGAGCTCCTCGGCGGCCTCGAGCTCGGCGGCATCCCGATCGCCACGATGGTCTCGGCGAAGACCGGCCTGCCCGCGCTCTTCGTGCGCAAGAAGGCCAAGGAGTACGGCACCTGCAAGCTGGCCGAGGGGCCGGACGTCGCCGGTCGCCGGGTGACGATCGTCGAGGACGTCATCACCACCGGCGGCGCGGTGCGCGACGCCACGCGGGCGCTGCGGGAGGCCGGCGCGACCGTCGAGGTCGTCGTCTGCGCGATCGACCGCTCGCCCGAGGGCGAGAACCCGCTCGCCGACGTCGGGCTCGAGGTCCGATCCGTGCTCACCCGCGCCCAGCTGGACGCCGCCCAGGGCTGACGCCCGGGCGGAGCCAGGACGCGGACGGCCTCAGCGCGGCCCGACGTCGCGACCGGAGATGTCGCGGTCCGGGCGACCGTCGTGGTCGTTGTCGTCCGCCTCGGGGGACGAGGTGCGCCGGTGGCGCCACCACTCCCAGGCGATGGGCACCACGGAGAAGGCGAGGATGACGATGATCGCCTTGTCGATGTTCTCGCCCAGCGACGGGAACGCCGCGCCGAGGAAGAAGCCGAGCAGGCTGATCGAGACCACCCAGCCGGCGGCCCCGACCAGGCTCCAGGTGAAGAACCGGCGCCGGTCCATGTGCGTCACGCCGGCGACCACGGTGATGTAGGTGCGCACGAACGGCACGAAGCGGCCGATGACCAGCGCCTTGTTGCCGTGCTTGTCGAAGAACGCGGTCGTCTGGTCGAAGTACTTGCGCTTGAGGATCCGGCCGTCGCGCTCGTAGAGCGGCGGCCCGATCGCGCGGCCGATCTCGTAGCCCGCGACGTTGCCCGCGACGGCGGCGGCGATGAACAGCACCATGGCGATCATCAGCTCGACCCCGGGCGGGCCCGGGAAGACGTCGATCTGCTCCGTCGCGAGGAAGAGCCCCATCGCGAACAGCAACGTGTCGCCCGGCAGGAACGGGAAGAAGAGCCCGCACTCGATGAAGATGATCCCCAGGCTGAGCCAGAACAGGGCCTCGCCGAAGTGCTCGAGGAGCCACCCGGGATCCATCCAGTCCATCCCGAGCAGGAGGGGCTGGACGTCGAGCAGCAGGGTCACCGGCTCACCCTAACTTCCGCCGCCTAGGGTGCCCCCATGGACGACGAGCGGGCGCCGTACGACCCGATGCCGCACGGTCCGGCGGAGGTCGGGGTGGGGCCGTGGGAGGGCCCGTGGCCGAGCGGTGAGCAGTACGACGCGACGCTGCTGGCCGAGGGTGACCGGCGCAACGTGGTCGACCGCTACCGGTACTGGACGCTCGAGGCGATCGTCGCCGACCTCGACACCCGGCGGCACGACTTCCACGTCGCCATCGAGAACTGGCAGCACGACTTCAACATCGGCACCGTCGTGCGCACCGCCAACGCGTTCCTGGCCCGCGAGGTGCACATCGTCGGCAACCGGCGCTGGAACCGGCGGGGGGCGATGGTCACCGACCGCTACCAGCACGTGCGCCACCACCCCACGGCCGACGACCTCGCGGCCTACCTGCACGAGCGGGACGTCCGGTTGCTGGGCATCGACAACCTGCCGGGCTCGCAGCACCTCGAGACCATGGAGGTGCCGAGGCAGGTGTGCTTCCTCTTCGGCCAGGAGGGGCCGGGGCTGTCCGAGCAGGCCCGGGCGGTGTGCGACGGCACGTTCTCGATCGCGCAGTTCGGCTCGACGCGCTCGATCAACGCCAGCGCCGCCGCCGCGATCGCCATGCACGCATGGGTGCGGTCGTACGCCGACCTCTCCGGCGACTCGGCCTGGCGCGGCTGACCGTTCACCCGTCCGACACCTCGGCTCGCGTCAGCACGACCTCCAGGGCCGCGAGCCCGCGGGAGCTGTGGCTCTTGACCGTGCCCTCGGAGATGCGCAGCTCCTGGGCGGTCTCCCGCACTGAGAGGCCCCACCAGAACCTCAGCACGACCACCTTGCGCTGCTGCTCCGGCAATGCCTGGACGGCCGCCACCAGCAGGCCCTGGTCCTCGGGAGCCAGCCCGGCGCGGGCCGTGGCCTCCCGCCCCGCATCCAGGGACACGGTGCGCACGCGTCGCTGCCGGCGCCGGTGCTGGTCGATGTTGGTGGTGACCAGGATCCGCCGGACGTAGCCCTCCGGGTCGCCGTCCTCGGTCCCGATCCGGTGCCACGCGACGTACAGCTTGGTGAGTGCCATCTGCAGGAGGTCCTCCGCGTCGTGCCAGTCGCCGCACAGGGCGTAGGCCAGCCGGCGGAGGTGGTCCTGGCGGGCGAGGACGAAGTCGCTGTACGCCGCCTCGCGCTGCGTGCGGGTGACACGCATGTCGGGTCAGCCCACCCGGCCGCTGGCCTGCTGGACGAACACGTCCAGGCTCGGGGTGGCCCCGGTGCGCGGCCCGAAGGAGGCCCCGCAGTTGCCCTCGGAGAGGAGCGCGAAGTAGGTGGAACCGCGGTAGACGAGCTCCACCGCGTGGCTGGGCCAGCCCGGGCAGAACCCGTCGACCGGGTCGGCGACGACGCGCACCCGCCGGACGCCGTCCAGTGTGTGGAGGCGACCACCGCGGTAGGCCACCAGCGGGATCGAGGCGTAGTCGCCGCCGTCGCCGATGGCGACGGGGAGGTCCCACATGGGGCTCCAGGTGGACGTCACGAAGTCGAGGAGCTCGCCCATCGCGTCTTCCGTGACGTCCGTGACCACGCCGTTCTCGGACGCCCACAGCAGGACGTACTTGCGCTGGTCCTCGGAGGTCAGGGCGAGCGCGACCGAGGGGCGATCGGGGATCACGTCGTCGATTCGCTGCGTCACCGTGGCACCGGGTCGCACCGTCACGGTGCCATCCGGCGCCAGGCGGGCCCATGTGTCGTCATCCCAACGGGCCGCGTCGGTGGACTTATCAGTCGCGTCGTCGGAGGCCGGGTCGGTCGGGATCGCGGCCGGTGCCACCGCCGAGTCCAGCGGTGAGTCGGGGCGCCCGGGACCGTCGGGGCGGTCGAGCACCGTCACGCCGAGCAGGGGGACGACGACGAGGCAGGCCGTGGCCGCCACCGCGATCCGGGCCGTCCGACGCCGGGCGGCCCGGCGCCCGGCGCTCAGCCGTGCGTCGAGCGGCCGGTGGGCCGGGCCCCCGTCGAGTGCCCGGTCGAAGCGGTCCTTCAGGTCGGTGTCCATGTCGTTCCCCCGTCGCTAGGTGATGTCCTACCACCGAGAACGCCTGCGGGCGCGGGAGGTTGTCACGCCCGCCGGCCTCAACGATCGGCGAGCACCGTCTCCAGCGCGGCGAGCCCGCGCGAGGAGTGGCTCTTGACGGTGCCCTCGGCGATGCCGAGCTCCTTGGCGCTCTCGGCGACGGACAGCTGCAGCCAGTGCCGGAGCACGACCACCTTGCGCTGCATCTCCGGCAGTGCCTGGAGCGCGTCGAAGAGCGCCGAGCGCTCCACCACGTCCCGGTCGGGCGGCGCGGCCTGCTCGGGCAGCTCGTCGGTGACCCGTTCGCGGCGCCACGGCCGCCGGTGCTCGTCGATGTTGGCGCGCACCATGATCTGGCGGACGTAGGCGTCCTCGGTGCCCTTGCCGCACACCCGCGGCCACGCGACGTACAGCTTGGTGAGCGAGGTCTGGAGCAGGTCGTCGGCCCGGTGCCAGTCGCCGCAGATCGCGTAGGCGATGCGGCGCAGGTGCACCTGGCGGGCGGCGACGTACTCGACGTACGCGGCCTCGTGCTCGTCGCGCCTCATCGCAGTCCCTCGCCGCTGTCGGCCTGGGACGCCAGGTGGCGCAGGAAGGCCGCCATCGTCGGAGCGTCGAGGACGGCCGGGTCGACGGTCGTGGTGCCCCACTCGTCCACCCGTCCGAACATCTCGGTCCCGTCGGCGAGGCGCAGCCGCACCGCCGCCTGCTTGGCGACCGGGCCGTAGGCAGCCGCCTCCTTCGGGCTCATCACGACCTCGAGCAGCGTCACGCCGTCCGCGGCGACGACGTCGCCGTCGACGAACGCGGCGACCGAGTCGTCCACGGGGACGTCCTGCCCCGGCTCGACGTCCTTGAACCGCTGCTCGTCGGCCCACGTGGCCCTGATCCAGTCCTCGAACTCGGCGAACCGCTTGCCGGGCCGGTCGAAGGAGATCGACGTGGCGCCGTCGCTCGACCAGGACGCCAGCGCCCACTGCTCGGCCGTCCCGTCGTCCCGGGAGAGGTCGACGCCCCAGGACTTGTGGCGGGCCAGGTCCTCCAGGACGACGAGCCGCTCAACGGTCCACCCGGGCCGGCGGACCAGGCTGCCGTCGTCCAGCGGCGCCACGGCGGGTCCTCGGCCCAGCATCACCATCTCGTCGTCGGTCCGTGCGATCCGGACCTCGGCGTCCGACTCGACCAGCGGCTCGAGCTCCGGCGCGCTCGGCGACTCCGCGGTGGGGCTCGGCGACTCCGCCGCCGTGCTCGGCGACGGGTCGTTGGCGACCAGCCCGGCTCCGGCACGGGCGTCGCCCGGCAGCACGGCCCAGGTGGCGCCGAAGAGCACGGCGACCGCGGCGAGGGAAGCGACGCCGGCGGCGAGCCGGCGGCGTCGTACGGCAGCTCGTCCCGCGGCGAGGTAGCGCGCCGGCTCCGGCAGTCGCGGCCCCTCGCCGAAGGACCGGTCGATCTGGTCCGACCAGCTCGCGCCGGACGACTTCTCGCCCCCCTGCGTCGTGTCCATGGTGGTCCTCTCCGCGTCAAGTGCTGTCACGAGGAGTACGCGACGTCGGGTGCGATCGGTTGTCAGGCGTGCTCGGGCAGCAGCATCGCCAGCGCTGCGCGGCCGCGGGTCGCGTGCCGGTGCACCATCGACACGTCGATGCCCAGCGCGCCGGCGACCTCTTCGGCGGGCACGTCGAGCCAGCCGTGGAGCACCAGCACCTTGCGCTGGACCGCGGGCAGCGACTGGAGGCCGTCGAAGAGCAGCGACTGGTCCTCGACGGGGAAGTCGGCGGCGCGGTGCTCCCCGCAGCTGCGGGGGCTCGGGGACTCGTGGACGTCGAGGCGGGCCAGCGACCGGTGCACGAGCGCGTCGGCCTCGGTGGCGTCCGCGAGGTGCGGCCACGCGGCCTCGACGTGGGCGAGGGTGCGGCGCACGGCGTCCTCGGCCTGGACCCAGTCGCAGCAGATGGCGTGGGCCACCCGGCGCACGTGCTGCTGACGGTCCAGGAGGTAGGCGGTGAACCCGTCGGTGGCGCGCAGGTCACGGCGGGTGCCCCAGCGGGCCGGCCGCGTGCCGGCGACGTAGACGTCGGTGGTGCCGAACCCGTCGAACGACGCGTCGATCTCGTGCACCCAGTCGATGGTGGTGGTCATGGTGGTTTCCCCCTTGCGGTGAAGACGCACCCGGCAACCGTTCGGTTGCGTCGCGATGCCGTCAGATCTGCCGTTCGCAGAGCGGCCGGGAGCCACTAGGGTCGGAGATGTCCCGAGACGTCCTCCCAAAGGATCCGACATGCCCATCGCCACCCCCGAGGTCTACGCGCAGATGCTGGACGCCGCGAAGGGCAAGTCCTTCGCCTACCCGGCCATCAACGTGTCCTCGTCCCAGACCCTCAACGCCGCCCTCAAGGGCTTCGCGGACGCCGGCTCCGACGGCATCATCCAGATCTCCACCGGCGGCGCGGAGTACCTCTCCGGCCCGAGCGTCAAGAACATGGTCACCGGCTCGGTGGCGTTCGCGGCGTACGCCGCCGAAGTCGCGAAGAACTACCCGGTCAACGTCGCGCTGCACACCGACCACTGCCCCAAGGACAAGCTCGACGGCTTCGTCCGGCCGCTGGTCGACATCTCCGCCGAGCGCGTGGCCCGCGGAGAGGCGCCGCTCTTCCAGTCGCACATGTGGGACGGCTCGGCCGTGCCGCTGGAGGAGAACCTCCAGATCGCGCAGGAGCTGCTGGAGAAGTGCGCGGCGGCGCACATCATCCTCGAGGTCGAGATCGGGGTCGTCGGTGGCGAGGAGGACGGTGTCGTCGGCGCGATCGACGACAAGCTCTACTCCACCCCCGAGGACGCGCTCGCGACCGTGCGTGCGCTCGGGACCGGCGAGAAGGGCCGCTACATGACGGCGCTGACCTTCGGCAACGTGCACGGTGTCTACAAGCCCGGCAACGTCAAGCTGCGCCCCGAGATCCTCAAGTCCGCCCAGGAGGCCGTGGTCGCCGAGCTCGGGCTGGATGCCGGTGCCAAGCCGTTCGACCTGGTCTTCCACGGCGGGTCCGGCTCGACCGCCGAGGAGATCGGTGCCGCCGTCGACTACGGCGTCATCAAGATGAACGTCGACACCGACACCCAGTACGCGTTCACCCGTCCGGTCGCCGCCCACATGTTCGACAACTACGACGGCGTGCTCAAGGTCGACGGCGAGGTGGGCAACAAGAAGGCCTACGACCCGCGGGCCTGGGGCAAGGCCGGCGAGGCGGGCATGGCCGCGCGCATCGTCGAGGCGTGCGAGAACCTGCGGTCGGCAGGCACCTCCCTCGGCGCCTGATCGACGTCACGACAACGACGACGGGCCGGCCCCCCACGGCGCGCTGGCCCGTCGTCGTTACCGCCCCCGTCCCCCGTCCCCCGTCCCCCTGGTCCTGTGGAGGGGTAGGCGCGAGCGCAGCGGGTGCCTGTGGCCGATCGACATGGCGCGTCCCCTTCCTCATCGAGCGTGCGATGAACCGTCGGGGTCTGGGACGGCTTCGGTCCGACATTAGACCGTGGTTCCGGTCCTGCCAACAGGTGAGCGGGATCCCACGAGGTGGCTGCCCGGGTCGCGTCAGTCGAGGGTGCGCTCGTAGTAGGAGGAGAGCGCACCGTCCGGGCGCCCCTCCGTGCGGTCGAAGCCCGCGGACTCGTAGAGCCTGCGCGCCACCACGTCGTCCTCGGTGGTGGTGAGGTCCATGTAGTCGGCGCCCCGCTCGCGCGCGGTCGCCATGCAGGCCTCGAGGAGCGCCCGCCCGATGCCCTGCCCGCGACGGTCCGGCACGACGTACAGCTCGGCGAGGTAGGCCTCGAGGGCCGGGCCCCACAGCGACCGGCGCAGCCGCAGCACCCCCAGCCCGTCGGCCGGGCCGGCGACGAGGACCACGGTCTCGTCGCCGGCCACCAGCTCGGCCAGGTGTCCGGCCAGCCACTCCGGGCCGGGGGACGGCTCGTCGTACTCACGGTTGAAGTCGTCGAGCAGGCGCGCCGCCAGCGGCGCCTCCTCGGCGGTGAGCACGCGCACGTCCACCACGGCCCGGTCCTCTCAGCGGGCGCCGGCGTTGCCCGAGATGTCGTCCGGGTCGCCGTAGGCCGCGTCGTGCTTCTCGTGGTCGACCAGGTCCTTCTGGACGCGCGGGTCGTCCGCGTCGGCGACGTAGTCGAACGGGATGGTCTCGTCCTGGCCGTTGGACACCTTGGCGGCGTTGAGGATCGCGCTGAGCACGACCGTGATCACCAGGTTGAGCACGAAGGCGGTCATGGCGATGTAGCCCAGCTCGCCCAGCCCCGGGATCTCGCCCAGCGAGCCGCCGAAGTGCTTGCCCGTGACCGGGTTGATCACCTGGTAGGCCTCGACCGTGCCGTAGACCATGGCGACCGCCCAGCCGGTGAGCAGGGCGTAGCGGTGGAACCAGCGGGTGTAGAGGCTGAACACCACGGCGGGGAAGGTCTGGAGGATCCAGATACCGCCGAGGAGCTGGAAGTTGATCGCGTTCTGCTTGTCGAGGGTGAGCACGAAGACCAGCGCGAACGCCTTGACGACCAGCGACATCAGCTTGGAGACCTTGGCCTCCTGGGCGGGCGTGGCGTCGGGCTTGAGCCACTCCTTGTAGATGTTGCGGCTGAACGTGTTGGCCGCGGCGATGGACATGATCGCGGCCGGCACCAGCGCGCCGATCGCGACCGCCGCGAAGGCGACGCCGGCGAACCACGCGGGGAACATGTCCTCGAAGAGCTGCGGGATGACCAGCTGCGCGTTGGGCTCGCCGTCGAGACCGACCGGCGTGGTCCCGGCCGCGATGGCGACCCAGCCGAGCAGGGCGAGCAGGCCCAGCACGAAGGAGTAGGCCGGCAGGATCGCGGCGTTGCGACGGATCGTGTTGCGGCTGTTGGACGACAGCGACGCGGTCACCGAGTGCGGGTACATGAACAGCGCGAGCGCCGAGCCGAGCGCCAGCGTGGCGTAGGCCCAGTGGGTGCTGTCGACCGAGATGAAGGTGCCGGTGGGCTTGTCGGTCGCCGGGTTGACCGTCGCCATCTTGTCCTGGGCCGCGCCGAAGATCGAGTCCCAGCCGCCGACCTGGCCGGGCAGGTAGATCACCGCGACGATGATGACGAGGTAGATCAGGATGTCCTTGACGAACGCGATCACCGCGGGCGCCCGGAGGCCGCTGGAGTAGGTGTACGCCGCGAGCAGGGCGAAGGCGATGAACAGCGGCAGGTCCTTGGCGATGATGTTGTCCCCGCCACCGAGCCCGGCCACCTCGAGCACCGCCTGGATGCCGACGAGCTGCAGCGCGATGTAGGGCATCGTCGCGACGAAGCCGGTGACCGCGACCGCGAGCGAGAGCGCGCGGGAGTTGTAGCGGCCGCGCACGAAGTCGGCGGTGGTGACGTAGCCGTGGCGGTGGCTGACCGACCACAGGCGGGCCATGAAGATGAAGATGATCGGGTAGAGCACGATCGTGTAGGGCACCGCGAAGAAGCCCGCGACCGCGCCCGTGGCGAACATCGCCGCCGGGACCGCGACGAAGGTGTACGCCGTGTAGAGGTCACCGCCGAGCAGGAACCACGTGACCCAGGTGCCGAACTTGCGCCCACCGAGGCCCCACTCGTCGAGCGACTCCAGGGAGTCGCCGCGCTGGAAGCGCGACGCGTAGAAGCCGGCCACCGTCACGATGGCGAACAGCACGATGAGCACCGCGAGGGCGACGCCGTTGATGCCCGTGTCGGCCGCCATCACGGCCACCTGCGCGCTCATCGGTCACCGCCGGCGGTGCTCGAGCCGTCGGTGGCCCGCGGGGTCCGGGGCGGCCGCGCGGCGAGGGTGAGCTTGTACGCCGTCCAGGTGAGACCGGAGCACAGGAACACCCAGAGGAACTGGTACCAGAAGAAGAACGGGAAGCCGAAGAGCTCCGGGTCGGTCTTCGCGTACGACGGCACCCACATCAGGGCGATGATCGGGATCATCAGCAGCACGCCGGCGAGGACCATCTTGCCTCGGTCGGTGGGAGGGACGTCAGGGGTGGCGCCGGGTTCGGGGCGCGGCGGAGGGGGGTTCTGCCCGAGTGTCATGCGCGGGAGGTTACTCCTGGTGTTACCCGTGACACAGCAACCGGCGCACCGACGGACGAGCGGTCAGCCGGAGGTGGCGACCACGACGGCCAGGACGTGCTTGCAGGGGCCGCGGCCGGCGGCGTGGCTGTCGGCCCAGGGGCAGGTGCAGGTGAGCCCGTCGCCCGACGGGCCGCTGACGGCGTGCTCGGTGCCGCTGCCCCGGACCAGCCACCGCCCGGCGCCGTGGGGGCGCACGCCCCCGGACTCCGCGAGGGCCAGCGCGTGCCGCAGCCGCGGGTTGCGCCGGAGCACCTGCTCGGCGTCGATCGGGAGCTCGCGGTGGAACCAGGCTCCCTCGGCCAGGTCGTGGCCCAGCCTGCCGGAGGCCGCGAGCCAGGCCAGCCCGTCGGTGACGTCGTCGCCACTCCGTCCGGTCGTCGCGGCAAGACGTTGCGGATCGACGACGGGGTCCCAGCCCAGGTCGGCGAGGAGCGCGCGGCCGTGGGTCTCGCTGCTGCGGTCGACCAGGCGGAGCAGCAGCCCGCCCTCGCCGGAGAACCCGCGGTAGGGGTGCGCCGTCAGCGCCAGCGTGAGCCGCGCGCCGGGCAGCTCGAACACCCAGGCCGTCGCGCCGTGCGCGTCGGCGTGGAGGGTCAGCGACGTGGCGAACCGCAGGACCCGGTCCATGCCGCGCAGGCGCGTGACGCCGGGGACCTCGATGCTTCCGGGCAGTGCCCAAGGGAGCAGGCGGAGCCCGCTCGGCGAGGGCACGGCCCACACCGTCGGACCCGGTGAGCCCGCGCGGGGGAGGTCGCGCGCGAAGCGGCCGATCGCTCCACCCGTCAGCTCGGCGCGGGCCGTCATGGCCGCGCTGACGTACGGCACCTCGGCCAGGCCGCGGACCCATCGGTCGGGCAGCTCGACCTTCCGCTCGACGTGGTGGTCGTCGGGGGTGCTGGTCCGCACCTCGTCGGGGCCGACCGTGAGGTGGAGGAGGGTGGTGCTGCCCATTCGCGCGAGCGCCGTCCGGAGCGGTTGGTTGATGTCCACGTTGGTCGTGCCGAAGCCGACGTCGCCCTCGCCGACGCCGTCGGGCAGCACGTCCAGCCGGGCATGGACGGAGTTGCAGCCGGAGAAGGACTCGAAGCGCAGCCGGTCGCCGCTCGCGGTGACGACCGGGTCCAGGTTCGCGAGCCGCTTGGCCTGCCCGAAGTCGGCGTACGTCGTGGCAGCCACGTCGGCGACCGCCAGCAGCCCGGCGGCCAGGACCTCGGGACGCGCGGGGAAGCCGGAGAAGAAGACGGGGCGCTCGACGAGCCCCGTAGGTGTGAGCGCGCTCGCGGTCTCCAGGCCGAGCCGTCGTCCTTGCGGCCCGTCGACGAGCGCCGAGGCCGCGCCGTAGCCGCTCACGCGTCCGCCAGCCACGAGGGGACGGCCTCGGCCGGGACATGGCGTGCGTAGCGACGCATCACGGCCTGCAGCGTGTCGACCCCCTCCGGGCGCTCCGGGCGTGCCAGTCCCACCTCGACCACGGCGACGGCGACCGGCCACAGGCCGCGCAGCACGCCGCGGAGGAACGCGTGCTCCCAGCCCACTCCGTCGCCGATGACGGTCGAGCCCGCGTCCCACTCCGAGGTGGCGGTCGCAGCGGCCACCGCCGGGTCGAGCCGTCCCTGACGCTGGAGCCGGACCAGTGCGTCGAAGTCGACCGCCGCGTAGTCGGGCGGCACCGTGGCGAGGGTCTCAAGGACGGTGCGCCACCCGGGGCTCTCGAGGTAGCCGCCGACCTCCGCGAGGCTCTCGTGCGAGGACGTCACGAGCAGGCCCCCCCTGAGCCAGACATCGGGGCGGCCTGGCAGGCGCCAGATGTCGTCGTGCCGGTAGAAGGGCAGGTCCGGCAGGCCGCGGCGCGACAGTGCGGCCAGCGAGTCCCACGCCCACGGCGCCTCGGTGTGGAACGTCGGGTAGCCGTGCTCGTTCAGTCCCGGCCAGCAGCGCAGGCCGCCGCCCGCCACCCATGCCCGCACCAGCTCCACCGCATCCATGTCGCGGTCGGCGGATGCGACCGTGAGCGCAGGGTCGGTGCGGACGGACCCTGTCACCCGCCCCGCGTCCTGTGCGCGGGCGGGGCGCAGGCGGGCCAGTGCGAGCCGGAGGTCGACCGGACCGACCATCCGGGCGCGCGACAGCCGGTCGAGGAGCACGTCGAGGCCGAGCGTCCCGTCGACCCGATCGGGGGTGCTGAGCACGGCGCCGCCCCGTTGGGCACACAGCAGGACCTCGCAGGCGTGCAGGAACTCGAGCGCCCGGTCGTCGTCGCTCCACCATGCCGGCATCACTGGCGGGTCCAGCTGGATCCCGTCGGCGGTCCGCCATCGGTGATAGGCGTCGCGCTGGACCCGCCACTCGTGTGGCTTGCCCGTCACTGTCTCGGTGGCCTCGACCACGCGCCAGTAGGTCGCGACGTCCAGCAGCCCCGACGCCCACAGCGCCACAGCCTCCGCCACGGGCCAGGACTGGTGGGTCGGGCCGGCGGCGACGCGTCCCCGCACCTCGTCGACACCGTGCTCGGCCAGCAGGCTGACGATCTCCTCGAGCACGAGGCAGCGCCGGACCCGCCCGCGCGCGCTCGGCTGGTGCGAGTGACGTGCCGAGCCCGCCACGAGTCGGCCGCCCACCGAGTCGAGCTCCCGCTTCGCTGGGAAGGCAAGTCCCTGCGGCGGTCGCTCGGTGGTCTCGTCCCACAGCGCCAGGTCCACCTCGTCCAGCTCGATCCCGTCGGTCGGCGCGTCGACGAGGCGTGCGAGACGTGCGGCCTCCAGCGCGGCCTTGCTGCTCCCGTTCGCGAGAGCAACCACCTGCGAGGGGAGCCGCACCGGTCGTGGCGGCTCCGAGGCGTAGGTGGACAGCATCGCCAGTAGACGGTCGAGACCCGGCCGGGGTCGACCGGTGGCAGCGATGCCGGCGCACTGGAGCGCGGCGGGCCACACCAGCTGCATCGCACCCCCGAGGAACATCGCCTCGAAGAGGGCCGCGCTGCGCACCGGGCTCAGGCGCCCCTCCGCAGCGAGCTCGTGGCCGATGCCGACGAGGTCCGCGGTGGTGAGCTCCCCCCGCGCCAGTGCGTCCAGCACCATCTCGGTCGCCTGGGCCTGGTCCCAGCTCTTGTCCTTGGCGCGCATGTGCTGCTTGACGATGTCGCGGAGGGGGAGACCCCAGTGGACAGGCTGGCTCTCCTCCAGGCGCGGCGGTGTCAGGCCCCAGAGGCCCAGCGAGGCCGGTGCGGTGACCTCCGGCTCCGCGGCCGGCGCGACGCCGAGCGCGGCTCGGGCCTTGTCGTAGCGCGCCTGGTCGGCCACGTGGTCATCTCCCGCGGCGAGGGCTTCGATCGCCTCGTGGAGGGCTTCGCGCGACACTGTCCGGCCCAGCGCACGAGGTGACAGGGCCGCGAGGAGCGTACGCCGCAGCACCTTCTCCGAACGCGGGCTGATGACCTGGGCCAGCTCAACGGCCTCGGCGTCCGAGGTGACGAGATCGATCGCGAGCTGCAGCACGGGTGCTGCCGCCGAGCCGTGGCAGCTCGACAGCACGCTGAGGAGGTAGCCGAGCCCTCCCGGCACCTCGTCCGCGCGCAGCTCCAGCGCGGTGAGCGCCCCGACCAGTGCCTTCTGGGAGGACGGCCTCTGCCCCGAGGTGAGCTGTTCGAGCGCGACCGCCAGGGTGCGTTCCCGGTCGATCAGGCCCTGCTCCACGAGGGGCGGCAGGACCGTGCCGAAGCCGGTCCAACCGCCGACCTCGCCCGAGGCGAGCTGGTGGTAGACGACGTCCGGCAGGAGCGGGTCGGCGAGCAGCGGCTCGAGGGTCGGCGTGCGGGGGCCCGCCCACGTCGGCGGCGCCGCGTGGCTCTCGACCTGGTTGATCCATGCCCGGTGGAAGTTCCTCCCGGTCGGCACCGGGAGGTCGTGGGCCTCGACCACTGCCCGCAGCAGCACGGACGCCAGGCCCGCCCCGCTGGCGGACGTGCTGACCGCGTCGGCGGTGGTCGCGAACGATCGGGCCCAGGCGGCGTCGCGGTCGACGAAGAAAGGGGCCAGCCCGGCGACGTGCTCCGTGGTCAGGAACGTGATCTCGGCCGACACCGCCTTCGCCGACGCGGCGGGTGCGCCCAGGCGCCCCCACGTCGCCAGCCGAGCCAGGCGCATCGCCTGCACCCGCGCGTAGTGGTCCTGGTCCCGCGGATTCCCCAGCTCGCCGGGGTGGGGGTAGTCGTCGACGTCGTGCGTGCCGGTGACCCACTTCCGGGCGGCTCTGAGGTCGTCCCCGGCCAAGCGGTCGAGGTAGGCGCGCAGTGGCGCGAGCTCGCCCGCGATGACCAGCTCGCGGAGACGCGCGCCGACGTCGTGCGATTCCCCCGTCACGCCGCGAAGCCTAGGCGGCCTCGCCGACGGCGGGGCAGGAATCAGACGAGCAGCTCGTCCGCCGCTGCCGCGCTGGAGTCGCGGAGGAAGGTCGAGCAGCGCTCCCACTCCTCGGTCTCGCCGATCGCTCGGGCGCTGAGCGCGAGCAGGGCCAGGGCACGCAGGAAGCCGCGGTTGGGCTCGTGCTCCCACGGCACCGGGCCGTGGCCCTTCCAGCCGTTGCGTCGCAGCATGTCGAGGGAGCGGTGGTAGCCGACCCGCGCGTAGGCGTAGACCGTGACGTCGTCGGCCCCGGCCTCCTGGGCCTGCAGGGCCAGGGCGGCCCACGCGGCGGGCGAGGCCGGGTGGCGGCGTACGACGGCGGCGGGCGCCTCGCCCCCGGCCAGCTCGGCGTCGGCGGGGTCCACGGGGAGGTGGGTGGGCGGGGGGCCGGCCATCAGGTCGCCGCCCAGGAAGGGGCCAGTGCTCATGGCGACAGCCTGCCACGGGGGCCTCGTAGGGTGGCTCCCCGGACACCCCCACGGCACCAGGAGCGACGTTGACCGGTCCCCGCACGCTGACCGTCGCCGCTGCCCAGGTGCGCAGCGGCACCGACCCCGCCGCCAACCTCGGGCAGGCGAGGGCCGCCGTACGCCGGGCGGCGGACGCGGGCGCCCGGCTGGTGGTGCTGCCCGAGGCCACGATGGCCAGCTTCGCCCGCAACCCGGCCCGGGCCGCGGAGCCGCTGGACGGGCCGTTCGCCGGCGGGATCCGCGAGGCCGCCGCCGCGGCCGGGGTGACGGTGGTGGTCGGGCTCTTCGAGCCGGCGAGCGACGGCCGGGTGCACAACACCCTGCTCGTCACGGGCCCCGCCGGCGACGCGACGTACCGCAAGGTGCACCTCTTCGACGCCTTGGACTCCCGCGAGTCCGAGACGGTCGCGCCGGGGGAGGGCTACGTCGTCGTGGACGTCGACGGCGGCGACGCCGGAACGGTCCGCGTGGGGCTCGCCACCTGCTACGACGTGCGCTTCGCCGACCAGTTCACCGCGCTCGGCGCCCGGGGGGCCGAGCTCGTCGTGCTGCCCGCGTCGTGGGGCGACGGGCCCGGCAAGGCCGACCAGTGGGACGTCCTCGTGCGGGCCCGGGCCCTCGACGCCCAGGCCTGGCTGCTCGCCGCCGGGCAGGCGTGGCAGGAGCCGGTGAAGGGCGCCCCCCTCGGGATCGGCCGCAGCGCGCTCGTCGACCCGCTCGGAGCCGTGCACGGCCGGCTCGGGGCCGAGCCGGACGTGCTCGTCAGCGAGGTCGACCTCGACGCGGTCGCCGACGTGCGCGCCCGGATCCCCGTGCTGCCGGGGTCAGGCCCCGAGGAGTGAGCGCACCTTGTCGTGCCCCAGGGCGACGATCAGCGTCGGCAGGCGCGGCCCGCGGTCGGCCGCGACGAGCAGGTTGTAGAGCAGCCGGAAGAAATCCTTCTGGTCGGCCTTGACCTGCTCGGTCGGCGCGTCCTCGAAGCCCAGCCCGCGCGCCACCTTGGGCACCCCGTAGACGACGGCGGTGACCTCGTCGAGCTCGAGCTCGTCGGGCAGCCGGTCCAGGAGGATCCGCAGCCACAGCTCCTCGTCCTCGTCGAGCGACGCGAGCCGGTCGGTGTCCGGCGTCTCGCGCACGATGGTGCGCTCGGACTCCGGCAGCGACGCGGTCCAGGCCATCGCCCGGCCCAGGCGCGGCTCGAGGTCGGCGACGCTGTCGTGCGGGAAGCCCACGTGCTCGACGACCCGGCTGATCAGGTCGGCGGACCCGGCGGTGACGTCGGCGACGGAGGAGAGGGTGCGGAACGGCACCGCGACCGCCGGGACGGGCAGCGGTCCGCGTGCCTGCGTCGAGGACGCCCGCTCGAAGGCCAGCACCTGGGCGTCGCGCTTGGCCGGGTCGGCGGCCTTGCGGCCCAGGGCGTCCCACTCGTCGTACAGGCGCACGACCTCGGGACCGAAGTCGATGGTGAAGGCCTGCTTGGGTGCGCGGCGGGTGTAGAGCCAGCGCACCATCGGCGCCTCGAGGATCCGCAGGGCGTCGGCGGGGGTGGGGACGCCGCCGCTGGACGAGGACATCTTCTGCATGCCGGCGATGCCGACGAACGCGTAGGTCACCCGCGCGGGGGCCTGCCACCCGAAGACCGAGGAGACCAGCTCCTGGCCGACCGTGTACGACGACCCGGGCGTCATGTGGTCGAGGCCGGCCGGCTCGAAGTCAACCTTCTCCCAGGCCCAGCGCATCGGCCAGTCGACCTTCCAGACCAGCTTGCCCTCGTCCTGCGTGGCGACGTTGGTGACGCCGGAGTGGCCGCACTCGCGGCAGGTGTAGGCCAGGTCGGTGGTCTCGTCGTCGTACGCCGTCACGTCGGTGGTGTCGCGACCGCACGTGGCGCACCACGGCTTGTAGGGGAAACGGGCGTACTGCCCCGCACCCGCGCCCTCCTCCTCGTTGGCGACCGACTCGGCCAGCTCGGCGGCCTCCTCCTCGGTCTCAGCGACCGGTGCGGCCTTGGTGCGGTAGCGCCCGAGGACCTCCTCGATCCGGTCGCGGTGCCGGATGGCGTGCAGGATCTGCTCGCGGTAGGTGCCGGCCCGGTACATCTCGGTCTGGCTGATCTCGTCCATCTCGACGCCGAGCTCGGCGAGGGCCGCGACCAGCGGCTCCTTGAAGTGCTCGGCCCAGGACTCGTGGCAGCCCCACGGGTCCGGGACGGCGGAGAGCGGCCGGCCGATGTGCTCGGCCCACTCCGGCGGGACGCCGGCCGGGACCTTGCGGAAGCGGTCGTAGTCGTCCCAGCTGTGCAGGTGGCGGGTCTCGACGCCGCGGCGACGCAGCTCCTCGGCGACGAGGTGCGGGGTGAGGAACTCGCGCAGGTTGCCCAGGTGGATGGGCCCGGACGGGCTGGCGCCGGAGGCGACCGTGACCTTGTTGCCCTCGCCCGCGTGCCGGATCGCGTCGTCGGCGGCGCGGGTCACCCAGTCGATGGGCTCTCCCTGCTGTCCGCCCTGCCGTCCACCACGTGCCATGGGCGCAGATTATCGGCCTGCCGCCGGACCGGGCCGACGAGGGGTGAGGAAATGACACGGGCGGTGGGCGGGAAATGACACGTGCGGTTTGGGTGGGGAAATGACACGGGCGCCGAAGTCGTCCCCTGCGGCGACTTCGACGCCCACGCTCCCGAGGGAGCAGTCCGGGCCGCACCCCCGCGCGGCACCGGTAGAAGTATCGCCGTGGCAGGTGCCTGCCACGTGGCTCGCGACGGCCTCTGGCACTAACCTGCCAGAGTGGCGAACTCCGACTCCTCCTCCGCCCTGGCCGCGCTGGGCCTCGACCGTGCGTCCGAGCAGCTGTACTTCCGGGTCGCCCCGGCCTCCGGGCACACCCTCCAGGGCATGGCGCGACTCATCCACGAGACCCCCCAGGGACTGCTCCACGACCTGGCGCCCCTGATGGAGATGGGTCTCGTCGAGCTCAGGGACGACCGCGTCGTGGTGCCACCGATGGCGCTGGCCGTGGCGGCGCTCGTGCGTCGTGAGGCCCAACGCGCCGCGACGTCCGGGGAGCGGCTGGCCGCGCTGGCCGGAGTCGTGCCCCACCTGGTCGCGGCCACCACGCGCCCCGACGAGAGCGACCTCGCCGATGTACGCCCGCTCGACGGCGAGCTGAGCTCGGGCGGGGACCCCCTCGAGCTGATCGGCCAGATGCTGCGCACGAGCCGCGGCGACATGCTCTGGCTGCGCCCCGACGCCTGGGCGATGCCGCGCGAGTCCGCAGTGAGCCAGCTGCTGGCCGAGGCGATGGCCACCGGTCGGCGGTCGCGGGCCATCTATCCCATCCGCGCGCTGTCCGAGGCGCCGGACTCCCTGCTGGTCCGGGCGCGGTTCGGCGAGCAGGTCCGGGTGATCTCCGAGGTCCCGACCCGGATGTTCATCCTCGGCGACGCGCACGCCGTCCTGCCCGAGCCCCTGGGCTTCGCCGACGAGCCCCGGGTGCACGTGCGCCAGCGGTCGGTGGTGGCCGCGCTGACGCTGTGGTTCGAGTCGCTGTGGTCGCGGGCCGCGCCCGTGCCCGAGCTGGAGGGTCGCAGCGCGCGCCCCGACGTACGCAGGTTCCTGCTGGAGCAGCTCGTCGCCGGCGCCACCGACGAGGTCATCGCCCGCAAGCTGGGGCTCAGCCTGCGCACCGTCCGGCGCCGCATCGCGACCCTGATGAGCGACCTGGGGGTGGACACCCGCTTCCAGGCGGGCGTGGAGGCCAGCCGTCGCGGCTGGATCTGACCCGGAGCCGGGCTAGCGGGGCAGGACCATCCGGTACGCCGCCCGCTCGATGCGCCACGTGCGGCTGCGCTCGGGGCCGTAGATCTCGCCGTCGGCGGAGACCCAGAACTCCTCGCCCGTGACCGACACCGTCGAGCCGCGCAGGCTGATGACGTCGTCGCGCTCCTGGTGCTCGCCCTTGCGGAGCTTGGCGACGTACCCGAGCTTGGCGCCCGGGCTGACGGCCCGGCTGATCATCACGTCGAGGCGCCCGTCCTCGGGGTCGGCGTCGGGGGTGACCTCGGTGCCGCCGCCGACGTTGGCGCCGTTGCCGATCGCCACCATCAGCACCGGCTGGTCGACGTCGTTGACGACCACGCCGTCGACCTCGACCCGCAGCCGGCGGTGCGGCGGGTGGAAGGCCGCCAGGAGGGCGCCGATGGGGTAGCCCGCCTTGCCGATGTTGACCTTGCCGACACCGATGGAGCCGAGGCGCTGCTTCCACTTGTGGCCCTTGCGGCTGGCCTGGGCGCCGGTGCCGACGTGCACGTTGTTGACCACGACGGAGCCGGTCTCGTCGACGATGAGGTCGACCGGGCGGGGCTCGCCGTCCAGCACGAGCCGCGCGGCCTCCTCGATGGGCAGCGGGATGCCGGTGCCGCGGGCGAAGTCGTTGCCGGTGCCGAGGGGGAGCAGGGCCAGGGTGCGGTCGGCGAGCTCGTGGCGCTTGTGCAGCGCCGCGACCACCGCGTGGAGGCTGCCGTCACCGCCGGCCACGACGATCCGCCGCGAGCCGGCCCGGTGCAGGACGCCGTCGAGCTCACCGGGGTTGGAGGTGGCTGCCACCTCGACCGACGTCGCCTCCCGCAGGATCGTCAGGGCGAGGTCCAGCGTCTCCTGGTCGGAGGTGCCGGCCTCGGCGTTGGTGATCACGAGCATCGGGTCCACGGCTGGACAGTAGTCGACCACCCCGCCCGGGCGACGGGCGCGATCCCGCCAGGTCCCCGAACTGCGGTAACGTGGCGCCGCAAGAGCTCCGGTGCACGTGTGCCGGGGCTGTTTCTTTTGGCCCAGAGCCGGATATCTGAGGAGGGCTGCGATGCCCGCGATCGTCGTACTCGGTGCCCAGTGGGGTGACGAGGGCAAGGGCAAGGCCACCGACCTGCTCGCCACCAGCGAGACCATCGACTACGTGGTCCGCACGAGTGGCGGCCACAACGCCGGCCACACCATCGTCATCAACGGTGAGAAGTACGCCACCCACCTGCTCCCCAGCGGCATCCTGACCCCGGGCGCGACGAGCGTGATCGCCAACGGCGTCGTCGTCTCGCCCGAGGCGCTGTTCCGTGAGCTCGACGGCCTGCTCGAGCGCGGCGTCGAGATGGGCGGCCTGGTCGTCAGCGCCAACGCGCACGTGATCGCGTCGTACCACTCGACGATCGACAAGGTCACCGAGCGGTTCCTCGGCAAGAACCAGATCGGCACCACCGGTCGCGGGATCGGCCCGGCGTACGCCGACAAGATCAACCGCGTCGGCGTCCGCGTCGCCGACCTCTTCGACGAGGGCATCCTCCAGCAGAAGGTCGAGGCCGCGCTCGACGTCCGCAACCACCTGCTGACCAAGGTCTACAACCGCCGGGCCGTCGACGCCGACGCCGTCGTCGAGGAGCTGCTGTCGTACGCCGAGCGGCTGCGCCCGATGGTCGCGGACACCTCGCTGCTGCTCAACCAGGCGCTCGACCGCGGCGAGACCGTCCTCTTCGAGGGCGCCCAGGCCACCATGCTCGACGTGGACCACGGCACCTACCCGTTCGTGACGTCCTCCAACGCCATTGCCGGCGGCGTGTGCACGGGCGCGGGCATCGGTCCGACCCGCATCGACCGGGTCATCGGCGTCATCAAGGCCTACTCCACCCGCGTGGGCTCCGGCCCGTTCCCCACCGAGCTCTTCGACGACGACGGGCTCCAGCTCCAGACGCTCGGCGGCGAGATCGGCGTCTCGACCGGCCGGACCCGTCGCTGCGGCTGGTACGACGCCGTGGTTGCGCGCTACGCCGCCCGGGTCAACGGGCTCACCGAGTTCTTCCTCACCAAGCTCGACATCCTTGGCGCCTGGGACGAGATCCCGGTCTGCGTCGGCTACGAGATCGACGGCACCCGCGTCGACGAGATGCCGATGACCCAGACCGAGTTCCACCACGCCAAGCCCGTCTACGAGGTCTTCGAGGGCTGGAACTCCGACATCTCCGGCTGCCGCACGTTCGGCGACCTCCCGGCCCAGGCGCAGACCTACGTGCGCGCGCTCGAGGACATCTCCGGCGCCCGCATCTGGGGCGTCGGCGTGGGCCCGGGGCGCGAGCAGACGCTCACCGTCCACGACTGACCCGCCGCCGGCCTCCATGTAACGCTCTGTTACGCGAGGTTCACACCCCACCGATGGGGTGCAGAGCCCGCGTAACGGGGCGTTACAGCCGGCGGGGCCGCGTCACGACGTACGGCGCGAGGTCGGCCGTGTCGGTACCGAACCGGGCCACCGTGTCGGCCTGCTCCCGAGCGAGCCTCCGCAGTGCCACCACCCGGCCCGCCCCGCAGTCGTGGGCCGTGATGCGGGACATTCCGAGCTTGAACCCGGTGATGAAGTCCTGGCGCTTCTTCTCCTTCCACAGCGCCGCCGGGTCCGGGACGTCGCCATCGAGGTACTTCAGGTGGCCGTCCACCTCGAACACGTGCCGACCGACCCTCAGGTCGCACCACACCGTGCGGCTCCCGTCGGTGAGGCCGAACTGTGTCTCCGGTCGACCGATGCCGAGGTCGGTGACCAGCATCCGCCCCAGTGACTCCAGCCAGCTCTCGGAGCCCGCGTCCGCGAGCTCGACAGCCGCACGGACCGCCCGGCTGCCAGGCCAGCAGTGCATGAAGTCAGCGATCGCGGCGAGCTCCGCCCGGCTCACCCCGCGCCGCAGCGCCTGGTCACAGGCAGCGACTCCGGCGTCCCGGCCGTGCTCACGTGCGAGGTCGATGGCGGTCCTGGCCGCGCCGAGTGCCGGGACCCCGCCGACGGTCGTCGCGTGCTCGGGCAGGTACGGCGCTCCGTGGTGCTTGATGCCGGCCCTGATGCGGGTCCCGTGCACCCGGGATCGGGTCCGGTGGACCAGGCTCGCGCGGGCGTCGGGGACCCCCATGCGCAGCAGGAGTGCGGAGGAGTCGTGGCTGAAGACGCCGTCGGTGCCGATGACCAGGGCGGCCGCGTGGATCCGGGCCACGGGGCGGGCGCGGTGGGCATCGAGGGCCTGCCACCAGTCGTGGTCGGCGTACACGCCCTTCCGCACCCGGACCCACGCGCGCTCGCGCACCAGCCGGGCGACGTCGGCCGGGGACAGGCCGGTGGCCAGCGCCTGCCGGTGGGTCAGCAGCCCGTGCTGGTCGAGGGCGGGTCGGTAGCTCTGGAGGTCCATCCCTGGATGGTGCGAGCGGACCCGGCAACCGTGGCCCGACCGGCCATGGAGTTGTGGAGGGAGCGGTCAGAGGCGGGCCTGTGGACTGCTGCCGGCCCGCCCACCCGCGAGCCAGCCCGGGCCGACCCGCCCTGGGCCGGGCAGCCTTCATGTAACGCGCCGTTACTTGAGCTCCACACCCCACCGGTGGGGTGTGGAGCCCGCCTGACGGAGCGTTACATGGGCGCAGCGCCGACGCCGATAGGATCGTCGCCCGTGAAGTCCCTCGTCCTCGGCACCGGCGGTCGCGAGCACGCGCTGGCCCGCTCCCTGGCCCGCGAGCCCGACGCCGAGGTGCACGCCGCGCCCGGCAACCCGGGCATCGCCGCGGTCGCCACCCTCCACGACGTCGACCCGCTGGACGGTGAGGCGGTCGCCGCGCTGGCCACCCGCCTGGGCGTCGACCTGGTGATCGTCGGCCCCGAGGCGCCGCTGGTGGCTGGTGTCGCCGACCCGGTACGGGCGGCGGGCATCTCCGTCTACGGACCCTCCCGCGCGGCCGCGCAGGTCGAGGGGTCGAAGGCGTTCAGCAAGGACGTGATGGCCGCGGCCGGCGTGCCGACGGCACGGTCCCTCGTGTGCACCACACCCGACGAGGCCGAGGCCGCGCTCGACGCGCTGGGTGCGCCGTACGTCGTGAAGGACGACGCCCTCGCTGCGGGCAAGGGTGTCGTGGTGACCACCGACCGTGCCGAGGCACTGGCCCACGCGGCCGCCTGCGACCGGGTGGTGGTGGAGGAGTTCCTCGACGGCCCCGAGGTCTCGATCTTCGCCGTCTGCGACGGCACCACGGCGCGGGCGCTGCAGCCTGCGCAGGACTTCAAGCGCATCTTCGACGGCGGGCGCGGCCCCAACACCGGCGGCATGGGCGCCTACTCGCCACTGCCGTGGGCGCCGGCCGACCTCGCCGAGCAGGTGCTCGCCACCGTCGTGCAGCCCACCCTCGACGAGATGGCGCGCCGCGGCGCCCCCTTCGTCGGCACCCTGTACGTCGGTCTCGCGCTCACCGCCGACGGCCCGCGGGTGATCGAGTTCAACTGCCGCTTCGGTGACCCGGACACCCAGCCGGTCCTCGCGCTGATGACCTCCCCGCTCGGCGACCTCCTCAAGGCGGCCGCCGACGGCGACCTCGGCGCCGTACCCGCCCCGACGTTCGCCGACGGCGCCTCGGTGACCGTCGTGATGGCCAGCGCGGGCTACCCGCAGTCGTCCTCGAAGGGCGACGTCATCATCGGCACCGAGACGCTCGCCGTGGAGACGGACGTGGACGTGATCCATGCCGGCACCGCCCGCAACGAGGCAGGAGAGCTGGTCACGGCCGGCGGTCGGGTGCTCGCCGTCACCGCCACCGGTGCCGACGTCGCCGACGCCCGGGCCAAGGCCTACGAGGGCATCAACACCATCTCGTTCCCCGGTGCCCAGTGGCGCCGGGACATCGCTGCCGAACCGCTGGGTGTCGTCGAGGGCGCCTCGCTCACACAGGAGTCCTGATGACCGTCCCGAACGTCTCCGTCCCCAACGTGCTGGCCACCCGCTACGCCGGGGCCGACCTCGCCGCGATCTGGAGCCCCGAGCACAAGATCGTGCTGGAGCGGCAGCTGTGGATCGCCGTCCTCACCGCCCAGCGCGACCTCGGGGTCGACGTCCCCGACGGCGTCATCGAGGCCTACGAGAAGGTCGTCGACCAGGTCGACCTCGCCTCCATCGCCGCCCGCGAGCGGGTCACCCGCCACGACGTGAAGGCACGCATCGAGGAGTTCGCGGCGCTGGCCGGCCACGAGCACATCCACAAGGGCATGACGAGCCGCGACCTCACCGAGAACGTCGAGCAGCTCCAGGTCAAGCAGTCCCTCGCGCTGCTCCGCGACCGCGCCGTCGCCACCCTGACCCGCCTCGCCCGCCTCGCGGCGGAGCACGAGGCCACCGTGATGGCCGGCCGCTCGCACAACGTGGCCGCGCAGGCGACCACCCTGGGCAAGCGCTTCGCCACCGTCGCCGACGAGCTGCTGATCTCGGTCCAGCGCGTCGAGGAGCTCCTCGCGCGCTACCCGCTGCGCGGCATCAAGGGCCCGATGGGCACCTCGCAGGACATGCTCGACCTGCTCGGCGGCGACGCGGCCCGCCTCGACGAGCTCGAGACCCGGGTCGCCGCCCACCTCGGCTTCGACCACGTGCTCACCAGCGTCGGCCAGGTCTACCCCCGCTCGCTCGACTTCGACGTGCTCTCGGCGCTGGTGCAGCTCACCGCCGCGCCCTCCAACCTCGCCACCACGATCCGGCTGATGGCGGGCATCGAGCTGGTGACCGAGGGCTTCAAGGAGGGCCAGGTCGGCTCGTCGGCGATGCCGCACAAGATGAACACCCGCTCCTGCGAGCGGGTCAACGGTCTCGCCGTCATCACGCGCGGCTACCTGTCGATGGTGGGCGAGCTCGCCGGCGACCAGTGGAACGAGGGCGACGTCTCCTGCTCCGTCGTACGCCGCGTGGCGCTGCCCGACGCGTTCTTCGCCGTCGACGGGCTCTTCCAGACGTTCCTCACCGTGCTCGACGAGTTCGGCGCGTTCCCGGCGGTCATCCAGCGCGAGCTCGACCGCTACCTGCCGTTCCTGGCCACCACCAAGGTGCTGATGGCCGCGGTCCGCAAGGGCGTCGGCCGCGAGACCGGCCACGAGGCGATCAAGGAGGCCGCCGTGGGGGTGGCCCTCGACATGCGCCGCGGCCAGGTCGACAACGACGTCTTCGACCGGCTCGCCGCCGACCCGCGCCTCGACCTGTCCCGCGAGGAGATCGACGCGCTCGTGGCCGAGCCGATCGAGTTCACCGGCGCCGCGGTCGCGCAGACCCGCGCCGTGGTCGCCCGGGTCGAGGCGTTGGCCGCCGCGCACCCCGAGGCGGCGGCGTACACGCCCGGCGCGATCCTCTGACCCTGAGCCGGACCGTGTGCGGTCGCAGTCAACTGTCGACGACGACCGCCCACACTCCGGCGCTCATCTGGCGGCGTGCTGCCACGCCTCCCGCAGCCACCCGCGCACCTCGTCGTCGACCTCGCTGACGTCGACCAGCTCGAGGTGGTGCATCCAGACCTGCGGGGAGGGGTGCACCACCTCCTTGACGCGCGGGGACGCGACCTCGCGCGGGAGGGCGATCGACAGCACGGCGGGGACGTCGGAGCGGACGTACTGCCCGGGCCGCCAGACGTACGCGAAGCCGCGACCGTGCCGGAAGGCGACCTGGCTGCGCGTGACCCGGGACTCCACGTCACCGAGCTCGTCGACGATCGCGGCGACCCGGTCGTGGATCGCGAGCGCCACCGGGAAGCCGTCGAACAGGCTGGCCGCCGACCTGCCCTCGTGGGTCACCTCGACAGTCTCGCGCCATGATGGACCGGTGACCACCGCAGTCGACCTCCACGTCACCGGCCGCGTCCAGGGCGTGGCCTTCCGTGCCGCCACCCAGCAGGAGGCCGAGCGGCTCGGTGTGACCGGCTGGGTGCGCAACGAGCCGGACGGGTCGGTGGCCGCCCACCTCGAGGGCGACGCCGACGCGGTCGACGCGCTGGTCGCCTGGTGCCGCCGCGGCCCGACCGGCTCGAGGGTCCGCAGCGTCGCGGTCCGCGAGGCCGCCGTGGCGGACGACCGGGACTTCCGGATCCGCTACTGAGGTCGCCCCGCGCCCGCCCTACGCACCAAGGAGAGGGCGCTCAGTCGCCCAGGCGCCAGGACCGTACGGCGGCCGCGAGCGCGATCGCGAGCACGGCCAGCGCCGCGACGAGCGCCCAGCGGGCCGCGAGCTCGACCGAGGTGAAGGACTGCGAGGCCTGGTAGACCGTCATCAGCAGCGCGGCGCCGAGCGCCGACCCGATCCGCTGGCCGGTCTGCAGTGCCCCGCCGGCGGCCCCGCCCATCTGCGGCGGCACCTCGGCCAGGGTGAGGGTGAAGTTGGGGGAGATGACCCCGCCGCCACCGACGCCGGCGAGGAACATCGCCGGGGCCAGCGTCCACCACAGCGTGTCCGCGGGCGAGGTGACCAGCCACGCCGCGAGCGCCGTACCGCTCATCATCACCGACAGGGCGATCAGGGTGACCCGACGTCCCAGCCGGCCGACCAGCCGTCCGGCGAGCGGTGACGTGGTGGCCGCACCGACGGCGAAGGGCGTCATCAGCAGCGCCGCCTGGAGCGGGGAGAAGCCGACGCCCTCCTGCAGGTGCACCGACAGCACCAGGAAGATCCCGGTGAAGCCGGTGAAGTACAGCGTGCCGACGAGCAGTCCGTTGGCGTAGCCGGGGAGGCTGCGGAGCAGGGAGACGTCGAGCAGGGGCGGGTGGCCGCGAGCGACGGTGCGCTGCTCCCAGCGCAGGAACGCCCACGCCAGCGGCGGGAAGGCGAGCACGATCAGCAGCGGCCACCGGGCGCCGCCCTCGACGCTGATGAGCGGGTAGAGCACCGAGACCACCGCGAGGCCGAGGAGCAGGGCACCGGGGATGTCGATGCGGGTGTCCTTGGCCGCGTCGCGCCCGCCGGGGTTGTCCGGGACGAGCCGCAGGATGAGCACCAGCGCGACCAGGCCGATGGGGACGTTGACCAGGAAGAGCGCGCGCCAGCCGTTCTCCTCGCCGAGCGCGCCGATGAGCAGGCCGCCGATGAGCGGCCCGGCGGCCGAGGCGACCGCGACGGTGAACCCGAACATCCCGAAGGCGCGACCGCGCTCGTCGCCGCGGAACAGCTGCTGGATCAGTCCGGAGTTCTGCGGGGTCAGCAGCCCGGCGCTCGCGCCCTGGACCAGCCGGGCCACGACGATGGCCGCGGCGTTGGGCGCGAGCCCCACCGCCGCGCTGGAGACGACGAAGCCGATCAGCCCGATGGTCATCATCCGGCGACGCCCGTGCGCGTCCCCGAGCCGACCGCCGGCGACCAGCGTCATGCCGAAGGCCAGCGCGTAGCCGGACACCACCCACTGGATCGCGCCGGTCGACGCCTCGAGGCCCGCGCGGATCGAGGGCACCGCGACGTTGACGATGGTGACGTCGAGCAGCGACATGAAGCCGACCAGCAGGGAGACCGCCAGGATGCGCCACCGCCGGGGGTCGGGGACGTACTCCTGCGGCTCGGCCTCGACGGCCGCGTCCTCCTCGCGCTGGGTCACGCTCGCCACCTTCTCACCCGCCGTGAACTGGACCGTCCGAAGCCGTCCGAAGCGGTCCCGGTCGCGGCAAGGCAAGTCGAGTGATCTTGTCGACTATCGTGGGGGCATGACCACCACCACCTCGGTCCCGCCCACGTACGACGACGTGGAGGTCGTGGTGCCCGCCCCCGGCGACGGTCCGGGTAACTGGGCCGGTGCCGCGAGCGCCGTCCTGGTCGACGGCGTGACCTGGCTGACCTGGCGGGTACGACGCCCGCTCACCGACGGTCGTGGCGTCTCAGTGGTCGTGGCCCGCTCCGCCGACGGAACGAGCTTCGAGCCGGTCGTCGAGGTGTCGCGCGAGGCGTTCGGGGCCGAGTCCTTCGAGCGCCCGGTGCTGGTGCCGCTGCGCGAGGGCGGTTGGCGGCTCTACCTGTCCTGCGCGACCCCGGGCTCGAAGCACTGGTGGGTCGACAGCCTGACCGCCGACACCGTCGAGGGCCTCCCGACCGGGGTCCGGCGGCGGGTCCACGAGGGCGACCGCGACACCGGCGTCAAGGACCCGGTGGTGACCGTCGGTGACGACGGCTACGAGATGTGGCTGTGCTGCCACCCGCTCGACGACCCCGGCCAGGAGGACCGGATGACGACCCGGCGCCTCACCAGCCGCGACGGCCTGGACTGGGAGGACCGGGGCGAGGTGCTCGCCGGACGCCCGGGGGAGTGGGACGCACGCGGCGCCCGGGTGAGCGCGGTGCTCCCCGACGGGACGGTGCTCTACGACGGGCGCCCGGACGCCGAGTCCAACTGGTTCGAGACCACCGGGGTGGCGCACTGGGACGGGGGTGCGCTGACCCGCACCGGCCAGCCGCCGATCGCCTCGCCGTACTCCGACGGGGCCTTCCGCTACGCGACCGCCGTGCCGCTCCCCGACGGCCGCACCCGCTACTACGTCGAGGCTGCGCGCCCCGACGGGGCGCACGACCTGGTCACCTGCGTGCGCTGATGGATGTCACGGTGGCCCGCTCGCTGTAGGAGCCGCGGCTGTCGCCCGAGAGCCAGTCGCTGAAGTCCTGACCGGTCAGCGAGGCCAGCAGCTCGATGTCGGCGGCGAACGCCTCCTGCAGCCGACTCCGCTGGGCGGTGTGGAGGCGCGGTCGGTGCGCCTCCCGTCGGTCGCTCAGCAGCGAGATCATCGGCGGGTGCAGGCGCCGCCACACCTGCGGGGGAGCGAACTGCCCGAGCCGTGCGCCGCCGCGCACGACCGGCCCGACCACCCGTGGACGCCACCCGGGCGCCACGAAGCTGCGCGCGTTGTCGCGGGGGATCTCCTCGACCATCCCCTCGCGGATGCCCAGGAACCGGCTGACCCGGTCGACCGCGGAGCGGGGGTCGTCGACGAGGTCGCGGTAGCGCAGCACCAGCACCCGCTCCGGGGCGACGTAGGAGTAGAGGTGGTCGAGCTGCTCGCCGTAGCGGCCGAGGTCGCGGTAGCGCCAGAACGGCGCCCACCCCGCGCGCACCCGCTCGTCCTGGGCGGCGAAGGCGGTCTCGAAGTCGGCCTCGGGCTCGAGGCCGTCGGACCACAGGTGCATCCAGTTGCTGTAGGCGCGGTCGATGGGGTCGCGGACCACGGCGACCAGGCGCACGTCGGGCAGCCGCTCGGCGATGCGCCGGTGCGCGCCGCGGCTCCACAGGTAGAAGGGCGTGCTCTCACCGCGGACCTGGTCGTCGCGGGCCGGCGCGAAGAGCGGGAAGTAGCGGTCGTCGCGCCAGATCCACTCCTGCTGCGAGTGCTTGTCGCCGGGACCGCGCCAGGCCGGCGGGGGCGCCCCGTCGCAGAGCCAGTACTTGGGCTCCTTGGGCGACGACACGAACACGTCCGGGTGCTGGGCCAGCGCGGCGTGCAGCGCGGTGGTGCCCGCCTTGGGCGCGCCGATGACCAGGAAGTCGGGCCGAGGGGTGCGGGTCATGGTCACTCCCGGGAGATAAATGGTGTTGTAAATACACTAAATCAGTAGTTAATGGATCGCCACTGTGTCGCAGATCCCGTCGCCGCCGGTTCGGTACGACGCGTCGCGGGCCCCGACAATGGCTGCCATGTCCGCTCCCGTCACCGTCTCGGTCACCCGGCACATCGACCCGTCCCAGGAGACGGAGATGCGCGCCTGGGTGCAGGCCGGCACGTCGCTGGCCGAGAACTTCGACGGCTTCCTCGGCTCCGGCTGGGTGCGGCCCTCCCAGGACTCGCCCGAGTGGCACATGCTCTACCGCTTCGCCGACGCCGACTCCCTCGCCCGGTGGGAGGCAAGCCCGCAGCGCGCGTGGTGGCTGGAGGCGGCGCAGGGACGGATCGAGTCGACCCGCACCGAGCGTCGTACGGGCATCGAGGGCTGGTTCGACGAGCCCGCCGCGGTCGAGTCGCTGTCGCCGGCACCGGTGGCCCCGCCGCGGTGGAAGCAGGCGTGCACGATCTTCCTGGTGTTCTTCCCGCTCAGCCTGGCCGCCAACTGGGTGCTCGGGCACACCCCGGTCATCGAGTGGCCGCTGCCGCTGCGCGTGCTGCTCACCGTGCTGGTGATGACGCCGCTGATGACCTACGTGCTGCTGCCGTGGATCACCCGCAAGATGTCGTGGTGGCTGCACCGCTAGGGTCGCCTCGTGGCCGACCACAACATTCCCGACGCCCCGGCGCTCGACGGCGCCACCCACCTGCACTCGGGCAAGGTGCGTGACCTCTACCGCATCGAGTCCGGTGAGCACGTCGGTCGCCTGCTCATGGTGGCCAGCGACCGCATCTCGGCCTTCGACTTCGTCCTCGACACGACCATCCCCGACAAGGGCGAGATCCTGACCCGGATGTCGCTGTGGTGGTTCGACCAGCTCAAGGGCCTCGTCGCCCACCACGTGGTGTCCACCGACGTCCCCGACGCCGTCCGCGGGCGGGCCGTGATCTGCGAGGCCCTCGACATGTACCCCGTCGAGTGCGTGGCCCGCGGCTACCTCACCGGCACCGGTCTCCTCGACTACCGCCACACCGGCCACGTGTGCGGGATCAAGCTGCCCGCCGGCCTCCAGGACGGCTCCCGGCTCCCGGAGCCGATCTTCACGCCGGCCACCAAGGCCGCGGTCGGCGACCACGACGAGAACGTCGACTACGAGGCGGTCGTCGAGGCGGTCGGGGACGACGAGGCCGCGGAGCTGCGGATGCTCACCATGGAGGTCTACGGCCGGGCGCACGCGCTGGCCCGCACCCGCGGCATCATCCTGGCCGACACCAAGGTCGAGTTCGGTGCGCGTCCCGACCCTTCGACAGACTCAGGACGACGTGGCACCACGGTGCTGGCCGACGAGGTGCTCACCCCCGACTCCTCGCGCTTCTGGCCCGCCGACCAGTGGCAGCCCGGCCGCGCCCAGCCGTCGTACGACAAGCAGATCGTCCGCGACTGGCTCACCTCGCCGGAGTCCGGCTGGGACCGCACGTCCGGCGACGCCCCGCCGCCGCTGCCGCCCGAGGTCGTCGAGCGCACCCGCGCGCGCTACGTCGAGGCCTACGAGCGGCTGACGGGGGAGACGTTCTGACTGCCTTCACGGCGTCCGTCGACCTCCCCGTGCCCGTGGAGGTCGCCTACGCCTACCTGTCCGACCCGCGCAACCGGCCGCAGTGGCAGTCCTCGCTGCGGTCGGTCACCGTGCCGGTCGACGAGGAGCCGCACCTCGGGCAGCGCTGGCAGGAGACGACCTCGGTCGGCGTGCGTCCGCAGATGGAGATCATCGAGATGGACCCGCCGCTCGTGTGGGCCGAGCGCGGCTCGTGGCGCGGCGTGTCCGCGACGCTGACCCTCGGCTTCGCCCGTACGCCGCGTGGTTGCCGCGTCGAGATCAGGGGCGACGTCGGTGGTCGCGGCGTCTACGTCGTGCCCGCTGCCGTCGCCGGACGGCTGGCCGGGCTGGCTGTCGCCGCCGACGTCCGCAAGGCCGGGCGGATCCTGGCCGAGCGGGACTCCTGACCTGCCCGGCCCAGTCCGGTAGCCCGGCCCGACGGCCCACGGGTCAGCGCGACCGGTTGCGCAGGTTGATCAGCGTCACCAGCAGCCAGGCGCACACCACCCCGGCGCCGGCGTGGGCCAGCATCGAGCGCAGCCACAGGCCGCCGATCGCCCCGTCGGTGTCGGCGAGCTCGTCGCTGCCCCCGCGCCGACCGCCGTACACCACGGCCGGCTGCCCGTCGCCGCGCCCCGACGCCAGCACCCAGGCCAGGACCAGCAGCCCCACCCCGACCAGCAGGACGCCCCAGCGCCAGGCCGGCGAGCTCGCCAGCGCCCCGAAGAAACCGACCAGGGCGAAGACGACGAGCACGCACGCGCCGACGAGGACGATCGCGGTGCTGGCCAGGAAGTCCATGGCGGATGCTAACGCCGGCGAGACGACCGGGTGACGGGCGTCACGACCGCTGAGTAGGTTGGCGCCATGCCGAACCTCTCCTCGCTGCTCGAAGACTCCGCCGCCCAGTACGCCGACCGGGAGGCCGTCGTCCTGGGCGACACCCGGCTGACCTACGCGCAGGTCAACGGCGCGGCCAACCAGGTGGCCAACCTGCTCGTCTCTCGCGGCATCCGCCCCGGCGACAAGGTCGCACTGAGCTGCCCCAACCTGCCCTACTTCCCGATCGTCTACTACGGGATCCTCAAGGCGGGGGCGACCGTGGTGCCGCTCAACGTGCTGCTGAAGGGCCGCGAGGTGGCCTACCACCTCGCCGACTCGGACGCGAAGGCCTACTTCTGCTTCCAGGGCACCGACGAGCTGCCGATCGGGCAGGCGGGGTTCGAGGGCTTCGAGGCCACCGAGGGCTGCGAGCACTTCGTCATGATCACCGTCGACCCGACGGCGGCCTCGCCGATCGAGGGCACGGAGACGCTGGGCCAGGCGCTGGCCGGCCAGTCGCCGGCGTTCGACACCGTGGCCGTGGACGACGACGACACCGCCGTCATCCTCTACACCTCCGGCACCACCGGCCAGCCCAAGGGCGCCGAGCTGCGGCACCGCAACATGCACTCCAACGCGATCGCCGGCAAGGACCTCTTCGGCGCCGACGCCGCCCGCCCGGACACCTACCTGTGCGTGCTGCCGCTCTTCCACTCCTTCGGCCAGACCGTCATCCAGAACGGCGGCTTCGCCTACGGCGGCACCGTGGTGATGCTGCCGCGCTTCGACGCCGACGCGGCGCTCAAGACGATGGCCAAGGAGAAGGTCACGTTCTTCGCCGGCGTCCCGACGATGTACTGGGGGCTCCTCGGCGCGCTGCCCGACTCCGGGGTCGACGTCCAGGCCCTGGCCGCCGACCTGCGGGTCGCCGCCGCCGGCGGCTCGGCCCTGCCGGTCGAGGTGCACAAGGACTTCGAGAAGAAGTTCGGCGTGACCATCCTCGAGGGCTACGGCCTGTCCGAGACGTCCCCGGTCGCCAGCTTCTCGCCGTACGGCCAGGAGGTCCGCGTGGGGTCGATCGGCATCCCGATCCCCGGCGTCGAGATGAAGCTGATCAACCCCGAGCCGGGCAGCTGGGACGACGCCGAGGGCGACGTGGGCGAGATCGCCATCAAGGGCCCCAACATCATGAAGGGCTACTACGACCGCCCCGACGCCACCGCCGACGCGATCCACGACGGCTGGTTCCGCTCCGGCGACCTGGCCCGCAAGGACGAGGACGGCTACTACTACATCGTCGACCGCTCCAAGGACATGATCATCCGCGGCGGCTACAACGTGTACCCGCGCGAGGTCGAGGAGGTGCTGATGACGCACCCCGCGGTCAGCCTCGCCGCGGTGATCGGCGTCCCGCACGAGAGCCACGGCGAGGAGATCAAGGCCGTGGTCATCCCCGAGAAGGGCGTCGACGTCACCTCGGACGAGCTCGTCGAGTGGGGCAAGGAGCAGATGGCGGGCTACAAGTACCCGCGCATCGTCGAGCTCGTCGACGCGCTCCCGATGACCGCCACCGGCAAGATCCTCAAGCGCGAGCTGAAGTGAGGCGCGCGGTCGGCATCCCCCTGGGCGTGGTGATGGTGGTCTTCGGGACCCTCTTCACCCTCCAGGGGCTCGGGTACGTCGGCGGCTCGGCCATGACGGGCTCCTCCTTCTGGGCGATCGCGGGGCCGATCATCGCCGGCCTCGGCGTCGCGCTGCTCCTCGTCTCGCTGCGGCGTACCTGACGCGTCCGTCCCGGACGCCGCACCTGGGGGCGTCCGTCCCGGACGCGATGTGCCGCCCCGGTGGCACGCCGATAGGATCGGGGCGCACCCCGCCGCCGTCCCAGGAGCGTCCCGTGGCCCGTTACGTGGTCGATGTCATGCCCAAGCCCGAGATCCTCGACCCGCAGGGCAAGGCCGTCCTCGGCGCCCTGCCGCGGCTCGGGTTCGCCGGCGTCACCGAGGTCCGCCAGGGCAAGCGCTTCGAGCTCGAGATCGAGGGCGAGGCCTCCGAGGCCTCGCTCGCCGAGGTCATCCAGATGGCCGAGACGCTGCTGTCCAACCCGGTGATCGAGGACTTCGAGGTCCACGTCGAGGGCGACGACGCCGCGGGCGGGAAGCACAAGGCATGAGGAACACCCCACGAAACTGCTCGCTGCGCTCGCACTTCCGCGGGGACCCCGCATGAGAATCGGCGTCGTCACCTTCCCGGGCTCGCTCGACGACGTCGACGCGCAGCGCGCGGTGCGCTTCGGCGGCCACGAGGCGGTGGCGCTGTGGCACGGCGACCACGACCTGCGCGGCGTCGACGCCGTGGTGCTGCCCGGCGGCTTCTCGTACGGCGACTACCTGCGCTGCGGGGCCATCTCCCGCTTCGCGCCGGTGATGACCGAGGTCGTCGAGGCCGCCGGCAAGGGGATGCCGGTGCTCGGCATCTGCAACGGCTTCCAGATCCTGTGCGAGTCGCACCTGCTCCCCGGCGCGCTGATCCGCAACGACCACCGCACGTTCGTGTGCCGCGACCAGCGCCTGCGCATCGAGAACAACCGGACCGCGTGGACCTCGGCGTACGACGAGAACGCGGAGGTCACCATCGTGCTCAAGAACGGCGAGGGTGGCTTCGTCGCCGACGAGGCGACCCTCGACCGACTCGAGGGCGAGGGCCGTGTCGTGGCGCGCTACCTCGACGGCAACCCCAACGGCTCGCTGCGTGACATCGCCGGCATCACCAACGAGCGCGGCAACGTGGTCGGCCTGATGCCCCACCCCGAGCACGCCGTCGAGGACCTCTGCGGTCCTGGCACCGACGGACTGGGCTTCTTCACCTCGCTCGCCGCGGCGACCTTCGCATGACCGCCCCGACGAGCGGCGTGTCCCCGCGCCGCCTGTTCCGCACGCTCGCGACCGCCGAGGCGATCACCTGGGCGCTGCTGCTGACCGGGATGTTCCTCAAGTACGTCACCGAGACGACCGAGCTGGGCGTCCAGGTCTTCGGCATGGTCCACGGCGTCGTGTTCATCGCCTACGGCCTGGCCACCGTGCTCGTGGCGGTCGACCAGCGCTGGTCGGTCGGCCGGCTCGTGATGGGGCTCGCCGCCGCGGTCCCGCCGTTCGCGACGCTGCCCTTCGAGCGGTACGCCGACCGGCGCGGGCTGCTCGGCGACGCCTGGCTCTCGCGGCCCGACAGCCCCTCCGCCGCGCAGCGCGCCGTGTCGTGGTTGCTCGAGCACCAGCGCCGGGCGGTCGGCATCGGGGTGGTGGCCGTGCTGGCGCTCACCGGCCTGGCCCTGCTCGTCGGCCCGCCGGCCTGACCCGCGCGTCCACCGACGGAGCGCGGTCGTGCGGGACGGGGCAGCCGTGCAGCTCACCTACCCGTTCACCGGGCGGTGGCTCGTGCAGAACAGCCCCGCCGACCGGGTGCCCAGCCACCGCACCCACCTGTTCGCCACGACGTACTCGATCGACTTCGTGCCGGTCGACGCGCGGGGTCGCTCGGCCCCGCTGCGGCTCGCGTCGCTGCTCGTCCCTGAGCCGCCGCAGCGGTTCACCGGCTTCGGGCGCCCGGTCCTCGCGCCGGCGCCCGGGACCGTCCTGGCCGCCCATGACGGCGAGGAGGACCACGACGCCCAACGGGGCCTCCCGTCCGTGGCCTACGCCGTCACCCAGCGCCGCCGGCTCCGCGGCGGGTGGGCGGGCCTGGCCGGCAACCACGTCGTGATCGAGGTGGCGCCCGGCGTGCTGGTGGCCCTGTGCCACCTGCGACGGGGCACCGTCGCGGTCACGCCCGGTCAGCACGTCGACGTCGGCGCGCTCCTGGGCGGGTGCGGCAACTCGGGCAACAGCACCGAGCCGCACCTGCACGTGCAGGCCTTCGACGGGATGGACGTCGCCACGGCCACGGGGCTGCCCGTGGCCTTCGACGGGGCGCTGCCCCGCAACGGCCACATCGTCGAGCTCCCCTGACCTGCGGCGCGCTGCCCTGGCGGACCGTCCCGGCTCCTTTTGCCCCAGTGGGGAACGAGATCGGCCGTGGCAGACGCCGTCAGGCCGGTCTGGTTCCCCGGACGCCGTACGTGAACGCGTTCGCGACGCCGACAGGCCGGCTCGGTGAGCGGTCCGCTGCCCGCCCGTGCCTCAGAAGCGACCCTTCGCCAGCTTCTGCCACGTGGGTGCGTCCGTCGTGCCCGTGGCCGTGACCTTGACCCGCGCCTGGTAGGCGAGCAGCGCGGTCCGGGTGGCCTCGTCGAAGGTCCCGGTCACCGCGACCCGCTGCCGGGCCGCGGTCAGTGCCCGCTGGACCCGCGATACGGCGGGACCGGTGGCGCCGACGGCCAGCACCGGCCGATCCTGGCCGGCGAGGAGCGCGACCCAGTTCTTGCGCCGCCAGGTGCGCGTGGGCGTGAAGCCGCGCGACTTCATCCACGCGCCGGCTGCGCGCCGGGTCGCGCGGTCGTAGACGCCGTCCAGCTTTCCGACGTACCGCTTCTTCTCCTTGAGCAGGCACTGCAGGGCGAGGGTGCGGGCGCGGCTGGCTGCGCGCGGCTTCAGCGTGTAGTACGCCGGGAAGTCGACGCGGGTGCCGCCGCAGTGGGTCTCGGGAGCCGGTGCCGGTGCCGGCGCGGGCGCGGGTGCGGGGGCAGGGGCGGCCGGCGGGGTGCCGGTCCCGCTGAGCTCGAGGTAGTTGCTGTCGATGTTGATGGTGACGCCGCCCCAGGTCTCGTTGTGCCCGCCGCGGTACTGCTTCATCCGGCCGCCGGGTCGCCAGCCGTCCTCGCCGATGTAGCTGGTCGAGGTGTTCGCGACTCCGTCCCAGCGGGCGATCCAGATGCGGTCCGGCAGGGCGAACTGGCCGGGGCGCTTGAGACGGGCGTCGTCGAGCATCTTGATGCCCGAGCTCGCGCTGGAGTAGAACCCGGCGACGTAGCCGAGCTCCTTGATCCGGGTCACCCAGGCGCTGGTGAACGCCAGGGCCGACTCGCGGCAGCTCGTGTTGGTGAGGTCGAAGGCCTCGAGGTCGTACCACAGGGTGCTGCCGGCGCCGATGCCCAGCGCCGCGGCGTCCGCCGCGTTCTTGTCGGCCTCGACCACGCCCTGGGCGCGGGCCGCGGCATAGCCCCCCGCGGACCTGGGGTCGATCTTGAAGTCGTCGTTGTAGCGGGGGAAGCGGTCGAGGCAGGAGGCCTGCGGGCCCAGCGCGATCGGCAGGAGCCGCCAGCCGCGGGCCACCTGCGTCGCCACCCAGGTGGGGGAGAGGTTGGGCTGGGTGCGGCAGGCCCGGGAGTCGCCGGAGATGTAGATCCCCACGGCGCGGAACGGCGAGTGCGTGATCCACGCGTCCATCGCGGCCTGCGTCGGCGCGACGCACTGGTCGAAGCCGTGGCCGGTGAAGTCGCCGGGCGTCGCGGCGGCGATCTGGGCCGCCTTGGCGAGCCGGGCGTTCGGGGCGGCCGGGTCGGACACGGCGGGTGCCGGGGCGGCGACCAGCGTGCCGACGAGGACGACGGCGGTGCTCAGGGCGGCGGTGACGAGCTGGCTGGTACGGCGGCGCACGGGGACTCCCACGACTCGGTGACGGGCCGTCTCCGGGGCGACGGCAGGCCACTGTAATCACACCTGTCACACCCGTCACAGGGGTTCGCGCGAACTACAACGCAGTAGTTCGACCGGGCACTTCCTGGCGTGTGAGACCCGCCGACCGGGCACTTCCTGACGGGTGAGACCCGCCGACCGGGCACTTCCTGACGGGTGAGACCCGCCGACCGGGCACTTCCTGGCGTGTGAGACCTGTCGACCGGGCACTTCCTGGCCGGTGAACGGTCAGGAAGTGCCCGCTCGGCGCCCAGCAGCGGTCAGGAAGTGCCCGCTCGGCGCCCAGCAGCGGCCAGGAAGTGCCCGCTCGTCAGACGTCGCGCCAGGCGTCGAGGTCGTTGCCCTTCTCGAGCTCCGCGTCGACGAGGTCCTCCCAGGCCAGCGCGATGTCCTCGCCGTGCTCCTCGACGAGGGCCGTGAGGTGCGACTGCATCAGGTGCGCGTGCGGTGAGCGCCCCTCGAAGACTGCCTCCCAGGTGTCCTCACCGTCGCGCACCTTCTCGGCCAGTGTCTGCATCTCCTTGCCGAGGGCGCCCGAGGACGCCTGGTCCTCCAGCGCCCTGCGCTCCTCGTCGGTGAGCAGCGGCTGCGCGCGCAGGGCGTCGAGGCTCTCCTGGAGGTCGGCGCGACTGGACTCGAAGTCGGCGTGCGCGGCCGCGATGCGCTCGAGGAGCCTGGCCTCCTGCGCATCGGTCGGTCCGGCGGGCTCCGCGGGGGCGGCGTGCCCCTCGATCACGATCCCACCGTCCGCGCGGTCGAGCCGACCACCGGGGTCTGCGGCAGGCGCATCGCGGTGGGCGCGGTGCGGGAGACGGACACGGACCCGGCGTCGGCCGACGGGAGCGCGTCCTTGTCGAAGACGCCCTTGACCTGCTCGATGTAGTCGGTGACCGACTCGAGGATCGCAAAGAACTTCTTGAGGACGGTGAACGCCTTCATCAGGGCCTGGAACGCCTGGTAGACGGCCTGGACGACCCGGGCCCAGCCCACGCCAGGGATGCTCATCGTCGCCAGTGCCGAGGACACCGTCCGAACTGCCGAGGTGATGCACTCGACGACCGACGTGGCGGTCTCCCACGCGTTGCGGCACACGGTCACGAGGTTCTGGCCGACCTGCACCAGGCGCCCGGCCTGGGCGTCGAGTGCCGATGTCCACGTGCCGATGGAGGCGAGCGCGGCGTCGGCCGCCGAACCGGTCCAGGACCTGGCGACCGTGCGGCTGCCGGCCTCCAGGTTGGCCGTGACGCCGCGGATCGCCGTACCGAGGCCGGAGCAGGCGGAGCCCTGGGTCGAGGCGCCGACGACGTCGCCCCCGACCTGCTCGGCGAGCTCGGCCCGGACGTCGAAGCCGGTCAGCATCCGCACCAGGTCGCAGACGGTGTCGTAGGGAAAGCCGAACGAGACATGCGGCAGCTCACCCTCGGTGGGCCTGGCGGCCGGCACGGTGGTGTCCACCACGTCGGAGAAGCCGCGTACGCCGTCGCGACCGTCCACGCCACGACCCTGGTGCAGTGCGACCACCGAGTCCTCGGTGTCGGCGAAGTCGCGCGAGGCCACCTGCAGTGCCCGGGCGTGCTCGCGCACGCCGGAGCCGTCCTGGGTGAGGGTCTGGTTGACCTGCGAGGTGAGGGCGTTGAAGGAGCCGGTCATCAGCGCCAGGATCGGGCCGAAGTCCGCGTGCACCAGGTGGCGGGAGGCGTTGGCGCCGATGGCCTCGAGGTCGCGCCCGGCGCGGTCCACCATCTCGGCCCACCCGTCGAGCTGGGACAGGTCGACGGTCATTGCGGTGGTCATGGGGCCTCCCGGTGTCCTGGTGCGTGCCGCGGCGTCGTGGTGGGTGAGCACCGCGTTCCCTCGTGGGCGGCTCCTCAAACCCGCCGCCCGGGTGCGCCAGGTTTGACGTGGGGGGAGCGGGGTAGTGCACCCGGGTCATCGTCGTCGTACCGAGGACCTCGCATGAAGGTTGATCCCGCAGAGCTGGTGGGCCTTGCCCGTCAGTCCGAGGAGACCGCGGCCGACCTGCGCGAGCGGTGGTCGGCCGCAGCCCGGGGTCGCGCGGTCCCGAGCCCGGCGTGGGGCGACCAGACCTCGGCCGCACAGCTCTCCGCGGCGTACGACCAGGCGACCACCGCGGCCGGCTCGGCGCTGGCGGCCCTCGTCGCCGCCCTCCAGCTCGGTGCCGACGCCCTGGTCGAGGCGGCCGAGGACGTCACGACGGCCGACGAGTCGTCCGCCCAGCTGCTCCGCGTCCCGGGTGGGCACGGTCGGGGGAGGTCCTGATGCCCGCCAACCCGTGGCAGCTGCGCTGCGACACCGCCCCCCTCGCCGTCGCGTCCGCCGCGTGGCTGGAGCTGGCCGACGTCATGACGTCCGCCGCCGACGACCTGGTCCGCGCCTCGCGCAGAGTGCGCGACCACGGCTGGGAGTCCGGCTCCGCAGACGTGTACGACGGACACCGCAGGCAGGTGGTCGGCGGCCTCGACACGGTGGCGGAGGCAGCCCGGGAGATCAGCCGCGTGCTGGCCGACGTCGCCGGCACGCTGTCGAGCTCGCAGCGCCGGTTGGACCGCGAGTGGTCGGTCGTCGCGGCCGTCCCGCACGCCACGCTCGGCACCGAGGGAGTGCTGGTCTTCCACGAGGACTCCGACGACCAGCGCGGCCAGGTCCAGCGGGCGACCCGGACCGCCCAGGCCATCCGGTCCGAGCTCGACGCCTCCATCGAGGGCCTCTCCGGTCGGCTCCGGGCCGCGCACGTCGAGCTGCAGCGGGCCGCCGACGCGGCCATCGCCGGCTCCACGGGCAGCAGCGCCCGCGGCGGCATCGCGGCCATCGCCGAGCTGGTCCGCGCAATGACCGCCCAGGACGTCCGCCAGGGAACGGGCGACGGCTCCGTCACCAACGTGTCCGGTGGCCTCGACTACGGTACGGCGTACGCACCCGGGCTCGTCCCCACCTCCTTCACCGCGCCCACGCTGTCGGGCCTCTCCACGGGCACCTCGGGCGTCGACGGCATGCTCGCGGGCGGGCTCGCGGCGGGCCTGGGGCTGCGCCGTCGCCGCGACGGTCGCGTCGAGCCGGCCCACCCGGCGATGTCACCGGGGATGACGACCGGCCGCGGCGGCCAGGGGGCCGCCCGCGGTGGCACCCGCGGCGGGACCCCGACCCGAGCAGGGGCCGTCCGACCGGGTGCCGCCGGGTCGCGCTCCACCACGCCGACCGAGACCGACGCCGAGCGCGACGCCCGCCTGCTCCGGGAGAAGTCCGAGGCCAAGGCGGCCAAGAAGCTCGTCGTGCAGGAGAGGCAGGCCGCCCGGGCCGCGCGCCGCGCCGAGCAGCGCAGGACCCGGGACACCGGGGGCGAGGGCCCGGAGGACGCCACCGACTGACCGACGGCCCAGTCGGTGGCGGCGGGCCGGTAGATTGGCGTCCGTGCCCGAGACCCAGCAGGCCCCCCGCACCAGCACCCTCGACACCGTCGCCGTCGCGTCCGGCGACCCCGGGCGCGAGCAGCCGTGGGCCGACCTCGGACTGAAGTCCGACGAGTACGCCAGGATCCGCGAGATCCTCGGCCGCCGACCCACGAGCAGCGAGCTGGCGATGTACTCGGTGATGTGGAGCGAGCACTGCTCCTACAAGTCCTCCAAGGTGCACCTCAAGCAGTTCTCCGAGATCCCCCAGACGACCCCCGTCGGCAAGATGCTGGCGGGCATCGGCGAGAACGCCGGCGTCCTCGACATCGGCCAGGGCTACGCCGTGACGTTCAAGGTCGAGTCGCACAACCACCCGTCGTACGTCGAGCCCTACCAGGGCGCCGCGACCGGCGTCGGCGGCATCGTGCGCGACATCCTGGCCATGGGTGCGCGCCCGGTCGCCGTGATGGACCCGTTGCGCTTCGGTCCGCTCGACGCCCCCGACACCCACCGGGTGCTGCCCGGGATCGTGGCCGGCGTCGGCGGCTACGGCAACTGCCTCGGGCTGCCCAACATCGGCGGCGAGGCGGTCTTCGACAGCAGCTACCTCGGCAACCCGCTCGTCAATGCGCTCTGCGTGGGCGTGCTTCGGCACGAGGACCTGCACCTGGCCAAGGCGTCCGGCGTCGGCAACCAGGTCATCCTGTACGGCGCCCGCACCGGCGGCGACGGCATCGGCGGCGTCTCGGTGCTCGCGTCCGAGACCTTCGACGCGGACGGCCCGGCCAAGCGCCCCAGCGTCCAGGTCGGCGACCCGTTCATGGAGAAGCTGCTCATCGAGTGCACCCTGGAGATCTTCGCCGCCGGCCTCGTCGCCGGCATCCAGGACCTCGGCGGCGCCGGGCTCTCCTGCGCCACCTCCGAGCTCGCCTCCGCCGGCGACGGCGGCATGCAGGTCGAGCTCGACCGGGTGCCGCTGCGCGACTCCACGCTCGCTCCCGAGGAGATCCTCATGAGCGAGTCGCAGGAGCGGATGATGGCCGTCGTCGAGCCCGGCGACGTCAACGCGTTCATGGCGATCTGCGCCAAGTGGGACGTCGAGGCCGTCGTGGTCGGCGAGGTCACCGACACCGGTCGCCTCCAGATCGACTGGCACGGCGAGCGCGTCGTCGACGTACCGCCGCGCTCGGTCGCCCACGACGGACCGACCTACGAGCGTCCCTTCGCCCGGCCCACGTGGCAGGACGCCTTGCAGGCCGACCGGGCCGAGGCGCTGGCCCGTCCCGGGTCGGGCGGCGAGCTCCGCGAGACCCTGCTGCGCCTGGTCGCCAGCCCCAACCTGTGCGACAAGTCGTGGATCACCGACCAGTACGACCGCTACGTGCGCGGCAACACCGTCCTCGCCCAGCCCGCCGACAGCGGCATGGTGCGCGTCGACGACGAGACCAACCTCGGTGTCTCGGTCGCCACCGACTGCAACGGCCGCTTCGCCAAGCTCGACCCGTACACCGGCGCCCAGCTCGCGCTGGCCGAGTCCTACCGCAACGTGGCCACCGGTGGCGCCCGGCCGCTGGCGATCTCGGACTGCCTCAACTTCGGCTCGCCGGAGGACCCCGACGTGATGTGGCAGTTCGCCGAGGCCTGTCGCGGGCTCAAGGACGGCTGCCTCGAGCTCGGCATCCCGGTCACCGGCGGCAACGTCAGCCTCTACAACCAGACCGGCGAGACCGCGATCCTGCCCACCCCGGTGGTGGCGGTGCTCGGCGTGATCGACGACGTCACCAAGCGGACGCCGTCCCACTTCCAGGCCGCGGGCGAGCGCGTCTTCCTCCTGGGCGAGACCCGCGAGGAGCTCTCCGGCTCGGAGTGGGCGCACGTCGTCCACGGGCACCTCGGCGGACTGCCGCCGCGGGTCGACCTCGCGGCCGAGCAGGCCCTCGGTGCGCTGCTCGCCGACGCGTCGCGCGATGAAGTTGTCACCAGTGCCCATGACCTGTCCGACGGTGGACTGGCGCAGGCCCTGGCGGAGGCCTCCTTCCGCAACGGGGTCGGGGTCTCGGTCTCGGTGGCCGACGTGGCCGGCGGGGACGGGTTCGTCGCCCTCTTCGCCGAGTCCGCTGCACGCGCCATCGTGACGGTGACCACCGACAACGCCGACCGCCTCGTCGCCCTCGCCGAGCGCCACGGCGTACCCCTCACGCCCCTCGGGCAGACCGGCGGCGACACGCTCTCGGTCGAGGGGCACTTCGAGGTGCCGGTCGCCGAGCTCCGTGCCGCCTGGAGCGCCACGCTGCCGGCCGCGCTGGCCTGACTCCGCCCCCCCCGTGACCGCATGGGGAACGAGACCGGCTTCGGAGGCCCGCTCAGGGCCGATCCGGTTCCCCACGTGACCGTTTGGGGAACGAGACCGGCCCTGGTGCCGTGATCCCGGCCGATCTGGTTCCCCAACGGCCGCCGACGCCCGAGGCCCCGCGTCGACAGCCCGCGGTCAACGAGGGCGCGGGCCCTCAGGCGGCCGGGACGACCGGAGCGGGCTCGCGCGCGGCGAGCTCCGCCTGCCACACGGCGGGGCGGGGCACCGAGCGGACGCTGCGGCTCAGCGTCGGCACCAGGGCCGCCAGCGCGCCGGCCCCGACCAGCGCTGCGACGGCCCCGCCGCCCCCGAGCGAAGAGAGCAGCACCCCGGCGAGCACGGGGGCCAGCGGCATCACCGACATCGACACGAAGCTCATCGTCGCCTGCGAGCGCCCGAGGAGCTCGCGCGGCGTGACGGCCACCCGGTAGGCGCCGATCCCCGCGTTGCCGGCCGGGTTGAGGAAGATCCCCACCGACAGGGCGAGCGCGACGACCGCCGGGTGGTTCCAGAAGACCAGCGGCACCATCAGGGGCACGAAGCTCCACGCCACCAGCACGGTCAGGCGACCGGTCGCGAAGCGGTCGATGAGCCACGGCGCGACCAGTGCGCCCAGGATCCCGAACACGCCCGCGGCCGTCTCGACGAGGCCGAGCGCCAGTGGGTCGACGCCGGACTCGATGAGCCGCAGCACGGCCACGAAGAAGACCGCGTTGACGGTCAGGTTGGCCAGGGGCGACCAGCACAGCAGGGTCCTCAGGAGCGGCTCGGAGAGCAGGAAGCGGATGCCCTCCTTGAGCTCCTGCACCGGCCGCTTCGCGGGGCCCGAGCGCGCCGGCGCGGAGAGGTCGGCGCGGATCCGACCGAGCAGCAGCCAGCTGGCGGCGTACGTCAGGGCGTCGAAGCAGAACGGCACCCACCGCGTCACGGCGTACAGCGCCGCCCCCAGCGGCCCGCCGACGAGGCCGGCGACGTGCTGGCGGGCCTGCTGCTGGGAGAGCGCGGTGGGCAGGTCCTCGTCCGGTACGACGGCGCGCACGGCCGACATCTCGGCCGGGGCGAAGAGCCCGGCGCACGCGCCCGTCAGGAATGCGACGACCAGCAGGTGCGGGACGGTGAGCGCGTCCGCCACGCCGGCGGCGACCAGCGAGGCGTAGAGCAGCACGCCGGCGCCGCTGGCCGCCCGCATGAGCCTCAGCCGGTGGACACGGTCGGCCAGGACCCCGGCCGGCAGCAGCATCCCGACGAGGCCGAGCAGGTGCAGTGCCTCCGCCGCGGCCGCGAGGAGCGCCGACCCGGTGAGCGCGTAGGCGAGCAGCGGGAAGACGAACATGCTCACCCGGCTGCCGAGCTCGCTGAGCGTCTGGCCGACCCAGAGGGCGGTGAAGTCGTGGTTGCGCGCGAGCTGGCGGTAGCTGGTCATATCCGCACCATAAGGTGCGCAATAACAGTTGCGCAATAGTGCGTGCGCAAATCGGATAGGGTGTCCGCATGGCAGAGCCGCAGCGCGTCAACGACCCGCGGGTGCTGCGTGCGCTCGCCCACCCCGCCCGGACGCGCATCCTCGACGAGATCGAGGCGTCGGGCCCGGTCCGTGCCGCCGACGTGGCCCGCGAGCTGGGGATCCCGGCCAACCAGGCGAGCTTCCACCTGCGCCAGCTCGCGAAGTACGGCCTCGTGGAGGAGGCCCCCGAGGAGGGCCGCGACAAGCGCGACCGCGTCTGGCGGGCCTCGTCGCGCTCGGCGATGGCGGTCAACCTGACCGAGCTCGAGGGAGCGCCGGGCGGGAGGGCCGCGGTCCGGGTCTTCCGTGACAACAAGCAGGCCTGGGGCCACCACGTCGTCGACCGCGCCTTCGCCACCGACCACCCGAAGGGGAGCGGGGTGTTCACCGCCTCCGACCACGCCCTCAAGCTCACCGACGAGGAGGCCCACCAGCTCCGCCAGGAGATCGACGACCTCGTCGATACCTGGGCCGAGCGCACCCGCGGGCGTGACCCCGACCGGCGCACCTATCTCGTGTTCCAGCTGGTCCAGCCCTACCCCGAGGCCTGAGCGGTGCCCCCTCGCCCCAGCCGGCGGGCGTTGCTCGCCGGCACCGCCCTCGTGCCGCTCGCGGTCGCCTGCGGCCGTCCCGACCGTCCCAGCCCCACCGACTCCCAGGAGCAGCCGATGACCGAGCGCCTCACCTACGGGGACGACCCCTCCCAGTGGGCGGACCTGCACCGTCCCGGGGCCGACAGCCGCGGAGTCGTCGTGATCATCCACGGCGGCTTCTGGAAGGCGGAGTACGACGCGTCGCTGGGCGAGCCGCTGGCTGCCGACCTCACGCGACAGGGGTGGACGACCCTCAACGTGGAGTACCGCCGCGTCGGCAACGGCGGCGGCTTCCCCGAGACCTTCGACGACGTGCACGACGCCATCGAGTCCCTCGCGGGCACGGACGTCGACACCTCGATCCTCGTCACCCTCGGCCACTCCGCCGGCGGGCACCTCGCCACCTGGGCGGCAGCGCGGGAGCGGTTCGAGCCCTGGCCGACCCGGGTGCCGGTCACCCACGTGGTCTCGCAGGCCGGCGTCGTCGACCTCTCTGCGGCCTACGACCAGCAGCTCGGCGGCGGCGCCGTCGAGGCGCTGATGGGCAGTGCGCCGGACAGCCCCGACTACGAGCTGGCCGACCCGATGCGCCACGTCCCCCTCGACGTGCCCGCCTGGCTGGTGCACGCCGCTGACGACCCGGTCGTGCCGATCAGCCAGTCCGAGGACTACGTCGCGGCCGCCTTGCGTGCGGGGGCGGAGGCCGAGCTGGTCGAGGTCGAGGGCGGCCACTTCGGGGTGATCGACGTCGAGGCGCCGGCCTGGGCCGACATCGTGGCCGTGCTGGACGAGATCGCCTGACCCGCGGGGGATAGCCTCCCGGTGTGCCTGCCCGTCTCCGCGTCGCCGCCCCCGCCGACGTGGCGGCGGCCCTCGCCTCGCGCTCGCCCGCCGACGACCGCCTGCTCGTCAAGCACTTCCTCGCCGTGCTCGCCGAGCGCGCCCCCGGCAACTCCGTCGAGGTGCGCGTGCCGCCCGTCGCCGCCGCCCAGGTCATCCCCGGCGTCCGGCACACCCGCGGAACGCCGCCGGCCGTGGTCGAGACCGACCCGCAGACCTGGATCGCCGTCGCCCGGGGCGAACTCGCCTGGCACGAGGCGGTCGCCAGCGGGCGGGTCGTCGCCAGCGGCGAGCGCACCGACCTCACGCCGTACCTCCCCCTCACCACGACCACGATCGAGGACTGAATGGACATCCGCTCCCTCGGCTTCCGCACCGACCTGCGCCTGCTGGAGATGACCGGCAGCGAGATCGAGGACCGCGGCACCCACCTCGTCATTCGCACGCCCGCCAACCCGACCTACTTCTGGGGCAACTTCCTGCTGCTGCGCGAGCTGCCGTTCCTCGGCGGCGAGCGCGAGGTGATCGGCGCGTTCCACACCGAGTTCCCGCTCGCCGAGCACGTGTCCATCGGCGTCGACGGCACCAAGGACCTCACCGAGGCGCTGCAGCCCTTCGTGGCGGCCGGCATGGAGGTCGACAGCGGGACCGTGCTGACCACCGGCACCCTGGTTACGCCGCGACCGGTGCCCGAGGGCGTCGTGGTCCGCCATCTCGAGAGCGACGACGACTGGGAGGGGCGGGCGCGGCTCAGCCACCACCTGTGGTCGCAGACCGACGAGGCGACGTTCATGACCTACGCGCGCCGCAAGAACGACCAGGAGCGGGGTCTCGTCGCCCGCGGGCTCGGGCGTCGGTACGGCGCGTTCGTGGGCGACGAGCTGGTCAGCACCGCGGCGGTCTTCGTCACCCACGCGGGCATCGCGCGCTACCAGAGTGTCGAGACCCACCCCGACCACCGGCGCCAGGGCCTGGCCGCCGCGGTGGTGCACGCGGCCGGCGAGCACGCGCTGGCGACGTACGGCATCGAGGTGCTGGTGATCGCCGCCGACACCGACGGTGACGCCATCCGGATCTACCGCAGCCTCGGCTTCACCGACGTCGAGCGGCACAACACCCTGGAGCGGCGGCCGGGCTCCTGGGCCTGATCCCCGCACCGCGGTGCGTCCCACTAGGGTGCGAGGCATGACGATCGACATCCGCGCCCGACTCGCCGAGGTGCTCCCCGGCATCCGCCAGGACCTCGAGGACCTGGTCCGCATCCAGTCCGTCAGCGCCGACCCTGCCCGCGCCGGCGAGGTCGAGCGCAGCGCCGAGGCCACGCGGGACCTCTTCGCCGCCGAGGGCTTCGAGGCCGAGATCGTCCGGGCGTACGACGGCGCCCCGCCCGCCGTGATCGCCAAGAAGGCCGGTCCCGAGGGGGCGCCCACGGTGCTGCTCTACGCCCACCACGACGTCCAGCCCGAGAACGACCACGCCGACTGGGACTCCCCGCCGTGGGAGCCCACCGAGCGAGGGGACCGTCTCTACGGACGCGGCGCCGCCGACGACAAGGCCGGCATCGCCGCCCACCTCGGCGCGGTCCGTATCTTCGGCGACGAGCTCCCGGTCAACCTGGTGATGTTCATCGAGGGCGAGGAGGAGGTCGGCTCCGACACCCTCGTCGAGCTGCTCAACACCTACAAGTCCCGCCTCGAGGCGGACGTCATCGTGATCGCCGACTCCGGCAACTGGGACATCGGCGAGCCCGCCCTCACCACCAGCCTGCGCGGCCTCGTCCGCATGGACGTCGAGGTTCGCACCCTGACCCACGCCGTCCACTCCGGCATGTGGGGCGGCCTCGTCCCCGACTCGATCATGGCCCTCAGCCGCCTCATCGCCAGCCTCAACGACGACGCCGGCAACGTGGCCGTCGAGGGGCTGTTCGCCGGTCCGGCCGCCGACGTGGAGTACCCCGAGGACCGGCTCCGCGCCGAGTCCGGCGCCGCGCCCGGCATCGAGTGGATCGGCGAGGGCAGTGTCGTCGAGCGGCTCTGGACCAAGCCGTCGATCAGCATCACCGGACTCGACGCCCCCAAGGTCGAGGGCGCCTCCAACACCCTGGTCCCCGCCGCCCGCTGCCGCATCAGCATGCGCATCGCCCCCGGCGACACGACCGCGAACGCGGTCGAGTGCCTCCAGCGCCACCTCGAGAAGCACGTCCCCTGGGGCGCCACGCTGCAGACCACCGTCGTCGACACCGGCGAGGCCACCCAGATCGACGCCACCGGCCCGGCGTACGACGCCGCCCGCAACGCGTTCGCCGAAGCCTGGGACGGCACGGCGCCCGTCGACATGGGTGTCGGCGGCTCGATCCCGTTCATCGCCGAGTTCCTCGAGGCGTTCCCGCAGGCCAGCGTGCTGGTCACCGGCGTCGAGGACCCGGACACCCGCGCCCACGGGGCCAACGAGGGCCTGCACCTCGCCGAGTTCGAGAAGGTCGTGCTCGCCGAGGCGTTCCTGCTGCGCAACCTCGGGGCCTGATCTCGTCCTTGGAAAGTGACAGTGCTGCTGTCATAGTGGGCGGCGGTCCTGGGAGGGACCTCCGCCCCGGGAGGCTGCCGGGGCTGCACCGGATCGGGTGATCCCCCGCGATGAACACTCCGCACCCTGCCGCCACACCGCCCACCCCGCCCGCCCTCGGCCGTCGTTCGTTCCTCGGCTACGTCCTGGCCGGTACGACGCTCGTCGCGGCCGCCGACCTCGGCCTGGGCGAGGCGCCGCCCGCGCGCGCCGAGATCCCCACGCCCCCGCAGGTCCCCGAGCTGTACGACCTCAACGACCTGCTCACCGACGCGGCGCGGCCCACGGCCAACCTGATCACGGTGGTCATCCGCGAGGACGGCACCGCGACCTTCGCCCTCCCGCGGATGGAGGTCGGCCAGGGCATCACCACCTCGACGGCGATGCTGATCGCCGAGGAGCTCGACCTGCCGCTGGAGAAGGTGGAGGTCACGCTTGCGCCGGCGCGCCCCGAGCTCCTGTTCAACCAGCTGACCGGTGGCTCCAACACCACCATCTCCACCTACACCCCGATCCGCGTGGCCGCCGCCGTCGCGCGCGCCGCACTGCTCGACGCGGCAGCGATCGTGCTCGGCGACACCGTCGCCGCCCTGGTCGCCAAGGGTGGCGTGATCACCGCCCCGGACGGCTCGTCGGTGACGTACGGCGAGCTGGCCGGCCGGGCGGCCAGCACCACCTCCCGTGCGGTCGAGGTCCAGCTGAAGGGCGAGGCCGACTTCTCCGTCGTCGGCACCCCCACCAACCGCGTCGACGCCCTGGCGGCCGTGACCGGGCAGAAGGACTTCACCACCGACCTGCAGGTCGAGGGCGCCCTCCCGACCATGGTCTGCCGGGCCCCCACGCTCAACGGGACGCCCGTGCGCATCCGCAACAAGGGAGCCGTCCGCCGGATGCCGGGCGTGACCCACGTCCAGCAGGTGAGCTTCGGCGTCGCCGTGCGCGCCAGGACCTTCGGCCAGTGCATCGACGCCGTGCGGGCCCTCGACGTCGAGTGGCGCGACGGACCCGTCGCGGGGGAGAGCGACGCGACGATCCTGCGCCGGCTGCGGTCGGCCCAGCTGCCGATGCCCGCCCTGCCGGACACCCCGCTCGCGCAGACCATCAAGGGCGACTTCACGTTCTACTTCCGCAGCAACTCCGCGATGGACACCAACAGCGCGATCGCCGACGTGCGGGCCGACCGGGCGACCATCTGGGCGGGCCTCAAGTCGCCCGTGGTGGCGCAGGAGCGGATCGCCGAGAAGCTGGGGATGTCCGTCGACCAGGTGGAGGTCAACGTGGTCACTGCCGGCGGCTCCTTCGGGCGCCGGCTGTTCTTCGACGCCGCGCTCGAGGCCGCCGAGATCTCCCAGGCGATGGGCAGGCCGGTCAAGCTCATGTGGCACCGGGCCGACGACGCGCGCGTCGGACGCGGGCACCCGATGGGCACCTGCCGGGTCCAGGCCACGGTCGCCGGCCAGGAGGTGCTCGCCTTCAACCAGTCGCTCACGTGCGTGGAGACCGACTTCCGCCACGGGCTCGGCGAGATCATCACCGCCAAGGCGGCCGACCTGCCCGCCGGGCTGGGCAACCTCGGCTTCGCCGAGACGATCTTCGCCCTCACCCAGGAGGTGCCCTACGACTTCGGCGCGGTGACCCAGACCCTCGTCGAGACCGACGGCCGCTTCAACACCGGGTCGATGCGCAACATCTACTCACCCGACGTCCGCGTCGCCAGCGAGCTCGTCGTCGACCAGATCGCCGCGAGGATGGGGCTCGACCCCTACGAGTTCCGCCGCAGGTTCCAGCGCAACGAGCGCCTGCTCGCCGTGCTCGACAAGGTCGCCGAGGTGGGCGAGTGGGGCAAGCGGATGCCGGCCGGCACGGCGCAGGGCATCGCGATCCACAAGGAGTACAAGGGCGTCTCGGCCTGCCTGGTCGAGATCGACTGCCGCCCCGCGACGACGGGTCGCAGGATCCGCGAGGCGGTCACCGGGCCGCGGGTCACCAGGGTGACGTACGCCGTCGACGTCGGCCTCGTGATCAACCCGCGCGGCCTCGAGGCCCAGATGCAGGGCGGGATCAACGACGGCATCGCGCTGGCACTGACCTCGAGCCTGCACCTGCGCGACGGCCACTTCCTCGAGGCCAGCTGGGACAACTACTTCTACACGCGCCAGTGGAACACCCCGCCGGCCGTCGAGGTGGTCGTGATGCCGTCCACGGAGAAGCAGCCCGGCGGCGCCGGCGAGGCGGGGGTCGCTGCGACCTTCGCAGCGGTCGCCTGCGCCTACGCCCGTGCGACCGGCACCGTCCCGACGTACTTCCCGATCAACCACAAGGAGCTCTCCTTCGAGCCCAAGCCCTACGTCCCGCCGATCCCGCAGTCGCCCCGCAACGGCCTCGACCTGACCTCCTGAGGAGACCCACATGCCCCGCCAGACCTTCATCCTCAACGGCAAGACCGTGACCGTGGACGTCGCCGACGACGTCCGGCTCCTGTGGGTGCTCCGCGACCGCCTCGGCGTGACCGGCCCCAAGTACGGCTGCGGCATCAACGTCTGCAAGGCCTGCACGTCGCACATCAACGGCAAGGCCTTCAACCCCTGCGCGGTCCCCGTCGGCAAGCTGAAGCCGGACGACGAGATCACCACGATCGAGGGGCTGCCGAAGCAGGTCGCGAAGAAGAAGCGCGGCGAGCACGGCCTGCACCCCATGCAGGAGGCGTGGCTCGACCGGGACGTGCCGCAGTGCGGCTACTGCCAGCCCGGCCAGATCATGGCCGCGGTGGCGCTCGCTGCGAAGGTGCGGCGCGAGGGTCGTGAGATCACCGAGGCCGACCTCGACACCATCCGCAACATCTGCCGCTGCGGCACCTACACCCGCATCCGCGAGGCCATCGTGGACGGGGCCGAGCGGATGTGAGTCCGGGGCCCGTAGAATCCCTGCGTGCCCACGCCGACGAGCAAGCGCAAGGGCGGTGACGGCCGCCTGACGGCTGCCATCGACCCCCACGACCAGGGCCCCCAGGACGCCTGTGGCGTCTTCGGGGTCTGGGCCCCGGGGGAGGACGTCGCCAAGCTCACCTACTTCGGGCTCTACGCGCTGCAGCACCGCGGCCAGGAGTCCGCGGGGATCGCGGTCAGCAACGGGCGCCAGATCCTGGTCTACAAGGACATGGGCCTGGTCTCTCAGGTCTTCGACGAGTCGACGCTGGAGTCCCTCAAGGGACACGTCGCGGTCGGTCACTCCCGCTACTCGACGACCGGCGCGAGCACCTGGCACAACGCGCAGCCCACCTTCCACCCCACGGCGACCGGCTCCATCGCGCTGGCCCACAACGGCAACCTGATCAACACCCCCGAGCTGGCCGAGATGGTCGTCGGCGCGGAGGGCGGCGAGCACCTCGACCTCCAGATGCGGATGCCGCCGGCCTCCACCAACGACACCTCGGTCGTCACCCAGCTCCTCGCCCACCACCCCGGCCAGACGGTCGAGGAGCGCGCCGCCGAGCTGCTGCCGCAGATCAAGGGCGCCTACTCGTTCATCTGGATGGACGAGCACACCCTGTACGCCGCCCGCGACCCCCAGGGCATCCGGCCGCTGGTCCTCGGTCGCCTGGAGCGCGGCTGGGTGATCGCCTCGGAGACCGCCGCCCTCGACATCGTGGGCGCCTCCTTCATCCGCGAGATCGAGCCCGGCGAGATGGTCGCCGTCGACGAGGACGGCCTGCGCACCCAGCAGTTCGCCGAGCCGGCGCCGAAGCACTGCCTCTTCGAGTTCGTCTACCTCGCCCGCCCCGACACCCTCATCACCGGCCAGCGGGTGCACAGCGTGCGCGTCGAGATCGGCCGCCGGCTCGCCAAGGCCTTCCCCGCCGACGCCGACCTGGTGATCCCGGTGCCCGAGTCCGGCACGCCGTCGGCGATCGGGTACGCCGAGGCGTCCGGCATCCCCTACGGCATGGGGCTGGTCAAGAACTCCTACGTCGGGCGCACCTTCATCCAGCCCAGCCAGACGATCCGCCAGCTCGGCATCCGGCTCAAGCTCAACCCGCTGCGCGACGTCATCGAGGGCAAGCGCCTCGTGGTCGTCGACGACTCGATCGTGCGCGGCAACACCCAGCGCGCCCTGGTGCGGATGCTGCGGGAGGCGGGCGCCCGCGAGGTGCACGTGCGGATCAGCTCCCCTCCGGTCAAGTGGCCGTGCTTCTACGGCATCGACTTCGCCACCCGCGCCGAGCTGATCGCCAACGGCCTGACCTCCGACGAGATCTGCCGCTCGATCGACGCCGACTCGCTGGGCTACATCGATCTCGAGGACCTCGTCGAGGCCACCTCGGTGCCCAAGGACGACCTGTGCCGCGCCTGCTTCGACGGCGTCTACCCGATCCCGCTGCCCGAGCCCGAACGGCTCGGCAAGGGGATCATGGAGCCCGCGCCCGACCGGGCCGCGCTGCCGGTGCTCAACAACCCCTGACCACTCGCCGTACCCATCCCAGCAGCAGGAGCGACGTGACCGACAGCGACGTGACCCACCCCGTGCCGTCCACCCAACCGCAGGGGGCCTACGCCGCCGCCGGCGTCTCCATCGAGGCGGCCGACCTGGCCATCGAGCTGATGAAGGGCTCGGTCGCGCGGGCGACCCGGCCCGAGGTGATCGGCGGTCTGGGCGGCTTCGCGGGCCTCTTCGACGCGTCGGCACTCACCAGGTACGAGCGGCCCCTGCTCGCCACCTCCACCGACGGCGTCGGCACCAAGGTCGCGATCGCGCAGGCCATGGACGTCCACGACACGATCGGCTTCGACCTCGTGGGCATGGTCGTCGACGACCTCGTCGTCTGCGGCGCCGAGCCGCTCTTCATGACCGACTACATCGCGACCGGCAGGGTCGTCCCCGAGCGGATCTCCGCGATCGTCAAGGGCATCGCCGACGCCTGCGTGGTCGCCGGCTGCGCCCTGATCGGCGGCGAGACCGCCGAGCACCCCGGGCTCCTCGCCCCCGACGAGTACGACGTCGCGGGCGCCGCCACCGGCGTGGTCGAGGCCGAACGGCTGCTCGGCCCCGGGCGGGTCCGCCCCGGTGACGTGGTGCTGGCCATGGGGTCGAGCGGCCTGCACTCCAACGGCTACTCGCTGGTGCGGTACGTGCTGCTCGGCGAGGGCGGCCCGGGCTGGTCGCTGGACCGCGACGTCGACGTCCTGGGCCGAACCCTGGGCGAGGAGCTCCTCGAGCCCACCCGGATCTACGCCAAGGCGTGCCTGGACCTCGCCGCCCAGACCGAGGTGCACGCGATGTCGCACGTGACCGGCGGCGGGCTCGCGGCCAACCTCGAGCGGGTCATGCCCGTCGAGCTGGCGGCGACCCTGGACCGGGCCACGTGGTCGCTCCCGCCGGTCTTCTCCCTCGTCGCCGAGGTCGGCGACGTCTCCCGCGACGACCTCGAGGCGACGCTCAACTGCGGCGTCGGCATGGTCGCCCTGCTGCCGGCGGACTCGGCCGACCGGGCGATCGCGGTGCTCGACGGCCACGGCATCCCCGCGTGGGTCGCGGGCGAGGTCCACGCCGACGCCGAGCGCGGCGGCCGGGTGACCCTGGAGGGCCAGCACCGCAGCCGGTGAGTCGGCCCCCGGCTCAGTCCGCCAGGGCCTTCGCGACCGCGTCGGCAAAGGGCTGCTGCGCGACCTGGGCGTGCGTCAGCGTCCGCTGCGACACCTCCAGCACGACGGTGTCGGCGGCCGCCACCTGGGCCGCCAGCTGGTCGTCGCCGAAGTACTGGAACCACGCGAAGTCCCCCCGCTCGAAGAGCGGCATCGTCAGGTCGATCGCGGCGTAGGAGAAGGAGTCGCCGATCACCAGGGTGCGACCGGGGTGCAGGCCCTCCGCGGGCCGGCTCCGCCACTGCAGCGGCCCCCACTCGTCCCGGCCGGGGTCGAACACCGGGCCGCCCGGCACGCCCTCGACCGCAGCCCCGGTCGCGAACGCCGCCGAACGGGCCTCCTCGACGTCGTCGCGCCCGGTCTCCACGTAGAGGTCACCCGTGCGCTCGGCGGTCCCGTCGGTCACGACCAGCCGCTCGGCCAGTCCGGGGTCGAGCCGGTCCACCAGCTCCTGCAGCCACAGGCTCGCGCCGTACGACGTCCAGTGGGAGTCGCCGCGCCAGTAGACCTGCTCACCGGCCTCGTCGGCCTCGCGCAGCAGGGCGAGCGAGTCGACGTAGTGGTCCTCGTCGACCGCACCGAGCAGGTGCTCCTGCCAGCGCTGGTTGTCGCGGAAGCAGGCGTCGTGGGGCGTGGTCGCGGGCAGCCGGTCGACCAGGGTGGTCGACTTGTCAGGAACCACCGTCCAGACGACCTCGCGCCCCGACGAGGCGATGGCCGCTGCGACCTCGCCCAGCTGGCGCAGGTCCCGGGCGAAGGTCTGCCCGCTCCCGCAGGACAGGTCGAAGTCGGCCCCGAAGAACAGGTAGCCGTCACGTCCCGTGACCACTGCGGGGGCCGTCCCGGAGGCCGTGTGCAGGCTGGGCGCCGCCATGCGCGGCGTGGGGTCCCGCGTGGGATCGCTGCCCGCCCCGGACCCGCCGCAGGCCGTCACAGCCGTCGCGAGCAGCACGAGCAGGACCAGCCGGGCACGTCGGAGCACCCGCGTAGTCTGACCGACGTCACGGCGATTTCGTGACTTCGTGACCAAATCACGCCGCCCCGGCGTGCGGGAACAGCCACCCAACAGGTAGCGTTGTCCTCACGACAATTTCTTGAGACAGCCCGGGAGCCTTCGTTGCCCCGGCCGATTTGCGAGGGGGCTGACCCTATGGGGCGCGGCCGAGCCAAAGCCAAGCAGACGAAGGTCGCTCGCGACCTGAAGTACCGCACTCACGAGACGGACTTCGGGGCGCTCGCCAGTGAGCTTCACGGTGACAGCGGCAAGGTGGACGAGCAGGTGGATCCTGAAGTCCTCGAGAAGTGGTCCGACGTCATCGAGACGTCTCGCGACTGACCTCGCTCCCCGGTCCCTGGCCGGCTGACCGGGCACTTCATCGCGCTTCGGCGCGGTGACCGGGCAGTTTCTGACCGCTCAGACGTGCCGACCGGGCACTTCCTGACCGCTCGATCACGCCGAACGGGCACTTCCTGACTGCTCAGACGTGGCGACCGGGCACTTCCTGACCGCTCGGCGCTCGTCAGGTGCCAGGAAGTGCCCGCTCGGCGCTTGTCAGGTGCCAGGAAGTGCCCTCTCGGTCAGGGGAGCCAGACGCCGCGCAGCCGACCCACGTCGCGCATGCGACGCTCGGCGAGCCGGTCGGCCGCGATGGCCGGGGCGACCCCGTCGGACGCCGCGAGCTCGAAGACGGCCTTGGTCGTGTCGAAGATGCCCGTGGCGCGCTGCTGGGCGCGGTCGAAGGAGAAGCCCTCGAGCTCGTCGGCGACCTGGATCAGGCCACCTGAGTTGACGCAGTAGTCGGGCGCGTAGAGGATCCCGCGCTCCTCGAGCTGCTTCTCGACCCCGGGGTGGGCGAGCTGGTTGTTGGCGGCGCCGCACACGATCTTGGCGGACAGCACCTCGACGACCTCGTCGGTGAGGGCGCCACCGAGCGCGCAGGGGGCGTAGACGTCCAGCGGGCTCGCGACGAGCGCGTCGGTCGAGGCGACCGCGGTGACGGCCTCGTGCTCGGCGACGAGCGCGTCGACCGAGGGCTGGTGCACGTCGGTGATGACCACCGAGGCGCCGTCCTCGACGAGGTGGCGCACGAGGTGTCGTCCGACCTTGCCCACACCCGCGACCCCGACGGTGCGCCCGTGGAGGGTCGGCGCACCCCAGACGACCTCGGCGGCCGCCCGCATGCCCTGGAACACGCCGTACGCCGTGAGCACCGAGCTGTCGCCCGCGCCGCCGTGGGCGGTGGTGCGACCGGTGACGAAGGAGCACTCGCGCGCGATGTCGTCCATGTCCTCTGAGAATGTCCCCACGTCGCAGGCGGTGTAGTAGCGACCGCCGAGCGACTGCACGAACCGGCCGTAGGCGCGCAGCAGCGCCTCGGTCTTGAGCGTCGCCGGGTCACCGATGATGACCGCCTTGCCGCCGCCGAGGTCCAGGCCGGCGAGCGCCGCCTTGTAGGACATGCCGCGCGAGAGGTTGAGGACGTCCTCAATCGCGTCGTCGGTGCTCGCGTAGGGGTAGAAGCGGGTGCCGCCGAGGGCGGGACCGAGGGCGGTGGAGTGGATGGCGACGATGGCCTTGAGGCCGGTGGCGCGGTCGTTGCAGAAGACGACCTGCTCGTGCTCGCTGCCGAGGTCGAAGACGTCGACAGGGGGATTTCCAGACATGGTGGTGTCCTTCGATGTGTCGTGGCGGTCGCGAGGGTGGTGCGACCCGGTCATGGCGGTCGCATGGGTGGTGACCGCCGTCACGTCCAAGGTTAGTCCGGCTCGCGCATGACCACGACGTCGCCGTGCGTGCCGTAGCCGAGCAGCCGTCCGCCCGCCGGCGCGCCGTTGAAGGCGACCATCAGCCACCCGCCGTCCACGTGGGCGAGCGTCGGCCACGGCAGGTTCGTCGGGTACGGCGCGTCCAGCGCGCCGCGCTCGACCAGGTCGGTGCCGAACACCGGGAACCGGGCCCGTTCGCCCCGCCGCCCGTCCCGTCCGTCGCTGGCCAGGACCAGCAGCTCGCCGTCGACCCGCAGCAGGGTGGTCCCCTCGGTGGCCCGCCGATCCGGAGCGGCCGCGACCAGCGCCAGGTCGTCGAGGGAGGGTCCGGCCGCCAGCGCGGGGTGGAACCGGAAGAAGCGGCTGGCGCTGACGAAGCCCACCAGCCAGCGGTCGCCGTCGCGCAGCAGGTGCGGGTCCCAGACGGCGACCGAGGTGAAGCCGTCGGTGGGCAGCGGCAGCTCGACGGTGTCCAGCACCCGCTCGCCGCGCAACAGGTCCACCGAGCCGTCGACGCTCGCCAGGGTGACGCGCAGCCGCGACGGCGCGGTCCGGTCGGCGCGGGTGGTCGGCTGCTCGAAGTCGCCCCACGTGCTGGTCGCCACCAGCCACCGGTCGCCGTCGCGGACGACATGGGTGGCGTGGTCGCCGTACGCACCCGGGTGGTCGGGGCGGCGGAAGTACAGGTCGCCGGTGTGCCGCAGCTCGAGGGTCTCGGGGGAGAGGCGCCAGAGGCTGGTGTGCGCGCTGTCGAAGAACCCGGGACCGGCCGAGGTGGCGCTCAGCCACAAGTCGCCCTCGTCGCGCACCGGGGTGCCGTCGGCCTCGCTGACCAGTCGCAGGTCGCGCAGGCCGAGCTGGCCGAAGCCGCCGGCCACCGACGGCTGGTCGGGCAGCTCGACCGTCAACGAGGCCAGGGCCTCCTCGTCGTGGAGGACGCCGACGTCGAGGTCGTCGCGCAGGTCGCGGCGGGCGCGGGCGACCCAACGTCCCCGCTCGCGCGACCACGCCGTGAGGTGGGTGCCGGTCAGGGTCAGCCCGAGCTCGGTCGGCGACTCGGCCCCGCCCATCCGCCGGCTCCGGTGCTCGCGGGTGTCGTGCCCTCGGGTCGTGACCAGCGACAGTGCCGACCCGTCGTACGACAGGCCGAGGCGGGTGCCGCCCACGTGCAGGGCGAGGTGCGAGCGGGACGTCGGGGACGCGAGGGTCGTCGTCGCCGCGACGTACGGCGCGAGGGCCGGCAGCGGGTGGCTCCCACCCTCGACCGTGCTGATGCGCGGGGAGGAGACCAGCTCGACCGGGCGCAGGCGGCGCACGATCTCGAGGCGGGGCAGCACCGGGCGATTGTCGCAGCCGGTGCCGCCCCGTCGAGCGGGTGTCAGCCCAGCGACATGCGCGGCTCGCCGCCGACGAGCCCGGTGCCGGCGATGGTGCACTTGCCGCTGCGCACCGCGCCGCCGTTCCAGGCCTGGCGGACGCACGAGCGGGTGGCCATCTGCGCCCAGTAGTTCGGGTGCAGCGACTCCTGGATGTAGTACGGGTTGCTGGAGTCGCAGCAGGTCGAGACCGTGCGGATCTGGTTGATCCACTCGGTCTGGTCGACCGCCCCTGCCTGGGTCCACGAGGACAGCCCCTTCTCCTCGTAGAGCCCCACCGTGTTCTCGCAGAGCCGGCGGCCGTTGAAGGCCGACGAGAGGTCGAGGGTGCGCACGTTGGTGAGCCCGGAGTCGGCCGCGCCGCCGAAGACGGCGCCGTTGATGGTCGGCAGCGCGCTGTTGTTGGCCCAGTCGGCGTCCCGGTTCCAGAAGCCGCAGCCACCCGTGCTCATCCGGGAGTAGCCGGACTCGGAGTAGCGGAACGACGAGGAGCTCGGCAGCGGGGACGGGTAGTTCTGGACCAGCAGCGTCCAGGCGTTGTCGGCGTACCCGGCGTTGCGCATCGCCGTGCGCACGTTCTGCAGGGCGGTGGCGATCGCGGCCCGTCGGGCGGCGACGGCGGAGGCAGTGAAGTTGCCGGTCACCGAGGAGTCGTCGTTGCAGTAGTTCTTGGCCCACGACGGCGAGGTGAGCCAGTTGGTGACGCAGGTCTGCACGATGGAGGCGAAGTTGAAGTCGTTGCCGCCGATGGAGACCGAGACGAGCTTGACGTTGTGGCTCGTCGCGAAGTTCTGCAGCATCAGCGCCTGGCCCTGCTGGCCGCCGCTGTTGTAGAAGTCCAGGCCCGGCTTGAAGTAGCCGTTGGAGTCGGTGAAGGTCGAGGTGCGCGACCCCGAGCAGGCGAGGTTCACCCCGAGCGTCCCGGCTCCGATCTGGGACTGCGAGGACTTGCTGCGGTGGCAGCGGTTGATCTGCTCACCGGTGTTGGTGGCGTTGTCGAAGTACGCCGACCCGCCGAGCGCGTCGGCCCGCGAGTACGACGCGTTGGAGCTGCCGGCCCAGCGGCCGGCCTCCCCGCTGATGTAGGAGTCGCCGAGGGTGACGACGTACGGGGTGCCGGTGCCGGGACCGTCCGCCACGGCCGGAGCCGTGGTGGTGGTGACGGCGAGGCCGGAGGCCAGCAGGGCGAGCACGCTCAGCACGAGCGCGCGGGGGCGCGAGGAAGTCATCGTTCTCCTGACGGTGTGGGTGGACGGTGCCGGCCCCACACCGGCGCTCGGAGTCTTGTGGTTTCCGTCACACCGTGTCAATGGACGCCGCGCCCAACCGGCCTCGTCAGTGAGAGGGCAGTGACCCGCTCAGGCGCTCGTGGCGCTCCGCGCTCGAGCTGTCGAGGCCGACGATCTCGACGGCTTTGCCCTGGCGCTCGTACTTGGTGGTGATGGCGTCGAGGGAGGCCACCGTCGAGGCGTCCCAGACGTGGGACTCCGACAGGTCGATGACGACCTGGTCGGGGTCGTCGGCGTACTCGAACTGCGTGTAGAGGTCGTTGCTGGAGGCGAAGAACAGCTCGCCGGTGACGCGGTAGACGGCCGAGACGCTGCCGTCGGGGTGGGTGACCAGCTCGCGGTGGGTCTCGGTGAGGTGCGCGACCCGGCGGGCGAAGAGGGTCATCGCGACCAGGACGCCGACGACGACCCCGATGGCAAGGTTGTGGCTGGCGACGGTCACCGCGACCGTGGCGACCATGACGGTCGTCTCGGACCGGGGCATCCGGCGCAGGGTGGCGGGTCGCACGGAGTGCCAGTCGAAGGTGCCGACCGAGACCATGACCATCACGGCGACGAGGGCGGCCATCGGGATGAGGGCGACGACGTCGCCGAAGCCGACCACGAGGATGAGCAGGAAGACGCCGGCGAGGAAGGTGGAGATGCGGGTGCGGGCGCCCGACACCTTCACGTTGATCATCGTCTGGCCGATCATCGCGCAGCCGCCCATCCCGCCGAAGAACCCGGTGATGACGTTGGCGGCGCCCTGCCCCCACGCCTCTCGCGTCTTGTCCGAGTGGGTGTCGGTGATGTCGTCGACGAGCTTGGCCGTCAGGAGCGACTCGAGCAGGCCGACCAGGGCCATGGCGATCGCGTACGGCGCGATGACCTGCAGGGTGTCGAGCGTCCACGGCACGTCCGGCACGAAGAGCGAGGGGAGGCTGTCGGGCAGCTCGCCCTCGTCGCCGACGTCGGGCACGTTGATCGCGGCCAGCAGCGTGAAGGCCGTGAGGGCGACGATGGCGACCAGCGGCGCCGGGACGACCCGGGTGACCCGGGGCAGCGCGACGATGACGGCGATGCCGACGGCGACCATCGGGTACACGAGCCACGGCACGTCGACCAGGTGCGGCACCTGGGCCAGGAAGATGAGGATGGCGAGCGCGTTGACGAAGCCGACCATCACCGAGCGGGGGATGAAGCGCATCAGTCGCGCGACGCCGACGAGGCCGAGGACCACCTGGAGGACGCCGGCGAGCAGCACCGTGGCGATGAAGTAGTCCATCCCGTGGTCGCGCATCACCGGGGCGATGACCAGCGCGACCGCACCGGTGGCCGCCGAGATCATGGCGGGGCGTCCGCCGAGGAAGGCGATGGAGACCGCCATGGTGAACGACGCGAAGAGGCCCACGCGCGGGTCGACCCCGGCGATGATCGAGAACGAGATGGCCTCGGGGATCAGAGCCAGCGCGACGACCAGGCCGGCGAGCACCTCGGTGCGCAGCATCCTCGGCGAGCGCAGTGCGGTGCGGACGGTGGGCTCGGGCAGGGCGGCGTCGTACGACGTGGTGGTCACGGGGCTCCGTTCGGGCGGCGGGCGCGGCGGCGCGGGGGCAGGGCGCACGCCGGCAGTGGGTTTGGCGGGTGGGGCAGGGGTGCGCATCATGGGTGCGCGCGCCGGCGTCGTCGCCGGCGGAAGTCTGCTGCCGACCATACCCTCACGCGACGTGAGGGTTGGCATCGTCGCCCGCGAGAGAGGCCCCCGTGACCGACGTACCGACCCCGGCCATGCACATCGGCGAGGTCGCCGCACGCACCGAGCTGTCCCTGCGCAGCCTGCGGCACTGGGAGGAGGTCGGCCTGCTCCGACCGTCCGGCCGCTCCGAGGGTGGGTTCCGGCTCTACACCGAGGGTGACGTCGAGCGGATCCTGGTCATCCGGCGGATGAAGCCCCTCGGCTTCTCCCTCGAGGAGATGAGCGCGGTCATGCGCGACATCGAGGCGCTGGAGGGCGAGGGCGTCGGCAAGGACCAGCGTGACCGCTTGGCCGACGTCCTGGCCGACGCCGCCGAGCGGCGGGCCCGGCTGGTCCGCCAGCTCGCCATGGCCGACGAGTTCATCGACCTGCTGGGCGACCGGCTCGGGTGACCAGGCGGCCGGTGGGCGTCAGTCCGCGTCGAGCACGGAGGCAGGCAGCTCGAGGTCCGGGACCAGCTCGGTGAGCAGGTCGCGCACCCGCGCGTCGAGGTCGCCGATGATCGTGCGGACCGTCTCGTCGTCCTGCCCGCCCGGGTCGGCCACCGGCCAGTCCCGGTAGGTCACGCCGGGAACGAAGGGGCACTCCTCGCCGCAGCCGAGGGTGATCGCCATCGTGCTGGCGGCGATCGTCTCGCGGGTCAGCAGGGTGGGCTCCTCGTGGGAGGTGTCGAGGCCCAGCGCCTCCAGCGCCCGTGCCACCTCGGGGTGGATGTGCTCGCCCGGCTGGGTGCCGGCCGACAGTGCGGTGACCCGACCGCCGGCGTAGTGCTCGGTCAGCACGCGGCTGATCACCGAGCGCCCTCCGTTGCGGACGCAGGCGAAGACGACCTGCGGGGTCGAGGGGGTGGTGGTCATCGGACGTCTCCTGTGGGGGTGGGGGTGCGGTCGCGGAAGAACCTGCGGGCCCAGAGGCTCACGTAGACGAGGCCGACCAGGGCCGGGACCTCGATGAGCGGACCGACGACGCCGGCCAGCGCCTGGCCGGACGCGACGCCGAAGACGCCGATGGCCACCGCGATGGCGAGCTCGAAGTTGTTGCCCGCGGCGGTGAACGAGACGGCGGTGGCGCGGGCGTAGTCGAACCCGAGGGCGTGGGACAGCAGCATCGACCCGCCCCACATCAGCGCGAAGTAGGCGAGCAGGGGCAGCGCGATGCGGGCCACGTCGAGAGGCTCGCTGGTGATCGTGTCGCCCTGCAGCGCGAAGAGCAGCACGATGGTGAACAGCAGGCCGTACAGCGCCGCGGGACCGATGCGGGGCAGGAACGTCCCCTCGTACCACTCGCGCCCCCGGGCCCGCTCGCCGAGCGTGCGCGTGAGGTAGCCGGCGAGCAGCGGGATCCCGAGGAAGACCAGCACCGAGCGTGCGATCTCCCACATGGAGACGTCGAGGTCGGCCTGCGCCAGGCCCAGCCAGCCGGGCAGCACCTCGAGGTAGAAGTAGCCGAGCAGCGCGAAGGCCAGCACCTGGAAGATCGCGTTGATGGCGACCAGGATCGCCGCCGCCTCGCGGTCCCCGCAGGCCAGGTCGTTCCAGATGAGCACCATCGCGATGCACCGGGCGAGGCCGACGATGACCAGGCCGGTGCGGTACTCCGGCAGGTCGGGCAGCAGCAGCCAGGCCAGCGCGAACATCAGCGCCGGGCCGAGCACCCAGTTGAGGAGGATCGACGTCGCGAGCAGCCGGCGGTCACCCGCGACGTGGCCCAGCTCGTCGTACCGGACCTTGGCCAGGACGGGGTACATCATCACCAGGAGCCCGAGCGCGATCGGCAGCGAGACCGACCCGACCTCCACCGCGGCCAGGGCGTCGTCAAGGCCGGGGACCCCGCGACCGAGCAGCAGCCCGGCGACCATGGCCACCCCGATCCACACGGGCAGGAACCGGTCCAGGGTCGAGAGCCGGTGGAGCACCGCGTCGTCGTCACCGCCGGACGGCTGCTCGCGCACGGTGTCGCTCATGCGTCGACCGCCGTCCGGGCGCCGGTGTCGGCGGTGAAGAGCCCCGCCATCGCGGCCATCGCCTCGGGTCGGGCGATGTAGTAGACCCACGTGCCGCGCTTCTCGCGGTCCACGAGGCCCGACTCGTGCAGCACCTTGAGGTGGTGGCTGATCGTCGGCTGCGAGAGGTCGAAGTGGGGCAGGAGGTCGCAGACGCACGCCTCCCCGCCCTCGTGGGACAGCACCAGCGACAGCAGCCGCAGCCGGGCGGGGTCGGCGATCGCCTTGAGCATGGGTACGACGGTGGCGGCCTGCTCGGGGGAGATGGGCTCGCGGGACAGCGGCACGCAACAGGTCAGCGGGTCCGCGCCCGGGGGGACGAGGCCCTCGGAGTTCGACATGCGTCAATGTTGACAGCCGTCGATGTGTGGCGCAATCCGGGTCCACCGTCGCGTGAGTGGGCGTCGCTACGGTGAGGCCATGGAGCTTGCGGTCGACGTCGCGGTCGTGGGCGGAGGGCAGGCCGGCCTGGCCACCGCGTTCTACCTGCGCCGGGCAGGGCTCCGGCCCGGTCGGGAGTTCGTAGTGATCGACGGTGAGGACCGCCCGGGTGGCGCGTGGCAGCACACCTGGGAAGGCCTCCGGCTCTTCTCGCCCGCGACCTACTCCTCGCTGCCGGGCTGGATGATGCCGCCGTGGGACGACGCGACCAAGGGATTCCCACCCCGTGACCACGTGGTCGACTACCTGACGCGCTACGAGGAGCGCTACGGGCTCGACGTACGACGCCCGCACCGGGTCGGCAGGGTCGAGCGGGACGGGGAGCACCTCCACGTCCGGGCGGACGGCCTCGACGTCGCAGCCCGGGCGGTGGTCTCGGCGACCGGTACGTGGACCCGGCCCTTCTGGCCGGTCTACCCGGGTGCGCGGGACTTCGGCGGGCGCCAGCTGCACGCGGCCCAGTACCGCCGTCCCGAGGAGTTCGCGGGCCGGCGCGTGGCGGTGGTCGGGGGCGGGAACTCGGGTGCGCAGGTCCTCGCCGAGGTCTCGACGCTCGCCGAGACGGCGTGGTTCACCAGCAGGCCCCCGCGCTTCCTGCCCGACGACGTGGACGGTCGCGCGCTGTTCGCGGCCGCGACCGCGCGGATCCAGGCGCTGCGTGAGGGCCGCCAGCACCCCGGGGTCGGTGGACTCGGCGACGTCGTGATGGTCGAGAGCGTGCGCGAGGCCCGTGACCGCGGCGTGCTCGTCGCGCGGCCGATGTTCTCCCACCTCACCGCCGGCGGCGTGGTGTCGCCCGACGGTGCGACCTTCGACGCCGACACGGTCATCTGGTGCACCGGGTTCCGTCCCGCCCTCCAGCACCTCCGGGGGCTGGTCCCGCGCGAGGAGGGTGGGCGGATCCGGGTCGACGGCGCGAGCGGCACCCGCGCGGTCGCCGAGCCGCGTCTCCACCTGGTCGGGTACGGCGACTGGACGGGGCCGGCCTCGGCGACCCTGGTCGGCGTCGGGCGATCCGCCCGGGCCACCGCGGAGGAGGTCGTCGGGGCCGTGCGTCCCTGACCCGGCCCTCAGCCACCGCCGGACCCGGCCGCGGCCCGCGGCGTGGCGCCCAGCATCAGCAGCGCCGCGGCGCCGGCGACGACCGCGAGCACGAGGAACGCGGCGCTGTACGACCCGAGCCCGGCGGCCAGCGCCGCCCCGGCGAACGGCGCGATGGCGGAGGCCAGCAGGGCGGGGGCGGTGAGGATCCCGTTGAGGGTGCCGTAGGCGCCCGGTCCCCAGCGGTCGGTGACGGCGGTGGCCTGGACGAGCGTGTAGACCCCGCGCGCGAGGCCGAGGAGCATCCCGATGCCCACCAGCAGTCCGGCCGACGGCGGAGCGAGCGCCAACGCGGCCGTGGCGACGGCGACCGCGCCCACGACGAGGACGGCGCGCGAGGTGACGGAGGTGCGGGAGGCGAAGCGGGCGTACGCCAGCCGGCCCGCCACCTGGCCGACACCGCCGAGGCCGAGGGCCAGCGCGGCGGCGTTGCGGCTCATCCCCTGCTCCACGAGCATCGGGACCAGGTTGATGACGACCGCGAAGACCGCCAGGGCCACCAGCGCGTTGGCGAGGGCCAGCCGGACGAACGGGGCGCTGCGGACGGTGGTGGGCACGGCGGGTGCCGGGCGGGCCGAGAGGGTGCCGCGGCCGGCGGCCCGCCACGGGTGGTCGAGTCCCCACCAGTGCAGCGGCACCGTGATGACCACCAGGCCGGCGAGGAGGACGAGGTAGGCCTGACGCCAGCCGAGCAGGTCGTCGAGGACTGAGGCGAGGGGCGCGAAGACCGTGCTGGCAAGTCCGGCCACCAGGGTGAGGGTCGTGAGCGCCCGGACGCGTCGTACGCCGCCCCAGTGCGTCAGTGCGGCGAACGCCGGCGGGTAGAGAGTGCCGGCCATGGCTGCACCGGTGACGACCCAGCCCGCGTAGAAGACGGTGAGGTCCGCGGCCAGCGCGACCATGGAGAGGCCGGGCAGGGCGAGCAGGGAGGCGCCGGTCATCACCCGGCGTGGGCCGAACTCGTCGAGGTGGCGGCCCACCCAGAGGCCGATCCCGCCCGCGACGAGCTGCGAGACCGAGAAGGCGCCCGTGACCGCCATCGCGGACCACCCCGTGTCGGCGGTGATCGAGGACTGGAGCGCGGCGAAGGCGTAGTAGAGGCAGCCCCACGACACGATCTGCACGGTGCTGAGCACCGTGACGACGCGCCGCAGCCCGACGTCGTCGAGGGCGTCGGACTGCGGCGAGGCCGTGTCGGGCAGGGTCATCGCCCCGCGGTCACTGTCCCGCGCGGCGACCGAGGGTGACGAGCTCGGGGCCGGACGCCGTCGCGCCGCAGCAACCCCCGCCTCCGACCGCGAGGGCGTCGGGAGCGTCGAAGGCGCCCGCGCCGTTGCAGACCCCCGTCTCCGGGAGCACGAGGTCGACGCGGTCGGCGGACTCGAGGTCGCCGTCCAGCGCGGCCACCACGGAGCGGACCTGCTCGTAGCCGGTCATCGCGAGGAACGAGGGCGCCCGCCCGTAGGACTTCATGCCGACCAGGAACAGCCCTGGCTCCGGCTGGGTGAGCTCGCGGTGTCCGTGCGGCGCGACGTCGCCGCACGAGTGGTGGTCGGGATGGATCTGGTCGGCCAGGGCACGCACCGAGCCGAGGGCGGGGTCGAGGTCGAGGCGCACCTCGGAGAGGAACGAGGCGTCCGGCCGGAAGCCGGTGACCACGATGACCTCGTCGACGTCCGTCACCTCGGCACCGTCCACGGACCGCAGGGTGAGCCGCCCGTCGGGCTGCCCCACGACCGCCTCGGTGCGGAACCGGGTGACGTGCGTGACCGCGCCGCCGCCGGCCGCCGCGCGGGCGTCCTGCCCCAGCCGGCCCCGCTGCTCGAGCTGGTCGTTGTCCCCGCCGCCGAAGGCGTCGCCGACGCTGGGGCGTCGCAGCAGCCAGGACACCCGGGTGGCGGAGTCGCGGCGCGCCAGGCTCGCCAGCCCGATGAGCACGCCCTGGGCGGACGCGCCCCGACCGGCCACGGCGACGTGCTTGCCGGCGTAGCGGGCGGCCACGGCCGGGTCGGCGAGGTCGGGGATGCCGTAGGTGATGCGTACGGCGTGCTCCCGCTCGCCGGGGGCCGGGTAGCCGTCGGCGCCGAGCGGGTTGGGGGTGGTCCAGGTGCCGGAGGCGTCGACCACGGCGCTCGCCAGCATCCGGCGGTGGCCGCCGCGGCCCTGCACGTGCACGACGAAGGCGTCGCTCTCGCGACCGGAGTCGACGAGCAGGTCGCGGCCCGCCCGTCCGACTCCCGTGACGCGTGCGTCGTACAGGACGGTGCCGTGCGGTGAGTCGTCGACGACCTGCGCCAGCGGGCGGAGGTAGCGCTCCCGCCACTCGCCGCCGGTGGGGTAGGCACGCTCGTCGGGGGCGGACCAGGTGCCGGCGGCGTCGAGGAGTCGACGCGCGGCAGGGTCGACGAGCTCGGCCCACGAGGAGAAGAGGCGCACGTGCGCCCACTGGCCCACGGCAGTCCCGGCATCGGGGCCGGCCTCGAGGACGACGGCGTCCAGGCCGCGCTCGACGGCGTGCGCGGCGGCGGCCAGCCCGATGGGGCCGGCGCCGATGACGACCAGGGGATGCTGCATGGTGCCCTCCAGGATCGGTATTCATCGACGAGCGTCGATATTGGTGACTGTATCGACCTGCATCGATGAAGGCAAGGTAGTCTGCCGGCATGACGACCGCACCGATCGATGAGCGGCGTCCCGCCCCGGGCCTCGACCGGGCGGACGCCGAGAGCTACGCCGAGTGGTTCGCCGTGCTCGCCGACCCCACGCGGGTGCGCCTCCTGCACACGCTCTCCACCTCGTCCGCCGGCGCGATGCGCATCGGCGACCTGGCCGAGCGCCTCGGCATCAGCCAGAGCACCTGCTCGCACCACTGCCAGCTCCTGCGCAAGGTCGGCTTCGTGGTGGTGGACAAGGTCGGGACCTCGAGCATGGTGTCGGTCAACGCCGCCTGCTGCACCGGGCTGCCGCACGCCGCCGACGTCGTGATGGGCACGCTGTCGTCCCCGCCCTGCTGCCCCGCGGACCTGCCGGTCGACGTCACCACGCGGCCGGTGACCGACGGCGACATGGAGGCCGTCCTCGCGATCTATGCCGAGGGCCTGGCCACCCGCAACGCGACGTTCGAGACCACGGTGCCCACGGCCGGCGAGATGGCCGCCCGGTGGCTGCCCGGCCTCGCGTGGGTCGCGGAGGTCGACGGGGAGGTCGTGGGCTGGACCGCGGTGAGCCCCGTCTCCGCGCGCGAGTGCTATGCCGGGGTGGGGGAGAGCTCGGTGTACGTCGCCGGGTCGGCGCGTGGACGCGGGGTCGGCAAGGCGCTCCTGCACACGCAGGTCACCGGCGCCGATGCCGGCGGGATGTGGACCCTCCAGACGTCGATCTTCCCGGAGAACCGCGCCAGCCTGGCGTTGCACCGCTCCGCGGACTACCGCACGCTGGCCGTGCGCACCCGCATCGCCCGGCTCGACGGGCAGTGGCGCGACACGGTCCTGCTCGAGCGGCGCAGCGAGTCGTGCTGAGCGCTGGCGCTCGAGACCGGGGAACAGCGAAGCGCCCGGTCGGGACGTGACCGGGCGCTTCGCGTGCGTGTGGCCAGGGGCGGGGTCGAACCGCCGACCTACCGATTTTCAGTCGGTCGCTCGTACCAACTGAGCTACCTGGCCAAGCGCGTGGAATGCTACATGAGCGCCGCGGTCGGCGAGGAATCGGCCGTCAGACGGGGGCGTCCGCCTCGCGGACCGGCAGCTCGACCCAGAAGGCGGAGCCGCGTCCGGGGGTCGAGTGGGCGTCGACGGTCCCGCCGTCGCGCTCGGCGAGCGAGCGGGACAGGGACAACCCGAGCCCGGTGCCCCTGACGCCCGCGCGGGCGTACCGGACGAACGGGTTGAACACGTCCCGGAGCTGCTCGACCGTGAGGCCCTCGCCCGTGTCCCGGACGATGATCCGGAGCCGGGGCTCGCCCGACTCGCCGCGCAACGCCTGGGTCGAGACCTCCACCGCACCGCCCGGGTTGTGGACGACGGCGTTGCCGATCAGGTTGGACAGCACCTGCCGGAAGCCCGCGGCGTGCGCCCACACGGTCTGGCCGGATGTGACGGAGCACCCGAGCGTGACGTCGGAGGCGCGCGCGGTGGCCCGGTGCCAGTGCAGGACGTCCTCGACGGCGGCACCGACGTCCAGGACCTCGCGGCTCTCCTCGGTGCCCATGGTCCGGCCCGCGCTGAGCAGGTCCTCGACGACGGCCATCAGCTGCTCGCAGGCGCGCAGGATGACCTGGCCGTCGCGGCCGACGGCCTCGGCGAAGGGGTCCGCCTCGTTCTGGCCGGCCTCGTCCACCAGCATCTCGGTGTAGCCGACGATGGCCGTCAGCGGCGTGCGTAGCTCGTGGCCGATCGAGGCGAAGAAGTGCTGCTGCGCCTCACGGGTCTGGGCGCCTGCTGCTACGGCGTCCGCGAGGGAGCGGCGGGCCTGCTCGAGGGCGATACGTGACGTCAGGGCTGCGTGGAGGAGTCGGAAGTCCGCAACACCCTCGTCCGACCACGGGCCGTGCGCAGTGCCTCCCATGGCCAGGCTGCCGTAGACCACCCCGTCGGCCACCTGGATGCCGACCACCATGCTTCGGATACCGCACGAGGCGAGCTCCCGCCGGTCCTGCTCCGCGTCCGGTGGCAAGACGTGGGCGTCAGGTACCGCGACGACGGCGCGGCGAGCGTGTTGCGACACCCACGGCATGGAGAGGGTGGCCTCTGGCCCGGCGCCAGGGGCCGGGGCGACTGAACACTTGGCGCCGGGTCGCAACCACTCGCGAAGGTAGGCGCGCTGTCCCAGATGTGCCCAGGCCGACTCGTCGGCGGGCGCAAATATCGTCAAGGCGGCGGTGACTGACTCCACGCGGGAAGAGGTGAGCAGGTGAGCCGCCACCTGTTCGTACGCCTGGTCCAGGGGAGTAGCAGTGTCGAGGACGGCCGCGGCGAGACGTGTTGCGGACGGCGACACCGCGGCATCCTGCGACACATACTGGAGCGCAGACCCGTCGGTCATGAGTCAGACCCCTCCCAGAGCTCGACCGCGAGCGATGCAGGCTTTGGCAGTATCCCCCTGCTCTGGTCGATTGTGACGGACGAGGCCAGTGTCATGCGATGCGGTCTCGCCCAGACTGCGAGGTCGCGCAGCAGGGCGAGGCCCAGGGTCCGGCCGGGGCACGCGTGCGCACCGGCACCGAACGGCAGCCAGGCTCCCGGACGCATGTCGCCGCGGTCCCAGCGCTTCGGGCAGAAGCGCATCAGGTCCTCGGGACCGTCGGGCGCGAGCTCTCTCTGGCGCCCGAGCAGAAGTGGGCTCACGAGAACCACGGCCGCGGCGGGCAGGGCAATTCCGCCGACCTCGACAGGACCGGTGGTGATCCTCGCCGTCACCCAGGTCGGGGGCGTGAGGCGCAGGCTCTCCCAGACGGCATGATCGGCGTCGAAGTCCTCGTCCGTCCGGTCCGCTAGGTGGACCAGCAACCAGGCGCCGGCCGCAATGGGCACCTGGATCCCGGCGGCCAGCATCGTCGCGACGACCGACGGGGTGTCGGTGATGCCGCACCCGGGGAGGACGTCCGCCAGGGACTGCTCGAGGGCCACGCGGGCGCGGTGCTCGCGGCGCCGGGTGCGGCTCCAGCGTCGTGGGGCGCGCGGGCTGGCGATGACCGGGGCCAGGGCGTCGATCCAGGCCAGCACCTCGTCGGCCACCCGGTCGCGGGTGTCGGGGTCCAGGTCGACGAGGACCGCCGCGCAGGTCGCCCGCGCGACGGGACGCCTGAGGAGGTCCATGGCCTCGAAGGTCGAGGCTCCACCGTCATCGGACGAGGGCACGCTTCGCACCGCGGTGTCCCACTCGGCGGCGAACGTGGACCGTCCGCGCTCGACCTCGTCGGGGGTCACGGGGGCGAAGACGTGGTGGCCGGTGCGGGTGTCGGCGGTGCTGGCCGACAGGTCCGTGCTGCGCGTGACGCTGGTGGGGAAGTCGAATGCTGGCGCGTCCATGAGGACTCGCCTGGACTGCTCGGAGGTGGTGGCCAGCCAGGGGCCGTGCGGCCCCAGTGCTGCCAGTCCCGCGGACCTCGGGGCGCGAAGGACAGCGCCGAGGCGGCCTGGGGCCGCCTCGGCGCTCTCGATCTGGTGGACGGGGCACGTAGCCCCGTCGCGCGGCTGGTCGGTCAGCGACCCGGGCCGCTCGGACGCCAGCCGTACATGGCGGTCATCTGGTTGGCGACGCGCTTGGCCTCGCGGGCCTGCTTGATCTTGGTCATCATGGTCGTGCTCCCTCTCCTCAGGTGGACGACGTCCCAGGGGGTGTGACGCCGTTCAGGGTCGGCCCTCCCGGCTGTCCCTGCCCGAAGGGTATCGACGTAAAGGGGTTACGGGGAGGTTCTTGCATACTTGTCATCAATGAGGTCACGCAGCTGCTGGCCGCGCAGTGGCTTCGGGAGCACGGTGCTGACCCCCAGCTCCTGCAGCACGGCGCGCTGCTCGCCGGCCCAGGCGCTGATGATGACGATGTCCAGGCCCACCCCACGGTCGGGGTTCTCGCGCAGCCAGCGCACGACCTCCTCGCCGCTCATCCGCGGCATGGTGAGGTCGAGCAGCATGATGTCGTAGTCGTTCCTGGTGAGGGCCTCGACCGCCTCGACCCCGTCGGCGGCCTGGTCGGCGAGGTGCCCGAGGCGCACCACCATCCGCGACATCAGGTCGCGGATGTCCTCGGTGTCGTCCACCACGAGGAAGCGCAGGGGGTCGGACTCGGTGCTCACGCCCAGAGGCTATCGGTCCGGGCGGGTCAACATCTCCCGAGTTCCGCGATGTCCACGAACCGGTCCGGGCGACGCCCACCGCGGTCGCGTCGCAGGGGGACGGGATTCGGTGGGCTGTGCGACCGCGCCCTATGCTGTACGACGCTTCCGACCGCGCGGTTCCGCCGTATGGCTGGTGGCGGGCCCCCATCGTCTAGCGGCCCAGGACCCCGCCCTTTCACGGCGGTAGCACGGGTTCGAATCCCGTTGGGGGTGCCACGTCGGCGCACGCCGGGGACGGTGACGGCCCCGGCACTCAGCCGAGGGTCGAGTCCGTCGCGGAGCTCGGGGCCGGATCCGGCTTGCGGGCCATCCGGAACGAGTTCGCGATCCCGCCCAGCCCGGCCAGGATCGGGATCAGCAGCGCGACCTGGAGGGCGAGGGGTCGTGCGTCGGTGTTGATGCGGATGATCTCGGCCTGGACGTCCGCGGGCTGTCCGACCAGCTGTTCCTCCAGCTGGGTGTTGGTCATCAGCTCCGCGTCGTCCTCGAGCGCGCTCGCCACCTGCTCCTGCTGTCCGGCGTCCAGCACGGTGCTGTCGTCGGACAGCTGGGTGAAGGCGCCGGCCAGGGTCGCGAGCATGATCGCGCCGGCGAAGGCCAGCCCGAAGGACAGTCCGAAGGAGCCCGCTGCCGAGTTGACGCCGGCGGCCTCGCTGACCCTCTCCTCCTCGATCGGTGACAGCGTGTAGTTGTTGAGCTGCGAGACCAGCAGCCCCAGTCCGCTGCCGGCGATCATCAGGGGGATGACGAGGTACCAGCCGGAGGTGGCCCGCGGGACGATCGGGATGAGCACCACCAGGCCGGCCGTGAGCGCCAGGAAGCCACGCCGGATCACGATGGCCGGACGTCTGCGGCCCGCCCTCCTGCCGGCCAGGAGCGCCACGCCGAACATCGTCAACGAGAGCGGCGCGAGCGTGAGGCCCGCCTTCATCGCGTCGTACTCCAACACCATCTGCAGGTAGATGGGGAGCACGATCATGGTGCCGCCGAGGGCGATCTGCTGCATGAGCTGGCCGGAGACGCCGAACCGGAACAGGGCCGAGCGGAACAGGTCCGGATCGAGCAGCGTCGCCTTGCCGGCGCGCTTGCGGTGCCGCAGCCAGAAGACGAGCCCGGCGAGTGCGGCGGCTCCGAGCAGGAGGAGTGCGCCCACGGACTCGCCGCCCTCCTGCCACACCAGGATGCCCATCACCAGGCCGCCCATGCCGACCGCGGACAGGATCGAGCCGACCACGTCGACGGAGCGCGGACCGGTGTAGGGGACGTCGTGGACGAGCCCGATCCCGGACAGGACGGCCGCGATGACGACGACCTCGAGGGCGAAGGCCACCCGCCACGACAGGAACGTGGTGATGAAGCCGCCGAGCAGGGGTCCGACGGCGGCGGCGACCGCCGCCGCGGCGCCCACCATGGCGTAGACCTTCTTCTGCGCCGCGCCCTGGAAGTTGCCGTGGATCAGGGACTGCATGGACGGCAGCAGCAGCGAGGCGCCGATGCCCCCGACGACGGCCCAGAAGATGATCACCGCGGTGAGGCCCTGGGCCAGCGTCATCGCCGTGGCCCCGACGGCGTACCCGCACAGGCCCAGGACGTAGGCGCGCTTGCGGCCGATCAGGTCCCCGACCTTGCTGCCGATCAGGATGAACGCGGCCGAGACCAACGCCTCCAGGGCGATCGCGGACTGGACCCCGCTCACCGTCGTCCCCAGGTCGTCGACGACCGCGGAGATCGAGACGTTCATGATCGAGGTGTCCACCACCAGCACGAACATCGCCATCGACAGCAGCAGCGCGAGCCGACCGTCCAGGGGCGCCTCCGCCGCGGGCGCGTCGAGGTCTGCAGGCTCTGTCACGGGACGCCGCCCATCCGTCGGTCACGGCAGCGGAACGCTCCACCACCCGGCCCCACCGACGCTTCCACCGAGGGTCTGGAGGGAGTAGGGCACATGGTCCCGGTGGGCCGGGCACGACGGCCCCGAGGGCACGGTGCGCGGGCGGGGTCACCCTCGATTGGGAGCCCGCGAAGTCGATGGGTTAGAGTTCCAGCGCTTCGCCTCGCGGAGCAGAATGGCGAGTACAACCTGGCCCCGTAGCGCAGTTGGTTAGCGCGCCGCCCTGTCACGGCGGAGGCCGCGGGTTCGAGTCCCGTCGGGGTCGCCACCAGGCCGGCCCGGAGCACACGCTCCGGGCCGGCCTTCTGCGTCTCCCGCCTCCCGGACCCCGCCTAGGCTGGCGGCATGCCCGTGCAGATCGCTTCCGACGACTTCGACCGGCTCGTCGAGTCCGCCCTGGACGACCTGCCCGACGAGATCGCGTCGCTGGTCAGCAACGTCGTCGTCCAGGTCGAGGCGGACGCACCCGCCGACGACCCCGACCTGCTCGGGATCTACGAGGGAGTCGCCCTCACCGAGCGCGCGGCCAACCACAGCGGCATGCTCCCCGACCGGATCCTGGTCTTCCGCGGACCCCTGACCGAGATGTGCGAGTCGATCGAGGAGCTGCGCGACGAGGTCCGGATCACCGTCGTGCACGAGGTGGCGCACCACTTCGGCATCGGTGAGGAGCGGCTGCACGCCCTCGGCCTCGGCTGACCGGCGACGCCGGGGCTCAGCGGGCGAGGGCGAAGCCGGCGGCGGCAGCAGCCACGGCGAGCGCGATCGTCAGCGCGGCGTACGCGACGCCTCGGCGGCCGAGGTCGACCGACTGGACGGCGCACGACGAGTACGTCGTGAAGCCCCCGCAGAAGCCCGTCACCAGGACCGCCCACGCCCCCTCCGACAGGGAGAGGCCGGCGAAGACCCCGGCGAGCCCCGAGCCCAGGGTGTTGACCAGCAGGGTCCCCGCCGGCCAGCGGTCGTCGAGCTTCTGCGCGACGGCGTACCGCAGGGGAGCGCCGATCGCGGCGCCGAAGGCCACGAGGAGCGCCGTCACCGGACGGCCTCGGTACGGCGGTGCACCAGCACCCGGCCGGCGGCTGCGGCCGCCAGGCACAGCGCCAGGGTGCCGGTCGCGTAGGCCAGCGCGAGCGTCGCACGACCGGTATCGGCCAGGTCGACGGTCTCGATGGCCATCGCCGAGACCGTGGTGAAGCCCCCGAGCAGGCCGGGACCGAGGAGGCGCGCCAGCGTGGGCGACCGGCGTACGGCGCCCACGACGGGCAGGGCGCCCAGCACCAGGCAGCCCAGGACGTTGATGGCGGCCGTGGTCCAGGGAAAGCCGTCGGTGGTCGGCGCGGCCTGTCCGACCGCCCAGCGCACCGTGGCTCCGAGCGCACCACCGAGCGACACCACGGCGAGGTCGAGCGGACGGACGGGGGTCCCGGTCACGAGACGTGCTGGGCGTCGACGATGCCGGAGCCGCCGCCCTCGGAGTGCCACGAGCGAGGCTGCTCGCCGGCGAGCTGGCGGACCATCTCGCCGAGGTACCAGAGGTGGAACGAGCGCTGGTCGGGGGTCCGCTGCAGCGACAGCAGCCGCTCGGCCTTGCAGAAGGCATCGGCCAGGTCGAACATCTCGATCATCGTGGAGACGATGGCCGAGGCCTCGGGCTCCATCCGCATCGAGACGTCGACGGCGCGGGCACCGTTGCGGCGGGCCGCCCGTACGGCGCGGTGGAGATCGCCGGGGATCTGCCGCTCGAAGCTGGCGAACATCGCCGACAGGTCGGCCGCGAGCGGGTAGTGGTCCTGGTGGGCCACCGCGAGCAGTCGCAGCTCGCGGCGCAGCTCGTAGTACTGCCGTGACAAGGACGAGTAGAGGCGCAGGTCGACGCCGAGGAGCCGGATCTCGCGGGCGTCCTCGCTCACGGGGGGCGGCTCGTCCTCGACCGTGCTGTCGATGACCGCCTCGGCCCCGCCGTCCTCGCGCACCTCGGCGGCCGGCTCGAACCACACGACCTTCCCGTCGGGCTCGATCGAGGCACCCCACGCCACCGAGCTCATGGCCACGATCGACAGCCCGCGACCGAAGGTCGTCAGGAACTCCTCGGGGTCGGAGGTGAGCGAGGGCGGGGTGGGCGGTTGCGACGATCCGTCGCTGACCTCGATCCGAGGATGGCTGGCGGTGCCCCGCACGCGTACGGCGATCGGCTCGACGCCGTGGAGGACGGCGTTGGTGGTCAGCTCGGAGACGCCGAGCTCCGCGCACTCGACGAGGTCCTCCCGGTCCAGCTCCAGGCAGATGTCCCGCACCCAGCGGCGCGCGTCCGCGACGGCGCGCGGGGACGCCGAGAGCGGAAGGGCTTGCTTCGTCAGGGGCACTAGGTCACTCATCGGGGGAGGATGTGGGTAGTCCAGCGGGGCGTACGTACCCAGGCCGGCCGCCGAGCAAACACGCCCCCGAGAAAATTGTCCAGCGATACCCGGGGGTGGCCTGAGTCTCCCGTGAGACGCACGAGATGGCGAGGTGTGACGCACGGAACCGGACCCACATTTGGGCGCCGGTCGCCCGAAGCGGGACAATGGGATCGACGGTGACGTCGTCCCGCGCCTCGCACGGCTCCAGGAGGAATGACATGTCGGATCCCCAGGCCCAGCAGACCGCTGCCCACAAGGTGGTCGTGATCGGATCCGGATTCGGTGGTCTCTTCGGGACCAAGGCCCTGCGCAAGGCACCCGTCGAGGTCACCATGGTCGCCAAGACGACCCACCACCTCTTCCAGCCGCTGCTCTACCAGGTGGCCACCGGCATCCTCTCCGAGGGCGAGATCGCGCCTCCGACCCGCGAGGTGCTGAGCAGCCAGCCCAACGCCCAGGTCCTGCTGGGAGAGGTCACCGACGTCGACCTGGAGGCCCGGACGGTCACCAGCCACGTGCTGGGTCGCGAGACCGTCTCGCGCTACGACTCGCTGATCGTGGCGGCCGGGGCGGCGCAGTCCTACTTCGGCAACGACCACTTCTCCGAGTACGCCCCGGGCATGAAGAGCATCGATGACGCCCTCGAGCTGCGCGGCCGCATCTTCGGCGCCTTCGAGATGGCCGAGCTCGGCGCCAACCGGGGCGACGACATCGACCACCTGCTGACCTTCGTCGTCGTGGGCGCCGGTCCCACCGGCGTGGAGATGGCCGGCCAGATCGCCGAGCTCGCCCACCGCACGCTCAAGCGCGACTTCCGGGCGATCAACACGCGTGAGGCACGTGTGATCCTGCTCGACGCCGCGCCGCAGGTGCTCCCGCCGTTCGGCCAGAAGCTCGGCGAGAAGGCCAAGGCCGAGCTCGAGAAGCTCGGGGTCGAGGTGATCCTCGGCGCCATGGTGACCGACGTCGACGAGCGCGGCATCGAGATGAAGTTCAAGGACGGACGCGTCGAGCGCATCAAGACCGTCACCAAGATCTGGGCCGCCGGCGTCCAGGCCAGCCCGCTCGGCAAGACCCTCGCGGAGCAGACGGGCGCGCCGCTCGACCGCGCCGGGCGTATCGGCGTCAACCCCGACCTCACCCTGCCGGGCCACCCCGAGGTCTTCGTCGTCGGCGACATGATCGCCCTCGACAACCTGCCGGGCGTCGCCCAGGTCGCCATCCAGGGCGCCAAGTACGCCGCCAAGGAGATCGAGGGCCGGCTCGCCGGCAAGGCGCCCCAGGGTCCCTTCAAGTACTTCGACAAGGGCTCGATGGCCATCATCAGCCGCTTCCGTGCCGTGGCGATGGTGGGCAAGCTCCGGCTGACCGGCGTCATCGCTTGGCTGATGTGGCTCGCCGTGCACCTCGTCTACATCACCGGCTTCAAGAGCCGCGTGACCGCCCTGCTGCACTGGGCCGTCTCGTTCCTCGGACGCGGCCGCTCCGAGCGGACCACCACCGAGCAGCAGATCTTCGCCCGCTCCGCGCTGGCCCGGCTGCGACGCGGTGCCACCGACCTCGTCTCCGAGCCCGGGGCGTACGACGCGGCCCGCCAGATGATGGAGACGACCCGGCGCGAGGAGCTCGAGGCGCTGGCGCTCGAGGAGGCCCGGCTGACCGACTCCGGCGCCCGCGGGGTCCCCGCCGAGCAGCGCTGACCTCGTCGTACGACGCCTCGCAGGCCCCGGTGGAGACGCCGGGGCCTGCGTCGTCCTCCGGCCTCGCTAGGCTGCGACCGGGCCATTAGCTCAGTTGGTAGAGCACCGGACTTTTAATCCGTGGGTCGTCGGTTCGAGCCCGACATGGCCTACCTCGATCCCGTCCCCGGGAGTGCCGTCACCTGCCCGTAGCCAGCACGGAACGCAGAGTTCACCGACGTGCGCAGATTCACCGTGCCCTCGAAGGTTTCCTTCCGCCGCTTCCTTGGTAGTGTCAGCAGTGCAACAGGTGCAAGTTCCAGCAGGTAGACGCCCGCGGAGTTTGTGATCCAACGGCGTTTCAGCTTCGGGCCTGCCAGTCCCGCGAGTCGGAGCGACGTGTCACCGCATCTATTGCGGGATCGTTGAAGTGACGATCTTTCGCCCGATAACAGGAGTAACAGAGCAATGGCTCAAGGCACCGTGAAGTGGTTCAACGCCGAGAAGGGTTTCGGCTTCATCGCGCAGGAGGACGGCGGCGACGACGTCTTCGTGCACTACTCGGCGATCCAGTCGCAGGGCTACAAGTCCCTCGACGAGAACCAGAAGGTCGAGTTCGACGTCACCCAGGGCCCCAAGGGCCCGCAGGCCGAGAACGTTCGCGCCGTCTGACGACACCTCGAAGCACCGGCACAGCACCTGTTCCGGACTTCTGACAGCGAGGCCCCACCCGATCGGGTGGGGCTTCGTTGCCGTTCGGGCCATTGCGCACAGTGCGGCATACTTTTTACGATCGAAGCAGTTTGAGCGTCCGGCCGCGGGGGCACGGTCGACCTTCGATGTCCGTCCTCGTCCAGAGCTGGAGGTAGTGGTGCCTGACCAGTTCGACGTGAGCCTCGAGGACGACGACCTGCTCGGCGAGGTGGAGCTGACGACGACGCTCATCATCGCCGCCAGCGAGGCCGACGAGCACCTGTCGCAGGAGGAGATCGACCGCCTCCTGGGCGTGACGCCGCGCCGTCCTCCCGGACAGCGCCCCGCCCAGGACTGACCCGCCCGGGACTGACCCGCCCGGGACTGACCGCGTCAGCAGGTCGCGAAGAGCACCGGACCGCTGCTGAGGTCGGAGAGCACGTACTGCCCCGGCTCGGGGACCAGGTCGAGGGTGACCACGCGCCCCGTGGACGCCGCCTCCTCGAGGGTGAACCGGTCGGCGAAGTCGCCGCCCTGTCCCGGGGCCGGGCCGCTGGCGAGCGTGGCGCGCGACTGCGCGTCGGCGCGCGCCACGTCGTCGTCCTCGAAGGACATGGCCACCCGGAGGTCGCCCCCGGCGCGCAGGCCCATCGCGAAGCCGGTCATCGGGTGCACCTCCCCGGCCCGCTCGACCAACGCGTCGGCGACCTCCTGGTCGTCCGCGTCGGCGGCGGCCATGGCGAGGTTGCGGCAGGCGTAGCCCCCGGTGAAGACGCTGGCCGCCAGCGGCTCGCCACTGGCCGCGACGACGTCGTCGACCGACGAGAGGGTGTCGGCGTCGCCACGGGCGGCCTCGACCGCCGCCTCGAGGGGGGCGACCTGGTCCGAGGTCAGGACGAGGCCCTCGTCGGCCAGCAGCGCGACGTACTGGAGCTCGGGCGTGAGGTCCGGGCCGATCCGGGGGAGGAGGTCCTGCCCGCCGCCCCACACCCCGTCGTCGTCCTCGGGCTCCTCGAAGCCCAGGTCGCGCAGCCGGCCGGCGAGGGCGTCGACGGCGTCCTCGTCACGCATGCCGAGGATGTCGACGGCACCGTCGGACGACTGGACGAACAGCTCCCACTCCAAGGTCGCGGGGGAGAAGCCGAACTCGTCCTGCAACGTGCGGCTCGAGCCGACCAGCGCCGAGGTCGAGGTGAGGTCGGAGGTGAACGCCTCGTCGAGGAACGCCGCCACGGCCTCCCCGTCGGGGGTGTCGCCCAGGTCGGCGCCGACCTCGCGGCGTACGGCGCTCCAGTCCGTCCAGGACGCGCGCTCGGTGCCCGCCGGCGCGAGGTGCACGGCGTGCGCGAGACGGGACTCGTCGCCGCCGCGCCACCACAGCAGGCCACCCACCGCGACCACCCCGAGGGCGACGACGAGGAGGACCGCGAGCGCTGCTCGGCCCGGCGCGAGACGGCGACGCATGGGCAGGCTCCTCGGCGGACGGCAAGTGGTGTGAGACTAGCGTCCATGCCGGCCCGGGATGTGCGTGCTGCAGGAGCGGTGGTGACCCGCAAGGGCGGCGACGTGCTCCTGATCCATCGCCCGAGGTACGACGACTGGTCGTTCCCCAAGGGCAAGCTCGACCCCGGTGAGCACGCGGTCACCGCCGCCGTCCGGGAGGTGGCCGAGGAGACCGGCCTGGACGTGCGGCTCGGCCCGGCGCTCCCCGGCCAGCGCTACCGGCTGGCCAACGGCCGCACCAAGGCCGTCTCCTACTGGACGGGCCGGGTCGTGGGCGACGACGACGTGGGGCGCTACGTCGTCAACGAGGAGATCGACGAGGTGGCGTGGGTGGCGTGGGAGAAGGCGCGCGACCTGCTCACCCACGTGCGCGACCGCGAGACGCTGGACGACGCCCACGCGCTGCGCCGCAGGACCAGGGCCCTCGTGGTGCTGCGCCACGGCCGGGCCCGCTCGCGCAAGGCCTGGCGCGGCGACGACCGTCGACGACCCCTGCTCGCCTCGGGCGGCGTGCAGGCCGAGCGGGTGATCCCCCTGCTGGCCGCCTTCGGTGCCACTGCAGTGCACTCGTCCTCGAGCACGCGGTGCGTGGACACCGTGGCGCCGTACTGCGACACGACGGGCTGGCCCCTCACCCTCCACGAGGGGCTCACCGAGGAGGGTGCGGACACCGGCGCGGTGCGCGCGATCGTGGACGACCTGCTGGCCGCGTCCCAGGGTGCCGTGGTGTGCACCCACCGGCCGGTGCTGCCCGACGTGCTGGAGGCGATCGGCGTCCGCGACGACGTCCGGCTCGAGGTCGGGGAGATGCTCGTCGCGCACCACCGCAAGGGCCGCGTCGTGGCCACCGAGCGCCACCTGCCCTAGTCCTGTCGGTCCGGCGTAGTCAAGGTGTCCGGGCCGAGTTCATGTGACGGCCGTCTCGTCCCCGACTGGGCGACGCCATCCGGCCCGGTCGAGTTCACCGCTCGTTCACCGGCGCCGCCGTGCGCGGTCACCTGTGCTGCCTAGCGTCCGTCTCGTCAGCATGTCCACAGACCTCTCAGGAGTTCCGAAGTGAACCGCACTTCCTTCCGCGCGGCGCTCGTCCCGGGCGCCGCTGCCCTCGCCCTCAGCATCTCGCTGACGGCGTGCGGTGCGAGCAACGAGTCCACCGAGTCCGGGTCGGACGCGGGCTCGAGCACCGAGACCGGCTCCCTCTCCGGCGAGCTCAACGGCGCCGGCTCCTCGGCCCAGGAGAAGGCGATGGAGGCCTGGTCCACCGGGTTCCAGGGCCTCAACCCGGACGTGACGCTCAACTACAACCCCCTGGGCTCCGGCGACGGTCGCACCCAGTTCATCGAGGGCGGCACGCTCTTCGCCGGCACCGACTCCTACTTCAGCGACGACGAGGGCGAGCTGAGCAAGGCCAACGAGCGCTGCGGCAGCGACGTCATCGAGGTCCCGTCGTACGTCTCGCCGATCGCGGTGATGTTCAACCTCGAGGGCGTCGACGCCCTCAACATGGACTCCGACACCATCGCGAAGATCTTCGACCAGAAGATCACCAAGTGGAACGACCCGGCCATCGCCGACCAGAACCCCGACGTCGAGCTGCCGGACACCGACATCACCACCGTGCACCGCCAGGACGACTCGGGCACCACCAAGAACTTCACCGACTACCTCGGCAAGGCGTCGGACTCGTGGTCCTACGAGGCCGAGGACGCGTTCCCGGTCAAGGGTGGCGTGGCCGCCGAGGGCACCTCGGGCGTCGTCGCCGCAGTCACCAACGGCAACGGGACCATCGGCTACGCCGACGAGAGCCAGGTCGGTGACCTCTCGGTCGTCTCGGTCAAGGTCGGCGACGAGTACGTCGCGCCGTCCGCCGAGTCCGCCGCCAAGGTCGTCGCCGTCTCCCCGGCCGTCGAGGGTCGTCCCGAGGTGGACATGGCCGTCGACGTCGACCGCACCACGGAGGAGGCCGGCTCCTACCCGGTGATCCTGCTGTCCTACCTGGTCGCCTGCCAGACCTACCCGTCGGCCGACGAGGCCGACCTGGTCAAGGGCTTCCTGGAGTACGTCGTGTCCGACGAGGGCCAGCAGGCCGCCGCGGACAACGCCGGATCCGCCCCGCTGGACGCCGACACGGCCTCCCGCGCCCAGGGGATCGTCGAGGCGATCTCCGCTGAGTAACGTCTGGGTGGTGTGAGCCACCTACTGCGCGTGCGGCGGACCGGTCATCGGTCCGCCGCACACGTGCACCCGTGACCTGACGAGCAAGGAACATTCGTGTCAACCACCTCCGCGTCCTCCACGAGGAACACCGCGCCGACCCAGACCGGGGACCGGGTCTTCTCGGGCATCGCGCGGACCGCCGGCCTCGCCATCGTGGTGGCGCTCGCCGGCGTCTTCGTCTTCCTGGCCATCGAGGGCATCCCAGGCTTCTTCCAGCCGGAGCAGTTCTACAAGGGCGCCGGCAGCTTCTGGGGCTACGTCGACAACCTGATCTTCGGCACGGTGCTGGTCGCGACGATCGCGCTGATCGTCGCCGTACCGCTGGCCTTCGGCATCGCCCTCGTGGTCAGCCACTACGCGCCGAAGTGGATCGCGGGGCCGGTGGCCTACGTGATCGACCTGCTGGCCGCCGTGCCGTCGGTGGTCTTCGGTCTCTGGGGAATCAACCTCTTCGCGCCCAAGATGGTGCCGCTCTACGACTGGCTCCACGAGCACCTCGGCTTCCTGCCCTTCTTCAAGGGCCCGGTCAACCCGGTCGGCACGACACTCCTCACCACCGGGCTGGTGCTGGCGATCATGGTGCTGCCGATCATCACCGCGATCTCCCGCGAGGTCTTCACCCAGACCCCGGTCCTGCACGAGGAGGCAGCACTCGCCCTCGGCGCGACCCGCTGGGAGATGATCCGGCTCGCGGTCTTTCCCTACGCGCGCTCCGGGATGGTCTCGGCCGTGATGCTGGGCCTGGGTCGTGCCCTCGGTGAGACGATGGCCGTCGCGATGGTGCTCTCCGGAGGTGGCGGCATCAGCTTCAACCTGATCACCAACTCCAACCCCACGAGCATCGCGGCCAACATCGCCTCGCAGTACAAGGAGAACACCCCCGGCACGCTGCACGTGCTCATCGCCACGGGCCTGGTGCTCTTCCTGATCACCTTCCTGGTCAACTTCGCGGCCCGATGGATCGTGGCACGCAACGAGAGGAGGATGAGCCGATGACCGCGACGCTGACCACGCCGCCGGCGACGTCGTCGACGATCCCGCTCACCCACGGGCGCCTGCCCCGGTGGGCACCCGGACTGGTTGCGGTGGTGGCGATCGCCGCCGCCGGCCTCTTCCCGCTGCTGCTGGGCTGGGGCGTCGTGCCGTGGGTGATCGTCTCCGTGATCTTCTACATCGGCGGCCTCACGTTGTGGGCGGCCGTGGTGGAGACGCGACGCTCCGCCGTCGACCGGATGGTCACCTCCCTGGTCTGGACGGCGTTCGCGATCGCCCTGGTGCCGCTGGTCTCGCTGCTGTGGACGGTGATCTCCAAGGGACTCCCGGCGATCAACAGCACGTTCCTGACCTACTCGGCCTTCCGCACGAGCCTGGACCAGCCGGTCGGCATCTACCACGCGATCATGGGCACGCTGGTGATCACGTTCTGTGCGGCGGTCATCTCGGTGCCGATCGGGATCTTCGCCGCGATCTACCTCGTGGAGTACGGGAAGGGCAACAGGCTCGCGCGCGGCATCACCTTCCTCGTCGACGTGATGACCGGCATCCCCTCGATCGTGGCCGGGCTCTTCGCCTTCTCGATGTTCACCCTCTTCTTCGGGGCTGGATACCGGTCCGGCATCGGCGGCGCGGTCGCGCTGTCGCTGCTGATGATCCCCATCGTGGTGCGCTCGACCGAGGAGATGCTGCGGCTCGTGCCCGACGACCTGCGCGAGGCGGCGTACGCCCTCGGCACGCCCAAGTGGCGCACGATCACCAAGGTCGTGCTGCGCACGTCCCTCGGCGGCATCATCACCGGCGTCACCCTGGCCACGGCACGCATCATCGGGGAGACCGCGCCGCTGCTCCTCATCGCCGGCCTCACCACCCGCACCAACATGAATCCCTTCGACGGGTTCATGACCACGCTGCCGGTGTTCATCTACTCGCAGTTCCAGAAGGGCACCCCGGCAGACTTCGATCTCGCCTGGGGCACCGCCCTCGTCCTCGTCGTCATCGTGCTGCTGCTCAACATCGCGGCGCGCGTCATCGGAAAGATCTTCGCCCCCAAGACCGGGCGCTGAAGGAGCTAGGAACACTCAATGGCCAAGAGCATCGACGTCTCTGAACTCGACATCTACTACGGCGACTTCCTCGCCGTGCAGGGCGTCAACATGACCATCCAGGCAAAGTCGGTGACGGCGTTCATCGGCCCCTCCGGGTGCGGGAAGTCGACCTTCCTGCGCTCGCTGAACCGCATGCACGAGGTGATCCCCGGCGCCCGGGTCGAGGGGAAGGTGATGGTGGACGGCCAGTCGCTCTACGAGCCCAACGTCGACCCGGTCGCCGTACGCCGCCAGATCGGCATGGTCTTCCAGCGTCCCAACCCGTTCCCGACGATGTCGATCTACGAGAACGTCCTCGCCGGCAACCGGCTCAACGCCAAGAAGATGAAGAAGGCGGAGGCCGACGAGATCGTCGAGTCGTCCCTCAGGGGCGCCAACCTGTGGACCGAGGTCAAGGACCGCCTCGGACGTCCCGGCATGGGGCTCTCGGGCGGCCAGCAGCAGCGGCTGTGCATCGCGCGTGCGATCGCCGTCCAGCCCGAGGTGCTGCTGATGGACGAGCCGTGCTCGGCGCTCGACCCGATCTCGACCTCGGCCATCGAGGACCTGATCCACGAGCTCAAGACCGAGTACACGATCGTGATCGTCACCCACAACATGCAGCAGGCCGCACGGGTCTCGGACGAGACGGGGTTCTTCAACCTCAAGGCCGCGGGGGAGCCCGGGCACCTCGTGGAGTTCAACTCGACGCAGAAGATGTTCGCCAACCCGGACAACGAGTCGACCGAGGCCTACATCTCCGGCCGCTTCGGCTGACCTGTCTGGTCGGGTCGGCTGTCTGCTGCCCGGCCGTCCGGCCGTCCGGCCGTCCGGCCGCATCCCCGACTCTCCGACTCTCCGACTCCGCGTAGTTTGGGACGATCTGGTCGGTCGAACCGCGCTTTCGCCCACCATCTCGTCCCCAACTACCTGGGGCGGGCGGGGCCCTGTGGATGAGCTCTGCGAGAGGGGCCGCGTCCGGGTCACGATGGATGGGTGACGTCACCGGAGTGGACCTCGGGGGCCTGGCCGGTACGCGGTCTGGGCCCTCGCGAGGGCCTGCCTCCCGGCCTGTTCTGGCCCGCCCGACGAGGTGATCCGGACGGACCGACCGAGTGGCAGACCCGGTCCGGCGCCTTCCGCAGCACCGGCGGCGGGCGATGGGTCCCGGCAGACGTCGGGCTCTCGGTCGAGCAGAGGATCATCGAGGCTGCGGCCCGGCTACCGGCGTGGGGCGCGGTGACGGGCTGGGCGGCGCTGCGCCTGCGGGGCGCGCACTGGTTCGACGGCACCGGACGCCGCAAGGAGCCCCTGCCGATCCCGATCGCCCTCGGCACGTCGCACTCGCTGCGGGCCGGTGCGGGCATCGCCCTGTCACGCGAGATCGTCCCCCTGGAGGCGATGAGCAGGGCGCGCGGCGTGCGCGTCACCAGCCCGCTGTGGAGCGTGGCCCACGAGATGCGCAAGGCGGACGACGACGAGGCCGCGGTGGTGGCGTTCGAGCTCGCCGCGTTCCATGACCTCGTCTCGGTGGCCGAGCTGGCGGCATACACGGAGACCGCGCTGGGCACCCGTCAGGGTGTCGGGCGCATCCGCGAGCTGCTGCCCCACCTCGAGGAGAACAGCTGGTCTCCCGCCGAGCCCGTCATGCGCCTCACCTGGTGTGGAGTGGGCTTCGGGCGACCGCTGGCCAACCGGCCGGTCTTCGACCTCGCGGGGCACTTCGTCGGGACACCGGACCTGATCGACCCGGTCGCCGGCGTCTACGGCATGTACGACGGTGCCCTTCACCTGGCTGGCGAGGTCAGGCAGCAGGACGTGGCCAAGGACGCGGCGTACCGGCGGCTGGGCCTGGAGGGCGTGACGATGATGGCGGGCGACCAACGGCAACGCGACCCGTTCGCGGTGCGGCTGGCCGAGGCCTATGCCAGGGCCGGACGCCGAGCGGCCGACCAACGGCGCTGGTCCGTCGAGCCGCCGCCGTGGTGGACCCCGACGTTCACCGTGTCCCAGCGCCGTGCCCTGACGCCGTACGACCGCCAGCGGCTGCTGTGGAACAGGCGCGCCGCCTGACTCGCACCCCCGCCAGCGGCGGTGGTGGTGCCGGGGGTCAGCGGCCCGCCGGGATAGTTGGGGACGAACTGGTAGGAGATCCGCCCGATCCGCCCACCAGAAGATCCCAAACTACCCGGGGGAGGGGGTGCGATCTCAGGGGAGGAAGATGTGGGCGATCCAGTAGCAGACGGCGGCGACGAGGGCGGCGGCCGGGAAGGTCAGCACCCAGGCGGTCAGGATCGACCGGGCGACACCCCAGCGGACGGCGGAGAGGCGCTTGGTGGCGCCGACGCCCATCACCGCAGAGGTGATCGTGTGGGTGGTGGAGATGGGGGCCTGGAAGGCGTACGCCGTGGTGTAGAGCACCGACGCCGCGACCGACTCGGCTGCGAAGCCCCGCGCCGGGTCGAGGTGGATGATCCGGCGACCGAGGGTGCGCATGATGCGCCAGCCGCCCGACCAGGTGCCGAGCGAGATGGCCGACGCGGCCGCGAAGATCACCCAGAGCGGGAGCGGGTCACCCGCGGCGACGTACCCGCCGGTGAGCAGGGCCAGGAAGATGACGCCCATCGTCTTCTGGGCGTCCTGGAGGCCGTGGCCGAGCGCCATCGCGGCGGCCGAGACGGTCTGCGCCATCTTGAAGCCGCGGTTGGCCTTCGAGGGGTTGGCCCGCCGGAAGATCCACATGATCGCGAGCATCAGCGCGAAGCCGAGGCCGAAGGCCACGACCGGCGAGAGGAACATCGGGATGACGACCTTCTCGACGACGACGGTCCAGTCGGTGGTCGCACCGGCCGCGACCGCGGCACCCACGAGACCACCGATCAGGGCGTGCGAGGAGGAGGACGGCAGGCCGAAGTACCAGGTGATGAGGTTCCAGGAAATGGCCCCGAGGAGGCCGCACAGCACGATCACCAGGCCATGCGTCCCGGTGCCGGGGTCGATGACCTCGGACACCGTCTGGGCGACCTTCTGGCCGAGGAAGGCGCCGACGAAGTTCATCACCGCGGCCATGCCGAGCGCGATGCGCGGGGTGAGCGCACCGGTCGAGACCGAGGTGGCGATGGCGTTGGCCGCGTCGTGGAAGCCGTTGGTGTAGTCGAAGACCAGCGCAACGACGACCACCGCGACGATGATCGCGATTTCCATCAGGGGTCAGGACTCCTTGACGGCGATCTGCTCCAGGATGTTGGCCACCCGCTCGAAGGCGTCGATGGCACCCTCGAGGGACTCCACCACGTCCTTGAGCTTGATGACCTCCAGCGCGTCGTAGTCGCCGTTGAAGAGGTTGGCCAGGATGCGGCGGTAGCTGCGGTCGCCGGCGTTCTCGAGGCGGTTGATCTCGATCCAGTAGTCGTCGAGGGAGCTCATCGACTGCAGGCCGGGCATCGCCGTGGCGGTCAGCTCGGCACAGCGCTGGAGGACCTCGACCTGCTCGGAGGTCTCGGCCGGCAGCTTGGTGACGTCGTACAGCAGGACGAGGTCGACGGCCTCGTCCATCATGTCCATGACGTCGTCGAGCCCGCTGGCCAGCGAGTAGATGTCTTCCCGGTCGAACGGGGTCACGAACGTGCTGTTGACCCGTCGGATGATCGCGTGGGTGGTCTCGTCGGCGGCGTGCTCGGCCTCGCGCATCTGCTGGGCGACGGCCTCGCGGTCGTTGCCGTCGCTGAGCATCTCGGCCAGCAGGCCGGCACCCACCACGAGGTGGGAGGCGGCCTCGCTGAAGAGGTCGTAGAAGGAGCCGTCGACAGGGCGGAATTTCAAACGCACGGAGAACTCCGGGGGAGGGGGAGAAGAACGACCACATGCTAGGGGGTCGGCCCCTCCCGGGGGCAATCGCCCGTCAGCGGCGTCGTCGCTGGCGCGCGATGAGCGCTTCCTGCAGGTGCACCGTGCCGTCGTTGAGGGCCCACTCGCCGTCCGCGTCGAGCTCCCACGCGGACGTGTCGGCGTCGAAGGCGAGGTCGAGCAGGGCGTCCACCTCGGCCACCTTGCGCACGCCGGGCAGGCGCACCAGCACCTCGACGCGGCGGTCGAGGTTGCGGTGCATCATGTCGGCCGAGCCGATCCACGCCAGCGGCTCTCCGTCGTTCGCGAACCAGAACACCCGGCTGTGCTCGAGGAACCTCCCGAGCACCGAGCGGACGCTGACGGTCTCTGACAGGCCGGGTACGCCGGGGCGCAGCGAGCAGATGCCGCGGATCAGCAGCTCGACGCGCACGCCCGCCTGGGAGGCGAGGTAGAGCGCGTCGATCACGGCCTCGTCGACGATGGAGTTGGCCTTCATCCGGATCCCCGAGGCGCGCCCCGCCTGGTGGTTGGCGACCTCGGCGTGGATCTGGCTGACCAGTCCGTCGCGGACGCTGTCCGGGGCGACCAGCAGGCTGTCGTACGTCGTGTTGCGGCTGATGCCGGACAGGTTGTTGAAGAGGTGGGCGACGTCCTCGCCGACGGCGGGATCGGCGGTGAGCAGGCCGAGGTCCTCGTAGAGCCGCGCGGTCTTGGGGTTGTAGTTCCCGGTGCCGATGTGGGTGTAGCGACGGATGCCGTCGGGCTCGTCGCGGACGACCATCGACAGCTTGCAGTGGGTCTTGAGGCCGACGAGCCCGTAGACCACGTGGCAGCCGGCCTGCTCGAGCTTGCGCGCCCAGCGGATGTTGTTGGACTCGTCGAAGCGGGCCTTGATCTCCACGATCACCAGCACCTGCTTGCCGGCCTCCGCGGCGTCGACGAGGGCGTCGATGATCGGGCTGTCGCCGGACGTGCGGTAGAGCGTCTGCTTGATGGCGAGCACGTGCGGGTCGGCGGCGGCCTGCTCGAGGAAGCGCTGCACCGACGTGGCGAAGGAGTCGTAGGGGTGGTGCAGCAGCACGTCCTGGCGTCGTACGGCGTCGAACACGTCGACCGGCTTGGCGGTCTCCACCTCCGCGAGCTGCGGGTGCGTCGAGGGCAGGAAGGCGGGGTACTTGAGGTCCTCGCGGGGCAGGTCGGCGATGGAGTGGAGCCCGCGCAGGTCGAGGGGGCCCTGGAGGCGGGTCACCTCCTCGCTGGTCACCCCGAGCTCGGAGACGAGCAGGTCGAGCACCTTCGCGTCGATCGACTCCTCCACCTCGAGGCGGACCGGCGGGCCGAAGCGGCGGCGCAGCAGCTCCTTCTCGAGCGCGGCGAGCAGGTTCTCCGCGTCGTCCTCCTCGACCTCGAGGTCCTCGTTGCGGGTCACCCGGAACGTGTGTGCCTGGAGCACCTCCATGCCGGGGAAGAGCTTCTTGAGGTGCTCGCCGATGACGTCCTCGAGGGGCACGAACCGCTGGTTGCCCACCGGCACGAAGCGGCTGAAGATCGGCGGCACCTTGACCCGGGCGAAGTGCTCGGTGCCGGACTTGGGGTTGCGCACCACGACGGCGAGGTTGAGCGAGAGTCCCGAGATGTAGGGGAAGGGGTGCGCCGGGTCGACCGCCAGCGGGGTCAGGACCGGGAAGATCCGGTCCTTGAAGAGCTTCTTGCAGACCTTCTGCTCCTCGCGGTCGAGCTCGGACCAGCGGACGATCTCGATCCCCTCGCCACGCAGCTCGGGGATGACCTGCTCGTTGAAGACGCGAGCATGGCGCTGCATCAGCTCGCGGCTGCGTTCCCAGAGCAGCTCGAGCTGGTCGCGGGGGAGCAGGCCGCTGGCGGCGCGGACGGCCACGCCGGCGGCGATCCGCCGCTTGAGGCCGGCCACCCGCACCATGAAGAACTCGTCGAGGTTGCTGGCGAAGATGGCCAGGAAGCGGGTGCGCTCGAGCAGCGGCAGCGTCGGGTCCTCGGCGAGCTCGAGCACCCGCTGGTTGAAGCGCAGCCACGACAGCTCACGGTCGAGGAACCGGTCGTGGAACTTCTCGACGGCAGCGATCTCGTCGGCGTCGGGGACGTAGGGCGGCTCCACGTCGAAGGTGTCCGGGGGATGTCCGAACGGCTCGGCCGTCGGGCCGTCCTCGACGGAGGCTCCGACGCTGGTCGGGAGGGACGTGGTGTCGGACATGGACTGAGTGTGGCACCGGATCGTGAACGGTGGGTGACGACGACGCGGGCCGGTCAGGCGCCGGTGCCGGCCTGTCCTTCCCGTGCCGCCGCCAGCCCCTGGGCCAGGCGCTGGCGGGAGCGGCCCATCACCTCGAGGACCAGGCGCATCCCGTCCTCCTCCGCGGACGGGTCGGACCAGAACGAGTCCCACGTGGTCACGCCGTCCTGCACCCGGCGGTTGAGGGACGCCCAGGAGGCGGGTACGTCGTCGGCGCCGGTGATCTCGTCCAGCAGCCGCGCCATCTCGGGAGCGACGCCCTCGGCGCGGTCGCGGGCCGAGGCCCGCTCCACCACGTCGTTGAGGTCGTCGAGGGCACGGTCGAGGCTGGCCTCGGCGCCCGATCGGTTGAGTCCCCGGAGGGCGTCGGCCGCCGACGGCTGCTGGGGACCGGGCGCCGTGGAGGCGTCGTAGAACTCGAAGGGGTCGCTCACCGGGTCACTCGCTCCTGACCCGCGACGACGGCCTCGGCCAGCGCGAGGGCCTCGTCGCGGACCTTCTCGACGCTCACGCCCGTGTCGTCGTAGGCGGTGACCGACGTCTGGAACATCAGGTCGTCGAGCAGGGTCACGACGTTCGCCCCGGTGAGACCGGCAGACGTGCCGAACCCGACCCAACCGGACTGGCCGGCGCCCAGGTCCACCGTCTCGACCTCGTTGCCCGGATCCTCGACGTAGGTGCGTTGCTCCTCGAGGGTCGGCGGGGGGTCGATGCCCGGCTCCCGCAGGCTCCATCGCATGGACACCTCGCGCTCGTCCAGCACGGTCTCGCAGGCCAGCTCGGTGCCGAGGCCGCCGCCGGGGACGTCGACCTCGCGGACCTCCTGCGGGGTGCCGGTGATCTCGGCGAGCTGCTCGGCCGTCACCAGGCACGCAGGCTCCGGCTCGCCGGCGGAGCCGTTCGGCTCCGGGGACGGTTCCTCGTCGCCGCAGCCGCCCGCGAGCAGGACGAGGGCCAGGGCGGCGGTGGACAGCACGGTTCGTGACATGGCGGGCAGCCTCTCAGGCCTCGACGTAGTCCGGCTGCGTGGACCCGCCAGGCACCGGAGGCTCGATGAGCGGTCCGGGGGCCATGAGGTTCTCGTCCTCGTGGTCGTCGTCGTCCTCGTCCGGCTGCGCGGTCTCGCCCTCGAGGTCGTCGAGGCGGTCGTCGAGGCTCTCCTCCTCCTCGCTCGGCCCGGTCTCGACCTCGACGCCGATCTCGCCGAGCGTCTTCTCGTACGCCGGCAGGTCGACGTGGGGGAGCCCGTTCAGGCCGCCGTCCGGGTTGATCCGGGGTCCCCGTCATGACCGGTCCCTGCCCCTCTGCCCTGCGCCGGCGCCGAAACGCCGGCGTCAGTAGACGAGCGCCTGCACACCCTCGCCGAGGATCTCCTCGGCGAAGACCGCCGCCCCCGCGATGGTCGCGCCGCCGACCAGGTCGGCCTCGGTGAGCCCGCGGCGTGCGGCGCACTGGGAGCAGACCGTGAGCCGGCCGCCGGCCAGCACCACGTCGCGCAGGTCGGCCAGCGGTGTCGCCAGCGGCAGCTCGAACGCCTCGGCCCGACCCGGTACGCCGAACCACGCGCCCTCACCGGTGAGCCACAAGGAGACGTCGGCCCCCGCCGCGACCGCGGCCGCGGCCACCGTGAAGGCCTGGTTGGCCCGCTCCGGATCCTCCGCACCGCAGGTGACCTTGACGACGAGGGAGCGCGGCATGGGATCACCCTAGACTCGACGCATGCCCTTCGAGCTCCCCGACAACCTGCACCCCAACTGCGGCCCGCTCGCCTGGCTGCTCGGCACCTGGCGCGGCAACGGCCACGGCGACTACCCCACGATCGAGAAGTTCCAGTTCGGCCAGGAGCTGATCTTCACCCACGACGGCCGCCCGTTCTTCCACTACATGTCCCGCGCCTGGATCGTGGACGAGCAGGGCGAGTTCGTCCGCGACGCCGCCATGGAGTCGGGCTTCCTGCGCTGCCCCGAGCCGGGCAAGGTGGAGATGGTGCTGTCGCACAACATCGGCTACTCCGAGATCTGGTACGGCGCGGCCGACGGCGGCAAGGTCGAGATGCACACCGCCGGGGTCGGCTACACCGAGACGGCCAAGCACGTGACCGCCGGCTCGCGGATGTACGGCAACGTCGAGGGCGACCTGCTCTACGCCTACGACATGGCCGCGGTCGACCAGGAGCTCCAGCCGCACCTGTGGGCTCGGCTCAAGCGCGCGTGAGGCCCTGATGGTCGACGAGCTCGCGCAACGGCTCCGGGGCAGCGGCTACCGGTTGACCCCGCAGCGCCAGATGATCCTCGGCGCGGTCGAGGAGCTCGGTCACGCGACGCCCGACGAGGTGCTGGCCGCGGTCCGGGAGCGGGCCAGCGCGGTCAACGCCTCGACCGTCTACCGCACCCTCGAGGTGCTGGAGGAGCTCGGGCTGGTCCGCCACACGCACCTCAGCGACCGGGCGCCGACGTACCACTCGACCCGCGAGCCCGAGCACTTCCACCTCGTGTGCCGGAATTGCCACCGCGTCCGGTCGGTTGACCCTGATGTGGTGGCCGCGCTGCTCGAGACACTGCGGCGCGAGCACGACTTCGAGGTCGACCTGGGTCACCTGGCGATCTTCGGCCGCTGCACCGACTGTCCCCCACCGTCTGGAGACCCCGCATGACCTCCCCGCTCCTCGGCCTCCCCGGCGCCGTCGCCGGCGATGGCATCGACGCCCCGGTCGCGGCCCACTACGGGTCGTTCCACGGCGAGCAGCGCCGGCTGGTGGCGGGTGACGGCTTCGTCGACCTGTCGCACCGCGACGTCGTACGCATCGAGGGGCCCGACCGGCTGACGTGGCTGCACTCACTCACCACGCAGTACTTCGACGGCCTCGCGCCCGGGGTGTGGACGCAGGCGCTGGTGCTCAGCCCGCAGGGCCACGTCGAGCACGCCTTCACCGGCGTCGACGACGGCACCGCCTTCGTGGCCCACACCGAGCCGGGCGCCGGTCGGGCACTGGCCGACTTCCTGGACCGGATGCGCTTCATGATGCGGGTCGAGGTCAGCCTGGTGACCGACGACGTGGCCGTGGCCTGGCGGGTGACGGGCGAGGGGGCGACGTACGACCTCGTGCCGCGCGACCGCCTGGAGGAGTACGCCGCCGCGGCCGGCCCCGCTGCCGGCCTGTGGGCCTTCGAGGCGCTGCGCATCGAGCGGGGCGAGCCCCGCTTCGGCGTCGACACCGACCACCGCACGATCCCCAACGAGGTGGGCTGGATCGGCCCGGCCGTGCACCTGGATAAGGGGTGCTACCGCGGCCAGGAGACGGTCGCGCGCGTGCACACGCTCGGCCGCCCGCCGCGCCGCCTCACGCTGCTGCACCTCGACGGCTCGGAGAACCGGCTGCCCGCGCACGGCAGCGCCGTGACACTGCCGGGCTCCGACAAGCAGGTCGGCTTCCTCGGCTCGAGCGCCCGCCACCACGAGCTCGGTCCCATCGGCCTGGCCCTGCTCAAGCGCAACGTGCCGATCGATGCCGAGCTCGTCGTCGACGGCATGCCCGTCGCCCAGGAGGTCGTGGTCGACCCCGAGGTCGGGCTGCACGTCCGCCCGCAGCTGTGAGCCTGCTCGCCCGCATCGAGCAGGTGGCTGCCGCGGCCGAGGCCGCCGACGGGGTCGCGCCGCTCGACGAGGCCACGTGGCTGTGGCTCCGGTCGGGGGCCTGGCCCGAGCACCGCGAGGGCGTCGGTGACGTGGTCCGGCCCACGGGGTTCCTGCTGCGGCGCGGCGAGGAGCTGCACCTCGTGATCCACCCGGACCACCGGGCCCAGGGTCTCGGCGCCGCGTCGTTGGCGACCGTGGAGGGCCCGGCGCACGCGTGGTCGCACGGCAACCACCCGGCCGCGGCCCGGCTGGCCGCCGAGCACGGCTTCGAACGGGTCCGCGACCTGTGGGTGATGCGGCGTCCGGCCTCGGTGCCCTTGCCCGAGCTCGACGACCCGCGGATCCGGTCCTTCGAGGACGGCGACGCCGCCGAGCTGCTGCGGGTCAACGCCGCCGCCTTCGCCCACCACCCGGAGCAGGGGAGCCTCGACGAGGCCGGCCTCGCGGCCCGGATGGCCGAGTCCTGGTGGGACCCCGCCGGGCTCCTGGTCGCGACCGACGGGGACCGGATGCTCGGCTTCCACTGGACCAAGCAGCACGACGCGCACCTCGGCGAGGTGTATGTGGTCGGCATCGACCCCTCCGCCCAGGGCCAGGGCCTCGGCCGCGCACTCACCCTCGCCGGACTGCACCACCTGCACGGCCTGGGTGTGGACGAGGTGCTGCTCTACGTCGAGTCGGACAACGCGCCCGCGCTGGCGACGTACTCCCGGCTCGGCTTCACGCACGCGGATGCCGACACCCACGTGATGTACGCCCGCTCCGGGTGATCGGCTCAGCGTGGAGGATCCGACGGCCGTGGGCCGTCAGATCGTCCACGCAGGGACCGCGCACGACGGCGAGCAAGCGGTCGAGGAGCCGTTCCACCCGCGCCTCCGGAGCAACAGCCCGAGGCGCGCCGCGGTGTGGCACGGCGTCCCGAAGACCTGCCGGTAGCGCAGTCGGACGGTGACCTGGCCGCCCGCGAGGTCGTCCAGGTCGCGATCGGCGTCCCGGTCGGCGGCCCGCTCGGTGTCGTGCCAGCGGCTGTCCATCTCGACCACGACGCCCAGCTCGGCGTACTCCGCGTCGCGGTACTCGATGCCCTTCGCGCCGACGCGTGGTGCCTGCCGTGCCGACGGCTCGGGGAGCGCGTGAGGGCGGACGACCGTCGTCAGGAATCCGTGCTCGAGCACCGAGTGGGTGCCTGCGGCGAGGTCGTCCAGGAGGTCGGCGAGCAGGGTGCGGCGCCGGATCCGTGGGCGGGAGCCGAGCACCCGGCCGAGGCGCTCGGCCGTCGTGGCCCGGGAACCGACGACCGCGGCCACGGCGGCGATGGCGTCGAGGTCGGTGGCGGCCCGGTGCGCCCGCTCGAGCGCAGCCACCTCGGGAAGCACGCGCGGAGGGACGAGGTTCCACCGGACCTTGCCCTCGAGCCCGGCCACCCGGTGGATGCGGATGCCGGGCTGCGCGGCGACCCGGCGGGTGGCGTCGATCGCGACGTGGATGACCCCCGTGCCGCCCGGGTGGTCGAGAGCCGACTCGAGGTGCAGGGCCGCGCGCCCGGCGTACAGGACCGCCGCGATCGAACGTTGGACCCGCGTGGGTACGCCGGTGTGGTCGACGTAGACCCCGGGCAGGACCGGCACGAGCAGCCTGCGTCGGACCAGGGTGTCGCGCTCCGCCCGGGACGCGCCGAGGGCGATGAGCTGCGCGCGCGAGACCACCCCCGACTGGCGGGCGAGCAGGTCGTCGAGATCGGACACGTGGGAGACGTGCCCGCCGCGAGGAGCCGCCAACCCGCCGAGTCGGCGCCTGTGGACGAACAGTGTGGAGGATCCGACGGCCGTGGGCCGTCCGATCCTCCGCTCAGGCGTCCGAGGTCTCCGAGGCCGGTGCCTGGTCGCGCTCGGCGGCCTTGTCCTTGCTCGGCAGCACGAAGCGGTAGCCGACGTTGCGGACGGTGCCGATGAGGTGCTCGTTCTCGGGGCCGAGCTTGGCGCGCAGGCGGCGTACGTGGACGTCGACGGTGCGGGTGCCGCCGAAGTAGTCGTAGCCCCACACCTCCTGGAGGAGCTGCTGGCGGGTGAAGACGCGGCCCGGGTGCTGGGCGAGGAACTTGAGGAGCTCGAACTCCTTGTAGGTCAGGTCGAGCGCACGCCCGCTGACCTTGGCGGTGTACGTCGCGTCGTCGACGACGACCTCGCCGGTGCGGATGACGTGGGCGGACGGGTCGTCGGCCTCGCGCTGGGCTGCGAGGCGCCCGATGGCCAGCCGGATCCGGGCCTCGAGCTCCGCGGGCCCGCAGGTGTGGAGCACGACGTCGTCCATGGCCCAGTCGTGCGCGACGACGGCGAGGCCGCCCTCGGTGACGATGAGCAGGACGGGAACGTCGGTGCCCGTGGTGCGGATCAGCCGGCACAGGTCGCGGGCGTGGGCGAGCTCCTGGCGGCCGTCGACGAGCAGGAGGTCGGACTCGGGAGCCTCGAGCAGCGCACTGCCCTCGGCGGGGAGGATCCGGACCGTGTGGCCGAGCAGGGAGAGGGCGGGCAGGACTTCGACCGAGGGCTGGAGTGCGCTCGTCAGCAGGAGCAGGGTGCTCATGGCCGTCTCCTCAGGTGGGGCGGATAGGGAAGGATATCGAGCCATGACCTCCGCCGCGGACCGAACGCACGAGCGTGAGACGCACGTGACCGTCCACTACTGGGCCGCGGCACGGGCGGCGGCGGGCGTCGCGAGCGAGAAGTTCGCCGTCGACGGGCCGCTCACCCTCGCCGAGCTCGTACGCCGCGTGGTCGACGCGCACCCCGGCTCGGACGTCGAGCGCGTGGTCGGCGTCTGCTCGGTGCTGGTGGGCGAGCAGCCGGTCGGGTCGCAGGACCCGGGGGCCGTGGTGGTGCACCCGGGCGACGTGGTGGAGCTGTTGCCGCCCTTCGCCGGCGGCTGATCGATCAGCCGGCAGATCCACCGGACGACCGGTCGCCGCGCGACTCGCGGATGGTCACAACGGACTAGTCATTGCATTCCGGCGCTCGGCCCGTCAGGATCCGGGGTGACTCACGCGCGGGGGCCAGTGAGTCGGGGGTGACCCTGCTGTCCCGCGCGTCGAGTCTTCACTCACCACTCGAACGGGGAACACAGCATGATCGGATCAACCGCGCGACGCCCACTGCGTCGCACCATCGCCTCCGTCGCGGGCACCGCGCTGGTGGCCGCCGGGCTCGGACTGGGGGCCGCTCCGGCCCACGCCGCCGACTCGGTCATCAGCGGCACGCTGACCGACACCCAGGGCAACGCCGTGGACGCCTACGTGGACGTCTTCCGCCAGCAGACGGACGGCACGTTCAGCGACTACGGCACGATGTACGCGGACAACGGCTACTTCTCCGGCACCTACGAGGACGGCGTCTACAAGTTCCAGGCCACGACGTATGCCGGCGGCTACACCGAGTTCTACCGCGACAAGGCCGACCTCGCCACGGCCGACGCGGTGACGGTGGGCGGCGGCGCCACGGCTCTGCAGGCCTGGACCGTGGACCAGCCGTACGTCGTGGGCACGGTCACCGACCCGTCGGGCCGGCCGGTGCAGGACACGGCCGTCTCGGCCTACGACGCGGCGTCGGGTGACCAGATCATCACCGACTACACCGACGAGAAGGGCGCCTTCGTCCTCCCGGTCGGGTCCGCCCTGGTCAAGGTCGCCGTCGACGGCAACGGTCCTCTGGTCGGCGAGTGGTACAACGACAAGTCCGACTTCGCGAGCGCCGACAACGTGGCCGGCACGGCGGCGGGCAACCCCATCGCCATCACCCTCAGCGCCGGAGGGTCCATCTCCGGCCAGGTCCTGAGCGACGCCGGCGCCCCGCTCGAGTTCGTCGAGGTGTCGGCGAACAACAGGTCCGACCTCACGGACAAGAACGGCAACTACCTGATCGAGGGCGTCCCGGCGGGCAGCTACACCGTCGAGTTCCGTGACGACCTCGGCGAGTACTCCACCGAGTACTACAACAACGTCGGCACCGCGGCCGCCGCCAGCCCCGTCGTGGTGGGCAAGGACCAGGCCGTGAGCGGCGTCAACGCCAACCTCACGCTCGCCCCCGCGCAGCCGGCCGGCACCCACGAGATCCTCGGCACGGTCAAGGACGACACGGGTGCGCCCGTGGTCGGAGCCTTCATCACCGCCTGGAACACCCCGAACGCTCCCGGCAAGGAGGACATCGTCGAGTACGCCCGCTCCAACCGCTCGGGTGCCTACGCGCTCGACGACCTCGACCAGGTCGCGGGCGAGAACCAGTTCAAGGTGCACGCCCAGTACGACGGCTCCGGCGACGACAACGCGTTCGCGCTGTTCGACTCCTGGCTCGGTGGGCGCACCAGCTACGACCGCGCCACCGCGGTCACCGTCACGCCCGGCACGACCGTCCCCGGCGACATCACCCTGATGCGCGCCGGTGGCGTCGAGGGCGCCATCACCGGTGCCGCCGGTCTGCCCCTCGAGGGCAACGTCCAGCTGCTGTCGGTCGACGGCACCAACGGTGGATCGTCGTCCACGAAGGCGGACAACACCTTCGAGATGCGCTACATCTACCCCGGCACCTACAAGGTGCGCTTCGGTGACTCCTCGGGCAACCACGTCCCGGAGTGGTGGAAGGACTCGACCTTCGAGAAGGCCACCGAGATCACCGTGAAGCCCGGCCAGATGGTCACCGGCCTCACCGCGGCCCTCGGTGCCTCGCTGCTGGCGACCGACCGTCCCGAGACCAACGGCTACCCGTGGGTCGGCAAGTCGATCTCCGTCGACAAGGGCACGTGGAACCTGGAGACCGGCACGACCTACTCCTACGAGTGGGTCATCGGCTCCTCGGTCGTCGGCACGGGCGCGTCGTACACCCCGACGAAGGCGCAGATCGGTGACAAGCTCACCGTCCGTGTCCTCGCGGAGAACGGCCGCCTCACCGGCACCGCCACCTCGGCCAAGACCGCCAAGATCGGCTACAAGCCGAAGCTCAAGGTCAAGGTCAAGGGCGGCGTGGCCGCGCTGAAGGTCAAGGCGCCGCCGGTCAAGGCCAAGAAGGTCAAGGGCAAGGTCGTCGTCAAGGAGATCGTCAAGGTCAAGGACAACGGCGAGATCAAGTACAAGAAGATCGGCAAGGCCAAGATCGCCAAGGGCAAGGGCTCCGTCTCGCTCGCCAAGCTGAAGAAGGGCAAGCACAAGCTCGTGTTCTTCTTCAAGGGCAAGGGCAAGGTCGGCTCCACCGAGGTGAGCAAGAAGGTCAAGACCAAGCGCTGACCTCACCCGACACGCGACGGTGCCCCGGCGGAGCGATCCGCCGGGGCACCGTCGTGTCTGCGGCTGTGTCCTGCGTCGTCAGGCCTCGATCGCGGTGCGGTCGCCGTGGCCGCTCGTCACCTCGATCTTGCGCGGCTTGGCCTTCTCGGCCACCGGGACGCGCAGGCGCAGGACCCCGCCGTCGTACGACGCCTCGATACGGTCGAGGTCGAGGTTGTCGCCGAGGACCAGCTGGCGGCTGAACATCCCGCGCGGCCGCTCGGAGGCGAGCAGCTCCCAGTCGCCGTTGCGGGCCACCCTCTCGGCCCGGACGGTGAGGACGTTGCGCTCCACGTCGAGGTCGATGGAGTCCGGCGCGACGCCCGGCAGGTCGAACTCGATGGTGAAGGTGTCGCCCTCCCGCCAGGCGTCCATCGGCATGACGGCCGGGCGGTTGGTCGTGCCGAGCAGCTGCTGGGTGAGGCGGTCGAAGTCACGGAACGGGTCGGTGGTGCGGATCAACATGATCTCCTCCCGGGGGACGTGGTCACCGGTCCGGTGACCTGTATCGTTGGTTACAGGTTTTGTATAGCGCGCGATCCCGGGAGTTTTCAAGTCCGTCCGAGGAGGAGCCGATGACCGGTCCGACGGTGGGTGTCTTCGCGATCTCGGTGGCCGCCGAGATGGCCGGCACCAACGTGCAGAACCTCCGCGTCTACGAGCGCAAGGGCCTCGTCGATCCCGACCGGACGGCGGGCGGCACGCGGCTCTACAGCCGCGACGACGTCGACCGGCTGAGCCGGATCCGCGACCTGCTCGACCTCGGGCTCAACCTCGCCGGGATCGCGGCGGTGCTGCAGCTGGAGGCGGAGAACGCCCGCCTGCGCCAGGAGGTACTCCGCTTGCGCGACGCCCGGCGGGCCTGAGGCGCCTCGCCGGTGGTCGAGCGCTCCGGGAGGAACAACCGCGAGCGCCGGTCGGTTGCGCCCTGCATGAGCACCGGTGCCTGGATCCTCGTCGCCGCCGTCGTCCTGGCGTTGGCCGTCGGCCTGTGGCGGGCGGCGACCGACGGCCGGTTCCGCGGCACCCACCGGGTCCGCGCCGGCGAGGCGGCCGGGTCGGGCGCCGTGCCGGCCGATCGCGAGGCCGAGGCCGTCGAGACCCCGCCCGGGGCGGTCCTGGTCGCCGAGGTGGGCGAGACGCTGGGGGAGCGGGCCACGCTGCTCCAGTTCTCCAGTGCCTTCTGCGCCCCGTGCCGCGCCACCCGACGGGTCCTGGCCGACGTGGCCGGGGTCGTGCCCGGGGTGGCCCACGTCGAGGTCGACGCCGAGCACCACCTCGAGGCCGTGCGTCGCCTCGGTGTGCTCCGCACCCCGACCACGATCGTGCTCGCGGCCGACGGGACCGAGGTCACCCGGGCCGCAGGCGCGCCGCGCAAGGAACAGGTGCTCGCGGCCCTCGCCACGGTGGAGTGACGACCGGATCCGCCTGTCCACACTCTGGAACGACCATCCGCATGTCGAGACGCGGGAATGAAGCGGCGCCCCAGATCCCTAGAGTCCACATCATGTCCTCGACCTGGCTGACCAAGCGACGCGCAGTGGATCACTGCCGCGTGCGCTCGTCGCTGTGTCGAATGTCCTGACGGGTCCGTCGATCACTCTGCCCTAAGTCTATTGTGTTTGTGGACTAAAGTGGGTGCCGATCCGGACCCGAGACGAGCCCGTCCGGCCTTCCCCGCAGGAGAGACATGTCCACGATCCATGAGCGCGCCACCGGCGCCGCCACCCCGACCGACACCCCGGCCGGGATCGACCCGCGCGGTCCTCAGCTCACCGCCGCGCTCACCGCGGTGGTGCTCGCCGCCGTGCTGCTGCTGGCGCCACACCCGGCCGGTGTCGCGCTGCTCGCCGTGCAGGCGGTGTTCTTCGCCATCGGTGCGGTCGCCGGGGTGCAGCGCACCCCGCACGCGTGGCTGTTCCGCACCGTGGTCCGGCCGCGCCTGGCTCCGCCCGCCGAGCTCGAGGACCCGGCACCGCCACGCTTCGCGCAGGGGGTCGGGCTCGCCTTCGCGCTGGTCGGCCTCGTCGCCCTGCTGGCCGGCGCCACGGTCGTCGGCCAGGTCGCCGTGGGCCTCGCCCTCGTCGCCGCCCTGCTGAACGCGCTCTTCGCGTTCTGCCTGGGCTGCGAGCTCTACCTGGTCGGCGCCCGCCTGCGCGCAGCCGGCTGACTCCGCACACCCGCACGACACCGCCACACACCCACAGATCACACACAGCAAGGGAGCAATCACATGAGCCGCGAGTCTTCGCTCGTCACCGCCCAGTGGGTCGAGGACAACCTCGACACCGACGGCGTCGTCCTCGTCGAGGTCGACGAGGACACCACGTCGTACGACAAGGGCCACATCCGGGGAGCCATCAAGCTCGACTGGACCACCGACCTCCAGGACCAGGTCCGTCGCGACTTCGTGAACAAGGAGCAGTTCGAGGCCCTGCTGTCCTCGCGCGGCGTCAGCAACGACGACACCGTGGTGCTGTACGGCGGCAACAACAACTGGTTCGCCGCCTACGCCTACTGGTACTTCAAGCTCTACGGCCACCAGGACGTGAAGCTCCTCGACGGCGGCCGCAAGAAGTGGGAGCTCGACTCCCGCGAGCTGACCGACGAGAAGCCGACCCGCGCCGAGACGTCGTACACCGCAACCGCGCAGGACTCGTCGATCCGCGCCTTCCGCGACGAGGTCGTCGCCGCGATCGGCACGCAGAACCTCGTCGACGTGCGCAGCCCCGACGAGTACGCCGGTCGGCTGCTCGCCCCGGCCCACCTCCCGCAGGAGCAGGCCCAGCGCGCCGGCCACATCCCCACCGCGGCGAGCGTGCCGTGGAGCAAGGCGGCCAACGACGACGGCACCTTCAAGTCGGACGACGAGCTCAAGGAGATCTACTCCGAGGCCGGCGTCGACTGGAGCAAGGACACCATCGCCTACTGCCGCATCGGCGAGCGCTCCTCGCACACCTGGTTCGTCCTCAAGGAGCTGCTGGGCCAGGAGAACGTCAAGAACTACGACGGCTCGTGGACCGAGTACGGCTCCCTCGTCGGTGTGCCTGTCGCCCTCGGCGACGAGCCGGGTGACGCCTGATGTGCGGCGCCACCGAGGGCGGGCTGTCGCTCGACGGCGTCAACGTCGCCAAGGAGGCCGTGATCCAGGGCCAGGTGCTGCGCGGGGCCGAGCCCGTCCCCAACGCCTACGTCCGGCTGCTCGACGGCAGCGGCGAGTTCACCGCCGAGGTCCCGACGAGTGCCACGGGGCACTTCAGGTTCTTCGCCGGTGACGGCGAGTGGACGCTGCGCACCCTGGCCCCGAAGGCCGACCCGGTCGACACCCGGGTCGTCGCGGCCACCGGCTCGGTCGCGGAGGTCGCGGTCGCGATCTGACCGGGCCGGTCCGGGCGACGTTGTCGCGCGTTGCGGTGGGTTCGCGTTCACTGCAGTGTGCGCGAACCCACCGGATCACCGGTCAGCCGGTGATCGCACGAGCGGCACCCGAGGACGCCGGGACCACCCCGACGGACGTGACGAACGCCTCGCCACCCCTGCGGGTCTGACGGCCTGGTGGAGCCGCTGCGAGCGTGGAGTGATGAAGGCACTCACCTGGCAAGGCAAGCGCGACGTCCGCGTCATCGACGTCCCGGACCCCATGATCGAGGAGCCGACGGACGCGGTCATCAAGGTCACCTCCACGGCGATCTGCGGATCCGACCTCCACCTCTATGACCCGCTGGGCCCGTTCCTCTCGCAGGGAGACGTGCTCGGCCACGAGACGATGGGCATCGTCGAGGCGGTCGGCCCCGACGTCACGCACATCGCCGAGGGTGACCGCGTGGTCATCCCGTTCAACATCTCCTGCGGACACTGCTGGATGTGCGAGCGCGGCCTGATGGCCGCCTGCGAGACCACCCAGGTCCGCGCCCAGGACAAGGGTGCCGCCCTCTTCGGCTACACCGAGCTCTACGGCTCGGTGCCCGGTGGCCAGGCCGAGTACCTCCGCGTGCCGCAGGCGCACTTCGGCCCGATCAAGGTTCCCGAGGGAGTGGCCGACGAGCGCTTCCTCTACCTCTCCGACATCCTGCCGACCGCGTGGCAGGGCGTGGAGTACGCCGAGGTGAGCGAGGGCGACACCCTGCTCGTCATGGGCCTCGGCCCGGTCGGCCAGCTCGCGACCCGGATCGCCCAGCACCGCGGCATCCGCGTGCTGGCCGTGGACCCCGATCCGTTCCGCGCGGGCGTGGCCCGTCAGCGCGGCGTCGAGATCGTCGAGGCCACCAAGCCCGAGGAGGTCGCCGCCGCCGTCAAGGACCTCACCGGTGGCCGCGGCGCGGACGGCACCCTCGACGCGGTCGGCATGGAGGCCCACGGGACCCCCATCGCCGAGACCGCGATCAAGTCCGTCGGGCTCCTGCCCGACGCCGTGGCCAAGCCGCTGATGAAGACCGTCGGCATCGACCGGCTGGGCGCCCTGCGGGCCGCCATCTCGTCGGTACGCCGCGGCGGCACGGTGTCGATCTCCGGCGTCTACGGCGGGATGAGCGACCCGTTCCCGATGATGGAGATGTTCGACAAGGGCATCAGCCTGCGGATGGGCCAGTGCCACGTGAAGCGGTGGATCGACGACATCGTGCCGGTGGTGATGGAGGACGGCGACCCGCTGGGCCTCGAGACCCTCGCGACCCACCGGCTGCCCCTGGCGGAGGCGCCGGCGGCGTACCAGATGTTCCGCGACAAGGCCGACGACTGCCTCAAGGTGGTCCTCAAGCCGTGAGCGGGGTGGACGTACGCGCCTGGCTCCCGCAGCCGCGCGGCGCGATCTCGGGGGCAGTGGCCGCGACGCTGGTCCGGCGCCCCCGGGTCGTGCACCTCGCGCCGGACGTGGAGGACGCGCTGGCCGCCCTCGACGACGCGGCGGGATACGTGCACGACGAGGACGCCCAGCTCGCGCTGTGGATGCTGCTCGAGCTGCACCACCGCGGCTTCGCGGGGGTCGACGACGCGTGGGAGTGGCACCCCGAGCTCGCCCGCATCCGCGCGGTGCTGGGGCGCCGGCTCGAGGAGGTCGTGCACGCCGAGGTGGCCACCGCGATCGACGACCAGGTCCCGGCGATGGTGCGCGAACCGGCGGACACCTTCTTCGCGCTCGTCGGTGACGGCAGCGGCTCGACGCTGGCCCGCCACGTGCGGCGCCGCGCCACGCTGGAGCAGTGGCGCGAGCTGCTGGCCCTCAAGTCGGTCTACCAGCTCAAGGAGGGCGACGCGCACTCGTGGGCGATCCCGCGCGCCCACGGTGCCGTCAAGGTCGCGCTGACCGAGATCCAGTACGACGAGTACGGCTCGGGCGACCCGGCCCGGCAGCACGCGACGCTCTTCGCTCAGGCGATGGAGGCGAGCGGCGTGGACGCGACGTACGCCGCCCACGTCGACCGGGTGCCGGCTGTCGTGCTGGCGGTCAACAACTTCATGGCCGTGTGCGGGCTGCAGCGTCGGCTGCTGGGCGCCACGCTGGGGCACCTCGCGATGTACGAGGCGACGAGCTCGCTGCCGCACGGGATGTACGCCGCCGCTGCCCGGCGGCTGGGACTGCCCGAGGAGGTGGCGGACTACTTCGACGAGCACGTCACGGCCGACGCCATCCACGACCAGATCGCGGTGCGCTCGATGTGCGCGCCGTTCGTCGACGGGGACGCCGACCGGGCCGAGCAGGTGCTCCTCGGGGCGTTGGGCGGGGCCTGGCTCGACGACCAGATGGCCGACGTGGTGCTGGCCGCGTGGGCCGAGGACCGCAGCGCCCTGCTGCCGGCGCCGCCCGGACATCCGCGGGGAGGCACGCCCCGGTTGCAGGTCTGTCCCGACGGACCGGTGCTGGTGCGCGGCGCGGACGAGTGGGTCGGAGGGGACGGTCAGGTGCACACGCTCACCCGGCCCGTCACCGCGGTGTGTCGCTGCGGCGGATCGGCGCAGCAGCCGTGGTGCGACGGGACGCACAAGGTCAAGAGCTGACACGGTGCCCCACGGGGGATTCGCGCGAGACCGGGCCGCACTAGAGTTGCCGCTCGGCGAAGGGCGGGAGCAGATGGATCAGATCGGCGACAGCTTGCTGAGGCTGGCGATGCAGCACTCGCCGGTCGGCATGATGCTGGTGTCGCCGGCGGGCGAGATGCTGGCGGTCAACGACGCCGCCTGCGGGATGCTCGGCTACGACCGCGCGGAGCTGCTGCGGACGTCGTGGCAGGACATCACCCATCCCGAGGACCTGGCCTCCGACGTCGACGTCGTCGCCGACGTGCTGGCGGGTGAGCGGTCGTCGTACCGGCTGAGCAAGAGGTACGTCCGCAAGGACGGCTCGCTGCTGTGGGGCGACCTGTCGGTGGCGCTGCTGCGCGACGACGACGGCACCCCGCTGTACTTCATCTCCCAGATCCTCGACGTGAGCGAGCAGCGCGAGGCCGCCCAGCACATCGCGGAGGCCAACGCCACGATCGAGAAGCAGTCGCGGTCCGTGGCGGCCATCTACGACGCCGTCGACGTGGGACTGGTGCTCGTGGACCGGTCGGGCCGCTACGAGCGGGTCAACCGGCGCCACCACGACTTCATGGCGCTGGCCTACCCGGAGGGCCACCACGGGATGGCCGGCCAGAGGGGGGAGGTCTACGAGGCGGACGGGGAGACCCTGATGGCCCGCCAGGACCTCCCGTCGTACCGCGCCACCATGGGCGACGAGTTCGACGACGTGCGGCTGTGGGTGGGCTCGGACCCCGCGACCCGGCGGGCGCTGTCGGTCTCGGCGCGTTCCACCCGGCGACCCGACGGCACCCTGACCGGCGCGGCGCTGGCCTACAAGGACGTCACCGACTACATGCGGGCCCTGGCGGTCAAGGACGAGTTCGTCGCCTCGGTGTCCCACGAGCTGCGCACGCCGCTCACCTCGGTGCTGGGCCACCTCGAGATGCTGGCCGGGCGCGAGGACCTGCCCGCCGACGTGCGGGCACAGCTGGCCGTCGTCGACCGCAACGCCGCGCGGCTGCAGATGCTCGTCTCCGACCTGCTGTACGTCGCGCAGGAGGCCGACGCGTCCCTCCAGGTCGTCCGGGTGGCGGCCGACGCGGCGGGGATCGTGCGCGAGGCCGTCGAGGCGGCCCGGCCGTTGGCGAGGGCGGGCAAGATCTCCCTGTCCGTCGACCTGCCGGACTCGCGCGTCGCGCTCTTCGACCCGCAGCGGCTGCGCCAGGTCGTCGACAACCTGCTGTCCAACGGCATCAAGTACACCGACGCCGGTGGCGAGGTGCTGGTCCGGCTGCCGGTGGACGAGGACCGTCTGGAGGTGCAGGTGTCGGACAACGGCATCGGCATCGCCCCCGACGACCTCGAGCGCCTCTTCTCGCGCTTCTACCGCGCCGACACCGAGCGGGTCCGGCTCACGCCCGGAACCGGCCTCGGGCTCAGCATCGTCCGCTCCATCACCGAGGGCTGCGGGGGAGGCGTGCGCGTCGAGAGCGAGGTGGGGGTGGGCAGCACCTTCACCGCCTGGATCCCGTACGTCGCCGCGGGCGACGACTGAGGGTCGTCAGGCCGACGCGACATGCTTGTCCTCGTGGTCGCTCGTGACCGGCGGTGTCTCCTGGCGACGGGCGGCACCCCGGACCCGCGCGGTGCGCCGCGGGATCTGGTTGAGGACGATCCCGAGGGGCCGGGCGCGGACCGCGTGGAGGTGCTCGATCGCCGTCTTGAGCTCGTCGTCTCGGGTGCCTCCGGCACTCACGACCACCAGCGCCCCATCGGTGAGGTGGGCGACGATGGCGGCATCCGTCACGGGCAGGAGAGGTGGGGCGTCGATGATCACCATGCCGCGACCGGAGAGCTCCGCTATGAGTGAGCGCATCGCGTCGGACCCGAGGATCTCGCTGGGATTCGACGGTCGGTGACCCGCGGTCAGCACGCTCAGGCCCGCGATGTCCGGATCCTTGCGGAGGACAGTGTCCAGCCTCGCGCGATCTGTCAGCACCTCAGTGAGGCCGTCGCCGTCGTCGAGACCGCGGGAGTGGGCGAGGTCGTCGCCAGAACCACGTAGGTCGGCGTCGATGACGGTGACACGCTGGCCGGTCAGTGCGATGGCTGCAGCGAGGTTCAGAGCGACGGTTGTCTTGCCATCGCCATGATTCGCGCTGGTGACGACTACGGACCGTGGCTGGCCCTCCGCGTCCATGTACGACAGGTTCGTCCGCATCCTGCGCACCTCTTCCGCGGCCTGTGCTGAGAGGTCTGCACCTTGTGCGGTGACAAAGAGCCCACTGGCTCCATCGAGCTCAGGCAGGGAGCCGACGACCGCCACCCCGGACGTGCTCTCGACCCGCTCCAGTGAACGCAGCCGGCGGTCAAGCAGAGTGCGAACGAAGGCGTAGGCAATACCGAGGATGGCGCCCAGTAGTGCGCCGAGGAGGACGGTTCGCGCGACGTTGGGAGAAACGGGGCTGCTGGGGAGAAGTGCGGAGTCGGAGACTTCTAGCCGCAGACCATCGTTGTCCCCGCCCGACTCGACGTCGGAGACCCGCTCCGCCAGCGCCGAGATCCACGCGTCGGCGAGCTCCTTTGCGCCATCTGGCGTCGAGGCGCGAGCGCTGACGTTGACCAGTACCGTCTCGGGCGTCTGCGCAGCATCGATGTTGCCGACAAGGGCTTCGGGAGTGGTGTCGAGATCAAGATCCTCGATGACCAGGGACGCCGTTTCGCGATCCTTCGCGAGACCAACGTAGGAGGCGGCGCGGGACTTGCCCAGCACGTCGTTGATGTTGTCCAGGTTCGGGTCACCGCCCGGGCCGGAGGTGACGAAGCCGGAAGTCGTGGCGACATATACCTGGGGCTGCACGCTGCTGTAGACGAAGGCGGCGACGGCACAGGCGATCGTCGTCGCGGTGATTGCGATCCAGTGGTCGCGCAGCACGCGTAGGTAGTCGGCCAGATCCATGGAGTCGTCCTTGTGGTGGGAGGCGGGCGGGCTGCCTCGTTCGAGTCTAGGTGAGGTGTGCCCTCCCAGCTCAGTTCGGGCGCTCCTCGCCGGAAGCCGCCCCGGCCTGTCGCGTGCGACTCCGTGCGTGCCGCGCGTGGGAGTCGTGTGGCGCCACAGCGAGGCCAGTGACGGAGGGCTGTCTAGAGTCACGGCCAGGGAGAGGGGGTCTGATGGACGAGTGGGGCGACGGTCCACCGCAACGGCCCCCGGCGGGCTCTGTCCCTCTCGACGGGACCTCCGGTCCGGGTCGGGTGCCACGAGTGGGCCTCGACGTACGCCGCGCGGCCTGGGGCGTCGTCCTTGTGGCGTACGTGGTCGCCCTGGTCACCGTGGTGCTCGCCCCGAGCGCCCCCGCGCCCAACAGGGTCCTGGCGGAGCTGATCGAGCGGGCCGTGGCCGCCGGCGCACCGCCCCAGCCGACCGACCACGTCATCGAGGTGCTGCTGAACCTCGCGCTGACGGCTCCGCTGACCGTCCTCGCCTCGCTCGTGTGGCCCCGGCCGAGCTGGCGGGACTGGACCGCCTGGGCGTTCCTGGTCTTCAGCGCGGTCGAGCTGGTCCAGGGACTGCTGCTGCCCGCACGCGACGGGTCCTTCTCCGACATCGTGGCCAACACCGGCGGATGCTGTCTGGGGGCCGTTCTCGTGGTCGCGCTGCGTCGCGCGACCGGTCGGGGGGACCGCTCCGACTGATCAGGAGCGCGCGGACCGCTTGCGCGTCCCGGTGGCGGCTGTGGTGTCGACGTAGTCGTCCGGCGCGTATCCGTAGTGGGCGTAGTTGCCTGCCCCCACGTTGCGTCGCGAGACGCGGTTGAGGATGACGCCGAGCGGCCGCGCGTGCACGGCGTGGAGGTGCTCGATGGCCGAGGTCAGCTCGGTGTCGAGGGTGCGACCGGCGCTCACCGTGACGAGGGCGCCGTCGGTGCTGTGGGCCACGATCGCGGCGTCCGTGACCGGCAGCAGCGGCGGGGCGTCCAGGATGACCATGCCGCGGGAGGCCAGCTCGGCGACGACGGACCGCATGGCCTGCGAGCCGAGGATCTCGCTGGGGTTGGGTGGGCGGCTGCCGGCGGTCAGCACGGTCAGGCCGGCGATCTCGGGGTGCTCCTGCACCGCGTCCGCGAGCTCGACCCGGCCGGCGAGCACGTCGGTGAGGCCGACGGTGTCGTCGAGGCCGAGGGTGCGTGACACGTTGGGACGCCGCAGGTCGCAGTCGACGAGGGTGACGCCCTGGCCCGACAGGGCGATGGCCGCGGCGAGGTTGGCCGCCAGGGTCGACTTGCCGTCGCCCTGCTTGGGGCTCGTGACGACGATGGCGCGCGGCGGGTTGTCGACGTCCATGTAGGAGAGGTTGGTCCGCAGCCGGCGAATGGCCTCTGCCGCCTGGGCGGCGGTGCCGACGCCTGACGCCGTGACGAACAGGTGCTCGTGCTTGCCCAGGTCGGGCACCGAGCCGACGACGGCGAGCTTGGAGGCGCGCTCGACGTCCTCGGTGGAGCGCAGCCGGCGGTCGAGGAGCGTGCGAGCGACGGCGTAGCCGGCGCCGAGGAGGGCTCCGAGGAGGGCGCCGATGAGGACGTTGCGCTCGACCCGGGGCGAGATGGGGCTCGTCGGCAGCTGGGCCGACTCGGAGACCTCGATCCGCATGCCCTGGTCGCTCTTGCCCGACTCGATGTCGGAGACGCGCTGTGCCAGGGCCCCCACCCACGCATCGGCGAGCTCCTGGGCGTCATTGGGCGTGCCGGCCCGGGCAGTGATCTGGATGATCACGGTCTCGGGCGTCTGGCTGGCCTCGATGTTGCCGACCAGCGCCTCGGGGGCCACGTCGAGCCCCAGGTCGTCGATGACGATGGACGCGGTCTCCCGGTCCTTGGCCAGCACGACGTATGACGCCGCGCGCGACTTGGACAGGGTGTCGTTGAGGTTGTCGAGGCCCGGGTCGCCGCCCACGCCGGACGTCACGAAGCCGGACGAGCTCGCGGCATAGACCTTGGGCTGGAGGCTGCTCCAGCCGAACGCGAGCGCCGCCGCCACGATCACCATCGCCGTCATGGCGAGCCAGTGGTTGCGCAGGATGCGCAGGTAGTCGGCCAGTTCCATCGAGTCGTCCCTGTGGTCGGAAGAGGGCGATCGCCCGCCGCGAGTCTAGGTGCGACGCCGGGTCCTGCGCGGGGCTTCGGGGACTCCGTTACTGGACCAGACCGAAAAACCACGGCACGTGCACAGGTCGGTCTCGCGGCAGGCACGGATCGCCCACAGGCGGCTCCGAGGCGTCCCGCGGAGGTCTACTCGGAGCCCTCGGGGACCAGATCACCGACCAGTCCGGGGGGACTACACCATGACTCACTTCTCAGCAGCTCCGACACGACGCACCGTCCTGCGAGCCGCGGCGTGGACCGCGCCGGCCGTCACCATCGCCGTGGCGGCACCCGCCCTCGCATGCTCGCCCGGCACGCCGTGCGGCACCGCCGGTCCGCTCACGATCGTCCGGCAAGGCACGGTCCTCCGGTTGACCACCACCCTGACGACGGACCAGGCGCTCACCGGGGTCTCCGCCGTCGTCACGCTCAGCTACGTGGGGGCCAACGACACCCGTGTCACGTCGACGACGGTCAGCGCCCCGTGGGCGACATCCGGACACGGCGTCGCATCGGCCACCTTCACGGCGGCCGCGCTCGACAGGGGTGACATCTCCTTCAGCCCGCGGATCAACCTCGACAACACGTCCTTCGACAGCGTCAGCGTCAGCGTCACCTTCACCTGGGCGGGCAACACCCAGGGCGTGACGACGTCCGGGACGTACGCCAAGGACGCCAGCCTGCCGTGACGGGCCGGGTGGGAGTGCCACGGGCAGGGTGTGGCGCTCGATCCACCCGTGAGTAACGCAGGTGGCCCGCGGTCTGGACCAGTCCTCGACGGGGCGTGCACAGGACGGTGCACGAGCGTGCACGGGTGCTCCACACCGGCGATCGGCAGGTGGTCACGACGGTCTACTCAAGGCCTCGGGACCACCTGCCACGTCGACTTCGATCACGAGGGACCCACCCATGAGCACGCAGCCCCGCCTCGCACCCACCCGCCGTACCGTCCTGCGCACCGCTGCCTGGACCGCTCCCGCCGTGTCCATCGCCGTGGCCGCCCCGGCCTTCGCGACCGGCTCCGAGATCGCCACGCCGACCGCCACCGCCAGCACCAGCGGCTCCACCCGCGACGGCCGGGTGCTCACGCTCAAGTCCGTCCTGACGCCGGACAACCTGGCGATCACGGGCCTGACGGCCACGGTCACCGTCGACACGGGCACGATCGAGTCGATCACCACGCCGGACGGCTGGACGTTCAGCGGGATGTCCGGGAGCACCGCCACCTTCACCTACAACGGCACCGCGCTGGCCAACACCGCCACGCCCTTCAACCCCGTGGTGACGCTGGTCGGCAACCCGACCTCGACCGTGACCTCGACGATCGGATTCGCCTGGACCGTCTCCGGGACCGCCTCGGTCACCATCCCGCTCGCGTACGTCGCCCCCGCGGCCGGCATCGTCGCGACCGGTACGGCGCGCAAGTACAGCGACTCGGTCAAGCCCAGCATCAAGCACGTCGAGTGGAAGCTGCGGCTGACCAACACCTCGTCGACCCAGACCATCGAGCAGCTCAACCTGGACTTCGCCTGGTCCGGCGACACCGCCAAGAGCCCGGCCACCGCCCTGACGGTGACCACGGCGGGACGCACCTGGACCACGACCGTGGCCGGCCTGCTGGCAGCGCTCTCCAGCACCGCCAACCAGACCGTCAGCGGCTGGAGCCTGGCGCCCGGCGCGACCATGGACATCACGGCGGACTTCGTCAACACCGACAACTCGGCCGGGTCGCTGGGCGTGATCGTCAAGTCCGGCACGAGCCAGGTCACCCAGCTCCTCAACGTCGGCTACTGAGCAACCCTCACCCGGCGTCCAGGACGTGGTGCTCGACGAGCTCCACGACCTGGGCCCGGGTCAGCTCGAGGGCGTCGAGCGGTGGGGCCGGCGGTCCGAACTCATCCACGACCGTCGCCGTGAGCTGCTCGAGGGTCGTGCTGCCCGTCACCGGCGTGGCCGTCAGGATGACCGTGGCCATCTCGGAGAGCACGACGACCTGTCCCCGTACGAAGACTGCCGCGCGACCGTCCGCCACCAGTGCGTCGAGCAGCTCGCCGCGTCGTACCCTCACCGCCGGGCTCCCAGGAGTCGGGACAGGAGCGGTGACAGGTCCGCGGACTCGCGGTAAGTGACCCGGTGGGCGCCGCCGGCCAGGTCGACCAGGTCGGCGAGCCGGTGCAGTGGTCGCTCGAGCCGGGCCAGGTAGGAGTTCTCGGGCGTCAGCGCCGCCAGCGCGTCCACCAGCGCGAGCGGGTCGACCCGGGGCTCGCCCTCGTGGTCGACACGCCTCTCGATCACGAGGAGTGCCGCCAGGCGGGCCTCGGTGTCCGTCGTCAACAGCCCCAGCTCGCTGGGTGAGCGTTGCGTCTTGAGGTGACCGCCCTCGATCACCGACAGCGGCTTGCGGTAGGGCAGGACGTGTCCCTCGGCAGTGATCGCCGACGTCTCGTCGGACAGGTAGACCATCGACCGGCCAAGGGTCGCGGCGGCGGTGGTCTTGCCGGTCCCCGAGGGCGCCACCAGGACTGCGGTCGCCCCGGTGACGGGGTCGGCCAGCGCCGCCGCGTGCAGCATGACCAGCTCGCCGGCCCGGCGGTCGATCATGCGCGTGGTCACCACGGGGGAGAGGTAGTGGAGCACCTCGCCGAGCGTCGCACCGGTGACGTCACCGGCGGTCGCCGGTCCGACCGCCACGCGCAGGGTGATGGGGGTGCCCCGGACCTCGGGGGAGACCGCGTCACGCCACGCGCTGTGCACGGCCTGCGCGAGCTCGGCTCCGACGACCTCGAGAGCGACGTCGACCCCGAGGCCCCTCACCACCAGTCGGGTGACTCGCTCTTCGTCTGGGACCGGCACGCGGTCACCCTACGAGAGGCGTGCCGCGGTGTCCCGAGGATCGCGGGGAGGGGAGTGCCCGTCGGACGGCTCGCCCGCCCGGGCCGCCCGCGCCCTCTGGAGGAATGCCGTCGCACGCCGGCCCAGCACGCGGGGGACGACCACGGCCGCGTGGGGTGACGCCTCCTGGTAGGTGAGCCACTCCGGCAACGCGCTGTGCGACAGGTGGTGCCACAGGTCGGCCCTGCTCGCACCGGCCCAGCGGAGCGCTCGCACCCCGCGGACCAGCGCCAGTCCGGGAACGCGGGTGGGCTGGTGCGTCGCCGCTCCGGTGGCCTGCCGGCGCATCGTGGCGTCCCAGACCCGGGCCGCCTGCTCGGCGGCCTCGGCAAGGACGGGCGGGGCGTGGCGAGGCATGCCGAGCATGCGGACGGCCAGGCCGACGGTCAGCAGCTGGTCCTGGTGCAACGGGCGATCGACGCCGTCCCAGGTGCGGGGGTCGGCGATGAGACGGTGCACGTCGACGATCCCCCTCATCCAGTGCCAGCCGTCCTTGGCGGCGTGCGACGCCGAGTGGGCCAGCGCGTCGTACGGCGACAGGGTCGGGACCTCACGACCGAGCACGTCCACCCAGGCCCTGCGGGCCCACAGCGTGTCGAAGTCCGGGAAGGCGGAGCGTGCCGGGCCGAGGTGCCAGTGCAGGTCGACCATGCTGGTCGGGGACACGAGCGCGAGCTCGTTGTTGGTGCGGACGAAGTGGCGCCAGGCCCAGCTCGACCCCGGCGAGGGGTAGCCCCCGGCGGGCGACCACCCGGCGGCGACCAGCACCCGGTGCGCCCGCTCGAGGTCTGCGGGAGGCACGAGCAGGTCGAGGTCGCCGGTGCCGCGGGCGGCGACGTCACCGTGGGCCTGGACCGCGAGGGGCAGCCCCTTGAAGCAGATGCACCTGATCCCGGCGTGGTCGAGCCGGTCGAGCACGCGTGCGAGGTCGTGGGCGAGCAGGTCGACCGTCGCGCTCTGCTGCCGGTCGACCGCCGCAAGCCCTGCTGCCGAGGCAGCCGGTAGGGCGAGGCGGTCCGACGACCTGGCGAGCGTCGGTGTCACGCGGTGCCGCTCGCTCGCGGCGAGCAGCTGGGTGCCCGAGACGCCGTCCGGCAGGGACCACCGGTCCGGCGAGGGAGACATCACGTGGCGCAGGCAGCTGCGCAGTGCCGCCACCGAGGCGGCGGTGACCGGTGCGCCCGCCGTCGCCTCGTCGGTGACCAGCAGACGGTGTGCCACCAGGTCGTGCACCTGGTGCTGGACCACGTCCAGGGCCTCGAGCGGCGCAGGCGGCCTGCCCACGGAGGCGACCACGGCGTCGGTGAGCTGCTCGAGACTCACCGCGCCGTCGAGGGGCGTGGCCTCCAGGATGGCGGCGGCGACCTCCGAGAGCGCGATGACCTGGCCGTCGACGAGGACGGTCGACGTGCCGTCCTCGTCCCGGACCATCTCCAGGGCTCCGCGACGGACCCTCATCGATCGGCGTGACGGACCGGGTCAGGGAGCATGGCTCGAGGGTAGGGGAGGACCGGGACTCCCGTGGGCACGACGGTGTCGATCCGCCGGCCGGGCGCCGTGGTCCCTTCTACCCAAGTTCGCCGCACGAGGGGAACAAGTTGTTAAAGCCACGACGACGACGAGGCTCCGCCTCCTAGCGTGCACGATGCCGGGTCACCGCCGGCGCTGGACCCGGTGCGTGGGGCACCTGGACAGGAGTCATCCGTGGAGGATGAATGTCGCACGTCAGCCACCTGGGGGAGATCGCTCCGGCGAGGTCGTTCCAGCCGGTCGCCCGGCTCCGCCTCGCCGAGCGCCGTTCGGCCGACTCGCTCGCGGTGGACGGCTGGCGCGACAGCTACGCGCGGGTCCTCCTGCTGGTCGACACGGCGGTGCTGGTGGTCGCCGTGGCCGGGGCGCAGCTCGTCCGCTTCGGACCGACGGGCGCTCCCGAGTCCCGGGTCCAGGGCATTGCGGTCTCCTACCCCGTCGTCGGGATCGCGTTGGCGGTCGGTTGGTGGATCTCGTTGCAGGTGCACCAGGCGCGCAACCCCCACGTGGTTGGACACGGGGCCGAGGAGTACCGCCGCATCGTCGTCGCCACGTTCCGGGCGTTCGCGGTGCTCGCGATGCTGTCCGTGGCCTTCAAGGTGGACTCGTCACGGCTCTACCTCGCCATCGCCTTCCCCCTCGGGCTGGGTGGCCTCCTGCTCGGCCGCAAGATCGCCCGTGTCCACCTGCGTCGACGCCGGCTCAAGGGCGACGCCATGGTCAACGTCATGGTCGTCGGCGGGTCGGGTTCGGCCAGCCAGCTCGCCGGCTGGTTCGCCAAGCACGCGGCAGCGGGGTTCCGGGTCAGTGGCGTCTGGGTGCCCGACGCCCACGAGGCGCGCGTCAACGAGCTGAAGCTGGGGTCGAGCCGGGTGCCGGTGATGTCGACGCGGCTCGCGTTCGAGGAGGCGCTCGCCATCTCGCGGGCGACGACCGTGGTCGTGACCGACACCGAGCACCTGGGCCACGAGGCGCTGCGCGAGCTCACCTGGCGACTGGAGGGCACCGGTATCGACCTGATGCTCTCGCCGAACGTCCTGGACGTGTCGTCCTCCCGACTGAGGCTGCACGACGTGTCCGGCATGCCGATGCTGCACCTCACCGAGCCGCAGTACGCCGGCGCGGCTCGCCTCGGCAAGACCGCCTTCGATCGCATCGGAGCACTGGTGCTCCTCCTGGCCCTGGCTCCCGTCCTGCTCGCGGTGGCACTGGCCGTCAAGCTGACCAGTTCCGGATCGGTCTTCTACCGCCAGAGCCGGGTGGGCCGCGACGGGGAGTCCTTCGCCATGGTCAAGTTCCGCTCCATGCGGGTGGGCGCCGACGCCGAGCTCGCCGCCCTCCTCGCGGCTGAGGGGAAGTCGCTCGCAGCGCTCCCCAAGCTCACCCAGGACCCGCGCGTCACCCGGGTCGGCGCGTTCATCCGGCGCTTCTCCCTCGACGAGCTGCCCCAGCTCTTCAACGTCGTCAGGGGAGACATGAGCCTGGTGGGGCCCCGGCCCCAGCGCGACTTCGAGGTCGAGCAGTACGACCACGTCGCCACCCGACGGCTCACCGTGCGACCGGGGATGACCGGCCTGTGGCAGGTCTCGGGCCGCTCGGACATCTCGTTCGAGGACGCGATCAGCTTGGACGTGCACTACGTGGAGAACTGGTCGATGACTGCCGACCTCATGATCTTGTGGAAGACGGTCCGCGCAGTCGTTGCCTCCGATGGGGCGTACTGAAGGACCGTCGTGGACACTAGGCGGTGCCCATGACACATCTCGGGAAGTAGGCAGCATGCACGGGAGGTCCGTCTCCTTGGTGACGGTGACGTACAACAGTGCTGCAACCCTCCAGCACTTCTGGCATGACTGGCCGGCCGACGTCTGCGAGTGGATAGTCGTGGACAACGCTTCCACCGACGGCTCGGCTGACATGGCCCGGTCGATGGGGGCCCGCGTCGTCCAGCTCGACGCGAATGTCGGATTCTCGGCCGCGAACAACAGAGGCGTCGAGGAGGCCGGAGGAGATGTCCTCGGTTTTCTCAACCCCGACATTGCGCCGACGCGAGAAGGGATCGCCCGACTGGCGACTCGCGTGACGGCATCGAGTGCCCTGGTGGCCCCACAGCTCACGAACCAGGACGGGTCGCTGCAGGAGAACGGGCGCGGTGCACCGTATCCATGGCGGAAGCTCGCGCACATGTTCGCCCCGGCATCGAAGACCAACAGCCGATACGTGCGCCATGTCGATTCGGGCCTGGAACGAGTGGTGTGGGTCATGGGCGCCGCAGTGTTCATGTCTCGGGACGTGTTCGATGCCATTGGCGGGTGGGACGAGGGATATTTCATCTACTACGAGGACTCCGACATATGTCTACGCGCGCTGCGCGTCGGCGTGCCCACGTACGTCGACGGCGAGGTGCGGTGGGTCCACGGGTGGGCCAGGGAGACAGCCAAGGGAGGATCCCTCTCCATCTGGAAGCACGAGGTGCGATCAGGGCTGCGCTTCTACCGTCATCACTTCAGCTGCGTGATGCCCCTCGGGTCTCAGGCGAGGGCGATGCGCTCCATCGAGCGTCCACAGAAGGGACTCTGGGCATGACCATCTCGTTGGTGATGACGGTGCTGAACGAAGCCGTCGGCCTACCCGCGTTCCTGAACACCCTGTCGCGACAGTCACGTCTTCCCGACGAGGTAGTGGTGGTGGACGGCGGTTCCACAGACGGCACCGCCGAGGTGTTGGAACAATGGTCTCGTGACTCGGGCATCCCGACCCTCGTCCATACCTCGCCGGGCGCCTCCATCTCCGAGGGGCGGAACGAAGCGATCCGCCTCGCGACTGGCGACTTCATCGCCGTCACAGACGGTGGGACCACCTTGCACCCGGAATGGCTCGCTGGGCTCGTCGCGCCTGTCGATGCAGGTGCTGACGTGGTGTCGGGTTGGTTCGAGCCGCAGTACTCCGACTTCTGGTCAGGGACGATCGGCGCCACGATCACGCCTCTTCTGGCAGAGGTCGAACCGGAGACCTTCTTGCCGTCGAGCCGTTCCGTCCTCTTTCGCCGCTCACTGTGGGAGCACGTCGGCGGGTATCCGGAGTGGCTGGACTACTGCGAGGACCTGTTGTTCGACCTGGCGATGAAGGAGACGGGAGCGAAGTTCGTCTTCGCGCCGCAGGCGGTCGTCTCATGGGACGCCCGTCCGAGCGTCAGGGCCTACGCCAAGCAGTACTACCGATACGCGCGAGGCGATGGGAAAGCGCACCTGTGGCCGAAGCGGCACGGGATCAGATACGGCAGCTATGCCCTCGGCGTCGGTCTGATCGCCGCCGATCGTTCGGCAGGAGGATCTCTCCCGCTGCGTATGACGATGCTCGCCGGCGGTGCCGCCTACACCAGCAAGTACGCCCGCCGAGTGATCGCCCGCCGTGCCAAGCTCGGGGCGTCGTGGCCGGTCTCGTTGGCCCTGGTCCCGGTTCTTATGGCGGTGGGTGACGCCGCCAAGATGGTCGGCTATCCCGTTGGCCTGTGGTGGCGTCGAGCCCACGACCAGAGCGTGTAGATCCAGTGCGTGACGTGGGAGCGATCATCGTCCACCATCGACACTTCCCGGAGGTGACGAGGACCATCGGGGCGATCTTGGCGTCGGGGGTCGAGCCGACATCGCTGGTCGTGGTCGACAACAGCGATGACGAGAGGCTCGCCGCCGATCTTCGGCGCGGTGTGCCGACCGGCGTGTTGCTCCAGTTTGTTCCGAATCGCGGATATGCCGCTGCTGTCAACGCCGGCCGGAGCGCACTCTCCGCCGCGGACCCCAGCATCATCGTGGTGGCGACGCATGAAGTGATGCCGGAGGCAGGTGCCCTGCTGATTCTTGTGGACGCCGTGCGAAACGACGCGACGATAGGTGCTGCGGGCCCGACGCTGCTTCTCCCAACCGACGAGGGCGACACTGAGCGGGTCTGGTCGCTGGGCGGACGCCTGAGCCCGGTCCTGGGCTGGCCGCAACATGTCCGGAGCGAGCCGAACGGTGCGGCCCCTGCGCCACGCGACTGGTTGGACGGCGCTTTGTGCGTCTATCCGGCCAAGGCCTTGGCTGAACTGATGCGGGAAGACTTCTTCATGTACGTCGAGGAGCTCGAGTTTCATCGCCGTCTGCGGGCATTGGGATGGAACGTGGTCTGGGTGCCGTCGGCGCGGGCTGTCCAGGACACCGAGGGAACTCCGCCCTACCTGCAAGCGCGCAATCTCCAGCTCTTCTACACGTCGTGGGGCTCGATGGCTCAACGGCTTCTTTCGGTGCCCGCCCTGATCATCAGGCAGGGCCTCATTCGGCTGTTGCGCAGACAGCAGCCGATCCCGGCAACTCGTGCGGCATTGCTGGGTTGGTGGGGTGCGTGGTTCCACGACACGGACCTCCGCGACAGTGCACACGGTCCAGGCAGCCACAGAGAGAGCTTCAGACGTTACTGAGTGAGGTCCTCCTCATCGGACGCCCGACGCCCGACCACCAACGCATGAAATCATGGAGCTCATGGAGACCTTGACAGTCGACGACGTCGAGCTCGTCGCTGCGGTGAACGATTTCCGCATTCTCGAACAATGCCTCAAGAGCTCACCGGACGTCCGGGACGGCCGGGTGACGCTCACCCTGATCCAGGGGGAAACCCGTCCCGGCAAGGCGTTCAACGACGTGCTGGATGCCTCCGCGTCACGCCTGATCGTCATCGTTCACCAAGACGTGTACCTGCCGGCATCCTTCGTGCCCAGGCTCTTGGACGAGATCAACCGCTTGGCCGAGGTGGATCCAGACTGGGGAGTGATCGGCTGCATTGGAGCCGACGAGGACGGTGTCGTGCACGGAAAGATCTGGGCATCCAGCGTGCAGGCCGAGGTGGGGAACAAGTGCACCTCGCCGACCCGGGTGGAGAGCCTGGACGAGGTCCTCCTGGTGTTGCAGGGAGGTACCGCTGTGCGTTTCGACGAGGGCTTGCCGAGCTTTCACCTGTACGCGACGGATCTCGTCCAATCAGCGAAGCAGGCTGGACGTTCGAGTTACGTCGTTCCGATCCAGGTGGTGCATCACAGCAAGCGACTCGCTGACCTTGGCGGGGGATATCGCACTGCGTATCGATATTGCCAACGCAAGTGGGCACACGTCCTGCCCGTCCCGACTCTCTTCGGCGGGCTTCGGCGAGGCATGGCCCATCTCTTGGTGGCCGACCTGCGGATTCGCCGAGCCAATGGGTGGCGACGCGCGCGACCTGAACCCGTCGGCAATCCCGCTCAGATAGCTCGTGACCTGGGGTACGAGGCGCCCTGATGCGCCTTGTCCCGTCACTTCACCCGGGTCGACCAGCCATCCTCAACACCCCTTCCGTGGTTGCGATAGGTCGCTTTGTCTCGCTGTTCTTCTCACTCGCGACGGTCCCCGTCGTGGCCCGGGCGCTCGGGCCCGATGGTCGAGGAGTCAGCGCGACGATGCTCGCTGTCATCACGTTCTCGCAAGTGATGCTCGGTCTGGGTGTGCCGCTCGCCGTCAGACGGCGGGCAGTGGTGATGGATGACCTCACTGGCGTCATGAACAGCGCCAGATTGTTTGCGGCACTGACCATCGTCCCCGCTTTGGTGATGGGCTTCCTCGTGGATCTCTCCTTCTTCGGGTCCGAGACGACCAGCAGTCGTATCGCGTTCTTCATAGGAATGGCGGCCGTTCCTCTCGCCGTGTCCTGGGCCACCGACGTGAGCGTCTTGGTGGCTCGTGAGCAGTACTTGCGCATGGCGGTTCTTGGTCTCATCCAAGCGGCTACATCACTTGTCTGTGTCGTCTCCTTCTGGCTGGCTGGAGGACTGGACGTCGCGAGCGTCCTCTACGCCAATCTGGCGGGGAGTGTGCTGACGTTCGTGGTCGGTCTTGCGTGGGTGCGTGTCCCGCTGCGGAGGCACCACGAGTTCGCGAGCCTCCTACGGGAGGGAGCAAGCCTGACCGGCGGCCAGCTGGCCAGCGTCGCGTCGGGGCGACTCGATCAGGTGCTGGTCCTGGGTGCCTTGGGGTCGACCAGTGCCGGCCTCTACTCCGTGGCCGTCACCATCGGGACGCTCCCGCTACCCATCGCACAGGCTGTCGGAGCGGGTGCGTACCCCAAGTTCGCCAACGGCGATCGAGAGGCCACGACAAGTGCGATGCGGCATTGCGCGGCGCTCGGGATCGTCGCAGCGCTCTTGTTGGCAATGGTCTCCCCGTTCCTCATCCCGATTCTCTTCGGTCACGAATTCGCGGGCGCTGTTGGCGCCACGCTGGTCAGCGTGCTGGCCTCGGTGAGCGTTGGCATTGCCTTCGTCACCTCCATGGCTCTTGCGGGTGCGCGCATGGGTAACCGCATGACGGCTGCACAGACCGTCGGGCTAGCTGTCGGCCTCGCGCTGCTGACCCCGTTGGCGATGTTGTGGGGGGTGGTTGGAGCGGCGGTCGCAATGCTGCTGGGAACCGTGACGACGACGACGATCTCGCTGCACTTCCTGAGGCTGAACCCGTTCAGCATCTTTCCCAGACCAGTGGACTGGGCCGGGGCTATTCGGTTTCTCGTTCGCTGAGCGTCGACGCCCGGCACGTGAGGGGCGTGGTGACGGTGTGACACGATGGACTGGTGCTGAGAATCCCTCGCGATCAGATCCGCGAGCGTGCCGTGTCTGTTCGCCTGCGACTGGAAGCCGCGCGTCTCAAGCGGCCGTATGCAGTCGTGTGGGGCAACTGTCAGGCCAGTGCGGTCCGACGATTGTTGAAGGCTTCTCCGGGCTTCGCAGGTCGGTTTGACGTCGCGTGGCTCCCTGGGGTCCACGAGGTGAGCGCGGACCAGCTCCCCGTCGTGCGCCGCATTGTTGAGGGAGCGGACGTCGCCATCGTGCAGCCTGTGAGAGATGGCTATCGCGGCCTGGCTGTCGGAACTGAGGAGATCCTGGCGCACAACGCGAAGGAACCCACGGTGCTCCGCTATCCCGCCATCTACTACACCGGGCTCCACCCTTACCTGGTCTACGTTCACGCCACGGGTGAGCTAGGCACACCCATGCCAGTGACCGGGGGCTACCACGACCTCCGCTTCATCTCGGTGGCCTCAAGCGGTGCAATGGGCCGCGAGGCCGAGAGTCGGTTGCTCAGCCTGGTGGGCGACGAGGAGGCGCTACGACGGAATGCGCAGGAGTCCTTGTCCGAGCTGGCAAGGAGAGAGCTCTCTCTGGACGTGCGTGTCTCGCACCGGATTGATGCGTTGGGCGTCGAGGCGGTCTGGACGGTCAACCATCCTTCCAATGCGCTCCTTTCAGAGGTTGCCACTCAGGTGAGCGGGCATCTGGGGCTCGAAGGCACGCCCGCGCCTGGCATGCAGGAACTCCTGCAGTCCGTGGTTTCTCCCGTACACGCAGACGTGCGTGCGGCCTTGAAGCGTCCGGTTGACGGCTCGAACGAGTGGAAGGTCGACGGCACGGCCCACCATGACCTGAGTGTGATGCACGCGCATCTAGCTCACTATCGCGACAATCCGCGGGTCCTCCAAGTTGCCCAGGACGAGCATGCGGAGAAACTCGGCAGGTTCGGACTGATCAACTGACCGTCAACCCGAACCGGTTGTCGGCGCGGGAGTCAATTGCGGCGAAGCATCAGGGTCGTGCCTCCACTGAGGCTCCGTCGTCGTGTCCCTCGCTGCCGCGGCGAGACGAGTATGCGAACGCCAGTGTCATGAACAGCAGCGCGGCGATTTGGGGCCACGTGGTCAGGGCGACCACGAACCCACAGCCCAGCAGCCCCATCGCGGCGAGAGAAGCCGTTCTTGCGTTCCTCAGCCCGTTGATCGCGATGATGATCCAGACGACGTAGACGACCAGCCCGAGGTAGCCGAACTTCGAAGCAAGGAGCACCGGTTCGGCGTCGATCGAGATCGACACGTCAGACACACCTCGAGCATTGGAGAAGATGAAAAGGACACCCTGGGGGAGACCCGAGAAGCCGTGCCCGAGGGGCGACCCGGCGAGCATCTCGGGAACGAGCGAGTACAAGGCCGGTCGGTACGCGGTGCTGTACTCCTCGGTGGTGGAGTCGTTGATGACGTTCGTCCAGTGGTAGATGGACAGCCACGCGGTGACAACCACGGCGCAGAACAGGGCCACCTTCAAGAGACCTGGCCGTCGAGCGAACCAGTGGGTGAGGGACGGGGCGAGTGTCAGGACGGTGAGCGCCCCTGATACTGCCATCGGCCCTGACGATCCCGTTGAGTAGACACCTGCCAGCAGGAGCAGGACAGACGCCAGCCGAACCGCGCGCCTCTTCAGGCAGGGCGTGAAAGGGATGCCGATCGCGAGGAGCAGGCCCAACACGATGGGGTGCTGCACGAAGACGAGGGCCCTGTCCAGGTCAGCCTGCTCAGTGGAGCCCAGAATTCTCGAAACGCGGACGTGCTCGTACGTTGCGAGCGCCGCCATGATCAGAGCAATGCGCACATATGTGCGCATGAACCTCTGCCACATCAAGGGATCCCGGGAGAGGGCGTAACCAATTGTGGTCGCCATAGGCAGGATGGCGGCAACCACAGCCATGGTCGGAAGGGGCGACGCGGTCGAGTCGGAGGGGAACAGTGCTGCCGTCGTGACGACGAAGAGTGATGTGAGGTACATGGGCACTGTCCATCGAGCCTGCAGCCCGGCGCCGCCGTGCATCACGAGAACCAGCGCCAAGGACGCGATAACCGGTATAAAGCCGGTGACTCCAGAGCGGATTGACAACTGGACCGTGAAGCAGACCACCACGAATGCAAGCAACGAGAGCTGAGACGGCAGGTTGCGCGCCGGGGTCGCAACCGGACGCCTCATCGCCATTGCGGTTGTCACGCTGCCTCCCTCGCTGCGCGACTGTGGGGCTGCACCATGCTCGCACTTTTCTGAATCATGCGTGGGGCTTCCGCCGTGACCGCGCCCATGTGCCCAACGTCGTGCGAGCAGTCGCCACGGGCTGGCTCAGCCAGCCGCGGTACAGGCCGTACCCCCGGTAGTGCGGGGGCACCTTGCCGGCAAGTCGTCGCCCTAGGAGACGGCCCGACAAGACCGCCCGTCGTTGGCGTTGCAGGGGTTGGACGCCTGCCACCGCGTCCAGCGAGAGTTCCCGCACGACGATGACGCCGGACTTGATCGCCGACCGGAGGACTTCAAGCCCACGAGGAGTCCGTGCGATGACCACCGACGACCCGTCGTTCTCGGAGAAGACAGGGAAGCCCTTGGCGTCGGTCTTCCAATAATCGCCCACAGCGATGTCGGCAAACTCGCCTGTACCGTCGACACAGAGCTTGCAGCGCCACTGGAGGTCCCTACCGAGGTGCTGGCCCCAGGACTCCTCGTAGCTCAGGGTGCTAGTGCCGGCGATGTCGGACGCCGCGAACGAGCCGGGCCACCCGTCGCCGCGATAACGAAGAGACGTCAGGTTCTCCACGTCTCTGCCGATCGCGGTGACGAGACGATCTGTCGCGTGCTGCGACGGCGTTCCGGCACAGAAGAACGAGATCATCAATGGGGGAGCACCAGCCCCAGGACTCACGCGGTGGTAACCCCGAGCCGCAGCAACCTCACACGGCTTGGCGACCAGCACCTGGTCCTCAGCGCCAGACCACTGCGACAAGGTGGCCACGGGGGCGTAGCGAGACCCCGCGGCTGCCAACGCCTCATCGCGTGAGGTGATGGTGATGGGAACGGTACGCGATGCCTTCGTGGGCGAGCTGGCGACGCAATGGGTGCCAGACGCCTCACCGGCTTCGACGAGACCCAGGGAGAGAGCAGTGATGACGCCACCGCTGCTTCCTTGACGACGGACCTCGGGATCTGCGGCCCAGGCCTCCCAGGCTCCGAGGTAGCGACCAAAGGTCGGATGAGAGTCTCCCGCGGACTCGGGAGAAGCGAGGCCTACGCCCGGACACACGCTCTTGAACTGCTCGGCAAGGTCGTTCGATGAAGATGATTCGAATCGAGGCTGGCAGACCCTCGGCCGGAGGAAGCCGTCGGCAGAGTCTTCGATCACGATTCGGGGGTCAAGCAGGGCGCATGCACCACACCCGGAGCAGTTGTCATTGTTCAGGACTCGTGCGACCTCGACCTCTAACGGGTCGCGGTCGGTCACTCGCCCGCGGAGCCTTAATCGCGCCATTGCCGTCAGTCCGTCCGGTCGAGAGTCGGGGCCCTATCCCACCGGACTGGACCTGTGCCTACTGTGCGTCGCGTCAACGACCGTCTCGAACAGGGCTCGAGTCGAGTGCCACGCTGAGACTGACCTTCTCCAGGATGTCTGCTGCCCGTTCATTCACCTGATTGAGCCGCTCGGTCGGGGGATCGGATCTCCACCGCTGCACGAGCGCGACTGTTTCTGGCACAGGGTCGTTGTCGTGATGCAGGTTCTGGACGTAGTCCCATCCCAACTGCCGCAGGAGGGGCTCGAACTTCCGCGAGTAGGCCCACGGGATTGCGGGAGTTCCGACGGAGATAGCGTTGAGGCACGCGTGCATACGTGACCCGATGACGACCTCCCCAGTCGACAGCCATTCGCGCGCCTGCGTCAGGTCGCTGGGAATCAACAACTCAACGGTGTCGCCGAACTCCTGACGGAGTGCTCTGGCCACCGGCACGTCGTTGTCCCCCGAGGGGTTGTCCAAGACATGCGCCAAGAGGGCAACGTCGCGCCCCACCGATTGAAGCTCGTTGATCAGAGCGCGGATCGCTTCGCGGTAAGCGCGATGATCCACGTGCGTGTTGTCTTCGAACAGCAGTCCCGACACATTCAGGATCACGTCTCGTGACTTGACCCCCGTGGGGCGTGGCAGTGCGAAGACCACGTCCGTGGCCAGTTGGGCATCTGCTCGACCCAGCGACACCGCGTAGTTCTGGCTCTCTGGGTCCCGAGTGATGACACCGCTCATACCTCGAAGGGACCGGGCTCCGATCGCGCGACCCACTCTGGTGCGAAAGGGTCCGATGGTCTGGGGAGCCATCACGATCGGGATTCCCAGCTGGCGTGCGATCCGATGGACGTTCGCCATGATGGCGAGTCGCTTCAGGCCGTAGATATCGGTGAAGCTGTCGCCTGCTCCGGTGTCCATCACGACGTCGAACTCGCGGAGCCTCGTCTTGAGCGGCCCAGACGCCCTGCCCAGGTCGCGCACGGAGTTGGACCCGCCGAAGGACAGGCCGGAATCACCCGGCGCGAAGTCCTGGAATGCGACTTCGACATCGCGCCCCCACATGCGAGACGCCAGTGCAGCACTTCCCTCGGCCAGCACCCTTACCCCGAGGTTGCTGGAATGGTGGTCTGCCCAGAGGACGAGAACCTTCATCGAGCCTTCTCCACTGCGAGCAGACCTACGATCCGCTGTTGATCATCCCGGCGCCGACGGTGACGCCGGTCGCCTCGTCGATCAGGATGAACGATCCCGTGGTGCGGTTCTTGGAGTACGGGTCGCACAGCAGCGGCACAGTGGTGCGCAGCTGGACGCGGCCGATCTCGTTGAGGCCGAGCTCCTTGGTGTCCTGGTCGCGGTGCAGGCTGTTGACGTCAAGGCGGTACTGGATGTCCTTGACCATCGCCCGCGCGGTCCGGGTGGTGTGCTTGATGGCGAGCTTCTGGCGCGGACGCAGCGGCTCGTTGGTCATCCAGCAGATCATCGCGTCGATGTCCTGGCTGGGCTTGGGCGCGTTGTTGACGCGAGCGATCATGTCGCCGCGCGACACGTCGACGTCGTCCTCGAGGCGCACCGTGACCGACATGGGCGGGAAGGCCTCGGTGATCTCCTGGTTGAAGAGGTCGATGCCCTCGATCCTCGAGGTCATGCCACTCGGCAGCACGACGACCTCGTCACCGGGCTTGAGGACTCCACCGGCCACCATGCCGGCGTAGCCGCGGTAGTCGTGGAACTCGTCCGACTTGGGGCGCACGACGTACTGGACCGGGAACCGGACGTCCTGGAGGTCGCGGTCGGAGGCGACGTGGACGTGCTCGAGGTGGTGCATCAGCGTGGGCCCGTGGTACCAGGGGGTCTTCTCGCTGCGCGTCACCACGTTGTCGCCCTGGAGCGCCGAGATCGGGATGACTTCGAGGTCCGGGATGTTGAGCTTGGTGGCGAAGGCGGTGAACTCGTTGTGGATCTTTTCGTAGACCGCCTCGTCCCAGTCGACGAGGTCCATCTTGTTGACCGCCAGCACCAGGTGGGGCACCCGCAGCAGCGACAGCAGGACGGCGTGCCGACGGCTCTGCTCGGTGAGGCCCTGGCGGGCGTCGACGAGCACGAGGCCGAGGTCGGCGGTGGAGGCGCCGGTGACCATGTTGCGGGTGTACTGGATGTGGCCCGGGGTGTCGGCGATGATGAACTTGCGGCTGGGCGTCGCGAAGTAGCGGTAGGCCACATCGATGGTGATGCCCTGCTCACGCTCCGAGCGAAGACCGTCGGTGAGCAGCGCCAGGTCCGTGTAGTCGTAGCCCTTGGACTGCGACGAGGCCTCGACGGCCTCCAGCTGGTCCTCGAAGATCGACTTGGAGTCGAGCAGGAGTCGTCCGATGAGCGTCGACTTGCCGTCGTCGACCGAGCCGGCGGTGGCGAAGCGGAGCAGGTCCATCGGCGCGCGTCCCTCGTGGGCCTCGGCGACGGGAGAGATCTCGGGGCTCATCAGAAGTAGCCTTCCTTCTTGCGGTCTTCCATGGCCGCCTCGGAGAACCGGTCGTCACCGCGGGTCGCGCCTCGCTCGGTCACCCGGGCGATGGCGATCTCGTCGATGATCTCGGCAGTGGTGGATGCGGTCGACTCCACGCACCCGGTCTGCGACTTGTCGCCGACGGTGCGGAAGCGGACCATCTTGGTCTCGACGGTCTCGTTGCCCTTGGGCTGCACGGCGTCGGACAGCGAGAGCCACATTCCGTCGCGGAGGATGACCTCGCGCTCGTGGGCGAAGTAGATCGAGGGGATCTCGATCTGCTCGCGGTCGATGTAGTGCCAGATGTCCAGCTCCGTCCAGTTGGACAGCGGGAAGATCCGCATGTGCTCGCCCGCATGGATGCGCCCGTTGTAGAGGCTCCACAGCTCGGGACGCTGCATCTTGGGGTCCCACTGGCCGAACTCGTCACGGTGGGAGTAGACGCGCTCCTTGGCGCGGGCCTTCTCCTCGTCACGGCGGCCTCCACCGAAGGCGGCGGTGAAGCCGTTCTCCTCGATGGCGTGGAGCAGGGCGCCGATCTGCTGGCGGTTGCGGGAGGTCTTGCCGTCATCGACGATGACGCCCTGGGCGATCATGTCCTCGACGCTGGCGACGTGCAGGCGCGCGCCGAGGCGGTTGACCCAGTTGTCGCGGGTCTCGAGGACCTCGTCGAAGTCGAGGCCGGTGTCGACCTGGAGCAGCGGGAACGGCAGCTTGGACGGGTAGAACGCCTTCTCCGCGAGGCGGAGCATGACGATCGAGTCCTTGCCACCGGAGAACATCAGGACCGGCTTCTCGAACTCGGCGGCGACCTCACGGAAGATGTGGATCGACTCGGCCTCGAGCTGGTCCAGCTGGCTCAGCTGGTAGTCGGCGTGCGTTTGGGTCATGACAGACGGGGGGCCTCTCTAGGGACAGCAGCCCACATCGTAGCCATCGCCCAGCCGATCATCGGCATCACGCTCGCGGAGGAGACTCCAGCACGAGGGTGACAGGCCCGTCGTTGACGGATGCCACCTTCATGTCGGCGCCGAAGACCCCACGCTCGACGGGCGTGCCGAGCCGCTCGAGCTCGGAGCACACGGCGTCGTACAGGGGCTCGCTCACGGCACCCGGAGCGGCGGCCGACCACGTGGGTCGACGACCCTTGCGGGCGTCGCCGTACAGGGTGAACTGACTGACGACCAGGACGGGAGCGCCGACGTCGCCCACGGACTCCTCGTCGCGCAGGATCCGGACGTCGCGGATCTTGCGGGCCGTCCAGGCGGCGTCGGCGAGGGTGTCCTCGTGGGTGACCCCGAGCAGGATCAGCAGGCCGCCGTCGATGCTGCCGACGACCGCACCGTCGACGGTGACCGACGCGGACAGGACCCTCTGGAGCACGGCGCGCACGGGACGACCCTAAGGTGCTCCCATGGCTGACGGACTGTTGATCACGGTGGCACCGACGGGTGCCGAGACGAGCAAGGCGGACTGCCCCCAGCTGCCCACCACCCCGGAGGAGATCGCGGCCACGGCCGCGGAGTGCGAGGCCGCCGGCGCGGCGATGATCCACCTCCACGTGCGCGACGGCGAGCACGCCCCGACCCTCGACCAGTCGCTGCTGCGGGAGTGGGTGGCCGCGGTCCGCGAGTCGAGCAGCCTGGTCGTCCAGCTGTCCAGCGGCGGCTCGGTCCACGACCCGCTCGACAGGCGCCTCGAGGTGCTGGACGCCGAGCCGGACTCGTGCAGCCTGACGATGGGCACGACCAACTTCGGCGACGACGTCTTCAGCAACCCGTGGCCCTTCGTCTGCGAGCTCTACCAGCTCGCCCAGGAGCGCCGGATCGTGCCGGAGTTCGAGCTGTTCGACCTCGGGCAGGTGCACGCGCTCGGGCGCCTCCTGAAGACCTACGGCCTGCCGCACGGCGGCAAGGTGCACTGCGACTTCGTGATGGGCGTGCCCGGCGGGATGCCCGGCACGGCCGACGCGCTCGTCGCCGGCGTGGCGATGCTGCCCCCCGAGGTGACCTCCTGGTCGGCGACCGGCATCGGTCGTACGACGCTGTCGGTCGCCCTGGCTGCGCTGTCCAAGGGCGGGCACCTGCGCGTGGGCATGGAGGACGTGCTCACCATCGCCCGCGGGGTCCCGGTGGAGAGCAACCGCCAGCTGGTCGAGCGGGCCGTCGAGCTCGGGCGCCTCGCGCAGCGCGAGCCGATGACGCCTGCGCAGTGCCGCGAGCTGCTCGGGATCTGACCGCCCCCGGCCTCAGCCGGGCAGGGGGAGCGGCACCTGGTGCACGGCCAGGTGGTCGTGGTTGGTGATCAGCAGCGCCCGGTCGGTGGCAGCGACGCTCCCGCTGCCGGGCGGCAGGTCGATCCAGTGGGTCACCGTGCGGGACTCGGGGTCGATGCGGGCCACGGCGGTGTCGGTGCGCAGCCAGACCGCGCCGGCGCCCGTGGTCAGGTCGCCGCCCCCGATGACCTCGCCCGTCACGGGGACGGTCTCCACCTCGGAGGTCCGTCCGTCGACCCGCGACACGGAGCCGTCCCCCTGGTTCATCACCCACACGGCGCCGAAGCCGACGTCGAGGAACCGTGGACGAGGTCCGACGGTGACGGTCGTCCACTCGCCCGTCCCCAGGTCGTAGCGCTCGATCGTGCCCAGGCTGGTGGGCACCCAGAGCGCGCCGAAGGCTGCGCGCACGCCCGCGGCGGCGGCGGGGGCGGCGAGGGTGTCGGTGACCTCGTCCCCGCGGACCACGGCGATCGTCGGCTCGAGGGGGTCCACGAGGACGTAGACCGCCGTGCGGTCCGCGCCGACCACCCCTTCGGCCGCCGGGCTTCCCGGCAGCCTCACCCGAGCGCGCACGGCCCCTGTCGAGGCGTCGAGGCGCAGCAGGGTGTTCGGTCCGCTCGTGGGCACGTACACCTCACCGCCGGCCTCCTCCAGGGCCTGCGTGACCGCGCCGGCGATGCGGGTGCGGGCGGTGACGTCGCCGGACGTCTCGTCGTACCGCACGGCTCCGGGTGCGACCCCCGAGACCCACACGCCGGTGCCGCTGGCCACGGCGAAGTCGGCGAACGGCTCGGCCCTGATGGTCCGGCCGTCCACCTCGCGCAGCGAGAGCGGGTCGGGGAGGTCGCCCTCCTCGAGGTACGTCGCCTCCTCAGTCGGCTCGGTCGCTGTCTCGGCACCGGTGGTGCTCGTGGACTTCGTGGAGTCGCCGTTCGCGCCCGCACCGTCCTCGTCGGAGGCGCAGGCCACCAGTGAGGCAGTCAGCGCCGCCGTCACGACGACGCGAGCGATCGACACTTCCCACACGATCCTCCGCCGGCCGAGCGGCGGCCACGGAGATACGGGCCCGGTCTGGACCGGATCAGTCGTCGGTGCGCTTCATCCCGATGAAGCCGGGCTTGAAGTTGGGGTCCTCGAGCTGGGCGATGGTCGGCTTGCCGAACATCGGCAGTCCCTCCGACTTGCGGATGAAGCCCCAGACGATCGGCAGCACGACCAGCACGAAGAGGCCGACCCCGGCGATGAGGATCGGGTGGGTGTCGTCCTCGCCGGCGCCCAGGGGCGGCCAGCCGGCCTTGTCCAGCAGCGCCACGCCGCTCATGGTGAGCACCACGACGATCCCGCGCCGGATGACCGACTGCGGCACCCGCGGGGCGATCTTGGCGCCGAGGAGCGTGCCGGGGACGGATCCGGCGATCAGGGGGATGAGCACGCCCCAGTCCATCCCGTGGATGGCGATGTTGGAGATGGCCGCGGCCAGCACGAGCGGCACCGCCTGCACGAGGTCGGTGCCGACCAGCCGGACGGCGCCGAGGCCGGGGTAGAGCATCAGCAGCGCGATCATGATGACCGAGCCCGAGCCCACGCTGGTGATGCCGACCAGAAGGCCGCCGAGGGCGCCCACCAGCAGGGTGGGGAGAGGGCGGACGGTGGGGTTGGGGTCGGGCCGGGGGCCGTCGCCGCGCAGGCGCTTGAGGTTGATGTAGAGGCGCAGCGCGTACGTCGCGGCGGCGAACAGCAGGGCGAAGCCGATGCAGAGCTTGAGCGTGCTGTCGAGGTCCTCCGGGTCGGCGAACGCCTTGACCAGATAGGGACCGAGGAGGGCCATGGGCACCGACCCGATGATCAGCCATTTGGCCAGCTGCATGTGGGGGGAGCCCTCGCGCTTGTGCACGATGGCGCCGCCGGTCTTGTAGACCGCGGCTGCGGTCAGGTCGGCCGTGACGACGGTCGCGGCGTCGCCGACGCCCAGGAAGATCAGAGCCGGCGTCATGAGCGCACCACCGCCCATGCCGGTCAGACCCACCACGATGCCGACGACGAAGCCCGCCGCCAGGATCGACAGCGCCGTCAGGGTCAGCAGGTCGGCCATCAGTCCTCCTCGGCGAGCGCCGCGACAATCACGCTCAACATTGTCGACATCTTGCCCGCTGCGGCCTCCGCGGCCGCATTCCCGCGCCGGTAGGGGTCGTCGATGTCGTCCTCGGCCAGGGGTGCCGTACGCCGCTCGCCGGCCGCCGCAAGCAGGTCACGGCCGCGCAGGTCGGGGGCTGCGTGGGCGGCCCGGGCGAACTGGCCGAGGGTGAAGACCTTGCGCAGCGCCTGCGGGTGCTCCTCGAGGACGTACGCGCGGTGGCTGCTCTCCGCGGTGAGGACCAGGTCGGCCTGCTCCACGATCTCGCGGGTCAGGCGGCGGCTGCGGAACCCCTCGTCCGGGGAGCTGAGCGTGCCGGACATGACGGTGTCCATCGGGTGGGCGTCGAAGCCGTGGGTGCCGGCGCTGCTGAACTCGATGCCGCGCGCCCCCAGGGCGCGGGCTGCCTGCTCGAGCCACGCGGAGCGACAGATGTTGGCGGTGCAGACGAAGAGGACCTTGAGTGGTGGTTTCGAGGCTCGCTCCGCTCGCACCTCAACCGACGAAGGCGGCTCGACCGGCGCTGCGGAGAGCTCGAGGTGGCCGGTCTTCGCGAGGGCCTCGAGCACGTCGTCGAGGGCGTCCTCGATGCTCCGGCCGGTGGTGTCGACGCGGACCGCCGCGTCCTCGGGCTCCTCGTAGGGCGAGGAGATGCCGGTGAAGTCCGGGATCTCGCCGCGGCGCGCCTTGGCGTAGAGCCCCTTGCGGTCGCGGCGCTCGCACTCCTCGAGCGGCGTGGCGACGTGGACGAGGAAGAAGTCCCCACCGGCGTCCTCGACCATCTGGCGCACGGTGGCGCGCGTCGAGGCGAACGGGGCGATCGGGCTGCAGATGGCGACGCCACCGTGGCGGGCGATCTCGGCGGCGACCCAGCCGATGCGGGTGATGTTGGTCTCCCGGTCCTCGCGGGAGAAGCCGAGCCCGGCCGAGAGGTGGCGGCGTACGACGTCGCCGTCGAGGCTGGTGACGGTGCGCTCGCCCTGCTCGAGGACGCGGTCCATGAGGGCGCGTGCGAGCGTGGACTTGCCGCTGCCGGACAGGCCGGTGAAGAAGAGCACCAGACCCTGCTCCCCGGGCTCGGGGAGGTCGCGGGCGACGACGGCCTCGATGCTCGGCGGGTACGGCGCGTCGCCGTCGGCGTCGGCGAGCGCGTGGACGGGGTCCGTGCCGGCGTAGGTCCGGGCCACCCGGACGCCCAGCGCGTGGTCGGCGTCGGGGTCGCCGTGGTCCGCGAGGGACACCACCACGACGACGGCGTCGTCGAGGAGGTCGGCGGTGGCCAGGGTGGCGCGGACGAGCGCGACGGGGGACAGGGCGGAGGTGCCGTGGCCGGCGAACGCGAGCAGCAGGCTCGGGCCGAGCCCGCGCACCTCCTCGACCTGGGTCGCGGTGAGGGCGTCGGTGACGGGCACGACCGTGCGCCCGGCGTGCTGCTCGCGCACCTCGCGGGGCGACAGGTACAGGCGCCGGAAGGGGCCGTACTGCGCGTGGGTCAGCGCGGTCACCTCACCGGTCGCCGGCACCACGCGTGCGAGAGGGAGCCCTTCGGGGTCGACCAGCTCCACCTCGCCCGCCGCGGCGAGGTCGCCGGGCAGGTCCAGGGTCAGCACGCTGCCCGGGGCGTTGAACGCCGTCAGCGGGTGCACCGCCCCCGTCGTGAGGAGCTCGAGGTCGTCGAGCTCGCGCGGACCGGGGCAGTGCTGGGGTGTCGACACGGGTCAATCCTGCCAGTCCGACGTCGGTAGCCTGCAGCCATGTCGAGTCCAGTGGTGGTGGCCGAGATCGTGCGTTCGGGGTTCGTGGAGGGGCACCACTACGGATCCGTGGTCGCCCTCGACACCGCGGGAGCGGTCGACTGGTCGGTGGGGGTGGTCGACCAGCCTGTCCTGCCCCGCTCCTGCAACAAGCCCGTCCAGGCGCTCGGCATGGTCCGTGCCGGACTGGACCTGCCGCCCGACCTGCTCGCCCTGGCCTGTGCCTCGCACTCCGGTGAGCCCCTGCACGTGGACGGCGCGCGCCGCATCCTGGCGTCCGCCGGACTCACGGAGGACGCACTGCAGACCCCCGTGGACTACCCGATCGACGACGAGGCCCGCGAGGAGGTCATCCGGTCGGGTGGGGCGAGGTCCTCGATCCTGATGAACTGCTCGGGCAAGCACGCCGCGATGCTCGCGACCTGCGTCGCCAACGGCTGGCCGACCGACACCTACCTGGCCCCGGACCACCCCCTCCAGCAGGTGATCGCCGAGACCTTCGCCGACCTGACGGGCGAGCCCGTCACCACGGTGGCCGTGGACGGCTGCGGGGCGCCGCTGCTGTCCACGTCGCTGGTCGGCCTCGCCCGCGCCTTCCGGACGCTGGCGGTCGCCACCGACGGACCCGAGCGCCGCGTCGCCGACGCCATCCGCCAGCACCCGGCGTACGTCTCGGGGACCCGCCGCGACGAGCTCGCGCTGCTGACCGCTGTCCCCGGCGCGATCGGCAAGGCGGGCGCCGAGTCCTGCTACGCCGTCGCCCTGCCCGACGGTCGCGCGTTCGCCCTCAAGACCGACGACGGCGCCCCCCGGGTCCGCCCGGTGCTGATGGCGGAGGCGCTGCGCCGCTCGGGCGTGCTGGAGCTCGACGGGGTCGATGCGGACGCCGTACGTCGCACGGGCCAGCACGTGCTCCTCGGTGGCGGGAAGCCGGTCGGCGAGATCCGCGCGACGTACTGAGCTAGCACCGAAACCCTGTTCCCATTGGGTGTGTGAGGGTCGTCACCGCGCTGTAGTTTGCATTTTGCTAACTGGTGTTAGCACTATGGAGGCATGGCCAAGGACAGCAAGGACGGGAAGACCGTCGTCGCCTCGCTCGGAGACTTCCTCAGGGAGCAGCGACTCGCGTCGCGACTCTCCCTGCGGCAGCTCGCCGACCAGGTCGGCGTCAGCAACCCCTACCTGAGCCAGATCGAGCGCGGTCTGCGCCGTCCCTCGGCCGAAGTGCTCCAGCAGATCGCCAAGGCACTGCGCATCTCCGCCGAGCAGCTCAACGTGCGGGCGGGGATCGTGAGCCCCGAGCCGGGCGTCGGGGGGTCGGTCGAGCTGGCCGTCCTGGCCGACACCGGTCTGACCGAACGCCAGAAGCAGTCGCTGCTGGACGTGTACGCCTCCTTCCTCGCCCTCAACGCGGGGCAGGCGGACGACCAGCGCTGAACCGACCCGACCGCGATCACCGAGATCGGGTCGGACACACCTCAATCGAAGGAGCTCCACCATGGCCAAGGCCACCCTCCCGAAGCCCGTCCTCGCCTACGTCGGCGTGACCGACCTCGCCGTCGAGATCGTCCGCGACCTCGTCACCGAGACCCAGACCCGCATCGCGGGCGTCCAGAAGGACGTCACCGCCCGCGTCGCCGACGCGCAGAAGACCGCCGGCGACCCCAAGGCCCTCGCGGACCGCGCCACCACCGTCGTGAACGCCCGTGTCGACGCCCTGGCCAAGGACGCCAAGGCCCGCCGTGAGGCCATCGAGGCCCGTGTCGCCGAGCTCCAGGCCGAGGCCAAGGCCTACCCGGGCAAGGTCCAGAAGCTGGTCGACGGCGGCGTCGACACCGCGACCGACACCTACGCCGACCTGGTCAAGCGCGGCGAGTCGCTGGTGGGCCGCGTCCGCCGCCAGGAGTCCACGAAGCGCACCGTCTCCTCGGCCCGGACCACCGTCGCCAAGGCCAAGACCACCACGACGCAGGCCAAGAAGGCCGTCGACGCGGAGACCACCGCCACCAAGCGGACCGCCACCGCGCGCAAGACCGCCACCAAGGCTGCCGCCAAGAAGAGCACCACCAAGGCCGCCGCCGCCAAGAGCGCGACGAAGACCGCCGCGAAGAAGGCGCCGGCCCGCAAGGCGCCCACGAAGCAGACGACCACCGCGCAGAGCAGCGCCAAGGCCACCGTGACCGCCGCCAAGAAGACGGCGTCCAACGCGACCCAGGCCGTCACCGACGCCGCCGAGAAGGTCGGCGACTGAAGGACTGGTGCCGCACGCGGCACCGACGACGACCAGCTCGCCCTGTTTTGAGCTCGTGGTCTGAGACCAGCAACGACCCCTGGCCGGAAGGCTGGGGGTCGTTGTCGTCTTCGGGGCTTGGTTTCGACACGGGCGCCAAGGCGCCCTGCTCAACCAGCGATGGCGCCCGGGCGCCCTGCTCGACCAGCGTCGGCGCGCGGCGTCAGCGGCGGCCCGTGACCTCGGCCAGGGCGGGACGGACGTCGGCGAGGTAGACGAGGGCCGCGATCGTGAAGGCGAGGTGGATCAGGTTGATCGGCGACGCGTTGAGCAGCAGCACCTGCGCGAGGAGGCCGAGTCCCAGGATGATGCTCCACGCGGGTTTCGTGAGCTTGCCGGTGGCCGTGTAGGCCTCCGCCGAGAAGAGCAGCGAGCTGATGAAGGCGTAGGCCTTGACCGCCAGCATCACCAGCATGACGACGAGGTAGACGTACCCCTGGAACTCGTAGAAGGCCACGAGGCCAGCCTAGGTCAGCGCCCGGAGCTCGTGACAAACGTGCGGCGTCGGGGCCAGGCATGAACGTCGCCGTGCGTGGCCGGGTATCGTCACGCCGGTCGTCGTACACGCACACAGGGGAGAAACAAGCATGTCGCTGGACTGGGAAGAGCGCCCGTGGGGCTCGTGGCACGTCATCGACGAGGGTGACGGCTACAAGGTCAAGCGCATCCACGTGGCCCCGGGGCAGCGGCTGTCCTACCAGACCCACGAGCACCGCTCCGAGCACTGGGTGGTCATCGCCGGCACCGCGACCTGCATCGTCGAGGGCGAGACCGTGATCGCCGTGGCGGGCCACTCCGTCGACGTGGCGCTGGGTGCGGCGCACCGCATCACCAACGCGCACGACGAGGAGCTCGTCATCATCGAGGTGCAGCGCGGCGCCTACACCGGCGAGGACGACATCTGCCGCCTCGAGGACGACTACGGGCGCTCCGAGGCCCCCAGGTAGCGCTCCAGCGCCGTCAACGCGTCCTCCGGCTCGAAGCCGGTGGCCCGGAGCTTGTCCAACGACATCGCCGAGCGGAGCGGACGCGGCGCGAAGGGGTTGCCCTTCTCGAGCACCCCGGCGGCGTAGGCGTCGGTGCTGATAGGCGCGACGTCGCCCGCCGACCGGCCGGACCGCTCGAAGACCGCCTGCGCGACCTCCGCCCACGACATCGCCGCACCGTCGTTCGAGACGTGGTAGGTGCCGTGCTCGGCGCCCGACTCCAGCAGGTGCCGGGTGGCCCGGACCAGCTCGGAGGTGAACGTGAGGCGACCGACCTGGTCGGCGACCACGCTGGGGGAGACCCCCTTGTCCGCGAGGGACTGCATGGTGCGCACGAAGTTGTGGCCCTCGCCGATCACCCACGAGGTGCGCAGCAGGTAGTGGCGCGGCGCCAGGGCCACCGCGAGGTCGCCGGCCGCCTTGGTCTGTGCGTAGACGCCCAGCGGGGACAGCGGCTCGTCCTCGACGTGGTCCTCGGCGGTGCCGTCGAAGACGTACTCCGAGGAGTAGTGCACGAGCGTGAAGCCGTGCTCGCGGGCCAGTCGGGACAGGGTCGCGGGCGCGGTGGCGTTGGCCGCCCAGGCCGCGCGCCGCCCCTCGGGCGTCTCGGCCGCGTCCACCGCGGTGTAGGCGGCGGCGTTGAGGACCACGGCGTACTCGTGCCACGGCCAGGCCTCGACCGCGTCGGCGTCGGTGACGTCCAGCTCGGCCCGGGTCACGCCCTCGGAGCCCGGGAACGCGGCGACCAGCGCCTGCCCGAGCTGGCCTCCGGCACCGAGCACCAGGGTCTTCTTCGGCGCCATCGGGGTGACGTCGCCCAGCCCCGGGTTGGCGAGGTCCTTCTCGGAGATCTCGGCCTCGTCGAGGGGGATCGGCCACGGGATGTCGGCGGTCTCGTCGCGCAGGTTGAGCGCCGGGTAGGCCACACCGGGTCGCCAGTGGTCGTTGACGAGGTAGGTGTAGGCCGTGCCGTCCTCGAGCGCCTGGTAGCTGTTGCCGACGCCGCGGGGGACGAAGACCGCGACCGACGGGTCGACCTCGAGGTGGAACGTCGTACCGAAGCTCTCCCCCTCGCGCATGTCCACCCACGCGCCGAAGATCCGGCCGGTGGCCAGCGAGACGAACTTGTCCCACGGCTCGGTGTGGATGCCGCGGGTGGCGCCGCGCGAGGCGTTGAAGGAGATGTTGTTCTGGACGGGGCCGAAGTCGGGCAGCCCCAGGGCCACCATCTTCTCGCGCTGCCAGTTCTCCTTGAACCAGCCGCGGGCGTCACCGTGCAGCGGCATCCGCACGACGAGCAGGCCCGGGATGGGAGTGGTGTCGACGGTCAGGTCAGTCATGGGTCTCCTCGGTTTCGACACGCTCGCTTCGCTCACTGCTCAACCAGCGGGTGCGACGCTCGCTTCGCTCACTGCTCAACCAGCGGGTGCGACGTTCGCTTCGCTCACTGCTCAACCAGCGGGTGCGCGTCTTCACTGGCCCTTCGAGGCGTAGGCGGCCTCGGTGGCCTCCTTCGCGGGGCGCCACCAGTCCTCGTGCGTGCGGTACCACTCGATGGTGTCGGCCAGGCCGGACTCGAAGTCCTGGAACTGGGGCTGCCAGCCGAGCTCCTGGCGCAGGCGGCCGGACTCGATGGCGTAGCGCAGGTCGTGGCCGGCGCGGTCGGTGACGTGGTCGAAGGCGTCGGCGGGCTGGCCCATCAGGGTCAGGATCAGCCGGACGACCTCGAGGTTGTTCTTCTCCCCGTCGGCGCCGATGAGGTAGGTCTCGCCGATCTCGCCCTTGTTGAGGATGGTCCACACGGCCGAGGAGTGGTCGTCGGCGTGGATCCAGTCGCGGACGTTCTCGCCCGAGCCGTAGAGCTTGGGGCGGATGCCGTCGATGACGTTGGTGATCTGGCGGGGGATGAACTTCTCGATGTGCTGCCAGGGACCGTAGTTGTTGGAGCAGTTGGAGACGGTCGCCTGCACGCCGAAGCTGCGCACCCAGGCGCGGACGAGGTGGTCGGAGCCGGCCTTGGACGCCGAGTAGGGCGAGGACGGGTTGTACGGCGTGTCCTCGGTGAAGCGCTTCGGGTCGTCGAGCTCCAGGTCGCCGTAGACCTCGTCGGTGGAGACGTGGTGCAGGCGCTTGTCGTGCTTGCGGACCGCCTCGAGGATGGTGAACGTGCCCAGGATGTTGGTCCGGATGAACGGGCTGGGGTCGTTGAGCGAGTTGTCGTTGTGCGACTCGGCTGCGTAGTGCACGACCGCGTCGTGCTCGGCGACCAGCGGGTCGACGACCTCGGGCTCGGCGATGTCGCCGACGACGAGGCTGACCCGGTCCTCCGGCAGCCCGGCCAGTGCCTCCCGGCTGGCGGCGTACGTCATCTTGTCGAGCACGGTCACCCGCACGTCGGTGTGCTCCATCAGGTGGTGCACGAAGTTGGAGCCGATGAACCCGGCGCCCCCGGTCACGAGAAGTCGTTCCATGCGCGGGAGTCTAGGGCGAGGGCTACCCGCGCCGGGCCACGAGGGTGAACCGCGGGGAGTCGTCCAGCGCCTCGTCGGTCCACGTGACGGTGCCGCGGCCAGCGGCGCTCCAGCCCTCGGGGAGCTCCTCGGCGGTGAACCCCTCCGGCAGGTGCAGGCGCACCGACACGCTCTGGGGACGCACCATGCCCTGGGGGTCGACGTCGAGGCCGTAGGTCAGCGTGTCGCCGTCGCGGACGGCCGCGGCCGGGACGTCGTACTCCAGGCGGACGGTCCGTCGTGCCTGGGGCGGGAACTCGAGGGACTGCCGGACGAAGGGGCGGCCGAAGTAGTCGCCGACGTTGAAGTCGATGGGCGTCCCGTCCACGGTCACGGTGTCCACGGCGGCGCGTCGCGGGAGGAAGGTGCCGACGGACAGGTGTGCCCAGCGGGTGAAGTACCCCTCCTGCGGGTCGATGCCCGGTCCGGCGTACGGCGCGCTGTCGTTGTGGATCTCCACCTCGAGCGCGACCCGGGCGCTGCCGTCGGGGCGCAGGCGCACGTCGGAGCTGACCCGGCGGGACTGCCAGTAGTCGGTCTTGCTGCCCACGGTGTTCTGCGTGAGGACGCCGAGGTAGTCGTGCTTGGTCTGCGACAGGTCGCCGCTGATGGCCAGGTCGCCCAGCGTGTCCTGGACCTCGTCGTCGCGGAAGTACGCCGCGAAGTGGCGTCCGCGGGCGGCGTCCGCGAGCACGCGGACCTTGTCGGGGAGCTGTCCGGTGCCGAGCAGGCGGTCGACGAAGAGGCCCACCAGCGCCTTGTTGGAGTCCTTGCGCTCGCGACTGGAGGGATCCGCGTAGTCGTCGTAGCTGCCGATGAGGGTCTCCACCAGGTTGGAGCTGTCGACGCGTCCGTAGCCGGGGACGTCCATGGGGCCGGTGATCTCGGAGAGCCGGGCCAGCGCGATCACGTCCACGGCGATCAACCCGGACATGTTGCGGCCGCGCAGGGCGCGCCAGGCGTTGAGGGTCTCCTCGCCGGCGACGGGCCACGACGGGGCCAGACCGGCGAGCATCACCCGCTGGCGGCCCTTGTGGAACGGGTTGCCCTTGACCTTGCGCCAGTAGCGCGGCTCGAACACTTCCCGGTTGGCGCCTGTGTCGACGCTCTCGCCGATGCTCACCCGTCCGTCGGACACGGTCACCGGCGCGTAGGACAGGGCCACGCCGCCGGAGTAGTACATCTCCGCGGGGTTGAGGATGGCCAGGAGGTACTTGCGGTCGCCCTCGGCGCCCAGGATCGTGGGCAGCTCCTCCATCAGCGGCATCAGGTCGTCGAGGCCGTCGGCCAGCGGGTCGACCTGCTCGAGCGCACTGTCGCGCGCGTCGCCGATCCGTCCTCCGCCGGGGCCGGTGGCCTCGATGGCGGTCAGGCTCGACTGCGCGCTCGCGAGCTCGGTCCGGACCTCGCCGGCCGTGCCGACCAGGCGCTCGAGGGTGGGGATGTCGACGTTGCCGCCCTCGAAGAACGTGGCGTCGTCGCCGGTGATCTCGGGCAGCGTCGCCGTGCCCATCTCGGCGATGGAGACCGCCGAGTCGAGGGCGTCACCGAGGTGGCGGGCGTCGCGTGCGCTGGTCCCGACGACCGGCAACCACTGGCCCAGGACACCAGCGGGCCCCTGGACGCCCAGCTGCACCGTGTCGGCGTGCTCGCGCGCCCGGTCGACCGCCGCCGTGGCGGCGTCGGTGTCGCCGGCCTCCAGGGCCACCTTGGCAGCCTCCAGCTCCGTGCGCGCCTCGTCTGCCGCTCCGGGGACCTGTGCCAGGGAGACCGCGAGCGCGCCGAACCCCACGGCGGCGGACAGCAGGACGACGGGTTTGCGGAGCGAGGAGAGCGCAGGCACGCGCTCCAGTATCCCAGCCGGTCCGTGACCTCCGAAAACGCGGCGACCGGTGCGGGGGCCCGCGGGTCGACACCCCGCGGCGGGTCGCGCCTGACGTCGTCGGCGCTCGGCCCTCTAGGGTGGCGCGCATGCGCGGAATCATCCTGGCCGGAGGCACCGGGTCCCGACTCCACCCGATCACCCTGGGCATCAGCAAGCAGCTGGTACCGGTCTACGACAAGCCGATGATCTACTACCCGCTCACGACGCTGATGCTGGCCGGCATCACCGACGTCCTCATCATCACGACGCCCCACGAGGCCGAGCCCTTCCACCGCCTCCTCGGAGACGGGTCGCAGTTCGGCATCAACATCACCTTCGCCGTCCAGCCCAGCCCCGACGGCCTCGCGCAGGCCTTCATCATCGGCGCCGACCACATCGGTGACGACGGTGCGGCGCTCGTGCTGGGCGACAACATCTTCTACGGCACCGGCCTCGGCACCCGGCTGCGCCGCTTCGACGACCTCGAGGGCGCGGCCGTCTTCGGCTACCACGTGGCCGACCCCACGGCGTACGGCGTCGTGGAGTTCGACGACGCGGGCCGGGCCCTCTCGCTGGAGGAGAAGCCCGAGCACCCCAAGAGCCACTTCGCGGTCCCCGGGCTGTACTTCTACGACAACGACGTGGTCGGCCACGCCCGGGACCTCAAGCCGTCCCCGCGGGGCGAGCTCGAGATCACCGACCTCAACCGGATCTACCTCGAGCAGGGCACGCTCCAGGTCGAGGTGCTGCCCCGTGGGACCGCCTGGCTCGACACCGGGACGTTCGACTCGCTCAACGACGCGAGCAACTTCGTGCGCACGATCGAGGGCCGTCAGGGCTTCAAGATCGGCGCCCCGGAGGAGGTCGCCTGGCGGATGGGCTTCCTGTCCGACGACGAGCTGCGCCAGCGCGCCGAGCCACTGGTCAAGAGCGGGTACGGCGCGTACCTGCTCGGCCTGCTGGAGGAGCAGGGCGAGGGTCAGTAGGCCCCGCTGCTGCCGAAGACGGCGCCGAAAGTGCGCGCCATGATCGACAGGTCCTGGGTCATCGACCAGTTGTCGACGTAGTAGAGGTCGAGCCGGATCGCGTCCTCGAGCGAGAGGTCCGAGCGCCCGGACACCTGCCACAGGCCGGTCATGCCGGGCCGCACCCGCAGGCGGCGGTGCATGGCGGTGTCGTACATGTCGACCTCCGCCTGCACCTGGGGGCGCGGGCCGACCAGGCTCATCGTGCCCAGGACGACGTTGAAGAGCTGCGGGAGCTCGTCGACGGAGTAGCGGCGCAGCCAGCGTCCCGGGGGCGTGATGCGCGGGTCGTCCTTCATCTTGAACAGCAGCGCCCCGGCACCCTGCGCCTCCCGGAGCTCCGCGACCAGGGACTCCGCGTCGATGACCATCGTGCGGAACTTGAAGCACGCGAACTCGATGCCGTCCTTGCCCACCCGTCGCTGGCGGAACAGGACCGGACCGCGGTCGTGGGCCCAGACGCGCACGGCGGCGAAGAGCAGCACGGGGGAGAAGGCGAGGATGAGGAGGCTCGAGCCCACGACGTCGAAGATGCGCTTGCCCCACCGGCTCGCCTGTCGCACGCGGGGCGGCTCCAGGTGCACCAGCGGCAGCCCGCCGACCGGCCGGATGCTCACCCGCTCGCTCGAGACGTCGGAGACCTTGGGTGCGACGACCACCTGGACGTCCTTCTCCTCGAGGTCCCAGACGGCCTGGCGCATGTCCGCGGTGGTGTTGAAGGCGCCCGCCGCGACGAAGAGGGTGTCCGCGTCGAGGGTGTCGACGACCCAGGTCACGTCGTCGGTGTTGCCCCACACCTTGACGCCGGACGCCGTCGTCTCGCGGAAGTCGGTCGCCGGGGTGACGGCCCCGACCACCTGGTAGCCCAGCCACGACTCACGGCGCAGGACGGCCGCGATCTCGTCCACGTGCGAGGGCAGGCCTGCCAGCACCACCCGCTGCAGGAGTCGTCCCCGGCGCCGGGCGCCCTTGATGAAGAGGCGCAGGACGGCGCGACCCAGCACGAGCAGGGGGACGCCGCTGACGAAGGAGAAGAGGAACAGACCGCGGGAGAACTCGTACTGGGCGAGGTAGCAGCCGATGCCGACCAGCCCGGCGGTGACGAGGGTCGAGTTGATGACCATCTTGAACTCGTCGGTGCCCGCACCGAAGACGCGGGCCCGGTAGCCCCCCAGGACGAGGACCACGACCAGCCACAGCCCGATGAGCGCGACGACGACCATCGGGGGGACGGGCGTGGACATCACGTTCTGCGGGAAGATCGGCAGCACCTCGCGCAGCAGGCCACCGACGGTGACGGCGCACAGCATCATCAGCAGGTCCACCGCGAAGGCGGCCACGGGGATGCGTGCGCGGGCGCGCCGAGCGGCGACCCGGGCGACGGAGGGGGCCGCGACCTCGCCGGCGCTCGGCCGCAACGGGGGACCCGTCTCCGGGGTCGCCGGTGAGGCGACACGCGCGCTCAGCCGGTCACTCGTCGTAGACATTGCATCGCCCCCCACAGGCCCCGAAGTCGGACAGATGTCGTCCAACGAGCCTTTACCCTCTCAGTGATCCGAGCATGTCTCACTGTTTGGGGCGTGTGTGGCGGCCGGTGTGCGCAATCTCTCCCGTTTCGTGACCGTTTGTAGCCCGTACCGCCCGGTAGGTGCTAGTCGGCGCCACCCGCTCGGCGGTGTGTTTCACGACGGACCGTTGGTGAATCAGGCGTCGAGGTCCGCCGCGACCATCCGGGCGACGACCTCGGTGAAGCCCACGGAAGGCCGCCAGCCGAGCAGCGCGTGGGCGAGCGACGGGTCACCGACCAGCTCGGTGGCGTCCGCCGGCCGGACGAACGCCGGGTCGGTGTGCACCAGGGGACGCCAGTCGGCGACGCCCGCTGCGGCGAAGGCGGCGGCGACGAAGTCGCCCACCGTGTGGCTCTCGCCGGTCGCCACGACGTAGTCGCGCGGCGTGTCGGCCCGCGCGGCGCGGACCATGGCGTCGACGTAGTCGGGGGCCCAGCCCCAGTCGCGGCGCGCGTCGAGGTTGCCGAGCACCAGCCGGTCGGCCTCGCCCCGCGCGATGGCGGCCACGGTGGAGGTGATCTTGCGGGTCACGAACTGCGCCGGCCGGCGGGGTGACTCGTGGTTGTAGAGCACCATGCTCGACGCGTGCAGGCCACGCTGTCGGGAGACGCCGACCGCGAGGTGCGCGTAGGCCTTCGCCGCGCCGTACGGGTTGAGGGGCCGGATCCGGGTGTCCTCGTCCTGCGGCGTGCGGTCGGGCTCGCCGAAGATCTCGGCGCTGGAGGCCTGGACGACGCGGACGTCGTGCCCCCGCTCCTGCAGCCGGCGCGCGCTCTCCAGCAGTGCCACCGGGGCCGAGCCGTTGACCCGGCTGACCAGGTCGGGCTCCTGCCACGACTGGGCCACCGAGCTGATGGCGGCCAGGTTGTAGACCTCGTCGGGGGCCAGGTCGAGCACGAGCCGTCGGGTCGCCCCGACGTCGGCCACGTCGCCGACGTGCAGGGTGACCTCGTCGGGGCAGTGGGCGGGACGGGAGTCGGCGCCGAGCACCAGGGCGTGCACCTCGACGCCGTCCGCGACCAGGCGCTCGGCCAGGTAGCTGCCGTCCTGGCCGCCGATGCCCGTAACGAGGGCTCGGGTCACCAGCCGGCCTTCAGCGCCGCCAGGTCGGCGTCCACCATCATCGTGACGAGCTCCTCGAAGCCGACCTCGGGGCGCCAGCCGAGCCTGGTGTGGGCCTTGGTGGCGTCACCGATGAGCAGGTCGACCTCGGCCGGTCGCATGAAGCGGGGGTCCTGGCGGACGTAGGGGCGCCAGTCGTCGATGCCGACGTGGGTGAACGCGACGGTGAGCAGCTCCTCGATGGAGTGGGTCTCGCCCGTGGAGATGACGTAGTCGTCGGCCTCCGGCTGCTGGAGCATCAGCCACATCGCGTTGACGTAGTCGCCGGCGAAGCCCCAGTCGCGACGGGCGTCGAGGTTGCCCATCACGATCTCGTCCTGGAGGCCCAGCTTGATGGCCGCGACGGCCTTGCTGACCTTGCGGGTCACGAACTCCTCGCCGCGGCGCGGCGACTCGTGGTTGAACAGGATCCCGGAGCTGGCGTGCATGCCGTAGGACTCGCGGTAGTTGATGGTCATGTAGTGGCCGTAGACCTTGCTCACGCCGTACGGCGAGCGGGGCCACAGCAGCGTCTCCTCGGACTGCGGCACCTGCTGGACCTTGCCGAACATCTCCGAGCTCGACGCCTGGTAGAAGCGCACCGACGAGGGGTCGTCCCCGGCGTGCAGGCGCACGGCCTCGAGCACGTTGAGCACGCCGATGCCGGTCACGTCGCTGGTGACGAACGCGTTCTCCCACGAGTAGGCCACGAAGCTGACCGCGCCCAGGTTGTAGACCTCGTCGGGCTGCGAGTCGCGCAGCGCGCGCATCAGGCTGGACAGGTCGGTGAGGTCGCCGTTGTGGAGCGTGACGTCGGGGACGAGCCGCTCGACCAGCTGTCGGCGGGGGTTGTTCTGCCCGCGGATGACACCGTGGACGTCGTACCCCTTCGACAGCAGGAGCTCCGACAGGTAGAGCCCGTCCTGGCCCGTGATCCCGGTGATGAGTGCGGTAGGCATGGGCGCGATTGTGCCAGCCGGGAGCGGGCTGCCCGCCCACCGGCGTCGGTAAGGTGCGCCCCATGAAGATCCTCGTCAGCGGTGGCACCGGCTACATCGGCTCGCACACCGTCATCCAGCTCGTCCAGGCCGGCCACGACGTGGTGATCGTCGACAACTTCAGCAACTCCCGGCCCACGGTGCTGGGGCGGCTCGAGGCCCTGACCGGCACCGCGCTGGCGATGCACTCGTTCAACCTGTGCGACTACGACAAGACCGAGCACCTCTTCGCGGCCGAGGACTTCGACGCCGTCATCCACTTCGCCGGCTTCAAGGCCGTCGGCGAGAGCGTTGCGATGCCGCTCGACTACTACGAGAACAACCTCGGCTCGACGTTCTCGCTCGTGCGGGCGATGCAGAAGTACGACGTCGACAAGCTGGTCTTCTCCTCCAGCGCGACCGTCTACGGCACCGACCAGGCCGGGGCGACCGAGGACCGACGCACCTTCGCGACGAACCCGTACGGCTGGACCAAGGTCATGCAGGAGCAGATCCTCACCGACGTCGCCCACGCCGCCCCGCACCTGCGGTTCGCGCTGCTGCGCTACTTCAACCCGGTCGGTGCGCACGTCTCCGGCACCATCGGCGAGGACCCGTCCGACACGCCCAACAACCTGATGCCCTACCTCGCCCAGGTGGCGGTCGGGCGCCGCGACAAGCTGAGCATCTTCGGCGACGACTACGACACGCCCGACGGCACCGGCGTGCGCGACTACATCCACGTCGAGGACCTCGCGGCGGGCCACGTCGCGGCCCTCCAGGCGCTCAGCACGACCACCGAGCCGGTCAACGTCTGGAACCTCGGCTCGGGTCACGGCACGAGCGTGCTCGAGCTGCTGCACGCCTTCGAGAAGGCCGTCGGGCGCGAGCTGCCCTACGAGGTCGTCGCGCGCCGCCCCGGTGACGTCGCGTCGTCGTACGCCGACCCGTCCAAGGCCAATCGCGAGCTCGGGTGGCGCACCACCAGGTCCGTCGAGGAGATGTGCGTCGACTCGTGGCGCTGGCAGTCGCAGAACCCCGACGGCTACACGGGCTGATGCTCGCCACCCTCGGCCTGTCGGCCGCCCTGTCGGCCGCCTCCGCGCTGCTGCCGCTGGCCGGCACGACAGTGGTCGTCGACCCCGGCCACCAGCTCGGCAACGCCAGCTACCCGGCCGAGATCAACCGTCCGGTGCCCGCGGGCGGCTTCACCAAGCCGTGCAACACCACCGGCACGGCGACGAACGGCGGCTACCCGGAGGCGACGTTCGCCTGGCAGGTGTCGCGGCAGCTGCGCGCGCGGCTCGTCGATCTCGGTGCGGACGTCGTGATGACCCGCACCAGCAACCGGACCGACCGCTGGGGCCCCTGCGTCGACGTGCGCGGCCGCGCCGGCAACCGCATCCACGCCGACCTCAAGATCAGCATCCACGGCGACGGGTCGTACGCCGCCGGTGCGCACGGCTTCCACGTCATCGCGCCGACCTCACGGGCCGGCTGGACCGACGACATCGCCGCCCCCTCGATGGCGCTGGCCCGCTCCGTGCGGACTGGCCTGGTGCGTTCCGGGGTGCCGGTGGCCACCTACATCGCCGGCGGGGACGGGCTCGACGTCCGCTCCGACCTGGCCACGCTCAACCTCTCCGACGTCCCGACCGTGATGGTCGAGCTCGGCAACATGCGCGACCCCGGCGACGCCCGCCGGATGACGACGGCGCGCGGGCGCGCGACGTACGCCTCGGCGCTGCTGACCGGGGTGCGGCGCTTCCTCCGCTGACTCGGGCTGCACGACACGGGCAGTTCGGGCGACCCGAGCCGGCGCCGAGCGGGGCTCGGGACCCAGGGCCGGCGAACTGCCCACACCGTGCCTGTGGATGGGCGGAGCAGGGACCCGTCTTCCGGTGCCAAGGTGATCGGCGATGGATCCGGTGACCGCGCTCCAGAGGCTCGGCGGCGTCGCGACCTACGGGGAGCTCCTCGGGCCGACGACGCGGTCGGAGCTGCTGCGCGCGCTGCGCGACGATCGGATCATCAAGGTGCGCCGCAACCGCTACGCGCTGGTCGACACCGACGAGCAGGTGCGTCGGGCCGTGGCGCTCGGCGGCGTCCTGTCCCACCTCAGCGCTGCCCAGCGCTACGACTGGAAGGTCAAGCACGCGCGCCCGAGCGGCTGTGCCTCATCGTGCCGAGGAGCGCGCGCACCCCGGGCGCGGACGTCGAGGCGCGCTGGGCCGACCTTGCCGACCGTGACGTCCACCGCCACGTGACCCGCCGGGTGCGGACGGTCATCGACTGCGCCCGGGCCTACGACTTCGACGTCGCGCTCTGTGTGGCCGACTCGGCGTTGCGTGAGGGGGAGGTGACGCGGTCCGACCTGGTGTCCGCAGCCGAGCGGAGCCCGCGGACCGGGCGGACCAAGGTGTTGCGGGTGGCCGAGTTCGCCTCGAGCAAGCGGGCCAATCCGTTCGAGTCGTGCCTGTTCGCCATCGCGCTCACCGTCCCGGGACTGGTCGTGGAGCCCCAAGGCCACGTGCCCGGTGTGGGGTGGGTGGACCTCCTCGACCGCCGACTCGGCATCGTCGTCGAGGCGGAGTCGTTCGAGTTCCACGGAACACTTGACGGACTGCGGCGCGACGTCGCCCGCTACACGGCCTGTGCCCGGCGCGGCCTCGTCGTGGCGCGCTTCACGTGGGACGAGGTCATGTTCCGCCCCGACGACGTCCGGGCGGCCCTCCTGGACATCGTGCGGTGGCGCACGGTGCAGGCAGTTGGCTCCCACGGCCTGAGCGCCTGAGCGCGCTCGACGTCAGGAGGGGGCCGAACTGCCCCAGCCGTGCGGGCTAGGTTGACGCCATGCCCCTCGACCCGCAGCTCAAGGACATGCTCGACTTCATCGCGGCGGCGGGCTACCCGCCCATGGAGCAGGGCACGCCGGCCCTGGCCCGGCAGGGCTTGCGGGCGATGTCGGTCGACCTGGTCAAGCCCGAGGACGTCGTGCCCGTCGGCTCGGTCGAGGATCTGGCCGTCCCCGGCGGGGCGGGGGAGCGGGACGCCCGGCTCTACCGGCCCGAGGGCGAGGGCCCGTGGCCGACGCTGGTCTACCTCCACGGCGGTGGGTTCGTCATCGGCGACCTCGACACCCACGACCAGGCCTGCCGGCGCATCTGTCGTGACGCCGACGTGGCCGTGCTGAGCGTGGACTACCGGCTGGCGCCCGAGGACCCGTTCCCGGCCGGGCTCGAGGACGCGCAGACGGCCACCGAGTGGGCCGCGGCGCACCTCGACCGGCTGGGTGGCGACGATCGGCTCGCGGTCGGCGGCGACAGCGCCGGGGCCAACCTGGCCGCCGTGGTCGCCCAGCACCTCGGCGACGTGCTGGCGGGCCAGTTCCTCATCTACCCGGCCACCGACGGGGTCGGGGACTACCCGTCCAGGGCGGAGAACGGCGAGGGGCTCTTCCTCACCACCGGGATGATGCAGTGGTTCAGCAGCCACTACGTCCCGGCCGAGACAGACCTCAACGCCGAGCTGCACCGGATCGCGCCGCTGCACGGCGAGACGGCCCACGTGGCGCCGGCGCTCGTGGTCACTGCCGAGTTCGACCCGCTCCGCGACGAGGGGGAGGCGTACGCCGCGGCGATGCGCGCGGCCGGCGTCGAGGTCGAGCAGGTGCGCTACGACGGGATGATCCACGGCTTCGTCGACATGGGCCCCTTCAGCGCGGCCGCCGCCGACGCGGTCGCCGACATGAACGCCCGCTTCGGGGCGCTGCTGCGCCGCTGAGTCAGCGCACGTCGAGGGCGCGCAGCGCGTCGAGCACGACGCGCAGGTGGGGGACCTCGTGCACCCGCAGCAGGTGGGCGCCGCCGAGCGCGGCGAAGACGGCGTAGAAGCCCTCGGCCTTGCGGAACTCGTCGCCGAAGATGTCGTAGGTGTGCGGCAGCACGTTGCACACCGGCACGCCCAGCGGCCGCAGCCGGAAGGTCTGCGAGAGCACCCGAGTCTGGTGTCGCGACCGGGTCAGCGGGTCGACCAGGTTGCCGTAGTGGAAGCCCATCCCTGGGTCGATGACCACCTTGTCGGCGCCGAGCTCACGGGCCCGCTCGATGCGCGGTCCGAAGTGGTCGAGCAGCACGGGCATCGGGTCGGCGTCCGGGGGCACGTCGGAGGCCACGCGCACGTTGGCGGTCTCGCCGAAGCACATCACCACCGCGGCGTCGTACTGCGCGGCGAGGGTGAGCATGTCGTCCTCGTGCTCGCGGCCGGTCATGTTGAGGATGCGGGCGCCGGCGTCGAGGCAGGCGGCGACGACGCTGGGCTCGTAGGTCTCGACCGAGACGACGGCCTCCGCGGCGAGCCGCTCGACCACGGGCACCAGCGCCTTGACCTGGTCGGCGGGAGTGACCCGCGCGGCCGTCGCGTTACTGGACTCGGCGCCGAGGTCGATGATCGCGGCACCCTGGGCGGCCTGGATGCGGCCCATCCGGACCGCGTCGTCGGGGCCGGTCGCGACGCTCTCGCGGTAGGTCGAGTCGCGGGACAGGTTGACGCACCCCATGAGGGTCACCGGCCCGTCGCCGATGACCACCGCACCGTGGGGACCGGCGAGGACGACGGGCTCGACGGGCGAGGACCACGCGTCGCCGTACTGCTCGGAGAGGACCGCCAGGTCCGCAAGGGTGATCACCCCTGAGACTGTAGGCGGCAGGATGGAACGCGTGACCTCTCCTCTCGTGCTGCCCCACCTCTCCGACCTCTCTGACGACGAGCTGACGCAGGCCTACGCGCCGCTGGCCGAGCCGTGGCTGCGGGTCAACTTCGTCAGCACCGTCGACGGCGCCGCCCAGGGCGGCGACGGCCTCAGCAAGAGCATCAACAACGCCGCCGACAAGCGGGTCTTCGACGCCCTGCGGCGCAACGCCGACTGCCTGGTGGTGGGGGCGGGCACGCTGCGCGACGAGGAGTACGCCGTCCCGAAGATCCCGCTCGTCGTCGTGAGCCGTTCCGGCGAGGTGCCGGAGAACCTGCGCGAGGCCCCCGACGGTCGGATCCTGATGGCGACCACCGCGTCCGCCGACGGACTGTCGGCGTCGCGCTCCCTGCTGGGTGATGAGCAGGTGCTCGTGCTGGGCGACGACGAGGTGGACCTCGTCGAGCTGAAGTCCCGGCTGGCCGGACGCGGGTGGGTCGACCAGCTGTGCGAGGGCGGGCCGGGGCTGTTCGCCGCGGCGCTCGGCGCCGGGGTGGTCGACGAGCTGTGCCTGACGATCGTGCCGCGCCTTCTGGGTGGCGACCTCACGCGGATCACCGCCGGCGCCGACCTCGACGTGGAGCTGCGCCCGCACTCCCTGCTCGAGGAGGACGGGACGCTGCTGGGCCGCTGGCTGGTCGCCAGCGGCCGCAGCTGAGGTCCTCGGCGCTCAGCCGAGGGCGGCGAGGATCGCCTTGGTGAACGCGGGGATGTCGTCGGGGTTGCGCGAGGTGATCAGGTTGCCGTCCTCGACGACCTCCTCGTCGACCCACTCGCCGCCGGCGTTGCGGATGTCGGTCTGGAGGCTGGGCCACGACGTGACCCGCTTGCCGGAGAGCACGCCGGCCTCGACCAGGGTCCACGGGGCGTGGCAGATCGCGGCGACGGGCTTGCCCGAGGCGGCGAACTCCTTGATGAACGCCACGGCGCCCTCGTCCATCCGCAGGGCGTCGGGGTTGGCGACGCCGCCCGGGAGGACGAGCGCGTCGTAGTCGGCGACCTCGGCGTCGGCGACCTTCGTGTCGACGGGCCGGGTCTCGGCCTTGTCGAGGTGGTTGAAGAGCTGGACCTCGCCGGACTCCGGGGACAGCAGCTCGGCAGTGTGCCCGGCGCCGGTCACGGCGTCCCACGGCTCGGTGAGCTCCACTGCCTCGATGCCCTCGGACGCGGTCAGGAATGCGATTCGCTTGGTCATGCCCCCACCGTTGCTCGCGGGAGAGGACCGGACAACCCACCTACGGGTGAGGGGCCGGCGGGTGGCGCCGGGCGCTAGCCTCGCGACGTGACCGACACCGACGCGACGCCCCTCCGCATCAGCGACCAGACCATCGCCGTCCTCGGCGGCACCGGCCCCCAGGGGCGCGGGCTGGCCCGTCGTTTCGCCGCCGCGGGGCTGACCGTGGTGCTCGGCAGCAGGGCGGCCGACAAGGCCGAGGCCGCAGCGGCCGAGCTGTCCGAGGCCCTCGGCGTTCCGGTGTCCGGGGCGAGCAACGCGGACGCCGCGGCCGCGGGCGACGTCGTGCTGGTCGTCGTACCGTGGGAGGGGCACCGGGAGCTGCTCGAGTCGCTGCGTGAGGTCCTGGCGGGCAAGGTCGTCGTGGACTGCGTCAACCCGCTCGGCTTCGACAAGCAGGGGCCCTTCGCGTTGCAGGTCGAGGAGGGGTCGGCCACGCAGCAGGCCGCCGGGATCCTCAGGGGCTCCCGCGTCGTCGGCGCCTTCCACAACGTCTCCGCGGTGCTGCTCGGCGACCCGGACGTCCCGCGGGTCGAGACCGACGTCCTCGTCCTCGGCGACGACCGCGAGGCCACCACCCTGGTCCAGGAGCTCGCCGACGCCGTCCCCGGCATGCGCGGGCTGTACGGCGGTCGGTTGCGCAACGCGCACCAGGTCGAGGCCCTGACGGCCAACCTGATCGCCATCAACCGGCGCTACAAGTGCCACGCGGGGCTGCGCGTCACCGACGTCTGAGGTCCGGCAGCGGAATGTCGCCGCGTCGCGTGGTGTTGCGACCCGACGTGGTGCAGACGGCGATGACCCCGGTCCAGGCTCCCGACGACTCCCGTCGGGTGTCCCTGCTGCTCGGCCTGCTCTTCGGCCTCGCCGGCATGGGCTCGTCGTCGGCGGCGATCGCATTGCCGCTCATGGCGTCCGACCTCGACGTGAGCGTCGGGTCCGCGGCCTGGAGCATCAGCCTCTACGTGCTGATGCTGGCCGTCACGACCGCGGTCTACGGGCGCGTCAGCGACCTCGTCGGCGTCCGCCTCCCGCTCGTCTTCGGCATCACGCTGATGACGGTCGGCGCGATCGCCGCTGCCCTCGCGCCGACCTTCGGCGTGCTGCTCGTCGCCCGCCTCTTCCAGGGTGCCGGCGCGGCGGCGGTCCCGACGCTGGGCGTGACCGCGCTGAGTGCCCGGTACGACGGCGCGGTGCGCGGGCTCGCCCTCGGCCGCCTGGCCGGCACGGCCGCGGCGATCAGCTGCCTCGGGCCGCTGCTCGGCGGCCTGGTCGAGCACTCCCTGGGCTGGCGGGCGGTGATGGCGCTGCCGATCCTCGGGGTCGTGGTGATCCCGTTCCTGTGGCACGCACTGGCCGGTGGCGGCAGCGGCGCGCGCCTCGACATCATCGGCGCCGTGCTCGTCGCGGTGACCTCCGGCGGCCTGGTCCTGCTGGTGCAGTCCCCGACCAGCGGACTGACGATCGCCGTCGTCGGCGCGCTGATGGTGCTGCTGGGTGCGCCGCTGGTCGCGCTGCGGGTACGCCGCCGCCCGCACGGCTTCCTGCCGCTCTCCGTCATCCGCAACGGGCGCGTGGTGCGCTCGGCGCTGGCCGCGGCGTCGGTGCCCGCGTCGTGGTTCGCGCTGCTGATCGGGGTGCCCGCCGTGCTCGTGCACGCCGGGTGGGAGCCGTGGCAGGTCGGGCTCCTCCTCGTCCCGAGCGCCGTCGTGGCGATGCTCGTCCCGCGCGTGACCGGTCCGCTCCTCGACCGCATCGGCGGCTCGTGGAGCCTGGCCATCGCCGGCGTCGTTGCGGCCCTGACCATGCTGCTGGCGGCCCTCGGCACCCAGCTCGTCGCGCCCGTCCCGGTGGCGATCGCGGTAGCCCTGGCGACCGTGTCCTTCGGGCTCGGCCAGCCCGCGCTCACCGCGCTGGTCGGCGACGCCGTGCACGCCGACGTACGCGGTGTGGCCCTCGGCATCGCCACCCTGCTCTTCCTCGTCGGCGGGAGCGTCGGCTCGGCCGTCGTCGCCGGCCTCGGCGAGGTGATCGGGATCCCCGGCAGTCTCGCCGCCCTCGCCGTCCTCCCGGTCCTCGGGCTGCTGGCGCTGCTGCCCGACCTGCGGCGGGTGCCTCTCGCGGAATCACCTAGCACCCGGTGATCGCAGGAGGGCCGGTCGTCTCCCAGCGCCCTCGTAGTCTCGACGGCGTGACGACACCCGCGACCACGACCCGCACGGCCGCCTCCTGGGGGCAGGCCGGGGTGTGGAGCGCCGGGTTCGTGGCCGTCCTGTGGGTCGCGGAGGTCATCGACACCCTGCTGGGCAACCGGCTCGACGCGGAGGGGATCCGGCCGGGCGACCCCGACGGGCTGAGCGGCATCGCGTTCGCACCCCTGCTGCACGGAGGCTTCGGTCACCTCGTCGCCAACAGCGTCCCGCTGCTGGTCCTCGGCTTCCTCATCCTGCTCTCTGGCGTCGCCCGCTGGATCGCCGTCACCACCCTGGTGTGGCTGGTCGCCGGCGTCGGCACGTGGCTCTTCGGGGGCGTCGGCACGATCCACATCGGCGCGTCGGGCCTGGTCTTCGGGTGGTTGACCTACCTGGTCGTGCGCGGCCTCGTCACCCGGCGTCCCGGCCAGATCCTGGTCGGGGTCGTCGTCCTGCTCGTGTACGGCGGGGCGCTGTGGGGCGTGCTCCCCGGCCAGCCGGGAGTCTCCTGGCAGGGTCACCTCTTCGGCGCCCTCGGCGGGGTGCTGGCCGCCTGGTGGCTGTCCGGCAGCAGGCGGGGCGAGCCCGACCCGTACGCCGCGTGAGGCGGCGTACGGCTCAGCGGATCGTGCCGTTGTCGTCCTTGGCCAGCGACCGCGAGATGACCATCCGCTGGATCTGGTTGGTGCCCTCGAAGATCTGCATCACCTTGGCCTCGCGCATGTAGCGCTCGACCGGGAAGTCGCGGGTGTAGCCGTAGCCGCCGAGCACCTGGACGGCGTCGGTGGTGACCTTCATGGCGTTGTCGGTGGCGACCATCTTGGCGATCGAGGCCTCCCGGGAGAACGGCTGGCCGGCGTCGCGCAGGCGCGCGGCGTGCAGGGTCGTGGCGCGCGCGGACTGGACCGCGGCCTCCATGTCGGCCAGCACGAAGGCCAGGCCCTGGTGCTCGATGATCGGCTTGCCGAACGTCTCGCGCTCACGGGCGTAGGCGACCGCGGCGTCCAGCGCGCCCTGGGCCAGTCCGACCGCCACGGCCGCGATGCCGAGGCGACCCGAGTCCAGGCCGGCCAGGGCGATGCGCAGCCCGTCGCCCTCCGCACCGAGGCGGCGCGTGGCCGGCACCCGGACGTCGTCGAAGCGCATGGTCGCGGTGGCGGAGCCGGTGAGCCCCATCTTCCGCTCCGGCGGGTCGGCGCTGAGGCCCTCGCTGGAGGCGGGGACGAGGAAGCAGGAGATGCCGTTGCGGTCGTCGGACGTCCGCGCCATCACCTTGTAGAAGTCGGCGTGGCCGCCGTGCGTGGTCCACGCCTTGGCGCCGTTGATCACGTAGTCGTCGCCGTCGCGGCGGGCCGTCGTACGCATCGCTGCCGGGTCGGAGCCCGCGTGCGCCTCGGAGAGGCAGTAGGCCCCCAGCAGGTCGCCGCCGAGCATGTCGGGCAGCCACTCGGCCTTCTGCTCCTCGGTACCGAAGGCGTACAGCCCGAAGCACGACAGTGCGTGCACCGAGACGCCGACGCCCACCGAGGACCACACCGCAGCGATCTCCTCGAGGACCTGCAGGTAGACCTCGTACGGCTGCCCGCCGCCGCCGTCCTCCTCGGGATACGGCAGGCCCAGCAGCCCCGCCCGGCCCAGCATCGCGAAGACGTCGCGCGGGAAGGTCTCGGTCGCCTCCGCCTCGGCGGAGCGCGGCGCCAGCTCGCGGGTCGCGATCTCGCGGGTGAGGGCGAGGAGGTCTCGCGCCTCCTCGGTGGGCAGCACGCGGCTGGCGGTCATGCGGGGGTCCTCCCGGGGGTGTGGGCGGTCACGGAGACGGGTGACGGTGGTCACTGCCGATCACCCTAGGGGGCCGTAGTCCGTCCGAGCCATTTGCCCATCACCCGCCCCGGCGCACCACTGGTCACCCGTACGTTGCGCACCATGGGGGACCGATGGCTGCCGTACTCGGCAGCGGCGCTGGCGAGCGGCGCGATCGCCCTCGTGCTCGGCACCCTCGGCCTCCCCACGGGCGCCGACGGCACCGCCGTCCTGGACAGCGCCCGCCTCGAGGAGGGTCGCTGGATCATGGCGTCGGTCGCCCTCCTCATCTGCTCGCTGGGACTGGCGCTGGGGTTGCCGACCTTCCTCTTCGGGATGCCGCGGCGCGGACGGTACTTCGGCTACGCGGGCACGGCCGTGCTCGGCGTCGCGGTGATGGCGATGACGGCGTACGCCGCGCTGCTGGCCTTCTTCCGCATCCTCGTCGTCAACGGCACCATCGGGGACAGGGAGCTCGCGCTGCTCACCGACGACGCCGCGCTGGTCGGCTTCACGGTCGTCCTCGTGGGCAGCTTCGTCCTCGGTGAGGTCCTCCTCGCGATCGGCCTCCTGCGGGCCCGGTCGGTGCCGAGGTGGGTCCCCGTGCTCTTCCTCCTGCACGCCGGAGCGGCCCCGTTCACCGGCGCCGTGCCGCAGCTGACCGAGGTCGGGGCCGTGGTGGTGGGGGTGGCGTTCATCGGCGTCGCCGTGTTCACCAACGAACGCTTCCAGCTCGCCCGAGCCGCTCGCGCGGTGGCCTGAGCCCGACCCTCGCTTGACCTTGACGCAGGGTCAGGGCGCGACGCTGGTCCCATGACCACCACTCCAGCCATCGAGATCACCGGACTGACCAAGTCCTACGGCGATCATGTCGTGCTCGCGGGCGTCGACCTGACCGTCCCCGTCGGTGCCGTCGTCGCCCTCCTGGGCTCCAACGGCGCCGGCAAGACCACCGTCGTGAGGATCCTGGCGACCCTGCTGCGGGCCGACGGTGGGACCGCAGCCGTCCACGGTCACGACGTCGCCTCCCGTCCCCAGGAGGTGCGCGAGTCGATCAGCCTCACCGGACAGTTCGCCGCCGTGGACGAGGTCCTCACCGGGCGCGAGAACCTCGTGCTCGTCGCCACGCTGCGGCACCTTCCCGACCCACGCGGGATCGCCGAGGACCTGCTGGCGCGGTTCGCGCTGACCGAGGCGGCGGGGCGGCGCGTCGCGACGTACTCCGGCGGGATGCGCCGACGCCTGGACATCGCGATGAGCCTGATCGGCGACCCGCCCGTGCTGTTCCTCGACGAGCCGACGACGGGGCTCGACCCGCAGTCGCGCATCGAGGTCTGGAGGACGGTCCGCGAGCTCGCCGACGGGGGCACCACGGTGCTGCTCACCACCCAGTACCTGGACGAGGCCGAACAGCTCGCCGACCGGATCGCGATCCTGCACGGCGGCCGGATCATCGCCGACGGGACCCTCGACGAGCTCGAGCGACTGCTCCCGCCGGCCACGGTCGAGTACGTCGAGAAGCGCCCGACGCTCGAGGAGATCTTCCTCGCGATCGTCGGCGACCGGCCCGACCGGCCCGACCGGCCCGACCGGCCCAGCCAGACCGACCGGCCCGACCGGGCAGGGGGCGCACGATGACCACCGAGCTCCTCCGCGACACCGTCGTGCTGTCACAGCGCTGCCTGCGCCACGTCCTGCGCAGCCCCGACACCATCATCACCACCGCGGTCACGCCGATCGCGATGCTGCTCCTGTTCGTCTACGTCTTCGGTGGCGCCATCGAGGTCGGCGGTGGCGACTACGTCGACTACCTGTTGCCGGGGATCCTGCTCATCACCGTCGCCTCCGGGGTCTCCTACACCGCCTTCCGGTTGTTCACCGACGTCTCGGGCGGACTCTTCGAGCGCTTCCAGTCGATGCCGATCGCCCGGTCGGCGGTGCTGTGGGGCCACGTGCTGACCTCGCTGGTGGCCAACCTGGTGTCGGTCGCCCTCGTCGTGCTGGTCGCCGTGGCGATGGGCTTCCGCTCCGGTGCCGGGGTGCTCGCCTGGCTCGCGGTCCTCGGCCTCGTCGTGCTGTTCACCCTCGCACTGACCTGGCTGGCCGTCATCCCGGGACTGACGGCGCGCTCGGTCGACGGGGTGAGCGGGTTCTCCTACCCGCTGATCTTCCTGCCGTTCATCAGCTCGGCCTTCGTGCCGACGGAGGGCATGCCGGCACCCGTGGAGTGGTTCGCCGAGCACCAGCCGGTCACGTCGATCGTGGACACCATCCGCAACCTGTTCGCCGCCCAACCGGTCGGTGCCACGGGGTGGGTCGCGCTCGCCTGGTGCGTCGGCCTGCTCGTGGTCGCCCACACCCTCGCGATGGCGACCTACCGTCGCCGGACCACGTGATCGCGCGCAGACTGTGGCCATGCTGACCATCAGCCAGCTCGCGTCGTACGCCGACGTCACGGTGCGCGCGGTCCGGCACTACCACGCCAAGGGATTGCTGCCCGAGCCCGGACGGGACCATTCCGGCTACCGACGCTACGACGCCGCCGCTGTCGTGGAGCTCATCCGGATCCGCACCCTGGCCGAGGCCGGCGTGCCGCTGTCCCGGGTGCGGGAGCTCCTGGCGGCCGACGAGCAGGAGTTCGCGACGGCGGTCGAGGACATCGACCGCCGACTGCGTGCGGAGATCCGCGAACGGCAGCACCACCGGGCGCGGATCGCCCGGCTCGCGGCCGGCGACAGCCTGGCCCTCCCGCCCGAGGCGGTCGCCTACCTGGACCGGCTCCGCGGCGTCGGCGTGCCCGAGGTGATGGTGGAGGCGGAGCGCGACGCCTGGATCCTGGTGGGCGCCCAGCTGCCGGACCGGATGCCGTTCTACATGGAGATGAAGGGCCAGCAGCTCGACGACCCCTCCGTCCGGGAGCTCTACAGCGACCTCGCCGAGGTCATCGAGTGGTGCGCGGACGATCCCCGCCTGGCCGGGGTCGCCGACCGCCTGGCAGGCCAGTTCGCGCAGGTGCCGGACGAGGCCTGGGACCAGGGGGCGCTGCCGGACGACCTCGCGGCCCTGCTCGACGCGGTGTTCCTCACGTCCGTCCCGTGCGCGGCGGGGCTGCTCGCGCTCCTCGAGGAGCGCGGCTACACCGGCTGGACGAACATCCGGCGTACCAGCGCGCCGCGCGGGTGAGGCGCGGACGTCAGCTCGACGTGGCTCTCGCCCGCTCGGCCAGACGCAGCGCCGCGTGCTGCACGAGGGGCAGCTCCTCGGGGTCGCGCGCGGCCTCGTGCGGCACGGCGCCGCCCAGGAGCGCGGCCGGGGTGGTGAGCCAGGCCCACGTGCGCCACGGGTCGGCTCCCGACGCCAGCAGCGGCTCGAGGACCGCGACGAGCTCCATCCGCACCTGGCCGTGCTCGTCGAGCTGGAAGGCGGGGACGAGCGTGCGTCCCTCGTGCTGGACGAGCAGGACGCTGCGACGCTCGGCGGCCTTGTGCAGCGCGAACCGGGCAGCGTTCTCCGAGACCCCGCGCAGGCGACCGACCTCGGCGTAGTCCACCCAGCCGCCGTCGAGGAGCGCGGCCCGGACCCGGCTCTCCCGCCGCAGCCGGACCAGGGCGATCGGCACGGCATGGGCGGGGTCGTCGCCCTCCGAGCGCAGCAGCTCGTCCAGCTGCTCGAGGCGCTCCGCGGTGAGCGGCTCGCCGGTGGCGGGATCGTGCCAGCGCACCGCGCCGTCGCCGTCGCGCTCGTACGTCGGCAGCCCGGCCTCGGCCAGCTGTCCGGCGAGGCCGAGCTCCTCCAGCCACGCGGCCAGGCGTCCGGCGAGGTCGCCGGAGCCCGGGGCGGGGCTGGAGTCGCTCATCGGGTGGCTACTTCGAGGCCTTGCGGGCGCGCGAGGCGATCTTGGCGCGCTCGTTCTGGTCGAGGATGACCTTGCGGATGCGCACCGACTCCGGGGTGACCTCGACGCACTCGTCCTCGCGGCAGAACTCCAGGCACTGCTCGAGGGAGAGCTTCTTCGGCGGGATCAGCTTCTCGAAGTTGTCGGAGGTGGCGGACCGGATGTTGGTCTGCTGCTTCTCCTTGGTGATGTTGACGTCCATGTCGTCGGCGCGGGAGTTCTCGCCGACGATCATGCCCTCGTAGACCTCGGTGGTGGGGTCGACGAACATCACGCCGCGCTCCTGCAGCGACGTCATGGCGTACGCCGTGGCGGCACCCTTGCGGTCGGCCACCAGCGAGCCGTTGTTGCGGGAGCGGATCTCGCCGGCCCAGGGCTCGTAGCCCTCGGAGATGTGGTGGGCGATGCCGGTGCCGCGGGTGTCGGTGAGGAACTCGGTGCGGAAGCCGATGAGGCCGCGCGCCGGCACGAGGAACTCCATGCGGACCCAGCCGGTGCCGTGGTTGGTCATCTGCTCCATGCGGCCCTTGCGGGTGGCGAGCAGCTCGGTGATCGTGCCGAGGTACTCCTCGGGGGCGTCGATGGTCAGGCGCTCGACCGGCTCGTGCACCTTGCCGTCGACCTCCTTGGTGACCACCTGCGGCTTGCCGACGGTCAGCTCGTAGCCCTCGCGACGCATCTGCTCGACCAGGATGGCCAGCGCCAGCTCGCCGCGGCCCTGGACCTCCCACGCGTCGGGGCGCTCGGTCGGCAGGATGCGCAGCGACACGTTGCCGACGAGCTCCGAGTCGAGGCGGTCCTTGACCAGGCGTGCAGTCACCTTGCCGCCCTTGGTCCGACCGACGAGCGGCGAGGTGTTGGTGCCGATCGTCATCGAGATGGCGGGCTCGTCGACGTGGATCAGCGGCAGGGCGATCGGGTTCTCCGCGTCGGCCAGCGTCTCGCCGATGGTGATCTCCGGGATGCCGGCGACCGCGACGATGTCGCCGGGGCCCGCGGACTCGCCGGGCTTGCGCTCGAGGCCCTCGGTGACGAGCAGCTCGGTGATCTTGACGTTCTTGGACGACCCGTCGCGGCGCATCCAGGCCACGGTCTGGCCCTTCCTCAGGTTGCCCTGGCGGATGCGGAGCAGCGCGAGGCGGCCGAGGAACGGCGAGGCGTCGAGGTTGGTGACGTGCGCCTGCAGCGGCGCGCCCTCGTCGTACTCGGGGGCGGGGATGGTCTCGAGGATCGTCTTGAAGAGCGGCTCGAGGTCGGTGCCGTCGGGGATCTCGCCGTTGGCGGGCTGCTCGAGGCTGGCGATGCCGGCCTTGCCGGAGGCGTAGACGACCGGGAAGTCGAGCGCGTCCTGGCTGTGCGAGTCGTCGAGCAGGTCCATGAAGAGCTCGTAGGTCTCGTCGACGACCTCGGCGATGCGGGCGTCGCCACGGTCGGTCTTGTTGACGACCAGGATCACCGGCATGTCGGCGTTGAGCGCCTTGCGGAGCACGAAGCGGGTCTGGGGGAGCGGGCCCTCGGAGGCGTCGACGAGGAGCACGATGCCGTCGACCATGGACAGGCCGCGCTCGACCTCGCCACCGAAGTCGGCGTGGCCGGGGGTGTCGATGATGTTGATGACCATCGGCTCGCCGCCACCGGCCGGACCCGCGTAGTGGATCGCGGTGTTCTTCGCGAGGATGGTGATGCCCTTCTCGCGCTCGAGGTCGCCGGAGTCCATGACCCGATCGGCCACGCCCTCGGCCTGGTGCTCGGTGAAGGCGCCGCCCTGGCGGAGCATGGCGTCGACGAGCGTGGTCTTGCCGTGGTCGACGTGGGCGACGATCGCCACGTTGCGGAGGTCGGAGCGCTTCTGGGGCATGGAGGTACGGCGTCGCTTTCGCTGTGGTTGGCGGAGCGCGGTGTCTGCAGCGCCCGTGACCCGGAGCCGGGCCGTCGTCGAGTCTAGGGCGCCACGCCGCGCCGTGCGATTCGACGACGGTGTGAGCCCGGACCCTTTCGGCTGTCGGTCCGGTGGGGTAGTCCTGACCCATGACGACTTCTCGGGAGACCCACGCGACCTGCACCTTCGTCCCGCCCTGGCTGCTCGAACGGCTGGGGGCCGACGCCACCCTCGCCTCGGACACCACCCTCCGGACCCGGCGCGAGCAGGCGATGGCGGCGCGGGTCGCTCGTCCACGGACGCAGGCGGCGCCCGACCAGCCGGCGTGGACCGTGCACACCGCCGGCAACGCCGAGGTGCTCCCCGGTGAGCCGGTGCGCACGCCGGGCACCCCCGAGTCCGGTGACCCGGCAGTCGACGAGGCGGCCGCGGGGATCAGCGCGACCCTGGAGATGTACGCCGAGGGCCTGGGGCGCTCGTCGTACGACGACGCGGGCGCGATGGTGAGCCTCACCGTCCACTACGGCCGCGACTACGACAACGCCTTCTGGGACGGCACCCAGCTGGTCTTCGGCGACGGCGACGGGGAGATCTTCGAGCGGTTCACCAAGCCGGTCGACGTGATGGGCCACGAGTTCACCCACGCGGTCACCGAGCTCACCGCTGGCCTCGTCTACCGAGGCCAGTCCGGCGCGCTCAACGAGTCGGTCTCCGACGTCTTCGCCATCTGCCTCAAGCAGCGCCTGCTCGGCCAGGACGCCGCGTCCGGCAGCTGGCTGATCGGCGAGGAGCTCTTCCTGCCCGCCGTGCAGGCGCGAGGGCTGCGCGACATGGCCGCGCCCGGCACGGCGTACGACGACCCCCGGCTCGGCCAGGACCCGCAGCCGGCGCACATGGACGACTTCGTGGTGACGAGCGACGACAACGGCGGGGTGCACATCAACTCCGGCATCCCCAACCGCGCCTTCCACCTCGCCGCGACGGCCATCGGTGGCTCCAGCCTCGAGGGTGCCGGCCGGGTCTGGTACGCCGCGCTGACCTCCGGGGACGTCTCCCCGCGGGCCGACTTCGCGGCCTTCGCCGCGGTGACCGTGGCGGTCGCCGGCGAGCACGCCGACGCCGTGCGGAGCGCGTGGCAGCAGGTCGGCGTGGAGCCGGGGGCCGTCCCGTCCGGCACGCCGGCGCCGCAGGGCGGTGCGACCGGCCGGGTGGTCCGTGTGCGTCGCAGCGGCGGCTTCGCCGGACGGCTCACCGAGGGCGAGGTCGACCTCGAGGGCGACGACCCGCGGGCCGCGGCCGTGGCCGACCTCGCGGGCCGGGTCGACCTGGCCCGCGTGGCGCGGCGCACGCAGATGCCCGACATGTACGTCTACCGCTTCGAGATCGAGGGGACCACGGCCGAGGTCTGCGAACCGCTGCCGTCCGACCTGGCAGAGCTGGCCCGGCTCGTCCTCGAGGAGCGCTGACCGGGCACTTTCGTGCCGCTGAATGGTGCCGACCGGGCACTTTCGTGCCGCTGGGCGGCGCTGACCGGGCGTTTCCAGGCCGCCGACGGCACGACGCGCGGGCTCCCGGCCGAGGCACAAGATGGCGGCCCCTCTGGTCCACCCCCTGGATCTGTCAGGCCGCCATCTCGGACGCGCACCGAGAACGATGTGGTTTCGGTGCCACAGGCTGACACCGAATCCACACCCGAGGTCCAGTCGGCGGCTGCGAGGTGTCAGGAAGTGCCCGGTCGGCGGCTGCAAGGTGTCAGGAAGTGCCCGGTCGGCGGCTGTGAGGTGTCAGGAATCGCCCGGTCAGGCGAGCGCGCGGTCGAGCGCCGCCTGCACGTGCAGGGTCGTGCAGGGGAAGACGGGGAGCTCGGTGTCGGCCTGCCGGACGAGCAGCTCGAGCTCGGTGCAGCCGAGCAGGACGCCACCGGCGCCGGCGTCCCAGAGCTCGTCGATCAGGTCCACCACGCGGCGGCGGGTCCGGTCGACGACCCGGCCGTGCACGAGCTCGCCGTAGATCGCGTCGTTGAGCCACTCGTGGTGCCGGGCGTCCGGGACGATCACCTCGGGGCCGCCGTCACTGATGCGGCTGATGAAGAACGGGTCGTTCATGGCCACGGTGGTCCCGATGAAGGCGACCTTGTCCATCCCCGCGGCCGTGCAGGCGTCGGAGACGACGTCGGCGAGGTGGAGCAGCGGGATGTCGACCGCGTCGGCCACCTGGTCGGCGACCTTGTGGAAGGTCGTCGTGCACAGCAGCAGGAAGTCGGCGCCGGCGCGCTCGACCCCGGCGGCGGCATCGGCCAGCAGGGTGCCGATCTGGTCCCACTTCTCGTCGTCCTCGAGGTGGGTCAGCTCGGCGAAGTCGACGGTGCTCAGCACGAGCTTGGGCGAGGAGAGCCCGCCGAGTCGTTGCTGCACCCCGAGGTTGAGGTCGCGGTAGTACACCAGGCTGGATTCCCAGCTCATGCCGCCGATGAGTCCGATGGTCTGCACGGGTGCAGTCTGGCACGCCGCGCAGACCACCGAGGAGGCCTGCGGACCCGGTGGACGGGGGCGCGTCAGCGCACCCGGTGCACCTTGTGCTGCGCCGCCTGCGCTCGCGGCTTGATGACGAGCTCGTCGATGTTGACGTGGGCGGGCCGGGTGGCCACCCAGGCGATGGCGTCCGCGACGTCCTCGGCGACCAGCGGGTCGGGGACGCCGTCGTACACCGCGGCGGCGGCCTCGGCGTCGCCGCCGAAGCGGACCATGGCGAACTCCTCGGTGCGGACCATGCCGGGTGCGATCTCGCTGACCCGGATCGGCTCGCCGTTGAGCTCGAGGCGCAGCGTCTCGGTGACCACCTGGGTGGCGTGCTTGGCCGCGGTGTAGCCGCCGCCCTTCTCGTAGGCGATCCGGCCGGCGGTGGAGCCGACGTTGACGATGAGGCCGTCCCCACTGGCGCGCAGGGCAGGGAGGAGGGCCTGGGTGACGCGCACCAGCCCGAGCACGTTGACGTCGTACATCGCCCGCCACTGCTCGACGTCGGCCGACTCGACCGGGTCGGAGCCGAAGGCGCCGCCGGCGTTGTTGACCAGGACGTGCAGCGTGTCGCCGACGGCGGAGGCGAGTGCCGCCACCGAGGCGTCGTCGGTGACGTCGCAGGCCACCGCGCGGCCGCCGATCTCCTGGGCGAGGGCGTCGATGCGGTCGGTACGGCGGGCGGCGCACACCACGTCGAAGCCGGCCGCGGCCAGGGCGCGCGCGGTGGCGGCACCGATGCCGCTCGAGGCGCCCGTCACGACGGCGGTCCGGGTGCGCTGGGGGGTCGACTGGGGGGTCTCGGTCATGACGCCATGATGCAGGATGTGCGCCGTGATCATCGCGGCAGCAGACGGCTCGGCCCTCGGCAACCCCGGACCGGCGGGATGGGCGTGGTACGTCGACGACGACTGCTGGGCCTCCGGGGGCTGGGCCCGCGGCACCAACAACATGGGCGAGCTGATGGCCGTGCTCGACCTGCTCCAGCAGACGGCGCACGTCGACGACGAGCTGCACGTCTACTGCGACAGCACCTACGTCATCAACACGATCACCAAGTGGATGGCCGGCTGGAAGCGCAAGGGCTGGAAGAAGGGCGACGGCAAGCCCGTGATGAACCTCGAGCTCATCCAGGCCCTCGACGCCGCCATGCAGGGCCGCCGGGTGAAGTTCGAGTGGGTCAAGGGCCACTCCGGGCACGTCCTCAACGAGGCCGCCGACCGGCGCGCCAACGCCGCCGCCGCGGCCTACCAGGCCGGCCGGGTCGCCGACCCCGGACCCGGCTTCGCCGGCGCGTCGGGCCGCAGCGTCCCGCAGGCGGGCCCCACCGTGGTCGAGGAGGAGCCCGACCTCTTCAGCGATCTCGACGACGCCGGCAGCGACGTCAGCAACCTCTCCGACGAGGAGCAGGTGATCGCCCTGGAGCGCGCGGCCCTCACCGACGAGGTGCGCTCCGACCGTGGTGCGATGGCCGCGCTGCTGCACCCCGAGTGGCAGGAGATCGGCCAGTCCGGTCGCCTGTGGACGCGGGAGGAGCTGCTCGCCGAGATGGGGCCCCTCGGGGTCGAGATCAGCCTCGACGTCGTGTCGACCGAGCGGCTCTCGCCGGACACGATCCTGCTGCTGTGGCGCAGCATCACCGACGACGGCAGCGTGCTGCGCAGCTCACTGTGGGTGCGGACGTCGCACGGCTGGCAGCAGCGGTTCCACCAGGGCACCCGCGAGGCCTGAGCCGCGCACCGCGACGGCGGCGGGTCCCGCCAACTGGCAAAGGTAAGGCTTACCTTCTATCGTCCTCCGGGTGACCACCGCCCCCGAGGTGCGCCCGACCCCGGCGCCGCTCATCGCCCACCTCGCCTCCTTCGGTGAGCGCCGGGCCCTGGTCACCGCCGATGAGTCGGTGACCTACGCCGACCTCGCCGACCGCGTCGAGCAGGCCGCCGCGGCGTACACCGGCGGTCGCCGGCTGGTGCTCCTCACGCCCGGCAACGACATCGACTCGGTCGTCGAGTACGTCGCAGCGCTGGCCGCCGACCAGGTCGTGCTCGTCTCCTCGCCCGCGGCCGCCCCGGGCCTGCTGGAGGCCTGGACGCCCGACGTGCTGGCCGACCCGGCCGGGCGCGACTGGCGCGCGGCGGAGTCCTCGCACGCGCTCCACCCCGACCTGGCGCTGCTGCTGTCGACCAGCGGGTCGACCGGCTCGCCCAAGCTCGTGCGACTGGCCCGCGAGGGCGTGCTGGCCAACGCTGAGGCCATCGCCGAGGCGCTCGGCGTGCGGGACACCGACCTCGCGGCCACCACGCTGCCGCTGCACTACTGCTACGGCCTCTCGGTGCTCCACAGCCACCTGCTGCGCGGGGCCGGCCTGCTGCTCACCGACCTCTCCGTCGTCGACGAGTGCTTCTGGGACCTGGTCCGCACCCACGGCGTGACCACGATCCCCGGCGTGCCCCACACCTTCGAGCTGCTCGAGCGGGCCGGCTTCGCCGACCGGGACCTCCCCTCCCTGCGCGCGCTCACCCAGGCCGGCGGGCGGATGCCGCCGGAGCGGGTCCGGGCCTTCGCCGAGCTTGGCCAGCGCCGGGGCTACGACCTGTTCGTGATGTACGGCGCCACCGAGGCCACCGCCCGGATGAGCGTGCTGCGCCCCGACCTGGCCTCCGTGGCGCCCGGGTCGGTCGGCCGCCCGCTGCCCGGCACGTCGTTCAGGCTGGCGCGCGTCGAGGACGCGGACCCGGGCGTCGGGGAGCTCGTCTTCTCCGGCCCCAACGTGATGATGGGCTACGCCACCGCGCCCGCCGACCTCGCCTCCGGACGCACGGTGGAGGAGCTGCGCACCGGTGACCTGGCGCGGCAGCGTCCCGACGGCCTCTGGGAGGTCGTCGGGCGGACCAGCCGGATCGCCAAGGTCTGCGGCCTGCGGATCGACCTCGACCGGGTGGAGCGCTCGTTGGCCCGTGGCGGGGTCGTCGCGGCCGTCGCCGACGCGGGGGAGCGGATCGCCGTCGGTGTCGTCGACGGTGCCCGCCCCGTCGACCCCGACGTCGTACGCCGTGGGGCCGCCGACGCCGCCGGGCTCGCGCCCACCGGGGTCGCGGTCCTGGTGCTGCCCGACCTGCCGCGGCTGCCCAACGCCAAGGTCGACCACCGCGCGCTGGCGGCCATGGTCCGGGACCTGCCCGAGGCGCCCGCTGCAGCGACCACCCCGACCAGGGAGGTGACGGCGGTCGCCGTGGCGGACCTGCTGGGCGCGCTGCTCGGCCGTCCCGACGCCGGGCCGGGCGACTCGTTCGTCTCCCTCGGCGGCGACTCGCTGTCCTACGTCGAGGTCAGCCTGCGCCTCGAGGGACTGCTCGGGCACCTGCCTGCCGCGTGGCCGACCCTGCCCGCGGCCGCGCTCGCCGACGCCGTCCCCTCCGGCCGTCGTCGCAGGGGTGTGACCGTCGAGACCAACGTCGTGCTGCGGGCGCTGGCGATCGTGACCATCGTCGGCTCGCACGCCAACCTCTTCACGCTCCTCGGTGGCGCGCACGTGCTGCTGGCGATCGTCGGCTTCAACCTCGGCCGATTCCAGCTCGGCGACCGCTCGCGGCGGGAGCGGACCCGCGCGATCCTGCGCGGCCTGGCCCGGGTGGCGGTCCCCTCGGTGGCGGTCATCGGGATCGTCGCCGCGCTGTCGCGCGACATCACCTGGAAGCAGGCCGCGCTGATCACGGCCTTCACCGAGTGGAGCTGGTCGGAACCCCGCTGGAGCTACTGGTTCATCGAGGCGATGGTGCTGGCGGTGCTGCTGCTGGCGGGGTTGCTCGCGGTCCCCGCGGTGGACCGGGCCACGCGGCGCCACCCGTTCGGCACGCCGGTGGTGCTCTCCCTGGTGCTGCTCCCGACCCGCTACGACCTCGTCGGGATGCCCGGTGACCACGTCCACCGCGCCCACGGCGTGCTCTGGCTGCTCGTCCTGGGGTGGGCCATGTCGCAGGCTCGCACCCGCGCCCAGCGCTTGGTCGTCTCGGTCCTGGTGCTGGCCCTGGTCCCCGGCTTCTTCTCCGTCGGCGGGGTCGAGCGGCACGTCTACCTCGCCCTGGGGCTGCTCGCGCTGACGTGGGTGCCCCACGTGCGCCTGCCGGCCGCGGCGGCGTACGTCACCGGGCTCGTGGCCGCCTCGTCGCTGTGGATCTACCTGCTGCACTGGCGCGTCTACCCGTGGTTCGAGGTGCAGTGGCCGCTGCTGGCGACCCTGCTCTCGCTGGCGGTCGGCGTCGTCGCGGCGACCGTCGTACGCCGCGCGGCCGCGGCCGTCGTACGCGGTCCCGAGGCCACCGGCCGTCGGGGTGGGGTGCCCGTCCGGGAATCGCTGGCGCGCTGAGGTTGTTGTGCCCGGTTGGCGCCCCTCGTGTCGTGGTCACTCGTCGTGACCGGGCGCCCCTGACGAGAGGACGCCTGCGTGGACCGGGTCGCCATGATCAGCCTGCACACCTCGCCGCTCGACCAGCCCGGGACGGGTGACGCGGGCGGCATGAACGTCTACGTCATCGAGCTGTCACGCCGCCTCGCGCGCCAGGGCATCGCGGTCGACGTCTTCACCCGGGCCACGTCGTCGTCGCTGCCGCCGGTCGTGGAGGTCCCCGGCACGGACGGCGCGGTGCTGGTGCGCCACGTGGCGGCCGGTCCCTTCGAGGGGCTCACCAAGGGTGAGCTGCCCGGCCAGCTGTGCACCTTCGCGCGGGAGGTGCTGCGCACCGAGGCGGCCCACCCCCTCGGGCACTACGACGTCGTGCACTCGCACTACTGGCTCTCCGGCCAGGTCGGCGCGCTCGCCCGGGATCGCTGGCAGGTGCCGCTGGTGCACTCGATGCACACCATGGCCAAGGTCAAGAACGACGCCCTCGCCGAGGGCGACACCCCCGAGCCCGTCGCCCGCGTGATCGGCGAGGAGCAGGTCGTCCAGGCCGCCGACATGCTGGTCGCCAACACCGACCTCGAGGCCAAGCAGCTCATCAACCTGTACGACGCCGACCCGACCCGCGTCGAGGTCATCCACCCCGGCGTCGACCTCGACGTCTTCCGGCCGATGGACCGGGCGCAGGCCCGTCGTGACCTCGACCTCCCCGCGGACGCGGTGGTGGTGATGTTCGCCGGCCGGATCCAGCCGCTCAAGGCCCCGGACGTGCTGCTGCGCGCCGTCTCGGTGCTGCTGGACCAGGACCCCTCGCTGCGCTCGCGGCTCGTCGTCCCCGTCGTCGGCGGACCGTCCGGCAGCGGGCTCGAGCACCCCGAGTCGCTCGCCCAGCTGGCCTACGAGCTCGGCCTCGACGGCGTGGTGCGGTTCGTGCCGCCCGTGGCCCAGGAGGAGCTGGCCCGGTGGTGCGCCGCGTCCACCGCGGTCGCCGTGCCGTCGTACAACGAGTCCTTCGGGCTCGTCGCCGCCGAGGCCCAGGCGACCGGCACGCCGGTGGTGGCCGCGGCGGTCGGCGGGCTGACGACCGTCGTCGCCGACGGTCGCAGCGGGCTGCTCGTCGACGGCCACGAGCCGCGCGACTGGGCCGCTGCGCTGCGCCGGCTGATCGACGACCCCGAGCTGACGGCCCGTCTCGGCGACGGTGCGCTCGCCCAGGCGCGGGAGTTCTCCTGGGACCGCACGGCCGCCCGCACCCTCGAGGCCTACCGCACGGCGCGCACGCTGATGCGTGATGAGATGTCGGTGTGAGCGACTCCGCCATCGCCGACACCGTCCGCGGCTACCTCGACGCCAACGAGATCGAGTACGTCGAGGACCGTCCCGGGGTCTTCTCGCTGACCCTGCCGGGCGAGAAGAAGCTCCAGACGCCGGTGCGCCTCGACGTCGGCGAGCACGCGCTCGGGGTGCACGCCTTCGTGTGCCGCAACCCCGACGAGAACCACGCCCGGGTCTACCGCTGGCTCCTCGAGCGCAACCTGCGGATGTACGCCGTGGCCTTCGCCGTCGACCACACCGGCGACATCTACCTCGACGCCCGGCTGCCGCTGTCGGCCGTCAGTGACGACGAGCTCGACCGGCTCCTCGGCTCGGTGCTCACCCACGCCGACGAGTCCTTCAACGCCATCCTCGAGCTCGGCTTCGCCACCTCCATCCGCAAGGAGTGGGAGTGGCGGCTCTCCCGCGGGGAGTCGACGCGCAACCTCGAGGCCTTCCGGGGCTGGCTCGAGGCCGGGACCGACCCGGAGCCCTCCGCCTAGCGTCGCGCCGGCGTACGCCGGGTGAGCAGCACCCCGACGATCGCCATCGCCCCGCCGAGGAAGGTGAGGGCCGGCGGCACCTCGTCCAGCAGCGCCCAGGCGATGAGCGTCGTGATGGCGGGCACCAGGAAGGTCGTCAGGGAGAGCTTGCCCGCGTCGGTGTGCGTGAGCGCGAAGGCCCACGTGGTGAAGGCGATCGCCGTCGGGAAGACGCCGAGGTAGACCGTCCACCACAGGGTCGAGCCCCCCTCGGTCACGACGTCGACGAGGTCGTGGGCGAACGGCAGGCAGACCAGGGCGCCGATCACGAAGGACACGAAGACGACCTGCACGGAGGGGATGCGGCGCAGCAGCGACTTCTGGCTCAGCACGCCGACGGCGTACATCGCCGCAGCGAGCACCACGAGCAGGACGCCGACCAGGTCTCCGTCGCCGCCGCCCGAGTAGCCCCGGGCGATGATGGCGACCCCGCCGAAGCCGATGACCATGCCGATGAGCAGCCACCGGTGGAGGACCTCGCCGAAGATCCAGACCGCCAGGAACGCCACGATGATGGGGCCGATCTGGATGATCATGGCCGCCGTGCCGGCGTCGACGCGTCGCTCGCCCTCGTTGAGGGCCAGGTTGTAGACGCCGAACCACCCGATGCCGCAGGCGGCGAGCAGGATCCACTCGTGCCGGGTCGGCTGGACCCACCCGCGTCGCAGCACCAGCGGCAGGACCACCAGCGCGGCCACGAGGAGCCGCCCGGCGCCGAGCGAGCCGGGGCTGATGTCGTGCGCGACGTGGCGGATGACCACGAACGCGGAGGCCCACATGACCAGCGTGATCGCCCCCGCGGCCGCCGGGAACCAGGCCGGGTGGGTCGGCGCGAGGGGCTCGGCGTGCTGCGTACTGGTCATGAGCCAAGACTACGGACGCGCATGACAGCGGCGCGAGCGGGTTTCGGACGTCGTACGTCGAGATCCCGCCGTTGGCCTCGGGGGCCCGCGACCGAACGACCGGTCAGAGGTCGAGCTTGTAGCCGAGCCCCCGCACGGTGACGAGGTACTTCGGCTCGCTCGGGTCCGGTTCCAGCTTGGCGCGCAGCCGCTTGACGTGGACGTCGAGGGTCTTGGTGTCGCCGACGTAGTCGGAGCCCCAGACCCGGTCGATGAGCTGGCCGCGGGTGAGCACCCGACCGGGGTTGCGCAGGAACATCTCGAGGAGCTCGAACTCCTTGAGCGGCAGCCGCTGCTCGACGCCCTCGACGGTGACGACGTGGCGCTCGACGTCCATCCGGACCGGGCCGGCCTCGAGGGTGTCGGGTGCCAGGTCGGGCTCGGCGCCGCGGCGCAGGACGGCCCGGATGCGGGCGACGAGCTCGCGCGGGGAGTAGGGCTTGGTGACGTAGTCGTCGGCACCGAGCTCGAGGCCCACGACCTTGTCGACCTCGTCGTCCTTCGCGCTGACCATGATCACCGGGACGCTGGAGGTCTGGCGGATCGCCCGGCACACCTCGGTGCCCGGCAGGCCCGGCAGCATCAGGTCGAGCAGCACGATGTCGGCCCCGTTGCGCTCGAACTCGGTGAGCGCGCTGTTGCCGTCGGCGGCGATGGCCACCTCGTAGCCCTCCTTGCGGAGCATGTAGGCGAGGGCGTCGCTGTAGCTCTCTTCGTCCTCGACGACGAGTACCCGGGTCACGCGGGGTCCCCGTGGTGTCGTTCGTCGGAGGAACGGAGTGGGGGAGACGAAGAACATCGTGGGGTGCTCATCGGCGTACCTCCTGGGTGGGTTCTCCGACCGCGGGGTCGGGCTGGGGGTGGGACTGGACCGTGGGGCGGCGGGTCGCGTGGCGACCCGTGGTGTCGCGGGGGGCGACGACCGTGACCGGCGCGGTGGGACCGGCGAGCCGGGTGCTCGAGTGCGAGCTGAGGGGGAGCGTGAGGGTGAAGGTGGAGCCCTGGCCCTCGACGGACCACACGCTGACGTCCCCGCCGTGGGTGGCCGCGACGTGCTTGACGATGGACAGCCCGAGCCCGGTGCCGCCGGTGGAGCGGTGGCGTGCCGGGTCGACGCGGTAGAAGCGCTCGAAGATCCGGTCGATCTCCCGGGCCGGGATGCCGATGCCCTGGTCGACCACCGAGATCTGCGCGGTGTCGCCCATCGACTTGGTGGTCACCAGTACCCGGGACCCACCGTCGGAGTAGTGCACGGCGTTGGCGACCAGGTTGCTCACGGCGGCACCGATCTGCTCGGCCGAGCCGAAGACCTCCAGGTCGTGGTCGCCGCGGGTCACCAGGGTGATGTCCTTGGCCGCGGCGTCGATGGCGCTGTGGTCGACCGCGGCCGTCACGACGTCGTCGAGCCGCACCTGCACCGGCATCTCGAGCGGGTCGTCGCCCTGGAGGCGGGAGAGCTCGATGATCTGCTGCACCAGCCGGGACAGCCGGTCGCTCTCGTGCAGCATCCGGCGGGCGAAGCGCTGCACCGCCTCGGGGTCGTCGGCGGCGTCGTCGACCGCCTCGGCCAGCAGCCGGATAGCGCCGACGGGGGTCTTGAGCTCGTGGCTGACGTTGGCCACGAAGTCGCGGCGCACGGCCTCGACGCGGCGCTCGCGGGTGCGGTCCTCGACGAGGGCGAGCACCAGCCGCGAGCCGAGCGGGGCGACGCGGGCGACCACGGTGCGGGCCGAGGAGCGGTCACCGGCCAGCTCCATCTCGGCCTCGCGGATCTGCCCGTCGCGGCGTACGACGTGGATCAGGTCGCGCAGGTCCTCGACGAGGACCTCGTTGCCGCGCACCAGGCCGAAGGCGTACGCCGGCGCCGAGGCCTTGAGGACATGGTCCTCGGAGTCCACGACGACCGCGGAGGAGCGCAGCACCGACAGCACGGCGGCCACGCCGGGCGGCACGAGGGGCTCGTCGACGTGGGGGACGCGGCTCTGCTGGAGGTCGCTGATGTGCCAGGCGAGCACGGCGCCCCCGGCGACGATCGCGCCGATGACGGCAGCCAGTGCTGCCTGGGTCGTCGGGTCCACGCGACGATCGTACGCACGTCAGCGGCCCACGATCCGCCGCTGGACGCCCGTGCGCCAGTCCTGTGCCCACTGTTCACCACGCGTTCACCGCAGGCGTTCAGGAGGGCTCGCCGCGCCGCTTAGGCTGCGCTCCATGCGTGAGGCCTTCCATGACCAGCTCGATGCCATCTTCACCGACCTCGCAGAGATCTGCGGCCAGGTGGAGGTGGCGGTACGACGTGCGACCGAGGCGCTGCTGAGCGGCGACGCCGCCACCGCCGAGGAGGTCATCAGCGCCGACGAGGCCATCGACGCCAACCGCGAGCGCATCGAGGACAACGCCTTCGCTCTGCTCTCCCTCCAGCAGCCGGTGGCCGGGGACCTGCGGATGATCGTCTCGGCCCTGCGGATGGTCAGCGAGCTCGAGCGGATGGGCGACCTCTCGGTCCACGTGGCCAAGATCGCCCGCCTGCGGGTGCCCAACGTGGCCGTTCCCGACGAGATCCGCCCGACGCTCGAGCGGATGGCCGAGGTGGCCGAGGACATGGTCCGCCGGGTCCACGCGATCATCACCGACCGCGACGTCGAGGCCGCCATCGAGCTCGGCCGCGACGACGAGATCATGGACCAGCTGCGCCGCCGCTCCTTCGCCCAGCTGCTCGGCGACGACTGGTCGCACGGGGTCGAGGCGGCCGTCGACATCGCCCTGCTGGGGCGCTACTACGAGCGGATCGCCGACCACGCCGTCTCGGTGGCCAACCGGGTCGTCTTCGTCGTCACCGGCCAGCAGGTCAACCGCAACGACGACTGAGCGGCGTACGCCCAGGGGTCAGCCGGACCGGATCTCGGCCCGCCGTCGCGACCTCGTTCCTCGGTCGCGGGCTCGCTCGATCTCGGTGAGGTTCGTCGGCGCGAGCGCCGACGACTCACCGACCCTGGTTGGCGACCGCCGCGGCCGCGGCGGCAGCGGCCTCGGGGTCGAGGTACTCACCGCCCGGCACGGTGGGCGCCAGGGACTCGTCGAGGCGGTAGACCAGCGGCATGCCGGTGGGGATGTTGAGCCCCGCGATGTCCGCGTCGGAGATGCCGTCGAGGTGCTTGACCAGGGCCCGGAGGCTGTTGCCGTGCGCCGCGACGAGCACGGTGTGCCCGGCCTGCAGGTCGGGCACGATCTCGGCCTCCCAGTAGGGCAGGAACCGCGCGATGACGTCCTTGAGGCACTCCGTGCGCGGCATCTCGTCACCGAGGTCCGCGTAGCGCGGGTCGCCCACCTGGGAGAACTCGTCGGCGTCGTCGATGGGCGGCGGCGGGGTGTCGAACGAGCGGCGCCAGAGCATGAACTGCTCCTCGCCGTACTCCTCGAGCGTCTGCTTCTTGTCCTTGCCCTGCAGGGCGCCGTAGTGGCGCTCGTTGAGGCGCCACGAGCGCTTGACCGGGATCCAGTGCCGGTCGGCGGCGTCGAGGGAGAGGTGGGCGGTGGTGATCGCGCGCCGCTGCAGCGAGGTGTGCACGACGTCCGGGAGCAGCCCGGCCTCGACGAGCAGCTCGCCGCCGCGGACCGCCTCGGCGCGGCCCTTGTCGGTGAGGTCGACGTCGACCCACCCGGTGAAGAGGTTCTTGGCGTTCCACTCGCTCTCGCCGTGGCGGAGCAGGACCAGGGTGTACGTCATGGGTGGGTCTCCTCCGTGCGGGCGGGGCTCACTGGGTGGCGGACTCGGACTCGCTCGGCTCGTCGGCGGGAGCCGGCTCACCGTCCAGGCCCTCGAAGTTGCCGCTGTTGGGCACGACCGGGACCTCGACGTCGGCGGTCTCGCCGTTGTCGAAGGTGAGGGTGAGGGCCACGAAGTCGCCCGCCTCGAGGTCGCCGGTGACCTTCAGGTCGGCCGGCGGGTCGGCGAGGTTGACCAGGGCGCCGGGCGCGATCTCCACGGGCTCGAAGTCGGCCGCGGTCACGTCGCTGCCGTCGCCTGCCTGCAACTCGGTCAGCGAGGCGGCCTCCGTGGTGGAGTTGTTGGACAGCGACGCGATGAAGGTGCCGGACCCGGGCTCGGTGGACACGATCACGGCGCCCAGCACGTCGACGTCGCCGTCGCGGTTGTTGGCGCCGTTGGCGGGCGTGTAGTACCGGTCGGTCGCGTAGTCGAACCCGCACGACGTCAGGGCCGGCGCGGTGAGGGCCAGCGCGGCGGCGGTGAGCGCGAAGGAGCGTCGGAGCTGCATGGCGCACATGCTAGCGCCGACTCAGGTCAGGCCGACGGCCTGCCCGACCACCAGCAGGGCAACGACCACGAGCCCGGTGAACAGGCCGGCCAGGAGGAGCAGTCGCGGGGCCCCCGTGCGCAGCGCGATCCGCAGCGGGAGGTGGCGTCGGCCGTCGCGGTTGTCGGGGACGAGGCCCGGCAGGGCGCGCAGCACGTGGACCCCGACCCCGAGCAGTGCGGCCAGGACGGTCATCGTCACGGTCGGGGGCGTGTCGGTGCCCTGGCCGTTCCAGCCGCCGTACGCCAGGTAGGCCGGGTAGAGCGCGAACTGGACCGCCCACGGCAGCCAGGAGAGCACGCTGCCGCGCAGCACGCGGTTGGCGAGCAGCCCGACCCCGACGGCGAGCAGGTAGGCGGCGCCGGCGACCGTGCCGGCCGAGATCGAGAGGGGTACGACGAGCAGGGTCGCGCAGATCAGCACGAACCGCACCGTGCCGGGCTCCAGCAGTCCCTGGGCCAGGGGCTTGCGGGGGAGCTCGTGGCGCGCGTCGCCCTCCCGGTCGACGAGGTCGTTGTCCCACCCCTGGATGGCCTGGCCCACCAGCACGGTGGCGGCCACGAGCCCGATCTCGCGCAGCGGACGCCCGGCCAGGCCGGCCGCCGCCCCCATCCCCAGCGCGGTCAGGACGGCCTGCCGCGGGTGCGCGGCCTGCACCAGCAGCACCGGCAGGCTGCGGGCGAGGGAGAAGCCGCGTCGGGCGGGCGGGGCCTGGGTGGACATGGGTCGCAGTATCGACCACCGGGTCGGACCGGTGTGTCGATCGGGGGTGATTGGTCGGGTCCGTGGCGGTCCCGGCGACCCCCTCCGCAGGGGTGGGCGCACCATACGAACCAGAGTCTGTCAAGCCCGCGCAGGGGTCCTGACCTGCACAAACGATGTCGGAGGTGTCGCGGACGCGTGTTAGACTGGTCACCTAGAAAGAGGGGTACAAGTACATGACCTTCACCGTCGGCGAAACGGTTGTCTACCCGAATCACGGGGCCGCAGTCATCGAGGACATCGAGATGCGGACCATCAAGGGCGAGGACCGCCAGTACCTCGTCCTGAGGATCGTGGCCCAGCAGGACCTCGTGGTCCGCGTCCCTGCCATGAACCTCGACCTGGTCGGCGTGCGCGACGTCGTCGACAAGGAGGGCCTCGACCGCGTGTTCGACGTCCTGCGAGCCGCACACGTCGAGGAGCCGACCAACTGGTCGCGCCGCTACAAGGCCAACCTCGAGAAGCTCCACTCCGGCGACGTCATGAAGGTCGCCGAGGTCGTGCGTGACCTGTGGCGCCGCGAGCGCGACCGCGGCCTGTCGGCCGGCGAGAAGCGGATGCTGGCCAAGGCGCGCCAGATCCTCGTCTCCGAGCTGGCCCTGGCCGAGCACACCAACGAGGACAAGGCCGAGGCCATCCTCGACGAGGTCCTCGCCTCCTGAGCGGTTCCTGACACTCTGGTCGAAGCCCCCGACGCACGCTGTCGGGGGCTTCGTCGCGTCCGGGGGCGGGGAGCACGGACCGAGGGGGTGCGCGACGCCCTACGGTGGTCGCACCATGAGTGACATGACGTACGACGAGCGCGAGCTGCCGCCGGCCCTGGGCGTGGTGCTCGACGAGGACCGTGGCGCGCTGCCCTACGCCCTGATCCACGGCGAGGCCCTGGTGGCGTGCGCGGCGTGGGCGCTCGGCGGTGCCGGGGTGACGCCGGTGGACGTCGGAGTGCCGTGGTCGAGCGTGCAGACCGCCGAGGAGGCCGTCGTGCTGCACGACGCCCTGTGCCCGATGACCCCCGCCGCCTTCATCGCCCGCTGCGTCGAGCAGGCGCTCGAGCACGACGCCGTGGTGGTCGCCGTGCGCCCGGTCACCGACACCGTCAAGCACGTCGACGCCGGCGTCGTGGGCGAGACCGTGGACCGGGAGGGGCTGCTGGCCCCGTCGTCGCCGGTCGTGCTGCCACCCTCGGTGGTGGGTGCGCTGGACGACTTCCCGGGCCAGGACCTGACGGCCGTCGTCGCCGGGCTGCGCGGGAGGCACGCGATCGAGACCGTCCTGGCGCCACCCGAGGCCCGCCGGGTCACCTCCGCGGAGGAGATCGTGCTCCTCGAGGCCCTCACCGGCGAGGCCCCGACACCGTTCTAGGCGGGCTCAGGCACGCGCGGCGAGCAGCCGACCGGCGAGGACGACGTCCTCGGGGAAGGTGATCTTGACGTTGAGCGGGCTGCTCGGCACCGCCGCGACGTCGCCGTCGGCGTAGCGGGCGAAGCACGCGGCCGTGTCGGTGCCCTCGAAGCCGTCGCGCCTGGCCGCGTCGTACGCCGCGAGCAGGGGTCCGGCCCGGAAGGCCTGCGGGGTCTGCACGGTGCCCAGCGGGCCCGCGGCCGGCTCCAGCGCGGCCGTCAGGAGACCCACGACGGGCACGACGGGGATCGCGCCGCCGTGCTCGCGGGCGGCGGCGATGGTGGCGGCGAACAGCTCGCCCCCGGCCAGCGGCCGGGCGCCGTCGTGGACGGCCACGACGTCGATCCCACCCGCGTCGACCTCGCGGGCCAGCACGAGCAGGGCCGCCTCCTCCGAGGCGTGGCGGGTGACGCCGCCGGTGACCACCAGGACCTCCTGGTCCTCCAGGTACGGCGTGAGCGCCTGCGCCACCGCCTCCTGCTCGCCGTCGCGCACGACCACGACCGCGCGGCGTACGTCGTCCAGCGCGAGCGCGTCGCGCACCGACCAGGCGAGCACCGGTACGCCGGCAAGGGGGAGCAGCACCTTGTTGACGTCGGCCCCGACACGGGTGCCGGAGCCGGCGGCGAGGATCACGACGGCGGCAGGCATGGGGTGATCGTAGGCGCCCCGCGAGTCGGCGACCCGTGAGGTCGTGAGGACAAGTTGACACGTCGGTGAAACAAAGCGACCGGGTCGCGAAACCTGCGGTTCCTAGCGTCGCGGCATCCGCTCGAGAACCCCCGAGGAGCCCCCGTGTCCACCTCCACCGACACCGCCCCCACTGAAGACACCGCCGCCCCTGCCCTCGCCCCACCGCGGGGCGGGGTGACCATCGACGACTGGCGCCCCGAGGACGAGGCCTTCTGGGAGTCGGTCGGGCGACCGGTCGCGCGGCGCAACCTGGTCTGGTCGATCTTCTCCGAGCACCTCGGCTTCTCGGTGTGGCTGCTGTGGTCGGTCAGCGCCGCGATGCTGCCCAAGGTCGGCTTCGACTTCACCACCTCGCAGCTCTTCGTGCTGGTGGCGATCCCCAACCTGGTCGGCGCGCTGATCCGGCTGCCCTACACGTTCGCGGTGCCGCGCTTCGGGGGACGCACGTGGACGGTCATCAGCGCGTCCCTGCTGCTGGTGCCGACGCTGCTCTTCGCGTGGGCGGTGCAGTCGCCGCAGACGCCGTACTGGGCCTTCTGCCTGATCGCCGCGACGGCCGGGCTCGGCGGCGGCAACTTCGCCAGCTCGATGGCCAACATCAACTTCTTCTACCCGCTCCGCAAGAAGGGCACCGCGCTCGGCCTCAACGCCGCCGGGGGCAACGTCGGCGTCGCGTTCATCCAGTTCTTCCTCCCGATCGTCGTCGGCGGTGCCGGTGCCTTCGGCCTGGTCAAGGCGGGCGAGGCGCTGCACCTCGAGCGGGCCGGATACCTGTACGCCGCGCTGGCGGTCGTCGGCGCGCTGGCCGCGTGGCGGTTCATGAACAACCTCACCGGGGCGAAGTCGTCGCCGCGCGAGCAGCTCGTGGTGGTCAGGTACAAGCACACCTGGGTGATGTCGTTCCTCTACATCGGCACCTTCGGGTCCTTCATCGGCTACTCGGCCGCGATGCCGCTGCTCATCCGGATCAACTTCTGGAACCAGCCGGTCCCGGACGTGGCGGGCCTCGGCATCAACTTCGCCTACTACGCGTTCCTGGGTGCTCTCGTGGGCTCGATCGCCCGGCCCTTCGGCGGCTGGCTCGCCGACCAGTACGGCGGGGCGCGGGTGACCCTGTGGACCTTCGTCGTGATGATCCTCGGGACCCTCGCGGTGCTCCTCACGCTGACCCGTCTCACCCCGGTGCCCCCGTCGGAGGTCCCGGCCGACCCGAGCGCCTTCGTCTACTCCGAGGCCACCCGCGCGGCGGTCGACGCCAACTCCGCGATCTTCCCGTGGTTCCTGGCGGCGTTCCTGGTGGTCTTCGCGGCCAGCGGCGTCGGCAACGGCTCGACGTACCGGATGATCCCGCTCATCCTGCAGCGGCAGGCCGAGCAGACGACCACCGAGAAGACCCGCGAGGCCGACATGGCGCGCGCGACCAAGGAGTCCTCCGCCGTGATCGGCATCGCCGGTGCGGTGGGTGCCATCGGCGGGTTCCTCATCCCGCTCACCTTCGGCTCGCCGTGGGTGGGCGACCCGGTCGAGGCCGTGAAGGTGGCGTTCGGGGTGTTCACCGGGTTCTACGTCGTGTGCCTGGCGACCACGTGGTTCTTCTACACCCGGCGGACCACCGTGGCCGGCCGGGCGCCCGCGCTCGCCTCCGCGGACGTCTGAGGCCCCGTGACCTACACCCACTGCCCCTACTGCTCGCTGCAGTGCGGCATGCGGCTGACCGGGCGCCGTACGCCGCAGGTCGCCGAGTGGCCGGAGTTCCCGGTCAACCGCGGGGCGCTGTGCCGCAAGGGGTGGAGCGCGGCCGGCCTGTACGGCGGTCGCGAGCGGCTCACCACCCCGCTGGTGCGGGACCGGGCGACCGGCGAGCTCAGCCCGGTCTCGTGGGACGAGGCGCTCGACCTCGTGGCCGGCCGGCTGGTCGCGCTGCGCGCCGAGCGGGGACCCGACTCGGTCGCGGTCTTCGGCGGCGGCGGGCTCACCAACGAGAAGGCCTACCAGCTCGGCAAGCTGGCCCGGGTGGCGCTGGGCACCTCGCAGATCGACTACAACGGTCGCTGGTGCATGTCGTCGGCCGCGTCGGCCGGGCTGCGGGCCTTCGGGCTCGACCGGGGGCTGCCGTTCCCGCTGGCCGACGTCGAGCAGGCCGACGTCGTCGTGCTCGTCGGGTCCAACCTCGCCGAGACCATGCCGCCGGCCGCGCGCCACCTCGACGCGCTGCGCGCCCGCGGTGGGCGGGTCGTGGTCGTCGACCCGCGTCGTACGCCGACCGCGGAGCGCGCCGACGTCGTCGTCCAGCCCGTGCCCGGCTCGGACCTCGCGCTCGCCCTCGGCGTCCTGCACCTGCTCGTCGCCGGGGGACTGGTCGACGAGGAGTACGTCGCCGCCCGGACCACAGGCTGGGCCGACGTGCGCGAGTCGGTGGCCGGCTGGTGGCCCGAGCGGGTCGAGCGGGTCACCGGCGTGCCGGCCGACGAGGTGCGGGCGCTCGCCGACCGGCTGGGGGGTGCCCCGAAGGTGGTCGTCCTCACCGCCCGCGGGGCCGAGCAGCACAGCACCGGGTCCGACACCGTGCTGGCCTGGATCAACGTGGCGCTGGCGCTCGGGATGCCGGGGACGCCGGGGGCCGGCTACGGCTGCCTCACCGGCCAGGGCAACGGGCAGGGCGGGCGCGAGCACGGCCAGAAGGCCGACCAGCTGCCCGGCTACCGGATGATCGACGACCCGGCAGCGCGGGAGCACGTGGCCGGCGTGTGGGGCGTCGACCCGGACTCGCTGCCCGGCAAGGGGCGCTCGGCGTACGAGCTGCTCGACGCACTCGGGCAGCCGGACGGTCCGTCGGCACTGCTGGTCTTCGGCTCCAACATCGTCGTCTCCGCGCCGCGGGCCACCCACGTCACGCAGCGGCTGGAGTCGCTGGACCTGCTGGTGGTCGCGGACATGGTGCTGTCGGAGACGGCGGCCCTGGCCGACGTCGTGCTGCCGGTCACGCAGTGGGCCGAGGAGACCGGGACGATGACCAACCTCGAGGGCCGGGTGGTCCTGCGGCAGCAAGCCATCACCCCGCCCGCCGGCGTCCGCTCGGACCTCGAGGTGATCGCCGCGCTGGCGTCCCGGCTGGGCTCCGCAGGGGTCTTCTCCACCGACCCCGAGGCCGTCTTCGCCGAGCTCGGCCGCGCCTCCGCGGGCGGGAAGGCCGACTACGCCGGCATCACCTACGACCGGATCCGCGACGAGCACGGGGTCTTCTGGCCCTGCCCCGACGCCGCCCACCCGGGGACCCCGCGGATGTTCCTCGACTCCTTCGCGCACCCCGACGGGCGCGCCCGCTTCCTGGCGGTCGAGCACCGCGGACCGGCCGAGGTGCCGTGCGACGACTACCCGGTGCACCTCACGACCGGCCGGGTGCTCGCGCAGTACCAGTCCGGCGCCCAGACGCGCCGGGTGCGCGACCTGCCCGACACCGGCCCCTTCGTCGAGCTGCACCCGATGCTGGCCGGGCGGATCGGAGCCGTCGACGGTGAGCCCGTCACGGTGACCACCCGGCGCGGCACGATGACCGCGCCCGCCCGGGTGGTGGCCACCATCCGGCCCGACACCGTCTTCGTGCCCTTCCACTGGGTCGGGGCCAACCGGCTGACCAACGACGCCCTCGACCCGGCGTCGCGGATGCCCGAGTTCAAGGTGTGTGCCGCGGCGGTGAGCGCATGAGCGAGCGGCTGGTGGTCGTCGGAGGCGGGATGGCGGCCGTCCGGCTGGTCGAGGAGCTGTGCTCGCGCGGGTACGACGGCGTGGTCACCGTCCTCGCCGACGAGGACCACGCGCCGTACAACCGGATCCTGCTGTCCGCGGTCCTCGAGGGGACGCACAGCCCGGACGCGCTGACGCTGCGCTCGGCGGCGTGGTTCGCCGAGCGTGGCGTGGACCTGCGGCTCGGTGCCCGGGTGCTCGAGGTGGACCGCGGGGCCGGCGAGGTGATGCTGGTCGACGGCGAGCGGATCGGCTACGACCGGCTGGTGCTGGCCACCGGGTCGATCCCGACGCTGCCGCCGATCCGCGGGCTCGTGCGCCGCGACGGCTCCCTGCACCCGACGGTGCACGCCTTCCGCTCGCTCGCCGACTGCCGCCGCCTCGACGCCGCGATCCCCTCGTTGGTCGAGGTGCGAGCGCAGCGAGCCTCGAAACCGCGGGCCGTCGTGGTCGGTGGCGGCCTGCTCGGGCTCCAGGTCGCCCGGGCGCTCACGGTGCGCGGCGTGGCGACCGAGGTCGTGGAGGGGGCCCCGCACCTGCTGGCCTCGCAGCTCGGACCCGCCGGGGGGCGGGTGCTCGCCCGCGGCCTGCGCCGGCTGGGGACCGAGGTCTACGCGGGCTCCCGGGCGGTCGCGATGACCACCGACGGGCTGCGGCTCGACACCGGCTACGAGCTCAGCGCCGACCTCGTCGTGCTCACCGCCGGAGGGCGTCCCTCCACGGCGCTGGCCCGTCGGGCGGGGCTGATGGTGCGCCGCGGCGTGGTGGTCGACGCCGCCCTCCGGTCGGTCACCGACGGCCGCGTCCACGCGATCGGGGACTGCGCCGAGCACCGCAACCGCACGACCGGCTTCGTCCCACCCGCCTGGGAGCAGGCCGGCGTGCTGGCGGGCGTCCTGTGCGGCGAGGACGCGGCGTACGACGGCTCGCGGAGCGTGGCCCGGCTGCGCGCGACCGGCCTCGACGTGGCCGTCCTCGGCGACCCCGAGCACGCGCAGGGGGAGGTGGTGGAGATGACCAACCCCATCGCCGGGTCGCACCGGACCCTCGTCGTGCACGGCGGGCGGATCGTCGCGGCCGCGCTCGTCGGGGACCTGTCCCGGGTCGGCCTCATCACCCAGCTCTACGACCGGGGCACCGTGCTGGGCCCGGACGAGCCGGGCCAGCTGCTGCTGGGCGAGGCGGCCGCGGCACCGGTCGGCCTGCCCGACGACGCCGAGGTGTGCGCCTGTGCGGGGGTCAGTGCGGGGGCGGTCCGGGCCTGCTCGTCGTACGCCTCGTGCCGCGAGACGACGCGGGCGACCACCGGGTGCGGCGGTTGCGAGTCCGTCGTACGACGCCTGCTCGGCGAGGACGTCGCGGTCCCGGTCGGCTGAGGCACGCACGATGAAGGCAGTTCGTGCCCGGCGCCGATCGCGCGAGCGTGGGCGGCGGCCGGCGGCCGGCCAACTGCCTTCGCTGTGCGTGCCAGGAAGGGGGAGGTCGGCGTTGCTCAGGTGTTAGGAAGCGCCCGGTCGGCGTTGTCCAGGTGTCAGGGAGCGCCCGGTCGATCGGGAGCGAGGGTCTCCTCGCCCGGCGCCGACAGGGTGAGGACGGCCCGCTCGACGTGCTCGTGCTCCTCGAGCCGGGCGGTGACCGCGTGCAGCCGCCGTGCCACCGCGGGCTCCGGGTCGTCGCCGGCGAGGTCGACCGCCGCGATGAGCAGGACCTTGCCCGGCCCCACGAACTCGAGGTGCAGGAACGTCACCCGCTGCACGTCGGGGTCACCGCCGAGGGCCTCGAGCGCGGCGCCCCGCAGCTGCGGGGAGACGGCCTGCCCGACCAGGAAGTCCCGGTTGCGGCTGATGAGGAAGACCGCCACGCAGCCGAGGAGCACGCCGACGAGCACGGACCCGGCCGCGTCCCAGCGGGCGTCGCCCGTCGCCTGGTGCAGCCCGATCCCGGCCGAGGCCAGCAGGATCCCGACGAGGGCCGCCGCGTCCTCGGCGTAGACGGCGCGCAGCGTGGGGTTGGAGGTGCGCGCGAGGAAGCGCAGTGGGTGGAGACCGGCGACCCGGGCGGCGGAGCGGGTCTGTCGCCGGGCCTGCAGGAAGGAGATGCCCTCGAGGACGAAGGCGAGCGCCAGGACGGCGTACGCCCAGGTGTAGTCGACCTCCTCGCCCCCGCCGCCGCTCCAGCTGGTGATGCCGTGCCAGATCGACACGACCGCACCCGCCGTGAAGAGGCCGAAGGCCGCGAACATGGACCAGACGTAAGCCTCGCGCCCGTACCCGAGCGGGTGGGAGTCGTCGGGGTCCTTGTCCGCCCGCCGCTCGGCGACCAGGAGGAACACCTCGTTGCCGGCGTCGGACCACGAGTGGGCGGCCTCGGCGACCATCGACGCCGACCCGGTCACGACCGCCACGACCGACTTCGCCAGCGCGATGAGGACGTTGGCGCCCAGCGCGACGAGCACGGTGAGCAGGCTCTCGCTCCCGGTGGACGACGCCGTCGCCTCGGAGGCGCCGGGCGCGGGGGTCGTGCTGGACTCGGCCATGGGCACAGTCTGTCCCCCGGACCGGACAGCACCCTCAGCGACGGGTCGGGTGCGGCCTGCGGAGCGTGTCGGGGAGGAGGCCGGCGCCGGGACCGCGCTGGTCGAGGACGTCGCCGGGGTTGGAGAAGGCACAGCTGCGCAGGCTCAGGCAGCCACAGCCGATGCACCCGTCGAGGCCGCTCTTGAGCCGCTCCAGCGCTGCGATCTGGTCGTCGAGGCGCTGGCGCCAGTGGCGTGAGATGCGGTGCCAGTCGGCCTTGGTCGGGGTCCGGTTGTCGGGGAGGCGGGAGAGCTCGTCGCGGATCTCGCCGATGGTGAGGCCCACGTTGGACGCGGCGCGGATGAAGGCCAGCCGTCGCAGCACGTTGCGCTCGAACCGCCGCTGGCCGCCGGAGGAGCGGTCGGCCTCGATCAGGCCCTCCGCCTCGTAGTAGCGGATCGCCGACGCCGCGAAGCCGCTGCGGCGGGTGATCTCGCCCATCGGGAGCAGGTCGCGAGGATCCATTCGTCACACCCCTTGAACTCAAGTTCACTTCAACTTGAACCATGGTGCCATGGACACCGAAGAGCAGGCACGGGTGGCGCTGGTCACCGGAGGGACGGCGGGGCTGGGACTCGCCCTGGTCCGCGCACTGGCGGCCGAGGGCTGGCACGTCGTCACGGACGGGAGGAGTGAGGAGCGGATCACCGCGGCCGGTCTCCCGCCGGCGGTCACCGTCGTCCCCGGGGACGTCACCGACGACGAGCACCGGGCCGCGCTGGTGGCCGCCGTGGAGGAGGAGGGCCGCCTCGACCTGCTCGTGCACAACGCCAGCACGCTGGGGCCGCTGCCGATGCGCCCGCTCGCCGAGGCGACCGTCGGGGACCTCCAGCAGGTGTGGCGCACCAACGTCGGCGCACCGCTGGTGCTGACCGGGGCCCTGCTGCCGTGGCTGCGCGAGGCCGGCGGGGTGGTCCTCTCGCTGAGCTCCGACGCGGCGGTGCAGCACTACGGGACGTGGGGACTGTACGGCGCGAGCAAGGCCGCCCTGGACCACGTCACGCTCACCTACGGCGCGGAGACCGGGCTGGCGGCGTACGCCGTGGACCCCGGCGACATGCGCACCGCGATGCACCAGGACGCCTTTCCCGGCGAGGACATCTCCGATCGCCCCCTGCCGGAGACGGTGGTGCCGCGCCTGCTGCGCCTGCTGGCGGAGCGCCCGGCGTCCGGGCGCTACCGGGCGGACGAGGTCGAGGTGGGCCTCGGATGACGCTGCTGACCGAGACGCCGTCCGTCACCTTCGCAGCGTCGGACTTCGCGCCACGACCGGCCGAGGCCCGGGGGCTGGCCCGCGACGAGGTGCGGCTGTTGGTCGGGACGCCCGACGGCATCGAGCACGTGCGGTTCCGGGACCTGCCAGCGCACCTGCGCGCCGGCGACGTGCTGGTCGTCAACGACTCGGCGACCGTCGCCGGCGAGGTCGACGCGACCCTGCGCGGTGAAGCGGTCGTCCTGCACGTGGCGTCCCGCCTCGACGACGGCCAGCGGGTGGTCGAGGTGCGCTCGGCTCCCGACGCGGCCCGCGCCGTCCTCGACGCCGAGCCCGGTGACGTGGTGCACGTGGGCGGCGCGCGCCTCACCCTCGCGGCGCCCTGGCCCACGGGGGAGGCGTCGTCCCCGACAGGCCGGGGCAACCGGCTGTGGCGGGCCCGCGTCCGCGGTCCCCTCGAGGACGTCCTCGCCCGGCGCGGCCGGCCGATCGCCTACGGCTACCTCGACCGCCGCTACCCGCTGGCGGCGTACCAGACCGTCTTCGCCCGGCGTCCGGGCAGCGCGGAGATGGCCTCCGCCGGCCGACCGTTCACCGACGCGCTGGTGACCCGGCTCGTCTCCTCCGGCGTGCTGGTCGTCCCGGTCACGCTGCACACCGGGGTCTCCTCCCAGGAGGCGGGCGAGGCACCTGGTCCGGAGTGGTTCGAGGTGCCCGCGGCCACGGCACGGCTCGTCGAGGCGGCCCGCGCGGCGGGCGGACGCGTCATCGCGGTGGGCACGACGGCCACCCGGGCGATCGAGTCGGCGGTGGTCGACGGCGTCCTGACCGCGTCGAGCGGCTGGACGACGCGCGTCGTCACCCCCGGCGACCCGCCCCGGGTGGTCGACGGCCTCGTCACCGGGTGGCACGACCCGCACGCCTCCCACCTGCTGCTCGTGGAGGCGGTGGCCGGGCGCGACCTCACCCAGGCGGCGTACGACGCGGCGGTCGCCCACGGCTACCTGTGGCACGAGTTCGGTGACGCCGCGCTTCTGCTGCGTCGGCCCGCGGCGGGGCTGTGAGGGGCGTGAGTGAGGGTTTTCCTCCCCGAAACATGAGGTAACACCGACCACAACATCGCGAACCTAGCGTCGTCGACATGACGCACCTGCGATCCACCCTCGTCGTCGTCGGCCACGGGATGGTCGGCCACCGGCTCGTCCAGGCCGCCATCGAGCGCGGGTTGACCGAGACCCACGACATCGTGGTCATCGGCGCCGAGCGCCGCCCGGCGTACGACCGCGTCGCGCTCACCAGCTTCTTCGCCGCCGACAGCGCCGACGAGCTCTCCTTGCTGCCCGCGGGGGCGTACGACGACCCGCGCGTCACCCTGGTCCTCGACGCCGAGGTGACCGAGATCGACCGCGCCGGCCGCGCCGTCACCTACGTCTCCCCGGCACCCGGCAACGTCTCCGAGCCGCTCGCCAACCCGGGCCGCGTCGAGACGATCGGGTACGACGCGCTGGTGCTGGCCACGGGCGCCGCGCCGTTCGTGCCGCCGGTCGAGGGCCGCGACAAGGACGGCTGCTTCGTCTACCGCACCATCGAGGACCTCGAGGCGATCCGGGCGGCCAGCGGGTCCGCCACCAGCGGCATCGTCATCGGCGGCGGGCTCCTCGGGCTCGAGGCGGCCAATGCGCTCGTCCAGCTCGGTCTCGAGACCCACGTCGTCGAGATGGCTCCGCGGCTGATGCCCGTCCAGCTCGACGGCTCCGGCGGCGCGACGCTGGTCCGCCACATCGAGAAGCTGGGCGTCACCGTCCACACCGGGGTGCTCACCGAGGCCATCACCGGCGACGCCGCGGTGGCCGGGCTGCGGGTGCGACCGGCCGGGACCGAGGAGGGCGCGGGGACGAGCACCGTCGACGCCGGGATCGTCGTGTTCTCCGCCGGCATCCGACCGCGCGACGCCCTGGCCCGCGAGTGCGGCCTCGACGTCGCCGAGCGCGGCGGCGTGCTCGTCGACGAGCAGTGCCGCACCTCCGACCCGCACGTCTTCGCGATCGGCGAGTGCGCCGCGCCGGGCGGACGGATGTACGGCCTGGTCGCACCGGGCTACGCGATGGCCGAGGTCGTCGTCGATGCCCTGCGGGACGGTCCGGGCACGTTCACCGGAGCCGACATGTCCACCAAGCTCAAGCTGCTCGGCGTCGACGTGGCCAGCTTCGGCGACGCGTTCGCCACCACCCCCGACTCGCTCGAGCTCGTCTACTCCGACGCGGTCGCGGGGGTCTACAAGAAGCTCGTGGTCGCCGAGTCCGAGGACGGCTCCTTCCGCCTCCTCGGCGGCATCCTGGTCGGCGACGCGTCGGCGTACGGCACCCTGCGCCCGCTCGTGGCGAGCGGCATCGCGCTGCCCGCGAACCCCGAGGAGCTGATCCTCCCGGCCAGCCGCGGCGGCGTCGAGCTGGGGATGCCCGACGAGGCGCAGGTGTGCTCGTGCAACGACGTCACCAAGGCGCAGATCGTGCACGCGGTCGCCGAGGACGGGTGCGAGACCGTGGCCGACGTCAAGAGGTGCACCCGCGCCGGCAGCACCTGCGGGAGCTGCGTGCCGCTGGTCAAGAACATCGTCGAGGAGCACTTCGCCTCCGTCGGCAAGGTCGTCGACAAGGGCCTGTGCGAGCACTTCCGGCTGACCCGGCAGGAGCTCTTCGACGTGGTGGCGGTGCACGGCTACCGCCGCTTCGACGACATCGTCGAGGCGCACGGCACCGGACGCGGCTGCGACGTCTGCAAGCCCGCGATCGCCAGCATCCTGGCCAGCCAGTTCAACGGGCACGTGCTCGACGACGACACCCGCAGGCTGCAGGACACCAACGACGCCTACCTCGCCAACATCCAGCGCAACGGCACCTACTCCGTCGTCCCGCGCATCCCGGGCGGCGAGATCACGCCGGAGAAGCTCATCGTCATCGGCGAGGTCGCCCGCGACTTCAACCTCTACACCAAGATCACCGGCGGCCAGCGGATCGACCTCTTCGGCGCCCGCATGGAGGAGCTGCCCGCGATCTGGCGCCGCCTGGTGGACGCCGGCTTCGAGTCCGGGCACGCCTACGGCAAGTCGCTGCGCACGGTGAAGTCGTGCGTCGGCTCGACCTGGTGCCGCTTCGGCGTGCAGGACTCGGTGGGCCTCGCGATCGCGCTCGAGCTGCGCTACCGCGGGCTGCGCAGCCCCCACAAGCTCAAGGGCGGCGTGAGCGGCTGCGCGCGCGAGTGCGCGGAGGCGCGCAGCAAGGACTTCGGGATCATCGCCACCGAGAAGGGCTGGAACCTGTACGTCGGCGGCAACGGCGGCGCCGTACCGGCCCACGCCCGCCTGCTGGCCGGCGACCTCGACACGCACGAGCTGATCTCCTACCTGGACCGCTACCTCATGTTCTACATCCGCACCGCCGACCGGCTGCAGCGGACCGCCGGGTGGATCGACTCCCTCGAGGGTGGCCTCGACCGGGTGCGCGAGGTCGTCGTGGAGGACTCGCTGGGTCTCGGCGCGGAGCTGGAGGCCGAGATGGCCCGGCACGTCGGGTCCTACTTCGACGAGTGGAAGGCGACCCTCGAGGACCCCGACAAGCTGTCGAGGTTCGTGTCCTTCGTCAACGCCCCGGACACCCCCGACCCGGCCATCTCCTTCACCGAGGAGCGCGGCCAGATCAAGCCGGCCGAGAGCGAGGGGCCGGTCGCGCTCGGCGCCACGATCCCCGTGGGTTCCCCCGACGCGGTGGGAGCCGGTCGATGAGCTCCGAGTGGGAGCGGGTCTGTCCCGTGGACGACCTCGAGGTGGAGCGTGGCGTGACCGCGCTGGTCCACGGACAGGCGATCGCGATCTTCCGCACCCACGACGACGAGATCCACGCGCTGGGCAACTACGACCCCTTCGCGCGCGCCTCGGTGCTGGCCCGCGGCATCGTCGGCACCCGCGGCGGCGTCCCGTTCGTGGCCAGCCCGATGCACAAGCACGCCTTCGACCTGCGCACCGGCCGCTGCCTCGACGACGAGACCCACAGCGTGCCGGTGTACGACGTCGTGGTCGAGGACGGCATGGTCCTGGTCGGTCGCCGCAAGCAGGCCGTCGCGTGACGGTGGCGCCCGTACCCGACGAGGGTGGCACGCGTCCCCTGGAGGGCTATCGCATCGGGGTGACCGCCGCCCGCAAGGTCGAGGAGCAGATCGCGCTGCTGGAGCGCCGGGGCGCGCGGGTCGAGTGGGCGCCGTCGCTGTCGCAGGACCCCAACCAGGTCGACGACTCCGAGCTGCGCGCGGCCACCGAACGGCTGCTGGCCGAGCCCGTGGACATCTTCGTCGCCACCACCGGCATCGGCATGAAGACGTGGTTCGAGGCGTCGGAGGGGTGGGGGCTGCACGACGCGCTCGTCGAGGCGATCGGCGCCGCCGAGGTGCTGGCCCGCGGTCCCAAGAGCGTCGGCGCGCTGCGCCGGCGCGGGATCCGCGAGCTGTGGTCGCCGGGCTCCGAGTGCTTCGAGGACGTCCTGGCGCACCTGCGGGGACGTGACCTCGTCGGCCGGCGGATCGTCGTACAGGAGCACGGGCAGTCGCTGTCGATGGTCGCGCACGCCCTGCAGCGCCAGGGCGCCCGCGTCGAGGTGGTCACGGTCTACCGCGTCCAGGGTGCCGAGGACCCCGAGCCGATGTTCCGGATGGTCGACCTGGTCGCGGACCGGGAGCTGGACGCCCTCACCTTCACCTCCGCCCCGGCGGTGGCGGCGTTCATGGAGGCGGCCGGCGTCACCGGGCGCCGCGACGAGGTCATCGCGGCCTGCCAGGCCGACGTCATCGCGGCGTGCGTGGGCCCGGTGACGGCTGCGGCCTTCGAGATGTGGGGAGTCCCGAGCATCACGCCCGAGAGGTCGCGTCTCGCGGCCATGGTCAAGCTGCTCGAGACCGAGCTGCCGTCGCGCCGCGACGGGCTCTCGCTCGAGGTCGCCGGCCACACCCTGCTGCTGCACGGCGACCTGGTGCTCCTCGACGGGGTGGAGGTCCGCCTCTCGCCGGCCCCGCTCGCGGTCCTGCACGCCCTGGTCGTCAACCCCGGCCACGTGGTCTCCCGCTCCGAGCTGCTGGCCGGGCTGCCGAGCGGCACCGCCGGCTCCGAGCACGCGGTCGAGATGGCGGTCGCGCGGCTGCGCGCCGCCCTCGGCACCCGGGTGGTGCAGACCGTGGTGAAGCGTGGCTACCGCCTCGCGGTCGGCTCGTGACCTCGCCGTGACCTTTTCGTGACCTTCTAGCTGTGGTCCGACCGGCTGGGGTCCGACCGGTGCGGGCCAGGCCGGCTGTAACGCGCCGTCACCTCATCTCCACCCCCCACCGACGGGGTGTGGGGCGCGCGTAACGGAGCGTTACAGCGATGCGGCGGACCGGGGGGGTACGACGGCCGGGCCGGCCGGCCCGGCCGGGGTCAGTCCCGGGGTACGACGAGCGCGGTCGCGATCGCCGCGACCCCCTCGCCCCGGCCGGTGAGGCCGAGGCCGTCGGTGGTGGTGGCCGACACCGAGACCGGCGCCCCGACCGCCTCGCTGAGCGCCGTCTCGGCGTCCGCGCGCCGCGGGCCGAGCCGGGGCGCGTTGCCGACGACCTGGACCGCGACGTTGCCGATCTCGAAGCCCGCCACGCGCACCCGTCGCGCGGCCTCCGCGAGCAGGGTGGCGCCGGACGCCCCGGACCACTCGGGCTCGGAGGTCCCGAAGTGCGAGCCGAGGTCGCCGATGCCGGCTGCGGAGAAGAGGGCGTCGCACGCGGCGTGGGCGGCCACGTCCGCGTCGGAGTGGCCCTCGAGCCCGCGGGGCTCGTCGGGCCACGACAGCCCGGCGAGGTGCATCGGCACGCCGTCGACGAGTCGGTGGACGTCGGTGCCGATGCCGGTGCGCGGGATGTTCACCGGACCCATCATGCCGGGTCGCCGACCAGCGGGCGCCCGCATGGCTGCGTCCGTCAGAATGGCCGCATGCATCCCTCGTCGCGCCTGCCCTGGGCGCTTGCCGGCGTCGTGACCGGCGTGGCCGGCCTGGCGACGAGCTATGCGGTGGCGATGATGCTCACCATCCGCGAGTCACCGGTGGTGGCCGTGGCCGAGCTGGTCATCCGGCTCACCCCCGGCGCGGTCGCCGAGCGGATCATCGGGGTCGTCGGCCAGCTCGACAAGCCGCTGCTGGTGGCGGGCATCCTGGTCTTCCTGCTGGCGATGTTCACGCTCGCGGGGCTGATGGCACGTACGTCGTGGGTCCGGCCCCAGCTCGTCTGGCTCGGGCTGTCCGCGATCGGCATGGTCGCCGTCCTGGTCCAGCGCGGGGCCCAGGCCGTGGACCTCGTGCCCGTGCTCGTCGGCCTCGTCACGTGGGTCGCGCTGCTGCCCGCCCTGACGGCGCCGCTGCGGATGGGCATCGACCACCCCGAGCTGGAGTCGCGCGAGCGGCGGGTCTTCCTCATGGTGGCCGGGGTGCTCGGCGTGGCCGCGGTCGGCGTCGCGACCGCCGGGCGCGTGGTCGGTGCCGGCCGGCGCCACGTCGTGGAGAGCCGGCGGCTGCTGCGCCTGGACGAGGTCACCCCGCCGGAGCCGCCTCCTGGTGCGTCGATCGGCGTCAGGGACGTCAGTCCCTGGCAGACCCCGAACGACGACTTCTACCTGATCGACACCGCCATCTCCGTCCCGGCGGTCGAGCCCAAGGACTGGCGGCTGCGCATCCACGGGATGGTCGACCGCGAGCTGGTGCTGACGTACGACGACCTCATCGCCCGGGGCCTCACCGAGGCCTGGGTCACCCTCAACTGCGTGAGCAACGAGGTCGGCGGGGGCCTGGTCGGCAACGCCTGGTGGAGCGGGGTCCGCATCGCGGACCTGCTCGAGGAGGTCGGGGTCCGCGGGGACGCCGACTGCGTCCTGCAGACCTCCGAGGACGGCTGGACCTGCGCCACCCCGCTCACCACCCTCACCGACGAGCGCGACGCGATGCTGGCCGTCGCCATGAACGGCCGGCCGCTGCCCCTCGAGCACGGCTTCCCGGTGCGCTCGATCGTCCCCGGCCTCTACGGCTACGTCTCGGCGACCAAGTGGGTCGTCGACTTCGAGGTGACCCGCTTCGGCGACGTGGCGGCCTTCTGGACCCAGCGGGGCTGGTCCGAGCAGGGCCCGGTCAAGATCGCCTCCCGCATCGACGTCCCCCGCTCCGGCGCCGACGTCGACCCCGGACCGCTCGAGGTCGGAGGCCTGGCCTGGAAGCAGCACACCGGCATCGCGGGGGTGGAGATCGCCCTCGACGGCGGCGCCTGGGAGAGGGCCCGGCTGGCGGAGGCTCCCACCGACGACACCTGGGTGCAGTGGGCCGGCACGATCGACGCCACCCCGGGCGACCACTCGCTGCGGGTGCGGGCGATCGGTCGCGACGGCGACGTGCAGACCGGCGCCGTCGCGGACGTCGTACCCGACGGGGCGACGGGGTGGCACACCGTGGAGTTCAGCGTCCGCGACGCGTGATCCCGGCCACCCTGGGGGGCGGCGCGCAGTGGCAGGGACTGCCGGGCGTCAGCGGTTGATGACGTACGCCGTGCCGCCGCTGGCGTCGAGCCAGACGTCCTCGAGCTCGGCGCGGTCGTAGACGCGGCGCACGGCGCCGTTGCTCGCCCCGGCCGGGTCGTTGACCACCACGTCGCCGTCGGCCTCGAAGCCCACGACGACCAGGAGGTGGCCGTTGCTCGCCGAGATGGGTGCCCCGGTGAGCTGGCGGGCACCGAAGGCGACCGAGATGACCAGCGGGACGCCGGCCACGACGTAGTCCTCGGCCTCCCGCAGGTCGCGCAACCGCGTGACGTAGGCGTCGCCGCCGGCGAGCGTCGAGGCGAAGGCGGTGTTGAAGGCCCAGTTGCCGGTGCCGCCGTAGGCGTGGTCGTAGACCATCCGCGCCGTGTGGTCGACCTGCGCGTCCGCGTGCCCGGCGGTGATGTCGGGGAAGGGGCCCGGCTGGAGGCCGTAGTAGCCCAGCACCATCGCCGTGGAGGTGGGGGAGCACCAGGCCTCGCCGCCCCCGCCCCACTGCGGGTAGTGCCCGCCGTGGGTCATCTGCGAGTACGTCGGGACGTCGAGGACCGTGCCCGCCCCGGGGCCGGGTGTCGAGGTCGGCGCGTTGCCGCGGGGCGCGATCGCGCTGGCCACCGCGCCGATGCGGTCGACGCGCACGAGCGGCTTGGTGGCGGCGCTGCGGTAGAGCGTCACCCGCACCTGCCACTGGGTGACGGGGGTGGCGGCGACCCAGGTGTCGACGTTGACGCGACCGAGGTCGTCGGCCTGCGAGGCCAGCGAACGGCGGCGCACGGCCGGGTTGTCCAGCGCCCACTCCGCCATCGAGTCCCAGCTGGAGGTGCGACCGTCGGCCGTGCGCGCGCGGACGGCGACCTTGACGACGCTGTCACCGGTGGTGACGGCCTCCCACGACGGGATCAGCTCGGTGGCCCCGAAGCCGGGGGCGGCCCACGGGGAGGTCCAGCTGCCGGCCTCGTAGGCGCGGCCGTGGAGCTTTCCGGGGCGCGGCTTCTTGAGCAGCAGCGAGCCCTTCGCGGTGCGGACGCCGCGCATGGTCCCGGCCCGCCAGTCGCGACCCTTCGACCACGACGTGTGCTGGATCGCGGAGGTCGCGCGTCGCTCGGCGGCCCCGGGTGCGCCGGGGTCCGCGGACGCGGGTCCGGTCACCGGCGAGAGCGCCCCGGCGAGCAGGGCGAGCGTCGGGACGGCGAGGAGCGGGCGTCGTACCAGGGAAGGGGCCACGCGGCCACGCTAACCCCATTCGTCCCACCCGTCACAGGGTTCAGCGACGTCGTCGGCAGCCGGACCAGGGCGTTCAGCCGGTGATGTCGTCCGACACGATGCCCGCGAGGCCGCCGGAGGAGAGCCAGTCGGCCTCGAAGTCGGCGCGGGGGATGACCTGCGGGACCGCTGCGCGGGTGGGCGCGGAGGGGTCGTGCACGATCACGTCGCCGTCCGCCTCGATGCCCACGACCAGGACGGGCCTGGCCCCGGCCTGCAGCGGCACGACGACCAGGCGGCCGCGGACCAGGTGCTCCTCGAGCGCCGTCACGTCCGCGAGCCGCGTGACCCAGCTCGAGGTCAGGCCGTCGGTGCTGAGGAAGGCGGTGGCGAACGAGAACGTGTCGGAGGCCCGGGTGCCGTTGTCGTAGCCCCGGCCGGCGGCGTAGCCGATCGGACCGCGCCCGCGGGAGACCTGCGTGCCCTGGCCCTCCATCGCCATGACGAAGGCGGCGGGTGTCGCCCAGCGCTGACCAGCGCGCGTGTCCGCGACCGAGTACGACGGGACGTCCTCCGCCACCGGCCGCCCCGCGGCCCGCCCCGGCGCCGAGGTCGGAGCGGGCACGTACGGCCCGGACGCCGTGGCCACGTCGAGCCGGTAGAGGTTGGAGATGGCGCTGTCGCGGGTGCGGTCGGACATCTCCACCCGCACCTGCCACGCCGCCTGCGGGCGGGCGCCCTCGCGGACCGACCACGACCCGCCCTCCACCCGTCCGACGTCGTCGCCCTGGCCCCGCAGGGTGCGCCGGTCGCCACTGCCGGTCACGCTCCACACCGCGACGGTGTCCCACGACCCGGTACGGCCGCCCGCCGAGCGGGTGCGGACGGAGACCTCGACCCACGCCGGTCCCGAGTAGGCCTGCCACGAGGGCGTCAGCTCCGTCACCGCGCTCCGCTGCCACCGCGACGTCCAGCTGCCCACCCGGTGCGGGCGGCCCTGCAGGTTGCGCACCCGCGCCGAGTCGGCCACGACGAGGCGTTCGCCCTTGCGCTGCAGGCCGCGCAGGGTCCCCGACCTCCAGTCGGCCGCCGAGTCCCACGTGACGTGGGTGAAGGGGGCGCCGGCGACGGGAGCCGTCGACGCGGTCGGTCTCCCCGTGGCTCCCGAGGCCGCGGTCGCCGTGGTCGCGGGCACGACGCCGAGGACGGCCAGGAGCGGTGGGACGAGGAAGCGACGCAGGCGAGGCATGCGCCGACGATAGATGAGACGTGCCGGGCCACCCCTAGACTTGCCGGGTGAATCTGAGGCTCCACGACACTGCGACCCGCGAAGTCCGTGACTTCGTCCCCCTCGAGGAGGGGAAGGCGGGTATCTACGTGTGTGGGCTCACCGTGCAGTCGGAGCCGCACATCGGCCACGTCCGCTCGGCCGTCAACTTCGACGTGCTGCGCCGCTGGCTGACCGCGAGCGGCTACGACGTGCACTTCATCCGCAACGTCACCGACATCGACGACAAGATCCTGACGAAGTCGGCCGAGCAGGGCCGCCCCTGGTACAACCTCGCGTACGCCATGCACGCCGAGCTGACCCGGGCGCTGGCCAGCATCAACGTGCTGCCCCCGACCTACGAGCCGGCCGCGACCGGCACGGTCCCGGAGATGATCGAGCTCATCGAGACGCTGGTCGAGCGGGGCCACGCGTACGCCGCCGAGGACGGCTCCGGCGACGTCTACTTCGACGTGCGCTCCTGGCCGTCGTACGGCGAGCTGACCCGGCAGGGCATCGACGACATGGAGCCCGCGGGTGACGCCGACCCCCGCGGCAAGCGCGACCCACGCGACTTCGCCCTGTGGAAGGGCTGGAAGAGCTCCGAGCCCGAGTCCGCCGCCTGGCCCGCCCCGTGGGGGCGCGGTCGCCCCGGCTGGCACATCGAGTGCTCGGCGATGGCGAGCAAGTACCTCGGTCCCGCCTTCGACATCCACGGTGGCGGCGTCGACCTGCGCTTCCCGCACCACGAGAACGAGCTCGCGCAGTCCCGGGCGGCCGGCAAGCCGTTCGCGTCGTACTGGCTGCACAACGCCTGGATCACCACCGCCGGCGAGAAGATGAGCAAGTCGCTCGGCAACTCGCTGCTCGTGCCGTCCGTGCTCGAGCGGGTCCGGGGGATCGAGCTGCGGTTCTACATGGTGAGCGCGCACTACCGCTCGCACGTGGAGTTCAGCTTCGAGGCACTCGACGAGGCGGCCACGTCGTTCCAGCGGATCGAGTCGTTCCTCGAGCGCGTCCCCGCCGGGGTGGTGGGGGACGACCTGGTCGGTGGATCGGCCGGATCGCCCAGCACTTCGTCCCACACTGCGCAGCTGCCGGAGTCGTTCGTCGCCGCGATGGACGACGACCTGGGCACCCCCGCCGCCGTGGCGGTCATCCACGACACCGTCCGCGAGGGCAACCGGCTGCTGGCCGACGGGGGCGACGCGACCGGCGTCGCGGCCCAGGTGCGCGCCATGCTCGGCGTGCTCGGGCTCGACCCGGCCGACGCCGGCTGGACGGACGGCAGCGGCGCGGAGGCCGAGCAGCTGCGCAGCGCCGTCGACGTACTCATCACCGCACTGCTCGAGGACCGGGCCCAGGCGCGAGCCGACAAGGACTGGGGTCGCGCCGACGCGATCCGGGACCGGATCAAGGCCGCCGGCATCGAGATCGAAGACACGCCCTCCGGGCCGAAGTGGAGCATCTGAACATGCCAGGAAACAGCCAGCGCAAGGGCGCCATCCGCAAGTCCGGCAAGGGCCCGACGGCCGGGTCGGGCGGCCGGGTCAAGCGCGGCCTCGAGGGCAAGGGCCCCACGCCCAAGGCCAAGGACCGGCCCTACCACCAGGCGCACAAGACGGCCAAGCGCGCCGAGCGCTCCGAGTCGACCCGCCCCAAGCGGCGCACGACCAAGTCGACCGAGGCCGAGTGGGTCGCCGGGCGCAACTCCGTGGTCGAGGCGCTGCGCGCCGGCATCCCGATCACGGCGGTGTACGTCGCCGAGGGCGCCGAGCGCGACGGCCGGCTGCGCGAGGCCTTCAAGATCGCCGCGGAGCAGGGCTACTCGATGATGGAGGTGACCCGCGGGGAGCTCGACCGGATGACCGGCGGCGCCGTGCACCAGGGCCTCGCCGCCCGGCTGCCGTCCTACGAGTACGCGCACCCCGACGACCTCCTAGACCGCGCCGCCGAGCTGGGCGAGAAGCCGCTCATCGTGGCCCTCGACTCGGTCACCGACCCGCGCAACCTCGGCGCGGTGATCCGCTCGGCGGCGGGCTTCGGCGCCCACGGCGTGCTGATCCCCGAGCGCCGTGCGGCCGGCATGACCGCCTCGGCCTGGAAGACCAGCGCCGGCGCCGCGGCCCGGATCCCGGTCGCCCAGACCGTCAACCTCACCCGCCAGCTCAAGGCCTACCAGGACGCGGGCTGCATGGTGGTCGGCCTCGCCGCCGACGGTGACGTCTCGCTGCCCGACCTCGCGCTGGCCGACGGCCCGCTCGTCGTCGTGGTCGGGTCCGAGGGCAAGGGCCTGGGCCGCCTCGTGACCGAGACCTGCGACCAGCTCGTCTCGATCCCCATGGGCAACCAGCTGGAGTCGCTCAACGCCGGGGTGGCCGCCTCGGTGACGCTCTACTCGATCGCCCAGGCGCGCGCCCGGGCGTGAGCCGCACCCGGCTGCTCTCCACCGTCGCGGTGGCGGCGGGATGCCTCGTCGTCGCGGTGGTCGCCACGATCGCCCTCTTCCTCTCGGGGAGCAGGACGGTCGTGGTGGCGAGCCACGACGCGACGGTGCGCCCGACCCTCGACGGCGACGTCGTGGTCCGCACCGGGCCGCTGCTGCCCGACGTACGCCGCCGCGGTGACGGGCCGGTCGGCGTCGACGTGGTGCTCGGCAAGACCGAGGCGGGCTCGGCCGACGAGCTGATCGCCCGCTACGCCTTCATCGCCAGCCAGCCCGACGCCCAGGTGGCCAAGGTGGAGCGGGCGGTGCGCGACATCGCCGTCTCCGCCGCGGTCCGTGGTCTCGGCCTCGGCATGGTGCCGCTCGCCGTCTGGCTGCTGCTCGGCCCGCACCGCCGCGGTGAGCTCTTCCGCGGCCTGCGCACCCGGCGCGGCGCGGTCGGCGGCGTGCTGCTCCTCGCCCTCCCGCTCGCCCTGTGGCAGCCGTGGGACTCCGATGCCGACACCCAGGAGGCCGAGCAGGACTGGATCACGCTGGGCACCTTCCTCGGCGACGCCGTGCCGCTGCCCGCGGAGGCCGACGGCATCGAGGTCCGCACCGGTCCGACGACCACCGAGACCCGCCGCCTCATCGCCAGCGCGGTCAGCACCTACGACAAGAGCAAGGCGTTCTACGCCGACGCCGTCGAGGCGGCCGGCAGCCTGCCGCTGCGCGAGCCAGCGCAGGGCGAGACCGTCGCCCTGCTGGTCAGCGACCGCCACGACAACATCGGGATGGACCCGGTCGCGCGGGCGATCGGCGACGCGGCCGGCGCCACCGTGGTCCTCGACGCGGGCGACGACACCTCGACCGGCCAGCCCTGGGAGGCGTTCAGCCTCGACTCGCTGGACCGCACCTTCGGCGACCTCGACCGCTGGGCCATCGCCGGCAACCACGACAACGGCTCCTTCGTCACCCGCTACCTCGCCGACCTCGGCTGGACGACCCTCGACGGCGAGCCCGTCGAGGGTCCGGGCGGCGGCCTGGTCCTCGGCGTCGACGACCCCCGCTCCAGCGGGCTCGGCGACTGGCGCGACGAGACGGGGCTCAGCTTCACCGAGGTGGGGGAGCGCCTCGCCGACGCCGCCTGCGACTCCGAGGAGCGGATCTCCACCCTGCTCGTCCACGACGCCGACCTCGGCCGCGCGTCCCTCGCCCGCGGCTGCGTCGACCTCGTCGTCGGAGGCCACACCCACGTGCAGAGCGGCCCCGAGCCGGTCGCCGGCGAGGGAGGCCGCACCGGCTGGACCTACACCAACGGCACCACCGGCGGCGCGGCGTACGCCATCGCGGTCGGCAGCAAGCCGCGGCGCGACGCCGGCGTCAGCCTGGTGACGTACGACGAGCAGGGACGCCCCGTCGGGGTCCAGGCCGTGCGGCTCCAGACCGACGGCTCGTTCGTGGTCGGCGGCTACGCCGCTCTGACCTACGAGTGACGCGGGCCGAGCAACACACCGGCACCGTGACCCGGGTCACACCCGGGCGGGCAGACATACTGCAGCGTGGCCGGTAGCCGGATGATCACCGTGGACGACGCGACGGCGCTCGACGGCGCCGAGATCGACGTCGCCGCGAGGGTGGCGTGGCTGCTGCGGATGGCGCGCACGACCGCGGGCGGACAGCTGCGGCTCCGGGCCCTGGCCGAGCGCCTCGGGACCAGTGCGGCGCGTCTCTCGAGGCTCGAGACCGGGCAGCTGCGCGACGGCCGGGTCGTCGACGGCTACGAGACGGTCCTCGGGCTGCCGGAGGGCTCGCTGCGCGCGCCCGTGGACGTGCTGTGCCGCACCTTCCCGGCGGCGAGCCCGCACGACGCCGACCCCGGGAGCCGGATCGACGACGTCCGCGAGCTGTCCCGGCTCACCGGGACGCTGCAGGGGGACGGTCCCGTCACCGGCGGCCAGTGGCTGCGCTGGGCCCGGGCCATGGCGGCGCCGGGCAACATCGGGATGCCCGAGCAGCAGTGCCGCGAGCTGCTGGTCAGACTGGCCTCCGAGCTCGCCCGGGCCGTGTCCCACGGGTATCCCTCGCGCTACGAGGCACTCTCCCTGGTGCGGTGCAGCGCCTACGGCCACCTGGTCCTCGACGTGGCCAAGCAGGAGCTGCGGCGCCCGCACGCCCAGGGCCTCGGCGACCTGATGAGCGCCGTCGGCGAGGCCGTCACCGACGACGCCCTGGACTGGTGCCTCGACCTGCTGCTCGACGAGCGCGGGTACGCCGCGCAGTGCGGGGCGCTGGCGATCGAGAACATGGGCCAGATCGGCGAGACCGACTTCTGGGCGGCGGTCGCCCCGCGGCTCCTCGAGGCGCTGGAGAGGACGCCGGAGGGCTCGCCGCAGGAGGAGTGGGCCACCCACCTCGTCCGGCTCGTCCCGCCGCAGGTCTGGCGGGAGAACGGCCTGGTCCCCTCGCGCCCGCTGCCGCCCGCCGCCGCGTTGCCGAGGATGGGCCGCGACGCCTCGAACACCGTGTGGCACCGCTGCGTGGCCGTCGCTCAGGAGGTCGGGCACGAGACCGGGGTGGGCGAGCAGCCGATGCTCGCCCGGCTGGTGCACGACATCTGCTTCGGCCACTGGGAGACGCGCGCGGTCACGGCGTACATGCTGCTGGCTGGCGTCCCGGCGATCGCCCGGGCGGCGGGCCCGCACATGGCCGGGCTCGTCGAGGAGGCCGAGGACCCCCGGGTCCGGGCCCGCGGGGCGCGCCGCCTGCTCGGGGTGCTGCACGGTCACGACATCCCGCCGGTACGCCGCTGGCTCACCGACCCGGACCCGGGCCTGCGGGGATCCGCGCTGGCCGTCACCGGAGCAGCCGGTCGGCAGGTCGACGACGAGGTCCTGCGCGCCGGCCTCGCCGACCCGGAGACCAGCCGCCTGGCCCTCTACTCGGCGGGGATGAGCGCCCACCCCGCGCTGGCGGAGATCGCCGCCGCCGAGGACCCGGACGTGCGCAACGCTGCCCTGTGGTGGCTCGAGCACGGCGGCCGCGTGGCCGAGTGAGCGCTCAGAAGTAGTCGCGCACGTGCACCCGGCGGGCCCCGAACAGGGTGTCGAGGGTGGCGTCCGACGCGGTGTCGCCGCGCATCAGGCCCGCCGCCCGGACCGCAGCGCAGGGCTGCGCGCCTGACACCAGCAGCGCCAGTCCGCGAGGAGCCAGCACCGGCGCGGGCGCGTCCGGGGCGTCCGGCGTGCCCGGTCCGGCCGGTCCGGCCGGTCCGGCCGGGACGCAGGTCGAGACCCCGTCGGCGGTGGTGAGCAGCCAGCGGCCGTTGGCGGTGCCCAGCAGGTCGCCCTCGACGACGAGCTCCACGCGGGCGTCCAGCGGGCCCAGGCGGAGCCCGGAGAGGGCGCCGGCCACGTCGTGCACGCGGAGCATGTAGGGGACCTGCTTGGTGACGGTCCACTCCGCGAAGGGCAGCGCGAGCCGCACCGGGTCGTCCCCGGAGGTGCCGAGCCGGACCCGGCCGGTGACCGAGGCGTGGCTGCCGAGCATCGCCCACAGGGACCGGGTGGCGCCGGAGTGCAGCGAGACCAGGTCGTCGACCGTGATGGTCGCGCTGTCGTCGTACCCGGTGCCGCGGTGCCAGCTCGCGAAGCCGACCACCTCGCCGGCGGCGAACCCGTCGACGGGCTCGGTCGTCACGGCGAGCGTGACGGCAGTGAAGGAGGAGAGCACCTCCGCGGCCTCGGTGGGGAAGGACGGGCCGGTGCGGGTGAGCGGCCCGTTGTGGGCGGCGGCCCAGGTCGCGTACACGCGGCGTACGTCGTCCAGGTCGGCCGCCGTCGCGCGGCGCAGCTTCACCGCCGGGTCGGGCGAGACGCGGGAGAGGCGGGCGGTCGCGAGCTCGACCTCGAGGAGCCCGGTGACGACCTCGTAGCCGTAGCGCCGGTAGATCCCGGGGGCGGTCGGGTAGAGCGTGGAGAGCACCTCGCCGCGCTCGCGCAGCCCCTCGTCGAGCACCTGCGCCATCAGGGCGTCCAGCAGCCCCGAGCCGCGGTGCTCGGCGGCGACCGCGACACCGGCGATGCCGCACGTCGGCACCTGGCGGCCGTGCCACCAGGAGTGGTACTCGCGGCCCATCACCCGGGCCACGAGGCGGTCGTCGGCGAAGGTGCCCCAGGAGTGCCGTCCCGGCAGCGGCCAGGTCTCCGGCGCGGGCGGGGTGAACCCGGCGGGCAGGTCGCCGAAGGCCTCGGCGCTCAGGGTGATCGAGGCGGCGATGTCGTCGGGGCCGATGGGGCGTGGACCGGAGGTCGTCATGCGAGGAGGGTAGGTCCGGGCAACCCCACCGTGGGCGAGGACGTCGTGGTGACGGAGGTCGTCCCGGTCGGCTAGGGGATCGACTCGTCCTCGACGGGATCGGTCTCCGCGGCGATGAGCTCGTCGGGCTTCTTCGTGAGGACGTTGTCGATGTAGTCGCGGGCGGTCTCGAAGATGCCGATCTCGTGGCCGGCGCGCTCCGAGAGGTACCACCGGTGCACCAGGATCTCGTGGTAGATCTCGGCCGGCTCGAGCTTGCCGCGTGCCTCGCGGGGGACCATCTCCATGATCGGCTCGTAGATCTGGGTCATCCAGCGACCGGCCACCAGGTGGCGGTCCTCGCGGCCGAGGTCGTAGTGGGCGGTGAAGGACGCCAGGTCGTTGAGCAGCCGCCGGGCCTGGTTGTCCTCGACGTTCATGCCGGTGAGGGACTGGAGCTCACGACGGTGGTGGCCGAGCTCGACGACCTTGGGCTGGATGCGTACCCGGTCGCCGTCGAAGTCCGTGACGATGTCGAGCTCGTCGACGTCGAAGCCCATGTCGTTGAGCCGCTCGATGCGGCTCTCGATGCGCCACATCTCGTCGGCGGTGAACTCCTCCTCGCTGGTGAGCTCGCCCCAGAGGTTGTCGTACTGCTCGCGCAGCCGGGTGATGACCGCGAAGTTGTCGAACTCCTCGCTCACCGTGCCGCTGGCCTGGAGGTCCATCAGCTCCGCGAAGATGTTCTCGGTGCCGACGGTGAGGTCGTGCTCGCGCATCCGGTCGCTCACGTCGTGGTGCAGCTCGCCGGTCTCGGCGTCCACGAGGTACGCCGCGAAGTCGCCCGCCGCGCGCCGGAACAGCACGTTGGAGAGCGAGACGTCGCCCCAGTAGAAGCCGGACAGGTGCAACCGGACGAGCAGCACGACGATCGCGTCGATGAGGCTGGGCAGGTTGTCGGCCGTCATGCCGTGCGAGAACAGGCTGCGGTAGGGCAGCGAGAAGCGCAGGTGCTCGGTCATCAGCGCCGCGGGGAGCTCCTCGCCCTGCTCGTCCACCCGGCCGGCGACCACGCCCTGCGGCATCACGGCCGGGAGGCCCTCGCGCTGGAGGTCCCGCAGCAGGCGGTACTCGCGGAAGGCGATGTCCTCCTGGGTCTCCTTGACCGCGTAGGTGCGCGACCCGAGGCGGACGATGCGGACGACGTGGCGGCTCAGGCCGCGCGGCAGCGGGACGACGTACTCGTCGGTCCACTCCTCCAGGGGTGTCGACCACGGCAGCTTCACGATCGCCGGGTCGGGACGACTCGCCACGATGCGCAGGGCCATGGAGGGCAACCTACTCCTGACGGAGCCCCGGTCGCCGGTGCTCAGTCGTCGAGCAGCCAGACGTCCAGCCGGGCCGTGTCCGAGGCGGGTACGACGAGCACGCCGCCGGCCGCCGCGGCGTCGGCGCCGCCGGGCTCGGTGCCCAGGAGGTGGGTCCCCCGGGCGGCGCCCGGCAGCGTGAACGACTCGCCGCCCGCGCGGCGGGCCACCACCAGCAGGCGCTGGTCGGCGAGCTCGCGGACGTAGGCGATGGTGTCGTCGTCGACGTGGGCCCAGCGCAGCGCGCCGCGGCGCAGGGCGGCGTACGAGCGTCGTACCCGGGCGAGGTCGGAGTAGGCCGCCAACGTCGCGGTGTCCCACTCCTCGCGCCGGTGCCAGGGCATGGTGCGCCGCGCGTCCTCGCCGTTGACGCCCTCGAGGCCGATCTCGTCGCCGGCGAAGACCATGGGCACGCCGGGCAGCGTGAACTGCAGGCCGGCCGCGACCCGGTGCACCTGCGGTGACCCGACGAGGGTGCGGATCCGCGCGGAGTCGTGGGAGCCCAGGATGTTCCACGACTGGCTCGTCGCCCGCCAGCCGAAGGCCGCGTGCCAGGCACGGAAGGTGTCCACGACGGCACCGCCGTCGCGCCGGGGCACCTGCACCGGCCGGCCGAAGGCGCGGGCGGGGGACGCGGGGTCGCGCAGCCACGACCAGACCGGCCAGGAGAAGCCGGAGTAGTTCATCGTGCCGTGCCAGCCGTCGCCGTCGATGTCGCCGGAGGCGTCGTGGTTGTGCTCGCCGATGACGAGCGGGTCCTCGCGCAGCTCCTCGGCCGTGCGCCGCGCGGCGCGAGCCACCTCGTGGGCCACGTCCAGGGCGCCGAGCCGCCCGGTCATGTTGGCCACGTCGATGCGCCAGCCGTCGACGTCGTACGGCGGTCGCAGCCAGCGCCCGACCACCGAGTCGGGGCCCTCGACCATGGCGGCGCGGAGCTCGGGGTCGCCGTGGTTGACCTTGGGCAGGGTGGTGTGGCCCATCCAGCTCGCGTAGGAGCCGTCGGACTCGAAGTAGTAGTAGGACCGGGTCGGGGCGGTCGGGTCCGCCGAGGCCTGGGTGAACCACTCGTGGGTGTCGCCGGTGTGGTTGGTGGTGAGGTCGCCCAGGATCCGCCAGCCGCGGGCGTGCACGGCGCTCGAGAGCCGCTCGTAGGCGTCGTCGCCGCCGAGCAGCGGGTCGACGTGGTCGAAGGTGGTCGCGTTGTAGCGGTGGTTGCTCTCGCCGGGGAAGACCGGGGTCGTGTAGACGATGTCGGCGCCCACCTCCGCCACGTGGTCGAGGTGCTCGGTGAGGCCGTCGAGGTCGCCCCCGAAGAGCTGGAGGGGGGTGTGCGGGTCGCGGCCCTCGAAGACCACCTCGTCGTCCCAGCCGGCGGCCACCGCCCACGGGGGAGTGGGGCGGTTCGCGGCGGCGGCCGAGCGTGCGAAGCGGTCGGGGAACACCTGGTAGACGACCCCGTCGCGGCCCCAGTCCGGCGCCGCGGCGTAGGCGCTGAGGACGTGGTCGGTGGCGTCCGGCACGTCGATGGCGACGAGCCCGGCCGCGGTGAGCCACTCCTGCTCCCCGTGCCCGTCCGCCCCGTCGCGCACCAGCAGGAAGCGGTAGTGGGTGACCGGGTTGTGCACCGGCAGTGCGCCCGACCACCAGGTCACCTCGCCCTCGGTGGTGGGGGTCATCGGGTGGTAGACGGGCTCGGCGTCGTACGTCGTCCGCAGCCACACCGCCTCGACGGGGTCGGCCGCGCTGGTCCGCACCCGGACGGTCACCATGTCGCCGAGGCGGGGCGACTCGTCGGACACGAAGAGCGGGGAGCCGTCGTGGTGCGGCTGGTCGAGCAGGGACATGCCCGCATTCTCGCAGCAGTCCTCCGTCTAGGATTGCCCGCGCTGCCTCACAGCACGCCGGTGTAGCTCAGTTGGTAGAGCGCCTCTCTTGTAAAGAGGATGTCGCGGGTTCGACTCCTGTCACCGGCTCCGCCGCGCCCCGGTGCGTCCCGCTGCGGGCCGGAGTGTGGGCGATCGCGGTCATCTGTCGACTGCCGACGCCCACGGTCCCCGATCGTCAGGTGCGTCAGCGGACCTGCGTGACCTCGAACTGCATCTGTGGGCGCGCGAAGGCGTCCTGGGCCGCGATGAGCCGCAGCTCGCGCTCGCCGGAGTCGAGGGTGGCCTGGAGGAGGTCGAAGACCGAGCTCACCGTCGCGGCCAGCGCCTGCGCGGGCGAGCCGGTGGTGTGCAGGTGCGCGGTGAAGAGGGCGGCCGTGACGTCGCCGGAGCCGTTGGCCTTCATCGGCAGCCGCGGGGTCTGCACGATCCACGCCCCCTCACCGGTGACCGCCATCATCTCGATGGTGTCGGCCGGGGCGTCCGGGCGCGCGACGCTGGTGACCAGGACGGTCGAGGGGCCCATCGCCATCGCCCGGTCCGCGGAGTCGAGCGTCTCCTCGAGGGTGCGCGGCTCGGTGCCGGTGAGGAAGCCGAGCTCGAACTGGTTGGGCGTGATCACGTCGGCCACCGGGACCACCCGCTCGCGGATGATCGGCGGGATGGCCGGGTCGACGAAGCAGCCCGACGTCGCGTTGCCCATCACGGGGTCGCAGGTGTACGTCGCCGCGGGGTTGGCCGCCTTGACGCGCGCGACGGCGTCGAGGATGACGTCCGCGATGCCCGAGCCCCCCTGGTAGCCGGAGAGCACCGCGTCGACCTGGCCGAGGACGCCGCGGTCCTCGATGCCGGTGATCACCTCGGCGACGTCGGTGGGAGGGAGCAGCGGCCCGCGCCACGCGCCGTACCCGGTGTGGTTGGAGAAGACGACGGTGGAGACCGGCCACACCTCGTGCCCGAGCCGCTGGAGCGGGAAGACCGCTGCGGAGTTGCCGACGTGGCCGTAGGCGACCGAGGACTGGATCGAGAGGACCTTCATCCGACCGAGACTAGTGATGCGGCGCTCGTCGGCGGAAACCCGCGGCTCAGGCGACCTGGAGCGACCGCTTGGACAGGCCCATCCAGTAGCCGTCGATGACCTGGATTCCCGGCTCGTCCGGCGTCGTCGCGGCACCGAGGGTGACGAAGAGCGGGGTGTAGTGCTCGACGGTCGGGTGGGCGTAGGGCATGCCGGGCGCCCTCGAGGTGTACGCCGCCAGCTCGTCGACGTCGCCGCGGGCGAGGGCGTCGGCGGCCCAGAGGTCGAAGTCGACCGACCAGCCCGGTGCGGTCGCGTCGAGGCGCCAGTCGTTGAGGAACGGCAGGCCGTGGGTGAGGAAGCCGGAGCCGATGATGAGCACCCCCTCGTCGCGCAGCGGCCGTAGCCGCTCGCCGAGCTTCATGAGGCGCACCGGGTCGTGGGTGGGCAGCGACATCTGCAGGACCGGGATGTCGGCCTCGGGGTACATGATCCGCAGCGGCACCCAGGCACCGTGGTCGAGCCCGCGCTCGGCGTGCTGGTGGACCGGCTCGGCGGGCGGCATGAGGCCGGCGATGCGGCGCGCCAGCGCGGTGGCGTCGGGCGTCTCGTAGGTCATCCGGTAGTACTTCGCGTCGAAGCCGCCGAAGTCGTAGACGAGCGGCGCTCCGCTGGCGGACAGGCTCACCGGGGCCGACTCCCAGTGGGCGCTGACGATGAGGATCGCCGTCGGGCGCGGGAGGTCGGCGGCCCACGCGGCGAGCTGGCCCGACCAGGTCGGGTCGTCGAGCAGCGGGGGAGCGCCGTGGCCGATGTAGAGGGCGGGCATCCGGGTCGTCATGTCATCCATAGTAGTTCAACCTTCAAGTAGTTGCATCCCATGTCGGGTAGTCCGTGACGTTCGGACCTCGATCGTGGCCCCGGGAGGGTCCGTTCGTCACGGACTACCCCGCGAGGCGCCAGTCCACCGGCGTGCCGCCCTGCTCCTCGAGCAGCCGGTCGACCCGGGAGAACGGTCGGGACCCGAAGAAGCCGCGGGACGCCGACAGGGGTGACGGGTGGGCCGACTCGACCCCCGGGATGTCTCCCAGCATCGGCTTCAGAGACTGCGCGTCGCGACCCCACAGGATCGCCGCGCACGGCCCGCCCCGCGCGGCGAGCACGCGGATCGCCCGCTCGGTGACCTCCTCCCAGCCACGGCCGCGGTGCGAGGCGGCCTGGCCCGGGGCGACGGTGAGGACCCGGTTGAGCAGCATGACGCCCTGGTCGGCCCACGCGGTGAGGTCGCCGTGGGACGCACGTGGGATCCCGAGGTCCGCCTCGAGCTCGGTGTAGATGTTGGCCAGCGACCGCGGCACGGGTCGCACGTCGGGGGCCACCGCGAACGACAGCCCGATCGGGTGGCCCGGCGTCGGGTAGGGGTCCTGCCCGACGACCAGCACCCGCACGTCGGCCAGCGGGCGCTGGAAGGCCCGCAGCACGTGGTCGCCGTCCGGGAGGTAGCCGCGCCCCGCGGCGATCTCCTCGCGCAGGAAACGCCCCATCGCCTCGATCCGTGGCTCCACCGGGGCCAGGGCCTCGGCCCAGTCGGTCGCCATGCGTCCGGAGTCCACCAGTGCCTGCAACGTGCTCATCCCGGCGACGCTAGCGGGTCGACCCGACGCGCGCGATCAGCGCACCGGCCGCGACAACCGGTCCAGGAAGGCCACCAGCAGCGCCTCGCGCATCGCCGGGGACGCCACGTCGAGCATCGCGTTGACCTCGGCCATCCGCTCCGGGAGCGCGAGCGACCCGTCGGCCGACTCGCCCACCAGCCCGGACGCGGCCAGCAGGCCGTCGAAGTCGTCGTCGCCCAGCGTCGCGGGGTCCAGCGACTCGATGAAGGCCACGACCCCGGCGTCGACGGCCACCGGCCCGGCGGCCTGCGCCGCGGTGACCGAGTCGCGCAGCGCCGTCGTGAAGTCGTCGAGCCCGGCGAGGGTCGCGGCGCTCACCGAGAGGTGCACGCTGGCGGGCTGCCCGGCGTACGACAGCTGCGGCTGGACGTACCAGCCCCGCGCGACCATCTCGTCGGTGAGCGTGAACGGGTCGCACGACCCGTCGGTGGCGAGCGCGACGAGCGTCGACTCGGGGGGTACGACGACGCGCAGCGCGGGCACGCCCTCGACGGCGGCGACGATCCGGTCGACGGCCTCGAAGACCTGGCCGGCGAGCCGGAGGTAGCCCGCGTCGCCGATCGCGGTGACCACCGCCCAGGTCCCGGCGATCGGCCCGCCGGAGCGGGTGGACTGGGTCGTCTGGTTGAGCATCGTGTAGCCCGGCCACGCGGCCGAGGCGAAGAACTGCGGCTTGCGCAGCGCGGCGTCGCGGTGGAGCAGGATCGAGGTGCCCTTGGGGGCGTAGGCGTACTTGTGGGTGTCGACGCTGATCGAGGTGACGCCCTCGACCGCGAACGTCCAGGGCGTCACCGCGCGCCCCAGCCGGGCGGCGTACGGCAGGACCCACCCGCCGATGCAGGCGTCGACGTGGCACCGCACGCCGGCCGCCGCTGCCGCTGCCGCGATCTCGGTGACCGGGTCCACCACGCCGTGGGCGTACGACGGCGCGCTGGCCGCCACGAGCACCGTGCGGTCGTCGATCGCGGCGGCCATCGCGGCCGCGTCGGCGCGGAAGTCCGCGCCGACCGGCACCAGCACCGCCTCGACGCCGAAGTAGTGCGCCGCCTTGTGGAACGCCGCGTGCGCGGTCGCGGGCAGCACCATCGACGGTCGCTCGACCTCGGGGCGTGCGTCGCGAGCGCCCTGCACCGCGAGCAGGATCGACTCGGTCCCGCCGGACGTCACCGTGCCGACGGCCGAGGCCGGGGCGTCGAGCAGCCCGCAGGCGACGCCGACGAGCTCGTTCTCCATCTGCAGCAGGCTGGGGAAGGCGGTCGGGTCGAGGGCGTTGGAGCCGGCGTACGCCGCCACCGCCTCGCGCCCGATCCGGTCCACCTCGGGGTCGCCGCCGTCGTAGACGTAGGCGAGGGTGCGACCGCCGTGGACGGGCAGGTCGGCCGCCTGCATCGCGTGCATCCGGTCCAGGGGATTCATCTCGTGGCCTCCGTGGTCGCGCGGGCGACGGCGTCCGCGTCGAGGGTGTAGCGCCGCAGCCACAGCAGGCTGAGCAGGGTCAGGGCGGCGGGCAGCAGCGAGAACCCGAGGGTGATCGCGGTGACCGCCGAGTCGGGCTGGGCGACGTCGCCGCCCTCGGAGGAGACGTAGCCGCCGAGGGCGAGCACGACCGCGAAGACGGCCGGCCCGAGCGCGAGCCCGAGGGTCTCGCCCGCGGTCCAGACGCCGGTGTAGACGCCGGCCCGGTTCTCGCCGGTCCGCGCGGCGTCGGTCGCGGCGGCATCCGGCAGCATCGCCATCGGGAAGACCTGGCAGCCGGCGTAGCCGACGCCCACCAGGCCGGTGGCCGCGAACGTCACCGCGGCCGGGGCGTAGGGCGCGAGCACCGCCAGGGCGGCGCCGGTGGCCAGCACCAGCGAGGACACGACGTAGCCGCGCTGCTTGCCGACGCGGGCGCCGTACCGCGCCCAGAGCGGGGTGAGCACCAGGGCGGGGCCGACGAAGCAGACGAACAGGATCGACGAGGCGCCCGTCCGCCCCAGCACGTCGGTGGCGAGGTAGTCGACGCCGGCGAGCATGCAGCCGGTGGCCAGCGCCTGGAGGACGAAGGTGGTCAGCAGCAGCCGAAAGTCGCGGGCGGTGGCCACGATCCGCAGCTGCTCGCGCAACGAGCCGGCCCCGGCGGCGACCGCGCCGATCGGCGCGCGCCGCGTCCCGACGTACGCGCACACGACGCCCACGCCGATGAGGACCGCCATCGCCACGCCCATCACCCGGTAGCCGTCCCGGCCGCCGACGGCGTCGCGGATCACCGGCGCGGTGGCCCCGGCCAGCATGATCGTGAAGGCCAGGATCGCCACGCGGGCGGTCATCAGCCGGGTCCGCTCGTCGTACGACGACGTGATCTCGGCCGGCATCGCGACGTACGGCACCTGGAAGAAGGCGTACGCCGTCGCGGCCAGCACGAAGAAGACCAGCACCCACCCGGCCTCGAGCACCTGCGAGCCCAGGTCGGGCGCGGCGAAGATCAGCGCGAACGCGCCCGCGAGCATCACCCCGGCCCGGAGCAGCCACGGCCGGCGCGGGCCCGCCGGGTCGACGGTGCGGTCGCTGACCCGCCCGGCGATCGGGTTGAGCAGCACGTCCCACGCCTTGGGCGCGAAGACGACGAGGCCGGCCCACAGGGCCGCGATGCCCAGCGTGTCGGTGAGGTAGGGCAGCAGCATCAGGCCCGGCACGGTGCCGAACGCGCCGGTGGCCACCGAGCCCGACCCGTAGCCCCAGCGCACGCTGCGCGGCAGGGTGCCGCCGGTCTCGTCCATGACGTGACTCTAGGGGTCCCCGCGAGCGCCCCTCAGCCGCCGAGCGAGCGCGACCCGGCCGAGCCGTAGCGGCGCGTCGGGTTGGCGCCGATGGCGTCGGGGGACGGGGTCACCTTGGGGGCCGCTCTGCGGGTGGTGGTCTTCCGGACGGCCGGCGGCTTCCTGGGCGCCGCACCCGTCTTCTTCGTGGCCTTCGCGGCAGCCTTCCTCGTCGTACGACGCGCGGGCGCGGGGTCGTCGGTGGACCACTGCTCGATCCACTCGTCCAGCACCCGCCAGGTGGAGCCGCGGGCGGCGCGGCCGGTCAGCATGCCCAGGTGCCCGCCCGGGACGATCTCGAAGCGCACCTCGCGCGAGCCGCTGAGCAGGGGGACGACGGGTCGCACGGCGGCCACCGGTGCGATGCCGTCGCCCGCGCCGCCGAAGACCAGCACCGGGGCGGTGATCGCCGACAGCTCGATGGTGCGGTCGCCGAGCTCCATCGCGCCGCGGGACAGCGAGTTGCCCTTGACGAAGCGGTGGTAGAGCTGGCCGAAGGTCCGGCCCGGGTAGGCGATCATGTTGGCCATGAAGCGGTCGACCGCCTCGAGCTGGGCGAGGTAGTCGGTGTCGTCGAGGTGCGTCAGGACCACCACCGGCTTGGTGACGACCTTCTGGACCGACGCGGCCGTGAAGACCCAGTTGACGAGGGGCTGCGGGACCCCGCCGAGCGCGCGGTAGGTGCGGGTGAGCAGCCCGCGGCCGTCGGTGAGGTTGAGCAGGGGGCGCACCGGTGCGACGAGCGGCACCTTCTTGACGTCGACGGGGGAGCCGAGGACCGTCAGGGACGCGATGGGCAGCTCGGGCTGGTCGGCCGCGGTGAGCATCGCGAAGATGCCGCCCAGGCTCCAGCCGACCACGTGCACCGGGCGACCCCCGGCGTGCTCGGACACCTCGCGGATCGCCTGGGGGAGGACGTCGTCGATCCAGTGCTCCATCCCGAGGTTGCGGTTGCGGAAGGAGACCTGGCCGTACTCCACGAGGTAGGTCCGGCGGCCGAGGGAGACGAAGTGCTCCACGAGCGAGCAGCCGCGCCGCAGGTCGTAGCAGAGCGCGGGGGCGGCCAGCGGCGTCACCAGCAGCACCGGGTCGCCCGACTCGTGCACGGCGGTGGGCCGGTAGTGGTAGACCTCCCGCAGCTCTCCGTCGTCGATCAGCGTGCGCGGCATCGGTCGCAGGTCGGCGAGCCCGCCGTACAGCACCTTGTGGGCGACGTTGCCCGCCGCCGCGACCAGCTGGTCGGGCTTCGGTGGGAGGAGGTCCATGGGGCTGAAGATACGCCGACGCACCACGCCCCTGCGGAGGTTGCCTGCGACCCGGTACGGCGCTAGACCTGTCCCATGAAGTGGAGCCTCGCCGCCCTCGGGGCTGCCGCCGTCGCCGGCACCGTCGCCCACGACGTGACCCAGCGCCGGCACGCGATCATCCGGAACTTCCCGGTGGTGGGGCACCTGCGGTTCTTCCTCGAGCGCTTCGGGCCCGAGCTGCGGCAGTACATCGTCACCAGCAACGACGAGGAGCGGCCCTTCAGCCGCGACCAGCGCTCCTGGATCTACGCCAGCTCCAAGCTGGAGAACAACTACTTCGGGTTCGGCACCGACAACGACATGGAGAACGTCGAGGGCTACCCGATCATCAAGCACCGCACCTTCATGGGGCCGGGCGCGGCGACGATGCCCCACGCCGACGACGAGATCACCCTGCCCAGCGCCAAGGTGATGGGCGCGGCGCGAGGTCGCAGGCACGCCTTCCGCCCCGCGTCGGTGGTCAACATCTCGGGGATGAGCTTCGGCTCGCTCTCCGGCAAGGCGGTCGAGTCGCTCAACAAGGGCGCCGCCCTGGCCGGCTGCCTGCAGAACACCGGCGAGGGCGCGCTGTCGCCGTACCACCGCAACGGCGGCGACGTCGTCTTCCAGATCGGCACCAGCTACTTCGGATGCCGCGACGAGCGGGGCCGCTTCGAGCTCTCCCGCCTCGTCGACCTGGTGCAGTCGGCGCCCGTGCGCGCCATCGAGATCAAGCTCTCCCAGGGCGCCAAGCCCGGCCTGGGCGGCATGCTGCCGGGGGAGAAGGTCAGCGCCGAGATCGCCGAGATCCGCGGAATCCCGGAGGGCAAGGACTGCGCCTCACCGAGCCGCCACGAGGTCTTCGACGACGTCGACTCGATGCTCGACTTCGTGGAGACGGTCGCCGACGCCACGGGCCTGCCCGTCGGCATCAAGTCCGCGGTCGGCAACATGACGCTGTGGGACCAGCTGGTCGAGGCGATGGCCGCCGGCGGGCGGGGGGTCGACTTCGTCAACATCGACGGCGGCGAGGGTGGCACCGGTGCGGCGCCGATGATCTTCGCGGACTCGGTGGCCTACCCGTTCCGGATCGCCTTCAGCGAGGTCTACCGCCGCTTCGCCGCCGCCGGGCTCACCGACGACGTCACCTTCATCGGTGCCGGCAAGCTCGGCATCCCGGAGAACGCCGTCGTCGCCTTCGCGCTCGGCGCCGACATGGTCAACGTCGGCCGCGAGGCGATGATGGCCATCGGCTGCATCCAGGCGCAGAAGTGCCACACCGACCACTGCCCGGTCGGGATCGCGACCCAGAACCCGCGCTACACGTTCGGCCTCGACGTCGAGCTCAAGAGCGTCCGCGCGGCCAACTACGTCCGCTCGCTGCGCCGCGACCTGCTCAAGGTGTCCGAGGCCGTGGGCGTCGTCCACCCCGGCCTGATCACCCCCTGGGACGTCGACATCCTCACCGGCCAGCGCTCGAGCGAGAAGCTCCACGACGTCTACGGCTACGAGGACGACTGGGGCGCGGTGGGTCCCCGCCTGCGCACCGCGATCGAGGAGATCATGGTCGCGCAGGGCGAGTCCCCGCTGCCGCACCCCACCACCCGCTGAGCCCGGGCACGCCGACACCGGCGCGGCGGCGGCGCCGCGCGGCCCACTCAAGGTCAGGTACGACGGGCGGGCCGCACGCTCTTGTCGTGCTCCTGGCGCCCGCTGGCGAGCTCGTCGAGGAACGAGCCGGCCCAGGCCGAGACGTCGTGCTCGACGACCGTCTTGCGCATGGCCCGCATCCGGCGGGTGGTCTCCTTGGGCTCGGCGTGGAACGCGTCGAGCAGGGCCTGCTTGATGCCGTTGATGTCGTAGGGGTTGACCAGCCAGGCCTGCCGCAGCTCGTCGGCCGCACCCGCGAACTCCGAGAGCACCAGGGCGCCGTCGGAGTCGTAGCGGCACGCGACGTACTCCTTGGCGACGAGGTTCATGCCGTCGCGGAAGGGCGTGACGACCATGATGTCGGCGGCGCGGTAGAGCGCGGCCATCTCCTCGCGCGGGTAGGACGAGTGCAGGTAGGAGATCGCCGGCTTGCCGATCTCGCCCAGGTCGCCGTTGAGCCGCCCGACCAGCCGGTCGATGTCGTCGCGCAGGATGCGGTACTGCTCGACCCGCTCGCGCGACGGGGTCGCCACCTGCACGAAGACCGCGTCCTCGACGTCGAGCTCGCCCGCGGCGATCAGCTCGCCGAACGCGCGCAACCGGGCCACGATGCCCTTGGTGTAGTCGAGGCGGTCGATGCCGAGGAAGATCTTGCGCGGGTTGCCCAGGGCCTCGCGGATCTCCTTGGCACGCTCCTGCACGCCCTCGGAGCGGGCGAGCTCCTCGAACCCGGCGGTGTCGATCGAGATGGGGAAGGCGGCGGCCTTCACGGTGCGCCCGTCGGGCAGGTAGATCAGGTCGCGGTGGGTCTTGTGCCCGACCCGCCGGCGGACCAGGCGCACGAAGTTGCCGGCACCGCCGGAGAGCTGGAAGCCGATGAGGTCGGCCCCGAGGAGTCCCTCGAGGATCTGGCGGCGCCACGGCAGCTGGCTGAAGAGCTCGGCCGGGGGGAAGGGGATGTGCAGGTAGAAGCCGATGCGCACGTCGGGTCGCAGGTCGCGCAGCATCTGCGGGACGAGCTGGAGCTGGTAGTCCTGCACCCAGACCGTCGCACCCTCGGCGGCGACCGCGGCGCTCTTCTCGGCGAAGCGCCGGTTGACCGCGACGTAGGAGTCCCACCACTCGCGGTGGAACTCCGGCTTGGCGACCAGGTCGTGGTAGAGCGGCCACAGGGTCCCGTTGGAGAAGCCCTCGTAGAACTCCTCGATCTCCTGCGCGCTCAGGTGGACCGGCACCAGCTGGAGGCCGTCCTCCACGAAGGGCTCGAGGTCGTCGTCGGGGGATCCCGGCCAGCCGATCCAGGCGCCGTCGTTGGCCCGCATCACCGGCTCGAGGGCGGTCACGAGGCCGCCCGGGGAGCGCCGCCAGCTGAAGCTGCCGTCGGGGTTGGTCACGCGGTCGACGGGGAGCCTGTTGGCGACGATCACGAGGTCGGCGCGGCCTGGAGTGGTCACGTGCCTCACCCTAGCGAGCCGCGCAGCACCCCTCCGGGGGGTCGATACTGCACGCCGGCCACAGTTGCCCCCGCGACTCGCCGTAGTCGAATGACATCGCTGTCGTTCGTCGCCTAGAGTGGGCCCACCGCAGTCCTTCGAAGGGGAGACGACATGGCCGACGCCGTCCAGCAGTCCGGCGCGCACGAGCCGGGTCACGAGCCGAACGCACCGGGCCTGACCCAGCGCGACAGCGACATCCTCGAGTTCGAGCGGCACTGGTGGAAGTACGCCGGCGCCAAGGAGCAGGCGGTCCGCGAGAAGTTCGACATGTCCTCGACGCGCTACTACCAGGTGCTCAACGCCCTCATCGACCGTCCCGAGGCGCTCGAGGCCGACCCGCTGCTGGTCCGCCGCCTGCGCCGCCTGCGGGCCTCCCGCCAGCGTCAGCGCTCCGCCCGTCGCCTCGGTTTCGAGCTCTGATCGACGATGACCGCCTCTTCCCCGACCCGGTCCCCTCGGTCCACCCGCCCTTCTACCCGCCTGCGTCGTGACGAGCGCGGCGTGGCCTTCCCCTCGCCCGTGGTGATGCTCAGCATCATCGCCGTGGCGATGGCCGGCTTCGCCTTCGTCGCCACCTCCGACCAGGAGCCCACGGAGAAGCGCATCACCACCACGGCGGCCCCCGCCACGCCGACCCCCGCCGCGGTCGCTCCCACGACGCCCGTGCCGACCACGCCGACGAAGAAGCCCAAGCCGCAGGTCAAGCGCGGCGAGGTCTACGTCGAGGTCTACAACAACTCCGGCATCAAGGGGCTTGCGGCCGGCACGGCGGCCAAGGCCACCCAGGTCGGCTGGCAGGTCGTCGGCGAGGACAACTGGCAGGGCCTCATCCCGGCCTCGACGGTCTACTACCCGGCCCGCCTCCAGGCCGCCGCCAAGCTGCTGGCCCTCGACCTCGGCATCCAGCGCACCGCACCCGCGGTCGAGCCGATGCGGATGGACCGGCTCACCGTCATCCTGACCGCCGACGCGGCCTGATCCGCCACCCCCAGGGGCCGGTCGGGTTGTCCCCGCCCGCCCGGGACGTGGTTGGCTGAGGATCATGGAGTTCACCTCCCCCGAAGCGCGTGCCCGGTACGACGCCCTGGTGGCCGCCGCCGACGAGGTCGTCGTCGGCCTCGACTTCGACGGCGTGCTGTCCCCGATCGTGGACGAGCCGAGCGAGGCCCACATCCACCCGGACGCACCCGAGGTGCTGGTCGCCCTCAGCGACGTGGTGCGCGCCATCGCGGTCGTCACCGGCCGCCCGGCCCGCCAGGCGCTGGCCCTCGGCGGGCTCGACGAGGTGGGCGACGCGATCGGCGACCACGGCAAGCAGCTCTTCCTGTTCGGCCAGTACGGCAACGAGCGCTGGTCCTCGACCAGCCGCCGGGTGATCTCGCCCCGACCGCCGCACGGCCTGTCCACCTTCGAGCGCGAGCTTCCCGGGCTGCTGCGCCGGGCCGACGCGGTGGGCGCGCACGTGGAGGAGAAGGGGCTGGCGGTGGCGGTGCACACCCGCCGGCTCGACGACGCGGCCGGCGCCTTCGAGCGCCTCCTGCCGCCGATGCGCGAGCTCGCCGCCCGGCACGGGCTCATCGTGGAGCCGGGCCGCAACGTCATCGAGGTGCGCTCGGACGGCATGCACAAGGGCAACGCCGTGGAGACGCTGGTGCGCGAGCAGTCGGCCGGGGGCTTCCTCTTCGCCGGCGACGACCTCGGTGACGTCGAGGCGTTCGAGGCCGTCGCCGCGCTGCGCGAGCAGGGACTGCCGACGCTGCTGGTGGCCGCCGCGTCCGACGAGCAGTCCGCCCTGGTGCCGCTCGCCGACGTCGTCGTACCCGGCCCGGACGGGGTGCTCGCCCTGCTGCGCCGGCTGACCGCGGACGCGGCCGCGGTCGCCCTCTAAGTCGCGCCTCCAGGGCCCTCCAGCATGTGGACTCGATGTGCGCATGCTGAGACGGCCTGTCTAACCTAGAGACCTCATCACGAGGGACTGAGGGAACGGCCCGACGACGTCCCGGCAACCGCCGCGAACCTCCTGCCACCACGGCAGTCGCGGAAACGGTGCCAATTCCGTCCCGGTGCGAAAGCCGCCCGGGGTAGATGAGAAGGAGGACGTCATGACTGCTGTCGCGGACAACACCGCCACCACGACCACCACCAGCGCCCACACGCTGCGCGAGGGGGCCTTCGGCAACGCCCGGGCCCTCGCCTGTCGCGAGTGCGGCCACGAGGTCGAGCTCGGTCCGTTCTACGCCTGTCCGGAGTGCTTCGGCCCGCTGGAGGTCTCCTACGACTTCCCGGTCGTCACCCGGGAGGAGATCGCCGCCGGGCCGCGCAACATCTGGCGCTACAAGGCGCTGCTGCCGGTGCCCGACGACATCGAGCAGAGCAAGAACACCGAGCCCGGCTTCACCCGGCTGCTCAAGGCCCACAACCTCGGTCGCGAGCTGGGCATCGACAACCTGTGGGTCAAGGACGACTCGACCAACCCCACCAACTCCTTCAAGGACCGCGTCGTCGCCTGCGCGCTCAGCGCGGCCATCGAGCTCGACGCCAAGGTCTTCGCCTGCCCCTCGACCGGCAACCTGGCCAACGCCGTCGCCGCGGCGGGTGCCCGCGCCGGGATCAAGACGGTGGTGTTCATCCCGAGCAACCTCGAGAAGCCCAAGCAGGTCAACTCGGCCGTCTACACCGACAACCTGGTCGCGGTGAACGGCAACTACGACGACGTCAACAAGCTCGCCTCGGAGATCGCCGGCGAGGAGGAGGGCTGGGCGTTCGTCAACGTCAACGTGCGGCCCTTCTACGCCGAGGGCTCCAAGACGCTGGGCTACGAGATCGCCGAGCAGCTCGGCTGGCGGCTCCCCGAGCAGGTCGTCATCCCCGTCGCCTCCGGCTCCCAGCTGACCAAGGTGCACAAGGCCTTCCAGGAGCTGATCTCCCTCGGCCTCGTCGAGGACACGCCCTACAAGGTGTACGGCGCCCAGGCGACCGGCTGCTCGCCGGTCTCGGTGGCCTACAAGGCCGGCGTCGACGCGATCCGCCCGGTCAAGCCCGACACCATCGCCAAGAGCCTCGCGATCGGCAACCCGGCCGACGGGATCTACGTGCTCGACATCTGCCGCGAGACCGGCGGCGCCGTCGAGGACATCAGCGACGACGAGGTGCGGCAGGGGATCCTGCTCCTGGCCCGTACCGAGGGGATCTTCACCGAGACCGCCGGCGGCACCACGGTGGGCGTGCTGAAGAAGCTCGTCGAGACCGGCCAGCTCGACCCGACGCTCGAGACCGTCGTCATCAACACCGGCATGGGGCTCAAGACCCTCGACGCGGTCTCCGACCACGTCGGCCCCCGCGCCACCATCGACCCGTCGTACGGTGCCTTCACGGCCGCCGGCATCGTCTGATCCGTCCAGGAGGATCCACCCGTGAGCGTTTCCGTCCGCATCCCCACCATCCTGCGCACCTACACCGGCGGCGAGTCCGAGGTCAGTGCCTCGGGCGCGACCCTGGCCGAGGTGCTCGACGACCTCGACGCCCACTACACGGGCATCAAGGGGCGCATCCTCGACGAGGCGGGCGCCCTGCGCCGGTTCGTCAACGTGTACGTCGGCAACGACGACGTCCGCTTCCTGGAGAACCTCGACACCGCCACGCCGGACGGCACGCAGGTCTCGGTCATCCCGGCCGTCGCGGGCGGCTGAGCGGAACCGTCCCCGGGGTGGGGCGCGTCGGAGCACCATGACCGTGACCACACGAGGCCTGGCCACCGGCGGCGCCGCCGTGCTGCTGGGCACCGCCCTGACGCTGACCCCCGCGACGGCCCGAGCGGCCTCCGACGCCGAGCCGGTGCCGATCCCGGTGGAGCCGTTCGTGCCGCGCACCGGTGACGACGCCCAGCTCGTCCGGGCGTGGGAGCGGTGGCAGTCGCGCGGCATCGAGGAGTACGTGACCAGGGTGAGCCTGTCCTGCTTCTGTGCACCCCGCCCGGCGCTGCGGACCGAGGTGCACGCCGACGACACCCAGCTGGTGACCACGATCGAGGAGGACCCGCAGGTCCGTCGGGTCAAGGGCTACGGCGCCGACCGGCTGTTCCGGATGCTGCGCCGGGCCTACGCCGAGGCCGAGTCGGTGGAGGTGGAGTGGACGAGGCGGGGCCTCCCGCGGGAGGTCGCGGTCGACCACGTCGGCGGAGCCGTGGACGACGAGGTGACCTACCGGATCCGGTTCGCGGCCCGCTGACTCGCGGCCCCGGGCGTCAGTCCGCGCGGACGTCCATCAGCGCGGCGTGGCCGAGCGAGTCGATCCGCACCTCGGCGAGGGCGCCGTCACGCAGCACGTCCTGCATCTCGGCGGCCTCGTCCTGCGGCAGGAACCAGCTCTCGATGCCGCACCGCACCTGCCAGCCCGAGTCGTCGCAGGCCAGGTACGGACCCGAGTCCGGCCGCTCCCGGAGCCAGTCCTGTGCCACGCTGTGGCCGTCCTCCTCGGCGAGAGTGACATAGACCGGGCCTCTCCTGCCGTCGTCCATCACACCGCCGTTCGTGCCATCGATCGACTCGACGGCCGAGGAGCCGCCGAGACGCAGGTCCGGATAGGCGAGGGTGACGTAAGCGCCGCGGAACGGGTCGATGGGGTCGACCGCCTCGACCCGGAACGTGTAGTCCTCGCCGGTGGTGCGCGCGGAGATCTGCGGGGCGACGGCGACGGCGACCAGCACGGCCTGGGCGGTGGCCACGAGGCCGACGGTGAGGACGCGGTTCATGGCTCACGCTCCTTCGAGGTTGGCGGAGATACCGCGGCGGGCGCGGTCGAAGAGGAACCCGGTTCCGAGGAAGACCAGGCCGAGGACGACGAACAGCCAGGCGCCCTGGATGATCGCGGCGAAGACCGCGAAGCTCTGGAAGGTCGTGAAGACCACCAGCGCCATCATGGCGATGACTGTCAGCACGGGGGTGTCGCGCAGGGTGCCGAGGGCCGCGAGGCCGACGGCCACCACGACGTACGCCGCGACGCCGACGGCCGCGTGCGCCCAGTCGTCGAGGCCCACCGACGACGTGTCGGTCCCGGTGTCCCACAGCACCATGAGCACGGAGAAGGCGAGGACGCCGAGAGCGCCGAGCGGCTCCCAGCGGGCGTTCCCCCGGGCGAGGACCAGGGCCGCGGTGGCCGCGACTCCCGCGGCCGCCAGCTCGAGGACCAGCCAGGTGTTCCACTCGAAGCCGTCGGTGGTCGTGTAGGGGACGGCCGCGACGAAGAGCGCCGCCATCGCGAGCGCGCAGCCGAGGGTGCGCCACGCCGCGGCGAAGAGGTCGAGGCCGCGGTCGTGCACGACGGCCAGCGAGACGGCCAGCACCGACGCCGTACCCAGCGCCAGCACCACGCCGGCTCCGTTGCCGGAGTCGGCCAGCGGCTGCCAGGTCCACCAGACCATGCCGGTGGCGATGCCGACCAGCAGGGGCACCAGCGAGCGGGTGGCGTAGGCGTGCAGGAGGGTGCCGGCGGACCACAGCCCGAGCAGCAGCGGCTCGTAGGCCGGCACCTGCATCGACTGCGCGGCCTGGAAGATCGTGGCGCCGAAGGTCAGCGCCGCCAGCAGTCGCACCGCGCCCAGCACGCCGGTGCTGAGCCGCGGGCCGACCAGCTCGCCGCCGACGAGGAAGGCCAGCCAGAAGGCGGCCACGACGGCGAAGCGCAGCAGCGGCGGCAGCTGGTCCAGGTTGGCCGCGACCAGCCAGATGAGGCCGACGCCGACGAAGAGCGCCCCGAGCGCGAGCAGGAGGCGACCGAGCGAGAAGCGCCGGGTCTCCCGCACGGTGCGGTAGCGGGCGGAGATGGCGGCGGCCTGGTCGGCGCCGATGATGCCGGCGGCCTGCCAGTCGGCGAGCTCGCGGTGCAGCCAGCCGAGCTGGACCGCGGTCGCGTCACGCGTCCGGTCGTGGGGGTCCCGCTGCGGGGTCGAGGTGGTCATGTCGCCAGCATGACGGCGTCGACGCGGTCGCACATGAGTACGAGGTCCCAGTCCGGTGGTCACTTCGGGCCACGGCCGGGCGTCCCGGCGCGTGGTCCTCCGCGCTAGCGGCCGGCAGGACGAGGCGACGACGCCGCGGCTGCGCCACCCCAGCCCGCCGTGCCGTCATCGCGCCACCGGTCGCGGGGGTCGACGTCGTCCTCGTCGGTCACGGCTCGCAGGAGGTCGCCGGCCGAGTGGGCGTTGCCGGGCGTGGCGGCGGCGAGGAGCGCCTCCTCGCCGTCCGCGTCGTTGAAGCCCGGCGGGACCACGAGGAGGCGCAGCGTGGACCGGTCGGTGGTCAGGTCGACGTGGTGCTCGTGGTCGTGGGTCCGGGACACGACCACCACGGTGCGGTCTCCCACCAGGATCCGGTCCACGTCGCCGTCCCAGTCGGGTCCGGAGCACTGCACGCGGAGGATCGGACCGAGGTGGGCCGGCAGCTGCTCGGCGAGGTCGGCGACCTCGATGGCGAGGTCGCGACTGCGGGGCCACCAGCCCCCGTCGAGCTGACCGGGCCTGCCGTCGACCAGGCGCAGCCGGAGGGGACCGCCGGCAGCGGCGGGGGTGGCGGGGAGGGGCGATGGGGGCGTCGACATGGCGACCGCCTTCTCGACCCTGGCCGGACTCCGGCGGAGGCGGTGGACGGGTCGTCACCACCGACCCTACGGCCCCGGCCCGGTCCGGGCGCCCGTCAGGCGGCCGGACGGCCCGCCACGGTGGGCAGCCCGGTCGAGGCGACCTCGTCCCAGTCGTCGGTGACGAGCACGACGTCGCGTCCGTGACGGGCGAGCAGGCTGGCGGCGATGGCGGCCCGGAAGCCGCTCCTGCAGTGCACCCAGACCTGGCCGGACGGGAGGCGCGGGATCGCCGCGTCGAGGTCGTGCAGCGGGACGTGGAGCGAGTCGGGGAGGTGGCAGGCGCGGTACTCGGCGTCGAGGCGCACGTCGAGGGTGACCTTGTCGGCGTCGCGAGGTCCGACGGAGCGGGCGTAGGTCGCCCAGTCCGCCACGCGGTAGTCCGTGCTGTCGGCCCACCGCGTGACCGGGCCCAGCCGGTGGGTCGCCCGGACCGTGACCCCGATCTGCGCGAGGTCGTGCACGCCGGCGGCGAGGTCGTCGGGGGAGTCGCTGACCAGCACGACGTCGGCGCCCCACGGCACCAGCCACCCGGCGTACGTCGCGAACTGCGGGCAGTCCTCGATGTTGACCGACCCGGTGAGGTGGGCGCGGGCGAAGTCGTGGCGTCGTCGCAGGTCGATGACCCACGAGCCGCCGCGGACGGCCTCGTGCACCGCGTCCTCGTCGACCTCGCTGGGCGGCAGGTCCGGTGTCGCGCCGGCGCCGGCCCGGTTGAGCGAGGCCATGTGGCGGTAGTAGCGGGGGACCGGGCCGAAACCGGCGACCAGGTCCTCGACGTACGCGTTGCGAGGCGTCCAGAGCACGGGGTTGGCGACGCGCTCGTCCCCGATCGTGCCGTGGACGCTGCCCTCGGGCGTCGAGGCCGCGCAGAAGCTGCCGAACCCGTGGGTCGGGTGCAGGCCGACGACGTCGTCGAGGGCGCCGAGCTGGCGGGCGCTCTCCCACTGGGCCCGCCCCATCATCCGGCTCAGCAGCGGGTCGACGAGGTCCGTGCGGCCGACGGTGCCGTGCAGCAGGCTGCCGCCGGAGAACACCGTGCGGGCGCCGGACTCGGGGTCGGTCACCAGGAACGACTGGTGGTGCAGGGTGTGGCCCGGCGTGGAGAGCACCTGGACGACCAGGTCGCCGACGCCGAGGATGTCGCCGCCCCGCACGCCGGTGCGGTCGACGTGCACGCGCTCGTCGGCGGAGAGCCAGTACTCCGCTCCGTGTCGACGGGCCAGGCCCGGGGCGCCCGAGACGTAGTCGTTGTGCACGTGGGTGTCGGCCACGGCGGCGATGCGGACGCCGGCCTCCTCTGCCGCCAGCTCGAGCGGGCGGACGTCCCGCGGCGGGTCCACGACCAGGGCGTGGTGCCCGTCGTGGACCAGGTGTGCGCGGTTCCCGAGCTCCGGGACCTCGACGACGACGACCTCCATGACGCTCCCCCTGCTCCTCAAAGTCAACTAACTCACTCATATTAAACCAGAGAGGGTCATGGTGGGTGGAGGCGTGCGGGGTGTCGCCTCAGCGTCGGCGCGGGCGCACGAGGTGGGTCCGCGCCGTGGCGACGACGGCCTCGGTCAGCGCGGCCAGCGGGGCGGACGCGATCCGCCAGTGCTGCCAGTGGAGCGGCACGTCGAGGTGTCGTCCGCCCGCGACCTCGACGAGGGCGCCGCTGTCGAGGTGCTCCGCGGCGAGCAGCTCGGGGATCGCGCCCCAGCCGAGGCCGGCCCGGATCGCGGCCAGGTAGCCGTCGCCGGCGCTCACCGTGTGGACCGTGCCGGTGATGGCGCGACTGGTCGCCCGCGACACGAGCTGTGCCGGGATCTCGTCGGTGGCGTGGAACCTCGCCCGGGGGGCCGCGGCCAGGCTGCGGGTGTCGGTGATCCCCAGGCCCGGTGCCGCGACGGCGCGGTAGCGCAGGGACCCGAGCGGCACCGACCGGCAGCCTTGGACGGGTTCGCCGGCCGTGGTGACCGCCCCCATCACCGCCCCGGCCCGCAGCAGGGCCGCGGTGTGGTTCTCGTCGTCGACCCGGACGTCGTACGCCGTCCCGGTCCCGGCGCCGGCCACCCGCAGCGCCTCCACGAACCACGTCGACACCGAGTCGGCGTTGGCGGCGATCGACAAGGTGGCGTGGCTCTCGCGCTGGTGCAGCACGGCCTCGGTGTCGGCCTCGAGCTCGGCGACCTGGCGGGCGAGCCGGACGAGGTGCTCGCCGGCGCTCGTCGCCGTGCACGGGCGGGTGCGACGCACGAGCACGGCGCCGGCGACGTTCTCCAGGGAGCGGACGCGCTGGGACACCGCTGAGGGCGTCAGGTGCAGCGCGCGAGCGGCCGACTCGAAGGATCCGGACTCGACGACAGCGGCGAGGGCAGCCAGCTGGGCACGGTCGTACATGAAGCCATGCTAAGCAATGCCGCATTTCTTTCGCTGGACTGCATCTGGATCCCCCACCTACGGTCGTGACGTGCTCACCACCGTCCTGGCCGGCCTCCTCGCCGGCCTCTCCCTGATCGTCGCCATCGGGGCGCAGAACGCCTTCGTGCTCCGGCAGGGGATCCGCCGCGAGCACGTAGGCGCGGTGGCACTGCTGTGCTCGTGCGCAGATGCGGCCCTGATCCTCGCCGGCGTGACCGGCATCGGGACGATCGTGGAGCGGGCGCCGGTCGTGCTCGACGTCGTGCGGTGGGCGGGGGCGGCGTTCCTGATGGCCTACGCCGTGCTGGCGCTGCGGCGCGCTGTGCGTCCCGGCGAGCTGCACGCCGCGACCGGCGGGGCGCGGGTCGGGCTGCGACCGGTGCTCACCACCGCGGCGGCACTGACCTTCCTCAACCCGCACGTCTACCTCGACACGGTGCTGCTGCTCGGGTCGCTCGCCAACCAGCACGGCGACGACGGGCGCTGGGCCTTCGCGCTGGGGGCGGTGCTCGGCAGCTTCCTGTGGTTCTTCGGCCTGGCGTACGGCGCGCGACGGCTCGCGCCGCTCTTCGCCCGGCCCTCCGCCTGGCGGGTCCTCGACGGGCTCATCGCCGTGATCATGGCGGCCATCGCGCTGTCCCTCGTGCTGGGCGGCTGAGTGTCGGTCGGCCCTACGCCGGTCGTTAGGGTGCCGTCGTGGTCTCCCTCTCCCCGCGCCGGCTCGTCTCCGCCGCGCGTCGCCGCGTCCGCCCGCCCGCAGCCGAGCCCGTCGTACCGTCCGCGGAGCCGACTCCCGAGCAGCGTCGCCGCGAGCGGCGCCGGCGCCTGCGCGCGATGAGCCTCACCGAGCTGGCCGAGGAGTTCGGCACCGACAAGTGGGGCGTCCATCGCTACACCCCGCACTACCAGCGGCACCTGGAGCACCTGAGGCGCCGCGAGTTCACCCTGCTGGAGATCGGCGTGGGCGGGTACACGCGGCGCAAGCGCAGCGGCGCCTCCCTGAAGATGTGGCGCTGGTTCTTCCCGCGGGCGACCATCGTGGGACTGGACATCGAGGACAAGTCGTTCATCGACCAGGGTCCGATCGTGACCTACCGCGGCGACCAGACCGATCCCGACGTCTTCCGCCGGATCTTCGAGGAGCGGGGCGTGCCGATGGTCGTCGTCGACGACGGCAGCCACGTGCCGGCCCACGTCCGCGAGACGTTCGCGATCGTCTTCCCGCTGCTCCCCGACGGGGCGATCTACTGCATCGAGGACACCCAGACGTCCTACTGGCCCGCCTGGGGCGGCCAGCTCGACCCCCGCGCCCGCGGCACGTCGATGGACATGGTCAAGGACCTCGTCGACGGCCTCAACCACGAGGAGCTCCTCGTCGAGGGCTACGAGCCGAGCTACACCGACACCCACGTGCGAGCCGTGCACTGCTACCACAACCTCGTGGTCATCGAGAAGGGCGAGAACCGGGAGGGGACCAATCGCGACGCCAGCGCAGGCCACTTCCACGGCACGTCCCCGGACCCGGCCGCGCCGGGTGGGTCCGACCCGTCCGGTGCGACGTCGGGGGTGACCTCGTGACGGTGCTGCTGGCGACGTACGACGGGATGCCCGACGGGGAGCCGGGTGCCCCGGCACTCGATGCCGCCCTCGCCGAGCGCGGCATCGACGCCCGCTGGGCGGTCTGGGACGACCCGTCGGTCGACTGGGACGGTGCCGACCTCGTCGTGGTCCGGTCCACCTGGGACTACGCCACGCGCGCCGAGGAGTTCCTCGCCTGGACCCGGTCGCTCGACCAGTCGCGCCTCCTCAACGGCGCCGACGTCTTCGCGTGGAACCACGACAAGGCCTACCTCGTCGACCTCGGGCCGCTGCCCGTCGTCCCCACCCGGCTCGCGTCGTCGCAGGCGGAGTACGCCGCCGCGATCGAGGAGTTCGGGACCGTGGTGGTCAAGCCCCGCGTCAGCGCCGGAGGAGCGGGGCTCATCGTCGTGTCCGACCCGCTCGACTCCCGCCTCGGCCAGACGCTCCGCAGCCACCCGTCGTACCCACCCGTCGGCGGACCGTGGATCGCGCAGCCGCTGATCGCGTCGGTGCGCACCCGGGGAGAGGTGTCGCTCTTCCTCCTCGGGGGCCGGGTGATCTCCCAGGTCGACAAGCTGCCCGCCGGCGACGAGGTCCGCGTGCACGAGGAGTTCGGCGGGGCCTCGCGGCCGGTGCCGATCGATCCGGCGATCGCCGAGTTCGCCGCGACGGTCGACGCCTGGCTGGCCGCGCGCTTCGGGCGCCCGCTCGACTACGTGCGCGTCGACCTCCTCCAGCACGAGGACGAGTGGGTCGTCTCCGAGCTCGAGCTGATCGAGCCCGGCCTCTACCTCGACGTGCTGCCCGACAACGCCGGGCCCTTCGCCGACCTCGTCGCGGCCCGGCTCGGCTGAGTCGGTCGGCCGGCGCTGGCAGGCTGGGCGCATGGACCACACCTACGAGCTCGACCTGGAGTGGCGCGGCAACCGCGGCACCGGGACCAGCGGCTACCGCGACTACGCGCGCGACGTGGTGTTGCGGGCCTCCGGGAAGCCGGAGCTCGAGGGCTCGGCCGACCCGACCTTCCGCGGCGACGCGTCCCGGTGGAACCCCGAGGAGCTGCTCGTGGCGGCACTGGCCCAGTGCCACCTGCTGTCCTACCTGCACATGGCGGTCACCCACGGCGTCGTCGTCACGGCGTACGCCGACTCGCCCGTCGGGACGATGGCGCAGCAGGGGATCGGCGGACACTTCACCCGGGTCCTGCTCCGACCGGTGGTCACGGTGGCCGAGGCGTCGCAGGTCGAGACCGCCCGCCGCATCCACCGCGAGGCGGGCGAGGCGTGCTTCATCGCGTCCTCGGTCAACTTCCCGGTCGACCACGAGCCGACCATCCGCGTCGCCGGCTGAGGCGTTTGCACTCGCCGGGGTCGAGTGCTAAACATGACGCTGGCACTCTCATCAGGAGAGTGACAACTCGGCATCGGTGACGCTGAGGCTCGCGCGTCGACGGGTATGGTCCGTCGGGCCGTGCGGGTCGTCCGTCGCGGGCAGCCCACCGACGCCACACACCACAGACTCATTCCGAAGGAAATCGCTGAGTTATGGCCAAGCTGATTGCTTTCAACGAGGAAGCCCGCCGCGGCCTCGAGCGGGGTATGAACACCCTCGCCGACGCGGTCAAGGTGACCCTGGGCCCCAAGGGCCGCAACGTCGTGCTGGAGAAGAAGTGGGGCGCCCCCACGATCACCAACGACGGTGTCTCGATCGCCAAGGAGATCGAGCTCGAGGACCCCTACGAGAAGATCGGCGCCGAGCTGGTCAAGGAGGTCGCCAAGAAGACCGACGACGTCGCCGGTGACGGCACGACGACGGCCACCGTCCTGGCCCAGGCCATGGTCCGCGAGGGCCTGCGCAACGTCGCGGCCGGCGCCAACCCGATGGGCCTCAAGCGCGGCATCGAGGCTGCGGTCACCGCGGTCTCCGAGCAGCTGCTCTCCATGGCCAAGGAGGTCGAGACCCGCGAGCAGATCGCGGCCACGGCCACCATCTCCGCCGGTGGCGACACCACCGTCGGTGACGCCATCGCCGAGGCGATGGACAAGGTCGGCAAGGAAGGCGTCATCACCGTCGAGGAGTCGAACACCTTCGGCATCGACCTCGAGCTGACCGAGGGCATGCGCTTCGACAAGGGCTACATCTCGGCCTACTTCGCCACCGACCTCGAGCGCATGGAGGCGGTGCTGGAGGACCCCTACATCCTCATCGCCAACTCCAAGATCTCCACGGTCAAGGACCTCCTCCCGCTGCTGGAGAAGGTCATGCAGTCCGGCAAGCCGCTGCTGATCATCGCCGAGGACACCGACGGCGAGGCGCTGTCGACCCTGGTCGTCAACAAGATCAAGGGCACCTTCAAGTCCGTGGCCGTCAAGGCCCCCGGCTTCGGTGACCGCCGCAAGGCCATGCTCCAGGACATCGCCATCCTCACCGGTGGCCAGGTCATCTCCGAGGAGGTCGGCCTCAAGCTCGAGTCGGCCGGCATCGAGCTCCTCGGCCAGGCCCGCAAGGTCGTCATCACCAAGGACGAGACCACCATCGTCGAGGGCGCCGGCGACCAGGGCCAGATCGAGGGCCGGGTCAACCAGATCCGTGCCGAGATCGAGAAGTCGGACTCCGACTACGACCGCGAGAAGCTGCAGGAGCGCCTGGCCAAGCTGGCCGGCGGTGTCGCGGTGATCAAGGTCGGCGCGGCCACCGAGGTCGAGCTCAAGGAGCGCAAGCACCGCATCGAGGACGCCGTCCGCAACGCCAAGGCTGCGGTCGAGGAGGGCATCGTCGCCGGCGGCGGCGTCGCGCTCGTCCAGGCCGGCACCGAGGCCTTCGTCAAGCTCGACCTGTCGGGTGACGAGGCCACCGGCGCCAACATCGTCAAGGTCGCCATCGAGGCCCCGCTCAAGCAGATCGCGATCAACGCCGGTCTCGAGGGTGGCGTCGTCTCGGAGAAGGTGCGCAACCTGACCCCGGGCCACGGCCTCAACGCGGCCACCGGCGAGTACGTCGACATGATCGCCGAGGGCATCATCGACCCCGCCAAGGTGACCCGCTCCGCCCTGCAGAACGCCGCCTCCATCGCGGCGCTCTTCCTCACCACCGAGGCCGTCGTGGCCGACAAGCCGGAGAAGGCTCCGGCCATGCCCGGCGGTGGCGACATGGGCGGCATGGGCGGCATGGACTTCTGAGCGAAAGCGAAGAAGCGAGGACTCAGTTGAGTCCAGCTCCCACCGCTCCACCAGCTCCACCAGCAAGGCCCTCACCTCCGGGTGGGGGCCTTGCTCCGTCTCCGGAGCCACCCGCAAACCACGTGCCGGTCCGGCGGGACCGGTGGCACAGTGCCGCCATGAGCCCCGTCGAGCTGCTCCGGTCCTCGTCCCTGTCGGACTCCGTGCCCTACGCCTACGCGTCCCGGGTCGGGGAGCTCGTCCTCACCGCCGGCGCCTGCCCGCTCGACGACGCGGGTGAGGTCGTGGCGCCGGGCGACGTGACGGCCCAGGCCACCCGGGTGATGGCCAACCTCGTCACCGCCCTGGCCGACGCCGGGTGCCGGCTCGAGGACGTCGCCCGGACCACGGTGTACGTCGCCTCCTCCGACCGCGCCGACCTGGTGGCCGCCTGGGAGGTCGTGCGTGCCGCGTTCGGCGACCACGACGCCCCCAGCACCCTGCTCGGGGTCGCGCTGCTCGGCTACCCCGACCAGCTCGTCGAGGTCGAGGCGATCGCTGCCCGTCGGTGACGTCGGCGCGCGGTGCTGGTCGCCGCGGCGGGCGGGACGAAAGGCCCTGTCTCGCGACCGCCCCGGTGCTCGATGGTGGACACCGGGGCGCACCAGGCGCTAGTCATGGACCACGGGGAGGCGCCAGATGGGCTCACGACGCGGCACGGGCACGACGCGGGACACAGGCGGTCCCTGGCTGATGCTGACCGTGGCCACGCTGGGGTTCGCCGTGAACTTCTGGGCGTGGGCGCTCATCAGCCCGCTCGGCCCGATGTTCCGCAAGACCGGGGCGCTGGGCGACCTGTCCGAGTCTGACGTCGCCCTGCTCGTGGCGGTCCCGGTCATCGTCGGGTCCCTGGGCCGGATCGTCGTCGGCGCACTGACCGACCGCTACGGCGGCCGGGTGATGTTCCCTCTGGTCTCCGCGGCCACGGTCGTCCCGGTGCTCTTCATCGGGTTCGTGGCCATCGACTCCTACACCCTGCTGCTCGTCGGCGGGTTCTTCCTCGGGATCGGCGGCACCGCCTTCGCCGTGGGTGTCCCGTTCGTCAACGCGTGGTTCCCGCCGGAGCGGCGCGGGCTGGCGATCGGCATCTTCGGGGCGGGCATGGGAGGCACGGCCATCAGCGCCCTCACCACGGTCAAGCTCTTCGAGCGGGGCGAGACGCTGCCGTTCGTCCTCACCGCGGCCGTGCTCGCGACGTACGCCGTCGTGGCCTGGGTGCTGCTGCGCGACGCCCCGGGTCGGGTGGTCCCGACGACGAGCCTGGGGTCGCGCCTGGCCGCCAACAGCCGGCTGCCGATCACCTGGCAGGCCTGCATCCTGTACGCCGTCGCGTTCGGCGGCTACGTCGCGTTCTCGGTCTACCTCCCGGCGTACCTCATCAACGCCCACGGACTGACGCCGGCCGACGCCGCCAACCGGATGGCCGGCTTCGTGGTCGTGGCGGTCGTGTGCCGTCCCCTCGGCGGGGCGGTGTCCGACCGGATCGGCCCCATCCCGGTGCTGGCCGCGGTCTACGGCCTGGTGACGCTGTGCGCGGCCGTGGCGGCCGGCACCCCTCCGCTGGCCGGCCTCGGCACCGTCGCGTTCCTGGCCGTGGCCGCGGCCCTCGGCGCCGGCAGCGGGGCCGTCTTCGCCCTGATCGCCCGGGTGACGGAGCCGGCGCGCGTCGGCGGGGTGACCGGGCTCGTCGGCGCGGCCGGAGGGCTCGGCGGGTTCGTGCCCCCGCTGCTCATGGGCTACGTCTACGGCCAGACCGACTCCTACGCCATCGGCCTATGGCTGCTGGCGATCACCGCCGCGCTGACGCTGGCGATGACGCTCACCGTCGTGCGCAGGACCGCCCAGGCACGCGAAGGAGTCGCCGCATGACGCCCACCGGGATGGACGGAGCACTCAGCGAGGCCCTCGTCGGCAGTCGGCGCTTCTTCACCAAGGCCGAGGTCAGCGATGACCTGCGCTCGATGGTCAGGAAGGGCGGGCGTGAGGGCGACGCGTTCTACCGCGACCGCTGGAGCCACGACAAGGTGGTCCGCTCGACGCACGGGGTCAACTGCACCGGCTCCTGCTCGTGGAAGGTCTACGTGAAGGACGGGATCATCACGTGGGAGGCGCAGCAGACCGACTACCCCTCGACCGGCCCCGACAAGCCCGAGTACGAGCCCCGCGGCTGCCCGCGCGGTGCGGCGTTCAGCTGGTACACCTACAGCCCGACGCGGGTGCGCTACCCCTACGTGCGCGGCGTGCTCCTGGAGCTGTTCCGTGCCGCGAAGCAGAGGTACGGCGACCCCGTGGTCGCCTGGGGCTCGATCGTCCAGGACGAGGAGCAGGCCCGGCTCTACAAGAAGGCGCGCGGCAAGGGCGGCCTGGTCCGGGCGAGCTGGGACGAGGTGGCGGAGATCGTCGCCGCCGCGCACGTCTACACGGTCAAGCGTTGGGGCCCCGACCGGATCGCCGGCTTCTCGCCGATCCCGGCGATGTCGCCGGTCTCCTATGCCTCGGGGTCGCGCTTCCTCGAGCTCATCGGCGCCCCGATGCTGTCCTTCTACGACTGGTACGCCGACCTCCCCAACGCGTCACCGCAGATGTTCGGCGACCAGACCGACGTGCCCGAGTCCGGGGACTGGTGGGACGCCGGCTACCTGATCATGTGGGGCTCCAACGTCCCGATGACCCGCACCCCGGACGCGCACTGGATGACCGAGGCGCGCTACCGCGGCCAGAAGGTCGTCGCGGTCGCGCCCGACTACGCGGAGAACGTGAAGTTCGCCGACGAGTGGGTGACGACCGCCCCCGGGACCGACGGCGCGCTCGCCATGGCGATGGGCCACGTGGTCCTCAAGGAGTTCTTCGTCGACCAGGACGTGCCGTTCTTCACCGACTACACCAAGCAGTACACCGACCTGCCGCACCTGATCTGCCTCGAGCCCACGGCGGACGGGGTCTACCGTCCCGGCAAGTACCTGGTCGCGGGAGACATCGACCACCCGGAGGGCGGCACCGAGAACGCGATGTGGAAGCCGGCCGTCATCGACGCCGGCACCGGCGAGGTCCGCATCCCGCAGGGCGCCATCGGCCACCGCTTCGGGGACGAGGGACTGGGCCGGTGGAACCTCGAGCTCGGCGACATCGACCCGGCGCTCACCATGTACGCCGACCACGAGGGCGGGACCCGCGAGGCCGTCGAGGTCGAGCTGCCGCGCTTCGACGACCCCGGCGGCAAGGTCCGCCGCCACCGGCGCGGCGTACCGGTCGCCCGGGTCGGGGACCGGTTGGTGACCACGGTCCTGGACCTGATGCTCGCCCAGTACGGCGTGGCCCGCGACGGCCTGCCAGGGGAGTGGCCGACGGGCTACGGCGACCCCACCGACCCCGCGACCCCCGCCTGGCAGGAGACCCACACCGGCGTCCCCGCCGCCCAGGTGGAGCGGCTGGCGCGCGAGTGGGCCCAGAACGCGATCGACACCGAGGGCCGCGGCATGATCCTGATGGGGGCCGGGGTCAACCACTGGTTCCACTCCGACCAGATCTACCGCGCCATGCTCGTGCTGACCACGATCACCGGCTGCCAGGGACGCAACGGCGGCGGCTGGGCGCACTACGTGGGCCAGGAGAAGATCCGCCCGATCATGGGCTTCCAGCACATGGCCTTCGCGCTGGACTGGCACCGCCCGCCGCGGCACATGAACCAGACGGCGTACTGGTACGTCAACACCAGCCAGTACCGCTACGACACCTTCAGCGCCGACGACCTCGACTCCGGCACCGGCGTCTTCGCCGGGAGGACCGTGATGGACCTGCTGGCGCAGTCGGTGCGGCTGGGCTGGACCCCCAGCTACCCGACGTTCGACCGCAGCTCGCTGACGCTGGCCGACGACGCGGAGGCCGCGGGCATGGAGGCGCCGGCGTACGTCGCCTCCGAGCTCAAGGCAGGCAGGTTGGCGTTCGCGGTGGAGGACCCGGAGGCGGAGGACAACCACCCGCGGATCCTGTCGCTGTGGCGCTCCAACCTGCTCGGCTCCTCGGCCAAGGGCAACGAGTACTTCCTGCGCCACCTGCTCGGCACCGACAGCGCGGCGACCGCGGTGGAGGCGCCGCCCGGGATGCGGCCCCAGGACGTCGCGTGGCCCGACAAGGCGGCCGAGGGACGCCTGGACCTGCTCACCACGATCGACTTCCGGATGACCAGCAGCACGATCCTCAGCGACGTCGTCCTGCCGGCCGCCACCTGGTACGAGAAGCACGACCTGTCGACGACCGACATGCACCCCTTCATCCACTCGTTCAACCCCGCGATCGCCCCGCCGTGGCAGACGAAGTCGGACTGGGACACCTGGAAGGTCATCGCCGAGAAGTTCTCCGAGCTCGCGGTCACCCATCTCGGCACGCGCAGGGACGTGGTGGCCAAGCCTTTGTGGCACGACACACCCGAGGCGATGGCGAGCGAGCACGGCGTGGTCAGGGACTGGAAGCTCGGCCCGGACCACCCGGACGGGTGCGACCCGGTGCCCGGGAGGACGATGCCCGTCATCGCGGTCGTCGAGCGCGACTACACCCAGGTCTTCGAGAAGATGACCTCCATCGGCCCGCTGCTGGAGAAGGCCGGCATGCTGACCAAGGGCGTCGCGTACGACGTGAAGCGCGAGGTCGACGTCCTTCGCTCCCGCAACGGCGTCGTCCACGGCGGCGCCGGCGACGGGCAGCCGAGGGTCGAGACCGACGTGCAGATGGCGGACGCCATGCTGCACCTGGCCGGGGTGTCCAACGGGCACCTCTCGACCCAAGGCTTCCGGTTCCTCGAAAAACGCACCGGCACCGAGCTGGCCGACCTCGCCGCCGAGCACCAGGGCAAGCAGATCACCTTCGCCGACACCCAGGTCGCCCCCGTCCCGGTGATCACCTCGCCCGAGTGGTCGGGCTCCGAGTCCGGCGGACGCCGCTACGCGCCGTTCACGATCAACATCGAGCGGCACAAGCCGTTCCACACCCTCACCGGCCGTCAGCAGTTCTACGTCGACCACGACTGGTTCCTGGGGATGGGCGAGATGCTGCCGGTCTACCGACCACCCCTCGACATGACCGCGCTGTTCGGGGAGTCGCCGATCGGCGAGCAGAACGAGCTCGGCGTCTCCGTGCGCTACCTGACGCCCCACAACAAGTGGTCGATCCACAGCGAGTACCAGGACAACCTCTTCATGCTCTCGCTCTCGCGGGGCGGCCAGTCGGTGTGGATGTCCGACCGCGACGCGGCCAAGGTCGGGATCAGGGACAACGACTGGATCGAGATGGTCAACCGCAACGGCGTCGTCGCCGCCCGCGCCATCGTCAGCCACCGGATGCCCGAGGGCACGGTCTACATGCACCACGCCCAGGACCGGCTCATCGACGTCCCGCTCACCGAGCGTGACGGCAAGCGCGGCGGCATCCACAACAGCCTCACCCGGATCCTGATGAAGCCCAACCACATGGTCGGCGGCTACGCCCAGCTGGCCTACTTCTTCAACTACATCGGCCCGATCGGCAACAACCGCGACGAGGTCACCATGATCCGCAGGCGGACCGCGAAGGTGGAGTACTGATGAAGGTCATGGCGCAGATGGCGATGGTCATGAACCTCGACAAGTGCATCGGGTGCCACACCTGCTCGGTCACGTGCAAGCAGGCCTGGACCAACCGCTCCGGCACCGAGTACGTCTGGTTCAACAACGTCGAGACGCGACCGGGCCTTGGCTACCCGCGGACCTACGAGGACCAGGACGAGTGGGAGGGCGGCTGGGTGCGCAAGCCCAACGGCCGGATCGCGCTGCGCTCCGGCGGCCGGCTCAAGAAGCTGCTCACGATCTTCTCCAACCCCAGGCTCCCGTCCATCCAGGACTACTACGAGCCGTGGACCTACGACTACGAGACGCTGCTCAGCTCGCCGCAGTCCGACACGTTCCCCGTCGCCCGGCCCAGGAGCCTCATCACCGGCAAGGACATGAATGTCGAGTGGTCGGCCAACTGGGACGACGACCTCGGCGGCAGCCACGAGCACGCCGCCCGCGACGTGATGCTGCGGGGCATCGAGGACAAGGTGAAGCTCGAGTTCGAGCAGACCTTCATGTTCTACCTGCCCCGCATCTGCGAGCACTGCCTCAACCCCTCGTGCGCTGCCTCCTGCCCGTCCGGCGCGATCTACAAGCGCCAGGAGGACGGCATCGTCCTCGTCGACCAGGACCGGTGCCGCGGCTGGCGCATGTGCGTCTCGGGCTGCCCGTACAAGAAGGTCTACTTCAACCACAAGACCGGCAAGGCCGAGAAGTGCACGTTCTGCTACCCGCGCATCGAGGTCGGCATCCCGACCGTGTGCGCGGAGACCTGCGTGGGCCGGCTGCGCTACATCGGCCTGGTCCTCTACGACGCCGACAAGGTGCTCGAGGCCGCGTCCGTGGAGGACGAGCACGACCTGTACGCCGCCCAGCGCGGCTGCTTCCTGGACCCCGAGGAACCCACCGTCCAGCAAGCGGCGCAGCAGGCCGGCATCCCGCGCGACTGGATCGAGGCGGCGCGCAGGTCGCCGGTGTGGGCGCTGATCAACCGCTACGAGGTGGCGCTGCCCCTGCACCCGGAGTACCGCACGATGCCGATGGTCTGGTACATCCCGCCCCTCTCGCCGGTCGTCGACGTCGTCCGGGACACCGGGGAGGACGCGGAGGACCGCGGCAACCTCTTCGCCGCGATCGACACGCTCCGGATCCCCGTCGAGTACCTCGCCAACCTGTTCACCGCCGGGGACACCGCGCCCGTGGACGCCGTGCTCAAGAAGCTCGCGGCGATGCGCTCCTACATGCGCGACATCAACCTGGGACGCGACCCGGACGACTCCATCCCCGCGGCCGTCGGCATGTCGGGGGAGGACATGTACGAGATGTTCCGGCTGCTCGCGATCGCCAAGTACGACGAGCGCTACGTGATCCCGTCCGCGCACGCGGAGCAGGCGCACGCCCTCGAGGAGCTCGCCACCGACTGCCCGGTGGCCGACCGGGGCGGCGGCCAGCAGGACCTCTTCGGCGAGGGGTCGGGCTACCCGACGCCGGTCGCGGTGGAGAACTTCCGGATGCTCCAGGACCGGCAGACGTCCGACACGCTCGCCTCGCCCGGCGACAAGGCGTCGCGGGTCAACCTGCTCAACTGGGACGGCAAGGGTGCACCCGACGGACTCTTCCCGCCGCGAGGTGGACGCTGATGTTCGGGCGAGGTCGCCGCCCGCGCCCGGCAGACGCCCCGCCCGTGTGGGCGGCCTGCGCGGCCCTGCTGGACTACCCGACCGCCGGACTTGTCGCAGCCCTCGACCGGGTCGAGGCGTTGGTGCCCGGCGACGAGCACCTCGCCCCGCTCATCGCCCACCTCCGTACCGGCGACCTGGGCCGCCGGCAGGAGGAGTACGTCGCGACCTTCGACCACACCCGCAAGTGCGCGCTCTACCTGACCTACTTCGCGTACGGCGACACCCGTCGCCGGGGACGGGCGCTCGTGGAGTTCAAGGAGGCCTACCGCGCCTCCGGCGTGGAGTGGGACGACGGGACCGGCGAGCTGCCCGACCACCTCTGCGCCGTCCTCCAGCTCGGTGCGACCGTCGACGCGGACGCCGCCTGGGCGTTGTTCAACGCCCACCGGGCGGGCATCGAGATGCTGCGGCTCGCGCTGACCGGGTGGCGCAACGACGACGGCAGCACCGGCTCGCCGTGGCTGGGTGCGCTGCTCGCCCTCTGCGCGACGCTGCCGACCCTGCAGGGCGACGAGGCGGACGCCGTACGCCGTCTCGTCGAGCAGGGTCCACCGGCCGAGGCGGTCGGGCTCGAGGGGTACGGCGCCGGCGCCGACCCGGCGCTGTCCGGCACGCCGGCGCTCATCGCCCCCGCCACCATCCCCGTGGGAGCCCCGCGATGAACCACCCCACGCCAATGCTCGCTTCGCTCGCATCGCCGCGGGGACCCCGATGAGCACCTTCCTGTGGGTGATCGTGCCCTACCTGTGCCTGGCGGTCTTCGTCGTCGGGCACCTGTGGCGCTACCGCTACGACAAGTTCGGGTGGACCACCCGGTCCTCCCAGCTCTACGAGGACCGGCTGCTGCGGCTCGGCTCGCCGCTGTTCCACTTCGGCATGCTCGGGGTCGTCGGCGGCCACGTCATCGGCCTGCTGGTGCCGCGTTCGTGGACCGCCGCGATCGGGATCGACGACCACCTGTACCACTACGTCGCGGTGCTCGGAGGTCTCGTCGCGGGCGTGATGGCGCTGGTGGGCATGACGATCCTGATCTACCGGCGGCGCACCGTCGGGCCGGTGTTCTCGGCCACCACGAGGATGGACAAGGTGATGTACGCCTTCCTCGGCGCCGCCATCGTGCTGGGCATGTGGAACACGGTCGCGGGCTCCGTCTTCAGCCTCGGCGGGGAGTACAACTACCGGGAGGGGGTGTCGGTCTGGTACCGCTCGTTCCTGGCCTTCCAGCCCGACGCCGAGCTGATGGCCGACGCGCCGATCGGCTTCCAGCTCCACGCGCTGGTGGCCTTCGGCCTCTTCGCGCTGTGGCCGTTCACCCGGCTCGTGCACGTCTTCAGCGCGCCGGTCGGCTACCTGACCCGGCCCTACATCGTCTACCGCAGCCGCGACGACGCCCAGCCCGGGAGCCGCGTCCCGCGGCGCGGCTGGGACAAGGTCGGCTCATGACCACCGAGGAGTCCCCGATGAGATCCACGTCGCTCACCCGCCTGGCCGAGGACCAGCTCGACAAGGCTCGCGCCGCCAGCAGCGGCCGGGCCGCCGTCACGGTGCACGGCGGCCACGAGCACGACCTGCGGCAGACGCTCATCGCGCTGGCCGCCGGACACACCCTGGGGGAGCACGACGCCCCGGGCGAGGCGACCCTCCAGGTGCTCGTGGGCACGGTGCGGCTCACCGCCGGTGACGAGGTCTGGGAGGGGACGGCCGGGGACCACGTGGTGATCCCGCCGCGGCGCCACGACCTGCACGCGGCGACGGACGCGGCGGTGCTGCTCACCGTCGCGACCCGCGCCTGAGCGACCCGTCGGTGTGGCTCCGGGGTCAGCGGGTGGCACCGAAGCCACACACAAGGGGCCCACGGGTCCGTCTACCGTGAGCGCATGACGACCGCCGGGCTCCTCCTCGCCGCCGGCGCCGGCCGCCGGATGGGCACCCCCAAGGCCCTCGTGCACGACCCCGACGGCACGTCCTGGCTGCGTCGGTCGGTCCGGGTGCTCCTCGACGGCGGCTGCGGGCCGGTCCACGTGGTGCTCGGTGCGGGGGCCGAGGACGCCCGGGTGCTGGTCGCGGACCTGCCGGTCGAGGTCGTCGTCGCCGACGACTGGGACTCCGGGATGGGAGCCAGCCTGCGTGCCGGGCTGCTCGCGGTGGCCGACGCCTCCGGCGGGTCCGACACCGTGCTCGTCTCCCTGGTCGACCTCCCCGACGTGGGGGCGTCCGTGGTGGCCCGGGTGCTCGCGGCCGGCACCGGGCCCGCGGCGCTCGCGCGGGCGTCGTACGACGGGGAGCCGGGGCACCCGGTCCTGCTCGGGGCAGACCACCTCGCACCCCTGGTGGCGACGCTGCACGGCGACGTCGGGGCGAAGCCCTACCTCGCCGGGCACGACGTGACCCTGGTCGAGTGCGGGGACCTCGCGACCGGTCGGGACCGGGACACCCGGTGAGCGCCCGGTGAGCCCCCGATGACTGCCCCGCGGCTCCAGCCGCTGACCCGCGCCAAGCTCGCCGGCCAGGGGGACGCCGGCGCCGCCTGGCACCGGGGTCTCCCGGACCGGCTGCTGGCCCTCGAGGACCGCTGGGGCGTCCGCATGGGCGGCCCGCTGCCCGGCGGCAGCGCGTCGTACGTCTGCCGGGCGACCACCCCCGGCGGCGACGAGCGCGTGGTGAAGGTCGGGGTGCCGGGCCACGACCTCGTCGCCGAGGCGCGGGTGCTCCGCGCCGCCGCGGGCCGCGGCTACGCGCTGCTGCACCGCCACGACCCCGAGCACGACGCCGTGCTGCTCGAGGCCCTCGGGCCGGCGCTGGCGCAGACGCCCGGCCGGCCGGAGCGTGCGATCGGCCTGCTGGCCGACACCCTGCGCGAGGCGTGGCGGCTGCCCATCGACGCGGTGCCCCCGGGCGAGGACAAGGCGGTCTCGCTCCGTGCGCTGGTGACCGAGCTCGACGAACGGCTCGGGCGGCCCACCGACAGTCGGGTGCTGCGGACCGCCCTCGACCACGCGGACGCCCTCGCCGGGCACGACCCGGCGAGCGCCGTCGTCCTCCACGGGGACGCCCACCCGGGCAACGCGCTGCCGGTCCTCTCGCCGCGGGAGGGTGCCCCGGCGGGGTACGTGTTCGTGGACCCGGACGGCTTCCGAGGCGACCCGGCGTACGACGCGGGGGTGGTCCTGCGCGACTGGTGCTCGCACCTGACCGGGCCGGACGCCCGGACGCGCCTCGAGGGATGGTGCGACCTGGTCGCCGAGCGGACCGGCACCGATCCCGGACGCGTGTGGGCGTGGGCGTTCCTCGAGCGGGTGTCGACGGGGCTCTACGTGACGTCGTTCGGCGCCGAGCGGGTGGGGCGGCCGTTCCTCGCGACCGCCGAGCACCTGCTCGGGTAGACGACGGGCTCGGCGGCGACGGGGCTCAGCGGCGACGGATGCGGAACTCCCCGCGCGCCGTCGAGGGGTCGACCGCCCGGCCCCCCTGGACGATCTCGACCTCCCCGGCCGCGGCCAGCCTCCGGGCGGCCCGCCGAGCGGGCTCGACGAGCTCGCGCCAGTCGTCGCCGCCGACCGCGCGGGCGGCGTCCGAGGCGGCGATGCCGGTCGCCCGGCTGCTGCGGGCGAGCAGGTCAGCGACGGCCGCCTCGAGCGCCTCGTCCTGCGGTGAGGTGCGTCGACGACGGCAGGCCGCGGAGCAGTAGCGCACCGAGTCCCAGTCGCGCTCCCACTTCTTGCGCCACTCGATGGTGCGCCCGCACGACGCGCAGGTCCTGGGCTCCGGGGTGCTCACCCGGGCCAGTGTGCCGGGCGCTCCCACGCCGCCGGCGTCGATGCCGCGTCACGGATGCCGGACGCCAACGTCCGACCAACGTCCGGGTCGTAGCCTGACCGACATGGACACCGGCCTTGGCTCTGCCCCCGACGTCGCCGCGCGGCTCGGGGCCATCGGCTACCTCGCCGACGAGGAGCTCGCCACCATCGTCTTCCTCGCCGCCCGGATGCAGCGCCCGCTGCTGCTGGAGGGCGAGCCCGGCACCGGCAAGACCGCGCTCGCGGAGGCGCTGGCCGCCACGCTGGACCTCCCGCTCGTCCGGCTCCAGTGCTACGAGGGCATCGACGCCACCCAGGCGCTCTACGACTGGGACTTCCCACGCCAGATCCTGCACCTGCGCGCCCTCGAGGCCGCCGGCGCCGGCAGCAGCGCGGAGGACGCCGAGAAGAGCCTGTACGACGAGCGCTTCCTGCTCGCCCGCCCGGTCCTGGCCGCGCTGCAGCAGGCCCCCGCCGTGCTCCTGATCGACGAGGTCGACCGCGCGGACGACGAGTTCGAGGCGTTCCTGCTCGAGGTGCTCTCGACCTGGCAGGTCACCATCCCCGAGCTCGGCACCGTGACGGCGTCCACGCCGCCCTTCGTCGTGCTCACCTCCAACCGGACCCGCGAGCTGCACGACGCCCTCAAGCGGCGCTGCCTCTACCACTGGATCGACCACCCGGGCCTGGAGCGCGAGGTCGACATCGTGCGCTCACGGGCGCCCGAGGTGTCCGACACCCTGGCCCGCCAGGTCGTCACCGTGGTCCAGCAGCTGCGCGAGCGCGACGACCTGCTCAAGCCGCCGGGGGTCGCGGAGACGCTCGACTGGGCGCGGGCGCTGCACCACCTCGGCACCACCGACTTGGACCTCGCGACCGCCGCGGCGACCCTGGGCGCGCTCGTGAAGTACCGCGAGGACGGCGAGCGGGTCCGCCAGGCGCTGGACCGGATGCTCGCGTCGTGACGTCCACCCCGCCTGTCGCTGCACCCGACGACGCGGTGCCGCTCCTGCTCGGCTTCACCCGGGCGCTGCGGGCGGCGGGCGTGCCGGTGACCCAGGACCGGTCCCACGGCTTCCTCGAGGCCACCGCGCTCGTCGGGCTCGAGGACCGTCGCGCCACCTACTGGGCCGGCCGCGCCACGCTGTGCGCCGGGCCGGACGACCTGGCCCGCTACGACCAGGTCTTCGAGGCGTGGTTCGACCCGCGCGGCGAGCTCCCGCGTCGCCGGACGAGCGACGAGCTGGCCGTGCCGCCCGCGGACGCGCTGCCCAGCATCGACGCCCCCGGCGAGGGGGAGTCCGCCGACGAGGAGGTGCTCCGTGCGGCGGCCACCACCTCCGACGTGCTGCGCCACCGCGACGTGGCCACGATGGACGCCGCGGAGAAGCAGCGGCTCGCCGCGATGTTCGCGAGCCTGCGGCCCACCGCGCCCACGCGGCGTACCGCCCGGCACCAGGCGTGGCACCGCGGGCGCATCGACGCCCAGCGCACCCTGCGCGACTCGCTGCGCCGGATGGGCGAGCCCGGCGACCTCGCGTGGCGGCGACGCCGCGTCCGGCCCCGCCGCGTGGTGCTGCTGGTCGACGTCAGCGGGTCGATGAGCGGGTACGCCGACGCGTTGCTGCGCCTGTCCCACCGCTTCGTGAGCGCCCAGCCGCGGGTCGAGGTCTTCACCCTCGGCACCCGCCTCACCCACGTGACCCGAGCGCTGCACCACCGCGACCCGGACCGGGCGCTGGTCGCCGCGGGCGAGGCCGTCCCCGACTGGTCGGGGGGCACCCGGCTCGGCGAGACGCTGCGGGTCTTCCTCGACCGCTGGGGCCAGCGCGGGATGGCCCGCGGCTCGGTCGTGGTGGTCTTCAGCGACGGGTGGGAGCGCGGCGACGCGGCCCTGCTCGGCGAGCAGATGGCCCGCCTGCACCGGATCGCCCACCGCGTCGTCTGGGTCAACCCGCACCGCGGCAAGGCCGGCTACGAGCCGGTGCAGGGCGGCATCTCGGCCGCCCTCCCGCACTGCGACGACTTCGTGGCCGGCCACTCGCTGGCGGCCTTCGCCGAGCTCGTGGAGGTGGTCGGTCGTGCGTGACGTCCTGGGCGAGCTGATGGCGTGGTGGGAGGCCGGCGAGACCGTCGGCGTCGGCACCGTGGTGGCGACCTTCAGCTCGGCTCCCCGCCCCGCGGGAGCCTCGATGCTGGTGGGCCCGGACGGGACCGCCGTGGGGTCGGTGTCGGGCGGCTGCGTCGAGGGCGCGGTCTACGAGCTCGGCCAGTCGGTCGTCGAGTCCGGCGCGCCGGTCCTCGAGCGGTACGGCGTGTCCGACGACGACGCCTTCGCCGTCGGCCTCACGTGCGGCGGCATCCTGGACGTGTACGTCGAGAAGGTCTCGCGCGACACCTTCCCCGAGCTCGGCGCCATCGCGGTCGACATCGAGGCGGGACGCCCGGTGGCGCTGGCCACCGTGATCGACCACCCCGATCCGGCCTGGCTGGGCCGGCGGATGGTGGTCCGCCCCGACCGCGACGCCGAGGGCTCGCTCGGCTCACCGCGGGCCGACGACGCGGTCCACGACGACGCCCTCGGCCTGCTGGCGGCCGGCAGCAACGCCACCCTCACCTACGGTCCCGACGGCGAGCGCCGGGGTGAGGGGATGCGTGTCTTCGTCTGGGGCTTCGCGCCCAAGCCGCGCATGCTCGTCTTCGGCGCCATCGACTTCGCCGCGGCCGTGGCGCGCGTCGGCTCCTTCCTCGGCTACCACGTCACCGTGTGCGACGCGCGGCCCGTCTTCGCGACCACCAGCCGCTTCCCCGAGGCCGACGAGGTCGTCGTCGACTGGCCGCACCGCTACCTCGACGCCGAGGTCGCGGCCGGACACGTCGACCGTCGCACGGTGCTGTGCGTGCTGACCCACGACCCCAAGTTCGACGTCCCGCTGCTGGAGGTGGCCCTGCGGCTGCCCGAGGTGGCCTACGTCGGCGCGATGGGCTCGCGGCGCACGCACGACGACCGGATGCAGCGGCTGCGCGACGCGGGACTGACCGACGAGGAGCTCGACCGGCTCAGCAGCCCGATCGGCCTCGACCTGGGCGCGCGCACCCCGGAGGAGACCGCCGTGTCCATCGCCGCCGAGATCGTCGCGCGGCAGTGGGGTGGCACCGGTCACCGCCTCGCCACCTCCAGCGGACGCATCCACCAGGACCCGCACGTCCCCCGCTGACCAGACCGCCGATCCGCACGGCTGACGCGCTCAGGTCCGCCGCGCTACGGTGACCAGCGTCACACCCGAACAGCGCAGCACACGTGTGGGGGACCATGAGCTCTGACCGCGACCTCCGGGACCGGCGGCTCGAGGCCGTGCAGGCGTGGACCTCCTTCGTGGAGCTCGGGGACGAGGCGGGCGACCGGGTGCGACCCGAGATCCGCGACAGCTGGCAGCTGTCCAACGGCGCCGTCACGCCCCACCTGACCGAGGCGCCGCTGGCCGACGAGTCGGACACCGCGGCCTTCTGGCGCAACTCGCCGCTGCAGACCGCGGTCGAGCGCGTCGAGGCCGAGCTGCGGCGCACCGCCGAGGACGGCGATCTGGTCATCGCGGTCACCGACCCGGAGACGCGCATCCTGTGGACCTACGGCGGGCGGGTCATGCGGCGCAAGGCCGAGACCGTCAACTTCGTGCCCGGCGGCCGGTGGGACGAGCGCAGCGTCGGCACCAACGCACTGGCCATCGCCAGCCGCACCGGCGACCCGTCGATGGTGTTCAGCGCCGAGCACTACGCCTCGATCGTGCACAACTGGGTGTGCTGGGCCGCGCCCGTGCACGACCCGGTCAGCGGCGAGCAGCTCGGCGTCATCGACCTCTCGACCACGTGGGACCGCACCCACCCCATCGGGCTCGCGACCGCCCGCGTCATGGCCCGCCTCATCGAGACGGCGATGCCGACCGGACGGCGGACCGGCCTCACCCCCGTCGCGCCCGCCGAGCCCGGCCTCACCCTGTCGCTGCTCGGCACCGCCGAGGCGTGGCTGGACGGACGCCGGCTGCTGCTCAACCGGCGCCAGACCGAGATCCTGGCGCTGCTCGCCATGCACCCCCAGGGGCTGTCCCTCGAGCACCTGCACTCCCTCCTGTACGGCGACTCCGCCGTCACCACCTCGACGCTCAAGGCCGAGGTCTCCCACCTGCGCTCCGCCCTCGGCGGCCAGCTGGCCTCGCGTCCCTACCGGTTGACCCTGCCGGTCGCCACCGACATCGACGAGGTGCAGGTGCTGCTGCGGCGAGGTGACGTGCGCGGTGCCGTGGCGGCGTACGGCGGCGACCTGCTCCCGGGCACCAACGCCCCGGCCCTCGTGGAGATGGGGGACTTCCTCGCGGTGAGCATGCGCGAGGCGCTGCTGGCCCACCCGGACCCCGAGGCCGTGCTGCGCTACAGCGAGCTGGCGCCGTACGACACGCACGTCGTCGAGGTCTGCCTGGACCGGCTCGGGCTCAGCGACCACCCCGCCAAGCCGCTGCTCCGCGGTCGGCTCGCCGTCGCCGAGCGCTGACAGGCGCTGCTCGACAGGCCCCTTGACAGGCCCCTTGATAGGAAGTGCTCATGCGTCTGCCCGTCCCCGGACCCCGTGACCTCCTCGCCGCCCTCGAGAGGGGCGCGGACCAGGTGGACGCGCTCCTCGGGGCCGTGCCCCGGGTCCTGGCCCTGCTCGACCAGGCTGAGGTGCTGCTCGTGCGGGCGTCGTCGGCCGTCGACCAGGTCGAGGCGGTGACCATGGACGCAGCCGGTGTCTCGGCTCGCGCCGGCGGGGTCGTGGACCGCGCCGAGGTGCTGGTCGCGCGTTCCGACGGACTCGTCGCGCGGCTGGCCACGTTGCTCGACCTCCTGGAGGCGCCGCTCACCACGCTGCAGCCCACCCTCCAGACGCTGGCCGACACCACGCACCCCGAGGAGGTCGCGGCGCTGGTGCAGCTCATCGACCACCTGCCCGAGCTGACCGAGCGGGTCGAGCGCGACGTGCTGCCGGTGATGACCACCCTGGGCACCGTGGCCCCCGACCTGCACGACCTGCTCGACGTCTCGCGTGAGCTCAACGAGATGTTGGGCAAGCTCCCCGGGCTCGGGCGGATCAAGCGCCGGGTCGAGGAGGAGCAGGCAGCGGAGTAGGCCCCCGTGCTCGGGCCACGCCGGCGACCCGAGCGGCGCTCACGGTGACGCTGCCCGGCGGGCGAGCGCCGCCGCGAGCTCGGTGCGCGAGCGGTAGCCGCGCTTGCGGTAGACACTGCTGAGGTGCCGCTCGATCGTCTTGGGGCTCAGGAAGAGCGCGGCCCCGATCTCGCGGTTGGAGAGGCCCTGCGCCGCGAGCAGCGCCACCCGGGTCTCCTGAGAGGTCAGGGGTGCATCGCCGGGGGTCGACCTGCGACGGGCCGTGGCCCCGGTGGCCGCCAGCTCCCGCCCGGCGAGGTCGGACCAGTGGTCGAGATCCATCGAGGAGAACGCGCGAGCCGCGGCGTCGAGCTGCTCGCGGGCGTCGATCCGCTGCCCGGTCCGCCGCAACCGACCGCCGTAGGCGAGACGTGTCCGCGCCTCCTCGAAGGGGTCGGCCGCCCGCGTGTGGGCCGCGAGCGCGGCTTCGAACGCGCTGCGGGCCTCGTCCTCGTCGGCTGCGCTCCAGCCTTCGCACCGGTGCAGCAGGGCGAGGGACAGCGCGGGCGCCGACGCCGGCGTCGCGGCGGCGTAGCGCGTGGTGAGCGCCCGGGCGTCGTCCGCCCTCCCGAGACCGGTGTAGGCCTCCACCAGGAGCGGTGCGATCCCGAGCGGCTCACCCGACGACCCCACGCCGCCGTCGACCTCGATGCGTGCCTCGAGCAGCTCGACGGTCTCCTCGAGGTCGCCGCGGCAGAGGGCGCAGAACGCCGCCGTCAGGGCCTGGTGCGCTGCGGCGGTCGTCGTGCCCGCCCGGTCGGTGAGCGTCCTGGCCCGGGCCAGCGAGGCGCGGGCGTCGTCGTGCAGGCCCCGGGCGGCCTGCTGCCAGGCGAGCATCTCCTCGGCGACCGAGGCGTCCGCGGCGTACCCCAGGTGCGCGGCGAGCTCGGCCGCCTCCCCCGCGTCCGCGAAGGCGCCGGCGTGGTCGCCGAGCCACGCCCGGCCCGAGGCACGGATGGCCAGGAGGGGCACGAGCACGCCGACGGCACCCTGTCGGCGCAGCTCCTCCAGGCGGGGTGAGCCCACCGCCACCGCGTCGTCCAGCTGCCCGGTGAACCCGCACGAGAGGGCCATGAGCAGGAGAGCCCGGGCGTCGTGCCGCAGGGCGGGATGGTTCGCCAGCCGTCGTACGTCGGCGAGCCGGGCCACGCCGGCGACCGGGTCCCCGGTGAGGACGAGGGCGACGCCGCCGGTGAAGGCGGCGAGCAGCTGCTGCTCGGGGTCCGCGAGCTCGGCGACCGCGTCGATGCGCCGGGCGCACTCCACCAACCCCGCGACGTCGTTGAGGCGGAAGCGGGCCGCCGCCAGCTCGGTCAACACCCGGACGAGGAGCGGGCCGTCGAGGAGGCGGGAGGCGGCGTCCAGGTGCTCGACCGACCGGGGGACCGACCCGGCGTACTGCTCCAGCATCCCGAGCGTGAAGAGCGCCTCGCCGCGGGCGCGGTCGGGTGCGTCCTGGGCCAGCACCCGGGCCACCAGGCGCCGGACGCGCGTGACGTCCCCGGCCACGAAGGCGTCGTGGGCCGCACCGGCCAGCCGTCGGGCCGCCACGTCGCGGTCGTCGGTGAGCGTCGCGGCGCGCTCCAGTGCCACGGAGGCCGCGGCGTACCCGAGCCGGTCCCGGTCCGCCACCGCCAGCCGCTCCAGGTCGTCGGCCACCCGGGCGTCGGCGCCGATCGTGGACTCGGCGCGGTGCCAGGTGCGGGCCCGGTCGCCCTCGGGCAACGCGTCGGCCAGCGCTCGGTGGGCCTCGCGCCGCTCCTCTGGTGTGGCGAGCTCCAGCACGGTGCTGCGCAGGAGGGGGTGGCGGAACGCGGGCTGACCGCCCTCGAGAACCAGCACGCCGCGCTCGCGTGCCTCGTCCAGGGAGGGTGCGACCATGACGTCGGTACCGGCGGTCGACGTGCCCGACAGGGCCAGGAGAAGCACAGTCCGCCGGGCGGCGGGAGACAGGAGCACCACCGAGGCTGCGTGCCACGTCCGCATCCGCTCGCCGGCCGGCAGCACGTCGGGGAGCGCGGCCGTTCCCAGGAGCTGGGCGGCGTCCAACCGGCGCGACACCTCGAGCAGGGCGAGGGGGTTGCCGGACGTCTCGGCGACCAGCCGTGCGCGGACCCCCGCGGAGGTGGCGCGCGGGAGCAGCGCGGCGGCGGCGGTGGCGGTGAGGCCGCCCAGGGACAGGACGGGTACGTCGTGCACGAGCCCCGACGGGATGGCGCCGGCACGACCGGCCAGCACGAAGGCCACGGCGTCGGGTCCGAGCCTGCGGGCAGCGAACAGAACGGCCACCGACGACTCCTCGTCGAGCCACTGCAGGTCGTCGACCACCACCAGGACGGGCTGCCGCTCGGCGGCGGCGGCGAGCAGGGAGAGGGTCGCCGCGCCGACCAGGAAGCGATCCGCCGAACCAGCCCGCGGCGACCAGCCGAGCGCGGCCCGCAGCGCCCCGGCCTGTGCCTCCGGCACCTCGGGCATCAGGTGGCGCAGCGGGTGCAGCAGCTCGAGCAGCCCTGCGTGGGCCAGGTGGGACTCCGCCTCGATCCCGGTCGCCGCGAGGTGGATGAAGCCGCTCGCGCGCGACCGGGCCGCGCCGAGCAGTGTCGTCTTTCCGGCTCCGGGGTCGCCCTCGATGAGAAGCGCGGCACTCCCGTGGTCCGCGGTGTCCGACAGGAGGGCGTCGATCCGGGCCAGCTCCGCGTCTCTCCCGACCACCGCGGGGGTCGGGTTGAGGGATTCGCCGGACGCGACCGGACCGCTCCCGGTGCGACCTTCGACCGGTGAGCCGTCGTCCTGAGGAGGCCCTGGTGCAGTCATCGACCTTGATCCTAGAGATGCTCGGCCGGTCGCTCCGGCACCCCGGATGGGCCTACGTCAACGGCTGGCAGCATCCGCCGCTGCTGGGCCCGCGCGTGGTGCGCACGTCCGAGGGCGTACGACGTGACGCGTCCGCCACGGGGGAGGACGGTCGCCGTGCCTGACGCTGCGGCGACCGTGCCCACCCGCCCGGACTTCTCCGGCCTCGTCGACCACGTGGGCCTGACCGTCACCGACCTCGACCGCAGCGAGGCCTTCTACACCTCCGTCCTCGGCCTGCTCCGCCTCGCTGACTTCGGCCATGCGCGGGTCCTCGTCCACCGGCCGACGTCGTTCATGCTCGCGCTCGTGAGGCACGAAGGCGCAGACGGAGCGCCCTTCACCGAGCTGAACACGGGGCTCGACCACGTCGGGTTCGCCGTCGGCAGCCGCGACGAGCTGGTTGCGTGGCAGCACCGGCTGGAGGAGCTCGGGGTCGAGCACACCCCGGTCCGGGACATGGAGTTCGGCCACCATCTCAACTTCCGGGACCCCGACCACATCGCGCTGGAGCTGAGCGCCTCCAACGACATCGCCCTGGCGTGGCTCGCCGAGCTCCGGGACCGGGAGATCCCGCGCGCGGAGATCGACGCACGGCTGGGGGACTACCTGGAGTCGCTGTCGGTGCCGTGACTCCGGGCTCCTCGGCTACACACCGAACATCGAGCGGGCGGCGTCGAGGCCCACGATCGTGGCGACGGGCCGCTCGCGGGAACTCCACCGCTTGCTGGTGAGGCGCAGCCGGTCCGAGACCAGCACCTCGTCGCCGCGGGCGTCGCGTGAGATGCCGTCGGGCTCGTAGCCCAGCCTGCGGGAGACGCCCTGCGACGCGTGGTTGTCCTGGAAGACCTCGCTGACGGCCGCCTCGGCCCCGAGGTGGTCGAAGGCGAGGGTGAGCACCCCGGCCCGGGCCTCCGTGCCGAACCCCTGACCGTGGTGGGGGAGCCCGAGCCACGACGACGTCGTCACCTCGCGTACGACGGGAAACTCCTGCGCCCGCAGCGTGACGCGGCCGATCGGCCGGTCCTCGAGGAAGATCCCGAGGCCGAGTGCCCAGGACCGGACCTCCCAGTCGCCCAACGCGCCCCAGTGCTGCTGGAGGACGAAGTGCGCCCGGTCCTCGGCGCTGCCCTCCGTCCACGGCGTGAGGAACGGTCGTTCGTGCGGTGTGTGGACCCCGTCGGCCGCGACCCGTGCCAGCTCGGCGACCTCCTCGTCGCGGGGGAGCCGGAGCCGGAGGCGTGGCGTCTCGATGGTGAGTCCGAACAGGGGCCAGGCGTCCGCGAGCACGGCGGCACCCTTCCACGAGGTGCACACGCCACGCCACGCATTTCCGGCGGTTACCCGACCGGGCAACGGTGGCCACCTCGTCTATCTGCGGCGGTGGAAGCGGAGGTCGCCGTTGGGAAGGCGGTCGTGGAGGTAGCGGTCGTCGTGGGCTCGATGGTGGTGGTGGGAGCAGAGCAGGAGCCCGTCGGCGAGGTCGGTCCTCCCGCTCTTCGACCACGGGATGAGGTGGTGGGCCTCGCACCAAGCGGCAGGGATGTCGCATCCCTCGGCGCGGCAGCCGCCGTCGCGGAGGCCCATGGCCTCGCGCTGCGCGTTGTCGTAGAGCCGTTTGGCGCGGCCGAGGTCGAGGACCTGGGACTTCCCGCCCAGGACCGCGGGGACGAGCTTGGCCGTGCAGGCGAGACGGCGGACCTCTCCGGCGGTGATCCGGCCGCCGGTGCTGGTGGTCGCGACCCCGAGGCCGGTCATCAGCGAGTCGAGGTCCATCGTGATGACCACCGTGGTCGCCGTGCCGCCGTGGATCGGGAGCCGGGTGGGGTCGAGGTGCTCGAGGAGGTCGCAGAACGCGTGCCCGAGGCGGGCCGAGTACGGAGCCGCGCTTCGGTCGTCCGCGCCGCCGGCGCCCTGGTCGCTCTTGCCGCCGGCGTTCTTGCGGGGGTTGGTCCACGCATGGAGGTAGGTGAGCAGTCGGCCCGCGGTGGCGTCGGGGACCCGGATCCGGATCGTGGTGGTCCCGTCGCCGTGGGAGCTGGTCGTCAGCGACGTGGTCCTGCGGGCGTGCCGCTCATCGTCCTCGAGCTTCTTGCGTTCGTGCTCCTCACCCACCTCGGGGGCGACGACGTCGAGGATCCGACTCCCGAGGACCCGCAGCTCGTGAGGCGCGAACGTCGCGGCGTGCTCGACCAGCACCCGCTCCGCACAGGCCACGATGTCGGAGGGGGTGTCGTCGGGCAGGTCGTCCAACGCCCGGGCGATCACGTCGGCCTGCGCGGTCGACACCTCACCCGATCCGTGGCCGTCCGCCACGAGAGTCCACCGGTGCTCGAGCGCACGAGCGAGGCGCAGGTCCCGCCGGGCCGGACCCCGGTCGACCCGCGCCGTGCGGGCGAACCACGCCGCGACGTCCCGATCGCCCGACTCCGCCGCCACCTCGTCGGCCACCGCCATCAACCGCAGCCGGGTCGACGCGACCCGCGACCCCAAGCGCGCCAGATCCACCAGCGCCTGCGCCTTCTCGGCCGGCGAGAGGTACATCAGCTCGACCCGGCCCACCTTGTCCAGCGCGGCTGAGATCGCTTCGCCACACTCCTGGACCAGGTGTCCGGTCGTCATGTCAGCCCCCCGCTGATCACCCGCTGCGCGACCCCTCCGAGCGGGATCGACTGCACGCAGTCAGCTTAGTCGAACACCTGTTCGAGTCGCATACCCACAATCGGGGACATCCCTGCACGGCGAGAAACCAACGGGTGCCGCGGCGCGAGTTCTCGCCGTACCTAGGCCGGGAAGGGGGGCGTGCTGGATGTGCCAGGAAGTGCCCGCTCGGCGCCTCGCAGGCGCCAGGAATCGCCCGCGCGGCGCCCCGTCCGCGACAACAACTACCCGTTCGACCACTCCCAAGCGCATGCAACTGCCCGCTCGGCACCTCCCAAGCGTCAGAAAGTGCCCGGTCGGCATGTTCCAGCGGCCAGAAAGTGCCCGGTCGGCATGTTCCAGCGGCCAGAAAGTGCCCGGTCGGCGTGTCCCGGCGGTCAGGAAGGGGGAGGTCGGCGACTACGCCGGCTCGGCGACCGGGACGGCGAGCCGGTCGCGGAGCCGGGCGAGGCCGTCGCGGATCCGGGTCTTGGTCGTCCCGAGCGGCGCGCACATCAGCTGCGCGACCTCGGCGTGGGTGCGACCCCCGTAGTAGGCGAGCTCGATCGCCTCGCGCTGGACGGGGGTCAGGGAGGCCAGGGCGCCCCGGACCGTCCGCGCCTTCTCGTTGGAGTGCGCCACCTCGAAGGCGTCGTCCGGCGAGCGCTCGGTGCTCCGGTCGTCCCAGGTCGCGTCGCGTCTCCGCCCGGCTTCGCTCGAGCGCACCCGGTCGACGGCCCGGCGGTGCGCGACGGTCATCGTCCACGCCAGGGCGCTGCCGCGGGCCGGGTCGTAGCGCGAGCCGCTGCGCCAGAGCTCCAGCAGCACCTCCTGGGTGACCTCCTCGGCCTGGTGCGGGTCGCGCAGGACGCGCAGGGCGAGGCCGTGCACCCGCGGCGCCACGGCGTCGTACAGCTCGACGAAGGCCGCGGAGTCGCCGCGACCGACGGCGACCAGCACCAGGTCGAGAGGTGCCGTCCCGGCGGTGGGGTGGGTGGCGCGTGGCATGGGGGTCCTCGGGGTCGTGGGGGTCGACGTGAGGGCCGACGAGCGCCTTGTGCACAAGCAGATTGGGCTCAAGGTAGCGCACCCCGTGCGAGGATGGGCGCCATGGCGGACACCGACACCCCGGCGCTGTCGGAGCAGCTGTGCTTCGACCTGTACGCCGCGTCGCGCGCCGTCACGGCGGCGTACCGTCCGGCGCTCTCCCCGTTGGGCCTCACCTACCCGCAGTACCTCGTGCTGATCGTCCTGTGGGAGGAGGGGGACTGCACCGTCCGCCACCTGTCCGACGCCCTGCGTCTGGACCACGGCACCCTCACGCCGCTGCTGCGGCGCATGGAGCTCGCCGGGCTGGTCGCCCGGCGCCGCGACAACGCCGACGAGCGCTTCGTGGTCGTCTCCCTCACCGACAAGGGCGACGACCTGCGCCAGCACGCGACCCGGATCCACTGCGACATGAAGGCAGCGCTGGGCCTCGACGAGCAGCAGTTCTCCGCGCTCCAGTCGACGCTGCGGCTGCTCACCGACCGCGTCAGCCACTGACGCTCCGACGACCCGGTCGGCGTGGGGGAGCGCTCCAACCATTCGCCAACCCTGCACACCTAGCGTGACGGGCATCACAGCCCGTCACCTACGTGAAGGCAGGAACTCGATGGCCAGGATCGAACTCACCGTCGACGGAGGCAAGGTCTCCGACGACGTCGAGCCCCGCATGCTGCTCGTGCAGTACCTCCGCGAGAAGCTCGGCAAGACCGGCACCGTGATCGGGTGCGACACCAGCAACTGCGGAGCCTGCACGGTCCACCTCGACGGGCGCAGCGTGAAGAGCTGCAACGTGCTCGCGGTCCAGGCCAGCGGGCACGAGGTGACCACGATCGAGGGCCTCGCCGACACCCACGAGGGCGGCGACCTGCACCCGGTGCAGGAGGCGTTCCGCGAGTGCCACGGCCTCCAGTGCGGCTTCTGCACGCCGGGGATGATCATGCAGGCCGTCGACCTGCTCGCCGAGAACCCGACGCCCACCGAGGCCGAGGTCCGCGAGGGCATGGAGGGCAACCTCTGTCGCTGCACCGGCTACCACAACATCGTCAAGAGCGTCCTGCACGCCTCGTCCACCACCGCGGGAGGTGCCCGGTGACCGCCGTCGAGGACCGCCCGGACACCGACGCCTCCTCCGCCAAGGAGATCGGCCGCGACCGCCGCCGCAAGGAGGACCAGCGCCTCATCACCGGCCGCACCCGCTGGACCGACAACATCGCCCTCCCGGGCATGCTGCACCTCGCGATGGTCCGCAGCCCGTTCGCGCACGCCAAGATCGTCTCGATCGACACCGAGGCCGCGAAGGCCGCCGACAACGTCGTGACCGTGCTGACCGGCGCCGACCTCGGCGAGGCGCAGGGCGTGTGCATCAACGCCTGGGCGATCACCACCGAGCAGGTCACCCCGACCCACGTGCCGATGCCCACCGACCGGGTCGCCTTCGCCGGTGAGACCGTGGCCGTGGTGGTGGCCCGCACGATGGCCGCCGCCCGCGACGCCGCCGAGCTGGTCGACGTCGAGTACGACGAGCTGCCGGCCGCCCTGGACCTGAAGAAGTCCGCTGCGGACGAGGTCCTCGCCCACCCCGACCTCGGCACCAACAAGTCCGCGTTCTGGAAGTTCGACTCCGAGGAGGCCGGCACCGGCGGCAACGTCGACCAGGCCATCGAGAAGGCCCGCGGCGACGGCATCGTCATCGAGCGCGAGTACCGCCAGCAGCGCCTCATCCCGGCGTTCATGGAACCCCGCTCGACCGTCGTCGACCCGACGGGCGAGCAGATCACCATGTGGTCGGCGACCCAGATCCCGCACATCCTCCGCTTCGCCCTCGCGGCGACGACCGGCGTGCCGGAGTCCAAGATCCGGGTCATCGCGCCCGACGTGGGCGGCGGCTTCGGCGGCAAGCTCCAGCAGACGCCGGAGGAGATGATCACGTTCGCGGTCGCCCGCCGGCTCGGCAAGCCGGTGAAGTACACCGAGACCCGCTCGGAGTCGCTGATGACCGCCCACCACGGGCGCGACCAGTGGCAGAAGCTCACCCTCTCGGCGGAGAAGGACGGCACGGTCACCGGCCTCAAGGTCGAGCTCACCGCCGACCTCGGCGCCTACGTCTCGCTCGTCGGCGGTGGCGTGCCGGTGCTCGGGGCGTTCATGTTCAACGCGATCTACAAGTTCCCGGCCTACCAGTTCAACTGCCAGACGGTCCTCACCAACAAGACCTGGACCGACGCCTACCGCGGCGCCGGGCGACCCGAGGCGACGTACGCCATCGAGCGGCTGATGGACGAGCTCGCCGCCGAGGTGGGCGTCGACCCGCTCGTCGTGCGCGAGAAGAACTGGATCACCCACGAGGAGTTCCCGTTCACCACCGTCGCCGGCCTGGAGTACGACACCGGCAACTACGAGGCCGCGACCGAGAAGGCCAAGGCCAGCTTCGGCTACGACGAGCTGCGCGCCGAGCAGCAGCGGCGCAGGGAGGCCGGTGACCGCGTCCAGCTGGGCATCGGGGTCTCGACCTTCACCGAGATGTGCGGGCTCGCGCCCAGCCGGGTGCTCGGCAGCCTCAACTACGGCGCCGGTGGCTGGGAGTACGCCAGCGTGCGGATGCTCGCGACCGGCAAGGTGGAGATCACCACCGGCACGTCGGCCCACGGCCAGGGCCACGAGACGGCGTTCAGCCAGATCGTCGCCGACCGGCTCGGGGTGGCGTTCGAGGACGTCGAGATCCTGCACGGCGACACCCAGATCTCGCACCGCGGGCTCGACACCTACGGCTCGCGCTCGCTGGTCGTCGGCGGCGAGGCGCTCGTCCGGGCGGCCGACAAGGTCATCGAGAAGGCCAAGCCGATCGCGGCCCACCTGCTCGAGGCCTCGGTCGACGACATCGAGTTCAGTGCGGGTCGCTTCGGCGTCCGGGGCACCGACCAGGGCCTGGCCATGGCCGAGATCGCGATGGCCGCCTTCGCGGCGCACAACCTGCCCGACGGCGTGGAGCCCAGCCTCGACAGCGACGCGACGTACGACCCGGTCAACTTCAACTACCCCCACGGCACTCACCTGTGCGCGATGGAGGTGGACACCGAGACCGGCGGCGTGCTGATGCGCAAGTACACCTGCGTCGACGACATCGGCACCGTCATCAACCCGATGATCGTGGAGGGCCAGGTGCACGGCGGGCTCGCCCAGGGCATCGCCCAGGCGCTCTGGGAGGAGGCGGTGTACGACGACTCCGGGACGCTCGTGTCCGGCTCCTTCGTCGACTACCTGCTGCCCACCTCGGCCGACACGATCAGCTTCGACGTGCAGCACAACTCGACGGCCTCGACCACCAACACGCTCGGCACCAAGGGCGTCGGCGAGGCCGGCACCATCGCCTCGACCCCGGCCGTGGTCAACGCGGTCGTCGACGCGGTCCGGCACCTCGGGATCAACGACATCCAGATGCCCTGCACCCCCGAGCGCGTCTGGCGGGCCATCCACGACGTCCGGGGCAGTGGCACCACGGACACCGAGGGCGCGGCGATGCCGCACTTCGACGAGTCCACCGGCATGCAGGGCACCACCGACCGCACGGACGGAGCGAACCAGTGATCCCCACCCAGTTCGAGTACCTCGCGCCCACGAGCGTCGACGAGGCCCTCGCGGCCCTCGCCGAGCACGGGGACGAGGCCAAGGTGATCGCGGGCGGCCAGAGCCTGCTGCCGGTGCTGCGGATGCGGCTCAACGCCCCCGAGGTGGTCATCGACCTCGGCGGCATCGAGGCGCTGCGCGGTGTCCGCGAGGACGGCGACGCGCTGGTCATCGGGGCGATGACCACGCACCACGCCGTGCTCCACGACGCGCTGGTCGGGGAGCACGCCGCCCTGCTGGTCAAGGCCGAGCACCAGCTCGCCGACGCCCAGATCCGGCACCGCGGCACGATCGGCGGCGCCCTGGCGCACGCCGATCCGGCCGGCGACCTGGGGGCTCCGGCGCTCGCGCTGGGCGCCGAGTTCGTCATCGCCGGCCCGGGCGGCACCCGGACGGTGCCCGCCGACGAGTTCTTCGTCGACCTCTTCGAGACCGCGATCGCCGAGGGCGAGCTGCTGACCGAGATCCGGGTCCCCAAGCACACCGGCTGGGGCGCGCACTACGAGAAGTTCGTGCGCGTCGCCCACCAGTGGCCGATCGTCGCGGTCGCCGCGGCCGTGCGCGTCGAGGGCGGCACGATCGCGGAGGCCCGCGTGGGCCTGACCAACATGGGATCCACGCCGCTGCGCGCCCGGTCCGTGGAGGAGGCCCTGGTCGGCCAGCCCGCCACCGAGGACGCCGTGGCGTCCGCCGCCGCCCGTGCCGCGGAGGGCACCAACCCGCCCTCCGACCTCAACGGCGCGGCCGACTACCGCACCCACCTGGCCCAGGTCCTCACCCGGCGTGCCGTGCTCGCCGCCGCGGGGGCGTGAGCGGATGGAGCTGACGCACCGCTTCACCGTGCCGACCGGGGTCGAGGAGACCTGGGCGCACTTCGAGGACATCGCCTCCGTGGCGGAGTGCTTCCCGGGCGCCCAGGTGACCTCGGCCGACGGCGACACCTTCGCCGGCACGGTCAAGGTCAAGCTGGGCCCGATCGCGCTCGTCTACACCGGCAGCGGCACCTTCGTGGAGAAGGACGAGGAGGCCAAACGGTTCGTCGTCGACGCCAAGGGCAAGGACAAGCGGGGCAACGGCACGGCGGGCGCCCACGTCACGGTCACCATGGCCGACGCGGGCGGCTCGACGGACGTGTCGGTGCAGACCGACCTGGCCATCACCGGCAAGCCGGCCCAGTTCGGTCGCGGCGTGATGCAGGACGTCTCCGACAAGCTGCTGGGGCAGTTCGTCGACTGCCTCGAGCAGCGCCTGACCGGTCCCGGCGAGGAGCCGGCCGCGGACGTCGTACCCGGTCCCGCCGCAGCGGCAGCCGCCGCCGACGTACCTCCGGCCGCGGAGTCGGAACCCCTGACCGCTCCGCGGCCGGTTCCACCACGCCCGGCGCCCGCCGCGCCCCGGCCGGCGCCGCCGCAGGCCGAGGCCCTCGACCTCGGCAGCGCCGTCCTGCCGGTGCTGGCGCGGGCCTACTGGAAGCAGGGGCTGGGCGTGCTCGTCGTCCTGGCCCTCCTCTGGAGGCTGCTGCGTCGGTGACCTTGGGGAGTGTGGGAACCTGACGCCATGAGGACGATCCGGGGCACCGCAGGGCTGGCCGCGACCGTGCTGACGGGCGCGCTCCTCCTCGCCGGGTGCGGCCAGGGCGTCGACGGACCCGACCCCTCGACCGAGGTCACCCCGGTCACCTCGGACGGGGGCAGCGTGACCTCGCTCGAGGCGGCCCCCACGGGGGAGGGCGTGCGGTGCGCCGTGCCCAGCGTCGAGTCCCTCCGCGCGCAGGACACCGCCTTCGAGGGCACCGTCACCGAGGTCGGCGACGGGACCGCGACCCTCGACGTGGACCGGTGGTACGCCGGGGACGAGGAGACCGACCAGGTGCGGGTCTCCAGCTCCAGCCGCGAGATCGTCGACCTCCTCCTCGCCGTGGACTTCCAGGAGGGCGGCACCTACCTCGTGAGCGCCACCGACGGCGAGGTCAGCCTCTGCGGGCTCAGCGCCGCCAAGGACGAGCTGCTCTCCGGCCTGTACGACGAGGCCTTCGCCGGCTGAGCAGCCGCCGGGCCGGCGTCAGAAGACGTTGAGAGGGCGGAACTGGACCGACATCCGGGGGCCTGCCGAGGCCACCTTGGGCACGGCGTGCTCCCAGGTGCGCTGGCAGGAGCCGCCCATCACCACCAGGTCGCCGTGGCCCATCGTCACCGCGATCGACTCGCCGCCGCCGCACGGTCGCAGGGCCAGGCGGCGCGGGTCGCCGAGGGAGACGATGGCGACCATCGTGTCCTGGGTGCGACCGCGGCCGATCGTGTCGCCGTGCCACGCCACCGAGTCCTGGCCGTCGCGGTAGTAGCAGCAGCCGGCCGTCACGAACCGCTCGTGCAGCTCGGGCAGGTAGTGCTCGCTGAGCGCCTCGCGGGCCTCGACCAGCACGGGGTGCGGCAGCTGCTCGCCCACGCCGTAGGTGTGCACCAGCCGCGGCACGTCGACCACGCGGTCGTACATCTGGCGCCGCTCTGCCCGCCAGGGCACGGCCTCGACCATGGCGGCCATGACGTCGTCGGGGGCGAGGAGGAAGTTGCGCTGCACGTCGATCCACGCGCCGTGGGCCAGCGCCCGGCGCTCGGGGGCCGGCGGCGAGACGGACGGCACCTCGGCCGTGTCGAAGAGCGTCGACTGGAAGTCCACGCCACGACGGTACACCACGGATCGAACACGCGTTCGGACGCGCGCTGACGAACGGGCCCGGCTCGGGGTCGGGATCGGGGGCGCGTCGGGGTGATGCCCGGTGGCCGCGGCTTGGAGCCGTGCGGGATCGTTTCCCCATGACGACCACCGGGGATCGACCCGTCGCCGCGCGGGTGCGCCACCTCACCAAGACCTACGGCAGCGGCGACGCGATGGTGCGGGCGCTCGACGACGTCAGCCTCGACCTCGTCGAGGGCGAGTTCACCGCGATCATGGGGCCCAGCGGGTCGGGCAAGTCCACGCTGATGCACTGCTGCGCCGCGCTCGACACCGCCACCTCGGGCGAGGTCTGGATCGGGGAGCACGAGCTCGGCGGGCTCAAGGACAAGCAGCTCACCCGGCTGCGCCGCGACGAGGTCGGCTTCGTGTTCCAGAGCTTCAACCTCGTCCCCACCCTGACCGCGGAGGAGAACATCCTGCTGCCCCAGTCCATCGCCCGGCGCAAGCCGGACCGGGAGTGGTACGACTCGGTCATCGACACCGTCGGCATCCGGAACCGCCTCGGCCACCGCCCCAACCAGCTCTCCGGCGGCCAGCAGCAGCGCGTCGCCGTCGCCCGCGCGCTGGCCGGGCGGCCGCGGATCGTCTTCGCCGACGAGCCGACCGGCAACCTCGACTCGCAGTCGGGGGCCGAGGTGCTCGACCTGCTCCGGCGCAGCGCGGGGGACCACGGCCAGACCATCGTGATGGTCACCCACGACCCGGTGGCGGCGTCGTACACCGATCGTGTGGTCTTCCTGGCCGACGGCCGCATCGTCGACGAGCTGCGTGATCCCGACCGCGAGCGCGTGCTCGAGGTGATGGCCACCATGAGCGTCGCGGTGGCCGACTGATGGTCCGCACCGCGCTCAAGAGCCTGCTGGGCCGCAAGGTGCGGCTCCTCATGAGCACCTTCGCGATCGTGCTCGGCGTCGCCTTCGTCGTCGGCACCCTCGTCTTCAGCGACACCCTCAGCCGCAGCTTCACCGCGCTGATGGCCTCCACCGTCGGCGACGTCGTCGTCCGGCCGGCCGGCACGTCGGGGGAGTCCGAGCCCAGCGCCCGCACCGTCGACTCCTCGCTGGTCGACCGCCTCGAGGGCGTCCGGGGCGCGGCCCGCGTCGACGGCAACGTGACCGCCTTCGGCGTCTTCGTGGTCGGGGAGGACGACAAGGTCGTCGGCGGCCAGGGCCCGCCGTCCGTCGGCGCCAACTGGAACGACGCGCCTGCCGGTCACGACCTCGAGGGGCTGGCGATCATCGGCGGCCGGGAGCCCGAGAGGGCCGGCGAGGTGGTGCTCGACTCCGTCACCGCCGGCGAGGGCGGCTACACGATCGGCGAGGAGGTCCACCTCGTCACCAGCGGCAAGCAGGCGGTCCTGCGCCCGACCCTGGTCGGCGTCGCGGGCTTCCCCGCGGGCGGCTCGCTCAACGGCTCCACGCTGGCCGCCTTCGACACCCGTACGGCGCAGCGGCTGCTGCTCGACGGGAAGGACGCCTTCACCGACATCTGGGTGACCGCGGAGCCGGGCACCAGCCAGGGGGAGCTCGCCTCCTCGGTCCGCGAGCGGCTGCCCGACGGCGTCGAGGCCGTGACCGGCGACGAGGCGGCGGACGAGGCGGCGTCCGCGCTCCAGGAGGCGATCGGCTTCCTGACCACCTTCCTGCTGATCTTCGCCGGCATCTCGCTGGTCGTCGGCGGCTTCCTGATCGTCAACACCTTCTCGATCCTGGTCGCCCAGCGCAGCCGCGAGCTGGCGCTGCTGCGCGCCCTCGGCGCCAGCAAGCACCAGGTCACCCGGATGGTGATGGTCGAGGCCTTCGTCCTCGGTGCGATCGGTTCCACCATCGGTCTGGGGCTCGGCATCCTGCTGGCGATGGCGATCCGCACGCTCTTCGGTCGCTTCGGCCTCGACCTGTCCGGCCAGTCGCTGATCATCGCGCCCCGCACGGTCCTGGCGGCGTACGCCGTCGGCATCGTGGTCACCATGGCCGCCGCGTGGCTGCCCGCCCACCGCACGGGTCGCATCGCGCCGATCCAGGCGATGCGCGACGACGTGGCCATGCCCGAGTCGTCGCTGCGGCGCCGGCTGGTCGCCGGTGTGGTGATGATGCTCGCCGGCGGCGCGGCGCTGGCCGCCGGGCTCGCGGACGCGGTGCCGCACCCCGGCTGGTTCGTCGGCGGCGGGATCCTGGCGATCCTCCTCGGCGTCGCCTCGGCCAGCCCGGTCATCAGCCACCCGTTCCTGGCCGCGGCCTCGTGGGTCTACACCCGGCTCTTCGGGACCGTGGGACAGCTGGCCGGCGAGAACAGCCTGCGCAACCCGCGTCGTACGACGGCCACCTCCTCCGCGCTGATGATCGGGCTCTCGCTGGCCTGCACGATGGCCATCGTGGGCGCCTCGGCCAAGGCCAGCGTCGACCAGACGATCGAGGAGAACTTCGTCGGCGACTACGTCGTCAGCTCGCTGTTCGGCCAGCCGTTCTCCCCGCGCATCGCGCGTGACATGGGCCGGGTCGAGGGGGTGGAGCACGTCTGGGCGCAGCGGTTCGCGCTCACCGGCTCGGGGCCGGACTCGCAGGGGATCGGGGCCCTCGACCCGGTCGCCTTCGAGCAGGGTATCGACCTCACGATGGTCGCCGGCTCCGCGGGCGCGCTGCGCGACGGGACGGTCATCGTCGAGGAGCAGTACGCCGACGAGGAGGGGCTGTCGGTCGGGGACACCTACGACGTCGACCTCGCGGACGGGCCGCGGGAGCTGGAGGTGGTCGGCATCTACGCCGAGAACCCGATCCTGCTGTTCCCGGCCGTCACGACCCCGCAGACCCTCATCGACGCCGGCTACCGCGACTCCGACAACTTCCTCATCATCGACACCGACGGGTCGAGTCCCGTGCAGGACGAGCTGGAGGCGGTGGTCGCCGACCAGCCCATCGTGACGGTCAAGGACCAGCAGGCCTTCGCCGCCGAGCAGCGGGGGCCGATCGACCAGCTGGTGCTGATGATCTTCGCGCTGCTGGGCCTGGCGCTGCTCATCGCGGTGCTCGGGATCGTCAACACCCTGGCGCTGTCGATCATCGAGCGCACCCGCGAGGTCGGCCTGCTGCGGGCCATCGGTGTCAGCCGTGCGCAGCTGCGCCGGATGGTGACCCTGGAGTCGGTGGTCATCGCGGTCCTCGGCGCGGTGCTCGGCGTGGTGATGGGCATCGGGTTCGGTGTGGCGCTCATGCACGCCCTGCGCGACGAGGGGCTCGAGGTCATCGACGTGCCGGTCGGCCAGCTCGCGATGTTCCTCGCCGCGTCGCTCGTCATTGGGGTGCTCGCGGCCGTCCTGCCGGCGCGCCGAGCGGCCCGGCTGGACGTGCTCCGGGCGATCAGCACCGACTGACCTTTACCATCCCCTTGGTCAAAACCTCACCCCGACCCTCCGGCGGGTCTACCCTTGGGCCCGTGGACACCGTGGACGTCAGGCCTGCTGAGCGCAGCCTCAAGCACGTGCAGGTGCGCGAGTACGTCCGAGACCTCCTCGCCGCTGCCGAGCCCGGCACCGCCGCGCCCTCCGAGCGCGAGCTGGTCGCCCAGTTCGGTGTCGCCCGGATGACCGTCCGCCAGGCCCTCGACGCCCTGGTAGGCGAGGGCCTGCTGGAGCGGGTCCCCGGCCGCGGCACCTTCGTCGCCCAGCCCCGCCACCGTGCCGGCCAGCTGACCTCCTACACCGAGGACATCAAGCGCCGCGGCATGCTGCCGGAGTCGCAGACCCTGCTCGCCCGCCGCGAGCAGGCCGGCCCCGGCGTGGCCCGCGCGCTGTCCATCACCCCGGGCGACGCGGTCATCCACTGGAAGCGGCTGCGTCGCGCCGACCAGCAGGTCGTGTGCATCGAGGACGCCTACCTCAACGAGGTCCTGCTCCCGGGCTTCCTGCAGAGCGGCATGCCCACCAGCCTGTACGACGCCCTCGAGGCGCGCGGCCTGCGACCCACCTGGGCCGAGGACTCCATCTGCGCCGACGCCGCCGAGGCGGAGGAGGCGGGCCTGCTCGAGCTGTCGGCCGGCGCCCCGGTGCTGCGCCACTCGCGTCGCGCCCTGCTCGCCGACAAGCCGGTCGAGGTCTCGCGCACCGTCTACCGGCCCGACCGCTTCACCGTCTACGTGCAGCTCGGCGGGGACTCCTAGGCCTCGAGCCGCTCGATCTCCGCCGTCGCGTTGGCCCGCGCCGGCGGCTCCCACAGCCGCGCCCCGGCGTCCGTGGCGAAGAGCCGCGGACCCTCCAGCAGGTCCCGGAGCACGGCCGCCCGGCCGGCCGCGAAGTCGGCGTCGGGCACCTGCGCGTACTCGCGCCGCACCCCTGCCGCGTAGTCGGCGTAGCGGCCCGGCCCGGCCGCCAGGATCGCCAGGTCCGCGTCGCTGAGCACGCAGCCGTTGCGGTCGTCGGGGAACGGCCGGTGGTGCTCGGTCATCCGCACCAGGCGGGCGACCTCCGCGGCGGGTGGTTCCGGGAGAGCGCGCTCGGCCCACTGCGCCGAGCGCTCCTCGGCGTCCGGGAGGGCGTCGTACACGGCGTCGTGGAACCACGCCGCCAGCACCACCGGCACCCGGTCGAAGCGCTCGCCGGCCCGGTCCAGGTCGTCGATGCGGTCCAGCACCTCGGTGAGGTGCGTGAGGTCGTGGTACCCGTCGCGGTCCCACGCCGCCAGCAGCGCGTCGCGCACGTCGTGGAGCGCCGGGATCGGCCAGCGGGCGGCGAGGTCGGGCAGGCCGGGCGGGTCGGGCAGGTCGGGCACCCTCCCGACCCTAGCCCCGCCGAGAGGGCACTTCCGTGCACCTCACACCTGCCGACCGGGCGCTTCCGTGCACCTCACACCTGCCGACCGGGCACTTCCGTGCACCTCACACCTGCCGACCGGGCGCTTTCGTGCAGGTCAGACGTGCCGACCAGGCACTTCCGTGCGCGTGGGCATCTGGCCGCGCCGCCGTCCGTGGGTCTTCACCTGGAGCTGCCTTCGGCACAGCGTCGCCGAACCGAAGTGCAGGGAAGCGCCCGGTCGCCGTACCGAAGTGCAAGGAAGTGCCCGCTCGGCGCCTCCGAGGTGCACGGAAGTGCCCGCTCGGCACCTTCCAGGTGCAAGGAAGTGCACGGAAGTGCCCGCTCGGCGCCTCCGAGGTGCACCAAAGTGCCCGCTCGGCGCCTCCGAGGTGCACGGAAGTGCCCGGTCGACGTGAGGGGTCGTGCGAGGATCATCGAGTGGCGGCAGACCCTCCATCGGCCTGGATCACGACCGAGCGCCTGCGCCTGCGTCGACCGGTGGCCGGCGATGCCCGCCGGTACTTCGAGATCCACTCCGATCCGAGGACCTTCCACCACCTGCCGTCCGCGGCGATGCGGGACGAGTCGGAGGCCTCGGCGCGCCTGGACACGTGGCGGCGCCACTGGGACGAGCACGGATTCGGGTACGCCGTCGTCGAGACCACCGCCGACGCCGCCGTGGTGGGCTTCGCCGGTCTCTGCCACGTGCGGCTGGCCGATCACGACGTGCTCAACCTCTACTACCGGTTCGACCCGGCCCACTGGGGCCGAGGGCTCGCCACGGAGGCGGGACGAGCCGTCGTCGACGAGCTGGTACGACGGCTCCCCGGCCACCCGGTCGTCGCCCGCATCGCGCGGAACAACCCGTCGTCGATCCGGGTCGCCGAGCGGCTGGGCATGCAACGGGACGGGCTGCAGGACCCCGACGACCCGGTACCCCACTGGATCTACACCACAAGCCCCCTCGAGGGTCGGCACCCGGGAGCGACGTGAGCGGGATGGGACAGAGCGTGCTCGCCGTCTTCGCCCACCCCGACGACGAGTCCCTGTCGGCGGGTGGGCTCCTGGCCCGCCACGCCGCGGAGGGCGCGACGACCACCGTGCTCACGGCCACCTGGGCCGCCGGCACGACCCGGACGCGGGAGCTCGCCGAGGCGACCAGCGTGCTGGGCGCGGGCGAGCCGCGGCTCCTCGGGTACGCCGACGCCCGGGCGCCCGGGTCCGCGCCCGGCCGGGAGCGCCTCCTCGACGCCCCGATGGACGAGATCGTGGCCAGCATCGTGGCGCACGTCCGCGAGCTGAGGCCGCAGCTCGTCGTCACCCACGACGCGTACGGCGGAGCCACCGGCCACCCGGACCACGTCCGCACCCACGACGGCACCGTCAGGGCAGTGCAGGAGGCGGGTGACGCGCGGCAGCACCCGGACGGAGGCCCGCCCTGGACGCCGTGCGCCCTGCTCCTGGCCACCCACCCCCACTCGGCGCGGCAGCTGCTGGCCGACTCCATCGGCGCCCGCAAGGCGCTGCACACCACCGCCGACGACCAGGCCGAGCGCGTGGACGTGACCCCGTGGCTCGACCAGAAGGTGGCCGCGATCCTCTCCCACCGGGCGGAGGTCGAGCGAGGTGCGCTGCCGGGCCAGGTGGCCGCGATGACCGCGGACCGGCGCCGGTCCCTGCTGGGCACCGAGTGGTACGTCCGGACCCGGCTGGCCGGGCCCGACAGCACCCGGCACGAACGCCCCTAGACCGGCAGGTCGTCGCTGTCGACGATCCGGTAGGCGTATCCCTGCTCGGCCAGGAACCGCTGCCGGTTCTGCGCGAAGTCCGCGTCCACGGTGTCGCGCGAGACGATCGTGTAGAAGTGCGCGGTCTTGCCCTCCGCCTTGGGTCGCAGCAGCCGCCCGAGCCGCTGCGCCTCCTCCTGGCGCGAGCCGAACGACCCGCTCACCTGGATCGCCACCTCCGCGGAGGGCAGGTCGATGGAGAAGTTGGCCACCTTGCTCACCACGAGCAGCGAGATCTCGCCCGAGCGAAACGCGTCGAAGAGCCGCTGGCGCTCCTTGACCGGCGTCTCGCCCTTGATGACGGGGGCGTCGAGCATCTCGCCGAGCTCGTCGAGCTGGTCGATGTACTGCCCGATCACCAGCGTGGGCTGGGTGGAGTGCTGGTCGACGAGCTGGCGCACGACGTCGACCTTGCGGTGGGTGCACGCCGCCAGCCGGTAGCGCTCCTCCGGCTCGGCGGTGGCGTAGGCCAGGCGCTGCCCCTCCGGCAGCGTCACCCGCACCTCCACGCAGTCGGCCGGCGCGATCCAGCCCTGCGCCTCGATGTCCTTCCACGGGGCGTCGTACCGCTTGGGCCCGATGAGCGAGAAGACCTCGCCCTCGCGGCCGTCCTCGCGGACCAGCGTCGCGGTCAGCCCGATGCGGCGTCGCGCCTGGAGGTCGGCGGTCATCCGGAAGATCGGCGCCGGCAGCAGGTGCACCTCGTCGTAGACGACCAGGCCCCAGTCGCGGGCGTCGAGCAGCTCGAGGTGCGTGTAGACGCCCTTCCGGCGGGTGGTGAGGACCTGGTACGTCGCGATGGTCACCGGCCGCACCTCCTTGACGGACCCGCTGTACTCGCCGATCTCGTCGGCGGTCAGCGTGGTGCGCTTGATGAGCTCGTCCTTCCACTGCCGCGCACTCACCGTGTTGGTCACCAGGATCAACGTCGTGGCCTGCGCCTGGGCCATCGCGGCCGCCCCGACGATCGTCTTGCCGGCACCGCAGGGGAGCACGACCACGCCGGAGCCGCCGTGCCAGAAGGACTCGGCGGCCTCGCGCTGGTAGGTGCGCAGCTCCCAGCCGTCCTCGTCGAGGGAGATCGCGTGCGCCTCGCCGTCGACGTACCCCGCGAAGTCCTCCGCCGGCCAGCCGAGCTTGAGCAGCGCCTGCTTGAGGTTGCCGCGCTCGCTGGGGTGCACGGCCACCGAGTCGTCGTCGAGCCGGTTGCCGATCATGCCGGCGACCTTCTTGGCGCGCAGCACCTCCTCGAGCACCGGGCGGTCGTTGCTGCTGAGCACGAGGCCGTGCACGGGGTGCTTCTCGAGCCGGAGCCGGCCGTAGCGCGCCATCGTCTCGGCGACGTCCACGAGCAGCGCGTGCGGGACGGCGTACCGGCTGTACTCCAGCAGCGCGTCGACCACCTGCTCGGCGTCGTGCCCCGCGGCACGGGCGTTCCACAGGCCGAGCGGCGTCAGCCGGTAGGTGTGCACGTGCTCGGGCGAGCGCTCGAGCTCGGCGAAGGGGGCGATCGCCTTGCGGCAGTCGGCCGCTCGCTCGTGGTCGATCTCCAGCAGCAGCGTCTTGTCGCTCTGCACGATCAGGGGGCCGTCGTTCACCGGCCCAGCCTACGGAGCACCGCAACGCGGGCCCGGGCGGCGTACGTCGTGCGTCAGCTCGCGGCGGCCTTCTGGCGGGCGCGGTACGCCGCGACGTTGGCCCGCGAGGAGCACCGGTCCGAGCAGTAGCGCCGGGACTGGTTGGGCGAGGTGTCGACGAAGACGTTGGTGCAGGGGCTGGCGTGGCAGACCCCGAGCCGGGTGGCGCCGACGTCGCAGACCAGCGTGGCCAGGCCCATCAGCGACTCCCCGATGAGCAGCTCGGCGACCGAGGCGGACCGGTTGGCGACATGCATGTGCAGGTGCGCGGGGTCGTGGTCGCTGATCATCGGCGTGACCGGGTGCCGGGCGAGCAGGTCGTTGAGGCGCGAGACCACCAGCGGCACCTGCTCCTCCTCCGACGCCTCGAAGACCGGGCGCAGCTCGGCCTGGAACTCCTGGAGGTCGCGGACGTCGCCGGCGGTGACCGACGGGTGCAGCCAGCTGCGGTCGGCCAGGTGCGCCAGGAGCGCGTCGGGGTCGGCGAGGTCGGCGTTGAGCAGCGATGCCGACGCCTCGGCGTACCTGATGAAGTCCACGTCACCAGCCTACGGACGGGCCGGGAGCGGGGCGACGGACGTGATCCGGTGCACGGCGAAGGCGCGCAGGTCGTCGGCGCGGTGGTCGTGGGCGGTGAGGCTGCCGCCCTCGAGGCGCACCGGGTCCACGACCCGGTCCGAGCGCGCGCCGTGGTTGTCGACGTAGCCGATGACCACCGTGCTGCCGGCCTCGATGGCCTCGCGCAGGGCGGTGAGCGCGCCCGTCGGCGTGGTGGTCAGCGTCGGTGTGTCGGGACGGGACGCGGTGGCCCGGTCGCCGCTGCGGATCGCGGTCACCACCGCGGCGACCCCTGCGTGCGTGCGGGCGATCGCGGCACCGCGGCTGCGGCCGGCACGCGGGCGCCGGGCCCGGAGCAGGTCGCGCCGGGCGACGCGCACCGTCCCGTCCGGCGCCTCGACCACCGGGGCGGCGCCGAGCTCGCGGAGGCGGGGGAGGAGGACGTCGACCGGGATGGTGCTGATGAGGACGGTGGGCGCGATGCGGCGCAGGGCGAGGGAGCCCGCCTTGGGGTGGTGCAGCAGTTCGGTGAGCGCGCTCTCGTCGTCGGCCCGCAGGAAGGACTCCGCCTGGCCGACGCGGACCGTGCCGAAGGTGCGGGACACGTCGTCGACGAGGTAGGTCAAGGGCTGGGGGACCGGGGTGCGCGACACCGACCCGACGAAGTCGTGCACCTCCAGGGCCGTCCAGCCGGCGTCGAAGGCACGGCGTACGGAGCCGGGCGTGAAGCGGTAGACCGTCGCCCCGCCCCGCGACTCGACGTCGGCGACCAGGTGCAGCGTCCGGGCCAGCTCGGCCTCCAGCGGTCCGGGGGCCACCGCGGTCAGGTCGGCCTGGAGCAGCACGTGGTCGACCGGCTGCGGCAGGTGCGGCGTGATGGCCGCGACGGCGGCGTCGTGGTCTCCGGCGAGCACGGCCCGGCCGGCCCCCGAGAGCGCGCCGGCGCCGGTGAGCCCGAGGGCGGCGGCCTCGGTGACGGCCGCCGCGACCAGGTCGCGGTGCACGGACGGGCGCCGCGGGCGCCGCCACGCGACCCGCTGGACCAGCGACGGGACCCCGGTCCCGGTGGCGAGCGCCGCGCCGGCGGGCAGCGCGGCGAGCTCCTCCAGCGCCAGGCGGCGCGCCTCGGGGGCCATCTGGCTGGACAGGTCCGGGGCCAGGGCGTTCCAGGTGCGGCCGGCGGGGTCGCGGGTGCCGATGAGGGACGCGACCCGGGTGGTGTCGAGCCAGGCCAGCACCAGGGCGGCCCAGCGCTCGGCGACCGACCCGGCGGACCAGGCGTCGAAGGCGTCGGTCGGCAGCCAGACGGAGTCGCCGTCCTCGTCGACGCCCTCCGTGAGCAGCCCGGCCGTCGAGGCGAGCTCCACGAGCAGGCCGGCCTCGGGCTCGTCGACCTGCAGGTCGCGGGCGGTGGCCTTGAGGTCGCGGACGGCCAGCCCGCCGCCGCGCAGGACGCCGGGTGGCTCGAGCCCCCAGTGGTCCAGCACCAGCTCCACGCGGCGTACGGACTCGAACGCCGCCCCCGCCGCACTGCGCTCGACCAGGGACGGGTCGCGGTCGGTGGTGGCCACCTCGGGCACCTCGTCGCGCGGGGTGCGGGTGGTGCGGCCACCACGGAGCGCGAGGCCGACCTCGCCGGGCAGGACGAGGGTGCCGCCGTCGCGGGGGAGGAGCAGCCGGTGGGCGATGAGCTCCTCGACGGGGGTCGCGGCGTCGGCCGGGGAGACCGTACGCCGCGCGGTGCCGGTGGTGCCCTCGCCGCCGTGGGCGTCGACGTGCTCGAGCAGCGCGCGAGCCGCCGGCGACAGCGCCTCGATCCGCGTGGTGACGGCGGCGGGGTCCGTCGGGTCGGGCGACATCGGCCTCAGGCCGCTGACCCCGGCGCTCTCGTCGCCGCGCAGCGCGTCGGCCACCCCGCTCAGCGGACGAAGCCCGCCCGGTGACTCCCAGACGAGCGCCAGGTCCACCAGCCGGGTGACCGCGGCGCCCGCCGCGGACGGGTCGGCGTGCACCAGCGAGACAAGTTCGTCCGAAGTGGTTTGACCTGCAACCACGAGGGCATCAAGCACCGAGAGCTCGAGCCGGGTGAGGCCGTCGAGCGCGCGGATGACTGAGCTGCGAGTTGCTGCCCGTGAGGCCAGCTGGGCGGAATCGTGAGGTGCGGGAGTGGCGAGATCGGGTCGGTCCGCGAGCAGGCGAGCGAGCCGCTCGTCCGGCCAGCCGCGCAGCTGGTCCGCGAGCGTGCGTGGGGGCGCCGCCGGCTGTGTCCTCGACATCCCTTCTACGCTACTCGCCGAGCCCACCCCGGGGCTCATCGTCGAAGAGCGCGAGGACAGGGCATGAAGCCGGTCGATCTGCACCACGGAGCCGCCACCGACGTGGGTCACGTGCGCTCGGTCAACGAGGACTCGTTCCTCGTCGCACCCCCGGTCTTCGTCGTGGCCGACGGCATGGGCGGGCACGCCGGCGGTGACGTGGCCAGCCAGATCGTCGTCGAGGAGTTCGCGCGCCTGGTCGAGCAGGGCTACGACCCGAGCCGCGGCGCCGAGCACGTCTCCGACACCATCGCCCGCTCGCAGGCCCGCATCGTCGAGTACGGCGAGGGGCAGCGCGCCGACCACCCCCGCTGGCACGCGGGCACCACCGCCGTCGTGGCGGTGCTCGTCGACGACCAGGGCACCACCAAGTGGCTGCTGGCCAACCTCGGCGACTCGCGCATCTACCGCTTCCTCGACGGCCGCCTCGACCAGGTGAGCGTGGACCACTCGGTCGTCCAGGAGCTGGTCGACGCCGGCCAGATCACCGCCGAGGAGGCCACCGTGCACCCCGAGCGGCACGTGATCACCCGTGCCCTGGGCAGCCCGGAGGGCGTGCACCCCGACTTCTTCCTGCTCCCGCTCCCCGCGGTCGAGCGGCTCATGCTGTGCAGCGACGGCATCTCCGGGATGATCCCCGACTCCGCGATCGCCGCCATCCTCGACTCGGTCCCCGACCCGCGGGACGCGGCCGACGCGCTGGTGCGGGCTGCGCTCGATGCCGGGGGCCGCGACAACGCCACCGCCATCGTCATCGATGTGGTGGGATTGGTGCACGACGATTCATACGACTCCGAGCGACAGCGCGCGAGTCTCGAAGACAAGTTGGGGGCCCGTCCGTGAGTGAGTCCGTAGGTCATCGTCGACAGCTGTCCGCCGGAGGCTGGTACGCCGTCCTGGGTGACCGGGTCACGCTCCTCCTGCCGGGCGACGAGCGGCCCCGCGTGGCCGGGCTGTGGGAGCTGGTCGACGCCGGCGCCGACTTCGACGAGGTGCTCGACGGCCTGCTCGCCGGCGGGATCCGGACGCTCACGGGCTTCGTGCTCGTCGGGCACGGCGACAGCACCCGGGTCCTGGTCCGCGGCGGCGCGACGGTGACCCTCTCCACCGACGAGGGCGACACCGAGGTGTCGGGGGCCGGCGAGACCATGTGGGCCGACCGCACGCTCACCGGCGTCACCGGCGGCACCGCTGTCGTGGAGGACGCGGGTGCGCACGACCTCGCCCTCACCTCCGGCATCGCGCGGGTCGGGTCGCTGGCCTTCGGCGACGTGCCGGCGGTCGACGGGGCCGCCGCGGTCGCCCCGAGCACCGCCGGGACCGGTGCCCCGGACCCCGCGACCCACGGCTCGCCCACGGCCGGCGTCGACCCGGTCGACCTCCCCGAGGCCGGTCCCGAGACGGGTCCCGACACCGACCCCTGGCCCGGGCCGGACGCCGGCGACGCCATCGCGGGCCGCCCCGGGCCGACCGACCAGGCGACCGATGAGACGGCCGACGCGCCGACCGACGCGCCGCCGCAGGCCGACGACGAGCCGGTCGCGGACGTCGTACCCATCGAGGCCGCGACCTCCGGCGGGCCGGACGCGCGGGAGCCCCTCACGTTCGGTGCCCCCGACGACCACGACCCCACGCCGACCGGCGAGCAGCCTGCCGTCCTCGACCCCGTCGAGCCGGAGGGCCGCAGCGGCGGGGAGGACGACCACGACGGCCAGACGACCGTCGGCCCGGCCACCGAGGCGTTCGTGCGGCCCGGGACCCCTGGGCAGGAGCTGGCGCCGTCGGTGGTCTCGCGCCCGGTCGCCAAGCTGGCCTTCTCCACCGGCGAGGTCGTCGACGTGGACCGCACGATCATCGTCGGCCGCGCGCCCGAGGCGCGCCGCTTCGCCTCGAGCGACCAGCCCTTCCTGGTCACCGTCGCCAGCCCCCACCACGAGATCTCCTCGACCCACCTCGAGATCCGGCCCGGCGCCGGGGCCGACCACGGCAGCGCCGTGGTCACCGACCTCGGCTCCACCAACGGCACCGTCCTGGTCCAGCCGGGACTCCCGCCGGAGGACCTGCAGGCCGGCATCGCCGTGTCGCTGATCCCCGGAGCGATCCTCGACCTCGGCGACGGCGTCACCATCCAGACCACGAACCCCTGACGCAGGACCCCCTCACGTGACGCAGCAGCAGGCCGCAGCCCCGGCCACCACCTACCCGGTCGCCGAGCTCGAGCGACGGTTCTACGCCTTCGCCGTCGACCGGGCGGTCACCTGGGGCCTCTACGCCGTCGTCGGCGTGGGCGCCTGGCTGGCGCTGGGCGACGAGCCCTTGGTCATCGCCGGGATCGTCGCCGGTGCGATGGTGCTGGGCTGGCTGGTGCTCGCCGTGATGACGGGGGTCTCCGGCAACACCCCGGGCAAGTCCGCGCTCGGCCTGCGGGTGGTGCACCACGGCACGGGTACGCCGATCGGGGTCGGACCGGCGCTGGTGCGCTCCCTCGTCCTCGCCGCCGCGTCCCTGCCGACCTTCGGGATCGGGCTCGCCACGCTCGCCTGGACCGCGGTCGAGGACCGTGGCCGCCAGCGTCGTGGCTGGCACGACCACCTGGCCTCCTCCGTCGTGGTCGACGTCCGGCCCGTGGAGGAGATCACCGAGCTCGTCGACGACAGCCCCCGCCACGTCGTCAACCTCACCGCGATGCGCCTGATCCCGGCCCCGGCCGTGGAGCCCCCGGTCTTCCAGGCACCGCCACCGCTGACCCGTCCCGCGCCCGAGGCGCGACCGCAGCAGGGGCCCCCCGCGCCGGCGTACCCCACGCCCGACGTGCCGGCCTTCCTGCCCCCGCAGCAGCCGTCCCCGCAGGCCGCGCCGCCGCAGGCGCCCCAGCCGGCCCCGCCGGCCCAGCCGCTCCAGCCGCTCCAGCCGCCGGTCCAGCACCAGCCGCCCGCACAGCGCCCCCCGCACCCCGCACCCGCACCCGGTCACGCGGGTGGGCAGCCCGGTGACGACTCCGGCCGCACCGTGGTGCGCCCGCGCCGTGACGGGGCGGGCGCCGCGCAGCCGGCCGGGCCGCGCTGGCGGGTGCGCTTCGACGACGGCCACTCCTTCGTCGTCGAGGGCCTCGTCCTGGTCGGCCGTCGCCCCGAGCCGCGTTCGGGGGAGCCCGTGTGGCACCTGGTGCCGCTGACCTCGGCCGACATGTCCGTCTCCAAGACGCACGCCCAGTTCGCGCCCGCCCCGGACGGCGCGCTCGTGGTCATGGACCGGGGCTCGACCAACGGCTCGACGCTGACCCGCAAGGGCGTCTCGCGTCAGCTCTCCCCGGGCAAGCCCGCCACCCTGGTCGACGGCGACACCGTCGCGTTCGGCGACCGCTCCATGGAGGTACGCCGCGAGGCGTGAGGTCCGACGACCTCAGCGGGTGATGGCCACCGGGATCCGGGTGACCGAGCCGCGGGCCCCGCGCCAGCGGATCCACCCGTCGTCGACCCGCCCCGGCGCGGCCGGCCCGGTCACGGCGATCCGGAAGGTCGCGGTCTCGCCCGGGCCCAGCCGGACGGCCAGCGGGGTCACCCGCACCCGGTGCCGGGCGAAGCCGAGGGCCTGCGCCGAGAAGTACTCCGCGCGGGTGCCGAGGTTGGTCACGCGCCGGGTCACGGTGCCGTTGCCGCGGACCAGCACCGAGGACAGGTTGAGGTCCGCCCACGAGCCGGTGTCGAGCGCCTCGCGGTAGCCGGAGGTGGCGACCGGCAGCGCGAGGCGGGCACCGGTCACGTCGGCGCCGGCACGGCCGGCGCCCTGGCGCAGGACCGGGTCCGAGCCGAGCGGGGCCGCGGTGGTGGCCAGCACGGAGCGCACGACCGGGGCCGGCCAGTCGTGGCGCGAGCGCAGCAGGGCGGCGGCACCGCTCACCCGGGCGGTGGCGGCCGAGGTACCGCTGAAGAGCGCCCAGCCGCGGTCGCCGGGGACCGCGCCGAGGACGCCGTCGCCGACCGCGACGACGTCGGGCTTCACGGCGCTGGCCCGGGGGTCGCCGGAGGGCGACCAAGCCGCCGTGCGGCCCGCCGCCGGCGACGGCGCGACGCCGGACATCCGGACGGTGGTGCGGTCGTGGGTGCGGATCCAGCGCAGGAGGCGGGCCGCGTCGGGTGCGGCCAGCTGCACGGTGGGGACCGCGTGGAAGTCGTCGACGACGGGGCCCGGACGCACGTTGCCGAGCACCATGGCGACGCCGTCGGCCCGCGCCACGGCGTCGGACTTGTCGATGCGGCCGATCCCGCCGCGCTCGCAGAAGACGGCCCTGCCGGCCGTGCGGGCGGCGTCGAGGGTGCCGGGCCGGCACTGTGCGGCGTCGCGACGGCGTACGCCGGGGGCGGCCACGTCGGCGCCCAGCACGAGCCGGGTGGGCCCGGAGGTGCGTCGTGACCGGCTGGCCCCGGTCAGCGTGGGGCCGCCGGCGACCGAGACCCGGCCCTGCCAGACGCTCCCCAGGGAGGCGCCGACCGTGGTCACCCACGGGCTGTCGTGCGCGGCGTACTGCCGGCGGCCGTCGTTGCCCGCCGCTGCGACGACGACGACGTCGGCCTCCGCGGCACCGAGCAGCGCGCGCTCGACGGTGTCGGTGCCGGGCGGCCCGGCGACCGACAGGTTGAGCACGTCGACCCCGTCGGCGGTCGCGCGGTCGATGGCCGAGACGAGGTCGGCCGTCGCGCAGCCGTCGTCACCCGGGTCGGGGGCGCCCCAGCACGCCTTGTAGGCGGCGATGCGGGCCTGCGGGGCGATGCCGCCGTACTGCCCCACGGTGCGGCCCTGCATGCGCACGCTCACCCCGGCGTTGCCGGCCGCGACCGACGCGACCTGGGTGCCGTGGCCGATCGCGTCCCGCGGGGAGAGGTGCTCGGAGGCCCGGATCCGGTCCTGGCCGAAGCCGGCCACCCACCAGCCGGACGCCACCACCTTGCGGCTGCAGGTCCCGGAGGACCACTCCTCGCCGACCTCGCAGGTCCCGTCGAAGTCCTCCGGCGCGCGCCCGAGTCCGGGGAGCGCGGCGAAGAGCGGCGACTCGGGCGCGAGGCCGGAGTCGATGACGCCGATGACCGCCCCGGCGCCGCCGCGAGAGCGGGGCTGGCCGACCTGGCCCGAGGCCAGCGCGGTCCCGCGTCGGCCGGTCAGGGCGCGCACGGTGTTGGCCTCGACGGAGGCGACCTCGGGGTCGGCCTGCACCGCAGCCACTTGCTCGGGGGTGAGCTCGGCGGCGAAGCCGTTCAGCGCCGTGGTCCACCGGTAGGTCGTCATCGGGCTGCCCACCTGGGCCAGCACCGCGTCCTGGCGGGCGAGCAGGTCGGCGGGGCCGCGACCGCCGGCGGACGTGCCGGGACCGGTGAGCGTGACCAGCTGCAGCGCCGGGACTCCGGTGTCGTCGGCGCGTGCCGGGGCGTCCAGCGCCGCCGGGCCGAGCCCGGCCGCCACCGTCGCCAGGACCGCGAGGACCGTCGCGCGGCGCAGGCCGGCGCGGCGCGCGGGGTGTCGGCGGTGGAGGGGCACGGCGGGTTCCGGATCCAGGAGTGGTGAGCGGGCAGGAGCTGCCCATCATGACGCGAGCCGCCCATCGTGTCAGGCGGTTGGAGGGGTTTCAATGCAGGCGTGCTCGGGGCGCCCCGGGACGCGCCGTACGCTGGCGCCCATGACGTCCCCGACCCCCCAGCCGGTCCCCGGTCCGGTGGTGGGCTTCGACCTCGACATGACCCTGATCGACACGGTCCCGGGCTTCGCCGCGACCCTGGTCGCGCTGTCGGAGGAGCTCGGCGTTCACCTGCCCGTCGCGGACCTGACCTCGCGGCTGGGCCCGCCGCTCGACGCGATGCTCGCCCCCCACCTCGCGCCGGAGGCCGTGGCGCCGGCGATCGCCCGGTTCCGCGAGCTGTACGCCGACCACTCGATCGTCCCGGTCCCCGCCTTCCCGGGCGCGCACGAGTCGCTCGCCGCCGTACGCCGCCACCGGGGCCGCACGCTGCTCGTCACCGGCAAGTTCACCCCCAACGCCCACCGCCACGTCGACCACCTCGCCCTCGACGTGGACCTCGTCGCCGGCGAGGTGTGGGGCGTCGGCAAGGCCGACGTGCTGCGCGAGGAGGGCGCCTCGATCTACGTCGGCGACCACGTGCACGACGTGGAGGGCGCGCTCGCGGCGGGGGTCGTGAGCGTCTCGGTGCTCACCGGTGGCTGCACCCGCGAGGAGCTCCTGGCCGCGGGCACGCACGCGGTGCTGGACTCGCTGGAGGACTTCCCCGCGTGGCTCGACGACCACCTGCTCGACCGGCGACTCGCCGCGCTGGAGGCCCGCCTGCGTGAGCTCGGCTCGGTGGTCGTCGCCTTCAGCGGAGGGGCGGACAGCGCCCTCCTGCTCGCGGCCGCAGTCCGGACGCTCGGCACCGAGCGGGTCGTGGCCGCCACCGGCTACTCCGACTCCCTGCCCGCGGTCGAGCGCGATCCCGGCCGCGACTTCGTGGCCTCGCTGGGGGTGCCGCTGCTGACTCCCCGGACGCACGAGATGGAGCGCGAGGGCTACCGCGCCAACTCCGGCGAGCGCTGCTATTTCTGCAAGGCCGAGCTCATCGAGACCCTGCGACCGCTGGCCGACGAGCACGGCATCGCCCACGTGGCGACCGGCACCAACGCCGACGACGCCGTCGCCGGCTTCCGTCCCGGCATCCGGGCCGCGGCCGAGCGCGGTGCGGTGACGCCGCTGCTGGACGCGGGGCTCACCAAGGACGACGTACGCCGCGCCTCGCGCCGCTGGGGGCTGCCCACCTGGGACAAGCCCGCCGCCGCCTGCCTCTCCTCCCGGGTCGCCTACGGCATCGAGGTGACCCCCCACCGGCTGGCGCGCGTCGAGCGCGCCGAGGCCGCGGTCCGCGCGGCACTCGCCGCGCACGGTCTCGAGAGCCGCGACCTGCGGGTCCGGGACCTGGGGGAGCGCGGGAGCGTCGAGCTCGTCCGTGACCTGGTGTCCGGTCCCGTCGCCGCCGGAACGCCCGGGGAGGCGTCGGTCCTGGCCGCCGTCCGCGGCGCGGGCTTCGCCGAGGCCGTCGTCGACCCCTGCGGCTTCCGCTCCGGGTCGCTCAACGAGGCCCTCGTCGCGGACTAGCACCTGCCCGGAATTGCCGAGTCCGTTGGCGGGTTGTCGAAGGGCACACATAGTCTGTGCGCGCTCGGGGCCGACGGCCCCGGCCCCACCGTCCCGCCGAGAGGCGGCCGCACGAAGGAAGAGGTCACGGCCGTGCCCAGTGGCAAGGTGAAGTGGTTCGACGCCGACAAGGGCTTCGGGTTCCTGTCCCAGGACGGTGGACCGGACGTCTACGTGCACTCCGACGCCCTCCCGGAGGGGGTCGCGACGCTCAAGGCCGGCACGCGGGTCGAGTTCGGCATCGCCCAGGGCCGTCGCGGCGACCAGGCGCTCCAGGTGCGCGTCCTCGACGCCCCCGCCTCGGTGACCCGCAACCAGCGCAGCGCGCAGCGCAAGGACCCCGAGACGATGGTCGGCATCGTCGAGGACCTCATCCGCCTCCTGGACGGTGTCGGCGAGACCTACCGCCACGGGCGCCACCCCGAGGCGCGTACGGCGAAGCCCACCGCCAAGCTGCTGCGGGCGCTGGCCGACGAGCTCGAGCTCTGAGCCGACCCGGGACGTCCTGACCGCTACGCGCGACCGGTCGTCGTGGCGACCCGTGCCGGGCGCGTGAGGAGCACGAAGGTCCCCCAGGCCACCAGCACGCCGCACGCGATGCCCAGTCCCAGCCGTGGCATCAGGGGCATGGCGATGCCGATGAAGCCGCCGGTGACCCACGCCAGCTGCAGGCTGGTGTCCGAGCGGGCGAAGGCGCTGGCCTGGACCCGCTCGGGCACGTCGCGCTGGATCGTGGAGTCGAGCGAGAGCTTGGCCAGCGACTGGGCGAGCCCGGCCGTGACGCCCAGCAGCACGAGCGGAAGCAGGCCGTAGAAGAGCGCCGCCACCAGGACCGCCGCGACGTCGGCCACCAGGGCCAGCACCACGGTCAGCGCGGGGTCGATGCGCCGCAGCATCGAGCCCAGGGCGATGCCGAGGGTGTTGCCGAGGCCGGCGGCACCGATGACCAGGCCGAGCAGCACCTCCGGGCTCCAGTCGCCGATCGGGTGGTCGCGCAGCAGGAAGGCCATGAACATGGTGAGGAAGCCGGTGAGCCACCGGGGTCCGCAGTTGGCCTTGAGGGCGAAGGCCACCGCGGCGGGCATCCGGCGCCGTGACCGGGTCCGGGGGCCGGCGCTGGGGCCGGGCATGAGGACGAGCTGCTCCTCGCCGGCACTGGAGTCGACGCGCTCGGGCAGGCGGATCGCCCAGACGGTGGCCAGCACGAAGAGCACGAAGCCGTAGCGCAGGGACCACTCCGGCCCGGCCGTCGAGGCGAGGATCGCGATCGGCGCGGAGATCGCCGCACCGACGACGCCGGCCAGCGACACCCGGGCGTTGGCCTTGACGAGCGTGAGGGCGGGCGGGAGCAGGCGCGGGACCGCCGCGGCCCGCGTCACGCCGTACGCCTTGGACGCGACGAGCACGCCGAGCGCGGCCGGGAAGAGCCACTCCGAGTCGGTGGCCACCGCCGTCGCCAGCGCCCAGCACAGGAACGCGCGCAGGGCCATCGTGGAGCCGATGGCCCACCGGCGGCCGTGGCTGAACCGGTCGAGGAACGGGCCGATCAGCGGGGCGACGATCGCGAAGGGCAGCATCGTGAGGCCGAGGAAGAGCGCGACCTGGCCGCGTGCCTCCCCGGTCGGGACCTGGAAGAACAGCGTGCCGGCGAGCGAGATGGCCACCGCCGCGTCGCCCGCGGCGTTGAAGGCGTGCAGCTCGATGAGGCGCGAGAGGCCGGAGTCGCCGGCCCCCTCCGCCCGGGTGGCACGCCGGGCCTGCTGGACGGTGTAGCGACCGGCACGACCGGTCACCCGGCCGGCGCCGGCGAAGCCGCGGCCCACCCCCCGCCCGGCCGCCCGCACGCCGTGGCCGGTGGCGGCGCGACGCGGGCGCTCGGTCCCGTCGGGTGGGGTCGGGTGGCCGTCGCTCATGGGACCAATCCTGCCGTGCGCATGGTCCGCAGGTGTGCAGCAGGGACCCCGGTGGGCACGTCGGGGAGACAGGAGCCGTGGTGGTTTGTCATGATGCGCCGGTGATCGCCCTCGCCGAGACCTCGCCCGACGCCACCCTGGCCGCGGCCGCCGACCTCGCACGTGCCATCGTCCTCGAGCTCGCCGACGCCACCGACGTGGGGAAGCACCTCGGCTGCGAGGCCGAGGGGGAGCGGATCGCCAGCCACCTCTTCGCCTGCACCAGCCCGGGGTACGCCGGCTGGCGCTGGTCGGTCACCCTGACCCGGTCCGCGGACAGCACCGACGCGACCGTCAACGAGGTCGTCCTCATCCCCGGCACCGAGGCGATCGTGGCTCCGCCGTGGGTCCCCTACACCGAGCGGCTCCAGCCCGGCGACCTCTCGCCCGGCGACCTGCTCCCGGTGGCCGACGAGGACCCGCGACTGGTCCCCACGTACTCCTTCGGCGACGACCCGCTGGACGCCGACGCCAAGGCCCAGGTGCGCCAGGTCGCGCAGGACCTCGGCCTCGGCCGGGTCCGCACGCTCTCCCCGGAGGGCCTCGACATGGCGGCCGAGCGCTGGTACTCCGGTGACGGCGGTCCCGAGTCGCCGCTCGCCAAGAGCGCACCCGACTCGTGCTGGTCGTGCGGCTTCCTGGTGCGCGTGGCCGGTCACCTGTCCGGCACCTTCGGGGTGTGCGCCAACGGCAACGCCAACGACGACGGGCGCATCGTGTCCCTCGACCACGGCTGCGGTGCCCACTCCGAGGTCAAGCTGGCCCGCAAGCAGCAGCCGATCCCGGTGCCCGACCACGTCTTCGACACCCTCACCGACGACGAGTTCGACTCCCTCTGAGGTCCACCGCTCAGCGCAGCGGGTGCCCGTACGACGTCGTGGTGGCCGGGGCGTCGTCGCGCGACAGCAGCCACACGGCGTACGCCGGCGACGGCGGGTGCAGCTCGTAGGAGCCGAAGCACGCGTCCACCCGCAACCCGCTCGCGACGGCGTCGGCGGTGAACTCCTCGTGCGGGTAGTCCCGAGCCGTGGCCGGGCCGTCGACCGGGTGGAACCCGACGAGCACGCGCCCGGTCGGGGCCAGCAGGGACCGCAACCGCGCCAGGACGGCACGTTCGGTGTCCTCGGCCAGGAAGACCATGACGTTGCCCACCGCCACGGCGAGGTCGAAACCGCCGTCGAGGGAGGCGGTCAGGATGTCGGCGTGCTGCACCGCGAGGTCGGGGTAGGTGGCGCGCGACTGGGCGACGAGGGCGGCGTCCGGCTCGACCGCGACGACGTCGTGGCCGCGGGCGACCAGGGCCGCCGCGACCCGACCCATGCCGGAACCGACGTCGAGGATCCGCGCGCCCCGGCCGACCAGCGAGTCGACCAGCCGGGCCTCGCCCTCGACGTCCTCGCCGTCGGCGACGAGCCGGGCGAACTTCTCGGCGTACCCGCGGTTGGCCTCGCCGGCCAGGTCCCACCGGGTGCGGGGCTGCGTCACGCGTCGTCCTGCGCGGAACGGGCCTTGCGGCGACGGCGGACGTACTCCAGCCCGCACAGGCCCAGGCCGAAGCCCGCCAGGCAGGTCCACAGCCACCACGTGCGTCCGGTGTCCGCGAGGGTGCCGTAGAACGGCAGGAGCCCGATGAAGGCGAGCAGCCACAGCCCGACGCCGACCTCGACGGTGCGGACGCCGTCGACGTCGAGGGGCGCCACGTCGGCCACGATGTAGGTGCGGTTGCCGATCTCGTGCTGGGTCGGCTGCTCGTCCCTGAAGTCCACGCCGCCACGCTAGTCGCTCGTCCCGGACGCCGAAACACCGCCGCAACGGACTTCTGCCACACTTCCGCCCGTGACTGACAAGACCCAGACCGCGCAGCGGTCCCCCCGGACGTCGGGCCTCGACGGCTACTTCAGGATCAGCGAGCGCGGTTCCACCGTGTCCCAGGAGGTGCGCGGCGGCGTCGTCACCTTCCTGACGATGGCCTACATCATCGTGCTGAACCCGCTCATCCTCGGCTTCGTGCCGGACTCCACCGGCGCCTTCCTCGGCGGCGGGACCGAGCCCGGCAGCGGCATCCCGGCGATCGCCGCGGGCACGGCCCTGGTCGCCGGCCTGCTGACGATCCTGATGGGCGGTGTCGCCAACTTCCCGCTCGCCCTCGCGACCGGGCTGGGCCTCAACGCCTTCGTCGCCAACTCCATCGCCCGGCAGTCCACGTGGGGCGACGCGATGGGGCTGGTGGTGCTGGAGGGCATCGTCATCCTCGTGCTGGTGCTCACCGGCTTCCGCAAGGCCGTCTTCCACGCGGTGCCGCAGCAGCTGAAGGTCGCGATCTCGGTCGGGATCGGCCTGTTCATCGCCCTGATCGGCTTCGTGGACGCCCGCTTCATCACCCGGATCCCGGACGCCTTCCAGACCACGGTGCCCGTCCAGCTGGGCGCCGACGGCCACCTCGTCGGCTGGCCGGTGCTCGTCTTCTGCTTCGGCCTGGCCCTGATGGTTGCCCTGTGGGTCCGCCAGGTCCGCGGTGCGATCCTCATCTCGATCCTGGCCACCACCGTCCTGGCGGTCGTCGTCGAGGCGATCGGCGACATCGGCGCCGCGTCAGCGGACAACCCGGGCGGCTGGTCGCTGAGCGTCCCGACGCTCAGCGGCGACGTCGTGGGCCTGCCGTCGTTCGACACCCTGGGCGAGTTCGACCTCTTCGGCGCGTTCGGCAGCGCCGGCACCGGCTTCCTCGCCGCGCTGCTGCTGGTCTTCTCGCTGCTGCTGGCCGACTTCTTCGACACGATGGGCACGATGACCGCGATCGGCGCCGAGGCCGGCCTCAACGACGAGGAGGGGACGCCGCCGCACGCGCAGCGCATCCTGGTCGTCGACTCGGTGGCCGCCATCGCCGGCGGCGCCGCGGGCGTCTCGTCGAACACGTCCTACATCGAGTCGGCCTCGGGGGTGGGGGAGGGGGCGCGCACCGGCCTCGCCTCGATCGTCACCGGCGTGCTCTTCCTGCTCGCGACGTTCTTCACGCCCCTGGTCTCGGCCATCCCGTCCGAGGCGGCCGTCCCGGCCCTGGTGCTGGTCGGCTTCCTGATGATGCAGCAGGTCACCGAGATCGACTGGCGCGACGTCGAGCTGGCCATCCCCGCCTTCCTCACCGTGGTGCTCATGCCGTTCACCTACTCGATCAGCGTGGGCATCGGCGCCGGCTTCGTCGCGTTCGTCCTCATCAAGGTCGTCGTCGGCAAGGCGCGCGAGGTGCACCCGCTCATGTGGGTCGTGGCCGCCCTCTTCGTCGTCTACTTCGCCTACACCCCGATCAACGGCTGGCTCTCCTGACACGTCCCCGAACACCCCGCTCACCCGACGGGTCCGGCCACGACTTCGTGGCCGGACCCGTCTGTTCGTGGCCTCTGCAACGCCCCCAATGAGCAGGAACCCCCACCTCGGCGGGGATTCCAACCTTGACGGAATACTTAGCAGAGGTAATGAGTTACGCTAACGACATGCCGACCACCGAAGCCGTTGCCCGCACCGACGCGGGGCTCGCCGCCGAGCTCCGCCTCGGCGTGATGCGCCTGCGTCGGAGACTCGCCAGCGAGCGACACCCCGACAACGACCTGAGCCTGGGCCAGATGGCCGTGCTCGGTCTGCTCTTCCGTCGGGGCGACCAGACGGTCGGCGAGCTGGCCCGGCTCGAGCACGTGCAGCCGCCGTCGATGACGCGCACCGTGACCTGCCTCGAGGGCGACGGGCTCGTCGTACGACGCCCGCACGAGACCGACGGCCGCGTGGTGATCGTGTCGCTCACCGACCGAGGCCGCGCCGTCGTCCTGGCCGACCGCTCGCGCCGTGACGCGTGGCTGGCAGTCCGCCTCACCCACCTGACCCCCGACGAGCGCGACGTCCTGCGCCGCGCCGCCCCCCTCCTCGACCGCCTCTCGCAGGCCGACTGACCCGAAGGAGTCACCACGAGTCCTCGATTCCGTTCCCTCGCCAACCCCAACTACCGCCTGTACGCCGCCGGCGGCGTCGTCTCCAACACCGGCACCTGGATGCAGCGGGTCGCCCAGGACTGGCTGGTCCTGCAGCTCACCGCCAACAGCGGCGCCGCCCTCGGCATCACGACGGGACTCCAGTTCCTGCCGTTCCTGCTCATCGCGCCCTTCGCCGGGCTGGTCGCCGACCGGATGCCCAAGCTGCGGCTCCTCCAGCTGACCAACTTGGGCATGGCGCTGCCGGCGGCCGTCCTCGGCCTGCTCGCGGTCACCGGGACCGCCGAGATCTGGCACGTCTACGTCCTGGCCTTCGTGCTCGGCACGGCGTCCGCCTTCGACGCACCCGCGCGCCAGTCCTTCGTCTCCGAGATCGTCGAGCCCGACGACCTCACCAACGCCGTGGGCCTCAACTCCGCGAGCTTCAACGCCGCCCGCCTGGTCGGCCCGGCCGCCGCCGGCATGATGATCGCCGCCTTCGGCGGGGGAGTGGTCGCGACCGGCTGGGTGATCCTCATCAACGCCGTCTCGTACGTCGCCCCGGTCCTGGCCCTGCGCGGCATGGACGCCAGCGCGCTCGACAGCCCGGTGCCGGGCAACCGCGGACCCGGCGCGATCCGCGAGGGCGTGGCCTACGTCCGGGCCCGTCCCGACCTGCTGCTCATCCTGGCCATCGTCTTCAGCGCGGGCACCTTCGGGCTCAACTTCCAGATGACCTCGGCGCTGATGGCCACCGAGGTGTTCGGCAAGGGCCCCACGGAGTACGGCCTGCTGGGCACCTTCCTCGCGGTCGGGTCGTTGACCGGCGCCCTGGTCGCCGCTGGTCGCACCCGGGTGCGGCACCGGCTGGTGATCGGCGCCGGGCTGGTGTTCGGCGCCGTGGTCACCATCGCCGGCCTGATGCCGTCGTACCTCACCTACGCCCTGGTCACCCCGCTCATCGGCCTCAGCGCGCTCACCCTCATCACCAGCGCCAACGCCTACATGCAGCTCAACACCGAGCCGGGGATGCGAGGGCGGGTGATGGCGCTCTACATGATGATCTTCATGGGCGGAACGCCCGCGGGTGCGCCGGTGATCGGCTGGATCGGCGAGACCTTCGGCGCCCGGTGGACCCTGGTGCTGGGCGGCCTGCTCACCATCGCGGGCGTCGGCCTCGCGACCCTGGTCTTCGCGCGTGCGAAGGGCGTCTCCGTGATGCCCCACCGCACCCCCGTCCTGGCCGAGCCGGCGGCCGGCCCGGCGAGCGGCTGAGGGGCCGGTCGGGGCCCGCTCCGGCGTTTTGACCGGCCTTGGGGCGGCCGGTAGATTGACTCCTCGTGTTTGGCCTGCGCTCAGGCCTGTCCAGAACCGGACGGGTCGGGCGCCCATCCACGACAGCGCACAGCACGTCGTGCGCCGGGCACCACCGCTCCTGAGCGGCAGTTCCCGACCATCACCGCCTCGGCAGGTCGCCGTTGCGAGAGATACACCAAGAAAGGGAACCACTCGGTGCCCACCATCAATCAGCTGGTCCGCAAGGGCCGCCAGGACAAGGTGTCCAAGTCCAAGACGCCTGCCCTGAAGGGATCCCCGCAGCGCCGCGGCGTCTGCACCCGGGTCTACACGACCACCCCCAAGAAGCCGAACTCCGCCCTGCGCAAGGTCGCCCGCGTGCGCCTGTCCAGCGGCGTCGAGGTCACGGCGTACATCCCGGGCGTCGGCCACAACCTGCAGGAGCACTCGATCGTGCTCGTGCGCGGCGGCCGTGTGAAGGACCTTCCCGGTGTCCGCTACAAGATCATCCGCGGCACGCTCGACACCCAGGGTGTCAAGAACCGCAAGCAGGCCCGCAGCCGCTACGGCGCGAAGAAGGAGAAGTAATGCCTCGCAAGGGTCCCGCTCCCAAGCGCCCTCTCGTCGTCGACCCGGTCTACGGCTCGCAGATCGTCACGCAGCTGGTCAGCAAGGTCCTCCAGGACGGCAAGAAGCAGGTCGCGCAGCGCATCGTCTACACGGCCCTCGAGGGCTGCCGTGAGAAGACCGGCACCGACCCCGTCGTCACGCTCAAGCGCGCGCTCGACAACGTCAAGCCGGCCATCGAGGTCAAGTCCCGCCGTGTCGGTGGCGCGACCTACCAGGTCCCGATCGAGGTCAAGCCCAACCGCAGCACGACGCTGGCGCTGCGCTGGCTCGTCGGCTACGCCGCCGACCGTCGCGAGAAGACCATGTCCGAGCGACTGATGAACGAGATCCTCGACGCGTCCAACGGCCTCGGTGCCGCTGTGAAGAAGCGTGAGGACACCCACAAGATGGCCGAGTCCAACAAGGCCTTCGCCCACTACCGCTGGTGACGCCGGTGGGGCTCGTCGCCACCGCGACGGGCCCCGCCGCACACCGCCCCACCTACTTTCCGAGGGACTGAGACCCAACAGTGGCTGTCGACATCACCACCGACCTCAACAAGGTCCGCAACATCGGCATCATGGCGCACATCGACGCCGGCAAGACCACCACGACCGAGCGCATCCTCTTCTACACCGGTATCTCCTACAAGATCGGTGAGGTCCACGACGGCGCAGCCACGATGGACTGGATGGAGCAGGAGCAGGAGCGTGGCATCACGATCACCTCTGCTGCGACCACCTGCTGGTGGAAGAACCACCAGATCAACATCATCGACACCCCCGGCCACGTGGACTTCACGGCCGAGGTCGAGCGCTCGCTGCGCGTCCTCGACGGCGCCGTCGCGGTGTTCGACGGTGTCGCCGGCGTCGAGCCGCAGACGATGACGGTGTGGCGCCAGGCCAACAAGTACTCGGTCCCCCGCATGTGCTTCGTCAACAAGCTCGACCGCACGGGCGCGGACTTCTTCCGCTGCGTCGACATGATGGTCGAGCGCCTCAACTCCACCCCGCTGGTCCTCCAGCTCCCGATCGGTGCCGAGTCCGACTTCCTCGGTGTCATCGACCTGGTCGGCATGCGTGCCCTCACCTGGCGCGGCGAGACCACGATGGGCGAGGACTACGAGGTCGAGGAGATCCCGGCCGAGCTCGCCGAGCAGGCCGCGGAGTACCGCGAGAAGCTCATCGAGACGCTGGCCGAGGCCGACGACGAGATCATGGAGAAGTACCTCGAGGGTGAGGAGAACTTCACCGTCGAGGAGCTCGAGGCGGCCATCCGTCGCGCCACCCTGGCCGACAAGCTCAACCCGGTCCTGTGCGGCACCGCGTTCAAGAACAAGGGCGTGCAGCCCCTGCTCGACGCCGTCGTGAAGTTCCTGCCCTCGCCCCTCGACATCGACGGCATCCAGGGCCACTCGCCCAAGGACGAGGACGAGGTCATCGTCCGCCAGCCGTCCGACGACGAGCCCTTCTCCGGCCTGGCCTACAAGATCGCCTCCGACCCGCACCTCGGCAAGCTGATCTACGTCCGCGTCTACTCCGGCAAGCTCGAGGCCGGCGCGTCCGTGATCAACTCGGTCAACGGTCGCAAGGAGCGGATCGGCAAGGTCTACCAGATGCACGCCAACAAGCGTGAGGAGATCGCGTCGGTCGGCGCCGGCCAGATCGTGGCCGTCATGGGCCTCAAGGACACCAAGACCGGTCACACGCTCTCCGACCCCCAGCACCAGGTCGTGCTCGAGTCGATGACGTTCCCGGCCCCGGTGATCGAGGTCGCCATCGAGCCCAAGACCAAGAGCGACCAGGAGAAGCTGGGCACCGCGATCCAGCGCCTCTCCGACGAGGACCCCACCTTCACGGTCAAGGCCGACGAGGAGACGGGCCAGACGATCATCGCCGGCATGGGCGAGCTCCACCTGGAGATCCTCGTCGACCGGATGAAGCGCGAGTTCCGCGTCGAGGCGACCGTCGGCAAGCCGCAGGTGGCCTACCGCGAGACGATCCGCAACAAGGTCGAGAAGCACTCCTACACCCACAAGAAGCAGACGGGTGGCTCCGGTCAGTTCGCCAAGGTCGTCATCGACCTCGAGCCGAACATCGACCCGGAGACCGGCACCGGCGCCGGCTACGAGTTCGTCAACTCGGTCTCCGGTGGTCGTGTCCCCAAGGAGTACATCCCCTCGGTCGACCAGGGCGGCCAGGAGGCCATGGAGTTCGGCGTGCTCGCCGGCTACCCGATGGTCGACGTGAAGTTCACGCTCCAGGACGGCGCCTACCACGACGTCGACTCCTCGGAGCTGGCGTTCAAGATCGCCGGCAACCAGGCGTTCAAGGAGGCCGCCCGCAGGGCCAAGCCGGTCCTGCTGGAGCCGATGTTCGCCGTCGAGGTCACCACGCCCGAGGGCTTCCTCGGCACCGTGATCGGCGACATCAACTCCCGCCGTGGCCAGATCCAGGCCCAGGAGGAGCGTCACGGGGACATGGTGGTCAACGCCCTTGTGCCCCTCTCCGAGATGTTCGGGTACGTTGGCGACCTGAGGTCCAAGACCTCCGGCCAGGCGTCGTACTCGATGGAGTTCGACTCGTACGCCGAGGTTCCCTCGAACATCGCCGAGGAGATCGTCAAGAAGGTCCGCGGCGAGTAGTCGCCCGGGCCCCCGGCCCTGCACCACCCGTTCCACACCCACGTTTCAGTACCAACCCAACCAGGAGGAGCCCCAGTGGCTAAGGCGAAGTTCGAGCGGACCAAGCCGCACGTCAACATCGGCACGATCGGTCACATCGACCACGGCAAGACGACGCTGACCGCGGCGATCACCAAGGTGTTGCACGACAAGTACCCGAACCTGAACGAGGCCTCGGCCTTCGACCAGATCGACAAGGCTCCCGAGGAGCGTCAGCGCGGCATCACGATCTCGATCGCGCACGTCGAGTACCAGACCGAGGTGCGTCACTACGCGCACGTCGACTGCCCGGGTCACGCGGACTACATCAAGAACATGATCACCGGTGCCGCTCAGATGGACGGCGCGATCCTGGTGGTCGCCGCCACCGACGGCCCCATGCCGCAGACGCGTGAGCACGTGCTGCTCGCCCGCCAGGTCGGCGTGCCCGCCCTGGTCGTCGCGCTCAACAAGTGCGACATGGTCGACGACGAGGAGCTCATCGAGCTCGTCGAGATGGAGGTGCGCGAGCTCCTCTCCGAGTACGAGTTCCCGGGCGACGACATCCCCGTGGTCCGCGTTGCTGCCTTCCCGGCGCTCCAGGGCGACGAGAAGTGGGGCGACTCGATCGCCGAGCTCATGCAGGCCGTGGACGACTACATCCCGACCCCGGAGCGCGAGACCGACAAGCCCTTCCTCATGCCCGTCGAGGACGTCTTCACGATCACCGGTCGTGGCACCGTCATCACCGGTCGCATCGAGCGCGGCATCGTCAAGGTCAACGAGGAGGTCGAGATCATCGGCATCCGCGAGGGCTCGCAGAAGTCGACGGTCACCGGCGTCGAGATGTTCCGCAAGCTGCTCGACGAGGGCCAGGCCGGCGAGAACGTCGGTCTCCTCCTCCGTGGCACCAAGCGCGAGGACGTCGAGCGCGGCATGGTCGTCATCAAGCCGGGCACCACGACGCCTCACACGAACTTCGAGGCCTCGGTCTACATCCTGAGCAAGGACGAGGGCGGCCGCCACACGCCGTTCTTCAACAACTACCGCCCGCAGTTCTACTTCCGTACGACGGACGTGACCGGCGTCGTGACCCTCCCCGAGGGCACCGAGATGGTCATGCCGGGTGACAACACCGAGATGTCGGTCGAGCTCATCCAGCCCATCGCGATGGACGAGGGCCTGCGGTTCGCGATTCGTGAGGGTGGCCGCACCGTCGGCGCCGGCCGGGTCGTCAAGATCACCAAGTGATCTGATTCCCAGCGCTTCACCAGCGAGGCCCCACTCCTGCGGGAGTGGGGCCTCGCTGCGTCTGCGGGGTCCGGTCACCCGGGTCGCTGGCGGCGCCGGCGGGGCTGGGATGATGGGGGCGTGTCCGAGTCGCCCCAGGAGCCCGTGCGCCCCGCCCGTCCCCACCACAAGCTCACCGACGAGGGTCGGCGCATGCGCGAGGTGCTCACCTACTCGCGGCGCGGCAGCCGCTTCACCCCGCGTCAGGCCGAGGGGTGGGCGGCCCACCAGGCCGACTGGGTGATCCCGGACGAGGCCGTCGACCGACCCGACTTCGACCTGCTGTCGTGGTGGCCGGACCGCGACGCCCCGCTCGTGGTGGAGATCGGCTCGGGGATCGGGGAGGCCACCGCCGTGCTGGCCGCCGCCCGCCCGCACGTCAACGTCCTCGCCTTCGAGGTGTGGCGTCCCGGCATCGCCGACAGCCTGTGGCGGGTGGCCGAGGCGGGCGCCGACAACGTGCGCTTCTGCGGCGTCGACGCGGTGTGGTCGCTCGAGCACCTGCTCGGCCCCGCGAGCATCAGCGAGCTGTGGACGTTCTTCCCCGACCCGTGGCACAAGACCAAGCACCACAAGCGCCGCCTCGTGAGCCCGGCGCACGCGGCCCTGGTCGCCAGCCGGCTCGCGCCGGGCGCGCGCTGGCGGCTGGCCACCGACTGGGCCGAGTACGCGCAGCAGATGGTCGAGGTCCTCGACGCCGAGCCGCTGCTGTCGGGAGGGCGCGTCGAGCGCTGGGCCGAGCGGCCGCTGACCCGCTTCGAGCGCAAGGGCCTCGACAAGCACCGCGACATCACCGACCTCACCTACACCCGCACCTGAGTCGGCGCGAGAGCGACGGTCCTCGGCCGGACATCGAGGGTGCCCCCGCCCCTCCCGGCCTAGGGTTCAGCGGTGACCACCACCGCCACCCGGACCGAGCCGCGGATCCACCGGGCCTGGTGGGTCGCCGCCATCACCATGGCCGCGCTGGTCGCGGCGGCCGGCTTCCGGTCCTCGACCGGCGCCCTGCTGGTGCCCCTCGAGGAGGAGTTCGGCTGGTCGCGGGCGACGACGAGCGGGGCGGTGAGCCTCAACCTCATCGTCTACGGGCTGACCGCGCCCTTCGCCGCGGCGCTGATGGAGCGCTTCGGCGTACGCCGCGTGGTCGCCGCCGCCCTCACCCTGGTGGCGCTCGGCTCCGGGCTGACCCTGGTCATGACCAGCCCGTGGCAGCTGTGGCTGCTGTGGGGCTTCGCGGTCGGGACCGGCGCCGGCGCGCTGGCCCTGGTCTTCGGCGCGATCGTCGCCAACCGCTGGTTCGTGCGCCACCGCGGCCTGGTCATCGGGGTCTTCTCGGCGGCAAGCTCGACGGGACAGCTGGTCTTCCTGCCCGCGATCGCGCGGCTCGCGGAGGGTCCCGGCTGGCGCTGGGCCGCGGGCCTGGTCACCGTCTTCGCGCTGGCCCTGGTGCCGCTGGTGCTGTGGCTGCTCCGGGACCGTCCCTCCGACGTCGGCACCACGGCGTACGGGGCTGCTCCCGTCAGCGGGGTGGAGCCCGCCCCGGTGCCGCGGCGTGACCCCGACGTGGGAGCCGCCACCGTGGCGGTGCGCACCCTGCGCGAGGCCTCCTCGAGCCGCACCTTCTGGATCCTCTTCGGCACGTTCTGGATCTGCGGGTGGTCCACGAACGGCCTGATCGGCACCCACTTCATCCCGGCCGCGCACGACCACGGCATGCCGGCCACGACCAGCGCTTCCCTATTGGCTCTGATCGGCATCTTCGACATCGCCGGAACGATCGGCAGCGGGTGGCTGACCGACCGCGTCGACTCGCGCTACCTGCTGTGCGGCTACTACTTCTTCCGCGGTCTCTCCCTGCTCGCCGTGCCGTGGCTGCTGGGGCCGCACGTCGAGCCCAGCCTGTTCGTCTTCATCCTTTTCTACGGCCTCGACTGGGTGGCCACCGTCCCTCCGACCGTCGCGCTGTGCCGCCAGCACTTCGGCGCCGAGCGGGCGGCGGTCGTCTTCGGCTGGGTCTTCGCCGCGCACATGGTCGGAGCCGGGGTCGCGGCCAGCTTCGCGGGCTGGGTCCGCGAGTGGCGGGGTGACTACTTCGGGGCCTGGCTGACGGCGGGGGTGCTGTGCGTCCTCGCGGCCGCGGCGTGCCTGGTGGTCCCGCGGGTGCCCGTCGGCGCCGCCGAGCCCTCAGCGCGGTGAGCTGACCGGCACGCCGGCCTGCTCGAGGGACCACTCGGTGCGCATCCGCTCCGCCTCCCGCTCGGGGCCGGGAGGAACGGCGCTCAGCCGGTCGGGCAGCGCCAGCGTCCGACAGGCCTCGGCGAGCACGTCGTCGTACGCCGCGAGCGTGGCGTCGCGCCGGACCTTGCTGGCGCCCGGCACCGGGGCGAGCACCTCGGCGCGGATGCGGTGCAGGTCGGCGACGACGCGCTCGAGGGGGCGGTTGGTGGGCTGGGGCGCCCGGTGTCGGGTGCGGTGGCGCTGCACGAGACGGCCCAGGGAGGCGGCGTGCAGCGCTCCTCCCACCACGAGGCCGAGCATCGCCGTGCACGCGACGACGGCCGCCAGGCCGATCACCATGGTCCTCACGGTACGCCGGGGCCCGGCACGTGTCACCGGCGTGGGGTGAGCCGCTCCCGCAGTGCCGCGTCGCGTCGCAGCCGAGCGAGGTCGCGCTCGCGGCGCGAGGAGATGACGGCGGCGAGGTAGTCGTGGGGCGGAGTGCCCGGAGGAGGGGGTGGGGCGACGTAGGTCGCCACCTGCTCCGCGAGGCGCAGCCCGAGCTCGTCACGGTGCCCGGGGTCGAGGGTGGCCTGGCGCCCGAGGTACTGGCGCACGGCGAGGGCCAGCCCCGTCGGCAGGGCTGCCATGTCGGCGGTGCGCGCCCACGCCGTCAGTCCCGGCGGCATGGTGGCCGGCGCGGGGAGCTGCAGGCGGACCCGGCTGCGGACGACGTAGGTGCCGGCGGCGTAGTCACCCAGCCGCTTGCCCTTGGCCGAGAGCATCGCGGCGAAGAAGGCGGGCGCCCCGGCGAACGCGTAGATCTCCACGAACCCGATGAGGGACCGCACGAACGCGTGCTGGGCGCTGATCGGGCCGGCGTCGTCACGGACCGTGCGCAGCCCCATCGCCAGCTTGCCGAGCGAGCGACCACCCGTGAGCGTCTCCACCGTCGTCGGCAGCACCAGGAAGACCGCGATGAGGGTGCCGATGACGGCCACGTGGGCCAGCGCCGCGTCGGACCGTCCGGTGGCGGTGCCGAGCACGAAGGCGGTGGCCACCAGGACGAGGACCGTCAGGAGCACGTCGACGAGGCCGGACGCCATCCTGGCGCCGAGGCTCGCCGGGGGGAGGTCGAGCGCGACCGCCTCGCCGGTGACGTGGTCGTCGGCGGTGACACTGGCGAAGGTCGGATCGGACATCGCGGCCAGCATAGGGTGGCGCCGTGGACCTCGACGCCTACGTGCTGACGCACTCGGCCGACTGGCGGCGGCTGGACGAGCTCGCCGGGCGACGCCGACTCAGCGGCGCGGAGAGCGACGAGCTCGTCGAGCTCTACCAGCGGGTCGCGACCCACCTGTCGGTCGTGCGCACCTCGGCCCCCGACGCCGGGCTCATCGCCCACCTGTCCTCGGTGCTGGCCCGGGCCCGCCACCGCACCGTCGGCACCCGGGCCACCACGTGGCGCGGCGTCCGTGACTTCTTCGTCCTGCGCTTCCCGGCCGCGCTGTACCGGTTGCGCTGGTGGTGGCTGGGCACGCTCGCCGCCAACGTCGCGGTGGCGGGCGTGATGATGTGGTGGCTGCTCGGCAACCCCGCGGTCGAGCAGTCCCTGCTCACCCCGGCCGAGGTGGACCAGCTGGTGCGCAACGACTTCGAGGGCTACTACAGCGAGTACGCCGCCTCGCACTTCGCCGCCCAGGTGTGGATCAACAACGCGTGGGTGTCCGCGCTGTGCATCGCGCTCGGGATCCTCGGGCTCCCGGTCGTCTGGCTGCTCCTCCAGAACGTCGCCAACCTGGCCATCATCGGCTCGATCATGACCCGCCACGACCATGCCGGCCACTTCTGGGGGCTGATCCTGCCCCACGGGCTGCTCGAGCTCACCGCCGTCTTCGTGGCCGGCGGGGTGGGGCTGCGCCTCTTCTGGTCGTGGATCGAGCCCGGGCGGCTGACCCGCGCGCAGTCCCTGGCCCGGGAGGGTCGCACCGCCGGGACGATCGCCCTCGGTCTCGTCGCCGTCCTCGCCCTGAGCGGGGTCATCGAGGCGTTCGTGACGCCGTCGCCGCTGCCGACGGCGGCGCGGGTGGCCATCGGCGTGCTCGCCGAGCTGGCCTTCGTGGCCTACGTGTTCGTGCTGGGCCGCAACGCCGCGCTCCGCGGCCACACGGGGGACGTCGACGCCGCACTGCTCGAGGACCGGGTCGCGACGCGCGCCTGAGGGGCGAGCCCCGGCTCAGAGCAGGCCGCGGGCCTTGAGGTCGAGGTAGTGGTCGGCCAGGGCCGGGGGCAGGCGCTCGGCGTCGGCGTCGAGCACGTCGACCCCGAGGGTGCGCAGCATCCGCGCGGTGCGCTCGCGCTCGTCGAGGACCCGGGACGCCGCCGCCGCGGCGTACACCTCGTCGAGGGAGCTGCGTGCCCCGACGAGGTCCGCGAGCGCCGGGTCCTTGACCGACGCGACGACCACCCGGTGGCGCCGCACGAGCGTGGGAAGCACGGGCAGCAGGCCCTCCTGCACCGACGCCGGCTCGAGGGGGGTCAGGAGCACCACCAGGGCGCGCTGACGGCCGAGCCGGGTGACCTCGCCGGCCAGGCCCGACCAGTCGGCCTCGGCGATGACCGGCTCGAGGTCGGCCATCGCCTCCTGCAGGCGCGCGGCCACGTCGCGGGCGCCGGCGGCGCGGAAACGCGCCCGCACGGTGCGGTCGCCGGCGACCACGTCGACCCGGTCGCCCGCCCGGGCCGCCAGCGCGGCGAGCAGGAGCGCGGCGTCCATCGCGGAGTCGAGGCGCGGGACGTCCCCGACGCGGGCCGCCGACACCCGGGACGTGTCGAGGACCAGCACCACCCGGCGGTCCCGCTCGGGCTGCCAGGTGCGCACGACGACCGAGCGGCTCCGGGCGCTCGCCCGCCAGTCGATCGAGCGGACGTCGTCGCCGCGGACGTACTCGCGCAGCGAGTCGAACTCGGTGCCCTGGCCGCGGACCCGCACGGCGGCACGCCCGTCGAGCTCGCGCAGGCGCGCCAGCCGCGAGGGCAGGTGCTTGCGTGAGTCGAAGGCCGGCAGGGACCGGACGGTCCCGGGGACGTCCAGGGTGGCCTGGCGACAGGCCAGCCCGAGCGGTCCCGGCAGCCGCACGGTCACGCCGACGGCGCGCAGGTCGCCCCGCCGCCCGGGCAGCAGGGGAGTGGTGAGCACCGCGCGGGAGCCGGGTCGCAGCAGCAGGCGGTGCCGGTCGCCGGTCGCGCCGGCGCTGGGCTGCCAGGCGTCGCGGACCACCCCCCGGACGGTACGGCGCCCGGTCGCGGTGATCGTGAGGCGCGAGGTCGCGGGGGTCCCCATCCGGACGGTGCCCGGGGGGCGACGGCTGATCGCGAGTGCGGCGGGCCGCGGCGCGACCATCCAGTCGAGCGTCGTGAGCGCGGCGACGAGCAGCAGCCACATCCACACGGTGCCCATGACCGGACGCAGCACGACGGGCAGCACGCCGGCGAGCAGCAGGAGGGGGACGCGCGAGGTGATCGTCATCAGGAGGTCAGCGCCGGGCCGTGATCGGGAGGGGGCTCACCGGGGGACCGGGACCGAGCCGACGGCGGAGGCGAGGACGGCGCTGACGTCGACACCCTCGAGCTCGGCCTCCGGCCGCAGGCCGAGGCGGTGTGCCAGCGTGGAGTGGGCCAGGGCCTTGACGTCGTCGGGGGTGACGAAGTCGCGACCGGTCAGCCAGGCCCAGGCCCGTGCCGCCCGCAGGAGGGCGGTGGCCCCGCGCGGGGAGACGCCCAGCGACAGCGAGGGCGACTCGCGCGTGGCCCGGGCGATGTCGACGACGTACCCGGTGACCTCGGGGGAGACCTGCACCGCCCGCACGGCGGCCTGCCCGGCGGCGATGTCGGCCGGCCCGGCGACCGCGGTCACCCCGGCGGCCGCGACGTCGCGGGGGTCGAACCCGGCGGCGTGGCGACGCAGGATCTCCAGCTCGGCCTCCCGCTCCGGCACGGGGAGCACCAGCTTGAGGAGGAACCGGTCGAGCTGCGCCTCGGGCAGCGGGTAGGTGCCCTCGTACTCGACCGGGTTCTGGGTGGCGGCGACGAGGAAGGGCGAGGGGAGCGGACGGGAGACCCCGTCGACGGAGACCCGCCCCTCCTCCATCGCCTCGAGCAGCGCGGACTGCGTCTTGGGAGGCGTCCGGTTGATCTCGTCGGCGAGCAGCAGCTGGGTGAAGAGGGGACCCTCGCGGAACGAGAGCTCCCCGTCGCGCCCCTCGATGACCATCGAGCCGGTGATGTCGCCGGGCATCAGGTCGGGGGTGAACTGCACCCGCTTGGTGCCCACGTCCAGCGCCTCGGCCAGGGTGCGCACGAGCAGGGTCTTGGCCACGCCCGGCACGCCCTCGAGCAGCACGTGCCCGCCGCAGAGCAGCGCCACGAGCAGGCCCGAGACGGCTGCGTCCTGCCCGACCACCGCCTTGGCGACCTCGCTGCGCACGGCGGCCAGCCGGGCGCGGGCCTCCTCGGCTCCGGTGGGTCCTGCGGTCATGTGGCACGTACCTCTCTGTCGAGCGCGGCCAGGGAGTCGGCCAGGCGGATGAGCTCTTCGTCGGTGCGGGGTGGGGGAGCGGAGTCGTCGAGCAGCGCGGCCACCTCGTCGCCGGGTCTGGCCACGGCGCGGGCCACGTCCCGCACCAGGGTGTCGCCGTCGTCGGTGGGCAGGCGGAGGTGGGCGGCCGCCGCGGCCCGGCTGTGCCGCCGCAGCGCCCGCGCGGCATGGGCCCGGTCGTCGGCGTCGCGGTAGAGACGCCCGCGGGCGTGGGTCGTCTCCAGCGCCCGCACGGTCACGGGGAGGGGCTCGGTGGCGAGCGGGCCGAGGCGCCGTCCGCGCCACCACACCACGGCCACCATCGCCAGCCCGGCCATCCACACTGCCGGCACCAGCCACGGCGGCAGCAGGGTGCGCAGGCTGACGCCGTCGTCCGCGGCCAGGTCGGCGAGGTCGGGGACGTACCAGACGAGCCGGTCGCCGCGGCCCAGCAGCCGCAGCGCGACCGTGGCGTTGTCCGCGCGCAGGACCTGGTCGTTCTCCAGGATCCCGGGGGCCCCGAGGAGCAGCAGGCCGTCGTCGGCCGAGGCCAGCCACCAGCCGTCCCGACCGCCGAAGCACCCGGTGGTGGTGGGCCAGTCGGTCGCCCGGTCGACGTCGACCGCGAGGCCGCGCAGGGCGTCGTCGAGCGCAGCGTCGGTGCAGCCGGCGCCGCGCGGTGCGTCCGGGACGCTGCCGACCCCGTCGACCTCCACGCCCAGGGCCTCGACCGCGCCCGGGCCCGGGTCGGCGACCACGACCGTGGCCGACCCGGCGTGCGCCAGCAGGCGCCGCGCGGTGCTGCGCCCGAGGTTGTCCGGCGAGGTGACCAGGACCGTGGTGCCCGCGTCGACGGCGGTGTCCTCGAGCGCGCTCGCGGAGCGGGCCACCTCCACGTCCACGCCCTCGTCGGCGAGCACCCGGGCCACCGCGCGGGCACCCGTCCCGCCCGGGTTGTCGGGGTCGTGGATCGCTGACGTGCCGGGCGCGGTGCCGAGCAGCACCGCGGTGGCGAGCGCGACGAGCGTGCCTGCGCCGATGAGCGCGGCCGTGCGGTGGCGCTCCCACAGGCCCCTCACGAGGCACCGGCCAGCGCGTCGTCGAGGGCCAGCACGGACCTGGCCTGCTCCGCGGTGGCCGCGCGGTCGCCGTACAGGACCAGGTCGAAGAGCCGCGCGCCCTCGTCCACCTCCGGCTCGCGTCCCGGGTGCAGCACCCGCAGCGCCAGACCCAGCTCGTGCGCGGTGGCGCCGGGGGCGTCGTCGAGCAGTCCCCGCTCGACCTGGCGCACGGCCAGGGCCCGGAAGCCGTCGACCAGCGCCGTGCCGTGGTCGCCGGAGGAGTACGCCGCGTCGGCCCGCGCGCGCCACTGGTCGGCGCTCAGCGACCCGTCCGGCACCGCGACCTGCGTGTGGCCGCGGACCGCCCGGGTCGCCCGGGTGCGGGTCGCCAGCCAGAGCAGGGCCAGGACGAGGAGCAGGCCGACCAGCATCGCGAAGAACGTCGTGAGGGGAGGGGCCGACGACGCGGCGTCGATGGTGCGCCCGATGGCACGTCGTACGGCCTCGACCAGGCGCCCCAGGAGGTCGTCCTCGCGGTAGGCCGGCCGCAGGAGCTCGCGGCGCAGCAGCGAGCGCCCCTCGTCCGGCGTGGGGACGAGGGGCGGCTCCGCAGGCCACCGCAGGATCACGCGCCGAGGATCCCGGCCTGCCGCATGAGCGTGATGTCGTGGCCCTCGGCGCGCATGCGCAGGTCGAGGTACTGCAGGGCGGTCACCGACGTGGTGAAGGGGGCGACGAAGGCAGCGGTCACCACGGACGCGACCGCCTGGCTGACGACGAGGACCAGCACGCCGGCCTCGCTCGGCACCCCGCCCAGCAGCGCTCCCTGTGCGAGGAAGCTGAGCGGCATGGCGAGGGCGGTGCCTGCGGCCTGAGCGATGACCACGGTGAGCAGGGCGATGCCGAAGGTGCGCCAGAACGCGCCCCGGGTGAGGCGGAAGCCGCGGCCGATGGCGCCGAGGACGCCGACCGGCTCGAGCATGAGGGCGGGGACCGGGAGGTAGTAGACGCGCACCCAGAACCACACGAGCACGGCGAGGAAGACCGGGACGCTGACGACGCCGTAGAGCACCGGTTGCCGCCAGTCGTCGGCCGTCGCGACGACGGGGATCCAGGTGAGGCCGTACACCACGAGGCCCAGCACGAGGGCCAGCCCGAGCACGACCGTGAGCCCGACGAGCCGCCAGCGCTTGCCCCGGGTGGCCCCCCAGGCCTGCTCGAGGCTGAGCCGGCGGCCGATGGCCGCGGCCGCCACGACGTGGGCGATCATCCCGCCGACGAGGATCAGCCCGACGGCCTGGAGCACCGATCCCAGCCCGAGCGAGCCCATCGAGCCGAGCACGCCGGAGACGTCGCCGCCCAGCTCGCCGGAGTCGTCCACCGACAGGGAGAGGTCGAGCGCGAGGGTCAGGACGGCCGTGACCACGACCGGGATGGCCATCGCCACGGACGCGACGAGCACGGCCGAGCCGACCGTCGCGGTGGGGTTGAAGCGGATGATCCGGAAGGCCGCGTCGTAGATGTCCGACAGCGTCAGCGGGCGGAGCGGGATCGCGCCGGGCTTGTGCGCGGCGCCGAGCATGCCGGGCGCAGGGCCGCCGGCCCGCGGAGCGTGGGTGGGGCTCGGGTACGACGGGTACGGCGGCGGCGTGCCGCCACCCGGCGGTGGCGGCTGCGGCCCGGTGGGTCCGGGCGGCGGGAACTGCTCGGTCATCGGACCCCCGTCTCGTGAGTGGCCCAATCCTGTCAGGTCACGACACGGCCCGTCCGGCGTACTCTCCGCCCATGCGCCCGACCCGACGCCTGCCGACCCTCGCGGTGGTGCTGCTCGCGGTGCTCCTGGCCGGCTGCGCCGGCGCCCCGGGAGAGCAGGCGCAGGAGCAGCCGGGGACCGCGGTCTCGCCCCCCGACCCCACCGCCGCGCTGCGGGACGCGTGCCTCAGCGCCATCCCGGAGGACGCCGACCTCACCGCACTGACCCTCGAGGGCGCCACCGACGGGACCATCGTGGGCGGCGTCGTCGGGCCCGCCCGCCCCGAGACGGTGGCCGTGCTGCTGCCCCAGATCACCGGCCTGTGCGGGTGGGGGCGCTTCGCCACCGCCCTGGCCGCCGACGCCGCGGTGACCTCGATCCTGCTGGACCCGTGCGGCTACGGGGACTCCGAGTGCAGCGACGCCGGCGAGGCCGACCCCCTCAACGAGATCGCCCCGGCGGTCCGTCACGCCCGCGACGTGCTGGGGGCGCGCCGCGTCGTCCTGGTCGGTACGTCGATGGGTGGCTCGCTCACGGTCCTCGCCGCGGCAGCGGGCGCCGACGTCGACGGGTGGGTGGACGTGAGTGGGCCGCCGCGCTGGGGGGAGACCGACCTGGCCTCCGTGGCCGCCGACCTCCCGTCCGAGGGGATGGTCGTCATGGCACGCAGCGACGGCGACTCCGCCTACCGCCAGGCCCGGGCCCTGGCCCGCGCCTCCGGCGCCAGGTTCGTCGACGGGGGATCGGGCCACGGGTGGGAGCTGTTGAGTCGCCCCCTGTCCGGGCGGACCACGCGCGTGGGGTCGCTCGTGCAGGCCTTCGTGGTCGGTGGCCCCGGCGCCTGAGGACCCCGTCCGGGACGTCCCGGCCGACGGCGGTCGGTCCGATTTGGCGCCCCTGCGGATCTCTGCCAAGATATCCAGGTTGCTCCGGCGGGTCCCACCAGACCATCTGCGCGGATGCGGCACCACATTGATCACTGAATCGCGTCTCCCGGATCGACCTCAGTGCTCTGCGTGCGCCGCACCGGCTCGGTCATCTGGCGGGGACGCGATCAGCCCGACGAACCGGTCGGGTGCCACCTGGAACACCATCGAGACTCGCGTCTCGTGTCGCTTGGAACATGAGCGACACGCCCGACCGCGGGGGTCGGCGGAGGGGTGGTGGAGAGACAGGCGGTGCGGCTTCACCCGACGAGGCCGTGTCGTGAATACAGGACCAGAACGCGGTACCTCCCTGGCGGGGGTACGAGATCGATAAGGACGAGAGAGACCTATGGCGGGACAGAAGATCCGCATCAGGCTCAAGGCCTATGACCACGAGGTGATCGACACCTCGGCGCGCAAGATCGTGGACACCGTCACCCGCACGGGTGCGAAGGTCGCCGGCCCGGTGCCGCTGCCGACCGAGAAGAACGTGTTCTGCGTCATCCGCTCGCCCCACAAGTACAAGGACTCCCGCGAGCACTTCGAGATGCGCACCCACAAGCGCCTCATCGACATCATCGACCCCACGCCGAAGACGGTCGACTCGCTCATGCGCCTCGACCTGCCTGCCGGTGTCGACATCGAGATCAAGCTCTGAGGTATCTGCGATGACCGGAACTTTTGAACGCAATGTCAAGGGACTGCTGGGCACCAAGCTCGGCATGACCCAGCTCTGGGACGAGAACAACATCGTCGTCCCCGTGACCGTGATCGCTGCTGCGACCAACGTCGTGACGCAGGTCCGCTCGCCCGAGACCGATGGCTACAACGCCATCCAGGTCTCCTACGGCGAGATCGAGGCCCGCAAGGTCAACAAGCCTGAGGCCGGCCACTTCGGCAAGGCCGGGGTGACCCCGCGTCGTCACGTCGTGGAGATCCGCACCAGCGACGCCGCGTCGTACTCCGTCGGACAGGAGCTCTCTCCCGAGCTCTTCACCGCCGGCGACGAGATCGACGTGACCGGCACCAGCAAGGGCAAGGGCTTCGCCGGAACCATGAAGCGTCACGGCTTCTCCGGCGTCGGCGCTTCCCACGGTGCCCACCGCAACCACCGCAAGCCGGGCTCGATCGGTGCCTGCGCCACGCCGGGCCGTGTCTTCAAGGGCACGCGCATGTCGGGGCGCATGGGTAACGACACCGTCACCACCCAGAACGTCACGGTCCACGCCGTCGACGCCGAGAAGGGCCTGATCCTGCTCAAGGGCGCCGTTCCCGGCCCGCGCGGTGGCCTCGTGGTCATCCGCTCGGCTGCCAAGAGCTCCGTCGACTCTGGCAAGGAGGCCTGATTATGGCTGTCAAGACCGTCAAGGTTGACTTCCCCGCCGACATCTTCGGCGTCGAGGTCAACGTCCCGCTGATCCACCAGGTCGTCGTGGCCCAGCAGGCCGCGGCCCGCCAGGGCACGCACAGCACCAAGCGTCGTGGGGAGGTGCGCGGTGGTGGCCGCAAGCCCTACAAGCAGAAGGGCACCGGCCGCGCCCGTCAGGGCTCGACCCGCGCTCCCCAGTTCGCCGGTGGTGGCATCGTGCACGGCCCCAAGCCGCGTGACTACGACCAGCGCACCCCCAAGAAGATGAAGGCCGCCGCCCTGCGCGGTGCCCTCTCGGACCGGGCCCGCAACGGTCGCATCCACGTCGTGGACGGCCTGGTCTCCGGTGACAAGCCGTCGACCAAGCTCGCGCTCACCTCGCTGGCCACGCTCAGCGACCGGGTGCGCTTCCTCGTGGTGCTCGAGCGCTCCGACGCGCTGACCTGGCTCTCGCTGCGCAACGCGCAGCAGGTGCACATCGTCGCCGTCGACCAGCTCAACACCTACGACGTGCTGGCCTCCGACGACGTCGTCTTCACGCAGGGCGCCTACGACGCCTTCGTGAACGGCACCGCCGCGAGCAGCACCACGGCCAAGGAGGACGACAAGTGAGCACCCTGCACAAGGACCACCGCGACATCCTGATCGCGCCGGTCGTCTCCGAGAAGAGCTACGGGCTCCTCGACGCCAACAAGTACACCTTCATCGTCCGCCCGGACGCCAACAAGACCGAGATCAAGATCGCGGTCGAGAAGGTCTTCAACGTCAAGGTGACCTCGGTCAACACGATCAACCGCCAGGGCAAGACCCGCCGTACCCGCACCGGGCTCGGCAAGCGCGCCAACACCAAGCGCGCCATCGTCAGCCTGGCTGAGGGTCACCGCATCGACATCTTCGGCCAGGTCGGCTGACCGCCGGAATAGGACTGATCACACATGGCAATCCGCAAGTACAAGCCGACCACCCCGGGCCGTCGTGGCTCCTCGGTGGCCGACTTCGTCGAGATCACCCGGACCACGCCGGAGAAGTCGCTGACGCGTCCGCTGCCCAAGAAGGGCGGCCGCAACAACCAGGGCCGGATCACCACCCGGCACCAGGGTGGCGGTCACAAGCGGGCCTACCGCATCATCGACTTCCGTCGCTACGACAAGGACGGCGTGCCGGCCAAGGTCGCTCACATCGAGTACGACCCCAACCGCACCGCGCGCATCGCGCTGCTGCACTACGCCGACGGCGAGAAGCGCTACATCGTGGCGCCGAAGGACCTGTCGCAGGGCACCGCGGTCGAGTCGGGCCCCAACGCCGACATCAAGCCGGGCAACAACCTCCCGCTGCGCAACATCCCCGTCGGTACGACGATCCACTGCGTGGAGCTGCGTCCCGGCGGCGGCGCGAAGATCGCCCGCTCGGCCGGCAACTCCGCCCAGCTCGTCGCCCGTGAGGGCAGCCGCGCCACGCTCCGCATGCCCTCGGGCGAGATGCGGTACGTCGACGTCCGCTGCCGCGCCACGGTGGGCGAGGTCGGCAACGCCGAGCAGTCCAACATCAACTGGGGCAAGGCCGGCCGCATGCGCTGGAAGGGCAAGCGCCCGACCGTCCGCGGTGTCGTCATGAACCCGGTCGACCACCCGCACGGTGGTGGTGAGGGCAAGACGTCCGGTGGTCGCCACCCGGTGTCGCCCTGGGGACAGCCGGAGGGCCGCACGCGCAAGCGCAAGGCCTCCGACTCCCAGATCATTCGTCGTCGCAAGTCCGGCAAGGGTAGGAAGTAACCGACATGCCTCGCAGCCTGAAGAAGGGCCCCTTCATCGACGACCACCTTCAGAAGAAGGTGGACGCCGAGAACGCGAAGGGCAGCCACAACGTCATCAAGACCTGGTCGCGCCGGTCGATGATCGTGCCCGACATGATCGGCCACACCATCGCCGTGCACGACGGTCGCAAGCACGTTCCCGTGTTCGTCACCGACTCGATGGTCGGTCACAAGCTCGGTGAGTTCGCACCGACCCGCACCTACAAGGGTCACGTCAAGGAAGACCGGAAGGGGAAGCGTCGATGAGTGTCACCGAGCGCCAGCGCACCAGCGCCCGCCGCGAGACCCTGCTGGGTGACCAGCCGGGTGCCTTCGCGGCCGCCCGCTACGTGCGCATCACCCCCATGAAGGCTCGCCGTGTCGTCGACATGGTCCGCGGTCTTCCCGTCGACGAGGCCCTGGCCCTGCTGCAGTTCGCGCCGCAGGCCGCCTCCGAGACCGTCTACAAGGTGCTGGAGAGCGCCGTCGCCAACGCGACGACCACCGAGGGCCTCGCCACCGACGACCTGGTCGTCTCGGTCGCGATGGTCGACGAGGGTCCGACCATGAAGCGCTGGCGTCCGCGTGCGCAGGGTCGAGCGACCCGCATCAACAAGCGCACCAGCCACATCACCCTCGCGGTGCAGCCGGCCGAGGTCGTCGCTGCCAAGTCCGTGAAGAAGAATGGAAGGGGTGCCTGATGGGCCAGAAGATCAACCCGAACGGGTTCCGTCTCGGCATCTCGACCGACCACAAGAGCCGTTGGTACGCCGACAAGCTCTACAAGTCGTACGTCGGCGAGGACGTCGCCATCCGCAAGCTGCTCTCCAAGGGCATGGAGCGGGCCGGCATCTCCAAGGTGGAGATCGAGCGCACCCGTGACCGCGTGCGCGTCGACATCCACACCGCGCGTCCCGGCATCGTCATCGGTCGCCGCGGCGCCGAGGCCGACCGCATCCGTGGCGAGCTCGAGAAGCTGACCGGTAAGCAGGTCCAGCTGAACATCCTCGAGGTCAAGCAGCCCGAGGTCGACGCCCAGCTCGTCGCCCAGGGTGTCGCCGAGCAGCTCGCCGGTCGCGTGCAGTTCCGTCGCGCGATGCGCAAGGCCATGCAGACCTCGATGCGCTCCGGTGCCAAGGGCATCCGGATCCAGTGCTCGGGTCGTCTCAACGGCGCCGAGATGTCGCGCACGGAGTTCTACCGCGAGGGCCGCGTCCCGCTGCACACGCTGCGTGCCGACATCGACTACGGCTTCTACGAGGCCAAGACGACCTTCGGCCGCATCGGCGTGAAGGTCTGGATCTACAAGGGCGAGGTCGCCGGCACCCGGGCCGAGCGCCAGGCGCAGGCAGCTGCCCGCGCCGGTGCGCCGGGCCGCGGCGGCAGCAACCGTCCCGCCCGTGGCGGAGAGCGCCCGAGCCGTGGCTCGCGCGCCGACCGTCCCACCCGCAGCGACCGTCCCGACGCTCCCGCGACCGAGGCTCCGGCCGAGGCGACCGCGGGCGCCGGCGAGGCTGCCTCCACCGGACAGGAGAGCTGACCACCATGCTGATGCCCCGTCGTGTCAAGCACCGCAAGCAGCACCACCCCAAGCGGACCGGTGCGGCCAAGGGTGGCACGAAGCTCGCCTTCGGCGACTTCGGCATCCAGGCGATCGAGGGTCACTACGTCACGAACCGTCAGATCGAGTCGGCTCGTATCGCCATGACCCGTCACATCAAGCGTGGCGGCAAGGTGTGGATCAACATCTACCCCGACCGCCCGCTGACCAAGAAGCCTGCCGAGACCCGCATGGGTTCCGGTAAGGGTTCCCCCGAGTGGTGGGTTGCCAACGTCAAGCCCGGCCGCGTCATGTTCGAGCTCTCCGGTGTCGACGAGGTGACTGCTCGTGAGGCCATGCGCCGCGCGATGCACAAGCTCCCGATGAAGTGCCGGTTCGTGTCCCGCGAAGCAGGTGAATTCTGATGGCAACAAGCAAGCTGAACGCCCACGAGCTCGACGAGCTCAACCCCGTCGACCTCGAGGACAAGCTGCGGGAGGCCAAGGAAGAGCTGTTCAACCTCCGCTTCCAGGCGGCCACCGGCCAGCTCGAGAGCCACGGCCGGCTCCGCACGGTCAAGAAGGACATCGCCCGGATCTACACCGTGGTGCGCGAGCGCGAGCTCGGCATCCGCGCCACCCCGGGCACGAGCACTGAAGAGGCAAGCGCATGAGCGAGACCACCGAGAGCACCCCGCGCAACTCGCGCAAGGTCCGCGAGGGCCTGGTCGTGAGCGACAAGATGGACAAGACCATCGTCGTCACCGTCGAGGACCGCGTGAAGCACGCCCTCTACGGCAAGGTGCTGCGCAAGACGTCGCGCCTCAAGGCCCACGACGAGGAGAACCAGTGCGGCGTCGGCGACCGGGTCCTGATCATGGAGACCCGTCCGCTGTCGGCCACCAAGCGCTGGCGCCTGGTCGAGGTCCTCGAGAAGGCCAAGTGACCTGAGGCCGTCGGCCCCCGGGCCGCCGGGCCTCGAGCTCAATCTTCCACACATCAGTTCGGCCAGGCTCGCTCCCCGCTGAGGGGGCGAGAACCAGCTCGACAACCAGGAGAAATCAATGATCCAGCAGGAGTCGCGACTCAAGGTCGCCGACAACACCGGTGCGAAGGAGATCCTGTGCATCCGTGTTCTCGGTGGCTCGGGCCGTCGCTACGCCGGCATCGGTGACGTCATCGTCGCCACCGTCAAGGACGCGATCCCCGGTGGCAACGTCAAGAAGGGCGACGTCGTCAAGGCCGTGGTCGTGCGCACCGTCAAGGAGCGCCGCCGTGCCGACGGTTCCTACATCCGCTTCGACGAGAACGCCGCCGTCATCCTCAAGAACGACGGTGAGCCCCGCGGGACTCGCATCTTCGGCCCCGTCGGTCGCGAGCTGCGCGAGAAGCGCTTCATGAAGATCATCTCGCTCGCCCCGGAGGTGTTGTGAGAGATGGGTAAGAACAGCATGAACATCAAGAAGGGCGACACCGTCAAGGTCATCGCCGGCAAGGACAAGGGCGCCCAGGGCAAGGTCATCACGGTGCTCCGCGAGGAGCAGCGGGTGATCGTCGAGGGTGTCAACCGCGTCAAGCGCCACACCAAGGCGGTCCAGGGCGGCAACACCGGCGGGATCATCACCGCCGAGGCGCCGATCCACGTCAGCAACGTGATGCTGGTCGAGGGTGACGACGTCACCCGCGTCGGCTTCCGTCGCGACGAGGTGACCAAGCGTCGCCCCGACGGCTCGACGTACTCCGCGGAGCGCTCCGTGCGCATCTCGCGCAAGACCGGGAAGGAGATCTGAGATGAGCGAGACCACCACCGAGAAGGTCGCCCCGCGTCTCAAGACCCGCTACCGCGAGGAGATCATCCCCGCGCTGCAGTCCGAGTTCGACATCAAGAACATCATGCAGGTCCCCGGTCTCACCAAGATCGTGGTCAACATGGGTGTCGGCGAGGCCGCGCGTGACTCCAAGCTGATCGAGGGCGCCATCCGCGACCTCACCGCGATCACCGGTCAGAAGCCGTCGGTCACGAAGGCCCGCAAGTCCATCGCGCAGTTCAAGCTGCGCGAGGGCATGCCGATCGGCGCGCACGTCACGCTGCGCGGCGACCGCATGTGGGAGTTCCTCGACCGCCTGCTCTCGCTGGCGCTGCCCCGCATCCGCGACTTCCGTGGGCTCTCGCCCAAGCAGTTCGACGGCCGCGGCAACTACACCTTCGGTCTCACCGAGCAGGTCATGTTCCACGAGATCGACCAGGACAAGATCGACCGGTCGCGCGGCATGGACATCACCGTCGTCACCACCGCGACCACCGACGACGAGGGTCGCGCGCTGCTGAAGCAGCTCGGCTTCCCCTTCAAGGAGAACTGACATGGCAAAGACTGCGCTCAAGGTCAAGGCCGCCCGCAAGCCCAAGTTCGCGGTGCGCGGCTACACCCGCTGCCAGCGCTGCGGTCGTCCCAAGGCGGTCTACCGCAAGTTCGGCCTGTGCCGCATCTGCCTGCGGGAGATGGCGCACCGGGGCGAGCTGCCCGGCGTGACCAAGTCCTCTTGGTGACCTGTCCTCCTTCCTCACCCCTTCTAAAACGATCGCTGCAGGTCGCGCCTGAGATGCAGGCGCGAAACCACGGTGGAGAAAGGGCCTCACGGCCATGACGATGACTGACCCGATCGCAGACATGCTCACGCGTCTGCGCAACGCCAACCAGGCGTTCCACGACGAGGTGTCGATGCCTTACAGCAAGATGAAGGCCGGCCTCGCCGAGATCCTCCAGCAGGAGGGCTACATCACGTCGTTCGACGTCAAGGAGCCTTCCGAGGGCGAGGTCGGCAAGACGCTGACCGTCACCCTCAAGTACGGCCGCAACCGCGAGCGTTCCATCGCTGGCGTGCGCCGCATCAGCAAGCCCGGTCTCCGGGTCTACGCCAAGCACACGGGTCTTCCCAAGGTGCTCGGCGGACTCGGCGTGGCGATCATCTCGACCAGCCAGGGCCTGCTCACCGACCGTCAGGCGAACCAGAAGGGCGTGGGCGGCGAAGTCCTCGCCTACGTCTGGTGACCCCGGACCTCTGAGACCAAGAAGGAGATAGAGAAGCATGTCGCGCATTGGCAAGCTCCCCATCACGGTCCCGTCCGGTGTCGACGTCGCGATCGACGACGCGCTGGTGACCGTCAAGGGCCCCAAGGGCACGCTGAGCCACACCGTGGCCCAGCCCATCACCGTGGCCAACGAGGACGGCGTCCTCCAGGTGACCCGACCCAACGACGAGCGTGAGAGCCGTTCGCTCCACGGTCTGACCCGCACCCTGATCAACAACATGGTCGTGGGTGTCACCGAGGGCTACGAGAAGAAGCTCGAGATCGTGGGCGTGGGTTACCGCGTGCTGCCCAAGGGCCCCACGCAGCTCGAGTTCCAGCTCGGCTACAGCCACCCGATCGTGTTCGACGCCCCCGAGGGAATCACGTTCACCACCGAGGGCCCGACCAAGCTCGGCGTCGTCGGTATCGACAAGCAGCTGGTCGGTGAGGTCGCGGCCAAGATCCGCAAGCTGCGCAAGCCGGAGCCCTACAAGGGCAAGGGCGTCCGTTACTCCGGCGAGCACATCCGCCGCAAGGTCGGAAAGGCTGGTAAGTGACCATGGCGATCTCGCTGTCCAACAACAAGCACACCGCCGCACGCGTCAAGTCGCGCCTGCGTCGTCAGGTCCGGGGTCGCAAGCGCGTCTCCGGCACCGCCGAGCGCCCGCGCCTGGTCGTCACCAAGTCGGCCAAGCACCTCACGGTGCAGGTCGTCGACGACCTGCAGGGTGCGACGCTCGCCTACGCCTCCACCATGGAGGCCGACGTGCGCGCCACCGAGGGTGACAAGACCGCCAAGGCCAAGAAGGTCGGCGAGCTGGTTGCCGAGCGTGCCAAGGCCCAGGGTGTCGGTTCGGTCGTCTTCGACCGCGCCGGCAACAAGTACCACGGTCGCATCGCGGCCCTCGCCGACGCCGCCCGTGAGGGCGGACTGTCGTTCTGATCGCCGAACCAGTTTTTCGAAAGAGGAGAATCTCATGAGCGGAGCCCAGCGCGGACAGCGTGGTGGCGAGCGCCAGGGCAACGACCGTCGCGGACGCGACAACGGTCGGGGCCAGGGTGCTGAGAAGACCGCCTACATCGAGCGCGTCGTTGCGATCAACCGAGTCGCCAAGGTCGTGAAGGGTGGACGTCGCTTCAGCTTCACCGCCCTCGTGATCGTGGGCGACGGCGACGGTCTGGTCGGCGTCGGCTACGGCAAGGCTAAGGAAGTTCCTGCGGCGATCGCCAAGGGTGTCGAGGAGGCCAAGAAGCACTTCTTCAAGGTCCCCCGCATCCAGGGCACCATCCCGCACCCGGTCCAGGGCGAGAAGGCAGCGGGCGTCGTCCTGCTGCGCCCCGCGTCCCCCGGTACCGGTGTCATCGCCGGTGGCCCGGTGCGCGCGGTGCTCGAGTGCGCCGGCATCCACGACGTGCTGAGCAAGTCGCTCGGCTCGTCGAACCAGATCAACATCGTGCACGCGACCGTCGAGGCGCTGCGGATGCTGGAGGAGCCCGAGGCCGTGGCGGCTCGCCGTGGCAAGCGGGTCGAGGACGTCACCCCGGCTGCGATCCTGAAGGCCCGCGAGGCCGGTCGCGAGGAGGCTGCTGCGGCAGCCGCTGCGGGGGTGTCCTCCTGATGGCACAGCTCAAGGTCCAGCAGAAGCGCGGACTGGTCGGCCTCAAGGCCAACCAGCGCGAGACGCTGCGCTCGCTCGGTCTCAAGCGGATCGGCGACGTGGTCGTCAAGGAAGACCGCCCGGAGATCCGGGGCATGGTCAACACAGTCCGTCACCTCGTGACGGTCGAGGAGGTCGACTGACATGACGCTCAAGCTGCACCACCTCCGGCCGGCTCCCGGCTCCAAGACCGCCAAGACCCGTGTGGGTCGCGGTGAGGGCTCCAAGGGCAAGACCTCCGGTCGCGGTACCAAGGGCACCAAGGCCCGCTACCAGGTCCCCGTCGCCTTCGAGGGTGGCCAGATGCCGATCCACATGCGTCTGCCCAAGCTCAAGGGCTTCAAGAACCCCTTCAAGGTCGAGTTCCAGGTCGTCAACCTCGACAAGCTGAACGAGCTCTTCCCGCAGGGTGGGGCCGTCTCGGTCGAGGACCTGGTCACCAAGGGCGCGGTCCGCAAGGGCCAGCCCGTCAAGGTGCTCGGCCAGGGCGACATCTCGGTGGCCGTGCAGGTCTCCGCCGATGCGTTCTCGGGCTCCGCCAAGGAGAAGATCGAGGCTGCGGGCGGCACCACCACGGTGGTCTGAGGCCCGTCCTCGACACATTGACGAACACAGGCCCGGCCTGGCAGTGGGAACTGTCGGGCCGGGCCTCATCGTTCACCGGGGTACGACCTCGACAGGCGACTGTTAGGCTTCCCCGGGCCTCCACGCAGGTGTGTGGGGGCGTAGTCCGCCGAGACGGGGACCAGACCTTGTCACGGCACCAGTAACCGAAAGGCCTATCCTGTGCTAGGCGCGTTCGCCAACGCTTTCCGCACGCCGGACCTGCGGCGCAAGCTGCTGTTCGTCCTGCTGATCGTCACGATCTTCCGGCTCGGCTCCCAGGTGCCGACCCCGGGCGTCAACGTCGCCAACGTGCAGGCGTGCCTCAGTGACGTGGAGTCCAACGGCCTCTACCAGCTCGTCAACCTGTTCTCCGGTGGCGCGCTGCTCCAGCTGACGATCTTCGCGCTGGGGATCATGCCCTACATCACCGCCAGCATCATCCTGCAGCTGCTCGTCGTGGTGATCCCACGGCTCGAGGCGCTGAAGAAGGAGGGCCAGGCGGGCCAGACGAAGATCACCCAGTACACCCGCTACCTCACGCTCGGCCTCGCGCTCCTGCAGGCCACCGGCATCGTCGCGCTCGCCCGGTCGGGCAACCTGCTGCAGGGCTGCAGCCGCGACCTGCTGCACAGCGACGGCACCGCGACGTTCCTCACGATGGTGCTGACCATGACGGCCGGCACCGCGGTCATCATGTGGCTCGGCGAGCTCATCACCGACCGCGGCATCGGCAACGGCATGTCGATCCTCATCTTCACCCAGGTCGTCGCGACCTTCCCGGGCTCGCTCTGGCAGGTCCAGCAGACCCAGGGCTGGTGGGTCTTCGGCATCGTGATGGTCATCGGCCTCGTCCTGGTCGCCGCGGTGATCTTCATCGAGCAGGCGCAGCGACGCATCCCGGTGCAGTACGCGCGCCGCATGGTGGGGCGCAAGATGTTCGGCGGCTCCTCGACGTACATCCCGCTCAAGGTCAACCAGGCCGGCATCATCCCGGTGATCTTCGCGTCGTCGCTGCTCTACCTGCCGGCGATGGCCGTGCAGTTCAACCAGACGAGCAGCTCTCCGGTGATCTCCTGGATCAACCGCTACCTCGTGGGCGGCGACCACCCGCTCTACATGGCGATCTACTTCGGCCTCATCATCTTCTTCACGTACTTCTACGTCTCGATCACCTTCAACCCCACGGAGGTCGCTGACAACATGAAGAAGTACGGCGGCTTCATCCCCGGGATCCGGGCGGGCAAGCCGACCGAGGACTACCTGTCCTACGTCCTGTCCCGCATCACGTTCCCCGGAGCGCTCTACCTCGGCATCATCTCCCTGGTGCCCCTGATCGCCTTCGCCCTGATCAACGCCAACCAGAACTTCCCGTTCGGCGGCACCTCGATCCTCATCATGGTCGGGGTCGCGCTGGACACGGTGAAGCAGATCGAGAGCCAGCTCCAGCAGCGCAACTACGAAGGGTTCCTGCGTTAATGAGGCTGATCATCATGGGCCCGCCCGGGGCCGGCAAGGGCACCCAGGCCAAGTTCATCGCCGAGCACTTCGGGATCCCGGCGATCTCCACCGGGGACATCTTCCGCGCCAACGTCTCGCGCGGCACCGAGCTCGGTGTCGAGGCCAAGCGCTACATGGACGCGGGGGAGTACGTCCCGGACGAGGTCACCAACCTGATGGTGCGCAACCGCATCGACGAGCCCGACGCGGAGCCCGGCTTCATGCTGGACGGCTACCCGCGCACCCTCGCGCAGGTCGAGGAGCTCGACGGGATGATCAAGCACACCGGCCACGCCCTCGACGCGGTCGTCGTCCTGACGGTCGACCAGGAGGAGGTCGTGCAGCGGCTCCTCCAGCGCGCCGAGACCGAGGGCCGCGCCGACGACACCGCCGACGTCATCCGACGCCGCCAGGAGATCTACGGCGAGGAGACGGCCCCGCTCATCGAGGTGTACCGGGACCGCGGCCTGCTCATCGAGGTCGACGGCCTCGGTGAGGTCGACGAGGTCACCCGCCGCATCTTCGACGCGCTCGACGTCGTACCCCAGAGCTGAGACAGGGCCCGGGGTGTTCGCCAACCGGGGCCTGGAGATCAAGACCCCGGCCCAGATCGACCAGATGAGGGTCAGCGGCCTGCTCGTGGGCCGCACCCTCGAGCTGCTGCGCGACGCCGCGCGCCCGGGCGTCACGACGGGGGACCTCGACCGGCTGGCCGAGACCCACATCCGCGACCACGGCGGCATCCCGTCGTTCAAGGGCTACAGCCACCCGCCGTTCCCGGCCACCATCTGCGCGTCGGTCAACGACGAGGTCGTCCACGGCATCCCGGGCGACCGGGTGCTGCAGGACGGGGACGTGGTGTCCATCGACTGCGGGGCCATCGTCGACGGCTGGCACGGCGACGCCGCGATCACCGTGCCGATCGGCGACGTGGCCGCCGAGACCCTCGAGCTGCTGCGGGTCACCGAGGAGTCCCTCTGGCGCGGTCTGGCCGCCGCCCACCTCGGCGGGCGGGTCAGCGACATCGGCCACGCGATCGAGGGCTACGTGCGCACCCAGGGTCACTACGGGATCCTCGAGGACTACACCGGCCACGGCATCGGCACCGAGATGCACATGGCGCCCAACGTCCCCAACTACGGCAAGCGCGGCAAGGGACCGACCCTCGTCGAGGGCCTGGCCCTCGCGGTCGAGCCGATGGTGACGCTGGGCAGCAAGGAGACGGACCTGCTCGAGGACGAGTGGACGGTCGCCACCGTGGACGGGTCGATGGCCGCCCACTTCGAGCACACCTTCACCCTCACCCCGGCAGGGGCGTGGGTGCTCACCGCCGTGGACGGCGGTGCGGCCCGGCTCGCGGAGCTCGGCGCGGCGTACGGCGGCCGCTGAGCGGTCGGTTCGACCGGGGCGCTCGCACCATGACAGACTGAGCCCCACCAGGAGGGGAGTATTCCCCCGCGGTGGTGTCGTCAGTACGGCGCGAGTCCTAGCTCGCTCCCGGTGCCATCGGCCCCGGCGGCCACGGCTGCGGAGCGGAAGAGACCTCCGGCTTGACCGCCCGGCGCGGTGCCGGTGCCGTACACCCCCCTACCCCTCCTGAGGAGCAACCTCGTGGACGTACCCACCTGGGTCTGGATCGCCACCTTCGCGGTGACCGTCGTCATCTTCACCTTCGACCTGGCCGTCGTCGGTCGGCGCCCGCACGAGCCGAGCATGAAGGAGTGTGCGACGTACCTGTCGGTCTACGTCGGCCTCGCGCTGATCTTCGGCCTGGGGGTCTGGTACACCTCCGGCGGGACGTTCGCGCTGGAGTTCTACTCAGGCTGGCTGGTGGAGTACTCGCTGTCGATCGACAACCTGTTCATCTTCATCATCATCATGAGCAAGTTCGCGGTGCCGCGTGAGCTGCAGCAGTACGCGCTGATGGTCGGCATCGTGATGGCGCTCGTGATGCGGGCGATCTTCATCTTCGTCGGCGCCGCGGCCATCAACAACTTCAGCTGGGTGTTCTACCTGTTCGGCCTGTTCCTGATCTACACCGCCGTCAAGCTGGCCAAGGAGGGTGCGGAGGACGAGGACGACGAGTTCGAGGAGAACCGCCTCGTCGAGTGGGTCGAGAAGCGCTTCCCGGCCACCAAGGAGTGGCACGGCCGGAGCATCTTCACCCACGAGGACGGCAAGCGCCTGATCACGCCGCTGTTCATCGTGATCATCACCCTCGGCACCACCGACCTGCTCTTCGCCCTGGACTCGATCCCGGCGATCTTCGGCATCACCAAGGAGCCCTACCTGGTGCTCACGGCCAACATCTTCGCGCTGATGGGCCTGCGCCAGCTGTACTTCCTCATCGGCGGCCTGCTCCAGCGCCTGATCTACCTGTCCTACGGACTCGCGTTCCTGCTGGCCTTCATCGGCGTCAAGCTGATCCTGCACGCGATGCACGAGAACGAGCTGCCCTTCATCAACGGCGGCGAGCACATCTCGTGGGCGCCCGACATCCCGATCTGGCTCTCGCTGGTGGTGATCGTCGCCACCCTCGCGGTGACCGCGGTGGTCTCGCTGTGGGCGTCGAGCCGGATGTCCGCGGCGGAGCAGGACGCCTCGACCGGCCCCCGCCGCGACTGGGAAGACGGCTGACCCGGGTCACGGACCCGTCGTCCTGACTGCGTGCCCGTCGGCTCAGCCGGCGGGCACGCACTCGTTGCTGGCGGGGGACTCGGCGCCGCCGCGCACGAGGCGCACCTCGACGCAGACCTCGTCGGGGCTGCGCACCAGCACCTGGTTGCGCTCGGTGCGCTGCACGTCGCCGGAGTCCAGGCGCTGCCAGACCCACGTGTCACCCGGCTCGACCTCGTCGCGCGTCTGCCAGCGGAAGACGACGCCGGCTGCCGTGCGGGTGCCGGTGATCGAGGGAGCGGACGTGAGGCCGTGGGGGAGCAGGTCCGAGGGGGTGGTCTCCGAGGGCGTGGTCGGGGTCCCGGCCTCCGGGTCGTCGGGGCGCTCGCCGCCCTGCATCAGCAGCGCGGCGACGGCGACGGCGACGGTGACGACGCCGGCCACGGCCCATACGACGGCCCCGACTCCGCGGGGTCGCTCGTCCTCGGCAGCCTGCTCCTCGGCCTGCGCCGAGGCGATGCGGCGGGGACCCGAGGCGGAGATGACGGTGACGGCCTTCATGACCGTCCGGTCCTCCTCGGGCTCCGGCGCCACGGCACGGACCGTGGAGTCCGGGCGGTCGCCCTCGACCGCCACGGCGGTGCGCGACCACCCGGCGGCGGACTCGATCTGCTGGAGGCTGCGGGCGAGCTCGAGGGCGCTCTGGGGCCGGTGCGCCGGCTGCTTGGCCAGGCACTGCTGCAGCAGCCGGTCCAGGGCCGGCGGCACGTCGGAGCGCTGCGTCGCCGGGGGAGCGGCGTGCAGGATGCGGGCGCTCAGGGCGCGGGTGGAGTTGTCGCCCGACGGGATGGAGAACGGCGAGCGGCCCACGAGGAGGTGCCAGATCGTCGCGCCGAGGGAGTAGACGTCGGAGGCCACCGAGCCGTTGGACCGGCCGTCGAGCAGCTCGGGCGGCGACCAGGGGTAGGAGATCCGGACGTCGCTCTCGCCCTCGATGTCGGCCATGTGGCCCGCGATCCCGAAGTCGGTCAGCGCCGGCTCGTGGTACGTCGTGACCAGCACGTTGCTCGGCTTGATGTCGCGGTGCAGGATGCCGGAGCGGTGCGCGGTCTCGATCGCGCTGGCGAGCTTGATGCCGGTCGCGACCGCGTCGACCACCGGCATCGGGTTGGACCGCACCCGGATCCCGAGGTCCGGCGGCGGGCAGTAGCGCATCACGAGGTAGGGGCGGCCGCCGTCCTGGGTCACGCCGGCGGTGATCACCGAGACGATGTAGGGGTGGTCGGCGAGCCGGGCCATGGCGTTGGCCTCGGCGGTGAAGAGCTGCTTCTCGCGGTCGTTGAGGGGTACGTCGGGGCGCACGACCTTGACGGCGACGCGCTGCCGCGGCCACTGCTGCTCGTAGAGGAAGACGTCGGCGAACCCGCCGCTCCCGAGATGCTCGACGAACTGGAACCCCGGGATGACCGGGGCGCTCACCGCTCGCCCACCGCGCCGGCCGCAGGTCCGGACTCGAAGCGCACCTCGTAGACCTCCGCGAGGTCGAGCGACGCGCCGGGCTCCAGCACGTAGGCCTCGTGGGCGCGCATGCGTTCGGGTTCGCGTCCGGGCATGGTGAGCATCGTGCCACCCCGGGAGTCGAGGTCGCGGGCGAGCACCTGCCAGCCGTCGAGCTCGATGTGCAGGTGCATCCGCGACACGAAGGTGTGGTCGGAGGGCAGGTGCACGAGGTGCGGCCAGTCGCCGGCCCCCTCGACGGGGGCCGGCTTGCGGCCCAGCACGACGCCGCGGTCCAGCGGGACCACCTCGCCGGTGGGCAGGCGCAGTCCGCCCAGCGGGGGACGGTCCACGCGTCGCGGCTCCTGGGGTGCGACGCGCTGGCGGCACACCCGGCACGAGGGCTGGGACGGTGACGTGAGATGTCCCTGGGGGCAGCTGACCGCGAGCACCGTCTCGGTCGTCCCGTGGCGCAGGTGCGGGGCCGGGGCCGGCCGGTGGACGGTCGCCCCGTCGTGGTCGTCGGGGCCGTCGGGGCCGGGGGACGGCTCGGCGTCCTGCGCGGGGTGGATCGTGGTGTGACCCCCCTGCAGGATGCGCTCCATGAACGCGGGGTCGGGCTCGGTCGTGTCGGGCAGGGACCCGGTGTCCTCGGCGGCGCGGACCGGCTCGACGGGACGCCGTGGCCGCGCCGGCGGCGGTCCCTCGGGTCCCTTCGCGGCGAGGATCGCCTCGGGGATCCCGTCGATCATCCCGGGCGCCGGGGCCGGAGCGGGTGCGGCCGCGGACGGCGCGGGCGCGGTCCGGTGGGCCAGCGGGCGGATCTCGGCCCGGGACGCGGCGACCACTCCCGCCACGAGACGCCGGGTGGGCAGGAGCTCCCCGGGGTCCGCCCCGCCGTCGAGGGACAGGATGCGGTCGCCGCCCAGCACCCGCACGTGGCCACGGCCACGGGAGACGCTCGAGGACCCGCCGGAGGACAGGTCGACCACGGCCAGCGCCGGGGGGTCGCCCTCGAAGGCCTTCTCGAGGACGGCGATGACCTCCTCGGTGACCGACCCGGTGACCGGGTGGGTCTGCGTGAGAAGCGCCCACACCTGCTCGAGCACCTCGTCGTCGCGCGGATCGGCGACCAGGACCCAGTGGTCGCCGGCTCCCAGCAGGACACCGTCCCCTGCGGCGTACCTGGTCTCCACGACCACGAGCCTCTCCTCACTCGCCAGTGCCCCGCTGACTAGTCCGATAGTGTCATCCCTCGGGGCCCCAGCGTGCCACTCCTGCTCAACTTGTCGGCTGCGCGTGCTGTACCTAGGCTCCATCCTGCGCCGTCGGGGGACGGACACACACACCGCGGTAGGGGATGCCAGTGGCTCGGGTCGGCTTCATGCGACGGCACCGCACGGCCATCGCGTCCAACGCCGCGCTCGCGGTGGCGGCCGGTGCCGTGCTCGCCTACGCGGTGTCCGCCGACGGCTACCAGGCGCACGAGGCCGAGCTCAACGACGGCGGTATCTGGGTCGTCAACAGCAAGGACGGCCTGTTCGGCCGGATCAACAAGCCGATCAACCAGCTCGACAGCGTCGTCTTCGCCGATCGCAGCGACCTGCCCCTCGACATCGTCCAGGACGGCGCCGCGGTGCTGGCGGTCGACGAGCGGGCCAGCACCGCCCAGCTGATCAACCCCGTCACCTCCGAGCTCGAACCCACCGGCCGCATCTCGGTGCCCTCGGCGGGTGACCTCCAGCTGGCCGGCGGCACCCTCGCGGCCGTGGACGCCGAGACCGGCGGCTACTGGGCCGCCCGGGTCGACACGCTGACCGGCAGGTCGCTGGTGACCGAGGTCGACCGCCAGTCCGACCCCGTCGACGAGGTCGGCGAGGGCGCCGCCCTGGCGGTCAGCCAGGCGGGCACCGTGGTCGTGACCTCGCCGACCGACGGCACCGTCACCTACCTGGTCCCGAGCGAGACGAAGTTCGCCGAGCCGCGCACCGAGGACCTCCCCGGGTCCGCGGGTGAGCCCTCCGCGGTGACGACCGTCGGCGACACCGTCGTCACCCTCGACGCGGACCACGGGGTGCTCGCCGTGCTCGGCGGGGCCACGGCCAGCGTCCCCGAGGGCAGCGTGCTCCAGCAGCCCGGTCCGGACGCGGACACCGTCCTGGTCGCCGACCGCGGCAGCCTGACCAGCGTCGACCTGACCTCCGGCGACACGACCGTGGTCGCGGAGGGAGTCAACGGGCAACCCGCCGAGCCCGTCCGCCTCGGCGCCTGCCAGTACGCCGCGTGGTCCGGCGGTGCGGGCACCGTGGCGGTCCGCTGCGGCGACGACGAGCCCACCATCACGACCCTCGGCGGCAAGGGCCGCTCCCTCGCCTTCCGGGTCAACCGGGGCCAGATCGTGCTCAACGACGGCACCACGGGGACCGTGTGGGAGGTCGACGACCTCGAGCCCCAGAAGATCGACAACTGGAACGCGTTCACCGCCTCCAAGGAGGTCGAGGACGAGGACGAGGAGAACGAGGAGCAGAGCGACGGCGACCGGCGCCCGCCCAAGGCCGAGCCGGACCGGTACGGCGCGCGCCCGGGTCGCACGACCGTGCTGCACCCCCTGGACAACGACTCCGCTCCCGAGGGGCGCCTGCTGAGCATCGTCGAGGTCGAGGACCCTGCGGGGGACGCCCGGGCCGAGATCAGCCCCGACGGGCAGACGATCGTGCTCTCGATGCCCGAGCGCGCCCGCAGCACCTCCTTCGAGTACTACATCGACGACGGCCGCGACACCGCTGCGCACGCCAGCGTGACCGTCTCCGTCCGGGAGGGTGCCGACAACCAGGCCCCCGAGCCCCGCAACGGCTACAAGCCCCGCACCTGGCGGGTTCCCGCCGGGGGTGCCCTGTCGGTGCCCGTGCTGGCCGACTGGCGCGACGACGCGGACGGCGACACCGTCGTGCTCGACTCCGCGACCGCGATCGGCGGCGAGCAGTCGGGGGCCGTGGCCCGCACCACCTCCGACGGCCGGGTGCGCCTCACCGCCCCCCGCGAGGGCGGCGAGCCCGTGCAGGTGGCCTACTCCGTCACCGACGGGCGCTCGGCCCCGGTCCGGCGCACCATGACCTTCCAGGTCCAGGGCAAGCTCGACCAGGAGTCCTTCCCGGCGACCGCCGAGCCCGACGTGGTGCGCGGTGAGGTGGGCCAGCCGATCAAGATCAGGCCCCTGCTCAACGACCTGCCCGGTTCGGACCCCGCCTCGCCCAACGCCGAGCTGGCCCTCGGCGGCAAGCTCCCGGGCCAGGCGGGCGCCACGATCCGCACCGACACCGAGAACGGCATCATCACCTTCACCGGCGACCGGGCCGGGACGTTCTTCCTGGACTACGACGCGGCGTACGGCAACGCACCGCTCGACGGCAGCACGATCCGCGTCGACGTGCAGCCGGCCCGCGGCGACCGTGCCCCGATCGCGATGCCCGACACGCTCACGGTCTACGGCCAGTCGGCCGCCATCGTCGACGTGCTCGCCAACGACCTCGACCCCGCCGGTGGCCTCCTGGCCGTGCAGCGGGCGGTGGCCGACGACCCCGACCAGCTCGACGTCGCGATCATCGACGGTCGCTGGCTGCGCATCTCCGCGCGCCAGGGCTCGCTCTCGCCCAACCCGCAGCTGGTGTCCTACACGATCAGCAACGGCACGCTGTCCGGTGTCACGGGTGAGGTCTCGGTGAGCCTGCGCCCCGTGCCCGCCGACAACTCACCCGTCACGGCCGGCGACCGGGTGACCGTGCGCGCGGGCACCTCCGTGACCGCGCCCGTCCTCGACAACGACCTGTCGCCCTCGGGCGACCGGCTCTCCCTGGTCGGGGACGTCGTGGAGGACTCCCCGGGCGAGCTCGAGGTGATCGGTCCGCTCGACCTGAAGGGCGACGTGGGGCGGGCCTTCGTCGCCGGCCGCACCGTCCGCTACGTCGCCCCGGTCGGCCTCGCGGAGCGCGACACGTTCCAGGTGCCCTACATCGCCGTCAACACGACCGGGGAGACCTCGCCGGGGCGGCTCCTCGTCACCGTGATCCCCGCGGACGCACCCAACACCGCCCCCGAGCCGCCGACCCTGGAGTCGCGGGTCGTCTCCGGTGACAAGGTCAAGGTCCGGCTGCCGGGCAGCGGCGTCGACCCCGACGGCGACCCCGTGACCATCGCGGGCATCACGTCCGCGCCGCGCAAGGGCCGCCTGGTGTCGTTCGGCGGCAACTACCTGGAGTACCAGGCATACCCGCGCACGTCCGGCACCGACGAGTTCGCCTACTCGGTGGTGGACACCCAGGGCGGGTTCGCGACGGGCACCGTGCGCATCGTCGTCGTACCCCAGGAGGAGCCGCAGAACCCCCTGGCCGTCAACGACCAGCTCACGGTCCAGCCGGGGCGCACCGCGACCTTCGACCCGTTGTCCAACGACTACGTCGCTCCCGGCGACGACGTGCGCATCGAGCTCGTGGACCCACCGGAGGGCGTCGAGCTCGACCCCGAGACCAGCCTGGTCACCGTCCCGGCCCCGGAGCGCGTCGACGCCCCGGCGGTGTCGGTCGTCTACGCGATCACCAACGGCCTCGCGAGCTCGCGAGCGGTCATCAAGCTCGAGACCGCCGCCGACATCAACAACCCCCCGGTCGTGTACGACGCGTTCGGACGCGCCGAGGACAGCGAGAGCGTCACGGTCGGGGTGCTCGAGGGTGCCTACGACCCGGACGGCTCGAGCGAGGACCTCACCGTCGCGGAGGTGCTCGGCGACCCCGCGGTGGCGCGGATCGACGGGGACCGGATCAAGGCCAACCGCGCCGCCGCTCCGCAGGTCGTCCCCTTCCGGGTCGAGGACGGCGACGGCGCGTCCGCCACGGCGTCGCTCTACGTGCCGTCGACCGGCACCGGCGTCCCCTACGTCAAGCCCGGCGCGCGGATCGAGCTCGACCGTGGGGGCGACTACAGGGGCAAGCTCGACGACTTCATCGCCAACCCGTCGGGGGGCTCGCTGCGCCTGACCGGGAAGCGCGCCGTGAGCGCCTCACCGGCGAACCTGACGCCGGAGGCGGACGGCGAGCGCGGCTTCACGATCTCCTCCGACGCCGACTACCGGGGTCCGGGCGCCCTGCTGCTCGAGATCACCACCGCCACCGACCCGAGCGGCAACGAGGACCCGCAGGACCCCACCGACGGCTACACCGCACTGCTCTCGGTCCCGGTGCAGGTCGGTGACGACACCCCGGAGCTGACGTGCCCGGAGTCGACCATCCCGATCTCGGCCGGTCAGGTCTACGACCTCGACATCGCCTCCCTGTGCAACGTCTGGACCCTGGACCCCGCGGCCGCGGCCGGGCTCGACTACCAGGGCGCCTTCACGCAGGCCGTCGACGGGGTGTCGGTGAGCGGCAACGGCAGCCCCGTGCTGCGCGTCAGCGCCGCGGAGGACGCCACCGAGGGCGGCACGGCCGTCCTGTCGATCACCGCCGGGGACAGCAACGCCGAGGAGATCCGCTTCCAGCTCGACGACGCCCCGCCGCCCTCGCTGCTGCCGATCCCGGTCGACGACCTCGAGGCCGGGCAGTCGCGCACCCTCGACCTCGCGCCGTACCTCGAGCCGGGCGTCTCCCGGCCCGACCCGACCGTGGTCTCCATCGAGCCCGTCGACGGTGCCGGGGTCAGCGCGAGCCGCAGTGGTTCGTCGGTGACGCTCAAGGCGGGACCGGACGCCCAGGGGACCTCGACCTTCCGGGTCGTGATGAGCGACGTCGCCGACTCCGACAGCCCGCAGCGCACCGCCGAGGGCCGCATCCAGTTCGCGGTGCGGGGCACCCCCGGCGCCCCGGGACCGCCGCGGCCCTACCCGGCCCTGCAGTCCAACAAGATCTCCATGGGATGGACGCCCCCCAGCGACGACGGCGGCTCTCCCATCACCGGCTACGAGGTCCAGGAGCTGCGCAACAACAAGACGATCATCTGCCGGACCAACGAGTGCGACTTCGGCGGGCTCGAGAACGACAGGGCCTACCGGTTCAAGGTCCGGGCCATCAACAAGATCGGGCGTGGCGACTGGAGCCCCGTCTCCAAGTCGGCCTTCGCCGACACCCAGCCGGGTCGTGTGGACGACATCCGCATGACGGGCCGCGGCGACCACACCATCACCGTCGCCTGGAAGCCGCCCACCACCCGGACGTCCAAGGTCGTCAGCTACACGGTCTCGTGGCAGGGGGCCCAGCCCCAGACGGTGCCGGGCAGCCAGACCTCGTTGACGGTCGGCGGGCTGGACAACAACACGCAGTACTCGTTCACCATCAAGGCGCTCAACAAGGTCGACTACTCGGCGCCGCGCACCTCCGACCCCTTCCAGCCGTTGGGCACGCCGGCACCTCCCGGCGCGCCGGCCCTGGCCGACCTCGAGACCGGGGTGGCGCAGACGTCGGTGCGCCTCACCTGGCCCTCGACCCTGCCGGAGGGGCCGGGACCCACGCTCTACACCGCCTACTACGCCACCGCCGCCGGGACGCAGCCCGTCCCGGGGTGCGCACGCATCCAGGCGACCACCTGCATCCACTCCGGCATCGCCTACGACGGCACCACCTACTCCTACTCGGTGCGCGCGCACAACATCGAGAAGACGTCGGGACCCAGCCAGCCCTCGGCCTACCAGGCGGTGGGCAGGCCCGCCAACTGGGGCTCCTGGACCGTCGCCCCGACCGGGGCCGACCAGCAGGTCCGCGTGGACGCCGTGGCCCCGGACCCGCGCGGCAAGACGGCGCGCGCCGCGATCCTCGTCGGGGGAGTGGTCGCCTGGGAGGGCAACGTGGCCGCCGGCCAGGCCATCTCCCAGGTCGTGTCCACCCAGGGCAACGGGACGCCGTACCAGGTGCAGCTGCGCCTGTGCAACGAGTTCGCGGCGCAGCGCGGGTGCAGCACCTCGGACACCAAGACGGTGCAGAGCTACGGGCCGCTGCGCTCGGAGCACCTCGGAAATCCTGCGGTCACCTCGGTCTCGGGCAAGTCGATCGGCTTCTCGGTCTCCGGCAGCGGCAACGGGCGACCCGTCCGGCTGTCGGTCTCCGTCGTGGGCCCCGGCAACCGCGTCTACCTCCAGACGACCCGCGACCTGGGGGCGACGCCGTTCAGCGAGGACTTCAGCGTCGCCACGGACACGTTCGAGGAGGACGTGAACATCTACGCCAAGATCGTGGACCCCGGCCTGGCGCGCGGTGAGGTCAACACCGGTACCAAGGCCACGTCCGGGACCGCGCCGCCTCCGGCGATCTCGTTGTCGCGCAGTGCGTGCAGCGACGACAGCGCCTCCGGGCTCCCGTCGTGCGGCGGCAGCTTCCTCGGCGGTCAGTGCAAGGGCGCGACCTGCGGGTTCCTCGTCATCACCACCAACGACATGAACCGGGCCTACCGCTGCAACATCTCCAACTCCCTGCGGCCCCTGCAGGGCTACACGCGCGACTTCGGCTCCAACGGCTCGAACAAGACCGACATCGTGTACGACGCCGGCTTCGTCACGGCGACGTGCGACGAGACCAGCGGCAACAGGGAAGCCGGCACCACCACGTGGGAGTGGAAATGATGCGCCGACCCCTCACCCTCCGACCCCCCATCACCCGAGGAGCACGATGACGATCTCGCACGAGCAGGCCGACTGGTTCAAGGAGACCTTCGACCAGCTGACCGACAACATGGAGAAGGCCGTGCTGGGCAAGCGCCACGTGGTGCGCCTGGCGCTGACCTGCCTGCTCTCCGAGGGCCACATCCTGCTCGAGGACTTCCCCGGGACCGGCAAGACGATGCTGGCCCGCGCGCTGGCCAACACGGTCCAGGGCAGCCACGCCCGCATCCAGTTCACCCCCGACCTGCTGCCGTCGGACGTCACCGGGGTGACCGTCTACGACCAGCACAAGGGGACCTTCGACTTCCACCCCGGCCCGATCTTCCACACGATCGTGCTGGCGGACGAGATCAACCGGGCCTCGCCGAAGACCCAGTCGGCCCTGCTCGAGGTGATGGAGGAGAGCCGCGTCACCATCGACGGCGTCGCCCACTCGGTCGGCAAGCCGTTCCTCGTCATCGCCACCCAGAACCCGATCGAGCAGGCCGGTACCTACCGGCTCCCCGAGGCCCAGCTGGACCGGTTCCTGATGAAGACCTCGATGGGCTACCCCGACCGGGCCGCGACGGTGGAGCTGCTGGTCAACGCCGCCGTGCGCGACCGGGCCTCGCTGGTCACCCCGGTGATCACCGCGGCGACGATCTCGCAGATGAGCGGTCTCGCCGACCAGGTGTACGTCGACCCGGCCGTGATCGGCTACGTCGCCGAGCTCGCCGAGGAGTCCCGTCGCCAGCCGCACGTCAAGCTCGGCCTGTCGCCCCGCGGCTGCCTGGCCTTCATCCGGGTCGCCAAGACCTGGGCGGCGGCCGACGCCCGCGACCACGTCGTGCCCGACGACATCAAGGAGCTCGCCGAGCCGGTGCTCTCGCACCGCCTCCTCCTCGACGCCGAGGCGCAGTTCAGCGGGGTGAGCGTGCAGACCGTCATCGGTCGCCTGCTCGACGCCGTCTCGCCCCCCACGGACCGGGTGGCCTGAGCGGACGATGGAGCGCGTCAAGGAGCTGCTGACGATCGTCCGCCCCACGGGCTGGCTGGTCCTCGGCATCGGAGCGGGGGCGGCGTACGTCGCTGCCCTCGCGGGCTGGAGGGAGATGGCCGTGCTGGCGGCCGCCTGCCTGCTGCTGCTCGCGCTCGCCGCGCCCTTCCTGCTCGGTCGCACCTCGGTCGACGTCGACCTCCGGCTCGAGCCCGAGCGCGTCGCCGCCGGTGACTCGGTCGCGGCCGGTGTCCTGGTGCGCAACGTCGCGTCCGGACGGCTGCTGCCGACCACGCTCGAGGTGCCGGTGGGCTCCTCGACCCACCGCTACGGCATCGGGTCGTTGCCGGCCGGGGGAGTGCACGAGGAGTCGTTCACCATCCGCACCGAGCGCCGCGGCGTCATCCGGGTCGGGCCGGCCACCACCCGTCGCGGCGACCCGATCGGCATCTTCTCCCGCGACATGGTCTGGACGCCGGTGCGCGAGGTGCTCGTGCGCCCGCCGATGGTGCCTCTGGACTCGCTGGGCGCCGGGCTGCTGCGCGACCTCGAGGGCGTCTCCACCGACGCGGTCTCCCAGAGCGACCTGGCCTTCCACGCCCTGCGCGAGTACGTCCCGGGTGACGACCTGCGACACATCCACTGGCGCTCCTCGGCCAAGGTGATGGCCTCGACGGGGGAGTCCTCCCTGCTGGTGCGCCAGTACCTCGACACCCGTCGCAGCCACGCCGCCCTCGTCGTCGACGACCAGCGTGGCTCCTGGAGCAACGACGAGGTCTTCGAGGAGGCGATGTCGGTGGCGGCGTCGATCGCGGTCCGCGCCGTGCTCGACGAGTTCGACGTCTCCTTCGTGTGCGGCGAGACCGCGTCGACGGGCTCGGACGGGCACCTGGCGCTCGACGCGGTCTGCCGGGCCGACTTCGGCGACACCGGCATCGTGGCCGCCAGCCGGCGCGCGACCGCGGTGGCCCCCGACTGCAGCCTGCTCTTCCTCGTGGGCGGCCGGGACACCTCCTTCACCGACATGCTGCGGGGCTCGGCCGCCTTCCCGCCCGAGGTACGTCGCTTCGCCGTGGTGCTCGACCCCGAGGGCACCAGTCGGGTCACCGAGACCGGTGGCCTGCCGGTCCTGCACCTCGCCGCCAAGGAAGACCTCGGCGGCCTGCTCCTCTGGAGCCTTCGATGAGCCACGTCGACACCCGGACGCGCACGCGTCCCAGCCACCTCGTCCCCGACGGCCACGCCGTCGTGGACCTGGTGTTCGTGCTGCTGCTCACCGGCGTCGCGCTCAGCGGCCTGGCCACGTCGTTCACCGGGTGGTCGTTCCTGGTCATCGGCATGCTGGGTGCGGTCATCGCGGTCGGCGTGACCCACCTGTGCCGCGCGGTCGGCTGGCCGCTCGTCGCCCCCGTGCTCATCCTCACGGTCGTGTTCTTCCTGCTCGGCGGCCCGTTGTGCCTGCGGTCGGTGGGGGACACCGCCTTCGTCCCGGGAGGGCCGACGCTCTCCAAGCTCGTCGACCAGGCGATCTTCGGGTGGAAGGACCTGCTCACCACCCTGCCGCCCGTGGACGGCGACGGCCCCCTGCTCGTGCTGCCCTGGCTGCTCGGCATCGTCGCCGGCGTCCTGGGCACGACGCTGTCGCACGTGCACCTGCGGCGGTCGTGGCTGACGGCGCTGCTGCCGGTGCTGGGGCTGACCGCCGTGCTGGCCGCCGTGATCCTCCTCGGGGTCCGCCACCCGCAGTCCCTCGCCGTGCAGGGGTCGGTCTTCGCCGCGCTCGCCCTGGGCTGGCTCGCGCTGCGCTCGCGCCGGGCCTCGGCCACGGTGCACGGCGGCACCTCCGGCTGGGGGCGGTTGCTGGTCGGAGCCGGGCTGGTCGCGCTCGCGTCGGCGCTCGCCGTACCCGCCTCGGCGTTGGTCATGGGCGACGACGACGGCGAGCGCGCGGTGGTGCGCAACTGGGTGGAGCCGCCGTTCGACATCGGCCGTTACCCCTCGCCCCTGGCGGGCTTCCGCAAGTACGTCGACCTGCTCGGCAGGGACGACCGGGCCAACGTCTACGACCGCACCCTGTTCACCGTCGACGGCGCCCCCGTCGGGACCCGCGTGCGCATCGCGACCATGGACCACTACGACGGCATGGTGTGGGGAGCCACCGACGACGCGCTGCCCGAGCCGGCCTCCGACTCCTTCCAGCGGGTGTCGTCGACGATCGACAACCCGGTCGACGGCGATCGCGTGGAGGCCACCGTCACCATCGGCGAGGGGTACGACGCCCCGTGGCTGCCGACCATCGGTGCCCTCCAGTCCCTGGACTTCCGCACCGGGGACCCCGACGGCAAGGCGGAGGTGTTCCGCTACAACCTCGCCACCTCGACGGCCGTGGTCCCCACCGGGTTGCACGAGGGGGACACCTACTCCTTCAGCGCCGTGGTGCCCGACGACTCGCTCGACGCGACCACGGTCGCCTCGAGCGCGGCGGTGCCGCCGCCCGACGGCACGGCGTTCCTCAAGACGCCCGCCGCCCAGTGGACGGGCAGGGCGACCACGCCGATGGAGCGGGTCTACGCGATCGCCGAGCACCTGCGGACCGAGGGCAAGTACTCCGACGGCGTGCGCAAGTCCGAGCAGGTCTACCACCCCGGCCACAGCATCCAGCGGTTGTCCGACGGCTTCGTCCAGGCCCAGCAGCTGGTGGGCAACGACGAGCAGTACGCCGCGCTGATGGCGCTCCTCGCGGGCGAGGTCGGGGTGCCCGCGCGGGTCGTGCTCGGCGCCGAGGTGCCCGAGGGCGGCGTCGTCACCGGCAAGGACGTCTCGGCGTGGGTCGAGCTCCGGGCCGCGGACGGGTCGTGGCGGACCCTGCCGACCGAGGCCTTCATGTCCGACGAGCCGCCCGCCGACCAGCTGCCCGAGACCAACACCCCGATGACCGGGACCGTCGTGCCGCCGCCCGCGCCCATCCCGCCCCCGTCGGACGCCGGGGACCAGAGCGACGCGGACCTCAAGGAGCGCAAGGCGGACAAGAAGGACGCCGACGACGAGGACGAGGAGTCCGTCGTCGACCGTCTGCCCGGCTGGATCGTCGCCGTCGCGACGTACGTCGGCGGTCCCCTGCTCGCGGTCCTGCTCGTCGTCGCCTCCATCATCGGCCTCAAGCTGCTGCGCCGACGACGCCGCCGGACCGCGGCCAGCGTCTCGGCACGCTTCGTGGGAGCCTGGCGCGAGCTCGTCGACCACGCCCGCGACCTCGGACAGCCGGTTCCCCTGGGACCGACCGTCACCCGTCGCGAGCAATCCGGTTCGATCGGGACCGAGCAGGCGCCCTCCCTGGCCCGCCGGGCGGACGGCTTCGTCTTCGGTCCGGCCACCCCCGACCCCGAGGCGGCCGCGACCTTCTGGGAGACTGTCGATGCCGAGCGCCGTTCGATGTCGCAGTCCGTGGGCCGCCGTCAGCGCCTGCTCGCCGCCGTCAACCTGCGGTCGCTGCGCCCGACCGGGCCCCGCGTGCGTGGGATGCGGTCCCGCCCGCGCTGATTGGTCTTTTCGGAGAGCGCGAGACTAAACTGGCGTGTCGGCCCAACGTGGGTTGTGTTTCGTGGTGCCTCGCGGCTGCCGGAAGCGCCTCGACCGCTCGCAGGAGTGGTTCGTGTCGTGCCCGGGTTGAGGTCCACGGAGACGCCGTACGAGGTCCACCGGTCCTGAAGGACCGGAGGTTCGCGGGCCGGCCCCGCCACCAGTGTGGCGTGGTGCAACAACGGTAGACATTCGACCAACAGATTGTGGAGGACATGCCGAAGAAAGAAGGCGTGATCGAACTCGAGGGCTCCGTCGTGGAGGCCCTCCCGAATGCCATGTTCCGGGTCGAGCTGACCAACGGACACAAGGTGCTCGCCCACATCAGCGGCAAGATGCGTCAGCACTACATCCGGATCCTCCCCGAGGACCGCGTGGTGGTGGAGCTGTCCCCCTACGACCTGACCCGCGGTCGGATCGTCTACCGCTACAAGTGACCAGCCGATCCGAAAGGTCCTTCTGATGAAGGTCAAGCCCAGCGTCAAGCCGATGTGCGACAAGTGCAAGGTCATCCGTCGTCACGGCCGCGTCATGGTCATCTGCGAGAACCCGCGCCACAAGCAGCGGCAAGGCTGAGCTGACGCTCAGCCCGCAGCACCCGACGTACAACTGAAACACCCCACAACGTGATCGCTAGCCCGGCACCAGCCGGGCGAAGACACCTCCGGAGCAGTGGCCGGAGCCCGCAGGAGCGGGATGCGACACGACCGAAACCACTGTGAGCAACAGACAAGGAAAGCCACATGGCACGCCTCGTTGGTGTTGACCTCCCGCGCGACAAGCGCATCGAGATCGCACTCACCTACATCTACGGCATCGGCCGTACCCGCGCCCAGCAGCTGCTCGCCGCCACCGGGGTCGACCCGAACGCGCGAGTGCACACGCTCGGCGACGAGGAGCTGGTCAAGCTCCGCGACGAGATCGAAGCCAACTTCAAGATCGAGGGTGACCTCCGTCGCGAGGTCCAGGCAGACATCCGCCGCAAGATCGAGATCGGCAGCTACCAGGGTCGCCGCCACCGCATGGGCCTCCCGGTCCGCGGTCAGCGCACCAAGACCAACGCGCGCACCCGCAAGGGTCCCAAGCGCACTGTCGCCGGCAAGAAGAAGGCGAAGTGACCCGGCGCTGACGCGCTGAGTCCCGCCCCTTCACTCGAAGCTTCCAGACCAGAACCTCACAGGAGATCACTGAATGCCTCCCAAGAGCCGCGCGACCAAGGTCCGCCGCAAGGAGAAGAAGAACGTCGCTCAGGGCGAAGCCCACATCAAGAGCACGTTCAACAACACCATCGTCACCATCACCGACCCCACCGGGGCGGTCATCTCGTGGGCCTCTGCCGGCACCGTCGGCTTCAAGGGCTCGCGCAAGTCGACGCCGTTCGCCGCGCAGATGGCAGCCGAGGCTGCGGGTCGTCGGGCGATGGAGCACGGGATGAAGAAGATCGACGTCTTCGTGAAGGGCCCGGGCTCGGGCCGCGAGACGGCGATCCGTTCGCTGGGTGCCATCGGCCTCGAGGTCGGCACCATCCAGGACGTCACCCCCACGCCCCACAACGGATGCCGGCCGCCCAAGCGCCGCCGCGTCTGACCCGACACCCGAGAAAGAGAGACTTCCTGCCATGGCCCGTTACACCGGCCCGATCACCCGCAAGTCGCGCCGCCTCGGTGTCGACCTCGTCGGCGGCGACGCTGCCTTCGAGAAGCGTCCCTACCCTCCCGGCATGCACGGCCGCCGGCGCATCAAGGAGAGCGAGTACCTCCTCCAGCTGCAGGAGAAGCAGAAGGCCCGCTTCACCTACGGCGTGATGGAGAAGCAGTTCCTCCGCTACTACAAGGAAGCCAACCGTCGCCAGGGCAAGACCGGTGACAACCTGCTCCAGCTCCTCGAGTGCCGCCTCGACAACGTGGTCTACCGCGCCGGGTTCGCCCGCACGCGTCGCCACGCCCGTCAGCTCGTCGTGCACGGCCACTTCCTCGTCAACGGCCACAAGGTCGACATCCCGTCGTTCCAGGTGTCGGCCCACGACATCATCGACGTCCGTGAGAAGTCGCTGGAGATGACGCCGTTCATCGTAGCCCGCGAGACCCACGGCGAGCGCCACGTTCCCGCCTGGATGGAGGCCATCCCCACCCGGATGCGCATCCTGGTCCACCAGGTGCCGACCCGCGCGCAGATCGACGTGCCGGTCACCGAGCAGCTGATCGTCGAGTACTACTCCAAGAAGTAATCGCCCGGGGGCTCCGCCCCCGTGCACCCCCGCTGGGGTCGTGCCTCAGGCCCCAGCGGTTCATCACTTCCTCTCTCGCACAGTTCGGGCCCGTCAAATGGTGGGTGGGTCCGGAAAGGAAAGAATCAGTGCTTATCGCTCAGCGCCCGACCCTGTCGGAAGAGTCCGTCGACGAGTTCCGTTCGCGGTTCGTCATCGAGCCGCTGGAGCCGGGCTTCGGCTACACGCTCGGCAACTCGCTGCGCCGTACCCTCCTGTCCTCCATCCCCGGGGCATCCGTCACCAGCATCAAGATCGACTCGGTGCTGCACGAGTTCTCCACGATCGAGGGTGTCACCGAGGACGTCACCGAGGTGATCCTCAACCTCAAGGGCCTCGTCGTCTCCTCGGAGCACGACGAGCCGGTCGTCATGTACCTGCGCAAGTCCGGTGCCGGTGACGTCACCGCCGCCGACATCACGCCGCCGGCCGGCGTCGAGGTCCACAACCCCGACCTGAAGATCGCCACGCTGTCCGACAAGGGCAAGCTGGACGTCGAGCTCGTCGTCGAGCGTGGCCGCGGCTACGTCTCGGCCGTGCAGAACAAGGGCGCGGACAACGAGATCGGCCGCATCCCGGTCGACTCGATCTACAGCCCGGTCCTCAAGGTCACCTACAAGGTCGAGGCCACCCGTGTCGAGCAGCGCACGGACTTCGACAAGCTCGTGATCGACGTCGAGACCAAGCCGTCGATGCGTCCCCGTGACGCCATCGCCTCGGCCGGCAAGACGCTGGTCGAGCTCTTCGGACTCGCCCGCGAGCTCAACGTCGAGGCCGAGGGCATCGACATCGGCCCGTCGCCCGTCGACGAGCAGCTCGCCGCCGACCTCGCCCTCCCGGTCGAGGACCTGCAGCTGACGGTCCGGTCCTACAACTGCCTCAAGCGCGAGGGCATCCACACCGTGGGTGAGCTCATCAGCCGCTCGGAGCAGGACCTGCTCGACATCCGCAACTTCGGTGCGAAGTCGATCGACGAGGTCAAGGCCAAGCTGGTCGAGATGGGTCTGTCCCTCAAGGACAGCGCGCCCGGCTTCGACCCGCACGCTGCCCTGGCGGCGTACGGCGACGACGACGACGACGCCTTCGTCGAGGACGAGCAGTACTAATTGAATGGTGCGAGCGTGTTCGCCTTCGGCGCCCACGCTGCCGCACCAATTGAATGGCGCGAGCGGGTCGCCTCCGGCGACCCGCTGCCGCGCCGCGGTTGATGTTGACTGGGGTTTGCGGTTGCGTGGCGTCTTACCGGCGCCACGCTGCCGCACCGCAGTCGAGAGTGATCGTGTTGACATCCAAACCGTTCGCCGGTCCCGGCGGACGTCTACCCCGGTACCTGACACGGCCGGAGAGAAGCGAGAACTGACATGCCCAAGCCCAAGAAGGGCAAGCGCCTCGGCGGTAGCCCCGCCCACCAGCGCCTGATCCTCGCCAACCTGGCGACCGCCCTGTTCGAGCACGGCCGGATCACCACCACCGAGACCAAGGCGCGCATGCTGCGTCCGGTCGCGGAGAAGCTGATCACCAAGGCCAAGCGGGGAGACCTGCACAACCGTCGCGAGGTCCTCAAGACCATCCGCGACAAGTCGGTCGTGCACACCCTCTTCACCGAGATCGCGCCGACGTTCGCCGAGCGTCCGGGCGGCTACACCCGTATCACCAAGATCGGTCCGCGCAAGGGCGACAACGCCCCCATGGCGGTCATCGAGCTGGTGACCGAGGCGTACAGCCCCAAGGCTGCCTCGACCAAGAAGACGCAGGCCGCCGCTCCGGCTCCGGCCGCTGCGGAGGAGGAGGCTCCCGCCGAGGAGACCACCGACACCGAGGCGACCGAGGCCACCGAGGCCCCGGCCGAGGAGACCACCGAGTCCGAGGCTCCGGCCGAGGACGAGGCGACCGAGGCTCCGGCCGAGGACGACAGCACCAAGTGAGCTGACTGCTCCCTCGACGGCCCGTCACCCCTCCGGGGTGGCGGGCCTTCGTGCGTCCGGGGCTCAACCGCCGGGCAGCGAGCGTCGGCCACCGCCCAGCCGGCCGTCACCGAGGTCGGCGCGCTGGCCGGCGCTCCAGCCGTCCTGGGCACCGGTGCCGGACAGCCGCCGTGGCGTGCCCTGCTGGAGGTGGGGATAGGCGTCGTCGCGAGCCGCCTCGACCGCGTGCGAGCGGTCGGCGAGGACGAGCGCGCTGGAGGTGCCGCGACGAGCGAACCGGTCGCCGGCCCGCTCGGCGGCGGCCTCCTCCAGGCGCACGAGTCGTCGGCCGATCGACGCGGTGTAGCCGGCGAGCCAGCTGCGCCGGAACGCGGCCGGGTGGTCGTAGGAGGGCACCGGGGTCCGCGCGAGGGAGTGCAGGGCCTGGACGAGCAGGCTGGTGAAGAGGATCTCCACCCGCTGGAGGTCGGAGCGGTGGCCGAAGAGGTGCAGGGACAGCTCCTTCTCGCCGTCGGGGTAGCGCGTGCGGCGTACGCCACGACACCCCAGTGCCGAGGCGACCGTGCCCAGCAGGTCGGCCTTGTCCGCGGCGTACGGCTTGTCGACGACGATGACGAGGTCGCCGACCACGTCGAGGGACGGGTCGGCGAGGGCGAGCAGCGCCCGGTCGATGCCGTGCGCCGCCATCAGGGCGGCGGCCTTGGCCGTGTAGGTCTCGGCCTCGGCGGAGGTGGCGGCGGGGTCCTCCGCCTTGGCCAGCAGCTTGCGCACCCGCGCGAGCATCGGCGAGGTGTCGTCGGCGTGGTCCATGTCAGCGGCTCCCGGGGTCAGTGGTGGTGCCGGTGGAGACTGGCACGGGGCACCGACACCGCGTGCCCGTCGTACACAGCCCTCATCGCAGCGTCGCCAGGACGTCGGCGGCGGGCAGGCTGCGTGGCTCGCCGCCGGCCAGGGTCAGTCGACGGGTGGCGGCCACCACGGCCTCGCAGGCCGGCGTCGGGACGCCGTGCAGCCGCCCCAGGAGCACGACCTCGCCCGCCAGGTAGTCGACCTCGGTGTCACCGGTCCCGCGGCGCAGGCTCTGCCACGTCGAGCCGCCGGCCGGCGCCAGGCCCTCGCGGCGGCTCAGCAGGTCGCCGCGGCGCTGCCGGTCGTCCTCGGCCGTGGTCACCGTCAGCCCGGCGGCGGCCAGCACACGCTCGCCCTCCAGTCGCGCGAGCTCGGCCAGCTCGTCGGCCGCGGTGCCGGGCGCGAACGAGGCGTCGACGCCGTTGCCGACGTTCATCAGGAGCTTGCGACGCTTCCAGGCCATCACGTCGTCGCGCTCGACCGACTCGAAGCCCGCAGCGCGGAGGTCGGCGGCGATCGCGGCCGTGCGGCGGTCGGTGCCGCCGGGGATGCGGCCCACGTCGAGGATGCCGGGCACGGGGTGGCACTTCGCGACGACCAGCCCCGGCTCGAGGTGGGTGGACGGCAGCATCACGCACACGGCGTACGTCGCGGCGAAGCGGCGCAGGGCCTCGACCTCCGTCGCGACCCCGTTGGTGGCGCAGACGACCGGGGTGCCTGGCGGTGCGTGGGCGGCGAGGTCGTCGAGGGCGGCGGCGGCCTGGTGCGACTTCACGGCGAGCAGGACGACGGTGTCGTCGGTCCACTCCACGCCGGCGGCGGTGTCGGTGGCCGGTGCCACGATCCGGTGCATGCCGTCACCGGTGTCCAGTCGCAGCCCACCCCCGCGGATGGCGTCCAGGTGCGCACCGCGGGCCACCAGCGTGGTGGCCCGGCCGGCGAGGTGCAGGTGTCCGCCGACGACGCCACCGACCGCCCCGGCCCCGAGGACGACCCACCTCACCGGGACCAGCCCTGCTCGAGGAGGCGGGTGGCCTCGGCCAGCGTGAGACCCGCCCGGCGTGCCTCGAGGGCCAGCGACTCGGCCGCGTCGCGGACCGCACTCGGTGTCGCGACGGTGCCGGTCACGCGGGTGCCGCGCCGTCCCTCGGTGGCCACCAGGCCGTCGGCCTCCAGCTCCTTGTAGACCCGGGCGACGGTGTTGACGGCCAGTCCGAGCTCCTCGGCGAGGGCGCGCACCGTCGGCAACCGGGAGCCCGCCGGGAGCCGGCCGTCCGTGATCCGAGCGGCCACCTGCACCCGGACCTGCTCGTACGGCGGGGTGGCTGACTGCGGGTCGAGGGGATCGAGGTCGATCCGGGCGAGCTCCATGGGCGCCAGCCTAGGTGCGGAGGTGGTAGAACCACGGGCATGGAGCAGGTAGCCCTGGTGGTCGGTGAGGCACTCGTCGACGTGGTCCGTGGACGGGACGGCAGCGAGCGCGACCACGCGGGCGGGAGCTCGGCCAACGCGGCAGTGGCGATGAGCCGGCTCGGTCGCGCCGTGTGGTTCGCCAGCGCCTGGGCCGACGACGCCCACGGGAGCCTGCTCGCCACCCACCTGGCCGACAACGACGTGCGCCTGGCGGTCGACCCGGTCGTGCTCGCCCGCACGGCCACCGCCGTCGCGACGCTGGCCGAGGACGGGTCGGCCAGCTACGAGTTCGACATCGAGTGGCGGGTGCCGCCGGTCGCGCTGCCGGAGCACGTCGAGCCGGTGGTCGTCGTCTACGGCTCCATCGGAGCCGCCCTGAGCCCCGGCGCCGACGAGGTCGCCGCGCTGGTCGCGGCGGCGCGGGGGAGCGCGCTGACGGTCTTCGACGTCAACGCGCGCCCGGCGATCACCGGCACCGGCGAGGACGTGGTCGCCCGGGCCGAGGAGATGGCGCGGCTCGCGGACGTGGTCAAGGCCAGCGACGAGGACCTCGAGGCGCTGTGGCCGGGGCGGACCCATCGCGAGGTGGCCGACCACCTGGTCGGCGCCGGGGCCGGGGCACTGGTGGTGACCCTCGGCGGGGCCGGGGTCCGGTGGTACGGCCGGGACGACGACGCCGAGGTGGCCGCTCCGCGCGTCGAGGTGGCGGACACGATCGGCGCCGGCGACACGGTGACCGCCGCGGTGGTCCACGCCCTGTGGGACCTGGGCGTCGTCGGTCCGTCGGCCCGCGCGCGCCTGGGAGCCCTGGCGGCGGACGACTGGTCGGCGGTGCTCGCCTTCGCCGCCCGTGCGGCCGCGGTGACCGTCAGCCGCCCGGGCGGGGACCCGCCGCACCGCCACGAGCTGGACTGACGCCGCTCAGCCGGCAGGCGGGGACCAGGCCGGGTCGCGGCCGATGAAGCCCACGAGCCGGTCCACGACGGGTGCGTCGGGGGCTACCGGCACCGGCGCGCCGTACTGGCCAGAGGTGCGCAGCACCTCCTCCATCTGCTCGAGCCCGCCGAGCAGCGTGGCCGCGAAGTCCTCGTCGAGGACCAGGTCCTGGCCGGTGGCGCGGGCCAGGTCCCAGCTGTGCATGAAGACGTCCGCGGTGTAGAAGCGGTCGACCGCGTCGGCGAGGCGGTGCGTGCCGGCGTAGGGGTGGGTGAAGGACTCCTCGCCCCGCTCCTCGAGGACGACCTGGACGGCGGCGGCGTGGTGGTCCCATGCCGCCGCGGGGTCCTCGGCAACCGAGGGGCCAGCGGGCAGGACCACGCCCCCGGCCGAGAGGAAGGCCGGGAACCACTCCACGAGGTGGTCGACGACGTCGCGGGCGACCCAGCCGTCCACGGGAGCGGGTGCCTGCCAGTCGTCGGCCTCGCGGACGAGCGCGCCGAAGGTCGCGGCCACCTCGCGGTGGCGCGCGGCCGGCGTCTCCGGCAGGGCCATCTCAGGCGGCTCCCTCGGCGAGCAGGGCGTCGAGCTTGCGGTAGCCGTCGTGGATCCCGACCTCCATGCCGCTGGCCAGCATCTGGTCGCGGCCCTCGAAGGAGTCGCACAGCGAGAAGGCGTGCAGGCGGGTCGTCCCGTCGCCGAGGTCCTCGAAGGTCAGCGTCTCGAGGGCGATCGCCTCCGGCATGCCCTCCCAGGTGAAGGTCTGCACGAGCCGGTCCTCGCCGACGTGGGGGAAGGTGCCGCGGAAGGCGTACTCCTCGCCGTCACGCTCGGCGACGTAGCGGTAGGAGCCGAGGGTCCGGCAGTCCCAGTGGTCGATGCGGGTGGTCAGCGAGGACGGGCCGATCCAGCGGCGGAACAGGTCCGGGTCCGTGTGCGCCCGCATCAGCTGGGCGGGGGTGGCGGCGAAGTCGCGCCAGATGTGGACCGCGGGAACGGTCGGGTCGGCCTCGATCGCGGCCTCGGCGTAGCGGGTGTCGTGGGTGGTGGTCATGACGCGGTTCCTTCCTCTGCGGTGGGGTCCCCGGTCTCCGAGAGGGAGTCCAGGACGGCGTCGAGGCGCGCGAAGCGCTCCTCGGCCTGTCGGCGGTAGCGCTCGATCCACTTCGTCATCAGGTCGAACACCTCGGCTTCCAGGTGCACCGGTCGGCGCTGGGCCTCCCGGCTGCGGCTCACCAGGCCGGCCTCCTCGAGCACCTTGAGGTGCTTGGAGACCGCCTGGAGGCTCACGTCGTACGGCGCGGCGAGGTCGCCGACCGTCGCATCGGCGACGGCGAGACGGGCGACCAGGTCGCGCCGGGTGGGGTCTGCGAGGGCGGCGAAGGCCCGGGAGAGCTGGTCGGCCATGGCCGTCCCCTTTTTCAACTGGATGGTTGAACAAAGGTAGGCCGACCCGTCCTGCCTTGTCAACCATCCGGTTGAACTAGCCTGCGTCAGGCCAGCCAGTCGTGCACGAGCGACACCACCGACGCGCCCTCGCCCGACGCCGAGGCGACCCGCTTCATCGACCCCGCCCGGATGTCGCCGGCGGCGAAGATGCCCGGCACCGTCGTGGCCAGGTTGGCCGGCGGCAGCCCGTCGCGCCACGCCGCGGTGGGGACGTCGCGGCCGGTCAGCACGAAGCCGCGGTCGTCGCGGGCCACCTCGTCGGGCAGCCACTCGCACTGGGGGTCGGCGCCGAGCAGCAGGAACAGGCCCCGGACCTCGCGACGGTGCCGCTCGCCGGAGTGCACGTCCTCGACGTCCACCCACTCCAGTCGGCCGTCCCCGCCGCCGTCGACGACCCGGGCGCTGCCGAGGACCTCGATGCGCGGGTTGTAGCCGATCTCGCTGATCAGGTAGTGCGACATCGTCGCGGACAGGTCGGGACGGCGGACCATGATGGTCACGGAGCGGGCGAACCGGGCGAGGTGCACGGCGGCCTGTCCGGCGCTGTTGCCGCCGCCGACCACGATGACGTCGGCCCCCTCCATCTCCCGCGAGGCGGTCATCGCGGCGCCGTAGTGGACGCCGTACCCGACGAGGTTGTCGAGGGACTCGATGCCGATGCGCCGGTAGGTGACGCCGGTGGAGATGAGCACGGCGCGGGCGTGCACGTCGCCGCCCTCGGTGCGCACGACGTGCGGACGCCCGTCGGTGCCGGGCTCGAGGGAGACCACGGGCCAGCCGGTGAAGAAGCGGGTGCCGAAGCGGATGGCCTGGTTGCGGGCACGCTGGGCGAGACGCATCCCGGAGATCCCGCGGGGGAAGCCGAGGTAGTTGCGGATCATCGAGCTGGTGCCGGCCTGGCCGCCGATCGCCTCTCCCTCGACCGTCACCGTGGACAGGCCCTCGCTGGCGCCGTACACGCTGGCCGCGAGCCCTGCGGGCCCGGCGCCGATCACCACGAGGTCGACCACCTGGTCGACCTCGATGTCGTCGGGGCGTCCGTAGAGGGTGACCGCGAGGTCGCGGGTGGTGGTGGGCACGAACGGGGCCGTCGACGTGAACGCCTCGACGAGCGGCCACCGGTCGTCGTCCCCGACGCGACGCGAGACCACGTCGCGGCCCTCCTCGCTGTCGGGGTGGAAGACGCCGCACGGCAGGCCCACCCGCTCCAGGTAGTCGCGCAGCTGGAGGGTCAGCACGTCCTGCTCGGGGGTGACGATGCGGACCGAGACGACCTCCGGCACGGCGACGGTGGCGGCCCAGTCGTTGAGGAGGTCGATGACCGAGCTGTGGAACTCCTCGTCGCGCACGCCGCGCGGCATCAGCAGGAAGGCGTCGTACTTGCCGGTCGCCTGTCCGGGACGCAGCAGCTCGGCGTCGCGGCGGAAGTTCTCGAAGTGGGCGACCACGATGCGCCGGGCGGTGGGGACGGTCTGCCGGATCTTGGCGAGGGCCGGGTAGAGCTCCATGTCGGGCAGCTCCGACTCGAGGACGAAGAGGGCGACCTGCCCGCCGGCGTCGAGGACGTCGAGCGCCTGGTGCTTGCCGTCGGTGGCGCTCGCGGCGAGGCGCACGTCGTACTCGCGGGCGTAACGGGAGAACTGCTCCTCCAGGACGGCGAGGTGCGTGCCGGAGACGAGGATGATGGCGGGGTTGCTCACGAGTCGAGTATGGCCGCTCGGGGTGAGCGCGGAAGGGCCTGCGAGGGCCACCTAAGATCGTCGGGTGCGCATCCGGCTCGACGTGTCCTACGACGGGACGGACTTCAAGGGCTGGGCGACCCAACCGTCCCTGCGCACCGTGCAGGGCACGCTCGAGGAGGCCCTGGCCACGGCGTTCCGCGTCCCGGCCGTGCGGGTCGTGTGCGCGGGGCGCACCGACACCGGCGTGCACGCCCGCGGCCAGGTCGTGCACCTCGACGTCTCGCCCGAGGACCTGCAGCGGGCGGCGGGACGCGCGGAGCAGCCGCCCCTGGAGGCGCTGGTACGCCGCGTCAACGGCCTGCTGCCCGCCGACGTGCGGGTAGGCCGCGGGGTCGAGGCGCCGGAGGGGTTCGACGCACGCTTCTCCGCGAGCTGGCGGCGCTACGCCTACCGGGTGGCCGACTCCCCGGAGCTGGTCGACCCGCTGCTGCGCGCGCACGTGCTGGCCTGGCCGCGGTCGCTGGACCTCGACGCCATGAACGCGGCGGCGTCCAGCCTGGTGGGGCTGCGCGACTTCGGGTCGTTCTGCAAGCGCCGCGAGGGAGCGACCACCGTCCGGACCCTGATGGAGCTCTCGTGGAGCCGCGACGAGACCGGGGTCGCCGTCGCCCGGGTGGTGGCCGACGCCTTCTGCCACAGCATGGTCCGCTCGCTGGTCGGCTGCCTGCTCGCCGTGGGGGACGGACGCAAGCCGCCGGAGTGGGCGGCCGAGATCATGGCCGCGCGTCGCCGCGACCCCGCACTGACCGTCGTACACGCCCACGGCCTGACGCTGGAGGAGGTCGGCTACCCGGAGGGCGCCGAGCTCGCGGCGCAGGCCGATCGGGCCCGCAACACCAGGGAGGCCGTCGATGGCTGAGGACCACTACTTCTCCGCGGACCCCACCGCGCCGTTCGAGCGGGAGACGTTCACGGCGTCCGTGTGGGGCCACGAGCTGGAGCTGACGAGCGGTGCGGGGGTGTTCAGCCGGGGGCACCTCGACCACGCGACGGCCGTGCTCCTGCGGGAGGTCGAGCCGCCGGTCGCGGGTCGGTTCCTGGACCTGGGCTGCGGGTACGGCGTGATCGGGCTGGCCATCGCCAAGGCCGTGCCGCTGTCTTCGGTGATCGGCCTCGAGGTCAACGAGCGCGCGATCCTGCTCGCCAACGAGAACGCCAAGGCGCTCGGGGTGAGTGGCCACTTCGTCGCCTGCCGCGCCGCGGACGTGCCGAGCGACATGCAGTTCGACGAGATCTGGTCCAACCCGCCGATCCGGATCGGCAAGGAAGCGCTGCACGAGCTGCTGCTGACCTGGCTGCCGCGGCTCGCGCCGGGTGGCCGGGCCGTGATGGTGGTCGGCAAGAACCTCGGCGCCGACTCGCTCCAGCGCTGGCTGGGGGAGCAGGGCTACCCGACGACGCGGCTCGCGTCCGCCAAGGGCTTCCGGGTGCTGGAGACCCGGCGGGGCTGAGACCCGCGCCGGACGCCCGTCGTGCGGGCGCCCGGCGTCGGGGTCACTGGTCGGTCAGGACTCGATCTGCTCGATGATCGCGTCGACGTCGGTGTCGGAGAACAGCGGCAGGATCACCATCGTCCACTCCGACCGCTTGTCGTCGAGGGCGCTCGCGAGGTCCCACGCGGCCTGGGCGCCCATGGGGCCGAGACGGACGACGTCGCCGGCCTCGTCGTCGTCGAAGTCGGTGTCGACCTCGACCATCCAGGTGTCCGACCAGTCGGTCGCGAAGTCCTCGAACGAGGCGTCCTTGTCGTCGGGGGTGTCCTCGGCGACGGGGAAGATGAGGCCCATGTGAGTTCCGTTCGTGTCGGGTGGCGCGGACGGGTTCATCGTGGCACGTCGGCGCAACCAGCCCGTACGCCGCGGGTGCGTGCGGCGGATAAAGCGATCGCGAGACTCTTCAAAGCGTTCGTTGGTCGTCGGTTGGCCAGTTCAGGTTAAGGATGCGGCTTCGCTCCCGCGGCCATAGGCTCCCTCCATGTGGAGAAGAGCCCCCGTTCCAGGCGAACCGGACATCGAGCAGGTGCGAAGGAAGTCGCGGATCCTTGTCATCGACGATCAAGCGTTCCCAGCTCAGCGAAGCTTTACGCGCGACGGGTATCACTTTGAACGGTGGCCAGCGATCCGAAACATGACGCAGTTAACGGACGGTGATTGGGACGTTATTCTGCTTGATATTCAGGGGGTTGGCCTTGTTGAAAGTCCGGACCTTCAGGGCCTCGGAATTCTGAAACACATTAAGAAGGCAAACCCGGCGCAAGCGGTGATTATTTACTCTGCCCAGCCTCAGGCGGTGTCCTCCACTGAATACTTAACGCTGGCCGACGCCGTCTTCGATAAGGGCATGAGCTATCTCGAATATAAGGAAAAGGTCGATGAACTACTAGTGCGTCATGCGACGCCAGGTTACTTCATTGCCGCCATGAATCGAGAACTAGGCGAAAGTGCTGCGCTAGCACCTCGCGCTGTGCCACTAGCCCTCCGTGGGTTTAGGAAAGGCAATGCGGACGGTTTGCGTCGCTACTTAAGTTCCTCGTTGACTGATCAAGAGAAGGCTGAGCTCATTACGCATGTTATTACCATCGGCATCCGAGTGGTCGGTGCGGTGTCATCGTGACAATTGGCCCATGGCCCCTGTTCCCCTATCCAACGATCACGTCCAGTGGAGTAACAGACGGATCGCTGTTTCCGGTTCACGCGGACTGTCAATACTGCCCTACTCGCGAGTGCGTTAAAGACGATGGAGCGCCCGTCGGCATTTCAAAGCAATGCCGTTTCGGGCTCACCTACGCACGTGTCGATGACAACCGCGTCGTTGCCGGCGTTGTCACGTCAGACCTTCCTGCCACCACTCAGAGGGCGCGCAAACGGATTCGACGGGAACCGCAGCGACATGTGCGTGCAGCAACCCTAAGGTCCTCCATCGAGGCCGCACGCAGGCTCGGGGTCGGCGTGGTTGACGACATGGAGGCCGCGCGGCAAGAAGCATTTGCGAGATTGGAGACCGATCCTGAGTTCCTTCGTTCGCTAGCGGAACAGCTGCGCCAGGACTTTGCTGACAACTTGAATCAAAGTCACGACTTCCTGCAGTTAGTCAAGTTGGTTCGTGGTCATGCGGAGTCCCTGTTGCATGACCGATACCCCGACCTGCCCCCGTCGGAGGCGGCGGACAAGTTGCCGACCGAAGGGGCGATCTACTACTCGACGGAACTGATGCTGTTGAAGATGGATTCGATGGTCTTTCTCAACGAGATCAACATTGTTCATGGAAGTGAACGTCGATTCAAGGTTCATTCCTTCTTCCTCAAGTACCTCAGGATATACGACTGGCAGGCAAGGGAAAAGGATCTGCGCGTTCGTCTCGAAGGGACTTGCCACTCCTCCGTCTTTTACAATGATAAGGCGATTGGGGCGGTCTTCCAAGGACTTCTAGACAATCTGGTGAAGTATTCGCCACCAAGTTCTTCGGCTGCCGTAACTTTCAACGAACTTGAGGACCACATCTCGATAACCTTCACGTCCCTCGGCCCGCGCATCGAGCAACATGAACGACAACAGATCTTCCTTCCTAAATATCGCGCAAAAGCGGCGAGAGCTATTGAGATGACGGGTCTCGGCGTTGGGCTAGCCGCGGCAAAGCAGATTTCGGACGCGTTAGATCTGGAGCTTCAAGTCGAGCAGGACGACACCGAGGATGGGCGCTTCCCTGGCCGCTTCCGAACCACTTTTAACGTCCGGCTCCAGCGGGCGCAGTGACTAATGGCTGCTAGTCGCCTTCCAGACGGATAGGGAACGTCTGGGGAACCCGCGATCGGCACAGAGAGAGCGGGGCCACGGGTCACACATGCCGAGATGGCATCCGGATACGCCTGCGGCCCCGCCGGTGTCGCGTGGGCGGGGTCCGGGGCGTGGTGGTCAGAGGTCCGGCGGGTGCGAGGTGCCGGGTTCGGGCCAGGCGCGTCCGGTGGCTCGGCTGCCGGTGTAGTCGCGCAGGTAGGTGAAGCCAAAGGGGCTGGTCCAGGTGAAGACGCCCGGCTCGGTCATCTCGTAGCGCCATCGGCCGTGGGTCTTCAACCGATGGTGCCGCCGGCACAGCGCAGCGAGGTTGTCGGTGGACGTCAGTCCGCCGCGCTCGGGGTGGTCGTGGTCGTACGGGATCACGTGGTCGAGGTCGCATCGCCTCGCGTTGCGTCCGCACCACGGGAACACACACGTCCCGTCGCGGACGATCACGTGCTCACGGATCTTCTCTGTGGGCTCGTAGCCCTTGCACTCGAGGCGGTCCCGGAGGTCGATGACGGGCTTGACGACGACCTGGGCATCGGGGCGTCCGCACCAGGCGCGGATCTGCTCGACCGACAGCACTCGCTGGCCGGCCTGCTCGACCCGTGCCACCAGCTCCTTGCCGGTGCTGTTGGTCGTCTTGTCGTGGTGGGTGATGGCGTCGGCCGACAGGTGGGCGTGGAGCACGACCTGGGTGACGGGTGCCGAGGCTCGCTGCGCCGGCACCTCACTCACCGGGGAGTCCTCGTCGAACCCGATGCTGAGCTGGTGTCGAGCGAGGTCGCCGAGCGCGGTCGCGCGCCTGCCGTCGACGGTGTCGGTCGACCCAAGACGTGCCAGGTGCTCGGCGCCGGACTTCACCGCGGCGGCCAGGGCGAGCGCGTCGGGGATCTCCAGGCTCGCCTCCAGTCCCATGGTCCCGTCGTACGACGCCTGCTCGGTGTCGAAGGTGACGTGCCGCTTGTCTGCGCTCTTCTCGAGCGCGTCAGCAACCTGGTCGGGCATGAACCGCACCCTCGCCTCGTCCACCACACGCCCCAGCTGCGCGGGCGTCAGCCGGGACGCGCACCAGAAAACCTGCTCGTCCACGAACGTCGCCGCTTCCAGGGTCAGGTCGATGGTGGTGTCCGCGATCAGCCGGGCCCGCCACCCGGCAACCAGGCCCGCCTGCACGGCACCCCAGAGCTGGGGCAGGCGGTAGGCCAGCTCCACGCACTGGGACAGGAAGTGGCCGGCGCTGTCGTTGGTGCGACCGAGCATCGTCGCGAACTCCGGGACGCAGAACTCGTCGATCGCCGGGGATCCCTCACCTGCGAACGTCTTGGGCGAGGTGAAGCAGGCTTCGGCGAACTCCGGGTCCGCCAGGTGCAGGTCTGCCCAGTGCACGCCGAGACGCATCATCTCCACGTCCTCCGCCGCGGCCCGTTCGCGGGAGGCTCGGACCGCGCGCAGCAGCGCGGCCGGAGTCTCCGGCAGCGCGGGTGCGGCGGTCTTGGTCATGGCTCAAGCCAAGCAGGGACCACCGACAATCAGACGGCGAAAACAGCCGGATGGACCGGCATGTGGACACGACTTTCGAGGACTTCCAGGACGCCGGGAGCAAGCGCTCAACGACGCCCGGCGCGGATGAGGTCGACGACCTCGGCGGTGGGGCGCACGTCGCCGTACGAGCGGTGGACGACGTGCAACGTGGCGTTGTGGTCGCGGTCGCGCGTCGCGGCGCAGGCATCGGCGACGAGGATGACCCGGAGGTCGAGAGTCGCCGCGTCGCGGACGCTCGCCTCGACACAGACGTTGGTGACCGTGCCCGTCACGACGACGGTGTCGACGCCACGCGCGGCGAGGAGGGCGGGCAGGTCGCTGCTCCCGGGGAAGAAGGCGCTGTACGCCGTCTTCTCGGCGACGACGTCCCCGTCGGCGACCGCGAGCTCCGGCCACAGGCGCTCGGCCGGGGTGCCGGGACCTCCGGACCGTGCGTAGCGCTCGGCGATCTCCTCTCCCCGGTGCTCGCGGTCGCGGGGGGTGGGCTCGCGATAGCCGGGCACGACCCACGCCACCGTGCCCCCGGCGGAGCGCAGCTCCTCGGCGAGGAGGTTGACCTGCGGAATGATGCCGCGGCAGTACGCCGACTCCTCCACGAAGAACGGCACGACGTCGATGACGACCAGCGCGGTGCGCGTCGGGTCCAGGGTCTCGAAGGCGTGGCGACGACCTCGGCGCTCCTCGAGGCGCAGGTACTCGCGCTCCTCGATGTGCCAGTCGTGGAAGGCGACGTCGGTGCTGGTCATGGGCGGAGGGTAGGCGTCACGCGGGTCGCGAGGCGACGAGCACGCCGATCTTGTCGATCCGGTGCTCGGGGTTGTCGAACTCGTCGGCCCAGTAGTTGCCGGCCGCGTGGTCCTCGAGGGTGGCGCAGGTCGAGAGCGTGATCATCGCCCGCCTGGCCTCGACGCCGGGTCGCCCGGGGACCGGGGCACGCTGCGCCGCCAGGGAGTCCTCGGAGCGGAACGACGTCCAGCGGGTGCGGCGTACCTCGTAGACGTGCACCGTGTCGCCCACCCGCACGAGGACGCGGCTCCCGCGGGGCAGCGACGGCAGGTAGCGGAAGGGCTGGGTCGAGGACAGTCGGTGGCCGGTGACGATGTGGTTGCCCACCTCCCCGGCCGCGACCCCACCGCCGGGACCGCGGGGTGAGGCGAGCGAGCCGTCGTTCTGGAGGGCGGTGCCCGCCGCGTCGTCGGGCGACCCGCGGTAGTGCACCACCGGGAAGTCCCGCAGCCCGAGCCGCGGCACGGTGAGGAAGGCCCGGCGCGGCTCCGGCCGCGGGGTGGCCGTCGAGGGCGAGGGAGTCGACGGCGCGGGCGTGGTCGGCAGCGACGACGGGGACGGGGTGCCGGACGGGGTGGACGACGAGGCGGACGGCGAGGCGGGAGCGGGCGCGGTGCGGGGCTCCGGGCCACCCCGGGGAGCGGCCGACGGGGACGAGCACCCGGACGCCACCAGGGCGCCGCCGAGCGCGAGCCCGACCACCCGTCGTACGCCTGCCATCCCCCCACGCTAGGAGCGGCGCACAAGCCGGGCGGCGTGATCGCACCTGCAAGAGTGGGCGCATGACGTACGAGGCAGCCGAAGACCGCTACGACTCGATGGACTACCGCCCCACCGGCAGGAGCGGGCTCAAGCTCCCCGCCCTGAGCCTGGGGCTGTGGCAGAACTTCGGGACCGACCGTCCCGAGGAGACGCAGCGGGCCATCCTGCGCCGCGCCTTCGACCGCGGTGTCACGCACTTCGACCTGGCCAACAACTATGGCCCGCCCTACGGCCGCGCCGAGGAGAACGTCGGACGCTACCTGCGCGACGACTTCGCGTCCCACCGCGACGAGCTCGTCATCTCGACCAAGGCCGGCTGGGACATGTGGCCGGGCCCGTACGGCCAGGGGGGCGGGAGCCGCAAGTACGTCCTGGCCAGCCTCGACCAGTCGCTGGCGCGGCTGGGCCTGGACTACGTCGACATCTTCTACAGCCACCGCTTCGACCCCGAGACGCCCGTCGAGGAGACGATGATGGCGCTCGACACGGCCGTCCGCAGCGGCCGCGCGCTGTACGCCGGCATCTCGTCGTACTCCGCCGAGCGGACGCACGAGGCGGCGACGATCGCCCGCGAGCTCGGCACCCCGCTCCTCATCCACCAGCCCTCGTACTCGATGCTCAACCGCTGGATCGAGACCCCCGCCAACGGCGGTCGCAGCCTGCTCGACGAGCTCGAGGAGCAGGGGATGGGCTGCATCGTCTTCACCGCGCTCGCCCAGGGGCTGCTCACCGACCGCTACCTGCACGGCGTCCCGGAGGACAGCCGTGCCGCGCGCGACGACAGCACGCTGGCCGGTCTCGAGGACGACGTGCTCGACCGCGTCCGCGCCCTCAACGAGATCGCGCAGCAGCGCGGCCAGAAGCTGGCCCAGCTCGCCCTCCAGTGGGCACTGCGCGACCGGCGCGTCACCAGCGCCGTGATCGGGGCGAGCAGCGTCGAGCAGCTCGACACCAACCTCGACGCGCTCGACGGGCCGCCGCTGACCGACGACGAGCTGGCCGCCATCGACCGGCACGCCGTCGACTCGGGCGTCAACCTCTGGGCGAAGCAGACCGAGGAGTGAGCCCGGCACCACGACGGGTCGTGGTGGTCGGCGCCGACGCCGCCGGCATGTCGGCCGCCCACCAGGCCCTGCGCACGGCACGGCGGACCGGCGACGAGCTCGCCATCACGGTCCTCGACCGCGGCACCCACACGTCGTACTCCGCCTGCGGCATCCCCTACTGGATGGCCGGCGAGGTGGGCTCGGTTGACGAGCTCGTGGCCCGGACCGCCGAGCAGCACCGCGCGGCCGGCATCGACCTGCGGCTCGGGACCGAGGTGGTCGCGGCCGACGTCGCCGCGCGCACGGTGACCACGGCCGCCGGCGAGACCCTGGAGTACGACGAGCTGGTGGTGGCCACCGGGGCCCCGGCGATCGTGCCCGACTGGGCGCTGCGGCCCGACGGCACGCCGTACGACATGGTCGGGCCCGTCAAGACCCTCGACGACGGTGCCGCCTGGCTGGACCGCTTCGACGCCGCCGGCGACGGTGCGCACGTGGTGGTGGTCGGGGCCGGCTACATCGGCGTCGAGGTCGCCGAGGCGGCCCTGCGCCGTGGCCTCGGCGTGACCGTGGTGACCCGCGGGCGCGGGCTCGCGCTGCTCGAGGACGAGATGTCCGAGCGGGTGGCCGTGGCGCTGTGCGACGCCGGCGCCGAGGTCGTGCTCGGTGTCGAGGTGACCGGCCTCGACGTGGCGCAGGACGGAGCGGGGGCCGAGCGGGTGACCGGGGTGCGCTGGGAGGGGGACCAGCGCGACGCCGACCTCGTCGTGCTCGCCATCGGGGTCCGGCCCGGCACGGACTTCCTCACCGGCTCGGGGCTGGAGACCGCCGACAACGGCGCCCTGCGCCCGGACCCGCACGGCCGCGTCGCCGACGGGGTGTGGGCGGCGGGCGACTGCTGCGAGGTGCGCCGTCGCATCGACGACCGGTGGGTCTTCCGGCCCCTCGGCACGCACGCCACCAAGCACGGGCGCGCCCTCGGGGACAGCCTCGCCGGGGGAGAGCTGGCCTTCCAGGGGATCGTGGACACCTCGATCACCCGCTTCGCCGCGGGCGGGCAGTACCTTGAGATCGCGCGCACCGGCCTGGGTCGCGCGGAGGCCGAGGAGGCCGGCCACGACCCCGTGACGCTGGTGACCGAGGGGACCACCGCCACCGGCTACATGCCCGAGGCCGACCCGATCGCGGTGTGGGTGATGGCCGACCGGGACACCCGGCGGCTGCTCGGCGTCCAGGTGGTCGGCGGCCACGGTGCCGGCAAGCGCGTCGACACCGCCGCCGCCGTCCTGTGGGCGCAGGGCACGGTCGACGACCTGGCGTGGATGGACCTGGCCTACGCCCCGCCGTTCTCGTCGACGTGGGACGTCCTGCAGATCGCGGCCCGCCGGGTCGCCGAACGGATCTGAGGGCTAGACCCCGGCGACGGCCTTGCGCACCTCGTTGACGCACAGCGCCACGAAGGCCAGCGCGATGATCGTCATCAGCACGTTGGAGTGCAGCTTGTTGCGCCACTCGACGGGCGTGCGGTCGGTGTTGAGCAGCCACAGCAGGGTGACGGCGAGGAAGGGCATGAAGAACGCGCCCAGCACGCCGTACGCCAGGATCAGCCAGACCGGCTTGCCGAGGAAGAGCATCGCCATCGGCGGGAAGGTCAGCCACAGGATGTAGGCCTTGTACCACTTGCCGCCGGCGCGGGCGTCGGCGTCGTCGCTGTGACCGCCGCGCACGTTGGTCATGAAGTCGGCGAACATCAGCGAGACGCCGTTCCACACGCCGACCAGCGACGACATGGCGGCGGCCCAGAAGCCGATCAGGAAGACCTTGCCGGCCCACTGGCCGTAGCGGTCCTGGAGCACCACCGCGAGGTCGACCAGGCCGGCGTCGCCCTGCTCGATGGCGACGCTGGTGGAGTAGAGGAGCTCGGCACCGACGATGAGGGTGGCGAGCACGAAGATGCCGGTCACGACGTAGGCGACGGTGTTGTCGATGCGCATGACCCGCATGTACGCCGGGGTGGACCAGCCCTTCTCACGCAGCCAGTAGCCGTACGCCGCGAGGGTGATGGTGCCGCCGACGCCACCGGCGAGGGCCAGGGTGTTGACCAGCCCGCCGTCGGGGATGCGCGGGGCCAGCCCGGTGAGCAGCTCGGGGATGTTGGGCGTGGCCAGCAGCGCGGCGCCCACCATGGTGACGAACATCAGCCCGACCAGGGCCGCCAGCACCTTCTCGAAGGTGCTGTAGCGACCGGTCCACACGAGCGCGAGCCCGATCAGCCCGGAGATGATGCCCCACCACGTCACCGAGAGGACGCCGGTGAGCCCGGCGAGCGCGAGCCCGGTGCCGGCCATGGCGGCGGCGCCGTACACGAAGCCCCAGATCACGATGTACGGCGCGAAGTACCACGTCGTCCAGATGCCCAGCGAGCGCCAGCCCTCGAAGATCGTGCGCCCGGTGGACAGCGAGTAGCGGCCCGCGCCCTCGACCAGGACGATCTTCATCAGGCACCCGACGACCACGCACCACAGCAGTGTGTAGCCGAACTTCTGCCCGGCGATCAGGGTGGCGACGAGGTCGGCCGCACCGACGCCGGTGGCGGCGACGACGAGGCCCGGACCGATGACGCGCCACTTCGGGACGGTGGTCGTGGTCTGCTGGTTCTGGACGGACATGGGCCCACCCTAGGGTGGTCCAGACCACTCGCGACACGCCGCCCGCCGGATTTAACGCGTGGCTCCGCGCCCACGCGTCACGGACAATGGCCGACGTGGGACATGTGGATGTGTCGGGAGTGCGCTACGAGCTGCCCGACGGACGAGTGCTTCTGGACGATGTGGGCTTCCGGGTCGGCGACGGTGCGAAGGTCGCCCTGGTGGGTGCCAACGGCGCCGGCAAGACGACGCTGCTTCGGATCGTGACGGGCGACCTCGTCCCGCACGCCGGGGCGGTCACCCGCTCCGGCGGGCTCGGGGTGATGCGCCAGTTCGTCGGCCACGGCGGGATGGACGAGACGGTCGCCGACCTGCTGCTCAGCGTCGCGCCGCCCCGGGTGCAGGCCGCCGCGCGGGCGGTCGACGAGTGCGAGCTCGCGCTCATGGACACCGACGACGAGGCGACGCAGATGCGCTACGCCGAGGCGCTGGGCGAGTACGCCGACGCCGGCGGCTACGACCTCGAGGTCACGTGGGACACGTGCACCGTGGCCTCGATGGGGATGCCCTACGACCGGGCCCGGCACCGCTCGCTGTCCACCCTGTCCGGGGGCGAGCAGAAGCGGCTGGTCCTGGAGTACCTCCTGCGCGGTCCCGACGAGGTGCTGCTGCTCGACGAGCCGGACAACTACCTCGACGTGCCCGGCAAGATCTGGCTCGAGCAGCGCATCCGCGAGTCGGGCAAGACCATCCTGTTCATCAGCCACGACCGCGAGCTGCTGGCCAACACCGCGACCCGGATCGTCACCGTCGAGCTCGGTGCCGCCGGCAACACGGTCTGGACCCACCCCGGCGGCTTCGCGAGCTACCACGCGGCCCGCGAGGACCGGTTCCTGCGCTTCGAGGAGCTGCGCCGGCGCTGGGACGAGGAGCACGCGAAGATCAAGGCGCTGGTGCTGCGGCTCAAGATCAAGTCCGAGTACAACGACGGCATGTCCTCGCAGTACCGCGCCGCCCAGACGCGGCTGCGCAAGTTCGAGGAGGCCGGCCCGCCGACCGAGCAGCCCCGCGAGCAGCAGGTCAGCATGCGGCTCAAGGGCGGGCGCACCGGCAAGCGTGCCGTCGTGTGCACCGACCTCGAGCTGACCGGCCTGATGAAGCCCTTCGACCTCGAGGTCTGGTACGGCGAGCGGGTCGCGGTCCTCGGCTCCAACGGCTCGGGCAAGTCGCACTTCCTGCGGCTGCTCGCGGCCGGCGGCAGCGACCCCGACGTCGAGCACCGCCCGGTGGGGGAGCCGCCCGCCCCGGTGCCGCACACCGGGTCGGCCAAGCTGGGGGCCCGGGTCCGCCCGGGCTGGTTCGTGCAGACCCACGACCACCCCGAGCTGCGCGGCCGGACCCTCCTGGAGATCCTGCACCGCGGTGACGGGCAGCCCGCCGGGCAGGGCCGCGCCGGCATGGGTCGCGAGCAGGCGAGCCGGGTGCTGGACCGCTACGAGCTCGCCCACGCGGGCGAGCAGACCTTCGAGTCGCTGTCCGGCGGTCAGCAGGCGCGCTTCCAGATCCTGCTGCTGGAGCTGAGCGGGGCGACGCTGCTGCTGCTCGACGAGCCCACCGACAACCTCGACGTGCAGAGTGCCGAGGCCCTGGAGAGCGGCCTGGAGGCCTTCGACGGCACCGTGCTCGCGGTCACCCACGACCGGTGGTTCGCCCGCGGCTTCGACCGGTTCCTCGTCTACGGCGCCGACGGCGAGGTCTACGAGTCCGACGGACCCGTCTGGGACGAGGGCCGGGTGGCCCGGGTCCGATGAGCGACCTCGACGTCCGGGAGCTCGATCCCGACGACGACGCGGCGTTCGGCGCGTGGCATCACGTGTACGAGGTCGCCGAGCGGCACGAGCTCGGCGACGTCGCGACGACGTGGCAGCTCGAGGAGGTCCGGGCCGCGATGCGCGACGGCGGGTCCCACTCCTGGAGCGGCGGCTGGTGCGGCGTCGTCGACGGCGAGACCGTCGCGGCCGGTTGGATGCGGACCCCGCTGCTCGACAACCCCGAGCTGGCCGAGATGACGGTGCACGTGCTGCCCGCGCACCGGCGTCGCGGCCACGGCTCGACGGTCCTCGCGCACCTCGAGTCGGTCGCCCGCGAGCGGGGTCGCCGGGTCCTCAACGGCCTCGCGTCCTGGCCGTACGACGCGGGGTCCGACGGGGCGGGCGCGTCCGGGCCGGGCTTCGCCGCCGCGCGCGGCTGGATGCTCGCGCTCTCGGAGGTCCAGCGCGAGCTGCACCTTCCCGTGCCCGCGGGACTCCTCGACCGCCTGGCGCGCGACGCGGCGCGCGCGCACTCGTCGTACACGCTGCGGTCGTGGGCGGGGCCGGTGCCCGACGACCTGCTCGCCGGCTGGGCCGAGGTGACCTCGAGCCTGGCGACCGAGGCGCCGACCGGGGACCTCGACCTGGAGCCGGAGGTCGTCAGCCCCGACGTGGTGCGCGAGCGCGAGACGACGATCGCGAAGCAGGGGCGCACGAAGTACAACACCGTGGCCCTCGACGCGGACGGCGTCGTGGTCGCCTACACCGACCTCGCCACCACGGTCCACGAGCCGGGGAGGGCCTACCAGTGGGGGACCCTCGTCCGGGGAGAGCACCGCGGCCACCGGCTCGGGGTCGCGGTGAAGGTCGCCAACCTGCGCCTGCTGCAGGACGAGCGGCCCGACGTGCGCCGGCTGACGACCTACAACGCCGAGGTCAACGCGCACATGATCGGTGTCAACGAGGCGCTCGGCTTCGTGCCGGTGGCCCGGCTCGGGGACTTCCAGAAGCGCCTGGGGTGAGGCGCCGGGTGTCCCCGAGCCGGGTCCGCCTCAGCTGGTCGGGACGCCGTTCTCCGGCGGGGCGTCGTCGGCCGACCCGGAGTCGTCGGTGGTGATCTCGGCGTCGCCGATGTCGGTCACCAGCACGTCGGTCAGCGGCTTGCCCTTGCCGCCCTCGAGCTCGAGGATCCGCATCCCGGAGATGCCCATGTGGCTGTCCGCGCTGTAGCGGAACGGTGCGAGCTGGGGACCGTCCCAGTCCGTGCCGCCCTCCTCGACGGCCTCGACGAGGCCCTCGCGGGTGAGGTCCTCGCCGGCGGCGTCGAGCGCCTGGACGAAGGCGTAGGCCTGCGACATGCCGTAGATGCGGTAGTTGGTCAGCTCGCCGTCCTCTCCGTGCTCGTCCCACACCTTCTGCCAGAGCTGGACCCACGGGTCCTCGGGGTTGTCGACGCCGGGGATGTACTCGGTCGTCATCACGCCGTCCAGCGCCGTGGAGTCGCCGTCGACGGCGCCCTCGGAGAAGCGCTCCAGCAGCGAGCCGACCAGCGCCGGGTCGGAGCCGATGTTGGCGTAGAACCACTGCGGCTTGTAGCCCGTCTTGAGCGCCACCAGCTGGCTGAGCGCGGTGTAGGACGGGGTGTTGAACGCCAGGACCAGGTCGGCCTTCTTGGCCTGGAGGCCCGAGACCTGCGGCGCCACGTCGGTGTTGCCGGAGGTGTAGCGCTCGACCGCGACGATCTGGTCGTCGACGTACTGGCGCACGCCCTTCTCGGCGTCCTCGCCGAGGTCGTCGTCCTGGAGGAAGAGGCCGACCTTGGCGTCGGGCATGTTCTCGGCGACCCACTGGCCGATGATCTTGCCCTCCGACTCGTAGTCGGGCTGCCAGCCGAAGGTCATCGGCCGGTTCTCCACGTCGTCGCCCCACTGCAGCGAGCCCGAGGACACCATCATCTGCGGGACGCCCTCGTCGTTGAGGTAGTCGGCGACCGACGCCTGGGTGGGCGTGCCGAGCGAGCCGACGGTGGCGAACACCTCGTCCTTGAGGACGAGCTCGTTGGTCACGGTGCTGGTGGTGGTGGGGTTGTAGCCGTCGTCCTTGACGATGTAGTCGATCTGGCGGCCGTGGACCCCGCCCTGCTCGTTGACGTAGTCGAAGTAGGCCTGGGCGCCGGTCGGGATCTCGGAGTAGCCCGGGGCGGCGACGCCGGTCAGCGGGAACGTGCCGCCGATCGTCACCGTGTCGTCGGTGACGCCCGGGGTGTCCGCGGCGGCCTCGCCGTCGGAGCTGTCGCGTCCGCCCGCCCCGCACGCCGTGAGGGCGAGGGTCGCGGCGAGGGTGGCGACCAAGGGGCCGCCACCCCGGATGTGTCTCGTCATGATGCTGTTCCCTTCGTGGTGGTGGGTGAGGTCGTACGACGGGTGGTCGCCGAGCGCTGCACGGCGCCGCGCAGCGAGCCGACGATGCCCGCGGGGGCGAGGAGGATGACGGCGACCATCACGAGCCCGTAGACGAGCGGGGCCAGCTCCGCGGCCTGGATGTCGCTGAGTCCCGCGCTGCGGCCGACGTCGGTGACGACGCTCGGCAGGAAGGTGAGCAGCGCGGCGCCGATGAGGGCCCCGGCGAGGCTGCCCAGCCCTCCGAGCACGATCGCGGCGAGCAGGGTGAGGCTGAGGGTCAGGGTGAAGGCGCTGGGGGCGGCGAGCTTGACCGTGAAGGCCAGGATCGCGCCCGCCGCGCCCGCCGCGGCGGCGCTCACCATGAAGGCGGAGACGCGGGCGCGCCCGAGGTCGATGCCGGCCAGCTCCGCGGAGACCTCGTCGTCGCGCACGGCCCGCCAACGCCGGCCGGTGCGTCCGGCGCTGAGGTTGGCGAGCAGCACGAAGACGACGATCAGCGTCAGCCACCCGACGTACGCCGTGTAGCGGGAGCGGGAGAGGTCCTGGCCGGTCACGAAGAACGCCAGGTCGAGCACCCACACCGGGATGTCGGGCATCACCACGCGCAGGCCCTGCTCCCCGCCGAGGGTCTCCTTGAAGTAGAGCGCGATGCCCGGCACCGCCACCGCCAGGGCCAGCGTCGCGCCGGCCAGGTAGGGGCCGTGCAGGCGGGCGGCCGCCAGCCCGACCGCCGCACCGACGACGAGGGTGACGGCCACCGCGGCGAGGATGACCAGGCTCAGCGGCAGCGACGAGTCGCTGTCGGGCAGCAGCAGCGCGGAGGTGTAGGCGCCGATGGCCATCAGGGCGCCGTGGCCCAGCGAGAGCTGGCCGTTGGTGCCGGTGAGCACGGTCAGTCCGCCGGCGGCGATGCCGAGGTAGGCCATCGAGGCGAGCTGGGTGTTGCGGTAGTCGGAGATGCTCTCGACCACGACGACCACGACGAGGAGGCCGACGAGGGCGAGGAAGAGGTGCCGGGCGAGCACGTTGCGGCGCACGGCGGTGATCCGGTCGCGCATCAGACCCTCCGCTCCGCGGCCTGGGCGAAGAGGCCGCCGGGCTTGAGCGTGAGGACGAGCATCAGGATCACCAGGGCCGCGAGGGCGACGAGCTGGCTGCCGACGTACCCGCTCACGAAGCTCAGCGAGAGGCCCAGGATCAGGCCGCCGACGACCGCGCCCAGCGGGCTGTCGAGGCCGCCGAGCACGGCGGCGACGAAGCCGAAGACCACCACCGAGTCCATGTACGACGGGTGCACCAGGCTGCCGCCGGCGATCAGCAGGCCGGCGAGGGAGCCGACCAGGGACGCCAGCGCCCAGCCGAGGGTGAGCATGGCGCCGACCTTGACCCCGAGCAGCCGGGCGACCTCGGAGTTGAAGGCCGACGCACGCATCCTCAGTCCCACGTCGGTGAAGCGGAACAGCGCCACCAGCAGGCCCATGACCACCAGCACCGACACGATGGTGAAGATGCCGAAGCCGTTGAGGGCGATGGTGGTGCTCCCGACGGTCAGCCCCTCGAGGCCGAAGGGCGCGGGGAAGGACCGGTAGCGGTTGCCGAAGACGACGGCCGCGAGCCCGTGCAGGACGATGAAGAGCCCGAGGGTGAGGATCACCGCGTTGATCTCGGCCTTCCCCTCGACGGGCCGGATGACCACCCGCTCGAGCACGGCGCCGAGCACCAGGCCGGAGACCAGGGCGGCGACGAAGCCGAGCCAGTAGGAGTGGCCGGCGTCGATGACGACCAGGGCGACGAAGGTGGTGAGCATCGCCATCGGGGCCTGGGCGAAGTTGACGATCCGGGTCGAGCGCCAGATCAGCACCAGCGCGAGGGCGAAGGCGGCGTAGACCATGCCCAGCGTCAGGCCGCTGAGGGCGGTGTTGAGGAACTGCTGCACAGGGGGGCTCCTGGTGGGGGGTCAGAATCCGAGGTAGGCGTGGCGGAGCTGGTCGTCGCCGGCCAGCTCGTCGGCGGGGGCGTCGGCCACCACGCGGCCGAGGTTGAGCACGACGCCGTGGTCGGCGACGGACAGGGCGCTGCGGGCGTTCTGCTCGACGAGCAGCACGCTGAGTCCCTCCTCGCGGACGAGGGTGCGGACGAGGCCGAAGATCTGCGCGACGATCCGGGGCGCCAGCCCGAGCGAGGGCTCGTCGAGCAGCAGCATCGTCGGCCGCGCCATCAGGGCCCGGCCGATCACGAGCATCTGCCGCTCACCGCCCGACAGGGTGCTGGCCAGGGCGGCGCTGCGATCGCCCAGCACGGGGAAGAGGTCGTAGATGCGCGTGAGGTCGGCCGCGGACACCCGGCCGCCGCGACCGAGGCCGCCGAGGCGGAGGTTCTCCTCGACGGTGAGCTCGGTGATGACGCCGCGCCCCTCCGGGACGTGGGCCAGGCCGAGCCGGGGCATCTTCTCCGCAGCCACCGACTCCAGGCGGGTCCCGCCGAGGTCGATGGTCCCGCTGCTGGCCCGGTGCAGGCCCGAGACGGTCCGCAGCAGGGTGGTCTTGCCCGCGCCGTTGGCCCCGAGGACGGCGGTGATCTCGCCCTCGCGGGCGGTCAGGGAGACGTCCTCCAGCGCGGTGACCGGGCCGTAGCCGGCGGTGAGGGAGCTGAGGGTGAGCATCAGTGCACGTCCTCCCCGAGGTAGGCGGCCAGCACCGCGGGGTCGTGGCGGACCTCGTCGGGGGTGCCGTGGGCGATGACGCGGCCGAAGTCGAGGACGGTGATCTCGTCGCAGACCCTCATCACCAGGTCCATGTGGTGCTCGACGAGGAGCACCGACATCTGCTCGGTGAGCGTCCGCACGAGGTCGCCGAGCTCCTCCATCTCCGCGGCGGAGAGCCCGCTGGCGGGCTCGTCGAGGAGCAGCAGGTCCGGCTCGGACACCAGGGCCCGGGCCAGGGCCACCCGCTTGCGGATGGGGTAGGGCAGGCTCGGCGGGTAGCGGTCGGCGTACGCCGCGACGCCGAGGTCCTCGAGCGCCGAGCGCGCCCGGTCGCGCAGCGCCCGCTCGTCGGCGCCGGCCCGGGGGAGGGCGAGCAGCCCGCCGAGGAAGCCGGAGCGGGCGTGATGGTCCGCGCCGACCATGACGTTGTCGAGCACCGTCATCCGGTCGAAGAGACCGAGCCCCTGGAGCGTGCGGGCCATCCCGAGGCGGGGCAGGTCGCGCGGTCGCAGGCCCTCGACCCGCTCCCCGCGTCGTACGACGTCGCCGCTGTCGGGCTGCACGAAGCCGCAGGCGACGTTGAACAGGGTGGTCTTACCGGCACCGTTGGGGCCGATGACGCCGTGCACCTGGCGGGGGCCGACGGTGAGGCCGACGTCCTGGAGGGCGGTGAGCCCACCGAAGGTCACGGTGATGCCGCTGAGCTGGAGTTCGGTCACGAGCGCGTCTGACCTCCGGGTCCGAGATGTGATGCGCACCACTCTCGCCATCCCGGGCGGCGAACACATTGGGCGCGGCGCACAAGATCCGTCCCGGAAACCTCCGTCGCGCTGGCGCACTGTGTGCGGGGAGTGACACGGTGGCGTCGTGTCCCGGGGCAGCGAGAGCATCAGCGAGGGTGCGGCGTGAGCGCCGTGCGGTGGACCGACCCGGAGCCCGATGCCGTGGCCCGGGCCTGGCGCCTGGTGCTGCACCGCGCCGACGAGATCGCCGACGTCATCTCCTCACGGCTGCTGGCCAGGGACGTCGACGCCTACCGCACGATCAGCCCGCACCTGCCCGACGACGTCCGGCACAGCTGTCGCGAGCACATCCGGCGCGGCCTGCAGAACCTGTCGGGAGTCAGCACCGACACCGCCACCGCGGTGGAGCTGTGGCGCGAGACCGGTCGGCGACGGGCCCGCCAGGGCGTCCCGCTGGAGCTGGTCCTCAACGCCTACACGATGGGCGCGCGGGTCCTGTGGGAGGCACTGACCGAGACGGCCACGCGACACGAGCACGTGCCCGACGCCGACCTGCTCGGCGCGGCCCGCGGGGTCTGGGCCAACCTCGACGTGCAGAACGCCGTCCTCATCGAGGCCTACCACCGTGAGCGGGCCCGGGTGCAGCGCCGCGACCAGCAGCGCCAGCAGACGGTCCTCGACGGCCTCGTCGACGGCCGCGGCGGTGACCCGTCCTTCGCCGTCGGGGCGCGGGCCGCCCTGGGCGTCGGCACCGACCACGCTGTGTCCTGCGTCGTGGTGCTGGCCGACGGCGAGGGCGCCGACGCGGTCGGTCCGGTCGAGGACCGGCTGGACCGGCATGGCCTCGTCTCGCACTGGCACGTCCGCTCGGGCGTGGCCTACGGGCTGGTGTCCGGCGCGCTGCCGGACGAGGCGGTCCTGGTGGGCCTGCTCGCCCCGGTGGCCACCGGTCGTACGGCGGTCGCCGGCAGCAGCGGGGGCCTCGCGGGCTTCGGCACGGCCTTCCAGCTGGCGCTACGGGCCGCCGAGACGCTGACGCCGGGCGACTGCGACGCGGTCGGCGTGACCGACCGGCTGCCCGAGGTCCTGCTCGCCGGGGACTCGCACGTCACGCCGCTGCTGATGGCCGAGGCCTTCGGCGACCTGCTCGACCACCCCCAGGCCGAGACCCTCCTGGCGACCCTGCGCACCCTGCTCGCGCACGACGGGTCGCCGACCCATGCGGCCGAGGAGCTCTACTGCCACCGCAACACGGTGATCTATCGGATGAAGCAGATCGAGCGCCTCACCGGCCGGCACCTCGCCGACCCACGCGACAAGATGCTGCTGTGGCTGGCGGTCACCGCGCACGCAGCCTGAGCACCGCGCACGCGGCGCGAGCACCGCGCACGCGGCGCGAGCGCCGGTCACACGAAGGCGCTGATGCCCGTCTCCGCCCGACCGATGAGCAGCTTCTGGATCTGCGAGGTGCCCTCGTAGAGCGTCATCACCCGGGCGTCGCGCAGGTACTTCGCCGCCGGGTAGTCGTCGACGTACCCCGCACCGCCGTGCACCTGGATGGCGTTGTTGGCGGCGCGGACGGCGGCCTCGGAGGCGAAGAGCTTGGCCTTCGACGCCGCGGTGCCGAAGGGCTCGCCCCGGTCGACGAGGTCGGCGCAACGCCACACGAGCAGCCGCGCGGCGTCGGCGTCGACGGAGATGTCGGCCAGCATGTCCTGCACCAGCTGGAACGACGCGATGGGCCTGCCGAACTGGGTGCGGGTGGTGGCGTACTCCACGGCCGTCTCCAGGCAGCCCTGCACGATGCCGACGCAGCCGGCGGCCACGGCGAGCCGGCCCTTGTCGAGGGTGCTCATGGCGATCTTGAAGCCCTTGCCGACCTCGCCGAGGACGGCCGAGGCCGGGACGCGCACGTCGGTGAGGAAGAGCTCGGCGGTGGCCTGGCCGCGCAGCCCGAGCTTGCCCTTGATCTCACGGGCTTCGAAGCCGGGGGTGTCGGTCGGGACGAGGAAGGCCGTCACGCCGCGCGGTCCGTCGTCGCTGGTGCGGGCGAAGACGAGGGCCACGTCGGCCCAGGTGCCGTTGGTGATGAACAGCTTCTGGCCGTTGAGCACCCAGTCAGCCGCTTGTCCTGAGCCTGTCGAAGGGTCGCGGGTGGCCCGCGAGGTGAGGTTGCCGGCGTCGGAGCCGGTGTCGGGCTCGGTGAGGCCGAAGCAGCCCAGCTTGCTCGCCGTGGCCAGCTGGGGGAGCCACTCCTGCTTCTGCTCCTCGGAGCCGAAGAAGAGGATCGACTTGCCGACCAGGCCGCTGCTCACCGACACGATCCCGCGTAGTGCCGAGTCGGCCCGGCCGAGCTCCTCCATGGCCAGCGCGTAGGTGACGTAGTCGCCGCCCAGCCCGCCGTACTCCTCGGGGATGGTCAGGCCGAAGAAGCCGATCTCGGCCATCTTGGGCACGATCGCGAGGTCGACCGCCTCGTCGCGGTCCCATTGCGTGCGGTGCGGGACCGCCTCCTTGTCCAGGAAGCTGCGCGCGAGGTCACGGAAGGCCTGCTGCTCGTCGGAGAGGGAGAGGTCCATCAGCCCAACGCCTCCAGGGTGTCGTGGTCGGTGACGCCCGCGGCCAGGGCGCCGAGGTGGTGGTCGCCGTCGCCGAAGAGGTGGTCCAGCACCGTGAGGTGGGCGGTAGCGGTGCCCACGGAGTACTCCGCGGTCATCGCGATGCCGCCGTGCAGCTGGATGGCCTCCTGGCCGATGTGCCGCGAGGCCCGGCTGGTCTGCAACGCGCACCGGGCGGCCGCGTCCCGCAGGGCGTCGCGGTCACCGGACGCGATGGTCATCGTCGCCCAGTCGACGACGCTGTGGGTCAGCTCGAGCGAGACGTACATGTCCGCGGCGCGGAAGGTCAGCGCCTGGAAGGTGTTGAGCGTGACGCCGAACTGCTTGCGGCTCGTCAGGTACGACGTCGTGGCCGCGAGCTGGGCCTGCATCACGCCGAGCGCCTGGTTGGCGGCCATCACCCGGGTGAGGTCGAGCATCGTGGCGATCGTCGCCGACCGGTCGGTGCCGGCGTCGCCGAGCGGCACGGCGGGCGTCGCGTCGAGGACGAGCCGGGCGGCGCGCCCCCCGTCGTACGTCGGGTAGCCGGTGCGCTCCGCGGTGTCGCCGTCGCTCGTGAAGTCGACGAGGAACAGGCCGGTGCCGCCGTCGGGCAGGGTGGCGGTGACCACGACCTGGTCGGCGCGGGCGCCGTGCAGGACCGGGTCCTTGGCACCGGTGAGGGTCCAGCCCTCCCCGTCCCGGGTGGCCGTGGTCCCGGGGGCGTCGATGGCCCAGCGCGGGCCGTCGGGCTCGTCGTGGGCGACGGCGAGCACCCGCTCGCCCGCCGCGACGGCCCCGAGGACCTCGGCGCGCTGCTCGGCGGTGCCCGCGGCCGACACCAGCCCACCGGCCAGCACCACCCCGGTCAGGTAGGGCTCGGGGGCCAGCACCCGGCCGAGCTCGCGGCACACGATGCCGATCTCGACCGGACCGGCGCCGACGCCACCGTCGCTCTCGGCGAACGGCAGGCCCAGGACGCCCATCTCGGCCAGGCGGGCCCACAGGTCCTCGTCGAAGCCGGGGTCCTGCGCGGTCGTCCGGCGGCGGACCTCGTAGTCGCCGTACTGCTTGGTGAGGAGGCCGCGCACGGCCTCGCGCAAGGCCTGCTGCTCGTCGTCGTAGGTGAAGTCCATGTCAGAGTCCCAGGATCGTGCGGGCGATGATCTGGCGCTGGATCTCGTTGGACCCGCCGTAGATCGACGCCTTGCGGAGGTTGAGGTAGGTGGGGGCGCTGCGGCGGGCCCAGCCCGCGAGCGGGGAGTCGTCGTCGGCGCCGGAGGCGATCGAGGCCGGCCCCGCCAGGTCGACGGCCAGCTCGCTGACGGCCTGCTGCAGCTCGGTGCCCTTGAGCTTGAGCACCGACGAGGCCGGGTGCGGCTCGCCGCCGGCGGAGTGCGCCACCACGCGCAGGGCCGTGAGCTCGAGGGCGAGCAGCTCGTTCTCGATCTCGACGATGCGGGCCCGGACGTAGGGATCGTCGAGCCGGTCGCCGGCGTTGGCCTTGAGGGTCGCGAGCGCCCGCTTGGTGAGGCCCACCGGGGCCACGCCGACGCGCTCGTTGCCGAGCAGGAACTTGGCGATCGTCCAGCCGCCGTTGAGGTCGCCGACGAGCATGTCGCCGGGGACCCGGACGTCGGTGAACCAGACCTCGTTGACCTCGTGGCCACCGTCGATGAGCTCGATGGGGCGCACCTCGACGCCCGGCAGCGTCATGTCGATGAGCAGCATCGAGATACCGGCCTGCTTCTTCACGTCGGGGTCGGTCCGCACGAGGGTGAAGATCCAGTCGCCGTACTGGCCCAGGGTCGTCCAGGTCTTCTGCCCGTTGACCACCCAGTCGTCGCCGTCGCGGACGGCGGTGGTGCGCAGGCTGGCCAGGTCCGAGCCCGCGTCGGGCTCGGAGAAGCCCTGCGACCACCAGATGTCGAGATTGGCCGTGGCGGGGAGGAAGCGCTCCTTCTGCTCCTGGGTGCCGAACTGCGCCAGCACCGGACCGATCATGGAGGCGTTGAACGCCAGCGGGATCGGCACACCGGCGCTCTGCATCTCCTCGTGCCACAGGTGTCGCTGCAGGTCGCTCCACCCGCGCCCGCCCCACTCCTCGGGCCAGTGCGGGACGGCCAGCCCGGCCTTGTTGAGCACCTGCTGGCTCTCCACGATCTGCTCACGGGTGAGGTGGCGACCCTCCAGCACCGTGTCGCGGATCTCCTGGGGGAACTCGGTGGTGAAGAACGTGCGCATCTCCTCGCGGAACGCGGCGTCCTCGGCGGACAGCTCGAGCTGCATGGGACTCCTCTGGGTCGTCGCCGGGTGGGGCGCTCCCCATCATGGCGCGGACCGCCACAGGAGGCGATGTGCGCAGCGCCCAGTGCCCCGGGGGCGGGGGCCCCCGGGGCACTGGGCCGGTCGGCTCAGCTCGTGGCGGCGTCCGAGTCGAGCGCGAGCGTGGCACTCTGCTCCTGGCCGCCGCTGGTCCAGGTGACCTCGACCTTGTCGCCGGGCCGGTAGGACCGGATGGTGGCGACCAGCGAGTCGGCGTCGGTGATGGCGTGGTCCTCGACCCGGGTGATGACGTCGCCGGCCTCCAGGCCCGCCTCGCCTGCGGTCGAGCCGTCGCTGACCTCCTTCACCAGGGCCCCGGTGGCACCCTCGGCGGCCGTGCCGGAGTCGCCGACCTGGATCCCGAGGCGCGCGTGCGTGGGGGTGTCGCCGGCGATCATCTGGTCGACGATCGGCATCACCTCGTCGATGGGGATGGCGAAGCCGAGGCCGATCGAGCCGCCCTGCTCGCTGGTGCTCTGCGACGCCGTGCGGATCGAGGAGTTGATGCCCACCACGGCGCCGGTCATGTCGACCAGCGGGCCACCGGAGTTGCCGGGGTTGATGGCCGCGTCGGTCTGGATGGCGGGGTACGTCGTGGAGTTGCCCTGGCTGTCCGTGCCGACGTTGACGGGGCGGTCCAGCGCGCTCACGATGCCGCTGGTGACGGTGGAGTCGAGGCCGAAGGGCGCGCCGAAGGCGACCACGTCCTGTCCCACGTCGAGGTTGGCCGACTTGCCGATGGTCGCGGGGGTGAGGTCGCTGACGCCGTCGGCCTTGATCACGGCGGTGTCGGTGAGCGGGTCGGTGCCGAGGACCTCGGCGGGCGCGCTGGTCCCGTCGGCGAAGTAGACCCGGACCGTGCCGCCGCCGCCCGCAGCGACCTCGACGACGTGGTTGTTGGTGAGGATCGTGCCGTCGGCGCTCAGGATGATGCCCGAGCCCGAGCCCTCACCCTGCTGACCGGCCACGCGGATCGTCACCACGGACGGCAGGACGGCCGTGGCGACCGCCTCGACCGAGCCGTCGGCCGCGGGGCTGTCGCCCTGGTCCACGACGGGGGTCGTGGCCGTCGCCGTCGCCGTGGACGACGTGCTGGAGCCCTGGGTCTGGTCCCACAGGGCCGCCCCGCCGAAGCCGGCGCCGCCGCCCACGAGCAGGGTGGTGGCCAGCACTCCGGCCACCAGGCCACCGCGCCGACGGCGCGGCGGTGCCGGGGGCGCCGGCGGGGCCTGCTGGTACGGGTTGGTCCCGTAGGCCTGCGTGCCGTACGGGTGGGACGTCGGGTCCTGGGGCGGGGGCGGGGGCACGGTGCTCATGTCCCGAGTGTGTGCCGCCACCCTGTGTGCCGGCTGAGAGCCCGCTGGGAAGGTGCCGAGACCTCAGCGGGGCAGGTCGGGCAGGGCCAGCCACTCGGCCCAGGGCAGGTCGCGACCGACGTACCGGGGTCGTCGCAGGGGCCACGCCGCGGCGATCCAGCGCGGCACCAGGTCGTCGAGGGCCGCCTCGAGGTCGGTGCCCACGCACTCGTCGACGACCCACCACGAGATCTCCGCGTCCGCGCCCACCTGCTGTGCCGACTGCTTCTGGGGAGGGTCGATGTAGACGCAGCCCAGCAGCGCTGTCTCGTCGGTGTCGAGCAGGGCGTAGTTGAAGGACTCGTGGGTGAGCATCTCGGCGGCGTGCCGGGCGAGGTCCTCCCGGTCCTGCTCGCGCGTCATGCCGGCGGGCGGCCACCCCCAGGCGTCGCCGTAGATCCGCCACAGGCGCTCGCGGGAGCCCATGACGGCCACCATGTCCAGGTCGACGTCCTCGGCCCGGATGGGGCGCAGGTGGTGTCCCAGCCCGACCTCGACGTGGGTGGGGTGCTCGAAGGACGGGGGCAGCCACGGCGTGGGCGGCGGGACGGCTGGCTGGGACACGGGTCGGCCTCTCTCGGGTGCGTGCGCTGGGCTCGGGCGCGGGCTCAGCCGGCGACCGCGAGGTCGTCGCGGGCCAGCATGGCCCGCAACCGGGCCAGCGCGTGGTGGGTGTTGGACTTGACGGTGCCGGACGAGCAGCCCAGGGCCGCGGCCGTCTCGGCGACGGAGAGGCCCTCGTAGAACCTCAGGGCGATGGTGCTGCGCTGGCGGGGCGGCAGGGCCGCGACGAGGTGCCACAGCTCGCCCGCCCGGCTCGCCGGCACCGAGGTCCCGAGCCCACCCCCCGTGGGCTCGGGAACCTCGCTGCGCACCGACTCGTGGCGGTACGACGGTTGCCGGCACCAGCTGATGTGCTGGTTCAGCATCGCCCGGCGCACGTAGGAGTCGGCGGCCCCCGGGTCCCTGATCGCGGCCCAGTGCGGCAGCACGCGCAGCAGGGCACCCTGGAGCACGTCCTCGGCCCGGTGCGGGTCCCCGGTGATGGCCGTGGCCGCCCGCAGCAGGGCGGGCCGGCGCACCGCCACCCAGGTGGCGAACGACGGGTCGTCCGCGACCGCGGCGTCCATGGCGACGTCAGCGTCCCCGGCGGGAGGCGAGCAGGCCCACCGCGGTGACCGTGAGCCACACCGGACCCACCATCCCGGCCATGTACTGCAGCGGGCTGACGGCCAGCAGGAGCAGGAGGGCCCCCAGTCCGTAGCCCAGCAGTCCGAGCCAGCGGGCGTAGCCGCCGGCGCGCGCGGCCATTCCCAGGGCGACCGCCGTCAGGCCGGCCGTGCCCCACAACCAGGGGATCGTCCCGAGCCAGTGGCCGAAGAACACGCCCACCTCCGGCACCAGCTGGTCACCCTCGGCGAGGCCGAACACGAACTCGGTGGTGAGCCCCGAGCCCAGCAGCTGCGCCGCGGAGACGAGGAGCAGCCCGGACAGGGCGACCGTCGGCAGGGTGCTGCCGGTCGGGAGGCGACCGGCCATGTCGCGGTGCAGGCCCGCGGCGAAGACCACCAGGAGCAGCGCCGAGACCATGGTGGCGACGTGGAAGACGAGGATGGGGGTGGTCATCTCGGCCAGCCGTGCGGCGATGGCCGGGGCGTCCCCCGCGATGTCGGGCTCGTAGACGGCCCCGGTGCCCATGCTGGCGGCGATGGAGGCGACGCCGGCCAGGCCGGCGCCCACACCCGCGAGGAGCCAGCGGCGTCCGGTCGGGGTGGTGGTGCCCGGCGTCGTACCGGGCTCGAGGGTGGTGGTCACGGCGTCTCCTAGACGGTGGACGGGCGACCGGTCGGCCGCGGCACCACTCTCGGAGCAGCGGGCGTCACGGCGCCACGCACAGCCGCAGGTGTACGGGTGGTGTGCGGGTGGGTGTCGGGGACGCGCTCAGGTGGGGCGGTCGTCGCCGAGCGCCAGGCGGGCGGCGGCGTCGGGCGCCAGCGCCCGGCCGGCGTCGAGGGCGTCGTCGTACCGGTCGGCCCCGAGCCGGTGCCGCGCCTGCTCGGCCGCGGCCGCCACCGCGTCCGGGTCGGGGCGGTAGTAGCCGTAGCCGCGGGAGCCGATCCCCTCGCGGATCGCCTGGGCTGCGCCGAGGAGGAGCGGGACGCGCGAGACCGTGCCCTCGGCGGCCTCGATGACGGCCAGCGCGTCGAGCAGGTAGGCGAGGTTGGCCTGGTCGCCGGTCTCCACCGACAGGCGCAGGCCCTCGTCGAGATGTCCCCGGGCGCGGGCGTGCCGGCCGCGGGAGAGCTCGACCTGGCACAGGTTGTAGAGCGCGATGTACGACGCCAGCCGGTCGCCGCGGCGCCGGGCCGAGGCGAGCCCGTCCTCCACGCGGCGCACGGCCTCGTCGGGATCGCCGCGCAGCAGGGCCACGGTCCCGAGCCAGATGTGGGCCAGGGCCCACGTCCACTCGGACTCCGCGCCGCCCTCGGCGGCCAGCACGAGGGCCGCCTCGAAGCGGTGCTGCGCGGTGGCCAGGTCGCCGCGCGCCAGGGCCGCCAGCCCGACCCCCGCGACCGAGTTGGAGTCGATCACCGGATCGCCCACCGAGTGCGCATGGGCGTCCTGCCACCAGTGCAGGGCCGCGTCGACGTCGTCCGCCGCGAAGCACATGGTCGCCGCCGCCAGGGCGGCTCGTGAGTGCACCGCGTCGTCCATCCGACCCTGGGCGAGCGCGGCCTCCGACAGCCGTCGACCGTGGCCCTGGAGGCCACGCAGCCACCAGTAGAGCCACAGCGCCCACGCCATCCGGGCGGCTCCCTCCACGTCGCCGGCGGCCAGCATCCGCTCGGCCGCCGCGGAGAGGTTGGGGTGCTCGGGGTCGATGCGGGCCAGCGCCGCCACCTGGCCCCCGTCGCGGTACCGCGGCCCGGTGGCCTCGGCCAGCGCGAGGTAGTGGGCCGCGTGCGCCGCCGTGGCCGCCTCCCACTCGCCCTCCTCCCGGAGCAGCGACCGGGCGTACTGCGCCACGGGCTCCAGCATCCGGAACCGCGGTGTGCCGGCCACGCTCGTCACCAGCGAGTGCTCGACCAGCGACTCGAGCCTGGGCACGGGTGACCCGACCGGGTCGCCCGTGCGGGCGACGACCGCCTCCAGGTCCTCGAGCGTGAAGCCCCCGACGAAGACGCCGAGCAGCCGGAGGAGCCGCTGCTCGTCCGCCCCCAGCAGCCCGTGGCTCCAGTCGAGGGTGGCGCGCATCGTCCGCTGCCGGGCGGGCAGGTCCCGCGCCCCGCCGTCCAGGGCGCCGTCCAGCCGGGCGAGCAGCGCGGGCGGGTCCAGGAGCCGGGCGCGGGCGGCGGCCAGCTCCAGGGCCAGGGGCAGCCCCGCCAGGCGCACGCACGTCGCCGCCACCGCCTCGTGGTCGCCGGGGGCTCTGCCCCAGCCGGGACTGACGGCACCGGCACGCTCGAGCAGGAGCCGGGCCGCGGGGGAGTCGGGGACCGGGGTGCTGGCGGAGGGCAGCGCCAGCGGCTCGACGGCGACCTCGGTCTCGCCACGCACCCGCAGCGGGGCACGGCTCGTGGTGAGCACCGTGAGGTCGGGGACGGCCTCGATGAGCGCGGCCACGTCCGGAGCCGCGTCGAGGAGGTGCTCGAGGTTGTCGAGCACCAGCAGCAGGTGCTGGCCGCGGAGCCGCTCGACCAGGTCATCGGTGAGGGAGCGTCCGGCCCCGCGCGTCGCGTCCACCGCGTCGGCGATCGCGGGCAGCACCGCGGAGGCCTCGAGCAGCGGGGCCAGCTCCACGAGCGTCACCCCGTCGGCGTAGCGGTCGCGGACCCGCTCAGCGACGGCGATCGCGAGCCGCGACTTGCCCACGCCGCCCGGGCCGCTGAGGGTGACCAGGCGGTGCGCGGCGAGCAGGCGGGCTGCGCGTATTACGTCGTCCTCGCGACCCAGCAGCTGCGTCGGCGGCACGGGCAGGTCGCGCGGTCGGGTCGTGGCCGCGTCCGCCGCGGTGCGCACCGAGCGGGCCCGGGGCGGCACCGCCGCGATCAGCCGGGAGCGGCCCGTGTCGTCGAGCCCCAGTGCCTCGGCCAGGGCGCGCACGGTGTGCGGGTAGGGCCGGGTGCGGGTGCCGCGCTCGAGGGCGCTGATCGCGTGGGGGCTCAGGCCGGCCCGTCTGGCCAGCTCCTCCTGCGAGAGCCCGGCGCCCTCGCGCAGGGCGCGCAGCACGGCCGCCAGCGAGCCCGCGTCGTCTCCCGCCACAGTCCCCTCCCCGGTCCGGCAGGACGCGAGTGTAGTGACGCGGACGCCTCCGCGGACCCCCTCCGGGGTGAAGGTCCTGCAAGATCGGCACGCCGCTGAGCGCGTCGTCCGTGAAAGATCTTGCAGGGCTTGCAAGATGACGGCACCAGTCCCTAACGTGACGCCCGCCACATCCACCGCACGACCTTCTCGGGAGTCCCAGTGCGCACCCCCCTCGCGGCCGTCCTCGGCCTGCTCGTCTCCGGCTCCGCCCTCGCGGTCGTGCCGTCCCCCGCCCTCGCCGACCACACCCCTGCGCCGGAACGGGTCACCCTCGTCGGCGACCTCCAGTCCGAGCTCGGCTGCGCCGACGACTGGGCCCCCGCGTGCGACGCCACGCGCCTCGAGCCCGTCGCGGGCACGACGTCGTACTCGCTCGACGTCGAGGTGCCCGCCGGCACCTACGCGTTCAAGGTCGCCCTCGGCGGCGGGTGGGAGGAGTCGTACGGCGCCGACGGCGGCGCGGCGAACGTCCCGCTCGTCCTCCAGCACGACGCGACCCTGGTCTTCTCCTACGACCACGCGTCGCACCGCGTCTCCGTGGCGCCGGCCGAGCAGCCGACCGCCGAGGTGACCGACGCCGACGAGGCGATGGCCGGCACGTCGCTGCGCACGCCGCTGACGCGGGAGCGCTTCTACTTCGTGATGGCCGACCGGTTCGCCAACGGCGACCCCTCCAACGACACCGGCGGGCTCACCGGCGGGCCGATCGAGACGGGCCTCGACCCGGCCGCCAAGGGCTTCTTCCACGGCGGCGACATCGCCGGGCTCTCGGACCGCCTCGACTACATCGAGGGGATGGGCACCACCGCCATCTGGCTGACCCCGAGCTTCAAGAACCGCCCCGTCCAGGGCGCGGGCGACCAGGCGAGCGCCGGCTACCACGGCTACTGGGTCACCGACTTCACCCGCATCGACCCGCACTTCGGCACGAACGCCGAGCTCGAGGCCTTCATCGACGAGGCCCACGCGCGCGGCATCAAGGTCTTCTTCGACATCATCACCAACCACACCGCCGACGTCATCGACTACACCGAGGACGGTGCCAACACCTACGTCGGCAAGGAGGCGGCTCCCTACCGCGACGCCGCGGGCGAGGAGTTCGACGACCGCGCGTACGCCGGTGGCGAGACCTTCCCCGAGCTCGACGCCGCCACGTCGTTCCCCTACACCCCGGTCTTCCGCTCCGAGGCCGACAGAGGCGTCAAGGTGCCGGCCTGGCTCAACGACCCCACCAACTACCACAACCGCGGCGACTCGACCTTCGCCGGCGAGTCCTCGACGTACGGCGACTTCGTCGGCCTCGACGACCTCTTCACAGAGCAGCCGGACGTGGTCGACGGGATGGTCGACGTCTACAAGACCTGGGTCGACTTCGGCATCGACGGCTTCCGCATCGACACCGTCAAGCACGTCAACATGGAGTTCTGGCAGGAGTTCGCCCCCGCGATGCGGACCGAGGCGAAGCGCGTGGGCAACGACGACTTCTTCGCGTTCGGCGAGGTCTACGACTCCAACCCGGCGTACCTGTCGAGCTTCACCACCGAGGGCCGCCTCGACGCCACCCTCGACTTCGGCTTCCAGGGCGCGGGCACCGGCTTCGCCAAGGGCGCCGCGACCACCAAGCTGCGTGACTTCTACGCCGGCGACGACCACTACACCGACACCGACTCCAACGCGTACTCGCTGCCGACCTTCCTCGGCAACCACGACATGGGGCGCATCGGCAGCTTCCTGGCCGGCACCGACCAGGTGCTCGAGCGGGACCGCCTCGCGCACGCCCTGATGTACCTCACCCGCGGGCAGCCGGTCGTCTACTACGGCGACGAGCAGGGCTTCACCGGCGACGGCGGCGACCAGGACGCGCGACAGGACATGTTCCCCAGCCGGGTCGCGAGCTACAACGACGACGACCTCATCGGCACCGACGCGACGACCGCCGAGGCCAACTTCGACACGAGCCACCCGCTCTACACCACGATCCGCGACCTGGCCCGGCTCCGGGAGACCCACCCCGCCCTCGCCGACGGCGCCCAGCTGCACCGCTACGCCTCCGACGGCCCCGGCGTCTTCGCCTTCAGCCGCATCGACGCCGAGGAGGACCGCGAGCACGTGGTGGCCCTCAACAACGCGACCACCGCCAAGACCGTCACGTTCGGCACCGAGATGCGCCGGGGCACCTTCACCCAGCTCTGGCCGGCGGGCCGGTCCTCGCTGCGCAGCGACGCCGAGGGCCGCGTGACCGTGACCGTCCCGCCGCTGTCCGCGGTGGTGTGGCGCGCGAACGGCACCCTGGCGAAGCGCAAGGAGGCTCCCGCCGTGCACTTCGAGGAGCCGTCCGCGGGCGGGGTCGTCGGCGGCCGGGCGCCGCTCGAGGTCGCGGTCCCCGACGGCGGCTTCAACGAGGTCACCCTCGCCTGGCGCCCGGTCGGCGGCGGCGAGTGGACCCCGCTCGGCACGGACGACAACGCGCCGTACCGCGTCTTCCACGACGTCTCCGCCCTGGCCGAGGGCACCCTGGTCGAGTACCGCGCGGTGCTGCGCGACAGCTCGGACAACCTCTCGGTGACCTCGACGTACGCCACCGTCGGCGACCCGGCCGCCGAGCCGGCCCCCGGCGGCGGAGGCAGCACCGGCCCGGTCACCCAGCCGACCTCCGTGTCCGTCCCCGGCAGCCTCGACTCCGAGATGGGGTGCCCGGGGGACTGGATGCCCGCGTGCGAGCAGGCGCAGATGTCGCTGGACGCGAACGACCTGGTCTGGCGGAAGACCGCGTCCCTCCCGGCCGGCAGCTACGCCTACAAGGCCGCCATCGACGGCTCGTGGGACGAGAACTACGGGGCCGGCGGCGCACCCGGGGGAGCCGACATCCCCCTGACGCTCGACGCGCCGCGGGACGTGACCTTCTACTACGACCACGCGACGCACTGGATCACCAGTGACGCCCAGGGCCCGATCATCACCCTGGCCGGCAGCATGCAGTCCGAGCTCGGCTGCGCCGACGACTGGTCGCCGGCCTGCATGCGCGGGTGGCTGCAGGACCCCGACGGCGACGGCACCTACACCTTCGCCACCACCGCGCTCCCGGCCGGCAGCTACGCGACCAAGGTCGCCCACGGCCTGTCGTGGACCGAGAACTACGGTGCTGACGGTGCCCGCGACGGTGCCGACATCGCCTTCGACGTCCCCGCGGCAGGAGTGGAAGTGGTCTTCTCGTACGACGCGGCCAGCCACCGGCTGAGCGTCAGCTCCCGCGCCGCCGGCGCCACGCCGGACCTCGCCGTCGCCAAGGCCCAGTGGGTGCGCGACGACCTCGTCGCCTGGGACGTCCCCGATGCCGCCTCGCGCCGCTACCGCCTTCACTGGTCCACGGCCGGCGACCTGGCGGTCGACGCCGAGGCCGTCACCGGCGGTTCCAGCGTGCCGCTGCGGCTCGACCCGGCCGGGCTGCCCGCCGACGTGCTGGCCGACTTCCCGCAGCTCGAGGGCTACGAGGCGTTCCGGCTGGACCGCACCGCCGTCCGGCAGGTGCGCGAGATCCTGACCGGCCAGCTGGCCGTGGCGTCGTACGACACCGGCGGTGCGCTGCACGACGCCACCGGCGTCCAGGTCCCCGGCGTGCTCGACGACGTATACGCCGCCGCGGCCGACCGCGCGCTGGGAGTCACCTGGCGCGGCCCCCGCCCGACGCTGTCGCTGTGGGCGCCGACCGCCCAGTCCGTCGCCGCCGTGGTGGGCGGACAGCTGGCGCCGATGGCGCGACAGGCCGACGGCACCTGGACGGTCACCGGACCGGCCGCGTGGAAGGGGGCGGCGTACACCTACCAGGTCACGGTCTGGGCGCCCGCCGCCCAGCAGGTCGTCACCAACCGGGTGACCGACCCCTACTCGGTGGCCCTGACGACCAACTCCGCGCAGTCCCTGGTCGTCGACCTCACGGACCCGGCGCTCGCGCCGGCTGGCTGGTCGCGCACCGCGGCCCCGCGGATCGCCCAGCCCGAGGACCGCAACGTCTACGAGCTGCACGTGCGTGACTTCTCCATCGGCGACGAGACCGTGCCGGCGGGGGAGCGGGGCACCTACCTCGCCTTCACCCACGACGACACCGCCGGCATGCGCCACCTGCGCGGGCTGGCCGACGCGGGGCTCAACACCGTGCACCTGCTCCCGGCCTTCGACATCGCCACCATCGAGGAGCGACGCTCCGCCCAGGCGGTCCCGGCGTGCGACCTCGAGGCGATGGCCCCGGACTCCACCGAGCAGCAGGCGTGCATCGACGCGGTCCGCGGCAAGGACGGCTTCAACTGGGGCTACGACCCGCTGCACTACACGACCCCGGAGGGCTCCTACGCCACCGATCCCGAAGGCACGCGCCGCACCGTCGAGTTCCGCCGGATGGTGCAGGGCCTCAACGGTGCCGGGCTCCAGGTCGTCATGGACGTCGTCTACAACCACACGGCGGCGAGCGGCCAGGCGGCCACGTCGGTCCTCGACCGCGTCGTCCCCGGCTACTACCAGCGCCTCGACGCCAAGGGTGCGGTCGAGACCTCCACGTGCTGCTCCAACACCGCCACCGAGCACCGGATGATGGAGAAGCTGATGATCGACTCCGTGCTCACCTGGGCGCGCGAGTACAAGGTCAACGGGTTCCGCTTCGACCTGATGGGCCACCACAGCCTGGAGAACATGCAGCACCTCCGGGCCGCGCTCGACCGGCTCACCGTGCGCCGCGACGGCGTCGACGGCCGGTCGGTCTACCTGTACGGCGAGGGGTGGAACTTCGGTGAGGTCGCCGACGACGCCCGCTTCGTGCAGGCCACCCAGCGCAACCTGGCCGGGACCGGGATCGGCTCCTTCAGCGACCGGCTCCGCGACGCCGTGCGCGGCGGCGGCCCGTTCGACGAGGACCCGCGGGTCCAGGGCTTCGGCTCCGGCCTCCTCACCGACTCCAACGGGGCGGCGGCCAACGGCACTCCCGCGGAGCAGCGCACCCGGCTCCTGCACCTGGAGGACCTGGTCAAGCTGGGCCTGGCCGGCAACCTGCGCGACTTCTCGTTCCGCAGCTCGACCGGCGACACGGTGAGGGGTGAGGACGTCGACTACAACGGCCAACCGGCCGGGTACGCCGCCGACCCCAGCGAGACCGTCACCTACGTCGACGCCCACGACAACGAGACGCTCTTCGACTCCCTCGCGTTCAAGCTGCCGCAGGGCACCTCGATGGCCGACCGGGTCCGGATGAACACCGTCTCCCTGTCCACCGTCGCGCTGTCCCAGGGGGTGGTGTTCTGGCACGCCGGCACCGACCTGCTCCGCTCCAAGAGCCTGGACCGCAACTCCTACGACTCGGGCGACTGGTTCAACCGCGTCGACTGGTCGAGGCGCGAGAACACCTTCGGCTCGGGGCTGCCGCTGGAGGAGGACAACGCCGCCAAGTGGGACTTCATGCGCCCGCTCCTGGCCGACCCGGCACTGGAGCCCGGACCGGAGGCGATGGACGCCGCGCACGCCGCCGCCCTCGACCTGCTGCGGCTGCGCACGTCCTCGCCGCTCTTCCGCCTCGGCAGCGCCGCCGCGATCCAGGACAAGGTGTCCTTCCTCGACGCCGAGCCCGGTGTCGTCGCGATGCTCATCGACGACACCGTGGGCGCCGACGCGGACGCCGACCGCGACGGGGTGCTGGTGGTCTTCAACGCGACGCCCTCGGCCACCACGGTCTCGGGTGCCGGCACCGGGTGGGCCCTCCACGACGTGCAGGCCTCCGGCGCGGACGAGGTCGTCAAGGGAGCCACGGTGGCCGCGGACGCGGTGACCGTCCCGGCCCGCACGACGGCGGTCTTCGAACGCTGAGGGCGACCCCGCGCGGTCGCACCACGACGCACGACGCCCCCGACAGGAGACCTGTCGGGGGCGTCGTACGTGACGGGTGCGTCAGCGGACGATCACGCCCAGCGCTCGGAGGCGGGGGCGAAGGTCAGCCGGCGGTCGCCGGTGTAGATCTGCTTGGGGCGCGCGATCTTCTGGTCCTTGTCCTGGACCAGCTCGAGCCACTGCGCGAGCCAGCCGGGGGTGCGGCCGATCGCGAAGAGGACCGTGAACATCTCCGGCGGGAACTGGAACGCCTCGTAGATGAGGCCGGAGTAGAAGTCGACGTTGGGGTAGAGCTTGCGCTTGACGAAGTACTCGTCCTCGAGCGCGATCTTCTCCAGCTCCTTGGCGATGTCCAGCAGCGGGTTGGTGCCGGTCACCTCGAAGACGTCCTCGGCGGACTTCTTGATGATCTTGGCGCGCGGGTCGTAGTTCTTGTAGACCCGGTGGCCGAAGCCCATCAGCTTCTCGTTGCCGTCCTTGACCCCCGCGATGAACGCCGGGATGTTCTCCTTCGACCCGATGCGCCGCAGCATCCGGAGCACGGCCTCGTTGGCGCCACCGTGGAGCGGGCCGAACAGGGCGCCCACGCCGGCCGCCACGGCCGAGTAGGGGTCGACCTGCGTCGAGCCCACCGAGCGGACCGCGTTGGTGGAGGCGTTCTGCTCGTGGTCGGCGTGCAGGATGAAGAGCACGTCGAGGGCCTTCACCAGGCGCTCGTCGGCCTCGAACTTCTTCTCGCTCATCTTGAAGAGCATCGAGAGGAAGTTGGCCGTGTAGCCCAGGTCGTTGTCCGGGTAGACGAACGGCTTGCCCTGCGCGTGCCGGAAGGACCAGGCGCCGAGGGTGGGCATCTTGGCGATCATGCGCACGATCTGCATGTGCCGGTTGTCCGCGTCGGTGATGTTGCGCGCGTCCGGGTAGAACGTCGACAGCGCACCGGTGGAGGCCATCAGCATGCCCATCGGGTGGGCGTCGTAGCGGAAGCCCTCCATGAAGGACTTCACGTTCTCGTGGACGAACGTGTGGTAGGTGATCTCGTGCACCCACGCGTCGTACTCCGCCTTGGTGGGCAGCGCGCCGTGGATGAGGAGGTAGGCCACCTCGAGGAAGTTGGACTTCTCCGCCAGCTGCTCGATCGGGTAGCCGCGGTACTCGAGGATGCCCTGGTCGCCGTCGATGTAGGTCACCGCGCTGCGACACGACGCCGTGTTGACGAAGCCGGGGTCGTAGGTGGCCAGACCGGGCTGGTCGTCGCCGACCTTGATCTGCCCGAGGTCCTTGGCGGCAATGGTCCCGTCGGTGATCGGGATCTCGTAGTCCTGGCCGGTGCGGTTGTCGCGTACGGTCAGGGTGTCTTTGCCGGAAGCTTCGTTGCTCACGTCGGCTCCTTGCTGGGGGGTTCGTGGGATTCCCGCCCAACCTAGCCGCGACCTCGCCGGGGGTGCTAACCCGCCCGCTCGGCGGTGGACAACGCCGTTCCGCGTTTTGACCCCCCTCCTACGGGCGCCGTAGTCTTGCTGGTCGCGACTCCTGCCGCGCTCGGGTCCCCGCACGGGACCGAGGGTGCAGACCTGGATGAAGAGAAACCAGGCAGTGTTCGTCAGAAGCCGCCGCAGCACACCGGGTGGGACACCTCCCTCCCGGACCTACGAACGAGAACGGGATACAGCCGTGCGCACGTACAGCCCCAAGCCCGCTGACATCCAGCGTGAGTGGCTCGTCATCGACGCCACCGACGTGGTCCTGGGACGCCTCGCCGTCCAGACCGCCAACCTCCTCCGCGGCAAGCACAAGCCGACCTTCGCCCCGCACATGGACATGGGTGACTTCGTCATCATCGTCAACGCGGACAAGGTCGCCCTCTCCGGCAACAAGAAGGTCACCAAGCTGGCCTACCGCCACTCGGGCTACCCGGGCGGCCTGTCCGCCACGCCCTTCGGCGAGCTGCTGGAGAAGGACGCCCGCAAGGCCATCGAGAAGGCTGTCTGGGGCATGCTCCCCAAGAACAAGCTCGGCCGCCAGGTGCTGAAGAAGCTCAAGGTGTACGCCGGCCCGAACCACCCCCACGCGGCCCAGCAGGCCATCCCGTTCGAGATCTCCCAGGTCTCCCAGTAATCCCGATCGAGGACTCACTCAATGACTGACAACATCGAGAGCACCGAGGTCGAGGAGACCTTCGAGACCAACGCCGAGGGCGTTGCCTACAGCTCCGAGAGCTCCCCGTCCGCCGACACCCCCGCCCGCCCGGCGACCATCGCGCCCGCCGGCGCCACCGGTCGTCGCAAGGAGGCCGTCGCCCGCGTCCGGATCGTTCCGGGCACCGGCGAGATCACGGTCAACGGCCGTTCGCTCGACAGCTACTTCCCCAACAAGCTGCACCAGCAGATCGTGAACGAGCCGTTCACCAGCCTGCAGCTCGAGGGTCGCTTCGACGTGATCGCCCGCATCCACGGTGGCGGCATCGCGGGCCAGGCCGGCGCCCTGCGCCTCGGCATCGCCCGCTCGCTCAACGCCGTGGACGTCGAGGCCAACCGCGCCACGCTCAAGAAGGCCGGGCTGCTCACGCGTGACGCCCGCGCCGTCGAGCGCAAGAAGGCCGGTCTCAAGAAGGCCCGCAAGGCCTCGCAGTTCAGCAAGCGCTGATCGGCTGACGTCGAGCACCATGACTCGACTCTTCGGCACGGACGGGGTCCGGGGCCTGGCGAACGCCTCCTTGACGGCGGAGCTGGCCCTGGACCTGTCCGTGGCCGCTGCCCATGTCCTGGCCGACCGCGGAGAGTTCGCGGGGCACCGTCCCCGCGCCGTGGTGGGTCGGGACACGCGCATCTCCGGACAGTTCCTCGAGGCGGCCGTGGTCGCCGGGCTCGCCTCCGCGGGCGTCGACGTGCTGCTGCTCGGCGTCCTGCCGACGCCCGGGGTGGCGCACCTGACCGACACGCTCGGCGCCGACCTCGGCGTCATGCTGTCGGCCTCGCACAACCCGATGCCCGACAACGGCATCAAGTTCCTCGCCCGCGGCGGGCACAAGCTCGACGACGCGATCGAGGTCGCCATCGAGCGCCGGATGCGCGAGGAGTGGCGACGCCCCACCGGCGGCGACGTCGGTCGGGTCACGACGTACGACGCCGCCGTCACCGACTACGCCGCCCACCTGGTCGCCGCGACCCGCCGGCCCCTGGCCGGGCTGAAGGTCGTCCTCGACTGCGCGGAGGGCGCGGCCCACGAGGTCGGCCCGCTGGCGCTGCGTGACGCCGGTGCCGAGGTGATCGCGATCCACGCGTCCCCCGACGGCCTCAACATCAACGACAACTGCGGCTCGACCCACCTCGGCTCCCTCCAGCGGGCGGTCGTCGAGCACGGCGCCGACGCGGGCTTCGGCCTCGACGGCGACTCCGACCGCTGCCTGGCCGTCGACCACGAGGGCAACGTCGTCGACGGCGACCAGATCCTCGCCGTCCTCGCCCTGGCCCTGCGGGACGAGGGCCGGCTCGCCAAGGACACCGTCGTGGCGACGGTGATGAGCAACCTCGGCTTCGTGCAGGCGCTGCGCGGCGCTGGCATCGGCGTACGCCAGACCAAGGTCGGCGACCGCTACGTCCTCGAGGCGATGAAGGTCTCGGGCTACTCGCTGGGCGGTGAGCAGTCCGGCCACGTGATCCTCTCCGACCACGCCACCACCGGCGACGGCATCCTGACCGCCCTCAAGGTGCTGGAGCGGATGGCCGCCACCGGGCGGTCGCTGCAGGAGCTGGCGGGTGTGATGGTCCGCCTGCCGCAGGTGCTGGTCAACGTCCCCGACGTCGACAAGGCCCGCACGGACGACGACGCGGTGCTCGCCGCCGCGGTCGCCGAGGAGGAGGCCGCGCTGGGCGACACCGGCCGGATCCTGCTGCGCCCCTCCGGCACCGAGGCGCTCGTGCGCGTGATGGTGGAGGCGCCGTCGCTCGAGACGGCCCACTCCGTCGCCCACCGCCTCGCCGACGTGGTCAAGCGCCAGCTCGCCCTCGACTGACGGCCCGGCGCCGCGGGCCGCGGGCCCGTCGAGCTCGCCGCCGCTGAAGTCCCACGCACCTGCGCGGAAGTCCGGGCTCGTGGGCACGTCTGGTCCTGCACTTCCACGCACGTGTTCGGAAGTCCACGCCGCTGGCGATATCCGGGTGCTCCGGCTCCGGGACTCGCCTAGGGTCGCGGCCGTGACCCTCGAGATCCGCGCCGTCGACCCGCACGACGAGATCGGGCTGCGGGCCTGGTGGGAGGTCGGCCACGCGGCCACGCGGGAGCGGCCGGGCACACCCTTCCCGGCCTGGGAGGTCAGCCGCACGGCCCTGCCCGCGGCCAACCCCGAGCGGGACACCACGCTGGTCGGCGCCTTCGACGGTGACGCGATGGTGGGAGCGGCGCTCGTCCTGGCCCCGCTGAAGGAGAACCTGCACACCTGCGGCTTCGACCTCTACGTGCTGCCCGCCCGGCGCCGGGCGGGGGTCGGCTCGCTGCTTCTCGCCGACGTCGAGGCGCGGGCATCGGCGCTCGGCCGCACCACGCTGCAGTGCGAGGCCTACGTCCCACCGGGACGGACGGGACCGGCCGAGCAGTTCGCGCTCGCCCGGGGGTACGCCGTCGCCAGCCGGGAGGGCTTCAAGGAGCTGGCCCTGGACGAGTACGCCGCACGGCGCACGACGCTCCTGGCCGACGTCGGGTCACGCGCCGACGACCACCGCATCGTCGTGTTCGACACGGTCTGCCCCAAGGAGCACGTCGAGTCCTTCGGCCGGCTGCTGGGGATGCTCATCTCCGAGATCCCGCTCGGCGCCCTCGACCTCGAGGACTCCGAGTGGACGCCGGAGCGGCTGCGCGCCGCCGAGGAGCGGCTCGTGTCGATCGGGCGGCACGTGCTCACCGCACTGGCGATCGCCCCCGACGGGTCGGTCGCCGGCTCCAGCGACGTCCGCGTCAACGACGCCGACCCGACCCACGGGCAGGTCGGGATCACGCTCGTGGACCCCGCCCACCGGGGCCGCCGGCTGGGGCTCGCCCTCAAGATCGCCACCCACGACCTCGTCCGCGCGACGTACCCGCAGTGCGTGTCAGTCGACACCTGCAACGCCGAGGTCAACACGCACATGAACGCGGTGAACGAGGCGCTGGGCTACCGCAGCATCGAGACCCTGCTGGAGCTGCAGAAGGTCCAGCCGGCGCGAGGTTGACGCGCGGTCCGGTTCAGAGCTTGCGCAGGCGCACGTACCGCACGGAGTGGTCGGAGTCCTTGCGCAGCACCAGGGTGGCGCGGGCGCGGGTGGGAGCGACGTTCTCGACGAGGTTGGGGCCGTTGATGGCGTCCCAGATGCGGCCGGCCTCGGCGCGGGCCTCGGTCTCGGAGAGCATGGCGTACTTGCGGAAGTAGGAGAGCGGGTCCTGGAACGCCGTCTCGCGCAGCCGCAGGAACCGCTCGACGTACCAGCGCTTGATGTCGCCGACGGCCGCGTCGACGTAGACCGAGAAGTCGAAGAAGTCGCTGACGGCCAGGCCGGCCTTGCCGTCGTCGCGGACCCGCGCGGGCTGCAGGACGTTGAGGCCCTCGATGATCACCACGTCGGGGCGCTTGACCACGACCTTCTCGCCGGGGACCACGTCGTAGACGAGGTGGGAGTAGATCGGCGCCTCGACCTCGTCCTTGCCGGACTTGATGTCCACGACGAAGCGCATCAGCGCCTTGCGGTCGTAGGACTCGGGGAAGCCCTTGCGGTGCAGGATGCCGCGCCGCTCGAGCTCGGCGTTGGGGTAGAGGAAGCCGTCGGTGGTGACCAGCGCGACGTTGGGGTGCTCGGGCCAGTGGGCGAGCATCTGCTGCAGCACGCGGGCGGTCGTCGACTTGCCGACGGCCACCGACCCGGCCAGCCCGATCACGAACGGCGTGCGCGGCGGCTGCTGGCGGTGGAGGAACTCCTCCTGCTCGCGGTGCAGGCGACCGGCCGAGGCGACGTACAGCGAGAGCAGGCGCGACAGCGGTAGGTAGACCTGCTCCACCTCGTGGAGGTCCAGCGCGTCGCCGAGGCCTCGGAGCCGGGCCACCTCAGCGGGGGAGAGGGGGTTCTCGGTCTCCTGGGCGAGCGCCGCCCACGCGGCCCGTTCGAGCTCGACGTAGGGAGAGGTCTCGTTGGCACCGGGGAGACCCTCCCGCTCAGCGGCACCGGCGGCGGACATGCGCAGGATTGTTGCACCGGCGTCGGGCCACGGGGGGACCGGCACGCTTGCGTAGACTCCCGCCCATGTGCGGAATCGTGGGCTACGTCGGTGACAAGCAGGCGCAGGGCGTCGTGATCGAGGGCCTGCGACGGCTGGAGTACCGGGGCTACGACTCCGCCGGCATCGCGCTCGTGGACACCGCCGAGGGTGAGGGCCGGATCGCCTCCGACAAGCGCGCCGGCAAGCTGGCCAACCTCGAGAAGGCCATCGACGAGAGGCCGCTGCCGGCCTCGACGACCGGCATCGGCCACACCCGCTGGGCCACCCACGGCGCGCCGAACGACGAGAACGCGCACCCGCACCTGGGCCGGGACCGCCGCGTCGCGGTCGTGCACAACGGCATCATCGAGAACTTCGCGTCGCTGCGCTCCGAGCTCGAGGCGGCGGGCCACGAGATGCTCTCGCAGACCGACACCGAGATCGCCGCGCACCTGCTCGAGCTCGAGGTGCAGGGCGGTGCCGACCTCACCACGGCCATGCAGAGCGTCTGCCGGCGCCTCGAGGGCGCCTTCACGCTGGTCGCGGTCGACGGGCAGGACCCCTCGCGCGTCGTGGCCGCCCGCCGCAACTCGCCGCTGGTGGTGGGCGTCGGCGAGGGGGAGAACTTCATCGGCTCCGACGTGGCCGCCTTCATCGAGCACACCCGCGAGGCCATGGAGCTCGGCCAGGACCAGGTCGTGACCATCACCCGCGAGGGCGTCGAGGTCACCGGCTTCGACGGCTCCCCGGCCGAGGGGCAGCGCTACCACGTCGACTGGGACCTGTCGGCCGCCGAGAAGGACGGCTACGACTGGTTCATGCGCAAGGAGATCTTCGAGCAGCCCCGCGCGGTCGCCGACGCGATGCTGGGCCGCCACGACGGCAGCGGCCGCCTCCAGCTCGACGAGGTGCGCCTGTCCGAGGACGAGCTGCGCACGGTGGACAAGATCATCATCGTCGGCTGCGGCACCGCCAACTACGCCGGGCTCGTCGCCAAGTACGCCATCGAGCACTGGACCCGGATCCCCTGCGAGGTGGAGCTCGCGCACGAGTTCCGCTACCGCGACCCGATCCTGACCCGCGACACCCTCGTGGTCGCCATGAGCCAGTCGGGGGAGACCGCCGACACGCTGATGGCCATCCGGCACGCCCGCGAGCAGGGCTCACGCGTGCTGGCCATCTGCAACACCAACGGCTCGACGATCCCCCGCGAGTCCGACGCGGTGATCTACACGCACGCCGGCCCGGAGATCGGCGTCGCGTCGACCAAGGGCTTCCTGACCCAGCTCATCGCCTGCTACCTCCTGGGGCTCTACCTCGCGCAGGTGCGGGGGATGAAGTTCGGCGACGAGATCTCGCAGATCCTCGACGAGCTCGCGCGGATGCCCGAGCACGTCCAGACCATGCTGGACCGTTCCGAGGACATCTACGCCCTGGCCGCCCAGCACGCCGAGACCCGCTCGGTGCTCTTCCTGGGCCGCCACGCGGGCTTCCCGATCGCCCTCGAGGGGGCGCTCAAGCTCAAGGAGCTGGCCTACATCCACGCGGAGGGCTTCGCCGCCGGCGAGCTCAAGCACGGTCCGATCGCCCTCATCGAGGACGGTCTGCCGGTCTTCTGCATCGTGCCTCCCCGCGGTCGCGACGAGCTGCACCAGAAGATGGTCAGCGCGATCCAGGAGATCCGGGCCCGCGGCGCGCACACCATCGTGCTGGCCGAGGAGGGCGACGAGTCGATCACGCCGTACGCCGACGTCCTGATCCGCCTGCCCAAGGTCCCCACCCTGCTCCAGCCGGTCGTGTCCGTCGTGCCCCTCCAGCTCTTCGCGTGCGAGCTCGCGACGCGGATGGGCCACGACGTGGACCAGCCGCGCAACCTCGCCAAGTCCGTCACGGTCGAATGACCACCGCATGATCGTCGGCGTCGGCATCGACGTGGTCGACCTCGACCGCTTCGAGGAGTCCCTGCAGCGCACCCCGGCCCTGCGCGCCCGGTTGTTCACGCCGGCCGAGGCGTCGCGGCCGCACGCGTCGCTGGCCGCCCGCTTCGCGGCCAAGGAAGCCATCGCCAAGGCGCTCGGGGCGCCGGTGGGCATGGCCTGGCACGACGCCGAGATCGTCTCGGAGGAGACCGGCCGGCCGCGCTTCGAGATCCGCGGGACGGTGCTCGCTCAGGCCGAGGCCCTCGGCGTCCGGCACGTCCACGTCTCGCTCTCGCACGATGCCGGGATCGCCTCGGCCGTGGTGGTCCTGGAGGGCTGAGGGGTCCCTCTGGCCGCTGGGCTAGGTTGACGTCATGGGCTTCCTGGACTCCGTCAAGAACGCGCTCAAGGGTGCTGTCACCGCCCCGCCGAGGACCGCGGCGCCGGAGCCCACCGGGGCCGTCGGGTCGCCGGAGCCCCCGGCCACGACGGAGCCGGGATCCGGCCCGCCGGCGCCGGTCTTCACGACGTACACCATCCTCACCGGAGACACGCTCGCCGACATCGGCGCCCGGCACGGGGTGACGCGCGACGAGCTCGCCCGCGTCAACGACATCGACGAGCCCGACCTGATCTTCCCGGGCCAGGAGCTCCGCATCCCGGTGGGCTGACCGCGCCGGCCGGTCCGCACCAGCCGCTAGCGTGGCGGCATGCGCCGTGCCCACACCGTCTCCCAGGTGCGTGACGCCGAGGCCGACCTCATGCGGACGCTGCCCGAGGGCACCCTCATGCAGCGCGCCGCCTCCGGTCTCGCCCACGCCGTCCTCGACCTGCTCGGCGGCGGCTACGGCCACCGGGTCCTGCTGCTGGTCGGCTCGGGGGACAACGGCGGTGACGCGCTGTACGCCGGGTGCGCGCTGCTGCGGCGCGGCGCCCGGGTCGAGGCGCTGCTGCTCGGCAGCAACCACCACGAGGAGGGACTGGTGGCCCTCCGGGCGGCCGGCGGGGGAGTGGTCGACGACGTCGCCGACGCGCACCGGCCCGACGTCGTGGTCGACGGCATCGTCGGCATCGGGGGTCGTGGCGGCCTGCGGCCCGCGGCGGTGGCCGCGTTGGACGCCGTCGCGGGGGTCCCCGTCGTGGCGGTCGACGTGCCCTCCGGCGTCGGCGTCGACACCGGCGAGCTCGAGGGACCGCACGTGGTCGCCGACCTCACCGTCACCTTCGGCACCCACAAGGTGGCCCACCTCGTCGGGCCCGCCGCCGGGGCGTGCGGCGTGGTGCACCTGGTCGAGCTGGGACTGGATCTGCCGACCGCCGCCGTCGAGGCGCTCCAGGCCGCCGACGTCGCCGCGCTGGTGCCCCGGCCGGCGCCGGACGACCACAAGTACTCCCGCGGCGTCGTCGGCGTCCGCGCCGGCTCCGACACCTACCCCGGGGCCGCGCTGCTGTGCGTCGCGGGCGCGGGCAGCGGACTGGTCGGCATGGTCCGCTACGTCGGCAGCGCGGCCGACCAGGTGCGGGCCTCGCACCCGGAGGTCGTCGGCGACGGCCGGGTGCAGGCCTGGGTCGTGGGCCCGGGTGGCGGCGACGAGGCCGAGGTGCAGCTGGCGGCGGCGCTCGCGGACGGCGTGCCCGTGCTCGTCGACGCCGACGGGCTGGCGCACGTGCGTCCCGGGCAGGCGGCGGTGCTCACCCCGCACGCCGGTGAGCTCGCCCGGATGCTGGGGATCGACCGGGAGACCGTCGAGGCCCGGCCGCTGGCCCACGCCCGCCTCGCTGCCGAGCGGTACGACGCCGTGCTGCTGCTGAAGGGCCGCCACACCCTCGTCGTGGCCCCCGACGGCCGGACCCGGGTCACCACCACCGGCCTGCCCTGGCTGGCCACGGCCGGCGCGGGCGACGTCCTGTCGGGGCTGATCGGCGCCCTGCTCGCCGCCGGTCTCGCTCCGTGGGACGCCGCCTCGGTCGGCTCGTGGCTCCACGGAGCCGCGGCCACGCTGGCGTCGGGCGGCGGACCGCTGGTCGCGGGGGACGTCGCCGCCGCTCTCCCGGCGGTGGTGCGGTCCCTCCGGTGACCCGTGCGGGCTGACGGATGGAAGAATCGCCGACATGCCCGCCCGTGCCGAGATCGTCGTCGACCTCGCGGCGATCCGTCACAACGTGCGCCGGCTCCGCGAGGTGGTGGGCCCGGACGTGGCGATGATGGCCGTGGTCAAGGCCGACGGCTACGGCCACGGGATGGTCCCCGTGGCCCGCGCCGCACGTGAGGCCGGCGCCGGGTGGCTGGGCGTCGCGACCATCGACGAGGCCCTGGCGCTGCGCGACGCCGGCGACACCGGGCGGGTGCTGTGCTGGCTCACCGTCCCCGGTGAGGACTACGCCGCCGCGGCGGCCGCGGACCTCGACGTCACGGCGTACTCCGTGGCCGCGCTCGAGGAGATGGTCGCCGCCGGCGTCGCCCGCGTGCAGCTCAAGGTCGACACCGGCCTCTCCCGCGGGGGCGCGGCCCGTGCCGACTGGCCGGCCCTCTTCGCCCGGGCCGCCGCGCTCGAGGAGGAGGGACGGACGCGGATCACCGGCGTCTGGTCGCACCTGGCCGCGAGCGACGATCCCGACCACCCCGCCAACGCCGCGCAGGAGGACGCCTTCCGCGACGCGCTCGCCCTGGCCGCGGAGGCGGGCCTGCGCCCCGAGGTGCGCCATCTCGCCAACTCCGCGGCGGCCGTCCTGCGGCCCGGCGCTCGCTACGACATGGTGCGCTGCGGCATCGCGGCGTACGGCCTCGATCCCGCTCCCGGCGTGACGCCCGACCTGGGCCTGCGCCCGGCGATGACCGTCCGCGCCGACCTCGCGATGGTCAAGCGCATCGCCGCCGGGGACGGCGTCTCCTACGGCCACACCTGGGTCGCCGAGCGCGACACGTCCGTCGGCGTCGTCCCGGTCGGGTACGGCGAGGGCGTGCCGCGCGCCGCCGGCAACCGGGTCGAGGTGTGGGCGGGCGGAGCGCGCCGGCCGGTGCGGGGACGGGTCTGCATGGACCAGGTCGTCGTCGACCTGGGAGACGACGAGCTGCGGGCCGGCGACGACGTCGTCCTGTTCGGCCCCGGTGACCGCGGCGAACCCACCGCGCTGGAGTGGGCCGAGGCGCTGGACACCATCAACTACGAGATCGTGACGCGGATCGGCGGACGCCTGACCCGCCGCCACGTGGACGGAGGAACGGCATGAGCGGCGTTCGGGGTGCCCTCGGGCGCCGGGTGATGGGAGCCGCCGCGGGGGCGGCCGGCCTGGCCGCGGCGGGCGCCGCCGTGGGCGTGGTCGCCCACCGCAACCGGGTGATCGCCCACCGGGGCCTCGGGGACCGTACGCCGTTCGGCTCGCTGCACTCCGCGCCGCTGCACGTGATCGCCGACGACGCCGTCGACCTGTACACCGAGGTCGACGAGCCCGACCCCACCCAGCACAGCCCGCTCGCCACCGGCGACATGACCGTCGTCTTCGTGCACGGCTACTCGATGAACCTCGACTGCTGGCACTTCCAGCGCGCCGGCTACCGCGGCCAGGTCCGCACCGTCTTCTACGACCAGCGCTCCCACGGCAAGTCCGCGCGCTCGTCGGAGGAGAACGCCACCATCGACCAGCTCGGCAAGGACCTGCTGCGGGTCATCGAGCAGACCGCGCCCGGCCCGGTCGTGCTCGTCGGGCACTCGATGGGCGGCATGAGCATCATCAGCCTCGCCCAGCAGCACCCCGAGCTCTTCGGCGACCGGATCGTCGGGGTGGCCCTGATCTCCACCACCGCCGGCGGCCTGGACCCCGGCCGGATCCTCTTCCCGATGCTGCCGATGGGCATGGGCGGTCGCGTCATGGGACGTGCCGTCCGCACCCTCGACCGCGGCCACCGGGTCGTCGACCTGGCCCGCAAGTGGGGTCACGCGATCGCCGACGTCGTCACGGACCGCTACGCCTTCGGCGACGACGTCCCCGGCCACTACGTCGAGTTCCTCTACGACATGCTCAACGCGACGCCCTTCGCGGTGGTCGCCGACTTCTACCCGGCCTTCGCGACCCTCGACCACTTCGACCACGTCGAGGTCCTCGGCAAGGTGCCGACCGCCGTCATCTGCGGGACCGACGACAAGATCACCAGCGTCGGGCACAGCCGCAAGCTGCACTCGCGCATCCCCGGGTCCAGCCTCCTGGAGTGCCAGGGTGCCGGCCACATGGTGATCCTCGAACGCCACGAGGACGTCAACGCCGAGCTCGACGACCTCATCTCGCTCGCGCTCGCCCGGATGGAGGCCTCGTGACCCTCGTCGTACGCCGCGTCGGCCCCGAGGCGACCACCCACGTTCTGGCCGTGGTGCGGGAGGCCTTCGGCGCCCGCCCGGTCCTCGACCCGCCCGCCGACGCGATGGCCGAGACGGCCGAGAGCGTCGCCGCGGAGCTGGCGGCGGACGGCGGCCTCCTCGCCACCCTGGACGGACGTCCGGTCGGCGCGCTGCTGTTCGCCCCGCGCCCCGACGCGCTCTACCTGCGCCGCTTCGGCGTCGTGCCCGACGCCCAGGGCCACGGGGTCGCGGCCGCGCTGGTCGAGGAGGCCGTGGCCGCCGCCGTCGGCCACGCCTGCCTCGGTGTGCTGGCCCGCGAGGAGCTGCCAGGGACGATCGGCTTCTGGGAGCGGCACGGCTTCCGCGAGGTCGACCGGCGCTCGCCGTACGTCGAGCTGCGCCGGGCCCTCCCCACGGCGTACGACGCCCCGGACGCCGACGCGATGCGTGAGCTGGGCACCCGCGTGGGCGCCGCCCTGGGGGCCGGCGACCTGGTCGTGCTGACGGGCGAGCTCGGGGCCGGCAAGACGACCTTCACCCAGGGGCTGGGGGAGGGGCTCGGGGTGCGCGGAGGCGTCACCTCGCCGACCTTCGTCATCGCCCGCGTCCACCCGTCGCTGGCCGATGGTCCGGACCTGGTCCACGTCGACGCCTACCGGCTCGGTGGCATCGCCGAGCTCGACGACCTCGACCTCGACACCTCGCTCGACACGGCCGTCACCGTCGTGGAGTGGGGGGCCGGGCTGGCCGAGGCCCTGGCCGAGCGGCGCCTCGACGTGACCATCACCCGGGCACTGGCCGACGAGGTGGGGGCCGACGGCCTCGACCCGCGTCGCGTCGAGCTGCGCCGGGTCCTCTGACCGACGTCGGTAACCTCGCACCGTGCTCCTCGCCTTCGACACCGCCACCCCCCTCGTCACCGCCGCCCTGCACGACGGTGAGGACGTGGTCGCCGAGCGCACCTCGACCCAGCCGATGAAGCACGGCGAGCAGCTCGCCCCGCTCATCGAGGCGCTGCTCCACGACCGCGGCCTGGTCCGCCAGGACCTCACCGCCATCGCCGTCGGCGTCGGTCCCGGGCCGTTCACGGGCCTCCGGGTCGGGCTGGTCACCGCCCGCACGCTCGCGCTGGCCCTCGAGCTCCCGGTGTACGGCGTCTGCACCCTCGACGTGCTGGCGATCGAGGCGGTGGACACGGGCGCGGTCCACGAGGACTTCGTGGTCGCCACCGACGCCCGTCGCAAGGAGGTCTACCTCGCGTCGTACGACGCCGACGGCGCCCGCCTCGTCGGACCCGACGTCCTCAAGCCGGCCGACGCCGCCACCGCGGCTCCCGTGGTCGGCGAGGGCGCCCTGCTCTACCCGGAGGCCTTCCCGCACGCCGTCGGGCCCGCCCGGCCCAGCGCCGGCTGGCTGGCCCGCGTGGTGGCCGAGGAGCGCGCGGAGCTCCTCGACCCCGAGCCGCTCTACCTGCGTCGACCCGACGCGGTCGTCAACGCCGCCCGCAAGCAGGTGCTGGCCGACGACCCCTCGCGGGGGCCCGCCCGGTGACCCGACCGGCGATCCGTCAGGCGTCCGCGGCGGACGTCCCCGCCGTCGCCGCCCTCGAGCGTGACGTGTTCGGCCCCGACGCCTGGGACGAGCCGGCCGTGCTGGCCGAGCTCGAGGGGCCGGGCCGCCGGTTCGTCGTGGCCGCGGGACCGGCCGGGGAGCTGGCCGGCTACGCCGTGTCGATGACCCTCGGCGACATCGTCGACCTGCAGCGGATCGCCGTGCACCCCTCGTCGCGGCGCAGCGGGCTGGCCACCGCCCTGCTCGAGGACCTCCTCGCCCACCCCGGGCCGGCCGACCGGATGTTGCTGGAGGTCAGCGAGCGCAACCAGTCGGCGCTCGCGTTCTACGCCGCGCACGGCTTCAGCCGCATCGACGTGCGGCCCCGCTACTACCGCGACGGGGCGGACGCACTGGTCCTGCACCGAGCCCTCACCCCGCCGCGGGACCCGTCGGGGACAATGGCGCCATGAGTGACGCACCCCTCGTGCTCGGCATCGAGACCTCCTGCGACGAGACGGGGGTCGGCATCGTCCGTGGCCACACCCTGCTCGCCGATGCCGTCGCCAGCAGCGTGGACGAGCACGCCCGCTTCGGTGGCGTGGTGCCCGAGGTGGCGAGCCGGGCCCACCTCGAGGCCATGGTGCCCACCATCGAGCGCGCCTGCGAGACCGCCGGCGTCGCGCTGCGCGACGTCGACGCCATCGCGGTCACCAGCGGCCCGGGGCTGGCCGGTGCGCTGCTGGTCGGCGTCGCGAGCGCCAAGGCCCTCGCGCTGGGTCTCGGCAAGCCGCTGTACGGCGTCAACCACCTCGCCGCGCACGTCGCCGTCGACCAGCTCGAGCACGGCCCGCTGCCGGAGCCCTGCCTGGCCATGCTGGTCTCGGGCGGCCACTCCAGCCTGCTCCGCGTCGAGGATGTGACCACGGGCGTCGAGCCGTTGGGCGCCACCATCGACGACGCCGCCGGCGAGGCGTTCGACAAGGTCGCGCGCCTCCTCGGGCTGCCGTTCCCCGGCGGGCCGCACATCGACCGGGCGGCGGCCAGCGGCAACAGCGTCGCCATCGACTTCCCGCGCGGGCTCACCGGACGCCGCGACATGGAGCGGCACCGCTTCGACTTCTCCTTCAGCGGCCTCAAGACCGCCGTCGCCCGCTGGGTGGAGACCCAGCAGCGCGCCGGGGCCACCATCGACGTCCACGACGTCGCCGCGTCCTTCCAGGAGGCGGTGTGCGACGTGCTGACCCGCAAGGCCATCGACGCGGCCACCAGCCAGGGGATCGAGGACATCCTCATCGGTGGCGGGGTGGCGGCCAACAGCCGGCTGCGCGCCATGGCGGAGGAGCGCGCCGCGGCGCAGGGGATCCGGGTGCGCGTGCCGCGGCCCGGCCTGTGCACCGACAACGGCGCGATGGTGGCGGCCCTGGGGGCCGAGCTCGTGCAGAGAGGTCGAGCGCCGTCGGCGCTCGACCTCCCTGCAGACTCGTCGCAGCCCATCACCACCGTGGTGGCCTGAGGGCCGCGGACCTCAGTCCAGCACGCCCGTGCCGGCCGACTCGTCGCCGAGCCAGTCCTGCTCGTAGACCAGTGCGTCGCGCTGCTCGCTGCGCTCGTCGTTCTTCTTGCCGCCGCGCCCGCCGGAGGCGGAACCGTTGCTGCCGCGGCGGAACAGGCCCCTGCCCTTGCCCTGGCCGGCTGCCTTGGCGGCGTTCTTGGCTGTGCCCTTCGTGGTGCCCTTCGAGCCCGTGGTCGAGCCCTTGCCGGCGGCCGAGGCGCCGGACCTGCCCGCGGCACCGCGTGAGGTGGCGCCCTTGATGCCGCCCGCCTTGGTGCCCGAGCGGCTGCCGGCACCGGCCGCGGTGCGTGAGGCACCCTTGGCGCCCGCCGCGCCCCGGGAACCCCCCACGGAGGAGCCGCGGGAAGCGCTGCCGGTCGACCGGGCGCCGGCGGCCGAGCCCCGGCTCAGCGAGCCCGGGCCGGAGGAACGCGTCGTCGCGCCGATGCCCTTGACACCCGCGCTGCGCAGCTGGGGTGCGGGAGCGGCACCGCGCAGGCCGGCCGCACCGGCCGCGCCGCCGGCGACACCGCCGGCAGCCATGCCGGCGCTGCCGAGGCCGCCACCACCGCTGCCGCCCGGGGCGCTCGGCGTGTAGCCGCCGGGCGAGGAGCCCGGCGAGTAGTCGAAGCCTCCGTCGGTGCCGCCGACCACGTTGGTGCCCGGGTGGAACGTGGGCACGTGGGGCGGGTGGTTGGTGGGGGGAAGGGTCGTGATCGGCGGCTGCGGTTCCCGGATCTCAGGATCGCGGATCTCGGGGTCGCGGATCTCCGGGTCGCGGATCTCCGGGTCCCGGATCTCGGGGTCCCGGATCTCCGGGTCGCGGACCTCGGGGTCGCGGATGTCGGGGACGTCCGGGTTACGGGTCGGGGTGCCGGGGGTCCCAGGGGGAACCACGGGACTGCTGGGCGGGGTGCTGCCGCCCGGGGTCGTGGGGGAGTCCACCGGGTCGGGCTCGCCGTGGATCTCCTTCATGACCTGCGCCTGGGCCTCGTACTCCTTGTCCATGGCCTGGAGCGCCTTGTGCGCGTTGTCCTCGTACATCTGCTCGTTCTGCAGGTACTGGGTCATCTGCGAGTTGTACTGCCCCATCGCGGTCGACTGCGCCTCGGTGGGCTGCTGGCCCGGCAGCGGGCCCTCGGGCTTGGTCGGCGGCTGGTTCATCGGGCTCGACAGCTGGATGCCGTTGCGCGCCGCGATGGCCTGGTAGGCCGCGCCCTGGGCGGCCCCGAGGGCCCCAGAGCCCTTGCGCAGGTCATCGGCGGCGAGATGGAGCTTCTCGCTGATCTCGTTGAACTTGGCGACCATCGCCGCGCCCGCCTGGCCCTCGATCTCGCTGTCGATCGTCCGGCCGTGCGAGCGGAGGCCGTCGGCGAGGTCGTCGACCACGGTCGCCCGGGTGCTCCAGTTGTTGGAGGCCTGGGAGATCGACTCGTCGTCGGCGCTGGCGAGGACCGCCTGGAGGCGGTCGCGGTAGTAGCGGCTGACCATCAGTCGTCACGTCCTGTGGTGTCGGCCGGGCCTTGGGCCGGCGGGGTGCGGCGGTCGCCGTCCATCTGGTCGACGGCCAGCTCGGTGCGGTGCAGCAGGGCCAGGGCGGCGGCCTCGGAGTCCGCGTCCTTGGCGCTGATCTCCTTGTCGAAGTCCTGCATGGCCTGCATCGTGGCCGCGATGCCGGACACCGCCTCGATGAGGGTGTTCTGCAGCGCGAGGTGGGCCTTGGTGGTGTGGGTGCCCAGGTACTGGGCGCTCCCAGCCGACCCGAACCAGGCGTCCTTGACGGGGCGCAGCTGGTTGGGCGCCAGCTCGTCGGGGGACGTCTCCAGGATCGCGACGATGCTGTTGATGACGTCCGGTGGGACCTTGACCGAGCTCAGCGTGCTGCGAACGCCGCTGATGCCGCCGACATCGGCTAGCAGGACCATGGTGTGCCTCCCCTTGGCTCCATGTGGTGGTGGACAGATGCGAGTGTGGGCGGCTCGCGCCGCGTCACGCTCGTTCCCCGCGGTGGCGGACCCCAAACCCCGGGGTCCGCACATTCGCGACATAGTGTGCCCGGCAACGATGACCTCGTCCCCTCGGAAGGCGAAATCAGTGACACCACGCGTGGGCCCAGCGGCAGCAGCAGCGGTTCTCTCCCTCGTCCTCGCCGGGTGCGCTGGTGACACGGACGAGACGCCCGAGGCGTCGAGCTCCGAGTCGGGTACGCCGGAGTCGTCACCGAGCGCTGGCGAGTCGCCGTCCGAGACCGAGTCCGACTCAACCCCTGCCGTCGCTCCCGCGGCCGGGCCCGCGCTCGCGATCGACGGGGTGCGGCTCCGGGCCCCGATCACGTGGTCGCAGGTGCCGGACAAGCTGTCCTTCCGGCAGGCCGCCTTCCCCCCGTTCCACGAGTCCTACGTCTCGGTCTTCCGCTTCCCCAACCTCAGCGGAGCCACCCTGGACGTGCTGGGAGACGCGTCCTTGAAGAACAAGGACTGGACGCCCCGGGCCCAGCGCCTCGAGGACCAGGTCATCGACGACCAACCGGTCTACCACCTCGCCGGACCGCGGAGGGACGGCGCCCACCGGGAGACGTTCGGGACCGTCCTGGACGACGCCGAGCTCCAGGTGACCTTCGAGTTCACCGAGGACGAGCCCCCGGCCTACCGCGACGACGTGATCGCCAGCGTGCTGGAGACGGTCGACTTCGGCGAGGCGTCCGTCGAGCTGCCCGAGCCCGGCTCCGTCGCCCCGGCGCCCGCGCGCGGTCCGGTCATCAAGATCCCCGCGGCCCGGCTGCGCATCCCGGTCTACTGGGAGGCGACGGACTTCCCACTCCCCACGCTGACGGGCGCCTTCCCGCGGGGCGTGCTCGGCACCTCGATCAGCCTGGCCACGACTCCCCAGGGCGACGTCGCCGACCTGGAGGAGCTGGGAGACGCGTCGGTGACGGCGAAGGGCTGGAGGTCCCGCGCGACCCGGCTCGACGACGTCGTCATCGACGACCAGCCGACCGTCCACGTGGCCGGTGACGTCGCTCCCGGCACGTACGTCGAGAGGTTCGCCCTGCTCGTGGACGGCGAGCGCCTCGACGTGACGTTCACCTTCGCCAACGACGAGAAGCCGGCCTACCGCGACGAGATCGTGGCCAGCGTCCTGCCCACGATCCGCCTCGCCGGCTGATCCTCAGCGCCCCGTCAGCCGACGAGGTGCGTGGGGAACCGGTACTCGGTGCTCATCTGGGCGGGGGCCGGACCGACGACCCGCTCGACACGCCCGTCGATGGTGGCGCGGACGACGTACTGCTCGTTGCGCTGCGTGACGGTCGCGAGCAGCGTCGTGGCGTCCTCCCAGACGACGTCGCTGACGGCGGCCGCGGACCGGACGTCGTTGCCGCTCACGAAGTCGACCACCGGCTCGCCCGTGGTCGCGTCGAGGATGCCGACGCTGGGAGATCCCAGGCTGTCCGAGTAGTCGGCGAGCCCGACGATGAAGCGACCGTCGGGGCTGAAGTCGCCGAGCTGGTGGTCGCACGTCTCCCACTCGAGGTCCTGGTCCGCGGAGAGCGGGTCCAGGACGGCCGAGCAGGAGTCGTCGCCGGTGTACTCCGTCTGCCCGGCGACCAGGCCGGTCACCGAGGACGCGCTCACGACGCGGTTGAAGCCGCCGAACTCGGTCATGGTGCCGTCGGCGGCGACCACTCGATAGGACAGCTGCCCGGTGTCCGGGTCGTTCGCCTCGACGACGACGGAGTCGTCCGAGACGTAGCCGAGCGGCCGGTGGACCGCCTCCTCGCTGGTGCGGGTGGCGACGTCGGTGTACGTGTAGTCCGCGACCCGGGGCAGCGCCGTGGTGAGCAGCGTCCACCGCCCCGCTCCGTCGTACTGGGTGAACGCCACGCGCCCGCCGTCCTCGCGCACCGCGAGTCCGCGGGCCGGTCCGCCTGCCCCGTCGGTGACCCGGAAGTCGCCGTCCAGCATTTCGACCGTGATGCCGATGTCGGGCGCTCCTTGCGCCAGGGCGACCCAGCCCCCGTCCCCGTCCGGGACGATCTGGAGGTAGGCCTCGGGGAGGTCGTAGGTCGCAGCGGGGGTGACGAGCTGCTTGGCGTCGACGACGAGGTACGGGACCCGCGGGGCCGCGCCCTCCGGGGCCGAGCGCGGGTCGAGGGGCACCGGCTCGGGGATCGGGGTGATCGTCTCCGCCGGCTGGAGGTCGAGTCCCCGGCCGTCGCCGGTGGGGAGCAGGGACAGCGGGACCACCACCGCGGCGATGACGGCGGCGGCCGCCACGCCCGCGACCGCGGTACGGCGGCGGCGGATCGAGGTGGCGCGGCCGCGGACGGCGAGCAGGTCGAGCGGGGTGTCGTGGAGGGCGTCGGCGCGCCGCTGCAGGGTCTCGCCGAGCTGGCGGGCCAGGTCCTGGTCGTGGGTCATCGCTCCTCCTCCCGGAGCTCGGTGTGGCGGGGGTCGAGGCTGCGGGGTGCGCGGGCGCGCAACCCGGCCAGCGCGCGGCTGGCCTGGGACTTCACGGTGCCGGGGGAGATGCCCATGACGTCGGCGATCTCGGCCTCGGAGAGGTCCTCGTAGTAGCGCAGCACCAGCACGGTGCGCTGCTTGGGCGGCAGGGTCTGCAGGTAGGACCACAGCGCGGCGCCGAGGCCGTCGTCGTGCTCGTCGTGGACGGGCTGCTCGGGCATGTCGTCGGTGCTGTGCTCGCGGCGCTTCCACGCCCGGCGCCACAGCGAGTTGTGCTCGTTGACCATGATCCGCCGGACGTAGCCGTCCAGCGCCCCACGGTCGCGGACCTTGTCCCACGACAGGTAGAGCTTGGCCAGCGCCGTCTGGAGCAGGTCCTCGGCCGCTGCGCGCTCGCCGGTCAGGAGGTACGCCGTGCGCAGCAGGGCCGCCTGGCGCGCGGCCATGTAGGAGGAGAACTCCTCGTCCCTGCTGGTCTGCCTGCTGCTCTGGGGCACTGCATCTCCCGTGACGACACCCGGTGCACTGATCACCGACTCACCTCCCCATCCAATCGTGTGCCGCCCCTCGCATGTGCGGCACGTGGTGAGGACGCCGCCGGGGGGAGGCGGGTTGCATCCGGTTTGGCAGGATGGCGAGGCTCGCCCCACACCACACCGCACCGACACACCAGGAGTGCACATGCAGCAGGTCAAGGCCGTCGTCGCGAAGGCCGAGGGAGCGCCCGTCGAGGTGGTCACCATCAACGTGCCCGACCCGGGTCCGGGCGAGGCGCTGGTGAAGGTGCAGGCCTGCGGGGTCTGCCACACCGACCTCCACTACCGCGAGGGCGGGATCAACGACGACTTCCCGTTCCTGCTCGGCCACGAGGCGGCCGGCGTCGTCGAGGCGGTGGGCGACGACGTCACGGACCTGGCGCCGGGCGACTTCGTGGTCCTCAACTGGCGCGCGGTGTGCGGCAGCTGCCGGGCGTGCGAGCGCGGCGAGCCGTGGTACTGCTTCGCCACACACAACGGCACCCAGAAGATGACGCTGGAGGACGGCACCGAGCTGACCGCCGCCCTGGGCATCGGCTCGTTCGCGGAGAAGACCCTCGTCGCGGCCGGCCAGTGCACCAAGGTCGACCCCGAGGCCCGCCCGGCCGCCGTCGGCCTGCTGGGCTGCGGCGTGATGGCCGGCCTCGGTGCCGCCATCAACACCGGCAACGTGACCCGCGGAAAGTCCGTCGCGGTCATCGGCTGCGGCGGCGTCGGCATGGCCGCCATCGCCGGCTCCGCCCTGGCCGGAGCCTCGACGATCATCGCCGTCGACATCGACGACACCAAGCTCGGCTGGGCGCGCGACATGGGCGCCACCCACACGGTCAACTCGAAGGAGTCCGAGCCGGTCGAGGCCATCCAGGCTCTCACCGGGGGACACGGCGCCGACGTCGTGATCGACGCGGTCGGACGTCCCGAGACGTGGAAGCAGGCGTTCTACGCCCGCGACCTGGCCGGCACGGTCGTGCTGGTCGGCGTACCGACGCCGGACATGGTGGTCCCCGACATCCCGCTCATCGACGTCTTCGGTCGCGGCGGGTCGCTCAAGTCCAGCTGGTACGGCGACTGCCTGCCGTCGCGCGACTTCCCGATGCTCGTCGACCTCTACCGGCAGGGTCGGCTCGACCTGGACGCCTTCGTCACCGAGGAGATCTCCATCGACGACGTCGAGGCGGCCTTCGACAAGATGCACGGCGGTGCCGTGCTGCGCTCGGTGGTGGTGTTCTGATGGGCGGCCTGCGGGTGGACCACGCGGTCGTGTCGGGCACCTTCTCCCTCGACGGAGAGGTGCACGAGGTCGACAACAACATCTGGGTGGTCGGTGACGACGAGGAGTGCGTGGTGATCGACGCGCCCCACGACGTCGACGCGATCCTCGACGTCGTCGGCGGGCGGCAGGTCAAGGCGATCCTGCTGACCCACGCCCACGACGACCACTGCCGGGTCGCCCCCGAGCTGCGACAGCGGGTGAGCGCGCCGATCCTGCTGCACCCCGACGACCGGCCGCTGTGGGAGCTGACCCACACCGACGAGCTGTGGGACGTCGACATCGAGGACGGCCAGTCGATCAAGGTGGCGGGCGCCTCGCTCAAGGTCCTGCACACGCCCGGCCACGCGCCCGGTGCGGTCTGCGTCTACGTCCACGACCTCGACTGCGTCTTCACCGGCGACACCCTCTTCCAGGGTGGTCCCGGTGCGACCGGCCGCTCCTACAGCGACGGCGACCTGATCAAGGACTCCATCCGCAGCCAGCTCTTCCGGCTGCCCGACGAGACGGTCGTGCACACCGGCCACGGCGACGACACCACCATCGCCGCCGAGCGCGAGGCGCTCAGCTGATACAGCGCGAGGCGCTCGGCTGATGCAGCGCAAGGAGCTCGGCTGAGATTGGGGGCGCGGCGTCCCGGCTGGGAGACTGTCGGGATGCTGCGCCGCGTCGTACCTGTCCTGCTCGCGCTGGGGCTGACCGCCTCCGCGTGCAGCGGCGACCCCGCGTCCGAGCCGGCGGCGGCTCCCTCGGCGGAGCCCACGGCGGCGGAGACCACCCCGCCCACGCCGGCCGAGCGCCTCGGCCTGGTCGAGGGCTGGGGTCCCACGCAGGCCGAGCTCGAGCGGGCGGCCCGGCTGGTCGGACGGATGTCGCTGCCCGAACTCGCCGGCCAGGTGATCGTGGCGGAGTGGCGCGGGACGACGGCGCCTGTGGCGATGGTGCGCCAGCTCCACCTCGGCGGGGTGATCGCCTTCTCCGACAACGTCGCCTCCACCGGGCAGATCCGCTCGGTCAACGCGACCCTGGAACGCGCCGTACGACGCCCGTGGCCGCTGTTCGTCTCCGTCGACCAGGAGGGCGGCATCGTCGAGCGGGTCAAGGGCGACGCCACCCGCTTCCCGACCTTCATGTCCGCCGGGGCCGCGGGGGACCCGCAGGTGACCACGGCGGCCTACCGCGCCAGCGCCGCGGAGCTGCGGGGCCTCGGCTTCGACGCGGTGTTCGCCCCGGACGCCGACGTCACCTCCGGGCCGGCGGACCCCACCATCGGCTCGCGCTCGGCGGGCTCGGCCCCCGGGACGGTCGGCACCCAGGTGGAGGCCGCGGTCGAGGGGATCGAGCAGGCCGCGGTGGTGCCGGTGCTCAAGCACTTCCCGGGCCACGGGTCGGTGCCGCAGGACAGCCACCTCACGCTCCCGGTGCAGGACCGCAGCAGGAAGCAGCTCGCCGCCGTCGACCTCGCCCCCTTCGCGACCGCCGTCGAGGCGGGCGTCCCCGCCGTGATGGTCGGGCACATCGACGTCCGCGCGATCGACCCCGGGGTGCCGTCATCGATGTCGCGCCGGATGGTGACCGGCGTGCTGCGCGAGCAGCTCGGCTTCGACGGGGTGGCGATCACCGACTCGCTGTCGATGGCGGGCGTCCAGCAGCAGTACGACGCCGCGCGCTCGGCCGTGCAGGGCCTGCGCGCCGGCAACGACGTGCTGCTGATGCCGCCCTCGCCGGCCGCCGCCCGGGCCGGGATCGTGCGGGCCGTGCGCTCCGGGTCACTGCCCCGCCGCCGGCTCGAGCAGGCAGCGGCGCGGATGGTCGCGCTGCTCCTGCACTCCGAGGGCACACCCGCCCAGCGGCGGGGTCGGCCCGCCGGCTCCGGGCGGGCGGCCTCGCGCGCGCTCAGCGCCGCCGCGATCACGAGTGTCGCCGGGGAGTGCCGCGGGCGCCTCGTCGGCGACGTCGTGACGCCCGTCGGGGACCCGGTGGCCGTGGCCAACTTCGCCGGCGCCGCCCGGGCGGCCGGCCTCGACGTCCTCACCCGCCGGGCCGCCCCGGCGTCCCTGACGACCGCGGAGCCTCCGCCCCGGCGGAAGAAGAAGGAGAAGGTCCAGGCCTTCGAGCGCCGCCGCGCCGCGTGGAAGACGCGCGAGCGTCGCCGGGTGGCGGCCCTGGAGCGGTGGAACGACGCCGAGGACGCGCGCCTCGCCGCCGGCACGAGCATCGGCTTCACGGGCTTCCAGGACACGACGTACGACGGTGAGGTCGCCGTCGCGACCGACACGCCGTACGTCCTGGGCCGGGTCTCCGCCCCCGTGCGCCTTGCGACGTACGGCGACACCCCGGGCGCCATGTCCGCGCTCGTCGACGTCCTGCTCGGACGGGCCTCGGCCCCCGGCCGGCTGCCGGTCGCCGTGGCCGGGGTCGAGCGCCGCGGCTGCTAGACGGGCTCGACCAGCAGGGCGGTCCCGGAGCCGGCGACCCGGGTCATGACCAGGGTGCCCTCGTTGTCGCCGGAGAGCGCGAGGCGCTTGCGCAGCAGCTCGGGCACCACGTCGACGCCGCGCTTCTTGATGGCCAGGCGGCCGATCCGGCGCTCGCGCAGGGCGGCCCGGAGCGGCTTCTCCCGGTAGGGCAGCTCCTCGAGCACCCGGTAGGAGCGGGCGAAGGGGGAGTGGAACGCCTCGTCGGAGGTGACGTAGGCGATGTGCTCGTCGACCAGGCCGCCCCCGACCCCGGCGGCCACGGCGGTGACCAACCCGGCCCGGATGACGGCTCCGTCGGGCTCGTAGAGGAACGCGCCGACGTCGCGCACCGGGCGCGGCCGACCGGCGTACGGGTCGTCCTCGTCGGTGAGGGTGGCGAGCCCGCCCGCCGCGTGTCCTGAGCCCGTCGAAGGGATCACGGTGGCCCGACGACGGACGGTGGCCAGCACCGGCGACCACAGCGCCGCCTCCTTGACCTCGCCGGCGTCACTGACCCACTCGGCCTCGATGCCGTCGGGCAGCATCGCGTGGGGGATGCCGGGCGCGACCTTGACCACGGCGGTGCCGGTCAGGAGCTCGAGCACGAACGGCCACGGCGGGGTCCACCCCTCCGCGTCGAAGACCCGGCCCCGCGCCCCCCGACGTGCGGGGTCGGCGAAGACGGCCCCGAAGCCCGAGACGTCCAGGGTGGTGGCGTCGGCGACCTGGACGGCGCCGGGCAGCCCGAGGGCGTCGAGGTTGGCCTGCGCGAGGGCGACACGCACCGGGTCGAGGTCCACCCCGGCCGCGGTCAGGCCGGCGCGGGCGAAGGCCAGCAGGTCGCCGCCGATGCCGCAGCCGAGGTCGAGGACACTGTCCGGTCGGGCCGCCGCGAGCCGGGCCGCCCGGTGCTCGGCGACCCGGAAGCGGGTCGCCTGCTCGAGCGCGTCCGGGGTGAAGAACATGCGGGGGGCCAGGTCCCCGAACTTCGCGACCGCCCGGGCCCGCAGCTGCACCTGGGTGGTGGCCGCGGCGGCACGGGCGGGGTCGGGCTCGAGGCGGCGCACCGCCGTGGTGGCGCGGACCGGGTCACCGCCATGATCGACCCATGCGTGGGTCGCCTCCTCCAGCAGCCGCCGGCCGGCATCGGTCTGGAGCCAGGCCAGCGTCTCGAGGTCCACGCCAGCATCTTGTCAGGCGGTTCCGTGTCGCTCCGGCCCCCCGACGTGGCAAGTTCTCCTCCGTGCGCAAGCTGCTGCTGGTCCTCGTGCCCGTCCTGCTCATCGCCGCCCTCGCCGGCGGCGGCATCTGGCTGTCCCAGAAGGAGGAGCCGCCCACCGCGGGCGGCACCCTCGTGGACGAGGCTGCCGACGGCCTGTTGGTGGGCAGGAGCACCGACGTCCGCGTGCCCTGGGGCCGGCTGCAGGTCACCGTGACCGAGCCGCTGGACGGCATCGAGACCGACGACCAGACGGCGAGCGGGTCCTTCCTCGGCGTCCAGGTCGAGCTGCGGGCCACCGACGACACCGTCCCGGTGGACCGGCTCCCCGACGCCTCGCTCGAGGACCCGGTCTTCGGCGTCACCGCCGACGGTGAGGAGTGGGAGCTCCCCGCGCTCACGGGCTGGGTGGACGGCGTCGCGATCGTGCCCGGTGCCCGCCGCCAGTACGTCGCGCTGCCCGCCGGCGCCGAGGAGGTCGCGGTGACCATGACCTACGACGGGGTCACCCAGACCATCGACGCAACCACGGCCGACGTCACCACCGGCGACGCGGCGCCGCTCTACGACGCGTCCTTCGCCAGCCCCGGGGCGCCCTGCGGGGACCAGCTCTGGAGCACCGGCGCCGCCGCGGTCGAGGGGGCCGTGTCGGGCTGCTTCGTGCGGTCGTCGGTTAGCCACGCGTACGTCGCCGGGCTGGGCTGGGCGCCGGAGGGCTCGCGGTGGCTGGTCGTCACCGTCGTCCCGGGTGCGCCGAGCGCCTTCGAGAAGCGGCGCGGCACCTACCAGGTCTCGGACGCCGAGACGTCGTACGCCCTCGGCTTCACCGAGCCCGTCGAGGTGTACGCCGCCAACGACCTGCTGCCGGACACGGTGGAGCCCGACCTGCTCGACCCGCAGGTCGTGGTCTTCGAGGTGCCGCAGGACCGGGGGACCGGCCAGATGGACATCCGCACGGGCCTGACGGGCGAGCTCCAGGGCCGGGGAGGGACGCGGACCGCCCGCGCACTCGTCGTGCAGGGGGCCTTCGTCTGAGGGCTGCCGCTAGCACTCGCTCGGGGGGAGTGCTAGCGTCTGACTTGGCACTCTCACCCTGAGGGTGCCAGTGCTTGCGACGACGTACGACCCCCGCGACGGCGTGCGGCAGAGCAAGCCCCAACGTACGAGAGCAATCGCTCTCGAGCCCGTCTCGACCAACGTGGAAAGTGGAGGTTGATCCGAAGTGTCGGTCAACATCAAGCCCCTCGAGGACCGCATCGTCGTCCAGCCGCTCGACGCCGAGCAGACCACGGCCTCCGGCCTGGTCATCCCGGACACCGCCAAGGAGAAGCCCCAGGAGGGCGAGGTCCTGGCCATCGGCCCCGGCCGCATCGACGACAACGGCAACCGCGTCCCGCTCGACGTCGCCGTGGGCGACAAGGTCATCTACAGCAAGTACGGCGGCACCGAGGTCAAGTACGCCGGCGCCGAGTACCTGATCCTCTCCGCCCGCGACGTCCTCGCCGTCGTTTCCTGATCTCCGATAGTCCGTGACGATCGGACCCTCCGGCGAGGCTGCCCCGGGTCCGAACGTCACGGACTATCTCCCTTTTTCCGCAAGGAGCACTTGAATGCCCAAGATCCTGGAGTTCGACGAGAACGCCCGCCGCGCCCTCGAGCGTGGCGTCGACGCCCTCGCCAACGCCGTCAAGGTGACGCTCGGCCCCAAGGGCCGCTACGTCGTCCTCGACAAGAAGTGGGGCGCCCCGACCATCACCAACGACGGCGTGACCGTCGCGCGTGAGATCGAGCTGGACGACCCGTTCGAGAACCTCGGTGCCCAGCTCACCAAGGAGGTCGCGACCAAGACCAACGACGTCGCCGGTGACGGCACGACGACCGCGACCGTGCTCGCCCAGGCGATGGTCCACGAGGGCCTGCGCGCGGTGGCCGCCGGTGCCAACCCGATGGGTCTCAAGCGGGGCATGGACGCCGCCGCCGAGGCGGTCGGCGACGCGCTGCGCGAGGCTGCTCGCGAGGTCGAGTCCAAGGAGGACATGGCGTCGGTCGCGACGATCTCCAGCCGTGACAGCCACATCGGCGAGCTGCTCGCCGAGGCCTTCGACAAGGTCGGCAAGGACGGCGTGATCACGGTCGAGGAGTCCAACACCATGGGCACCGAGCTCGAGTTCACCGAGGGCATGCAGTTCGACAAGGGCTACCTGTCGGCCTACTTCGTCACCGACCCCGAGCGCATGGAGGCCGTCCTCGACGACGCCTACATCCTGCTGCACCAGGGCAAGATCTCCTCGATCTCCGAGCTGCTGCCGCTGCTGGAGAAGGTCATCGCCGCGGGCAAGCCGCTCTTCATCCTCGCCGAGGACGTCGAGGGCGAGGCGCTCTCGACCCTGGTGGTCAACAAGATCCGCGGCACGTTCAACGCCGTCGCGGTCAAGAGCCCCGCCTTCGGTGACCGCCGCAAGGCGATGATGCAGGACATCGCGGTGCTCACCGGCGGCCAGGTCGTCGCCCCCGAGGTCGGGCTCAAGCTCGACCAGGTCGGTCTCGAGGTGCTGGGCCAGGCCCGTCGCGTCGTCATCACCAAGGACGACACCACGATCATCGAGGGTGCCGGCGACGCCGGTGCCGTCGAGGGCCGCGTCAACCAGATCAAGGCCGAGATCGAGAACAGCGACTCCGACTGGGACCGCGAGAAGCTGCAGGAGCGCCTGGCCAAGCTGGCCGGCGGCGTCTGCGTCATCAAGGTCGGCGCCGCCACCGAGGTGGAGCTCAAGGAGAAGAAGCACCGCATCGAGGACGCCGTGTCCGCGACGCGTGCCGCGATCGAGGAGGGCATCGTCCCCGGTGGTGGCTCCGCGCTGATCCACGCCGTGTCGGTCCTCTCCGACGACCTCGGCCTCACCGGTGACGAGGCGGTCGGCGTGCGCATCGTGCGCAAGTCCGCCGACGAGCCGCTGCGCTGGATCGCCGAGAACGGCGGCGTCAACGGCTACGTCGTGACCACCAAGGTCCGCGAGCTCGGCGTCGGCAACGGCTACAACGCCGCCACCGAGGAGTACGGCGACCTGGTCGCCCAGGGCGTCCTGGACCCGGTCAAGGTCACCCGCTCCGCGCTGGTCAACGCCACCTCGATCGCGGGCATGCTGCTCACGACCGAGACGCTGATCGTCGAGAAGCCCGAGGACGAGGAGCCCGCCGCCGCGGGCGGCCACGGCCACGGCCACGGTCACTGACCCACAGCACCACCACGAAGGCCGTCGTCTCCCTCGGGAGGCGGCGGCCTTCGCGCGTCACTGGCCCTCAGTCGCGCAGCGGGGCCCTCAGTCGCGGAGCGGGGCCCTCAGTCGCGGAGCGAGGCGAGCCCCTCGCGCCACGGCTCGGTGCACCGGCTGTCGAGGACCGGGCGCTCCAGGGTCTTGAGGTGGTAGACGCGGTACTCGTCGCACACGGTGGCGACGTACTGGTAGCGCTCGAGCAGCTCCTCGCCGATCCGCTCGGTCCCGGTCTCGGACCAGGTGTCGAGGGCGGTGAACTCCACGAACCACGTGGGCGCGGCCGGTCCGGTGAGCAGGTCGCGCAGCTCGACGAGGTCGGGGTCCAGGGTGCGCATCGGCAGGGACCACAGGTGCGGGTACGGCGAGCGCAGGCCGCTGGCCCACTGGATGTCGGCCCGGCCGCCGTAGACGACCAGGGTGTCGCCCGGACGTGCGGCCCGGCCGATGGCCTCGCCGGCGTAGTACTCGACGGGGCGGTAGCGCTCCTCGGTGCTGTCCCACCAGCGCCACAGGGAGTCGAGGCTGCTCAGCACGACGAGGACCACGAGGGCCTGGGTGACCCCCGTGGTGACGCGGGACCAGACGCGGAAGCGGTGCGGCAGGCGCTCGAGGGACAGCACCAGTGCGGTGGCCAGGGCCACCGGCGGCACGAGGACCACGAGGTACGTCGTCCAGTAGCTGCCGCTCTGCACCACTGCGACGACGTCGACCGCCAGCATCGTGGTGACCGCGGCGGTGGGCGCGGGCATCCGTCGCGCCAGGCGGGGCAGGTTCAGCAGGAACCACGCCGCGAGGAGCGCCATCCCGGTCTCCACGGCGAGCTCGCGCAGCACGACGGCCCGCTGGTCGATGGTCTCGCTGGGCTGCGCGGCCAGCACCGCGTCCGCGTCGGGGCGGAAGCCGACCACGGCGTACCACAGCGTGGCGAGGTCGACGCCCGCGACGAGCGCCCACACCACGGTGACCACCACCGGGATCGCGGCTCCGAGCGCCGCGGCCGCGCCGAGCCGGGCGTGGGTCCGCCACTGCGAGCGGTCGGCCACGGCGCTGCCCACGAGCAGCACCCCGCCGAAGACCAGGCCGCCGACGATGCTCTGCTTGAGCCCGACGGCGAGCACGGCGACCAGCCCCGAGGCGAGGGCGAGGTACGTCGCCCGGGGCGTGGTGCGGCGCTCGAGGGCGAGGAGCGCCAGCCAGCACGCAGCCGCCACGAGCGGGATGCCCAGGTGCTCGCCCTTGGTCGAGACGACGTCGATGCCGGCGTTGGAGACCAGTCCGGCCGCCGCCACCGCGGTCCAGGCCGCCACCCGGTCGGCGCGGTCGGTGGGCAGTCCCGCGGCGTACGACGCGAGGTGACGCGCCGCGGCAGCCACCACGAGCACGAAGCCGAAGATCCCGACGGCACCGACGACCCGGAGGGCGTAGGGGCCGCCGAGCCAGTCGGTGAGCCGGATGAGCGCGATGACCTCGGGAGGACGGTCCACGAAGTAGGGCCCGTAGAGGCTGTCCGGCGTGGGGGCCCAGGTGCGGGCCACGAGCAGGAAGCCGGCCTCGTCGGGACGCAACGGCCACATCGCGGAGGGGAACCGCGCGAGCACCGCCGCCAGCGCCGCGACCCAGACGGTCAGGCGGGCGACGGGCCACGGGCGGGATCCAGGGGTCACGGTGCGCCCATTGTGGAGGACCGGCCGCGGCCGCGGTCCCACCGGCACGGGTGTGGACGGTCGCCCACGGGGATTTTCCTCGCCGAAACACGCAGGCACCCGACGCGCAACACGGGTCACGCAGTCTGGTCCCCGGACGACGAGAACGAGGGGGACGACCATGTTGTGGAGAGTGCGGTTGACGCTGCCCGACCGACCGGGTGCGCTGGCGACGCTGGCGAGCGAGTGCGGGACCGCGGGGGTCAACATCCTGGGACTGCAGGTCTTCCCGGGGATCGACTCGGTGACCGACGAGCTGGTGCTCGAGGTGCCGGAGGGCTGGGACGTCGACGACATCGCGTCACTGGTCGAGCGGGCCGGGGCCCGAGCGGTGGTGTCGCACCCGTGCACGGAGGCGGCCCTGGTCGACCAGCCGGCGCGGTACGTCGCGGCGGCCCGGACGATCCTGGCCCAGCCCGCGCGCTTCCCCGAGGTGGTGGCCCAGCTCTTCGACGCGGAGGCCGAGCCGGGCGGGGCCGGCGACGACCACGACTCGATGGAGATGACAGTGAACGACGTCTCGGTCCAGGTGCACCGGCGGGCGCCGTTCACCGCGACGGAGCACGCACGCGGCGTCGGCCTCGCCGAGCTGGTCAGCGACGTGCTGGCCCGCAGCCGGGACGCGATGACCGTGCCGGAGCCCGGTCGCCGCCTCGGCACCGGGGCGACGCCGGAGTTCGTCGCGTCGAGCCATGGGGTCTCGGCGATGGTGGACGGTACGACGGTCGGTCGCGCGGTGCTCGCCGAGATGGTGGCCCCGGGCTCCCGGCACCTGCACCTCGAGGTGGACCCGGCGTGGCGCCGGCGCGGCATCGGGTCGCGGCTGCTCCTGGAGGCGGCCCGGGCCGCCGCCGGGCTGGGTGACGACGAGCTGGTGCTGGTGACCAGCGCCGACAACCAGGCCGTGCTGCCGATGGTGCTCGGGTCCGGGCTGCGCGGCCGGATCCGGATGTCCGGGGACGGGCTGACGGTGCGCGTCCCGCTGCGCGACCTGGAGGGGGCGCGTGGCTGACGGCCCGTAGGATGGGGGAGTGGAGATCCCGGAGAAGTTCGCGGCCCTCGGCCTCACCTACGACGACGTCCTCCTGCTGCCGGGGGAGTCGGACCTCGCGCCCGACGAGATCGACACCACGAGTCGCCTGACCCGGGAGATCTCGCTGCGCGTCCCGCTCGTCAGTGCCGCGATGGACACCGTCACCGAGTCGCGGATGGCGATCGCCATGGCCCGCGAGGGCGGCCTCGGGGTGCTGCACCGCAACCTGTCGATCGCCGACCAGGCCTACCAGGTCGACCTCGTCAAGCGCACCCAGACCGGGATCATCTCCAACCCCGTCACCATCGGCCCCGACGCGACCCTCGAGGAGCTCGACCGCATCTGCGGGGAGTACCGCGTCTCGGGCCTGCCCGTCGTCGACGTCGACAACCACCTGCTCGGCATCATCACCAACCGCGACCTGCGCTTCACCCCGGTCGCGGAGTGGGCGACCACCAAGGTCGACGAGGTGATGACCCGCGAGGGGCTCATCACCGGGACCATCGGCATCTCCCGCGACGACGCCACGACCCTGCTGCGCCGGCACAAGCGCGAGCGGCTGCCGCTGGTCGACGAGCAGGGCCGGCTCGGGGGCCTCATCACCGTCAAGGACTTCGTCAAGGGCGAGCAGTTCCCGCACGCGTCGTACGACGCCGACGGCCGGCTGCTCGTCGGTGCCGCCATCGGCTACTTCGGCGACGCGTGGGAGCGGGCCACGACGCTGGTCGAGGCCGGCGTCGACGTCCTCGTCGCCGACACCGCCCACGGGCACGTGCACCTGCTGCTCGACATGGTCCGCCGCCTCAAGAGCGACCCGGCCACCCGGCACGTCCAGGTCATCGGCGGCAACGTGGCCACCCGCGCGGGAGCGCAGGCCTTCGTCGACGCCGGCGCCGACGCGGTGAAGGTCGGGGTCGGGCCGGGCTCCATCTGCACCACCCGCGTCGTCACCGGGGTCGGCGTCCCGCAGGTCACGGCCGTCTACGAGGCCTCGCTGGCCGCCAGGCCCGCGGGCGTGCCCGTCATCGCCGACGGCGGCATGAAGCACTCCGGCGAGATCGCCAAGGCGCTGGTCGCCGGGGCCGACGCGGTCATGCTCGGGTCGCTGCTCGCGGGCTGCGAGGAGTCGCCCGGCGAGCTGGTCTTCGTCAACGGCAAGCAGTTCAAGTCCTACCGCGGCATGGGCTCGCTCGGCGCCATGTCGAGCCGCGGCAAGAAGTCCTACTCCAAGGACCGGTACTTCCAGGCCGAGGTCACCAGCGACGACAAGATCGTCCCCGAGGGCATCGAGGGACAGGTCGCCTACCGTGGCCCGCTCGGCGCGGTCGCCCACCAGCTGATCGGCGGGCTCAACCAGTCGATGTTCTACGTCGGCGCGCGCACCGTCCCCGAGCTGCAGGAGAAGGGCCGCTTCGTGCGGATCACCTCGGCCTCGCTCAAGGAGAGCCACCCGCACGGGGTGCAGATGACCGTCGAGGCGCCCAACTACTCCGGCGCCTGAGCCTCGGGAATCAGCCGCGGTCGAGGTAGGCCACGGCGCGGTTGAAGAACGCGGCCGCCAGCACCGGGTCGGCGTCGCCGCTCGCCGGCGCCGCGGTCAGCAGCTCCACGAGCCGCGGACCGTCCGCGTCGTCGGTCGCAGCGGCGCACACCCGCGACGCGTCCCGGACGAGCCGGGGCACCATGGTCCACGTCGCCTCGAAGACCCGACGTAGTTCCGGGACACCTACCTGGCCGGGCACCTCCCACGCGGTGAGGGCGATCGGTGCCTCGACGGCGTCGCAGACCACTGCCCACTCGCGCAGCAGGGGTGAGCGCTCGCCGAGCGTGATGAGGTGCAGGTCGTCCTCGTCGTGCGCACCGGAGGGGAAGTCGGCGTACACGTGGGTCGAGCTGGCCAGCAGGGCCAGCTCGCGCCAGCGGGCGCGGGCCGGCGCGAAGTGCTGGGCCCGCTGGAAGAGCCCGAAGAGGTGGCCCTCGTGCGCCCGGACGCAGAACTCGTCCTCGATCGCGTGCGAGAGGCCGATGAGCGTGCGCTTGGTGAGGCGGTGGACCGGCAGGGAGGGGTCCTGGCGCAGGAGGTGGGCGTGCACCGAGCGCGGCCGCGGACCGGGCGAGACCTGAGCCTGGTGCTCGGCCTCGCTGCGAGTGGCGGCGATGGCGGCGTCGAGGCGCATCCCGGCGTCGCGGAGCCGGGCGACCTCGCTCACCAGTGCCGCGTCGCCCTCGGCGTAGCGCCGGTGGCCGGACTCGAGGCGCGTGGGCACTGGGAACCCGTGCCGCTCCTCCCAGATCCGCAGGGTGGAAGGTGTCACTCCGGTGCGGGAGGACAGCTCACCGATGGAGAGGTAGGTCGTCATGGGTTCCCGTCCGAGTGACGGACCGTGCCCGGGACGGGGGGACACCCCCGGGCACGGCCCGCCGGGCTGGTCGATCAGAGGTTGAGCGGGCGCAGCACGCGGTCGATGCCGTGGGCGATCTGGCGGTTGCCCTTGTTGAGGTCGAGCGCCTTCGGGATGGCCCGGGCGTCGCGGTCGTCCTTGTCCTTGTCGACCAGGACGACCTTGCCCTTCTGGAGCTTGACGCGGATGGTGGCGCCGTTGGCCATGGTGATCTTCTGCTTCTTCTTGGCGGCGGCCACGACCTTCGTCGAGCTGAGCGTCGAGCCGGCGACCACGTGGTAGAGCAGGACGGACTCGATCGTGTCGACGTCGTACGTCGCCAGGATGGCCTCGACGGTGGCCTTCTCGGACTTGGGCGCGGTCCCGGTCAGGTCCTCGACCAGCTTGCGGAACGCCGCGTCGGTCGGCGCGAACGCGGTGAGGCGCTTCTTGCCGTCGGTCAGCGCGAGCAGCGGGGTCTCCGGCTTCGCGCCGGCCACGGTCAGGACCGCGGCCTCGATGATGTCGAAGTCCTTCCAGTTCTTGTCCAGCTTCTGCCCGTCGGCGGCCAGGAGGCCGGCCAGGCTGTCGGTCCCCGCGGCGCGCTGGGCGTTGGCGGGGGCGATCGGGGCCGTGGCGAGCGCGGCGGCGACGAGGGCACCGGCAACGGGGCCGGCCAGGTGGCGCTTGAGCATCAGGGGAACCTTTCGTAGGTGGGACCTTGAACATACCTCCACAGGCTGTGGAAGTCTATGTGGATAACTGTGGAGATTTATCCGGAGTTCCCGGTTCCCGGAAGAATCTTCCGCAGGTGCACGTCGGCCTCCCCGGCACGCGGTACGTCGGGCCAGCGCGCGAGCTCGACGTACCCGTGCCGCTCGTAGAAGGCGGGCGCCTGGAAGGTGAACGACGTGACGAACACGTGCCTGCAACCCCGCCGCAGCGCCTCGGCCTCGAAGTCGGTCAGCAGGCGCGCGCCGAGCCCTGCGGCGCGGGCGTCGGCGCGCACCCAGGTCATGGCGATCCCCGCGGCCACGCCCCAGGTCCACCCGCTGATGCCGGCGGCCAGTGCTCCCTCGCCGTCGGTGATCCGCACGGTGAGCTCCTGCGCGGCGTCGATCCCCGGGGTGGCGGCGGCGTTGACGACGTCGAGCTCGTCGGAGAGCCGGGAGTCGAGCTCGACGTCGGTGCGCCCGACGGTGCTCGTCCAGGAGGGCGGGGTGGCGGGTGGCTCGGACGGGGTCCTGGGTGACATGGCGGGGATCGTGCCACGGTGGTCCGACGGTCGAGCGCCGGAAGGCGGGCGGCGGCACGGTGGCCGATAGGCTGCCCCGCGTGACTGAGATCGAGATCGGCCGAGCCAAGCGCGCCCGTCGCGCCTACTCCTTCGACGACATCGCCATCGTCCCGTCGCGGCGCACCCGCGACCCCGAGGAGATCAGCACCGCCTGGCAGATCGACGCCTACCGCTTCGACCTGCCGGTCCTGGCGGCGCCGATGGACTCGGTCATGTCGCCCGCCACCGCGATCGCCTTCGGCCGGCTCGGCGGCCTCGGCGTCCTCAACCTCGAGGGCCTCTGGACGCGGTACGACGACCCCTCCGACCTGCTCGAGGAGGTCGCGGGCCTGACCGGCAGCGACGCCACCCGCCGGATGCAGGAGATCTACGCCGAGCCGATCCGGTCCGAGCTCATCACGGCGCGCCTCAACCAGATGAGGGACGCCGGCGTCACGGTCGCCGGGTCGCTCTCGCCCCAGCGCACCAAGGAGTTCGCCAAGGCCGTGGTCGACGCGGGCGTCGACATGTTCGTCATCCGCGGCACCACGGTGAGTGCGGAGCACGTCTCCTCCCAGAGCGAGCCGCTCAACCTCAAGGAATTCATCTACGAGCTCGACGTGCCGGTCATCGTGGGCGGGTGCGCGACCCACCAGGCGGCCCTGCACCTGATGCGCACCGGAGCGGCCGGGGTCCTCGTGGGCTTCGGCGGCGGCGCCGCGCACACCACGCGCACCGTGCTGGGCATCGCCGTGCCCATGGCCTCGGCGGTCGCCGACGTCGCCGCCGCGCGCCGCGACTACCTCGACGAGTCCGGGGGTCGCTACGTCCACGTCATCGCCGACGGGTCCATCGGCCGCTCGGGCGACGTCGCCAAGGCCATCGCCTGCGGTGCCGACGCGGTGATGGTCGGCTCCCCGCTCGCGCGAGCCACCGACGCCCCGGGCCGCGGCTTCCACTGGGGCGGCGAGGCGCACCACCCCGACCTGCCGCGCGGGCAGCGCGTCGAGTTCGGACCGGTGGGCTCGATGGAGGAGATCCTCTTCGGTCCCTCCCGGGTCGCCGACGGCACGATGAACCTCATCGGTGCCCTGCGCCGCTCGATGGCCACGACCGGCTACACCGACCTCAAGGAGTTCCAGCGGGTCGAGGTCGTCGTCGGCGGCTGACGTCCACCGGGGCTTGACAAAAGCCGCCCGGATGTCAAATGCCGGGACGATGTGACCAACGGGTAGCAAGGCCCGGGGGAGCGGCCTACCCTCGGCCCATGAGCGAGCACACCCCTGCCTCCGGCCCCCTCGTCGAGGGCCCGCACGACCCCGAGCACGACCCCCGGGCCTCCTACGCGCTCGAGCCGGAGTACGTCGCCTCGCTCACCCGCCGCATCGTCAGCAGCACCGGGCGGACGGCGCCGGTGTTCTCCCCGCTGGGCGGGCAGCCGCTGGCCCACATCCCCCAGTCCAGCACCGCCGACGTGGCGCAGGCCTACGTCCGGGCCCGCCGCGCCCAGGCCGCCTGGGCGCGGACCTCCCTCGACGAGCGGGCGGCGATGCTGCTGCGCCTGCACGACCTCGTGCTGGACCGGCAGGAGGAGATCATCGACCTGGTCGTGCTGGAGTCGGGCAAGGCCCGCAAGCACGCCTTCGACGAGCCCCTCCACATCGCCCTGACGGCGCGCTACTACGGGCGCACCGCGCACCAGCACCTCGACACCGAGCGCAAGCTCGGCGTCGTGCCGGGCCTCACCCGCGTGGAGGTCAACCGGGTCCCCAAGGGCGTGGTCGGGATCATCTCGCCCTGGAACTACCCCTTCACGATGGCCCTGTGCGACGGCATCCCCGCGCTGCTCGCCGGCAACGCCGTGGTCGCCAAGCCGGACGCGCAGACGATGCTCTCGGCGCTGCTCGGCGCCCAGCTGCTCGAGGAGGCCGGGTTCCCGCCGGACCTGTGGCAGGTCGTGGCCGGTCCCGGTGCCGAGCTCGGCACCCCGGTCATCGACGGCGCCGACTACGTCTGCTTCACGGGATCGACCGCGACCGGCCGGCTCATCGCCCGCCAGTGCGCGGAGCGGCTCATCGGCTGCTCGCTGGAGCTCGGCGGCAAGAACCCCCTCCTCGTCCTGCGCGACGCCGACCTCGAGAAGGCGGCCGAGGGCGCCGTGCGCGCGTCGTTCTCCAACGCCGGGCAGCTCTGCGTCTCCATGGAGCGGCTGTTCGTGGCCGACCAGGTCTACGACCGCTTCGTCGAGCGCTTCGTGGCCCGCACCCAGGCCATGACCCTCGGCGCCAGCCTGGAGTGGGGGGTCGACATGGGCTCCCTCGTCTCGCAGGCGCAGCTCGACACCGTCCAGGCGCACGTCGGCGACGCGGTCGCCCGGGGCGCCCGGGTGCTCGCCGGTGGGCGGGCCCGCCCGGACCTGGGGCCCTACTTCTTCGAGCCCACGATCCTGGAGGGCGTCACCCCCGACATGACGTGCTTCGGCCAGGAGACCTTCGGGCCGGTGGTGTCGATCTACCGCTTCCACGACGAGGCCGACGCCGTGGCCCGCGCCAACGCGGGGGAGTACGGCCTCAACGCCTCCATCTACACCCAGGACGGCGCCCGGGGCCGTGCGATCGCCCGTCAGGTGACGTGCGGCACCGTCAACATCAACGAGGCCTTCGGGGCGACCTTCGCCAGCATCGACTCCCCGATGGGCGGCATGCGCGAGTCCGGGATGGGTCGCCGCCAGGGCAGTGAGGGCATCCACCGCTACACCGAGTCCCAGTCGGTGGCCACCCAGCGACTGATCCGCTTCGCCCCGATGCTCGGCATGTCCGACGAGCGGTACGCCCAGGTGATGACCGCCCAGCTGCGGCTGATGAAGAAGCTGGGGCGCGCGTGATGGCCGGTCGCGAGGACTTCGACTACGACGTCATCATCATCGGGTCCGGCTTCGGCGGGTCCGTGTCGGCGCTGCGCCTGACGGAGAAGGGCTACAAGGTCGCCGTGCTCGAGGCCGGTGCCCGCTTCAGCGACGCCGACTTCGCGGCCACGAGCTTCGACGCGAAGCGCTACCTGTTCGCCCCCGCAGCCGGCTGCTACGGGATCCAGCGCATCGACATGGTCAAGGACTGCATGATCCTGGCCGGCGCGGGCGTCGGCGGCGGCTCGCTCGTCTACGCCAACACGCTCTACGAGCCGCTGGACGCGTTCTACCGCGACCCGTCGTGGGCCCACATCACCGACTGGAAGTCGGAGCTGGCGCCCTACTACGACCAGGCCAAGCGGATGCTCGGGGTCACGGTCAACCCCGTGCGCACCCCCAGCGACGAGGTGATGGAGCAGGTGGCCGTCGACATGGGCGTCGGCGACACCTTCCACCCCACCCCCGTGGGCGTCTTCTTCGGCGACCAGCCCGGCATCGGCGGCGAGAGCGTGCCCGACCCGTTCTTCGGTGGCGCGGGGCCCGAGCGCAACCCCTGCAAGGCCTGCGGCGAGTGCATGACGGGGTGTCGCCACAACGCCAAGAACACCCTGGTGAAGAACTACCTGCACCTCGCCGAGGAGGCCGGCGCCGTGGTGCACCCGCTCACCACGGTCACCCGGGTGCGGCCCCTCGACGGCGGCGGCTACCGGGTCGACACCCGGTGGACCAAGGCCAAGCTGTCGCGGCGTACGGCCACGAAGACCTTCACGGCCGAGCAGGTCATCTTCTCGGCGGCCGCGCTCGGCACCCAGAAGCTCCTGCACAGGCTCAAGGGCGAGGGGGACCTCCCGCACGTCAGCGACCGCCTCGGCAGCCTGACCCGCACCAACTCCGAGGCGATCCTCGGGGCGCTGGCGCCCGACGTCACCGTCGACTACAGCCAGGGCGTCGCCATCACCTCCTCCTTCCACCCCGACGCCGACACCCACGTCGAGCCGGTGCGCTACGGGAAGGGCTCCAACTTCATGGCCCTGCTCCAGACGGTGCTGGCCGACGAGGTCGAGGGGCAGTCGCGGTGGAGGTCCTGGCTCGCCGAGCTGTGGAACCAGCGCCGCAGCGCGCTCGACCTCTACGACATGAAGCACTGGTCCGAGCGCACGGTCATCGCGCTGGTCATGCAGACCCTCGACAACTCGATCACCACCCAGGGCGTCAGGACGCCCTTCGGCTGGCGGATGACCAGCACGCAGGGGCACGGGGAGCCCAACCCGACCTACATCCCGGTCGCCTACGACGTCGTACGCCGGATGGCGACGCTCATCGGCGGCACCCCGGGCGGCAACGTCGGCGAGCCCTTCAACCGACCGCTCACCGCGCACTTCATCGGCGGGTGCACGATCGGCGACTCCCCGCAGAGCGGCGTCGTCGACGCCTACCAGCGGATGTTCGGCCACGAGGGCCTGCACGTGGTCGACGGCTCGGCGGTCTCGGCCAACCTCGGCGTCAACCCGTCGCTGACCATCACCGCCCAGGCGGAGCGGGCGATGGCCTACTGGCCCAACAAGGGCGAGGCCGACGAGCGGCCCGCGCTCGGGTCGGCGTACACCCGGGTCCGGGCGGTGGCGCCCAAGAACCCCGTCGTCCCCGAGGCCGCCCCGGGTGCCCTGCGGCTGCCCATCGTCGGGGTCAGCTGAGGTCGCAGAACTTTCTGGGCGACATGCGTAACCCGGCCCGGGAGGGGTCGTTGCCCTCGGTGACAGGCTCGGCAGTCATGCTCCCTCCCAGTTGGCCGGGCCCGTCAGTCCAGGCGCTGTCACGCAGGGCGTGGACCTTCAGGGCCCCGACCACCTCCCTCCCTCCCCGGTCGGGGCCCTGAGTCACGTCACGGACTCGGTACCCTTCGGAGGTGACCGACACCCCTGACCACGACCTGGTCCTCGTCGTCGACTTCGGCGCCCAGTACGCCCAGCTCATCGCCCGCCGCGTGCGCGAGGCGCGGGTCTACTCCGAGATCGTGCCGCACTCGATGCCCGTCCCCGAGATGCTCGCCCGGCGCCCGAAGGCGATCATCCTCAGCGGCGGGCCGTCCTCGGTGTACGCCGAGGGGGCGCCCGGCATCGACGACGCGGTCTTCACGGCCGGGGTGCCCGTCTTCGGCATGTGCTACGGCTTCCAGCTGATGGCCAAGGGTCTCGGCGGCGAGGTCGCCCACACCGGCGCCCGCGAGTACGGGCGGACGCCGGTGACGATCCGCGAGGGCGGCACCCTGCTGGCCGACCTGCCCGCCACCCACAACGTCTGGATGTCGCACGGCGACTCGGTCGCGGCGGCGCCCGAGGGCTTCACCGTGCTGGCGTCGACCACCGTCACCCCGGTGGCGGCCTTCGAGGACACCGGCCGCGGCCTCGCCGGGGTCCAGTGGCACCCGGAGGTGCTGCACTCCGAGCACGGCCAGCAGGTCCTCGAGCACTTCCTCCACGAGATCGCCGGCTGCCGGCAGACCTGGACGATGGTCAACATCGTCGAGGAGCAGGTCGAGCGGATCCGCGAGCAGGTCGGCGAGCGCGGCCGGGCCATCTGCGCCCTGTCCGGCGGCGTCGACTCGGCGGTCGCCGCGGCCATCGTGCAGCGCGCCATCGGCGACCGGCTCACCTGCGTCTACGTCGACCACGGGATGATGCGCAAGGGCGAGACCGAGCAGGTGCGCCGCGACTTCGAGGAGGTCTTCGACGCCCTCGACGTCGTGGACGCCGCCGACCAGTTCCTGGGCGCGCTGGCCGGGGTCCACGACCCCGAGGAGAAGCGCAAGATCATCGGCCGCGAGTTCATCCGGACCTTCGAGGCCGCGGAGGTGCGCGTCTTCGGCGCGCTGTCCGAGGAGGACCGCGGCGACACGGCGTACCTGGTGCAGGGCACCCTCTACCCCGACGTCGTGGAGTCCGGCGGCGGTGCCGGCGCCTCGACGATCAAGTCGCACCACAACGTCGGCGGGCTGCCCGAGGACCTCCAGTTCGAGCTGATCGAGCCGCTGCGCACCCTCTTCAAGGACGAGGTCCGCGCGGTGGGGGAGCAGCTCGGACTGCCCTCGACCATGGTGTGGCGCCAGCCGTTCCCGGGCCCCGGCCTCGGGATCCGGATCATCGGCGAGGTCACCCGCTCACGCCTCGACCTGCTGCGCGAGGCCGACGCCATCGCCCGCGAGGAGCTCACCCGCGCCGGCCTCGACCGCGACATCTGGCAGATGCCGGTCGTGCTGCTCGCCGAGGTGCGCTCCGTCGGCGTCCAGGGCGACGGCCGCACCTACGGGCACCCCGTGGTGCTGCGCCCGGTCACCTCCGAGGACGCGATGACGGCCGACTGGGCACGCCTGCCGTACGACGTGATGGAGCGCATCTCGACCCGGATCACCAACGAGGTCGCGGAGATCAACCGGGTCACCCTCGACATCACCTCCAAGCCCCCGGGGACCATCGAGTGGGAGTGAGGGGTGGTGCGGCCCGCGTCTGAGGAGGTCTAGGTTGGCGGGCGGCCCCGCTCCGGCCCGGAGGGCCACCCATCTCGGGAGGAACACGTGTCACTTCAGCTCGCCCCGGTCGTCCCCATGGCCACCCTCATCGACGCGTCCTGGCTCGACTACCTGCTCGTCGCGATCTACTTCGCGTTCGTGCTCGGCATCGGTGTCATGGCGCGTCGCTCGGTCTCCGACTCCATCGACTTCTTCCTCTCCGGGCGCTCGCTCCCGGCCTGGGTGACGGGCCTGGCCTTCATCTCGGCCAACCTCGGGGCGGTGGAGATCATGGGCATGTCGGCCAACGGTGCCGAGTTCGGCATCCCGACCGTCCACTACTTCTGGGTCGGAGCCGTCCCGGCGATGCTGTTCCTCGGCGTCGTGATGATGCCGTTCTACTACGGCTCCAAGGTGCGCTCGGTGCCGGAGTTCATGTTCCGCCGGTTCGGCACGGGAGCCCACCTGGTCAACGCGATCAGCTTCGCGGTGGCGCAGCTGCTCATCGCGGGCGTCAACCTCGCCCTGCTGGCGGGCATCGTCCACGCGCTGCTGGGGTGGCCGATCTGGATCGCCCTGGTCGTCGCCGGCGCCGTCGTGCTGTCGTACATCACCCTCGGCGGGCTGAGCGCCGCGATCTACAACGAGGTGCTGCAGTTCTTCATCATCATCGCCTCGCTGCTGCCGCTGACCCTGATCGGGTTGCACCGCGTCGGGGGCTGGGACGGGCTGAACGACAAGATCACCGCCGCCGCGGACGGCGCCCCTGCTGAGGCCGCCGTCGCCCCGGCCGCCCAGCAGCTCGAGTCGTGGCCGGGCCAGGCCCTCTCCGGGTTCGACTCGCCGTACCTGTCGGTGATCGGCATCGTGTTCGGCCTCGGGTTCGTGCTGTCCTTCGGCTACTGGACCACCAACTTCGTCGAGGTCCAGCGCGCCATGGCCTCCAATTCGATGTCGGCGGCTCGCAGGACGCCGATCATCGGCTCGTTCCCGAAGATGTTCATCCCGTTCATCGTCATCGTCCCGGGCATGGTCTCCGCCGTCCTGGTCCAGGAGATGATCGACCTCAAGAACGGCGGCAGTCCCGCCGGCGGCGCGTCGGGCGACGGGGTCACCTACAACGACGCGCTCCTGCTCCTGATGCGCGACGTGCTCCCCAACGGGCTCCTCGGCCTGGCGATCGCCGGTCTGCTGGCGGCCTTCATGGCGGGGATGGCGGCCAACATCTCGGCGTTCAACACGGTCTTCTCCTACGACCTGTGGCAGCGCTACATCCGCAAGGACCACGCGGACGACTACTACCTGCGCATCGGCCGGATCGCCACGGTCGCGGCCACCTTCATCGCGATCTTCACCGCCCGGATCGCGCTGGGCTACGACAACGTCATGGACTACCTCCAGACGCTGTTCGGCTTCTTCAACGCGCCGCTCTTCGCGACCTTCATCCTCGGCATGTTCTGGAAGCGGATGACGCCGACGGCCGGCTGGGTCGGACTGGTGTTCGGCACCCTGTCCGCCGTGGCCGTCGACCGGTTGGCCGCCGCCGGGGTGATCGACCTGCCCGGGCAGGGCGCTGCGTTCGTGGCCGCCTCGACGGCGTTCGTCGTCGACATCGTGCTGAGCGTGCTCGTGTCCCTGGTGACGAGGCCCAAGCCGGTCTCGGAGCTGAAGGGGCTCGTCTACTCCGAGACCCCGCGCGAGGACCTGGTCGACCCGGACGAGGCCGCCAACCCGTGGTACCAGCGCACGATCCCGCTCGCCGCCGTCGCGCTCGCGATGGTCATCGTCCTCAACGCCGCCTTCTGAGAGGGGCCACCATGTCCCACGACACCCCCGCCTCCGGCGGAACCAGCAGCACCGGCGGCACCGGCAGCCACCAGGCCGGCGCCTTCGACATCCGCAACATCATCGGGGCCCTGCTCGGCCTGTACGGCGTCATCCTGACGCTCGCGGGCCTGCTCGGCGAGCACGAGCCGGCCAAGACCGGAGGCGTCAACGCCAACCTGTGGACCGGCCTCGGTCTCCTGGTCGTGGCCGCGGCCTTCCTGCTGTGGGCCCGGCTGCGACCCATCATCGTCCCGGAGGACGTGGACCCTCCCGACGACGACCCGACACGGCCGGCGCCGAAGCGCACGCGCCCGCCGGCGACGTGACGGCCACCCGATGAGCAGGGCGATCCACCACTGGGACCTCTGGGTCAGCGACCCGGCGGTCGCCACCGACGAGTGGGGCTGGCTGCTCGGCGAGCTCGGCTGGGCCCGCGACGGGTCGTCCTGGATGGCCGACGACGGGACCTACGTCTTCCTCGAGCGCTCGCCCGACCAAGTCGACGAGCCGCACGACCGGCTGCGGCCCGGGGTCAACCACGTGGCCCTCACCGTCGAGGACCGGGCGCTGCTCGACCGGATCCGGGCGGAGTCCAGCGCCCACGGCTGGCACGAGCTGTTCGCCGACCGCTACCCGCACGCCGGGGGCGAGGACCACACGGCGCTCTACCTCGAGAGCTCCGAGGGGTTCGAGGTCGAGCTGGTGGTGGGCGACTGAGGTCGGCCCGGCTGGTTGCGTCGCGCACTAGGGTGCGGGGATGAAGGGCGGGCAGCCGGGCACCGGACTCGACCTCGACCGGCTCACCGAGGAGATCGACGAGCGGCTCGGGGCGGCCGACGCCGCGCTCGCCCACGCCTATCCCGGCGAGCGGGCCGGGCGTCAACCGGTGCACACCGTCTACGTCCCCGCCGACCGCTTCCACGCCGGTCTGGTCGCCGATCACGGCACGGAGGCACTCCGCGCAACCCACGTGCACGAGGCGATGCTGCTCGAGATCATCGGCGGCGACGGGGACCTGCTGCGGCGGGTCCGGGACAAGCTCGGCCGGGAGCCGGTGGAGGACCTGCGCATCGACTTCGAGGACGGCTACGGGGCGCGCTCCGACGAGGAGGAGGACCGCGCGGTCGAGTCCGCGGCCCGGGACCTCCGCGCCGCGCTCGCCGACGGGTCTGCGCCGCTGGGCACGGGGATCCGCTTCAAGAGCCTCGAGCGCCCCACCCGCCGACGTGGGTTGCGCACCCTGGGCCTGTTCGTCGCCGCCCTGACCCACGGCGGCCCGCTCCCGGACGGCTTCGTCGTCACCCTGCCCAAGGTCACGTCCGTCGACCAGGTCCAGGCACTGGTGCACGTCGCCGGACGGCTCGAGGGCGGGCTGGGCCTGGCCGCGGGCTCGCTGCGCTTCGAGCTGCAGGTGGAGACGCCCCAGTCGATCCTCGGGCCCGACGGCACCGCGCTCGTCGCCCGGATGATCCACGCGTCGGACGGGCGCTGCACGGGCCTCCACTTCGGCACCTACGACTACTCCGCCTCCTGCGGCATCGCGGCCGCCCACCAGAGCCTCGAGCACCCCGCCGCGGATCACGCCAAGGCCGTCATGCAGGCGGCCGCCGCCGGCACCGGCGTACGCCTCTCGGACGGTTCGACCAACGTGCTGCCCGTGGGCCTGCCGGACCAGGTGGGGGCCGCGTGGCAGAACCACCTGCGGCTGGTCCGCAGGTCCCTGGAGCGCGGCTACTACCAGGGCTGGGACCTGCACCCGGCGCAGCTCCCGACGCGGTACGCCGCGACGTTCGCGTTCTTCCGCGACGGCCTCCCGGCCGCGGCGGCGAGGCTCCGCGACTACCTCGGTCGGCGGGAGACAGCGGTCCTCGACGAGCCGGCGACCGCCCGGGCCATGGCCGACTTCGTGCTGCGCGGCCTCGACTGCGGGGCCGTCTCGGCGGACGAGGTGGCCGCCGCCGGCCTGGTGGACGTGCACGTGCTGGCGGGGCTCGCGCACCGCACCACCGAGACGGAGGGCTGATCAGATGGGCATCGTCCTGGGACCCAACCGGTACGGCAAGGCCGAGTGCCGCGTCGTCCGGATCGTGCGCGACACCCCCCGCCACGAGATCCGCGACCTCACCGTGTCCACGTCGTTGCGCGGCGACTTCGCCGCCGCCCACGTCGACGGCGACCAGTCGCAGGTGCTGCCCACCGACACCCAGAAGAACACCGCGTTCGCCTACGCCAAGAAGCACGGGGTCTCCTCGCCCGAGGACTACGCCCTTGCCCTCGCCCGCCGCCTCCTGGAGGCGACGCCGGCCGCGACCGGCGCGCACGTCCGGGTCGAGGAGCATGCCTGGGACCGCATCACCGTCGACGGCGCCGGCCACGACCACGCGTTCGTGCGCCGCGGCGGCGAGGTCCGCACGACCGAGGTCGACCTGTCCTCGGACGGTGCCCATGTGCTCTCCGGGCTCACCGACCTCGTCGTGCTCAAGTCGACGGGCTCGGAGTTCACGGGCTTCCTGGTCGACGAGTACACGACGCTGCCCGAGGCGAAGGACCGCATCCTCGCCACCTCGCTCACCGCGACGTGGCGCTACTCCGACCGCGGCGTCGTGGCGTGGAACAGCACGTACGACGAGGTGCGGGCGCTGTTGCTCGCGACGTTCGCGACGACGTACAGCCGGGCGCTGCAGGAAACGCTCTACGCCATGGGACGAGCGGTGCTGGAGGCGCATGCGGAGATCGAGGAGATCTCCTTCGCCGCCCCCAACAAGCACCACTTCCTCGTGGACCTCCAGCCGTTCGGTCTCGACAACCCCGGCGAGGTCTTCATCGCCGCGGACCGGCCCTACGGGCTGATCGAGGCGACCGTGCGGCGCGACGCCGAGGGGGACTCCGATGAGTAGGACCCGTCCGGGCCTCCCGGTGTTCAACGAGCTGGACGACGCCACGGCCCGCGGCCGGCTGCTGACCTGCCTCGACGTGCCGCGCTGGGCCGACGACGTCCTCGCCGGCCGTCCCTACGACGACCTCGACCAGGTCGAGGCGCGGATGGTCGCGGCCGCGGCAACCATCACCGACGACGAGCTCGAGCGGGCCCTGGCCCGCCACCCCCGTATCGGCGAGCGCGCCGACGCGGCCCGGCACGACGCCGGCCACTCGACCCGCGAGCAGGCCGGGGTGGATGGCGACGACGAGGACGTGGCCGCGCGCCTGGCCGCGGGCAACCGGGCCTACGAGGCGCGCTTCGACCGGGTCTTCATCATCCGCGCGGCCGGCCGGGACGCCCACGAGGTCCTCGACGAGCTCGGGCGCCGCCTCGGCAACGGTGACGGGGCCGAGCGCGCCGAGACCCTCGACCAGCTGACCCAGATCGCCCTGCTCCGGGCCCGCGAGGTGCTCGGCTGATGGCCACCCTGAGCACGCACGTCCTCGACACGGGGCGGGGTCGACCGGCGGTGGGCCTGCGCATCGTCCTGGAGTCCGTCACCGGCGACCGGATCGGTGAGGCGGTGACCGATGCCGACGGTCGGGCCGCCGACCTCGCTCCCCACGACCTCGCCCCGGGCACCTACCGGCTGCGCTTCGACTCGGGCTCGTGGTTCGCCGCGCAGGCCGTCGAGGGCTTCTACCCCGAGGTGGTCGTCACGTTCGACCTCGCGGGCGACGAGCACTTCCACGTCCCGCTGCTCCTGAGCCCCTTCGGCTACTCGACCTACCGTGGCAGCTGAGACCCTGGTCCGCGCCCGCCGTGCGGTCGTGGGGGAGGACGAGACGGCGGTCGCGGTACGGATCCGCGCCGGCGTCGTCACCGACCTGGCGCCCTACGACGTGGACGCCGGCGCGGCGGAGGTCGTCGTGCTGGCCGACGACGAGGTGCTGCTCCCCGGACTCGTCGACACCCACGTGCACGTCAACGAGCCGGGTCGCACCGAGTGGGAGGGCTTTGCGAGCGCGACCCGGGCCGCGGCCGCGGGCGGCGTCACGACCATCGTCGACATGCCGCTCAACAGCATCCCGCCGACCACCACGGTCGCCGCGCTGCGCGCCAAGCAGGCCGCCGCCGACGGCCAGGTGTTCGTGGACGTCGGCTTCTGGGGCGGCGCCGTGCCCGGCAACGTGCCCGACCTCGCGCCCCTGCACGCCGCCGGCGTCTACGGGTTCAAGTGCTTCCTGCTCGACTCCGGGGTGGCGGAGTTCGGACACCTCGACGCGGCCGGGCTCGTGTCCGCGATGGCCGAGACCGCCAGGTTGGGCTCGATGCTGCTCGTCCACGCCGAGGACGGCGACGCGATCTCGCCGTGCCGCCACGGGTCGGCGTACGCCGGGTTCCTGGAGAGCCGTCCGGCGGTCGCCGAGGAGCGCGCCGTCGACCTGGTGATCGAGGCCGCACGCGCCACGGGCGGTCGGGCGCACGTCGTCCACCTCAGCGCCTCGGGTGCCGTGCCCGCACTGCGCGCCGCGCGTGAGCAGGGCGTCGACGTGTCCGTGGAGACCTGTCCGCACTACCTGCACCTCGAGGCCGAGTCGATCCCCGCCGGGGCGACCGCGATGAAGTGCTGCCCGCCGATCCGCGACGCCGCCAACCGCGACGCGCTGTGGCACGCGCTCGAGGCAGGGACGATCGACTTCGTGGTGACCGACCACTCGCCCAGCACGGCCGAGCTCAAGGGCGGCGGCGACTTCGCCGACGCCTGGGGTGGCATCGCGTCGCTGCAGCTCGGCCTGCCGGTCGTGTGGACCGCTGCGCGCGAGCGCGGGCTGGGACTGGTCGACGTGGCTCGCTGGATGTCGAGCGCGCCGGCCGCGCGGACTGGCCTGGCCGGCAAGGGGGCGATCCGCGTCGGGGCCGACGCCGACCTGTGCGTCCTGGCCCCCGACGAGGAGAACGTGGTGGACGTGCGCCGCCTGCACCACAAGAACCCCGTGTCGGCCTACGACGGGCGTACGCTCACCGGCACCGTGCGCCGGACCTGGCTGCGCGGTGTGCCGATCGACCTGGACGCCGCCCCCCGCGGACGGCTGCTGAGGAGGGCGTGATGGGTTACTGGGTGCCGACCGGCGGACTGCCCGCGCAGACCGAGCTGACGACCGACCGGGCGGTCTTCACCGACGCGTACGCCGTCCTGCCGCGCGGCACCATGCGCGACATCGTGACGAGCCGGCTGCCCTTCTGGGACGACACCCGGCTGTGGGTGATCGCGCGGCCGCTGTCCGGGTTCGCCGAGACCTTCTCCTGGTACGTCGTGGAGGTCGCCGCCGGGGGTGGCTCGCAGCGACCCGAGGGCGACCCGGAGGCCGAGGGGGTGCTGTTCGTCGTGTCCGGCGACCCGATCCTCACCATCGACGACACCGCGCACCGGCTCGAGCCCGGCAGCTATGCGTTCCTCCCACCCGGCACCGCCTGGACGCTGCGGGCCGGCGGCGGGCGCGACGCCACCCTGCACTGGATCCGCAAGGCGTACGAGCCGGTCGAGGGCATCGACGTGCCGGCCGCGTTCGTCACCCACGAGCGCGACGTGGCCGTCCAGCCGATGCCGGACACGGAGGGCGCGTGGGGCACCCAGCGTTTCGTGGACCCCGACGACGTCCGCCACGACATGCACGTCAACATCGTCAGCTTCGAGCCGGGGGGTGCGATCCCGTTCCCGGAGACGCACGTGATGGAGCACGGCCTGTACGTCCTGGAGGGCAAGGCGGTCTACCTGCTCAACAAGGACTGGGTGGAGGTGCAGGCCGGGGACTTCATGTGGTTGCGGGCCTTCTGTCCCCAGGCCTGCTACGCCGGAGGACCGGGACGGTTCCGCTACCTGCTCTACAAGGACGTCAACCGGCATCCCCGACTTCATGCCCGTGTGTGACGCCGGTCACGTAGATTCTGGGGTGGGGGTGGGCACATGTCGGATCCGCACGTCACCGTCAACGGGCAGGACCGCCCGCTTGCCGGCCTGCCCGCACACACCAGTGCGCTCGACCTCGTGCGCGGCCTCGGGCTGACCGGCGCGAAGGAGGGCTGTGCCGAGGGAGAGTGCGGCGCCTGTGCCGTGCTGGTGCTGCGTCCCCACGGCGACGACAGCCGGTGGACGCCCGTCAACGCCTGTCTGGTCCCTGCGGTCGCCCTCGACGGCCAGGAGGTCCTCACCGCCGAGGGCCTCGGCACCCCGGACGACCTGCATCCGGTGCAGTCCGAGCTGGCGGAGCGCGGGGGTTCGCAGTGCGGCTACTGCACCCCTGGCTTCGTCTGCTCGATGGCCGGCGAGTACTACCGGCCCGACCGTCCGGAGGGCTTCGACCTCCACGCCTTGAGCGGCAACCTGTGTCGCTGCACGGGATATCGCCCCATCCGGGACGCCGCGGACGCCCTCGGCCCGCCTCCCGGCAGCGACGCGCTGGCGCAGCGCCAGCAGCGGTCGGCGCCGGGCCCGGTGCCGACCCGCACCGACGGCTTCGTGCGCCCCCTCGACCTCGCCGAGGCGCTGGCGCTGCTGGGCGAGCACCCCGATGCCACGGTGCTCGCCGGCGCCACCGACCTCGGCGTCGAGGTCAACCTGCGCGGCCGGCGCCCGACGTACGTCGTGGCGATCGACCGCCTCCCCGAGCTGCGGGAGCTCTCGACGGGGGACCCGATCGAGATCGGAGCGGCGCTCACCCTCAGCGAGGTCGAGGCGACGCTCGGCGCGGAGGTGCCGCTGCTGGACGAGGTGTGGCCGCAGTTCGCGTCACCGCTGATCCGCAACGGCGCCACCATCGGCGGCAACCTGGGCACCGCGTCCCCGATCGGCGACCTGGCCCCGGCGCTGCTCGCCCTGGACGCGTCCGTGGTGCTGGTGTCGTCACGTGGCGAGCGGGAGGTGCCGCTCTCCGGCTACTTCACCGGCTACCGCGAGACCGCGCGTCGTCCCGGCGAGCTGGTCCGCTCCGTCCGCGTCCCGCGACCGCTGCCGGGCCTGACCGCGTTCCACAAGGTCGCCAAGCGTCGGTACGACGACATCTCCAGCATCGCCGTCGGGTTCGGCCTCGACGTCGTCGACGGCACCGTCGTGCGGGCGCGGATCGGGCTGGGCGGGGTGGCCGCGACGCCGATCCGCGCGCTGGCGACGGAGGCGGCGCTCGAGGGGCGGGCCTGGGCCCGTGACACCGTCGAGGCGGCCTCGGAGGTGCTCCGCGGCGAGGGCACCCCGATCGACGACCAGCGCGCCAGTGCGGCGTACCGCTCGGCCATGCTGGGCAACGCGCTGCGCCGGCTGTGGGCGGAGACGACGGGAGGGTCGCGATGAGTGTCGGCTCCGCGCTGCCCCACGAGAGTGCCGCCCTGCACGTCACCGGCCACGCGCTCTACACCGACGATCTCGTCCACCGCACCCGGGGCGCCCTGCACGCGCACCCGGTGTGCTCACCGCACGCCCACGCCCGGGTCACCCGCCTCGACCCCACGCCCGCGCTCGAGGTCGCAGGCGTGGTCCGGGTGCTCACCGCCGCGGACGTGCCAGGGGTCAACGACGCCGGGGTCAAGGGCGACGAGCCGCTCTTCCCCGACGAGGTGATGTTCGTCGGGCACGCGGTCTGCTGGGTCCTGGGGGAGACTCCGGAGGCCGCGCGGCTGGGCGCCGCCGCCGTCGAGGTCGACTACGAGTCGCTCCCGTCCGTCGTAGCGCTCACCGAGGCCATCGAGGTCGGCAGCTTCCAGGGCGGCCGGCCCGTCGTCGGCCGCGGCGACACCGAGAGGGCGCTCGCGGAGGCGGCCCACGTGTTCAGCGGTACCACCGAGATGGCGGGGCAGGAGCACTTCTACCTCGAGACGCACGCCGCCCTGGCACTCGTGGACGAGGGGGGCCAGGTGTTCGTGCAGAGCAGCACGCAGCACCCCTCCGAGACGCAGGAGATCGTGGCCCACGTGCTCGGCCTGCACAACCACGCGGTCACCGTGCAGTGCCTGCGCATGGGCGGCGGGTTCGGCGGCAAGGAGATGCAGCCGCACGGCTTCGCCGCGGTGGCGGCGCTCGGGGCCACCCTGACCGGGCGTCCGGTCCGCCTCCGCCTCACCCGCACCCAGGACATGACGATGACCGGCAAGCGCCACGGGTTCCACGCGCAGTGGCGAGTCGGCTTCGACGACGCCGGCCGGCTGCAGGCGCTGGAGGCCACCCTCACCTCCGACGGGGGCTGGAGCCTCGACCTCAGCGAGCCGGTGCTGGCCCGGGCCCTGTGCCACGTCGACAACGCCTACTGGATCCCGCACGTCCTCCTCCACGGCCGGGTCGCCCGCACCCACAAGACGTCGCAGACCGCGTTCCGGGGCTTCGGCGGGCCGCAGGGCATGCTGGTCGTCGAGGATGTCCTCGGCCGCTGCGCCCCGCTGCTCGGGATCGACCCGATCGAGCTGCGGCGCCGCAACTTCTACGTCGCCGGCCAGACCACCCCCTACGGGCAGCCGGTGCGCCACCCTGAGCGGGTCTTGCGCGCGTGGGAGCAGGTGATCTCCACGGGAGAGGTCGCGCGCCGGTCGGCGGAGGTCGCCGCGTTCAACGCCTCCCACGCGCACGCCCGGCGCGGTCTGGCGATGACGCCGGTGAAGTTCGGCATCTCGTTCAACTTCACCGCGTTCAACCAGGCCGGCGCCCTGGTGCACGTCTACAAGGACGGGTCGGTCCTGATCAACCACGGCGGCACCGAGATGGGCCAGGGCCTGCACACCAAGATGCTGCAGGTCGCGGCGACGTCCCTCGGCGTGCCCCTCGGGCGGGTCCGGCTCGCGCCCACGCGCACGGACAAGGTGCCCAACACCTCGGCCACGGCGGCCAGCTCCGGCGCCGACCTCAACGGTGGCGCGGTCAAGGACGCCTGCGAGCAGATCCGCCACCGGCTGGTGGACCTCGACAGGGGGCGCGGGCTGCCCTGGGAGGAGCTGGTCCGCGAGGCGTACTTCACCCGCGTGCAGCTCTGGGCCGCCGGCTTCTACCGGACGGAGGGCATCCACTGGGACTCCACGGTGATGCAGGGCCACCCCTTCAAGTACTTCGCCTACGGCGTCGCCGCGACCGAGGTCGAGGTCGACGGCTTCACGGGTGCCTACCGCACGCGCCGGGTGGACGTCGTGCACGACGTGGGTGACAGCCTCTCCCCGCTCGTGGACCTCGGGCAGGTCGAGGGTGGCTTCGTGCAGGGCGCGGGCTGGCTGACCCTGGAGGACCTGCGCTGGGACGAGTCCGACGGGCCGGGCCGGGGCAGGCTCACCACGCAGACGGCCAGCACCTACAAGCTCCCGAGCCTGGGCGAGCTGCCCGGAGAGCTGAACGTCGCCTTCCTCGACCGTGCCCACGAGGACGGCGTCGTCTTCGGGTCGAAGGCGGTCGGCGAGCCGCCCCTGATGCTCGCGCTGTCCGTCCGGGAGGCGCTTCGACAGGCGGCGGCGGCGTTCGGGCCGCCTGGCACCAGCGTCGACCTCGCCTCGCCCGCCACTCCGGAGGCGGTGTTCTGGGCGCTCGAGCGCGCGCGTGGGTCCCGCGACCACCACCTCGTCGAGGGGCTCCCTGGCGTCGTGCCGGACCGCCCGGACCCGGCTGCCCCTCGGTTGCACCCGCGCTCCGAGCAGGTCGCCCCCGTCCACGTGCCGTCGGAGGTGTGAGGTGCGCTGGGTCAGGGCCGTCGAGCTGCTGAGGACCGAGCGTCGCGCCGGCGTGCTCGTCACCCTCATCGGGGTCCGCGGCCATGCGCCCCGCGACGCCGGGGCGAAGATGGTGGTGGCCGCGGGGGAGACCTGGGGAAGCGTCGGCGGCGGCAACCTCGAGGAGACCGCGGTGACCCGGGCGCGCGCGCTGCTCGAGGACCCGCGGCACGTGCCGGAGCAGCTGGTCCTCGGACTGAGCGACAAGGCGCGCACCGAGCACGGCCGCCAGTGCTGCGGCGGCGAGGTCTCCGTCCTGCTCGAGCCGCTGCCGGTGGTGCCGGCGGTCGCGATCATCGGGATCGGTCACGTCGGCCTCGAGCTGGCCAGGATCCTGGCCCGGCACGACCTGGACCTGCACCTCGTCGACTCGCGCGCCGCGCAGCTGTCCGACGCGCGCCTGGCCTGCCTGTCCGACGCGGAGGCGCGGGTCGAGGTCCACCACTCGCCGGTGCCCGAGCTCGCCCTCGGCGCGGTCCCCCCGGGCACCCACGTGGTCGTGATGACCCACGACCACGCCGAGGACCTCGCCGTGTGCGATGCCGCCCTGCGCTGCGACCACCTCGGCAGCATCGGGCTGATCGGCTCGGCTGCCAAGTGGGCCCGCTTCCGCGCCGGTCTCCTCGTCGAGGGCCACGACGAGGAGGCGGTGGCCCGCATCGAGTGCCCGGTCGGCGACGCCACCGTGGGCGACAAGTCGCCGCCCGCCATCGCGCTGGGAGCAGCGGAGGTCCTGGTCCGGCGTTTCGCGGCGGAGCGTTCCCGGGCCGACGCATGACGCCGGCCCCGGTCCTGTACCGGGTCAGGGCCTACGACACCCCGGACGACCCCTTCGCCGAGGATGCCTCCGGCCCGGGCTTCCGCTACGACGACGACCTCGGGCTGGCGGTGTCGGCCGAGGGCGTCATCACGACACGCGGCCCCTTCGCCGCGGTGGCTGCCGCCCATCCGCTCGCGCCGGTCATCGACCTGCGGGCCGGGATCCTGCTGCCCGGTCTGGTCGACGCCCACGCGCACTTCCCGCAGGTCCGCATCATCGGGGCGCTCGGCATGCCGCTGCTCGAGTGGCTCGAGCGCTGTGCGCTGCCGGAGGAGCAGCACCTGGCGCAACCCGACTACGCGGCACAGATCGCGGCCGAGTTCGTCGCCGGCCTGGTGTCCGCCGGTACGACGACCTCCCTGGTGTTCGGCTCCCACTTCGCCCCGGCGATGGACACGCTCTTCGCCGAGGCGTCGCGCTTCGGGCTGCGCCTGACCAGTGGTCTGGTCGTCAGCGACCGGATGCTGCCGGACCCGTTGCTCACCACCCCCGAGCGGGCGCACGCGGAAGCGGTGGACCTGGCCTCGCGCTGGCACGGCCGCGAGCGCGCGCGGTACGCCGTCACCCCGCGCTTCTCCCTCTCCGCCTCCGACCCGATGCTGGCCTCCTGTGCGGCGGTCATGGCGGACGTCGACGGGGCACTGTTCACCTCCCACGTCAACGAGAACCTCACCGAGGTGGCCACGGTCCGCGGCCTGTTCCCCGACCGCACCGGGTACGTCGACACCTACGACCACCACGGGCTGCTCGGGCCACTGTCGCTGCTCGCCCACAACGTGCACCCGCTCGACTCCGAGCTCGGTGTGCTCGCGGCGCGCGGCGCGGCGGTGGTGCACTGCCCGAGCAGCAACTCGGCCCTCGGGTCCGGGCCCTTCCGGATGCGTCGGCACGTCGCTGCAGGCGTGCAGGTGGCGCTGGGCTGCGACGTGGGCGCAGGCACCGGCTTCTCGATCTTCAAGGAGGGCCTCCAGGCCTACTTCGTGCAGCGGCTCCTCGGTGACGACGGGTACCCGCTCACGGCGGGCCACCTCCTGCACCTCAGCACGGCGGCCGGTGCGGCGGCCCTCGGGCTCGGTGACGTGGTCGGCGACCTCTCCGAGGGCAAGGAGTTCGACGCGGTCTGCCTGCGTCCGCCCGCCGGCACCGCGCTGGACATCGGCCTGCGGCACGCCGGCTCGGCGGAGGAGGCACTGGGCAAGGTGTTCGCCCTGGCCGGCGACGCCGACGTGGCCGACGTGTGGGTGGGAGGGGAGCAGATCGCCTCGGGTGGGTTCCTGCGTCCGGTCAGCGCCCGCGGACTCAGTCGCTGAGCAGCTCGGTGCGCTCGGCGGCGAGCAGGACGGCACCCACCAGGGAGGCGCGTTCGCCCAGCTCGGAGGCCACCACCGGCGTCGAGGCCACCGCGTCGAGGGCGTGGCGGCGCAGCCCGATGCGCGCCGACTCCAGGAGCAGGTCGTCGGCGCGGGCCATCTCGCCGCCCACCACCACCAGGGCCGGGTTGATCAGGTTGACCACGCTGGCCAGCGCCCAGCCCAGGTGCAGGCCGGCGTCCTCGAGGGCGCGCAGGGCCGAGACGTTGCCGTCGCGGGCCGCCTTGACGATGTCGTCGACGGTGGCCCCCGGCATCTGCAGCGCCATCATCGACTGGAGGGCCACCGTCGAGGTGTAGGCCTCCAGGCACCCCCGGCTGCCGCACCGGCAGACGGGCCCGTTCTCGTCGAGGGTGAGGTGGCCGATCTCCCCGGCGGTGCCACCGTTGCCGTGGAAGAGTCGGTCGTCCAGCACGATGCCGGCGCCCACGCCGGAGGAGACCTTGACGAAGACCGAGCTGTCGTGGCCCCGGGCCACGCCGTGGCGGTGCTCGGCCAGGGCGCCGAGGTTGGCGTCGTTGTCGATGTGCACGGTGACGCCGAACCGCTCGCGGGCCGCGGCCGGTGCGTTGACGCCGATCCACCCGGGGAGGATCGCCGAGGACCGGATGACCCCCTCGGTCATCGGGGCGGGCAGGCCCAGCCCGATCGTGCGGATCGCGGCACGGTCCAGGCCGGCCTCGTGGAGCATCTCCTCCAGGAGCGCGTGGGCACGGTCCAGGCCGTCGGTGTGGGAGTGGCCGGCGTCGAGGCGCTGGCGCCGCTCCGCGAGCAGGGTGCCGGTCATGTCCCCGAGGGCCACGGCCACGTGGCTGTGACCGAAGTCGATGCCGGCGACGAGGCCGGCCGCCCGGGCCAGGGCGACCGTCGTACCGCGCCGTCCTCGGCCGGGCTCCACCTCGAGGAGGCCGCCGGCGGCGAGCTCGCGCACGATGTTGGACACCGTGGCCGGTGCCAGGCCCGTCTGTCGCGCGATGTCGGCCTGGGTGACGGCCTCGCCGGCCTCCTGCCCCCGCAGAACGTCGACGACGCGCTGCAGGTTGGCCGTGCGCAGCGAGGCGGTCGACCCGGGGGATGACATGGGGGAACTGTGAGCCAATGAGGCGCTTGTCGTCAAGACATGCGCGTAAACGCCCCTTCGCAACGTTTAGGTATGAGTTTGTGTTCATGACTTGACGACTAGCGTGTGACTCACCACACTCAGAGGACGTTCACACCGGTTCGTCGCCCGACGAGCCCTGGCCAGCCCCAGGAGACCTCATGCCTCGCTCCATCCACCGCATCGCCGCCAGCGGCGCTGCCCTGCTCTTCGGCGCCGCGGCCCTGACCGCCTGTGGTGCCAACGACGACAGCTCCGGCGGCGACTCCGCCGACGGCGGCGGCGACAGCAAGGTCATCGCCCTGCTGCTCCCCGAGTCCAAGACCACCCGCTACGAGGCGTTCGACAAGCCGCTGTTCGAGGACGCGGTCGCCAACCTCTGCAGCGACTGCGAGGTCGTCTACTACAACGCCGACCAGGACGAGGCCAAGCAGACCCAGCAGGTCGACACCGCCATCTCCGAGGGCGCCAGCGTGGTCGTGCTGGACCCGGTCAACGGCGCCGGTGCCGGCGGCATGGTCCAGTCCGCCCAGGACTCGGGCGCGTCCGTCATCGCCTACGACCGTTTCATCGCCGAGGCCGACTACTACATGTCCTTCGACAACGAGACCGTCGGCAAGATGCAGGCCGAGGCGCTCGTCGAGGCGATGGGCGACAAGGGCAGCATCCTGATGCTCAACGGTGCGCCCAGCGACCCCAACGCCGCGCAGTTCAAGGCCGGCGCGCACGGCGTCCTCGACGAGAGCAACGTCAAGATCCTCGAGGAGTACGACAACCCCGACTGGAGCCCGGAGAACGCGCAGACGTTCGTCACCGACCAGCTGAGCAAGTACGACGCGTCGGAGATCAACGGCGTCTACGCCGCCAACGACGGCCAGGCCGGCGGCGTGGTCGCAGCCCTGACCGGTGGCGGCGTCGCAGCCGACGCCCTCCCGCCGATCACCGGCCAGGACGCCGAGGTGGCCGCGATCCAGCGGATCCTCGCCGGCCAGCAGGCCATGACCATCTACAAGCCCATCCCGATCGAGGCCGAGACCGCCGCCGAGGTCGCCGTCGCGCTCGCCAACGGCGACGACGTCCCCAACCCGACCGAGACCGGCATCGACCAGACCGACTACGAGGGCGTGCCCTCGTACATCTTCACGCCGATCGTCGTCACGAAGGACAACGTGGCCGACACCATCATCGCCGACGGCTTCTACTCCGCCGACGACATCTGCACCGGCGAGTACGCCAAGGCGTGCGAGGCGGCTGGCATCTCCTGATGTCGACCACTGCCACACACCGTGCGCCGGCCGGGGAGGTCGTTCTCTCCCTGGCCGGCGTCACCAAGCGCTTCGGTGCCGTCCAGGCCCTCTCGGACGTCCACATGGACGTCCGGGCGGGTGAGGTCGTCGCCCTCGTCGGCGACAACGGCGCCGGCAAGTCCACGCTCGTCAAGGTGATCGCCGGGGTCTACACGCCCGACGACGGCCACATCAACTTCGACGGGTCGCCCGTGCGGGTCAACGGCCCGTCCGAGGCGCAGGACCTCGGGATCGCCACCGTCTTCCAGGACCTCGCCCTGTGCGACAACCTCGACGTGGTGGCCAACCTGTTCCTCGGCCAGGAGAAGAGCCGTGGACCCTTCATCGACGAGGTCCACATGGAGAAGGAGGCCTGGCGGCTGCTGCGCACCCTCTCGGCCAAGATCCCCAGCGTCCGGATCCCGATCGCGTCCCTCTCGGGCGGCCAGCGCCAGACGGTCGCCATCGCGCGCAGCCTGGTCGGCAACCCGAAGGTCGTCATGCTCGACGAGCCCACCGCGGCCCTGGGCGTCGCCCAGACCGCCGAGGTGCTCAACCTCATCGAGCGCCTGCGCGAGCACGGCCTCGGCGTGATCCTGATCAGCCACAACATGGCCGACGTCCAGGCCGTGGCCGACCGCATCGTCGTGCTCCGGCTCGGCAAGAACGCAGCGGAGTTCAACGTCGAGGAGGTCTCGACCGCCGACCTGGTCGCAGCCATCACCGGCGCCTCCGACAACGTGGTGTCGGCCCGTGCCTCGCGCGGCCAGGCCGTCGACCCGGCCACCGACCAGGCCACCGACACGACCGCCCCCACCGAAGGAGGCCAGGATGGCTGACGACACCCCCGGCTCCGCCGTCGCAGCCGACCTCGCCGACGAGCGGCTGATCCGCACCGAGGGCCTGTCGGGATACTTCAGGCTCTTCATCAACCGGCTCAAGTCCGGGGAGCTCGGCAGCCTGCCCGTGGTCGTCGGCCTGATCTTCATCAGCATCGGCTTCTACAGCGCCGAGCCGCGGTTCCTGTCCTCGCGCAGCATCGTGTCGATCACCCAGTTCGCGGCGCCGATCGGCATCATCGCGCTGGGCATCGTGCTGGTGCTGCTGCTGGGCGAGATCGACCTGTCGGTGGGCTCCGTCAGCGGCTTCACGGCCGCCACGATGGCGGTCCTGCTCGTCAACAAGGACCAGTCGATGCTGGTCGCGATCATCGCCGCGATCGCGGTCGGCGTGGCGATCGGCGTGTTCTACGCATTGCTCTACACACGGTTGGGGGTGCCGTCCTTCGTCTTCTCGTTGGCCGGGTTGCTCGCCTTCCAGGGAGCACTGCTCTACGTGCTGGGCACCCAGGGCACGATCAACCTGCCCTCGGACTCGTTCCTGGTGCAGTTCACCCGGTTCGAGTTCCTGTCCCCGGCCCTGTCCTACGTCCTGGTCGTGGTCATCACGCTCCTGTACGTCGGGTCGCAGATGTGGACGATCCGCCAGCGCTCCGCGGCCGAGCTCAGCGCGCCGTGGCTGCCGCTGGTGCTCATCAAGGGCGCGGCGCTGCTCGTCGGGCTCGGGTTCCTCACCTACTACGTCAACATCGACCGCGGCTGGAGCTACCTGTGGCTCTTCTTCGTGCTGATGGTCGTGGTGATGGACCTCGCGCTGCGTCGCAGCCGGTGGGGCCGGCACGTCTTCGCCGTGGGTGGCAACGAGGAGGCCGCCCGGCGCTCGGGCATCAAGGTCAACCGGGTCTACCTGTCGGTGTTCGTGCTCTGCTCGTCGCTCGCGGCGGTCGGCGGACTGCTGGCGGCCGGTCTCCAGACGAGCGTCTCGCAGGCGAGCGGCACGACCGACACCAACCTGACGGCCATCGCGGCTGCGGTCATCGGCGGCACGTCGCTCTTCGGCGGTCGCGGGTCGGCGTACTCCGCGATGCTCGGCATCATCGTGCTCCAGGCCATCCAGACCGGCCTCAACCTGGTCGGCGTGGACTCGTCGGTGCGCTTCATGGTCACCGGCGCGGTGCTGCTGCTCGCGGTGACGATCGACTCGGTGTCGCGGCGCGCTCGTACCTCGAGCGGTCGCGGCTGATCCGGAGGTGAGGGGGCGCATACGATGTGCCGCGATGCGCCCCCTCACCACTCTCCTCGCCGCCGTGCTGGGCCTCGGCCTGCTCGGCGGCTGCAGCGGTGAGGACCCCACCGTGGTGGCGTTCCTCGTCTCCGACGGCACCCAGCGTCTCGAGCCACGGGTCGACGTGGAGGCCTTCGAGGCCCGTGTCGAGGCCACGTGCGAGGAGTGCTCCGTGCGCGTCTACGACGCCGAGGGCGACGCCGCCACGCAGGCGTCCCAGGTCGACGAGGCGCTGGCCGACAGCGCCGACGTGATCGTCCTCGACCCGGTCGAGGCCGAGGAGGCCGAGGCCCTCGTCGGCGGTGGTGAGGACGAGGTCCCCGTCGTCGCCCACACCACGCTGGTCCCCGGTGCCGACCGGTTCGTCGGCGTCCCCGAGCCGATCCCCGGCACCGACGGCGGTCCCTCCGCCGACTCCGACCTCCAGGCCGCCCGCCAGATCGTGCAGGGGACGCGGCGCTCCATGCTGCACGTCCCGGCCACCGCGATGAGCGAGCAGGCGGCCGACGTGGCCGTCGGGCTGCTCGCCGACGACGAGGTCGAGGGTGCCGAGGACTTCGAGGGCGTCCCCTCGTGGCTCTACGCCGTGAGCGAGGTCCGGCTGGCGCAGCTCACGAGCGTGCTCGTCCGCGAGGGCACCGTCACCCTCGACGAGCTCTGCTCCGGCTCGACCGCGCGGCGGTGCGAGCGGCTCGGCTTCGTCTAGGTTGGCGAGATGAGCGAGAGCACACCGCCGGGACCACGGGCCGTACGCCGCGACGTACTCATGATGGGCGCCGGCGTGGCCCTCGGGGCGGCCGGTGTCGGAGCGGGGTGGGCATGGACCTCCCGGGGTGACGACGCGCCTGCGCCCGAGCCCGAGGCGGCGACGCCGGAGGAGCCGGTCGCTCCCGAGCCGCTCCGCTTCGTCAGCAGCCAGCTCACCGCTCCCGAGGCGAAGGCCTGGGCGAAGGACGGGGCGACCCTGTCGGCCGGGCTGCTCTTCACCACGCCGCGCACCCCCGTCTTCCGCGGGGTGGTGTACGACGACCGCGCGCAGCCGGTGTGGATCGAGCCCGACGGCAACGCCGCCACCGACCTACGCGTGCAGGCCTACCGCGGTCGACCCGTCCTGACCTACTGGACCGGGGAGATCAAGGAGGGCACCGGCAACGGCAAGGGCGTCATCCTCGACGAGCGCTACCTGCCGGTGGCGGAGGTGCGCTGCGGGCACGGGGTGCTGTCCGACATCCACGAGTTCCAGCTGACGTCGCGAGGGACCGCGCTGCTCACGTCGTACCCGACGATGCCCTACGACCTGAGCCCGATCGGCGGCCCGGTGGACGGCTACGTCTGGGGCGCCCGGCTGCAGGAGGTCGACGTGGAGACCGGGGAGGTGCTGCTGGACTGGGAGGGCCTCGACCACATCGACCTCACCGAGACCTACCGCGAGGTGGACGACACCGGCACCGCGGCGCTGCCCTTCGACCCCGTCCACGTCAACTCCGTCGAGGAGGACGGCGACGGGCTGCTGGTCTCGGCCCGGCACACGAGTGCGCTCTACCGGATCGACCGTCGTAGCGGCGAGCTGCTGTGGCGCTTCGGTGGGAGGAAGAGCGACTTCGAGGTCCCCGAGGGCGGGGAGTTCGGGTGGCAGCACGACCTGCGCCGCCAGCCCGACGGCTCGATCACGATCTACGACAACCACGACAACGCCACGGAGACCGACGCGGTGTCGGCGGCGCTGCGCTTCGAGCTCGATGAGGAGGCGATGACCGCCACGCTCGTGCAGGCCTTGCGCCACGAGGACCGGTACGGCTACGCGATGGGCAACGCCCAGTACCTCGACGACGGGCACGTGCTCGTCGGGTGGGGGATGGACCCCTACGCCACCGAGTTCGACGCGGACGGGGAGGTGGTCTTCGAGCTCTCCGGCCTCGGTCTGGGCTCCTACCGGTCCTACCGGTTCCCGTGGCGCGGTCGACCGGTGACTCCTCCCGACCTCGCGGTGGTCGACGGATCGGCGTACCTCTCCTGGAACGGCGCGACCGAGGTGACGGCCTGGCGGGTGCTCGCCGGTGCGCGGCCGTCCGGGCTGGAGACCCTCGGTGAGACGCGGCGCACGGGCTTCGAGACGACGGTGGCCCTCGAGACCGGCACCCGGGCCGTGCGGGCCGAGGCACTGGATGCCGACGGACGGGTCCTCGGCCGGACCCGCACCGTGCGGGTCTGACACCGGCCGTTCACCGGGGCTGCTTAGTCTGCGGGGGATCGCCCCATCGACTCGGAGGTCCCCATGCGACGTACCACCCTCGGACGCACCACCCTGCTCGGCGCCGGACTGGTGACGGCACTGGCGGCCGGCGCCCTCGCCCCGGCCCAGGCCGACCGCGGCCCTGACCACGGCCCCCGCCACGGGGAGACCGTGCGCTTCTCCACGTTCAACGCCTCCCTCAACCGCGCCACCGCCGGCGGGCTCGCCGCGGACCTGTCCACCCCGGACGCGGACACGGGCGCGGTCCGCCAGGCGCACAACGTCGCCGAGACGATCCAGCGCACGCGCCCCGACGTGCTGCTCGTCAACGAGTTCGACCACGACCCCGCGGCCGTCGACCTCTTCCGCGACAACTTCCTCGAGGTCGGCCACCACGGGGCCGCGCCCATCGAGTACCCCTACGCCTACACCGCCCCCTCCAACACCGGCATCCCGAGCGGCCACGACCTCAACAACAACGGCGTCGTGGGCGAGCCGGGCACCCAGGCCGGCGGCGACGACGCGTTCGGCTTCGGGCTGTTCCCCGGCCAGTACGGCATGGTCGTCTACTCGAAGTACCCGATCGACACCGACGACGTCCGCACCTTCCAGACGTTCCGGTGGGCCGACATGCCGGGCGCCCTGCTGCCCGACGACCCGGCGACGCCGGCGCCGGCCGACTGGTACTCGCCGGACGAGCTCGAGGACTTCCGGCTCTCGTCCAAGTCCCACTGGGACGTGCCGATCGAGGTCGGCGACGAGACCGTGCACTTCCTGGTGTCGCACCCGACGCCGCCCACCTTCGACGGTGCCGAGGACCGCAACGGCACCCGCAACCACGACGAGATCCGCTTCTGGGCCGACTACGTCTCGGCGAGCAAGAAGCGGTCGGCCTACATCTACGACGACGACGGCGTGTACGGCGGGCTCGAGCGCGGCTCGCGCTTCGTCATCGCCGGCGACCAGAACGCCGACCCCGAGGACGGCGACTCCGTCGACGCCGCGATCGACCAGCTGCTCGACCACCCGCGGGTCGTCGACCCCGAGCCGACGTCCGACGGGGGCGTGGAGGCCGCCGGCCAGGGTGGCAACAACGCCCTGCACAGCGGAGACCCCGCGCTCGACACCGCCGACTTCGGGGACGTGGGCGCCTTCGGTCCCGGCAACCTGCGGGTGGACTACGTGTTGCCCTCGAAGGGCACCAAGGTCCTCGGGTCGGGCATCTTCTGGCCGGTCGACTCCGACCCCCTCTACTACCTGACCGGCGACTACGACCCGACCCGGTGGCCCTTCACCGGGGTGCCGACCTCGGACCACCGCCAGGTCTGGGTGGACCTGCGCTACTGAGCGCCGCGCTCCCGGGGGCCTGGTCCCGGGGCGCGGCAGCAACTGGCGGCGTACGACGTGGAGTCGGGCGCCGATCTTGTCGTCCGCCGCCAGTTGCTGAGCGGGCCTGCGGCTCGCAGGGTGGCGGCAGACTGCACTGAGGTCGGCGTTCCGGGCGCGATGTGCCGCCCCTCTGGCGGGCGGGGTGCGATGTGCCGCCATGCTGGGTCACGGAAGGCTGCGGCGGCGCGGGTCCCCGGGGCACGGCAGCAACTGGCGGCGTACGACGTGGAGTCGGGCGCCGACCCTGTCGTCCGCCGCCAGTTGTCGGGCCTGGGGCTCGCAGGGTGGCGGCAGACTGCACTGAGGTCGGCGTTCCGGGCGCGATGTGCCGCCACTCTGGCGGGCGGGGTGCGATGTGCCGCCACGCTGGGTCACGGAAGGCTGCGGCGGTGCGGGTCACGCGCGGCAGCAACTGGCGGCGTACGACGTGGAGTCGGGCGCCGATCTTGTCGTCCGCCGCCAGTTGTCGGGCCAGGGGCTCGCAGGGTGGTGGCAGATCGCCGGCCCCCCCCCCGCAGGGTGGCGGCAGACTGCACTGAGGTCGACGTTCCGCGCGTGATGTGCCGCCCCTCTGGCGGGCGGGGGTGCTGGCCAGGTGGCGGGACGACCGGGACGTCAGTGCACCGTCTCGATGGGTGCCTCGATCTCGTCGACGCTGAGGTGGTGGTCCTCCCGGTCGAGCTTGCTGGGCCACCAGATCCTGCCGCCGAGGTCCATGTTGATCGCGGTGACCAGGACCGAGCGCACGATCATGGTGTCGAGGATGACGCCCAGGGCGACGGCGACGCCGAGCTGCGCCAGGAACACCACGGGGATGGTGCCCAGCACCAGGAAGGTGGCGGCGAGCACCAGGCCGGCGCTGGTGATGACGCCACCCGTCGAGGTCAGGGCCACGAGGGCGCCCTTGCGCGTGCCGGAGTGCATCGTCTCCTCCCGGACCCGGGTCATCAGGAAGATGTTGTAGTCGATGCCCAGGGCCACGAGGAACACGAACGCGAACAGCGGGAACCCTGGGTCGGACCCGGCGAAGCCGAAGACGTACTCGAAGAGCACCGCGGAGATGCCGAGCGCGGCGCCGAACGACAGCACGACGGTCGCGATCAGGATCACCGGCGCCAGCACCGAGCGCAGCAGCACCATCAGGATGAGGAACACCAGGAGCAGGATGAGCGGGATGATGACGAGGTTGTCCCGGTTGGAGGCATCCCTGGTGTCGAGGAAGAAGGCGGAGTTGCCTCCCACCAGCGCGTCGGCACCGTCGACGGAGTGCACCGCGTCACGGACCCGCTCGACGGTGGCGAAGGCCTCGGGGGACGCCGGGTCGGAGCCGATGGCCGCCTCGACGAAGGTCACGTCCCCGGAGGTGACCGCGGGCTTGGGGGGCTCGACGTTCTCGAGGCCGGTCATGGCCTCGGCGATCGCGTCCTCGCTGCCGGCGTTGCCCACCACCATCACCGTGTTGGACTGGTCGACCAGGCCGGCATCCACCAGCACCTGCTGACCGGTGATCGACTGGAACTCCTTGGTGTAGGAGTCCTCCGTCGCGAGCCCGTCGGTGTCGAGGGCGAACAGGCCGAGGCAGGCGACCGCGAGCAGCGCGGAGGTGACCACCCAGACCTTGCGGGGTCGCGGGGCGATCCAGCGGCCCACCTTGGCCCAGAAGCCGGTCTGGGTCGGCTCTGCCGAGCCGTAGCCGGGGCGGCGGGGCCAGAAGATCCACCGGCCCGTGATGACGAGCAGTGCGGGCAGCAGCGTGATCATCACCAGGAACGTCACGGCGATGCCGATCGCGGCGACCGGGCCGAGACCCTTGGTGGAGTTCATCTCGGCGAACAGCAGGCACAGCATCCCCAGCGCGACGGTCATGGCGCTGGCCAGCAGCGCGGGCGCGGCGCGGTGCAGCGCGAACGCCATCGCCTCGTGCCGGTCCTCGTGGCGACGGAGCTCCTCCCGGTAGCGGGCGACGAGCAGGAGCGCGTAGTCGGTCCCGGCCCCGATCACCAGGATGGTCAAGATCGCGTAGGACTGCCCGTTGACGGTCAGGTCCGCGTACTTCGCGAGGAAGTAGATCAGGGCCTGGGAGACGAACAGGGCCACCACGGCGCTGAAGATCGGCAGGATCCAGAGGATCGGGCTGCGGTAGGTGAACAGCAGGATCAGGATCACGATGCCGAGGGTGGCGCCGAGCAGGGTCGTGTCGATGCCACCGAAAGCCTCCGCCGAGTCGGCGGCCTGGCCACCCGCGCCTGCCACGTAGACGTCCACGCCGTCGATCGCGGCGATGCTGCGCAGCTCGTCGGCGACATCGGGCATCTTGTTCCAGCCCTCGGAGCCGAGGTCGAAGGTCACCGACGTCTGGGCGACCTCGCCGTCCTGGGACACGGCCGGGAAGCCCACCTGCTCGGCGGTGGCCGGGCTGATCACCGACGGCGGCCGCCCCTCCTTGGCCACGGCCACCTCGTCCATCGCCGCGAACTCGACCGCCTGCTCCTCGATGGCGGCGAGGTCGGCCTCGGTCAGCCCGCCGTCCCGCTCGTAGACGACCACGGTCGGGATGGCGTTGGGGTCCTGGAAGGGCTCGAGCTTCTCGAACGCCCGGGTCGACTCCGCCGACTCGGGCAGCCAGGACGAGGCCTCGTTGTTCTGCACGTCGGCGAGCTTGGCCGCGAAGCCTGCCGCGCCGACCGCGACGAGCAGCCACACGACGAGGACGATCCACTTGGTGACGCGCCCCGTGAGGGCGCCGGCGAGCTGACGGTTCATGGAATCCAGTGGAGCAGAGGAAGCGGACAGCGCGCATCCGGTATCTCCCTGATCCGCGTGCAGGGGTCTAGACCGGTTACCCCTTTTGGAGGAGGAACGGGCTCTCCATGCTCCCGCCGTCGGCTCGCGGCGTCACGGCGTACTCCATGGACCCGTCGGTGCCGAGCCTCACGATCGCCCACTCGCCGGCCTGGAAGGTGACCACGAGCAGGTGGTCGGCGTCCTCCCACACCTGGTCGAAGTACGTCGCCGAGCGGCCCCGCCGGTCGGGCGTCCAGGACCGCACGCGATCACCGGAGCGCAGGTCGAGGAGGTCGAGGCGCGTCGGGCCGAAGCCGTCGGCGTACGCCGGGGTGCCGACGAGGTGCCGCTTGTCGGGCGAGATGACCGAGAGCAGGTTGCGGCACGTGGTCCAGGCCGTGCGGACGCCGCGGCGCATGGTGTTGCAGGTGCCGGTGTCGGTGCGGCTCACGATGCCGCCCAGCCAGCGGCCCCGACCGGTCGACACGGTCTGGAACTGGGTGCGGTCGACGATCCCGTGCGAGGAGGTCACCCAGCTCACGTTGCGGCGCGTGGAGTTGACCATGACGGCGCAGCCGTTGCTGGTCGCGCTCTCCTGGCAGTCCTCGCCGAACACCACGGCGGGGGAGTTGAGGCCGCGACGGCCCGGGACGGACGGCATCCGCAGGACCCGGTCGCCCTCGGAGTCGATCACCCGCACGCGCCCGCGCCGACCGGTGAAGGCCACCGCCTCGCCGCCCGCGGAGACGGCCAGCCCGTAGCCGCTGCGCCACTCGCCCCGCCCGGGGGTGCCGTCGGCGGCGATCCAGCGGACCGTCGGGGGTCGGGCACCGCCGGTCTGCACGACGTAGCCCGATCCCATCGGGGCGAACGTGCGGACGTCGCCGGCGGCCGGGGTGGTGCCGTCGGGACCATGGATCGTGACGCGGGAGGCGCTGGTCCGCTCGGCCCAGGCCAGGCGCGGTGCGGCGCCGGTGTCGAGGTCGGAGACGTCGAAGACCTGGCGGGGCGCCGCGGCCCGGTCGCCGGTGGTCGTGCTGTCCGCACCGGCGGGCGCGGAGTGCAGGGTGAGGGCCAGTGGGGCGACGGCCAGCGCGAGGACGAGACGGTTCATGTTCCTAGGACACCACCGGAGGGCCACTGGTTGCATCCGTCCTCTCGCGACCGAACGCCTCCGGCAGCGGACGCCCGAGCCCCGCGAGCACCTCGCGCAGGAGGTCGGGCCGGTTGGTGATGAGGCCGTCCACGCCGTCGCCCAGCAGGGCCCGCATCGTGGGCTGGTCGTCGACGACGTAGGGGACGACGCGCAGCCCGGCGTCGTGGGCCTCGGCGATGAGCTCCGCGGTCGCGAACGGGACGTACGCCGGGTCGTCGACGCCGGCGGTGAACGGGCTGCCGTGCACGGGGGAGATGGCGGCGAATCCCTGGGCGGCGGCGGTCCGCACGAAGTGCTCCTCGACCTCGAGTCCGTCGAACCACGGGGACGGACCGTCCGGTGACGCCTTCAGGTAGCGCGGCGAGACGAGCAGGACGCGGTCCAGCTGCGGCTCGGTGTCGCCGACGAGCCGCAGCACGCCCCAGTCGAAGCACTGGATGCTGGTCCGCCCCACCAGCCCGTCGATGCGGATCGCCTGCACGACGACCTCGACGAAGTCCCGGCGCGAGGTGAGCTCGGCGGCCGCGACGGCGTCGTACTTGATCTCGAGGTTGACCCGGACCGGGTCGGCCCCGCGCTCGGCGAGCAGCGCCGCGACCTGGCGCAGCAGCGGCATCGTCGGCGGCAGGTCCGCGCGGGTGAGGGTGCGGATCAGGCGGGCGTCGGCGAGGGCGGGGTCGTGGCCGACCACGACGTCGTCCTCGGCCGTGAGGTGCACGTCCAGCTCGAGGGTCGAGACGCCGAGCGCGAGGGCGCGACCGAAGGCCTCGAGGGTGTTCTCCGGCCAGAGCCCGGCGCCGCCGCGGTGGGCCTGCAGGTCGAAGCTCACCCCGCGTAGAGCCCCTCCACCACGTCGGCGTACTTGCTGTTGACGACGCGGCGCTTGAGCTTGAGCGTGGGGGTCAGCTCCTCGGACTCGGCGGTCCACTCCTCCGGCAGCAGCGCCCACGCCTTCACCTGCTCGGGGCGTGAGAGGCGGGCGTTGGCCTTGTCGACGGCGTCCTGCGCCATCGCCTGGATCTCCGGCCGCGACGACAGGTCGGCGAGGTCGGTGAACTCGATGCCGCGGGCCGCCGCGAGGGCAGGGGCGACCTCGCCGTCGAGGGTGAGGATGGCGACGACGTACGGACGGTTGTCGCCGATGGCCATCGCGTGCCCGACGACCGGCGACTCCTTGAGGTAGTTCTCGATGTTGGAGGGGGCGATGTTCTTGCCGTTGGAGGTGATGATCAGCTCCTTCTTGCGATCGACGATCGCGAAGAAGCCCTCCTCGTCGAGGGTGCCGATGTCGCCGGTGTGCACCCAGCCGTCGGCGTCGATGAGGTTGCGGGTGGCCTTCTCCTGGCGGTGGTAGCCGGGGGTGATGACCGGGCCGCGGACCAGCACCTCGCTGTCCTCGCCGAGCCGGACCTCCATGCCCGGGGTGGCCCGACCGACGGTGCCGAGCCGGAAGCCGGCGGGACCGTTGGCGGTCACCGCCCCGGACGTCTCGGTCATGCCGTAGACGTCGTAGACGACGATCCCGAGCCCGGCCATGAACTTGGCCACCTCGAGCGGCATCGGGGCCGCCGCCGAGCCGGCCCACGTCACCTGGTCGAGGCCGAGGAGCAGCTTGAGGAAGCCGAGGATCGCCGCCTCCGCCTCGTCGTACGCCGCCTGGATCTCCGGCGTCATCACGCCCCCGACCTCCTGGGCCTGGACCCAGGCCAGGCCTGCGGCCATGGAGTCCTGGACCAGCCGGACGTTGTCGGGGTTGGGGTCGGCGGCGAGCTTGGCGGACAGCCCGGTCTTGATCTTCTCCCACACCCGCGGGACCCCGAAGAACGCCGACGGGTGCACCTCGCCGAGGGTCGCGAGCAGCTGCGCGGGGTCACCGATGCAGTGCACGTGGCCGCTCACCACCTGCGGGCCGTAGAGGCCGAGCACCCGCTCGGCGATGTGGGCGAGCGGGAGGTAGCTGATCTGGCGCTGCGGCTCGCCGAGCCCGGCGGCCTCGAGGGTGCTGAGGGCCTCGTAGAGCACGTTGTGGTGGGTGAGCACGACGCCCTTGGGGTTGCCGGTCGTGCCGGACGTGTAGAGGATCGTCGCCGGTGCGTCGGGGTCGAGGTCGCGGTGCCGCTGCTCGAGCTCGTCGCCGTGCTCGCGCCGGTACGCCGCCCCGCGGGCGACGAAGTCGTCCCAGGTGACGAAGCGGTCGCCGTCCGGGACCTGGGTCGGGTCGAGCACCACCACGGTGCCGACCGCGTCGAGGGCGTCGCGCCAACGCTCGAGCTGGTCGGTCCCCTCGAGGATCGCGACCCGGGGGTCGGACTCCCCGGCGATGTAGGTGACCTGCTCGGGGGACAGCGTGTTGTAGATCGACATGGGGGTCGCCGCCGCGTGCACCGCGCCCATGTCGCCGACGAGGTGCTCGATGCGGTTGGTGGCCATGATCGCGACGGTGTCCCCGACCTGGACGCCCGCCCCGACGAGCGCTCCCGCGACGTCGAGGGCCGTCTCCCGGGTCTGGGCCCAGGTCAGGGTGCGCCACGACTCGCCCTCCGCGACACCGTGCTTGTCGCTGTACGCCGCCTCGTCGGCGTGCGCCGCGGCGGTGTCGGCGAGGGCGTCGATCAGGGTGCGGCCTGCGACCGCGGCCTCGATCCGGGCTCGGTCGGCCTGCACGGCATCGGTCAGCACGTCGGTCATCGCGGGGGCTCCTCGGGGTGGGGACGCTGGTGTGACGGGGGTCACGATCCTCACGCACGCGGGGGCCCGGTGGCTAGGGGCGATCGGCCCCGGGGGAGCGGTGGGGAAGACTGGACCCCACACCCGGACCTGGAGGACGACATGGTGGCGAGCCGCTCCGCCCGCGCGAGGAAGGCTGCCGAGCAGGGCGGTCCGCTGGCCCGCGTCACGATCGACCTCGACGCCGAGCAGCAGTTCCTCTACAAGATCGCCTGCGCGACCTGCCGCGCGAAGGGCCACCGTGCCTGGTCGACCTACCGGGCGGGCGAGGACAACGGGTTCATGGCGGCGATGGACCGGTGGACCTTCCACCTCGTCGAGAAGCACCCCGACACCGAGGCTCCCTGCCTGGCCTTCCTGGGCGAGGCACAGCAGCGGCTGCACGAGCGGCGCGAAGGGACTGCCTCGGAGCCGGAGCCGGGGCCGGAGCCGGGGTCGTGAGCGACCTGGCTGCGGTCGAGGCACGGCTGACCGGGCTGCTCGACCGCTACCGGCCCGAGCTGGAGGACGGCACGATCTACGGGGTCCCGTCCCTGGTGTGGCCGGGCGCGACCGGGCACGACTACTTCGCGGCGCTCAAGCGGGGGAAGGCCACGGTCGGCCTCTACCTGATCATCGCCGATCGCTACCCGGACGACCTGGCGACGGCGTCGCCGACGCTGCTGGCGCGGCGTACGGGTCGGGCGACCTTCTCGTTCACCTCGCTCGACGACGAGCTGGCGGCCGACCTCGGCGCACTCCTCGACCGGCTGGTGGAGCGGTACCGGGCCGAGCACGTCGCTCAGTCGGAGGATCCCGCCGACCCGCCGGCGACCTCGTAGCTCCACACCTCGCTGTGCGTCGAGACCGGGCGGGGCGCGTCGCCCCCACCGCGCTCGGCGGCGGAGCGGTGCCCCTCGGCGAAGCCGGGCGAGCCCAGCCACGCCTGGAACGACTCCTCGTCGCGCCACCGGGTGATCACGAGCCACTGCTCGCGCTCGTCGGTCGGACGGAGCAGCTCGAAGCCCTCGAAGCCGTCCGCCCCGTCGACGGCACCCGCCCGGGCGGCGAAGCGGTGGGCGAGCTCGTCGCCGGAGCCCGCGGGGACGGTGATGGCGTTGATCTTGATCGTGGTCACGCGTCCAGCCTGCCAGCCGCGCACTAGGGTCGCGTCGTGGACGCCGACGTGCTGGTGGTGGGAGCTGGGCTGGCGGGACTGCGCTGCGCCCGGGTGCTGCACGACGCCGGGCACGAGGTGCTCGTCCTCGAGGCGGCCGACGCGGTGGGTGGCCGGATCCGCACCGACCGGGTCGACGGGTTCCTCGTCGACCGCGGCTTCCAGCTGCTCAACCCCGCCTATCCCGCCGTACGCCGCTGGGTCGACGTGGACGCGCTCGGCCTGCAGGGCTTCGGCGCCGGGGTCGCGGCGGTCACCGAGTCCGGGACGGCGGTGCTGGGTCATCCGCTGCGGGCCCCGGGCCTGCTGCCCCGCACGCTCGGTACGGCGATCGGTCGCCCCCGCGAGGTCGCCGCGGTGCTGCGGTGGGTCGCGCCGCTCCTGCGACCACGTCCGGGGACGTCGCTGTCGGAGGTGCTGTCCGGCCGTGCCGACGTGGACCGGGGCACCGCGCTCGACCACGCCGGCGTCGACGGCCTGCTGCGGCGCGTGGTCGAGGCGTTCCTCGCCGGGGTGCTGCTCGAGGACGACGGCAGCACGGCCGACCGGTTCGCCCTGCTGCTGGCGTGGATGTTCGCCCGGGGCGTGCCGTCGTTGCCGGCCGCCGGCATGCAGGCCCTGCCCGAGCTGCTCGCCGCACCGCTGGACGACCGGGTCCGCCACGGTCACCGCGTCGGCCGGGTCACGGGGACCTCGGCCGACGTCGAGGGCCGCACCTGGAGCGCCCGGCAGGTCGTCGTCGCCACCGACGGGCCGCGGGCGCGGGAGCTCACCGGGGTCGAGGCCCCGGCGACCAAGGGCGTGGTCACCACGTGGTGGTCGGCGCCCGACGCCCCTGACTCCGACCTGCTGCACGTCGACGCCCGCCGCGACCCGCGGGGGCCGCTGGTCAACGCGGCGGTCGTCTCCCGCGCCGCGCCCACCTACGCACCGCCCGGGCGCCACCTCGTGCAGGGTTCGGCGTTGCTGGGCCCGGGCCGGGTGCCCGACGAGGCGGCGATGCGTCGTCACGCCGGCGACCTGCTCGACGTCGACCCGGGCCGCTGGGAGGTGGTGGCCCGGCACGAGGTCCCCGACGCGCTGCCCGCCCAGCCCGCGCCGTACTCCGCGACACGTCCGGTGCAGGTCGGCGACCTCGTGGTCTGCGGCGACCACCGCGACACCGGCTCCATCCAGGGTGCGCTGGTCAGCGGCCAACGGGCGGCCGATGCCGTGCTCGCCACGCTGCGGTGAGCGCCCTCGTCGCCTTCGCGATCGCCACCGCCCTCCACGCGGGCTTCCAGGTGACGGTCACCGTGCTGGTCTACCCCGTCCTGGCCCGGCGCGGCGCCGAGGAGTGGCGGGTCGCGCACGAGCGGCACTCGCGCTCGATCGCGCCGCTGGTCGGCGTCGTCTACCTCGCGCTGCTGGTCACCGGCGGGTGGCTCGTGGCCTCCGGGCCCGACACCGCCGGGTGGGTCGCGCTCGCGCTGACAGCGGCCGCGCTGGCGACGACGGCAGGGGCGGCCGCACCCGTCCACGGCCGGCTCGCCGATCGCGACGACCGACTCGTCGCCCGGCTGCTGGTCGTCGACCGGTGGCGGTGCGCCTTCGCCGTCCTCGGAGCGGTCACGGCACTGGTCGCCGTCGCGACCGGGGGATGATGGCGCGATGAGCGCGAGCGAGGGTGTCGAGGGGGTCGTGGTCGTCGGGGCCGGGCTGTCGGGGGTGGCGTGCGCGCAGGAGCTGCGCGCAGCGGGGGTGCCCGTGCGGGTGCTCGACCGGGGCCACCGGCCCGGTGGCCGGATGGCCTCGCGGAGGCTGTGGGACCGCTACGTCGACCTCGGGGCGTCGTACCTCACGACGTCGGACGACGACTTCCTCGCCGTCGTCGAGGGCTGGCGCGACCGCGGGCTCGCACGCCCGTGGACGGACACGTTCTGCGCGCTCGGCGACGGGGACCCGGTCGCCAAGTCCGGTCCGCTGCGCTGGGGCGCACCGGGTGGGCTGCGCTCGCTCGTCGAGGACCTGGCCGGCGACCTCGAGGTCGAGCGGTACGACGTCGCGGACGTCGCGGGGCTTCCCGGTGCGGCGGTCGTGCTGGCCATGCCCGACCCCCAGGCGCGGCGGCTCGTCGCCGAGGACCACCCGGTGGCCGCGCACCTGGACCGGGAGTTCGAGCCGGTGCTCGCCCTGGCTGCCACCTGGCCCACGCGCACCTGGGACGACGTGAGCCCCACCGGCCGCTTCGACGGGGCCTTCGTCAACGGAGACCCGGTGGTGGCGTGGGTGGCCGACGACGGCCGGCGTCGCGGCGACGACGCCCCGGTCCTGGTCGCGCACTCCACCCCCGACTTCGCGGGCAAGCACCTCGAGGACCCCGCGGCCGCCGGCCCGGAGATGGTGCAGGCGCTGTGCTCGGCCCTCTCGCTCCCCGCGCCGGCCGACGTGCACGTGCACCGGTGGACGTTCGCGCGGCCTGTGGGGGAGCGCACCGCCACGCACGCGCTGGTCGAGGGCCCCAGCGGGCTCGTCGGCGTGTGCGGCGACGGGTGGGGTGCCTCGCCGAAGGTGGAGACGGCCTGGCTGTCCGGCCGCGACCTGGGCCGGGCGATCGCGGGGCGGCTGTCGTGAGCGAGAAGGTCTGGTTCGCCAGCTCGAGCGGCCCCCGGCTCGCCGGCCTGGTCGACCTCCCCGAGGGGCCGGTCCGGGGCTGGGGCGTCTTCTCCCACGGCTTCACGCTGGGCAAGGACTGTCCTGCCGCCAGTCGCATGTGCAAGCAGCTCGCAGCCGAGGGCATCGGCATGCTGCGCTTCGACAACCTCGGCCTCGGCCACTCCGAGGGCGACTGGGGCGACGGGTCCTTCTCGCACAAGATCGCCGACACCGTGCAGGCGGTGCGCTTCATGAACGACTCCGGTCGCGAGGTCCGGCTGCTCGTCGGCCACTCATTCGGCGGCGCGGCGGTCATCGCGGCGGCCCACGAGGTCGACGGTGTGCGAGCCGTGGCGAGCGTCGGCGCGCCGTACGAGCCCGCGCACGTCGAGCACAACTACGACGCCCTCATCGAGCGGATCCTCGAGGAGGGGGAGGCCCCGTTCCCCGTCGGTGGCAAGGCGCTGACCCTGCGCCGGCACTTCATCGAGGACGTGCGCGACGCCGACCTGCGCGAGCAGATCCGCACGCTGCGCCGCGCCCTGCTGGTGATGCACTCGCCGACCGACAACACCGTCGGGATCGCCAACGCGAGCGAGATCTTCCGGGCCGCACGGCACCCGCGCAGCTTCGTGTCGCTCGAGGGGGCTGACCACCTGCTCACCGGCCGCAACCAGGCCAAGCGGGCGGCCCGCATCATCAGCGCGTGGTGTGACCCCTACCTCGCCGACGGCTGACGCCCTGTCACACCACGACGTCGTACGTCGTCACAGGGACGGGGCCAGCGGGCCCCACCCCACCGAGGAAGGAACAGCCATGAAGACGATGACCTGCCAGCAGCTCGGCGGCCCGTGCGAGCACGAGCTCCGCGGGGAGACCGCCGACGAGGTGATCAAGGCCCAGGACGCGCACCTCAAGACCCTCGTCTCGGGCGGCGACGAGGCCCACGTGCCCGCCCGCGAGGCCATGAAGGGCCGCTGGAAGCGACCCATCGCGGGCATGGGGTGGTACCGCGACGTCAAGCGCTCGTTCGCGGCGCTGCCGGAGCACTGAGCCTCAGGACGTGAGCCAGCCGAGGCCCTCGGCGACCTGCAGGACGGTCACGGCGGTGACCACGCCACCGACGGCGGTGGCGGTGAGGACCGCCCACGACCGGTCGTGACGACGTACGACGGCCACCACGCCGGCGACGAGGCAGCCCACGGCGCTCAGCAGGATCGAGAGCCCGGCGGCGTCGACGAGCCGGTTGTCGGTGAACCCGTCGGCCGGCTCGAGGACCGCGGCGAACGCCACGGCCAGCGCGACCGTGCCGCCGGACGCGACGGCGGCCAGCACGACGGTCCAGGCGCCGACGCGCGTGGTCGCAGCCACGGGCATCGGGTGGTGCGCGCTCGGGGTTGTCGGCCGCATGCGTCCAGCATGGGCGCGTCGGGCAGGTGCGGCCACGGCCCAAGGGCCTGTGCGCAAGGGCCGGTCGTCGTGCGGTGGACGATGCCGTACGCCCCTTGCCGAGGGACGGTGACGCGACGACGATGAGCCGCACAGGAGGCGCCATGAAAGCCCGTCCCACCCCGTCGCACCCGGCAGGGCCCCCCGACCGCTCCGACTCCGCGCGCTACAAGAGCTCCGGTCGCCTGCGCTCGGTCGTCTACGACGCCGAGATGGAGCGGCTGCAGGAGCAGCTGGTGCTGCTGCAGTACTGGATCCAGTCGCAGGGCCTCAAGGTGCTGGTGATCTTCGAGGGGCGTGGCTCGGCCGGCAAGGGCGGGGTGATCAAGCGCATCACCGAGCGCACCAGCCCGCGCACCGTGCGGATCGCGGCGCTGCCGAGGCCGACCGAGCGCGAGCGCAGCCAGTGGTACTTCCAGCGCTACGTCGAGCACCTGCCCGCCGCCGGTGAGATGGTCCTGTTCGACCGCAGCTGGTACAACCGCTCGAACGTCGAGTGGGTGATGGGCTTCTGCACCGAGGACCAGCACCAGGAGTTCCTGCGCAGCTGCCCGGAGTTCGAGCGGATGCTGGTGCGCTCGGGGACCGTGGTCCTGAAGTACTGGTTCTCCGTCGGGGTCGACGAGCAGCTCCGGCGCTTCGAGGCCCGCAACGCCGAGCCGCTGAAGCGCTGGAAGCTCTCCGACATGGACCTCGCCGAGCGCGAGCTCTACGTCCGCTACTCGATGGCCAAGGACACCACCTTCCAGTACACCGACATCAAGCAGGCGCCCTGGTACGTCGTCCCGTCCGACGACAAGCGGGCGGCCCGGCTCAACTGCATCAGCCACCTGCTCTCGCAGTTCGACTACGAGGACGTCGCGCCACCGCCCGTCGAGCTCCCCGAGGTCCGCGACATCCCGTACGTCCGCCCACCGATGCACGAGCAGACGTTCGTGCCGACCCTCTTCTGAGCTGGGGACCGGAGACTCCTACGGGGACGGGAAGGCGAGCGTCGCGGCCGCCCACTCGCCGGGGTCGGGGTAGGGGCCGGGCAGCTCCACCACCCGGCGTACCTCTCCGGTCCGCGTCTGCCACTCGACCACCCGACGGTTCGCGACGAGGAGCCGGAGGGTGTGGTCGTCGACCCAGTCGATGATGCTCGTGGTCGCCGGCACCTGCAGGCGGGCGGTCATCGCGCCCGAGGCCTTGTCCAGCACCCACACCTGCGCCGGGGCGGAGCTGGGCCATCCGCGGTGGGCGAGGAGCGCGACGTCGACGGCACCGAACGTGCCGAAGGCGGTGCTGCGCATGGCTCGGGGGATCCTCGCGTCGAGGACGACGGTGGTGGACTCGACGTCGCCGTCCGTCCAGCGCCTGAACGCGAGGCGGTGGCGCCCCGTGGCGGCCACCTCGACGGGGGTGCCGTCGACGTCGAACCTGGTGCGCCAACCGGGGTAGCGGACCGGGCGCACCCGACCGCGGGTGTCGATCTGGAAGGTGTCGTAGCGCGAGGACGCGGGCCTGGCTGCGTAGACGGACAGCACCTCCCGGCCCGGCACCCAGTCCACGCGGACCACGCGTGCCCGGCTCGCCGGCAGCTCGACGTACCGGACCGTTCCCCGGCCGAGGTCGAGCAGGACCACGCCTCCGAGCGCCTGCGCCGCCCACAGCCGCCCGTCACGGGACAGGGAGCCCGATCCGTAGGTGTCGACGCCGGGCCACGAGCCGGCCGGGAGTCCCAGGTCGTCCATGTCGAGGCTCCGCCAGCGGTCGTCGACACCGAGGAAGAGGAGGCGTTCCCCCGTCCAGCCGACGGGGTCGTCGACCCCCTCGACCGGGTGGTGGACCAGCCGGGCCCGCACGGGATCCTGCAGGACGTCCGGCAGGTCGGTGTCCGCCGTGGGTGCCGTCCTCCGCCCGCCGCCCACCCAGGGGACGCGGCTCCAGTCGAGCGGGGTCCGCTGCAGGTCTGGAGGACGTGGCGCGGAGGTGGACGCCTCCGGCGCCCCGGGACCCCGCTCGCGGACGCCGGCCCCGTCCGGCGCGGTGCACGCAGCGAGCACGGCCAGCAGTGCGCACACCAGCGCGGTCCGAAGCGCCATGCTGCCTCCCGCCGCCCTGGATGGAGCCGGACCGGCAGAGTAGTCCCGGCGCCCGTACCCGCGCTCCCGGTGGAGCGCGACGCCCTCGGTCAGCGCCCTCCGCGGACTATCGTCGAGACATGACGGCCATGGTCGAGCGGCTCCGCGAAGCGATGAACGCGCGCGACGCCGGACGGATGGCGTCGCTTTTCGCGCAGGACTACCGGAGCGACCAGCCGCTGCACCCGGGACGACGTTTCACCGGGAGCGCCCAGGTGCTCGAGAACTGGTCCTCGGTCTTCGCGGGCGTGCCCGACTTCAGCTGCGAGCTGATCGCCTCGTGCGTCGACGAGGGCACCGAGTGGGGTGAGTGGAGCTGGGAAGGGCATCACGCCGACGGTTCGTCCTTCGCGATGCGCGGGGTCACGGTGTTCGTCGTGCGCGACGACCTCATCGCGGAGGGACGCCTGTACATGGAGCCCGTCCAGCCTGACGCCGAGGACATCGCCGAGGCCGTGCGCGAGCTGTACCGGCCGCCGGAGGAGTAGGCGGTCCCCGCGACCTGTCAGGTGCCGCAGAAGGTGCGGTAGCGGCCGAAGTCGTCGGGCGCCGGGGCGGCGTACCGCTCGAGCCCCGGCCGGGTCTCGTAGGGGGAGGTCACGACGTCGACGAGGCGCTCGAACGGTCCGAGGTCTCCGGCCACCGCCGCGTCCAGGGCCTCCTCGACGAGGTGGTTGCGCGGGACGTGGACCGGGTTGACGCGGTCCATGGCGTCCGGGTCCGGACCCGTCGCCAGCCACCGGGCGGACCAGTCGTCGACGTCGCGCAGGTCCAGGAAGAGCCCGCGGGCGGCATCGGCGTCGCCCCGGGCGGACGCGGCCAGCGCCCGGTAGAGCGACGTGTGGTCGACCTGGCTGCGTTCGGCCAGGACGAGGAGCTCGTCGACCAACGTCGTGGCGACGGCGTCGTCGAGCCCGGCGGGAAGTCCCAGCTTGGTGCGCATCGCCGCCGACCAGGCGGCGGAGTACTGCGGCCGGAACGCGCCCAGCGACTCGACCGCGAGCTCGACCGCACGGTCCTGGTCGTCGTCGATCAGGGGGAGCAGGGCCTCGGCGAGCCGGGCGAGGTTCCACTCGGCGACGACGGGCTGGTTGCCGTAGGAGTAGCGCCCGTCGTGGTCGATGGAGCTGTAGACCGTGGCGGGGTCGAAGGCGTCCAGGAAGGCACACGGGCCGTAGTCGATCGTCTCGCCCGAGATCGTCATGTTGTCGGTGTTCATGACCCCGTGGACGAAGCCGACCGACATCCAGGCGGCCACCAGTGACGCCTGGGCGGCGACCACGGCGTCGAACAGGGCCAGGTGAGGACGCGCGGCGCCGGCGGCCTGCGGGTGGTGGCGGGCGATCGCGTGGTCGGCGAGCCGGGTCAGCAGGGCGCGGTCGCCGGTGGCGGCGGCGTACTGGAAGCTCCCGACGCGCAGGTGGCTGCTGGCGACCCGGGTCAGCACCGCTCCGGGGAGCAGCTCGTCCCGGCGCACCCGGCGTCCGGTCGCCACAACGGCGAGCGACCGGGTCGTCGGGATGCCCAGGGCGTGCATCGCCTCGCTGACGACGTACTCGCGCAGCATCGGACCGACGGCCGCGAGACCGTCGCCGCCCCGGGCGAACGGCGTGCGGCCCGACCCCTTGAGGTGCAGGTCGCGCAGGCGGCCGTCGGCGTCGACGACCTCCCCGAGCAGCAGGGCCCGACCGTCGCCCAGGCGCGGGGAGTAGCCGCCGAACTGGTGTCCCGCGTAGGCCTGCGCGACCGGGGTGGCTCCGTCGGGGAGCGCGGTGCCGGTCAGCAGGCCGATCCCGTCCGGCGTGCGCAGCCAGTCGGGGTCGAGCCCCAGGTCGGCGGCCAGCCGGTCGTTGAGCACCAGCAGCTGCGGGTCCGGGGTGCCCTCGGCCTGCCAGGGGACGGACAGGTCGGCCAGCTCGCTGGCGAAGTGGCCGTGCAGGGCGATGCGGTCCGAGGTGACGCTCACGTCCCGAGCGTACGTCGGGCGGGGGCAGCGCACACCGGATCGGTCAGGGCCTCCTTGAGCGTCTGTCGGGCGGCGGCGTACCTGCCCCGTGCGGTCGACGGGTTGAGGCCGAGCAGCTCGGCTGCCTCGCCGATGGTGAAGCCGTCCCAATGGATCAGCATCACGAGCTCGCGGTGCCCGTCACCCAGCCGCAGCACGGCGTCCCGCACCGCGTTGGCATCGGCGAGGTCCGGCCTCGATGCGGCTGTGGCGAGATGATCGCGCAACCGGTCGGACAAGGCCGTACGCCGGCGGCGCGACCGCTCGTGGTTGGCCAGCACGTTGGCAGCGATCCTGAAGAGCCACATGCGCTGGCGCGTCGGATCGTCCGGCAGCGCTCCGTGGCGTCGCCAGGCCTGGAGCATGGTCTCCCCGAGGAGGTCGGCGGCGTCCTCCCTCACGCGGACGCGTCGCTCGAAGTAGGCCAACAGGTCTTCGGACGCTTCACGCAGTGCCGCCCGGAGAGCGGCGCGGGCATGCGCCGTCACAGGTCGCACCCGCTGCTGGTCGTGGTGACGGCGATGGCTCGGATGTCGAGCCCTTGGTCCTCCAGGGCCGTCCGCATGCGCTCCACGACCACGCGTGTCACGGCGGTGACCTCGAGGTCGTCACCCACCAGCCTGGCAGCGCGCTCGGCCGGATCGTCCTGGTCGGCCAGGACTCCATCCTCAGCGACTCGCCACTCCGCGATCGCGTCCTGCCGGTCGATCGCGGCGTAGTCGAGGTCCTCCAGGAAGGCCCGAGCGGCAGCAAGCGTCTCGTCCTGTTTTGTCCGACCGAAGGCGGTGCCGGACGGTTCGCCATCGCCCGGTGCCCGCGGGTCGGCCTGCACGGCGACCTGGCACGACTGCCCGGAGCTGGTGGTGAGCAGCGTCCAGCCCGGCAGGAGACCGGCGGCCGCGGCGACCGTGCCGAGCCCCAGGACGCTTGCCGCGACGCCGCCCGCGAGGGCGAGACGCAGGGGTGCAGGGCGTCGCTGTGCGGCTTCGCTCTCGAGGACCAGGTGCCGCAGCTCATCGCGGAGCCGAGACGTACGCGGGGTGACGGGCGCGGCGGCCGCGTCGAGCAGATCGTCGAGCTCCACAGCTGACTCCTTCTGTCCTGACTGATGTCACCCCGTACATGTCCGGCAGTGCCCGATGCGTCCGACGACTCCCGCATCTTCCACGAGGGCCGTCGTCCTCACGGCGAAGTGGAGGCCCTGTCCACAGGTCGACGTAGGACCGGCAACCGTTGTCGGTGGTCGGTGCTTGAGTGTTCTCATGCAGCTGGCCACCGACCTCCAGGAGCTGACCGAGGGAGCCCTCCTCGATCATGCCGAGGCCGTGTCGCGCACCCAGCGCGAGTGCGAGGTCCAGGTGTTGCGCATCGCGGTGCAGCACGCGATCATCAACAACCCTGCGCGTCTGGACCCCGAGCTCACGAGGCTTCCCGGCCGCGAGCGCGCCAAGCGGTTCGGAGGTGTCGGGACCCCCGACGTCGCGGAGTTCTGCTGTGCCGAGCTGGGCGCGCGGCTGGGCATCACCTCGTGGTCCGCGTTCTCGCTGATGGCCGACGCGCTCGACCTGGTGATCCGGCTGCCCCAGCTCTGGCGTCGCGTCGAGGCGCTCGAGGTCAAGGCGTCCTACGCCCGCTTCGTCGCCCGGCGCACCCGCGACCTCACCATCGAGCAGGCGGCGTACGTCGACTCGCGGGTCGCCGAGTCGGCCGACGGGCGTATCCCGTGGACGCGCTTCGAGGAGCTCGTCATCGGGGCCATCGCGGCGAGCGACCCCGAGGCCGCCGCCGCGCGCGAGAGGGAGCAGGCCAGGCGCCAGCTGGCCAACGCCACCCGGTCCACCGAGGACGGCATGCGCGGCTTCTACGTCCGGGCGCCCTTCCACGTCATCGCCCGGCTGGACGCGATCGTCGCTCACCTCGCGCGCATCCTGGCCGACCTCGGTGACACCGACTCCGAGGACCAGCGCCGGGTCAAGGCGGTCCTCGTCCTCACCGATCCGCAGCGCGCCGTCGAGCTCATGACGTCCTACGCCGCATGGTCCGACCGTCCGGCCGACTCTGACGGGTCCGACGCGTCCGCACGCACGGGGGCGCGCCCCGAGGTCGACTGGGACGCGCTCATGCCCACCGTGGTCCTGATGCTCCACCTCTACGCAGGTGGCGAGGAGACCGGCATCGTCCGCGTCGAGGGTCACGGGCCCGTGACCGAGGCCTGGCTGCGGACCCATCTCGGTGAGCACGCCAGGTTCACGGTGAGGCCGGTCCTGGACATCGCCGGCCAGGCCCCGGTCGACGCCTACGAGATTCCCGACCGACATCGGCAGGCCGTGCATCTCATGACGCCGGCCGACACCTTCCCCTGGGGGTCCAGCACCTCCCGCACCCAGCAGATCGACCACACCGTGCCCTTCCGGTGCGGCTCGGACGTACCCGCGGGGCAGTCGAGGGTGGGCAACTACGGCCCGATGACCCAGCACCACCACCGGATCAAGACCCACGGCGCGTGGCAGGTGCAGCAACCCTTCCCAGGCATCTACGTGTGGCGCGACCCGCACGGCGCGATGTACCTGGTCGATCACACCGGCACGCGCCGGATCGGGACGGACCAGGTCGGGGCGAGCCCGGCTGAGCTCCGGGTCAGCCGCGAGCTGCTCGGGCTCGCGGCCTGACCTGCTGCGTCGCGCTCGTCAGGTGAGGGCGTCCCAGACCTCGGGGGTGACCACGCCGGTGGCCGACAGCCCCGTCTTCCGCTGGAACGCCTTCACCGCACGGGCGGTCCCCTTGTCGACCACGCCGTCGATGCGCACCGGACGGCCGAGCGCTGCGGTGAGGGCGCGCTGGAGCCGGAGCACCGCGGACCCGGTGTCACCGACCTTGAGCAGCGGGTGGCTCCCGCGGGCCAGCAGGGCGGTCCAGGTGCTGCGGGTGAGGCGGCCGGTGTCGGGGAGGTCGAGCCTGCGCTGCGCCTTGCGGACCGCGGCGGCCGTGCGGGCGTCGTACCGGCCGGTGATCGGGGCCCTCGTGACGTGCTGGCGGCGCAGCAGGCACTGCGCGGCGCGGACCGCGTCGCCGCTGCGCCCGGTGCGGAGGGTGGGGTAGCGGCGCAGGTCGGCGTCGACGCCGCGGCACAGCGGCCGGCTGCGGGGCGCGACCGAGCCGCGGCCGACGTCGACCCAGTTGGCGTCGATGCTCATCGGGTAGCCGCCGAACGCCTGCACGACGTCGATCGCGTACTGGTGGACGCGGGCGTGGTCGTCCCACTCGCTGCTCAGCACCCGCTGGTCGGTGCGCACGTCGGAGCGGCCGTTGGCCCAGGCGAACCAGATGTCGTCGGGCATCGCGTAGGACCCGCGCGAGACCCGGTGGGCGAAGTCCAGGGACGTGATGGCGGCGCCGATGCTGGAGTAGACGCCCGAGCGGTAGCCCGAGGCGTGCAGGGCCCTGGTCCACCCGGACAGGAACGACAGAGCCGCCTGGCGGCAGTCGTCCGGGCCGATGTCGTAGTCCTCGAGGTCGTAGTAGAGCGTGCCGCCCCGGCCGATGCCGAGCGCGCCCGCGGTGCCCACCGCGGCCGCTGCCTCGGCGCGGCCCTGCTGCTCGGCGGTGGCCAGGTCGGACGACATGACCTCGGCGTACGCCGAGCAGGATGCCTGCGGCCCGACCCACAGCGGCAGCAGGTGCCAACCCTGGCGCTGCTGGGTGCTCACCCAGTCGGCGTCGAGCTCGGGCTGCTCGCAGAGTCGGTTGCTGCCGCCGACGTAGACACCGATGCCGGAGTACGGCGACGTCAGGCGCCACGCGTCCATCACCTCCTGCGCCGGGGCCGCGCAGGTGTCGAACGCGTAGCCGGTCAGCGAGCCGGGAGCGGCGCCGCCGCCCGCCTGTCCGGCGGCGTGCGCCGGCATCGGTGCCGTCATGGTCACCACTGCGCTCGCACACAGGGCGAGGGCGGCCAGGCAGCGTCGTGTACGGCGAGTGGTCCCCGAGAGTCGCATGGCGACGAGGATAGGGGGCGGAGCGCGTGCTCGCGGGGCGCACGGACGCGTATGCCGTAGCCCCCACCTGGATCCGTGGGCGATCCGACCGAACCGGTGCGCGTTCTCGAGGCGTTGAAGGGGTGCAGGAACGTATCCCACCAGCTGGCCGTAGCCACGCCGCGAGGGATGGCACATCATCGTGGTGGGACGTCTCGGTGGAAGGGATCGACCGATGACCGACGAGGAGGACTTCGCCGACTTCGTCGCCGCGCGCTGGACGTCCCTCTACCGCCTGGCCTACCTGCTGGCCGCGTCGCCGACGGGTGCGGAGGACCTCCTGCAGACCACGCTGGAGAAGGCCTACGTGCGCTGGGGGCGGATCAGTCGCATGGAGTACCCCGAGGCCTACGTGCGCCGCATGCTGGCCACGACCCTGGTCTCCAGCCGTCGCCGCGCCTGGACCCGCGAGCAGCCGAGCGAGCGGCTGCCGGAGACCCTGGGGGAGTCGGCCGAGCTCGAGGTGCTGGACCACTGCCTGCTCTGGCCACTGGTCTGCGCCCTCCCCGAAAGGCAACGTGCCGTGATCGTGCTGCGCTACTACGAGGGCCTGAGCGAGGCCCAGATCGCCGAGGCGCTCGGGTGCGCCAGGGGCACCGTGAAGTCCCAGTCGTCGGCGGCGGTCGGAGCCCTGCGCCGGGCCCTCGCGGCCGCCGGCGTGGGAGAGGGGGTGAGCACGTCATGAGTCTCGACGAGGACCTTCGGGCCACCTTCATGCGCGAGGCGGAGAGGCGGACTGCTCCGCCGCCCGACGTGGCAGGCATGATCAGTGGAGGTCGCGTACGCCGACGTCGCCGCAACGTCGTGCGGCTCGGGGCCGTGGCCGCCGCGACCGTGCTCGTGGGCTCGACGGCCTATGGCGTCCTGCAGGTCGACCTCACCGCCCCCGGGACCGATCAGGGACCCGCGAGCACGCCGAGCCCGGTCGTGGAGGAGCCGCCCGGGCTCGAGCCGGGGCGGCCGTACCGGATGGTCGTGGGCAGCCTCCGGTCCGGTCCCCTGATCGAGGCCGAGGTGACGGTCGACAGCGACCGCTGGGTGGACGGGGACTTCGCGCGGCTGGGGAACAGCACCGGCACCACCTGGGTCGGTTTCGGGGTCTACGAGCCCGTCAGGCTGGCCGCCGGCACGGGGTGCGTCGACGACCGGAGGATGGTGATGTCCGAGGACACGCCGGACGCGGTGGCCCGCCAGCTGGCGGGACTCCCGCGCAGCGAGGTCCTCCAGGCTCCCGCACGGACCGAGGCGTTCGGCCGCTCCGCCGTGCACCTGCGGATGAGGATCGACGCGGAGTGCCTCAACTGGTACCGGGTCGCCGAGACCGAGCGAGGGGCCCGGGGCATCACCTACACGGCTCCCGGCGTAGCCGCGCTCAACGTCATCATCGACTTCTGGGTGATGGGCGTGGACGGGACCCCGGTCATCGTCGACCAGTGGCGCAACGCCGACGCCCCGGCGGAGATCGTGTACGAGGCGACGCGGGCACGGGAGTCCGTCACCATCTTCGTCGACTAGCCCCGTCGCGGTCACTCAGGACGACGGGTAGCGTCACGAAGATGCCGGACGACCACACCACCGACGACATCGTGCACGAGTCCGCCCTGCAGCTCTGGGCGGCCGCGCAGACGGACTTCGATCCCTTCGAGGTGCCGCCCGAGGAGTGGGGCCCGAACGTCGTCCCCGTGCGTGACGCCGACATCGCCCACGACACCCATCTCGACCTGGCAGTCGTGCGCGAGTCGATCGGGCGGCTGGAGGGCTCTCGCCTCGTTGCGGAGCGGGAGGGGTCCGATGTCGTGGTCACCCGGACCGTCCCGGACGACGTGCCGCTCTGAGGCCTCCGCTGAGGACTACAGGCCCAGCATCCGGCCGATGATCTCCTTCTGGATCTCGGTCGTCCCGCCGTAGATGGTCTGGATCCGCGAGTCGGTGTAGGCCTTGGAGATCGGGTACTCGTTCATGTAGCCGTACCCGCCGTGCAGCTGCACGCCCGCGTCCACGACCCGCTTCTGCAGCTCGGTCGTCCACCACTTCGCCATCGAGGCGAGCGAGGTGTCGACGGTCCCGGCGTTGAGCCGCAGCACGCAGTCGTTGACGAAGACCCGCGCGATGTGGGCCTCGGTCGCCATCTCGGCCAGCACGAACCGGTTGTGCTGGAACGCCCCGATCGGCTTGCCGAACGCCTTGCGCTCCTTGGCGTAGGCCAGGCAGAGCTCCAGCACGTGCTCGATCGCGGCCACCGCGATGCAGGCGATGGAGATGCGCTCCTGCGGCAGGTTCTCCATGAGCGAGACGAAGCCCGAACCGGGGGCGCCGAGCAGGTTGGCCTTGGGGACGCGCACGTCGGTGAAGGAGAGCTCGGCGGTGTCCTGCGCGTGCAGGCCCATCTTGTCGAGGTTGCGCCCGCGCTCGAAGCCCTCCATCCCGCGCTCGACCACGAGCAGGCTGATGCCCTGGTGGCCCGCGTCCGGATCGGTGCGGCAGACCACGATCACCAGGTCGGACAGGATGCCGTTGCTGATGAACGTCTTGGACCCGTTGAGCACGTAGTGGTCGCCCGCGTCGACCGCCGTCGTCCGGATGCCCTGCGGGTCCGAGCCCGCGCCCGGCTCGGTCATCGCGATCGCCGAGACGATCTCACCCGAGACGAGCCCGGGCAGCCAGCGCTGCTTCTGCTCCTCGGTCCCGAGGGAGGAGATGTAGGGGACGATGATGTCGGTGTGCACGGCGAAGCCCGGTCCGGACGCCCCGACCCGGGCGGCCTCCTCGGCCAGCACCATGTTGTAGCGGAAGTCGCGGATCCCCGGCCCGCCGTACTCCTCCGCGACGTCGAAGCACAGCAGCCCGGCCTCGCCGGCCTTGCGCCACACATCCCGGTCGACGACGCCGTCGGCCTCCCACTTCTCGTGGTACGGCGCGACCTCGCGCTCCATGAAGGTGCGGACGGTGGCGCGGAAGTCCTCGTGCTCCTGCTCGAGGATCGACGGGCGCTCAGGCATGGGTGCTCCTTGCAGGGGTGGTGTCGCGGGCGTTGAGGGCGTCGAGCATGGACAGCGGCCCGAGGTCGGCGAGTCGGTGCCCGCCCGGGTAGGTCGAGGCCCGGTGCAGGAGCGGCTCGGTGCGCGGCGGTGCGAGGCGCAGCAGCCGGGCGCGGGCCCGCAGGCCGCGGCGTACGAGGCGCACGAACCGGGCCGGCTGGGCCGGCAGCCCGAGCGCGACCCGCAGCGGCTCGTCCATCAGGGCGATGGTGACCCGACGGACGAGGGGGCGCAGCGGCGGCGGCGCGACGGTGCGGGCGATGTCGATGCTGGCCTCGGCCAGGGCGGTGTTGGCCGGGTCCTGCGCGAAGCGGGCCCGCTCGAAGTCGACGAGCAGCGCCAGGTAGCCGTCGTACGTCGTCGGCAGGTCCTTGAGGCCCATCAGCTCGCCGAAGCGCGTCGTCACCCGGGTGATCGCGATGAGCTCGTGCGGGTCGAGCGGGCGCCAGCCGTACTGGGAGATCCAGCGCACCGGGCCGACGATGGTGGTCGCCAGGACGTAGGCGTACTCCTCGTCGGGGATGTCGTAGTGGCCGTGGATCCGGTTGAGGCGGCGGACGGCGGCGTGCCCGCGCTCGCTGTCGATCCCCTCGATCGTGGCCTCCTGGCCGATGAGGATCGTGTCGTCGTAGCGCTTGACCCCGTGGTGCTCGAACTCGCCGGTGCGGTGCAGCACCCGGGAGATCGACGGCACCCCGTAGTCGCGCATGAACGCGATCCCGGTGCCCTGCGAGTAGTCCCACGGGAACTCGTGGCGGGCGGTGAGGCCGAGGATCTCGTCGGCGTCCCGCTCGGGGTCGAGGGCCCGGATGCGCCGGAGGTTGTCGTAGCGACGCGGATGCGCGATCCGCGTCGCCAGGGGGCTCAGGAGACCCATTCCTTCACCTGCGCGATGGTCGCGGCGGGGTCCTCGGTGGCCGGGGTGAGCGACAGGTTGGTGACCCCCGCCTCCCGGAAGGCGGCGATCCGCTCCTGGACGTACGACGCGGGGCCGACGAGGTTGGCCGCCTCGAGCCACTCGGTGGGGATGAGGGCCTCGGCCTCCTTCTTCTTCCCCGAGAGGTAGAGGTCCTGGATCTCCGCGGCCTCCTTCTCGTAGCCGTAGGAGCGGGCGACGTCGTTGTAGAAGTTCTTGCCCCGGGCGCCCATGCCCCCGACGTACAGCGCGAAGGTGGGGCGGGCGAGGTCGAGCAGCGCCTTGGTCTCCGGGCCCTCGCCGATGGCGACCATGCCGCCGGCGTTGATCTCGAGCGGACCCAGGTCGGACGACCGCTTGGCCCTGCCGGCCGCGAGCGCGTCGCCCCACACCAGGTGCGCCTTCTCGGGGTGGAACAGGATCGGGATCCACCCGTCGGCGATCTCGGCGGCCTGCTCGACGCTCTTGGGGCCGAGGCCGGCGATGTAGATCGGGATGGTGTCGCGGTCGGGGTGGGTGAGGATCTTGAGCGCCTTGCCGAGGCCGGTGACCGCGCCGTCCTCCTTGGTCAGCGGCAGCTTGATGATGCCGTCGTTGGTCAGCGGCTCGCGCTTGAGCCCGCGGCGCACGATGTCGATGACCTCGGCGGTGCGGCCCAGCGGCTTGGAGTAGGGGACGCCGTGGAAGCCCTCGATGACCTGGGGCCCGCTTGCCCCGAGGCCGAGGATCGCGCGGCCGCCGGAGACGTTGTCGAGCCCGGCCGCGGTCTGCAGCAGCGCGCCGGGGGTGCGGGAGTAGATGTTGAGGATCGCCGAGCCGATCTCGACGGTCTCAGTCTTGGCCGCGAGGTAGCCCATCAGCGTGGGGGAGTCGAAGCCGTAGGCCTCCGCGACCCAGACGGTGTCGAGGCCCGCCTTCTCGAGCGCGCTGACCTGGTCGGCGGCCTCGCGCGGGTTCCCGGCGTACATCAACGGCATGGAGAGCTTCATGGACCCAACTGTGACACCGTTACTGTCACAATCGCAAGGAGGTCGCGCCGGTGTCCGTCAGCGACGCAGCCGCGGACCGAAGACCACGTCGACGCCGGGCGAGAACATCACGTGGTCCGGTCCGCGGGCGGCCAGGTCGCCGAAGCCGGCCGCGCCCAGCAGCTCGTCGTCCAGCGCGTCCAGCACGGCGTGGTGCAGCGGCCACGTGGGGTGCTCGTTGGGCCAGTAGCGGGTGCGCCCGGCCCGGTCGGAGAGGTGCAACCCCCAGCGGGCGGTGAGGAAGTGCTCCAGCGGGCCGGCCTCGAGGAGCTCGCCGACGCTCACCGAGATGCGCGAGCGGGCACCCCGTGGTCCGGGCCAGCGACGCCGGCAGGTGTAGGTGACGTGGGTGCCGGAGCGGTGCCGGTCCATCCGCGACCACAGGTAGGGCAGCCCCGGGCCCCACCGGGCGGCGAGCACGGGCGCGAGCCGCGACGCGTCGAGGCTGACGAAGACGACGCCCCGCCGACCCTGCTCGTCGACCGAGTAGAGCCGGACGTTGGTCTCGTGGAACGACCCGACGTACGGCAGCCCGGGACCGCCGAGGAGCCCGATGCCCTGCATCCAGAAGGGGATCAGCCCGACGTACGACGACCCGTCGAGGGTGTCCGGTCGGGTGCCGGCCGGGAGGTACGGCTGCACCCGCTCCGGCGGGACCGCCCAGTGCAGGAACGCCAGCTCCGACCACCGCTGGGTGAAGACCGTGCGTCCGGCGGGCCGGGGCGCGAGCGGGGTGATCGGCTCGGGCTCCACGCTCATCCCTTCCCGTGCCAGGACTCCCACAGCGCGGCGTACGAGCCGCCGGCGGCGACCAGCTCGTCGTGCGAGCCGAACTCGGAGATGACGCCATCCTCCACCACGGCCACCCGGTCGGCGTCGTGCGCCGAGAAGAGCCGGTGCGCGATCGCGATGACCGTGCGCCCGTGGAGCACGGCGGCCAGCGACCGCTCGAGGTGCCGGGCGGCGCGCGGGTCGATGAGCGAGGTCGCCTCGTCCAGGACCAGCGTGTGCGGGTCGGCGAGCACCAGGCGCCCCAGCGCGACCTGCTGGGCCTGGGCGGCGGTGAGCGCACGGCCCCCGGAGCCGACGACCGTGTCGAGCCCCGACGGCAGTGCCTCGACCCACTCCAGCGCGTCGACGGCGTCCAGCGCCTCGCTGATCGCCTCGTCGGAGGCGCCGGGGCGGGCGAGCACCAGGTTCTCCCGGAGCGTGCCGACGAAGACGTGGTGCTCCTGGGTCACCAGCGCCACGTGCCCGCGCAGGTCGTCCAGCGGCAGCTCGACGAGCCCGACGTCGCCGACCGTCACCCGGCCGGTGCGCGGCGGGTGGATGCCGGCGAGGAGCCGACCGAGCGTCGACTTGCCGGCCCCGGACGGCCCGACCATGGCGATCCGCTCGCCGACCCCGACGTCGAGGTCGACGCCGTGCAGCACGTCGCGCCCCTCGACGTAGGAGAACCGGACGTCCTGCGCCTCGAGCTTCTCGCTGGTCGGGCGTGCGCCCGAGACCGAGCGGTCGTCGGGGACGTGTGCGACTCCGAGCAGTCGGGCGAGGGAGGCGGCGCCGAGCTGGAGCTCGTCGAGGATCGAGACCAGCCGGTCGACCGGGTCGATGAGCATCTGCACGTAGAGCGTCGCCGTGGTCACCTCGGCCAGCGACACCGAGCCCCGGGTGTAGAGCCAGCCGCCGAAGAGCAGCGTGCCGACGACCGGCAGCAGGTAGGCCAGCTCCATGCTCGGGAAGAACACGGTGCGCAACCGCAGCGTGTACTTCTCGGCGTCGTACGACGCGGCGCAGTCGGCGTCGCCGGTCTCCACCCGCCGGCGCCCGAGGCCCAGCGCCTCGACGGTGCGGGCGCCCTCGACGGTCTCCGAGAGCGTGGTGGTGATCTGGGAGTACGACGCCGTCTCACGCAGGTAGCCGTCCTTGGCGCGGGCGAGGTACCACCGCAGGCCGGTGACGAGCGGCGGGAGCGCGAGCAGGCAGGGCAGGAACACCCACCAGCCGACGCTGAGCGCGGCGGCGAAGGTCAGCACGGCCGTGACGACGGCGATCGTCCACTCCGGCAGCGCCCAGCGCACCGACCAGCCGAGCCGGTCGATGTCGCTGCTGGTGCGGGTCAGCAGGTCCCCGGAGCCGGCCGCCTCGACCGTGCCGACAGGCAGGGCGAGGGTGTTCTTGACGAAGTCCTCGCGCAGCTCGGCCAGCACCAGCTCGCCCATCACCTGCGAGCGGTAGCGGGCGAAGCGGGTCAGCACCGACTGGGCGAGCAGGAAGACCGCCAGCAGGACGGCGATCCGGTCGACGTGGTCGACGGTGGTGCCGTCCTCGACGGACTGCACCAGGTCGCCGAGGAGCTGGGGCGCGGCGAGCGCCGACAGCGCAGCGAGCACGTGCAGGCCGAGCGCCGACCACAGCAGCACCGGGTGCCGCTGCGCGACCTGGGCGACGTAGCGGCGCACCGCGCGGCCGTCGGCCACGGGGAGCTTCGTGGTCACGCTCACGACGCCGCCACCTCCACGTCACGCACGACGACGGCGCGGTAGGCGGGGTCGGAGGCGAGCAGGTCGGCGTGCGTCCCGACGGCCACGACGCGACCGTCGACGAGGAAGGCGACCTCGTCCACCGCGTCCAGCAGCAGCGGGCTCACCGTGGTGACCACGGTGGTGCGCCCGGCCCGGTGGGCGCGCAGGCGGGCCGCGATCCGCGCCTCGGTGTGGGCGTCGACCGCGCTGGTCGGCTCCACCAGCACCAGCACCTCCGGGTCGGCCGCGAGGGCACGGGCCAGCACCAGGCGCTGGCGCTGGCCGCCGGAGAAGCTGCGGCCGCGCTCGGTGACGACCGAGTCGAGGCCCTCCGGCAGTGCCTCGAGGATGTCCTCGGCGGAGGCCGTATGGACGGCCCGCGCCACGTCGCCGCCGCCGCGCTCGTCGAGGCGGTCCCCGAGCCGGCCGGCGAAGAGCGCGGCCCCGGTGTCGGAGACGAGGACGCGCTCGCGCACGTCCGCCTGGCGCAGCGAGGTGAGAGGGACCCCGCCGAGCGTGACGTCGTCGTCGGGCTCGGTCGAGGCGAGGCCGAGGCGGTCGGCCAGCACGGCCGAGTCGTCCGGACGCTCGCACACGATGGCGGTGAGCAGGCCGGGCCGGACCCGCAGCCCGGAGCGGACGTCGTACAGCTCGGAGCCGGGAGGCGGTACGTCGGCGGGGGAGGCGGGCTCGACGAGGTCGGGCTCGAGGGCCAGCACCTTGCAGATCCGGCGCGAGGAGACGAGGCCGCGGATGAGCTTGTTGGCGAACTCGGTGGCGGTGCGCAGCGGCAGCATGAGGAACGCCGCGTAGCCGTAGAACGCGACGAGCTCGCCGGCCGAGATCTCGCCCGCGACCGCCGAGCGGGCGCCGAGCCAGACCACGAGGACCACGAAGGTGCCGGGCAGGAGGACCTGCAGCGCGTCGAGCACCGACTGGAGCTTGGCGACCTCGACCGCCGCGGTGCGGGTGGCCTGCGACTCGCGGCGGTAGCGGTCGAGGAAGACCTGCTCGCCGCCGATGCCGCGCAGCACGCGCAGGCCACCGACGATGTCGGTGCCGGTGTTGGACAGCTCGCTGCGCATCTGGCGCTCGCGCGCGCTGCGGGCCTGGAGCGGGCGGAGCAGCGGACCCAGGACGAGCATCAGCAGCGGGACGCCGATGAGGACCACGAGGCCGAGCTGCACCGAGGTGCTCAGCAGGATCGCGGACACCAGCAGGAAGGACACGATCGCGCCGGCGAAGCGGGCGGTCACGTCCATCACGTTGCCGACGTGGTCGAGGTCTCCGGTGCCGATGGCGATGACCTCGCCGGTGCTCACCTTGCGCGGCAGCGCCCCGCCGAGGCGGACGGTCTGGCGGGTCACGAGCTGGACGACGCGGTACGACGCGGTCAGCCAGTTGGTGACCGCGAAGCGGTGCCGCATGATCCCGGTGACGGCCTGCAGCAGGCCGATGACGAGCATGACCCCGGCCCACAGCACCAGCTGCTGCTGGTCCTTGGCGGCGACCCCGCGGTCGATCGCGAGGCCCAGGACGGCGGGCAGCACGGCCTGGCAGGACATCCACACGATCCCGAAGCCCATGCCCCCCAGCAGGGTGCGCCACTGGCCCCTCGCGAGCCACCACAGGAACAGGCGCGGCGAGCGGTGGTCGGCGGTGCCGGGGTCGAGGACAGGGAGGTCACGCACTCGCCCCAACCTACGTTTGTGGAGGGCCCGCGGACGAATCCTTTTCGGCGCTCAGGCCTCGGTGAAGGCCTCGCCCGCGAGGACCGCCGTCACGGCCGCGGAGGTGGGCTCGGTGCCGAGCAGCGTGGCGCCCACGAACTCGGCGGCGTACCGCTCGAACGTGCGGCCGTGGCGCAGCATCGCGTGCCGTCCGCCCGGTACGGCGACGAAGCCCACGCGGGCGGTGGCCGAGAGCCGACGGGCGACCGCGGCGGCGCGCTCGGGGGAGGCGACCCGGTCGTCGGTGCCGTGCACGAACAGGACCTGCCGGCCCGACAGGTCCACGCCGTCGCTGGGGTAGAGCCACGGGTTGAGGGCGACCGCGCTGCGCACGCCGGGACGATCGGCGGCGAGCAGCGCCGCCCGGCCGCCGAGCGAGTGGCCGACCAGCGCCGTCGGCAACGGGCCGAGGGACCGCGCCACCTCGTCCAGCGCCCACGCGACGTCCATCACCGGTGTGGTCGAGGAGTCCCAGCCGCGGTGGGAGTTGAGCAGCCGGTAGACCGCCAGGCGCCGACCTCCCGCGCGGGCGATCCGCGCCGCCACCGGGACCATCCGCAGCACCGACAGCTGGGTGGGGCTGACCATCGCCTGCTCGGTCCGGCTGGCGCCGCCGTGCAGGACCAGGACCACGCCCTCGGGCTCGCGCGGCACGTGGGTGGCGACCAGCCGGGCTCGCGTCGTCGCCACGTCAGCGGCCCAGCCCGGGCACGACCTCGACGCCGGGCAGCTCCCCGAGGGCGCTGCCGGGCACGAGCAGCTTGGAGCGGCGTACGCCGGAGCCCAGGATCACCACCGGCTCGCCCAGCAGCCGCTCGTCGACGAGCACCCGCCACGGGTCCGGCAGCCCGACGGGCGTGATGCCGCCGTGCTCCATCCCCGACTCCTCCACGGCCCGCTCCATCGCCAGGAACGTCGCCTTGCGGACGTCGAGCAGTCCACGGACCAGGGTGTTGACGTCAGCGCGGGTGTCGGCGCGCACGACGCAGGCGGCGGTGCGTTCCTCGCCGGTACGCCGTCCCGTCACGACCACACAGTTGCCCGACGCGGCCAGGGGCAGGTCGTACGCGGCGGTCATCGCCGCCGTGTCGGCAAGGTCCGGGTCGATTCCCACGACCGCCACCTGTCCCGCGGCGGGCCAGGACGCCAGGGCGGCCGCCACGGGCGGGGCGACCAGGTCGAGGTGGTCGAGCACGGGCAGGGAGTCCAGTCGCGGGAAGCTCGGCAGCGTCACCGGACCATCATGTGCCATTCACCCTGAGGTCGTGCCCGCGTCCCGCCGCCGCCTCGTCGCCCCCGGACGCTGGGGCCATGACCGTGCTGGACGTCACCCGGCCCGTCCTCGACCGGACCTCCAGCCTGGTGCTGACGCCCGCGGTCGTGGCCCACCGCGGCGCGAGCGGGCACCGGCCCGAGCACACGCTGGAGGCCTACCGGACCGCGATCCGGATGGGGGCCGACGACATCGAGCTCGACCTCGTGATCACCCGCGACGGCGTGCTCGTCGTGCGCCACGACGCGGAGCTGAGTCGCACCACGGACGTGGCGGACCATCCCGGGCTGGCCCACCTCCGCACCACCCGCACGATCGACGGCGTGGAGACGACCGGCTGGTTCGTCGAGGACCTCACGCTCGCCCAGCTCAAGACCCTCGCCGCACGCGAGCGGATGCGGGGCACCCGCTCGGCCAACACCGCCTGGGACGGCCTCGAGGGGGTGCCCACCTTCACCGAGGTGCTCGCCATGGTCGGGGCCGAGTCCGTGCGCCGCGGGCGCGCGGTCGGGGTGATGGTCGAGCTCAAGCACGCGGCCCACTTCGAGTCCGTCGGCCTGACCCTGGACGTGCCGCTGCTGTCGGACCTCGGCCGCCACGGGCTCGACCACCCCTGGGCGCGGGTCACGCTGATGTCCTTCGAGACGACCGTGCTGCGCCGGCTGGCCGGTCGCACCCGGCTGCCCGTCGTGCAGCTGCTCGACCGCGGTCACCGCCGGCCCGCCGACCTGGCGGCCGCCGGCGACCCCACGACGTACGCCGACCTGGCCTCCCCCGAGGGGCTGGCCCGCATCGACGACTACGCCGACGGCATCGGGGCCCACCGGGAGCTCGTCCTGCCCCGCGACGCGGCGGGTGCGATCGGGGAGCCCTCCTCGCTGGTCCGCGACGCGCACCGGGCCTGGCTCACCGTGCACGTCTGGACGTTGCGCGCGGAGAACCGCTTCCTGCCGGCCAACCTGCGCCGCGGCCCCGCTCCCGACGCCCACGGCGACATGGCCGGCGAGGTGCGGGCCCTGCTCGACGCCGGGGTCGACGGCATCATCACCGACCACCCCGGGGTGGCCCTGCGCGCCGCCCGGGGGTACTAGACAAGGCGTGCCATTCCGCACCGCTCCTCGCCGGGCGTAGCGTCGAGAGCCTGTGAGGAACACCCTCGTCCAGGAGGTCGTCATGCACGTGCGCAGGCTCGCCGCACCAGCCGCCGTCCTCCTCGCAGCGACCCTGGTCGCCGCACCGGCGGCCACGGCGGACCAGGTGGTGAACGACCACTACGCGTTCACCGACAGCCACATCGAGCAGGAGGAGCACGGGGACGACTTCTGCGGCGGGACCGTGGAGTTCCCAGTCCGCTACGACCTCTCCGTCGAGGGCTTCTTCCACGGCATGCGTCGAGGTGACGGCCTGGTCTACTTCGCTGACACGTTCCGGGTGGTCGAGTCCTACACGAACGTGCTCGACGGCGCGTCCCTCACCCACCTGAGGGTCGGTCGCCGTGCCGACATCTCGATCGTGGACAACGGGGACGGGACGCTCACGATCACGTCCAGGTTCACCGGCCGCACCCACGTCATCGGACCGGACGGCGACGTCCTGTTCCGCGACGTCGGCCAGGTCCAGGAGTCGATCATCGTGGCCCACGGCGGCACCCTGGACAACCCCGACGACGACGTGTTCGTGGAGTACCTCGGCGAGAGCAAGCGGGTCGGCCGCTGGGACACCGAGGGCAGGGACTTCTGCACGGACGTGGTGGAGCTCCTGGGCTGATCGTCAGGTGTGACCGGACGCGTCACCTGACGTTCACCGCGCGCTCGGCGCCCGGCCGCTCGCGCCCGCTTGGCTCCGTGACATGACCTCTCGGAAGACCACCCGGGCCGCCGCCGTCGCGCTGACCGCCGCCGCCACGTTCCTCGTCCCCACGCTGCTCCTCCCGTCCGCCGCGCAGGCGGGCCCGAGCACCGACCTGGCCGCCGACCCGGTGGTCATCGGCCACCGCGGCGCCTCCGGCTACCGCCCCGAGCACACCCTCGCGTCCTACGAGCTCGCGATCCGGCAGGGCGCCGACTACATCGAGCCGGACCTCGTCTCGACCGAGGACGGCGTCCTGGTCGCCCGCCACGAGAACGAGATCAGCGGCACCACCGACGTCGCCGACCACCCCGAGTTCGCGGACCGCCGGACCACCAAGGTCATCGACGGCCGACCGGTGACCGGCTGGTTCACCGAGGACTTCACCTACCAGGAGCTGCGGACCCTGCGCGCCGTCGAGCGGCTCCCCGACGTGCGGCCGGACAACACGGCGTACGACGGCGAGTACCGGATCCCGACGCTCGACGAGGTCCTCAAGCTGGCCCGCCGCGAGGGGGTGGGGGTCTACCCCGAGACCAAGCACCCATCCTACTTCGACTCGATCGGCCTCTCCCTCGAGGAGCCGCTCGTTGCCGCGCTTGCCAAGCGGAAGCTGGACGACGCCGACGACGAGGTGATCATCCAGTCCTTCGAGGTCTCCAACCTCCGCGAGCTCGACACGATGGTCGACGTCGACCTCGCCCAGCTCGTCGACGGGTCCGGCGGACCGGCCGACCTGCCGGGCACGACGTACGCCTCGATGGTCACCGCCGCCGGGCTGCGGGCGATCGCGACGTACGCCGACGGCGTCGGGGCCGCGAAGAACTGGGTGCTGCCCCGTGACGCGAGCGGAGCCACGGGCGCACCCTCGGCCGTGGTCGACGACGCCCACGCCGCCGGCCTGGTCGTCCACGTCTGGACGCTGCGCCGCGAGAACCAGTTCATGGCCAGCAACTTCCGCGTCGGCACCGACCCGAACGCGCCCGGCGACCTGTACGCCGAGTCCCGGGCGTTCCTCGACGCCGGGGTCGACGGACTCTTCTCCGACAACCCCGACGTCGCGGCGCGGGCCTTGGCCGACTGGCTCGCCGAGCAGGGCTGAGGTCAGTACCTGGCGCTCCCTCGGCGGCGGCCGGTCAGCACGACCGCGAGCAGGCCGGCCACGCCGGCCGCCAGCCAGGGGAGCGGCATCAGCCAGCGCAGGTCGTCCGAGCCGATGGCGCCGGACTCGAAGAGCAGCCAGATCGCCGTCAGGCCCAGGAACGCGACCCCCATCACCAGGTGCCCGACGCTGACCGGGTGCCGACCGGTGGTGTCGCGGTCGGGCTCGGCGGGCGAGGGCGACCCGTAGGTCACCGGGTCGATCCCGTCGTAGGTCTCGTCGTAGGTCTCGTCGTTCATCGTCTCGTCCTCACTGCTCGCGCACGGTGACCTGGCCCATGCCCAGGTCGACCTCGATGGTCATGTCGGGGACCTCGTCGCCGCCGTCGACGAAGCCGTCGCGCTGCACGTCGAGGCCGCCGCTCTCCTGCCCGAGGACGTCGACGTTGCCGACCCCGGCCGAGGCGTCGACGGTGACGTCCATGCCCTGTGGCACGACGACCTCGATGGAGCCGACCCCGCCGTCGAGGGAGATGCGGCGACCGTCGAGGTCCTCGACGTCGGTGACGTCGGAGAGGTCCAGCGTCAGCTCGCCGGTCCCGAGGTCGTAGCTGTCGCGCACCTCGGCCGGGGTGGTGGGCGAGTAGGCGAGCCGGGTGCCCTCCCAGTCGTCGGACGCCGTCGCCCCGAGGGTGGCGACCGCGGCGAGCAGCCCGACCAGGATCAGGCCGCCCGCGCGGCCCCAGAAGGCGCCGAGGACCAGCATCAGGCCCGTGATCCCCAACGCCAGCGCCGGGTAGCCCGCGTCCGGCACGTCGGTGCCGGCCGCGTCCACGACCCCCAGGGTGCCGACGCCGATCGCGATGAGGGCCAGGGTCGCCCAGAAGAGGATCGGGCCGCGCTTGCGCGGGTTGCGGGGGCGGACGTACGCCGCCGGGTCGTAGCCCGGCCCGGTCTGCGTGAAGCCCTCGTACGTCGAGCCGGTGAACGTCGAGCCCGTGTACGCCGAGCCCGTGTACGCCGCTGCTGGGTAAGCGGCCGCGGGGGCCGTGACGGGGGCGGGCGGGACGCCGTGCCGCTGCTGGTTGCGGTTGAGGAACCACAGCACGACCAGCGCCACGCCGACGACCGGCCACGGGAACCAGAAGGCGCCCGCCCAGTCGCCGAGCGCGGCCAGGGCGGCCAGCACACCGGCACCGAGCAGCGCGACCCTGCGGCTGCGCTCGTCGAGGCCGAGGGGCTGGTCGGCGGAGCCCTCCTCGGGCACCAGCAGCCAGCCGGCGGCGTACAGGAGCAGGCCCGAGCCGCCGAAGAAGACCAGCACCACGAGCGCGACGCGCACGATGATCGGGTCGATGTCGAGGTGGCGGGCCAGGCCGCCGGCGACACCGGCCACGTGGCGGTCGTGCACCGAGCGACGCAGCCGGCCCAGGTCGCGCATCTGCTCGCTGCTCACGCGGGGACCGCCGGTGAGCGGCGGCTGCTCCGGGGACGGGGAGGCCTGGTCCGTCGGTTGGTCCGTCGGCGGGTCCGGCGTCGGGTCCGGTGGGGGAGTGGTCGTGTCCATGGCTCCAGCGTGGGTGCTTCGTCGTCGTCGGACCATCGGTGAGGACCCTGGTCCGTGCTGGTGCCTGCGGGGTCGCACCTCAGGGTCGAGCCGGGGTCGTGCCTCATGGGAAGAGCGGTCCTGGCCTGCGACGATGGTGTCACGATGAGCACCCCGCAGTCCGTACGCCGTGCCTACCGCGACACCTCCGCCCCCGTGGCCGGCGGCGTCGCGGCCGGTCTGGCACGCCACCTCGGCACCCACGTGCTGTGGGTGCGGAGCGCCTTCGTGGTGCTCGCGCTCATCGACGGCCTCGGCATCCTGCTGTACGCCGCGTTGTGGGTGTTCCTGCCCGCCGACAGCAGCTTCCCCGACGAGGCGCCCGGGCTGGCCAGTGCCCGCCGCGGCGGGCGACGCCCGCGCCGGGTCGGCCGGCTGGCCAGCGCCGGCCCGGCCATCGCCATCGGGGCCCTGCTCTTCGGCGGCGTGCTCGGCTTCGAGGCCGTCTTCGGCCAGGGCGTGCTGTTCTGGCCGGTGGTCCTCGGGGTGGCCGGCATCGCGCTGCTGTGGCGCCAGGCCGACGAGGCCCAGCGCGAGCGGTGGCTCGACTCCTCGGGCCGCATCGACCCCTTCCGTGCCGTGTTCGGCAACGGCGGCTGGGCGGCGTACGCCCGCGTGGCGACCGGCCTGGGCCTCGTCGTGGTGGCCCTCGTCGTCTTCGGCGTCACCACCGGCTCGGTCCGCTTCGCCGGGCCGGTGGTCGTGGCCGGGCTGCTCGGCATCCTGGGGCTCGCCCTGGTCGTCGGCCCGTGGGTGCTGCGTCTGGTCAACGACCTCGGCGCCGAGCGCGCCGAGCGGATCCGCACGCAGGAGCGCGCCGACATGGCCGCGCACCTGCACGACTCGGTGCTCCAGACCCTGGCCCTGATCCAGAAGAACTCCGGCGACGCGACCACGGTCGCCCGCCTCGCCCGTGCCCAGGAGCGCGACCTGCGCACCTGGCTCTTCGAGGGCGAGGCCGCTGACGACACGACCCTGTCGGGAGCGCTGCGCGACCTCGCGGCGTCGGTCGAGGAGACGCACCCGGTGGTGGTCGACGTCGTCACCGTCGGCGACTGCGCCGACTCCGAGGCGGTGCGCACCGTCGCCAACGCCACCCGCGAGGCCGTGGTCAACGCCGCCAAGCATGCGGGGGTCCCGCGCGTCGACGTCTACGCCGAGGTCACCGGCGACGCGGTCGAGGTCTTCGTCCGCGACCGGGGGGCCGGCTTCGACCTCGACGCCGTGGCGACCGACCGCCACGGCGTCCGCAACAGCATCATGGACCGGATGACGCGCCACGGCGGCCGGGCCGAGGTCCGTACGTCGCCCGGTGCCGGCACCGAGGTCCGCCTCCACATGCCACTGCCCACCACATCCGCAGCCCGAGGAGAGTCATGACCGAGTCCGACCGTCCCGTCCGCCCGGTGAGCGTCGTCATCGTCGACGACCACGCGATGTTCCGGGCCGGGGTCCGCGCCGAGCTCGCCGGGGCCGGTGCCGGGGAGGTCGAGGTCGTCGCCGAGGCGGCCGACGTCGCGGAGGCGGTGGCCGCGATCCGCGAGCACCAGCCGCTGGTGGTGCTGCTCGACGTGCACCTCCCTGGGGGTGGGGGCGTCGAAGTGATGCGACTGGCCCCGTCGCCCCGGGCCCGCTACCTCGCCCTGTCGGTCAGCGACGCCGCCGAGGACGTCATCGGCACCATCCGCGGCGGTGCCCGCGGCTACGTCACCAAGACCATCACCGGCCCGGAGCTGGTCGACGCGATCGCCCGGGTCGCCGACGGCGACGCCGTCTTCTCCCCGCGGCTCGCGGGCTTCGTCCTGGACGCGTTCGCGGGCTCCATCGACGTCGCGGCGGTCGACGAGGACCTCGACCGCCTCACCGAGCGCGAGCGCGAGGTGATGCGGCTGATCGCGCGGGGCTACGCCTACAAGGAGGTCGCGCGCGAGCTCTTCATCTCGGTCAAGACCGTCGAGACCCACATGTCCTCGACGCTGCGCAAGCTCCAGCTCTCGAGCCGCCACGAGCTCACCCGATGGGCCTCGGACCGCCGTCTGCTGTGACCGGCCCGATTGACAACTCATCCTGAGTCGGGTGGGGTCAGCGCATCCCACCCCCTCCACTCGGGAAGTGAGGGCCCTCGTGGCCGACTCCACCACCACTGCGACGAACCCGGTCGACGACGACAGCGAGCTCAAGCGCTCCATCACCGGTCGGCTGCTGTTCTTCTACACGCTCGGCGACGTCCTGGGCTCCGGGATCTACGTCCTCATCGGCCTGGTCGCGGCTGCGGTCGGCGGCGCGTTCTGGATCGCCTTCGCCCTCGGCGTGACCGTCGCCGCCATCACCGGCGCGGCGTACGCCGAGCTGGTCACGAAGTACCCCCGGGCCGCCGGTGCGTCGCTCTACGTCAACCAGGCCTTCGGCAGCCGGCCGCTCACGTTCCTCATCACCGTCTCGTTCCTCGCGGCGAGCATGGCGGCGTCGGGCTCGCTGGCCACCGGGTTCGCGTCGTACTTCGCCGAGCTGTGGTCCGGTCCGCCGGCGCTGCTCGTCTCGCTGGTCTTCGTGGCCCTGCTCGTGGTCGTCAACTACATCGGCATCACCGAGTCGGTGGTGATCAACATGGTGATGACCTTCGTCGAGGCGGCGGGCCTGGTCATCGTGATGGTCATCGGCATCGTGTTCATCGTCCAGGGCAACGCCGACTTCGGCGTGCTGACCCAGATCGACACCGGGGGCGACTACAGCAGCCCGGCGCTGGCCGTGCTGGCCGGCATCTCGTTCTCCTTCTTCGCGATGACGGGCTTCGAGAACACCGTCAACGTCGCCGAGGAGACCATCGAGCCCTACAAGGCGTTCCCGCGCTCACTGGTCGGCGGCATGCTGGTGGCCGGCCTGGTCTACGTCCTGGTCTCCATGGCCGCGGCGCTGACCGTGCCGACGGACACGCTCGCGGAGTCCGACGCCGCGCTGCTCGAGGTCGTCAAGGCCGGCATCCTGCCGTTCTCGACGGACCTGATGGCCACGATCTTCTCGATCATCGCGCTGGTCGCCATCACCAACACCACGCTGGTCACCATCGTCACCCAGCCGCGCATCCTCTACGGCATGGCCCGCGAGGACGTGGTGCCGGGCATCTTCGCCAAGATCCACCCCGTCCGACGCAGCCCGTGGGTGGGCCTGCTCTTCAGCGGCGTGGTGGTCGGGCTGCTGCTCGTCATCGGCACCCTCGTCACCGAGGCCGGTGGCGGTATCGACCTCGTCGGACGACTGGCGACGGTCACCGTCGTGCTCCTGCTCGCCATCTACGCCCTGGTGATCGTCTCCTGCCTCAAGCTGCGCGGGCAGGACGAGCACGAGGAGATCTTCCGGGCCAACACGCCGCTGCTGGTCCTGGGGCTCGTGGGCAACCTGGCGATCCTGGGCTTCACGGTCTACGACGACCCCCACTCGCTGATCTGGTGCGCGGGCCTGCTCGGTGTGGGACTGGTGCTCTTCCTCGCCGAGCACTTCTTCGGCAGCCGCGGCACCGGCGCCCGCACGCCCGACCTCGAGGGGGCCTGAGATGCACGTCATCGTCGCCACGGACGGTTCCCGGCAGTCGCTGGCGGCCGCCAAGCACCTCACGTCGTTCGCCGACCCTGCGAAGATCACCGACGTCTCGGTGGTGGCGGTGATCCGGCCACTGGCCTCGGTCGCCTTCGCCGACGACCTGTCGGAGGGCACGTGGCCCGCCGCCGGCTCGTTCCGCGAGGCCGCGGAGAGCGCCGTCGAGACCATCGCCGCCGTCTTCGACGGCTGGGGGCCCACGGTCCACAAGCGGATCCGCAGCGGGTCGGCGGCCAACGAGATCATCAAGGCCGCTCAGCAGTACGACGCCGGGCTGGTGGTCGTGGCGGCCGGTGGTCGCGGGCTCAGCGACAGCGTGCTCGTGGGCAGCACCGCGCAGCGGGTGCAGCACTACGCCCCCTGCCCGGTGCTCGTCGTACGGCCCAAGCCCCGCAAGCCGCGCAAGGCCTGAGGGACACGCGCCGCTAGGGTTCGGCCATGGAGACCCTCCGGCTGGTCCTGCTCTTCCTGCACGTGCTCGGCTTCGCCGCGCTCCTCGGCGGCCTCGTCGTCCAGGCGCGTGACGCCGACAAGACGGTCAACGCCGCCATGCGCGACGGCATCGGCACCGCCTTCGTCACCGGGCTGCTGCTGGTCGGGGTCCTGGAGGCGGGGGACACGGCGGTCGACCACGCGAAGATCGCGGTCAAGTTCGCCGTCGCCCTGGCGCTGCTGGTGCTGGTCATGGCCAACACCCGCAAGCCCACCATCCCGCAAGGGCTGTGGGCCGGCCTGCTGCTCCTGACGGTGGCCAACATCGCGGTGGCCGTCTTCTGGTCGCCCGTGCACGCGGCCTGACGGTTTCGGCCGGCTCCTCGGGCGCCGGGCTGTCCGTCCCGGGACGTAGGCTGGGGGACGAGATGAGCATCCCCTTCCCGCTGCCCGGCTTCGAGTCCGCCCCACCCGTCGAGGAGCCCCGGAGCACCCGTGGCGGCCCGTCGCGAGACGAGCTGCTCGCGGGTCTCAACGAGCCCCAGGCGGCGGCCGTCGTGCACGCCGGGGCACCCCTGCTCGTGGTCGCCGGTGCCGGTTCGGGCAAGACCCGGGTGCTCACCCGCCGCATCGCCTGGCTCATCTCCGAGCGCAAGGCCCACCCCGGGTCGATCCTGGCGATCACCTTCACCAACAAGGCCGCCGCCGAGATGAAGGAGCGCGTCGAGGACCTCGTCGGCAAGCGCGCCCGGATCATGTGGGTCAGCACCTTCCACTCCGCCTGCGTGCGGATCCTGCGCAAGGAGATCACCGCCCTCAACACCGGCGGTCTGGGCTTCAAGTCCAACTTCTCGATCTACGACGCCGCCGACTCCAAGCGGTTGATGACGCTGGTCCTCAAGGACCTCGACCTCGACCCCAAGCGCCACCAGCCCGGCGCGGTGCTGCACTGGGTGAGCAACCACAAGAACGAGCTGCGCGACCCCGAGGAGGCCGCCAAGGACGCCCGCAACGGCTTCGAGGAGTCCTACGCGGCGGCGTACGCCTCCTACCAGCGGCGCCTGCGCGAGGCCAACGCCCTCGACTTCGACGACCTGATCATGCTCACCGTGCACCTGTTCCAGGCGTTCCCCGAGATCCGGCAGAACTACCGCCGCCGGTTCCGCCACGTGCTGGTCGACGAGTACCAGGACACCAACCACGCGCAGTACGCCCTCATCCACCAGCTGTGCGGCCACGACCTCGAGCGGGGCGACAGCCCCGGCGAGGAGCCCAGCGAGCTGATGGTGGTCGGTGACGCCGACCAGTCGATCTACGCGTTCCGCGGCGCCAACATCCGCAACATCATGGACTTCGAGCAGGACTTCCCCGACGCCGTCTCGATCATGCTCGAGCAGAACTACCGCTCGACCCAGACCATCCTCACCGCGGCCAACTCGGTCATCTCCAACAACGCGAGCCGCAAGGAGAAGCGGTTGTGGTCCGAGGCCGGCGACGGCGAGCGGATCGTGGGCTACGTCGCCGACGACGAGCACGACGAGGCCCGCTTCGTCAGCGAGGAGGTCGACCGGCTCGTCGACGACGGTCGCAAGCCCTCCGACGTGGCCGTGTTCTACCGCACCAACGCGCAGTCGCGCGTCTTCGAGGAGGTGTTCATCCGCACCGGCCAGCCCTACAAGGTCGTCGGCGGGGTGCGCTTCTACGAGCGGCGCGAGGTGCGCGACGCGCTCGCCTACCTGCGGATGCTGGTCAACACCGCCGACCAGATCTCGGTGCGCCGGGTCCTCAACACCCCCAAGCGCGGCATCGGGGAGCGGGCCGAGGCCTGTGTGCAGGCGCTCGCCGAGCGGGAGCGGATCACCTTCTGGGACGCGCTGGTCCGCGCAGACCAGGCGCCGGGACTCGCGACCCGCAGCCTCAAGAACATCCAGGGCTTCGTCGCGATGGTCCAGGAGCTCCAGTCGATGGTCGACGCCGGCGAGCGCCCCGACGTCGTCCTGGAGTCCGTGCTCGAGCGCTCGGGATACCTCACCGAGCTCGAGGCGAGCGACGACCCCCAGGACGCCACCCGCGTGGAGAACCTCGCCGAGCTCGTCGCCGTGGCCCGTGAGTTCGCCGACGACCCGCAGCCCGGCCCCAGCGCCGACCCGGCCGACATCGAGGCCGGCACCGTCTCGGTGGGCCTCGGCGACTTCCTCGAGCGCGTGGCCCTGGTCGCCGACGCCGACCAGATCCCCGACGCGCCCGACGGCGAGGACGTCGGCGTGGTCACCCTGATGACCCTGCACACCGCCAAGGGCCTGGAGTTCCCGGTCGTCTTCCTGACCGGCCTCGAGGACGGGATCTTCCCCCACCAGCGCTCGCTCGGCGACCAGCCCGAGCTCGAGGAGGAGCGCCGGCTGGCCTACGTCGGGGTGACCCGGGCCCGCGAGCGCCTCTACGTCTCGCGCGCGATGGTGCGCTCCGCGTGGGGTGCCCCCGCCCACAACCCGGCGAGCCGCTTCCTCGACGAGCTCCCGGTCGACCTGGTCGACTGGCGGCGTACGGCCCAGGCGCAGACCCGCTGGGGCCGCCCCGACCTCGCGGCGAACTCCCCGGCCCGGCTCGGCGCCCCGACGGCGGCCGGGCGGCGCAACTTCTCCTCCGCCGCGGCCCGTGCCGACGCGATGTCCAAGGCCAAGCCGGCGCGCGAGATCCCGTCGCTGGAGCCCGGCGACCGGGTGCTGCACGACTCGTTCGGGATGGGCACCGTGGTGACGCTCGAGGGCGCCGGCGACAAGTCGGTCGCCTCGATCGACTTCGGGTCCGAGGGCGTCAAGCGGCTGCTGCTGCGCTACGCGCCCGTCGAGAAGCTCTGACCGGACCGCAGTCGGGGGCGCCGGGTCCTCCCGGCGGTGTCCTGCCGTCCTGCTGAGCTGGCGGGCCGGCGCCCCAGAGTGGCGGCAGACTGCGCCGGAAGCGCGCGGGATGCTGCGATGTGCCGCCACCGTGGTGTGCCGGAGTGCGATGTGCCGCCACCCTGGCGGGCGTGGCGCAAGTGGCGGCGTACGACGCCTGGTCCGGCGTCGGGGCCGTCACATGCCGCCAGTTGGCTGGTCGCCGCCTCAGAGTGGCGGCAGATTGCGCTGGAATCGCCGGGATGCTGCGATGTGCCGTCACTGGCTGGTGTGGCGGAGGCGTGGCGCAACTGGCGGGGTACGACGCCCGGTACGGCCTCCGAGCTGTCGCGCGCCGCCAGTTGGTGGCCGAGCGCGAGAAGGAAGGTCAGGTCAGGGCGTGACGCCGTGCTCGAGCAGCGCGGTGAACGGGTCGACCGGGTCGCCGCCGCCGGGACGCACCTCGAGGTGCAGGTGCGGCCCGGTCGAGTTGCCGGTGGTGCCCACGGTGCCGATGACCTCGCCGCCGCGCACGGTGTCGCCGACGCTGACGAGGAACGACGTCTGGTGGCAGAACCACAGCTCGGTGCCGTCGTCGAGGGTGATGACCGTCTTGTTGCCGTAGGAGCCGTCGTAGCCGGTCTCGGTCACGACGCCGTTGGCGACCGCCCGGATCGAGCTGCCCGAGGGGGCGCTGAAGTCGAGGCCGGTGTGGACGCTCGACCACAGGTAGCTGGAGGCGCCGAACGTCGCCGTGAGGCGGTAGCTCTCCAGCGGGAGGACCCACTGGTTCTCCTTGATCTTGGCGGCCTGCTTCTCAGCGGCCTGCGCGAACTGCTGGAGCGCGGCGTGCTGCTCCTCGGCCTGCTTCTCGGCGGCCTCGATGAGCTGCTGGTTGGCCGCGTCGGCCTGGGCGTCGCGGCGCGAGTCACGCGAGACGACGGCGTCGCGGCTGGTGACGGGGGAGGCCTGCGCGATCCCGGCGGTGCCGGCGGCGGCCAGCGTGCTGGAGCTGGAGCTGGAGGTGACCTGGCCGGCCAGGTCGGCGTCGGCCGCGGTGAGCGCTCCGCCGGCCGAGACGGCCAGCGCGGTCACTCCGAGGAGGATCGGCGCGGAGGGCAGGGCGCGGAGCAGGGGATTGCGGCGTGGCGGGGTGGTGGCCCGGCGCCGGCCGGGTGCCGGAGTGTCGATGACGGGTGCTGCCGAGGTGCTGCGGCGGTCGCCGCGCTGCGCTCGGTGGTTGCCCATGGATCATCCTCATCTGCCGGTGCCGGGGGGAGCAGGTCGGTCGCCTTCGGGCGAACCGACCCCAGACTGTAACGGAAAGGTCACGACCCTCGAAATCTCCGTTCCACCCGATTGTGGAGGAGTGGCGAGGACATCGCAGCGGTTCACGATAGATGGCCCCTTCGGACTACCTCGTGTGGGGTGGGTCACGTCGCGGGGTTAGCCTCGGGCCCATGAGTACGCCGACCCCCACCCGTCGCCTCCGCATCGTCGTCGGGAAGCCCGGGCTCGACGGGCACGACCGGGGCGCCAAGATCGTGGCCCGTGCGCTGCGCGACGCGGGCCACGAGGTCATCTACACCGGGCTGCACCAGACGCCCGAGCAGATCGTCGAGACCGCCATCCAGGAGGACGCCGACCTGATCGGCCTCTCCGTGCTCTCCGGGGCCCACATGACGCTCTTCACCCGGCTCGGCGAGCTCCTGCGCGAGCGCGAGGCCGACGACATCGTGGTCTTCGGCGGCGGGATCATCCCCGACGAGGACATCCCCCTGCTCCGCGAGGCGGGGGTCGCCAAGGTGTTCACGCCGGGTGCCCCGACCACCGACATCACCGGGTGGGTGGCGGAGTACTTCGCCGACTCCCCGCAGGACCCCGCGCCGGCGTGAGCCGGGCTCAGTCGCGCACCGCGCCGTACCGCTCGAGCGCCTCCTTGCGCTCCTCGGCGTGGTCGACGATGCGCAGCGGGTAGTCCTTCTCGTAGCCCACGTCGGACTTCCACGGCTCGTGCGCGAGCGCGCCGGGCAGGTGGGCCAGCTCCGGGACCCACCGACGCACGTAGTCGCCGCCCGGGTCGAACCTGGTGCCCTGGGTGATCGGGTTGAAGACGCGGAAGTACGGCGACGCGTCGGTGCCCGTGCCGGCCACCCACTGCCACCCGTGGTTGTTGGAGGCGACGTCGCCGTCGACGAGGTGGTCGAGGAAGTGCCGCGCGCCGACCGGCCACCACACGTGCAGGTCCTTGGTCAGGAAGCTCGCGGTGATCATCCGCACCCGGTTGTGCATCCAGCCCTCGTGCAGCAGCTGGCGCATCCCGGCGTCGACGATCGGGAAGCCGGTGGTGCCGGTGCGCCAGGCCTCGATCGCGTCCTCGGGCTCGTCGTACCGCATGCCCGACAGGGCGGGCTTGAGGTCGGCCCAGGCGGAGTCGGGGTGGTGCCACAGCACGTCGGCGTAGAACTCGCGCCACGCGAGCTCGGTCTCGAAGGTGTGCGCGCCCGTGCCGCGGAGGTCGGAGATGTCCGCGAGAAGCGACCTCGGGTGCACGACGCCGAGGTGCAGGTAGGGGGAGAGGCGCGAGGTGCCGTCGACTCCCGGGCGGTCCCGGTCGGTGTCGTAGTCGGCCAGCAGGTCGTCGCGGAAGTGCCGCCAGCGACGCCAGGCGGCGTCCTCGCCCGGCGTCGGCATGCCCTCCGGGCCGGTGTCGGCCGCATCGTCGAGCAGGCGCGTGGCCCGGTCGTCGGAGTCGAGGGCGACCAGGTCGGGGTCGCGGGGGGTGGGCGCGGGCTCGACCCAGCCGTGCGCGCGCCAGGCCTTCGCGAAGGGCGTGAACACCTGGTAGGGCCCGCCGGAGCCGTTGAGGACGCGCCCCGGCCCCACGGCGTACGGCGACCCGGTGGCCTGCCAGGAGATCTCGCCCAGCGCCTCCTCGACGGCCGCGTCGCGTCGGCGTCCGTACGGCGTGGTCTCGGCCGAGACGTGCACGCTCGACGCCTCCACCTCGCGCGCGACCCGCGGCACGACCTCGACGGGGTCGCCGTACCGGACCACGAGCCGGCCGCCGAGGCGCTCGTCGAGGGCACGCAGCGTGCCAGCCAGCCACGCGCGGCGCGGGTCGCCGGCCCGCTCCCACAGCCGCGGGTCGACGACGAACAGCGCCGCCGCGGGCCCCTCCGCGAGGGCTGCGCGCAGGGCGGGCTGGTCGCGGACCCTCAGGTCGCGTCGGAACCACATCACCGAAGACATGGCGCCCAACGTATCGGCGGCGTGAGCAGGGCCACGGCGCCCGACCTCGATGTGACCCGGCTGACAGGTCTAGGGTGCCGAGAGGAAATCCCGGACTATTACGCAGACGAGAAGGAACGGGTACGTCGTGGACTTGATGGAGTACCAGGCGAAGGAGCTCTTCGCCAAGCACGGAGTGGCAGGCGCCCTCGGCAAGACCGTGGAGACCCCCGAGGACGCTCGCGCGGCCGCGGAGGAGATCGGTGGCGTCGTGGTCGTCAAGGCCCAGGTGAAGGCCGGAGGTCGCGGCAAGGCCGGCGGCGTCAAGGTCGCCAAGTCGCCGGAGGAGGCCGAGGAGGCCGCCCGCGCGATCCTCGCCCTGGAGATCAAGGGGCTCCCGGTCAACCGGGTGCTCGTGGTCCCCGGTGCGTCGATCGAGGAGGAGTACTACTTCTCCTTCCTGCTGGACCGCTCCAACCGCTCCTACCTGTGCATTGCCAGCGTCGAGGGCGGTGTGGAGATCGAGGAGGTCGCCAAGACCAACCCCGACGCCGTCAAGCAGATCGCCATCGACCCGGGCACCGGCGTCGACGAGGCCAAGGCCCGCGAGATCGCCACCGAGGCGGCGTTCCCCGAGCCCGTCTTCGAGCAGGCCGTCACGATGATCCAGCAGCTGTGGAACGTCTTCGTCGAGGAGGACGCCACGCTGGTCGAGGTCAACCCCCTCGCCCGCCTGACCGGCGACAAGCTCGAGGCCCTCGACGGCAAGGTCTCGCTCGACGAGAACGCCGAGTTCCGCCACGAGGACCACAAGGCCTTCGAGATCCGCGAGGAGGCCGACCCGCTCGAGGCGAAGGCCAAGGACAAGGGCCTCAACTACGTCAAGCTCGACGGCGAGGTCGGCATCATCGGCAACGGCGCGGGCCTGGTCATGTCGACCCTCGACGTGGTCGCCTACGCCGGTGAGGCGCACGGCGGGGTCAAGCCCGCCAACTTCCTCGACATCGGGGGCGGCGCCAACGCCCAGGTGATGGCCGACGGTCTCGACGTGATCATCCACGACGCGCAGGTCAAGAGCGTCTTCGTGAACGTCTTCGGCGGCATCACCGCCTGCGACGAGGTCGCCAACGGCATCAAGGGCGCCCTGGAGATCCTCGGCGACGAGGCCACCAAGCCGCTCGTCGTGCGCCTCGACGGCAACAACGTCGAGGAGGGCCGCCGCATCCTCAACGAGCTGGACCACCCGCTGGTCACCCAGGTCGACACCATGGACGGCGCGGCCGACAAGGCCGCCGAGCTCGCCCACCAGGCCTGAGAGACGGAGAAAGAGAAGCAATGTCGATCTACCTGAACAAGGACAGCAAGATCATCGTCCAGGGCATGACCGGTGGGATGGGCTCCAAGCACACCACCCTCATGCTCGACGCCGGCTCGCAGATCGTCGGCGGTGTCAACGCCCGCAAGGCCGGCACCACCGTCGAGCTCGGCGGCAAGGACCTCCCGGTCTTCGGCAACGTCAAGGAGGCGATGGCCGAGACCGGTGCCGACGTCAGCGTGGTCTTCGTGCCGCCGGCGTTCACCAAGGACGCCTGCATCGAGGCCATCGACGCCGGCATCGGCCTGCTGGTGGTCATCACCGAGGGCGTGCCGGTCCAGGACACCGCCGAGGTGTGGTCCTACCTGCAGGGCAAGTCCACCCGGATGATCGGTCCCAACTGCCCGGGCATCATCACGCCCGAGGAGTCCCTGGCCGGCATCACCCCGCACACCATCGCGGGCAAGGGCCCGGTCGGCCTCGTGTCCAAGTCGGGCACGCTGACCTACCAGATGATGTTCGAGCTCAAGGACTTCGGCTTCTCGACCGCCATCGGCATCGGCGGCGACCCGATCGTGGGCACCACCCACATCGACGCCCTCGAGGCCTTCGAGAACGACCCGGAGACCAAGGCGATCGTGATGATCGGCGAGATCGGTGGCGACGCCGAGGAGCGGGCCGCGGCCTACATCAAGGACCACGTGACCAAGCCGGTCGTCGGCTACGTCGCGGGCTTCACGGCTCCCGAGGGCAAGACGATGGGCCACGCCGGCGCGATCGTGTCCGGCTCGTCCGGCACCGCGCAGGCCAAGAAGGAGGCCCTCGAGGCCGCCGGGGTCAAGGTCGGCAAGACGCCGTCCGAGACCGCCGCGCTCATGCGGGAGATCCTCCAGGCTCTCTGATCCGCACAGCTTCGTCGTACGGCCCGGCAGGCACACCTGCCGGGCCGTTCGACGTCCGGGGCCGGTACGCCGCTCAGCAGCCGTCGGCGGTGAAGGCGCACATCGCCGGGGCGATCGCCCGCGTCAGGGCGCTGCGGTCCCGCACGGTCGGGCCGAGGGCGTCGAGCGACCCCTCGCCGTACACGTGGGTGAGGAGCAGCGCGCGGCCCACCCGGGTGAGCTGGAAGACCGAGGCGCCCGGCCCGTCGTCCCACGTGAGGCTGAAGGTCACCGAGTCGTGGCCCGTGTCGGCGTCGTGCAGGGTCCACACCTGGTGGGCGGGGGCGTCGGAGCACGCCTCGACGAGGTCGCTCGCCCGGCGGACCACGGTCGAGGCCGCGTCGGCGTCGGCCAGCACGACCAGGTCGCGGGCGTCCACGTGCTCGGGGCCGTAGGCGTTGGTCGCGAGCCGCGCCTGCGTCGGGCCGACCGGCCAGAGCGTCGAGCCGCACACCTCGACCTCGCCGACCCCGTCCGCCTCGGGGGAGGGAGCGACGACGTCGTGGTCGCCGTCCTCTGGGGGCAGGTCGAGGTCCAGCGGGAAGGCGGCGGGGATCTCCGGTGACGGCACCGGCTCCCCGAAGGCGGCCATCGCGTCCAGCACGGGGGTGAGGGCCTCGAGGTCGGCGGTGATGCCGTCGTCGAGGATCGGGCCCGGCGTCCACTCGGCGTACGCCGAGGTGACGAGCAGGGCGGTGCCTCGCGGCACCACCTCGATGATCTCCGCGCCGAGGCCGACCCGGCCGTCGGTGGCGTAGGTGTGGACCACGGTCGCGCCCTTCGGGCCGGCGGCGGACGGGCGGACCTCCGTGAGGAGCTCGCTGCCGGGGCCGGACTCCTCGACGGGGCACGCCCGGGCGGCGGCCAGCGCCTCGGCGGCCAGCGCGGCGGGCTGCTCCGCGGTGGCGAAGACCATCAGGTCGCGGGTCGAGGAGTACTCCGGTCCGCTGGACGCCGCGGTGACGCGGTCGGTCGTCGCCAGTCCACGCAGGGGCCGGGTGCCGCAGAAGTCGAGCACCCGCATCCCGACGCCGTCGGGACCGGCGGTGATCGGGCCGCCGGTGTCGTCGGACGGCATGCCCTCGGTGATGGGGAAGCCCTCCGGCACCGTGGTCGGGGCCGGTGCGGACGGTGTCGCCGGTGTGGTCGAGGCGATCGGGCCCGCCGCCGGGGCGGGCGCCGGGTCGGCATCGGCCGTCCCCGACGTCGAGCCGCAGCCCGCGATCAGCGCGATCAGCGCGACCAGCGGCAGCGTGGCGAAGCGGCGGGCTGAGCCGGGCATCGGGACCCCCTCGTCGAGTGACGTGTCGGGGGTGGGACGCGGACGGGCGCCGCGAAGTTGCCGTGGACCGGACCGGCGGTCAGCCGGCGCTGGGGAGGTCGCTGAGCCGGTCGAGGGCGCGGTCGGCCACGGCGATGAAGTCGGCGCGGGTCATCGTCATCCCGTCGTCGGGGGTGAAGCCGAGCTGGGAGACCGCCTTGCCGTCGCGCATGATCGCCATCAGGAACTCCACCGAGCGGGAGTCGGAGATCTCGATGTCGAGGTCCCAGACGGTGATCTCGCGGTCGCCGCGCGTGCGCTGGACGATCGCCTCGACGCTGGTGCCGAGGTTGGCCTGTCCGCAGCGGCGGATCCGGTCCCGCACCTCACCGACGAACTGGCGGGCCCGCTTCTCGGGCATCGTCGCGACCGTCTGGGTCAGCCCGAAGGTGTCGACCTTGCGGTTGGCCGGGAAGAGGAACGTGCGGGTCATGTTGTGTGCGAGGCCCTTGGCGTCGAAGCGCGTGTTGTCGCAGCGGGTGGACGCGAAGTTGGTCCGCGCCGGCTCCGGGTCCGTGCCCACCCAGGGGCCCACGGCCCGGGTGACGGGCGGGAGGTCGAGCTCGGCCAGCATGCCGGCGGGGCGACCGACCGGGTACGGCGGGACGGGTGCGGTCCGCGGGGGACCGGCGCACGTGCCGGTGCCGGGGCTCCCGCACAGCGCGTTGACCGACGCCGCGAGGCCGGTGGCGGCCGTGCGGGCGTCGGGGGCTGCGCCCCGGGACTGCACCACGGTGGTGACCACGGCCTGCCCGGTGCGGGCGAGCGCGATGCTGATGCCGCTCGGCTGCCTCGCCCAGCTGCGCAACGAGAGCACCACGGCCTCGTCGCCGACGCGGGCGACACGGTGCGTGGCGAGCAGCTGGGTGCGCGGGTCCTGGCACCCGGCGTACCAGCGCAGGGCGGTGTCCCAGGCCGCGGCGGCCCGCTCGGTGTCGGCCGAGAGCTCGACGACCTCGGTCACCGTCGACTGCACCTGCTCCACCCGGCGCTGGCGGGCCTTGCCCCGGGCCCTCCCGCCCTCGGACTTCGTGGTGCGTACGACGCGCTCGGAGCCCTCGAAGGTGCGCACCAGGGCGCCGGTCCCCGCCGGGTCGGCGAAGCGCTCGAGCTGGCAGGGCACCACGAGGCCGTCGCCCTCGAGGTTGGTCGTGGTCGACTCCTCGCTCCACGAGAGCCGGCGGCCGTAGCGGTCCAGCTGGTCGGCCTCGAGGAGCGACGCCTCGTCGAGGGCCGGCGGGGCGGCCTCCTCGACCTCGCTCGTGGTGATGCCGGTGGTGGTCGGCTCGCGCTCCAGGGTGCTCGGCTCGGCGCCGCCGGACGCGACCACCGTCCCGGAGACCAGCAGCGCGGCGACGGCGCCGCCGACACCGACGACCGTGTGGGTCCGCCGGCGGGCGGTGCCCTGGCGGCGCACGATCGTGGCCCGCGGCCAGCGCTCGCCCTCGAGCGGGCCGCGCAGGTCCTCGAGCAGCCGGCGTACGTGGGTGCTCGGCACGCCCCGGGCGACCGAGAACCGCGATGTGCCGCTCTGCAGCGCCCGCTCCGCCTCGCGGCGCGGGACGCCCAGGGTCCGGGCGATCTCGTCCAGCGGCAACGGGGACAGCGTGGTGAGCACGAGCGCCTTGCGCTCCAGCGTGCCGAGGTCGGACAGCGCGTCGAGGGTGGCCGCGACCTCGTCGTCGAGGCCCTTCTCACGGTGCCACGGGCGGACCGTGTGCCGGCGCTGCGCCCGACCATGCGCGAGCGGCCGGACCCAGCCCTCCTGGTCGTCGAGGCGGCTCACCGTGCGCCAGCGCTGCCAGGCGACGGCGAAGGCGTCGCGCACGGCGGTGCGCGACGCCGGCACGTCACCGGTCAGCGCGTACGTCTCGAGCAGGAGACGGTCGCGCGAGCCGGCGTAGAAGGCGTCGAACGCGTCAGGGCTCCTCATGGCCGCTCCACGGTACGGGAGGGGAGGGCGTTCGCGCACACCCGGCGTGGCCTCCGCGGACGTCGTGCGGGCCGGGGTGATGATGGTCGGGCCATGACCTCCTTGCTCCCTCCTCGCGCCACGGGTGCGGGTCCGTCCGCCCGTACGACGCCGCGTCCCGGGGATGCGCGACACGTCCGGCCGCTCGCCCTGGTCGCCTCCCTCGGGGGCGTCGCGGCCGCGCTGGCGCCCCTGCTCGTGCTGGCCGCGGTCGGGGTCATCGGCTGGTTCGCCGCCGACGCCGGCGCCCACGGCACGCCGAGCGCGGGCATGCGCATCGGCGCGATGGCGTGGCTCATGGGACACGGCTCCGGGGTGACCGTGCAGGGCGCGACGGTCGGCGTCGTGCCCCTCGGGGTGACCGCGATGTCCGCCTGGACCGTGTGGCGCCTCGGCCACCGGGTCGGGGACGCGGTGTCCGGCCACGGGCCGGACGCCGACCGGATCGCCGACGGCGAGCGGGACTTCACCGTGCCGGCCGCCGTTTCCCTCTTCTTCGTGGGGTACGCCGTCGTGGCCGTGGTGGTCGCGTCGGTGGCGGCGTCGGTGGACGCGGCCCCCTCCACGGCGCGCGTCGTGTGGTGGAGCCTGCTTCTCACCCTGGTCGTCGCCGCCCCCGCGATCGCCGTCGGCTCGGGGCGCGCCGCCATCTGGGCCGCCCTCGCACCGCCGGTCGTGCGCGACGGCGTCGGGGCCGCCCTGTCCGTGCTGGGCTGGTTCCTCGCGGCCTCCGCGCTGGCCTTCGTCGCCGCGCTGCTGCTGGGGGCGGGGGAGGCGGCCACGATGATGTCGCAGCTGCACCTCTCGGCCGGCGACGCGATCGTCTACTCCCTCGTCAACGTCGGCCTCGCGCCCAACGCCGTGCTGTTCTCCGGGTCCTTCCTGCTCGGTCCCGGGTTCGCGGTCGGCGGCGCGACCATGGTCTCGCCCGGCCTCGTCGTGCTCGGTCCGCTGCCCCTGCTGCCGCTGCTGGCGGCGCTTCCCGGCGCCGGTGCCACCGCGCCCTGGGTGGCCTCGCTCATCGCGCTGCCGCCGGTCGTCGCCGCGCTCGCGGTGGCCTGGTGGCAGCGCCGCCGGCCCACGCTGCGCTGGGACCACGGTGCGCTGCGGGGCTGCGGTGGCGGCATCGTCGCGGGCATCGCCTTCGCCGTGCTCGCGTCGGTGTCGGGGGGAGCGGCCGGTCCGGGCCGGATGCGGTTCGTGGGACCGTTCGTCCCCGACGTCCTCGTGCACGCCATCACGGCCTTCGGCATCGGTGGCCTCGTCGGCGGGCTTCTCATGACGTGGTGGCAGCGCCGCCACGCCGAGCAGGTCGCCCTAGACTCCGCCGGGTGACCGCCCGCCTCGTCGTCCTCGTCTCCGGCTCCGGCACCAACCTGCAGGCGCTCCTCGACGCCTGCGCCGACCCGTCGTACGGCGCGAGGGTGGTGGCCGTGGGCGCCGACCGCGACGACATCGAGGGTCTGGCCCGCGCCGACCGGGCGGGCGTCCCGACCTTCGTCAAGAGGCTCGGCCACTTCTCCTCGCGCGACCACTGGGACCGGGCGCTCGCCGACACCGTCGCGGCCTTCGAGCCCGACGTCGTGGTGCTGGCGGGCTTCATGAAGCTCGTCGGGACCGAGTTCCTCGCCCGCTTCCCCGGCCGGGTGGTCAACACCCACCCGGCGCTGTGCCCGGCCTTCCCCGGCACGACGGGTCCGGCCGACGCGCTGGAGTACGGCGTGAAGGTCACCGGCGCCACCTTGTTCGTCGTCGACGACGGGGTCGACACCGGCCCGATCATCGCCCAGACGACCGTGCCCGTCCTCGACGACGACACCTCGACGACCCTCCACGAGCGGATCAAGGTCGCCGAGCGGACGATGCTGGTGGACACCGTCGGACGGATGGCCCGCGACGGCTGGAGCCTCGACGGACGCCGGGTGCGGCTCGGCTGACGGGCCCGGGTTCCTCTAGTCTGGGACCACACGACTGGCGCAGGTGGGCGACCACCGGGGAGTGAACCGCGCAGAGCATCGACCGCCTGGGTGCTCGCCTCCACCGCTCGACCTCAGGAGTCCCCGTGTCCGAACCCGCACTCGTCCATGACCAGGTCCCGGTCCGCCGCGCCCTCGTCTCGGTCTACGACAAGACCGGTCTCGACGTCCTCGTGCGCGGGCTGCACGACGCCGGCGTGGAGCTCGTCTCCACCGGCGGGTCCGCCGCCCTGATCGAGTCGCTCGGCCTGCCTGTCACCCGGGTCGAGGACCTCACCGGCTTCCCCGAGTGCCTCGACGGTCGCGTCAAGACGCTGCACCCGCGGGTGCACGCCGGGATCCTGGCGGACCGGCGCCTGGAGTCCCACGTGCGGCAGCTCGCGGAGCTCGAGGTCGAGCCCTTCGACCTCGTCGTCTCCAACCTCTACCCCTTCACCCAGACGGTCGCGTCGGGCGCCTCGCCCGACGAGTGCGTCGAGCAGATCGACATCGGCGGGCCCTCGATGGTCCGCGCTGCGGCCAAGAACCACCCCAGCGTCGCCATCGTCACCTCGCCCGAGAGGTACGACGACGTCCTGCGCGCCGTGGGCGCCGGCGGCTTCACGCTCGCCGAGCGCCGGGGGCTGGCCGCCGAGGCGTTCGTCCACACCGCGACGTACGACGTGCACGTGGCGAGCTGGATGGGCAACGTGCTCACCGACACCTCCGGCGGGTCGGGCTTCCCGGCCTGGATGGGCGCCACGTGGGACCAGCAGGCGGTGCTGCGCTACGGCGAGAACCCGCACCAGTCGGCCGCGCTCTACGCCAACGGCTTCCTGCCCGAGGGGCCGGGACTGGCCCAGGCCACCCAGCACCACGGCAAGGAGATGTCCTACAACAACTACGTCGACGCCGACGCGGCCCGCCGTGCGGCGTACGACTTCGACCGGCCGGCGGTCGCGATCATCAAGCACGCCAACCCCTGCGGCATCGCCGTCGGCGCCGACGTCGCCGAGGCCCACCGCCGGGCCCACGACTGCGACCCGGTGTCGGCCTTCGGCGGCGTGATCGCCACCAACGTCCCGGTGTCGGTGGCCATGGCCGAGCAGGTCGCCGGGATCTTCACCGAGGTGGTCGTGGCCCCCGGCTACGAGGACGGGGCCCTCGAGGTCCTGGCCGCCAAGAAGAACATCCGCATCCTCGAGGCGGCGCCCCTCGCGCCCGGCGGCGCCGAGATGCGCGCCATCTCCGGTGGCCTGCTCCTCCAGCAGCGCGACGTCATCGACGCGACGGTCGAGGGCGGCGAGCACGGGGGAGGCGACGACCCGTCCTCGTGGCGCCTGGCCACCGGCCAGCCGGTCGACGACGACGTGCTGGCCGACCTCGCGTTCGCGTGGCGCGCCTGCCGCTCGGTCAAGTCCAACGCCATCCTGCTCGCCCGCGACGGCGCCTCGGTCGGCATCGGCATGGGCCAGGTCAACCGGGTCGACTCGTGCCGCCTCGCGGTCGAGCGCGCCGGGGACCGGGCCGCCGGCTCCGTGGCCGCGTCCGACGCGTTCTTCCCGTTCGCCGACGGCCCGCAGATCCTCATCGACGCCGGCGTGCGCGCGATCGTCCAGCCCGGCGGGTCGATGCGCGACAACGAGGTCATCGAGGCGGCCGAGAAGGCCGGGCTCACCATGTACTTCGCCGGCGCCCGGCACTTCTTCCACTGACCCCGGCGACCCGCCAGCGACTGATTGGATGAGCACGTGACTGCACAGACGCTCGACGGCAAGACGACCCTGGCCACCATCATGGCCGAGCTGGCCGAGCGGGTGACCGCGCTCAAGGAGCGCGGCGTCACCCCCGGCCTCGCGACCGTGATGGTCGGCGACGACCCGGGCAACCAGTGGTACGTCGGGGCCAAGCACAAGGACTGCGCCAAGATCGGGATCGCGTCCTTCCGCCACGACCTGCCCGCGACCGCCACGCAGGAGGAGGTCGAGGAGCTCATCGACCGCCTCAACGCCGACCCGGCCGTCACCGGCTTCATCGTCCAGCAGCCCACCGGCCTCGACGAGTTCCGGCTGCTCTCGCGCGTCGACCCCCGCAAGGACGTCGACGGCCTGCACCCGGAGAACCTCGGCCGGCTCGTGCTCGGCGAGGACGGCCCGCTGCCCTGCACGCCCGTCGGCTGCCTCGAGCTGCTGCGCCGCCACGGCGTCGAGATCGCCGGCGCCGAGGTCGTGGTGGTCGGGCGCGGGCTCACCGTCGGGCGCCCGCTGGGGCTGTTGCTCACCCGCCGCTCGGAGAACGCCACCGCGATCCTGTGCCACACCGGCACCCGCGACCTGGCCGCCCACGTGCGCAACGCCGACATCGTGGTGGCCGCCGCCGGGGTCCCCGGCATCATCACCGCCGACATGGTCAAGCCGGGCGCCGCGGTGCTCGACGTGGGGGTGTCGCGGGTCGACGGCAAGATCGCCGGCGACGTCGCCGACGACGTGTGGGAGACCGCCGGGTGGGTCTCGCCCAACCCCGGGGGCGTGGGTCCGATGACCCGCGCGATGCTGCTCACCAACATCGTCGCCATGGCCGAGAAGTCCGTCGGGGCCTGAGGTGAGCGACGAGGCCGACGAGCCGCGCGAGCCGCGCATCGCACCCCCGGAGAGCGTGCCGGCGGTGTCGGCCGAGGAGCTCGTCGACGGCACCCACCCCGATCCGGGGGCCGAGGAGGAGCGCCGCTATCCCTCGACGATCGGCGGGGCGTTCTACCTGCTCGTCCTCGCGGCCTGCGTCGTCGGCGTGGGGGTCGTCGTCGCGGGGGAGTGGCGCACCGGCATCCGCGTCTTCGGCGGGGCGCTGCTCCTCGGGGCCCTGGTGCGCCTCCTGCTGTCCAACCGCGACGCCGGCATGCTCGCGGTCCGCTTCAAGGCCTTCGACGTGCTGATGCTCGCCGGCCTCGGTGCGGCCCTGATCTTCCTCGCCGGCTCGATCCCCGACCAGCCGGGCATCTGACCGGGCCGGTCGGGGATCGGGTTTCGACGCGGCCTGGATCAGATGAGGCCGAGCTCCTTGACCTGGTCGCGCTCGCTCTCGAGGCGCGCGACCGAGGCACGGATGCGCTCCTTGGAGAAGTCGTTGAGGTCGATGCCCTGGACGATGGACCAGGCGCCGTCGCTCACCGTGCACGGGAACGAGGAGACGATGCCCTCGGTGACGCCGTAGGAGCCGTCCGACGGGACCGACATCGAGACCCACTCCGAGGTGCCGTTGAGCCAGTCGTGCATGTGGTCGATCGTGGCGTTGGCGGCCGAGGCGGCCGAGGAGGCGCCGCGGGCCTTGATGATCGCGCCGCCGCGGGTGGCGACGGTGGGGATGTACTCGTCGGTGATCCAGGCCTCGTCGACCTGCTCGGCGGCCGAGCGGCCACCGACACGGGTGTTGAACAGGTCGGGGTACATCGAGTCGTCGTGGTTGCCCCAGATCGCGAGGTTCTCGATCTCGGTGACGGAGACGCCGAGCTTCTTCGCCAGCTGCGTCTTCGCGCGGTTGTGGTCGAGGCGGGTCAGCGCGTTGAAGCGCTCGCGCGGGATGTCGGGGGCGTTGCTCATCGCGATGAGGGCGTTGGTGTTGGCCGGGTTGCCGGTGACGAGGACCTTGACGTCGTCGGCCGCGTTGTCGTTGAGCGCCTTGCCCTGGCCGGTGAAGATCTTGCCGTTGGCGGCGAGCAGGTCGGCGCGGTCCATGCCGTCCTTGCGGGGCATGGCGCCCACGAGCATCGCGGCGTTGACCCCGTCGAAGATGGCCGCCGGGTCGGCGCCGATCTCGACGCCGGCGAGCAGCGGGAAGGCGCAGTCGTCGAGCTCCATCACGACGCCCTCGAGGGCCGGCAGGGCCGGCTCGATCTCGAGCAGGCGGAGCTCGACCGGACGGTCGCCGAGCGCACCGGCGGCGAGGCGGAAGAGCAGGCTGTAGCCGATCTGGCCGGCGGCGCCGGTGACGGCGACCTTGAGGGGTGTGGTGCTCACGACGACTCCTGGGAATGTGTGACGAGGTCTGGTCCGCCGCTGACGCTAGCAGCGCAGGCTCCCCCCGCGGCCACAGGGCTGACCCACGGTCGGGCATGCTGGCGCCATGCCCGCAGGCCCCCCTCCCGCGCCGCGACGCCGTGCGGCGGTGCGGCTGCCGCTCACCCTGTCGGCGGTCGTCCTGCTCGGGACGGGCTGCGGCGTCGGGGCGCCGAGCACCGCGCCGCCCGCCGGGATCGACGGCCTCGTGGTCCCCACCCCGCGCCCCGACCCGGCCGACTTCGTGGACGGGGTGGACAACCCGTGGTTCCCCCTGGCGCCCGGCAGCGAGTGGACCTACGAGACCCCGGACGGCGGCACCGTCGTGGTCGCGGTGACCGGCACCGAGCCGGTCGCCGGGATCGGGGCCACGGCGGTCGCGACGACCGAGCGCGGGGCCGGCGGTCGCACCGTCGAGGAGTCGACCGCGTGGTACGCCCAGGACCGGGAGGGCAACGTCTGGCTCCTCGGCGAGGAGGGCACGTGGGTGGCCGGTGAGGCGGGAGCGCAGGCGGGTGTGGTGATGCCCGCGACCCCGCGCGTCGGCGACGGCTTCGCCCAGGAGCTGGCCCCGGGCGTCGCCGAGGACGAGCGGCGGGTGCTGTCCCTCGACGCACAGCGCACCACGTCGTACGACGTCCTCGACTCGCTGGTGCAGGTCGAGGACACCTCCGGCCTCGAGCCGGGCGTCACCAGCGAGGCGTTCTTCGCCCGCGGGATCGGCCTGGTGCTCCGGGAGGGCCAGGAGGGCGACCTCGAGCTGGTGGACCTCACCCGCGGGTGAGGCTCAGTCGGGGCGACGCACCTGGGTGCGGCCGTCCTCGCCGTCGTCGGGCAGCGGTTGCCCCCACTGCTGCGGCTGGCCCTGCGGCGGGACGCCCTGCTGGGGGGCCGGCTGGCCCCACTGGCCGGGCTGCGGCTGCTGCGGCGCCGGCGGGCCCCACTGCTGCGGGGGCGCGGGCTGGGACGGGGGAACGGGCTGGCCCTGGTTCCACTGCTGCTCGTAGCCGCCCTGGGGCGGGTACATCCCCTGCTGGCCCTGGTTCCACTGCTGCTCGTAGCCGCTCGGCGGGGCGTACATGCCCTGCTGCGTGCGTCCACCGCCGAAGGACAGGCCCGAGCCGGGGACCGGCTCGCTGCCGTGGCCGAAGACCAGGGGGTAGGTGAGTCCCGCGAGGACGGCGCCCACGAGCGGGGCCACGATGAACAGCCACAGCTGGAGGATCGCGTCGGTGCCACCGAAGACGCCCACGCCGATCGAGCGTGCCGGGTTGACCGAGGTGCCGGTGGCGCCCATCGAGGCGAAGTGGATCATCGCCAGCGAGAGGCCGATGGCCAGCGGGCCCATGAAGGCCTGGAACTCGTTGCGGGCGTCGGTGACGCCCAGGACGACGTACAGGAAGACGCAGGTGAGCAGCATCTCGAGCAGGAACGCCGCCCACATGGCGTAGCCGCTGCCCTGGTCGCCGAACGAGTTGGCGCCGATGTTGCCCTCGGCCGTGTAGCCGTCGAACCCGTGCATGAGCGCGAACAGCAGCGCGCCGGCGATGAGGCCGCCCAGCAGCTGGGCGCCGACGTAGATCGGGGTGGCGCTCCACGGGAGGCGACCGCCGAAGGCGGCTCCGACCGTGATGGCGGGGTTGAAGTGGCCACCGGACACGCGGCCGACGGCGTAGGCCATCACGACCACGGTGAGGCCGAAGGTGAGGCCCGTCGTGAGGTAGTCGCCCCCGCTCATCAGCGCGGCGCCGACGCCGAAGAACACGAGCACGAAGGTGCCCAGCATCTCGGCGGCGAACTTCTGGCCGGTGGTGGGCGTGTCCTCGACGATCTCGGTCATTCCAGGCCTTCCTCGGAAGCGATGTGCCCACCCCCGTGGGAACTGCGTGCACTCTAGCGATGCCCGGGCGGTGGGTGCGAGGGTTGGGCGGGTCCCGCGGTCAGGTATCTTGACGTCAAGTTAGTTTGCCTGATCGTCGTACCCAGTCGATCAACCCGATCACCGCTGTCGACCACACCAGGAGCCGTCGCACCCATGGCCAAGATCATCTACACCCACACCGACGAAGCGCCCATGCTGGCGACGTACTCCCTGCTGCCCATCGTGTCCGCCTACGCGCGGACGGCTGGCGTGGAGGTCGAGACGCGCGACATCTCCCTCGCCGGGCGCATCATCGCCCAGTTCCCCGACCGGCTCACCGACGAGCAGCGCCTCGACGACGCCCTCGCCGAGCTCGGCGAGCTGGCCACGAAGCCCGAGGCCAACATCATCAAGCTGCCCAACATCTCGGCCTCCATCCCGCAGCTCAAGGCCGCGGTCGCCGAGCTGCAGGCCAAGGGCTACGACCTCCCCGACTACCCGGAGAACCCGCAGACGGACGAGGAGAAGGACGCCCGCGCCAAGTACGACAAGGTCAAGGGATCCGCGGTCAACCCGGTCCTGCGCGAGGGCAACTCCGATCGCCGCGCGCCCGCAAGCGTCAAGAACTACGCCAAGGCCCACCCGCACTCGATGGGCGCCTGGAGCAGCGACAGCCGGACCAACGTCGCCACCATGGGCGCCGACGACTTCCGCCACAACGAGCTGTCGGTCGTGCTCGACGGCGACGACACCCTCGCGATCGTGCACGTGGCGACCGACGGCACCGAGACGGTCCTCAAGGAGTCGATCCCGGTGCTGGCCGGCGAGGTCGTCGACGGCACCGTGATGCGCGTCGCCGCGCTGCGCCGCTTCCTCACCGAGCAGGTCGCCCGTGCCAAGGCCGAGGACGTGCTCTTCTCGGTGCACCTCAAGGCCACGATGATGAAGGTCTCGGACCCGATCATCTTCGGCCACGTCGTGCAGGCGTTCTTCCCCACGCTCTTCGAGCAGTACGGCGAGCAGCTCGCCGCCGCGGGCATCAGCCCCAACGACGGCCTCGGCGCCCTGCTGGCCGCCACCGACAAGCTCCCCGACGGCGCGGCGATCCGCACGGCCGTCGAGCAGGGCATCGCCGAGGGTCCGGACCTCGCGATGGTGGACTCCGACAAGGGCATCACCAACCTGCACGTGCCCTCCGACGTCATCGTCGACGCCTCCATGCCGGCCATGATCCGCACCTCGGGCCACATGTGGAACGCCGACGGCGCCGAGCAGGACACCCTCGCGGTGATCCCCGACTCGTCGTACGCCTCGGTCTACCAGACCGTCATCGACGACTGCCGCGCCCACGGCGCCTTCGACCCCTCGACCATGGGCTCGGTGCCCAACGTCGGCCTCATGGCCAAGGCGGCCGAGGAGTACGGCTCCCACGACAAGACCTTCGAGGTCCCCGCCGCGGGCCGCGTCGAGGTCCGCAACGCCGCCGGCGACGTGCTCATCTCCCACGACGTGGAGCCGGGCGACATCTGGCGGGCCTGCCAGACCAAGGACGAGCCCATCCGCGACTGGGTCAAGCTCGCCGTCACCCGCGCCCGCGCGACCGGCGTGCCCGCGATCTTCTGGCTGGACGCCGACCGCGCCCACGACGCCAACCTCATCGCCAAGGTCGAGGCCTACCTGCCCGAGCACGACACCGAGGGCCTGACCCTCGAGGTCATGACGCCGGCCGAGGCGACGGCCTACAGCCTCGAGCGGATCCGCAAGGGCGAGGACACCATCTCGGTGACCGGCAACGTGCTGCGCGACTACAACACCGACCTGTTCCCGATCCTCGAGCTCGGCACGAGCGCCAAGATGCTCTCGGTCGTCCCGCTGATGAACGGCGGCGGCCTCTTCGAGACCGGCGCCGGCGGCTCGGCGCCCAAGCACGTGCAGCAGCTGGTCAAGGAGAACTACCTGCGCTGGGACAGCCTGGGCGAGTTCTTCGCGCTCGCCGCGAGCCTGGAGCACCTCGCCGGGTACGACGACAACCCGCGGGCCAGGATCCTGGGCGAGACCCTCGACCGGGCCACCGAGACGTTCCTCAACGAGGACCGCTCGCCGGGTCGCAGGCTCGGCACGATCGACAACCGCGGCTCGCACTTCTACCTCGGCCTCTACTGGGCCGAGGAGCTCGCCAAGCAGACCGACGACACGGACCTCGCGGCCGCCTTCGGCGCGCTGGCGACGACGCTGCGCGACAACGAGCAGAAGATCGTCGACGAGCTCCTCGCGGTGCAGGGCCGCCCGGCCGACATCGGTGGCTACTACGAGCCGGACGACGCGCTGGCCGAGAAGGTCATGCGCCCGTCCGCCACGCTCAACGAGGCGCTCGCGACGCTCTGATGCGACGTGCACGCCAGGTCCTCGGGGCCCTGGTCGTGGTCAACGTCGTGATGCTCTGGTTCTTCGCCGGAGCCAGCGCGTCGCTGTCCTGGCACGACCGGATGCTGGCCGACGACACCCTGCGTGCCTGCGGGCAGACCGCCCTGTCGGGCACGCGGGGTGGCTGGTCGGTGACGGGGGAGACCGACGCCGAGTTCGTGGGGGAGGCGACGGTGCGCTTCGACGCGACCGTCACGACCTACGCGACCGGCCGCAGCCGGACGGTCCCCGTGGAGTGCGAGCTCGGCACCCGCGAGGACGCCCAGATCGACGACCCGCTCGAGGTGCTGGGCGCCGAGGTGGTGCGCTGATGCCGGCCCCCTCGCGGTGGAGCGGGCTGGTCGGCATCGCGGTGGGCAACCTGCTGCCGCTGGTGCTCGTGTGGACCGGCCGGCTGGAGGTCGGCGACCTGGTGCTCGTCTACTTCCTCGAGCTGGTCGTCGCCTACGTGCTGCTCCTCGTCGCCCTGCCCGGCGGCCTCGTTCCCGGCTGGGACGGTCTCAAGCTGGTGGGGGCGATGCTCCTGGGCGGGCTGGTCCTCGGCCTGGTGCTGGCGCTGTACACGTTCCGGCACGTGACGTGGGACGCCACCACGCTCGGGGTCGTGGCCCTGACGCTGGCGAGCTCGTCGGTCGGGTTCGTCGCCAGCACCTGGCGTCGGCGCGACCGGTGGCGCGACGGGCTCGGTGGCGCCTTCGGCTGGCGCTTCGCGCTGATGTGCGTCGCGCTCATGGCCGCGAGCGCCGGGGACGCCCAGGCCGGGCTGCTGGCCGCGGGCTGGCAGCCGCACGAGTTCGGCCGCGGGTGGGCCCTGCCGGCCGGCGAGCTGCTGACCCGGTGTGCGCTGGCCCTCGACCTGTCGCCGGTGGTGGTCGCGGCCGGGATCCTGTGCACCTACCGGCTGGTCAACGAGCTGCTCTACGAGGCCTTCGACATCCTGCGCGACGAGGCGCTCAGTGAGCGTCGGGTGGCAGCTCCGGCACGCCCCACCGCGGATCGGGCCTGAAGTCCTCCCAGCCGTCGCAGAACGGCGGTCCCCACGCGTCGATGACCGCCTCCGCCTCGCGGGCGGCCCGCTCGATCCGCCGCACCTCCTCCTCGGTGTAGCGGCCCTGCTCCAGGGCCAGCACCAGCTCGTCCTCGTCCTTGCGCTCGCGGGTGCGGTCCGGCTCCACCCACAGGTCGAGCACGTGGTCGCTGCTGTAGACCGTGCCGGCGTCGCGCCGGTGCGGGTCCTCGAGGTTGACGTACCAGCCCACGTGCTCGCCCTCCGGTGTGAAGAAGACCCACACCGACCACGCCCTGCCGGTGGGGGCGACGCGGAGCACGTCGTAGCCCTGCCACCGGGCCGTGCCCTGCACCCGCTCGGCGGTGAACATCGTGGCCGGGTCCGAGCGGCCCGGCCGGCCGTCCGCGCGTTCCACCACGAGCATCGGCGTGTCCCGCGCCAGCCACGCGACCAGGCCGTCGGCGTCGTCGCGCACGACGGTGAGCGTGCCGGCGAAGTGCGGCGCGTCGGGCTCGCCGTACCGCCAGACGATGCGGGTGCCCGGCTCCCAGTACGGCGGGGTGCCTGACGGGCGGGGTGTGAGGTGTGGCACCGGCCGAGAGTACGGCCGCGCGGCGTGGAATAGGCCGACGCCACGGGGGCTTGGAGAATAGGTGCCACCCATGACGACCACCGCTGACACCCCCGTCGACCACACGCCCGCCGTCCGGACCCCCCACTTCGCGCTCGCCGTGCTGGCCCTGGCCATGGGCGGCTTCGCGATCGGCACGACCGAGTTCGTGACGATGGGCCTGCTGCCCCAGATCGCCGCCGGCGTCGGCGTCTCCATCCCGACCGGTGGCCACGTGATCTCCGCCTACGCGCTCGGCGTCGTCGTCGGGGCCCCGCTGCTGGCCTTCCTCGGTGCCCGGCTGCCGCGCCGGGCGCTGCTGCTGGCGCTGATGGCCGCCTTCGCGGTGGGCAACGCGGCGAGCGCGCTCGCGACGTCGTACGGCGCGCTGATGGCGGCCCGCTTTGCCGCCGGCCTGCCCCACGGCGCCTACTTCGGCGTCGCGTCGCTCGTGGTGGCGAGCCTCGCGAGCCCGGCCCGCAAGGGTCGTGCGGTGGCGTCGGTGATGCTCGGGCTGAGCGTGGCCAACGTGGTGGGCGTGCCGGCTGCGACGTGGATGGGCCAGAACCTCGGCTGGCGCTCGGCGTTCTGGGCGGTGACGGCGATGGGGGTGGTCACGCTGGCCCTGGTCGCGCTCTACGTGCCCTCGGTCGCCGGGGACAAGGACGCCTCGGGGCGCCGGGAGCTGCGCGCGTTCACGCTGCCGCAGGTGTGGCTGACCCTGCTGGCCGGAGCGATCGGCTTCGGCGGCATGTTCGCCGTCTACTCCTACATCGCCCCCACCGTCACCGACGTGGGCGGGCTCTCCGAGGCCGCCGTGCCGGTCTTCCTGCTGGGCTTCGGGCTCGGCATGGTCGCGGGCACCTGGCTGGCCGGGGTGATGGCCGACTGGTCGATCTTCCGCTCGCTGCTCATCGGCTCGGTCGGGATGGCGCTGTCCCTGCTGCTCTTCTGGTTGCTGGCGCCGTACGGCTGGGCCGCGCTGCCCGTCGTCTTCCTGATCACGGCACTGGGCTCCGTGCTGGTGGTCAACCTGCAGCTGCGCCTGATGGACGTCGCCGGGGACGCGCAGACGCTCGGCGCGGCGATGAACCACGCGTCGCTCAACGTCGCCAACGCCCTCGGCGCGTGGCTGGGCGGTCTCGTCATCGCGGCCGGCGCCGGCTACCGCGCCCCCGCGCTGGTGGGGGTCGCGCTGAGCCTCGGCGGCCTCGTGGTGCTCCTGGTCTCCGCCGCCCTGCACCGCCGCGGCCGTTCCTGACCGTCCGGTGAACGGCCGGTGACGCCGGATGACACGCGTCGGCGAAACCGGAACCTGCCCGTAACACGGGCACAACGGTCCGTTAGCACTCCCGGCCGAGGATGGTCGTACGGCGCCGCCCGAGACCCGGGCCGCCCACACGACCAGACCCTGGGGAGGCCTCGATGATCGAGCAGCAGGAGCACGGACACCGCGACGACACCGAGCTGGAGCGCCGGCGACAGCTGCGCGACCGGCGTACGCACGACGTGGTCGAGCTGATCTCGCGCCGCGGCGAGCTGGTGGGCATCAACCCCTGGGCCGACCACGTCATCGAGAGCGTCGCCTGGACCGCCTGACCGCGGCTCAGAGCAGCCAGCAGCCGCTCACCTGGGGGAGCCCGGAGAACCGGGCCTCCCAGAAGAGCTGGGCCTCCGCGGCGAACGGGACGATGCCGCCGACGTGCAGCGGTGCCACGTTGGCCGAGAAGCGCACGTTGGCCCCCTTGTCGCACCACGCCTTCGCCATCGCCTTGCCGACCGCGAAGGGGATTGTGTCGTCGAGGGTGGAGTGGCTGACCAGCACCGGCACCGTGGGCCTGGTCGTGCCGATCCGCTGCGCCGCGATCACCGAGCGGAAGGGCTCCTGCCCCATCAGCTCCGACATCGGCCGCCCGTCGGCGCTCAGCGTCTCGGAGCGCACGAAGGCGTGGTCGAGCAGGTCGAAGACGCAGTCCTGCTCGACGGCGTCCATCGTCGCGCGCCCGGTGGCGTTGAGGTACGGGTCGAGGTCGATGTCGTAGCTCGCCGAGAGGCCGCGGAGGGCGAAGAAGGCGAACGCGGAGAACGGTCCGCCGTCGAGGTTGCGCGCCACCGCGTCGAGGTCGGCCGGCACGGCGCCCACGGCCGCGCCCTTGAGTCGCAGGTCGGGGGCGTAGGTCGGCGCCAGCTCCACCGCCGCGGCCGCGGCGCCGCCGCCCTGGGAGTAGCCCTGCAGCCCGACCGGGCTGCTGGCCGACAGGCCGGTGCCGGTCAGCCGCTGCGCGGCGCGCACCGCATCGAGGGTGGCCCGGCCCTGCGAGACGCGATCCATGTAGGTGTGCACGCCCTCGGTGCCCAGGCCCTCGTAGTCGGGCATCGCGATCGCGTAGCCGCGCTGCAGGAGGCCCTCCATGACGAGGCCCTCGTACTCGATGCCTTCCGAGAACTGCCGCGACGGGGCGCACCGGTCGCCCATCCCCTGGGTGCCCGGCGCGTAGCCGATCACCGGGCGGCTCCCGAGGCCGATCCACGGCGCGTCGGGCACCAGGACGGTGCCGCTGGCCGCGATGGCCTCGCCGGCGCGGTTGGTCGTGCGGTAGAGCACCCGGGTCGCGTTGCGGACCAGGCTGGTGGCGTCGAGGGGGTCGAGCAGGAAGCCGAGCTTCTCGGAGCGGATGACGGCCCCGTTGGCGGCCGGCAGCGTCGCCGGCGCCTCGTAGAAGGCGGGGCGTGGTGGCTCGTCCACCGCCGACACCTCAGCCGAGACGGCCGGGGCGGCGACGAGGGCCGTGGCCAGCAGGGAGGCGGACAGGGACGCGACGAGGGCTCCGAGAGCGCGGGCTGTCATGGACAGGCAGGTTACTCAGCAGTCACATGTCGTGACCAGCATCACGTGACCGAGGTCACACCCGCGGCCTCAGGTGTAGACCATGCCCATCCGCTCGCGGACCTCGTCCAGCGTCTGCTCGGCGACCTCGTTGGCGCGCGCGTTGCCGCGGCGCAGGATCTCGGCGACGTACGCCGGGTCCTTCTCGAGCTCGGCCCGTCGCGCCCGCAGCGGCTCGAGCTCGGTGTTGACGGCGTCGGTGAGCCGCTTCTTGAGCGCACCGCCGCCCCCGTCGCCGATCTCCTCGGCGACCGCCTCGGGGGCGGTGCCCTCGCACAGCGAGATGAGCAGCAGCAGGTTGGCGACCTCGGGACGGTCGTCGGGGTCGTAGGTGATGACCCGGTCGGAGTCGGTCTTGGCGCCCTTGATCTTCTTCGCCGTCTCGTCGGCGCTCATCCGCAGCTCGATGACGTTTCCCTTGGACTTGCTCATCTTGGTGCCGTCGGTGCCCAGGATCAGCGTCGCCTCGGACAGCAGCGCACCGGGCTCGGGGAAGGTCTTGCCGTAGCGGTCGTTGAACCGGCGGGCGATGACGCGGGTCTGCTCGAGGTGCGGCAGCTGGTCGCGACCGACCGGCACGACGTTGGCCTTGCAGAACAGGATGTCGGCCGCCTGGTGGACCGGGTAGGTCAGCAGCAGCCCGCCGATCGAGGTGATGCCGGCCGTGGCCGCCTCGTCCTTGACGGTGGGGTTGCGCTGGAGCTCGGCCACGCTGACGAGGCTGAGGAAGGGCAGCATCAGCTGGTTGAGGGCCGGGACCGAGGAGTGCGTGAAGATCGTCGCCCGCTCGGGGTCGAGGCCGGCGGCGATGTTGTCGATGACCAGGCCCCGCACGTTGCCGGCGACGTCGCCGAGCGCCTCGCGGTCGGTGATCACCTGGTAGTCCGCCACGAGCTGCCAGATCTCCGCACCGCGCTGCTGGAGCCGGACCCGGTTGCGGATCGAGGCGAAGTAGTGCCCGATGTGCAGGGCGCCGGTCGGGCGGTCGCCGGTCAGCATGCGCAGCGAGCCGGGGTCGGTGTCGAGGAGCTTGTCGAGCTCGGCGCTGCGGGCGAGGGCTGCCTGGTAGGACTCGGTCACCCGGGGAGTCTATGAACCGGGGCCGTGCGGACGCGAACGGGATGGGCCGTTAGGGTCGGAGCCGTGGTGACCATCGGTGTGGCAGTGGCTATCCCCGAGCCGTGGGCGACGCAGCTCCAGGACTACCGCACCTCCGTGGGCGACGTCACCGCGACGCAGATCCCCACCCACATCACGCTGATCCCGCCGGTCGAGGTCCCCGCCGAGGACCTGCCCGCCGTCGAGGCCCACCTCGGCGAGGCGGCGTCCGGGCTCGCGGCCTTCCGGATCCACCTGCGCGGCACCGGCACCTTCCGCCCCGTGTCGCCCGTCGTCTTCGTGACGCTGGTCGAGGGCATCTCCGAGGTGGAGCTGCTGGCGGATGCCGTACGCCGTGGTCCGCTCGCGATGGACCTGCACTTCCCGTTCCACCCGCACGTGACCGTCGCCCACCACCTGGGCGACGCACAGCTCGACCGGGCCTTCGCGGAGCTCTCGGACTTCGAGTGCGAGTTCACCGCCGGCGCCTTCTCGCTCTACGTCCACGACGAGGGTGCGGGGTGGCAGCCCACCCGGGAGTTCGCCCTGCAGCCCACCGCCTGATCTCGGGAGTCCGCATGTCACGCCTCGACTCGGCCAAGCAACGCATCGAGTCCGCCCGGGAGCGCTGGTCCCTGCTCGACCACCTCGTGCGGACCTTCCAGCACTACGGCAGCGTCAACGGCAGCGCGCTCGCCGCGGCCGTGACCTACTTCGCGTTCCTGTCCTTCTTCCCGATCGTCGCGCTCGCCTTCGCCGTGGTCGGGTTCGTGTCCGCCGCCTACCCCAACGCCGAGCGTGACCTCGTGACCGCCATCGACGACGTGCTGCCCGGCATCGTCGGCAACGGGCCGGGGGAGCTGAGCATCGACACCCTCCAGGGCTCGGTGCCGGGGATCGTCAGCGTCGGCCTGCTCGTCGCGCTCTACTCCGGCCTCGGCTGGCTGTCGGGGATGCGGGCCGCGCTCGTCGCGATCTTCGAGGAGCCGGACAAGGAGCAGCCCAACTTCGTCTGGGGCAAGCTCCGCGACATCCTCGCCCTCGTGACGCTGGGCACCGTGCTGCTCCTGAGCGTGGCGGTCTCAGGGGTGGCGACCAAGCTGGCGAAGCCGATCCTGGAGTTCTTCGAGCTGGGCGCGGGCGTGGAGCCCGTGGTGTGGGTGATCGGCCTCGCACTGGGCCTGGTGGCCAGCACGGTGCTCTTCTTCGCCTTCTTCCGGGTCCTCGCCGCGCCCCCGGTCCCGGCCCGCTCGCTGTGGTCCGGCGCGCTGCTCGGTGCGCTGGCCTTCGAGGTGCTCAAGCAGCTCTCGACCTTCCTGCTCGCCGGCACCAAGGACCAGCCGGCCGCCCAGGCCTTCGGGATCGCGCTCATCCTCGTCGTGTGGATGAACTACTTCTCGCGGGTCGTGGTCCTCGCCGCGGCGTGGGCCCACACGTCGCCGGCCGCGCGCGAGCAGCGCGAGCGCGACGCGTGGCGCGAGGGCGACGTGGAGGGTCCGCAGATCGACCTGCGCCAAGCGGTCGAGCACAGTCCCACGCTCGCGTCCGCCGGGCCGTCCACGGGAGCACTCGGTCCCACCGGGGCCTTCGCGGCAGGCGCCGCGACCATGCTGGCGCTCGTCGCCGTCACCAGGAGGAGGAAGTGAGCATGCAGATGACCCGCAAGCACGGGGTGTTCCTGGTCGGGGTGGCCGTCTGGAGCTTCTTCACCTGGGGGATGTTCACCAAGAACCTGTACGCCGCCCACGCGGCCGGCGAGGACCGTCCGGCCGGCTACTGGATCGCCCACTCGGTCCTGATCGTCGTCAACGTGCTGCTCGGTGGCGTGTTCGCCGCCTGGGGCGCGAAGGTGCTGCGCGCGTCCCGCTGAGGCTGCTCAGGACTCCCGCAGCCGGCTGCGGAGCTTGGCGTTGCGCTCGCGGGTGGCCGTGATCTGCTCGGTCGCGTGGGCCAGCTCCCGGTGCAGGCGGTCGATCTCGACCTTCGCCACGTCGATGGCCTCGCTCATCCGCACGTGCTCCTCGTGACCGCGTGCCACGAACTCCTCCAGGTCGCGCACCCGGGCGTCGCGCGGGTCCTCCTCGATCGTGGAGGTGTTGGTGACGACCGGCAGCTCCCGGGTCCACTTGGTGGCCAGCATGGCCTCGGAGTGGCGGTAGCTCTCGTCGAGCTCGTGGTACAGCGAGTTGTGGTGGCAGGGGAGGTCGAGGACCGCCGTCCAGCCGCCCGCCTCGTGCACGGTCAGGGCGAGGTCGGTGCCGTAGAGGTGCCACCCGACCCGCGGCTCGACCCGCAGGTCGGTGTCCCGCGGCACGATCAGCACCAGCTCGTCGAGGCCGTCCACGCGCGCCGGCAGCTCGCGCGGCATCCGCAGCAGGTGGTCGCGGTCGACGACGTGGCCCACGTGCTCGCGACCGCCCTCGCGGTAGCGCACGCCGAACGGCCCGGCGAGCGCCGGCGGTGTGCCACCGGCCGAGGCCAGCTCCCACTGCCGGACCAGGCGCTCGGGCCACCAGGAGGGCACGTAGATGTCCTGCTGGATCATCACCACCAGGTCGTGCTCGGCCTCGTGGAGGCCGCGGTTGAGGCCCTCCGCGGCGCTCGTCATGCCCCGGTAGGTGAGCAGCTGGTGGGGGCTGTCGGGGCCGAAGACCGGCGAGGCCAGCAGGTTGTGGGCCAGCTGGCGGTCGTCGTTGACGCACGCGACGAAGCTCACCGGGCGCTGGTCGCGGACCGCCTCGGCGCCGGTGTCCGGCACGTCGGTGACCGGGTCGGCGACGTACAGGTAACCCTCGGCCCCCAGGTGGTGGGCCGCCCGGGCGACGTCGACCCGCAGGTGCTGCAGCAGCGGGGTGGCGGCGTCGAGGAGGGCCGGGTCGACCTCGCCGATGAGGGTCTCGACGATGTCGGGGGAGAAGCCGGCCTCGAGCAGGAGCTTGAAACCGGTCGCGTACCCGTGGACGTGACCCGGGCCGGGACGGACGTACGACGCCTGGGCAGGGTCGCTGCGCAGGTGCAGCACCACCGAGTCCGCCGTCGCCCCGTTGGCCATCGCGACGACCAGCCGGCCGCCCTCGGGCAGCGACGCCCGCGCCCGCCGCAGCTCGGCGAGCGGGTCGTCGTACGCGTCCAGCGGTTGCGGGAGCGCGGTGGCGCCGAGACGCGTGGCGAGGGCCGTCGCGGCCGTCGCCAGGCGCTCGGCGAGCTGACCCGGGGCGTCGCTCAACTCAGTGACCGTGCTTGAGCGCGGTGCGCAGGTCCTTGTTGAGCTGGCTGATCACGTCGAGCGGGATCTCCTTGGGGCACGCGGCCGCGCACTCGCCGATGTTGGTGCAGCCGCCGAAGCCCTCGTGGTCGTGCTGGCCGACCATGTTGACGACCCGCTGGTCACGCTCGGGCTGTCCCTGCGGGAGCTCGCCGAGGTGCGTGATCTTCGCGCCCATGAAGAGCGAGGCCGACCCGTTGGGGCACGCCGCCACGCAGGCGCCGCAGCCGATGCAGGTGGCCATGTTGAAGGAGCGCAGCGCCTTGTCGCGGGGGACCGGCACCGAGTTGGCCTCGGGGGCCGAGCCGGTGTTGGCGGAGATGAAGCCGCCCTGCTGGATGATCCGGTCGAACGCGCCACGGTCGACGACGAGGTCCTTGACGACCGGGAACGCGTCGGCGCGCCACGGCTCGATGGTGATCTCGTCGCCGTCCTTGAAGGAGCGCATGTGCAGCTGGCAGGTCGTGGTGACCTCCGGGCCGTGGGCCTGACCGTTGATCATCAGGCCGCACGTGCCGCAGATGCCCTCGCGGCAGTCGGAGTCGAACGCGATCGGCTCCTCGCCCTTGGCGTTGAGCTGCTCGTTGAGCACGTCGAGCATCTCGAGGAAGGACATGTCCTCCGAGACGCCGTCGAGCGCGTAGGTACGCATCTCGCCCGTCGCCGCGGCGTCGGCCTGGCGCCAGATGTTGAGCGTGAGCTTCACTTGTAGGACCTCTGCTTCATCTCGATCGCGGTGTAGATGAGGTCCTCCTTGTGCAGGACCGGGGTGCCCATCGAGCTCTGCGGCTCGTTGGGGTCGTTCTCGACTGCGGTGCCGAACTCCCACGCAGCGACGTAGGCGAACTCCTCGTCGATGCGCAGCGCCTCGCCGTCCTCGGTCTGGGACTCGGCGCGGAAGTGGCCGCCGCAGGACTCGCGCCGGTTGAGGGCGTCGATGCACATGAGCTCGCCGAGCTCGAGGAAGTCGGCCACGCGGCCGGCCTTCTCCAGGCTCTGGTTGAGCGAGTCGGCGGTGCCGAGCACCTTGAGGTTGGACCAGAACTCCCGCTTCAGCTCGCGGATGCCGTCGATGGCCTTGCGCAGGCCCTCGGCGGTGCGCTCCATGCCGCAGTACTCCCACATGAGGTGGCCCAGCTCCTTGTGGAAGCTGTCGGCCGACCGCTCGCCGTCGATCGACAGGAACCGCTCGATGCGGGCCTGGACCGCCTGGTGCGCGGCGACGACCTCGGGGTGGTCCTCGGTGACGGTCTCGAAGGGGCCGTCGGCGAGGTAGTCGCGGATGGTGTTGGGGAGCACGAAGTAACCGTCGGCCAGGCCCTGCATGAGCGCGGACGCACCGAGGCGGTTGGCGCCGTGGTCGGAGAAGTTGGCCTCACCGGTCACGAACAGGCCGGGGATGTTGGACTGGAGGTCGTAGTCGACCCACAGACCGCCCATCACGTAGTGCACGGCGGGGTAGATCCGCATCGGGACCTCGTAGGGGTTCTCGCCCGTGATCCGCTCGTACATGTCGAGGAGGTTGTCGTACTTCTCCTCGATGCCGGCCTTGCCCAGCCGGGCGATGGCGTCGGCGAAGTCGAGGTAGACGCCGCGACGGAAGTCGCCGACCATCGGGCCGACACCGCGACCCTCGTCGCACATGTTCTTGGCCTGCCGGGAGGCGATGTCGCGGGGGACCAGGTTGCCGAAGGAGGGGTAGATCCGCTCCAGGTAGTAGTCGCGGTCCTCCTCGGGGATGTCCCGCGGGTCCTTGTCGCAGTCCTCCTTGTTCTTCGGCACCCAGATGCGGCCGTCGTTGCGCAGCGACTCGCTCATCAGGGTCAGCTTGGACTGGTGCTCGCCGGAGACCGGGATGCAGGTCGGGTGGATCTGCGTGTAGGAGGGGTTGGCCATGTAGGCGCCCTTGCGGTGTGCGCGCCACGCGGCGGTGACGTTGCAGCCCATCGCGTTGGTCGACAGGTAGAAGACGTTGCCGTAGCCGCCGGAGGCGAGCACCACCACGTCGGCGGTGTGGGTCTCGACCGCGCCGGTGACCATGTCGCGGGCGATGATGCCGCGGGCCTTGCCGTCGACCATGACGAGGTCGAGCATCTCGTGACGCGTGTACGTCGTCACGGTGCCGGCCGCCACCTGCCGCTCGAGGGCCTGGTAGGCGCCGATGAGCAGCTGCTGGCCCGTCTGGCCGCGCGCGTAGAACGTGCGGGAGACCTGCACGCCGCCGAACGAGCGGTTGTCGAGCAGGCCGCCGTACTCGCGGGCGAACGGGACGCCCTGGGCGACGCACTGGTCGATGATGTTGGCGCTGACCTCGGCCAGGCGGTAGACGTTCGACTCGCGTGAGCGGTAGTCGCCGCCCTTGACCGTGTCGTAGAAGAGGCGGTGGACGGAGTCGCCGTCCTCCTTGTAGTTCTTGGCCGCGTTGATGCCGCCCTGGGCGGCGATCGAGTGGGCGCGACGCGGCGAGTCCTGGTAGCAGAAGGACTTGACGTTGTAGCCGGCCTCGCCGAGCGTGGCGGCGGCCGAGCCGCCGGCCAGGCCGGTGCCGACGATGATGACCGTCAGCTTGCGACGGTTGGCCGGGTTGACGAGGCGGTTCTCGAACTTGCGGTTGGTCCACCGGGTGGCGATCGGGCCGGTGGGTGCCTTGGCGTCGACGATCGGCTCGCCGGGGGTGTAGTAGCCCGCGGCGTCGTCGGACGTCTGCACGGACGGCTGGTTGAGGGCAACGGTGCCGGAGGCATCAGTCATGGCCATGTCTGGGGCTCCCTTACTTGGAGATGACGCCGAGGAGGACGAACAGGGGCACCAGCGAGAAGCCGCCGGCGATGACGACCGCGAGCACCCAGCCGGCGGTCTTCGCCCGCGTGCGCGCCGCGGCGGTGCCGGTGAGGCCCAGGGTCTGCAACGCGCTCCAGGTGCCGTGGTGCAGGTGCAGGCCGAGGGCGAGCATCGCGACGAGGTAGATGATCGTCATCCACCACAGGTCGAAGGTGTCGACCATCAGGTTGTACGGGTCGTTGGTCGCGCCACCGGACGGGTTGATCTTCCCGATGGTGAAGTTGAGCAGGTGCCACACCAGGAAGACCAGGATGGTGACGCCGCCCCAGCGCATCGTGCGCGAGGAGAGCGAGGAGGACCGGTTCTTCTTCACGGCGTACTTCTGGGTGCGGGCCGTGGAGGCCCGTCGTGCCAGGGCGTACGCCGAGGCCACGTGGACGACCAGCGCGGCGATCAGGCCGACGCGCACGATCCACAGCAGGCCCTCGTAGGGCAGGATCGGCTCGCCGAAGGTGCGCAGGTGGTGGGCGTACTCGTTGAAGGCGTCATGGCCGGCGAAGGCCTTGAGGTTGCCGTACATGTGCACGAGCACGAAGCCGATGAAGACGATGCCACTGGCGGCCATCAGGATCTTGAGCGTGATGGTCGAACGGGCCGCCCGGGAACCCTTCACCAGGGTCGGGGCTGAAGTATGGGTTGCCACGGGGGTCACGGTACCGCCAGCGACCGCACGTGTGGGGGCGGGGGAGTGTGACATACGTCGGGTTAGGCGACCCTTAGCGACTAGCTCGGCGGGGTCATCCGACGGACGTACGACGCCGCCCGGCGAGCACGCGTGCGGCGAGCAGGGGCGCGTAGTGCTCCGCCACGAGCTCGCCGCACGCGTCTCGCCAGGTGCGGGTGCTGAGCTCGCGGCCCCGGGCGCCGAGCAGCGCGCGGTGGCGGTCCCCGACGACCGACTCGACGGCACGGCGCAGGCCGCTGGAGGTCGTCGGGTCGTAGAGCAGGCCCGTCTCCAGGTCGCGCACGACGCGAGGCGCCCCGCCCGCCCGCGGCGCGACCACGGGCAGCCCGCTGGCGGCCGCCTCGCGCAGCGTGTGGCAGCACGTCTCCTCCTCGCCGGGGTGCACGAGCACGTCGAGGGAGGCCAGGGCGGTGGCCAGGTCACCGGTCTGCAGCGCGCCGGTCTGGCGGGCCCGCGGGAGGTGGCGCCGCAGCCACGCCTGCTGGGGCCCGTCGCCGATCACCACCAGCTGGACGCCGGGCAGGTCCGCGACCTCGACGAGGCGGCGTACGCCGTGGCGCTCGTGCAGGCTCCCGGCGTAGCCGACCACCACGCTGCGTCCCTCGCGCGACCGCGCACGCGACCACTTCTCGTGCAGCCACCGGTCCCGCAGCTCGGGGGTGAACGCGCGGGTGTCGACGCCGGGCTCCCACACGGCGGGGTCGACGTCGAGCTGGTGCAGGCGGTCGGCGAGGAAGTCGGCCGTCACCAGCAGCCGGTCGGCCCGGGCGGCGACCTTGGCCTGCCAGAGGTCGCGGGTGGTCTCGGCCGGCGGCGAGTGCTGCACGACCAGTGTGGGTACGCCGAGTCGCCGGGCGTGCTTGAGCGCCTTGCGGCCGACCGTGCCGGGGGAGACGGCGTGCACGAGGTCCGGCTCGAAGCGCGTCAGCACCTCCCGCACCTGTCGGCCCGGCCTGTCGAGCGGACGGATGCGCGCGACCTGGCTGCGACGGTAGGTCGACAGGCCCGGGCCCGGCGCCACGACCAGCACCTCGTGGCCGGCGTCGATGAGGTGGTCGGCCAGCTGCTTGAGCGTGTTGGTGGTGCCGTCGACGGCGGGGTAGAACGTCTCGGTCACCAGGGCGATCCGACGGGTCTCCATGCCGACAACCTCCCGCGTGCCGGCCGCCGGCGCCGGTCGGACAGGCCAACCGGGCGTCAACGGACGGTGAAGCCTCGGGCGCCGGACGCGTGAGAGGTATCCCACAGGACCGTGCCCCTGACCCCGCGGACCCGGCGGGCCTATCCTGCGCTGCATGACTGACGACTCCGCCGTCGAGGGCGGCCTCGACGAGCCGTCGGAGCTGGAGCCCGCGCAGGGCTCGCTCCGGCTCGCCTCCCCGGACGACGAGCACGACGCCACCGCCTGGGAGGCAGCCGCGGCCGCGGTGCTGCGCAAGGCGCGCCGGCTGGGGGACGACGACCCGGACTCGACCGTCTGGGACGCGCTCACCCGCACCACGCTGGACGGCATCGCGGTGGCACCGATCGGGACCCGCGAGAGCGTCGCGGACCTGACCACGAGCGGACGGCCGACCCGCGCCGGCGACTGGGACGTCCGCACCTGGGTCTTCGGCCCGGACGCCGCGGCCGCCCACGAGGCCGTGCTGGTGGACCTGGAGAACGGCGCCACGTCGCTGTGGGTCGAGCTCGGCCGCGGCCTGGCGGCGTCGGACCTGCCGACCGTGCTGCAGGGCGTCTTCGCGGACCTCGCCCCGGTCACCCTCGACGCCCCGCACGAGCCGGTGGCCGCCGCCGAGGCGCTGCTCGCCGTGCTCGAGGAGCAGGGCGTGGACGGCCACCCCGGCACCAACCTCGGTGCCGACCCGGTCGGCGCGCGGGTGCGCCACGGGCTCGACGCGACGTACGACGACCTGGTCACCGTGGCCCGGCTGGCCCGTGAGCACGGCGTCCTCGGCGTGGTCGTCGACGCCACCGCGCTGCACGACCAGGGAGCCACCGACGCCCAGGAGCTGGGCTACGCGATCGCCACCGGCGCGGCGTACCTCCGCGTCCTCACCACCGCCGGGCTGTCGCTGGAGGAGGCCCTCGGGCTGGTGGAGTTCCGCCTGGCCGCCACCGACGAGCAGTTCCCGACCATCGCCAAGCTGCGGGCCGCCCGCCGGTTGTGGGCGCGCGTCGTGGAGCTCTCCGGGGGCGCCGCCGAGGTCGCCACGATGCGCCAGCACGTCGTCACCAGTCGCCCGATGCTCAGCTCCTACGACCCCTGGGTCAACATGCTGCGCGGCACCGTCGCCGCCTTCGCGGCCGGGGTCGGCGGGGCCGAGGCCGTGACCGTCGTGCCCTTCGACGTCACCCTCGGCGTGCCGGACGCCCTCGGGCGAAGGGTCGCCCGCAACACCTCGTCGCTGCTCATCTCCGAGTCCCACGTGGCCCGGGTCGCGGACCCGGCGGGGGGCTCGTACGCCGTCGAGCGGCTCACCGACGACCTCGCCCGCGTGGCCTGGGAGGAGCTCGGCCGGATCGAGGCGGCGGGCGGGATCGTCGCCGCGCTCGACGACGGCTCGCTGCTCGCCCGCGTCGAGGAGGCCGCGACGGTCCGCGCCGGCGAGGTCGCCACGCGTCGGCGCCCGCTGACCGGGCTCAGCGAGTTCCCGAACCTCGCCGAGGTGCTCCCCGAGCGCGTCGGCGACCCCGACCCGGTCCGGCGCCACGGCGCGGCCTTCGAGGCGCTGCGCGACGAGCCCGCCACCAGCCCGGTGTTCCTCGCGACCCTCGGCCCGGTGGCCGCCCACACGGCGCGGGCCACCTTTGCCACCAACCTCCTCGCCGCCGGCGGGATCGCGGTCGAGGCCGCCGGACCGACCGACGGGGTCGAGTCGGTGCTGGCGGCGTACTCCGGTCAGCCGGTGGTGTGCCTGGCCGGCACCGACACGACGTACGCCGAGTGGGGCACCGACGTCGTCGCCGCGCTCCGCGAGGCGGGCGCCACCCGCGTGATCATCGCCGGGGTTTCGACAGGCTCGACCTCCGGTGTCTTCGATCGCGTCGACGACAGTGCAGCCATGGGGGTGGACGCGCTCGCGTTCCTCACCCGGACGAGGCTCGTCCTGAGCGGGCGAGGGACGAGCACGGATGTCGAAGGGGAGGCGCTCGCATGAGCATTCCGGACAGCTTCGCGGGGCTCCCGCTGGGTGGGGCGGCCCGACCGGTCGGCGCCGGTGCCGTCGCGACCACCGGGGATGCGGAGGCCTGGGCCAGCCCCGAGGGCATCGACATCCTCCCGGTCTACGGCCCCGAGCACGTCGAGGGCCTCGACGCCCTCGACACCTGGCCGGGCCTGAGCCCGTTCCTGCGCGGGCCCTACCCGACGATGTACACCACCCAGCCGTGGACGGTGCGCCAGTACGCTGGCTTCTCGACCGCCGAGGAGTCCAACGCGTTCTACCGGCGCAACCTCGCCGCCGGTCAGAAGGGCCTCTCGGTCGCCTTCGACCTGGCGACCCACCGCGGCTACGACTCCGACCACCCCCGGGTGCGCGGCGACGTCGGCATGGCGGGCGTGGCCATCGACTCCATCTACGACACGCGGACGCTCTTCGACGGCATCCCGCTCGACGAGATGTCGGTGTCGATGACCATGAACGGCGCCGTGCTGCCGATCATGGCGATGTACATCGCGGCCGCCGAGGAGCAGGGGGTCGAGCCGGAGCAGCTCGCCGGGACCATCCAGAACGACATCCTCAAGGAGTTCATGGTCCGCAACACCTACATCTACCCGCCGGCGCCCAGCATGCGGATCATCAGCGACATCTTCCAGTACACGTCGCAGCGGATGCCGCGCTTCAACTCGATCTCCATCTCCGGCTACCACATCCAGGAGGCCGGGGCCACGGCCGACCTCGAGCTCGCCTACACGCTCGCCGACGGCGTCGAGTACATCCGCGCCGGGCTCGACGCGGGCCTCACCATCGACAAGTTCGCCCCGCGCCTGTCCTTCTTCTGGGCGATCGGGATGAACTTCTTCATGGAGGTCGCCAAGATGCGCGCGGCCCGGGCCCTGTGGGCGCGACTCGTGCGCGACTTCGAGCCGCAGAACCCCAAGTCGCTGTCGCTGCGCACCCACTCCCAGACCAGCGGGTGGTCGCTGACCGCCCAGGACGTCTTCAACAACGTGGGCCGCACCTGCATCGAGGCGATGGCCGCGACCCAGGGCCACACCCAGTCGCTGCACACCAACGCCCTCGACGAGGCGATCGCCCTGCCGACCGACTTCTCGGCCCGCATCGCCCGCAACACCCAGCTCCTGCTCCAGCAGGAGTCGCGGACCACCGAGGTCATCGACCCGTGGGCCGGCTCCTACTACGTCGAGCGGCTCACCCACGACCTCGCCGAGCGCGCCTGGGCGCACATCCTGGAGGCCGAGAGGGCCGGCGGGATGGCGAAGGCGATCGAGCAGGGCATCCCCAAGATGCGCATCGAGGAGGCGGCCGCCCGCACCCAGGCGCGCATCGACGCCGGGCACCAGAAGGTCATCGGGGTCAACACGTTCCGGCTCGCCGACGAGGACCCGCTCGACGTGCTCAAGGTCGACAACGACGACGTCTACCGCCAGCAGATCGCCAAGCTCGAGCGGCTGCGCGCCGAGCGCGACGACGACGACGTACGCCGTGCGCTCGAGGCCCTGACCGCCAGTGCGGAGCGCGGCGCCTCCGGCGACGGGTCGCTGGAGGGCAACCTCCTCGCGCTGGCCGTCGACGCGGCCCGGGCGAAGGCCACCGTCGGCGAGATCTCCGACGCGCTGGAGAAGGTCTACGGCCGCCACCAGGCGGTCATTCGTACGATCAGCGGCGTGTACCGCGACGAGGCAGGCCGAGGAGACCACGGGGAGCCCGACGGCAAGGTCGCCCGGGTGCTGGCCGCGACCGAGGAGTTCGAGGAGGCCGAGGGGCGGCGTCCGCGCATCCTGGTCGCCAAGATGGGCCAGGACGGCCACGACCGTGGCCAGAAGGTGGTGGTCACCGCCTTCGCCGACCTCGGCTTCGACGTCGACGTGGGGCCGTTGTTCTCCACGCCCGAGGAGGTCGCCCAGCAGGCGGTCGACGCCGACGTGCACATCGTCGGCGTCTCGTCGCTGGCCGCCGGTCACCTGACGCTGCTGCCCGCGCTCAAGCAGGCGCTGGCCGACCAGGGTCGCCCGGACATCATGGTCGTCATCGGCGGCGTGATCCCGCCCGACGACGTGGCCACCCTCAAGGACATGGGTGCCGCGGCGGTGTTCCTGCCGGGCACGGTGATCGCCGACTCGGCGCTCGACCTGCTGTCCAAGCTGCGCAGCTCGTCGTGACGGTGGCCTGATGGCGGTCCCCGACGTCGGCTCCCTCGTCGAGGGCATCCGGGACGGGCAGCGGTCCGCGGTCTCCCGCGCGATCACGCTCGTCGAGTCGTCGCGCGCCGACCACCGGGCGGCGGCGCGTGAGCTGCTCACCGAGCTGGGGGGCACGAGCAGCTCCGTCCGGGTCGGCATCTCGGGTGTCCCCGGCGTGGGCAAGTCGACGTTCATCGAGGCCCTCGGGTCCACCCTGACCGGTGCCGGGCACCGGGTCGGCGTGCTCGCGGTCGACCCGTCCTCGGTGCGCACCGGAGGGTCGGTGCTCGGTGACAAGACCCGGATGGCGACCCTGTCGGTCGACCCGAACGCCTACATCCGGCCCTCGCCCTCGGCCGGGACCCTCGGCGGCGTCGCGCGGGCCACCACGCAGGCGATGCTGGTCCTCGAGGCCGCCGGGTACGACGTGGTGCTCGTCGAGACGGTCGGCGTGGGGCAGTCCGAGGTCACCGTCGCCGGGATGGTCGACACGTTCTTGTTCCTCACCCTGGCCCGCACCGGCGACCAGCTCCAGGGCATCAAGAAGGGCATCCTGGAGATCGCCGACGTCATCGCGGTCAACAAGGCCGACGGCGACCGCGAGCAGGAGGCGCGCGGCGCCGCGCGCGAGCTCGCCGGAGCCCTGCGGCTCGTGCACGGCAAGGGCGAGTGGGCACCACCGGTCGTCACCTGCTCCGCGCTCACCGGCGTCGGCGTCGAGGAGGTCTGGAGGCGCGTGGAGGCGCACCGCGAGCACCTCGGCGAGGCGGGGCTGCTGCACAAGCGGGCCGGCCAGCAGCTCGACTTCACGTGGTCGCTGGTGCGCGACGAGCTCGACCAGCGGCTGCGCCGCTCCGCCTCGGTGGCCGCGATCCGCGACGAGGTGCGGGCCGCGGTGCTCTCCGGTGAGCTGCCCGCGCCGATGGCCGCCGACCGGCTCCTGGCGGCGTACGACGCCGGCTGAACGATCCGTCCGCATGGCGCGGGCCCACCCGGACGGGCGTGGACCTCACCTAGGATGGGGAGTCTCATGCCTGACCACTCCCAGACCGACGCCGCGTCGCTGGTGGACGAGGTCGTCGACAAGTACGCCGACGAGCTCATCGACCTGCGGCGTGACCTGCACGCCCACCCCGAGCTCAGCTGGACCGAGTCCCGCACGACCGACCGCGTCGTCGAGCACCTCGACGGCACCGGGTGGTCGCTGGCCAAGCTCGAAGGCGGGGGCCTGGTCGCGGACATCGGCGAGGGTGGCGGCCTGGTGGCGCTGCGCGCCGACCTGGACGCGCTGCCCATCGACGACCTCACCACCGACCCGTGGAGCAGCACGGTGCCCGGTGTCGCCCACGCCTGCGGCCACGACGTGCACGTGAGCGGTCTCATCGGCTCCGGCCTGGCCCTCGCGGCCCTGCAGGAGCACGGGTTGCTGCCGGGACGGGTGCGGCTGCTCTTCCAGCCCGCCGAGGAGGTCATGCCCGGCGGCGCGCTGCACCTCATCCGCTCCGGTGCCCTCGACGGCGTCCAGCACGTCTTCGGCCTGCACTGCGACCCCAGCCTGGACGTGGGCCGCGTCGGCATGCGGGAGGGCCCGATCACCGGGGCCGCGGACTCGCTCAGCGTCCGCCTCGCCGGCAAGGGCGGGCACACCAGCCGCCCGCACCTGACCGAGGACCTCACCTTCGCCATCGGCAAGCTCATCACCGAGCTGCCGGCCATCCTCAGCCGCCGCCTCGACCCCCGCGCGGGGGTCAGCGTGGTGTGGGGGATGGTCCGCGCCGGCTCCGCGCCCAACGTCATCCCGCACGCCGGCCTCGTCGCCGGCACCGTGCGGATGCTCGACGCGGTCGCCTGGGCCGACGCCGAGCACCTCGTGCGCCAGCTGGTCACCCAGATCGTGTCGCCGTACGGCGTGACCGCCGAGGTCACCTACCAGCGCGGCGTGCCCCCGGTGGTCAACGGCGCGGCGAGCACCCGCATCCTCGGCGACGCGGTGGAGCGGGTGCTGGGCCCGCACGGCCACGTCTCCACCCAGCAGAGCCTGGGCGGTGAGGACTTCGGGTGGTACCTCGACAAGGTCCCGGGCGCGATGGCCCGCCTCGGCACCCGCACGCCGGGCGGTCCGACGTACGACCTGCACCAGGGGAACCTGCGCGTGGACGAGCGGGCCACGATGATCGGCGCGCGCGTGCTCGCCGAGTCGGCCGTCACCGCCCTGCGGGGCTGACGGCCGACCCGCCTCATTCCTTGCGGTAGGGCACGCCGTCCGCGGCCGGGGGCCGGGAGCGACCGACGAGCCCGGCCACGGCGAAGATGGTGATGACGTAGGGCAGCATCAGCATGAACTGGCTGGGCACCGGCGATCCGATGACCGCCAGGACGCCCTGGAGGTTGGACGCGAAGCCGAACAGCAGTGCGGCCAGGGTCGCGCGGATCGGGTCCCACTTGCCGAAGATCACCGCCGCGAGGGCGATGTAGCCCGCGCCACCGGTCATCTCGCGGTTGAACTGCGGGACCGACACCAGGGTGTAGAACGCGCCGCCCATGCCGGCGACGGCGCCGGCCAGCAGGATGGTGCGGTAGCGGGTGCGGTTGACCTTGATGCCCACGGTGTCGGCGGCCAGGGGGTGCTCGCCGACGGCGCGCACGCGCAGGCCCCACCGGGTGCGGTAGAGCGCGAAGGCGACCACGGCGACCGCGATGTAGAGCAGGTAGACCACGGCGGTCTGGCGGAAGAAGACCGGCCCGACGAGCGGGATGTCGCCCAGCACCGGGATCGGGATCCGCGGGAAGCGCGGCGGGGTGTTGAGGGTCGCGGCGTTGGGGGCCAGCACCTGGCTGAACAAGAAGCTGGTGAGGCCGATGACGAGCACGTTGAGCACCACGCCGACGATGACCTGGTCGACGAAGTAGGTGATCGCGAACAGGCCGAGCACCAGTGCCACCAGGGCGCCGGCGACCATCGCGGCGATTAGGCCGACCCAGGGAGATCCGGTCAGCGAGCCGAGCAGGGCGGCCGCGAACGCGCCGAAGAGCAGCTGGCCGTCGATGGCGATGTTGACCACTCCGGCGCGCTCACCCAGGACGCCGCCGAGGGCGCCGAAGACGAGGGGCACCGAGAGCGCGATGGACCCGGCCAGCAGGCCGACCACCGGCACGGTCTCGCCGGCCGCGGCCCAGGTGAGGAAGCCCGCCATCCAGGCCACGGCGAAGACCACCAGGACCCAGATCGGCGACGTGCGGCGCGCGAGGTAGCGGCGCACGGACTCGGCGGTCAGCAGCGCGCACACTGCGGTGAGGGTCCACGCGCCGGCCGCCGCCGGCACCGTGAGCTCGGGCAGCGAGGCGAAGTCGGTGCTGACGGCGAGGCGGAAGGTCGTGTCGCCGGAGGGGGCCTCCAGCAGCAGGATCAGCGCCAGGCCCAGCGTCAGGACCCCGAAGATGACGGGGGTCTTGAGGCTGCGCACCGCGACGGTGTCGACCACCGGCGCAGAGGTGGGCGCGGGAGCGGGGGACAGGCCTGGGGTGGTCACTTCGCCTCCTTGGCGGGGAGCCGGAAGATCGCACGGACCAGGGGCGGTGCGGCGATGAAGAGGACGATGAGGGACTGCACGACGAGCACGATGTCGACCGGGATGCCCTCGGAGGCCTGCATGGCGAAGCCGCCGGCCTTGAAGGCGCCGAAGAGGAGCCCGGCGGCCAGGATGCCCAGTGGTCGGGACCGCCCGAGGAGGGCCACGGTGATGGCGTCGAAGCCGATGCCGGCGTCGAGGTCGACGGTGACGCCGCTGGTGACGGTGCCCAGCACCTGGTTGGTGCCCGCCAGGCCCACGAGGGCGCCGGCGATGAGCATGACCACGATGTAGGTGCGACCGACGTCGATCCCGGCGGCGCGGGCGGCGCTGGGGTTCTCGCCGACGGCCCGGATGCGGTAGCCGAGGGTGGCCCGGTTGAGCAGCCACCACACGTACGCGACCGCGACCAGGGCCAGCACGAAGCCGAGGTGCAGGTTGAACCGCTCGCCGAGGATGTCCGGCAGGATCGCCGACTCCTTGGCCGGCGACGACTTCGGGTTGCCCGAGCCCGGCGCCTGCAGCAGGCCCTGGCGCGAGAGCATGAAGAAGACGAGGTAGAACCCGACGTAGTTGAGCATGATCGTGACGATCACCTCGTGGGCGCCGGTGCGGGCCTTGAGCACGCCGGCGATGCCGGCCCACAGGGCCCCGGCCAGCGAGCCGGCCAGGATCGCCAGCGGCAGGTGGATGACCATCGGCAGGTCGAACGCGAAGGCCACCCAGCCGGCAGCGGCGCCCGCGAGCAGCATCTGGCCGCGGCCGCCGATGTTGAACAGGCCGGCCCGGAACGCCAGCCCGACCCCGAGGCCGGCCGCGATGAGCGGGCCGGCGAACTTGAGGGTGTCGGTGAGCGGGCGGATCTGGGTGGCGAAGTCGTCGACGCGGTCGTTGTAGACCGCGCCGCGGAACAGCGCGGTGTAGGCGCCCCAGACCGCGTCCCAGGTGGCGGTGAAGAAGTCGCCCGGACGGGCGAAGACGTACGACGCCGTGTCGCGCACCCGCTCGTCGGTGAGCGCGATCATGAGCGATCCGACCGCGATGGCCAGCACTACGGCCAGCACGCCGGCCAGGGCGTTGCCGGAGGCGATCTCACGCAGCATGGAGTGGGTCCGGCTCGGTGCCTCGGGCTCGGGCTCCGGTGCGGAGGTCCGGGTCCCCGTCGGCCGGGTGTCCGTCGGCCCGGCGCCGCCGAGCTTCTCGGCCTCGGTCTGGGGGGTCTCGTCGGTGCCGCTCACGCGACCACGTCCTTCGGTCGCTCGCCGGTCATCATCAGTCCGAGGGTCTCGCGGGGTGTGTCGCCCGGCACGATGCCGACCACGTGCCCGCGGTAGACCACCATGATCCGGTCGGCGAGGGCGACGACCTCGTCGAGCTCGGTGGACACGACCAGGACCGGGACACCGCGGTCGCGGGTGGCGATGACCTGCTTGTGGATGAACTCGATGGAGCCGACGTCCACGCCGCGCGTCGGCTGCGCGGCCACGAGCAGGCGCAGGTCGCGCGAGAGCTCGCGGGCGACCACGACCTTCTGCTGGTTGCCGCCCGAGAGCTTGCCGGCGTGGGTGTAGATGTCGGGGGCGCGGACGTCGTACTCCTGGAGCTTGGTCTTCGCGAACTCCTCGAGCGCGTCCATCCGCAGCGAGCCGCGGCGCACGAAGGGGGAGCGGAAGCTGCGGTTGAGCATGAGGTTCTCGGCGATGGAGAAGCCGCCGACCAGCCCGTCCTCCTGGCGGTCCTCGGGGATGAAGCCGACCCCCGCGTCGAGGACCTGCCGGACCGAGCGGCCGACCAGCTGCTTGCCGTCGAGGGTGATCGAGCCCTCGACGTGCTCCTGGAGGCCCAGCAGGGCCTCGGTGAGCTCGGTCTGGCCGTTGCCCTGCACGCCGGCGACGCACAGCACCTCGCCGGCCCTGATGGTGAAGCTGATGCCGTCGAGGTGGACGTGGCCGAGCGCGTCGCGGACGCGGAGGTCCTTCACGACGAGCGCGTCGTCGCCCAGCTGCGGCTCGTCCTTGTGCACGACCAGCTCGACGGGCCGGCCGACCATGAGGGAGGCGAGCTCGGCGTTGGTGGCGGTGGGCTCGGCCTCGCCGACCACCTTGCCGAGGCGGATCACCGTGATCTTGTCGGCGACCTCGCGGACCTCGCGGAGCTTGTGGGTGATGAAGACGATCGCCTTCCCGGCGTCCTTGAGCTGGCGCATGATCTCCATCAGCTCGTCGGTCTCCTGGGGCGTCAGGACCGCGGTCGGCTCGTCGAAGACGAGCACCTCGGCGTCGCGGGAGAGGGCCTTGATGATCTCCACGCGCTGCTGCACCCCGACGGGGAGCTCCTCGACGAGGGCGTCGGGGTCGACGTGGAAGCCGAACCGCTCGGAGATCTCGCGGACCCGCGCGCGGGCGGCGTCGAGGTCGAGGGTGCCGGCGAAGCCGGTGGACTCGTTGCCGAGCATGACGTTCTCGGCGACGGTGAAGACCGGGATCAGCATGAAGTGCTGGTGGACCATGCCGATGCCCGCCGCCATGGCGTCGCCGGGACCGGTGAAGTGCTGCACCTCGTCGTCCAGCACGATCTCGCCCTCGTCGGCCTGGTAGAGGCCGTAGAGGACGTTCATCAGCGTGGACTTGCCGGCGCCGTTCTCGCCCAGCAGGCAGTGCACCTCACCGGGGGCCACCTCGAGCGAGATCCGGTCGTTGGCGACCAACGAGCCGAAGCGCTTGGTGATGTTGCGAAGGACAAGCTTCATGGGACCGCATCCTATTCACGCGGCGATCGCGGCCGCCGCCGGGACGTGCCACGGGGAGGCCGACCTCGCGGTCGACCTCCCCGTGCTGGAGCTTCAGGTTGAGCTGGCTACCGGGACCTCACTGGTCGAGGTAGGACTTGACCTCGATCGAGCCGTCGATGATCCCGGCCTTGACCTCGTCGAGCTCGCCGGTCAGCGAGTCGGAGACCTTGCTCTCGAAGTTGTGGAACGGCGCCAGGCCGACTCCGTCGTTCTCGAGGGTGCCGATGTAGGCCTCGGAGTCGAACTCGTCGTTGCCCGCGGACATGATCGCCTCGTACGTCGAGACCTTCATGCCCTTGAGGATCGAGGTCATGATGACGTCCTGCGTGTTGGGGTCGGTCTCGAACACGTCGGCGTCGGTGCCGATGAGCGCGACGTCCTCGCCCGAGTCCGCGATCGCGGTGAGCGCGCCCTGGTAGATCGGGCCGCCCACGGGCAGGATGACGTCGGCGCCCTGGTCGAGGATGCGGCGCGCGGTGCTGGTGGCCGCCTCGTTGGCCTCGAAGCCGCCGGTGAAGGAGCCCTTCTCGCCGCCCTCGAAGCCGATGACCTCGACGTCCTTGCCCTTCTCCTGGGCGTAGTACTCCGCGCCCTGCTTGAAGCCGTCCATGAAGATCGTGACGGTCGGGTACGGCTGGCCGCCGTAGGTGCCGACGGTGCCCGTCTTGGTGTAGTCGGCGGCCGCGTAGCCGGCCAGGAACGCCGCCTGGGCGGTGTTGTACAGGAGCGGCTTGATGTTCTCCGCGTCCTTCTCGCCGTCGAAGTCGTTGTCGGCCGCGTCGTCGATGAGGATGTAGTCGATGTCCGGGTTGGCGTTGGCCGACTCGACCGTGGCCGCGGACAGCGCGAAGCCGACCGTGACGATGGCGTTGCAGCCCTGCGCGACGAGGGCCTCCAGGTTGGGGGCGTAGTCGTTCTCGCTGTTGGACTCGACGGGGGTCAGCTCGACACCCAGCTCGTCGGCGGCCTGCTGCGCGCCCTCGAAGCCCAGCTGGTTGAAGGACTTGTCGTCGAAGCCGCCGGCGTCGGAGACGATGCAGGGCTTGAAGTCGCTCGCCGCCGCCTCGCTCCCGCTGTCGCTGCCGCTGTCCTCCTCGGGCGCGTCACCACATGCCGCCAGGGTCGCGGTCGCCAGCAGCGCCACGAGGCCGCTCGTGACGACCTTCCTCGTGTTCCTCACAAATGCCTCCATGATCGAGTCGTCCCCGGGGTGGGGGCGTATATCGGGGTGAATGATGCCCGTGCCCGGGCGTGCGTGGGTGGCAAAGCGCCAATCGGTATCCGTCTGTGACCTCTTCGCCGCCTGCCGCGCGTGAGCTGTCATACGTCATAGTGACCCCGATGAACTGGACACAGCTGCGCGCCGAGGCGATCACCGCCATGGGTCACGCCTACGCGCCCTACTCCCACTACCCGGTCGGTGCCGCCGCGCTCGTCGACGACGGCCGCCTCGTCGTGGGCTGCAACGTCGAGAACGCGGCGTACGGCGTGACGCTGTGCGCCGAGTGCGGGCTGGTGTCCGCACTGCACGCGACCGGCGGGGGCCGGCTGACGCACTTCGTGTGCGTCAACGCCGACGGCAGCGTCATCATGCCCTGCGGGCGGTGCCGCCAGCTGCTCTGGGAGCACGGTGGCGCCGACCTGCTCATCGAGACGCCCGAGGGCGTCCGCACCATGGCCGAGGTGCTGCCCATGGCCTTCGGCCCCGACGACTTGAAGGACATCACGTGACGCACGACGCCATCGAGGTCATCAGCGCCAAGCGCGACCGCCGGGCCCTCACCGACAGCCAGATCGACTGGGTCATCGACGCCTACACCCGGGGCGACGTCGCCGACGAGCAGATGTCGGCGCTCGCCATGGCGATCCTGCTCAACGGCATGGACCTGCGGGAGATCTCGCGCTGGACCGACGCGATGATCGCGTCGGGGGAGCGGATGGACTTCTCCTCGCTGTCGCGGCCCACCGCCGACAAGCACTCCACCGGCGGCGTGGGCGACAAGATCACCCTGCCGCTCGCCCCCCTCGTCGCCGCGTGCGGCGTCGCGGTGCCCCAGCTGTCCGGGCGCGGCCTGGGCCACACCGGCGGCACGCTCGACAAGCTCGAGGCGATCCCCGGGTGGCGCGCGGCGCTGTCCAACGAGGAGATGCTCGCCCAGCTCGAGGACATCGGGGCGGTGATCTGCGCCGCCGGGGACGGCCTCGCGCCCGCCGACAAGAAGCTCTACGCCCTGCGCGACGTCACCGGCACGGTCGAGGCGATCCCGCTCATCGCCAGCTCGATCATGTCCAAGAAGATCGCCGAGGGCACCGGCGCCCTCGTCCTCGACGTCAAGGTCGGCACCGGGGCCTTCATGAAGGACCTCGACCGGGCGCGCGAGCTCGCCGAGACCATGGTCGGGCTCGGCAAGGCCGCGGGCGTGCACACGGTGGCGCTGCTCACCGACATGAGCACGCCGCTGGGCCTCACCGCCGGCAACGCCGTCGAGGTCGCCGAGTCCGTGGAGGTGCTCGCCGGCGGGGGTCCCGCCGACGTCGTCGAGCTGACCCTGGCCCTGGCCCGCGAGATGCTGGCCGGCGCCGGTGTCACCGACGTCGACCCGGCCGACCGGCTCGCCGACGGCAGCGCGATGGACGCGTGGAAGGCGATGGTCCGCGCCCAGGGCGGCGACCCGGACGCCCCCCTGCCCACCGCGCGCGAGTCCCACGTGGTCACCGCCCCGGCCTCCGGCACCCTGACCCGGCTCGACGCGATGGCCGTCGGCCTGGCCGCGTGGCGCCTGGGCGCCGGCCGGGCCCGCAAGGAGGACCCGGTGCAGGCCGGGGCCGGTGTCGTCTGGCACGCACGTCCCGGCGACCGCGTCACCGAGGGCCAGCCGCTGATGACCCTGCTCACCGATGAGCCGGAGCGCTTCGAGCGCGCGCTGGCCTCCCTCGAGGGCGGGTACGACGTGGCGAACGAGGCGTCGTACACGCCGACGGACCTCGTGCTCGACCGCATCGGCTGACGCGACTTCCGCGCCCGGTCCCTCGGGGGTCCCGTCCCGTCCCCCCGCGGCGTCCCCAACTCTGGCGATGCTGGACGACTTCTTTACTTTCGCGGTTCGAACGGACCTAGCCTCCGAGGAATCTCGTGGGGAGGGGGTCGGGGCCCGTGGACACCCAGGAAGACGACGCGCAGAGCCGGAAGGGTTCCGTCGGCCCGGTCGGACTGGCCGTGCTGCTCACCCTCGCCTTGCTCGCCGGCGCCGGGCTCTCCTTCGTGCTGTGGTCCGACAAGGACGTCGGCGTACCCTTCGCCGACGCCGGGTGCGAGCGCTCACGGACGGTGGAGCTCACCGTCGCGCCGCAGCTGCGGGAGGTCGTCTCCCGCGCGGTGGCGGACGTCGCGCCCGCCTGCACCCGGGTCGACACCACGCAGGCGACCGGGGGACAGGTCGCCCTCGCCGCGTCCACCGGGGCGTCGCTGCCGGACATCTGGATCGCCGACGGGCGACTGTGGATGACCCCCACCTACCTCGGGACGGCCGCAGGGCTGCGGATGGTGGCCCCGAGCATCGCCCGGACCCCCGTCCTGCTGGTGGGAGGGCCGATGGCGCAGCAGTTCGACTCCTGGGGTGCGGCGGAGGCGTCCGGGCTGGTGTCCGTCCCCGACCCCCTGACCTCGACGGTCGGCTCGCTGGCCGTGGTGGCCCCCCGGGCCGAGGCCGCCTGGACGGGGCGCAGTCCGGCACAGGCCCAGCAGATGACGGTGTCGTTCGCCCAGCAGTACGGCGAGCGACGCGCACGGGGGATGGACGAGGACGTCCAGCCGGGCGCGGTGGTCACCGTCCACGGGAGCGTGCGGGACCCGATCTCCTCGAGGAGGCTGGTCGTCGCGACCGAGCAGGAGCTGGCGCAGGCGCGTGCCGAGGCGGCGTACCTCCGCGACCTGACCCCGGGGCCCGGCGCACTCGCCCTGGACTTCCCGATGGCCGTGCGGCAGCAGGCGGCGCCGGGATCGGGTGTCGTCGCCCGCCGCCTCGTGGCCTGGTTCGACGGCGAGGAGGGGATGCAGGCCCTCCACGACGCGGGCCTGCGCGGGCCCGACGGCGTGCCGGCCGCCGACGCCGCGGCCGAGGTGTCTCGCTACCTGCCGACCCCGAGCCCGCGCGTCGTCGCGACGGCCGTGCAGACCTGGCGCACGTTGAGCGTCCCCTCCGCCATCCTCGCGGTCGTGGACGCCTCGGGGTCGATGGACTACGCCGCCGCGGGCGCAACCCGCATGGAGGTGCTGGCCGAGGCGGCCGAGCTGGGACTGTCGTTCCTGCCCGGCCACGCCCGGGTCGGCCTGTGGATCTTCTCCATCGACAAGGGCGGGCCCGGACAGGACTGGCGCGTCCTGGAGCCGGTGCGCGCCCTGGACGCCGCACGGTCGGTGGGCACCCAGCGCTCGGCCCTGCGCGAGCGCGCGCAGCAGCTCCCCGACCTGACCGGAGGGGGCACGGGCCTCTACGACACCGCCCTGGCGGCCTACCGGCAGGCCCTGCGCGACTACCGGCCGGGCTTCGCCAACGCGGTGGTGCTGATGACCGACGGGGAGAACGAGGACCCGGGATCGGTCTCGATGGCCGACCTCGTGCGCCGGCTGCACGACCTGCGGGACCCCGAGCGTCCGGTGCGCATCGTGGGGATCGCCATCAGCGGCGACGCCGACCTCGGTGCGCTGCGGCGGATGGCGGACGCCACGGGCGGCGAGGCCTACCTCGCCGAGCAGCCCGAGGACATCCTCGGCGTCTTCGCGCAGGCCGTGCTGTCGCGCTAGCGGTGCCGGCGGTGCCGGCGGGGCGGGAGCCTCAGGGCAGCAGCAGGACGACGGTCTCGGCGACGCACGCGGGCTTGTCGCCGCCCTCGATCTCGATCGTGTAGCGCAGCAGCATCTGCTTGCCGGTGGGCAGGTCGGTCACCTCGCCCATCGCGACGTGCGCGCGCACGCGCGAGCCGTCGCGCACGGGGGTGGGGAAGCGGACCTTGTTGACGCCGTAGTTGAGCTTGGCGCCGGGCGTCTCCAGCGAGAACACCTGGCTGCCGAGGAACGGCACCAGGGACAGGGTGAGGTAACCGTGGGCGATGGTGGCGCCGAAGGGACCGGTCGCGGCACGCTCCGGGTCGACGTGGATCCACTGGTGGTCGCCCGTCGCCTCGGCGAACCGGTCGATGCGGTCCTGGTCGATCTCGACCCAGTCGGAGGTGCCCAGGTCGGTGCCGGTGGCGGCCGCGACCTCGTCGAGGCTGGTGAAGGTGCGCATGACTGGAAGGATAGGCACGTGACGACTCCCACCCGCGACGAGGTACGCCGCGCCCCCAAGGTCCTGCTCCACGACCACCTCGACGGTGGTCTCCGCCCCCAGACGATCATCGAGCTCGCCGCCGACTGCGGCCACGCGCTGCCGGAGACCGAGGCGGCCGCCCTGGGACGGTGGTTCGCGGAGTCCGCCGACTCCGGGTCGCTCGTGCGCTACCTGGAGACCTTCGACCACACCGTCGCGGTCATGCAGACCGGCCCGGCGATCACCCGGGTGGCGCGGGAGTGCGTCGAGGACCTGGTCGCCGACGGCGTGGTCTACGCCGAGGTGCGCTACGCCCCCGAGCAGCACGTCGGGGGCGGCCTGACCCTCGACGAGGTGGTCGGCGCCGTCCAGGAGGGCTTCGACCAGGGCGTCGCCGCGGCCGGCGGACGGATCGTCGTACGCCAGCTGCTCACCGCCATGCGCCACCAGGCGCGGTCCATGGAGATCGCCGAGCTCGCGGTGGCGTGGCGCGACCGGGGCGTGGCCGGCTTCGACATCGCCGGCGCCGAGGCCGGGTTCCCGCCCACCCGCCACCTCGACGCCTTCGAGTACCTCCAGCGCGAGAGCTCGCACTTCACCATCCACGCCGGCGAGGCCTTCGGCCTGCCGTCGATCTGGGAGGCCATCCAGTGGTGCGGCGCCGACCGGCTGGGCCACGGCGTGCGCATCATCGACGACATCACCGTCCACGACGACGGCTCGGTCGAGCTGGGGCGGCTGGCGGCCTACGTCCGCGACCAGCGCATCCCGCTCGAGATGTGCCCCGCCTCCAACGTCCAGACCGGCGCGGCCACCTCGATCGCCGAGCACCCGATCGGGCTGCTGACGCGGCTGCGCTTCCGGGTCACCGTCAACACTGACAACCGGCTGATGAGCCAGACGTCCATGACCGACGAGATGTACTCGCTGGTCGAGGCCTTCGGCTACGGCCTCGACGACCTGCGGTGGTTCACCATCAACGCCATGAAGTCGGCGTTCCTGCCCTTCGACGAGCGGCTCGAGATCATCGACCGGGTCATCAAGCCGGAGTACGCCGCGCTGGTCGCGGCCCGCGGCTGACGACGGCCCAGGGCACCGGCCAGCCGCCGCAGCCCTGGAGGCGGCCCCGCAGCCACGCCTCGCGCGTGAAGCGGGTCCGACGGCCCGACGCCGGCTCGTAGCAGGTGACCACCCCGTCGGCCACGGCCACGGCCAGGACCACGTGCCGCGGCAGCCACCGGGTGCCGACGTAGACCGGGGTCGGACCGGTCGCCAGCGAGGCCACGAGGGCGTCGTACGCGCCGGCGCGGCGCCGCCGCAGGACGACGTAGACCGCCCGGCCCCGCACCTGCCGGGCCAGCGCCCACGGTGCCGTGCCCAGCGCCCGCGCCCACGGGACCTGGAGGCGACCCCGCCCGTCCAGGACTCGGCTGGTCGTGCGGTGCGCGGCCCGTGCCTCGGACGCGAAGCGGGCCTGGGCGGACCGCGGACCGCCGGCCAGGACGCGGTCGCGGTAGTCGGGCGACTCCGCCATCCGCAGTGCCACCAGCACCGAGGGGCCGCAGGTGCGGCGGTCGGGCTGGGTGAGCGGCACCGGCCAGAAGGAGGTCACGGGACCAGTGTGACCAGCCGGTCGTGCGCCTCGTCCGGGGTGAGGGCCTCGCAGCCCCTCTCGACCGCGTGCGCCACGACCCGCCGCTGGTCGCGCAGCAGCGCGAGCCCGCGGCGTACGAGCACGAGCGGGGGCTTGCGGCGCTCGCGCAGGTCACGGGTCAGGCGCCGCCAGAAGGTCTTGACCGGGTGCTGACGCACGCAGTACGCCGCGGCGAGCAGCCCGGCGGAGGCGCACGCGGACACCACCTCGGGCGCGAAGATCCCCTCCGCCACGAAGACCCGCGCGTCGCCGAGGTCCAGGGTGCGGGAGCCGGAGCGGCCGTTGCGCGCGATCTCGTAGACGGGCACCTGGGCGTGGCCGTCACGGCACAGCGCGGTCATCGCGGCCACCGCGTCCTCGGCGTGCCAGGAGCCCGGATGGTCCCAGTCGACGAGGCCGGCGTTGGCGCCGTGGGGGATCCGGGGCAGGGTCGGGTCGTCGCCGTCCTTGTAGAAGTCGTCGAGGCGGAGGACGGGCAGCCCCAGCCGCTCGGCGAGCCGGGACTTGCCGGCTCCACTCGGGCCGGCGAGGACGACGACCCGGGCGGGCACGTGGGAGTCAGGCACGGGCGCCCATTGTGCCGTGCCCCGCGTCGTCGCGCCTCGTCGTCGCGTGTCGCCGCCGTCACACAGCGCCGCGGACTCCGCCATTCCCCCGCGGGGAGGACGGTTCTCCGCCTATCGTCAGCGCCGTCGTAGGTCAAGCCCCCCGAAAGGTTTCCCGATGGGAACGAAGAGTGATCCCCGCGTGTCCTCGCGCGCGGGTGCTGGTGTGCGCAACCTGGTCATCGTGGTGATCGCCGCCATGGTGGGCGGGATCGCGTGGCTGGGCTGGCAGGTCGCGTCCGGTGACCAGGTGCCGGTCGCCGGCGCCGCCACCTGCGAGGCCGACCCGATCACCGTCACCGTCGCGCCGGTGCTCGAGGAGCTGATGGAGCAGGCGGCCGACGCCCTCGCGCTCCAGCCCAACTGCATCAACCTCGAGGTCACCGACGCCACCGTCGCGGAGGTGCAGGACGGCCTCGACGAGCTCGACGAGAAGGACCGCGCCGCCGCGCTGCCCGACCTGTGGGTCCCCAACTCCCCGGTGTGGCGCACGGTGCTGCAGCGCGTCGGCTACACGGGCCGGGTCGAGGTCCCGGCCCTGGCCACGAGCCCGGTCGGCCTGGCCAGCGCCCGTGACGGGGTCGCGCCGGCCAGCTGGCTGGAGACGCTCGCCTCCGACCGCCTCGTCATGAGCGACCCGTCGGCGGACGGCGCCTCGGCGTACGCCCTCACCGCCTCCCTGTCCGAGGGCGCCTCCCTCGGGGAGGTGCAGAGCGACGTCGTCCCGATGGCCCAGACCTTCGGCGAGAGGGTCACCTCGGGCGTCGAGGTCGCGACCGACGCCGACGTCATCTCGGCCGGTGAGTCCTACCTCATCCCGATCACCGAGCGGGACTACGTGATCGCCCGCCGCGGCAACGAGGCGCTGCGCTGGAGCGCCCCCGCCACCGGCGCCCCGATGCTGAGCTACCCCCTCGTCGCCGCCCGGGCGCAGACCGGCATGACCATGGGCACCGGCTCCCTCGACCCGGTCCGCGCGGCCGGCGACAAGATCGCCGAGTTCTTCGCCACCGACGAGGTGCTCGCGGAGCTCACCGACGCACACCTGCGCGGCCCGGACGGCGCCGCGCTGCCGGACGACGCGGACGCGCCGGAGGTCGAGGTCCTCGACGAGGCCGTCGTCTCCGAGGCCGACGCCGTGCTGCGCAACTTCCAGGTGCTGACGGTGCCGTCGAGCCTGCTGGCCGTCATCGACGCCTCGGAGTCGATGAACCAGGTCGCCGGCGACGGCCAGACGCGGATGGACTTCGCGGTCAACGCGGCGCTCACGGCCCTCGACGCCTTCCCGGGCCACGCGCGCATCGGCATGTGGGCGTTCTCCACCGACCAGGACGGCCGCGGCAAGGACTGGCTCGAGCTGGCGCCGCTGCGTCGCCTCGACGCTCCCGCGGAGGGGGGCGGCAAGCACCTCAAGCTCCTGCGTCGCCAGGCCGCGGTGCTGCCGACGCTCATCAAGGGCGGCACCGGCCTGTACGACACCGTGCTCGCCGGCTACAGCCAGGCGGTCCGCGACTACAACGAGAACTACTACAACACCTTCGTCATCCTCACCGACGGTGCCAACGACGACCCGAGCTCGATCAGCCTGCAGACGCTGATCAAGGAGCTGCGGACCATGTACGACCCGGCCAACCCGGTCGGTATCGTCGCGGTCGGCATCAGCCAGGACGCCGACATGGTGGCGCTGGGCAAGATGGCCGAGGTCACGAGCGGCGGAGCCTTCCTCGCCGAGCAGCCGCAGGACATCCTCAACGTGCTGGCCACGTCGCTGCTGACCCGCGACTGACACCACGAACAAGAACACCGGCCCGGCGCGATCTCGCGCCGGGCCGGTGTGCTGTCTGCTGCTGTGCGGGTGCCGCTCAGATCCCGATGGGGTGCCAGACCGTCTTGGTCTCCAGCCAGTCGGTGAGCCGGTCGGTGCCGGGCGTGGCCAGCCAGTCGACGTCGGCGAGCGGGGCGCGGCGTACGCGCTTGAGGTTGTCGGCCGCGGCCACCTCGAGCGAGGTCGCCAGCCCGGCGTCCTCGACCCCGGTGAGGTCGAGGCCGTTGACGTCCATGTGCGAGGCCAGCCACGGGGCGACCTCTGCGACCGAGCCGGTCAGCACGTTGACCACGCCGCCGGGCAGGTCGGAGGTGGCCATCACCTCGCCCAGCGTGATCGCGGTGAGCGGGTGCGCCTCGCTCGCGATCACGACGCAGGTGTTGCCGGTCGTGATGATCGGCGCGACCACGCTCACGAGCCCGAGGAGCGGGCCGCGCGGGGCGACCACGGCCACCACGCCGGTCGGCTCGGGGGAGGAGATGTTGAAGTAGGGCCCGGCGACCGGGTTGGCGGTGCCGACCACCTGGGTGATCTTGTCGGCCCAGCCGGCGTACCAGACCAGCCGGTCGATCGCGGCGTCGACGGCGGCGTTGGCCTTCGAGGCGGAGACGCCCTCGGTGGCGCGCAGCTCGGCGACGAACTGGTCGCGCCGGCCCTCGAGCACCTCGGCGATGCGGTAGACGACCTGGCCGCGGTTGTAGGCCGTGCGTCCCGACCAGCCGCCGAAGGCCTTGCGGGCCGCCACGACGGCGTCCCGGGCGTCCTTGCGCGACGCCTGCGAGGCGTTGGCTACCCACGCGCCCTTGGCGTCGTTGACGGTGTACGTGCGACCCGACTCCGAGCGGGGGAAGGCGCCGCCGATGTAGAGCTTGTAGGTCTTCTTCACGTCGATGCGCGCCATCAGGCGTCCGCTCCCTTCAGGTACGCCGCCAGGCCGGGCAGGCCACCCTCGCGGCCGTAGCCCGACTCCTTGTAGCCGCCGAACGGCGACGTCGGGTCGAACTTGTTGAACGTGTTGGCCCACACGACGCCGGCCCGCAGGTGGTTGGCCATCCACAGGATGCGCGACCCCTTGTCGGTCCAGACGCCGGCGGAGAGGCCGTACGGCGTGTTGTTGGCCTTCTCGACCGCCTCGGCGGGGGTGCGGAAGGTCAGCACCGAGAGCACCGGGCCGAAGATCTCCTCGCGGGCGATGCGGTGGGCCTGCGTGACGCCGGTGAAGACGGTCGGCGGGAACCAGAAGCCACGCTGGGGCAGCTCGCACGCCGGGGACCAGCGCTCGCCGGCCCCGGAGACCTCCTGCTCGCCGATGTCGGAGAGCGCGCGGATCCGGGCCAGCTGCTCGGCGGAGTTGATCGCGCCGACGTCGGTGTTCTTGTCGAGCGGGTCGCCGATGCGCAGCGTGGACATGCGGCGCTTGAGGCGCTCCATGACCTCGTCCGCGACGTTCTCCTGCACCAGCAGGCGCGACCCCGCGCAGCAGACGTGACCCTGGTTGAAGAAGATTCCCGTGACGATGCCCTCGACGGCCTGGTCGATGGGGGCGTCGTCGAAGACGATGTTGGCGGCCTTGCCGCCGAGCTCGAGGGTGACCTTCTTGCGGGTGCCGGCGACGGCGCGCGCGATGGCCTTGCCGACGTCGGTGGAGCCGGTGAAGGCCACCTTGTCGACGTCCGGGTGGGAGACCAGCGCCTGGCCGGTCGCGCCGGCCCCGGTGACGATGTTGACCACGCCGGGCGGCAGCTCGGCCTGCTGGCAGATCTCCGCGAAGAGCAGCGCGGTCAGCGGGGTGGTCTCGGCGGGCTTGAGGACCACCGTGTTGCCGGCGGCCAGCGCGGGGGCGACCTTCCAGGCCAGCATCAGGAGCGGGAAGTTCCACGGGATGACCTGGCCGGCCACGCCGTGGGCCTGCGGGTCGGCGCCGAGGCCGGCGTGCTCGAGCTTGTCGGCCCAGCCCGCGTAGTAGAAGAAGTGCGCGGCGACGGTCGGGATGTCGACGTCGCGGGACTCCTTGATCGGCTTGCCGTTGTCGAGCGACTCCAGCACGGCGAGCTCGCGACCGCGCTCCTGGATGATCCGCGCGATGCGGAACAGGTACTTCGCGCGCTCGCTGCCGGGCATCCGCGACCAGACGCGGGTGTAGGCGCGGCGGGCGGCCTTGACCGCCAGGTCGACGTCGGACTCGTCGGCCTCGGCGACCTCGGCGAGGACCTCCTCGGTCGCGGGGCTGATCGTCTTGAAGCTCGAGCCGTGGCCGTCGACGAACTCGCCGTCGACGAACAGGCCGTACGACGGCTTGATGTCGACGATCGAACGCGACTCGGGGGCCGGGGCGTACTCGAAGAACGGGGTGGAGGTGTCGGGCACCTTGACCATGATCTGCCTCAGTCCAGGGTGAAGTAGTCGGGACCGGAGTAGCGGCCGGTCTGCATCTTGGTGCGCTGCATCAGCAGGTCGTTGAGCAGCGTGGAGGCTCCGAAGCGGAACCAGTCGGGGTCGAGCCAGTCGGGGCCGGCGACCTCGTTGACCATCACGAGGTACTTGATGGCGTCCTTGGACGCGCGGATCCCGCCCGCCGGCTTGACGCCGACCATCTGTCCGGTGCTCTCGCGGAAGTCCCGGACGGCCTCGAGCATGATCATCGTGACCGGCAGCGTGGCCGCCGGCTGCACCTTGCCCGTGGAGGTCTTGATGAAGTGGCCGCCGGCCATCATCGCCAGCCACGAGGCCCGGCGGACGTTGTCGTAGGTCTGCAGCTCGCCGGTCTCGAAGATGACCTTGAGGTGGGCGTCGTCGCCGTCGGGGCGGGCGCAGGCCTCGCGCACGGCGACGATCTCGTCGTACACCTGCTGGTAGCGACCGGCCAGGAAGGCGCCGCGGTCGATGACCATGTCGATCTCGTCGGCGCCGGCCTCGACCGCGTCGCGGGTGTCGGCCAGCTTGATGTCGAGGGCGGCGCGACCGCTCGGGAAGGCGGTGGCGACCGCAGCGACGTGCACGCCCGAGTCGCCGAGGGTCTGCTTGGCGGTCGCGACCATGTCGGGGTAGACGCACACGGCCGCGGCGGCGGGGCAGGACGGGTCGGCGGGGTCGGGGCGCATCGCCTTGGAGGCCAGCGCCCGGACCTTGCCGGGGGTGTCCTGGCCCTCGAGCGTCGTCAGGTCGACCATGCGGATCGCGAGGTCGATCGCGAACTCCTTGGCGGACGTCTTGATCGACCGGGTGCCCAGGCCTGCGGCGCGGGCCTCCGCGCCGACCTGGTCGACCCCGGGGAGGCCGTGGAGGAAGCGGCGCAGGGAGGACTCGGACGAGGTGATGTCGTCGAAGACCCCTGCACTCGCCGTTGAGGCAGAAGTGGTCGTCACCGACCCAGCATAGGGTTGGTGACGGCCTCGTGGACAAACCGCGCGGACCCCCCGAAGGAGCGTGGATGCAGGAGAAGCCGGTGGAGGAGTTCCACCCGACGAGTGGACGCGTGACGGGCGTCCTGGTGCTGCTGGTCGCCGGTGTCGCGGTCGTCGTGAGGCTCGCGGACCCGGGCTCGGTCGCGGCCCCGGTCGTCGCCGGCGCGGTGCTGGCGGCGGTCCTCGCCTGGGCCTCGATGCTGCGCCCCGCGCTGTGGGTGACCCGGGACGACCTCGTCATGCGCAACATGCTGGAGACGGTCCACATCCCGCTCGCGGCGGTCGAGCAGCTGGCCGTGCGGCAGGTGCTGGCGGTGCGGGTGGCGGACAAGCGGTACGTCTCCACCGTCGTCGGGCGGCCCTGGCGCCGGGCCGTGCGCAGCAAACGGTCCGGGAGCGCCCACGCCGAGGGCACGCCGGCCAAGGACCTCGGCTACGCCGACTTCGTGGAGCAGCGGCTCCACGTCCTGATGGACGAGGCACGCACCGAGGCCGGGGTGCGCGCGCTGTCCGAGGAGCAGCTGGCGCTGGCCGCGGGAGTACGCCGCGAGCCGGCGCTGCTGCCGATCGGGCTGAGCGGGGCCTCGCTGCTGGCCTTCGTGGGGACGCTGCTGCTCTGAGCGACCCTCAGAGGCCCGCGGCGGCCTTGACGTCGGCCGCGATCGCGTCGAGCCGTCCGGCCGCGGCGATCCGCGCCGCGTCGACGCCGTCGGCCGGGTCGACCGGCACGACGACCTCGAGGTAGCACTTGACCTTGGGCTCGGTGCCGCTCGGGCGGACGATGACCCGGGCGCCGTCGGCGAGCGAGTAGCGCAGCCCGTCGGTGGGCGGCAGGGCGTCGCTGCCCAGGGAGAGGTCGTCGACGCGCTCCACGGCCAGCCCGCCCAGCGTGGTCGGTGGGGTGCTGCGCAGCCGCTCCATCGTCGCGCCGATGGCGGCGAGGTCGTCGAAGCGCACCGAGACCTGGTCGGTCGCGTGCAGGCCGTGCTCGAGGGCGATGTCGTCGAGGAGGTCGGTGAGCCCCCGGCCCTCGGCCTTGGCCGCGGCCGCGCGCTCGCAGACCAGCAGGAGTGCGGAGACGCCGTCCTTGTCGCGCACGTGCTCGGGGTCGACGCAGTAGCCCAGCGCCTCCTCGTAGCCGAAGGCCAGCCCCTCGACGCGACCGATCCACTTGAAGCCGGTGAGCGTCTCCTCGTGCGGCTGGCCGGCCGCGGCGGCCATCTTGGCCAGCAGCGACGACGAGACGATGGAGTTGGCGTAGGTGCCCTGCACCCCGCGCGAGAGCAGGTGGTGGCCCAGCAGTGCGCCCACCTCGTCGCCACGCAGCATCCGCCAGCCGTGCGGGCCGGGCACCGCCACGGCGCACCGGTCTGCGTCGGGGTCGTTGGCCACGACGAGGTCGGCGCCCTTCTCGGCGGCCAGGGCCATCGCCAGGTCCATCGCGCCCGGCTCCTCGGGGTTGGGGAAGGCGACGGTCGGGAAGTCGGGGTCGGGCTGCTCCTGCTCGGCCACGACGTACGGCGCGGAGAAGCCGGCCGTCTCCAGGGCCTGCGCCACCGCGGTTCCGCCGACGCCGTGCAGGGGCGTGTAGACGGTGACGAGGTCCCGCGGTCCGTCGGCGGCCAGCTCGGCCACGGTGTCGAGGTAGCGGTCGACGATCCGCTCGTCGACGACGGTGCCCTGCCCGCCGCGGGGGACGTCGGCCAGCGCGCCCACGGCGGCGATCCGCTCGGCGATGCCGGTGTCGGCGGGCGGGACGATCTGGCTGCCGTCGCCGAGGTAGACCTTGTAGCCGTTGTCCTGCGGCGGGTTGTGGCTCGCGGTGACCATGACGCCCGCGACGCAGCCCAGCTCGCGGATCGCGTAGGCGAGCAGGGGCGTGGGCAGCGGTCGCGGCATCGTCACGGCCGAGAAGCCGGCACCGGTCATCACCTCGGCGGTGTCGCTGGCGAAGACGTCGCTGTTGTGCCGCGCGTCGTAGCCGATGACGACGGTGCCCCCGCCGGCCCCGGTGTCGCGCAGGTACGCCGCGAGGCCGGCCGCGGCGCGGATCACGACGACGCGGTTCATCCGGTTGGGCCCGGCACCGAGGGCGCCGCGCAGGCCCGCCGTACCGAACTCCAGGGTGCCGGAGAAGCGGTCCGCCAGGTCGGCGGTGTCGCCGCTGGCCTCGACGTCGGCGACCACGGCCTCGAGCTCGGCCCGGGTGGCCGGGTCCGGGTCCTCGGCGGCCCAGGCGCGGGCGAGGTCGAGGAGGCGGGTGCTGTCGTCGGCGGCGCTGCTCATGGAGGCACGGTATCGGCCGCGCCGGGGTCTAGATTGCGCGCATGGCACCGTCGAGCACCTCCGCACGCACCGACACGATCATCGAGGTCATCCGGGAGGCGTTCGCGCCCCTGATGCGCGCCGACCCCGTGGCCTTCCGGGCCAAGTACCGCAAGATGGCGCTGGACCCGCACGCGTTCTACCGCGGCTCCGCCTGCCTCTACTACAACGACGTCACCCAGGAGCCCGACGAGTGGTCGCGGCACGGGGCCGAGCGGATCTGGATCCACGGGGACCTGCACGTGGAGAACTTCGGGACCTACCTCAACTCCGACGGCCGGCTGATCTTCGACGTCAACGACTTCGACGAGGCCTACCTCGGTCGCTTCGTGTGGGACCTCCAGCGCTTCGCCGCCAGCCTCGCGCTGGTCGGGTGGCAGAAGGCGCTGCCGGAGGACGCCGTGCGCAAGCTCGTCGCCCGTTACCTGCGCTCCTACCTGTCGCAGGTCGACCACTACGCCGGCACCGACTCCGACGACGACTTCGCCCTCAACCTCGAGAACGCCGACGGTCCGGTGCTGGTGGCCCTCGAGCGTGCCCGCGCCCTGCGCCGGGCCGACCTGCTCGACGAGGTGACCGTGCTGGCCAAGGGGACCCGCCGCTTCCTCGAGGACGGGACGGCGCGCCGGCTGGGACGGGACGAGAGGACCCAGGTCGTGGGTGCGTTCCGCTCCTACCTCGACACGATCCCGACGTCCAAGCGCTTCGACCGGGCGCTGTTCTACGAGCTGCGCGACGTGGTCGGCAAGTCCGGCTTCGGCATCGGCAGCGCGGGGCTGCCGGCGTACAACGTCCTCGTCGAGGGCTACAGCCAGGCGCTGGACAACGACGTCGTGCTGTCGATGAAGCAGGCCAACGTCCCGGCGGTCTCGCGGTTCGTCGACACCGCGGAGGTGGACGCCTACTTCAAGCACGAGGGGCACCGCACCGTGGTGAGCCAGCGCGCGCTGCAGGTGCACACCGACCCGCTGCTGGGCTACACCGACATCGACGGCACCGGGTACGTCGTGAGCGAGGTGTCGCCGTACGAGGTCGACCTCGACTGGTCCAACATCAACGAGCCGGAGGACATGCGCGCCGTCGTCGACCTGCTGGGCCGGGCGACCGCGAAGATCCACTGCGCCTCCGACGAGGACAGCGACCAGGACCTGGTGGACATCCAGGTCGAGGCCGCCATCGTCGACTCGCTGAAGGGCCGGCGCCGCGAGTTCGGCGACTGGTTGTCCCAGTGGGGCATCGACTACGCGATGCGGGTCCGCCAGGACCACTCGCTGTTCGTTGACGCCTTCCGCGAGGGCCGGATGGGGATGGCCTCGACCTGAGGCCACCCCCCGTTCCTGGGTCTCAGGCGTCGATGCTCGACATGTCCCCGTAGCGGTCGCCGACGACGGCGTCGCGCGGGACGGCCGCGTCCAGGTCCGCCAGGTCGTCGGCGGTGAGCTCGACGTCCGCGGCGCCGACGTTCTCCTCGAGGTAGGCCACCCGCTTGGTGCCGGGGATCGGGACGACGTCGTCGCCTTGGGCCAGCACCCAGGCGAGGGCGAGCTGGCCCGGGGTGGCGCCCTTCTCGTCGGCGATGGCCGTGATCTTGTCGACCAGCGCCAGGTTGGCCTCCAGCCCCTCGCCGTTGAGACGGGGGAAGTAGGCGCTGTTGCGCGAGTCGTCCTCGGACAGGGTGCCGGGACGGATGGCGCCGGTGAGGATGCCGCGCCCCAGCGGGGAGTAGGGGACCAGGCCGATCCCGAGCTCGCGCAGGACGGGGAGGATCTCGTCCTCGAGGTCGCGGGTGAACAGCGAGTACTCGGTCTGGAGCGCGGTGATCGGGTGCGTGCCGTGGGCCTTGCGGATGTTGACCGCCGACGCCTCGGACAGCCCGAGGTGACGGACCTTGCCGGCCTGCACCAGCTCGGCCATCGCGCCGACGGTCTCCTCGATCGGGACCGCCTTGTCGACGCGGTGCTGGTAGTAGAGGTCGATGTGGTCCACGCCGAGGCGCTGGAGGCTGGCGTCGCAGGCCGCGCGGACGTACTCCGGCTTGCCGTTGATGCCTACGCGGGTGCCGTCGGGCCGCCGCTCGTTGCCGAACTTGGTGGCCAGCTGCACCTCGTCGCGGCGGCCGGCGATGGCCTTGCCGACGAGCTGCTCGTTGGTGAAGGGGCCGTACATGTCGGCCGTGTCGAGGAACGTCACGCCCAGGTCGAGGGCGCGGTGGATGGTGTCGATGCCCTGCTGCTCGTCCGCCGAGCCGTAGAACTCGCTCATGCCCATGCAGCCGAGGCCCATGGTCGAGACGGTCAGGTCACCGAGCTGTCGCTTCTGGATCGTCATGGCCCGAGTCAACGCCTTGGAGCGCGCTCGAAGTCAAGCGATGCGGGTGACGTCCGAGGCCCGCTCGTAGAGCTCGACCTTGAGGTCGATGGCGCTGAGGTGCTCGCGGACCTCGTCGAGCCGGCGCAGCACCCGCTCGCGGTGGGCGCGCAGGAGGTCGAGGCGCTCGGCCTCGTTGCCGGAGCCGGCGCGGACCAGGTCGGCGTACCGCTTGACGTCGCGGATCGGCATGCCGGTGGCCCGCAGCTTGGAGATCAGCGTGATCCAGGCGAGGTCGCCCTCGTCGTAGGCCCGGTGGCCGGAGGCGGAGCGGCGCACGGGCGTGCGCAGCAGGCCGTCGCGCTCGTAGTAGCGCAGCGTGTGGGCGGTGAGGCCGGTGCGCTCGGCGGCCTCGGCGATGGTCAGGCTCATGGGTCCAGTGTGCGGCGTCGCGCGCGCGGCACAAGTCCGGTCACAGGCCGAGGAGGCGGGTGGTCTCGGCGCGCATCTCCACCTTGCGGACCTTGCCGGTGACGGTCATGGGGAACTCCTCGACGACCATCACGTAGCGGGGGATCTTGTAGTGCGCCAGCTTGCCGGTGGCGAACTCGCGCAGCGCGGGCGCGTCGAGCGGGGCGGCGCCGGGACGCATCCGCAGCCAGGCGCAGAGCTCCTCGCCGTACTTCTCGTCCGGCACCCCGACCACCTGGACGTCCTCGATGTCGGGGTGGGTGTAGAGGAACTCCTCGATCTCGCGCGGGTAGATGTTCTCGCCGCCGCGGATGACCATGTCCTTGATCCGGCCGGTGATGGAGAGGTTGCCGGCCTCGTCCATGACCGCGAGGTCGCCGGTGTGCATCCACCCGTCGCGCAGCACCTCGGCGGTCTTCTCCGGCTCGTCCCAGTACCCCAGCATCACGGAGTAGCCCTTGGTCGCGAGCTCGCCGGACTCGCCGCGCGGCACGGTCTCGCCGGTGAGCGGGTCGACGACCTTGACCTCGAGGTGGGGGCCGACGCGGCCGACCGTGCCGACCTTGACGTCGAAGGCGTCGTCGGTGCGGGTCTGGGTGGAGACCGGGGAGGTCTCGGTCATGCCGTAGCAGATCGTCATCTCGGTGATGCCGGCGTCGATGAGCTTGCGCATCATCTCGGCGGGGCAGGGCGAGCCGGCCATGATCCCGGTGCGGACGGTGGAGAGGTCGTATGACGCGAAGTCGGGCAGGGCCCACTCGGCGATGAACATGGTGGGGACGCCGTACAGGCTCGTGCAGCGCTCCTGCGTCACCGCGGCGAGCGTCAGCGCGGGGTCGAAGCCGGGCGCGGGGATCACCATCGTGGAGCCGTGGGTGAGGGCCGCGAGGTTGCCCATCACCATCCCGAAGCAGTGGTAGAACGGCACCGGGATGCAGATCCGGTCCTCGTGGGTGTAGCGGCAGATCTCGCCGACGAACCAGCCGTTGTTGAGGATGTTGCGGTGGCTGAGGGTCGCGCCCTTGGGGAACCCGGTGGTGCCGGAGGTGTACTGGATGTTGATGGCGTCGTGGGGGTCGAGCGTCTGCTCGCGCTCGTCCAGGTCGCCGTCGGTCAGGTCGTCACCGGCTGTCAGGAGGTCGTGCCACTGCTCGGCGCCGAGCACGGTGCTGGCGGTCAGGGCGGTGCACTCGGCGCGCACCTCGTCGAGCATCGCGACGTAGTCGCTGGTCTTGAAGCGCTCGGCCAGGAAGAGATGGCTGATGCCCGCCTGGTTGAGCACGAAGGCCAGCTCGTGGGTGCGGTAGGCCGGGTTGATGGTCACCAGCACCGCGCCGATGCGTGCGGTGGCGAGCTGGACGATGGTCCACTCGGCGCAGTTGGGGGCCCAGATGCCGACCCGGTCGCCCTTCGCGGTGCCGCCGGCGAGCAGGGCCTTCGCCACGCGGCGTACGTCGGCGTCGAGCTCGGCCCACGTCCACCGGCGGCCGCTGCTGACCTCGACCAGCGCCTCGTGGTCGGGGTGCTGCTCGACCGTGCGGGTCAGGCACGCCCCGATCGTCTCCTCGAGCAGGGCGGGGGTGGTCTCTCCGACGGCGTACGAGTCCATGGCGACACCCTAGTGACCGGCGTCACCCCGTGGATCCCTGGCGTGGGCGGTCTCGGGCCCGGGTGTCGTCAGGTGAGGTCCACGCGGTGACGTCGGGCCAGCATCGCCTCGGCGATGCGTTGCTCGGCGGCGCTGCGGTCGGCCCGGTCCATGTTGAGGACGTCGGCGCCGACGATCCACGACACGGCCACCTCGGTCCGCGGTGAGGGGTCGGCCGGTCCGCGGACGACGCCCAGGGACCAGCAGCAGCCCGCCGGGAGGTTCGAGCCGAGCCAGCGCAGCACCTCGGGCAGGTCGGCGTCGGTGATGAGCCTGCTGTGCACCGACCACGAGGTGTCCGGTGCCCCGCTGCCCTCGTACACGAAGACGAGGAAGTGGCCGCCGCTGCGCTCGTGGCCCAGGAGCCGCTCGTCGATCTCGTGGACCTGCATCGCGCGAGCGTAGACGGACTCAGCGCCGGCCGTCGCCGATCTCTGCCAAGCGCCGGCGGGCGTCGTCGAGGCCCTTCTCGTTGTCCGCCTGCTCGACGCCACCGGTGAGGTCGCGGGCAGTCACGCGGCGGGCGAAGTAGACCCCCTGGACGGCCTCGCGCATGCGGCGGAAGGCATCCAGGTGCTGCATCTCCTCGGGCGCGAGGGGGCCTCGCTCGGCGTAGGTGCCGAGGAAGGCCCGTCCGTGGTCGGGACCTCCGAGGTACATCACCGCTGACGCGACGTCGTACAGGACCGGGCCCCGGCGGGCACCGGCCCAGTCGATGAGGCCGGTGACCCCGGTGGAGTCGTCGTGCACGAAGGCCTCGGGGGCCGGGTCGGTGTGGAGGACGGACCAGGTGAGGGTCAACCGGTCCGTCTCGGCACGGACGGCGTCCACCGCCTCGGCCAGCCAGGGGTGCCTGGTCACCTCGGGGAGACCGGGGTCGAGCCACTCGGCCATGAAGTGCCTGTCGCTGTGGTCGCTCTGCTCGCTCGACGGGTCGCCGGCGCGGTGGACGGCTGCCAGCGTGGCGGCGATCCGGCGCTGCTCGTCGTCGGTCTCGCCGTCGAGCTCGCGACCGGGGACGTGCTCGAGCAGGACCAGGGCCTGATCCGCCAGCGCGATGCGCCCGTCCCGCGTCGGCACCGGGCGCCCCGTCACGACGCCGGCGTCCGCGAGCGAGGCGGCCACCTCGCACCCGGCCACCAGGTCGTCGAGGGCAGTGGCGGGGACGTGCTTCGCGACGTACGCCGTCCCGTCGTGCTCGACCAGCCAGGTGTCGGAGTTCATCCCGCCCTCCAGCGGCCGGACCGCGACGGAGTCCATGCCCCAGTGGCTGAGCAGGGTGGCGGCCACGTCGATCACGCCGGACACCCTCGCACGGTGGCCCTCACCTGGGTACTGACATACCGATGACCCCGCAGGTGGCCGGTCTGCAGGGTACGGGGCGTGGTGGCTACTGGTCGGGCGGGTCCGCGGTGGTGCCGGGCTCGGGCCACGCGCGCCCAGTGCCTCGGCTCCCGGTGTGGTCGCGCAGGTAGGTGAAACCGAGCGGACTGGTCCAGGTGAAGACACCCGGCTCGCCCATCTCGTAGCGCCACCGACCGTGGGTCTTCAACCGGTGGTGCCGTCGACACAGGGCGGCCAGGTTGTCGGTGGACGTCTGGCCACCGTGGTCGGAGTGATCGTGGTCGTAGGGGACGATGTGGTCGAGATCGCAACGCCTCGCGTTGCGGCCGCACCACGGGAACACGCACGTCCCGTCGCGGGCGATCACGTGCTCGCGGATCTTCTCGGTGGGCTCGTAGCCCCGGCACTCGAGTCGCTCGCGGAGGTCGATGACCGGCTTGACGACCACGGCCACGTCGGGGCGTCCGCACCAGGCGCGGATCTGCTCCACCGACAGCACCCGTCGTCCGGCCTGCTCGATCCGCCCGACCAGCGCCTCTCTGATCTCCTGGTCGTGGTGGGTGATCGCGTCGGCGGACAGGTGGGCGTGGAGCACAACCTGGGTGACCGGCGCGGACGGGGTGGCCGGGGTGGCCGGGGCAGAGTCGCAAGCGGACCCAGTCGGGGCGTCGCCGTCGGCCCGGGGGTTGTCGTCGAAGCCGATGGTGAGCTGGTGGCGCGCCAGGTCGCCCAACGCGGTGGCGCGGCGTCCGTCGACGTTGTCGGTCGACCCCAACCTCGCCAGATGCTCGGCGCCCGACTGCACCGCCGCGGCCAGTGCGAGGGCGTCGGGGATCTCCAGGCTGGCCTCGAGCCCCATGGTCCCGTCGTAGGAGGCCTGCTGGGTGTCGAAGGTGACGTGCCGCTTGTCCGCACTCTTCTCCAGGGCATCAGCCACCTGATCGGGCATGAACCGC
>NZ_LMSU01000003.1 GCF_001429625.1 Nocardioides sp. Soil805
CAGGTCGCAACAAGGCACGAAGCCAGTCATTCCGGGGGTCACACCCGCGCTCACCAACCACAGCCCAGCACCATCAGGCTGCGTTGGCGATCCTCACAGTCATTCCGCCGCCTGAGTGTCAGCCGAACTTCACGAACGCGCGCAGGGAGCCGTCGTCGAAGTCACGCGTCTCCGCGAAGCCGAGGGACTCGTAGAACGCCCGCTGGCCCGGCTCGTCGTCGGTGAGCAGCACCTTTTGCCGGACCGATTCGAACGGGGCGAAAGCCTCCTCGACGAGCCGCTTCCCCAGACCGCGACGTTGCTCGGCGGGACGGACCACGACGTCCTGGAGATAGGCGATCGTGGCGCCGTCACTGATGACGCGGGCGAGACCGAGGAGCTGACCGTCCCGATGAGCCACAGCGACCCGGCTGGAGCCCTGCATCGCGCGGTGCAGGGTCTCCGAGTCCCTCGCGTACGTCGTCCACCCGACGGCGTCGTACAGGCTCACGAGCTCGTCCTTGGTGGGAATGGCGGTTGCTGTGATGTCGACAGTCATCTGGGCATCATCGTCTGTGCTGGAGCGTCGCCGACACCGGATATCCAGGACGCATGCATGTCGACGGTTCCGGGCGGGGCAGACCGTCCAGATGCCGTCGCACACGGGGGCATTCCGCCTCTTGTCGGAAGCCACCTACGCAGGCCACCACCGAGTCCCGCCTGGCACCAGTACGACCCTGTAGGAGTCCTGCGGCCCATCGAGTCGGCGAAGACTCTTACGGCCCGCAGCGCGCGTTCCGCATCCCACTGGCTTGGACAGGACATCGTCGAGCAATCGGGCATCCCGACCGTTTCAAGGGACGCGTACTCAACTGGTTCATATCCAGTCCAGCACGATGGGTTCGCGACTGAAGTCGCTCGGCCCGATTCGGAGCATGTGTGTCTCCGTTCGACGACACGAGATCACCGCTGTCTGGAGCACGTCAGGGTCTGTGGTTCGCATGGGAGGAATGCGGTCCCTGTGAGGAGCTCTCCCGACGTCTTGGCGATCCATGGAGGGTGGTGGAGTGAGGGCTGTGTGCCGAAGATGGGCGCATGGCCGACAACGTGCTGTGGATCATTTCGGACGACCAGATGCGGTCGTCGTTGCGCACCATGGACAAGACGTGGAAGCGCCTCGTGGAGAAGGGCGTGCGGTTCCGGCGAGGTTATGCCGCAATGCCGCTGTGCGGCCCTGCTCGCGCCTCCATGCTCACGAGCCGCTACCCCCACGATCACGGCTGCCACACCAACAGGACACATCAGCGCTTCGTCGCCCAGGGGCACGACCGCGACACCGTCGCGACGCGGATGCGCGGCGCCGGCTATGACACGGGCTACTTCGGCAAGTACATGAACGGCTTGGTCACCGACCCCGAGTACGTCGCCCCCGGATGGGGTCGCTGGATCGCCACGATCGGTCTGGAGGGGCAGGTCAGCGTCGATGGCGAGATCCGCGACGTTGGGTCGCAGAAGGCTTCTGACGACTTCGCCGCGGACCGCCTGGGACGGTTCGTGGCGCGGCACAGCGACATGGGTCCATGGTTCGCAGTGTGGGCGCCGTCGACGCCGCACGGTCCCTACACCCCGAGCCCCGAGCACCGCGACGACTTCGACGACGTGCAGTGGGACCCGCCTGCGTTCAACGAGGCCGACATGTCCGACAAGCCCACGTGGTTGCGAGGACTGCCCCTGAAGGATCGGACACGGATGCGAGCCGAGTTGGAGGGCAAGCTGGAGGAGCTGCAGGACCTTGACGACCAGGTCGCCCGGTTGCTCGACGTGCTGTGGCGCACGGACCAGCTGGACCGGACTTGGATCTTCTTCGTGTCGGACAACGGGTTCCTGCTCGGTGAGCACCGTCTGGTTGCAAAAGAGCAGCCGTACGAGGAGTCGGCGGGTATCCCATTCGTCGTGCGTGGGCCCGGCGTCGAGCCCAGCGTCCGTGACGCCTTCGTGTCCCAGGTCGACCTGATGCCCACGGCTCTCGACATCGCTGGGCTCGATCCCGACGCAGGCCGCGAGCTGTCCGGCCGCTCGATGCTGGGACCGTTACGCAGCGGGGACTGGTCGTCCTGGCGTCGGCGGCTGATGGTGGAGAACACCTTCCTGAACTGGGCGTTGCTCCGCCAGGGCTCGACCGCCTACATCGAGCACCACGAGCGCGACGAGTGGGAGCTCTACGACCTCGCCACCGACCCGCACCAGCTCGTCAGCCGCCGCAGCGCTGACATCGCCCAGCTGTCCGCACGCGTGACCCAGATGCGGGCCGCGCGAGGTCGTGCGTTGCGAGCACTCGAGGAGTAGCCCAGGCCTCCCCGAGTGTTGCGGACCGGCGCTTCTCGAAAGCCCGGACGCACCCGACCGCCGACCTTGCATCAGCCAAGCGAGCGGACATTCCGGCCGATGCAGACCCTGCGGAAACAGGTTCAGCCTTCTCGGGGTGTCAGGTCCCGGTGGGTGTCCCGCAGACTCGTACGCAGCTGCGCGTCAGGCACACTGCAAGGGTGTCCGACCCGCTGCGCAACCTGCTCGCCGCGCCGCCCGACCTCCCGGTCACCGTGGGTCTGGACCCTCTCGTCGAGGCCCTTCGCACTCGCGGGGTCGCGGTGGTCCAGGCACCGCCGGGCACCGGCAAGACGACCTTGGTCCCGCCCGCGGTCGCCGGAGTCGTCGATGGTCGGGTCGTCGTCACGCAGCCCAGCCGCATCGCAGCTCGTGCTGCTGCCCGCCGGCTGGCGCAGCTCCTGGGCGAACCGGTCGGCGAGACGGTCGGGTACGCCGTGCGCGGAGACCGACGCAGCAGTCGCCGTACACGTGTCGAGATCGTCACGACCGGCCTGCTGCTCCGGCGGATCCAGCACGATCCCGAGCTGGCCGGTGTCGGAGCCGTCGTGCTCGACGAGGTGCACGAGCGCCACCTCGACGCCGACCTGACCTTGGCGCTGCTCATCGACGTCCGGGCCAACCTGCGTGAGGACCTGTGCCTGGTGGCGATGTCGGCCACCATCGAGGCCGAACGTACGGCCGCCCTGATCGGCCGGGGTGGCGATCCCGATGGTCCTGGAGATCTCCGGGCCGCTCCGGTGATCCGCGTCCCGGGTGCCCTGCACCCGGTCCAGGCGGTCTGGTGTCCGCTGCCTGCGGGGGAGCGCCGCACCGACGACCGGGGGATCACCCCGGCCTTTCACAACCATGTCGCAGCGACCGTGCGTCGTGCGCTCGTCGGGCACGAGGGGGACGTCCTGGCCTTCGTGCCGGGCGTCGCGGAGGTCGAGGCGACCGTACGTCGCCTTGCCGGCGTGGACGCGGCCGTGCACGCCCTGCACGGACGTCTGTCCGGCGCCGAGCAGGATCGTGCGCTCAGCGAGGGTCCGCGTCGACGCGTGATCGTCTCGACCGCGGTCGCCGAGTCGTCGCTGACGGTGCCGGGGGTGCGCGTCGTGGTGGATGCCGGGCTGTCGCGCGAGCCGCGCACCGATCACCGTCGCGGACTGGCTTCTCTGGTCACCGTCTCGGTGAGCCGGGCAGCGGCCGAGCAGCGTGCGGGACGGGCCGGACGGCTGGGTCCGGGGACCGTGCTGCGGTGTTGGTCCGAGGCGGAGCACGCGCACCTGGCCGCTCACCCGGAGCCGGAGATCGCCACCGCCGACCTGACGGCGTTCGCCCTGGAGCTGGCGTGCTGGGGCAGCCACGACGTCCACGACATGGCGCTGCTCGACCAGCCACCGGTGCACGCGCTGTCGGCGGCCAGGGACGTGCTGGTGGGTCTGGGGGCGATGACCGAGGACGGGGGAGTCACCTCGCGGGGCCGGGTGATGGCTGGCGTGCCGGCCGATCCCAGGCTGGCGCGTGCCCTCATCGACGGGGCCGGCCTCGTCGGGGCCAGGCGGGCCTCCGAGGTGGTCGCGATGCTGAGCGAGGACGTGCGCGCTCCCGGCGGAGACCTGGTCGCTGCGCTCCGGTCACTGCGTGCTGGCCCGCGCGCAGGATCGTGGCGCCGGCAGGTCACTCGGCTGGAGGAGGTCGTTGCGACGCAGGGCACCGCCGGCGACCGGAGAGGGGCGTCGGGCCACGCCCGGGCACTCACCGACGACGTGGCGGTGGGTCTGGTGGTGGCCCTGGCGCACCCGGACCGGATCGCACGCAAGCGCTCCGGTACGTCGAGCTACCTGATGGCGTCCGGGACAGGCGCGGCGCTCGACTCGCGCGACCCGGGGCCGCTGGCCGGACTCGAGTGGCTCGCGGTCGCTGACGCGGAGCGACGGCCCGGGCAACGTGAGGCCCGGATCCGTGCGGCGGCTCCCCTCACCGAGGACCTCGCGCTGGAGGCAGCGGGCTCGCTGTGGACCGAGGTGGATGAGGTCACCTGGAGCAGCGGGCGGGTGCTGGCTCGCCGACGGGCGTTGTTGGGCGCGATCGAGCTCAGCTCGAACCCGCTCAGCGATCCACCCGCGCAGGCCGTGAGCGACGCGATCCGAGAGGCGGTCGCGAGCGAGGGGATCGCTCTCCTCGCCTGGACGGAGGCGGCCACGGCGCTGCGCGCCCGCCTCGACTTCCTTCACCGCGCGCTCGGTGACCCGTGGCCAGACGTGAGCGACGCAGCACTGACGCAGAACCTCGATCTCTGGCTCGGGCCGCAGCTGGCGCGGGTCCGCTCGGCGGAGGATCTTCGTCGTGTCGACGTGACTGCCGCCCTGCGCGCGATGGTGCCGTGGCCGGCGGCGGGCAGGCTCGACGACCTGGCCCCTGAGCGCGTGGAAGTGCCGAGCGGGTCGAGCGTGCGGATCGACTACTCCCAGGACCAGCCGGTGCTTGCCGTGCGACTGCAAGAGGTCTTCGGCTGGACCGCAGCACCGGTCCTGGCCGACGGCAGGGTCCCGCTCCTGCTGCACCTGCTCTCCCCGGCGCGACGCCCGGCCGCCGTCACCGCAGACCTGGAGTCCTTCTGGGACAACGGCTACCCGGGCGTGCGTGCGGACCTGCGCGGGCGCTATCCCAAGCACGCCTGGCCCGAGGATCCACGCAGCGCACCTGCCACCGCGCGGACGAACGGACCTCGCCGAAGCTGAGTGGAGTATCGACGCGCCATCCGGCGGCAGGAAGGCGGCCGCGTCGAGGCGCTGACGACTACGGATGGGCGGCCGTCAACCGTCCCGGCACAGCAGCAGTGCTCGAGGCGGGCGCCGGCGCGGTTGTCAGGGCCGGGTCGGGTCCGAAGGGTGCTGTGAAGAGCCAGTCGAACCCGGTCCGACTGAGCACCCGCTCGACCCCGAGGCAGGTCGCGATGATGACGAAGGTGGCAGCGAGTGGATACACCGCCAGCGCCAGAACCGACACGACGCTGGTTCCCTCGATTCGAAGGGACTCGATGAAGAAGGAATGCAGGACAGCCAGCACCGGGACGTGGAGGACGTAGATCGGCAGGGTGCGCCGCCCGAGGAACGAGCCGAGCCGAGCCGCTGGGCGCCACAGGGCAAGCACGCCGGCGAGCCTGACTGCGAGGGGTACGGCCAGCAGGCTGATGACGAACCTGCTCGGCCGAGCTTCGGGCCCCAGCACCATGGGAGCTGCCACCACCGCTGCCGCGGCACCCGCGACGAGGAGGGTCGGCCGCAGGCTGAGTCGGGACATGGCGACGACCACCGACGGGAAGTGGGCGGCGAAGGCGAAGAAGAAGAAGTGCTGCAACAGCGACGCGGTGTTGACCGCGTCGATCCCCAGAGCCGGGGTCAGCAGGGTGAGAGCCGCCGCCAGGGCCACCACGACGCGGGGGTCGAGGCTCAACAGCGACCGCGTCAACAAGAAGTAGGCGACGAGCGCGTAGAGGTACCACAACCCGGACGAGGGGACGACGAGGTTGGTGACGAGCTCTGACCAGCCGCGGGTCCGGTTCATCGGGAGCTCGTCGAAGACTGTGAACACGCCCATGTGGACGCCGAGCCAGAGCGCGTAGAGGTAGTAGATGTTCAGCACGCGCTTGCGCGCCACCTCCCGCCAGGGTCGACGCAGTGCGGAGCCGGCGAAGAGGCCGGACACGACGAAGAACAGCGGCATACGCACGGGCTTGAGCGCGTCCGTGAACTCGAGCCAGACGGCTCCCACACCGAGGAACTGGGTCGGTGTGACGAAGCCGAGGTGCTTGCCGACCGTGTGGTGCAGCACGACGAGGACGATGGACAAGGCCTTGGCCGTGTCCGCCCACTCAGATCGGTCGCTGACGCCGGGCGCGCGCGAGGTCGTGTGGTTCATGAGGTCTCCTGATCCGTGCTGGCCAGGAGCAGCAGCGCGCCAAAAGAAAAATGATACTCACGGCGATGAGGGCTCTACGACGCTGCGAGTGAGACCTTGACTACTCCGGGACTGCTCCCGGATGTAGTCCGGCACTGCCAGGGGGATGGGCGACTGGTGGGAGCACGGCGACTGACGCCGCGCCTCGACGTATCAGATCGGGGTGCTGCGGGGCGCCAACCGGGCCAGCAGTGCCTGGGCTGCGTCGACGACCACGTCGCGTCGGTAGGTCAGGGCGTACTCGAACATGCGGTCCATGTCCGGGCCCTCGTCGCCCAGGTCCCTGGCCAGGAGCGCGGTGCAGAAGTGCGGGCTCAGCACGACGATGTCCCACTCGCCCCGCACGGGGTCGTCCAGGTCGAGGGTGGCGCCTCGAACGCCCGGCAACGGGTCCTCGGGGAGCCCCTCCCCGAGCGCACAGACGAAGGCCGTTCGCTTGCTGAGCTCCTGGTAGCGCATGACGGTGGACTCGGTGAAGTGGCGCGCCTCCTGGAACGCCGCGGCGACCACACACGTCTCGCCGAGGCGGATCGCCTCGCGCTCGAGCTGCTTGCTCAGCTCGATGAGCAGGCGCTTGGGGGCCCGCAGCAGTCCGGTGCCGTCCGGAAGTGCCGCGAAGGGCGACCCCACGAGCTCCCCTGTCCGGGTGACGCCCGATGCCCGCACCGGCAGGCCCTGCTGCGGCGGCGTGATGTCGGGATCGGACACGGGGCGGCCGAACTTCCAGCCCTGTCCCAGGGTCGCCCCCAGTGCCAGCGCGTTGGACAGGTGAGCGTCGGTCTCGATGCCTTCGGCCAGCACGCGCGCACCGCTGCGCTCGGCGTAGGCGTTGACCGCATGCATGACCTCCGCCGTGCGCTGGTCCGGCCGTTGCTGGACCAGCGACATGTCGAGCTTGACGACGTCGGGGCGCAGGAGCTCCATGAACGCGAGCGAGTCCGCCTCGACACCGACGTCGTCCAGGGCCAGCCCCCAGCCGGCCTCGCGCACCCGCTCGACCGTTCGAAGGAGCTCGGCCGGACGTGCCGAGACCGCGCGCTCGGTGATCTCGAAGACGATCCTGAGCTCGTCCGGCGCCGCGTCAGCGATCGCGAGCAGGTCAAGGGGAGCCGAGTCGAGCACGGCGGGCTCGACGTTGACGAAGACCGCCAGCGGCGCCACCAGGCCGTGTGCCATGGCCGAGCGGAACGCTGCCACTCGACACGCGGCATCCAGCTCGGCCAGCCGGCCGGACTTCCGGGCGGCGTCGAAGAGGGCACCGGGGGTCTCGAGCGGGCCTGCGGGCCCTCGCGAGAGCGCTTCGTGCGCGACCACCTCACCGGAGACCAGGTCGACGATCGGCTGGAACACGGTGCGGACGGAGTCCGAGGCGAGCACGGCATCGACCGAGCGTGGCACCTGCTCGACGGTGAGCGCGTCGCGCGAGCGCAGAGGGCTGGTCACGTGGCGTCCCCGAGTGTGTGCGCGACCCGAGTGGCGGCGCCGTCCGTCCAGTCTAGGCCAGACGGGACCCCGCGTACGCGATACGCGAGCGACGGCAACCGAAGGACGTAGGCAGTCTGCAGACAGGCCGCATGACCGGCCAATCCTGTGGGGAACCCCAGCACCCGCCGGCGATCCGCGTCCAGCTCGGCTCTCAGTCCCCGACGGCCTCGCGTCCTCGTTGGACGAGCTTCGCATCGGGCCGGAGCACCACCTGCTGGTCCTTCCCGTCATAGTCGACCAGGCTGAGGAACAGTCGCAGGGCGTTGACCCGGGCGCGCTTCTTGTCGTTGCTCTTGACCGTGTACCAGGGCGCGGGGTCGGTGTCGGTCCGCAGGAACATCTCCTCCTTGGCCTCCGTGTAGGCCTCCCACTTGTCGAGGCTCTCGAGGTCCATGGGGGACAGCTTCCAGCGCCGTACCGGGTCGAGCTGGCGGATGGCGAAACGAGTCCGCTGCTCCTGTTGGGTCACCGAGAACCACAGCTTCGTCACGTTCACGCCCGCCTCGAGGAGCATCTGCTCGAACAGCGGCGCCTGTCCCATGAAGGTGCGGTACTCCTCCTCGTCGCAGAAGCCCATCACCCGCTCCACGCCTGCGCGGTTGTACCAGGAACGGTCGAACAGGACGATGTCGCCGAAGGTCGGGAGGTGGGAGACGTAGCGCTGGAAGTACCACTGCCCCAACTCGGTCGAGGTGGGCTTGGTCAGCGCGACGACCCTGGCGGAACGGGGGTTGAGGTGCTCCATGAACCTCTTGATCGTCCCGCCTTTTCCCGCGGCGTCGCGTCCCTCGAAGACGATGACGTGCTTCTGGCCGGTGTCCTGGACCCAGTACTGGAACTTCAGGAGCTCGATCTGGAGGAGGTACTTCTCCACTTCGTAGTCGTTGCGGTTCATGAGCTCGGCGTACGGGTAGTTGTCCCGCCACGTCTCGACCGCCCGTCCATCAGGCTTGATCAGGACGGGGTCGTCACCGTGGTCGTCGCGCACGGTGTACCCCTCCCGGTCCAGGGAGTCGATGTACTGACGCAGGCTCATCTGCTGCATGCCCCACAGTCTCATCCACCCGGACCCCGGGGGTGTTCACCCGGTGGGGGTGAATACATGCGTTCCCGCACGAGGGCAGGCTCGGCGGATGATTCAGACGAAGGTCAACGCGGACAACTTCGCCCTCGCCGAGACGCACCGCATGATGGCCGGCCTGCAACGAGACGCGGGTGGGGTGAACCAGTTCTCGCACAACCGCGAGCCGGCGGCGATCGACAAGCAGACCGTGATCAGGATGAATCGCGACACGCTCTACAGCTTCGCGGTCGTCGACATCTCCGCCGGGGCCGTCCTCACCGTGCCGGACGCCGGGGACCGCTACCTGTCGGTGATGATCGTCAACGAGAACCACCACATCAACCGCGTCTTCCACGATGCCGGCACCTACGACCTCACCGTCGAGGAGTTCGACAGCCCGTACGTCGTGGTCGCCGCGCGCACGCTGGTCGACCCACGGAACCCCGAGGACCTGGTCGCCGTCGCCGCCGTCCAGGACCAGCTTGGCATCAGCGCGGTGTCCGAGCGACGGTTCGAGCTCCCGGACTACGAGACCGGGAGCCTCGACCGCTCTCGCAACGCCCTGTTGGCACTGGCTGCCGAGCAGGCGTCCTTCGAGCGGAGCTTCGGCCGGCAGGAGGACGTCGATCCCGTGCACCACCTGATCGGCTCGGCTGCCGGGTGGGGTGGGCTGCCGGACGCCGAGGCGTCGTACGTCGGGGTGTCGCCGAACCTGCCCGTGGGCGAGTACGAGCTCACCGTCGCGGACGACGTACCGGTCGACGGGTTCTGGTCGATCTCGGTCTACAACGCTGACGGGTTCTTCGAGCCGAACGAGCACGACGTCTACAGCATCAACAACATCACCGCCGCCCGCAACGACGACGACAGTGTCACCGTCCGCTTCGGCGGCAGCGGCGACAACTCGATCCCCATCATGGAGGGCTGGAACTACCTCGTCCGCCTCTACCGTCCGCGCCCACAGATCCTGGCCGGCGCCTGGAGCTTCCCCACCCTCGCGCAATAGCCTCGCGGCCGGGCAGGGGTAGCCACCAGCCGCCACCTGCCAACGAAGAAGTCTGCCGATGAGCGCGCACGTCCGGCCGTAGAACTGAGGGCGCCCCGCAGCGCGCCTCCCCGGCGCGGCTCCTGCGGTTCCTACTGTGGGAGCGGCTGCCTGGGGACGGGAGGGCGACATGGCGTGCTGTCGATCCGTGACGGCCTTGGCACCCATCGTCCTCGTTGTCGCCTCGCTGGTTGGCGGGGTACCGGTCGTGCCGGAGTCGCCTGGCTCGCTCCGGGGTGACGTCGTGCAGACGATGTCGGCGAGCACTCGGACGGGGAGCTCACCGACATCCCTTGAGGGCGCGGCGACGGCTCTTGCGAAGACCGCACCGCGCGAGGCCGTCAGCACCGAGCAGGAGCTTCGCGCAGCATGGGCTGATCCGCTGCGTCGCCGCATCGAGCTGGGCGCCGACATCCTGCTTCGCGACTGTCTCCTCGGTGACCCGATCCGCGAGTCGCCGTACCCGCTGGTGCTCGACGGTCACGGTCACGTGCTGCAACAAACCTGCTTCGAGAAGCGGGTGCTGCGCCAGGACGGCACCGGCTACCTCGACCTCCGGCGCGTCACGCTCACCCGGGGAGGGTCCGAGGGCCCCGGCGCCGCGTTGACATCGCGCGGAGAGATCATGCTGCGCCAGGTCGTGGTCTTCCAGAACCTCGCCGAGGAGCCGGGTGGCGGCGTGTTCTCGATGCGTCGGATCACCGCCCACCGGTCGCGGATCACCGGCAACCTGGCGAACGACGACGGAGGTGGACTGTACGCGCGGCGCGGCGGGGTGCAGGTCTACGACTCGATCCTCGGCAACAACCTCGTCGACGGCTCCGGCGGCGCCATCGCCTCCACGGGCGACATCCTCGTCGTGCGGTCCGAGATCGACGGCAACACCACCGATGGCGACGGCGGCGCCTTGTACGCCGACGAGGACGGTGACGTGACCGTGATCGGCTCCCACATCGACGGCAGCGCCGCTGACGGCCCGGGCGGGGCCATCTTCACCCTCGACGGCGACGTGGCTGTCTACAACTCGACCCTGGTCGGCAATCGGGCCGACGACCGGGGCGGCGCGATCTCCGGCGAGGACGACGTCCTCGTCGTCAACTCCACCATCGCCCGCAACCTTGCCGTCGCCCATGCCGGCGGTGGTCTCTGGGCACGCGGTGACATGGTGCTGATCAACGCGACCGTCGCCAACAACTACGCCGAGGGCGAGGGCGGAGGACTGCTGTCAGCCGGCGCGATGACCCTGCTCCACTCGACCGTGGTCGCCAACATCGCACCGGTGGGCGGTGATCTCGGTGCGGCTGGCCCCTTCACGAGCTTCGCCACCATCATCGGTCCTCCCGTCGTGGACGGGGTCACCGGCGACACCATCCCGACCCGCCGCAGCTGCCGGGTCTACGCAGCGATCTCGCAAGGGTTCAACTTCGTCAGCGACGACACCTGCCGGCTCGAGCGGCGCAACGACATCCTCGGTGAGGAGCCGCGACTCAGGACGTTGGAGGACGACCCGCGAGGATTCGTGCTCGTTCCCCGCCGCACCAGCCCCGTCCGACGGGCGCTGCCGGGCCGCAACTGCCGTGGTCGCACCTCCATGTTGCCGAGGCCGCTCCCCGCCGGCCAGCTGCTCGCCGGGTACGTGTCGTGGAAGAAGGTCCTCTCGCACGACGCGCGAGGCCTGGCCCGGGCAGGTCTGGCGCGGTGCGACATCGGGGCCGCGCAGCGGGGACCCGCACGTCCAGCGAGACCGCGTCCAGAGGTGCCGCCGGCGAGGGCCGCGGCGGCTCGCACCTCGTCGTACGCCGACCCTCCAGGTGTCCAGCCGGCAGCGGCCCGGACCGGTCCGCACCGTCCCAGGTCGTCGCTGCGCGAGCGCCTGACCACGCTGCAACGGACCCTGTCGGTTCTTCGCGAGCGCGTTCGGCGCTTCGCCGAGATCGAGTCGTGCCTGACCGAGGTCGGCGTCGATCGGCGCGGCGACCCCCGGCACCGGTGGGGCTACCAGTACGACGAGCGCGACGGCACCGGGCGCGACCTGCGGCCCGCTCTGACCCTCGCACGGGGCCGGCCCGACTGGCGCCTGCTCGACCTCGCCACGTCGCGCCGCTGCCTGTCGCGGTCGCCGGATCCCAACGGCACCGGCGAGGACGCACGTCCAGTGGCGCCGCGTGTCCCGCCGTCCCGCTCGTCCCGCGACGCCTCACCTCGTCGGCTGCTGCGATGGCTGGACGAGCTCGAGCTGGTCGCTCTCGAGGTCGAGCAGCAGACGCAGCGGTTCGACCAGTGGGAGTCGTGCTTGACCGCCGTGCCCGTCACCGAGGCCGGAGCCACGTGGCAGCGGCTCGGCTACCTCACCGGCCGTCCGCACCGCCGTACTCACTACCGTGCCGCCATCGACCTCGACACGACTGAGTGGGACGACCCCGACTACCAGTTGCTGGCCTTCCGCGAGCGCGACCATTCCTTCGGTCGTGGCGAGTGCGGCACCGACCCCGCCGAGGCCGTCGACCGGGCCCGCCCCGATCGGCCCCGCGGCGCCACGAGGGACGACGTGCGCGAGGGCATTGCATCTCTGCGCGAGGACGTCGAGGACCTGCGAGAGCCGGTCGCGGAGATCACGCACTTCGACGAGTGCGTCTACACCATCGGGGTGCGCCAGACGGGCGGCCATCGCTACCAGACGCGCACCGGCCGAGTCTCGCGCGCCGGCGCCCTCTCCTTCGCCATTCGCGGGCCTGAGGTGGCGCGGCTGCAGCTCCTGGTCGCCCCGGGGGAGGAACCGCCCCAGATCGAGTGCAACGAGGACGCCAGCGGCGAGAGCACCGACGAGTAGGACGCCGATCGGCTCGCGGGTGGTCGCGCCAGGAGGGATGCGGGTAGAAGCTTCGCGACGACGTACCGGTCAGAGGACCCAGTTCACCGCGCTGATCCGTCCCTTCCCGTCCACCCACACCTGGATACCCACGACGTCGCGGCAGCTGGGTCGGACGCGCTTGTCGACGACGGTCACAGACCTGCCCAGCGTGGACGCGAGCTCGCGGCGCAGCAGGACGTAGGAGTCCGGACAGCGGCCGGTCATCACCCGGACGACGGCAGGACGAGTCATCGCGGCGAGCTTCGTGAGCGGCGAGGCGCAGCCCTCACCGTGCTCGCACAGCTCCCACGAGCGTCTGTCCAGAGGCATGTCCAGCCGGGGCTCGACGGTCTGGTTGCCGATGAGGAACTCGACGTCGTGGGCGAACGACGGTGGTGCTGCCTCCCCGCGCGCCCAATCGAGCAGTGCCTTCGCCTGCTTGCGCACGGGCCTGAGGTCGCACTCGCGGGTTACGCCGCCGGTCTCCACGCTGAGCGTGACCGTCTCGCTCCCGGTGACCCGACGTGGGCCAGGGCTCTGTGCCACGACCATGTCGGTCGCGCACCCTGCTCGCCACTCGATCTCGGTGTCCAGGCCCAAGCCGGACAGGAGGTCGATCGCATCCCGCTTGTGCCTGCCGACGACGGCGACCAACCTGCTCGGAGTGGCCGGTTGGAGCCGGGTCGCCGATGCTGAGGCCTCGACCGCCCCAGGAGCCTCGGGCGACACCGCCGAGGACGCCGTGTCGTCCCGGCTCGCCCCCGAGCAGGCCGCGACACCGATCAGGGCAAGCAGCGTTGCCGTGGTCCGAAATGTCCTGCGCACTCTTGATTGACGCACTGCGGCGGCACGGAGTTGTCATCGGTCAGAGGACGACCCGCCTCGTGCATCCCACTGGCTCGGGGTTGGGACCCAAGCTCATCCAACGGCGGGGTCTGTCGTCCGCCAACACCAATCAGCAGGAGCCTTCTTGCGCCGCACGGGCCCTTGCAGAGTGGCGTCGCGTAGCGTGCAAGGACGAGACGCCCAAGGAGAGAACCATGCGCAGTGACCTGTTCGGCACGAACCTCGAGTCAGCCACGACCGACCGCTTCACGTTGCAGAACCCCCGCATGCTCCGGGTCGCGCTCGACGGGGACGTGATGGCACGGCAGGGAGCGATGGTCGCCTACCAAGGCCAGGTCGACTTCGCCTACCAAGGATCCGGCGGCTTCGGGAAGTTCGTGAAGAAGGCCTTCACCAGTGAGGGCATGTCGCTGATGAAGGTCTCCGGCAAGGGTGACGTCTTCTTCGCCGACGACGCGATGGAGATCCACCTCGTGAACCTCGAGGGCGACTCCCTCACGGTCAACGGACGCAACGTCCTCGCCTTCGACTCCACGCTCACGTGGGACATCAAGCGAGTCGAGGGCGCGTCGATGATGGCGGGCGGTGTCTTCAACACCACCTTCACCGGCACCGGGACGATTGCGATCACCTCGCACGGCTCGCCCGTGGTCCTCAACGTCGATGCCCCCACCTGTGCCGACATCCAGGCGGCGGTCGCCTGGTCGACGTCGTTGACCACGAGCGTGCGGCGTACCGCTGGTGCCAGCGCGCTCATCGGTCGCGGCTCGGGGGAGGCGTTCCAGCTCGTCTTCAACGGGCAGGGCTTCGTGATCGTCCAGGCCAGCGAGGGCCGAATCGCGCCGCCGCACAGCCACTGAGCCGTGCGCTCTCCCGCTCTGTCCTACGACGCCGTGCGCGGCCAGGTCCAGGCCGAGCGGAGGATGTAGGCGAGGAGGACCACTTCGACCACGGCGCCGAGGCCGTAGAAGTACATCCAGGACTCGCCGACCACGTTGAACGCCGAGACGGGGACGTAGAGCGATGCCACGACGAGGTTGAGCGTGCGATTCACGCGGGCGGGCAGTGCCATGGAGAGCAGGATCATCAGGCTCGGGACCCCCACGAGCATGAGCGACAGGACCACGAAGGTCTGACTGATGTCGAACTCGAAGACGACGCCGGCCAGGATGTCGTCGATGGCCCCGGGCTTGTACAGGTGGAGGTAGTCGACGTAGATGTAGAAGAACATGAAGCTGGTCCAGGCGGCGGCGAGCCTCGCTCGGACCGGCACGGGCGGATCGTGCAGGGCTGTCGGGGTCTTGGTCGTGGTGCTCACGGTCTCTTCCTTCTCATCGGGTTGTCGCTGTCACGATGACTGAACGTCGGCCGGGTGCCATCGGTCAGCCGGCCCGATCTTCCTGGCCTTTGGTACGAGTGACTGCTCGCCGTTCGGCTGATCGGCGACAGGCGCGGCGGGCAGCCGCGGCGTGCGCGCGTGTTCACCGTTCGTCGCCACCGAAGCCGGGCGTCTGGACGCACGCGGAGAGATTGTTCTCGAAGGTGACGGCGCACTCGTTCGCTCGCAGGTCGTCAGCGACCGGTGGCACCCACACGCTCGCCGCCCAATAGGCGAGGTAGGCCGTGACGACCGCGACGACGGCCGCACTGCCGGCGGCGAGGAGACGTTGGCCATCGGGACGGTGCCTGCGCCACAGGCCCGCCGCGAGCACGGCCGCGATGGGCAGGAGGTAGAACGCCTGGTACGCGTAGCGGAAGGCGTTCGCCGGGCCGCAGTCATCGTCCTCCTCGTGGCACGGCGTGTCGGTCAGGATGTCGATGTAGATCCACCCGAACAGCACGCCGAACCCTCCCGCGACGAGGAGGAGTGGCCACGCGATCCGGTCGAGGTGGGTGCGACGTGTCATCCACCGCCACACGGACGCTGCCCCCGCAAGGAAGAACCCCACGGGTGCGGTGATGGTGGGAAGGTCCTCGGCCTTGCGTTGCCACATGTCGCGCTCAGAGAGCTCGAACCGCACGCCGGGCATCGTGACCGGGGACAGGAACCACATGTATCCCAGGTAGAACGCCGTTCCGCCCAACCCGATGAGAAGTCCGAGGAGAAGCACCCGGTTCCGGGTCACCAGGACGCGCCGGCGGTCCACGGCGTCTTCGCTGTCCAGCGCGAGTCTCGGCACGGGGGACAGTGTGCCCGCGGCCGGGCAGGTGCACCTCGACCGCGCTGCGGACGTGGGCGAGGCAGCCCTGTTCGAGGGGGAGGCCCCGGTAGCGTCCGGGGGTGGCCAGTCCTCGACGATCCGGTGCTCGTCGACGCAGCGCGTCCCCGCGCCGGAGCGGCACGCGGCAGCAGCAGCGGCCGCTGCCGACCGCCGGGCCGGGGGAGCGGCTGTGGGTGCTCGACGTCCCGTACGGGACGCAGGTCGACGGCGCCACCTGGCACCCCGCCCTCAAGACCCACCTGTACGTCGGGTGCGCCTTGCCCGCACACCTCGCGCCCTACTCGCCGGGGCCCTACACGCTCGGCCGGTTCATCGAGAACAGCCTCAACCCGGACCGCCCGACGCCCAGCCCCGAGCCGACCGACGAGCTCGAGCCGCGGAGGATCCAGTTCGAGGCAGCCGACGCGATCGCGGCGCGCGCCGAGGCGGGCGGGCGGCAGTTCCTGCTCGCCGACGAGCCCGGCGTGGGCAAGACGATCGCCGCGGTCCTCGGGGCGACAGCGGTGGGCGACCTCCGCAGCGCGCGACGGGTGCTCGTCGTGGCCGACCGCCCCGCCGCGATCACGATCGGCCACTGGTGCCGCACGATCACGGCGCTGGGGGACGGCGGTCTGGAGTGGGTCGTCATCACGTGGGACCGGCTGGAGAAGGTCAAGGACCACACCTGGGACGTGATCATCGCGGACGAGGCCCACGCCCTGCGGCGTACGACGACGAAGCGGTGGAATCTCTGGGCGCGGATCTCGGGACACGGGAAGCCGCACGACAGGGCGCCGTTCGTCATCGCCACCACCGCGACGCCCGGACACACGCCCCTCGAGCTGCCCTACCTCGCGCCGGCCTACGCCCAGGTGCTCGACGAGTCGATGAAGGAGTGGACCTCGGCGACGCAACCCGGGGACGCGTTCGCCACCGCGCTCGAGCGCCACGGCGTCGGGGTGGAACGGGGGCGCTACGGCGCGACGTGGACCACCGACCCGGCGCGGCGCGCTGCGGATCTCAAGCTCGTGCGCGGCTGGCTCGACGAGGAGCGGCCGCCGGCGATGCTGCACCGTGCCGCGCCATGGGGGCCGGTGCCGATCTCCGGCATGCCCGTGGCGCTCACGCCGGCCGAGCGGACGGCGTACGAGGCCGAATGGGGGGAGTTCTGTCGCGAGATGGACATCGCCCGGCGCGGCCGCAACGTCGCCAAGGGGCGGGCCGCACTCCTGCGCTTCCGGCAGAAGGCCGGGCTCATCCGCGTCGACTCGACGGTCGCCTGGATCGCACAGCAGGTCGAGGCCGAGCGACAGGTGGCGTGCTCGGTCGAGTTCGTGGGGACCGCCGCCGACCCGATCGCCGACCGGTTGCGTGACTCCGGCATCGAGGTCGCCACGATCTACGGCCGCGACCGGTTCGATCCCGAGGCCGAGCGGCTCCGCTTCCAGACCGGGCAGGCGAAGGTCTGCGTCTTCACCACGGTCGCCTCGATCAGCCTGCACGCCGGCGAGACCCTCGCCGACGGCCGCCGTGCGAGTACGCAGCCGCGGGTCGGTGTCTTCCACCAGGCCCGCTTCTCGGGCATCGCCGGACGACAGGTGACCGGTCGCACCCACCGCGACCACCAGGTCTCGCCGTGGCACATCGCGTACGCCGAGGGCACCGTCGAGGAGCAGGTCGGCAAGGTGATGGTGGAACGGATCGCCGCGGCCTCCGACACCGTGGGCAGCGACACCAGCGGCCTCGCCGACCTCGCCCAGCTCCTCGGAGCCGACTGGCTGCCCGTCACGTCCCTGACCGAGGACGGCGCCTGACCGCGCGGCGGGCCCTCGCGTCGCCGGGGCTACCGCCGGGCGAACATCGCGTCCTGTGCGTAGCCGTCGTGGGGCGATCCGGTGTAGGCGTCGATCTGGGGCGAGACCGCGAAACGGTTCAGGCCGGTCCAGACGATGTTGACCGCGTCGTCCGAACCCACCGCCAAGCCTGTGTAGTCACCGTCGAAGACGTTGCAGTCCTTGCCTTCCGCGTCGGTGATCGGCGGATCGGTGTAGCCGTCCGGTCCGCAGATCGCCGGCCACGCACTCTCGGGAACGTACTGACCGGCCCAGTGCGTGACCGAGATGTCGACCTGCTCGGTCGGCTGCCGGCCCGTGCCGTCGGGCATCAGCGCCTCGCGTCCGGTGGCCACCGCGGCTCCGCTCGCCGGCGTGCGCGGAGCGATCGTCAGGTAGACATGATTGAACGTGTCGTCGCGGTCGCCGCCCGGGTCGGCGATGTTCTCGTTCGAGTCGTACGCGACCGCCAGCGAGCCGTCGGAGCGGAAGTCCGCCCACGGGAACCACTGGTCACCGGGCCTCGCATCGAGCGTGATTCGCGGGTTCCACGACGCGCCGCCGTCCCAGCTCTCGGCCATGTAGATGTTGGTGTCGGTGACGGCGTCGCACGGGTTGTAGTCCGGTGCCTCGCCCGGAATCTGGTCGAGGCAGCTCGCCGGTGCCGCGTCATGCGTGCCGGCGAAGTTGTCGTTGTACACCACCACCCAGTGCGCGGGGTTGCTCGGATCCGCGGTGATGGTGCCGGGCGACTGCCACCGGATCTGGTGACCGGTCACGGTCTGCCGCCCGATCACGCTCCAGGGCAGGTCGGCGTAGCCGTCCTCGAGGTTCGCGACGACGACCGGTGCGCTGAAGCTCGCCCCACCGTTGGTCGACTTCACAGCGAGGACGGTCTGCTCGTACTCGCCGGGGGTCTCCCAGGCCGACTCGATGTTGGCGGTCACGAAGTGGACGACGAGGTCACCGTTGGATGCCACCTCGGGGATCGGGAAGCTGTCCTCGTCGCACTCCCCGGTGGGCCCGGTGCTCTGCGCGGTGCACAGCGCGTTGGATCCCGAGATCTCCTTCGGGCGCGACCAGGTGCGCCCACCGTCGTCGGAGTACGCGAAGTACACCGACGACTCGGCGTAGGAGCCGTGAAGGGCGTTGAGGTAACGCGCCGCAACGACGTAGGAACGGCCGTAGAAGGGGGAGGAGGGGACGTTGTCGACCGTCAGCCATTCCTTGTCGAAGAACGTCGCCCGGTTCGCCGGTCCGAGGGCCGCGCCGTTGCCCTTCATGACGGTCACCGCCTCGCTCCAGGTGGTGCCACCGTCCGGGGAGTGGCTCACCGACACGTCACCCTGGGAGACGAACGGACCGCCGAGGCCGCCGACGTTCTCCAGCTGGGCCATCATCGCCCAGCCGGTCTGCGGCGTGTTGCCTGACAGCCTGCCGTTGAACGCGGGCGAGGGGTCACCCGCGCCGTTGCCGCTGCGCATCGGGACCTGGCCGTCGACCCAGCTGGCGCCGCCGTCGAACGAGGTGAAGAAGCCGGTCGGAACGATCGCCTGGCGGACGCCGGTCGAGTTGTTGAACCGGTAGAAGTAGTCGTTGGACCCGGCCAGCAGGTGGGTCGGCACCTTGGGGTTGACCGCGATCGCGAGCTCGTTGTCGGGGTTGAAATCCTGGCGGTAGGGCTCCTCGTCGTTGCACGAGATGTCCATCGCGCCGGCGGGTGAGCCGTACGCCGAGCCGGCCTCGACCGCGCACCGGTACCGCTCGATCTGCACCTTGCTCAGCTGCCCGCCCCCGCCGGTGGTGCTACCGGTGTCGAAGGGATCGACCACCGGGCGGACCACCATCCGGCTGGTCGAGAAGGGCCTGTCCCGTGCTTCGGCGCCCACCGCCAGGAAGGCGGTTGACATCGCTACTGCTACGGCTCCGATGATGACCGACCTGCGCGACATGGCCACTCCGTACGTGCCCGGGCGAGCTCGGTTGCCCACGACGACGGGACACCTGTCTTGCATCGTCCGCCCGCAGCCCGTCGGAGGTCAATCACCCGAATCGGTGACCGCGGCCGAGGCGTCACGGGTCACGAGGTCGGGCACCGTCAGGTCGGGGACGACCCGGTCGACGGCCACGGGGCTACGAGCGCCTCACGACGCCGGCCCGAGGACGCAGAACTCGTTGCCCTCGGGATCCGCCAGCACGACCCACGACGCCTGGTCGCCCTGGCCGACGTCGACGCGGCGTGCGCCGTGGGCGAGCAGGCGAGCGACCTCGGCGTCCTGGTCGTCGGGCCGGAAGTCGAGGTGCAGGCGGCTCTTGGCCTGCTTGGCCTCGTCGATCCGCACGAAGTCCAGCCCCGGCATGCGGTCCGGCTCCGCGCGGATCTCGAACTCGTGCTCGGAGGAGTAGACCTCCACCCAGCCGAGGGCCTCGGCCCACCAACGCCCGAGCGCCTCCGGGTCCTGCGCGTGGACGAGCACCTGCTCCCATTCCAAGCTCATGGGGCAGAACATAGGGCCCGCCGGGCGCGAGCGACAGGCATTACCCGCCGGGACACGTCGTGGGTCCCAGGGAGCCATGGACGTCGACTCCCGGTCGTGCCACCGTGGAACGAAGCCCTCGTCCCAGGGAGAAGCCATGGAAGATTCAGCGTCCTGCCCGGACTGCCACGCCCTGACCGACGACCTCGCGGCTCATGAGCGCTGGCACTCGCGCCTGATCCACGACCTCGCCGTCGCCGTCGACAAGGAGAACAAGCGCCGCGACGCGGCCGGCACGCGCTGAAGGGCCGGCTCGGCCGCCGCACCCGGTGTGAGCGGCGTCCTCGTCCTGCCCGCCGACGGGGGCCCCTCGTCGTACCTCCTCCGCGAGCTGGTGGCCGCGTCGTGTAGGCATGGGGTGAGGACAGCCGACGAGGGAGTGATGGATGAGCCTGATCATGTCGCGCCGCGACCTGGAGTTCCTGCTCTTCGAGTGGCTCGACACCGAAGCGCTCTTCGAGCGGAAGCGGTACGCCGAGCACTCGCGCGACGTCGTGGAGGACCTGCTGGGACTCGCGGAGCGGATCGCGACCGACCACTTCGCGCCGCACAACCGTGACGCGGACCTCGCGGAGCCGCGCTTCGACGGCGAGCGCGTCGAGCTGGTCCCGGAGGTCGAACCGGCGCTGCGGGCCTTCGCCGACGCCGGCTTCATGGCCGCACCCCTGGGCGAGGAGGCCGGCGGGCTGCAGGTGCCCTCGTCGGTCTTCGGGGCGTGCATGGCGTGGTTCCACGCGGCCAACGTCGGTACGGCGGGCTACGCGCTGCTGACCATGGCCAACGCCCACCTCCTCACGGTGCACGCGACCTCGGAGCTGGTCGGCCGCTTCGTGGAGCCGATGACCACGGGCCGCTTCTTCGGCACGATGGCCCTCTCGGAGCCGGAGGCGGGCTCCAACCTGGCCGACATCACGACCCGGGCCGAGCCGCAGCCCGACGGCACCTACCGGGTCTTCGGCCGCAAGATGTGGATCTCCGGCGGGGACCACGAGATGGGCGAGAACATCGTGCACCTCGTGCTCGCCCGCACCCCCGGCGCCCCGCTCGGCACCAAGGGGATCTCGCTGTTCCTGGTGCCGAAGTTCCTGGTGGCCGAGGACGGGTCGGTCGGCGAGCGCAACGACGTCGTCCTGGCCGGCATCAACCACAAGATGGGCTTCCGTGGCACGGTCAACACCGCTCCCGTCTTCGGTGAGGGCGCCTTCACGCCCGGCGGGAGCGCGGGCGCCGTCGGCTACCTCGTCGGCAGCGAGAACCGTGGCCTGCCCGCCATGTTCACGATGATGAACGAGGCGCGGATCGGCGTCGGCCTCGGCGCCACGGCCCTCGGCTACACCGGCTACCTGAAGTCCCTGGCCTACGCGCGCGAGCGGCTGCAGGGCAGGCCGCTGGGTGCGTCGCCGGAGTCACCCCAGGTGCCGCTGGTCGAGCACCCGGACGTGCGCCGGATGCTGCTCGCGCAGAAGTCGTACGTCGAAGGGGCGCTGGCGCTCAACCTCTACTGCTCGCGGCTGGTCGACGACATCGCCTCCCTGGACGACGCGACCGCGACGGCCGAGGCGGAGAAGCTGCTCGGGGTCCTCACCCCGATCGCCAAGAGCTGGCCCTCGCAGTGGTGCCTGGCGGCCAACGACCTGGCCATCCAGGTGCTCGGCGGCGCCGGCTACACGCGCGACCACGACGTCGAGCAGCACTACCGCGACAACCGGCTCAACGCGATCCACGAGGGTACCCACGGCATCCAGGGCCTCGACCTCCTCGGTCGCAAGGTGCTGATGGACGGCGGCGCCGGGCTGGGCCTCCTCGTCGGCCGGATGCACGAGACCGCGCGTCGTGCCGCCGGCACCGGGGACACCGACGGCGAGTGGTACGCCGCGCAGCTCACGGCCGCTGCCGACCGGCTGGTCGAGGTCACGGGTGCCATCGGGAGCCGCGGTGACCAGCAGGCGATGCTGGCCGACGCCACCGCCTACCTGGAGGCCACCGGCCACCTGGTCGTGGGGTGGCTCTGGCTCGAGCAGTGGCTGGTGGTCCAGGGACAGGAGTCGGCGTTCCACGACGGCAAGCGGGCCGCGACGGCGTACTTCTTCGGCCGTGAGCTGCCGAAGGTCGGGCCGATGCTCGACCTGCTCGCCGCGGGGGACCGCACCACGCTGGACCTCGACCCAGGCGTCCTCTGACCGACCACACCTCAGCGCTGGCGGGCTGGTGGTGGCGGAGCAGGCCGACGCGGGTGCACCATCGTGCGAGGAGCCCGAGCGTCGGAGAGGGTCGAGCCATGACGTTGACGGAGTCGTTCGTCGTGCAGCGTGACGTGACGGCGCCGGGACCGTGGCAGGTCCTGGCCGGAGGCGAGCGCACAGCCGGGTCGGTGATGTTCGGCGAAGCCCGGCTGCCCGCGCGTTCCTCGGGCCCGGGCGTCCACGTGCACACGCGCGAGGACGAGGCCGTCTTCATCATCAGCGGCGTGATGACCTTCCTCGTCGGCGACCTACGGTTCGAGGCCGGCGACGGCGAGCTCGTGTGGCTGCCCCGTGAGGTGCCGCACACCTTCGCGAACCTCGGCGACGAGCCCGTGCGGGCCTTCGGGGTGACCACTCCGGCCGGTCTCGAGGGCATGTTCGCGGAGCAGGCCGAGTACTTCGGCAGCCTGCAGGGACCGCCGGACCCGGACCGGGTGTGGCAGATCGGCGACCGGTACGGCGTACGCGCACTGGGCCCGCCGCTCGACGTCGACTGAGGTCGATGTGTGGCCCTCGTCTCGACGAGACCCACGCTCAGGCTCGGCGGCAGGCCCGGCGGTCGTCCGCATTGCACGGCACGACGGAGTCGGGGCTAGCATGCGCGCTCCGCCCCGAGAGGACTGTGCATGGCCACCGACTACGACGCATCCCGCAAGAGTGAAGACGAGCAGAAGGAAGAGAGCCTGGAGGCCCGCCGCCTGACCTCGGGCGAGCAGGACAAGACCTCCGGCAAGATCGACGAGGACGAGACCGAGCTCGCGGAGTCCTACGAGCTCCCCGGCGCGGACCTCTCCCACGAGGTCCTCTCCGTCGAGGTCACGCCGAGGCAGAACGACGAGTTCACCTGCACGTCCTGCTTCCTCGTCCAGCACGTGTCCCGACGGGCCGCGCCGGGCACCGACCTCTGCCGCGACTGCGCCTGACGCCGGCGCCGGCCACTCACGGGTGGTGGAGCCGTGGGCCGGCCTCGCCCCGCGACCGGGTGAAGCCCTCCTGGAAGGCGTCGTCCTGCCGGACGAGGTCCGCGCCGGGAGCGTCGGGGGAGGCGTCGTACTCCATCGTGGACGCGACCACCTCCACCTCGATCCACCGCGGCTCGTCGAGGCAGCTGCGCGGCACGCTCATGGTCAGCATGTCGCTGGTGTAGTCGACGTCGACGGTCGCGGCCTCACACGTCGAGGAGGCGTCCGGGGCGTACAGATCCACCTGGTGCCTGCCCAGGTGGGCGAGCGCGGTGAGCTGACGGCGCGAGTCGTCGGCGTCGGTCGTGAGCCAGGCGGTCAGGTCCAGGTACTGCCCGCGCTCCAGGTCCGCGAAGGCGACCTCGAACGTCAGGTCGTCCACCCCGTGGTCGATGGTCGTGGTGACGATGTCGGCAGTCGTGTGGCCGGGGTGACCGTCGACGCCGGCACGGTGGGTTGTCCGGAGCGTCCACGACCGACGCGCCCCCGGGCCCCGAGCCCGAGACGACGACGTCTCCAGTGACGTCGGCGACCGAGCTCCGCGTCTGGTGCTGGGAAGGCTGCGACGGCGCTGAACAGCCGGCCAGCACCAGGGCGCCCGCGACGACGAGGGCGGACAGCGGCCCGGGTCCGTGCCCGGGTGCCGCACGCAGCACCCGGAGCCGCGTCGGAGCTCCGTGGGACATGGGGTGCTCCCGGGACGGGTCGAGGGGCTGGTCGCGCCATCGTAGGTCCGCGGCGCACCGCGCACCTGAGGGTTGACGAATAGCTGCGCGACGACAATAGTTAGGTCAATGCCTAACTATCACGACGACGTCGATGCGCTCCTCCGGGCGCTCGCGGATCCGACGCGTCGTGCCGTCGTCGAGCGGTTGGCGACGTCGCCGGCCGTCGTGTCCGAGCTCGCGGCGCCGTTCTCGATGGCGTTGCCGTCACTCATGCAGCACCTGCGCGTCCTCGAGGACGCGGGGGTGGTGACCTCGGAGAAGCACGGGCGCGTCCGCACCGTCAGCCTGCGACCGGGAGCCCTCGACGTGCTGCACCTGTGGCTCGGCGAGCAACGCACCGGTGCGGAGCGCCAGGCCGACCGGCTCGGCGTCCACCTGGCCCGCACCCACCCGAAGGAGACCTGACATGACCCGCGTCCGCATCGACCTGTTCGCCTCGCTCGACGGCTACGCCTCGACGACCGACCGCACGCCCGAGAACCCGATGGGGGAGGACTGGGGTCGCCTCACGGCGGCCTACGCCGCGACGCGCACGTTCCGCGCGCGCGTGCTCGGCGACACCAGCGGCGCCGGCACGACCGGCCTCGACGACTCCCACGCCGCCGCGCACTTCGAGGGCATCGGCGCCGAGATCATGGGCGCGGCCATGTTCGGCCTGCACGCCTTCCCCGACGATCCCGACTGGAGGGGCTGGTGGGGTGACCGGCCGCCGTTCGGCACACCGGTCTACGTCCTGACCCACACGGCACCCCGCCCGTCGATCCCGATGGAGGGCGGTACGACGTTCCACTTCCGCAGCACGGCGGTCGAGGACGTGCTCGCCGAGGCGACCGACGCGGCCGGCGGCCTGGACGTGCGCGTCGGCGGTGGGGTCCGCACCGCGCGCGACTTCCTGCGCGCCGGACTGGTCGACGACCTGCACGTCATGATCGCCCCGATCCTGCTGGGGCGGGGCACCCGGCTGTGGGACGACCTGCGCGGCCTCGAGCTCACCCACGCGGCGAGGACCGAGGTGTCGGAGAGCGGCACGATCCACGTCACCTTCACCCGACAGGACCCCTCATGACGACCGAACGTCGACTCGCCCGCGCCGGTTTCACCCTGACCCGCGACTACCCCGTGCCTCCGGACCGCGTCTGGGCCGCGTTCGCCCGGGAGGACCAGAAGCTGGCGTGGTTCGGCGCCGGCGACGCGTTCGAGTCCGGCGAGTGGGCCTTCGACTTCCGGGTCGGTGGGCGCGACGTGGCGGAGGGCAGGTTCCACGACGGCCCGGTCTCCCGCTACGAGGCCACCTACACCGACATCGTCGAGCACGTCCGCATCGTCACGACGTACGACATGTGGATCGACGGGGTCCACATGTCCACGTCGGTGGCCTCGCTCGAGCTCGAGCCGATCGAGGAGGGCACCCGGTTCACCCACGTCGAGCACGGCGTCTTCTTCGACCAGTTCTGGGCCGACGGCGCGAACCGCGAGGCAGGCAGCCGGGGCCTGCTCGACGCGCTGGGCGACCACCTCGCGTGACACGACCGCCCCGTGCGGGACCGTGGTCCTCGGGTCCCGTCGGGCGGAGCTAGGCTCGCCCGCGTGACCGCCACGCTGATCGCGAAGGACCTGTCCGGCGGACACGGTCACCGGGTGCTCTTCGAGGCGCTGGACCTCACCGTCGCCCCGGGCGACGTGATCGGGGTCGTCGGCGCCAACGGCGCCGGCAAGTCGACCCTGCTGTCGCTGCTCGGGGGAGCGGCGCAGCCTATGGCCGGCTCCGTGGAGTGTGCGCCGCGGGACGCCTTCGTCGGGTGGCTCCCGCAGGAGCACGAACGGGTGCCGGGGGAGACCGTCGCGCACTACCTGGCGCGGCGTACCGGTGCCACCGAGGCGACCGCGGCGATGGAGGCGGCGGCCGCGGCCCTCGGGTCCGGCGGGCCGGGGGTCGACGACGCGTACGCCGTCGCGCTCGACCGGTGGCTGGCGAGCGGCGCGGCCGACCTCGAGGACCGGATCGCCCCGGTGCTGGCCGACCTGGGGCTCGACGTCGGGCCCGACGCCCTGATGACCGCGCTCTCGGGCGGGCAGGCCGCCCGGGTGGCGCTGGCCGCGCTGCTGCTCAGCCGCTTCGACGTGGTGCTGCTCGACGAGCCGACCAACGACCTCGACCTCGACGGCCTGGCCCGGTTGGAGGCCTTCGTGCAGGGCCTGCGCGGCGGGGTCGTCCTGGTCTCGCACGACCGGGAGTTCCTCGCCCGTTGCGTCACCCGGATCGTCGAGCTCGACCTCGCACAGGGCCAGGTGAGCGTCTACGACGGCGGCTACGACGCGTTCCTGGAGGAGCGGGCCGTGGCCCGGCTCCACGCCCGGGAGGCCTACGAGCAGTACGCCGGGACCCGCGCCGACCTCGTCCAGCGGGCCCGCACCCAGCGCGAGTGGAGCTCCCAGGGCGTGCGCAACGCGATGCGCAAGAGCCCCGACAACGACAAGATCCGGCGCAAGGCGGCCACCGAGTCCTCGGAGAAGCAGGCCCAGAAGGTCCGCCAGATGGAGTCGCGGATCGCGCGGCTCGAGGAGGTCGAGGAGCCGCGCAAGGAGTGGGTCCTGCAGTTCGACATCGCCGCCGCACCGCGCTCCAGCGAGGTGGTCGCGACGCTCAACGAGGCGACGCTCTCGCTCGGGGAGTTCCGGCTCGGTCCCGTCTCCGTGCAGGTCAACGCCGGCGACCGGATCGGCATCACCGGCCCCAACGGGGCCGGCAAGACCACGCTGCTGCGGTTGCTGCTGGGCGAGTCGGTCCCCGACGCGGGCTCGGCCTCGCTCGGGGCCTCGGTCGCCGTGGGGGTGATCGACCAGGCCCGCACCACCCTGGACGAGGACCTGCCCCTCGGGGACGCCTTCGAGGCGACGGTGCCCTCGATGACCCAGGCCGAGGTGCGCACGCTGCTGGCGAAGTTCGGGCTGAAGGCCGACCAGGTCACCAGCACGGTCGGCCGCCTGTCACCGGGCGAGCGCACCCGCGCGGCCATGGCGCTGCTGCAGGCGCGCGGGGTCAACCTGCTCGTGCTCGACGAGCCGACCAACCACCTCGACCTGCCGGCGATCGAGCAGCTCGAGCAGGCGCTGGCGTCGTACGACGGGGCGCTGCTGCTCGTCTCCCACGACCGCCGGCTGCTGGAGAACGTCAGGTTGGACCAGCGGTGGGACGTCGACGGCGGTCAGGTCGTCGTACGCCACACCTGAGGCCCGGACCGCTCAGAGCAGGCGACCGCAGGTGGGCCAGGGGGAGCGGCCGCGAGCCTTGTAGAGCAGCTTGGCGCGGTAGGTCTGCTCGCCGGGCGACGCCTGGTGCGGCATGCCGGACCCGCCGACGCCGCGCCACGTGGAGACGTCGAACTGGTAGAGGCCGTAGTAGCCGGCCGCGTTGACCGCGCGGGGGTTGCCGCCGGACTCGCAGTTGGCGAGGGCGCCCCAGTTGAGCCCGTCCGTCCCGGGGACGGACCAGGGCTGGCGGCCGACGAGCACCCGACGGGGGCTCGGCTTGCGGACCAGCGTGCGGGACACGACGCGGTACTTCGTCGGCTCGCCGTTGTGGAGCGTGCGCACCGCGACGATCCGTCGCAGGCCCGCCTTCCCCTGGCGGACCACCTTGCGCCGACCGGGGGCCAGCTTGGTGGTGGGGACCTCGACGACTCCGGCCCGGACGCGGGCGCTCTTGGTCCTGCGCTGCTTCTCGACGTCGACGAGGCGCACCGTGTCGCCCTGCCGGACGCGCTTGTTGGTGCCGGTGACCTCGCGGCCGTCGCGGACGACCTCGACCACGTCATTCCCGTCGACCGGGACGCCCTGCTCCTCGAGCAGGCTGGTGGGCCACGCGCGGGGCACGACGGCGACCTCCACGGCAGGCTCGGTGGCGACCTTCAGGCGGACGGAGACCGCGTCCTCGGTGGTGCCCTGGGCCGAGGCGACGCCCGGCACGAGGGTCAGCGCGAGAGCGGCTGCGGCGGTGCCGGCGGCGGCCCCGCGGAGGCGGGCGGACAGGAACGGTGTGGTGGTGGCATGCACAGGCAAGACCTCACGGAGCTCGTTGCGCCGTCGGGGGCGCTCGGACGCGACGCCGTCGGGTCGGGCGTCGAGGCCGCGGCGCGCGACACCTCGCGATGGGAGGCGCCTCTCGTCGTGGAGGACGCAGCCGGCGGCCCCAACACCACAACACGACCCGGTGCGGCACGTCGAATCGGGAACGGCGGCCCGCAGCGGCTCCCACGCTGGTACGACGTCCCGGGCGTGAGCAGGGTCACGACCGGGCGCGGGGCGGGCCCCGGTGCCCGAGACGGCTCCTTGCGCCGACGTTGCCGATTCGTGGACCGCGTGTTGACGACCTGTGACCGAGATGAGGAGGAGTGGGACGTAGATTCATCCCCAGAACCGCCCGCGGACCCGAGACCGTGGGCGGTTCTGCTATTTCCGCTCCGCTGTCTCCGATGGGCCGGGGCTTACCCCAGATGGGGCTTGTCGCCCCGGGCGCAGGGTGCGACGGTCCGAGGATGACCACCTCCGCGCCCGCCCGCCGTCGCGCCGCCGTACTCGGCCTCTGCGCCTCGATCCTCGCCGCGACCGCCACGCTGGCGCCGGGGGGTGGGGCCACCGCAGGCCCCCCGTCGCCGTCCGCGGCGCAGTCGTCGCAGGCCGCCGCACCGGCGCGCACCGGGACGGTGATGACCCGCAACCTCTACCTCGGCGCCGACCTCGGCCCGATCCTGACGGCCCTCGCCAGCGGCAACGCCGCCGCGATCGTCGGGGCGGCGACCCAGACCTGGGGAGCCGTGCAGGCGACGAAGCCCGCCGAGCGGATGGCCGCGATCGCCGACGAGATCGTGGCGGCCGACCCCGACGTGGTCGGGCTGCAGGAGGTCACCGAGTGGACCACCTTCACCTACGACCCGCTGACGGGAGCGGTGAGCAACCCGGTCGTCGCCTACGACTTCCTCGACCTGCTGCTCGATGCACTCGCCGCACGCGGCGTCGCGTACCACGAGGTCGCGGGCGCGACCGCGCACAACTTCTCCTCGCCGCCGATCCCGATCCTGGCCGGGCAGGCCTTCCCGACGGCGGCCGTCCGGCTCGCCGACCGGGACGTGATCATCGCCCGCGACGGCGTGGGCGTGAGCAACGCACGCACCGGCACCTACACCACCATCGTCAGCTTCCCGTTCAACGGCTCCGTCCTCCCGGTCGCGCGCGGTTGGGGCTCGGTGGACGTCACGACGCGGCGCGCGAGCTTCCGCTTCGTCAACTCCCACCTCGAGGCGTTCGGCATCCCGGGCGTGGACGCCGAGGCGGTGCGCGTGGCGCAGGTCGGCGAGCTGCTCGCGGCGCAGGACGCGGTCGCGGCCCAGTCCGGCGTCCTGCCGATGGTCTACGTCGGGGACTACAACTCCGACGCGCCCGACGCGCCGGCGTACTCACGGCTGCTCGCCGGCGTCGGACAGGACGCCTGGACCCGCAGCCACCGGCGCAACCCGGGGTTCACCTGCTGCTTCGGTGCCACCGTCAGTGACCCCGACAACCCGCTCACCGAGCGCATCGACCTGGTCCTGGCCGGCACCGACGTGAAGGCGCCGCGTGCCGACATCGTGGGCGAGGAGCTCGGCGACCGGACGGCGTCCGGGCTGTGGCCCTCCGACCACGCCGGCGTCGTGGCGCAGCTGGTCTTCCCGGCCTCGCGCTAGGGGAGGGGGCGGCGCTCAGTCCGTCACCGTGCTGCCGGGGCTGCGGTAGTCCAGGTCGGCGTAGTCGGGGTGCCGCGTCATCCACGCCTGGACGAAGGGGCAGATCGGCAGGACGGCGAGCCCGCGGCGGCGTACGTTGTCGAGGGCGCCACGCACCAGGAGCCCGCCGATGCCCTGACCCTCCAGGGACGGGTCGACCTCGGTGTGGGTGAAGACCACCAGCTGGTCGGTCTCCTGGTACGCCGCGTGGCCCAGGACGGCCCCGTCGCGGCGGGCCTCGTAGCGCTGACGCTCCCGGACGTCGACCACCTCGGTCGTCGTCGCCTTCGGTGAGCCGTGGTCGTGGGTCATGGGTTCCTCTTCCGAGAGCGGGCGGGGGTTCGGGGTCTGCGGTCAGGCGGCGGCGGTGGCGTGCATCTCCCACACCAGGATCTCCGCCGGCTCCGTGGCGGTGACCTGCTGGCCGCCGGTGGCGGTGAAGCGGACGGCGTCGCCGGTGGCGAGCGGGCCCGCTCCCTCGAGGGTGACCGAGCCGCGCGGGACGAACAGGTGCAGGAAGGGCGCCTCGGGGAGCTCGACCGACTGGCCCGGTTGCAGGCGCGCGGCGTACAGGGCGGCGTACTTGTTCTTGATCCGGATCGCGGACTCGCCGTCGTGCTTGTCCATCCCGGAGGCCACGGGGACGAGGCCGCCCGACAGCAGCTCATGGTCGATCTCGAGCTGCTCGTAGCCGGGGGTGATGCCGCCCTCGTCGGGCACGACCCACATCTGGACGAAGTGGACCGGGTCGCGGTGGGCGTCGCCCGACAGCCGCCAGGAGTCGTTCTTCTCCGAGTGCATGATCCCGCGACCGGCGCTCATCCGCTGCGCCAGTCCGGGGTAGATGATCCCGTTGTGACCGGTGCTGTCCTGGTGGACCAGCGAGCCCTCGAGCACCCAGGTCACGATCTCCATGTCCCGGTGCGGGTGCGTGTCGAACCCGGTGCCCGCGTCCACGACGTCGTCGTTGTTGACCAGCAGCAGCCCGTGATGGGTGTTGGCCTGGTCGAAGTGGTGGCCGAACGAGAAGGAGTGCTTCGAGTCCAACCAGCCGAACTGGCTGGAGAAGCGGTCGGCGGCGCGACGCACGTCCACGGTGGGGGTCAGGTCGACGGTGCTCATGGCGGGGTCCTCCCGTGTCGTTGATTTATCAACTATATCTGGGCAACTGGCAGGTCACGCCGATCATTCCCGGGCTCACCTCTCCGCAGCGGTGTGCCAGTGTCGATGATGCGCGGCTGGTCCATACCGTTCGGCACCCAGGGCGCGCGTGCGCACGAGGTCTGGTGCGAGACGGAGCGAGCGGCGGGCGGCTCACGTCTCCCCGTCCGAGGGCGGTCGGGCGACGGGACCGGCGCGTGGTCCGGGACGTGACCCGGCCCGAGCGGGTGGGGTCGGGTGGAGCCGTCGGCCGGCCTCTGACCTGCGGAAACGCTGTGCCGCGGACGGGGTGCGGACGCGCCGGTCGACTTCCTGCGAACGAGACGCTCGACGGCCGGCTCGGCCACTGTCCAACCTCGTCCATGCGACCAGAGCGTGCCGTGTCAATGGCCCGGACGGGGCATTTCGCCCCCCACCTCGTCTTCCTACGGTGAGGGCTCGCAGCCGGACTCTACGGGGGGCCTCATGTCCGCATCGTTTCGCCGTACCCTTTCGCTGATCCTCGCCGGGGGACTGCTCTCGACGGGGGCCGCTCTCGTCACGACGCCGTCCTCATCGGCGGCCGACGGTGACGCCCCGCCCGGCACCCGGCCGGCCTCGGCGCGAAGCTCCTTGACGGCAGCGGCAGAGGTCGCGGAGGGCCTCCAGCTGGTGGTCAACGAACGCGGTCGGATCTCGCAGTCGACCTCGGCGCTGGGAACCCTCGCGACCGACGGGTCGATCCGGGTCGACAAGCCCGAGGGCGCCACCGTGCGCAGCGCGTGGATGGCCTACGCCACCGCGGGCTTCTCGGGTGCGCAGGTGACCGGCGGCTACGAGCCGGTGCTGAACGGCACCCCGGTGCCGATCACCCACGAGATCCTCAACGGCATCGGCAGCTACAACTACTTCGCCGAGGTGACCGACATCGTCAAGCCGGTGGTCGACGCTGCGGGTGCGGGCACCGTCCAGATCCCCCTGGCCGAGCCGGACGCCTACCTGCTCGAGGGCGAGATGCTGGTCGTGGTCTTCGACGACCCGGCAGTCCAGGAGGACCAGTCGGTGTCGCTGATGTACGGCGGGCTCTCACCGGGCGGTGACCAGTACCAGGTCAAGCTGGCCGAACCGATCGACCTGAGGGACCCCCGCACCAGGCTGGAGATGTCGCTGGGCATCACGTTCTCCTACCAGGAGGACGGCAGCCAGCAGTACAGCAGCGTTCTGGTCAACGGGATGGACCAGCTGACGACCTCGGCGGGCGGCGAGGACGACGGCCAGTCGAGAAACGGCGCGCTGATCACGGTCGGTGGCCTGGGCGACGCGATCGACAACCCGGCCGATCCCCTGGCCTACCCCACAGACCCGCGTTCCGACGACGAGCTCTACGACCTGAGGCCGTTCGTGGAGAACGGCGACCGCACCATCTACGTCGGCACCAGCAACCCGTCCCTCGACGACAACGTGATGCTGGCGACGTTCACGATGAACCCGCCCGTCACCGACATCAAGGGCGACAGCGAGCTGGTGATGCTCTCCTTCGGCGACAGCTACCAGTCGGGCGAGGGCGCCGGGAGCGCCTACGACGACATCGGCGCGTACATCGCCAACGCCTACGAGAACGGATCGAACTTCCCCGACGCCATCGGCGGCTCGCAGGACACCCTCAGCCCTGCCCTCACCGGCGGCAACGGGTGCCACCGCGCTCTGGCGAACTACCCCAAGCAGGTCGCCGACTGGCTCCGTGACGACTTCAGCGTGCGGCTGGTCGACCTCACGTGCAGCGGCGCCAAGATCGAGCCCGGCGGCAAGCCCCCGATCGTCGGCGACCTGGCCACCGGCGACGTCGACAGTGACTCGCAGATCACCGACGCCATCGCCCGGCTCGGCACCGAGGGCCTCGAGCGCACCGACGTCGACCTGGTCACGGTGGGCATGGGCGGCAACGACGCGAAGTTCTCCAGCCTGGTGACCGCGTGCATCGCGCCGACACTGGTCAGGCGCATCCTCGCGGCCTACGACCGGACGCCGTGGCTGTTGAACCAGGCGGCCAAGCTGCTGACCTGCAAGCGGATCGACGAACGGTTCATGCATGTCGGTGACGCGATCGACGGGCTCGCCGACAAGCAGCGGTTCGCCCAGCGCGAGCTCCGCAACGCCTTCCCGAACGCCGACATCTTCCAGGTCGACTACCCCGGCGTCCTGCCCGACCCGGACTCGGCTCCTTCGTGGTGCGGTGGCATCGGTGCCGACGACATCGCCTACGCCGACGCCATGGCCGGGCGGATCACCGACGTGATCAGCACGACGGTCGCCGAGAAGGGGCAGATCGACGCGGGACTCGACCGCTACTACGCTCCGGTCGAGGTGAGCAGGGCCTTCGGCGCCAACGCGCTGTGCCCGGCGGACCCGGCCGACGCGCTCACCAACGGCATCGACGAGGCGACCTTCCAGGCCGAGGCGGAGCGACTGACGCACGACCCGGAGGTGGAGCCCTTGGTGGACGAGGTGCTCGACGCCGCGGCGTCGCTGCGCAACTGCCTGGCCCGGCTCACCATCGGGTGCGACCCGCAGGCGCGGACCGACCGGTTGACGGCAGCCCTGCAGGCCGTACAGGCGAAGTTCACCGAGCCCGGCTTCGGTGACGAGATCCTGGCCAACATCGTCAAGTCCCCCTCGTCCGGGGAGACCGTGGAGCAGCGGCTCGACCGGAGCGTCGGGCTGTTCCACCCGAACCAGGCGGGCATCGACGTGCTGGCCTGCTACGTCCACAACACGGCGACCTTCCTCGGCACCTCGTTCTGTCCGAACGGCGGTGCCGGCCTGCGCGCCGGGTTCGCAGCGACGGACGAGCCGCCCGTCGACTTGCCGACCGCGGCGATCACGGCGACCAGGGTCCCGATCCCCGTCGCCGGTACGGGGGCGTCGGTGAGCCTCGCCCTGTCGGGCTACGCGCCCGGTTCGACCGTCGCCGTGGAGCGCTACGGCAGTCCCGTGGCCACGCTGCCCGTCGGCGCCGACGGCAAGGTGACCGGGCCGCTGGTGCTGCCCGCGGCAGACCCCGGCGTGCAGGTCTTCGAGGTGCGCGGGCAGACGGCTGGGGGCGCCGCACTGGGGCACGACCTGCGCCTGACCTACCCGGGCTCCCCGACGGTGAACCAGGACTACACGTTCTACGTCGACGGGTTCGAGAGCTCGCTGCCCGCGGACCCGACGCGCTACGACCCCGAGGACGTCGTCCTGCGGATCCTGGGCACCACGGCGGCGCTGACCTACCACGCCGACCCGCAAGGTGGCCTGTTGGTCACGCTCCCGATGCCCGAGGCCTGGCCTGCCGGCGGCTACGAGGTGACCCTGACCGGCTCGCGCTCCGGGGTCGTTCGGTCCGCGCGGCTGGACCCCGAGCAGGCGATCGAGGTGGGGGGTCTGTGGGCCTCGGCCGACGACCTGCAGATCACGGGCGCCGAGGCGCAGGTCAGGCTGCTCGTGCACGGCGAGCGCTCGGTCAGGCTCGGCAGTGCGAACGGGCGCTACACCGGTGGGGTGGAGTACGTCGCCGACCTCAACGCCCACAGGTCCGCGGTCATCGACCCGGCGCCGCTGAAGGTGCCCGAGGGTGAGAAGACGCCCCCCGTGCTCACGGTCTCCTCGTACCGCCCCGGCGGCACCGAGGCGGTCGCCGCGGGCGCGACGTACACCGCCGTCTCGCCGGCAGCCTGCGTCAACGGGACCTGGACGCCGAAGGCGACCGACCTGACGGGGGTTGTCTACGTGCCCTGCTCGGTGCTGGTCTCCGGCACGGGGCTGAGCGCCTCCGTGACCCTCGCGGCCGAGGGCAGCGTGAAGGTGGAGGCACCCGCAGCGGTGCTGAAGCCGGCCGCCCGCAGCGGTGCCGTCGTCGTCGCGGGCGGCGGCCTGCACGTCGCAGGGGACAACATCAGGGTGCAGGGTCCGTTGTTCTCCGGCGCCGGCATCAGGCTCACCGGCAGCACCCAGACGCTGTTCTGCGGTGCGGTGGGCCGGTCGGTGACCGTGAGCGGCTCCCGGTTCGTGCTCGAGCGAGGTGGGCCGTGCGCTCCTTCGTGACGCTGGCCGTCGGGCTGGGAGTCCTGGTGCTGGCCGTGGCGGGGTGCCGGACGACGTCCGAGACCCCGCCGGGGCCGGCCCTGGAGCTGTCGTGCGACGACCCCGCCGCCACCAGCCTGGGCGTCCCCACGGTCCGGCAGCCCGCTCTGCTCACCACGTCGGGCGGGCGGCACCGCTTCGTGGTCAAGGCCCTGCCCCCCGGCTCGATCCTGGGGGAGGTCGAGGACACCGTGGTGCAGCTCAGCGACCCCGACGCGCCCACCGAGGCGCTGTTCGAGGTCAGGGTGTCGCTCCGACAACCCGGCGTCGTCGACGTCGAGGCCGGCACCTACAGCGTGCTCAACACCAACCGGGGCAGCATCGAGCTGGAGGTCTGCCCCGACGTCACGCTCTCCGACGTCGAGCCGGCGATCCCGGACCCGGGGACCGGCACGGGGTCGTGAGGGTGGCTGCGGTCGGGCGACTCCACGGACGGTGGCCCGACCGGTGTGTGGCGAATGGGCTCGATCGCTCGCGAACCCATCCTGAGCTTCAGCCGACGGGACTTCGGCAGTGCCGCGCGCCATCAGCGGCACGTGCGGATGTGAGTCCCGGACCGCGGGTCGCGAGGGCGTTCTCCTAGCGGTCGAGGGAGCGGCGTCTCAGGAGTGCAGGTCCGCGCTCGCGGACGGCACCGCCTACGAGCTGTTCGAGGGGACCGTGCGGGTCGTCGACCTGCTCACGATCTACCGGCGGCGGCAATCCCACATCGACGCAACCGGCTTGGAGCACGGAGGACTCGATCAGGCACTCGCGGAACTGGAAGCCACGCCCGACCAGTGCCCCTGGTGCTCGACGAGTGGGCGCGGGCGCTGCGGCCGGGTGGTGGGTGGAGTCACCGGCTGCCGACTGGCAGGCCCGGTAGCCCACGCGAGCTGGACGTCGCGCTCAGCCTTGTCCTGGCGGCACGTGATCACCCCACACGCGAAGATGTGGACCCTCGCCGAGGCACGGCCCCGAGCGAAGGTCCCGACCGGCGAGACCACTCGCGCCGACCAACGGCGACGTTGGCCGTGGCACCGGATCTCGGTGCTGAAACTGCCCCGGATCTTCAGCCGTCCGGCCCGCTGGAAGAGGGTGACGCTCACTGCAGCCAACTCACCGTTGCGGCAGGAGTAGGTGCCGTGGAGATCGGCGGCGCCGCCCCGGAACGCCACGCCCCGCGGTGCCAGCGACACGTTGACCCGCGGCTCCGGGGGCGCCTTCTCCAACGACAGCACCAACTGTCCGCCGCTGGTGCCGGTGTCGGCGACGACCATGATGGTGTAGGTCTTCCCGGCCCGCGCGCGCAGCGCGACGATGCCGGGACCGCAGCCCACGACGGAGTCGACGCTCGGTGTCCCCGCGAAGACCAGGATCCCGCTGCTGTATTCCGACTCGGTGACGTCCAGCACGACCTCGCGGTCCTGGTCGGGCGTGTAGGTGTACCAGACCGAGGCGGCCGTCGCGGGCGCTCCGCAGCCCAGGTTCAGCGCCTCGTCCTGGGCGTTGGTGGTGGCCTCGCTCGTGTCCTGCACGACCCGATCACCCAGCTGCATGGGGAGGGCGCCAACAGGTTCATCGTTCGCGGGTGGCGCCGCGCTGGCCGGAGCCGCAACGAGTGGGAGCAGCCCCACCGCCATCACCGCTGTCATCAGCCGTCGTCGTGTGCGCATGAATCGCCCCCCGCCCGTCGCCTCCCTCGACGCTAGCGGCGGATGCACCTCGGGTGCGGCATCGAGGGCCCTGGTCGCTCAATTTGGGTAGCGGTCGCACCCCATCGCCCGAGTTGGTTGCACCCGGGTCTTGTCAGTGACGGCGAGAGCGTGAAGACCGTCCAGGCCCCTTTCGAGCACGTGTCGGCGGCCGGGACGCTGGCGACCGCCGCCACCTGTGGGCGGACCCGGACGACTGGACCCCAGAGCCGCCACCACTGTCGGCGCAGGTCACAGGCTGTGGCGAATGGGCTGGCCTGTAGGCCGGGTTCTGTCCGCACCGGCCGGAACCGGGGCGGGGCGACCATCCATCTAGGAGAGCCGTTGCCGACTCCCTCGAGCGATCTACCCGTGTGCTCGGGCGGGCCGCCCTCGGTCACACACTGCTCGATCTTGCTCCGGGTGGGGTTTACCTAGCCGCTCCGGTCGCCCGGAGCGCTGGTGGTCTCTTGCACCACCGTTTCACCCTTGCCGCTCCCCGTGGGGAGAGGCGGTCTGTTCTCTGTGGCACTGTCCCGCGGGTTGCCCCGGATGGCTGTTGGCCATCACCCTGCCCTGTGGAGCCCGGACCTTCCTCGGTCCCCGTGAGGGGAACGCGGTCGCCCGGCCAGCCCATTCGCTGCGCCGAGCATGACAGGTGCGGGCAGGCTCAGGCCAGTCGGGTGACGGCGACCTCGACGAAGACCGACGAGGTGCCGGCGCCGTGGAAGATGCCGTGCAGCGGACGGACGTCGAGGTAGTCGCGACCGGTGGCCACCACCACCCAGCGGTCTCCGGGCTCGAGGTCGTTGGTGGGGTCGAAGCCCTGCCAGCCGTCGTCCCACCACTCGACCCACGCGTGCGACTCGCCGGCCACCGTCTCGCCCACCTCGGCGTCGGCGCGGGGGTGCAGGTATCCGGAGACGTAGCGGGTCGGGATCCCGATGCTGCGCAGTGCCCCGATCACGAGGTGCGCCATGTCCTGGCAGACCCCCGAGCGTTGGGCCCACGCCTCCGCGGCCGGGGTCGCGACGTCGGTCGTGCCCGGGATGTAGGCCACCTGCTGGTGGACGTGGTCGCAGACCCGGCGCGCCGCCTCGCCCGGCGTCGCGCTGGCGTCGGCGATCTCGCGGGCCGTGCGCGCGACGTCCTCGGGGGGAGCGACGAGGGTGGGGAGCTCGAGGTACTCCGTCCACCGGTCGGTGACCTCGGGGTCGGCGATCTCCTCCCACGAGAGCACGGGACCGGGGGAGGGCGCGCGCTCGGTGTGCACGGTCGACGTCGCGGTGATGGTCATCGAGTCGTGCGGGTCGAGCACCTCGAAGGAGGTCACCTCGTTGCCGAAGTAGTCGCGGTAGGTCGCCGTCCACGGCGTCGGACTCACCACGAGCCGGTTGTGCACCACGATCTGGCCGGGTGCGGTGAGGGGCGTCATCCGCGCCTGGTTGTACGACGCGAGCGCCTTGCCGTCGTACTCGAAGCCGGTCGTGTGGATGATCCGGAGCTGCATCAGACCCGCCCTCCCTGCCAGTTGGTGCCCTCGGACCCCGCGAAGAACCGCCGCGTCACCGCGTCGGTGGCCAGCGCGCACGTGCGCTGGAGCTTCTCCATCTCGCCGGGCAGGTCGGCCACGACGTCGCTCAGCGAGCGGTACTCCAGGTCGGCGCGGGTGCGACCGATGAGCCGCATGGCGTCGTTCTGGAAGCCGGCGCGGCCGCCGGCCTCGAGGTTGTCGAGGCACTGCTCGGCCCGGTTGAGCGAGAAGACCACCGAGCGGGGGAAGAGCCGGTCGAGCAGCAGGAACTCCGCCGCCCCGCGCTCGGTCTCCGCGCCCTTGTAGGTGCGCAGGAACGCCTCGTAGCCGCCGCACGCGCGCAGCGTGTTGGTCCACGGCGAGCCGATGCCGCCGGCGTACGCCGCGGTGGCGACCAGGCGCGAGGTCATGTCGGCCCGCTCGAGGCAGCGCCCCAGCATCAGGAACTGCCAGCCCTCGTCGCGGGTCATGGTCGCGTCGGCCGCGCCGTTGATGAGGGCGGCCCGGTCGCGGACCCAGCGGAAGCCGGTCGCCGGCCCGGCCGCGCGGAACTGCCCGGTCACCACAGAGCGGTGGGTGGTGTTGAGGGCCTCCCACATGGCCACCGACAGGGTCTCCCGCGCTCGGCGGGCGCTCTCCCGGGCGGCGCCGAGCACTGCGGCCACCGAGGCCGGCGCGCTGCTGTCGTAGGCGAGCTGCTCGAGCACCAGTCGGGTGTCGACGCGGGCGTCGGGGTCGAACTCGACGCCCATGATGGCGAGCAGGTTGCGGCAGGTGGTCTCCTCCGAGCCGGAGGTGTCCTCGAGCAGCAGCTGGGTCTGGACGTCGAGGATCCGGGCGGTGTCCTCGGCGCGCTCGACGTAGCGGCCGATCCAGAACATCGACTCCGCGATGCGGCTCAGCACGGGGCCCCACCGTCCTCTCGCGCCTGCTGCTGTTGCTGCTCCTGCTGCTCGCCGGCACCGGTGAGGTCCGTGATCGCGGGACCGCTGCTGGGCGGCTCGGACGGGGTCGCCTCGACCACGACCTCCTCGCGGACCGGTGCGACCGTCGGGCCGGCCAGCACCCAGGTGTCCTTGGAGCCGCCGCCGCGCGAGGAGTTGACGATGAGCTCGCCCTCGGGGAGCGCCACCCGGGTCAGGCCGCCGGGCAGCACCCACACCTTGGAGCCGTCGTTGACGGCGAAGGGCCGCAGGTCGACGTGTCGCGGACCGAGTCTGCCGTCGACGAACGTGGGCACCGTGGAGAGCTGTACGACGGGCTGGGCGATCCAGTTGCGGGGCTCGGCCATCACCTTTCCGCGCAGCTCGTCGAGCTCGGCGCGCGACGCGGCCGGGCCGATGACGATGCCCTTGCCGCCGGAGCCGTCGACGGGCTTGACGACCAGCTCGTCGAGGCGGTCCATGACCTCCTCGCGGGCGTCGGCGTCGCCGAGGCGCCACGTGTCGACGTTGCGCAGGACCGGCTCCTCGTCGAGGTAGTAGCGGATGAGGTCGGGGACGTAGGTGTAGACGAGCTTGTCGTCGGCGACGCCGTTGCCGACCGCGTTGGCCAGCACGACCTGCCCGGAGCGGGCCGCGTCGATGAGGCCGGGGCAGCCCAGCAGCGAGTCGCCGCGGAAGTGGACCGGGTCGAGGAACTCGTCGTCCACCCGCCGGTAGATCACGTGCACGGGCTCGGGGCCGTGGGTGGTGCGCATCATCACGCGCCCGCGGCGGCACTCGAGGTCGCGGCCCTCGACGAGCTCGACGCCCATGGTGCGGGCCAGCAGGGCGTGCTCGAAGTAGGCGCCGTTGAAGACGCCCGGGGTCAGCACCACCACCGTCGGGTCGGCGACGCCGGCGGGGGCGGCCGCGCGCAGGGCCGCGAGCAGTCGCTGGGGATAGCCGGCCACCGGGCGGATCCGGTGGTGGGCGAAGGTCTCCGGCAGCGCCGAGGCGATGGCCCGCCGGTTGGTCATCACGTAGGAGACCCCCGACGGCACGCGCACGTTGTCCTCGAGGACCCGGAACTCGCCGTCGTTGTCGCGGATCAGGTCGATCCCGCTCACGTGCACCCGCACCCCGTTGGGCGGGCGGACGCTCGCCGCCGCGCGGTGGAAGTGCGACGAGGTCGCGATGACCCGGCGGGGGATGACGCGGTCGGTGAAGACCTGCCCGGCGTCGTACACGTCGGCGAGGAACGCCTCCAGCGCGCGCACCCGCTGCTGGACGCCGCGCTCGATGGTCGACCACGAGTCCTGCTCGATGACCCGCGGGAGGATGTCGAGCGGGAAGGCCCGCTCCTCGCCGCCGATGTCGAAGGTCACGCCCTGGTCGAGGTAGCTGGCCTGCAGCGCCTCCACGCGGGTGGCGAGCTCGGCCATCGTCATCGTGTCGAGCGTGGAGCGGAACTGGTCGTACGCCGGACGCATGGTGCCGGCGTCGAACATCTCGTCGTACGCCGGCCCGGTCCCGCCGGGGTAGCCGTGGAACATCGAGTCCATGGCGAGTCACCCTAGGGGTAGCGGTGTTACGCCGGCGTGAACTACGGGAGGGTCAGCACCTCGGCGCCGGTGGGCGTGACCAGCAGGGTGTGCTCGAACTGGGCGCTGCGACGGCCGTCGCGGGTCACCGCGGTCCACCCGTCGTCCCACATCTCCCACTCGTGGGTGCCGAGGTTGAGCATGGGCTCGATGGTGAACGTCATGCCGACGCGGATCTCGTCGTCGAAGCGCGGGTCGTCGTAGTGGGGCACCACGAGCCCGCTGTGGAACGACGTGCCGATGCCGTGACCGGTGAACTCGCGTACCACGCCGTAGCCGAAGCGCTTGGCGTAGGCCTCGATGACCCGGCCGATGACGTTGATCCGCCGGCCCGGCTGCACGGCCCGGATCGCCCGGTCGAGGGCCTCGCGGGTGCGCTCGACGAGCAGGCGCGACTCCTCGTCGACGTCGCCGGCGAGGAAGGTCGCGTTGGTGTCGCCGTGCACCCCGTCGAGGAAGGCGGTGATGTCGATGTTGACGATGTCGCCGTCCTCGACCGGCCGGGCGTCGGGGATGCCGTGGCAGACCACCTCGTTGACGCTCGAGCACAGCGACTTGGGGAAGCCGCGGTAGCCGAGCGTGGACGGGTAGGCGCCGTGGTCGCAGAGGAACTCGTGGCCGATCCGGTCGAGCTCGTCCGTGGTGATGCCGGGGACGACGTGGGATCCGACCAGGTCGCGCGCCTGTGCGGCCAGGCGGCACGCGGCCCGCATCCGCTCGATCGTCTCGGCGTCCTTGACCTCGCTGCCCTCGAACGGCACCGGCGCGGGCCGGTCGACGTACTCGGGGCGGGGGATGGAGGCGGGGACGGCGCGACGCGGCGAGATCGTGGCGGGAGCGGGGGACGGCACCCGGCGAGTGTAGTTTCTCGTCGTATGAGCGACTCCGAGTACTGGTACTGCCTGAAGCACAAGACGGTCGAGGGCCACGACGGGTGCCGCAACGCGGACCGCCTCGGCCCCTACTCCTCCGCCGAGGAGGCCGGGCGGGCGCTGCAGAAGGTCGAGGAGCGCAACGAGGAGTGGGACACCGACCCGAAGTGGAACGAGGACGGCCCCGGCTCGGGCGACGGCCTCACCGACGGCACCCCCGACAACTGAGCGCCCCCGGCCCGGGCCGCCGGGAGGTCGCCTCTCCGTGGGCCTTCGCGGGGATGGTCGGGCTGGCGTCGGTCTTCTTCCTGCTGGCCGCGACCCCGACGGTCGTCGACGCGCCGTGGTGGGTCACCGTGGCGATGCTGCTGGCCTGGGCGGTCGCGCTCGGGCAGGGCTGCCGCTGGTTCGTACGCCGCCCGCGCGCGGTGGTCGTGCTGCCCGTGCTCGTCGCGGTGGGCTGGTTCGCGGTGGTGCTGGCCGGCGCCCGTTGGCTCGACTGGGCCTGAGCGTCCCCCTCAGCGCGGGGAGACGCGCAGGACGTGGTCGAGGCCGCCGTTGGAGGTGGTGACCAGCAGGTCGCCGTTGGCGGCGGACGTCACCGAGCGCAGGCGTCCGTACCGCATCGTCGGCTCGGGGGTCTCGATCCAGCGCACCCGGCCGATCGGGTCGAACTTCATGAAGAGCAGCCGCTGCGACTTGAGCGCGGCCACCGCGAGGGTGCCGTCCAGGTCTCCCCACTGCTCGCCGCTGACCCACGCGGCCCCGGAGGTCGCCAGGGTGGGGTCGCCCGACGACCACTTGGCGTCGACCTGCGGTCCCGGGAGGGTGTGGTCGGTCATGGGCGACGTCTCGTTGTACTCCGGGCGGGGATCCCAGCCGTAGTCGCCGCCGGCGCGGAGGCGGTTGACCTCGTCGTCGCGGTAGGTGCCCTGCTCGACCGACCAGATCCGGCCGTCCTCGCGCTGGGCCAGGCCCTGCACGTTGCGGTGGCCGTAGGTGAGGACGTACGCCCGGTTGCCGCCCTCGGCGTACCAGGTGTTGCGCGGCCACGCAGCCCCGGTGAAGCGGTCGAGGCGCAGGACCTTGCCGCCCAGGGTGTCGAGGTTGCGGGCGTTGCCGACGAGCCGGGCGTCACCGGTGCCGACCAGCAGTGCGCCGTTGTCCCGGTCGATGAGCAGGCGACAGCCGCCGTGCCCGCCCTCGAGGGCCGGGATGCCCCCGATCAGCGTCTGGGGGTGCCGGGCCTTGCGGCGGACCAGCTTCCACGCGACGACGCGGACCTCGTGCCCGGTCGCGGTGAAGCCGCCCTGGCAGGTGTAGATGCGCCGGTTGGTCGCGAAGTCGGGATCGACGGCAAGCGACATCAGCCCCGTCTCGACCGCGACCCAGACGTCCTCGCTCGGGAACTCGATGCTGCGGTGCCGGCCCCGCGCCAGGTGGTGCAACCGGGCGCGGTTGCGCTCCGTGACGAGCAGCGCGCCCGACGGCAGCTGCTGCACGTCCCAGGGGAAGCGGAACCCGTGGGCGAGCATGCGCACCCGCAGGTCGGGGATCGTGGCCGTCTCCGGTGCCCCGCTCCTCGCGCCGGGCGACGTGTGGACGGGCTCGCCGTCGCGCGCGCTGCCGGTGCTCGGGACCAGGGTCGCGAGCAGGGTGGCGACGAGGGCGGTGAGGGCGACGAGGTGGGGGGCGCGGCGCATGCGCCGACCCTAGGGGGCACGCACCCGTCAGCGAGGTGAGACGCGCAGGATGCGGTCGTCGCTGCCGTTGCTCGTCGTGACGAGGAGGTCGCCGCCGGGCAGCCGGGTCACGGAGCGGAGCCGTCCGAGGCCACGGAGGGGTGCCGGCGTCCTCGTCTGCTGGAGCGCCAGGTCGTCGTCGAAGCGCAGGAACACCAGCTCCTCGGCCTTGAGCGCGGCGACCGCGAGGGTGCCGGCGTACGCGCCCCAGCCGCGGCCCGCGACCCAGGCCGCGCCGGAGGTGGCGATGGTGGGGTCGCCCGAGCTCCAGATGGCCTCGGTCTGCTCGCCGGGCAGCGACTGGTCGGTCATCGGGACGCTCTCGTCGTAGCCGGGACCGGGGTTCCACCCGAAGTCGGCGCCGGGGGAGAGCGCGTTGACCTCGTCGTCGCGGTAGGAGCCGTGCTCCACGCTGACCACGGACCCGTCGGACGGGCGCTGGGCGAGACCCTGCACGTTGCGGTGCCCGTAGGTCCAGACCAGACGCTGGCGGGGGTCGGCCGCGTCGATGAACGGGTTGTCGGGCAGCGCCCGGCCCGTGCGCCGGTGCACCCGCAGGACCTTGCCGCCGAGCGAGGTGAGCGTGCGCGGGTTGGCCGGGTCGGCGGCGTCGCCGGTGCCGACGTACAGCGCCTTCGAACCGGCGTCGAGCAGAAGGCGGCAGCCGCCGTGCCGCCCGCTCGTCGTCGGCAGGCCGGTCACCACGTGACGCACCAGGCTCGCCCGGCGGGCGTTGCCGCTGAGCGTCCACAGCGAGACACGCACGTCGTGCCCGCCGCCGGACTGCCAGCCCTGGCAGGTCCAGAAGCGGCGGGTGCGGTCGAACGCCGGGTCGACGGCCAGGGACATCAGGCCGGTCTCGCCACTCACCCAGACCCGGTCGCCCGGGAAGCGGACGGTACGCCGCTGTCCCTTGCGCACCACGCTGAGCCGGGCGCGGTCCCGCTCGGTGACGAGGAGGCGACCGCCGCCGATCGACTGCACGTCCCAGGGGACGGCCAGCCCGTCGACCACCGTCCGCACCCGCAGGCGGGGCGCCGCGCCACGCGCCTCGGTGGCGCTGGTGCGGAGCGGCGCGAGGGTCCCTGCGGCCTCGTTGGCGCGGGCCACCGGAAGCGGCGAGAGGGTGCCGAGGCCCAGGGCCACGGCGAGGGTGAGGGCGGCAGTGCCGACGGGGCCTCGAGACGTCATGGCGCGACGCTACGCGCTGGACGCCGCGGCGGCGAGGGGTCCCCGTCGGCCCCGAAGCCGTCTCAGAAGGTGTGCTCGGGGCCGGGGAAGGTGCCCCCGCGGACGTCGTCGGCGTAGGCCCGGGCGGCGTCGAGCAGCACGCCGTGGACGTCGGCGTACTGCTTGACGAAGCGCGCCATCCGGCCGGTCCGCAGGCCGAAGGCGTCCTGCCACACCAGCACCTGGCCGTCGCAGCCGCTGCCCGCGCCGATACCGATGGTCGGGATGACGAGCTCCTTGCTGACCTGCTCGGCGACGTCACCGGGCACCATCTCCATGACCACCGCGAAGGCGCCGGCCTCCTGGACCGCCCGGGCGTCGGCCAGGACCCGGTCGCCGGTCTCGCCGCGGCCCTGGACGCGGTAGCCGCCCAGGGTGTGCTCGCTCTGGGGCGTGAAGCCGATGTGGGCCATGACGGGGATGCCGCCCCGGGTGCACCGCTCGATGACGGGCGCCATCTCGGCCCCGCCCTCGAGCTTGACCGCGTGGGCGCCGGCCTCCTTCATGAAGCGGACGGCGGTGAGGTAGCCCTGCTCGGGGCTGGCCTGGTAGCTGCCGAAGGGCAGGTCCCCGACGACCATCGCGCGGTTGACGCTGCGGGCGACGGCGCGGGTGAGGGGGAGCAGCTCGTCGACGGTCACGGGCAGCGAGGTCTCGTTGCCGTAGACGTTGTTGGAGGCGGAGTCACCGACGAGCAGCAGGTCGATGCCGGCCTCGTCGAAGGTCGCCGCGGTGTACATGTCGTAGGCCGTGAGCATGGTGATCTTCTCGCCGCGCTCCTTCATCTCCCGCAGGTGATGGGTGCGGACCTTCTTGACCGGGGCCGCCGCCTTCGGGGCTCCGGTGCCGTACGGCGCCGTCTCGTCGCTCATGGTGCTCTCCTCGTGACATCTCGCAGCTCCCCGGTGGAGTCCACGGACCACCAGTCAGGCTAGTGCTGCCTGCTCGCGCCGGCAGTGTGGCGAGGGTCACGCGCCCCGGTCACCCGAGGTAGGCCACGTAGTCCTCGGGCGGGGCGCTCCCGGCGAAGTCGTCGCCGTCCTCGATGCCAGCGATGCCCATGCGCAGGTTGAGCCCGGCCCCCTTCTCCTCGGCGGTCAACAGCGAGGCCTCGACGATCACCGACAGGTCGTCCTTGGCACCGGTCACGCGCTTCTGGGCGTCGTTGGTCTCGACGGTGTAGCCGTGCTCCTCCAGCACCGACTCCGCGGTCGCCAGCGACTGCGACAGCGTGCCGGACGGCCGGGCGAGGGAGCCGCTCGCGGTGTAGTCCCAGATGCCGAACCCGCCGCGCTCGACGAAGCCGGCCTGCATGCCGTTGAGCCGGCCCCCGAGCTCGCCGACGAGGTCGGGGAGCAGGGACCGGGCCTCGGTGTCGGCCTCGGACTTGGCCGACCGGGCGTCGAGTCCGCCGGTGGATCCGCTGCCCTCCCCGGTGGCACCCGTGTCGGAGGCCCCGCTGTCGGAGCTGCACGCGGAGAGGAGGAGCACGACGACCAGCCCGAGAACGATGCGCGTCATGGCCGCCACCCTAGGCCTCACGGCCCCCGTCACCGTAGGCCTCACGGCCACATGTCCTTGAAGTCGTCGACCCGGTCGCCGACCCAGTCCTTGCCGCCGTTGTAGGCGTCCTCGATCTCCTGGCGGCCCTCCTCGACCTCCTTCTCCACCTGGTGGACCACCTCGTCCTTGGCCCAGTCGAAAGCCATGTCGTTGGCGTCCTGGGTGCGACCGCCGGTGACCTCGGGCTCGTCTCCGCGGACGATCGCGGTCAGGTTGTCGAGGGACTGCTGGTTGGTCTCGGGGTTGAAGTAGGACGTGTGGTTCTCCACGCCCTGGCCGAGGTCGTCGGCGTGGAACTCCTCGCCGGGCGCCACCGGGAAGACCGTGGCCCCGAAGTCGGCCTGGGCGGGGTCCTTGCCCATCCCGAGGTCGCCGTCGCGGCCGAGCCAGGTGACGAAGTCGTTGTCGGCGGCGCCGACGTACACCTTGCCCGCGGGCATCCCGAGGTCGCCGACGCTGTTGACGTCGTCGCCGCCGGCCCCGGGGCTGCCGATCAGGGTCAGCGAGTCGGCGTCGAGGCCGTGGTCGTGCGCACCGTGGGCGGCGGTCGTCGAGCCGTAGCTGTGGCCGATCACCGACAGGTGGGACCGGTCGCCCTCGTCGGTGGCGCGCAGGCCGTCGACGAAGTCGGCCAGGCCCGCCCCGCCCTCGATGGCCTTGTCCTCGCGCACGACGCTGCCCATGTCGAGGCCGTCGCCGGGCCAGTCGAGGGCGTTCTCGGGGTTCCAGCTCGGGGCGTCGTAGCCCATCCACGCGATGGTGGCGGCGGACTCGCGGTTGCGGATGGCCTGCTGGTAGAGGGTGTAGGCGTCCTTCGCGTTGCCGGGGATGGTGGTGCCGTCGTTGGTGATGCCCGGCACGATGACGGCCGTGTTGTCGGCGGTGTCCGGGTCGCCGTACCCCACCGCCACGGCGCCGTCGCCGCCGAACGCGCCCGGCTGGTAGACGATCAGGTTGACGTCGACGGGGTCGCCGACGCCGTCGCCGTCGAGGTCGGGCAGTCCCGACGTGGTCGGGATGTCGAGGGAGGTCTGCGCGGCGTTGGCACGGTCGAGCAGCCGCTGCTCCTCCTCGCTCAGGTCCTCACCGGCCTCCTTCTTGGCGTTGAGGCGGTCGAGGTCGCGGTCCAGCGAGGTGCGGTTGGCCTCGTCGCGGTCCCCGGTCGGGATGCCGTTGGTGTTGCCGATGAGGTCAGGGTCGCTGATCTTCAGGGCCTCCCGCTCGGCGCGGGTCAGCCCCTTCCACCAGTCATTGATGGCATCGGGGTCGCCGCCGAGCGCGGTGAGCTCGTCGCGCAGGGCAGCGACGTCGGTGGTGTCGCGGTCCGCGGCGTCGCGGCCCTCGCCCGTCGTGTCGACGGCCTGGAAGGCGGCGATGAGCCTGTCCTCAGCGGCGGTCACGTCGTCCCAGAACCCGGTGATGTCGTCGACGAGCCGGTCGGCCCGGGTCTGGAGGGCCCGCGACTCCGCCTCGAGGGTGTCGACGTCGTCGGCGGTGGAGCCCTCGATCCGGGTCCGGAGGTCGTCGATGTCCTGGTTGAGGTCGGAGCGCCGGGACTCCAGCCGGGTGCGCCGGGCGGTCAGCTCGACGACCTTGTCGACGTAGGTGTCGCAGGCGGCGGCCACGCGGGTGAAGGCGGCCGTGGCCGCCGAGGTGTCCTGGGCGTAGCCGGTCATGGCGTGGTCCGCCGCCTCCGCGGCGTCACCGGTCCAGTCGTCGGGGGCGCCGTGGGCGGTCATCCACTCGGCGACGTCGGACATCGTCGTGCCGGTCGAGCGCAGGCCGGTGGTCACCGACGACGCGGCGGCGGTGGCATCCATCTCCTCGATGGCCGCGACGTGCGCGGGCACCATGATCGTGGTCATCAGGGGCCCACCGTCGGGGAGACGTTGCGGTCGGTCCACGACATCAGCTGCTGGCTGCGCTCGATGACGTCCTGGTCGGCCTGCTGGAAGAGCAGCGAGGCGTCGCGGAGCGACTGGGCGTGGTCGGCCGCGGCGTCCTCGAGGCGCTTGACCTCCTTCATCCACGCATCGATGAAGGCCTGCGCAGCGGGTTGGACGCGTGCCCCCAGCAGGGACGCGTCGACCTCGCCGAGGGACTTGCGACCGCCCCGCACGACCTCGCCCTGGTCCTCCCAGGACTGGGCCGAGCGGCTGAGGGCCTCGAGGTAGACGTAGAGGCTCATGCGTCGGACTCCTGTCCGGCGCCGATCTCGGCGTGCAGTTCGGCGTGCAGGTCGGCCGGCACGTGCAGGGCGTCGCTGGTGATCGTGACCGAGACGGAGTCGTCCGAGGCCGAGGCGACCAGCTCGAAGGGTCCGGCGACCCCACGCACCCGGGGGCTGCCGTCGGCGGCGGGCCGGGGCTCCCAGCCGAGGTGGACGAGCGTGTTGGCGAGGCGGCGCAGCAGGGGGACCCCACCCTCGTCACCGAGGTCGCCGAACGCGGCTGCGGTGACCCAGCGGCGTACCTCCGGGTGGTCCTGGCCCCACCAGTAGTCGGCCCTCGCGGTGGGCTCGCGGTCCAGCCGCTCGCCCAGCGTGGTGAGCACCCGGTCGGCGTGCTGCATCCGTGAGCGGCACTGGGCGGCCGTGGCGGCGGGCGCGTCGAGGGGCCGGACGGGCGGCAGCATCACGATGTCGACGTCGGGGTGCCGCTCGCGGAGCTCGCGCAGCATCGGGTCGGCCAGGGCCGGGTCGGGAGGGAGCGTTGCCATGCCCCTCTTGTTCCGCGCGCGGCTGCGCCTCAAACCCGGGTTCGTCCGGCTGTGGAGGGCCGCCGTGGGTCAGGCCAGGGGGAGCGGGTGGGAGACGGTGACGCTCGTCGTACGGGTGGTGTAGCCGAGACGGGTGTTGAGGCTGCGCATGGCGTCGTTGCCCGTCTGCGTCCAGGTGTAGACCTCGTCGAGCCCGTGGATGCTCGCCCACTCGAGGGCGCGGAGCTTGAGGTGGACGGCGAGGCCGCGGCCGCGCCAGTCACGGCGTACGGCGGTCAGGGCGTTCTCGGCCCGCCACGCCTGGTCGGCGTCGCGGAGCAGGCCGGCACAGCCGACCACCTCGCCACCGTGCAGGGCGAGGAACATCGGGTCGCCCGCCCAGCTGGTGGCCCACTGCTCGGGGGTGATGTCGAGGGGGGTGTCGACGGCGAAGCCGGCCAGGGCCTCACGACCGAACGTCTCGAAGGACGCCTCCCACAGGCCGGGGTTCTCGGACGCCGTCACGACCTCCACGCCGGGCGGCGGTGAGGGCGGTGCCGGCTCGTCCCCGACCGTGCGGACCTGCTCGACCTCGCGGTTGACCTCGACGAACCCGAAGTGCTGCGCGAAGACGAGCGAGCCCTCGTCGTCGACCCGGACGCGGAGGGACGGGAGGCCCAGCGCGCTGCCGTGCTCGGCGAGGGCGAGCAGGAGCGCCGTGCCGGCTCCGCGGCGACGGTGCTCGGGGTGCACGCGCGGGGCGGCGAAGGCGCTGTCGGCCGACTCGCCGCGCCCGGCCAAGCCGGAGCCGACCACGGTCCCGCCCTCGCGGGCGAGGAGCAGCAGCCGGTCGGGGGAGTCCTGGGCACGGAGCTCCTCGACGGTGCTGCACCGCTCGTAGGGGAGCACGGCCATCCGGATCGACCGCCAGGCCTCGTAGTCGGCGTCGGTGACGCAGCGGGACAGCTCCATGCCTGCACGGTAGGACGAGCGTCAACCGGATTCGCCACGGTGCCGCCGCGGCGTGCAGAGGGTGCGGGGTTCAGGTGTCAGGAACTGCCCGGTCAGCGGGACTGAGGTGTCAGGAACTGCCCGGTCGGCGGGACTGAGGTGTCAGGAACTGCCCGGTCGGCGGGACTGAGGTGTCAGGAACTGCCCGGTCGGCGGGATCCAGGTGTCAGGAACTGCCCGGTCGGCGGGGTCCAGGTGTCAGGTAGCGCCCGGTCGGCGGAGGAGCGCGGACCCTAGAGTGACCGCGTGGACTTCTACTCCGCCTACGCCCAGGGCTTCGCGCGGGTCGCGGCCATCACCGTGCCGGTCGCGATCGCCGATCCGGCGGCCAACGCCGAGCGCGTGATCGCGGAGGCGCGGCAGGCGCACGAGGAGCACGTGGCCGTCGCGGTGTTCCCGGAGCTGGGGCTCAGCGGCTACTCGATCGACGACCTGTTCCTGCAGGACACCCTGCTCGACGGCGTACGACGCGCCATCGACGCCATCGTGTCGGCCAGCGTCGACCTGCTGCCCGTCCTCGTGGTCGGTGCCCCGCTGGCCCGGGGCAACCGGGTCTACAACTGCGCCGTCGTCATCCACCGCGGCGAGGTCCTGGGCGTGGCGCCCAAGTCCTACCTGCCCAACTACCGCGAGTTCTACGAGCGCCGGTGGTTCGCGCCCGGCGACGACACCCACGGCGAGTACATCGAGGTCAACGACGACGAGGTGCCGTTCGGCCCGGACCTGATCTTCCGTGCCACCGACGTGGAGGGCCTCGACCTGCACGTGGAGATCTGCGAGGACATGTGGGTCCCGGTCCCGCCGAGCGCGGAGGCGGCGCTCGCGGGGGCGACGGTGCTGGTCAACCTGTCCGGCAGCCCGATCACGGTCGGGCGGGCTGAGGACCGACGGCTGCTGGTGCGCAGCGCGAGCGCGCGCTGCTCGGCGGCGTACGTCTTCGCGGCCGCGGGCCAGGGCGAGTCGACCACCGACCTCAGCTGGGACGGCCAGACGATGGTCTACGAGTGCGGCGACCTGCTGGCGGAGGGCGAGCGCTTCCCCGCCGACGCCGTGCACACCGTCGCGGACGTCGACCTCGACCGGCTCCGCCAGGAGCGGCTGCGGCAGGGCAGCTTCGACGACAACCGGCGCGGGGCCGGGGACAACGACTTCCGCATCGTCGACTTCGACCTCGAGCCGCCCAGCGGCGACATCGGGCTGCGGCGCAAGGTCGACCGCTTCCCCTTCGTGCCCGACGACGCCGAGCGCCTCGCGCTCGACTGCTACGAGGCCTACAACATCCAGGTCTCCGGGCTCGAGCGGCGGATCGTGGCGATCGGCGCGCCCAAGGCGGTCATCGGCGTCAGCGGCGGCCTGGACTCCACGCACGCCCTGATCGTGGCGGCCAAGGCGATGGACCGCCTCGGTCGCCCGCGCAGCGACATCCACGCCTTCACGATGCCGGGCTTCGCGACCGGCGCGACGACGAAGTCCTACGCCACCCGGCTGAGCAACGCGCTCGGCGTGACGTTCGAGGAGATCGACATCCGGCCGGCGGCCGAGCAGATGCTGGCGGACCTCGGCCACCCCTACGCGGACGGCGAGAAGGTCTACGACGTCACCTTCGAGAACGTCCAGGCCGGGCTGCGCTACGACTACCTCTTCCGCCTCGCCAACCACCGCGGCGGCATCGTCGTGGGGACCGGCGACCTCAGCGAGCTCGCGCTCGGCTGGTGCACCTACGGCGTGGGCGACCAGATGTCGCACTACACGGTCAACGCCGGCGTGCCCAAGACCCTCGTCCAGCACCTCATCCGCTGGGTGATCTCGCACGGCGAGTTCGACGAGGACACCAACCAGGTGCTCGGCGAGATCCTCACCCAGGAGATCACCCCCGAGCTGATCCCGATCGAGGACGGCCAGAAGCCGCAGGCCACCGAGGACTCCGTCGGTCCCTACAACCTCCAGGACTTCACCCTCTTCCACGTCGTACGACGCGGCTACCGGCCCAGCAAGATCGCCTTCCTCGCCTGGCACGCGTGGCGCGACGCGGACGCGGGGGAGTGGCCGCCCGGGTTCCCCGAGGACGCGCACGTCGCCTACGACCTGGCGACCGTGAAGCACTGGCTCGAGGTGTTCGTGAAGCGGTTCTTCGCCAACCAGTTCAAGCGCTCCGCGCTGCCCAACGGTCCCAAGGTCAGCGCCGGCGGGACGATGAGCCCCCGCGGGGACTGGCGGATGCCGAGCGACGCCAGCGCGGCCGCCTGGCTCGCCGAGCTCGAGCGCGTCCCTTAACCCGCCCTTAGCAGTCGCATGGTTCGCGCTTAGCGAGCCCTCGACGAGTCTCCTTCCCGTCACACCGACCGAAGGAGACCGCAGTGAACCGCACCAGGATCGTCATCGCCACCGTCGCAGCCCTCGTCGTCGTCGCCGTCGTGGGCGGCCTCGTGTGGTGGCAGACCGGCGACGACGAGGTCCGTCAGGCCGGGTCGTGCGACGGGGCGTCGTACACCCTCGAGAGCGACCGCGAGGACGACACCACCGAGGTGTCGTTCGAGGTCCAGGCAGGCGAGCCCGGGCAGACGTGGGACGTGCGCATCGAGCACGCCGGCGAGACCCTCGTCGAGGGCTCCCGCACCACCGACGAGGACGCCGAGATCGACGTCGACGCCTACCTGCCGCAGGACGCCACCGGCGAGGTCACCGCGACCGCCACCGAGGGCGACCGGACCTGCACCGCCACCCTCAGCGCCGGCTGAGCCGCGCCCACCCCCGATCCAGACACCCAGGAGACGCCATGAAGACCGCCACCCGCCTCACCGCCCTCACCGGGGTCGCGACCCTGCTCGCCGCGCCCCTCGCCCTCGCCGTCACCGCCCCGGCGCACGCCGACGTCGACCGCGGCGGCGCGTGCGGCACCGGCCGCCACGAGCTCAGCGTCGACCGCGAACGACGTTCCGGCCAACAGGGCTTCGAGGTCGACGCCGGCCTCGAGGGCGTCGCGCCGTTCTCCCGGTGGACCCTCGTGGTCCGCCACGACGGGGGCCGCGTCGTCACGACCACCCGCACCGCAGACGACGAGGGCGACGTCGACGTCGACACCTGGCGCCGCAACACCGCGGGCAGGGACACGTTCTCGTTCACGGCCACGCAGGTCGGCGGTTCCACCCGCTGCGGCACCAGCATCACCGTCCGCTGACCCCGACCCCACGGCCTCAGGCGGGTGGCCCGAGCTCCACGGTCACCCGCCCGCCGCCGGACGGGGACGGGCCCACGACCAGGACGCCACCGGACTCGGTGGCGGTCCGGTGCGCGATGGCCAGGCCCAGGCCCGTCGAGTCGGCCCCGCTCTCGCCGCGGCGTACGACGTCGAGGTCGGGTGGGAACCCCGGCCCGGCGTCGTCGACGGTCAGCACCAGCCCGCCGTCCTCGCGCGGCGCGACCGACATGGCGACCGCGCTCCCCTCGGGGGTGTGGGTGAAGACGTTGTCGAGGAGCACGTCGACCAGCGCCACCAGGTCCGGCTCGCTGGCGTGCACCGGGACCTCGGGTCCGTCCGGCGCCGAGACCGCGAAGGGGCGGCCCTGGTCCTCGGCCAGCGGCGCCCAGAACGCCGCCCGCCCCGCGAGCAGCCCGACCGCGGGGGTGCCGGCGACCACGCCCTCGCGCTCGGAGCGTCGGGCCTCGCCGACCACGTGGTCGACCATCACCTGGAGGCGGTCGAGGTCGTCGGACAGCCGCGCGCGCTCGTCCGGGTCCGGCAGCCCCTCGATGCGCAGGCGCAGCGCCGTGATCGGCGTACGCAGGCGGTGCGAGAGGTCGGAGACGGCCTCGCGCTCGCGGGCCAGCAGCAGCTCGATGCGCCCGACCAGGCGCTGGAGGACCTCGCCGAGCTCGCGGACCTCCCGCGGCCCCGACGGCTCGGGGGCGGGGGTACGGCGGTCTCCCAGGTCCTGCGTCCAGGTGGCGAGCCGGCCGATGGGCTGCACGAAGGACCGGCCCACCCGATCGGCGATCAGCAGGGCACCGAGCAGCAGCACCAGCCCGAGGCCGGCGAGCACGAGGTAGGCCAGCGTCGTCGGCCCGGACGTCAGGCCCGGCTCGGGCACGAAGACCCGGACGACGGGCGTCGTCGCGGGCGTCCCCGAGGAGCCGCCGAGGGAGACGGGCACCAGGATCTGGGCGCCGCCATCCACGTCGTCAACCCGGGCCTGCCCGGTCTCGCGGGCCTGGAGCACCCGCTCGTCCTCGCCGGGCTGGGGCCCGATGTCGGAGCGGTTGCCGGGGTAGAGGACGGTGGTGAGGGTCTCGGAGCCGGCGTTGATGCGGGCCACGTAGACCGCGACGTCGCCGTCGTCGTCACCCGCCCCGGACACCACCGACTCGGTCGCCTGCACCTCGAGCGCCGCACTGGCCAGCCGGTCCTCCAGCGCATAGTCGCGCAACAGGATCGCCATCGGCACCAGCATGGCGAGCAGCACCATGGACACGGCCGCGGCGACGGTGAGGATCAGGCTCCGGCGCACGGTGTGGTCACGCGTCCGGCGGCGAGAGGCGTACGCCGACGCCACGCACCGTGTGCAGGTAGCGCGGCTCCGCGGCCGACTCACCGAGCTTGCGGCGCAGCCAGGACAGGTGCACGTCGACAGTCTTGTCCGACCCGCCCCACGCCTGGTGCCACACGTCGACGAGCAGCTCCTTCTTGCCCACCACGTCGCCGGCGCTCTCGGCGAGGCGGGCCAGCAGGTCGAACTCGCGCGGGCTCAGGTCGAGCAGCCGCCCGTCCAGCGTGGCGGTGCGGGCGAGCACGTCGAGGCTCAGCCCGCCGACGACCGTGGCGCGCGGGCGCTCGCCGGTGCTCGCCGTACGCCTCATCACCGCGCGGATCCGGGCCTCCAGCTGGGCGGTCGTGTAGGGCTTGACGACGTAGTCGTCGGCGCCGGCGTCGAGGCAGCCGATGAGGGACGGGTCGTCGTCCCGGGCGCTGGCCACGATCACGGGCACGTCGCTGACCGCCCGCAGCATGGCCAGCACCTGGGTGCCGTCCACGTCCGGCAGCCCGAGGTCGAGGATCACGAGGTCGGGCCTGGTGTCGACGGCCAGCGACAGCCCGGACATCCCGGTGGACGCCGACGCGACGGCGTACCCCAGCTCGCCCAACGACCGCATGAGCAGCGGCCGGATGCGGGGGTCGTCCTCGATGATCAGCACCTGGGCCACGCCACGAACCTAGCGGGCGGCCCGCACGCCACCCACCCGACACAATGGGGGCGTGAGCAACCGACGGGGATGGACGCGACCGGCGGGACTGGTGGCCGTGTGGGTCGCCGTCGCGCTGGTGGCCGTCACGGTGGGGGTCGTGGCGGTGACCCGCCTGGGGGCCACGCTCAGCGACCGTGGACCGCTGGGCAACGAGGCGGTCCGCGGCGACCTGCGCGAGGGCGCCGCCACCCCCGACCCGGACCAGCCGCTCGTCGAGCGCACGATCACCGAGGAGTTCGGCGAGATGGACGTCGCCTGCCGGGGCGAGTTCGCGCTCGGGCTCGACGTGCGGCCCGACGAGGAGGCCGGCTGGCGCACGGTGAGCTACGAGACCGGGCCCGACGACGACGTGGACGCGGTCTTCGCCCAGCGCGACCGCTCGATCGAGATCGAGGTCTACTGCAACCTCGGCCAGCCGGTCGTGGGGGAGGTCGAGCGCAACACGTTGCCCGACTGACGCAACCTGGCGAGCCCGGCGTGCGTCTCTCGAGCACCACACATCCACACGCTGCGCACCCACCCGCGGAGGACCCCGATGACCGTACGACGCCCCCTCGCCCTCGCCCTCGCCGTCACCGCCGTGCTGGCCGGCCTCGCCGCCCCCGCCGGGGCGAGCGAGACCGGGACCGAGGCGCCCGCCCGGGCGGCCCAGCGCACCACGCTCACCTTCGAGGTCGCCGACTGCGAGGGCTGCACGGTGCAGCTCGTCCACGCGATGAGCACCCTCGACGCCGACGAGCCGCACGTGTGGATCTCCCGCGAGCGCACCGTGCAGGACGGCTCGGTGACCTTCCGCCCGCTGACGCGGCGTACGCACGGGCTGTCGGCCACCGTCGTCGCGCCGTGGGAGGGGCACACCGGGTACGTCACGACCGTCGCGTTCCGCTACGGCGGCGAGTCGGTCGGCGACGAGGTGACCCTCGCGCAGGCGGTCACCGAGAAGAAGGCCTCCGCCTGCTGGGAGGGCACCCGACGACGCAGCCTCACCCTGCCGCTGGTGGTCGAGGAGGTCGAGGTCCAGGGAGTCAAGGAGCGGGTGCCGGGCAGCATCGCGTTCGTGCCGACCACCCAGTCGTGGCTGCGCCCGATGCGACAGGCGTGGGACGGCGTGCTCGGCTCGCAGGACGTGAACATCTGCGGCTGAGGGGGATGCGACATAGTTGCCCGCATGGGCAAGCAAGAAGACTTCGTACTCCGCGCGCTCGAGGAGCGTGACGTCCGCTTCGTGCGGCTGTGGTTCACCGACGTGCTGGGCTTCCTCAAGTCCGTGTCGGTCGCGCCGGCCGAGCTCGAGGGCGCCTTCGACGAGGGCATCGGCTTCGACGGCTCGGCCATCGAGGGCTTCGCCCGTGTCTACGAGGCCGACATGCTCGCCAAGCCCGACCCCTCGACGTTCCAGATCCTGCCGTGGCGCGGGGAGACGCCGTCGACCGCGCGGATGTTCTGCGACATCGTGATGCCCGACGGCAGCCCGTCGTACGCCGACCCGCGGCACGTCCTCAAGCGCACGCTGAGCACCGCCGCCGACAAGGGCTTCACCTTCTACACCCACCCCGAGATCGAGTTCTACCTCTTCAAGGACAGCCCCGTCGCCGGGGCCGACCCGATCCCGGTGGACCGCAGCGGCTACTTCGATCACACGGCGCAGTCGCGCGGCTCGGACTTCCGCCGCGAGGCCATCTCGATGCTCGAGGCGATGGGCATCTCGGTGGAGTTCAGCCACCACGAGGGCGGCCCCGGCCAGCAGGAGATCGACCTGCGGTACGCCGACGCGCTCAGCACCGCCGACAACATCATGACCTTCCGCACCGTCGTGCGGGAGGTGGCGCTGAGCCAGGGGATCTGGGCCTCGTTCATGCCCAAGCCGTTCACCACCCACCCGGGGTCGGGGATGCACACGCACGTGAGCCTCTTCGAGGGCGACCGCAACGCGTTCTTCGAGGCCGGCGCGGAGTACCAGCTGTCGCGGACGGGCCGGCAGTTCATCGCCGGCATCCTGCGCCACGCCAGCGAGATCAGCTGCGTCACCAACCAGTGGGTCAACTCCTACAAGCGGCTGCTCGGCGGCGGTGAGGCCCCGTCGTACATCTGCTGGGGCCACAACAACCGCTCCGCGATGATCCGGGTGCCGATGTACAAGCCCAACAAGGGCCAGTCGACCCGCGTCGAGCTGCGCACCATCGACGCCGCCAGCAACCCCTACCTGGCCTTCGCGGTGATCCTGGCCGCCGGCATGAAGGGCATCGAGGAGGGCTACGACCTGCCCCGCGAGGCCGAGGACGACGTCTGGTCGCTCACCGAGCGCGAGCGCCGGGCGCTCGGCATCCAGCCGCTGCCCAAGAACCTGGCGGAGGCGATCAGCATCGCCGAGGACTCCGAGCTGCTGGCCGAGACGCTGGGCGAGCACGTCTACGACTTCTTCCTGCGCAACAAGCGTGCCGAGTGGGACGAGTACCGCACCCAGGTCTCCGCGTACGAGCGGGACATGATGCTGCCGGTGCTGTGAGCCGACCGGTGGGCCCGCGCATCCTCGTCGTCGAGCACCAGGCCTCCTGCCCACCCGCCCTCGTCGGGGTCTGGCTGGAGGAGGCCGGGGCCGTCCTCGACGTGTGCCGCCCGTGGGCCGGCGACGCCCTGCCCGCGCCGGCGTCGTACGACGCCCTGCTGGTGCTCGGTGGCGAGATGGGCGCCAACGACGACGCGACCGTGCCGTGGCTGGCCCCCCTCAAGGAGCTGGTCCGCGAGGCCGCCGCCGGCGCGCTGCCCACCCTCGGCATCTGCCTGGGCCACCAGGTCATCGCCGTCGCCCTCGGCGGGACGGTGGAACGCAATCCGCTCGGCCAGGCCGTCGGCGTCCTGCCCACGGGCTGGACGAGTGCGAGGGCCGACGACCCGCTCACCGGGGAGCTCACGGGCGGCCGGGGCATCCAGTGGAACAACGACGTCGTCACCCGCGCCCCCGACGGCACCGTCGTGCTGGCCGAGTCGGCCGCCGGCGAGCTCCAGGTCGCCCGCTTCGCACCCGGCGTGTGGGGCGTCCAGCTGCACCCCGAGGCCGACGGCCGCATCGTGCAGGCGTGGGCTGAGAGCGACCGCGCCGACCACCTCGAGCGCGGCCTCGACCAGGACGCCGTGCTCGCGGAGGTCGACGCCGCCCGCGACGAGCTCGACGCCGCGTGGCGTCCGCTGGCCCACCGCTTCGCCGAGCTCGCGGGGCAGGCGCGATGACCACCGCCGGGCAGCTGGTCCGCCTCGGCTTCCAGGACGGGCCGGTCGCGCTGGCCGGCATCGAGCGGCTCGGCGGGCCGGGGGTCGCCCTGACCACCCACCTCGCGGCGTCCGCCGACCCCGACGCCGCCCTCGCCGGCCTGCTCCGGGTGGCCGACGAGGTCGAGGACCGGGAGGCGATGCTCGCCGAGGTCGCCGACGACGAGGGCACCGCGATGAGGCTGTGCGCGGTCCTCGGCGCCAGTGCGGCCCTGTCGACGCACCTCGCCCGTCACCCCGAGCACTGGCGCGAGCTGACCGACCCGACGCTCGGCACGACCCGCGCCGCGGCGTACGCCGTCCGGGAGGCGCTGCTGCGCGCCGTCGGGGCCGACCCGCAGGACGCCGCCCCGGTCGCCGGCCTCCCCGACGGGGAGGCCGTGGACGCGCTGCGCGTGGAGTACCGCCGCATCCTGCTGCGCCTGGCCGCGCGCGACCTCGCCCACCACGTCAGCGTCGACGACGCCGCCGCCGAGATCGCCGACCTCGCCGCGGGCACGCTGGAGGCGGCCCTCGCGGTCGCCCGGGCCCGGGTCGGGGAGAGCGCCGCCACGACCCGGCTGGCCGTGGTCGCGATGGGCAAGTGCGGCGGCCACGAGCTCAACTACGTCTCCGACGTCGACGTGGTCTACGTCTTCGAGCCGGCCGTGCTCGACACCGGCGAGGGTGCCGACGAGTCGCAGGCGCTGCGAGCAGCCACCCAGCTGGCCTCCCATCTCATGCGGATCTGCTCGGACCACACCGCCGAGGGCACGATCTGGCCCGTCGACGCCAACCTGCGGCCCGAGGGCGCCTCCGGTCCGCTGGTGCGCACCCTGGCCAGCCACCGCGGCTACTACGAGAAGTGGGCGAAGACCTGGGAGTTCCAGGCTCTCCTCAAGGCCCGACCGGTGGCCGGCGACCTCGCCCTGGGGCGCGAGTACGTCGAGATGATCGCGCCGATGGTGTGGTCCGCGGCCGAGCGCGACGGCTTCGTCGCCGACGTCCAGGCGATGCGCCGCCGGGTGGTCGACCACATCCCCGCCCACGAGGCCGAGCGCCAGCTCAAGCTCGGATCGGGAGGCCTGCGCGACGTCGAGTTCGCCGTCCAGCTGCTCCAGCTCGTGCACGGCCGGGCCGACCCCAGCCTGCGATCCGGGGCGACGCTGAGTGCGCTGGACGCGCTGACGCGCGGCGGCTACGTCGGCCGCGAGGACGGCGTGGCCCTGCACGAGGCCTACTGCTTCCTGCGCACGCTCGAGCACCGCATCCAGCTCTTCCAGCTCCGACGCACCCACGTCGTGCCCGACGACGAGGCCGCACTGCGACGGCTCGGCCGCTCGATCGGGCTCTACTCCGAGCCCGTCGTGCAGCTCGACAAGCAGTGGCGCTACCACCGCCGCGAGGTGCGCCGCCTGCACGAGAAGCTCTTCTACCGCCCGCTGCTCGCCGCCGTCGCCAAGCTCCCCGGCGAGGACGCCCGGCTCTCCCTCGACGCCGCCCAGCAGCGGCTGGCCGCGCTCGGCTACCTCGACCCCCGCGCCGCGCTGCGGCACCTCGAGGCGCTCACCAGCGGGGTCTCGCGCACCTCCGACATCCAACGGACGCTGCTGCCGGTGATGCTCGAGTGGTTCGCCGACGCGCCGGACCCCGACGCCGGGCTGTTCGGCTTCCGCCGGATCAGCGAGAGCCTGGGCACCTCCCCGTGGTACCTCAAGATGCTGCGCGACGAGGGCCAGGTCGCCCAGCGGCTGGCCGTCGTGCTGGGGACCTCGCGCTACGCCACCGACCTGCTCGAGCGCGAGCCGCAGGGCGTGCGGATGCTGGGGGAGTCGCTCGCGCCGCTGTCGGCCGAGGCGCTCACCGCCGAGATGCTGGCCATCGTCAAGCGGCACGACGAGCCGGAGCCCGCGGTGCGGGCGGTGCGCGCCGTACGCCGCCGGGAGCTGTTCCGGATCGCGTGCGGCGAGCTCTTCGAGGAGATCGACGTCGCCGAGGTCGGCAAGGGGTTGTCGCGGCTGACCGACGCCACCCTGGAGGCGACGCTGCGCGTGGCGATGGAGTCCGTACGCCGCCAGCGCTCCCTCGACGCGCAGCCGACCCGGATGGCGGTCGTCGCGATGGGGCGCTACGGGGGCTTCGAGCTGTCCTACGGCAGTGACGCCGACGTGATGTTCGTGCACGATCCCGTCCCCGGCGTCGAGCCGCAGGTGGCGTCGTCGTACGCGCAGGCCGTGGTGGGGGAGCTGCGACGGCTGCTGTCGATGCCGGCGAGCGACCCGCCGCTCGAGGTGGACGCCGACCTGCGACCGGAGGGCAAGCAGGGGCCCCTGGTGCGGACCCTCGAGTCGTACGCCGCCTACTACGCCAAGTGGTCGCACGTGTGGGAGTTCCAGGCGCTGCTGCGCGCTGACGCGGTGGTCGGCGACGAGGGACTGCGCGACCGCTTCACCACCCTCATCGACCCGCTCCGCTTCCCCGAGGACGGCATCAGCGCCGACGACATCGTGGAGGTGCGCCGCATCAAGGCGCGCGTCGACGACGAGCGGCTGCCGCGCGGGGCCGACCCGCACACCCACCTCAAGCTGGGCCGCGGAGGGCTGGCTGACGTCGAGTGGACCGTCCAGCTGCTGCAGATGCGCCACGCGGGCGGGGTCCCCGGGCTGCGGACGCCGCAGACCCTCGAGGCGCTCGAGGCGGCGGTGGAGGCCGACCTGATCGACCGCGACGACGCCGAGACGCTGGCCGCGTCATGGCGACTGGTGAGCCGGGTCCGCAACGCGGTCACCCTGGTGCGCGGCAAGCCCGCCGAGCAGCTGCCGCGCGACGCCCGCGAGCGCGCGGCCGTGGCCGCGGTGCTCGGCTACGCGGCCGGCACGTCGGACGCGATGCTCAACGACTACCTCCGCACCACCCGGCGCGCGCACGCGGTCGTCGAGAAGGTCTTCTGGGAGTGAGGGTGTTCGCTCGCCGGTAAGTGAAGGACATCACTTCATCTCAGGATCAGTGAAGTGATAACCTTCTTTTCAGTGAGGTGAAGCCATGACAGCGACGACGCTCATCGGGGACCTGATCGGGTCCCGCGGCAGCACCGACCGGCGCGCCCTGCACGCGACCTTCGCAGCCGTGCTCGAGCGGGTGAACGCCGAGCTGCGTCCGCCCACCCCGGTGCGCATGCAGGTCGGCGACGAGTACCAGGGCGTCTTCGCCTCCCTCGGCGACGCCCTGCACGCCTCGCTGACGGTGCGCCTGGCGCTGCTGCCCGACGCGGACGTGCGCCACGGGATCGGCCGCGGCAGCATCGAGGTCCTCAGCGAGGACCCGCGGGTGGAGGACGGTCCGGGGTGGTGGGCGGCCCGGGCAGCGATCGGCCGCGTCGAGCAGGCCGAGCGCCGCCCGGGGGAGCGGTCGCTGCGCACGGCGTACGTCGCACGCCCGGACACCGCCGTCCTTGACCCGGCTGCGAGCAGCGAGGAGGCGGCCGTCAACGCGGCCCTGGTGCTCCGCGACCACCTCGTCAGCAGCCTGTCGCAGCGCTCGTTGTCGGTGCTGCGTGGTCTGCTCGTGGGAGAGTCGCAGCGCGACCTGGCCGAGGCGCTCGGGATCAGCCCGTCGGCGGTCTCCCAGCGGGTGCGCGCCGACGGACTCGCGGCGATCATCGCCGCCCACGACCTGACGAGGGAGATGCCATGAGCTGGATCGCGGTGCTGCTGATCGGCTGCGCGGTCGCAGACCTCACCCACTCGGTGCGACCCGTGCGGATCGTCCCCGAGGTCTGCGGGGCGGTGCTCGCCGTCCTCGTCGGCCTGCTCGCGGGGCTCACCGAGCCCCTCGACGTCCTCGCGCTGCTGGTGATCGCCGGCCTCGTCGTCGCCTGGGGGCAGACGGTGACGCACGGCTTCGCGCACCGGATCCCGGTCTGGGTCCCGCTCCTCGTCCTCGGCGGCGGGCTGGGCCTGGGAGTGCTTGTCTCCGGTGCCGCGAGCCCCGCGGGCGGGCCGTGGGGCGCGTGGCTGGAGGGCAGCGGGCTGCCCGGCCTCGCCGACCTCGCCCCCGACCGGGCCCTGCTGCTGCTGGGTGCCTTCCTCGTGCAGCTGAGCACCGGCAACGTGATCGTGCGGCTCGTGCTCGCCGCGACCGGGACGGCCGACCCCGACGAGCACGGCTCGATCGAGGCCGACCCGTCCGCGGTGCGGCTCAAGGGCGGGCGACTGCTGGGACCCATGGAACGGGTCTTCATCCTGGCGCTGGCGCTTGCCGGTCAGATCACCGCCGCGTCCATCGTGGTGGCGGCCAAGGGGCTGCTGCGCTTCCCCGAGCTGTCCTCGCGCGGCGAGCAGGAGCGCATCCACCAGCTGACGGAGTACTTCCTCGTCGGCAGCTTCATCAGCTGGCTGGTCGCGCTGGGGTCCCTGGCACTGCTCAGCGGCGCGTGACCTGCACGACCGACGGACGCGGCCCGGCGAACTGGCCCGGTCGCGGGGTGCCGCCGGCACCCACGAAGTCGGGGAAGTACGACTGCTGGGCCGCCCACGAGCCGTCCTCGCCGGGGTGCTGCACGGCCACGAACACCGAGCCGTCCCGGTCGTGGACCACCGGGCCGCAGGTCTCGGCGCCGGTGGGCACCGCGAGGAACTGCTGCACCCGGCCCCGCTCGGCACCGGCGACCGGCACCTTGAAGAGGCCGTCGGACTTCTTGATCGCGCTCGGCTGGCCGTCGGTGGAGACCCACAGGTTGCCGACCGAGTCGAAGGCGACGTTGTCGGGGCAGGAGATCGGCGACACCGGACCGGTCCAGCCGCCGAAGTAGGTCCCCGCGGAGGCCGCGTCGCCGCAGATGAGCAGGAGGTTCCACGCGAAGGTCGCGGCCGTGTGGTCGCCGCCGGTCGGCATCATCTCGACGACGTGGCCGTCCTTGTTGGCGTTGCGCGGGTTGGGCTCCGTGGGGCCCTCCTTGCCGACCTTGCCGCGGTCGGTGTTGTTGGTGCACGCGACGTAGATGAACCCGTTGACGTAGTTGGGCTGCACGTCCTCGGGGCGGTCCATCTTGGTCGGCTGGACCTTGTCGGCCGCCAGCCGCGTGTGGACCAGCACCTGCTCCGTCGTCATCCCCGGCACCACGGACTGGCCGTCCACGGTCAGCGGCAGCCACTCGCCGCTCCCGTCGCTCACGCCGTCCTCGAGGCCGTCCCCGGTGAAGCGGGCCACCGAGAGGTCGCCGGCGGAGAGCAGGGTCTTGTTGTGCGCGCGGTCGCGCTTGGAGCCGCCCGCGCGGTAGGTGTCGCGGGAGACGAAGCGGTAGACGTAGTCGAAGCGCTCGTCGTCGCCCATGTAGGCCACGACCCTGCCGTCGCCGTTGACGATCACGTTGGCGCCCTCGTGCTTGAAGCGGCCCATCGCGGTGTGCTTGACCGGCGTGGAGCGCGGGTCCTCGGGGTCGACCTCGACGACCCAGCCGAAGCGGTTCGGCTCGTTCGGGTTCTTCGTCGCGTCCCAGCGTGGGTCGACGGCCCGCCAGCCCCGCGAGTCCTGGGCGCCGAGGCCGTAGCGCTTCTCCTCCGCCGAGGTGCCGGCCGCGAAGAAGTACTGGTTGAAGTTCTCCTCGCCCGACAGCACGGTGCCCCACGGCGTGGTGCCGCCGGAGCAGTTGTTCATGGTGCCGCGCACGCGGGTGCCGGTGGGGTCCTCCGCGGTCCGCAGCAGCGGGGAGCCCGCCGCGGGCCCGTCGACGGCGAAGACGGTGTCGAGGGTGATCCGGCGGTTGAGGCGACCGGTGCGCTCGTAGGTCCACGGCTCGCCGGCGTGGCGTCGGCGCAGCTCGACGACGGAGAGGCCGTGGGCGGCCCACGCGGTGCGCACGACCTCCTCGGCCGGCATCGTCGGCGGGAACATGATGCCCTCGTTGGTGTACTCGTGGTTGGCCACGAGCAGCGCGCGGGTGCCCTTGCGGTCGGTCACGATGATGTCGAGGTAGTCGCAGTTGTAGCCGAACTGCTGGGCCTGGGCGACGTGGTCCTGGGCGTCCTGGTCGAACTCCGGGGCGCCGGCGGTGATCGGGTCGCCCCAGCGGATGATCGGGTCCCAGCGGTAGCCGCTGGGCACCGTGACGTCGTCGACGGTGGTCGCGACGGGGCCGATGGCGTCGAACGCGAGGCCGGTGGGGCGGGGGCCCTTGCCGCGGGCGGTCGTGAGCGGCGCGGCGGCGGCGCGTCCGGTCGACTGCGGGGCGAAGGCGACGGTGGCGGCGCCGAGGGCGGCGGCGCCGAGGACGGTACGCCGCGACAGCGCGGTCGCGGCCACGTCGCGGAAGTAGCCGGTCTCGGTCGTGTTGGGCACGTCCTTGAAGCACGCGTCGCCGCACCGCAGGTGGCAGGTGACGGCACTGCGGTTGGCGTGCGTCAGTCCGGCCATCGGCAGCACGCGCCGGCCGTCGGGTCGCTGGGGGGTGAGGGTCATCGGGGCTCCTGGTGGCGAGTCGGTCCGTGGCGGGACGTGCGGTGGCTGGTCGGCCACTGCGTGAGTGACCGCGGACCCGACCCAACCGCTCCCGTCTGGCCGGACGGTGACGACGACGTGAACAGCGGTCGAGGGGAGGTGGATGGGAGGATGGAGCCATGCCCGCCCGCCCCGACGCCCTGCTCTGGGGGCGTGCGGTGGTGCTGACCGCGGCCACGTTCCTGGTGGGCGCGCTCGGCCACGTGACCGCGGGGGGCCTGCTCCCCGGCGCCACGGTGCTGGTGCCGCTGGTCGCGGTGGGCACCGCGCTGGCGGCGACCTTCCTCGCCCGCCCGGCGTCGGCGCGGCTCCTCGTCGCCCTGGTGGTGGGCGGCCAGACCCTGGTGCACGCCGCGCTGAGCCTCACGGCGGGCCACGGCACCGCCGGTCAGACCGCCCCGCCCGCACGCCCGACGCCGGCCCCGTCGGGCAGTCCGTCCGGGTCGTTGCCGACCGACGCCGGCGGGCGGGTCGGCTCGCTGCAGGACCACTACGAGTCGAGCGTGGGCGCGCCGGCCGCCACCGGGCTCTCGGTCCCCGACCCGGCCGCGCTGCTCGACCACCTCCCGATGTTCCTCGCCCACGCCGCGGCCGGCGTGGTGGTCGGGCTGTGGCTGGCCCTGGGCGAGCGCGCCGTGTGGGCCCTGCTGTCCCTGGCGGTACGCACCGTGCTGGCGCCGCTGGTGGTGCTCCTCCCGCTCACGCCCGCCCGACGGCCCCGCCCCTCGGTCGTCCACCTCCACCCCCTGCACCGCACGCCGCGCGACCGCGTCGCGCGCGGCGTCGTACGCCGTGGTCCGCCGGTCCTCCTCGCCGCCTGACCCGACCTGACCCACCGCCTCCCACCGCACGCACGACGTGCGGTGGTCGAGGCGTCGTACCCGCTCGAGGAGACCCATGACCACCGCACCACCCCGTCCTGCCCGCACGCCCTTGCAACGGCGCCCGAGACACGGCCCGTCCGGCCTGTTCCGCGCCGTGTGGCGCTGGCACTTCTACGCCAGCTTCCTGGTGGTCCCGGTCCTGCTCGTGCTGGCCGTGACCGGGCTGGTCTACCTGTTCCGCTTCCAGCTCGAACCGCTCCTGCACCCCGACCTCATGAAGGTCTCCGCGCCCAGCGACACCGCGATCCAGCAGCCCTACGCCAACCAGCTCGCCGGCGTCGAGCGCGCCCACCCCGACGCGACCGTCGTCTCGATGGCCGAGCCGCGCGAGGACGGTCGCAGCACCGTCTTCTCGGTGACCACCGAGGACGGCGCGGCCCGCGACGTCTTCGTGAACCCGTACGGCGCGGAGGTCCTGGGCTCCCTCGACCCCGACCGCACCGTGTCGGGAGTCGCGGTCCTGCTGCACGGCGAGCTGATGAGCGGCCGCGTCGGCGACCTCGTCATCGAGCTCGGCGCCTGCTGGGCGATCGTGATGGCGCTGACCGGCTACTACCTGTTCGTGCGGGGGTGGCGGGCCCGCCGACGCCGGACGGCGAAGGGCGCCCCGGGTGCGCGGTTGCGGTCCCGGCACGGCCTCGTCGGCGCGTTCGTGGGCGTGGGACTGCTCTTCCTGCTCGTGTCCGGCCTGCCCTGGACCGGCCTGTGGGGCGAGCAGGTGCAGCGGCTCGCGACGGCGCAGGGCTCGTCGCTGTGGAGCGAGGACCACGGCGCCCTCTCGGACCCGACCTCCACGCTCGACGAGTCGCTGCCGCACAGCCACTCGGTCGAGGTGCCGTGGGGGATGGGGGAGTCGCAGGTGCCGCGGTCGACGGCGCCCGCCGAGGGCGAGGAGGGGCGCAGCGTCGCCAACCTCGACACGGCCGTGCTGGCGGCGGCGGACGCCGGCCTGCGCCACCCGATGACCGTCGCCCTGCCGGCCGGCGACGACGGGGTCTACTCCGTCATCGGCCACGCCTTCGACGCGCCCTCCGACGAGCGCACCGTCCATGTCGACCGGTTCGGTGGCGAGGTGGTGTCGACGTACGGCTTCGACGACTACCCGGTGCTCGCCCGGGTCGTGGCGCAGGGGATCGGCCTGCACGAGGGGCGCTCGTTCGGCGGGTGGTCGATGGCCGGGGCGACGCTGATGTGCCTGGCGATCATCTTCTCCTGCGTCTCCGGGCCGCTCATGTGGTGGCGCCGTCGCCCGGCGCGGGCGGGCTCGATGGGCGCGCCCCGCGGCCGGCTGCCGCTCCGGGCGACACCGTTGCTGCTCGTGGGACTGGTCGCGCTGGGGATCCTGCTGCCGCTCTTCGGGCTGTCGGTGCTGGTCGTCCTCCTGCTCGACCAGCTGGTCGTCCGGCGCGTGCCGGCCCTGGCGAACTGGTTCGACACGGTCCAGCGCTAGCGGCGAGGGTGGGGCCCATGACCGACGAGACGGACTTCACCGACCGCTTCCGCGCCGCCGCCCGTTCCTGCGGGCGCACCGTCTTCTGGCGCCTGACCCGCCCGGCCGACGACCTCGCCCGGCTGGCCGCAGCCTGCGAGGAGCTGGGCATCGACGAGTGGGACTCCTACGGCTCCCGCGGCGCGGTGACGCTGCTGGAGGCGCAGGTCGCCGACCTTCTGGGCAAGCCGGCCGCGCTCTTCGTCCCGAGCGGCACGCTGGCCCAGCAGGCCGTGCTGCGCATCTGGTGCGACCGGTCCGGCAGCCGTCGCGTGGCGCTGCCGGACCTGTCCCACCTCGTGCACCACGAGGAGGACGGGCCTCGGCGCCTGCACGGCCTCGAGTGGGAGTTCCTCACCACCGGTCGCCGCACCCCCGTCGCCGCCGACCTCGAGGCGGTGCCGGGCCAGCTGGGCGCGGCGCTCACCGAGCTGCCGCTGCGCGACGCCGGCTGCCTGCTGCCGTCGTGGGAGGACCTCGTCGGGCTCTCCGCGGCGGCCCGGGAGGGCGGCGTACCGCTGCACCTCGACGGGGCGCGGCTGTGGGAGTCGCAGCCGTTCTACGACCGGCCCCTCGACGAGGTCGCGGGGCTCTTCGACAGCGTCTACGTGTCGTTCTACAAGGGCCTCGGCGCCCAGGCCGGCGCGTGCGTGGCGGCCGACGAGGACGTGGTCGACGAGCTGCGGTCGTGGCGCAAGCGGATGGGCGGCACGCTGTTCACGATGACGCCGTACGCCGTGGGCGGCCTGCTCGGGCTGCGCGACGAGCTGCCCCGGATGGGGGAGTACGCCGACTGGGCGCGCTCGCTGGCCGCCGCCCTGCCGGCCCGGGGGATGCGGGTGCACCCGGCCGTGCCGGGCATGTGCACCTTCGAGGTGTACGCCGACGGGGTGGCCGCGGAGGTCAACGAGCGCCTGCTGACCTTCATGGAGGCCGAGCAGACCCTGTTGTGCGGGCCGTTCCGGCAGACCGACGACCCGGGCACGGTCGTGGCCGAGCTGGCCTGCTACGCCGCCGCCACCGAGCACGACCCGGAGGTGGTGGCCGACTGGCTGGCCCGGGTCGTCGGCGCCTGAGTGGCCGGCACCCGGGTCCCAGCGGGGACAACGAGGGTGCTGCGATCAGCCGTTGACGGCCGTCTTGAACGCGGCGCCGGCCTTGAACGCGGGGGCCTTGCTGGCCGCGATCTCCATGGTCTCGCCGGTCTGCGGGTTGCGGCCGGTGCGGGCCGAACGCTCGCGCGACTCGAACGTGCCGAAGCCGGGGAGGGTGACCTTCTCGCCCTTGGCCACGGTCGAGGTGATCGAGGTGATCACGGCCTCGAGGGCCTTGTCGGCCTGCGCGTTGGTCAGGTCGGCGTGCTGGGCGATGGCGTCGCGAAGCTCGGTCTTGTTCACGTGTATTGCTCCTTGTTCGGTCCTTGGGATTTCACTCCACCCAACAGGATCCGGGGGTTGATCCCCAAACCCGGCTACGTCTGGGCGTAGTGCTCGATGAGCAACGCTATAGGCACACCCGGGATCGCCGTGGCACCGATACCCGCACAGGCGAGCCCTATCTTGGCCGAGAGGGGCTGCGTCGCCCACCACCCGGCGTACCGGCCGGTGTCCTTGAGGACCTCCACGACGCGCCCGTGCACCTGCTGGGGAGCCCAGGTGAAGTCGACCTGGCGACCGACGCTGCGGTCGGTGCCGGCGCCCCACACGACCTGCTTCTCGTAGCCCCACCTGCGACCGGAGAAGAAGCGCGCCGAGCCGCTGATCCGCCCGACCCCGCCGCTGAGGTCGAGGTCCAGCTCGTAGTCGCGCTCCATGGTCGGCCTGCACGCGGATGCGGTCCTCCCCGACGGCCTCGACGGTGAGGCCGAGCCCGTCCACGGCCCTCCGGAGGCGGTCGGGCAGCTCCGAGAAGGGGACGGTGGGGGTCTAGCTCATGCGTCGATCCCACCACGGCCGGCCGCCTTCGCGCGGCGGCTCGCCCGGTCGACCAGCACCGGGAGCACCACCAGGAGCAGGAGGGCGATCGTCAGGATCGTGGCGCCGGCGACGCGTCCCGCGGTCCGGCCCAGGACCACGTCGAACACCAACGAGGTGACCCCGACCACCAGCAGGGCGACTGCGGCGAGCAGCACGCGGGACACCGGGTGGGCGGTCGCGACCAGCCACTCCTTGACCCCGTCGCCGAAGAGCCGGCGGTGGACGGCGATCGGGACCAGCATCGTCAGCGTGGTGACCCCCGCGAGGGACAGGACGCACAGGTACAGCGTGCGCTGGTAGTGGTCCAGGTCGGCGAAGCTGCTCTGGAAGGGGAGGGTGACGAGGAAGCCGGCCAGCAGCTGGACCCCCGTCTGCATCACCCGCAGCTCCTGCAGCAGGTCGTCCCAGTTGCGGTCGAGCTGCTCGTCACGGGTCTCGTGCCGACCGCGCGTCGTCGGCTCCGGGTCTTCGGGCATTCCTCAACGTAACCCGCCCGGGGCACCCGTGGCCCGCCACGACCAAGGGGACGCAGGGGACGTCCGGCGAGGGCGACCGGGCCCTTCGGCCCTCCCGCACCGGGACCTGCGGGCGCAGCGTGGGTGCAGGACCACCCCCACCTGAACGGAGAGCGCCATGTCCGACCAGAAGGCCAGGCCCGTCCTCGTCGCCGTCGGCCACGAGCCGATGGACGCCGCGCTCGACTATGCCGCCGTCGTGGCCACCCGTGAGGGCTGTGGACTGCACCTGCTCCACGTCCTGCACCACGTGGCGCAGGGACCGGAGATGGTGCTGGTGGACATCGTGGACCTCGAGCACGCCGCCCGGGGGGTCCTCGGCGCGGCGGCCGAGCGGGCGCGGGACCTCCTGCCCGAGGGGCTGCCGGTCACGACGCAGCTGGTGTGGGGCGGCCCCGTGCCCTCCATCGTGGAGGCCTCGGAGGAGAGCCGCGTGGTCGTGCTCCAGCGCCGCCCGCTCGCACGGGTGCTGCGCGTGGTGACCCGCTCGACGTCCGGCGGGGTGGCCGCGCACGCGCACGTGCCGGTCGTGTCGGTGCCCGCCGAGTGGGAGCCGCGCCGGGAGGGGGTGCCCGTCGTCACCGTGGGGGTGGACATCCCGGAGCGGGCCCAGCACGTCCTGCACGCGGCCGTCCGCGAGGCCCGCGCGCGGGGCGCGATCCTGCGGGTGGTCCACACCTGGGCCTACCCCGGGGCCTACGACGACATCATCGTGTCGCGGGTCGAGCACGAGGAGTGGACCGAGCGGGCGACCAAGGACATCCGCGAGGCCCTGGCGGCCCTCGGCGACGAGGCAGCGGGCCTCGCCGTCGAGATCGAGGCGCGCCACGCCCATGCGGGCGACACCCTCATCCGGGCCGCCCGCACCTCCGACCTGCTGGTCATCGGCCGACACGACCCGCTCGTACCGATCGGCTCCCACCTGGGGCCGGTGGCGCGTGCCGTGCTGCGCGAGGCTGCGTGCCCCGTGCTGCTGGCCGACCCGCGTGCGCGACACCGCTGGGGGACCCACCCGCAGCACGCCGACGTGGTCTGAGGGCCGGCGGCCACGATGGTCTAGATTGCGCTCCCGTGAGTGCACAGGCCCCTTCCGCCGTCATCCTGATCCGCGCCGAGCGGTTCACCCCCAACCCCGCGACGGCCGCCGACAACGCCTTCCAGGGCGACGCCCCCGCCGGGCAGAGCGACGACGACACGGCCGCCCACGCCCTGGCCGAGATGGACGCCCTGGCTGACGCCCTGCGCGCGGCCGGCGTGCGCGTGCACGTCTTCGCCGACGAGGACCACACCCGCCCCGACAGCGTGTTCCCCAACAACTGGCTCTCCACCCACGCGGGGGGCATGGTCGCGGTCTACCCGATGTACGCCTCCAACCGGCGCCACGAGCGTCGCGCCGACGTGCTCGAGATGCTGAAGTCGTCGTACCGCGTGCAGACGATCGTCGACTACTCGGGTCTCGAGCCCGACGGCATCTTCCTCGAGGGCACCGGCGCGATGGTGCTCGACCACGTGTCGCGGGTGGCCTACACCGCCCGCAGCTACCGCGCGGACACCCACGTCCTGGAGCGGTTCTGCACCGACTTCGGCTACGAGCCGATGGCCTTCGACGCGGTCGACTCCGCGGGGGTCCCCGTCTACCACACCAACGTCATCGCCTGCATCGGCACCGACGTCGCGCTCATCGCGCTCGAGATGATCCCCGACGAGGACCGGCGTGCCCAGGTCCGCGAGCGGCTCTCGGTCAACGGGCGCACCGTCGTGGAGCTGACCGAGGACCAGATCCGGGAGTTCGCCGGCAACGCCGTCGAGCTGTGCGGTCGTACGCCGGAGGGCCGGCGCCGCTACGTCATGACCATGTCGGCACGGGCGCACCGCAGCCTGCGCCCGGACCAGGTCGCCGCGATCGAGGAGTCCTGCGAGATCGTGTCGGTGGACATCCCCACGATCGAGCTCGCCGGCGGCTCCGTGCGCTGCATGATCGCCGGGGTGCACCTCGACCGCCGGCCGAGCGCCGAGCAGGAGCTGACCGAGGCGGTCGAGGCGATCAACGAGGACGCCCCCGGGACGCTCGACGGCAGCGACCTCATCCGCGCCGACGAGGGAGCCGACGCCTGAGCGGAGCCGGGGTGCGTCAGGCCGCCTCGCCGTATGCCGCGACGAGCTGGGCCTCCGCGGCGTCGAGGTAGGCCGCCATCGCCGACTCCGCGCCGGCGAGGTCGCCCGCGGCCAGCAGCTCGAGGATCCTCCGGTTGCCCGGCAGGTAGGCCTCGTGGAACGCCTGCGGGGCGGCCATCACGTGGAAGACCAGGCGCAGCTCGGCGAGCAGGTGACCCATCGCCTCGTCGACGCGAGGGCTCCCGGCCAGGGCGGACACCGCCTGGTGGAAGTGCATGTTGGCCGTGCCGACGTCGACCCATCGTCCCTCGCCCGCCGCGGCCTCGCCCTCCTCGACGGCACTCCGGACCGGGTCGAGCAGCCCGGTCCAGCGCTCGTCGGAGACCGGCGACGAGCCGGGGGAGAACCGCTCGGCGGCGCGTCGTACGGCGCCGCACTCCAGGATCCGCCGCAGCTCGTAGAGGTCGCGCACGTCCGCGACGGTCAGCCGACGCACGAAGACCCCGCGGTTGAACTCGTGGACCAGCAGGCGCTCGTGGCCGAGCAGCCGGAACGCCTCGCGCAGCGTGTTGCGCGAGACCCCCAGCGCCGTGCCGATGTCCTCCTCCGAGAGCCGGGTGCCCGGCGCCAGGCTGCCCTCGGTGATGCGGGTCCGGAGCACGTCGGCCACCCGGCCGGCGGTGCTGGCCCGCCCCAGCCGGGACCGTTCGGCCTGGAGTTCCTGGAGCCAGTCGCTGGTCGTCACACGATCGACAGTAGCGGATCCGGCTATTGACGGATTGTTCAACAATCGGTCATCCTGATGTGACGGGGACCACCTCCCGACGGGATCACTCGGGACCGACAGATGGGTTCGACATGACCGACGACCAGACCAGCGAGAGCAGGACGGGCCGCGCGACCACGGACGACCAGGAGGCCGGGTCCGCGACCTCCCCGCGGAGCGGAGCGGCCCGCGGCGCGCTCCTCGGCGCGATGTTCCTCATGGCCACCAGCGCCATCGGCCCCGGCTTCATCACCCAGACCACGGTCTTCACCGCCGAGCTCGGCGCGGCCTTCGCCTTCGCGATCCTGGTGTCGATCCTCGTCGACATCGCCGTCCAGCTGAACGTGTGGCGCGTCGTGGGCGTCTCCGGCATGCGGGCCCAGGAGCTCGCCAACACGGTGCTCCCGGGAGCCGGCTACCTGCTGGCCGGCCTCGTGGTGCTCGGCGGGCTGGTGTTCAACATCGGCAACATCGGCGGCACCGCGCTGGGCACCAACGCGATGTTCGGCCTCGACGTCAAGATCGGCGGGGCGATCTCCGCGGCCATCGCCATCGCGATCTTCCTCAGCAAGCGGGCCGGGGTCGCGATGGACCGCATCGTGGTGGTCCTCGGCCTCCTGATGATCGCCATGGTGCTGTACGCCACCATCGTCTCCGGCCCGCCGGTGGGCGAGGCCCTGCGCCAGACGGTGCTCCCCGACGAGATCGACTTCCTCATCATCACCACCCTGATCGGCGGCACGGTCGGTGGCTACATCACCTACGCAGGTGCCCACCGCCTCGTCGACTCGGGCATCACCGGCGCCGAGCACGTCCGCGAGATCACCCGCGGATCGGTCACCGGCATCATCGTGACCGGCGTGATGCGCACCCTGCTCTTCCTCGCCGTGCTCGGCGTCGTCGCCGGTGGCGTGACCCTGGCGGCGGACAACCCGCCGGCCTCGGCCTTCCAGGCCGCCCTCGGCGACGTCGGCGTGCGGGTCTTCGGCATCATCCTGTGGGCGGCGAGCATCACGTCGGTGATCGGCGCGTCGTACACGTCGGTGTCCTTCCTCGCCGGCTTCTCGAAGCGGCTGGAGGCGCGCCGCAACCTGGTCACCGTCGGCTTCATCGTGTTCTCGGCCGTGGTCTACCTCGCACTCGGCCAGGCGCCCGTCACGCTGCTGGTCCTGGCCGGTGCCCTCAACGGGCTCATCCTCCCGGTCGGCTTCGCCGTGATCCTGTGGGTCGCCGCGCGCCGGATGGACCTCCTCAACGGCTACCGGTACCCGAGGTGGCTGCTGGTCGTCGGTGTGCTCGTGTGGGTGCTCACCGTCTACCTCGGCTGGAACTCCCTCGAGGGCATCAAGGCGCTGCTGTGACGAGCGAGCAGAGGATCGACCTCAACGCCGACCTGGGGGAGGGCTTCGGTGCCTGGACCCTCGGCGACGACGACGCGCTGCTGGACCTCATCACCAGCGCCAACGTCGCGTGCGGCTTCCACGCCGGCGACCCGACCGTGCTGCGGCGCACGTGCGAGCGCGCCGCCGAGCGCGGGGTGGTGATCGGAGCGCAGGTCGGCTACCGCGACCTCGCGGGGTTCGGCCGCCGCTTCATCGACGTCGAGCCGCACGACCTGACCAACGACGTGCTCTACCAGCTCGGGGCGCTCGAGGCGTTCGCCCGGGTCGCGGGCACCCAGGTGCGCTACGTCAAGCCGCACGGCGCGCTCTACAACGCGATCGTGCACCACGAGGAGCAGGCGATGGCCGTGGCCGAGGCCGTGCGCCGCTACGACCCGACGCTGCCGGTGCTCGGGCTGCCGGGCTCGGTCTGGCTCGCCGCAGCCGAGGGCGCCGGGCTGACGCCCGTCGCGGAGGCCTTCGCGGACCGCGCCTACACGGCCGAGGGCACCCTGGTGTCGCGTCGCGAGGCCGACTCCGTGCTGCACGACCCCGACCACGTGGCCGAGCGGACCGTCCGGATGGCCACCCGCCACGAGGTGGTCGCCGCCGACGGCTCGGTCGTCTCGGTGCGCGCCGGCTCCGTCTGCGTGCACGGGGACAGCGAGGGTGCTGTCGCCATGGCGGCCGCCGTACGACGCGGCCTCGAGGAGGCGGGCGTGCGGCTCGCCCCGTTCGTCGGCGGCGATGCCGCGTGAGGCTGCTCCCGTGCGGTGACTCCGGGCTGCTCGTCGAGCTGGCCGACCTCGACGACGTGCTCGCGCTCTACGCCGAGCTCGTCGACGCCCCGCCCGAGGGCGTGGTCGACCTGGTGCCGGCCGCCCGGACTCTGATGCTGCGGATCGACCCGACCCGGTCCGACCCCTCCCGCGTGGGGCAGGCCGTGAGCGCGGTCGAGCCGCGTCGAGGTGCCCGTCGCCTACGACGGCGAGGACCTCGCCGAGGTCGGGCGACTGACCGGGCTGGGGGAGCGCGGGGTCGTCGAGGCGCACACCGCCCAGGAGTGGACGGTCGCGTTCTGCGGCTTCGCACCGGGCTTCGGCTACCTCGTCGGCACCGACGAGCGGCTGAGCGTGCCCCGGCGCAGCGTGCCGCGCACCCGCGTCCCGGCCCGTGCCGTGGCGCTGGCCGGCGAGTTCAGCGGGGTCTACCCGCGGGAGTCGCCGGGCGGCTGGCAGCTCATCGGGCACACGACCGTGCAACCCTGGGACCTCGACCGTGACCCGCCGGCCCTGCTGGTGCCCGGCGTGCGCGTCAGGTTCGTGGAGGCGTGATGCCGCTCGGGATCCCGGTCGCGGACGCCGGGTCGTGGCTCGAGGTGGTCACGCCCGGAGTGCTGACCACCGTGCAGGACCTGGGCCGTCCCGGTCTGGGCGCCCTCGGCGTCGGCCACTCCGGGGCGGCCGACGCCCCGGCGCTGCGCCTGGCCAACCGGCTGCTGGGCAACCCCGAGTCGGCGGCGGCGCTGGAGGTGACCTTCGGCGGGCTGGAGGTCGTCGCGCACGGCAACGTGACCGTCACCCTGACCGGCGCGCCGTGCCCGGTGAGCGTCGACGGGCGCGAGGCGGGTGCCCACGGCGTGGTCTGGGTGCCCGACGGCGCGACCCTGCGCCTGGGACCGCCCCGCGCCGGGCTGCGCAGCTACCTCGGCGTCCGGGGCGGCATCGCGGTGCCGGCGCAGCTGGAGTCCCGCTCCGCCGACACCCTCGCCGCCCTGGGGCCGGACCCGCTGGCCGCGGGGGACCGGGTCCCCGTGGGCACGGCCGTGTCCGCGCTGCCGGGCGTCGACCTCGCCCCGGTCGCCTGCCCGGAGGAGGGCGACGTCACCCTGCGCGTCGTCGACGGACCGCGCGCCGACTGGTTCACTGAGGCGGCCCGCGAGGCGCTGGTGTCCGGCCCCTACGAGGTCACCGCGGAGAGCAACCGCGTGGGCATGCGCCTCTCGGGCCCGGTGCTCGAGCGCGCGCAGGACCGCGAGCTGCCCAGCGAGGGCATGGTGTGCGGCGCCCTCCAGGTGCCGCCGTCCGGCCAGCCCACCCTCTTCCTGGCCGACCACCCGGTCACCGGGGGCTATCCCGTGGTCGCCGTGGTCGTCCCCGCCGACCTCCCGCGCGCGGCCCAGGTCCGTCCGGGCCAGCACATCACCTTCACCCGACGAGGAGCACCATGACCGAGACCCAGCGTCCCTCCGACCCCGCGGCCCTGACGCCCGCCGAGGCCCGTGCGGTCTTCCGCTCCGGGTTGCGGGTGCCCACCTCGGGCTGGTGCGCGGGCTGGACCCAGGCCAACCTCCTGGCCGTGCCCCGGGCGCTGGCCTACGACGTGCTGCTCTTCGCGCAGCGCAACCCCGCCGCGTGCCCGGTCCTCGACGTCACCGAGCCCGGCGCCGTCGACAGCCCGCGGTTCGCCGGCGACCTGCGGACCGACCTGCCGTCGTACCGGATCTACGAGCACGGCGAGGTGGTCGGCGAGGTCGACGACGTCACCGACCGCTGGCGCGACGACATGGTCGCCTTCCTCATCGGCTGCAGCTTCACCTTCGAGGGACCGCTGCTCGACGCCGGGGTGCCGGTGCGCCACATCGAGCAGGGCAGCAACGTGCCGATGTACCGCACCGACGTCGCCTGCCGCCCCGCCGGCTCCCTCTCCGGCCCCCTCGTGGTGTCCATGCGGCCGATGCCCGCCTCCCAGGTCGCCACCGCGGTCCGGGTCACCTCGCGCTACCCGGCGGTCCACGGCGCGCCGGTGCACGTCGGGGCGCCCGGCGAGCTGGGCATCGCCGACCTCGACGCCCCCGACTTCGGCGACCCGGTCGAGGTCCGTCCGGGCGAGGTGCCCGTCTTCTGGGCGTGCGGGGTGACGCCGCAGGCCGCCGTCATGCAGTCGCGTCCCGAGCTGGCCATCGGCCACGCCCCCGGCCACATGGCCATCACCGACATCCGTGAGAGCGAGCACGTCGTGCCCTGAGCAGCGACGCCGCAGCGGCTCAGGGCCGGTAGTCGTCCGTCGGGACCACGACCGCGCGACCGGTGACCGTGCCGTGGGCCAGGTCGAGGTAGGCCTGCGCGGCGTCCGGCAGGGTGTAGAGGGTGGTCTCGGCGCTCAGCAGCCCCCGCGCGCCGAGGTCCAGCACCTCGACCAGCTCGTGACGGTTGCCCCAGTAGGTGGTCTGGACGCTGGTCTCGTAGGGCAGCCCGAAGAAGGACACGGGCAGCGTGCCCCCTCCGATCCCCACGATCGTGAGGTCGCCCAGCGACCGGGACACCGCGGCGGCCAGGGCGAGGCTGTCGTCGGAGCCGACGTGGTCGAGGACCACGTCGGCCCCCAGCCCGCCGGTGAACTCCCGGATCTCCTCGACGGCGTCGGGCCCGGGCGCGACTGCGAGGTCGGCGCCGCCGCGCAGGGCGCTCGCGCGGGAGGACTCGCGCGGGTCGACCGCGACGACGCGGGCGGCCGTCGTCGCCTTGAGCACCTGCACGGCGAGGTGGCCCAGGCCGCCGACGCCGATCACCACGGCCACCGAGACCGGGCCGAGCTTGTGCTGCGAGCGACGCACCGCGTGGTACGGCGTGAGGGCGGCGTCGGTGAGCGGCGCGGCCGCGACCGGGTCCAGGCCGTCGGGCAGCGGCACGAGGTGGCGGGCCGCCGGGACGAGGAGGTACTCCGCCATCCCGCCGTCCATGCCGAGGCCGCCGCCACCGCCGGGAACCGGCGCCAGGTCGGGTCGGGCGCACAGCGTCTCGTAGCCGCCGAGGCAGCGCTGGCAGTGGCCGCACCCCCAGGCGCCGACCACCGCAACGGGCTGGCCGGGCTCGAGGCCGCGGACGCCCACGCCGAGCGAGTGCACCCAGCCGGCGTTCTCGTGGCCCAGCGTGAAGGGGGGATCCCAGGGCAGCGCCCCGGGCTCGAAGTCGTGCATCAGGTGCAGGTCGGAGTGACAGGCGCCGGCCGCGCCCACCTGCACCAGCACCTCACCCGGCCCCGGGACGGGGACCGGGACCTCGACCAGCTCCGGCTCGCTCTTCCACGACGGCAACCGCAACGCCCACATGTGTCCTCCTCGGTGATGTACCCCCAGCATCGGGGTCGCCCTCGGGCCGACGAAGAGGCCAGCGGCCGGGCGGTGCGGGCCGTTGGTCCCTAGGGAACGGCAGCGCGACGCGGGATCGTGGAGCTCCCACCAGCCGACGGAGGCCGACCGTGCCCACCCTGACGTTCCTCGGTGCCGCGGGCACCGTCACCGGCAGCCGGTTCCTCGTCGAGGCGGGGGACACCCGGGTGCTGGTCGACGCCGGTCTCTACCAGGGGCCGTCCTCGTTGCGCCGACGCAACTGGGAGGACTTCCCGGTGGACCCCGCCAGCCTCGACGAGGTCGTGCTCAGCCACGCCCACCTCGACCACACCGGCTACCTCCCGCGCCTGGTGCGCGAGGGGTTCGCCGGGCCGGTGCGCTGCACGCAGGAGACGGCCGAGCTGGCGGCGATCGTGCTGCGCGACAGCGCGCACCTGCAGGAGGAGGACGCGTCGTACGCGAACACCGCGGGGTTCTCCAAGCACCGTCCCGCCCTGCCGCTCTACGACGCCCGCGACGTCGAGCGCACGCTGCCGCTCCTCGAGCCCCTCGCCCTGGGCGAGGACCTGACGATCGCCGGGGGGATGGTGCTGCGGCTGCGACCGGCCGGTCACATCCTGGGCTCCGCCACGGTCTCGCTGGACGTCGAGGGCCACCGGGTGCTCTTCAGCGGCGACCTCGGCCGCCTGCACCACCCGCTCCTGGGTCCGCCCGCGGACCCGCCGGAGTCCGACACGATCGTCGTGGAGTCGACGTACGGCGACCGGCAGCACCCGTTGCCCGACCCCGACCAGCTGGCGGCGGTGATCCGGCGGACGATCGGCCGCGGAGGCAGCGTCCTGGTGCCCGCCTTCGCCGTCGACCGCACCGAGCTGGTCCTGATGGCGCTCAAGCGGCTGGTGGAGGCGGGCGAGGTCCCGCGGGTGCCGGTCTTCGTGGACAGCCCGATGGCCCTGGCCGCGCTGCGGGTCTACGAGCGGGCGATCGCGACGGGCAGCCCGCAGGTGCGGGCCGACCTCTCGCGGGTCAGCGGACTCCTCGACCCCGGTGAGCTGCACGCCGCCCGGACCCCGGCCGAGTCCCGCGAGCTCAACGCCCCGAGCCGCCCCTGCATCATCGTGTCGGCGTCCGGGATGGCCACCGGCGGCCGCGTCGTCCACCACCTCGAGCACATGCTCCGCGACTCGCGCCACACGGTGGTGCTGACGGGCTACCAGGCGGTCGGCACCCGTGGTCGCCAGCTGCTCGAGGGGGCCCGGCAGGTCAAGATCCACGGTCGCTACGTCCCGGTGCGCGCCGAGGTCGTGTCCCTGGAGGAGTTCTCGGTGCACTCGGACGCGGGGGAGACCCTGGCGTGGCTGGGCCGGGCACCGCGGGAGCCGGGCTCGGTCTACGTCGTGCACGGAGAGCCCGACTCCACCCGGGCACTGGTGCGCCGCATCCAGGACGAGCTGGGCTGGAACGCCGTCGTCCCGTCGTACGGCGAACGGGTGCTGCTCGACTGACCACGCCCCGGACCGGGGCCCCACGAGGAAGAAGGAAGCGCCATGGACGACGGGACCGCCCACGAGAAGCCACCGCAGCACGACCTGACCGGCCGGATGCTCGGGGCGACGCGTCGGCTCGCCGCAGCCGGCATGGCCGCGCCGGTCGTGGCCACGCGGCCGCTGCGGCACGCCCTGGCGATGGCGGTCCGCTCCCTCGACGAGCTCCCGAGCGTGGGCGAGCAGCTCGACGTGCTGATGGCCGAGGTGCACGCACAGCGGCTCGGCCTCCAGTCGGTGCAGGCCCAGCTCGCCGCCCTCGACACCCAGCTCGCGCTCCTGGAGCGGTCGCTGGCCCCGGTCTCCGCCTGGACGCACCAGTCCCAGAACCTGCGCCGCTCCCTGGTGCGGGCGATCGACGTCCTGCCGCCGGACCCGCGCGACCCGGGGTAGGCCGGCGGGTCAGCCCATCGCGTCGGCGTTGAACAGGGCGACCTTCAACGCGCCGGTCTCGCCGGCGCGGGAGAAGACGTCGTAGGCGTCCTGCATCTCGTCGAGCCCGTAGCGGTGGGTGCACAGCGCCCCCACGTCGAGCGTTCCCTCGGACAGCAGGCGCAGGAGCAGCGGCGTCGTGCGGGTGTCGACGAGGCCGGTCGTGATGGTGACGTCCTTGATCCACAGCGTCTCGAGGTGCAGCGTGGCGGCCTCGCCGTGCACCCCCACGTTGGCCACGTGTCCTCCCGGCCGCACCAGCTCGGTGCACAGCTCGAAGCTGGTGGGGACCCCCACCGCCTCGATGACCACGTCGGCGCCGAGCCCCCCGGTCAGCGAGGAGATCATCGCGACGGCCCCCTCCGGGCCGACCACGTCGTCCGCACCCGCCTCCAGCGCGCTGCGTCGTCGCGCCTCCGCGGGGTCGACCAGGATGACGCGCGAGGGGCTGAAGAGCCTGGCGGTGATGAGGGCCGCCAGTCCGATCGGACCGGCGCCGACCACCACCACCGTGTCACCGGGGGAGACCCGTCCGGCGAGCACGCCCACCTCGTACGACGTGGGCAGGATGTCCGCCAGCATGAGCGCGCCCTCGTTGGTGACGTTGTCGGGCAGCACGTGCAGCGAGTGGTCCGCGAAGGGGACCCGGACCTGCTCGGCCTGGGTGCCGTCGATGGTGTGGCCCAGGACCCAGCCCCCGCCCCCGAGGCACTGTCCGTAGCGGCCCTCCTTGCAGAAGCGGCAGCGACCGCACGAGGAGATGCAGGAGATGAGCACCCTGTCGCCGGTCCTGATGTCGCGCACGTGGTCGCCCACCTCGAGCACCGTGCCGACGGCCTCGTGGCCCAGGATGCGGCCCGCCTCGACCTCCGGGACGTCGCCCTTGAGGATGTGCAGGTCGGTGCCGCAGATCGTGACCGCGTCGACGCGGACGATCGCGTCGTCGGGATCCTTGACGGCCGGGTCCGGCACGTCGACCCAGGACCTGTGGTCGACGCCGCCGTAGACGAGTGCCTTCATGGTGGTCCTCTCCAGGATGGGGTGTTCCCCATCCTGTGCGGACGCCCGACCCCGCGCCGGAGGCGTGGTGCCTCGCCCGCCGGGACCTTGGTCCCGGTGCCCCCTCAGGCGCCCGACGGACCGGACTCGGACGGCACCACCGCGACGCTCCCGGGTGCCTCGCGCACGACGAGCGGGGTCACGTTGCCCCAGACGATCCGCTGCAGCAGCGGTAGCCGGTGGTGGGCCACGACCACCAGGGCGTGGTCGCGCGACGCCGCCACGAGCCGCTGGTCGGCGAAGCCCCGCGAGAGCTGGATCGTCACGTCGACGCCCGGGTGCCGCCGCCGGTGCGGCTCGACGAGGGCCGCGATCCGGCTCCGCCGTCCCTCGTGACCGGGCTCGCCCGGCCCGAGGTCTCCGGTGAGTCCCGTGGAGTCCCAGAAGCAGTGGAGCACCGTGACGGCCCAGTCCCGCGACGCCGCCACCCTGAAGGCGAAGGCGAGCGCGGGCGTCGAGAGCCCTGTCCCCTCGGTGCCGACCGCGACGCGCGGCCGTGGGTCGGGACCCTCCCGCACGATCACGACGGGGCACGTCGCGCGCATGACCAGCGAGGCCGCCACGGAGCCCACCGGGGACCAGCGCGGCCCGATCGGGTCGGGGGGGCCGACGACGAGCATGGCCGCGCCGGCGGACGCGTCCAGCAGGGTCCGGCGCGGACCGCGGCGCGTCACCAGCAGCTGGACCTCGCTCTCGGGCGCCTCGACCCCGACCACCTGGCGGGCCTGCCGGACCAGCCGGTGGTCGCGGCGTCCGAGGGTGCCGCGCAGCTCGGCCACCGTGGACCGGCCCGGGACCCGACCGGCCGCGTGCGCCGCGACGAGCGGTCGGTGCTCGAGACGCGCCTGCGTGCACGCCCAGTGGAGGGCGTCCTGCGCGGTCCGGTCGTGGTCGAGCCCGACCACGACCGCGCCGGGGAAGGGCGAGCCGGTCGTCATGCGGCCAGCGTGACCGCCCCGGAGCGGCCGGCGACAGCGGCGGTGGGCCCGCCGCCGCGGGACGTTGGTCACCGGCCCCTCCGCGACGAGGACGAGCCCAACGTCCGCGTCGGGGGGGCCTTCGGGCCCTGCCCCGGGAGCGGCCCCGGGCCCACGCTGGACGGGAGGGCTCGAGGACCTGGCGAGGACTTCTCGCGAGCGGACCACGCACGGATCGCGGACACCGGAGGGCTGACATGGCGACCTACCGACTCGGTTGGAGCATCGTGACCGGGGTCACCTGCCTGCTCGGCCTGACCGGCACCGCCCTCGCCGTGCAACCGGTGCTGTTCTTGTCCGTCGGCGCGACGCTGGCCCTGCTCGGCGCCCTCATGGCCGTCGCCTTCGCCGAGGAGCTGAAGGGCATGCGGCACCCGGTGCTGACCTTCGCCGCGCTGGCCACGACGCCGGCCCTCCTCCCGGGGCTCGCCCGGCTGATCGGGTCGGCGACCCCGGTACTCGCTGCGGTGCTGGTGCTCTCCTCGCCCTGGATCGTGACCTGGGCCGACGGCCGGCTACGGCCGTGGCTGTTGCCGGCACGGATCGTGCAGGCCGGGATGGCCGGCCCCGACGAGGCGTTGCGGCGCCAGTGGGCGGAGTCCACCCGGCAGCTCGCTTCCGCGACGTCCGTGGCGGACCGGCTGCTGGTGGTGCACGCCCGCGAGCAGATCCTGGAGGACGTGGCCGCACGCAACGGCGGCCGGCTCCCGGCCTTCGTGTGGGGCCTCCCGGAGATGCGTGGTGGTCTGGACCACCCGTCCAACGAGCCGCACCGACCGCGGTGAGCGTCGACATCTCGGGACCTTCGGCCCTACCCGCGTCGCGGGGCCGAGGCGACCGTGGTTCCACGACGACCGGCGACGGACGGAACAGACGTCTGCGCTCCGACGCGCAAGGGGTGACCATGGCCACGGCAACCGAGGTGAGGCAGGCCCACCAGGACATGCTCGACGCAGCAGCGCGCCTGGTCGACGAGGTGGGCCACACGTCCGCCGGGGGTGTGCTCCGCTCCTACTGGCGAGCGGTCCGGCTGATGCGGCAGGCGGGCTGTCCCGTCCCTGCGCTGGCGGACGAGGCCGAGCTTCTGGCGCGTGACCTCCTGGGCGCGCGCGGGGTGCGGGTGCCGCACCCGCGACGCACCGCCTCGTGAGGCCCGGCCCGCCGGCCGCCGCGCTCGTGCTGGCGTGCCTCGCCGGTGCTGCCGCGCTGCCGGGCGCGGCCACGGGGAGCCCCGCCGCGACCCCGGTCCTCGTCGACATCAGGGCGTCCCACCACCCCGGCGTCGACCGGGTGGTCCTCGAGCTCGACGGCGCCCTGCCCGCGCGCATCCGGGTGCGGTACGTCGACCGGCTGGTGGCCGACGGCTCCGGCCTGCCGGTCCGCATCGCCGGGCAGGCCGTCCTGCGCGTGGAGCTGAGCCCCGCCCAGGCCCATGACGACGCCGGGCGTCCCACGGTGCCGCGGCGCACGGCGTACGCCCTGCCCAACGTGATGACCACGGTCCGGGCGGGCGACTTCGAGGGAGTCACGACGTACGGCATCGGGCTGGCCAGGCGCACCCCGTTCGAGGTCTCGACGCTGCGCAACCCGAGCCGGGTCGTCATCGACGTGCGTGCAGGCTTCCGCACCGAGCGACGCCCGGTGTTCTTCCTCGACCAGGACCGGTTCGTCGACAACGTCGAGCCGTTCTTCGTGCGCCGGATGCGTCCGGTCCGACCCGGCACCCCGGCCACCGGCCTCATGGACCGGCTCTTCGCCGGCCCGCTGCCCGCGGAGCGTCGGGCGGGGCTGCGGCTGGTGCGCTCGCGCGCCCGGGGGTACACCGACCTGACGGTGTCGGCCGGCGTGGCCCGGGTCCGGCTCACCGGCGGGTGCAGCAGCGGCGGCTCGACGGTCACCGTCGCCGGCTCCGTCCTGCCGACGCTGCGCCACCTGCCGACGGTCGACTGGGTGAAGGTCCTCGACCCGGCCGGCCAGACGGCCGACCCCACCGGGTCGACGGACTCGATCCCGGCCTGTCTCGAGCCCTGAGCGACCGGCGCTGGGTCAGTCCCGGAGGGCGAGCGGCACCAGCGCCACCGCGCAGGAGGCGTGCTCCAGCACGGAGCTGGCCACGGAGCCGTAGACCATCTCGTGGGCGGCGCTGCCGTGGTGGGTGCCGAGGACCACCATCTCCTTGTCGGCGGCGGCGTCGAGGATCGCCAGGTCGGCGAGCCCGGTGGCGAGCGCGCGGCGCACGACGACATCCGGGTACTTCTCGGCCATGCCCGCCAGGGTCTCGGCGAGGATGATCAGCTCGTCCTCGTCGCCGTGGACGCCCTCCTGGTCGCCGTGGGCATGCGCGGCGGCGTGCCGGACGTCCCAGTAGGCGTGCAGGACGGTGAGCGGGAGCTCGCGCATGGAAGCCTGCTGGAAGGCGAGCTCGAGGGCCGGGGCGCACCGGTCCGAGCCGTCGACCGCGACCAGGACGCCGTGGCGGTCGGCCCCGTCCGGGGGCCGCATCACGACCAGGGGACAGGGGACGTGGTGGGCGACGCCCACCGCGACCGAGCCGAGGAGCAGGCTGGCCAGCGGGCCACGTCCGCGGGAGCCCAGGACCACCATGGAGGCCCGGCTCGCGACGTCGAGCAGCACCTGGCGGGGGTCGCCGAAGCCGAGCACCTCGTGCACCTCCACCTCCGGCGCCTGCCCGGTCACGTCGGCGTGCACCTCGGTGAGCAGCTCGTGCGCCTGGGACTCCAGGGCCTCCAGCCCGATGCCGGTCCCCATGCTGGGTGACAGGCCGACCGGGGCGAGCCACACGGTGCTCATCGGCGACAGGGCGTGGACCAGCGTGAGCGGCCGACGCGTGAGCCGGGCCTGGGCGACGGCGAAGTCCACGGCCAGGTCGGCCGCGACGGAGCCGTCGATCGCGGCCACGACGGTGCCCAGGGGTGCTTGGACGGTGTTCATGCTGCTCTCCTCGTGCCGTCGCCAGCGGACCTCGCTGTCGTACTCCCAGACTCGTCCGGCGGGCCGCGGACCACGAGGGGCGCTCGGTCCCGATCAGCGGGACGTTGGACCCGCCGACGCCGGGTCCCCGGTGAGCACCCGGACCGCGAGGTCCGTGGTCGCCTCGATGCCGAGGAAGCCGACGACCCGGCTCACCCGGTCGATGTCGAGCGGGAGCAGCCCGGGCGTCCCGGGCACGTCCGGGGTGAGCCCGAGGTCGAGGTCGTCGCGCCCGGACATCATCCGCACGTTGAAGTCGTAGCGCTCGCGGGCCCCGGGCGCGGTGAGGCGGCGTACGACGCCTGCTCCCAGCCGCCGTCCGCCGGTCTCGGCGGCCAGGTCGTCGAGGGCGGCCGCCAGCGACCGGCCGCCGTCGTGGTCGACGTCGGCCCACACCGCGTCCATCGACCCCGCCGCCAGCAGCAGTGCGGCGGCGGCCTTCTCACCGATCCCGCTCACCCCGGGGAGGTTGTCGCTGGCGTCGCCGCGCAGGGCGGCGTACGCGAGGTAGCTCTCGGCGGCCACGCCGTACATCGCGTGCAGGCGCGCCGGGTTGAGCAGGGGAGAGGCGTTGATGCCGCCGTCGATGAGCCGCAGCACCCGGGTGTGGTCGCTGATGTGGGCGAAGGCGTCCCGGTCAGAGGTGATGATGACGCAGTTCCAGTCGTGGGTGCGCGCCCACGTGGCGCCGGAGGCGTTGACGTCGTCGGCCTCGAGGCCCGGTGGCGTGAGGGTCGCCAGGCCCAGGGCGTCGAGCAGCGTGCCCGCGCGCTCGAGCTGGTCCACCAGCTCGGGGTCCTTCTCGGCGCGCCCGGCCTTGTAGTCGGGGTAGAGGTCGCGGCGCACCGATCCCGTCCGGTCGTCCAGCCCGAAGAGGACCGCGTCCGGGGCGAAGCGGTCCACGGACTCCAGGATCTGGCGCAGCATCCCGTGCAGCGCCCACACCGGGCGACCCGCGCGGTCGGTGATCCGCGTGTGCGCCCGTGCGTGGTGGTTGCGGTGGAGCAGCGACGGGGCGTCGACGACCAGGAGCAGTCGACGCTCGGGCGGCTGGGACGGCAGGGGCGGCATGGCGGGCCCAGCCTGCCACCCGCGGGTCGGCGCCGCGGCCTCAGGCGGGGTGCGGTGCCGGCAGCACCGGTTCGTCGGCCCGTGCCAGCCGCATCTCCAGGTCGAGCACCGCCCGGGTCGTGCTCACCAGGCTGTCGGGGTTGAGGCTCATCGAGTCGATGCCGAGCTCGACGAGGAACTGCGCCATGTCCGGGTAGTCGGACGGCGCCTGGCCGCACAGGCCCGAGTGGATGCCGTTGCGCCGGCACCCCTCGACCGCCAGCTCGATCATCCGCTTCACCCCGGGGTCGCGCTCGTCGTAGTCGAAGGCCACGAGGTCGCTGTCGCGGTCCACGCCGAGGGTCAGCTGGGTGAGGTCGTTGGAGCCGATGGAGAGTCCGTCGAAGCGCCGCGCGAACTCGTCGACCAGGATGACGTTGTTGGGGATCTCGCACATCGCATAGATCTCCAGCCCGTTGGTGCCGCGCCCGAGCCCGTGCTCGGCCATGGTCGCGAGCACCAGGTCGGCCTCGGCGAGGCGGCGTACGAACGGGATCATCAGGACCACGTTGGTCAGCCCCATGTCGTCGCGGACCCGCTTCATCGCCCGGCACTCCAGCGCGAACCCCTCGGCGTACGCCGGGTGCGCGTAGCGCGAGGCGCCCCGGAAGCCGATCATCGGGTTGTCCTCGACCGGCTCGAAGGACGCGCCGCCGAGCAGGGTGGCGTACTCGTTGCTCTTGAAGTCCGACATGCGTACGACGACGGGCTTGGGGTGGAAGGCGGCGGCGATGGTGGCGATCCCCTCGGAGAGGCGCTCGACGACGTAGGCGCCGCCGTCCGCGTGGCCGGCCACGAGCCGTTCCACCGCGGCCCGCTCGGTCGCGTCGGTGACGAGCTCGGGGTGCAGCGCGGCCATGGGGTGCACCCGGACGGACTCGGTGAAGACGAACTCCATCCGCGCCAGCCCGACACCGTCGTTGGGCAGGAACGAGGTCTTGAAGGCCAGGCCGGGATTGCCGAGGTTGACCATGATGCGGGTGCGCGGGCGCAGCAGGGCGCCGACGTCGATCTCCTCGACGCGGTACGCCGCCTCGTCGCGGTAGACGCGTCCGGCGTCGCCCTCGGCGCACGAGACCGTGACCATCGTCCCGTCCGGGATGGCCGTGGAGCCGTCCCCGGTCCCCACCACCGCGGGCACGCCCTGCTCGCGCGCGATGATGGCAGCGTGGCAGGTCCGCCCGCCGCGGTCGGTGACGACGGCGGCCGCGGTCTTCATCACCGGCTCCCAGTCCGGCGTGGTGGTCTCCGAGACGAGCACCTCCCCGGGGCGGAAGTCCGCGAGCTGCTCGGCGCTGCGGATGACCCGCGCGCGCCCGGTCGCGATCCGGGCGCCCACCGAGCGGCCCGTGCTGAGCAGCGGGCCGTGCGACTCGACGACGAAGCGCTCCATCACGGTCGTGGAGGCGGCGGCGGTGACGGTCTCGGGTCGGGCCTGCACGATGTAGATCAACCCGTCGAGGCCGTCCTTGGCCCACTCGATGTCCATCGGCCGCCCGTAGTGCCGCTCGATGGCGAGCGCCGTCCCGGTGAGCGCGAGCACCTCGGTGTCGGTCAGGGAGAAGCGCGCCCGGTCGGCGTCGGGGGTGTCCTCGTCGCGGGTCGTGGAGCCGGCGCCCCGGTCGTCCAGCACCATCCGGATCGCCTTGCCGCCCAGGCGGCGTCGCAGCACGGTGCGGTGCCCGGTCTCGAAGGTCGGCTTGTGGACGTAGAACTCGTCGGGGTCGACCGCGCCCTTGACCACGTTCTCGCCGAGCCCGTAGGAGGAGGTGAGGAAGACGACGTCGCGGAAGCCGGACTCGGTGTCCAGGGTGAACAGGACCCCGGCGGCGGCGCGGTCCGAGCGCACCATCTTCATCACGCCCACGGACAGCCCCACCTGGAGCTGGTCGTAGCCGTGGCGGTGCCGGTAGTGGACGCCGCGGTCGGTGAAGACGCTGGCGAAGCACTGCCGCACGGCCTCGAGGAGGTCGGCCTCCCCGGAGACGTTGAGGAAGCTGTCGTGCTGTCCCGCGAAGCTGGCGTCGGGCAGGTCCTCGGCCGTGGCGCTGCTGCGGACCGCGACGCTGACGCCCGCGCCGTACTCCTCCTCCAGCCGGCGGTAGCCGGCCAGCACCTCCGCGGCCAGGTCGTCCGGGAGCCCCGCCCCGTGGACGATCCCGCGTGCTCGCGCGGCACGGGTGGCCAGGTCGGCGACGTCGTCGTGGTGCAGGCCCTCGAAGGCCTCCCGGAGGGCGGGCCACGCACCGGCCGCGTCGAGCACGTGCCGGTAGCCCGCGGCGGTGACGGCGAACCCGTCGGGCACCCGCACCCCCTGGTCGGCGAGCTGTCGGTACATCTCCCCGATGGAAGCGTTCTTGCCACCGACGAGGGGGACGTCGTCGTTGTCGATCTCGTCGAAGCGGCGGACGTAGCGGTGTGCAGGCATGTCTCAGGTCTAGACGGGGTCAGGGGCCCGGCACAGGGGCGAAGTGCCCCACCTGCGGCGTGAGTGAGGGACCTTCGTCCCGCCCAGCAGGATGCCACGTGCGAGGGAAGCGGGATCCGGCGCTCAGGGCTACCCTCATGGGTGGGTTGAGGGGGTGCCTGTTGGCGGAGGTCAGGGGAAGCAAGGAAGGACCGCAGCTGGAGCTCGACCAGCTGTTGTCCCAGCTCGTCGCGCGCACCCATGACGTGATGGCCGCCCAGGACCGGATGCGCGGGCTGCTGCGGGCCAACCGGGCGGTGATCGGCGAGCTCTCCCTGGCAGCAGTCCTCGAGCGGATCGTCCGGGCCGCCTGCGAGCTGGTGAGTGCGCCGTACGGCGCGATCGGGGTCATCAGTCCCGGTGGCCGCGGCCTGGAGCAGTTCATCCAGGTCGGCATCGGCGCCGAGGAGGCCGAGCGCATCGGCCACCTGCCCGAGGGCAAGGGACTGCTGGGAGCCCTCATCGACGACCCGCACCCGATCCGGCTGCGTGACCTCACCGAGGACGTCCGGTCGGTGGGCTTCCCCGAGTCGCACCCTCCGCTGCGCGGCTTCCTCGGGGTGCCCATCCGGGTGCGTGACGAGATCTTCGGCAATCTCTACCTCGCGTCCCTGACCGAGGGTGACTTCAGCGCCGAGGACGAGGAGCTGGTCTCCGCGCTGGCGGCGACGGCGGGCGTGGCCATCGAGAACGCCCGGCTGTACGAGGAGGCGAAGAGCCGCCAGGAGTGGCTCGCGGCCTCGGCCGACATGACGCGCCGGGTGCTGACCGACCCCGAGGAAGAGGCGCTGCGGATGGTTGCGCAGCAGGTGGCCGAGCTCGCGGTCGCCGACCTGGTCACCGTGATCCTCCCGGTGAACGACGAGCAGGACCTGCGCGTGGCCGTGGCCGTCGGGTCCGAGGCCCAGGACGTCACGGGCTTCACCTACCCGTTGGCCGGCTCGCTCAGCGAGGGGGTGCTGCGGAGCGGCAGGACGCAGGTCTTCGAGGACGTGGCGATGCGGCAACCGCCGTCGCCGGCGCTGGTGGTGTCCCAGCTGGTCGCGCTGGGCCCGGCGATGATCGTCCCGCTGGCCGGTGCCACGGCCATCCGTGGCGTGCTCGTGGTGGGTCGTCGACCGGGGCGGCGAACCTTCGGGCCCGCGGAGGTGGACATGGCGACGAGCTTCGCCTCCCACGCGTCGGTGGCCCTGGAGCTGGCCGACGGCCGCCGCGAGGCCCAGCGGATGGCCCTCTTCGAGGACCGGGCCCGGATCGCCCGGGACCTGCACGACCACGTGATCCAGCAGCTCTTCGCGGCGGGGATCACCCTGCAGGGCGCCGTGTCCGGCATGGGCGAGGGCCCTCGCGGCCAGATGGTCGAGCAGGTGATCGACAGCATCGACGACGCGATTCGCAAGATCCGGACCTCGATCTTCCAGCTCCGTCCGCACGCCATGCTGGGAGGGGGCCTCAGGACGGCGGTGCTCGCGGTGGTGTCGGAGGCCAGCGCCTCCCTCGGCTGGGACCCGCACCTGCACTTCGCCGGGCCCGTGGACTCGGTGAGCGACGAGGCGCTCGCCGACGACGTGGCCGCCGTGGTGCGCGAGTCCCTCAGCAACGTGGCGCGCCACGCCCACGCCCGGCAGGCCCGGGTCTCCGTCACGCTCGACGGGGCGGTGCTCGAGGTCCTCGTCGAGGACGACGGCGTGGGGGTCGGCGACGGGGACCGGCGCAGCGGCCTCGACAACCTGCGACAACGTGCGGAGAGTCGCGCCGGAACCTTCACGGTCGAGCCCGGCCACGGGGGCCGTGGCACCCGTCTGTCGTGGCGGACACCTGTCCCCGGCTGAGGGTGCCGCCCGCCGGAAGGGCGATGGGACCAAAGTCCCACGGTCACGGGACCACCGACCCTGAGATCCGTCCCGCCGTCGGGACATCCTCGTGGTGAGGGAGATCCCGTCCGGCTGGTCCAGCGGACAGAACAGATCCTCCTCGGCCATCACCATCGGCCCCACATGCCCGTGCTGCCCCAGGGGGGTCGCCGCACGGTCCCGGCCCCCCAGCTCACGCAGCGGGGGGCCGGGTGTGTGTCGGGGCCTCTGTTCGTTCCTTCTTCCTGTGCTGCGTCCTCCTGTGCTGCGTCAGCGGGAAGGAGAGGGCGCCGGGGCCGTCCACGAGGCGAGGAGGGCCAGCGCCTCCTCAGTCCGTGAGGCCGGTTCGGCGGCGTAGATGGTGAGGCTGAGGCCGGGCTCCGAGAGCATCTCGACGTTCTCGTAGGCGAGCTCGAGGTCACCCACCGCCGTGTGATGGAACGTCTTGCTCCCAGCCGCGTGGACACGGACGTCGTGGTTGCTCCAGCGGCGGCGGAAGTCGTCGCTACGGGTCGCGAGCTCCCCGACCAGGTCGTGCATCTGCGGGTCGCGGGGGTCGCGCCCGGCCTCGGTCCGCAGGATGGCCACGCAGGTGTCGGCCGCGACGTCCCAGTGCGGGTAGAACCGGTGCGAGTCCTCGTCGAGGAACGTGTAGCGGGCGAAGTTGGGCACCGGGCCAGGGGAGCGCTCGTACATCGAGGCGTGCATGGCGTGCCCCAGCCGGTTGGTCGCGAGCAGGTCCATGCGGCCGTTGCGCACGATCGCCGGGCCTCCGGTGATGGTGTCCAGCACCCAGGACAGGGTCGGGCCCGGGGTCCAGCTGCGCCGGGACCGACGGCGCGGGCGGAGCATCTCGCTGGTGCCGTCCGCAGCCTGCGCGAGGTGGAACAGGTGTGCCCGTTCGGCGTCGTCGAGCCGCAGCGCCCGGGCGATCGCGTCGAGCACCGAGGCGCTCGCCCCCGTCAGGGAGCCGCGCTCGAGCTTGGCGTAGTACTCGACGCTCACCCCGGCGAGGGCTGCGACCTCGCCGCGCCGCAGCCCGGGCACGCGTCGTGCTCCCACGTCGGGGAGGCCGACGTCGGCCGGGGTCAGCTTGGCGCGGCGCGTCGAGAGGAACTCGCGCACCTCGTTCCGTTGGTCCACGCCGACCACGGTACGGCGGCCCACGCCGGGCTGGGATGCCCTGCCAGTACACGTCACGACGGTGACTTCCACACCCCGGACCGACCAGGTGTGCTGGATCCGTGATGACCACCGCCGACCAGCACGACGCCACCACGACACGACGGATCCGGCTGAGCCGGGTCGTCCTCGCCAACGTGGTGCTGCTGACGATGATCGCGCCGCTCGCGACGGACATGTACGTCCCGGCGTTCCCGCGCGTGGGGAGCGACCTCCATGCCACCGCGACCCAGGTCCAGCTGACCCTCACCACGTTCTTCGTCGGCATGGCGCTGGGCCAGCTCGTCGGCGGGCCGGTCTCCGACCAGCGCGGCCGCCGGCGACCGCTGCTGGGCTCGATCGTGCTGATGGTCCTGGCATCGGCGGTGTGCGCGCTCAGCCCGACGATCGGCGTCATGATGGTGGCCCGTCTCGTCCAGGGCCTGGCCGGCGGCTGGGCGATGGTCATCGCTCGGTCCGTGGTCGTCGACCTGACCTCCGGTCCGCGCCTGGTGCGCTCCCTCAACCTGGTGCAGGGCGTCGCGGGCGTGGCGCCGATCGTGGGCCCGCTCGTCGGTGCCCTCGTCCTGCAGCTGTCGCACTGGCGGGTGTCGTTCTGGCTGCTCGCCGGGTGGGCCGTCGCCATGCTGGTCGCCGTGGCGGTCTCCGTGCCGGAGTCGCTCCCCGACGAGCGTCGTCACGGCGGTGGGCTCGGGCAGCTGCGCCGCTCCGCCGGGGCGGTGCTCGTGCGCCCGGGCTTCGCCGGACACCTCGTGGTGATGGCCTGCTCCATGGGCGTCACCTTCGCGTACGTCGCCACCTCGGCCTTCGTGCTCCAGTCGATGAACGGGCTCTCCCCGGTGGCCTACTCGCTCGACTTCGCCGCCAACGCGGTCGGCCTCACGGTGGCCACCCTCGTCGCAGCGCGCCTCGCCGGCCGGGTGCCGACCCGCTCGGTCGTCGCGGTGGGGCTGCTGGCCACCGGTGCCGCCGGGATCCTGCTGATCGCCGGCGCCGCATGGTTCGACATGCCGCTGGGGGTCGCGATCGCCGGCTTCTTCGTGCTGATGAGCGCCCAGGGGCTGGTGGGTCCCAACGCCGGCGCGCTGGCCTCCGCCGCGGTGCCCGAGCACCCCGGCACGGGCTCGGCCGTCCTCGGCTTCTGCCAGTGGTGCACGGCCGGCCTGGTCGCGCCGATCGCCGGGCTCGGCGGCGAGCAGACCGCCGTACCCATGGCGACCATCGTCCTGGTCCTCGTCGCCGTGTCCGTCGCTGCGCTGCGTCTCGCGGCCCGGGACGTCGCGACCGCGCCCGTCCACCACGTCGCCGAGGAGGCCGCGCCGTGCGGCGCCGCCTGACGTCCCTGGCCGCCGCCGCTGCCCTGCTCACCGCCTGCGCAGCCTCGGAGGGCGGGAGCGGCCGCAGCGGCAGGGGCTCCACTCCGAGCGCGTCCCCGTCGAAGCCATCGCGGACTTCTGCCACCGAAGCCCCGGCCCGCGTCGAGATCGTGGCCGGCGGGGTCGAGCTCACCGCCGTGCTCCGCGACACGGCCGCGACCCGGGACCTGCTGGCGCAGCTTCCGCTGACCGTCACGATGCGCGACCACGGCGGCGTGGAGAGGACCGGTCCGTTGCCCGCCCGGCTCTCCACCGCAGACGCCCCCGCGGGGGCCGACCCGGACGTTGCCGACCTGGGCTACTACGCACCGGGCGGTGACCTGGTCCTCTACTACGGCGACCAGTCCTACTTCGACGGGATCGTGGTCCTCGGCCGGCTCGACGGGGACGTCGGGGCCCTCGCCGGGCTGACGGGCGACGTGGTCGTCGAGGTACGACGGCTCACCGCCGGAGGTCCAGGACGAGACGCTCGCGCGGGAGGTGGATCTCGACCCCGGGTGGGGCGTCGAGGATGAGGTCGGCCTCGGCGTCGTCGAGGCGCCGGGTGCCGGTGTGGTCGACGAGGAAGCAGAGTCCGTGAGGGGTCTGCCAGAGATGTCGACCGGCGCCGGCGGTCGTGCAGCGGTAGCCGCCGTGGGTCTTCCAGCGGTGGTGGCGCCGGCGCAGGGGGCCGCTGTTGTGCGGTCCGGTCTGTCCCGGTGGCCCGTGGGGGTCGTAGGGGATGGAGTGGTCGAAGTCGACCCCGTCGCGCGTGGCGGTGCGTGGGCTGAAGGGGAACACGTCGCCGCCGGTCTGGGCCCAGACGTGGTCCTTGACGGGCTCTGGGTGCTCGTAGGCGTCGACACGGCGGCGCTCACGCAGGTCCATGACGGGCAGGACGGTGACGTCGGCGTGGCCGGGGAGGTCGGCGAGCTGGGTGATGTCCACCGGTCCCACGCCCTCGACGCGGGCGATCCCGGTCCGGGTGCGCAGGGCGGTGTCGGTGACGTGGACGAACAGCTGGCCCCGTCCTCGCAGCGACGCGAGCCGACGGGCCGACAGGTCGCAGAGGCGCCCGACCGTGTCGGCGAGGTGGTCGGGCGCCCAGGACGGTCGTCCCTCCGGCTCGGTCGCGTCGGCGTCGGGCTGGTCGGGGTCGGTGTGCTCGAGAAGGAGCTTCAGGAGGTCCACCGGGCGAGCCAGCCAGCCGATGGCCAGGGAGCGGAGCTCGTCGTGGTTGTGGTCGTGGCCGTGGGTGGCGGCGAGGATGTCGGCGACCCGCTCGACCATGGCGTCGACCCACGCGGCATCGCCTGCGGTGACACGGGCGATCAGGTGGCGGTAGCCGTGCTCGTCGGCGCGCGAGAGACGTACGTAGCGCTCGTGACGGATGCGTTCGCGCTCGGCGGCATGGGTCTCGGGGTCGGCAGCGATGACCTTGGCCTGGGCGATCGACAGGACCGTGGAGGGGGCGTGGCCGGCGATGGCCCTGGCGACGGCACGGTCGACCGTGCCGACGGTGTCGGCCAGCAGCGAACGTGACATCGACGCGACCTTGCGGGCCACCCACGGCTCGCAGCCACCCGCCAGGACGATCGCCCAGGTGCGGGGGAGACGGTGGACCAGGTCGAGGGTGTCGGCGATCAACGACCGTGCGGTCAGGGCGTGGGTCTCCTGGGCCATCGCGAGCTCGGCCAGCGCGTACTCCCGCATCTCGGGGGTGCCGTCCCCACCCGGCTGGATCATCGGGTCCCGCTCGTCGCACGGCTCGCCGTTGAGGACGGCCCACTGGGCGGCGACCAGCATCTCGTCGACCTCGGCCAGGCGCCGTGACCGACGACGCGCAGATGCTGCGTCGAGCAGCGCCCGTCCGTCCAGGTCCTCCCACCCCGGTGGGGCCGAGGTCCGAGTGGTCGAGGGGGCGGTCATGCCTCCATCGTCTCTCGAACACCTGTGCGAATCAAGCGTTCAGAGACCTTGTGGAGATCGATCTCCATCGCGGCGAGCGGCGAGCACGACGCCCGCGGCCCACCCGGGAGCGCGGCCCCCGCGAGGTGGGGAGATCGCCCCGAGGTCGTGTCCCGACCGGGCCAGCACCCAGGCGACGGCGGAGTTGGAGTTCCACATGTCACCGGTGCCCAGCTCGTCGCGTCCCCACGTCAGGGCCGGGACCGCTCCGACCACGTCCACCACCGCTGCCGCCCTGGTGCGGTCACGGCTGACGTGCACCGGGCTGTCGACGGCCTCGTCGACGTCCGGCAGCCGGCCACCGGGCCAGCAGCGCAGCTCGTAGCGGAACGCGCGCAACCGTCCGAGCCGCCTCGACGCGACGGGACCCTCGAGGACGACGCCACGCTGGACGTCCGGGACGTTCCAGACCGGACCCATCTCGATGCAGTGGGTGACGCGGCCCAGGCGCACCATCAGCCCGCAGTGGTAGAGGTCCGCCGGTGCGCGTCGCTGCCTCCGGGCGGTGATGCGCTCGTAGACGCGGCCGTTCCATCGCACGACCCGTCCGCCCGCGCCGAGCGGCAGCCAGTACAGGTCCACCCAGGCGTCTCGTGCGTCCTCCACGACCGTCACCCCACCACGCTGCAGGATCGAGGCGTCAGTGCCGAAGGTCACCGCGGCGTACCCCGTTGCGGTGGGGCGTGAGGGACGCGGGCGCCCACCGCTGGCAGTATCAAGGCATGCACGGGGACACGCACGCCACCGTGACGTACGCTGAGCGCGACGTCCGGCCGTGGCACCGCGCGTACGGGCTGCAGGTCGTCCTCGCCGTCGGGCTGATGGGCGCGGCCGTTCTGGTCGCCGGCATCGAGCACCTTCCGCTGCGCGACCCGGACGACTCCATCGTCGGGCCGTCGTACATCCGGCTCCCGCTCCTCGCGCTCGCCTGCTTCCTCGTCGACGTGGCGGTGCGCGCCCTGCGCGGGGACGGTCTCGCCGGGTGGCGGTCGCGAGTCCCGGGGATCGTGCGCGAGCGCTGGAGCGCCCCGCGAGTGCGTCTCGTCCTCATCGGGATGGGCAGCTGGTACCTCGCCTACGTCGGCTTCCGCAACCTCAAGAGCTACGTCCCGTTCGTGCGCCCGCACATGCTGGACGAGCAGCTGCTGCGCCTCGACCGGGAGCTGGCGCTGGGCCACGACCCGGCCACGCTGCTTCACGACCTGATGGGCACCGGGTTCGCCGCGCACCTCATGTCGCTGACGTACGTCGCGTGGATCGTGTTCCTGACCGTGTCACTGGTGATCGCGCTGTTCTGGACCAGCAACATCGACACCGCCTGCTGGTACGTCACGGCGGTCGCGGTCAACTGGGTGCTGGGCGTGTCCATCTACTACCTCGTGCCGTCGACCGGACCGATCTACGCCCGCCCCGAGCTGTTCGCGGACCTGCCCGTCACGCAGGTGACCCACATCGCGCAGAGCTGGCTCGACGACCGCACCGCCATGCTGGCCGACCCGTTCGGCACCGACGCCCTGCAGACGATCGCGGCCTTCGCGTCGCTGCACGTCTCGGTGATGGTCACCGCCTCCCTCGTCGCGATGATGATCGGCCTGAGGCCGCTGTGGATCCAGTGGGCCCTGTGGGTGTTCCTCGTCCTCAACGTCCTGGCCACCGTCTACCTCGGTTGGCACTACTTCGTCGACGTCCTCGGCGGGGTGGGCATCGGGGTGGCCGCCGTGTGGATCGCGGCCTGGGGGACCGGCAACCGGCACCGGCTCCCCTCGCTCCTCCCGTCGCGGCACAGCGACGCGGACGTCCTGGCGCCGCGCACCGCCGGGGCCGACGCCCGGGTCGTCGGCCGCGTGCGACCCGAGCGCGAGCGGTTCTGGACCTGGCCCACGGTCGTGACCGTGCTCCGCACCGTCGGTGCGCTGGTCCTGGTGGCCCTCGCGTTCCGCGAGCACTCCACGGCCCTGCTGCTCGCCGCGCTGGCGATCTACTGGACCGGCGACATCCTCGACGGCTGGCTGGCCCGGCGCCTCGACCAGGAGACGCGGACCGGGGCCGTGGCGGACATCGTCTGCGACCGGCTCTCGGCGGTCCCGATCTACGTCGGGCTGGTGTGGATGGACACGACCCTGGCGCTGCCGGTGGCCGTCTACGTCGTGGAGTTCCTCGTCGTCGACCTGCTGCTCTCGCTGGCCTTCCTGGCCTGGCCGCTGGTCAGCCCCAACTACTTCTACCTGGTGGACCACCGGATCTGGGCGCTCAACTGGTCGCCGCTGGCCAAGACGGTCAACGGGGCGGCCTTCCTCGGCGTGCTGCTCCTGACCGGTGACGTCGTGCTCGCCACCGTCTTCGCGCTCGCCCTGCTCACGGTCAAGGCAGGGTGCCTGGCCTGGGTCCTGCGCCGCGCGCTGCCCGGTGCGTCCAGCCGCGAGCTGCGGGTCCGGCCCCACGTCGGACCCTCGGCGCGGACGTCGGCGTGAGGTTGCCCGCACCGCCCGGTCACGGGTGGGTGGCCCGGGTGTGGGTCGTCGTCGCGCTCTTCGCGCTGGTCACCGCGTGGGCGTCGTACCAGGTCGGCGTCCCCGTCCGGGACCCGAACGGCGCGTGGCTGCCCCGGCGGCTCGCGGTCGCGCTGGTCCTGCTCGCGCTGCTCGCGGTGGTGGACGCCGCAGTCCGGGCCCGGCGATCGGGGGCCCCCCGGCGCGTCCTGCTCGTGCTGCGCGAGCGCTGGTCGGGGCCGCGGATGGTGCTCGCGGCCACCGGCCTGCTGGCCTACCACGTGGTCTACCTCTGCTACCACAACCTGAAGAGCTGGCTGGTGTTCTCCGAGCCCCGCGACGCCATGCTGCAGCGTTGGGACGAGTGGATCTTCGTGGGCCACAGTCCCGCCGTGCTGCTGCACGACCTCCTCGGTGAGCACGTCGCGGCGTACGTCCTGACGGCCTGGTACGTCTCGTTCTCGACCGTCGTGACGATCGCCCTCGTCTCCTCGCTGGCCTTCACCGAGGAGGTCCGCGAGGGGTACGTCTACCTCACCTCCGCGATGTGGGTCTGGATCCTCGGGGTCGGCGCCTACCACCTGATCCCGTCGCTGGGTCCCTTCAGCCACACGCCGCAGGACTTCGCCGGGCTGGCCCGGACGGTCACCCAGGACACGCAGGCGCGCTACCTCGCGCAGCGCGCCCGGCTGCTGGCGGACCCGCAGGCACACGACGCGACCGCGCAGATCGGTGCCTTCGCGAGCCTGCACGTCGCGGTCGTGCTGATGATCCTGCTCATGGCCCGTTACTACGGCCTGCGGCGCACGACGCTGGCCCTGACCGTCTACCTCGCCGGCACCATGGTGGCGACGGTCTACCTCGGCTGGCACTTCGTGGTCGACCTCGCCGGCGGGGTCGTGGTCGCGTACGCCGCCGTGGCCCTGGGCCGCATGACGATCCACCCGCCGCGAGCGCGGCGCGACGCCCGGCTCTCCGCCTCCCTCACCCCGCGGGGGTGATGGCGCGGGGTCGGACGGGTGCCATCGTCGGCAGGGACCGGTGAGAGGAGAACCGCCATGGCCACCGCGCCCACCACACCGAGCACCGAGCAGGACGAGGACCAACCGTCCCGGTTCTGGAACGGCATGATCGCGTTCGCCGCCTTCATGCTGCTGCTGATCGGCGGGTTCCACTTCCTCGGCGGCCTCGTCGGCATGCTCGAGGACGACCAGTACCTCGTGGGGGACTCCGAGCTCCTGATCCAGACCAACTACCGGGCGTGGGGCGTGGCCCACATGCTCATCGCGGTCCTCATGTGGGCGACCGCCTACGGCCTCTTCTGGCGCAAGACCTGGGCGCGCTCGGTGGCTGTCGGGATCGCCGCCCTGAGCCTGCTGACCAACGTCGCCTTCCTGGCGGCCAACCCCTGGTGGTTCACCACCATGATCGTGATGGACCTCCTGGTGATCTACGCGGTGACCGTCCACGGCGGCGTGGAGGAGATCGCCTGACATGCTGCGGGCGTGACCCGCCACGCCCGCCGGCTCCTCATGCTCCTGCTCGGCTGCGTCGTGCTCGGCGCCGGTGTGGCGCTCTTCCTCACCGCCGACCTCGGCTCGGACGGGTACTCCACCCTCGTCAACGGCATCGCGCTGAGCACCGGGCTCGCCTTCTGGGTCGCCAACCTGCTGGTCGGCGTCACCCTGGTCGCGCTGGCCGCCGTACGACGCGTGCGTCCGGGGGTGGGCACCGTGGTCCAAGTGGTGCTCGTCGGGGTGACCGTCTCCGTGCTCGTCGAGCTGCTCGAGACCCCCGACGACCTCACACCGCGGCTGCTCCTGCTGGTCGCGGCGTTCCCCGTCCTCGCGGTGGGGATCGCGGTCTACCTGGGCAGCCACACCGGGGCCGGGCCTGCGGAGGCGGCCGCGCTGGCGTGGGACCCGCCCGTGCCGTTCCGGTGGAGCTACAGCGCGGTCCAGGGCGGAGGGGCGCTCCTCGGGTGGCTCCTCGGCGCCACGATCGGGCTCGGCACGGTCGCGGTGATCGTGCTGCTCGGCCCCGCGGTCGACCTCGCGAGCCGGGTGCTGCGCCTCGACGTGCACCAGGGCGGGAGCAGGTCGGGACCTTCGACCCTTCAGCGCGAGCAGGGGACTGCCTAGCCTCGACGTCGAACCGAGCCGCCACCGCTGGAGGAGCAGACGTTGGACTCACGACAAGCCGCCCCGACCGTCACCCGTGTCGACCGCTGGCGTTACCGGTCGGCCGTGCAGGCCGCCCGGGTCCTGAACTCGGTCGGTCGGCGGGACGCGACCGACGCCAGGTCCCGCACCGAGGACCGGCCCCGCGCCGGCGCGATGCGAGCCGCCAGCCGCTAGCCCGGTCGGTCGCCGCCCGCAGTGTCCACAGGAGCGTCGTACGCCGAACGGTCGAGGAGAGCTCCATGGAACGACTGACCCCGCTGGCCACCGCGTTCCTCGACGCCGAGGACGTGGACCCCCGGGCGGCGCTGGCCATCGGGTCGCTGGCCGTCTTCGAGGGACCCGCGCCCCCGTTCGACGAGTTCGTCGCGCTGATCGCCGGGCGGCTCCCGCTGATCCCGCGCTACCGGCAGAAGCTGCGCACCGTCCCGCTGGGCCTTGCCGCGCCGATGTGGGTCGACGACCCCGACTTCGACATCCGCTGGCACATCCGCAACACGGCGCTGCCCGCTCCCGGGGGTCGCGAGGAGATCGGCCGGTTGATGAGCCGCGTGATGTCCCGCCGGATGGACCGTGACCGCCCGCTGTGGGAGTACTGGTTCTGCGAGGGGCTCGCGGACGGACGGTGGGCCTTGCTGTCCAAGCTGCACCACAGCCTGGTCGACGGCGTGTCCGGGACCGACCTCTACCAGCTGGTGCTCGATCCCACCCCTACGCCGCGGGAGCCGGTGCTGGACGAGTGGGTCGCCGCGGATCCGCCGTCGACGCTGTCGGTGACCGCACGGGCCGCCTGGGAGCTGGCGACCTCGCCTGTGCCGGCGGCACGCGCCGCGGTCAGGACGCTCACCAGCCCGCGCCGGCTGGTCCGGGTGTCCACCGAGGCCGCCCGGGGTGTGCTCGCCATGACCTCGGCCCTGCGCCCGGTGCGGTCCACGTCCCTGACCGGCCCCCTCGACGGCAGTCGTCGCTACACGTGGGTGGACGTGTCCCTGGACGACATCCGCGTCGTGCGCAAGCGGTACGGCGTCACGGTCAACGACGTGGCCCTGGCCGCGGTGACCGGCAGCTTCCGGCTGCTGCTGATGTCGCGCGGCGAGGAGCCCGACGCGCACACCCTGCGCTCCCTGGTCCCCGTGTCCACCCGCGAGCCCGGCACCGAGTCGATCCCCGACAACCGCGTCACGATGATGCTGCCCCACCTGCCGGTGGAGCTCGCCGACCCGCGCGAGCGGCTGCACGCGGTGCGGCAGCGGGTGCATGCCCTGCGGGCCCAGTACGAGCCGGAGGCGGGGGCCCTGATGACCGACGCGGCGGCGTACGCACCCTTCCTCCCGGTCGCCTGGGGCATCCGGCTCGGCCTGCGGCTGCCCCAGCGGCAGATCGCGACCGTGACCACCAACGTGCCCGGTCCGCGGATGACGCTCTACGCCCTGGGCCGTGAGGTGCAGGAGATGCTGCCGTACGTCCCGATCGCCGACCGCGTACGGATCGGGGTGGCGATGTTCTCCTACCGGGACACGCTCACCTTCGGCATCACGGGCGACTACGACACGACGCCCGACCTCCAGCTCCTCGCCGACGGGATCGCATCGTCCCTGGCGGAGCTGGTGGACCTGGCTGGGGCGGTGGAGCCGGTGGAGCCGGTGGAGCCGGTGGAGCCGGTGGAGCCGGCCCGCTGACGACGTCCGGTCAGACGGCGGTCAGCGGGGTCGTACCCGCTCGACGAGCATGACGACCGCCTCGCCGGAGGTCATCCCGATGAGCGACCCCGCCACCACGTCGCCGGGGTAGTGCACGCCCGCGTGGACCCGGGACTCCGCGACCGCGGTCGCCACCAGTCGCAGGCCGGGGCCGGCCCACGGGACGACGGCGCTGACCCCCTCGGCGAAGGCGAAGGCCGAGGCGGAGTGCCCGGACGGGAAGGACGTGGACAACGGCATCGGCACGTGCCGCGGGTGGGCCTCCTCGGCGCGCCCCGGTCGCCGCCGGCGCGCGAGCGGCTTGGCGAGGAGGTTGGTCGAGGCGGAGGCCAGGGCGATCGACCCCAATCCCGTCACCGCGGCCCGGCGCCCCTCCGGACCGCCGAGCAGGGCCATCGCGGTCGCCACGCCGAACCAGAGCTTCGACTTGTCCGCGGCCAGGCTCAGCCGACGCAGCCCGGCGTCGAGCGTGGGCGTCTCCGACTCGGCCACGGCGACGTAGAGGGCCCGGTCGAGCAGCGACAGCTCCCGCAGCGACGCGCGCAGCCGCGGGAACGACGAGGAGGCCTCCGGGGACGACGTCACGGCGCACCCCCGGTCCCCTGCGCCGCCGGAACGGGCGAGCGACCACGCGCGATCGTGACCAGCTCGCCCGGGTGGAGCCCGTGGGCACGGCGCCGTGCCGCCACCTCGAGGCTGTCGGGCGGCACCCTCAGCCGGAGGCCGGCCGGGTGGATGGCGAACTCGAGCGGGGTGGGGAGCTCGAGGGACTCCCCGTCGACGCCGGCGAAGACCTGGCCGCTGTGGGACCGGATCTCGAAGGTTGTCGTCGCGAACTGGTGGATGCGAGGGTCCCGCCGTCCGAGCCCGGTGGTCGAGCGGACCACCATCGCGGCCGCCTCGAGGCCGGTCCGGGCGGTCACGGCGACCACGCCCAGGGTGCCCGTCTCGATGCTGCGGCGCTGGGAGATGTCCAGGGCGGGTCCCAGCACGTAGGGGTTGTTCGAGACCAGGACCATGAACGCGCCGTCCACCACCACGCCGTCGGGCCGGGTGAACTGCAGGTCGAACGGCTCGGCCTGGCGTCCGAGGAGCTCGGGCAGCAGCTGCCGGGAGGTCTCCCGCTTGGCGTCGCGGTAGCCCTCCTCCTGCACGATCGTGGCGTAGATGCCGAGCGAGACGTTGTTGACGAAGAGCCGGTCGCCGACGGTGGCGTAGTCGACCCGACGCTCGACGCCGTCGCGGAAGGCCACCATGCCGGTGCGCGGGTCCTCCCGGTCCAGGCCGAGGTCGAGGGCGAAGTGGTTGCGCGTCCCCGCCGAGATGCACACGAACGGGAGGTCGTGGTCGATGGCGATGGAGGCGACCAGGGCCTGCGAGCCGTCCCCGCCGGCCATGCCGAGGCAGTCCGCGCCCTTCGCGATCGCCTCGTGCGCCAGCTGGGCGAGGTCCAGGCCGTGGTCCAGGAGGACGGTCTCCACACCCAGCTCGGCCGCCAGCGCAGTCAGGCCGAACCGCTCCACCTTCCCCCCGCCGGACCAGGGGTTGCACAGCAGCACCGGCCTGCGTGGCGGCTCGTGGACCTCGGCCGCCCGTCGTGCCGGCTCGTGGAGCTCGCGCAGCATCGCCACCCGGGCGGTCGTGGTGGCCAGGACCGCGAGGCCGGCCAGCAGGAGCAGCGCCAGGACGGGAGCCGTGGCCCCGGACAGCGACCTCACGACCGCGAGCCCGATGGCCGCGGCGCCGAGCAGCGCCAGGACGATCCCCACCGCGCGGCGGGGCATCCGCTCGGTGACGGCCCACCACGCGCCGGCCACCACGAGCGCGAGGCCCAGCAACCCGCCGACGAGGAGGCCGGGGTGGCGCACCAGCAGCACCACCACCGCGACCGCCAGGGCCGCGGTGCTGACCAGGGACACGACCGCCGCCCACCGGCGCCGTGACGAGGGCGGATCCAGGACCTGTGCCACCGTGCTCGCTCCCGTCGTCCGACGTACGTCGTCGCTCGGCGACGCCTCGACGTCCGACGCTAGGAGCGGCAGCGGGGCGGGACCTCCCCCCGACGCCTCCTTCACCCGGGTGAGGTCGCCGCGGGGGTGGGGACGCCGCGCTCGACCCTGGAGCACGATGGGGCTGCGCCACCGCGGCGCGACACGGCGTGGGGGTACCTCATGAGCGCTCCGAGCGAGGTCGGCACGGTGACGACGTCGCCCCGCGTCCCCGGGGTGGCCCTGCTGCGCCGCTACCGGCGCGAGTGGGTGCGTCCGGACCTGGTGGCCGGCGTGGTCCTGGCCGCCATCCTGGTGCCGCAGGGCATGGCGTACGCCGAGCTGGCGGGCCTGCCTGCCGTCACCGGTCTCTACACGACGATCGCCTGCCTGGTCGGCTACGCCGTGATGGGACCCTCGCGGATCCTGGTGCTCGGACCGGACTCGTCGGTCTCTCCGCTGATCTTCGCCGCCATCATCCCGCTGGGTGCGGCGACGGACCCGACGACCGCCATCGCGCTCGCCGCCATGATGGCCCTCTTCGTGGGGGCCATCGAGATCGGCCTGGGGGTGGCGAAGCTCGGCTTCGTCGCCGACCTGCTCTCCAAGGAGGTGCAGGTCGGCTACATGAACGGCCTGGGCATCACCATCATCATCGGCCAGCTGCCGAAGCTGTGCGGCTTCTCCACGGACGCCGACAGCTTCGTCGAGGACGTCCGGGCGTTCTGGACCGACCTCGACCAGACCGACGCCACCACCCTGGCGGTGGGGCTGGGGACCCTGGCGGTGCTGCTCGTGCTCCCTCGGCTGACCACCAAGCTGCCGGCGATCCTGATCGCGATCGTCGCGGCCACGGTGGTGTCCGCGGTCCTGGGCCTCTCGAGCGAGGGCGTCGCCACGGTGGGGACCCTCCCGCAGGGCCTGCCCACGCCGGGACTGCCCCGGGTGCAGTGGAGCGACGTCGGACCCCTGCTGATCGCGGCCCTGGGGATCACCCTGGTGTCGTTGACCGACACCATCGCGACGTCGACGAGCTTCGCGGCCCGTCGTGGCGAGGAGGTCCGGCCCGACCAGGAGATGATCGGTCTCGGGACGGCCAACCTGGCGGCGGGGGTGTTCCAGGGCTTCGCCGTCTCGACGAGCGGCTCACGCACCGCCGTGGCCGAGCAGTCGGGCGCGAAGAGCCAGGTCGCGGGCCTCGTCGGAGCCGGCCTCGTCGGAGTCCTGCTTCTCTTCCTCAACGGGCTGCTGGCGGACCTCCCGCAGACCGCCCTCGCCGCCGTGGTCATCACCGCCGCGCTGTCGCTGATGGACCTGACGGTCCTGCGCCGCTACTTCTCCGTGCGGCGCACGGCGTGGGCGCTGTCGCTCGTCGCCACCGCCGGTGTGGTGTTCCTCGGGGTGCTGGAGGGGATCCTCATCGCCATCGTGCTGTCGATCCTGCTGTTCTTCCGCCGCAGCTGGTGGCCGCACGGTGCCGTGCTGGGCCGGCTCCCGGACGGCACGTGGCACAGCGTGGAGGACAGTCCAGCGGCCGTCGAGCAGCCGGGAGTCGTGGTCTACCGGTGGGAGGCGCCGCTGTTCTTCGCCAACTCGGGCATGTTCCAGCAGCAGCTGCGGTCCCTGGCCCGTGGCGAGCAGGTGCGGTGGGTGGTGCTGCAGTGCGAGGCCGTGACCGACATCGACGTCACGGCGGCGGAGATGCTGGAGCAGACCGACGTCCAGCTCAACGAGCAGGGCGTGCACCTCGCCTTCGTCGAGATGCGCAGCCGGCTCCAGGACCTGGTCGAGCGCTACGGCCTGCTCGAGACCGTGGACGGGAGCCAGTTCTACCCGACCATCGAGGCCGCCCTGGCCGGGATCAGCGCGGTCGACGCCGGCCGAGCGGCCGACGACCTCCCTCCCGAGCCGTGAGGCTCGGGGGGAGGTCGGGTCTGCCCGCTCAGCGGCGCCGGTCGCGCCGGTCCTCGCGTCGGTCGCCGCGGTCGTCGTGCCGGTCCTCCCGGCGGTCCGAACGGCGACGGTGTCCGTGCGCGACGACGGCGGCTCCGCCGACCGCCGCCACTGTCCTGCGCCTGCGTCGTGCTGCCATCGGCATGTCAGTCTCCTTCCTCGGCGTCGGCCTCGAGCGCGGCCAACAGGGCTTGCACGGGGATCCGTCCGGACGCGACCAGCTCGCCACCGGCGTGCCGCACGGCAGCACCGAAGGGTGCGGCCCAGACGTTCTCCCACACCAGCAGGGCACCCGAGTGACCCGGCTCGATGGTGACCGCCAGGTCCAGCACGTCCTGCTCGGACAGCACCATGGCCAGCTCCGTCTCGGCCCCCCGCAGCGCCTGCAGGGGGCCGTCGCCGACGTCCTCCAGCTCGGCGAACTCGAGCCCGCCGTCGGCGTCCTTCTGCAGGAACATCATGTCGAGGATCCGGATCAGTCCCCGGTCGACGTAGTCGGCGAGGATCGGCGCCAACGTGCCGTCGCCGAAGTTCTCGGAGGGGAACTCGACGACGAGCCAGTCCACCGGGCCGAGATCGTCCAGCGGATCCATCGTGTCGCTCTCGGGCTTCGTTGCAGCAACCCCCATGTGGGCCACCCACCTCTCGTGTCGGGACGTGCCTGAGCCTCGATCGAAGCACCGGCGACGCGGGTGCGCATCGCCCGCCGGGGCCGCGTCACCCGGGTGATTGCCGCGGCCGGGGGAGGCAACCGCCGCGACGGCTGCCGATGCTGGTGACGTGCTCCAGCGCTGCACGGATGCGGACGGCGACGGCGGACGACGGCTGGCCCGGTCCGTCGGCCTCCTCCCGCCCGACACCGCTCACGAGCCGCTGCTGCGGATCGTGGTGACCCCGCCCGGGGTGCACCGTCGTCGCGACGACCCGGCAGCGGACTGGGAGGGCCTGTCGTCGGCGGGACACGACCTCGCCCTCGGCCTGGCGCGCGACCTGAGGGGCCTGCCCGTCGACCAGGTGCTGTCCTCACCGGCGCTGCACTGCCGCCAGACGGTGATGCCCCTGGCGATGGACCGGGGCCTCGACGTGGAGCCGGTGCCGGTCCTGGCGTCGGGTGCGGACGTCTCGGTGCTCGCCGGGATGATCACCGCACCCGAGGTCCCCGACGCCGTGCTGTGCGTGGACCGGGCCACCCTCGAGCGGCTGGTCGCCCACCTGCGTCACGCGCCTGCGGGGGCTCGGCTGATGAGCGCCTGGACCGACGTCGGCTGGGTCATCACCCTCGTGCCGATGCACGAGGGCCGGGGCCCGTGAACCGGTCGGGAGGGGATCCGGTGGCCTATGAGTTCGTCGTCCGCGGCGTCCTGCGGGAGCGGCTCCCGGACGCCTTCCGCGGGCTGTCGACGCGCTCGTCGGGAGGTGACAGCACGATCAGCGGCGACATCGTCGACCAGGCCCAGCTGATCGGCGTCATCGTGTGGCTCGGCGACTGCGGCCTCGACCTCATCAGCGTCACGCCGGCCGCACCGCCGTCCGCGGCTCCGCGGGAGGATCCGAGCGGGTCCTGACCGCGCTCCCTGCCACGGGAGGGTCGGGCCTTTCGGAGTCCTCACCGGGACCAAAGGCCCGGGTCCGGGGGCGCCGCCGCGGCTACCTTGGGGCGATGGAGAGGTCGACGCGCACCGCGTCCGGGGCGCCTCGATCGCCACGGTCTGCCAGTGCGCGACCGACCGACGCCGAGGGTGGCCCCGGTGCCTCCGTCCCGCTGCCCAGGAGCCGCCCCCTCGTCATCACCGCGCCGGGCAGCCCGACGGACGGCGAGTCCACGGTTCCCCGCTCCAAGCTCCGGCTCGTCCCCCTGCGCCCGGAGCTGGTGGGGCGTCCGCGCCTCCTCTCCCGGCTCGTCGGCAGTGACGCCCGCCTGGTCCTGGTCTCGGCACAGGCGGGCTTCGGCAAGTCGGTCCTGCTGGCCCAGTGGGCCGCCGTGGACGCCCGGCGGTTCGCCTACGTCTCCCTGGAGGCCGCGGACGACGACCCGGTGTCGCTGTGGAACGCCATCGTGATGTCCCTGCGCCAGGTGGCTCCGACGTTCGGGACCAGCGCTGAGCCGATGCTCCGCTCCCTCGGCCCGCTCGCCCTGGAGGCGATGGTCCGTCGGCTCCTGATCGAGCTCGAGAGCCTGGCGGAGCCGGTCGTCCTGGTGCTGGACGACTACCAGCTCATCCGCGACCGGGCCTGCCAGGAGTCCGTCGAGCTCCTCGTCCACCGGGCACCCACGCAGCTGCAGGTCGTGCTGTCCACCCGGTTCGACCGTCCCCTGCGCGTCGGACGCATCCGCGCCTCCGGGGACCTCCTGGAGCTGCGGGCGCGCGACCTCGCCTTCACCCCGGACGAGACCGACACCCTGGCGCGGACGCTGCTCGCAGCGCCGTGGGGACCTGACGAGTCCGCCGTCCTGCACGAGCGGACCGAGGGGTGGCCGGCCGGCCTCCAGCTGGCGTCCCTGGGCCTGGCGGCGACGGGGGACCGCGCGGCGTTCCTGCGCTCGTTCGGCGGCTCCAACCTCCACGTCATCGACTACCTGACCGAGGTGGTGCTCGCCTCGTTGAGCGAGGAGCTGCGTCGCTTCCTCGTGGACACCTCGATGCTCGCGCAGCTGTCCGGACCGCTGTGCAACGCGGTGACCGGTCGCGACGACGCCGCCGAGGTGCTGCTTGAGCTGGACCGGTTGAACCTGTTCGTCGTCCCGGTGGGTGAGGGGCGCACGTCGTACCGCTACCACCACCTCTTCGCCGGGTTCCTGGAGCAGGAGCTCGCGGCCACCGGCGCCGGGCACCGCGCCGATCTGCACCGACGGGCGTCCGCCGGGTACGCCGCCTCGGGGGAGGTCGGTCCGGCGATCGAGCACGCGCTCGCCGCGGTGGAGGTCGACGTCGCTGCCGACCTCGTGCTCGCGCACTGGGCCGAGCCCGCCCTGCAGGGTCGGTCGGCCACGGTCGCGACGTGGCTCGACGCCTTCCCCGCCGGCCACGTCGAGGCCTCAGCGGCGCTGTCCGTCGTGCGGGCCTACGTGTGCGGCCTCGACGGCCGCCAGGACGAGGCCCGGCGCGCCGTCGTGCAGGCCCTCACTGCCGCTCCCTCCGACCGCCGGATGCCGGACGGGGCCGGGAGCGTCGAGCACTCGGTCGCCCTGGTCCGCGCGATGCTCGTGGCGGGTGACGCCGGGGCCCAGCAGGAGGCAGCCCGGACCTTGGCGGACCGGCACGCCGACCTGCTGCCGCAGTTCCAGGCGCTGTCGACCTACGCGACCGGGCTGGCCCTGTTCCTCACGGGCGAGCACGAGGAGGCGCTGCCGCACCTGCAGCGCGCCGCGGACCTCGCAGCCGGCACGGGCGCGTGGGGGGTCGAGGTGGACGCGATCGGTCTCGAGGCCCAGGTGGCCCTGGCCCGGAGCCGGCCGGACGAGGCGCACACGCTTGCCCGGCGGGCGCTGGCCCGCGCGCAGGAGCACGGTCTGGCCGACCTGCCCCCCGCCGGCTACCACCTCGCGACGCTGGGGGCGACCCTGACCCGCTGCGGTCGCGTCGTCGAGGGGGACGTGCTGCTCGCCCGCGGGACCGAGCAGTTCGGCGAGTGGGACCGGTTGCTGGCCGCACACCTGCGCCTCATGCGGGTCCCGGTACGACGAAGCCTGGGGGACGCCGACGGGGCGAAGGTGCTCATGGAGGAGGCCACGGCGCTGCTCGCCCGCTGTGGTGGCACCGGCTTCATCGGTGGCCTCGTGCCGGGCCTGGAGCGCTCGCTCACGACCTCGCACCGCCGGGGCGACGGGCGTACCGACCTGACGGACCGGGAGCTCGACGTGCTGCGCCTGATGGCCCAGGGGCTCACCAAGCGCGACATCGCCCACGAGCTCTTCCTGTCCTTCAACACGATCCACTCCCACACCAAGTCGATCTACACCCGGCTCGACGTCGGCAACCGCACCGCGGCGATCGCCCGGGCCAGGAGCCTCGAGCTGATCTGACCCGGTCGTCCCGCCCCGGTCAGACGCCTTCCACCGCCTCGATCCGCGACGTGCGCACCGCCTCGAGGAAGGCGGCGTGGTCCCGCTCGTTCTGGTCCGCGTAGCGCTGGGAGAAGTCGGTGATCGCCAGCTCGAAGGTGTCGTCGGCGCCGAGGTAGGCGGCGATCGCGATCGGGTCCCCGGACCGGGCGTGGGCGCGGGCGAGGGTCCACCCGCAGAGCCGACCGTAGAACTCCAGGGTCCTGGTGGACATCTGGTCGACCAGCGCGGAGCCCTTCATGTCGCGCAGCTGGCGCCAGTAGAAGAAGCGTCCCTCCTCCTGCCCCCGGGTCCAGCCCAGGAAGATGTCGCTCGTCCCCTGCATCAGCCGCTGTCCGTGCACGACGCGCTGGCCCGGCTGCGCGAAGCGGCTCTTGCGGAGGGGGCCCTCGAGCACCGACGTCGTGGCCTCCTTGACCTGCAGGAACAGCGGGTCCGTCTCGTCGACGCCCTGGAGCAGGGCGATGAAGGCGCGGGTGCCGACGCTGCCGACGCCGACCACCTTGCGTGCCCAGTCCACGACCTCGAACTGCTCGAGGAGGTGGCGACGGTCGTGCTGGAGGCTCGAGCGGTAGCTCTTGAACTGCGAGAGGATGACGTCCTCCATCAGCGCGGGATCGATGCCGTACGTCGCGTCGAGCTCGCGCCCCGGCACGATCACCGGCGGCACGCTGACGATCCGGTGCCTGCCGTCCACGACCTCGGTCAGCTTGGCGAGGGCCTGCATGCTGGTGCGGCTGCGCGCCTTCTCGGCGTTCTTCTCGAAGCGCTTCTCGAGCTTCTTGGCGTCCTTGGCCGACATCGCGCCCACCGCGGCCACCGGGACGTCCTCGCCCTCGCCCTTCGCACCCTTCTTGTCCTTCTTGCCGACCCCCTTCTTGCCGTTGCCGGCCGCGGGCTCGGTGATCGCGCGGCGCATCATCTCCCGCAGGTCGTCCTCGGTGAGGTGCGCGTACCAGATGTCCAGCGTGCCCAGCTGGGCGAAGTGGCGCATCGCCTCGCGGTAGGCCCGCACGCAGGCGACGGTGACGTCGCGAGCCTCGTCCGGCGTGCAGCCGTTGTGCCGGGCCGCGACGGTGAGGCTGGCGGCCAGCCGCTTGACGTCGAACTCGAAGGGCCCGGGCAGCGTCTCGTCGAAGTCGTTGATGTCGAAGACCATGGTGCGCTCCGGCGACGCGTACACCCCGAAGTTCGACAGGTGCGCGTCGCCGCACAGCTGGACGGTCAGCCCCGCGGTGGGGGTGCCGGACAGGTCGTCGGCCATGATCTTGGCGGCACCGCGGTAGAAGGTGAACGGCGAGACCATCATCCGTCCGTGGCGCACCGGGACCAGGTCGGCGTCCCGGCGGGCGTTCTGCTCCTCGATGAGGGCCACCGGGTCGCTGCGGTGTGGACGGGGGGCCCATCCCACGTGCGCTGCGAGCGGGGTGCGGACGCGGGCCTCCTCGCCGAGCGTCTCTCGTTGCGCGCGGGTGGGGTGCTCGATCGGGGTGGCCATGATGGGAAACAACCACTCGCGGGGGTGGGTGCGCCTCGCCTCATCGCCGATCTCACCCGGGGGAGCCGGTCGGCGCGTCCCGTGGCCGGCGTGCATCGAGGGCGACCGCGCTGACCAGCGCCACCACGGCGGAGAGCATGACGACCGGGATCTGGCTCGACCCCTCGGAGCCCAGCAGCAGGACGACGAGCACGATCGAGGTGATCGGCAGGCGCAGCACCGCGGTGGTCGCGGCCGCCATCCCGATCGCGATGCCCGCGGTCGTCCCCAGGCCGGGCAACGGCGCGACGAGCAGGCCGACGGCGGCACCCAGGAAGACCGCCGGGAACGTGGGGCCGCCCCGGAACGCGCCGAGGGAGAGCCCGTAGCCCGCACCCTTGAGGAGCACCAGCAGCACCAGGGTCGAGGTCCCCCAGCCGTTCGGCGAGCCGACGAGGGACGCCAGGGCGTCCTGACCCGACTCCACCACGTCCAGGGCCGTCCGGTCGGCCGTCAGGGTGTACGCCGCGGCGCAGGCTCCGACGAGCAGGCCGACCGCCGTCGTGGCGGGGATCGGGTGGCCGGCCACGGCGTCGGCGGTGCGCAGGCCAAGGCGGTGCGTGAGCTGCATGGCCACGGCCGTGAGCACGGCGACGGGCACGACCCAGAGCAGGTCTCCCCAGTCGAGGGTCGCGGCGGGGAGGTCGGGGATCGTGAGCGACGGCACGTCGATCCCGGACCAGCTGCCCAGCCCCGTGAAGAGGAGGTCGCCGAGCCCGCTCGCGACCATGCACGGCAGGAGCACGAGGAGCACCTGCTTGCCCGCGAGCCCGACGATCTCCAGGATCAGGACCGACGCGACCAGGGGGTTCCCGAAGACGGTCGCGATGGCCGCTGCGGAGCCGGACGCCGCGATCAGGGTCACCGCCTGGGACGACTCCCCGAGGCGGGTGCGCTGCGCCGCGACGTACGCGAGGCCGCCCCCCAGCGCGATCAGCGGCCCCTCGGGACCCACGACGGCGCCGAGCACCAGGCTCCCCACGGCCGCGAGGACCACGCCGGGCAGGTCGACCGCGGCCGTGACGCCGCCGCTCATGCCCTCCGCCGGGACGTGCCCGCCACGTCCGGGCAGGACCGCGACGACCACGCCCACCAGCAGGCCCCCCAGGCCGAGCACCACCACGCAGTACCAGGCGGCCGGCCGCTCCCAGCCGAGGTCCTGCGGCAGGTCGTGCCACACCCAGTCCTGCAGGACCGTGACGAGGGCCAGGAAGCCCCAGGCGACCAGCGCCACGGGGATGCCGATCAGCCCGGCAGCCAGCAGGAGCGCGTGGTAGCCGCGCCCTCGCAGGACCGTGGTGACGTCGGGGGGCGGGGCCTCCGACGGGTTCGCCCCCGCGCTCACGACGCCTCGTCCTCGGTCGCGGTCGCGACGCCCGCGTGGAGCCCGGGGCCCTTGCCCTGGCGCTTCCTCCCGAGGTTCACGACGCCGACCAGGAGACGCACCCCGAGACCGAGGAAGACCAGGTCGAGCAGCATCTGGGTCATCACCAGCACCCGCGCGGCCTGGCTGGTCGCGGTGATGTCACCGAACCCGACGGTCGCGAAGACGGTGATCGTGAAGTACATCGTGTCGGTGCGGGTGAGCGAGGACGTGCTGAAGCTGGCAGCGTCGTCCTGCGCCAGCACGGCGTACGCCGTGGAGTACAGGACCAGGAAGAAGGGCACGATGACCCCCAGGCCCTCCACCGCGCGGAGCCCCGGGTAGGTGGCGTGGGCGATGGCCCACAGCTGCCACGCCACGGCGAGGGAGAACAGGCCGAGCCCCACCAGGAACGAGACGACGACCGGCACCCTCTCGAGGCGGTCCAGCGGTGCCGCGTAGTACAGCCCGACGAGCACCACCGCGGAGGCCAGCGACGTCAGCAGGGCGCGCAGGAGCAGCCGGCGGGTGCGCCGGCTGTTCGCGGCCTGGTGCCCGGTCCCGCCGTGCCGACCGACGTCTCCACCCACCCTGCCTCCCTCATGACGATGTGAGCGCTGCGCCGGGCCCACCGTCGACACTGGAGGCTCGTCGGGCCGCAGCCATCACCCCGACGGGATGAGGCGGCGCGCCAGGTACGCCGCGGTGAGACCCACCCCGGCCCGCGCCACCGCGTGCGGGGTGCCGGTCGCGACGACCCGGCCGCCGCCGTCGCCGCCACCGGGACCGAGGTCGACCACCCAGTCGGCGGTGGCGATCGTGTCGAGGTCGTGCTCGACCAGCACCACGGTGTTGCCGGCGTCCACCAGCCGGTGCAGCTGGCGCACCAGCAGGTCGGTGTCCTGCGGGTGCAGCCCGGAGGTCGGCTCGTCGAGGAGGTAGAGGCTGTGGCCCCGGTGGGCGCGCTGCAGCTCGGTGGCCAGCTTGATCCGCTGGGCCTCTCCGCCGCTGAGCTCGGTCGCGGGCTGGCCCAGCCGCAGGTAGCCCAGCCCGACCTCGCGCAGCGCCTGCAGGCCACGGGCCGCGGCGGGGACGTCGGCGAGGAACGTCGCGGCCTCGTCGACCGGCATCGCCAGCACGTCGGCGATGGTCCGGTCGCGGTGGGTCACCTCGAGGGTCTCGGCGTTGTAGCGCGCGCCGTGGCAGGTGGGGCAGGGCGCGTAGGTGCTCGGGAGGAACACCAGCTCGACCGAGACGAAGCCCTCGCCCTGGCACGTCTCGCACCGGCCGGCGGCCACGTTGAAGGAGAACCGCCCCGCGCCGTACCCGCGGGCCCGGGCCTCGGGGGTGGCGGCGTACAGCCTGCGGACCGCGTCGAAGAGCCCCGTGTACGTCGCGAGGTTGGACCGCGGCGTGCGGCCGATGGGCCGCTGGTCCACGACCACGAGGCGGTCGAAGGAGTCGATCCCGCCGACCTCGCGGACGCTGGGCTCGGTGACGTCCGAGTCCTCCTCGCCGTCGTCCTCGCCGTCGTCGGCGGGCTGACCGAGGTGGCGCCGCACCACCTCGGCGAGGACCTGGACGACCAGCGTGGACTTGCCGGACCCCGAGACGCCGGTCACCGCGGTCAGCGTGGCCAGGGGCAGGTCGAGCGAGACGTCCTGGAGGTTGTGCCGCGAGACGCCGCCGAGGTGCAGCCACCCGGCCGGCGTCCGGGGGGCGTGGCGGAACGGCTCGGCCCGGCCGAAGAGGTGGGCGCTGGTCGGGGACTCGGCGACCTCCTCGAGGCCCGCGATCGGTCCCGAGTAGAGCACCCGGCCACCGCCCTCCCCGGCGGCGGGCCCGATGTCCACGACCCAGTCCGCGCGGCGTACGACGTCCATGTCGTGCTCGACGACGAACAGCGTGTTGCCGGCCGCCTTGAGCGCCTCGAGGACCTCCAGGAGCGGCTCGGCGTCCGCCGGGTGGAGCCCCGCCGACGGCTCGTCGAGCACGTAGACGACGCCGAAGAGGCCCGAGCGCAGCTGGGTGGCGATCCGCAGCCGCTGCGCCTCGCCGGGGGACAGGGTGGTGGAGCCGCGCCCCAGCGACAGGTAGCCGAGGCCGAGGCCCAGCAGCACCTCGATGCGGGCCACGAGGTCGCCGGTGATGCGTCCGGCCACGTCGTCGCTGTCGGCGGTGACGGACGGGCGCAGCAGGTCGGCGAGCTCGGTGAACGGCAGGGCGTTGGCCTCGGCGATCGAGACCCCGGCGAAGGTGACGGCGAGCGCCTCGGCGCGCAGCCCGCTGCCGTGGCAGGCCGGACAGGTGGTGCTGCGGACGAAGGGGGCCATCTTGGCGCGCATCGCCTCGCTGGACGACGAGGAGAGCACCTGGCGCACGTGACGGCGGGCGCTGCGGAACGTGCCGTGGTAGTCGCGGCCCCCGCCGCCGTCCTTGTCCTGGGGACGGATGAGGACCGACGGCTGCTCGTCGGTGAAGAGCAGCCAGTCGCGGTCCTTGCGCGACAGCTCGCGCCACGGCCGGTCGACGTCGATACCCAGGTTCTTCACGATGCGGCGCAGGTTGTGGCCCTGCCAGGCGCCCGGCCAGGCGGCGATGGCGCCTTCACGGATGCTGAGCGAGGTGTCGGGGACCAGGAGGTCCTCGGCGACGTCGTGCACGACCCCGAGGCCGTGGCACCGGGGGCAGGCGCCGGCGGCGGTGTTGGGGGAGAAGGCCTCGGCGGCGAGGTGCTCGGCGCCCGCCGGGTAGGTCCCGGCGCGTGACCACAGGATCCGCAGCAGGTTGGACAGCGTGGTGATCGTCCCCACCGTGGACCGGGAGCTGGCGGCCCCGCGGCGCTGCTGGAGGGCCACCGCCGGCGGGAGGCCCGAGATCTCCTGCACGTGCGGGGCACCGACCTGGTGGAGCAGGCGCCGGGCGTAGGGCGCGACGGACTCGAAGTAGCGACGCTGCGCCTCGGCGTACAACGTGCCGAACGCCAGCGACGACTTCCCCGAGCCGGAGACCCCGGTGAACGCGACGATCGCGTCGCGGGGGAGGTCGACGTCGACGTCGCGCAGGTTGTGCTCGCGCGCGCCCCGGACGCGGACGAACCCGTCGTGCTCCTCGGTGCTCACCTCGTCTGTCTAACGGATGGGCGAGGCGTGCGGACCACGGGGTCTCACACGAAGGTCGGGAACGTCGGCGGCGGCAGCGGGCCGCTGGAGGCGTCCCGAGCCGTCTCGTAGCCGTGCGCGACCTCGATGAGCCCGCCCTCGCTGCCGGCGGTGCCCCAGAACGAGACCGCCACCGGGAGCCCGGCGGCGAGCTCGGTGGGCACGGTGACGAGCGGGTAGCCGGCGATCGCGGACGGGCCGGTGCAGGAGCCGGGGAAGGACTCGTGGTTGACCAGGTCGATGGGGTTCGCGGGGGCGAACGACGGGGTGACCAGCGCGTCCAGGCCGTGCTCGCGCAGCACCCGGTCGATGCCGCCGTCTCGGGTGGCCGCGACCCCGCGCCCACGCGCGGCGAGGTGCTCGGGACTCCCGGCGACCGGCCCCGCCAGGGCCTGCTCGAAGAGGGCCTGCCCGAAGTGGGCGAGCTCGGTCCCGGCGTGCGCGGAGTTGAAGTCGACGACCTCCCGCAGCGTGCGCGGCACGGTGCCTTCGCGGGTCGCGAGGTAGGCCTCGACCTCCACCCGGAGCTCGGCGAGGAGCACCAGCAGCTCGTCCTCCCACACCTCCTCGCCGAGGGCCGGCAGGTCCGTGTGGTCGACGATCGTGGCGCCCTCGGCCGCCAGCAGCGACAGCGCCCGCTCGGCGGCGGCGTCCGCGTGCGAGGAGTATCCCCAGTAGGTCGCCCGCGGCACGCCGATGCGCTTGCCCGCCAGTCGCCCGGGGACGGCGTACGCCGCGTAGTCGGTGCCGTCCGCGGCCAGCACGCCCAGCAAGGCGGCCGCGTCGGCGACGGTCAGGGCCATCGCACCGGCGGAGTCCTGGGACGACGAGACGGGCACCACGCCCGCGGTGGGGACGGTGCCGACGGTCGGCTTGATCCCGACGCACCCGTTGAAGGCGGCCGGACAGGTGATCGAGCCGTCGGTCTCCGTCCCGACGGCGTACGGCGCGAGGCCCGCCGCCACCGCCGCGCCGCTGCCCGAGCTCGAGCCCCCGGCGGACCGGTTCAGGGCGTAGGGGTTGCGGGTCAGCCCGCCGTACGCGCTCCACCCGGACGTCGATCCCTCGTCGCGGATGTTGGCCCACTCCGACAGGTTCGTCTTGCCGAGGACGACCATGCCGGCGTCGCGCAGGCGCCGCACCAGCGTCGCGTCGCGGGTCGGCGGCGGCGCGTCCGCGAGGGCCAGCGACCCGGCCGTGGTCGGCAGGTCGTGGGTGTCGACGTTGTCCTTCACCAGCACGGCCCGCCCGTGCAGCGGGCCCCGGGCCGCGCCCTCGCCGGCCTCGCGGTCGAGGCGGTCCGCCTGCGCGAGGGCCTCCGGGTGGGGCGTGCAGATCGCGTTGACGAGGGGCTCGACGGCGTCGATCCGCTCGAGGAGCTGCTCGACGGCCGCGCGGGCGCCGGCGGGGGACGGGGAGGGCACCATGGCCAGAGTCTGCCCGCCCCCTGGTGGTCCCCTGGTGGTCCCCACCTCCGATGGTCCCGCCGGTCGGTGCCGTTGGGCACTTAGCCAGCGGGGCACCTGGACGCAGGGTGGATCCATGGCCTCGCACCGAGCCCCCGTGACCCCGCCCACGACCGCGGGGGTGGAGTCGGGCGACGACGTCGCCGGCGAGTACGCCGCCTGTGCCCGGCACGCGGTCAAGGTCTACGGCGCCGGCGACACCGAGGTGAGGGCCCTCGACGACGTGACCCTCGAGCTCCCGCCGGGCCAGTTCACCGCCATCATGGGGCCCTCGGGGTCCGGCAAGTCGACGCTGATGCACTGCCTGGCCGGCCTGGACACGCTCACCAGCGGGCAGGCGCTCATCGGCGGGACCGACCTGGCGTCGCTCTCGGACCGGGAGCGGACGATCCTGCGACGCGACCGCCTCGGCTTCGTCTTCCAGGCCTTCAACCTGCTGCCGACCCTCACCGCCGAGGAGAACATCACGCTGCCGGCCGACCTCGCCGGACGCACGGCCGACCCGGAGTGGTTGGCGACGGTGGTCTCCGCGCTCGACATCGCGGACCGGCTGCACCACCGCCCCTCCGAGCTGTCCGGCGGGCAGCAGCAGCGGGTGGCCGTGGGACGGGCGCTCATCTCCCGGCCCGAGGTCGTCTTCGCCGACGAACCGACCGGCGCGCTGGACTCCAGGGCCAGCACCGAGCTGCTCCGCTTCCTGCGCTCGGTCGTCGACGACCTGCACCAGACGGTGGTGATGGTCACCCACGACCCGGGTGCCGCGGCGTACGCCGACCGGGTGGTCTTCCTCGCCGACGGTGCCGTCGTGGTGGAGCTGCTCGACCCGACCCGCGAGCGGATCCTGGACATCATGGGCCGGCTGGACGACTGATCATGCTGCGGGTCTCGCTGCGCAACCTGCTGGTCAACAAGCTCCGGCTCTTCCTGACGGTGACGGCCGTGACCGTCGGCGTCACCTTCGTGTCCGGCACGTTCGTGCTCTCCGACACGATGCTCAAGGCGTTCGACCAGCTGTACGCCGGTCTCACCTCGGGCACCGACGTCGTGGTGAAGTCGGAGGCGGCGTACGACGCCGACATCGCCGTCACCGGAGGGCAGGTCCGGCCGATGGACGACACGATCGTGGCCACCGTGGGCGAGGTCCCGGGAGTGGCCGTCGCCGAGGGCGGGGTGACGGGATTCGCGCTGGTCCTGGACCAGCAGGGCGAGGCGATCCAGCCCGGGGGTGCCCCCACGTTCGGCACCAGCATCACCGTCGACCGCCGCCTCGCGGGCGCGGCCACGTTCCGAGCGGGGCGGGCGCCCTCCGGGCCCCACGAGATGGTCCTCGACGCCCGCACCGTCGAGAAGGGCGGCTACGCGCTCGGCGACCCGGTCGACGTGGTGCTCCAGGACGGTCCGCGGACCTTCCGGCTGGTGGGCGTCGTCGGCTTCGGCGAGACCGACAGCCTGTTGGGCGCCACCTTGTCCGGGTTCGACCTGGCCACGGCCCAGCGGGTCCTCGGCAAGGAGGGAGTGGTCGACGAGGTGGACGTCATGGCCGCCGACGGCATCGACGCGGAAGAGCTGCGCGACCGGGTCGCGCAGGTGCTGCCGGCCGGCATCGAGGCGTTGACCGGCGCGCAGGTGGCCGAGGACGGCACCCAGGCCGTGCGGGACTCGATGGGGATCTTCACCACGATCATGCTGGTCTTCGCCGGTGTCTCGGTGCTGGTCGGGTCCTTCGTCATCTGGAACACGTTCAACGTGCTGGTCGCCCAGCGCCGGCGCGAGGTCGCCCTGCTGCGCGCCGTCGGGGCGACCCGGCGGCAGGTGCTGACGGGGGTCCTCGCCGAGGCAGCCGTCATCGGCCTGGTGGCCGGCGGGACCGGACTGGTGCTGGGGGTCGGGCTCGCCGCCGGCATCCGCTCGCTGCTCGACGTGATCGGCGTTGAGATCCCCACCACCTCACCCGCCATCGAGCCGCGCACGGTGGTGGCCGCGCTGGCCGTGGGGCTGATCGTGACCATGGTGGCGGCCATCGCGCCGGCATGGGCGGCCACCCGGGTCGCCCCCATGGAGGCGCTGCGCAACGCCGTGCCCGCCGGTGGAGGCGTCGGGCGCGGCCGCCTCGTGGCCGGATGGGTCGTCACCGGCACCGGGCTCGCGGCGCTCGCCGGGTGCGCCGTGGTCGGCGACCAGCGGTGGGGGACGGTGCTCGCGACGGCGACGACGTTCGTGGGGCTGGTGCTGGCCGGGCCGACCCTGGCCCGCGGGATGGCGCGGCTCGCCGACCACGGACCGCGCGGCGGTGGCTGGCGGATGGCGGCGCGCAACGTCGCCCGCAGCTCCCGGCGGTCGGCGGCGTCCGCCCTGGCCCTGACCATCGGCCTGACCGTGGTCGCCGCGGTGGCGGTCACCGCGACCTCGCTCAAGGCGTCCGTCTCGGACGCGGTGAGCGGTGGCAACCGCTCCGACCTCATCCTCGAGCCCGCCGGCGCCGGCCTGGGCGTCAGCCCATCCGTCGCCCGGCTGCTGCGACAGCGCGAGGACGTCGCCGACGTCGTCGAGCTGCGCGAGACCGCGGCGCAGGTCGACGGGCACGCCTCGCTCGTCACGGCGATGGACACGGCCGGGCTGGACCGCGTGATCGACCTGGGCGTCGAGAGCGGGAGCCTGGACGACCTCGCACCCGGGAGCCTGCTCGTGGGCACGACCGCCGCCGACGACCTCGGGGTCGGTGTCGGCGACACGGTCACCGTCACCTTCCCCGAGACCGGGGACACGGACCTCACGGTCGTCGGCACCTTCGGCAGGGGCAGCCTCATCAGGGCGTCGTACGTGATGACGCTGCCCGACTTCTCGGCCAACGTCACCTCGCAGCTCGACGGCGCCATCCTGGTGAACAGCACGCCGGGCACGGACCCGGGGCGGGCCAAGGCGGCGATCGGGGCCGCGCTCGACGACTACCCCAACGTCACCGTCAACGACCCCGCGGACATCACGCGCAAGGCGCAGCAGTCCGTCGACCAGCTGCTGGGGATCGTGACCGCGATGCTGCTGCTCGCCGTCGTGGTGGCGATCCTCGGCATCGTGAACACCCTGGTGCTCTCCGTCGTGGAGCGCACCCGCGAGCTCGGGCTGCTGCGTGCCGTCGGCGGGACGCGCCGCCAGGTCCGGACCGTCGTACGACGCGAGTCGGTGCTGATCTCGCTCCTCGGTGCGCTCACCGGCATCGTCCTCGGCACGGTCGCGGGGATCGCGCTGAGCCGCGCCCTGGTCGAGGAGGGGGTCACCACCCTCGCGGTGCCGACGCTGACGCTGGTGGTCTACCTCGTCGTCGCGGCCGCCGTCGGCGTGCTCGCCGCGATCGGCCCGGCCCGGCGCGCGAGCCGGGTCGACGTCCTGCGGGCCATCACCACCGAGTGAGCGCGGCGGGCCGGGGCTGACAGGATGCCCGGATGCGTGCCGTGGTCCTCGATGCCGTCCGAGCCCGTCCCGAGGTGCGCGAGGTGCCGGACCCCGCGGCGCCGCCGTCCGGGGTGGTGGTCGAGGTCGGGGCCACCGGGATGTGCCGCAGCGACTGGCACGCGTGGGCCGGGCACGACGACCTGGCCTTCCCGCACGTGCCGGGGCACGAGCTCGCCGGGGTGGTTGTCGAGGTCGGCCCGGAGGTACGCCGCTGGCACGTCGGGGACCGGGTCACCGTCCCCTTCGTCTGCGGCTGCGGGACGTGCGACTGGTGCCGGGGCGGTGACGCGCAGGTCTGCCCCGACCAGGAGCAGCCGGGCTTCACCCACTGGGGCTCCTTCGCCGAGCGCGTCGCGCTGCACGCCGCCGACACCAACCTCGTGGCCGTCCCCCACGAGGTCGACCTCGCCACCGCGGCCGGCCTCGGCTGCCGCTTCGCCACGGCGTACCGGGCGCTGGTCGGACGGGCCCGCCTCGGGCCGGGGGAGTGGGTGACGGTCGTCGGTGCCGGCGGGGTCGGGCTCAGCGCGGTGATGATCGCCGCGGCGCTGGGCGCGCGGGTGGTCGCGGTCGACCGCAACCCCGAGGCCCTCGCGGTGGCCGCGTCGCTGGGCGCCGAGCACACGCTGCTGGCGGACGGCACCGACGTCCCGGCGGCGGTCGCCGACCTCACGGGCGGAGGCGGCCACGTCGCCGTCGACGCGGTGGGCAGCGAGCAGACGTGCGCCGACGCCATCCTCAGCCTGCGCCGCCGCGGTCGCCACGTGCAGGTCGGGCTGCTGCCCCCGGTCGAGGGGCACCCGCGCGTGCCGATGGCGCGGGTCATCGCGTGGGAGCTCGACCTGCTGGGCAGCCACGGCATGGCGGCGGCCGACTACCCGGAGATGATGGAGCTCGTCCGCTCGGGCGCGCTCCGGCCCCAGCTCCTCGTCGAGCGCACGATCGGGCTCGAGGAGGCCGCGGCGCTGCTGCCGGGCTTCGACACCGCGGCGGTGGCCGGCATGACGATCATCGATCCCCGACGCCCCTGACCGGCGCCCGCGGCAGACCGCGGACGGGCAGGTCGTCGACCCGGCCCTCGGCCTCCATCCGTCGGGCGGCGCCCGACGCCCCGTAGCGAGCGGCCAGCGGGCCGGCGCTCACCCCGTGGGCGACCACGCTGAGCAGGACGGTCATCCCCACCACCGCCACGGCGCGGTCGGAGTCGGCGCCCAGCTCCTCGAGGGCGAGCAGGGCGAAGACCAGCGACGCCAGGCCGCGCGGTCCGAACCAGCCGACGAACAGCACCGTGCCGCGGTCGAGGCCGGCGCCGAGCGCCGCCAGTGCGACGGGCACCATGCGCACGACGGTGAGGCTGAGCACGGCGTAGAGCACGGTCGTCAGGTCCAGGTTCTCGGCGACGAGGGTCAGGGCGACGACGCCGAAGGCGAGCCACACGAACAGCGAGGCCAGGCCGCTCACCTGCTCGAGGAACACCAGCTCGGCGGCCCGTCTCCGCCCGGCGGTCGCCCCGAACGCCATCCCGCCGCAGAAGGCGGCGACGAACCCGTTGCCCCCGACGGTGACGGCGCCGGCGTACCCGACGAGGGCCAGCGCGAGGACCGCGATGCCGGCGAAGTCCTCGGCAGCCCAGCCTCGCGCACGCGACGTACGCAGCAGCCAACCGCCGGCTCCGCCGACGGCACCACCGACGACGGCGCCGACGAGGAGCTCGAGCAGGGCCTCACGCAGACCGGGGGCGTCCGCGATCCCCTCGGCGGACGCGGCGCCGGCGATCGCGAGCATGACGACCGGGGTCGCGATGCCGTCGTTGAGCCCGCTCTCGACGGTGATGAGCCTCCGGACCCGTGAGGGCACCACGGGGTTGGTCACGACGGGGACGCCCAACGCCGCATCGGTGGGGGCCAGGGCCGCGCCCACCACCAGCGCGAGCCACAGGTCGAGCTCGGGGAACATCCAGGCCGCCAGCGCCCAGCCGGCCAGGATGGTCAGCGGGAGACCGACGCCGAGGAGCCGGACGTACTGGCCCACCTCGTGCCGGAACTCCCGGACCGGCACCCGGGCGGCGTCGGAGAAGAGCACCCACACCAGGGTGACCTCGACGAGGGGCGTCAGCGTCTCGGGGGCGGAGGGGCGGTCCACGAGGTCGGTCGCGGCCAGGACCCCTCCCACCACGACGAAGACGATGGGCGCGGACAGGTCGGCGCGCGTCAGGGAGGCGGACACCAGGGTCCACACGAAGATCGTCACCATCACGACCAGGACGGCCACCAGGTCCATGTCGCGCCTCCCCGGGTCGGCCCCGGTCCCCAGTGTCGAAGGACCCACGACGGTGGGGCTCGTCCTGCACGGATGAGGGGTCCTTTCGGCCCTGTCCCTCGGCGTCGCCACGGGGGGACCATCACGACGTGGAGGACACCGGACTGACCGTGGCGGAGGCGGCGCTGCGACTGCGGGAGGTCGGGCCCAACGAGGTCCGCCAGCGGGGTCGCCTCTCGGTGTGGTCGAGCATCGGTGCGCAGCTGCGGGACCCGCTCGTCGTCGTCCTCCTCGCCGCGTGCCTCATGACGCTGCTCACAGGTGACCTCACCGACGCCGCGGTGATCGCGTTCGTCGTGGTGGTCAACACCGCGGTGGGGGTCACCCAGGAGATCAGGGCGGACCGCGCGATCAGCGCGCTGGCGCAGCTGAGCGCGCCGGTGGTCCGGGTCCGGCGCGGGGGCGCCGAGACCCCCGTGCCCGCCGTCGAGCTGGTGCCGGGCGACGTCGTGCTGCTGGGCGAGGGCGACGTCGTCCCGGCCGACTGCGAGCTGCTTGAGGCGGCCTCGGTGCTGGTGGACGAGTCGGCCTTGACGGGTGAGTCGGTGGCCGTCGGAAAGGGCGTCCCGCACGGCGAGGCGGTGGGCGACGTGCTGTCGTCGGGAACGGTCGTGGTCAAGGGGCGGGCCGTGGCACGGGTGACGGAGACCGGCGCGTCCAGCTCCTGGGGCCGGATCGTCGCCCTCATGGACACCCGGGTCCAACCGACCCCGCTCCAGCTCCGACTGGCCGAGCTGGGCAGGACCCTGGCGCTGGTGGCGGTCGCGCTGTGTGCGCTCGTCCTCGTCCTCGGCCTCGCGCGCGGTGAGCCGCTGGAGCCGATGCTGGTCACCGCGGTCAGCCTCGCGGTGGCGGCGGTGCCGGAGTCCCTCCCGGCGGTGGTCACCTTCAGCCTCGCGCTGGGGGCGCGGCGCATGGTGGCCCGCAACGCCGTGGTGCGGCGTCTCCCGGCGGTGGAGACCCTCGGATCGGTGACCGTCCTGGCGACCGACAAGACCGGCACCCTGACCGAGGCCAGGATGGTGGTGGAGGAGCTCTGGACCCCGGAGCGGTCGGTCAGCGTGACCGGGGGAGCGGCCCTCGAGCTGGAGCGGGTGCCCGACGTACGAGAGCTCCTGCGGGCCTGCGTGCTGTGCAACGACGCGCACCTCGCGCCGGTGGGGACCCACGGGCCCGGGGCCGGGCTCGGCGACCCGACCGAGCTCGCCCTGCTCCGCGTCGCCGCGCGGGCCGGACTGAGCAGGAAGGCTCTCGAGCGCGTCGCGGCTCGCATCGGTGAGGTCCCCTTCGACAGCGCCACCCAGCGGATGACCACCGCCCACGAGGTCGTCGTCGGTGGAGATCCGCGCCTCCTCGTCGTGACCAAGGGCTCCGTGGAGGCCCTGCACGCCCAGCACGGCTCGAGCGGGCAGTCCGCCGCCTGGCGGGCGGGCCTGGCCCGGGCCACGGAGCTGGCGGGCGAGGGGCACCGGGTGCTCGCGTTCACGGCGGCGGACGTGCCGAACGGCGCGGACTGGGAGGCCGCCGAGCACCGGCTGCTGGGCCTGGTCGCGATGGACGACCCGGCCAAGCCCGCCGCCCGCTCCACGATCACGCACTGTCGCACCGCCGGCATCGTCCCGGTCCTTGTCACCGGTGACCACCCGGCCACCGCCCGGGCCGTGGCGCTGCGGGTGGGGGTCCTCACCCCGGACGAGGACGCCGCCGGGACCAGCGTCGTCACCGGGGCGCAGATCGCCGCCGGGGAGGTGCTCGACCTGACCGTCCCCCGGGTCTTCGCCCGGACCAGTCCCGAGCAGAAGCTGGACATCGTCCAGGCCTGGAAGGACCGGGGCGCGGTCGTCGCCATGACCGGTGACGGGGTCAACGACGGGCCGGCCCTGCACCGGGCGGACATCGGCGTCGCCATGGGACACCGTGGCACCGAGGTCGCCCGGCAGGCGGCCGACCTGGTCCTCGCCGACGACGACCTCGCCACCGTGGTCGTCGCCGTGCAGGAGGGTCGCCGCGTCTACGCCAACATCCGGCACTTCCTGGTCTTCGGCCTCTCCGGGGGAGCGGCCGAGATCCTGGTCATGCTGCTCGGCCCGTTCGTCGGGCTCGCGGTCCCCCTCACCGCGGCGCAGATCCTCTGGATCAACCTGCTCACCCACGGGATCACAGGGGTCGCCATCGGTGCGGAGCCTGTCGCGCCGGACGTGATGACCCGCCCTCCCAGGCCACCGGCGCAGAGCGTCCTCGGTGACGGGCTGTGGCAGCGCGTCCTCGTGATCAGCGCGTTCCTGTCGGTCGTCACGCTGGCCCTCGGCACGTGGGCACACCACGAGGGCCGGCCCTGGCAGACGATGATCTTCCTGGCCCTGACCTGCCTCCAGCTCGGTGTGGCCGTCGGGCTCAGGCCGCTCCAGCTGACGACGCAGAACCCGTTCCTCCCGGTCGCCGTGGCCGGCTCGTTCCTCCTCGCGCTGGCGGGGGTGTACGTCCCGGTGCTGCAGGAGCTCCTGGGTACGTCGTCGCTGCCGGCCGCCGACCTCGCCCTCGCAGTCGGCACGGGGCTGCTCGGCTGGCTCGCCGCTCGCCTCACCCACACGAGCGCACCTACGACAGCAGGCGCTCCACCCACTCCGGGCGGGCCAGGGCGGCGTCGATCAGCCGGCCGGCGGTGACCTCGGTCCCGACGTGGGTGTCGAAGGCCTCTGGGCCGAGGGGCACCGGCGCGGAATCGTGGGTCGTGGCCGACGACCGCCAGATCGTCGACCCAGCAGGAACGACGCAGGGAGGTCAGCCATGCCCGCCGACGAGCCGATGGAGAACGCCCGGGCCGCCGCCGAGGCCCGTGAGGCCGTGGCGCGGCGCAGCGATCGCGGCGCCGGCTCGACCGAGGACGCCCTCAAGAGGTACCTCGCCTCCGAGTCGTTCCGCGAGCGGCGTCGTGAGGAGCGCGACGGCGAGGACGCGGTGGCTGACGGGCAGGACGAGGAGTGACGCTCGTCGGGGCGGTCCTCGCGACCCTCGTGCTCCTGACGGCGTCACCGTCGGCGGCAGGAGGTCGGATCGACCCCGCGGCGCTGCCCAGCGGCCCCGCGCCACGCGTCGCCCACCTGGTCCACGACACGATCAGGGACGGGGACCTGAGCATCCCCGCGCCGGGTCGGGGGCGACACGACTCGCTGTGGGTCGTCTCCGGCGGGTACGTCCTGCGGGACTACAACGTGGGCCGGCACCGCCTCGTCCGGGTGGTCTTCGTCGACGTGACAGGAGCGCGCCGGGTGATCGCCCGCTCCCACCAGTGGATCGACGTGGCGGTCTCGCCCGGAGGCGGCCGGGTCGCGGTGGCGCACATGTCGGGCCCCCCCGCGCAGCGCTCCGCGATCATGGTCGTGGAGCCGGCGAGCGGGCGCGTCCTGGCCCGTCGCGAGGTGCGCCTCGCGACCCTCGTCGCCGCCACGAGGTCCCGGGTGCTGCTCGCTGTCCGCACGCGCTGGCACCACCCCGAGACGGTGTGGTGGAGCTATGAACAGGGGCGGACCAGCACCCTGCTCGGCCAGGCCGCGGTGTCCGCCGACGTCCGCCACGACCGGATGGTGCTCGTCACTCCTCGGATCGGCGAGTTCTGCCACCGCGTGGTCGCGCTCTCGCGCCCCGGACGCACGCTGTCGCGGAGCTGCCAGCGGCTGCCCCACGCGTGGTCCCCGGACGGGCGTCACGCGCTGGCCACCTGGGCCTACTTCGACGCGGCGGGCACCGACCGGTGGTGGGTCGTGGACGGTCGCGCCGGGGTCCGTCGCACGAGGATCGCCGGGCGGCTCGACTGGAACGCCGTCTGGGAGGACGACACGCACTTCCTCGTGGCGGCGCAGGGCGACGCCGGCGGCGCCTCGGTCGTCAGGTGCGACCTGGACGGAGCCTGCGAGCGTGCGCTCGAGCTCTGGGACACCCCGCTGCCGACGGAGCCGTCCCTGTACTACCGGTCGCCGCCCGTGGTCCTGGCGGAGCGGTGAGCCGCGGTCGGTGGTGCGACGGGCCGTCTCAGGCGGTCTCGAACCACGGGTGGTGGAGGTCGTAGAAGGTGGCGTCCCTCATGGCGTACTCCAGCTCGCGGCGTACGTCGGCGGGCGGCTCGATGCGCTCTCCCTGGCGCGCCGCCTCCTCGGTCGTGAAGGCGATGGTCTCGATGAACGTGCCGTCCGGCTCGATCGCGAGCGTCCCGCCGATGATCTCCGGGCGCATCTCGTGCAGCGTGGTGGTGTCGGCCAGCATCGCCTTGAGACGGGACGGGTCGTCGACCCGGCCGCGGACGACCTGGACGAAGCCGGCCCGGTCGGAGCCGCCGTCCAGCATCAGCGTGACGTCGTCGCAGTCGTGGAACTCGAGCGGGCCGTCCATCAGGGAGGTGAACCGCTCGGCCCACGCGCCCTGCTCGGGACGTGTCGAGTTGGCCATCGCGGCATCGCGGGACTCGAACCGGACCACGGCCAGCAGCTGGTCGTCGTCGGTGAACCCGTACGTGCCGCCCAGCCAGCCGGTCGCGCCCGGTGACAGGTCGCGGCGCCACTCGTCGAGCATCTCGTGCACCTCGTCCTGTCGGGTGCAGGAGCCCTGGATCACCTGGATGAACATCGTTGCCTCCTCGGTCGTCGGGTCTGGACAGGACCGGTCGAGGCGTTCGTCGGGCCCCGGCCGGGCCCTGCGGGCAACCTACGCCGGACGCCCGGCCGGCACCATCGCCTCCGTGGGGTACCTGCAGGAAGGCAGGCGGCGGCGATGACCGCGCCGGTCCACGGCTCGCCCGCTCGCCCCCCGACGGTGGGCGTGGAGGAGGAGTTCACGCTGCTGCACCCCGTGACCGGTGCGGTCGCTCCCGACGCCGCCGGCGTGATCCGCGACTGCGGGGACCCGGCGGGGGTGGCCGCCGAGTCGATGACCTACATGGTCGAGACACGGACGCCGGTGTGCCGCACCCTCGCGGAGGTCGACCGGGCCCTGCGGACGCAACGTGCCGCGGTCGCGCAGGCTGCGCGTGGACGCGGGGCAGTCGCCCTGGCGACCGGTCTCCCGCCCTACGGCATGCCCGACCCGCCGGCGGTCACCGAGGACCCCCGCTACCTCGAGCTCGCCCGGCGCTTCCCGTTCGCGATGAGCAACAACGGCACCTGCGCGTGCCACGTCCACGTCGCGGTGCCGAGCCGGCAGCTGGGGGTCGAGGCGCTGCTGCGGATCGGCCCGTGGTTGCCGGCCCTCATCGCGCTCACCGCCAACTCACCGATCTGGCAGGGCCGTGACTCCGGGTGGGCGAGCCAGCGCCTCGTCCTCGCCTCCCGCTGGCCGACCGCGGTGCCTGCTCCGCCGGTGGATTCGGTCGAGGAGTACGACGACGCGCTGGCCGGCGCCGTCTCCTCCGGCCGGGCCCTGGACGTCCGCAGCGTCTACTTCCTGGCGCGGCTGTCGCCGCGCTATCCCACGATCGAGACGCGGGTGGCCGACGTGGGGCTGAGCGTCGACGAGACCGTCTGCTACGCGGGACTGGTCCGGGCGCTCGTCTCCTGGGCGCTCGACGAGGCCCTGCTCGGTCGCCCGGTGGTCCCGGTCGCGCCGGCGCTCCTGCGGGAGTCGTGCCGGACGGCCGCACGCGCGGGCCTCGCGGGAGTCCTGACCGATCCGCGGACCGGCGAGGCGAGCGACCCGTGGCGCCTCGTGGACGGGTTGCTGGCGCAGGTCCGCCCCCACCTGCGTGCCCACGACGACGAGCTCCTCGTCGAGGTGACGCTCGACCGGCTGCGGGTCGTCGGGGGAGGTGCCGACCGGCAGCGCCGGCTCTTCGCCGCCGCCTCCACTCCCGCGGCCTTCGTCGCCGCCCTGGCCGGGACGACCCTCGGCCGCCTGGACGCCTGATCGACGCCCGCAGGAGCCGCCGGGCCCCGGTCCCGTCACGCGGTGAGGACCAGGAGGCCGTAGTGCCCGTCGTAGCGGTGGTAGAGCACGCGGCCCTCGCCGGTCTCCTGGTCGAGGTAGAAGACGAACGGCTCCACCCCGGCACCGAGCCGGGTCCGTGCCTCGGCATCGGTCAGCGCGGGCGGAGGGGGCTCGTGGGTCACGGTCTCCGCGCTCTCCCCGGGACCCGCCCCCTGCACGCCGTACCCGCCGTCGGGCAGGCGACGCACCAGCGCCGGACGGCCGGAGCCGGCATCGCGGTAGAGGAAGAAGTCGTGGTCGAGCAGCTCCATCTCGTACGCCGCCTCGCCCGCCGTCATCGCGGCGGCCGGCAGCGACTTGCTCCGGACCACCTCGCGGGCCTCCTCCTCGCGGGGGAAGTAGGGCAGCGGGCGGCGGGGCAGGTCTCCGTGGCGCCACTCGTGCTCGGCCGCCGTGCGCGTCGCGCGGTGCAGCGTGCGCTCGCGCTCGTGGAGCTGCACCAGCCGACGGCGCAACCGGTGCTCCAGCTCGTCGACCGCCTCGCGCATCGTGGGGGCCGACGCCTTGGCGCGCAGCCGGGTCCCGTCGACGTCGGCGCCCGCCTCGGCCACGGCGGGTCGTTCCAGGGCCGGGTCGTGGCGCCAGTCGAGGACCACGTGGGCGTGGAGCACGGGTCCGTGCGCCACGGCCAGGGCGCTGGAGACCCTCTCCCGGGCGTAGTCCCCGGCGAAGCTGCCCACGTTGCCCCGCGTCGTCACCTCGACCCGGACCGACTCGTCAGGTGTCGACATCACCTCGCCCCTCACCGGCAGCAGCCTGGTTGCCCCCTCGGTCCCATCCAATCCGTTCGGCGGCGACCACGTCAGTGGCGAAGGTCCCGACGTCGACGGGCCGGTGGCGCGTCGTACCGGATACTGGGCCGATGCCCCGCACCCGCTGCTACCGCGGGGGAGTCCTGACCGACGAGGACTTCCCGATCGACCAGCTGTCCGAGCACCTCTCGGACGCCTCGAGCGTCGTCTGGGTGGACCTGTGCGCGCCGGACCTCGAGGACCTGCAGCTGGTGGCCGACGAGCTGGGCCTGCACCGGCTGGCCGTCGAGGACGCGGCCCAGGGTCGTCAGCGCCCCAAGCTGGACCACTACGCCGGCCACGACTTCCTCAGCGCGTACTCGGTGCAGCTCGACGTGGACAGCGGCCAGCTGGTCACGGGTGAGGTGCACGCGTTCATCACGCCGTCCGCGCTCGTGACCGTACGCCGCGACGAGACCTTCTCCCTCGACTCGCTGCTCTCCCGGTGGGACGACGAGGTGGCCCTCACCGAGCTCGGGGTCGGCGCCCTGCTGCACGGCCTGCTCGACGTGGTCGTCGACTCGCACTTCGAGGCCGTGGAGTCGCTCGACGACCAGATCGAGCAGCTGGAGGACCTCCTCTTCGACGACCGTCCGCACGACCGCAGCGTGCAGCGTCGCAGCTTCGAGCTGCGCAAGAGCCTGGTCCAGCTCCGTCGAGTGGTGCTGCCGATGCGGGAGGTGGTCAACACCGTGATGCGTCGCGACATCGGGCTGGTCACGCCCGAGCTCGTGCCCTACTACCAGGACGTCTACGACCACGTGCTGCGGGCGACGGAGTGGACCGAGAGCCTGCGCGACCTCGTCAACACCATCCTCGAGACCAACCTGACGATCCAGGGCAACCGGCTCAACATCATCACCAAGAAGGTCACGAGCTGGGCGGCGATCATCGCCGTGCCCACGGCGATCACCGGCTTCTACGGCCAGAACCTGCCCTACCCGGGCTTCGCCCGGCAGTCGGGCTTCGTCACCTCGTCGATCCTCATCCTGGCCCTGTCGGGCGCGCTTTACCTCGCCTTCCGGCGCAAGGACTGGCTCTGAGAGACGCGCCCGCCGGCGCCGGTCACCGGGGGTCGTAGCAGGCCAGCAGCAGGGCCAGGTCGTCCTCGAGCGCGTGCCCGGCGGCCCGCTTGAGGGACGCGAGCAGCCCGTCCAGTGCGGTGTCGAGATCGGCTCGTCCGACGGCCGGCAGGAAGGGGGCGGGGTCGATGAACGAGCCGCTGGGGGAGCGCGCCTCGATGAGCCCGTCGGTGAAGAGCAGCAGCCGGTCCCCGGGGGTCAGCTTGCCGCGCGCGACGACCGGGTCGACACCGAGGCCGAGCGGGGGCGAGTGGTCGACCTCGACCGTCTCGACGTAGCCCTGGGCGGACAGCAGGACGGGCGCGGGGTGCCCGCACGAGACGACGTGGAACGCGCCGTCGTGGTCGATGTCGACGAGGACCGCGGTGACGAAGTCCTCGGCGTCGGGGAGGTAGGGGAGGATGCGACGGTCGATCTCCCGGGCCACGTGGGCGACGTCGCCGGCTCCGGCGGCCGCGGCGCGGAACTCGCCCAGCACCACGGTGGCGGTCCGGACCGCGGAGAGGCCCTTGCCCCGGACGTCGCCGACCAGGAGCCGCACCGAGGACGGGCCGCGGACCACCTCGTACAGGTCGCCACCGACCTGCGCCTCGAAGGCCGCGGACAGGTAGCGGGCGGACATCGCGACCGGACCGGTCCGGGCGGGCGGTGGCGCGAGGATCGCGCGTTGGGCGGCCTCGGCCACCAGGGTGACGCCGGCCAGCCGCTCGGACTGCTGCTCGAACGTCGCAGCGGTGTCGAGCGCGACGGCCACCCGGGCCGCGACCGCCTCGAGGAAGGCGACGTCCTCCTCGCCGTAGTGACGGCCCGACTCGGCGTGGATGAGCGTGAGGGCTCCCAGGACCTCACCGCGACCGGCCAGGGGCACGACGATGGCGCTGGTGAGGCCGAGCCTGCGCAGGATCTCCAGGTGCTCGGCGCTGACGGCCGTGGCCTCGATGAGCCCGGCCGGGATGTAGGGATAGATCTCGCTCTCCCCGGTCCGGACGACGTGGCCGGCGCCCGTGGGTGCGTCCATGCGGGTCGGGAAGGCCCCCACGAGGGTGCGCGCCCACGCGGTGGTCTCCTCGTCCCGGTGCTGGACCGAGACCGTCTCGAGCTCGCCGTCGCGGAGCAGCTGCAGCACGCACCAGTCGGCGAAGCGGGGCACCAGGAGCCGGCCCACCTCCGCGACCGTGGTGTCCATGTCGAGGCTGCGCGACAGGCTCATCGACGCCTCCGCCAGCAGCACGGTGCGCTGGGTGGCGGCGTCGACGTCCTGGAGCTCGGCCGCCCGCCTGACCGCGCTGGTCAGGGCACCGGCGAGGGAGTGCAGGAACCCGTCCTCGTGGGGCGTGAACAGGTCCGGCGGGAAGGTGAGGGCGAGCAGTCCGTACGTCGTGCCGTCGCGGTGCAGCGGCAGGAGGTGCAGGCTCCGGTCGCTCGGGTAGTAGTCGGCGAGGTCCGGGAAGGCGGCGGTGATCTCCCGGACGGACCGGTAGTGGACGTCGCGGACCTCGCGGACCGCGATGGCCCCCGGCAGGTCGCTGGCGAGGGGGATCTCCTGGTACTGGTCCGCGCCGTGTCCGGTGCGCCCGAGCCAGGTGAGGGTCCGCAGGACGTCGTCGGCGTCGAGCGAGAGCACCATCGCCGACGTGGCGCCCAGGGTCCCGATGGCGTGGCCCAGGAAGCCGTCGGCCACCTGGGCGACGGTGCGGGCGCCGGTGAGCTCGACGGCGAGGGCGTCGAGGACGCGCTGGGCCAGCGTCGTCGTCCGCAGGAGGCGCCGGCGTCGACGGTCGTTCGCCTCGGCGGCGACGAGCGCCAGCCCGCAGATCAGCACGCAGGTGACGAAGCGGAGCGTCCAGTCGTGCCCGCCGAGGTTGTGGTGCCACACCCCCGAGGACACCGACGCCACGAGCGTGAGGGCGGCGACCCCGGCCGTCCGGCGCGCGTCGGCGTTGATGGCCGTGAGGACGGCGGCCCCGGCGTACGCACCGTTGATCTGTCGCCCGAGCTGGAGGTCGACCGCCACCATGACCCCGAGCAGCAGCACGCCGGCGAGCACGGACCGGGTGCCGGCCGTGTCGCGGGCGCGGATCGCTGTCGCCACGTGTCCTCGGTTCGTGCGGCGCCCGGCACTAGGACGGTCGAGGGCGCTGGGAGGTGTGACCGTCGGCACCACGATAAGTGCGGGACGGCCCGCGCCGTCGACGTTTTGCACAACCCCGGGCTGCACACACGGAGGTGTCGCGCGGGACGTCGTCCCTCCTGCTGGCCCGGATTTGGCCCTAGGGTGCAGTCAGGGGCCCCGCCGCGGGTGCGGGCCGAGCAGCGTCGGGGGTGAGGGGCGATGTCCGGAGCGGCGACCGTCGTCGACCTGGCCCTCCCCGCCGAGCCCCGCACCGCCGCACGCGCCCGACGTGCGGTGCGGGAGGCGCTCCAGGGCGCCGGGGCCGCGCACCTGGGCGACGTGGCCGAGCTGGTCGTCTCCGAGCTCGTGACCAACGCGGTGGTGCACGCCGGCACGCCGATCGGCGTGCGGGTCGTCGCGGAGCCCACCGCGCTGCGTGTCGAGGTGCAGGACGGCAGCGACCGGATGCCCGTCCGGCGGGCGTGGGCCGAGACCTCCGGGACGGGACGCGGGCTGCGGATCGTCGACGAGCACGCCGACCGCTGGGGGGTGGAGCGGACCGATGCCGGGAAGGTCGTGTGGTTCGAGGTCGGCCGTCCGACGACCCCCGTCGTACGACGGGTCCCGGCGCCGGACGGCTCCTCCGGGGACCGGCGCATCGACATCACGTTGAGGTCGGTGCCGCTGCTGATGCACTGGGCGTGGCAGGAGCACGCCGCGACCCTGCTGCGCGAGTACCTCCTCTACGCGCTGGACCGCGACGTCCGCGCCCTCGACGACCACGCCGCCGCCAGCAGTGCGCTGAGCCTGCTGGACGAGCAGGTGCCCCGGCCCCGCCTGCCGTCGGAGCCGGACGCGCTGATGGCCAGCTCGGTCGAGCCGGCCGTCACGGCCGCCGCCGTGTCGTTGAGCATCAGCGCGGCCGCTGTGCGGCACTTCGAGGTGCTGGACGACCTGCTCGTGCGAGCCAGGGCCGCGGCCGAGGACGGCCGCCTCCTGAGCCCGCCCACCCAGCCCGAGATGGCCGAGATGCGTGCCTGGCTGTGCGGGGAGGTCGCCGGCCAGGCGGAGGGCGCCGCCGAGCCGAAGCCGTGGCGGGCCAGGACCGACGTACGCGTCGCCCGCCGTCCGGACCAGGCGCGTCCGCGCGCCGTCCGTGCGCTCCTCGACACCGACCAGCCGCTCATCGCCATGGATGACGCGAGCGTGATCGTCGCCGTCAGCGCGGAGGTGGTGGAGCACCTCGGCTACCGCCGGGAGGAAGACCTGCTGGGACGGCGGATCCTCGTGGTGGTCCCCGCCCGGTTCCACCAGGCCCACATCGCCGGCACCACCCTGCACGCCACGCACGGCCGCGACGTCCTGCTGGACCGGTGGCTCGACGTCCCGATGGTGCGCGCCGACGGCACCGAGGTCCCCGTGGGGCTGCACGTGCAGGCCCGTCGCCTGGACGGGGACGTCCAGGTGTTCGTGGCGCACGTGCGGTTCTAGGAGCGGTCCCTCCGCGTCGCGAGCGGACGCCGCGGCATCTTGGGCAGCTGGGTCGCCCGCCCGTGCAGGGCGGTGAGCAGGGCGGCCACCGTGCTGTCCTGCTCGGGCGTGCGGTCGAAGGTGGTGAGGTTGAGCACCGGCTTGAACCGCACCCGGGTCACCGCCTTGGCGTAGGTGAACTCCTTGAGGCCGTCGGGGCCGTGGATGCGCCCGAAGCCGGAGTCGCCCACGCCGCCGAAGGGCAGGCCCGGGACGGCGGCGAAGGAGATGACCGAGTTGACGGCCGTCATCCCCGAACGCAGCCGGCGGGCCAGCTCGGGACCACGCGTGCGGGAGAAGACCGCGGACCCGAGGCCGTAGCGGGTCGCGTTGGCCAGCTCGACCGCCTCGTCCATGTCGCGCACGCGGCGCACGGTGACCGTGGGCCCGAACGTCTCCTCGCGGACCGCCGCGCAGTCCTCGGGCACGTCGACCAGCACGGTCGGCTGGACGAACCGGTCGCCCACGGCGTCGGCCCCGCCGACCACCGCCCGGCCGCCGCGCTCGAGCGCGTCCTCGACGTGGCGGCGTACGACGTCGACCTGGCCGGCCATCGTCATCGGCCCGATCTTCGCGTCGGCGTCGGTCCCGGCGTGGACGGTGCCGGCCCGTCGGACGAGCTCCTCGACGAACCGGTCGTGGACCCGGTCGTGGACGTAGACCCGCTCGATGCCGATGCAGGTCTGCCCGGCGTTGGAGAAGGCCCCCCAGGCGGCGGCGTCGGCCGCGGCCACCACGTCGGCGTCCTCGTCGACCAGCAGCGCGTCCTTGCCGCCGGCCTCGATCAGCACGGGGGTGAGCGTCTCGGCACAGGTGGCCATCACCCGCTTGGCGGTCGCGGTGGACCCGGTGAACGCGATCTTGTCCACGCCGGACCGGCACAGCGCCGCGCCGGTCTCGCCGCGGCCGACCACCACCTGGAGGAGGTCGTGGTCGGGCACGACCTCGCGCAGGCTGTCGGCGAGCCAGACGCCGACGCCGGGGGTGAGCTCGCTGGGCTTGAACACCACGGCGTTGCCGGCGCCGAGGGCGTAGGCGATCGAGCCCATCGGTGTGAAGACGGGGTAGTTCCAGGGACCGATGACGCCGACGACACCGAGGGGGAGGTACTCCACGGACGCGGCCTGGTTGGCGAGCAGCAGGCCGGGGGAGACGCGCTTGCGGCCCAGCACCTTCTCGGCGTGCGAGCCGATCCACGCGAGGTGGTCGATGGCGAGGCCGATCTCGAGCTGCGCGTCGCCGTGCGGCTTGCCGGTCTCCTGGTGCACGACGTCGGCGAGCTGCGCCATCCGGCGGGTGAGGACGCCGCGCCACTGGGCGAGCACCTCCGCGCGGCCGTCGAAGCCGAGGCCGCCCCACCAGGCCGCCGCCTCACGCGCCCGGGCGACGGCCGCGGCCACGGTCTCGGGGGTGTCGACCAGGTGGACCCCGACGACGTCGCCGGTGGCGGGGTCGAGGGACTCGAGCTTCTCCGGACTGGTCATGTCAGGCCTTTCCGCGCAGGAGGTCGGCGGCCCGCTCGCCGATCATGATGGACGGGGCGTTGGTGTTGCCGCGCGTGACCATCGGCATCACGCTGGCGTCGGCGACCCGCAGGCCCTCGACGCCACGGACCCGCAGCTCGGGGTCGACGACGGCACGCTCGTCGCCACCCATCGCGCAGGTGCCGACAGGGTGGTAGAGCGTCTGGGTGTGGACGCGCAGGTGCGCCTCGATCTGCGCGTCGGTGGGGTCCGACCCCCACGCGTCCATGGTGGGCAGCCCCGGACCGACGACGTGCTCGGCCAGCGGTCCTGTCGCGACCGTCTCGAGCAGTCGGCGCACGCCGCGGACCATGGCGTCGAGGTCGGCCTGGTCGTCGTAGTAGCCGGGGTCGAGGTCCGGGTGCCACCGCGGGTCGCGGGACCGCAGGCGGAGCGTGCCGCGACTCTGCACGTGGACCAGGGTCGGCGCGACGGTGACGTTGCGGCTCGTGGCCTCGTGCAGGCCGTTGTCGTAGAAGCCGGTCGGTGCCACGTGCACCTGCAGGTCGGGGGCCTCGAGCTCGTCGCGGGTGCGCCAGAACCCGCCGCCCTCGCCGATGTTGGAGGTCAGCGGGCCGGTGCCGGTCGCCTTCGCCCGGGCGAACTGGACGAGGTTGTTGTGGTCCATCAGGTCCGAGATGTCACGGGTCCGGAAGACGAGCGGGGCGGCCGGGTGGTCGTGCAGGTTCTGGCCCACGCCGGGGAGGTCGACGAGGACGTCGACGCCGACCTCGCGCAGGTGGGCGCCCGGGCCGATGCCGGACAGCATGAGCAGCTGGGGGGAGTTGACGGCGCCGCCGGACAGGACGACCTCCGCGTCGACGTACGTCGTCCGGGTGCCGGGTCCGTGCTGGTAGGTGACGCCGACGGCCCGTCCGCCCTCCACCACGACCCTCTCGACGAGCGCGCCGGTGCGCACGGTCAGGTTGGGGCGGTCCCGCGCGGGCTCGAGGTAGGCCTTCGCCGTGGACCAGCGGCGGCCCTTGCGGCAGGTCACCTGGTAGAGCCCGGCGCCCTCCTGCTCGGCGCCGTTGAAGTCGTCGGTGGGCTTGAAGCCCGCCGCGACCGCGGAGTCGACCCAGGCGGTGGTGAGCGGGTGGGTGTAGCGGCGGTCCTCGACGTGCAGCGGCCCGTCCTGGCCGTGGAACGGCCCGCCCAGGCGGGTGTTGCCCTCGGACCGGATGAAGGCGGGGAGCACGTCGTCGTACCCCCATCCGGTCGCGCCGTACGCGTCGCGCCAGGTGTCGTAGTCGGCGCGGTGCCCGCGGATGTAGATCATCGCGTTCATCGACGAGCAGCCGCCGAGCGCCTTCATCCGCGGCCAGTAGGCACGACGGCCCTCGAGCTGCTTCTGCTCGGTGGTCGTGTAGTTCCAGTCCCACCGTGTCTTGAAGAGGTTGGGGAAGGCGGCCGGGATGCTGATCTCGTCGGCGGTGGCCTCACCGCCCGCCTCGAGCAGCAGCACCGAGGTGCCCGGGTCCTCGCTCAGCCTCGCCGCCACGACGGCGCCGGCGCTGCCGGCCCCCACCACGATGTAGTCGACACTCTCCCGCTCGGCCACGACACCCTCCCCACCCGGAAGCGGCCCGCGTGGTCGCCCTGCTTGCACCCTAGGCAGGGCGCCCACCGGCGACAAGGGGCTGATGGGCCTCACCCCTGGGGCCGCATCGTCGTGCCTGCGGGCCGCTGTGACGAACGTCCCGTCCGGCCCCGCCTCGTCCGTCGTCGGACTCGTCCCGGCCGTGTGGGCCACGCCACCCGCGGTCCCCTGACCTGCAGGTCTCCGGGGTGAGGATGACGCGGTGGACCCCGGGCCCGAGGGATCGCGGTGGAGGTGGCACCCCTCGTCGGCGTGAGTGTGACCCGCGACGGGTCCGGCCGACTTGTGTCCGTCCTGCCCGGCGCGGTTTGATCGATCCAATCCCGGTTGTCGCGGTGTTCCCGGCAACCCGGCCCACATCTGTACGTGTCCGCTCACGCAGCCGGACCCCTCCGTGGCCACGCGCCACGCCCATCTACCTCTCGGCCCTCGGGGGCCGTCCTCTCGCCGCGCTCGGGCGACGGTTCCACCGAAGGAGAACGCCATCACGACCGCAGACTTCGAACGCCTGCTCCGCCCTGCACCGGGCACCGAGGGACTGAGCTCGGAGCACACCCGCGATGCCACCAGGTCCAGCTCGCCCTCGCTGATGATGCTGGTGCTGCTCGCCACGATCGGGGTGCTGGCCTACGCCAGCTTCCTGTTCAGGCCCTCCCACCACGGCGACCTCCTGCCCTTCGCCCTCGTCATCACGGCCGAGACCTTCCTGATCGCGCAGGCGTTGCTCGCCCTGTGGACCATCCTCTCCAGCGGCTACGACGCCCGTGACTTCTCCTACCACCAGGCCAAGCGCGGTCTCTTCGACCCCGAGCAGGTCCTGGCGCTGGGACTGGAGTCGAGCCCTAGCCGTTGGCCCATGCGGCTCAACGAGGAGTCGGCCTCGGTGGACGTCTTCGTCACCACCTACGGCGAGGACCTCGACGTGATCCGCCGCACCGTCACCGCGGCCCTGGCGATCCGTGGTCGCCACCGGACCCTGGTGCTGGACGACGGTCGCTCCGACGAGGTCCGTGAGCTGGCGCACGAGCTGGGCGCCGACTACGTACGTCGACCCGACAACAAGGGCGCCAAGGCCGGGAACATCAACCACGCGCTCTCGATCACCGACGGCGAGTTCTTCGCCGTCTTCGACGCCGACTTCGCGCCCAAGCCGGAGTTCCTCCACGAGACGCTGCCCTACTTCGCCACCGACAAGGTCGCGTTCGTCCAGACGCCGCAGGTCTACGGCAACCTGCACACCGTGCTGTCCCGGGGGTCCGGCTACATGCAGTCGGTCTTCTACTCCCTGATCCAGTCGGGCAAGAACCGCTTCAACGCCGCGTTCTGCGTGGGCACCAACGTGGTCTTCCGGCGCAACGCCGTCGCCGACATCGGCGGCATCTACGAGAAGTCCAAGTCCGAGGACATCTGGACCTCCATCCACCTGCACGAGCGCGGCTGGCGCTCCATCTACACCGGTGCCGTGCTGGCGGTCGGTGACACCCCGGAGTCGGTCGAGGCCTACAGCAAGCAGCAGCTCCGCTGGGCCACGGGCGCCTTCGAGATCCTGCTCCGCCACAACCCGCTGAGCCGCAAGCGCCAGCTGACCACCGACCAGCGCATCCAGTACCTCACCACCGCGACCTTCTACCTCAACGGCATCGCACCGGCCCTGCTGCTGATCGTGCCGCCGTTGCAGATCTACTTCGACCTCACCCCGGTCGCCCTCGGGGTGCCCACGGGCACGTGGCTGATGTACTACGCCGGCTTCTACTTCATGCAGATCGTGGTGGCGCTGTACACCATGGGCTCCTTCCGCTGGGAGACGCTGATGCTGGCGTCGGCGTCGTTCCCGATCTACATCCAGGCCATGTGGAACGCGCTCACGAGGCGTGAGCGCCAGTGGCACGTCACCGGGCGGGTGGGCGAGGCCCGGTCGCCCTTCAACTACACCTTCCCGCAGGTGCTGGTCTTCCTGTTCCTGCTGCTCACCACGGTCGTGGGCGCCTGGAAGGCCGAGGTGACGGGCTCGTTCAACGTGGCGCTCGCGTGGAACGCGCTCAACACGATCGTCCTCGGGATCTTCCTGACGATCACCTACCGCGAGGCGCGCACGGCCCGGGCCACCCGACGTACGGCACGCCGCACGTCCCGGCAGGCCCGCCGTGTCGCGCGACGGCGCCCACCCGTCCCCACAGCGACCCCCTCCGCCCCCGACTCGTCCACCCACCTCGTTGGAGACCACCGATGACCTTCCTCACCCGCCTCAAGTACCTGGTCGGCGTGCTCGTCGTCGTCGGCGTCGTCGGCGCACTGGCACTGAGCATGAACGACCGCATCAGCACCGTCCACGACGTCAGCGCCACCGTGCGCACCGACGACTACACGGTCGGCACGCCGTACGCCGGCATGGTCGTCAAGCGCGCCGTCGACGTGGGCGACCACGTCGACAAGGGCGACCAGCTCTTCGTCGTCCAGAGCAGCGAGCTGGCCCGCGACATCGCGAACGACGCGCTCGTGCCGTCGCAGTCCCCCTTCGACATCAGGGACGGCAGCAAGGTCGTGATCCGCGCGACCTCCCCGGGGAAGGTCTCGGAGGTCCAGCCGAGCCAGGGCGCCTTCGTGGCGGCCAACTCGGCGATGGCCCGGGTCGAGGAGGAGGGGACCAGCTACGTGCAGGCCGACTTCCGGCTGACCGCGAAGCAGTACGCCCTGATGCGTCGTGCCGACGAGGTCACGGTCCGGCTGCCCGACGAGCGGACGGTGCGCGCCGAGGTGGACCGCATCGGCGTGCACACCGATGGTGACCGGGCCGCGACCCGGCTGCGGGCCGTCTCCCCGGAGCTCGACAACCGCGGCCTCTTCTCGTCCGGGACCCCGGTCGACGTCGACGTGACGCTGCGCCGGGACGGGCTCGTCGACTCCGTCCGTGCCCTCCTGACCGGCCTGCTCACGCCGGGCGGCACCGGATGATGCGCCGCACCTGGCCCAGCGTGGTCGCCGTCGTGGCGGTCCTCGCGGCGCTCGCCGTCGGGACGGGCTCACTCTTCGCCGGAGGGGGCGTCGGGACCGACTCCACGGACGACCGTGACGCCGCCTTCCACCCGTTCGCCTCGTCCGGTTCGTCCGGCTCGTCCGGATGGACGCCAGTGACGCGGCAGGCGCCGTCGAGCTGGACGCCCGCGGCCGCGCGGCTGCCGCAGGCAGAGGGCTCGACCGGCCCGGTGCGGGTCGCCCCCGAGCTCGCGCCGCCCACCAACCGCTGGTACTCGGGGATGTTCCTCGGTGCCGAGCCCCAGCCGGTCTTCGCGATGCCCCTGGCAGTGCAGGCCGACGACACCGGGGTGTCCGTCGGCCTGCCGCAGGTGTCCGCCACCGAGCAGACGATCAGCGCCCCGTTCGCCTCCGGACTGCGACTCGGGTTCGCGTCCGACGCCTTCACCGCCACCCGTGCCGACCCGGTGTCGGTGACCTCGACGTACACCTCGTCGGGCACACCGGTCGGTCACCTCGACCTGGCCGAGGGGTGGCCCTACGTCGGTTACACGGCGGTGGGGGACCAGGAGGTGACGGTGCCCGACGCGCTCCGTCAGCGCGACAGGGGCCGCTGGCTCGCGACGACGTCGGAGGGCACGACGTACGGGCTGGCGGTGTCACGTGCCGACGGCAGCCGCCGCCCGGTCACCGTGTCCGACGGTGCGGTGGGCCTGCGTCGCGGGGAGACCCTGCTGGTCTTCGCCGCGCGTCAGGACGCCACGCTCACCGAGCTGGCACGCGGGGCCGTGCCGGTCCACGGGACGTCCGTCGGCTACGCCCTGGCCGGCAGGGAGGCCCGGACGAGGATCCGCTACCGCACCCCTCGCGGCCGCAGCACGGTGCTGGCGGCCATGCCGCACCAGCGCCTCGAGCGTCCCGACGTCGTCGGCCGCGTCGACTCGCTGTACGGGCCCCTGCGGCTGATCCGCGCCCGCGACCTGGTCTCCAGCGTGTCGGCCCTGCAGCCGGAGGCGACGCTCGACCTGTCCGGTCTCGATCGCGACGCGCTCGCCGAGGTGCGGGAGCAGGCCGTGGCCGACGTGGCCCGCGAGGCCGGGACCCCGCCCCGGCAGGACACCTACTTCGGTGGCAAGGACGTCTACCGGATGGCGCAGCTCACCCGGATCGCCGAGGCGTCCGGCGCCGACGACGCCGCCCGGACCATCCGCGAGCGCGCGGTCACCGAGCTGGACGCCTGGCTCGGCGGTTCCTCCGACTGCACGGCCACCTCGACGAGGTGCTTCGGCTACGACACCGCCTGGAAGGGCGTGGTCGGTCGGACCGCGGGCTTCGGCTCCGAGGAGTTCAACGACCACCACTTCCACTACGGGTACTTCCTCGCCGCGGCGGCGCTGCTGGGGGAGGGGGAGCCCGAGCTGCTCGACCGGTGGCGATCGACGCTGACCGCGCTGGCGGAGGACATCGCCTCCCCGGCCGCCAACGGCAAGCTTCCCGCGCTGCGGAGCTTCGACCCGTACGCCGGTCACTCGTGGGCCGCGGGGAGGTCCGACTTCGCCGACGGCAACAACCAGGAGTCGAGCTCGGAGGCGGTGAACGCCTGGAACGGGCTGGCGCTGTGGGCCCGGACCGACGGCAACCGGCCGCTCGCACGGCAGGCCAGCTGGCAGCTGAGCCTGGAGACGGCCACCGCGCGCGCCTACTGGCTGCAGCCCCGGGACCTCCCGGGGGCCTACGACCACCCGTTCGTCTCGCTCAGCTGGGGCGGCAAGCGCGAGTGGGCGACCTGGTTCAGCCCCGAGCCCTCGGCCATCCTCGGCATCCAGCTGCTGCCGATGCCGCCGGTGCTCGCCCGAGGCGGTGTGGACGAGGAGCGGGTCCGGGCCAACGTGGCGGACGCGTCCGGCCGCGGTTTCGACACGATGTTCGGTGACTACCTGACGATGTATCTCGCCCTCGCCGAGCCCCGGCGCGCGCTGGAGATCGGCCGGGGACTCCCCGACTCGGCGATCGACGACGGCAACACCCGCAGCCACCTGCTGGCGTGGCTGCTCACCGCCCGGGCCGGGGGGCTGGGGGACACCGCCGGACGGTGACCACGGCGCCCCACCACTCCCTCAGCTCAGTCCTCGATCCGGGCGGCGCCTCGTCGTCGGAGCTCCTCGAGGCCCTCGCGCATGGCCTGCAGCTTCTCGGGCGGATGGCCGACCCAGTCGACGAGCTCGCCGACCACGCGCAACGGCTCGCGGCTGCGCAAGGAGTGCGTGGGGTTGCCGGGGAACCGCTTGTCCGTGACGTTGGGGTCGTCCTCGAAGTCGCCCGTGGGCTCGACGACGTAGATGCGTCCGCGACCGGGGCCCCTGGCGAGCTCGGCGCCCCACGTCGCGGCGTCGAGGGTGGCGGTGAAGTAGACGTGGTTCATCAGCCTGCCGTCCTCGACGTTGGACTCGCGGCCAGGCACGAGCAGCTCGCCGACCGCGAGCTCGGCCTTGGTGCCGTGCAGGAAGACTCCGGGCTCGTGGACCTCGAAGGGGACGGGCTCCCCGGGTCGCTTCATCCGCGCAGCCGCACGGACAGGCACGTGACGCAGCCCTCGAGCTTCTCGTACTCCGACACCTCCACGGCAACGACGCGCAGTCCGCGCTCCTCGTAGAGCCGCCGCGTGAGCGGTGCGCTGGCCGACATCAGCACCGTGCTCTCGTCGAGCAGGACGACGTGCGCGCCCGGCTCCTCGGGGACGGGGAGGAACGGCGACCAGACGGTGGGGTCGTCGACCAGCTCCTGGAACCCCACCACGGTCCCGTCGGGCAGCGCGGTGACGGCCGACTTGAGGTGCAGCACCTTCGTCAGCGGGACGCCGACGACGGTCGCGCCCAGGGGCTCGAGGTGGCCGGCGAGCTGGTCGATCCCGGCCTGGTCGGTGCGCCCACCCAGTCCGACCCAGACCGTGCCGTCGTGCTTGAGCACGTCACCGCCGTCCAACGTGCCGGGCGCCTCGATGTGGGCGATCCGGTAGCCCAGCTCGCGCAACGCCTGCTCGGTCCCTGCCGTCTCGGGCTTGCGCTCGTCCGCGCCCGGTCGGGTGATGACGGCGAGGTCGCCGTACACCACGACGGTGTCCTCGACGAAGACCGAGTCCGGGCACTCCGGGGACGGCGGGACCTCGATGGTCTCCCAGCCCTCGGCCCGGAGCGCACCCACGTAGCCGTCCCACTGCTGCAGGGCGAGGTCGACGTCGACGGGGACGCGCTCGATGTGGGTGAGCAGGCCGTCGGCCAGGCGCGGGCTGGGACGACGGACGAGAGCACGACGGTTCATGCCGCGATCCTTGCGCAGCAGTCGGACCACGTCACGTGTCGGTCCGTGACTGCTCAGGCGGCGCGGTGGAGGAGCAGGTGCGCGACCTTGCGTTCGGCGGGGGAGGTGTGGCGGCCGGTGACGGGTGGGTCGGGGGCTCGTGAGTGGTGCTGGTGTCCGGTGGGGGTGGTGAGGGTGATCTGGGTGGTGGCCAGGGGGTCTGGGATGGGTCGGTGGTGCCAGCCGGGGGTCTCCTTGGCGTAGTTGCAGGCTTCGCAGAGTCCTTGGCCGTTGTCGGAGGTGGTGCGCCCGCCCTGGTTGCGGGGGATGACGTGGTCGTGGTGGCGGAGGGGGGCGTTGCAGTACGGGGTGCGGCAGCGGCGGTCGCGCAGGTCGATGAGGTCGGCGAGGGCGTGGCGGAAGTAGCTGGAGGTGGGTGCGGCGAAGAGGCGTTGGAGGGTGGAGCGGGTGTGTCCGGCGCTCGCGGCGGCCAGGCGTCGGGTGATGGAGGCGGGCAGGTAGCCGGCGCCGGGGAGGTAGCCGGGCTCGGTNGGAGGGTGGAGCGGGTGTGTCCGGCGCTCGCGGCGGCCAGGCGTCGGGTGATGGAGGCGGGCAGGTAGCCGGCGCCGGGGAGGTAGCCGGGCTCGGTGGCGTCGCCGAGGAGGGTCTCGGCGCTGACGATGAGCTTGATGGCGGTGGGGACCGGGGTGGTGCGGGTGAGGCCGCCGAGGCGGTGGATGAGGGTGTCGGTGATGATCTGGCCGCGACTGCGCTCGTCGTCCTGGCTCCGGGCACTCTCGGCGGTCTCGTTGAGCGAGGTCATGATGGTGGAGAGGTCGGTGGCGGGCAGGACGGCGGTGAGCAGTCCCATGCCGTCGCCGAGGATCCGGCCGCTGACGCGGCGCTTGGCNGGAGGGTGGAGCGGGTGTGTCCGGCGCTCGCGGCGGCCAGGCGTCGGGTGATGGAGGCGGGCAGGTAGCCGGCGCCGGGGAGGTAGCCGGGCTCGGTGSCGTCGCCGAGGAGGGTCTCGGCGCTGACGATGAGCTTGATGGCGGTGGGGACCGGGGTGGTGCGGCTGAGGCCGCCGAGGCGGTGGATGAGGGTGTCGGTGATGATCTGGCCGCGACTGCGGTCGTCGCCCTGGTTGCGGGCCTCTTCGGCGGTCTCGTGGAGCGAGGTCATGATGGTGGAGAGGTCGGTGGCGGGCAGGACGGCGGTGAGCAGTCCCATGCCGTCGCCGAGGATCCGGCCGCTGACGCGGCGCTTGGCCCGGGCKCGCTGGTGGCGGGCGAGCCAGCCSTCTTCGTCGCGGCGCAGCACCTCGCGGCGTACGACGTCRCGCAGCCCGGCGGCGCTGCGCCTGCGTGAGGTCGGTGGTCTCGGTGGCGATGATCTCGGCGCGGCGTTCGGACAGGTCGCCGCGTTCGAGGGCGGCGAGGGTCTCGGGSAGGTCGGTCAGCAGGGCGCGGGCGAGGCGGAGCTTGCGGCGTCCCTCGTGGGGCGACTCGTGTCGGGCCAGGCCGACCTCGGTGCCGGTGCCGGCGTCCGGGTTGGGGAGGCGCCGCGTGGGTTCGAGGATCCGGCGGGCGTGGTCCTGGGCGTGGCGGTGCTGGTCGATCTCGTGGGTGATGCGGGCCTGGGTGCCGCAGATGGCGGACTTGAGGCGCTCGAGGGCGTCGAGCTGGTCGATGCCCTGGCGGGGGTCGACCGCGAGCGGGAGGTGCGACAGTGCCTCGCGCAGGGCGCGGACCTGCGCCGCGGGACCGAGGTCCCGCCGAGGAGTCGCGCCCACGTCGTCGAACATGTGTTCGATTGTACTAGTCGGGGCGTGGTCCAACAACCCTTGTCGATGCCCCTGTGCAGGGCCTCACTGGCGGGGAGGTTGACAAGACCGTCACGTACGGACTGGGCGTCGCGTCATTGCCGCGGGCCGGCGGCAGCGCAGCCAGCTGTCGATGATGGCCCCGAAGCGTTGGGCGTCAGGGGGACCGACGCAGGCCAGCGGTGCCTGCGCCACCCCGCCCACGTCGGGAATCCTCCCGGCGGAGCACCGACAGGCTCGCTGCCGTCGAGTTCCCCTTGAGTCGGGGCGCTGAAGAGGGCAGCCCATTCGGCGAGCTCCTCGTCGGACATGTGCCACGTGGTGTGCGGCTCCTCGGCTTGGCGGCGGTCAAGTCGTCTCCGCTGCTCGGCCGCTGGAAGCTCGAAGTAGCGCATCTCCACCGACGCACCGAGGTCGGCAGCTGCCTGACGTAGCGCGGAGCGCTCGTCTCGAGCCCAGAGACCGAAGTCGATGACGACGTTGATACCGAGCTCGAGTGCCCGCAGACCGATCTCGATGAGCCGTCCTTCGATCACGTCTGAGGCCGACGGCGGGTTCGCAAGACCGTAGAGGACCTTCACCCACTCGTCCTTCGTGAGGCGCAGGGCCTGCTCCTCGACCTCGATGCGCCGTGCCTCTGTGGTCTTCCCGGTGCCCGGCAGGCCTACGGTCAGGAACAGGGTCGGTCGTGTCGTCATCGCCTCCGCATCCTAATGGCGGCGAAACGGTGGTGTTCTCGAGAAGAGACGTGGTCAGACGGCGAGAACGGCCGAGGCATCCATGGGGGCGACCTCGACCCGCCAGGAATGCCGGATGGGCCGGAACGGGGGCCTGCTTGTCGTCCCACCCGACGCGGCGAATCTCGGTGTCCTGGTCACCCGCCCAGGGTTCGGGCCGCGGCGACCGCGCGGTCGTGCTCGGCAGCACAGGCGATCAGGGCGACGGATCTGACGGTGGCTCCACGACCGCTCCCTCGGTGTCTCGAGGGTCCGAGGCCAACGTCGCCTCGATGGCCTCGAGCCGCCGGGCGATGTCGGTCAGCAGGCTGAGCGCCTCGGCATCGAAGACCTCTTGCGCCTGCTCCTCCGGTTCCTGTTCCTCGCGGACGAACATGGACGCGATCGCGGCGGTGACCATGGCCATCAGCGCGAAGCCGGAGACCATGAGGACCGAGGAGACGAGCCGACCCAACGTCGACTCCGGAGCCTCGCCGATGAAGCCGACGGTGCTCATCAGCGAGAGGGCCCACCACAGTCCCTCCCAGTAGCTGGAGACCTGCCGTGACTCGAAGGCGGCGAAGCCACCACCGGTGAGGAGCACGAGGAAACCGGCGATGACGATGTAGGTGGTCAGGCGGCGGCGGAACCTGGAACCGGGTTTCTGCATGATCGACAGTCGCAGGCCGACGACGCCGGAGCCAAGGGACCTTGGTCGGTCCTGTGGTCCGTCAGCGGAAGTCGCGCGACGACGCTCGGGCCTGCAGCACCGCGCCGGCGCCGGGCACGACGACGTCGATGCCCTCGACCTTGTCCGCGATGAGGTTGGTGACGCCCTCGTTGCGCTCGAGGCGCCCGCGGATGACGACGGCCACCCGGTTGCGGGCGGCGTGCCGGTGGGCCTTCATGACCCCGACCGAGCACACGACGTTGAGCATCCCGGTCTCGTCCTCGAGGTTGAGGAAGGTGACGCCCATCGCGGTCCCCGGTCGCTGCCGGTGGGTGATGAGCCCGCCGACGTGGACGCGGCGGCCGGACTCGGCGGTGGCGAGCTCGGCGACCGAGCGGATCCCGGCGCTGCGCAGCTCGTCGCGCAGGTGCTCGACCGGGTGCCGCTCGGGCGAGACGCCCGTGGCCCACAGGTCGGCCAGGGTGATCTCCGGCTCGCTCATGCCGGGGAGGGTGGGCGCGGCCGGGGAGGGCGTGGTGCCAGGCAGGTGGTCGGCCCCTTCGGCGAAGCCGGCCGCCCACAGCGCCTCGCGTCGGTCCAGTCCCCAGGCGTCGAACGCGCCGGCGGTGGCCAGGGCCTCCAGCTGGGCGGAGGTCAGGCCCGCGCGGCGGGACAGGTCGGTGACGCCGGTGAACGGCGCCTCGTCACGGGCGGCGACGATGCGGCGTGCCACCTCGAGCCCGATGCCGCGCACCGAGTCCAGCCCGAGTCGTACGGCGAGCGCCCCGTCGCGCCGGTGGGCCGGGACCGGGTCGGGCGTGCCCGGCACCCACTCGGCGCGGGCGAACCGGGGACGGCAGCACTCATCGGGCCCGGTGGCCGTCACCGGTCCGGTCACGACCGCCTCCAGGTCGGCCTGCGCCGCGGAGCGGGTGACGTCGGGACGGCGTACGTCGACGCCGTGGCGCCGGGCGTCGCCGACCAGCGACTGCGGGGAGTAGAAGCCCATCGGCTGGTTGCGCAGCAGACCGGCCAGGAACGCCGCCGGGTAGTGCAGCTTGAACCAGGACGAGGCGTAGACCAGCAGGGCGAAGGACAGCGCGTGCGACTCGGCGAAGCCGAAGTTGGCGAAGGAGAGGATCTTGACGTAGATCGAGTCGGCCAGGTCGCCGGTGATGCCGCGCCGCTCCATGCCGGCGTAGAGCTTCTGCTTGACCGACTCGATGCGCTCGACCCCGCGCTTGGAGCCCATGGCCCGGCGCAGCAGGTCGGCGTCGTCGCGGCTGCAGTCGCCCAGGGTGACCGCCATCGCCATCAGCTGTTCCTGGAAGAGCGGCACACCCTTGGTGCGCTCGAGCACGGGAACGAGCTCGGGGTGGTCGTAGGTGACCTCCTCCTTGCCGGTGGCCCGGCGCACGTAGGGGTGCACGGCCCCGCCCTGGATGGGACCGGGACGGATCAGCGCGATCTCGATGGCGAGGTCGTAGAACTCGCGCGGACGCAACCGAGGCAGGGTGCCGATCTGGGCGCGGCTCTCGACCTGGAAGACCCCGATCGAGTCGGCCCGACAGAGCATGTCGTAGACCGCCGGCTCCTCCTTGGGCATCGTCGCGAGGTCCCACTGCTCGCCGAGGTGCTCGGCGACGAGCCGCATCATGTGGTCGAGCGCGCCGAGCATCCCGAGCCCGAGCAGGTCGAACTTCACCAGGCCCATCGACTCGCAGGCGTCCTTGTCCCACTGGAGCACCGTGCGCCGGTCCATCCGGGCGCGCTCGATGGGGCAGACCTCGCCGATGGGGCGCTCGGTGAGGACCATGCCGCCGGAGTGGATGCCGAGGTGGCGGGGTGCTCCCATCAGGTCCTCGGCCAGGGCCACCACCTGCGGCGGCACGTCGTGGGCGTCGGGGTCGCCCTGGTCGCCCGCCACGACCGACTTCCAGCCGTCGATCTGCTTGGACCAGGCGTCCTGCTGCCCGGGTGAGAAGCCGAGCGCCTTGGCCGCGTCGCGCACCGCCATCCGCGGCCGGTAGGCGATGACGTTGGCCACCTGGGCGGCGTTGCGGCGGCCGTAGGTGTCGTAGACCCACTGGATGACCTCCTCGCGCCGGTCGGAGTCGAAGTCGACGTCGATGTCGGGCTCCTCGTCGCGGTGGGCGGAGATGAACCGCTCGAAGGGCAGCCGGTAGAAGACCGCGTCGACCGCGGTGATGCCGAGGGCGTAGCAGACCGCCGAGCTCGCGGCCGATCCGCGCCCCTGGCACAGGATGCGCTGCTCGCGGGCGAAGGCGACGATGTCGTGGACGATGACGAAGTAGCCGGCGAAGTCCTTCTCGCCGATGACGCGCAGCTCGTGCTCGAGGCGCTCGCGTGCCTCGCGCTCGTGGGGGACGCCGGCGTACCTCTCGGCGAAGCCCCGCTCGGCCAGCACCCGCAGCCACGAGTCGGCGGTGTGTCCGTCGGGGATCTGCCGCTTGGGCAGCGCGGGGGAGGCCTTGCGCAGGTCGAAGGCCAGCTCGTCGGCGAGCGAGACGCTGCGGGCGACGGCCCGGCGTCCGACGTCATGGGGGTACGCCGCCAGGGCGGCGGCCGTCTCGGCACCGCTGCGCAGGTGGGCCGAGCCCGACAGGTCGAGCCAGCCGTCGAGCTCGGCCAGGCTCCTGCGGGCGCGCACCGCCGCCATCGCCGAGGCCAGCCGGCGCTGCTGCGGGGTGGCGTGGTGGACGTTGCCCGCCGCCACGACGTCGAGGCCGTGGACGGCGGCCAGCCGGGCGAGGGAGGCGTTGGTCGCGTCGGCGCCCGGACGCGGCGAGAGCTCGACGAGGACGTCCTCGAGCCCGAAGAGCGACGTGAGCCGGTCCAGGGCCTCGGCCGCTGCGGCCTCGCCCCCGCGTGCCAGAGCCTGCTGGACGGCGCCCTTGCGGCAGCCCGTCAGCACCACCCAGTGGCCGCGCCCGCGCTCGCCCAGCTCCTCGAGGTCGTAGACCGGGCGCCCCTTCTCGTCGCCGCGCAGGTGGGCGTCGGTCATCGCGGCGGCGAGCCGGTGGTAGCCCTCGACCCCCCGCGCCAGCACCAGCAGGTGGCTGCCCTCGGGGTCGGGCACACCGTTCTGCGGGCCGGTGAGGCCGAGGGAGAGCTCGGCGCCGAAGACGGTCGGCAGGTCGTACGCCGCCGCGGCCTCGGCGAGCATCGGGGCGGCGTAGAAGCCGTCGTGGTCGGTGACCGCGAGCGCGTGCAGGCCGAGGCGCACGGCCTCCTCGACGAGCTCGGCCGGCGAGCTGGCACCGTCGAGGAAGCTGAAGTGGCTGTGGCAGTGCAGCTCGGCGTAGGGGGTGACCGCGGCGGGGCGCTCGATCGACCGGGCCTCGGTGGCGGCGTGCTTGCGTCGCGACACCGGGGCGTCGTCGGCTCCGGGCAGGCCGCTGAGCCGGCGCTCGAGCTCCTTCCAGTGCATGGCGGGGTTGTTCCAGCCCATCAGCGCGTCTCCCGCCCCGCCGGTGCGTCAGTCATACGCCGCCTCCAGCGACCAGCCGTCGGGAGCGCGCACCAGCAGCCACGCGCGTCCGTCGGCACCGACGACCTGGAACCGGGCGGACGGCCCGGTGCCGCCCGACCACCAGCCCTCGTCCGTGGGCCACGGACCCGCCCACGCGGTGACCGGCTGCCACGGCAGGCCCTGCCCGTCGGTTGCGTCGCGGACCCGGAACCTCCGGGGCTCGCCACTGACGACTCCGCGGTCGGTGACGCACACCTCGTGGCCCGCGTCGTCCACGACCTCGGCGGCCGGGGGTGTGGCGAAGACCCGGACGGGCGCCGGACCCGGCACCCGTCCCGGCCACGGCCGGTCGACGGGACGCAGGTCGACCGCACGCTCGCCCCAGGGGACCAGCGCCTGCCTGGCCGCGGGACTGCGACCGCCCTGCAGCACCGGGCGGCGTACGGCGTCGAAGCCGACCATGCCCTGCACCCGGGCCACGCCCCGCTCGACGAGGTCGTCGCCCGCGCCACCCCACAGCGCCTCGCCGTGGGCGGCGGCGGGCTCGACCACCTCGGGCACGAACCTCACCCGGTCGATCGGGGCGCGCACGGTCCCCGACTCCTTGCGGGCCCGCAGCGAGCCGCCGACCGTCGCGGACTGCAGCTGCCAGTGCACCCGGTCGACCAGGTCGCGCGCGCCGAAGTGGCGCGGGTGCAGCCAGGTGCGGGTCGAGCAGACGGCACCGTCGGACTCTGCCTCGATCCGCACCCCGGTGGCGACGAGCTGGTGGTGCGCGAGCTGGGAGACGAGGCGCTCGGCGGTGGTGCGGACGCTGAAGGTGATCGCCTCGACGGAGTCCAGGGGCGGCTCGAAGGCCACGTCCACGTCGAGCTCGGGGGGCGGGGTGCGGGCGGCGAACAGCGCCCTGTCCTCGCCCCGGGCCCGTCGTCGTACGGCGGCGCCGTAGGTGCCCAGCCGGTGCTCGACGGCCTGGCCCGGGAGGTCGGCCAGGTCGCCGAGCGTCCGGAGTCCGAGCCGTTGCAGCAGGCCGACCAGCTCCCGTCCCTGGGGGCCGTCGTCCTGCAGCCGGTGCACGGGCCGGTCCCGCAGGAACGCGGCGGACCCGCCCGCAGGGACGACCGCCCAGGACTGCACGTCCGCGGTGCGAGCGGCCTGCTCGGCCGTGAACAGGTCGTCGGCGATGCCGAGCCGGACGTCCCAGACGCCGCCGTCCACCACGGCCTGGCACGCCGTCGCGGCCGCGGCGGTCTCGGTGCCGTACCAGCTGCCGGGTGCCCGGACGGCGAGCAGGCCGGGGCGCAGTGCTGCCACCCCGGGGCGCAGGTCCTCGACCGTGGCCAGGACCGGTTCGAAGGCACGGGCGTCGCGATCGGGGTTGGCGGGCAGCAGCGCCAGGTCGGGGCACCGGGCCTGGGCGTCACGGCGGCGCTGGCCCCGACGTACGCCCTCGGACCGGGCGGGACCGTTGCAGACCTCGACGACGTTGGCCGACAGCACCGCGGCGGGGGAGCGGGGCGACCTCTCGGCCTCGTCGAGCGCGGCGACCACGGACCAGTCGGGGCACCACAGCACCATGACCCTCACGAGACCCTCACCCGGACGCCTTGCGGATCTCCCGCACGCGACGGTCGACGTCGGAGTCGGCACGCTGCACCCCCGGCCACGTGAGCTCCGCCTGCCGTGGCGGTCGCGCGCCCCGCCGCAGGGCGACCCGCGCGTGACGCTCCTGGAGGTGTCCCGACCCGGACGCCGGGCCGCGCCAGCGCGACTCCTCGATGCTGAGCCGCGCCTCGACGCGCGGCCAGTCGCCGTGCACGACGAGCACCCCGGAGCGCGTGCGCAGACGCGAGTCGAGGATGCCGGCCGTGCGCTCGTCGACGCGAGCCGGCGGGCGCAGGACGACCACCCGCAGCACGTCGACCAGAGCCGCGGTCACCTCCAGCCAGTGCTCGCCGGGATCGGGAACCAGGACCGTGCGCGACAGCTCGATCCCGAGCTCCGCGGCGGCCTCCACGCCGAAGTCGGCGCACCCGGCGAACCCGACCCACTCGCCGGCCTGCGAGGCCCCGGCGGCCAGGGCGAGGGCCAGCGAGGCCGAGTCGACGGCGTACGTCGCTCCCGCGTGCAGGGGCACCAGGCTCGCCAGTCCCGGCAGCGTGGCGATGGGCTGCGTGGCAGGCTTGCGCTCCATGGCCGCGACCCGCTCGCGCAGCTGCTCGACCACCGGACGACCGGGGTCGAGCGCGGGGAGGGAGCGGCTGGTCGACACCCAGCCATGATCGAACAGGCGTTCGAACTAGTCAAGCGGGTCGGGCAGGGGTCAGGTGCCCTGGGTCCGTGCCAGCCAGACGAAGAAGCCGACGAAGGCGCCCGTCGCGAGAGCGATGATCGCGGCGGAGATGGCCAGGTCGACCAGGAGCGGCAACCGCACCGGGCGGAAGACCCCGTCCTCCTCGTGCTCGTCGCGCACCAGCGCTCGAAGCCGTTGCCTCCAGGACGATCGGCCCACTCGTGCCGCGGCCGTGGCGGGACGGTCCTCCCGCGGCCTGTCCATCGACGTGCTTGCGCGTGCTTCCACGACCCGCCACCCCCGAGATCTCCGTTGCCGGAGGCCAACCTAGACCGCGCTCGCCCCGTCGTCACGGACCTGCGTCCTCGCGACCGCCCGACTCCTGGGACCATGGGCCCCCCGGACTACTCGTCGCCTCGTTTGGACCGGAAGTACGCGAGGAGAACGCCCCCACCGATGATGACGAGGAAGGTCAGGGAAAGGATCAGGTAGACACCGGTGCTGGTGATCATTGCGAACATGCGGCCCGCACCTCTTTTCGGTCCTCGTGGGGAAGGGGCAGTCAGGCGTCGGTCTGCTGGGCTTCCTTGGCTGCCGCCTTGATGTCGTCGGCCTCGACCTTGTCGATGGCTGATTCGACGATGGCGTCGGCGCGCTCGAGCGCCTGCCGGATCTTGACGGCACCCGGGTCGGAGACGAGGGCGAGCAGGCCGGAGTGCCCGGGTGGGATCGCGTCCTCGAGCTGCTGCTCGAGCTCGCCGTGGTGGTGGCGCTGTCGCAGCTTGCCGGCGAGAGCGCCGGCGCTGCCGACCACGGCAGCGCTGCCGAGGATCGACGGCGGGAAGATCACGCCGAGGGCGATGCCGCCCACCACGCCCCACTTGAGTCCCGACTTCGTGCTGTGGTCGGTCGCCTTCTGGATCTCCAGCTTGCCCTCCGCGGAGCGGTTGACCACGATGACGCCTTCGATCTCGACGGTGCGGCCGTCCTCGACGGACTTGAGGGCCTCGTAGGCCTCCCACGCGGTGCTGGTGTCGCTGAAGTCCGCGACGAGGAGGGTGTACGCGCCGTCGGAGACCGCGGCCGCCCTGACGTCCTGCTCGGGTGTGGTGTTCTCGTCTGACATGTCTGGCTCTCCTCTGATCGGGTTTTCGCTGGTGGACGGTCGGACTTCTTCTCGGGCTCACCCGGCACGGGTGCTCAGGCGAGGGCCTTGGCCTTCAGGGTGGCGAACTCGCTCTCGTCGATGACGCCGGAGTCGAGGAGCTCCTTGGCATGGGCGATCTGCTCCGCGGACGAGGTCGGCGTGGCGGCGACCTGCTTGATGTAGTCGGCCTGGGCGGCCTGGAGCTCCTTGGCCTTGGCCACCTGTCGTTCGGTCATGCTGCGGCCGCGGGCGATCAGGTAGATCAGGGCGCCGACCCAGGGCACGAAGATGAGGAGCACGGCCCATCCGGCCTTGCCCCAGCCGCTGAGGGTGTGGTCGCCGAACAGGTCGAACAGGCAGCGGAACCAGACCATGAGGGCCGCGATCCAGATGAAGAACCAAAAGGACCACAGGAGCACTTCTCCGAAGTCGTTGGTCATGGCGTCCATGGCAGGCCTCCCGTTTCGCTGGTCCCGGTTCTGCTCGACCGGTCTGGTGGAGTCTGGGCCGTCGGTTGCGCACTGGGCTTCACCCGTAGCGGGTGAGGCCGTCCGGTCGTGCGGGACCTAGCGTCGCCGTGGTTGGAGCTCGTCGAGCTCTGGGTACCTGGGTTGCTCGAGTCGGGGAGGACATCCATGGGCGGACGAGGTGGCGCAGCCACGCAACCGGGGATCAGAGTGGGGCCGACGAGCGAGTTCAGCCTGTTCTTCCGGGTCAAGGCCGGCCAGGCACAGCCGTTGCGGGCGGCGTTGCTCGCTCTCCAGGACACTCCCGGGTATCGACCCGGCGACTACGGGATGGCGATCCAGACGATCCACGAGGCGCGCTTCGTGCTGTTCGACGACGACACCCGGCTGGCGTTCATCACGAGCTTCGACGGTCCGTGGGACGCCTACATGGAGGACTTCTTCACCTCCGGGCCCACGCTGGCGCTGTTCGACGTCATCTTCGGCCATGTGGAGGGGTACGACGGGCTGCCCGATGTCGCGGCCGTGCGTGCGTTCGTCCTCGGTGCGGAGCAGACGGCCGCCGCGTACGCCCGGAACTACGGCGGGACGGTGAAGGAGATCCGGACGGCGCAGCGTGTGAATGCCGCGTTCCAGCAGGTGCTCGACCACCCGGAGGCCGCGGAGGCTCTCCAGCATCCAGCACTGCAGCCCTTGCTGGACGAGGCCGCCGTCTAACGCCGGCCGAGACAGGACCCAACTCATGTCTGACCACATCTCGGGGCCACGTGCCCTGGCGGATCCGATCGCGGACATCACGGACGTCTACGCCTTTCCGAGCCCCGAGGTCGCAGGTCGCCTCGTCCTCGTCCTCAACACCCTGCCGATGGCCAGACCCACCGACCTGTTCTCCGCAGGACTGATCTACCGCTTCCGCCTGCGAGCGCTGACCTCGCCCGAGAGCGGTGGGTCCGGGTGGCTGTTCGTCCCTGGACCGGAGGAACTGGTCCTGGACTGCGTCTTCGATCCTCCGCAGCACGTGCCTGCTCGGGGCGCGGGCCAGTCGGAGCACCAGCAGCACGGCAGCTGCACGACACCAGCGGGGGAGCCGGTATCTTTCCGCGTCGACGACGAGCAGGGGGGCGTGGGACGGGGCATCCGTGTCTTCGCCGGACTGCGGTGGGACCCGTTCATCATGGACGCCCGCGCGGCCCTGGCCACGATCGCGACCGGCAAGCTCGCCTTCACCGACCCCGGGTCGATCTTCCTCGACGGCAAGAACGTGCTGAGCATCGTGGTCGAGATCGACACGGAGCTCCTGGCGGACTGGGTGCTCGTCGGAGTCGTGGCCGAGACCCTGACCCGTGGCGAGTTCAACGTCCGGATCGAACGGGCGGGACGCCCCGAGGTGAAGAACATGATGCTCGCGCCGAAGCAGTTCGACCCCGTCAACCGGGACCTGGAGATCCGTGACCTGTACAACATGGACGACGCGTTCCACCTCGGAGAGGCGTATCTCGGCGCCTTCAGGGCGCGGCTGGATGCCAACCTCGCCTTCTGGGACGGCCTCGACGGGCAGCAGGACTGGCCGACCGGCGAGAGCGGCGGGCACCCGCTCACCGACCTGATGCTCGCCGACTACCTCGTCCTCGACGTCACCAAGCCGTACGTCGAGCAGGGGTCGTTCCTGGAGATCGAGCTCGCCGCGCGACGGGCGGAGGCGCACGTGACCTGCGGTGGCCGGACGTTGAACGACGACGTCATGGACACGATCTTCACCCAGCTCGTCAACGCCGGCCGTGGCCCCACCATCCGCGACGGCGTCGACGCCGCCACCCGGCCGGGCACGGTCACCTTCCCCTACCTGGCGTCGCCCAACCCGGACCCGCCCGAGCCTCCCGAGCACCACTGACCGAGGAAGGGGGCTGAGGGTGGAGGACGCCATGGAGGGCGGCATGGAGAACGCATCCTTGGAGCTCGACGACATCCAGGCCGGAGCGTTGTTCGAGCGCCCCTCGCCGTACGTCGGCACCTACCTGCTGCTGCGCATCGCCGACCGTGCCGACGGCCGCGAGCTCGTACGGCGGCTGCACCGCTTGGCCATTCCGGCGTCGGGAGCCGGCTCCGCGGACGACACATCGATCACTGTCGCCTTCACCTACCGAGGGCTGGAGGCGCTCGGGGTGCCGCAGACGTCGTTGGACAGCTTCGCCCCGGAGTTCAAGCAGGGGATGGCTGCCCGTGCCGAGATCCTCGGCGACACCGGTGAAAGTGGACCCGACCACTGGGAGAAGCCGCTGGGTACTGCCGAGGTCCACGTCGCCGTCGCGGTGCTCTCCTCCGACGAGGCCACGCTCCAGGCCGTCGCCGAGCGGGCTCGCGATGCCCACGCCGAGCTTCCCGGGGTCGACCTGATCTGGAGACAGGACTGCTACCAGCTCGCCACCGGACGCACCTCCTTCGGGTTCAAGGACGGCATCGGGCAACCCGCGGTCGAGGGGAGCGGCCGACCCCCCTCCAACCCGCGCGAGCGACCTCTCCGGGCTGGGGAGATCATCCTCGGCTACCCCGACGAGACGGGTGAGCTGCCGCCCATGCCCACCCCACCGGAGCTGGGTCGCAACGGCACGTACGTGGTGTTCCGCAAGCTCCACACGAAGGTCGCTGCCTACCGGAGCTACCTGCGTGACCGGGCCACGACGCGCGCTGAGCGGGATCTTCTCGCCGCGAAGATGGTCGGGCGCTGGCAGAGCGGCGCACCCCTCGCCGTCTCCCCGGACGCCGACGACCCCGAGCTGGGGAGCGACCCCCGGCGCAACAACGACTTCCTCTACGCCGACGACCCGAGCGGTTTCAAGTGCCCGGTGGGTGCCCACGCACGCCGGGCCAATCCGCGGGACGCGCTGGACGGAGAAGGCAGCGTGGACGTCCGGCTCCACCGGATGGTCCGGCGCGGCACCAGCTACGGACCGATGCTCCCCGACGGCGTCACCGAGGACGACGGCGTCGACCGCGGCATCATCTTCGTCTTCGCGGGCGCCCACCTGAAGCGCCAGTTCGAGTTCGTCAAGACCCAGTGGCTCAACGACGGCATCTTCATCGGTGCGCCGCTCGAGTCCGACCCCCTTGTCGGGCCGCACCACGACTCGACCCGCTTCACGATCGCCCGACGTCCGATCCGCCGGAGGCTCCAGGACCTTCCGCCCTTCGTGATCACCCGCGGTGGCGAGTACTGCTTCGCCCCCGGCCTGAGCGCGCTCCGCTGGCTCGCCGACCTGGACACGTGAGGACGTCACCGAGAGAGGAAGCACCATGAGCTCATCCAGCACGGACCGTTGGGCAGCACTCGACTTCGGCCCGCCCGCGCCCGACGTCGAGGAGACCGAGGCACCCGTTCTCCTGGACTACCTCTCCGAGGGTCGCGTGGCGGTGATCACCCTGAACCGACCCCACGCCGACAACGCGATCACCACCGAGATGGGTGCCCTGCTGACCGAGGTGGTCGAGGAGATCGCGGTTCGTACCCACGTCCGGGTGGTCGTCCTGACCGGCGCCGGTGAGCGCGCTTTCTCGGTGGGAAGCGACCTGCGGCAACGCAAGGCGATGACCAAGGAGGACTGGCTGCGCCAGCGCCAGGCTTTCGACCGGACCCTGTACACGGTCCGCCAGCTGCGCAAGCCGATCTTCGCCGCCGTCAACGGGATCGCCTACGGGGGAGGCTGCGAGCTCGCGCAGAGCACCGACTTCATCATCGCCTCGACCAACGCGACCTTCGGCCAACCGGAGGCCATGCTCGGTCTGGCGGCCGGTGGCGGGTCACCTGCCCTCCTGCCCCGGCTCCTCCCGCGCGGCAGGGCCCTGCAGATGCTCCTGACCGGCGACCCGGTCGCGGCCCCGGAGGCCTACCGGATCGGGCTGGTGAACGAGCTCCACGACCCTTCGGAGCTGATGTCGGCGGCGCGGGGGATCGCCGACAAGATCGCCGGCAACTCGCCGACCGCCGTCCAGTCCGTCAAGCGTGCGGTGCAGCTGGGCGAGGGGCAGCCGATCGAGCAGGCGATCGCGATCATGATGGACGCGCATTGGCGCTCCGCGGTGCATCCCGACCGCATCGAGGGCATCGGCGCCTTCAACGACGGCCGCGAACCGACCTTCGACGACTCCGATTTCTGAGGACCTCCACCCGACCCTAGGAGACAGATCCATGACCGTCGCTGATGACCTCGAGGCGGCACGCGCCGCCCTGGTGATGATCAACCCGGCGCCCTACAACGCCGAGGCACCGCCGGCCGCTCTCGTCGGCGACGTCACCCCCACCGAGCTCCACTACGTGCGGAGCAACTTCGCCGTGCCCGATCACGACGGCACCCTCGAGATCGGCGGCGCGGTCGGCGTCCCGATGAGCCTGACCCTCGACGACCTCCGTTCCCTGCCCGCGCACGACCACACCGTCACCCTCGAGTGCGCCGGCAACGGTCGCCTGGACATGCGGCCCCTGCCGACGGGAGAGCCCTGGGGCGACTTCGCCGTCTCGACCGCCCGCTGGACCGGGGCGCTCCTGCACGAGGTGTTGGCCAAGGTCGCCCCCGCTGCGGAGGGGGTCGAGGTCGTCGCCCACGGCGCCGACCACGGCCCGTACCACCTCCAGGCGATCCTTCCCGAGACCGACCAGGACGAGCTCACCTTCGCCCGTGCCCTGGCGATCGGCGAGGCCATGGACCCGGCGTCGGGGATCCTCATCGCCTACGAGATGAACGGCCAACCGCTCGGACGCGACCACGGGGCACCGTTCCGACTGATCGTCCCTCACTGGTACGCCGTCGCGTCCGTGAAGTGGCTGAAGCGTCTCGACGTCCTCACCGAGCCCTACGCCGGCGAGTTCCAGACCGGCCACTACATCTACCAGTGGCCGGACCGACCCCACGAGCCGGTGACCCTGATGCGGGTACGCGCCCGGATCACCGACCCTGCGCCCGGCTCCACGGTCGACGCCGACACCTGCACCGTCCGGGGCAAGGCGTGGTCCGGGACCGGCCCCGTCGTTGGCGTGGACGTCAGCCTCACCGGGGAGGGCGACTGGCAGCCCGCACGGCTCGAGCCACCTCGAGGCGACTACCAGTGGCAGGACTGGAGCTTCACCTGGGACTCGATCGGTGTCGGTCGGCACACCCTGCGGGCCAGGGCGACCGACGCCGCCGGAAACGTGCAACCCGACGTGCCGCCGTGGAACCGACTCGGCTACGGCAACAACGCCATCGAGGTCATCTACGTCGACCGTCGTTGACCAGCGCGCCCGGGCGACGTGGATCATCGTCCCCCGGGCGCCGGCGGCGTCGGCGTCGTACGAGCGGACGCTCAGAGCGGGACGAGCTCCTCCGGGCGGGGATCCGCCGTCCGGTCGTCGGGCACGGTCGGGAGGTGCTGGTCGGCACCCTCGACGTCGAGGACCGGCAGGACACGGTCCAGCCACCGGGGCAGCCACCAGTTGGCGTCGCCGAGCAGCGACATGGTCGCGGGCACCAGGACCATGCGGACCAGGGTGGAGTCGATCGCGATGGCGGTCGCCAGCCCGAGGCCGAGCATCTTCAGCGACGGTATCGGGCTGCCGACGAAGCTGAGGAAGACGGCGATCATGATGAGCGCGGCCGAGGTGATGATCCGTCCCGTCCCGGCCAGGCCGCGGGCGACCGACTCGGCGTTGTCACCGGTCGCGGCGTACTCCTCCCGGATGCGCGAGAGCAGGAAGACCTCGTAGTCCATCGAGAGCCCGAAGAGGATCGGGAACATGATCACGACGATGATCGAGGTGATGGGGGTCGGCCCCTCGAGTCCCAGGAGCTCCGCTCCCCAGCCCCACTGGAAGACCATGACCAGCACTCCGTACGCCGCGCCGATCGAGAGCAGGTTCATCACGGCTGCCTTCAGCGGGACCGCCACGGACCGGAAGAGGAGCATCAGCAGGAGGAACGAGATCCCGATCACGGCGCCGACGAAGAGCGGGAGGGTCTTCCCCAGCTGGGTGTTCAGGTCGTCGGTGATCGCGGTGATCCCCGAGACATAGGTGTGGTCCGGGATGACCGACCGGACACGATCGATGGTGGCCGAGGTCTCGGCGTCGGCCGGACCACCGTCGGGAAGGGCGCTGAACACGACCGTGCTGCCGTCGGCGGAGGTCCGGGGCTCGCCCACGGACACGATGCCCGGGACGTCCGCGATCGTCGCCGACACCCTCGCCACGTCGTCGGCCCCGACGGCCGAGGACTCGCGGTCCATCACGATCGTGAGCGGGGCGTTGAACCCGATGCCGAAGCCCTCGGTGAGGAGGTCGTACGCCTGGCGGTGGGTGGTGTGCGTGGGGGCGTCACCCGCCGCCGGGAAGGCGGTCTGGATCGACAGGGCGGGCACGGCGAGAGCGGCCAGCACGGTGACCGAACCGAGGAGGTAGGGCCAGGGGCGACGCGACACGTGGTGGCCGAACCGCCACCAGCGGCTCTCCTCGGTGCGGACGGCGGGGCGGTGGCGTCGTACGACCCGGCCGGAGTCGATCCGGTCACCGAGCAGGGTGAGCAGGGCGGGGAGCAGGGTCACGGCTGCCGCGACGGCGCTCAGCACCATCAGGGCGGTGGCGAGCCCGATCGAGGTCAGGATGCCCAGGCCCGTGATGCCCAGCGCCGCGGTCGCGATCATCACGGTCCCGCCCGCGAAGACCACCGCGGTGCCGGAGGTGCTCATCGCACCGGACAGGGCTCGGGTGTTGTCCTGGCCCGCCGACCGGTTCTCCCGGTAGCGGGCGACGACGAACAGCGCGTAGTCGACGCCCACGCCCAGCCCGACCAGTCCGGCCACGGCGATGGCGGAGACCGACACGTCCATCGTGCCGGCCATCAGCATGATGCCTCCGATGGAGGCGCCGACGGCGACGAGGGACAGCCCGATCGGCACGATCGCCGCGACGGCCGTCCCGAAGACGACGAGCAGCACGACCAGGGCCACGAGCAGGCCGATCGCGGTGTGGGACGAGGTCTCGTCCGCGGCGTTGAGGAAGACGGCGTCGCCCCCGAGCTCGACCTGGAGGTCGGGGGACCCCATCGAGGAGACGGCCTCGGACAGGACCGCGAACGCCGGCTTGCCGATCTCGCGCTCGGGCGAGTCGAGGGTCATGACGGCGTACCCGATCCGCCCGTCCTCGGAGATCGTGCCGGCCGTGAACGGGTCGGCCACCGACTCGACGCGGGCGACGCCGGACGCGTCGTCGAGGACCCGCGCGATCTCGTCCCGGTGCTCGTCGAGCGTCGTGCCCTCGCGAGCCGCGAGCACGACCATGGCCGACCCCTTGGCGGCCTCGGGGAAGCCGTCGTCGAGCAGCTCCAGCGCCGTGGCGCTCTGGCTGTCCGGCGCGGAGAAGTCGTCGACGAACGTGCCTCCGACCGCGATGGCCAGGAAGAAGACCGCCCCTGTGACGGCGAGCCAGCCGGTGATGGTGCGCCACGGGTGCCTGGCGCTGGCGGACGCAATGCCGCGAGTGAGCTTCTGCATGATCGTGCCCTTCGGGAGTGGGGGTGCCGGGTCGGCCTGCTGCATGGCCGGAACCTAGGGACGGACGTGGTGAGCGCGGCTCACCAGAGGTGGTGAAGGAGGTGGTGAACCCTGCGGCGCCGGGTGCTGTCTGGACCAGCGACGTCGCAACCCCTCGCGAGGAGGAAGGATGGAACGGGTCATGCCGCACCCGCTGATCGAGACCAAGCTCTACCTGCCGTCGCCGCGGCCCGGACGCGTGGCGCGTCCGCGCCTGCGCGAGCGACTCGACCGAGGGCTCGCGGCGAAGCTCCTGGTGGTCTCGGCCCCGGCCGGCTTCGGGAAGACCACCCTGCTGGTCGACTGGCTGGCGTCCGCCGGCGGGGCGCGCGACGGCGAGCAGGTCCGCGGGGCGTGGCTGGCCCTCGACGCGGCGGACAACGATCCCGCACGGTTCTGGCGCTACGTGGTGGGCGCCCTGCGCACGGTTCTTCCGGGCGTCGGCCAGGACGCGCTCGGACTCCTGGAGGACTCGCGGCCACCGGCCGTGGAGCTGGTGCTGACCACGCTCCTCAACGAGCTCTCGGCGCTCGACCTGGACACCGTCCTCGTGCTGGACGACTACCACGTCATCGATGCACCCCCCGTCCACGAGGGGATGGCCTTCCTCCTCGCCCACCTGCCCGCCCGCCTGCACCTGGTGCTCGCCACGAGGAGCGACCCACCCCTTCCGCTGCCGCGACTGCGTGCCAGCGGCGACCTCGTCGAGGTCCGGGCCGCCGACCTCCGCTTCACGGCGCAGGAGGCGGCGTCGTACCTGAACGACGTCATGGGACTCGAGCTGGGACCGGACGACGTGCACGCGCTCGAGGGCCGGACGGAGGGCTGGATCGCCGCCCTGCAGCTCGCCGCACTGTCCATGACCGGCCGCACGGACGTGTCCGGCTTCATCGCCGGCTTCACCGGCGACGACAGGTACGTCGTCGACTACCTCGTCGAGGAGGTGCTGCAGCGACTGCCTGTCGACCTCCGGGACTTCCTGCTGCGGACCTCCGTCCTCGACCGGATGACCGGCTCGCTGTGCAACGCCCTGACCGGACGGGTGGACGGTCGCAGCGTGCTCGAGGCGCTGGAGCGGGACAACCTGTTCGTGGTCCCCCTGGACGATCGTCGTCACTGGTACCGCTACCACCACCTCTTCGCGGACGTCCTGCGCGGGAGGCTCCTGGACGAGCAGCCGGGCGTGGTGACGGGGCTGCACACGACGGCTGCGACCTGGTACGAGCAGCAGGGCGACGTCGAGGAGGCGATCCGGCACTCGCTGCTCGGCGAGGACTTCGAGCGTGCGGGGGAGCTCGTCGAGACGGTCCTGCCGGCGTTCCGGAGGGACCGTCGCGAGGCGACCCTGCGGGGATGGCTCGAGGCCCTGCCGCGACCGGTCCTGCAGGACCGTCCGATCCTCGGCAACGCCCTGGCGGGTGCCCGGATGTCCACCGGGGAGTTTGACGGCGTCGACGACCTGCTGGACGCGACCGAGGAGTGGATGCGCGGCGTTGGCCACGCGCTGGAGGGGCGAGCCCGAGGAGCCGCCGTGGACGAGGAGTACCGGCGCCTGCCCGCCGACCTGGCAGTCCACCGGGCGGGTCTCGCGCTGGTGCGCGGCGACGTCGAGCAGACGGTGACGCACGCACGCGCCGCGCTCGACCTGGTGGGGGAGGAGGACCACGTGTCCCGGGGGGCCGCCCTCGCGCTGGGTGGACTGGCCGCGTGGTCGACCGGGGACCTGGAGACCGCGCACACGGCCTACGCTGCGTGCCTGGTCGAGTTCGAGCTCATCGACCACGTCTCGGACGTGCTGGGCTGCTCCATCACCCTGGGTGACATCGAGGTCGTCCAGGGTCGACTGCGCAGCGCCGCGCGCACCTATCGAGCAGCCCTGGACCTGGCCGACCGCCACCACAGGCCGGTGCTGCGGGGCCGTGCCGACATGCACGTCGGGCTGGCCGCCCGACACCTCGAGGCCGACGACCTCGCCGCGGCTCGTCAGGAGCTCGCCCGATGTCGCGAGCTGGGGGAGTCCGCGGGTCTCCCGCAGGACGCCTACCGCTGGCGCGTGGTCCTGGCCGGGATCTGCGAGGCGGAGGGTGACGTCGAGGGTGCTGTCGATCTCCTCGACGAGGCCGAGCGGCTCTACGTGGGCGACTTCTCGCCCCCTGTCCGACCGGTCCCGGCGGTCCGCGCCAGGACGTGGGCCAGGCACGGGGCGGTCGACGCCGCCCTCGACTGGGCCGACCGGGTCGGCCTGTCCCTCGACGACCCCCTGAGCTACCTGCGCGAGTTCGAGCACCTGACGCTGGCGAAGGTGCTGGTGGCCGACGCGCGGCACCACGAGGGCGGCGACCTGTCCCTCGTGGTCACCTTCCTCGACCGGCTGCTCGAGGCCGCCACCGAGGGGGGACGGGGCGGATCGGTCGTCGAGATCCAGGTGACCCGCGCCCTGGCCCTCCAGCAGCTCGGCGACGACGAGGGGTCCGTGCGAGCACTCGCCGCGGCCCTCGGGCTCGCGGAGCCGGAGGGGTACGTCCGCACCTTCCTCGACGAGGGTGTACCCATGGCCACCCTGCTGGCCGCGGTCGAGCGGCGCGCGCCCTCGGCGTACGTGCGCCGCCTGCGGTCGGCGTCCTCCCCGGCTCCGGCGACGCAGCCGGTCCCGAGGCGGTCGGGGTCCGCCCACGTCGTGCCGGTCGAGCCCCTGAGCACGCGCGAGCGCGACGTGCTCCGCCTCCTGGACACCGAGCTGAACGGTCCGGAGATCGCCCGCGAGCTCGTGGTCTCGCTGAACACGGTGCGCACCCACACCAAGAACCTGTACATGAAGCTCGGCGTGACGAGCCGCCGCGCGGCCGTCCGGCGCGGCAGGGAGCTGGACCTGCTCTGACCGACAGCGGCTTTCTCACCACGACAATCACCACCTGTGGTGAGGCCTGCTCACCTCGTGGGCTCCTAGCGTCCACGGCATGGACCAACTACGCACCGCCGTCGACCCCGCGCCGGACGAGGGGTGGTACCGCATCCGTGTCCGGGGACGCCTCGACCAGAGGTGGAGCACCTGGTTCGGCGACATGAGCCTGACCGGCGGCGAGGACGGCACCACGGTGCTGCGAGGGCGGGTCGGTGACCAGGCGGCCCTCCACGGCCTGATCGAGAAGGTCCGCGACCTCGGTCTCACCCTGCTCGAGGTCAGCCACGAGGCACCGGACGCAGCCGCGGAGCCGGACCGATGAGCACGACCGGAGTGGCAGGGTGTCGGCATGCACGTCGCCAGGATCGGGTTCACCCCGCTCAAGGGGGGCCGGCACCGGGCCCACGAGGCGGTGCGGCTGACCCGGCGCGGGCCGGTGGGGGACCGGATGTTCTGTCTCGTCGATCCGGACCGCGACCGTTGCCTGCGCACCGTGGAGAGCCCCACCCTGCTCCAGACCTCCGTCGCCTGGGACGGGACGGTCCTGACCGCCGAGCTCCCGGCGGTGACGGTGAGCGCCGCACCGGTGCCGACCCCGGAGGTCCGAGAGGTCGACTACTGGGGTCGGACCGCCGCCCTCCGGGTCATGGACGGGCCGTGGGCCGCGGCGTACTCCACCCACCTGGGCCGCGAGGTGGTGCTGGCCCGCGCCGCGCCGGGCGAGGTCGTGTACGGCGCCGTGGTCACCCTGGTCACCAGGAGCTCGCTGGCGCGGCTGGCCGAGGAGGTCGGCGCGCGGGTGGACGGTGCGCGGTTCCGGTCGACGTTCGAGCTGGACGGCGACGACCTGGCGCCGATGGTCGAGCGGGACTGGGTCGGTCGCCGGTTGCGGATCGGCGACGCCGAGCTGCGGATCCGGGGCATAGTGCCGCGCTGCGCGGTGGTCGACCTCGATCCGGCGACCGGCGTCCGTGACCTGCCCCTCGTCAAGGCGCTGGCCTCGTTACGTCAGCCGGGCGGCGGGGTGGTGTTCGGCGTCGATGCCGACGTCGTCGTGCCGGGCCAGGTCACGACCGGCGACCCCGCCGAGCTGTCGGACCGCTAGCGCCACTCGTAGGCGCCGAGGTCGACCCTGCCGACGGCGGGTCGGCGCACCTGCCGCGTCGGGTGGACGTACTCCCAGGTCGCCCGCCACCGTGGGGGAACTCGGGCGCCCCGGTCGATCGCAGGGGAGCCGGCCACCAGCCGGAAGTCGTCGCCGGCGGCGTCGACGAAGGCGGCCGGTCCCACCCGTCGGTTGGCCTTCGCCGGCACCCCGGCCAGGTCGGTGAGGTCACCCGGCCCGACCAGCAGGTTGTTGCGCAGGTGGGCCCGGGTGCCCTCGGCGAGGGCGACGTAGGTGCCGCTCGTCCGGCGGTTGACGAAGGTGTTGTTGACCACCCAGAGCCGGCGCGAGGCCCGGGTGAGGCCCTCCGCGCCGTACGAGACCAGGGTCGGGTTCTCCGAGGCGGGTCCCTGGATGACGACGTTGCCGGCGACCAGCGAGCGACCGCCCTCGGGCAGGTCGATGGAGTAGCTCGCGGTGGTGCCGGCGTCGGTGATCCGGTTGCCGACGATGGTGTTGGTGGCGGCGCGGGACTTGACCTCGTGCCCGACGTCGGCACCGCGGAACCAGGTGCCGGTGACGGTGAGCGAGCGCACGGCGCCGACGTACAGGTTGTGTGTGTAGCCGTCCCCGCCGCCGTTCTGGAAGAAGCGGGAGCGCCGGATGACGATGTCGCTGACCGGGTTCGCGCCGGTCAGGATGCCGTTCTCGTTGTGGTGGAACCAGCTGCGTGTCACCGTCAGGCCCGCCCCCTCCTGGCGGATGCCGGCGCCGTTCCGGTCAGGGACCGCCGCCCCGCTGAGCTCGATGCGGTCGACCGTGGTGCCGTCGCCCGCGATCACCCAGATCGCCTTTCCCTGGGCGCTCCGCCCGTCCGCCGCCAGGTGCGCGCGACCATTCACACCGCGCAGGGTCAGGCCGTCCTGGGTCCAGGTGGCCACGTCGCCGACGTACGTCCCCGCGTCGATCAGCACCGTGTCGCCGTCCCCCGCGACCGCGGCGGCTGCGCTCGGGGCGGCGAGGGTCCGCCCCGGTCCCACGTGCCACGTGCGAGGTGAGCGCTCGGCCGCCACCGGTGCCGCCGGCCCGCCGACGGTCAGGAGGGTCGCGCACAGGACCACCGCACAGCTCCGCGCCGTTCGCATCGCGCCATTGTGGGGCCTCGGCTTCCGACCCGGGGGCCGGGGCCGGCGGCCGCGTCAGGCCTCGGTCGCCTCGGCGAGGGGCGCAGCGCCGGCGTCCTTCCCGAGCAGCCAGGCGTAGGTCGCTCCGGCGATCGCCGCCCCCGCCAGGGGCGCGGCCCAGAACACCCACAGCTGTGCCAGGGCGTCGGTCCCGGCGAACAGGGCGGGTCCCGTGGAGCGGGCCGGGTTCACCGACGTGTTGCTCACGGGGATGCTCACCAGGTGGATCAGGGTCAGGGACAGACCGATCGCGAGTGGCGCGAAGCCCTTGGGTGCGCGGGTGTCGGTCGCACCCAGGATCACGTAGAGGAACACCGCGGTCAGCACGATCTCGATCACGATGACCGCGAGCAACGAATAGCCGTCCGGCGACCGGTCGCCGTACCCGTTCGTGGCGAAGCCGGAGTCCTTGGCGCTGAAGCCGTCCTTGCCGTTGGCGACGACGAAGAGCACCGCTGACGCCGCGATGGCCGCCGCCACCTGGGTCACGACGTAGGGCACGACGTCCGCCCAGCGGACCCGACGCCCCAGGGCGAGGCCCAGGGTCACCGCCGGGTTGAAGTGCCCCCCGCTGACGTGGCCCACGGCGTAGGCCATGGTGAGGACGGTCAGGCCGAAGGCGAACGAGACGCCGAGGAACCCGATACCCACGTCCGGGACGCCCGCGGCGAGCACGGCGGCACCACACCCACCGAGGACGAGCACGAAGGTGCCGAGGAACTCGGCCGCCAGTCGTTGGGCCAGGGAGTGCTCGTCCATGGGGCCTCCTGAGATCTCGGCCTGGGACGACTCCGGTGCGTGGACCGCGCGGCGTGGTCACCTCTGGCGTGGGGTTGTCCCCGAGCACCAGCGTGGAGGGAGTGCGCTCCGTGCGCGACGGGCATTGGTCCCGCGTCGGGGGCCTTTCGCCCTGACCGTCGTTCGGCTCGTCAGGCCCTTCCCCACAGGTCGTGAGGCATCCGTCCCGGCCTGAAGCCGTGCGCGTCGGCCATCTGTGCTGCCTGCGTGAAGTGGTGCGCGATCGACTCGGGCGCATGCGCGTCACTGCCGAACGTGATGGCCGTGCCCCCTTCCTCGCGCCACCACTGCAGGATCCGCGCGTGCAGGGGGACCTTGGTGTTCACCTCGAGGGCTCGACCCGAGGTCGCAGTGACGTGGAGCGCGTGGCGGAACTCGGCCTCGAACGCGAGGGGGTCGAACCTCCCGGCGCTCGGGGGCCATCCGCGCACGGGGTAGTCGATGTGGGCCAGCACCTCGAAGGACTGGTCGGAGGCGACGAGCACCGTCACCTCCGCGAGGTAGGAGCGCAGCACCTCCGCGGGGTCGCGGTGACCGTAGAGCCCGACCGGCTCGGCGTACTGTCCGCCGTCGGCGAGGCTGTGCAACGAGCCCAGCACGCGGTCGAAGGTCCCCCTCGCCAGCAGCCCGGCGACCACCTCGGGGTGACGGTGTGGCTCGCCCAGCTCCAGGCCGCTGAGGATCCGGAGGCCCGGGTAGCGCTCCCGGCACTCCTCGACCTCCTGGAGATACCCCGCCGCGTCGAAGGCGGGCGGGTGCAGCAGCCCGTCGCGGGCGACCTGCGCGAGGTGGTCGCCGGGATCGAGCTCCTCCATCGCCACCCGCCACACGGTGTGGTCGACGTGCTCGGTGAACGCGATCGCGGGGAGGCCCACGCGGATCGCACGCTCGCACGAGGCACGCATCGACCCGTGCGGGGCGTCCCACGACCAGTTGGTGTGGACGTGGCTGTCGACCGGGAGCGGCACGGCCCCAACGTAACCGGAGCCGGCCGGCCGGCCTCTACTCCCGGACCCGGCCGGTCTCGTAGCCCCACATCGCGACCTCCACCCGGTTGCGGGCGCCGAGCTTGGCCATGAGGCTGCCGATGTGGGTCTTCACCGTGCTGAGGCTGATGTGGAGCTCGGCGGCGATCTCCGCGTTGGTGCGACCCCGCGCGATGGTGAGCAGCACCTGCTCCTCACGGTCGGTGAGCGGGTCGAGGGGCTGGGCGGGAGGGGCCGTCCGACCCGTGCCCGCGAACGTCGACAGCAGCCGGCGGGTGATGCTGGGCGAGATGAGCGAGTCACCTCGGGTGGCCGCGCGGATCGCCTCGCCGAGCAGCTCGGGTCCGGCGTCCTTCAGCAGGAAGCCGGTGGCGCCGGCCGACAGCGCACCGTGCACGTACTCGTCGAGGTCGAAGGTGGTGATCACGACGACCGCGACCGGGTCCTCGACCTCCGGCCCGGCCAGCAGGCGGGTCGCCTCGACGCCGTCGAGGACGGGCATCCGGATGTCCATCAGGCACACGTCGGGACGGAGCTCGCGGGCCAGCCGCACCGCCTCCTGGCCGTCGCGCGCCTCGCCCACGACCTCGATGCCGTCCAGGGTGCCGAGGATCAGCCGCAGTCCGGTCCGCACGAGATCCTGGTCGTCAGCGACCAGCACCCGGATGCTCACGCCGACACCTGCCGCGGCAGTGTGGCGCTGACGGCCCAGCCGCCACCGGGGCAGGGACCAGCCCGGCAGGCCCCACCCAGGAGCAGTGCGCGTTCCACCATCCCGGTGAGCCCGAACCCCGCTCCCGGGGCAAGGTCAGCCGCGCCCGGATCGCCGTCGTCGCTGACGACGAGGCTGACCGTCGACCGGTCGCCGGCGACGCGCACGTCGACCAGGGTGGCGTTCCGGGCATGCCGCAGGGCATTGGTGACCGCCTCCTGGGCGATCCGGAAGACCGCGGCGTCGATCGCCGCCGGGAGGGCGGCCAGGTCACCCGAGACCGTGACCTCCACTCGCGGCCCGGTCGGCGACGTCCCGGACAGCCGCTCGAGGTCGGGCACACCGGGCTGCGGGGCGTAGTCGACGGGTGCCTCGTTGCGCAGCACTCGGACCATCGCCCGCATCTCCGCGAGCGTGCGCGACGCCTCCACCTCGATCACCTCCAGCGCCTCGAGCGGCGACGCCGGGCTGGTGGCCGCGAGAGCGCGCCCTGCCTGTGCCTGGACGGCGATGGCGGAGACGTGGTGGGCCACGGTGTCGTGCAGCTCGCGCGCCAGTAGGACCCGCTCCTCCGACTTCACCTGCTCCAGCCTCCGCTCCTGGGCGTCGTGCTGGGAACGCGCGGCCCAGCCCAGGGCACAGGCGGCCAGCAGGACGGCGACCGCGGCGACCGCGTCGGCGACCCCGGTCCAGCTGACGACGAGCGCCATGGTGGCCGGGACCGTGATGATCGCCAGGCCCGCAGCCGCCTCTCGGCCGGAACCCCACCGGAAGAGTGAGTAGGGCAGCAGCAGGAGGTAGACCATCGTGTTCATGTCGAGCGCCGGTGCGTCCGATGCGAGCAGGGCGATGTCCACGGCCGCGGTCACGCCGAAGGCGGTCGCGGCCACGGCGAGCGGGTGGGTACGTCGCCACAGCAGCAGCGGCGCCAGTCCGACCGCCAAGGCGAGCGACAGCCCCGGTAGCGGCAGGTCCTCCCGGAGGACACCCTCCAGCACCGCGGAGACCGTCACGACCGCCAGTAGCGCCCAGTCCCGCCAGACCCGGACCGATGGGGCCGAGGGCCGGGGTTCCTCCAGCAGGGACCGCAGTGGATTGATCACCCCCTCAGCGTAGGGATGGAGCGTCGCCGGGGGACCGGCCGAAAGTCTGACTCCGGCCGCTTTCACCCATGCTTTCGGCCGGGTCGAGACTGGCCATCGCACCGATGTGCGCACCCCGCGAAGCGGCGAGGGTCGTCACATGATCACTGTTGAGTCACTGACCCGGAGGTACCCTTCGACAGGCTCAGGACGGCGCGCCGGCTTCACCGCCGTCGACAGCGTCTCCTTCACCGCCCAGCCCGGCCGTGTGACCGGTTTCCTCGGTCCGAACGGCGCCGGCAAGTCCACCACGATGCGCGTGATGGTCGGTCTGACCGTCCCGACGTCCGGCTCCGCGACCATCAACGGAGAACGGTTCGCCGACCTCCCCAACCCCGGCCTCGAGGTGGGCGTCCTGCTGGACGCCTCCGCGCAGCACGCCGGTCGCACCGGCCGCGAGATCCTCGCGGTCGCCGCCGCCACGATGGGCCTGCCCGACTCTCGCGTCGACGAGATGCTCGAGCTGGTGAGCCTGACACCCACCGAGGCGAAGCGCCGGGTGCGCCACTACTCGCTGGGCATGCGTCAACGGCTCGGTATCGCCACGGCACTCCTCGGAGACCCCCGGGTGCTGATCCTCGACGAGCCCGCCAACGGACTCGACCCCGCCGGGATCCGGTGGATGCGCGACCTGCTGACGGGCTTCGCCAGCCGGGGCGGCACCGTGCTGCTGTCCTCGCACCTGCTGCACGAGATCGAGGTCATCGCCGATGACCTGGTCGTCATCGGCAACGGCAGGATCGTCGCGTCGGGCACCAAGGACGAGCTCCTCTCCGCGGCCGGCACGCTGGCCCGCTCGACGTCACCGCGCGACCTCGCTCACGCGCTCGAGGAGGCCGGGGTCCCCAGCACGCTCGCCGGGGACGGTTCGGTCCGCACCGATGCCGACCCCGCTCGGGTCGGGGCCGTGGCCCTGACCGCCGGCATCGCCCTCACCGAGCTCCGGTCCGCCGAGGGCGCCGGGCTCGAAGACATGTTCCTGTCGCTCACTGCCGACACCCAACGAGAAGGAGCTGCGGCATGACCGCCATGACCATCCCCACCGACACCGCGCAGGTCACACCGGTCCGCCGGACCGCTCGGCCCATCCCGACCAGCCAGCTCGTCAGGGTCGAGCTCCGCAAGATGTTCGACACGCGCTCGGGATTCTGGATGCTCGTCAGCATCGGCGTCCTGTCGGCCATCGCGGCCGGGTCGGTCGTCGTCTTCGCTCCCGACAGTGACATCACCTACGCGACCTTCGTGAGGGCGAGCGGGTTCCCGATGTCGGTGATCCTGCCGATGATCGCGATCCTGGCTGTCACCAGCGAGTGGAGCCAGCGCAGCGGGCTGACGACGTTCACGCTGGTGCCGAGCCGCGGCCGGGTGATCGGCGCCAAGGGGATCGCGACCGTGCTGGTGGGGCTCGGCTCCGTCGCGCTCGCCTTCGCTGTGGGCGCCCTCGGCAACCTGGCCGGCTCCGCACTCGCCGGCGTCGACACCGTCTGGGACGTGTCGTGGTCCATCGCCCCCCAGATCGTGCTCGGCAACCTGGTCGGCATGGCGATCGGCTTCACGCTCGGCGTCGTCATGCGCAACTCCGCGGCGGCGATCGTCGGCTACTTCGTCGTCTCACTGGTCATGCCGGGCATCCTGGTGCTCCTCGCCCAGGTGCGCTCGTGGTTCGAGGACCTGCAGCCGTGGATCGACTGGAACTACACGCAGGTGGAGCTCTTCGAGGGCGCCACGAACACCGGTGAGGAATGGGCGATGCTCGGCTCGACCACGATGATCTGGATCGTCATTCCGCTCATCGTCGGATTGCTGTTCCTGCGCCGCTCCGAGGTCAAGTAGTCGCACACAGGCGGCGGAACCGCCGTTTCGTGGTGGACCGGCCAGCGTGCGGGCGAGTCGAGCCCGGAGAGCTCACACACGACCTGAGGCAGGATCACCCTCGAGCAGTCTTCGCGCCCGAGGACGACCTCCCGCCCGGCCCCGGGCGAGTGGGTTGTGAGTGACCGCGCCGGGAGGGTCCTCGACCGCTTCGCAGGCTGGGACGACGCGCGGGACTGACACTCAGTCCAGGAACATCCGGATCTGCCTCGATGGGGACGGCTACGCTCGTGCTGCAAGGTCGGAGCCCTCGCGACTCCTGCCCACCCGGCGACAGGAGATCAATCGATGGCTCACGTCCTCGGAGCGCTTGCGGCTCTCGCTGCCGGACTCGCCTTCATCTGGATGATGCAGAGGCGCGCATAGCGATCTGACATGAGGTCTCAGGCCTCATGGAGCATCCGGCTCTGCCGCGACGTGCGCAGACCTGCCGATGTGGTCGTGCGCGGGTGTGCCACGTCCGGCGCGCCTGGACGTGCGGCGTGCCGTTTGACACCTCGTGCCTGCGACTGGGCGCGGACTCCGACTTCCTCGTCACGCGGGGCAGATGATCGTTCGGATCATCGCTCGGACTGGATCGTCATGTGCCATGTCCAGAGAGCCGCGAGGTCCGTCCTCCAGACGGTCGGCACCCCTCTGTGCTGCAGGTGGACCGCACACCGCGGGGCGTCACCGGGTGCTGCGCTTGCCGTGATCGTCATGGTGACCACGCTGTCCTCGGTCAACAGGCGGGGTCGCTGGTCGAGTGGATACGGTCGAGACGGACTGGCGTCGACCTCTGGCACCCAGTTCCAGGCCATGACGAGGTGTCGTGGTCCGTGGAGCTCGAGCAACGTCGTCACGATGTGGCCGACGCTGTCGTACGCACCCTCGAGCTCAGGCAGGGTCGCGTCGTAGTACGCGGGCCGGCCGACCCTGTCGCCGGACCCCGACACGCCACGGCACGGAGGCCATGCGAACGTGTACCGGAGGCGGTTGAACAACGTGGTTGGCGTGCCCGGAAGGTCGAGGTCGAGGGAGATGTCACCGACGTCCCCGGGGATGGGTCGCGATCCAGGCTGGCGCCGCAGGTCACGTACAAGCGCCCTGGCTGCTTGGAGACCCGGCTCGTGCTCGGACGGCCGCACCGGCTCCGGGGGGTCCAGGAGCTCGCGCGCATGGCGACTGTCCTGCCGCAGGATGACGGCGGGAGTCGCCGCGGCGGGCCACACCTCGACGAGGAAGTGCTCCAGGGCCTCCCAGTCCTCTGGCTCGTCCTCGTCCGGAAAGGAAGTGGACCGCTCGTATCCCTCCGTGCGCCCGCGCGCTGCAAGTCGCATGCGATAGGTCCCGGACGGCACCTGGAGGGAAGCGACGTAGCCCTCGACGACCTCGTTCAGGCTCATCTCGCCCATGGCCGTGACGGACACCTCGACAATGTCCTCCCAGCGCCCGTCTGGATCGCCAGGGTCGTCGTCCGACAATCGCGCGGTGATGGCGAAGGGACCCCACTGCGATCCACCGGACGCGAAGAACCCAGAGAGTTCTGCGTCGGTATCGGGCCACCAACGGACCAACGTGTTGTCCTCGATCGCCTGGCTCGCCGAAAGCGCAGGGACCATGCCCTCGATCACGAACCCGCCGTGACTGGACTCGATGTTGACCGTGACCTCGCGCCTGTCCACTCCACGACCGTAACGCCAGGCATCCCAGCACAGCGCCATCTCGTGCGGGTGCCCGTCTGAGGGGCCCTGCCACCATCCGGATCTGCCGCGTCGAAGGTAGTGACGCTGGCCCGGATGTGCCGCTGATCGTGCGCGACGGGCGCCGACGAGAGGACGTACCCGCCCTTGCGAGGAACTAGCGTCACGCCATGCCCATCGTCGAGGTGACCCACGACCCTCTGATCGCCACGGCACAGCTGCAGACCCTCGCCGAGGCTCTCCCGCACGCCGTCTCACTCGCTGTCGAATGTCCTGAGGAGCCGTACGACGGCATGCTGCAGCCGGGTGACGTGGAGGTCCGATTCCGCCCACGAGGTCCCTACGATGCCGGCGGGCTGGACATCGTCGTCGAGGTTCGGTCGAAGTGGTTCGCCAGTCGAGCGGAGACACGTCAGGAGCGGTGTGACCGACTCTGCAACGCGGTGGTCGAAGCCAGCGGGACGACCGAGGTCGGGGTGTACCTGTCCTTGCCGGTCGCCGCGTGGGCGCAAGGCGAGTGACAGGCACGACGTCGAGGACGTCCCGCATGGCCGTTCACAAGGCTGCGCGCACCACCAGGAACACCCCCGCTGCGATGCACGCCAGCGCCACGATCCGCCGGAGCCCTTCAGCGCGGATGCGTGTGGCCACCACCGCGCCGGCCACGACCCCGAGGGCGGCGACGCATCCGAGCACGGTGCCCTGGCGTACGTCGACCAGGCCCGTCTGCAGGTAGCCGGCCGAGCCAGCGACGACCACGGGCAGCTGCACCGCCTGGCTCGCCGCGACCGCCCGCAACGGCGGCACCCCCAGCGTCAGCAGCACCGGGACGAGCAGTACCGGCCCTCCGGTCCCGGTCAGCGCGGATCCGAACCCGACGAAGGCGCCGACCGTGACCAGCGCCGCCGTGCCCAGCTCGTCCCGCGTCTCCTTGGCGGCCCGGGGACGCAGCTGCTGTACACCGACGAACAGCGTGAGCGCCGCCAGCCCGAGCATGACGATCGATGCGGGCAGTCTCGCGTTGACGAGCGCACCGAGGAATGCCGCGGGTACGACCCCGATGGCCAGCCGGCCGACCATGCCCCACGGCACGACCCCCCGCCACGCGTAGGCGACCGTGCCGACCACACCGGTGAACACGAAAGCCCACGTGCTCGTCGCAGTTGCCTCGTTGGCGGTCAGGCCGCCAAGGGCGACGAGCCCGGGCGGCAGCAGCACGCCACCGACGCCGACCATGCCGATGAGGACACCGACCACCACTGCGAGCACGGAAAGGGCGAGTCCCACGCAGCGGTCTCCTTCGGTCGGCAAGACGTCCCTCGCACGCTAGTGCCAGCCGGTCCGGGCGAGAGGAGCGCGTCACCGGCTCGTGGAGCGATGTCCTGCTCACTCCACCACCTGCCACGGGAGGCAGCGGGCACCTGACGTCGCTTTCCGTGGGGCGTTCGCGCAGGCCGGCAACAGCGAACGCCGCCGATCGACCACGGGGTCGATCGACGGCGTTCCTTCAGGCAGAGGCTGTCGTCACGGCTGCCCGGCGTTGCCGGACGGCCGCAGTCGGCAGCGGTCAGATGTCGTAGTAGAGACCGACGATGGCCGCTGACCTGCGAAAACGTGATGCTGAAGCGGTTAATGTAACGACCATGTAACACGCGAAACCCTCTCCCCGTCCGTCGTGGTCGTTATCGGGCGCTACTCGTGCTGTTTCGTGCTGCAGCGAATGCGGCATCGACTGCGCCTCTAGTGCGCTCGGAGCTGTCGGGCATCAGGTGCGTGTAGGTGCGCAGGGTGAAGCCTGGATCGCTATGCCCGAGGTACTCCGAGACGGCGCGGATGGACTCACCGGCGTCGAGCAGCACCGACGCGTACCAGTGGCGCAGGGCATGGCAGCCGTTGTCGCGGGTGGGCTCGACGTGGGCTTGCTTCTGAGCCGATCGCCAGAGACTGCTGTTGAAGTAGTTGCGGTTCAGCGCAGTGCCCTCGCGGGTGGTCAGTAGGAGCGGCACGGTCGCGCGCTCGAGGTTCTCCGGCGTCAGCCGCGGCAGGCTGACGCGCACAGGAGGGAACTCGGCGAGGTGCGCATTGACCTCGGCCGCAACGCTGGAAGGCAAGGGGACGGTCCGCGTCTTGCGACCTTTGGGCGGAGCGAACACGAGTTTGTTGCCGGCGAGGATGCGCACCTGGCGCTGGATGTCGACCGTGCCCGCGAGGAAGTTGAAGTCGTTGGGAGAGAGGCCGAAGATCTCACCCTGCCGCAGGCCCAGGCCCGAGCCCAACGTGACTAGGAGCCGGTAGCGCGGGGGCAGGGCGTCGTGCATGGCACTGACCTGCTCGACCGGCCACGGCACAACTCTGCGTCGAACTACAGACGGCCGCGTCACCGATCCGGCCCTGCACGGGTTCTTCGCGATGAGCTCGTCGTCCACGGCGGCGCTGAAGATCGCCGACACGTTCGCCAGGATGACGCGCCGGTAGGTGTCCGACAGGGCCAGCGAGCGCATCAGCCCTTGGATCGTGGATGGCTTGATCTGTCGCAGTTGGAGATGACCGATGACTGGGAGGACGTGGACCCGCAGCCGAAGTTCGGTTGCTTCGTAGGTGGTCCTGTCGAACGTTCTGTTCGCGAGCCACTCAGCGGCATAGTCGCGGAACATGACCCGCCCGGCGTCGACGTCGATGTAGGTGCCGCGGATCTTGTCCGTCTCGACCGTGCTGCGGAACGCTTCCGCGTCCGACTTCCGCCGGAACGACTTCCGTCGTTGACGCTCTTCGGGATCGCGGTAGTTGACGACGTAGCGAGGGCTACCGTCCGAGCCGCGCTTCGTGGTGATGCTGGCCATGAGAACCTCCGAGACGGTTCACGCTAGCTGTGACGACGGACAAGGGACAGCCGGTTGTGTAGTCCGGGCATCACCGAGCGCCCCATCGAAGCGTCGGGCGCGTGGGGGAGCGATCGCGCTCCAGCTCACTAGCGACCGGAGACCACCGGGCATCGTCGAGCTTGCCGGCGTCGTGCCGCTCGCGCAGATCTCTCAGCACGCGCCGGCATGCCGCCGGCGACGCAAGCACTGCGAGCACGTGGTCGTCGAGGGAAGCATCGATCTGCACGAACTTGGTCGCAATAGCTCCGGCCGCCGCTGCTCGCCGCTCTTCAGATGCGGCGCGGCGACACTTCGCCGAGCACCAGCGCCGTGGGCGGCCAGGCAGTCTCGGATAGACGTCCGCCATTGACGAGCCGCACCTCGGGCAGGACCTCTGATTCTCGATCGGCTTGATCTCGTCTGGCTCGGTCAACGCTGCCGCTCGAGCTCGATCGTCCAAGAGATGACCGTTGATGCACGCCACCGCAGGTGCTTGCCGACGCGAAAGCCGGCCGGACCGTAGCCACTCGTCCGCCAGCAATACACGGTCTGCTTGGGCACCCCTAGGTAACTGGCGACCTCGTCGATTGTCCAGAGATCGCTGGCTTCCGCCGTCTCGCGGTTTCTGTGCGAGGTCGTTCGCGCGGGCGTGCGAGCCTTCGTCTGCGCGGCGGCCGCAGATGTGTCGTCCCAAAGAGTCGGCTGGGACGGATGGTCGGCGTTCTGATGCATGGCGAGTGCTCCTCACGTGTGCCTCGGCGCTAGCCGTGGTCGTTTGTCGATGGGTGAGGAAGAAGCAAGGCGACCGAGAACGGATCGGACAGCTCGTCAGCGCGGCCGTCACGGCAGGCGGTGTCCGTCCGTGGCGCCGCCATCATGCTGCGTTGTCCAGTCGTCAGCGTGCGAAGCCAATACCGCGGCACGCGGATGGCGTCGCGAATGCCTGGCTTGCTCCGAGTCGGCGACGTGGTGAGCGAGACGGTGAGCGGAATGGTGAGCGACTGCGTCAACGTCACGCTCAGCGCCTGCAGATTGTGCGAACAAATGTGCGGGATCAGAGAGACACGGCATGGCGTCGACGGGCGGTTGGAATGGGTGAACGACAACTATCGATTGTCGAGCCAGGTAGTCAGGTGGCTTGGCCTCGCGTTCGGGCACCGTGCCCAGTCAGCTACACCAAGGCCGGCGTTAGTCCCGGCGCGGCCAACTACCGCAGGTGAAGCCTGCCGAGCGGGAGAGCCGCGGGTCGTTCAACTAGGTAGTCGGGTTCGGCGAAAGGCCCAAATCGCGTCGTATGCGCGCGTCATCCATGCCGGCCGCCACAGACCACTGCGTTGCGACGGCGTCCCACAGGTCCGGCCACGGCTGGTAGTTCCACCCCAAATAACGCTGCAGGCGGTCACCAAGCTCACGGACCACCAAGATGCCGGGAAGCGTGTGGTAGGCCACGGACTCAACTCGCTGCCAAGGCTTCATCTCGTGAGGGAGCGTGTACTCGCCGTAGATCAGCAGATGCGATCGGCGCGAATGGGCAACCGCCGACATCGACCGCCACATCGTGATGCCCACGCCAGGTAGGACACTCTCAATGATCGAACTGGCCGAATCGTGACGCCCGTCCGGCGGCTTGATTCTGGGAGGTAGAAGGTCGCTCGACTTGTACCTGTTGAGATCGAATCCCGCGAACCCGGCGAAGTCGACCAGTTCTGCGAGCTCGGCTTCGCACTCCTCCTGCTCTTCCGAGCCCCGCCGCTCATTCGACGCTTCCTTGGTCTGCGCCATGTGCAGGTTTAGAGCTCGACGACGGCGCTCGCGTGATTCGACGCTAGGGTCGACAACGAAGCATCCGGTGGCCGCTGCCTCGAGTACGGAACGGGCAAGGGTGATCGGAGCTCGAAGCCGTTGCGACCCATCCACCAGTTGCGCGATTCCAGCCAAATTGTCAGAGACCGTGTGGAAGCACCGCTCTAGGTACTCGATTGCCCAGTCAGTGGGGTTGCGAGTCGGATTCGTCTCGAGCCAGTGAGTGCTGGACAGTTCACGCGATTCGCAGAACGACTCAACCGCCGGAGCAATCTGCTCGCGATCGTCGAACGCCGTCGAGCCCTCAAGGGGAAGCCAGGCATAGGTCTGCCTCGGCGAGACGCCGCGCGTCTCACAAGCTTTGAGCCGCAAGAGTTCCGTCCAGTCATAGAGGAGCTGGGCGGCGTTACCGAGGGATTCCGAGAGCTGCTCCCCGCCAGGGCGCTGCGCCACTACACGAGCGTGTTCCGCAGTTGAGCGCTCAAGATCCCTCATGAACTTCTCTGCATCGAAGGGTGAGTTGTCGGCCGTCATCGTCCCGCCGCGTCAGCGGAGGAGGTTCAGTTGGTTGAGGCGATCCAGACTGTCTTGATACTCCGACTGATTCGGCAGATCAGCGACGATGTCGTCGAGCATCCCCCAGATCAGTTCGAGCGCTTCACTGACCAACGACGTGTCGGCCGCCCCGTCCACCTCTAAAACGTCCATGCCGCTGACGCTAATGCAGCCAACTGACAGCGCATCACGCGCAAGCCATCAGCCCCCTCCCACGGGTTTGCGAGCTGTAGCGACTCGACCGAGTTGTCGACCGAAGTCAGAGCAGGCCGGGTTTCGTTTAGCGTCCGAGCTGCGGCGAAGTGAGCGCGCTCGATCAACCATCGGCCTCAAGCGCGGGCCAGGCGACGAGTGGATCAAGCGGCATCGAGGGTGGTTCAAGGGCCCGTGTACGTCGGGCTCGCCTGCGCGGGAACGCAGGGAAGCGGGCCTGTCCCATTTCGTGCGGACGAAACCATGGCCCGTGAATGCATGGGGTGCGAGGTACTTGGTGAGTAGTGCACAGACGGCCGAAGGGGCTCCTCGACTGGAGTCGAAGGGACGGCCTGCTCACGCATGTGAGCATGGAGGGGCTCAGGACGGCGCCGACGGTCTCGGACGGATCGTGGCGGTAACCGGGTCAGCGTTTGTCGATCCTGGCGGCGCGAGTGGACTGGCCACTTGGTTGTATTGAGTGACCCAACACACTGCCCCGCCGACACAGCACTGCTGATACGGGTGCTCGAGACCACCCGGCGGAGGAGGCAGTCAGGTAGTCCCAACTCGGCCGGGTCCCCACAGTCCGGCGTCGCGGTCCGTCAGTCGACGGCGAGCTCACCGAGCTCGGACCAGTCGTCCTGATCGACCGTCTGGCTGATGATCTTCGGCGTCGAGGCGAGGTAGGGCGGTAGCTCGGCCTGGGCGGCCTTGAAGTGGTCCGAGCCGACGTGAGCTGCACCGGCGTCGCCGTCGCGGAACGCCTCGACCAGGACGTACTCGTTCGGGTCGTCGAGGCTGCGCGACCAGTCGTACCAGAGGCAGCCCTCCTCGGCGCGGGTCGCCTCGGTGAAGGCCCGGGAGATCTCGGGCCACGCCTCGGCGTGCTCGGGCTTGATGGCGAACTTGGCAGTGATGAAGATCAAGGAGCTCTCCTAGGTCGAGTCGGGTGGCGAAACCTGTTCGTTCGCAAAGCTTGTCGGGGCCTACCGGCTCAGCTTGACGCCGGGCCGGTAGGTCCCAGTCTTCACGGGTGCCCGTTCAGGCGGTCCGAGCATCCTGCGTCGGCGTCGGCGTCGGCGCCGGCTGCGGTGCACCGTCGACGGCCGACTGGATCATCGAGCCCAGCTTCTCCGAGATGATGCCGAGCACGGCGCCGGCAACAATCGCGATGAGCGCGCCGCTGAGGTCGAAACCGGACCCGAAGAACACGGCCGTGCCCGCGAACCCGCCGGGAATGAACGACAACAGCGGCAGCGCGGCCTCGATGCACAGGATGAACCCGACGATCGTCACCATGATGGCGAGCGCAAGGGTAGAAGCGCTGACGGTTTCCAGCCCCTGGCTGATCACCCACCCCCAGAACACGCCGGCCAGGTTCGCGGCCAGGCCCTTGGCCAGACCGGTGGTGCCGCCTCCGGCGGCGAAGAAGCAAGCCCAGGCGACGAACGCGATCCAGGTGATGAGGGTGAGCTCCACGCTCGCGTACGTCCAGATGCCGGCGAGCACGCCAACGGAGACGCCGATGCCCAGCAGGGCCTTGATACCGCTCATGGTCGTGCTCCTTCTCAGGGGGTGAGGATGGCGCGGCCGCGTACGCGACCGGCGTCGAGGTCCGAGATCGCCGACTGGAAGTCGTCCAGGGCGTACTTCTGGGTGTGCAGGGTGACCAGGCCGCGAGCAGCCAGAGCCATGAGGTCGCACAGGTCGTTGTATGACCCGACGAGGTTGCCGACGATGTTCTTCTCCGCCGAAATGAGGTCGATGGTCGGAACGTTCACGTTCTCCCCGTACCCGACGACGTGGTAGTCGCCGGCCTGGCGGGTCATCGCGAGACCCTCGGCCGTGGACCCGCCCTCGCCGACGAAGTCGAGGACTACCTCGGCGCCGAGGCCGTGGGTGATGTCGAGGACCTCCTCGACCTGCTTTCCCTCGGCCACCACGCCGTGGTCGGCGCCCAGGCCCAGCGCCAGCTTCAGCGCCTCAGGGTTGCGGTCCACGACGACCAGCTGCGCGGGCGAGAGCGCCTTCATGACCTGGATGCCGATGTGACCTAGGCCGCCTGCGCCGATGACGACGCACGTGTCGCGCGGTGTCAGCCGCTCCGCTGCCTTCGCAGCGGCGTGGTAGGCCGTGAGGCCTGCGTCGGCGAGGGCGGCGACGTCGGCTGGCTCGAGGGAGTCGTCGATCGGAACGACGCTGCGGGCCGATGTCTTGAGGTACTCGGCGTACCCGCCGTTGGTGTTGATGCCGGGAAACTGGTTGTTCTCGCAGTGGACGTCGTCACCGGTGCGGCACGCGCGACACAGGCCGCACGTGATGAGCGGATGCACGATGACCTTGTCGCCCTCACGCACGTTGGTGACCGCGGAACCGACGGCCTGCACCCAGCCGGCGTTCTCGTGGCCGATCGTGTACGGCAGCGTGACGCCGGACTTCTCCTCCCACTGCCCCTCGAGGATGTGGAGGTCGGTGCGGCACACACCAGCGCCTCCGATCCGCACGATGACGTCGAACGGGCCGGTGGCCTCGGGGACGTCGACCTCGGTCATCTCGAGATCCTGGTGATAGCCGACGACCTGGACGGCTCGCATTTTGCTCATCGGGAGTGCTCCTTGTTGGAGTGGGTGGCCAAGGTGGACAGGGGGATGAAGGTCCCGTCGTGACCGGGCGCGTAGGCGGCATCGGCGGGCTCCTCGCCGTCGACCCGACGCGTCTGGTCGTCGCCCGAGCCCGGGTAGCGAGTGCGGAGCAGGCCGCGGCAGAAGTGCGCGTTCCCGTCGATCGAGATCCGAGTCGAACGGGCCCGCCGCAACGCCATCGGCACCTGGTCGGGCTCGTAGCCGACACCGTGCTCATCGACCATGACGGGCGCCGCGTCATGGTTGCCAAGGCCGAGCGTCGAACGACGCCGTAGCAGTGAGTCCTTCTCCAGCCCATCGGGCAGGTCGTCCAGGACCACGTCCGCGAGAGCCGTCTCCGCCAGGTCGGGACTCGACCTCAGCAGGCCCGTCAGGCATCGTTCCATCGCCGCGGTGTGCGCTTTGACCTGGAAGGTGCGGCGCAGCTCGTCGAGGCTGTCCTCGGCCTCGTGACGGAAGGTGCCCTTGTAGCCGGCGTCAGTGGCCAGGCCGTGGTTGATGATTTCGGAGTCGTGGTGGTCATCGAGCCGGACCACGACCGAACGAGTCCACGGAAGCGCGGTGAGGACGTCCTTGGAGTCCGACGCCATCAGGTAGGCGAAGTTCGGCGAGCAGAACGAGGTCGGCAAACGTAGGTGCACCTCCACGTCACCGTCTTTGCCGACCTCGACTGTGCGGACGAAGCCGAGGTCGGTGATGGGCTCGTCGAGCTCCGGGTCGAACACGGCGCCGAGGGCCTCGCGCACCGCGTCGGCGTACGTGTGGCGGGTGACGGTGAGCGTCATCGTCACACCGACGCCATTTGGCCGAGGTCTGCCGCGTCGGGCTGTCGCGGACCGGTCTCGGGCTCGTCTGCATCGGGCAGCCGCAGCTCGGCAGGCACCTCGATGTCGTACATCTTGGCGGCGTTGAGGCCGAGGACCTTCTTCTTCGCCTCGGTGGTGAGGGGGGCGTACTCGGTCATGTCGTCGGGGATCTGGAAGTCGACGAACTGCTCGATCAGCCACCTTGGCGTCCACAGGGCGTAGTCGGAGGAGAACTGGATGCGGTCCTCACCGATCCAGTACATGAGCTCGCCCATGATCTGCGCGAAGTAGCGCGGCCGGGTGTGGATGAACGGCATCGCGACTGCCAGGCCGCCGTGGACGTTCGGCTCCTGAGTCGCGATCCAGCAGAAGTCCTCGAGCCGGGGCAGGCCGACGTGCTCGATGATGAAGTTGAGGTCGGTGAAGTCCGTGGCCACGTGGTCGACGTCGGCGACGTCGAACGCGTCGCGGTCGAGGGGGCGGATGGTGGGGCCCTTGTGGATGTGGATGTTCGTGATGCCGAGCTCACGGCACAGTTCGAAGTATTTGTAGGCCATCGGGTCGTCGAGCTTCCAGCCGCGCGAGTCGCCGTGCCATTCGGCGGTGTAGAGCTTCACGCCCTTGAGCCCGAAACGCTCGGCGTCGGCACGAAGCTGGTCGAGGCCGGCCTCGCCATTGCGTGGGTCGAAGTTGTGGTTGTACGTCAGCTTGTCTGAGTTGGCCTGGGTGAGGGCGAACGCCTCTTCGGTCTGCCCGAACCCGTTGTTGTAGAACTCCCCGAGCTGGGCTGGCTGGAAGATCGCGTGGTCGACGTAGCCGTCGGTGAAGAGGTCCTTCATCAGGCGCTCGCCACCCTGGTAGAGGTACTCCTCCTTGGGCCAGACCTCCGACTCCGGGGAGAGGTTCGCGTGGTAGTCGTAGAAGCAGTCGATGAACTGCTGGCCTTGGAGGTTCTTGATGTTCTCCGGGCGTGCGTCCCACAAGGCGATGTGAGCGTCGACGATGAAGTAGTTCTCGCCGTCCTTGGTGTACATGTGCGTCCTCCGTCGATCGGGGTGATGTCGGTGACGTCGGTCACTCGATGGGTTCGGACGTTAGGTGCCGTCGACGACCTTTCGACCCGCGAGAACGTCTCAATGTGAGACCAGCGGGTGTCTCAATTTGAGACGCGACTCTGGGGTCGCTCGCCGGTGCCAGCTGTAACGTCGGTCACATGACGGGAGACGGGTGATGGACGACGCCCTGCCCGAGCGCGCGCGCCGGCACCACGAGCTGCAACGCTCGATGGGCGGCGCACCGATGGTGACCGGCTCGCACGTCTCCGACCGACTCGTCGCATCCTGGCAGCGCAGCGAGGGCTACGGCGTCTCGCTCGAGTCCATCGAGCCCAGCTTCACCGGCACCTTCGACGACGAATCACTGTTCTTCGAGTGCGGACGCGAGGTGCTCGCCGGCCTTCACCAGACCCTGATCAATGAGCCCGTCTCCCTCATGCTGACCGACGCCGACGGGCTCGTCCTCAACCGCATGAGCGGCGACACCTCGCTCCTGCGGGCACTCGACGCCGTCCATCTCGCCCCCGGTTTCGCCTACGCCGAGCGCACCGTCGGCACCAACGGCCTCGGCCTCGCCATCGCCGACCGCGCGCCCACCGTGGTGCGCGCCGACGAGCACTATGCGCTCAGCCTCTGCACCTACACGTGCGCCGCCGTTCCGGTCCTTGACCCGCTTAGCGGCCAGCTCGAGGGCTGCGTCAACCTCACGACCTGGTCGAGCCAGTCCAGCGACCTGCTCCTCGCGCTCGCCCAGTCCGCGGCCAGCAACACCTCCGCGATGATGCTGGCCCGCTCACGCGGACAGAAGCCCCGCGCCGCCCAACGCGGCGAGGTGTTCCGCGTCGAGACACCGCGCCTCGAACCCGGAACCGGCACCATCGCCGACCTCGGTCCCAGCTGGACCGACGTGCTCGGTCGCGTCGGCGCCGCGATCCGCGACGAGCGCATCATTCTCGCCGTCGGCGAGGAAGGATCCGGTCGGGCCACCGTCCTCGCACAGGCGTTGCGCGAGCAGTTCCCCCGCGAGCGCATCCTCGCCGCCTCGCCGCCCCCGCCCCAGGACTGCGAGGCCTGGCTCGGACTGTGGACCCCCGAGCTCGGCAAGCCCGACACCGGCATCCTCGTCCGCGACGTCGACCTCCTCCCCGAGTGGGTCGCCGAACACGTGCGCGACCTCGTCGTCCAAGCACGGGTCCGCGCCCACGCCGGCGACCACGTGCCGTTCGCGATGACAGCCAGCCGCTACGACGCCATACCGCCCGCCCTCGCCCCGCTCGTCGACACCATCGTCTCCGTTCCGCCCCTTCGCGAACGCCCCGACGACGTCCTCCCTCTCGCCCACCTCGCCGCTCGCCGGGCACGCGGACGAGAGGTCGCCTTCACCCACGCCGCTGAGTCGGCCTTACGCGACTGCGGCTGGCCCGGCAACGCCCGCCAGCTCGTCGACGTCATCGCGCAGGCCGCCCGGCGCGGCGACACCATCGACGTACGACACCTGCCCGCCGACGTGCTCTCCGGCACCTCACGACGCCTCACCCGCATCGAGACCTTCGAGCGCGACGAGATCGTCCGCGTCCTCACCCGCCCCGGCACCTCCATGAAGGACGCTGGCGAGGAACTTGGCATGAGCCGAGCGACCGTCTATCGCAAGGTGGCCCAGTACGACATCAACATCCCCCGCTACGACTCCTGAGAGTGTCCTGACGCGACCGCATAAGGACGCGTTGCGGTCATCGCTGTACTGGCCCGGCCTGCGAGAACCCGACACGACGTCGAACGAATTCTACGGGCGACCCGCGAGGTGTGCGGCGCCGGCGCTCATCGCGGGACCGCAAGGATGCAACGTTGCTCATGTCCAGCGGCGCTGGGACCTGGGAAGCGCTGTCGTCAGCGATGGTGAGCAGGGTGGTGAGCGGGCCAGCAGGCTCGCTCGGCCCTCAATCTGCCCTCAGCAGGACCGAACTCGATGCTGATGATCAACGATTACAGATCACGTCGCGCCTGCATCTATGCAGGTCAGAGCCACTTTCGAATGATCACGACGAGTATCGGAAACCCACGTTCTCGTTCCGCAGCAACCTCTGAGACTGCCGGCTCGCAGTGGGGGAGTAACGCACCGGACTACGAGGGGTAGGCGCAGGCCGTCGAGGGCACCAACGTCCAGAATTGCCGATGGGCGGACGGCACTCCTAGTCAAACTTGACCGCGGCACGGTCCACCGGACTTGTAAGTCTGGGTTGAGATGCACCGCCCTGAGAAGTTTCTCAGCGCCATTAGCGTTTTGACTTGTCACGGCGTGGCCTGGGGTCAGCCCTCTCATGTCTATTTCAGCGTCGACGGGGACAGGTACGCAGCAAGCGCACATGCGACGGCGAGGCAGCCGCAGGTGACCTCCATCAGCTGCAGACCAAGGTGGTCGTGCTCGGCGAGCGTGCCGCCAAGGACCAGTCCTAGTCCCGAGATGAGGATGACGGCGGCTGCGATGCGGTGCCGATCGGGGACCACAGCGACCCGCAGTCCGCAGAGGCCGAGCAGGATGGCGCACCCTGTGTCGCGGAAGTTGTTGCTCGCGCCGGTGGCGTTGTGAGCCACCAGGTTCCACTGGGACACGACAAGGGTGGCGGTGATGAGCATGCACATCCAGCCTGCGACGGGAGCCCAGTGAGCCTTCGAGGGATGGTGGGCCGCGTCCTCCAGGCGGCGGGTGCATTGATTGGATGCGGCCGCGTCGGCATGGGCCCGGTCCGTGTTGACCATCTCGCCGGGAACGACCCCCGGGTGCACCACACCGTCGCGCACCTGCCGAAGCTCTCGCCGCGGAGAGAACGCCGAGACGGCGTCGTAGAGCACGCCACCGCGGACGCTGCACCCCACGCCCAGGACCAGCACCACGGTGCCCATCACGGACAGCGGTCCGGACAGCAGCACCACGCCGACGCTCAGGACGACGGCACCGCTGAGGGCTCCGACGAGTCCGCCCCAGACCCAACGGGGCCGGACCAGGTGCCCGGCCCGCCTGGCACCGGGTGTTGAGTCATCGGAAGTTGCTTCATGGGAGGTTGTGGCGTCTGCGGTCATGTCGGCGCCGCTTTGCAAGTGCCGGGGTGTCGTCATCGCCGGATCTCCTGCAGGTCGAGCGCTGAAAAGGTGAGAGCAGTGACCGCGCTGATGAGTGCGAGGCGTCGGTACTTCGCTGAGACGACCGCCAGGGCGAACATGGTGGCGGCATGCGTCACCTCGACGGTGACGTCCAGCTCTCGCACCCACGGTCGACATTCGCTCGAATCCGGAGGCCGCCGCTGCGACCGCGAAGCGGCGAGGCCTATCGCCGACTGGGCGAGGTAGCGGGCTCCCAGGATGCGGACCGCCGCGCGCTCGTGCTGCTGCGTCCGTCCGCCGCTAAGTCGCAGTGCCACCTCCGGACAGGTCAGGGTCACCAGCCCAAGACCGAGCCGGACAACATCGACCGGACGTCGTGCCGTGCTCATGCCGTCCGCCTTGCGCGCACGGCGAGGCCGCCGGCGAGCGATAGGGCTGTGACGCCGAGGGCGCGGCGGTGCTGCGAGGCCCACTGCTGCGGCGAGTGGGCGATGGCGCGGTCGTCGAAGACTCCGTGGGCGCCGTGGTCGTGACCGTCCTCGCCGTCGACTGGTTCCCACAGGTTGGCCTTCTGGTCGGCGGGGCGGGGCGTGTCTGTCTGCTGCGACGACGCGCCGGTGCGCGCGAGGTAGCGGTCCAGTAGTCCGCCTGCGACCCGGTTCGCCACGATGGTGGCGGCGGTGGTGGCGCCCACCCAGTACGCGCGCCGTTGAGGGTGTGCCGCGGCGTAGAGGACGGCGCGAGCAGCGACTTCCGGTTGGTAGAACGGCGGGACTGGTTGGGCCTGCATGGGCAGTCGGGATGACACCCACCTGAATTGGGGGGTGTTGACGCCCGGCATAGCCACCGAGGTGACGTGGACGTTGCTGTGCTCGTGGCGCAGCTCGGTGAGCAGTGACTCGTGGAACCCCCACATGGCGTGCTTGGCGCCGCAGTAGGGCGACTGGAGGGGGATGCCGCGGTGGGCCAGGGCGGACCCGACCTGGACAATCACCCCGCGGTCGCGGGGCAGCATCCTTGTCAGAGCGGCGCGGGTGCCGTTCACGAAGCCGAGGTAGGTGACCTCGGTGACGCGTCGGAACTCTTCGGGGTCGATGTCGACGAAGCGTGCGAACACCGAGGTGAACGCGTCGTTGACCCACACGTCGATGGGGCCAAGCTCAGCCTCGACCCGGTCTGCGGCCTGCTCGAGGGCGTGGTGGTCGGCAGTGTCCACCGTGATGGTCAACGGGTCGCCGCCGAGGTCGCGGACCTCTTGGGCCGCTGCCCGCAGGCCGGTGCTGCCACGCGCGAGCAGCGCCACGTGGTCGCCTTCGCGGGCGAACAGGCGAGCGCTGGCCCGGCCGATGCCACCGGATGCTCCGGTGATGACGACGATGCGGGGGCTCTTCTTGAGTTCCATCTGCTCCTCCTGGGGAGTCGTTTGTTGGTTCCTTGCGGCGGCGGGCCGCTCACCTGGCGCGGGCCTGAAAGCCGTGCGAGCTCACACCGGCCTCACCCAGGCGGTGGGCGGTCTCGATCAGTTGGGCGTGTACGAAGGCCTGGGGCAGGTTGCCGCGCAGCTGGCGTTGGACGACGTCGTACTCCTCGGCCAATAGGCCCGGAGGGCCCATGGCGGCGCGGTTGCGCTCGAACCAGCGCAGCGCGTCCTCGCGTCGACCCAGGTTGAGCAGTGCGAGCGAGAGCCAGAACCCGCACAGGACGAACGCACCCTCACTCTCGTGCAGTGGGCGGTTGTCGTCGTGGCGGAACCGGTAGACGAAGCCGTCATCGGTCAGGTCCTCCAGTACCGCCCGGATGGTCGCGATGTTGCGGGGGTCGTTGGGGACGACTGCGCCTCGGATGCCGGGCAGGAGAAGCGCGGCGTCGACGGAGTCGTCGAGAGGTGAACGCTGCCACCGTCCGGAGGTGTGCCGGCAGTCCTGGTCCACTGAGTTGATCAGCTCCTCGGCGTGTCGGCGCCACGTAGCAGCGGCGTCGCCGTGGCTGCCCAGGGTCGGCGCATCTGCGGCGGCTTTCAGGCCGGCGGCGCACATGAGCCTCGAGTGGGCCCACCGGCGATCGTCGATCTCCCAGATCCCGGCGTCGGGGTCCTGGTCACGTTTGCGGATGGCCTCGACGAGCGTGGTGACGGCGCGGCGGCCGTCGTCGTGCAGCCGGCCGCGGCCCTCGGCCGCGGCGAGCAGGAGCAGCGCCTCACCGAGCGCGTCGAGCTGGAACTGATGGTTGACCCAGTTGCCGGTCCGCACCGGGGCCCCGGGGTATCCCGGAAGCGTGACGTCGTGCTCGTCCGGGACCCGACCTCCCGTCACCGTGTATGCGGGCCGCAGGTCCGGGCCGTCCGCGAGTACGCGCTCGGACACGAACTCAACAGCGCTGTCGAGCAGCGTGTGGTCACCGATGACGGCTGCTGCTCGCCCGGCGTAGCACTGGTCGCGGATCCAGGCGTAGCGGTAGTCGTAGTTGCGCCCCTGGGCGGCGCGCTCGGGCAGCGAGGTGGTGGCGGCCGCAACCATCGCGCCGGTGCTGGAGGTGAGGCCGCGCAGGACGGCATAGGAATGACTGGATGCTCCCGGAGTCGCGGAAGCGCTCATGTCGGGAGTCGCTTCGTGCCACGCGCGCAGGGTGCGGTCCCACAGCTCAAGCGGGTCGGGCAACCGCCGGGGGAGCTCGTCACGCGAGATCTCCAGCACTAGGTCGCGGGACTCGCCAGCGGGTACCACCAGGTCCAGGACGAGTCGCCCGTCCTCCAGGTGGGCGTGCTCGGTGGAACCGGTCCATCGGTAGGCGAGCTTGCCGGAGTGACCGTGCCAGTGACCGTCCTCGCTGCGAGCCACCGTCATCGTCCGGGCGCCGAAGTCCGCGCGTAGATCCAGCCCGACGTGGACGTGGGCGACGCCCAGCGTTGCCTCGATCCGGCGCAGCAGCACGACCCGGTGCGGGTCGCCGGGAAACGCGAGCGCCTCGCGGCACTCGGTCACGGCGGTGGTCGAGACCCATCGGCTGCGCCAGATCAACGTCTCAGGCTCGTAGTAGCCGCCCCAGACGAACCGGTCGTCCGCAGGGCTCACGCCGTACCCGCCGTGGCCGCCCAGCAGGCTGGAGAACACGGCGTCGTCGTGCCAGCTCGGTGCGCACATGAACGCGATGTCCCCGCGGGGTCCCACCAGGGCACCGCGCTCGCCGTCGGCGATCAGCGCGTACTGACGCAGCACCTGCGGGACCGGGCGGATGACCTCACCGGTCGCTTGTCGCGTCATCGACCCACGACCACTATCCGCGGATCCACTGTCGTTCTAGTCATGCGGCCCTCCCGTTCAATGCGTAACGGCATGTATGCTGTTACGCAACGAAAGCACGATGAGGGAAGGGACACAAGGTGCGACTTCGTCCGCCGCGGCGGGCCCCAGGCACAGCGCCCGGTGTCGATGTCGGACGACCCCACCACTTCTCGGTCTCGCCGCAGTTCCCGCCCACGCCGCCTGTCCCGCCAAGCGCGACGCCCCGCAGTTGTCGCATCACGCCCAGTCCTCCCGGCGAGCCGACACCCCCAGCAAACGGGCAAGCCAACGAGCACCGCAACGAGCACCGCAACGAGCACCGCAACGACCAAGGAGACCGCCATGCTGGACGAACCTTCCCTGAGCACCGCACCGTTCCTGCGACCTTCCTGCTGACATGCCGATCTGGGCGCAAGCGGGACTGTGGGGCCTGATCGCGGGGGGTGCGCTGGTCATTGGCGCCCTCGTCGCTTGGCTGACCGCCGTGCCTCAGCGCGTCGTCGCCTCGGTGATGGCTTTCGGTGCTGGTGTGCTCATCTCCGCCCTCGCGTTCAACCTGGTCGACGAGGCGGAACGAAGCGGAGGCCTGCTGGCGACCGTGGTTGGCTTCCTGGCTGGCGCCGTCGTCTACCTGCTGGCCAACCTCGTCCTGGCCAGACGAGGCGCACGGCACCGCAAGCGGTCCGGCAACCAGCAGCCGAGCGAGCAGGACCACGACGGCAGCGGATCCGCCATCGCCATCGGTGCACTGCTCGACGGCATACCCGAGTCCGTCGTCCTCGGGCTCTCCCTGCTAGGCGGTAACGGCGTCGGCATCCCCGTGCTCGCGGCGATCTTCATCTCCAACCTGCCCGAGGGGCTCTCGAGCGCGGCCGGCATGAAACGCAGCGGCCGGTCAGCGCGCTACGTCTTCGGTGTTTGGGTCGGTGTGGCCCTCGCCAGCGGCGCCGCCGGGCTCCTGGGCTGTCTCCTCCTGCAAGGTGCCTCAGCCCAGGTGGTCGCCGTCATCACCGCCCTGGCGGCCGGCGCCATCTTGACGATGGTCGCCGACACCATGATTCCGGAGGCGTTCGAGCGCACCCACCTCTACGCCGGTCTGCTCGCCACCGTGGGCTTCCTGACCGCGTTCACGATCGGCCGTGCCGGATGACGCTCCATCGCACGCCAAGGAGCCCGGACCCGGCTCCACCGACCACAACCCCGCAAGCCCCTACGTCTCAGTCAGCTAACACACGAAGGAAGTCCGCCAACCCGATAGAAGGAAGTGACCGATGTTCACCCTCACCCGCGAAGCACACGAAGCGGTGCGGCAGATCTCGAGCTCAGGAACCGCCGCGGAGATTCCGGGCCTGCGCATAAGCCGCCGCAGCGACCGTCCCACCTTCGCCGTCCGGCGCGCCGCCGCCCCTCACGAGATGGATCGAATCGTCGAGCACGACGGTGCTCGCGTCTTCCTCGCACCCATCGCCGCCCTGCGCTTCGCTGACAGCGTGCTCGACGTCCGCACCGACCAGTCCGGTCGACTCGAGTTCATCGTCCGCGACCACGATGATGACTGACCCCAGCCGGGTCCGCCGGACCCGTGACGAAGCGCGCGTGGCGCCACGTCGAGGCCCAACGGCAAGGGGCACCGTAGAGACACAGCGCGTTGTCCTGGGTCGAGCCGAACCCGCCGTACCCGACCCGGTTCAACAGCTCTCACCGAATGGTTACGACGTCGTGACCTTCAGGCTCGGCCGGTGGCCTCGTGGCCAGTTCGGCGCGGACGCTGTGCCCGGAAACCGTGCCGACGGACCTTCGCAACGGCGTCTGTCTCACCGGGGTCTTGGTAGTGGTGGAGACATGCCTCGCACCGAGATGGACGACCGCACACTGATGGACGAACCGGGCCTACATCGCCGCCACGGCCACGGCCACGGCCACGGCCACCGTCCCCGCCACCGCGACCGCCACGGCCACCGCCGCACGGGTTCAAGACATCGGCTGAGGGTGGTGATGCTGGTCGTGTGCGTGGCCCTTGCCGGCCTGTTGTCCTCCTGCGGCCAGGAGGGTGTGAGCGGGGCGGCGCCCTTGAGCGAGCGGGCGGAGAACGACGTCCCCCTCAACCCTCCGACATTGCGGTTCCACGTGTCCAAGGACGGTCAGGTCGGCGCATCACCGGACCGGGAGGCCGAAGCCGGTGAAGTCGTCGCCATCGTCCTCGAGAACGAGAGCGACGCCCGCTACGAGCTTCACCTGATGGACCCCGACGGTGAGGACGTGTTCACCGTCGATGCGCCGGCAGGCGAGCGCGGAGACGGTCGCACGATGCCGCGCGTCGTCGGAAGTCACGTCGTCAAGATCTACCCGGCAGACACCCCGCAGGCTGCGGAGGAGTTCCTCGTTGACGTGTCGAAAACCTAGGAGGGCTCAGGTGCGAATCACCCGGACCACCCGGACCGCCCGAGCCGCTGAGCGGCGACCTGCCGGGAGAGCACGCATGCGCGGGGTTCGACGAGCACGGTGGATCGGGGGATTCCTCTTGGCACCGGCGCTGTTGTCCGGGTGCTCGGTGGGAGCCCCGGTCGAAGCGAAGTCCTACCAGCCATCGATCGGCAGCAACGCCCGTACCGAGCAGGTCGACGCCCTGGGCGTGGCGATCGTGGTCGACGGCGACAGGAACGGACGAGTCGTCGGCACGTTGCTCAACACCGAGAGCCGGCGACACGCGCTGACAGGCGCCACCGTCAAGAGCGATGGGGTGCCGTTGAGATCCGCGCTGCTCGCCGACGTGGTCCTCCTGCCGCCGGGCGAACCGGTGAACCTGGCCCACGAGGCGCCCGTGTCCGTGCCAGCCGACCAGCTGTCCGTGGGGTCGTTCGTCGAGCTGACGCTGGACGTCACCGATGGTGAGCTCGTTCAGATGCTCGTCCCGGTCGAGGCGAAGAGGGGCCCGTACGCAGACTTGGACGTGGTCGCCGTCTCGTAGCGCCCCGTCAGGTGAGTTTGCCATTCGAGGGGACGCACCCTCCGGCAACTATCGCTGAGCTCTGCCGAGGTCTGCCGAGGCCTGCAGTGTGCCTTCGTTCGACGCATCGGCCGGCGCCGATGGACATGTCGGGCCCGGCGCCACGCACAGAGGCCGCCTCCAGTGTCAGAGGCTCAGCAGGAAGCCGGTAACGAAGCCTGCAGCGCTGGCCAGGGCGATGGCCGGGCCACCGTCACCGAACGCCTCGGGGGCGAGCGTGTCGATGACGGAGGCGAGGACCGCGCCGCCAGCGAAAGCAAGCGGATACGCCAGGGTCGAGGGGTCGGCGCCGACGAACAGGTACCGGCCAGCGAACACGGCCCCACCAAGCAGCACGGTCGCGGCGCCCCACACTCCGATGACGAACCTCGGACTGCGGTCGCGGTCCAGCATGCTCCGCGCGCCGGCCAGGGCCTCGGGAAAGTTGCTCACGAACACCGCGACGAGCAGCGCGACACTGGCTGTGCTGTTGAGTGAGACCCCAAGCGCCGTGTTCTCCGGGATGCCGTCGAGCGTGACCCCGGCCAGCAGAGCCAGCCCGGCGGCGCTGCCCGACGTACGACGGTCGAGCCACGTGTCCGCGACCACGAAGACCAGCGCACCCGCCGCGAAAGACAGCCCTGCTCGCCACGGGCCGCCGCCCTCGTAGGCCGGCTCGAACAGCTCAAAGGACGCCGACACGATCAGCGCGCCGGCCGCGAAGGCGAGGACGGAGGCCACCAGTCGCTTCGGCGGCTCCCACCGCACGCCGACGATGGCACCCGCGAGCAACGGTAGTGAGGCGCCGGCGGCGTACACGATGGTCGTCCACATCAGACGACTCCGTCCTCGAGGGTGACGACGACCTTGACGTCCTCGCCCGGCCGATCGAACGCCGAGGCCGCCTCGTCGAGCGGGACGGTCGTGGTGATGAGCCGGCGCAGCCAGTCCCGGTCTGCGGCGGCGAGCGCCTCGGCGGCGGCTTGGTAGTGGCGCAGGTTGGCGTTGACGGAGCCAATGACGGCGTCGTTCTCCAGCACGAGGCTGCGGTTGAGGCCGCCCGCGTCCACGGTCAGGTCCCGTCCGCGCGGCGACACCCCGGTGAGGCAGACGATGCCGTAGGACCCGGTGCCGGCGATCGCGTCGAAGACGACAGATCCGGCCCCGGTGGCCTCGATGACCACGTCGGGTCGTGCCCGGTCGACGACCCGGTCGACGCTCGTGTGGTGGTAGGTCGCCCCGAGGTCGCGTACCAGTTTGGGCTTGATTCCGTCGGCGACCCTGTCGAGGACGTGCACGTCGAGGCCGCGTTGCACCCCGAGCATCGCTGCCAGCAACCCGATGGGTCCCGCGCCGGTGACGAGGACCGTGCGGGGGTCGAACCACGCGCGCCCACCGACGCGGTCGACCTGCTCCCACGCCTTGGCCACCACGCTGGTCGGCTCGGTCAGGACCCCTGCGAGGCCCAGGCCGGCGTCCACGCGTACGGCATACCGCTCGGGGACGGTCCACCATTCGCTGCCGAAGCCGGGCAGCTCCTTGATGCCGCGCTCGGTGTAGCGACCGTTGCGGCACATGTCCCACTCGCCGACCGCGCACGCCCCGCACGGCTCCGGGTCCGGACGGCGCACCGCCCCGACGATGAGGTCACCGCGGTCGAACGTGCTGCCCGATGGCACCTGCTCGACGCGACCGAGGGATTCGTGGCCCAGCACGAGCCGGTCCTGTCCGGGTGGAGCCCAGCCGTAGTCACCGCGAACGATCTCCATGTCGGTGCCGCAGACACCGACCGCGAGTCCGCGCACCAGCAGTTCACCAGCGGCCGGCTCGGGGTCGGGTACGTCTTCGATGCGTAGTGAACCCGGTGTGCTGGGTTGGACGGTCAGGGCTCTCATCGTTCCGCCTCGTCGCTGATGCTGCTCGCGACGGTCTCTGTCTCGTGGGCTGCGGCGTTGAAGGCATGCAGGACCTGCACAGCGGGGCGCCAACTGGTGGGAGGCATGGCAGCGACGACGGCCCGCAGCTCGCGCAATCGATGCTCGCTGACCGCGTCGAGCACGCGTCGCCCCGCAGCAGTGGCCTCGACGACCGAGGCCCGGCCGTCCGCTGGGTCGGTTGTCCGCCGCACGAGGCCCTGATCGACCAGGCGGGCCACCAGCCGGCTGGCGTTGGACTGGTTGACGCCGAGGTCGTCGGCCAGGGTGCCGATACGTCGCGGACCGTCGGCGGAGACGAGCACGAGCAGCCGGTGCTGGGGGACCGTCAACGGGACCGGGGCCGCTGCCACGGACCGCAACGACATGCCCAGCAGCGCTCGGCTGGCGGTCATGAACGCCGCGGCGGCGGCTTCTGCGTCGGTCATCTTCTTGGCTCCGTTCTGCTCAGTGGCGTCATTGGCCAGGTCTTGTAGGTAACCCCCGCGGGGGTGGACCGGCCTTGTCGGGCCGTGCCACACTCGCAGTGTATGCGCTAGGGCATGCAAAGTGTTGGGATGTCGAAGGAGGAATGGACGTGAGCGACCGGATCGCCGACATCTACGGAGCTCGTACGCCGCACACGAAGGGGACGGTGTGGCCTGCGCGGGTGGACCAGTTCCTCGACCCAGGGATCGGCGAGGACAGTGTCGACTCCTGGGTGCAGTCGGCGTGCCTGCTGTGCAGCAACGGCTGCGGCGTCGACATCGCGGTCAAGGAAGGCCGCATGGTCGGCGTCCGAGGCCGCGCGACGGACGTGGTCAACCACGGCCGCCTCGGCCCCAAGGGCCTCTACGGGTCCACCAGGTGGGCGAACTCCGGGGACAGGCTGACCCGACCGCTGGTGCGCGAGGACCGGCGGCTGGTCGAGACCGATTGGGAGACCGCCATGGGCCGCATCGTGGAAAGGTCGAAGTCGCTGCTGGAGAAGAAGGGGCCCCTGAGCCACGGTTTCTACACCTCCGGGCAGCTGTTCCTCGAGGAGTACTACGCCCTCGCCGTCATCGGCAAGGCCGGGCTCGGCACCCCGCACATGGACGGCAACACCCGGTTGTGCACCGCGACCAGTGCCGCGGCGTTCAAGGAGTCCTTCGGCGCGGATGGCCAGCCTGGGTCCTACACCGACATCGAGCACTGCGACGCGATCTTCCTCTACGGCCACAACATGCCCGAGACCCAGACCGTCCTCTGGGCGCGCATCCTCGACCGGACGCGAGGCGATGACCCGCCGGTGGTGGTGTGCGTCGACCCACGCCGAACCCTGGTCGCGATGGAGGCCGAGCGCACCGGCGGCGTGCACCTCGCGCCGCGCGTCGGCACCAACCTCGCGCTGATGAACGGCCTGACCCGCGAGCTCCTCGTCAACGGGTGGGTCGACCAGGACTGGGTGGCCGCCCACACGCTCGGCCTCGAGGATCTGCGGTCCACTGTCGAGCCGTACACCCCCGAGCACGTCGCCGACATCTGCGGCGTCGGCGCGGACGACGTACGCCGGGCGGCACGGATCTTCGGCGAGAGCGAGGCCGTGCTCTCAACAGTCCTGCAGGGCTTCTACCAGTCGCACCAGGCCACGGCCGCCTCCGTCGCCGTGCACAACCTGCACTTGCTGCGCGGGATGATCGGCCGCCCGGGTGCCGGCATCCTGCAGATGAACGGCCAGCCCACCGCCCAGAACAACCGCGAGTGCGGAGCCGACGGGGACCTGCCGGGTTTTCGCAACTGGGACAACCCCCACCACGTGCAGCAACTCGCCGACGCCTGGGACGTCGACGCCATGACCATCCCGCACTGGGCGCCCCCCACCCACGCGATGCAGATCTTCTCCTACGCCGAGACCGGCTCCATCGAACTGCTGTGGATCTCCGCGACCAACCCCGCCGTGTCGATGCCGGAGTCGGCCCGCATCCGCCGGATCCTCGGCGGCGACCAGTGTTTCGTCGTGGTGCAGGACCTGTTCCTCACCGAGACCGCCGAGCTCGCCGACGTCGTCCTGCCCGCCGCCGGCTGGGGAGAGAAGACCGGCTGCTTCACCAACGTCAACCGCACAGTCCACCTGTCCGACAAGGCCGTCGACCCGCCGGGAGAGGCGAGGGGCGACCTCGACATCTTCTTGATGTACGCCGACCGCATGGGGTTCACCAACCGGTCCGGCGAGCCGTTGATCGGGTGGCGAACAGCCGAGGAGGTCTTCGACGCGTGGGCGGCCATTACCGCCGGCCGGCCGGTCGACTACACAGGACTGTCCTACGACAAGCTGCGCGGGCCCACGGGCATCCCGTGGCCGGTCAACGACGACCACCCCGACGGCACCGACCGGCTGTACACCGACGCCGTCTTCCCGACCGACACCGACTACTGCGAGACCTACGGCCACGACCTCATCACCGGCGGCACCGTGACCGAACAAGAACACCGCGCCATGGGCCCCTCCGGACGGGCCTTCCTCAAGGGCGCGCCGTACACGCCACCACACGAGGAGCCGTCCGCCGACTTCCCGCTGCGGTACACCACCGGCCGCACCGTGTACCAGTTCCACACCCGCACCAAGACCGGCCGCTCCGGCGACCTCAACCGGGCGGCACCGGACGCGTGGGTCGAGATCTCCCCAACCGACGCAGATGCGCGCGGCATCGTCGAAGGCGACTGGGTTCGCGTGGAGTCCCCCCGCGGTGCCATCGAAGTCCGCGCCAGGGTCGGTGACGTCATGCACGGCGCGGTGTTCGCGCCGTTCCACTACGGCCACTGGGAGCCGGCCGCCGCGAAGGGGGGAGGACATGACGACGCCAACCACCGGCTCGCCAACGAACTCACCATGACAGTGTGGGACCCGGTGTCGAAGCAACCGACCTTCAAGACCGCCGCGTGCCAGGTGACCCGCCTACGCGACGGCGACGGCCCCGCTCCTGCCCCCACCACGGGCGCATCCGCACCAGCAGAGCGTCACGGCGCACGCCGGCGCCGCCCGCGGCCCACCCAGGGTGGTGGGCCGACCACCAGCACCACACTTGCTCAGACCCCGACCTACCCCCTCGACCCGGCCCAAGGAGCGTCGTGATGCCCCACCTCACCACCTACGTCGGGCTGGCCGACCACAGTGAACACACCCTCGCCGACTCGTTTCGCACGGTCGCCGAGGGCCACGCCCGGGCAGCCGACGTGTTCCACACCTGCCGCCTCCTCGCAGGCTGGTCTGACGAACACCGCACGGCCCTGGCACCCATCATCGAGCGCTACGGTGAAGCCGACGTCGACGAACCCGAACGCCTCCACGCCGCCGGCCTCGCCGAGAGCCGAGACGGGGACATCGGGTTGTTGCGCGACCTGCAAGACCTCCACGTCCTCGCAACCCTCGTGCAGACCACCTGGACCGTCATCGCCCAAGGAGCACAAGGGCTGCGCGACCACGAATTGCTCGACGTCGCCACCAGCTCCAACGCGCACACTGCACGCCAACTGACCTGGCTCAACACCCGACTGAAGGCCGCCGCCCCACAGGCACTCATCGTCGCCCCGTGAGTTGCCACCGTGCCTGGGGCCGCCGGATATCGGCGGACTCCCAGGACTATCTGAAGCGTCACGGGTCTGATGTCGCTCCCAGGCAAGAGTCGAACTTGGGACCTTTCGCTTAGGAGGCGGCTGCTCTATCCATCCACGCGCAAAGTCCTTTGCCTACAGAGCTCCGGAGTCGGAAGAGCTGTCGATGGCGGTGGTGAGCAGGGTGGTGAGCAGGGTGGTGAGCAGGGTGGTGAGCGGTTCGACGGGCACCGCTCTGCCCTCAATCTGCCCTCACCAGACCCGAAAACGATGCCAACCGACGGTGATTACTGAAATGCTCGGCATCGGAGTTGGTGCAGGTCAGGAGCACATCACGAGTGATTACGATTAACGTCCAAAGCCCGCGCTATCGTCCCGGAGCAACGTCTGACACTGCCCTGCTGTGGCGGGAGGCGGGATGCTCGCGGACCGGGCCTGGAAGAGCCTGCGGAGGCATCTGGCTCCGGTTGGGCGACCTGGTGCGTCGCTCGCGTTACCCGAGGACGGCGTGCTCGGTGGAAAAGGCTTCCGCTCAGCAGCGATCAATGACTAGGGAGTCGGGGCGGCCACCGGGGACCGCCATTTGAGGCGTGCAACTCCTGGGAGCGGTGTCTCCGTCGTGACCGCGGTGTCGGCGGTAGCAAAGAGGACGGCGTTGTACATCGGGAGTCCGGGGACGGTCAGGTGCTCGAGCGGCAGCACCTCGTGAGCCGTCGCGGTAATGCGGTCGTGTCCGGTGCGGTCGATCGTGATGTGGACGTCGAGCGCGGTAGTAGTGCCGCTGTTGGTGAACGCGACGCCTGGGAGCGTCTCGTCGCGGTGGTGCGTCCATTGCACGTCGCGCCATTCGCCAGCAATGTCCTCGGCGCGTTTGGCGCGCTCGTCGGCGGCGGCGGCAAGTGCGATGGCCTCGGATGCGTGCCGGTTGGCGGTACGCGCGTAGGCCCAGTCACGACAGCGGCGCCGAGGGCGAGCACGATGCCGAGGAACGTGAGCTGCTCGGTCGCGCTCATGGAACTTCGGCGGTCACTGTGTGCCTGGGATTTGGCCGGTGAGCGCGGCCGTTACCACGCTGATGCCGATCTCGCGTCCGGCGCCGCGTAGGCTCTCCAACACCTTCTGGGCTCGAGTGCGGGTGTCCTCGTCCTCGCGGGTGTTATCGGCAATCGCTTGTAACGCGGCGATCATGCGGTCGAGGGCCGAGTCGGGGGTGGGCCAGAGTTCGGTCTCTCGAAGCCCGCGTTCGCTGAGACGGATGCCGAAGAATTCTCCGCCAGAGTCGTAAGTGAAAGTCGCGGTCACGAAGCCGGTGCGTTGTAGCACGTCGTACGACTTGATCACGTCCCGCGGGCGGAGGTTGAGGCGTGCGGCGATGTCGTCCACGAGTGCAACGTCTGCGTCGCTCTCGGCGCCTCTGGCGAGTTCGCGAAGCACTGGAAGGTCGACGCGGTTCCACCGATCGAGTCGCAGGTCGGTGTCCGTCTGGTCGGAGGCCTCGTCCAAGCTGTTGTGGGCGACTGCTGCTCGTCCCTCAATGGTGAGTGCGACCCAGTGGTCGAGGTGCGTGTCGCCCAGGCGAGCCTGGGACGGGGTGGTTTTCACAAGCTCACGGTTCTCGAGCCGTTCGAGGAGCTGGCTGGCGCGGGCGAAGTCCCAGCCAAGGGCGTCCGCGATCGTCTGAGACGTGGGGTCGGCGTCGGATGCCTGCTGACGGGCGAGCTCGGCTAGAAACGTGCGCTGGTCGGTCATCGCGTTTCCTTCGGGCCGGTGGTCGAGATGTTGGCGACCGTACCTGCGCCCTCCGACAGCCGGCAGGCACTCTCGCATTGGCGGATCGGGCCTGACTTCGCCGCGGTGGACGGATGCCCCGTCGATCGCGCTTACGCAAGTCCCACGCGTCTCGTCCGGGCGCCACATCCGTAACCGAGCCACAGATGGTTGAAAACTGTACCGTGTAACATCTGTGTAACGAGGCATTGGCAATCCACGCGAAACGCCGCCGAACGACCAGAAGGTCGATCGGCGGCGTTTGTGCAGGTCAGAGGCGGTTTTCTTCGGTTGCTGGGCAACGTCGGAGACCGCCCCGAATGGCCGAAATTAGATGTCGTAGTACAGCTCGAACTCGTGCGGGTGCGGCCGCAGCTGCACGGGCAGGATCTCGTTGGTGCGCTTGTAGTCGATCCAGGTCTCGATCAGGTCGGGCGTGAAGACGTTGCCCGCCGTGAGGAACTCGTGGTCCCTCTCCAGGTTGTCCATCACCGCGTTGAGCGACGTGGGGACCTGGTCGATGTCGGCCATCTCGTCCGGCGGCAGCTCGTAGATGTCCTTGTCGATCGGCGCCGGCGGCTCGATCTTGTTCTGGATGCCGTCGATGCCGGCGAGCAGCAGCGCCGAGAAGGCCAGGTAGGGGTTGGCCGACGGGTCGGGGCAGCGGAACTCGACGCGCTTGGCCTTGGGGTTGGCACCCGTGATCGGGATGCGCACGCAGGCCGAGCGGTTGCGCTGGCTGTAGACCAGCGAGATCGGGGCCTCGAAGCCGGGCACCAGGCGGTGGTAGGAGTTGACCGTCGGGTTGGTGAAGGCCAGCAGCGACGGGGCGTGCTTGAGGATGCCGCCGATGTAGTGGCGCGCGGTGTCGGACAGTCCGGCGTACCCGGTCTCGTCGTAGAAGAGCGGCTCGCCGTCCTTCCAGATCGACTGGTGGCAGTGCATGCCGGAACCGTTGTCGCCGAAGATCGGCTTGGGCATGAAGGTCGCGGACTTGCCGTTGCGCCAGGCCGTGTTCTTGATGATGTACTTGAACTTCATCACGTCGTCGGCGGCCTTGAGCAGCTCGTCGAACTTGTAGTTGATCTCCGCCTGGCCGGCCGTGCCGACCTCGTGGTGGGCACGCTCGACGAGCAGGCCCGACTTCTCGAGCTCGATGACCATCTCGTCGCGGAGCTCGCCGAAGTGGTCGTACGGCGCGACAGGGAAGTAGCCGCCCTTGTACTTCACCTTGTAGCCGCGGTTGGGGTTGTCCTCGGTGCCGATGGAGCCCGAGTTCCAGGCGCCGGCCTCGGAGTCGATGTGGTAGTAGCCCTCGTTCTGCGACGTGGCGAACCGGACGCTGTCGAAGACGTAGAACTCGGCCTCGGGCGCGAAGTAGGCGGTGTCGCCGATCCCGGTGGAGGCGAGGTAGGCCATCGCCTTCTTGGCGATGTTGCGCGGGTCGCGCGAGTAGGCCTCGCCGGTGATCGGGTCGTGGATGAAGAAGTTGACGACCAGCGTCTTGGAGACGCGGAAGGGGTCGATGTAGGCGGTGGTGACGTCCGGGAACAGCGACATGTCGGACTCGTGGATGGCCTGGAAGCCACGGATCGAGGAGCCGTCGAAGGCGAGGCCGTCGTCGAAGACAGACTGGTCGAACGAGGACACGGGCACAGTGAAGTGCTGCATCACACCGGGCAGGTCACAGAAGCGGACGTCGACCATCTCGACGCCCTCGTCCTTGATGTACTTGAGCAGCTCGTCGCTGTTGCTGAACATGCGTCCTCCTGGGTGGCGACCGGACGGTCGCGGCACCGAAGTGTGTGGAACCGACGTGGAGTACGGCGCACCGTTGCACCGGATGCCCGTGAACCTACGCACGGGCCGTTTCTCGACCGTATCTCGTTTGTTTCGTGCAGGTAACAGATGTCCCGCCCACCGGGCCGCGCCGAGGCTCCTCCTAGGGTCGGGGTCATGCGTTCCCCCCATCGTCCCGCCCGTCCGACCTCCGTCCTGGTCGCTGCCCTCACCACCTGCGCGCTGGGACTCAGCGCCTGCAGCGGCGGCGGGAGCGACGGCGAGGGTGGGGCAGGCGACGGTGACGGCGCGGCGTACGACACGACGACGCTGATGCCCGCGGTCAGCGCCGCGGTCGCGGACGAGGAGTCGGCCCACGTCACCCTCGGCACCAAGGAGTCGGCCGGCGACATCGAGGCCGACGTCAGCTGGGGCGAGGACCCGGCGCTGGTCGCCGTGACCGGGGACCAGACGGGTGCCGGGCTGGAGGTGCGCCGCGTGGGCGGCCGCGTGTACGTCGGCGGCGCGGCGGCCAAGGACCGGTGGCGCTACCTCGAGGAGGACGACCCGCGCCTGCAGGGCGCGGAGGGCTTCGACGCCGGCGTGGTGCCGATCCTGCTCGCCATCGACGTCCCGGCCGAGGTGGCGGCCCTCGAGGCCGGGGTCACCGACGTCGGCGAGGCGACGCCCGACGAGGTCGCGGGGGAGGACGCGACCCGCTACGACATCACGCTCGACACGAAGTCGTGGCTGGCCGAGCTGCCGCAGGAGTCGATCTACCGGGTGATGGACGTGCCCGCAGAGCTCGAGGCGGAGCTGTGGATCGACGAGGACGCCCGGCCGGTGCAGCTGGCCTACCAGGTCGGCGACGATGCCGCGCGGTCGGCGCTGGTGGGCTGGAGCGCGTGGGGCGAGCAGGTGCAGGTCGAGGTGCCCGAGGGTGCGAAGCCGGTGCGCTGAGGCGCGCCACCTAGGCTGGGGCGGTGACCGAGACCCCCTCCGTCGGGACCGCCTCCTGGGGGCGCCGCATCCTCGCCCTCGTCGTCGACTGGTTCGCCTGCACGCTGGTGGTCGTGGCGCTGATCGGCCCGCGGGGCTGGAGCGACGACCCGCTGTCGGGCTTCTACGTCCTCGGCGTCTTCGTCGCCGAGTCGGCGCTGTTCACGGCCGTCGCCGGCGGCTCGTTCGGCCAGCTCGCGACCCGCATCCGGGTCGTGCGCGACGACGGGTCCTACGGGCCGGTGTCGCTGTTGCGCTGCGTGCTGCGCCAGCTGCTGGTGGCCCTGGTGGTTCCGCCGCTGGTCTTCCGTCCCGACGGGCGCGGCCTGCACGACATGGCGGCCGGCTCCCGCACCGTCCGGGTCGAGGACCTCCGCACGATCTGAGGTGGTCCGGGTCCGCGCACGGGGAGTTGTCCCGATGTGCGCGGGGGTGCCTCAGGGCGAGAGTCGGGTGTACCAGCCGCCCACCCGAGGAGCCCATCGTGTACACCACCTACGGCATCCAGTCCGTCGCCCGCCAGCAGGTCGCGGAGCGTGTCGCCGACGCTGAGCAGGCCCGCCGAGGCCGGGCGTTCCGCCGTACCTGGCGCGACGCCGGCAAGGAGCCCGTGCCCGCGCGCCGGGCCGTCGGCCGGGTCGCCGCGATCCGCATCGTCCTGCCGCACTGAGGGTCGCGGCCGGGGGACTGCCCGGGCTGGCGTCGGCGTGAGGGTCAGCGGCCGCGCTGCTGGCCGCGCTGGCCCTTCATCGAGGTCGGCACCGGGCCCTTGGGCAGCGGGACGGCGCCGCGCTGCGCGTCGATCGCCTTGAGGCGGTTGAGGACGTCGGTCATCTCGCCGGGCTTGAGGCTCTTGCCGAGCTTGGAGACGTGCCGGACCAGCTTGGGCAGCGGGACCTCGCCCGCGCCATTGCCGCAGACGACCTCGTGGATCGGCGTCTCGGGGAGCACCCGTGCGTGCTTGCGTCGCTCGGTGGCCATCAGGGCGCGCAGGCGTTGGGGGTTGCCCTCGCCGACGAGCACGATGCCGGGCGGGCCGACGACGCGGTGCACGACGTCCTGCTGGCGGTTGAAGCCGACCACCGGGTCGGTCTTCCAGCCGCGCCGCAGCATGGTGAGCGCCGAGGCGGCCGCGCCGACCTGGCCCTCCATCTGACCGTACGCCGCCTTCTGCGCCCGGCGCCCGAAGACGGTGAGGGCGAGCAGGAGGCCGACGAGGAACGCGCCGACGATCGCGAGCACGAGCGCGAGGGTGCCGTCGCCCGGCAGGAACCAGATGACCGCGAAGCCGACCACGGCGCCGAGGAGGAACGCACCGAGGATCCACAGCCCGATGGTGCGGTCGGTCTTCTTCGCCATCCGGTAGGTCTGGATGAACTGCTGCCGCCGCGAGGTGGGCGGAGTGGCGGGGGTCGACATGCGGGCCCTTTGCGATGTGCGGAGTGCGGTGGTTGAGACGGATCAGGCGGTGCGGATCAGGCGGTGCGGATCAGGCGCTGACGCTGGCGGAGTCGCGCGCGTCCATGGCCTGACGGTACAGCCGTCCGGCCCGGTAGGACGAACGCACCAGCGGTCCGGACATCACGCCGGAGAAGCCGATCTGGTCCGCCTCGTCCTTGAGCTCGACGAACTCCTCGGGCTTGACCCAGCGCTCGACGGGGTGGTGCCGGGGGGAGGGGCGCAGGTACTGGGTGATGGTGATCAGCTCGCAGCCGGCCTCGTGCAGGTCGCGCAGCGCCTGACTGACCTCCTCGCGCGTCTCGCCCATGCCGAGGATCAGGTTGGACTTGGTCACCAGGCCGAAGTCGCGGGCCTGGGTGATGACGTCGAGGGAGCGGTCGTAGCGGAAGGCGGGACGGATCCGCTTGAAGATGCGCGGCACGGTCTCGACGTTGTGGGCCAGCACCTCGGGGCGGGACTCGAAGACCTCGGTCAGCAGGTCGGGCTTGCCGTTGAAGTCGGGGATCAGGTTCTCCACGCCGGTGCCCGGGTTGAGCTCGTGGATCGCGCGCACCGTCTCGGCGTACAGCCAGGCGCCGCCGTCGGGCAGGTCGTCGCGGGCGACGCCGGTGATGGTGGCGTACTTGAGCTCCATCTTCTGAACCGACTCCGCGACGCGGCGCGGCTCGTCACGGTCGAGCGGCTTCGGCTTGCCGGTGTCGATCTGGCAGAAGTCGCAGCGCCGGGTGCACTGGTCGCCGCCGATGAGGAAGGTGGCTTCCTTGTCCTCCCAGCACTCGAAGATGTTGGGGCAGCCGGCCGACTGGCACACCGTGTGCAGGCCCTCGGACTTCACGAGGTTGGTGAGCGAGGTGTACTCCGGCCCCATCTTGGCCCGGGTCTTGATCCACTCCGGCTTGCGCTCGATCGGCGTCTCGGCGTTGCGGATCTCCAGGCGGAGGAGCTTGCGTCCTTCAGGTGCCGGTGCAGTCACGCCGTCACTGTACGCCGCGCCCCGAGGGCGCCCAATTCGGCCTCCGGGCCCGCTTCACGGGATGTCGCGGCGCCGGAAGGACCCCAGCGACGCGGCTCCGACCAGGCCCAGACCCGAGAGCAGGTACGCCGCCGCGGTGCGTGCCTCCAGGACGCGTTCGCCCGAGCAGACCATGCCCGTTCCGTCGTCGACGCACGTCTGCGGCGTCTCGGTGTAGTAGACGGCCCCGTCGCCGATCCAGGCCAGCACGTTGAGGTGCGGCAGCCACCGCTCGGGGGACTCGAAGGGGAGCACCGCGATGAGGAACGAGCCCGCGACGACCACCGCGAAGAGGATGCCGAGGGTGGCGACCGTGCTGCGGAACAACATGGTGGTCACCAGGCCGGCGAGCCCGGCCGCGGCGGCGAGCAGCGCGCCGCGGACGACCTGCCAGCCGACGTCGCCGGCCGTCCCGCCGGCGATCGTGAGGTCGCGGGCACGCGCGACGCCGGCCAGTCCCAGCCACCAGGCGGTTGCGACGACCAGTCCGAGCAGCAGCCCGGTGACGACGACGGCGCCGGCCTTGGCGGCGTACACGCGCAGGCGTCGTGGCTCGAACAGGAGCTGGTTGCTCATCGACCCGCTGGCCCAGTCGGCACCCACGAACGTCGCGCCGAGGAGCATCATCAGGCCCGCCACGACGATCGCGATGCCGGTGCCGCTGCCCTCGAGCTCGCGACGCAGGTCGAGGGGCTGGCGGAACTGTCCGGACCACCACGAGGTGACCAGCGTGCGGCACTGCTCGGAGACGTCGGCCTGGTCGTCCGGCACCTCCTCGGGCGGGAAGAACTGCTCGGGCTTGCGCTCGCAGCGGCGCAGCTCCTGGGCGAAGCCGGGCTGGGCCTGCGCCTGCTCGGTGGCCCGCTGGACCTCGGCGTCGGAGTAGGGACGCGTGCCCCACACGGTGCCCGCCCAGATGAGGGCGGGGACCACGAAGGACGCGACCAGGAGCACCAGGCAGGCGCGCCGCCAGCGCAGGCGGGTGAGCTCGACCCCCAGGAGCCTCATGCGTGCACACCCCCGTCCGCGGTGGTGCTGCCGAGGGTGTCCTGGGACGTCAGCTCGAGGAACACGGTCTCCAGGTCGGGCCGGACCGAGGTCAGCTCGGAGAGCCAGACCCCCGCCTCGCCCAGGGTGCGGGTGATCTCGGCCGGCGGGACGTCGGTCTCCACGCGCAGCGAGGTGGCCCCGTCACCGTCACCCGACACGGCGTACGGGCCGCCCCCGAGGGCCCGACGGGCGGCGTCGGGGTCGTCGACGACGATGCGGTACGACGTGCTGGCGCCGAGCAGGTCCTCGACCCGTCCGGAGGCGAGCAGCCGGCCGTTGCCGATGATGGTCGCGGAGGTGCAGACCTGCTGGACCTCGGCGAGGATGTGGGAGCTGAGCAGCACGGTCACGCCGGCCTCGCCCAGGGTGCGGATCGTCTCGCGGATCTCCCGGATGCCGGCGGGGTCGAGACCGTTGGTGGGCTCGTCGAGGATGAGCAGCTGCGGGTCCTTGAGCAGGGTGGCGGCGATGGCCAGGCGCTGCTTCATGCCGAGCGAGTAGGCCCGGTAGCGGTCCCCGTCGCGACCCCTCAGGCCGACGGTGTCGACGGCGGCGTCGACGCGCTCGGCGGCGATGCCCTTCGAGCGGGCCAGGATGGTGAGGTTCTGCCGTCCGGTGAAGTGAGGGAGGAACTTCGGCATCTCGACCACGGCCCCCACCCGGTCGATCACCCCCGGCAGTCCCGCCGGCACCGGGGTGCCGAAGAGCGCCATGTCGCCCCGGGTGGCCCGGGCCAGGCCCAGCAGCATCCGGATGGTGGTGGTCTTGCCGGACCCGTTGGGGCCGAGGAACCCGTGCACCCCGCCGCGCGGGACCGCCAGGTCGAGGTCCTGCACCGCGACGCGGGTGCCGCGCCTCCCGCTGAACTCCTTGCGCAGCCCCCGGGTCTCGATGACCAGGTCTGCCGTGGCCGTGCTCGACACGGCTCTCCTCTCCTGGACGTCACCGCGACGTCCTCCCCGTGGAGGGCACTGTGGCAGTCGCCGGGGACAGTCGTCCCGCGGCACGCCGGGACGGGCCGCGAGCCGGGCGTTGACCGGCGCGGTGCCGGCGAGGACGCTGGGAGTCGGGAGGAGCGATGGGGACCCTGCGGCACCGCTTCACGAGGACCGGCAACGTGATCGGCGTGTGGCTGCACCACGTGGCACGTGGTCACCTGGACAGCGGCGGGCGCGCGCAGGTGCTCATGGTGACCTCGCCGGGCCGGCGCACGGGAGTGCCCCGCTCGACGATGGTGCGGTTCCTCGAGCACGAGGGTGCCTACGTGGTGTGGGGGAGCGGCTCCGGCTCGCCCACCGACCCCGACTGGTTCCGCAACCTGCGGCGGGCCGAGCGGTCGAGGATCGAGATCGGCACGCGCGGCCTCGAGGTGCGACCGGAGGTCCTGACCGGGGAGGAGCGCGACCGGGTCTGGCGCGAGGTCGTGCTCGCTCGCGTCCCCGAGGTGGCGAAGTACGAGCGCAAGGCGGGACGGACGATCCCGGTGGCCTTGCTCCGGCCGGTCGGAGCCGCCGACCCGACGTGACGAGCGGAGCCGGCGCTCAACCGTGCCGGCGCCGGCGAGACGTCATGGCCGTGGCCGTGGTCGCCGTGAGCAGGAGGACGCCGGACCAGCCGACCAGGTAGGTCGCGGCCGCGCCCGTCGTGCGAGTGACGTCACGGGTGCAGTACCCCGGGCCCGGGGCAGAGGTGCCGGGACCCGGGAACACCAGGAGCGGGAAGTCCTCGTCCGGCAGGGTGCACCGCTCGGCCTCGGGTGGGCCCCCGTACACGGCGCCGCCGAAGAGGAAGGCCTCGACGTTGAGCGGGGGGAGCCAGGGGTCGATCGGGGCCCGGGGGAGCAGCAGGACCACACCCGCCGCGACCGCTGCGCCGGCCAGCGTCAGCACCACGCGCAGGCGGCCGCGCAGGAGCACGCCGGCCGACGTGCCCGCGACGGCAGCCAGTGCGACCAGCAGCGCGCCGTACCGCACGAAGGACCAGGTCTCCTCGCCGACGAACGGGTCGGTGCCCCGCATGCGGGCGCTCAGGCCCAGGCCCAGCCACCACAGCACGCCGACCTCCGCCGCGACCAGCCAGGTCGCGAACGCCACCGTCGCCGCCCTGCGGAGGAGTCCACGAACGCCGGGGCCGGGCGCCCACAGGGCGCCGATCAGCAGGCTCGTCGCCGCCATCGCCAGCACGGCGAGCGTGGCCACGTCCCAGGGTGCGGGGCTGAGGTCCAGTGCCTTCCGGGCCGGGGCCGCACCGTTGAGGATGAGGCTGGCACGCTCGCAGTCGGTCGTGGGGAAGCTCCACTCGCACCACTCGAGATCCTCGGCGTACTCAACCGTCGCCTCCACCCGTGCCCGGTCGGCAGCGACGTCCTCGGCCGAGAGCGGTCGGGTGTCCCAGACGACGAAGAGCCACAGGAGCGTCGGGAGGACGAGGAGCGTCACCGCCATCAGTGCGACGGACCGCGGCACGTCGGGCCGTCGTACCGGCACGTGTCCCCCCCGCCAGCCAGCGGCCCCGTGCGGACCGCTCGGCCGCAGCGTAGGGCGGCTCCGGGGGATGCGTCAGGCGATCGCGGTGATCGTCAGCGACCGGGGGTGATCAGCTCGATGCGCGGACCGTGGGCGGGCTCGGGGCGGGCCTCGTAGTCGGGCGTCGCGTCGTACGGCGCCCACGCGAGGTGGTCGGTGAGGTGGCGACGCACGCTGGGCAGGACGTCCTCGACGCTCACGTCGCGACCGAGCTCGGTGCTCAGCGAGGTGACCCCTGCGTCGGCGATGCCGCAGGGGACGAAGCGGTCGTACCAGCCGAGGTCCACGTCGCAGTTGAGCGCGAAGCCGTGCATCGTGACGCCGCGGCTGACCCGGATGCCGAGGGCGGCGATCTTGCGCTCGGGACCGCGGTCGTCGGCGCGCAGCCAGACGCCGCTGCGCCCGGGGACGCGTGCCGTGGTGACCCCGAAGTCGCTGCACACGCGGATCAGCGCCTCCTCGACCCGGCGTACGTAGTCGACGACCTTGACGTGGTCGGGCAGCGGGACGATCGGGTAGCCCACGAGCTGGCCCGGGCCGTGGAAGGTGATCTTGCCGCCGCGATCGACGTCGATGACGTCGGCGCCGCCCGGGTCGAGCGGTCGCTCGTGCGGGTCGGTGCGCTTGCCGGCCGTGAAGACCGGGGGGTGCTCGAGCAGCAGCACGGTGGGCTCCTGCTCGCCGGCCACGACGCGGGCGTGCACCTCGCGCTGGAGCTCCCACGCGGACAGGTAGTCGACGGCCTCGGGTCCCAGCCCGGCGATGTCGAAGCGCATGGTCGTCAGCGTACGCCGCGCTGTCGGCGGGCCCGCCTGTGGATGAGCGCCGACGCCCTCGGCCGATCTGCGGCACCGTGGTGGCGTGGACCCGCGACGACTCCTCCCGATCCTGGTCGGCCTCACCGTGCTGGCCGTGCTCGGCACCGCCGCTCTGGTGGCCCTGCGGCGCTCCTCGGTCGAGCCCGCCCCGTGGCCCGTCGCCGCGACGGGCGACGGCCCTCGGGCCGTCCTCGCCGGATGGGACTCGCGTCGTGCGCGGGCGTGGGCTGATGGCGACGTGGAGGGGCTGCGTGACCTGTACGTCCCGGGCTCGCGCACCGGGCGCGCCGACGTGCGGATGCTGACGTCGTACGTCGACCGCGGGCTGACCGTGCAGGGGCTCGAGACCCAGGTGCTCGCGCTCGCGGTGGTGGACGTCTCGACGCAGGTCGTGGACGTGCGCGTCACCGACCGGGTGAGTGGCGCCGAGGCCGTCGACGGTCGGACCGTCATCCCGCTGCCGGACGACCGGCCGTCCACGCGGCGGGTGGTGCTGCGGCTCGTGGAGGGGGAGTGGCTCGTCGACGAGGTGCGAGAGTGACCGGGCACTTCCTGTCGCGTGGGGAGCGCCGACCGGGCGCCTCCTGGCAGCACAGGGGCGCCGACCGGGCACTTCCTGTCGGGTAGAGGGCGCCGAGCGGGCAGTTCCTGTCGGGTAGGGGGCGCCGAGCGGGCACTTCCTGTCGGGTAGGGGGCGCCGACCGGGCAGTTTCTGGCCGCACGGGGCGCCGAGCGGGCGATTCCTAACCGCTGGGTGCGTCGAGTGGTCGCGAGACTGCCTGGCTCTCGCTGTGCAGGCTTGTCCCCGATTGTGGGTATGCCACTCGAACGTTTGTTCGAGTAAACTGATGGCGCGGAACCGATCCCGTACGAAGGGGTCGCGCAGCGGGGGATCAGCGGGGGCTGACATGACGACGGGACACCTGGTCCAGGAGTGTGGCGAGGCGATCTCCGCCGCCCTGGACAAGGTGGGCCAGGTCGAGCTCCTGTACTTGTCGCCGGCCGACAAAGCGCGGGCCTTGGTCGAGCTGGCGCGGCTGGAGTCGCGGGTGACGGCGACCCGGTTGCGGTTGATGGCGGTGGCCGACGAGGTGGCCAAGGAGTCGGGGGACCGTGATGTCGCCGCGTGGTTCGCCCGCACGGCGCGGGTGGACCGGGGTCCGGCTCGTCGGGACCTGCGGCTGGCTCGCGTGCTCGAGCACCGGTGGACTCTGGTGGCGGAGGGGCACACGTCGGGGGAGGTGTCGACCGCGCAGGCCGACGTGATTGCCCGGGCGTTGGACGACCTGCCCGACGACACCCCGGCCGACGTCCTGCTCAAGGCCGAGCGGGTGCTGGTCGAGCACGCCGCGACCTTCGCGCCGCACGAGTTGCGGGTCCTCGGGAGTCGGATCCTCGACGTCGTCGCTCCCGAGGTGGGTGAGGAGCAGGAACGCAAGAAGCTCGAGGACGAGGAGCGGCACGCCCGCAGGACCACGTCGCTGACGACTCGTTCGCACGGCGACGGGACGACGACGATCCGGATCCGGGTCCCCGACGCGACCGCGGGCCGACTGTTGACCTACCTGCACGCGTGGACCAACCCCCGCAAGCACGACGACGCAGCTGCGGGCAACAGTCAGGGCCACGACGCCGGCGACCAGGGTGTGGTGCCGTACAGCACCCGCCTCGGGCACGCGTTCTGCTCCCTGCTCGAGCACCTCGACCCCACCGCTCTGCCCCGGCACGGCGGCACCGCGACCGCGGTCGTCATCACAATGGACTTCGACACCCTCGTCAGCGGCCTCGGGGTCGCGACCACCAGCACCGACGGCCGGATCACCGCCGCCGAGGCCCGCCGCCTGGCCTGCACCGCCAAGATCGTCCCCGCCGTCCTCGGCGGGAAGTCCGAGCCCCTCGACCTCGGCCGCGCCAAGCGGCTCTACGACAACGCCCAACGCAAGGCCATGGGCCTCCGCGACGGCGGCTGCCGGGCCGAGGGGTGCGACATCCCTGCCGCCTGGTGCGAGGCCCACCACCTCATCCCGTGGTCGAAGAGCGGGAGGACCGACCTCGCCGACGGGCTCCTGCTCTGCTCCCACCACCACCATCGGGCCCACGACGACCGCTACCTCCACGACCGCCTCCCCAACGGCGACCTGAGGTTCCACCGCCGCAGATAGGCCCCGTCCCACGTTCGACGAACCCCCGGTTCCAGGACAGGTGTGCGACTCGGCAGGCGAGCGCGGTGATCAGAGCCGGGGCGCCCGGCGCCACAGCCTGAGAGCGGACAGCGGTTCGCCTCGACACGTGGACTGCTTGATCAAACGCCGGCCACCGGCGGATCCTAAGGAACACGTCTCGGATCTCGGGTGATCGGAGGTTGCGGGATGGGCGCACTACCTCGCCCCGGTTTGCCCCCCGGGGCGCAGCGTGACCTCGTCGTCGCCCTCCACGACCTGCACCACCGCGCCGGCTGGCCGTCGCTGCGGACCCTTGCTCGTGAGACGGGCGTATCCCACACCACCGTCTCGAAGGCCTTCTCGTCACCTTCCCTTCCCCCGTGGGGCACTCTCGAGCTGCTGGTGGAAGCGATGCGCGGCGACACCCAGCTCTTCCACGCGCTGTGGCTCGCCGCGTCGACGGCCGACGCCTCGTCCGTTCCACACGCTCCCGCGATCGCCGGCCGCACCGCGGAGCTCGCCGCCGTACGCCGCCACCTCGACGGGGGAGTCGGGTTGCTCCTCGTCGCCGGTGAGGCCGGCATCGGCAAGACCACACTGGTCGCCGCGGCCGCTCGGGCCTCAGACGCCTTCGTGGCAACCGGTCGATGCCTGCCACTGGCGATGGAGGTGCCACTGCTACCGGTCGCCGATTGTCTGCGAAGCGTCCTCGAGACCGACGCGACATGGTTCGCCGAGGCCGTCGCCGCGTGCCCGCCGCAGGTCGCGGACGCACTGGCGGCGCTGGTGCCCGAAGCATCACCGCGTGCGCCCACCCGACCCGACGACCGACTGTTGATGACCACGGCAGTCGCGTCGACCGTGCGAGCGCTGGCACGTCGCCGGCCGCTGGCCCTGCTCATCGAGGACCTGCACTGGGCGGATCCCGGCACCCTCGACCTGTTGGAGCACCTGCTGGGGCGGGAACTGCCCCTCCCGTTCGTCGGGACCTGGCGTAGTGGGGACACGAGCACGGCCGAACGCAGCGACGACTGGTTCACGCGCGTGCGGCGTCTTCCTCGAACACACGTCGTCCCACTCGGCCCGCTGTCCAGGACCGAGACCGTGGAGCAGCTGCGGCTGGTGGGGGTCGTCAGCCCTGACCAGGTCGACCGCATCCATGCCCGTAGCCAGGGGCAGCCCCTCTTCACCGAGCAGTTGGCGGCCCACCTCGACGACGCGACCCGCCTGCCCTCGCTGCTGGCGGACCTGTTGGACCGCCGCCTGACGGGGGTCACCGTCCAGCAGTGGGCAGTGCTGCGGACTCTCGGCATCGCCTCGCGTCCACTCTCCCCGGACCTTCTCGCGGAGGCTGCTTCGCTGTCCGCCGACGACCTGACGACCCAGCTACGACTTCTCCAGGACCGCCGGCTGGTCAGGCGGGCCGAGGGATCGGCCGACCTGCAGCACCCGCTGCTCGCCGACGCCGTGAGGCGCCGGCTCGTGCCTGGCGAGGACGTCGCGGCTCATGCCGCGCTCGCCCACGCGCTCAGCAAGGAGCGCGGAGCTGAACCCGGTGAGGTGGCCGAGCACTGGCGCGGGGCCGGTGAGGTCGAGCACGAGGTGACCTGGCGCATCGCCGCTGCCCGAGCAGCTCACGCGAGGTTCGATCGCCGCGCCGAGGCCGACCACCTCGTGCGCGTCATCGACCTGTGGCCGGACAGCGGTGACGCTGAAGAGCAGACCGTCACCCTGGCCGACGTCTACCTGCGTGCGATGGATGCCCTCCGCTTCTCCTTCCGGTTCGACGAGGCGGCCGCATTGAGCGAGGCGGCCGGTGAGCTGTTCGACGACGTGGACGACGGAGTCCGAGCCGATCTGTTGTTCCGCCGCGCGATCTACCGTGGTGAGACCGAGGGGCTCGAGGTCGGGCTGGCGCTTCTCGACGAGACCCTCGCGCTGTGCGAGAAGCTGCCCGTCCGCGAGACGCAGGCGCGCGCGATGGACCGCAAGCAGAGCTGGCTCTACTTCATCGGTCGCACGGAGGAGTCCTACCTCGTCGCGTCGCAACAGGTCGAGGTGGCGACCCGCCTCGCAGATCCGGTGCTCCTGCGCGACTCGCTCATGCGGGTCGCCTGGCTCGCCGGGGTTGCCGGGGACGTGTCTCGAGCGATGCACGGGCTGGCGGAGTCGGCCGAGCGCGCGGGTGTGGCCGACGATCCGCTCGGCGAGATCCGTCGCGGCGTGTATGCCACGGATGTGCTGCTGGCCTGCGGCGCCCCTGCGGACGAGGGGCTGGCCGCCGGGCGGGAAGCGCTCTCCGTCGCGACCAGCTACGAGATCGACAACCCGCAGACGATGCTGCTGCGGGTGAATGTCGCTTCCGCCCTGGTTCGCGCGGGCCGCATCGCCGAGGCCGAGCGAGCCCTGGCACTGCCGAAGGACGCGGCATTCGAGGTGGACAGGTGGCCCGCGCACGCGACCCTCGCGGTCATCGAGGTCCGTCGGGGCCGGACGGCGGCAGGGCTCGAGCGCGTCGAGACCGTGTGGGCGGCACTGCCTGAGAGCGCACACTTCGAGTACGAGCTCCTCGCGTACAGGATGGACGTCTCGTTCTGGGCAGGCGTCCCGACTCGGACGCTCGACACGACCCTGCGCGCGATCGAGCACACCATCGAAGGCGTTCCCGTGCGCATCTCGGCCCCCACGCTGCTGGCGGCAGCGCGGGCCGCCACCGAGGACGAGCACGGGCGCCACCTCCGCGACCTCGCGCAGAGGTCGGACCTGCTCGGCGAGCGGCATCGCGACGACCCCTACCTCGTGGCCCACTCACTGACCATCGAGGCGGAGGCCGAACGAGTCGCCGGACGAGGACGCAGCGAGCGCTGGGCAGAGTCCGCCGCCTGCTGGGAACTCCTGCAGCGTCCTCACGACGCGGCCTACTGTCGCTGGCGCGCGGCACAGTGTGCCGCGGCCGAAGGGCGGGGAACGCTGGCTGCACGGTTGCTCAAGCGCGCAACGGCCGAGGCCCGCGATCACGTCCCACTGGTCGAGGCGATCGCCTCCACCTCAGCAGGCGCCGGGTGAGAGCCCCGCACCTGCTCGAGATCCCGGATTGCTGCAGTGAGCTCGAGGTGGCGGGCGGTACGGCGCAGGCGTGGCGAGACGTCAGGCGAGACCCGAGGCGAGGACGGCGGTGACGTCCTCGTCGGCGAAGTCGTAGCCGGCACGCTCGAGGGCGGCGGGGCGGGAGTTGACCGAGCCGAGGAGCTCGGGGGCCATCCTGCCCGCGGCGACCTTGAGCACCGGTGCCGGGGCGACGAGGAACGCGGGGCGGTGGACGGCGTCGGCGAGGGCGCGGGTGAACTCGGCGTTGGTGGGCGTCCGGGGGCAGCACAGGTTGAACGCGCCGGAGACGTCGTCCGAGCCGGCGAGGAACGACACCGAGGCGACCCAGTCGCGCAGCGAGATCATCGGGAAGTACTGCTCGCCCGAGCCGAGCCGTGCGCCCAGGCCGAGCTGGAAGAGGCGGCGCAGCTCGCGCAACGGGGACGACCGACGGTCCATGACCGGGGAGGTGCGCAGGATGCAGACCCGTGCCCCGGCCTGCTCCGCAGTCGTCGTCGCCGACTGCCACTCGCGGGTCACTCTCGTCAGCATGGCGTCGCCGCGGGAGTCCGACGACTCGGTGAGCACGTCGGCTCCGTGGTCGCCGTAGTAGGAGATGCCGTTGCCTGCGAGGAACGCCGGGGGCCGGGGGGCGGCCGCGATCGCGTCGGCCAGCGCCCGGGTCGTGGCGACCCGGCTGGTCAGGACGGCCTCGGCGCGGGACTTCGAGTGGGGGTTGCCGGCGATGTTGACCCCGGCCAGGTTGACGACCACGTCGGCGCGATCGACGACCGCCTGGTCGATGTCGTCGGCGTACGGGTCCCACCGCGACTCCAGCGAGGACTGCGCCGGTCGACGTACGAGGTGGACCACCTCGTGGCCCTGCGCTCGCAGGTGTTGGGTCAGGTGGGTCCCCAGGAAGCCGGACGCACCGGCGATCACCGCTCGCATGCCCCTACCCAACCATTGGCGCCCAAAGAGCCGGATGCCGCCGACAGCGCCTCCGGTCGGTCCGGCCGAGGACGGCGGGCGTCAGCCGGCGAGGTGTCGCCAGCTGGACGAGAGCTCGCTCCACGGTCCTTCGTCGCGGACCCGCCCGTCGACGAGTACGACGACCCGGTCGGCCTGTGCCAGGGCGGCGGCCTTGCTGGTGGCACCGACGACGGTCGCTCCGCCGTCACGCAGCGACGCCCACAGCTCGACCTCGGTCGTGGCGTCGAGCGCGGAGGAGACGTCGTCGGCGAGCAGCAGGTCGGCGCCGCAGGCCAGCGCCCGGGCCAGGGCGAGCCGTTGCACCTGCCCGCCGGAGAGCCGGACGCCCCGGTGGCCGACGAGGGCATCGGCACCGCCGGCCTCGTCGACGTCGCGACCGAGGCGCGCGGTGGCGATGGCCGGCTCGACCTCGCGGTCGGGGTGGTCCAGGGCGACGTTGCCGGCGAACGAGCCGGACAGCACGCGGGGGACCTGCGCGACGTGGGAGACCCGCGCGGGGCGGAGCTGGGCCTGCGGGTCGTGGACCGGATCGCCGTTCCACCGCACCTCGCCGGTGCTGCTCACCAACCCGGCCAGGGCCGACAGCAGGCTGGACTTGCCGGAGCCTACCTGCCCGAGCAGCAGCACCAGCTCGCCGGCGCGGACGGTCAGGTCGACGTCCTGGACCCCGAGGGTTCCGTCGTCGTGGACGGCGCAGAAGCCGTGCAGCGAGAGCTCGCGCAGGGGGTCCCGCTCAGGGACGGCCGGCGCCGGGGACGTGCCCTCCACCATGTCGACGCCGGGTGGCAGGTGCATCAGGTCGCCGCCACCGGCCAGCGCGCTGGTCGCCTCCATCCAGGCGCGCACGCCGGGGGCTTCGGTGACCACCGAGCCGGCGACGCGGCCGAACCAGTCGAACCCGCTCACGGCGTTGGCCACGAGCAGCGCGGTCGCCAGCTCCCACTGTCCGGTCAGCAGGCCGACCCAGGCGGCGACGACCCCGCACTGGACCATGACGACCGGCACGCCGTCGAGCAGGGCCTGGACCCGGTGCTCGCGCACGGCCGCGTCCACCCGGCCGGCGTCGACCTGGCGCAGGTGCTCGTGCACCGCGGGGGTGGCGGCGGCGAGCTTGACGGTGCGGACCGACTCGAGGGCGGAGACCAACGAGCGGCCGAAGCCGGCCCGGGCCGTCGAGGAGGCGGCCGCGGAGCGTCCGGCCACCCGGCGGCCGGCCGACGAGGCCACGGCCGAGGCGACCATCACCGCGAGCAGCACCGACCCGGCCAGCCACGTGCCGGCGATGAGCGCGGTGACCAGGACGATCACCAGCCCGTTGATGAAGTCGACCCAGCGGTCGGCGTAGCGGGCGAGGCGGTCGGCGTCCATGGTCCGGGCGACGACCTCCCCGGGAGGGGTGCGCTCCAGCCGGTGCTGCGAGGTCTGGCCGTGCAGGACCGACAGCCGCACCCGCAGCCGCACCGAGATCCACCAGCGCGGGTAGGTCCGGAAGGCCTGCGAGAGCAGCAGCGGGCTGACCAGCAGCGAGGCGACGAGGGCCACCGTCAGGCCGACCGGGACCTGGCCGTCCTGCAGCGCGGTGACCGCGAGCCCCCAGACCCAGCCGGTGAGGGCGCCGAAGGCACCGGTCAGCGCGGACAACAGGAACAGGAACATCCCGAGCAGGCCCCACCGGGGCTCGATGGTGAGCGCGCTCCACGTCGCCCGGGTGAGGCTCGGCGCGGGACGGAGCTCCGGGCGCGGCGGGGGAGCAGTGGAGCGGCGCACGGACCCGATCGCGCTGTCGTCGTGGTGGTGCTCCTCGACCACGGGCTCGTGGGCCGAGGCGCGGAGCAGGTCGCGGAACGGCCCGTCGTCGACGGCCAGCCGCTCGCGGGGGCCGTGCTGGACGACGCGTCCGGACTCGAGGACGGCGACCTGCTCGGCCCGGCGCGTGGTCGAGAGCCGGTGGGCGACCAGGATGCCGGTGCGTCCGGAGATCAACCGGTCGGCGGCGCGCACGACCCGCGCCTCGGTGACCGGGTCCATCCGGGCGGTCGCCTCGTCGAGGACCACCACGCGGACGTCGCGCACGAGCAGCCGGGCGAACGCGACGAGCTGCTCCTCGCCGGCCGAGAGGCTGGTGCCGCCGGGGCCCAGGGTGGTGTCGAGGCCGTCGGGCAGGCCCGCGACCCAGTCGGACAGGCCCAGCTCGGCGACGGCCGCCTCGACCTCCTCGCGCGGGTGCGGACCGAAGAGGGTGATGTTGTCGGACAGGCTGCCTGCCAGGATCTCCGTGCGCTGGGTGACCACCCCGACCGCTGCCCGGAGGGCCTGCAGATCGAGCGCGAGGACGTCGGTGCCGCCGAGCAGGACGGTGCCGGGCTCGGGCTCCGCGGCCCGCGACAGCAGGGACGCCAGCGTCGACTTGCCCGAGCCGGTGCGGCCGACCAGCGCGCACGTGTGGCCCGCCGGGACGAGGAGGTCCACGTCGCGCAATGCGAAGCTGCCCGCGTCGTAGGAGAAGTGCAGGTCGCGGAACTCCACGTCCAGCGGACGTGGCGGGAGCGGCAGGCCGCCGGTGGGCTCGGCCCGCGCCGCCAGCATGCCGCGCAGCCGCAGCACCGCGCCGAAGCCCTCCTGGAGGTCGGGCAGGTGCCGGGCGAGCATGTCGACCTGGCCCACGAACTGGGTGGTCACCAGGAACAGCGTCACCAGGGCCGCGGTGGACAGGTCGCCACGGGAGACCAGGGCGATGCCGAGGACGCCGGTGCCGGCCAGCACGCCGGCGAGCAGGGTGCCGCTGCGCCGCGTGATGCGCGCCTCGACGGCGAGCACGGCGTCGAGCGCCTTGTGCACCGCGGCCGCGACCCGGGCGTTGCGGCGCAGCACGTAGGCCTGGCCCAGGCTGGTGCGCAGGTCGTCGCGCGCGGCCACGCCCTCCTCGGTGGCCGCGGCGTGGTCGGTCCACGCCGCCTCCTCGATGACCTTGCGCTGCGACACGAGCGGCAGCAGGCGGCGTACGGTGAGGACGGCCGCGACCGCGGTGAGCGGGAAGAGGAAGAACGCCGGCCACCACGCCAGCGTCGCCACGACCCACAGCGGGCCGGACGCCAGCAGCGTGCGGGCGGCCATCCACACGCCCCACCGCAGCAGCTGGCCGACCTCCCACGTGTCGTCGTCGATGCGGTCGAGGACCTCGCCCACAGCCTGCTCGGTGAGGTCCTCCAACGGCTGCGACATCGCGGCGTCGAGCAGGTCGGAGCGCAGCCTGCCCTCGGCCCGGTCGACCACCCCGGCCCAGATGGTCTTGGCGACCGTGTCGACGACGGCGGCACCGACGACGCAGACCGCCAGGGCGATCGCGAGCCGCTCGGTGGGCTGCGCGGCGATCCGCCCGGCCACCACCGACCCCAGCGACGTGCCGATGGCGCCGACGAAGGACAGCACGAAGCAGAAGACCGACAGCGGCTGCCGCAGTCGTCGCCAGTCGACGGGGACACGACCGTACGCCGGGTCGGGCGACGGGGCCGGCTCGGTGCGGGCGGGTGCGGAAGAGGTGTCGAGGCTGCGCACGGTAGGCACCACCGTAGGCGTCCCCACCGACATCGCGCGCCTGGTTATGTGCCCGGCTGTGCGCCTGGCTGTGCGCCTGGCCAGGTGCACCGACGACGAACGCCCCGCCCGAGGGGGCGGGGCGCTCGTCGTGACGCGTGGTGAGGTGGCCGGATCAGACCTCGAACTGGCCCGACTCGAGGCGCTGCTTGACGTCGCGGAGGAAGCGACCCGCGTCGGCGCCGTCGACGAGGCGGTGGTCGTAGGTCAGCGACAGGTAGACCATGTGACGCACCGCGATCGTCTCGCCCAGGTTGGGGTCGTCGATCACGACGGGACGCTTGACCACGGCACCGGGGCCGAGGATCGCCACCTGGGGCTTGTTGATGATCGGGGTGTCGAAGAGCGCCCCGAAGCTGCCCAGGTTGGTGATCGTGAACGTGCCGCCCGACAGCTCGTCGGGGCCGATCTTGTTGGTGCGGGTGCGCTCGGCCACGTCGGCGATCTTCTTGGCGATGCCGGCGATGGACAGGTCGCCGGCGTCCTTGACGACCGGGGTCAGCAGGCCCTTCTCGGTGTCCACGGCGAACGCGATGTTCTCGCGGTCGAAGTAGGTCACCTCGCCCTTCTCCGTGTCGATCGCGGCGTTGAGCTTGGGGTGCTGCTTGAGCGTGTCGATGGCTGCCTTGGCGAAGAACGGCAGGTAGCTCAGCTTGACGCCCTCACGGGCCAGGAAGTCCGCCTTCACCCGCTCGCGGAGGCGGGCGATGGTGGTCACGTCGACCTCCATCACCTGCGTGAGCTGGGCCGACGTCTGCAGCGAGTCGACCATCCGCTCGGCGATGATCTTGCGCAGGCGCGAGACCTTCTCCGTGGTCCCGCGCAGCGGCGACGGGGTCCCGGACGGGGCAGCGCCACCGGCGGCCGGAGCCGCGGCGGCGGGAGCGGCCGGGGCAGCCGCGCCGGGGGCGGCCTGCTGGGCCTGCTGGGCCTGCTGCTGGGCGGCGGCAGCGTCGAGGACGTCCTGCTTGCGGATGCGGCCACCGACTCCGGTGCCGCTGACGGCGGACAGGTCGACGTCGTGCTGGGCGGCCATCTTGCGCACGAGCGGCGTGACGTAGGCGCTCTGGTCGTCGCTGCGCGACGGCGCCGCGGCGGAGGACTCCTGGGGCGCCGACTCCTGCGGCTTCTCCTGCGCGGCGGGCTGCTSCTTCTCCTCGGCGGCGGGGGAGTCGGCCTTGTCGGCCTCGGGGGTCTCGTCGCCGGCGGGCAGCTCGCCCTTCTCCTCGACGATCTCCTCCTCCTGCTCGGCCTTCTTCTCGGCCTCCTGCTCGTCCTTCGGCTGGGCCTCGGGCTCGGCGGAGCCGGAGGAGTCGCCGGTGGAGGTGCCCTTGTCGCCGATCGTGGCGAGCTCGGCACCCACCTCGACGGTCTCGTCCTCCTCGACCTTGATCTCGAGCAGCGTGCCCGCGACCGGGGAGGGGATCTCGGTGTCGACCTTGTCGGTGGAGACCTCGAGCAGGGGCTCGTCGACGGCCACGTCGTCGCCGACCTGCTTGAGCCAGCGGGTGACGGTGCCCTCGGTGACGGACTCGCCCAGCGCGGGGAGGGTCACCGACGTGCTTCTCCTCGGCGGCGGGGGAGTCGGCCTTGTCGGCCTCGGGGGTCTCGTCGCCGGCGGGCAGCTCGCCCTTCTCCTCGACGATCTCCTCCTCCTGCGCGGCCTTCTTCTCGGCCTCCTGCTCGTCCTTCGGCTGGGCCTCGGGCTCGGCGGAGTCGTCAGCGTCACCGGCGGACTCGCCCTCGTCACCGACGACGGCCAGCACCGCGCCGACCTCGACGGTGTCGTCCTCCTCCGCCTTGATCTCGAGCAGCGTGCCCGCGACCGGGGAGGGGATCTCGGTGTCGACCTTGTCGGTGGAGACCTCGAGCAGGGGCTCGTCGACCGCGACCGTGTCGCCGACCTGCTTGAGCCAGCGCGTGACGGTGCCTTCGGTGACGGACTCGCCGAGGGCGGGGAGGGTGACTTCGGAGGCCATGGGATTCCTTCGCTCGCTGTGACGTGGGTTGGAGTGGGGGGTGGTGCCGGTCAGGAGTGTGCGTGCAGCGCCTTGCCGGCGAGGGCCAGGTGGGCCTCGCCGAGCGCTTCGTTCTGGGTGGGGTGGGCGTGGACCAGGGGCGCCACGTCGTCGGCGTGCGCCTCCCAGTTGTAGATGAGCTGGGCCTCGCCGATGAGCTCGCCCACGCGGTCACCGACCATGTGGACGCCGAGGACCGGGCCGTCGGTGCGGCTGACGAGCTTGACGAAGCCCGAGGTGCCCAGGATCTGGCTCTTGCCGTTGCCGCCGAGGTCGTAGACCACGGTGGTGACGTCGTCGCCGTACCGCTCGCGCGCGGTGGCCTCGTCGAGGCCGACGGAGGCGATCTCCGGGTGGGAGTAGGTGACGCGCGGGATGCCCGCCTCGTCGATCGGCTGCGGCTCGAGGCCCGCGATGTCCTCGGCGACGAAGATGCCCTGCTGGAAGCCGCGGTGCGCCAGCTGCAGGCCCGGGACGATGTCGCCCACGGCGTACACGCCCTCGAGGTTGGTGCGGCAGCGCTCGTCGGCGAGCACGAACCCGCGTTCCATGGCGACGCCCTGCTCCTCGTAGCCGAGGCCGGCGGTGGAGGGCCCACGGCCGACCGCGACGAGCAGCAGCTCGGCCTCGATGATGTCGCCGCCCTCGACCGTCACGGCCACGCCGGTGTCGGTGTGCTTGACGCTCTGGAACGGCGTGGCGGTGCGGAAGTCGATCTTGCGCTTGCGGAACGCCCGCTCGAGCGCCTTGGACGACGCCTCGTCCTCGGCCGCGACCAGGCGGGGGAGCGCCTCGACGATGGTGACCTTCGAGCCGAAGCTCGCCCACACGCTGGCGAACTCGCAGCCGATCACCCCGCCGCCGAGCACGATCACCGACTCGGGCACGCGGTCCAGGCGCAGTGCGTGCTCGGAGGTGAGCACCCGCTCGCCGTCGACCTCGAGGCCCGGGAGGGACTTGGAGTAGGAGCCGGACGCCAGGACGACGTGCCGGCCGGTGTAGGCGGTGTCGCCGACGGTGACGGTGCGCGGACCGGTGAGCCGGCCCTCGCCCTCGATCACGGTGATGCCACGCGACTTGATCAGACCGGTGAGGCCCTTGAAGAGCCGCCCGACCACCTTGTCCTTGTAGGCGTTGACCGCCGGCATGTCGATGCCGTCGAGCGTCGCCCGGACGCCGAACTGGGCCGACTCGCGGGCCGAGTCGGCGACCTCCGCGGCGTGCAGCAGGGCCTTGGTCGGGATGCAGCCGACGTGGAGGCAGGTGCCCCCGAGGTTGCCCTTCTCGACGAGGCCCACCGTCAGGCCGAGCTGTGCCGCCCGGAGCGCACAGGCGTATCCACCCGAGCCCGCCCCGAGGATGAGTACGTCGAACTCGCCGTGCGCCACCTGATGCCTTCCGCTCTCTGCCGATCGATCGGGCCCATCCTTGCACTCTTCGTGAGCCTGTCCACACCGGGTCGCTTCGGGCGAGCGGGCAGAATGTCGGCATGGGACTCTTCGACCGACTCCGTCGCCCCGGCCGCGTGCGTCGACCCGCCAAGGATGGATCGCGGACCGGTTCGACGACGGTGCGTGCCGCCGACGGCCACGACGTGGCGCACCTGGCGGAGTTCGTCAGCTCCCGACGCGGGGTCGAGGGATTCGTCGAGCCGCGTACGGCGGTCAGCGACGTGACGCTGCTGCTCGTGGCCCACGACGGGGAGTGGACCCGGCGTCGCGTCCCGAGCGTGAAGTGGGCGCACGACTTCGCCAACAAGCACCACGTGCCGTCGTACGACGCCGCGGTCGTCGGCATCCCGCAGCGGATGCGCGACTACAACCGGCGCAAGAAGGCCGGAGGCATCTAGTCCGAGGCGGCGAGGCTGCGCGCGTAGGCGACCAGCGTCGTGACGCCGAAGCCGGTGGCGCCGGAGGGCACGTGGCCGTAGGGGCCGCCGCCGTTGATCTCGTTGCCGGCGATGTCCATGTGGGCCCAGGGCAGGCCACCGGTGAACTCGCGCAGGAACGCCGACGCGTAGAGCCCGCCGCCCCAGCGCACCCAGTCGTGCTGGAGCAGGTCGGCGACCTTGGAGGAGGTGATCCGCTCCTTCATCTCCTCGGGGATCGGCATCGGCCACAGCTGCTCGCCGGCGACCTCGCCGGCGTCGAGGACGGCCTGCACCGGCTCGCCCGTGCCGAGGACCGCGCCGACGCGGTCACCGAGCGCGACCTGCATGTGGCCGGTGAGCGTGGCGATGTCGACGATGACGTCGGGCCCGGTCTCGCTGGCCATCTGCAGGGCGTCGCCGAGCAGCATCCGGCCCTCGGCGTCGGTGTTGGCGATCTCGACGGTGGTGCCGCCGTACATCGTGATCACGTCGCCGGGTCGCATCGAGGTGCCGGAGACCATGTTCTCGGCCATGGGTGCGTAGGCGGTGACCTTGATCGGCAGGCCCAGCCGGGCGATGGCGAACGTCGCCGTGATGACGGCGGCGGCACCGGCCATGTCGCCCTTCATCCCGACCATGCTGCTGGAGGGCTTGATGGTGAGCCCGCCGGAGTCGAAGGTGACGCCCTTGCCGACGAGGGCGAGGTGGCGCCGGGCGCCCTTGGGTGCGTAGGTGAGGCGGACCATGCGCGGCTTGGCGTCCGAGCTGTTGCCGACGGCGAGGGTGCCGCCGCAGCCGAGCTCGGCCAGCTGGTGCTCGTCGAGGACCTCGAGGGTGACCTTCGGCGTGCCGCGGCCCTTGGTCAGCTCGCGGTGGGCCTCGGTCACGGCGTCCGCGAAGGCCGGGGGAGTGAGGTGTCCCGGCGGCTCGTTGACCCAGTCGCGGCAGGTGAGCACGGCGCTCGCGACGACCTGCGCCTCCTCGAACGCGGTGACCACCTCGGCCTTGCGGGCGACCGGGCTGAGCACCACGACCTCGCCGGCGGCGGTGTCCTCGGCGTCACCGGACTTGTGGCGGGTGAAGGTGTAGCCACCCAGCAGGTGGCCCTCGGTGGCGGCCGCGACCAGCTCGGGGCTGCCGGCCGGCAGGGCCAGGGCGACGGAGGCCGCGTTGGGGACGCTGCGGGCCGCGACGCCGGCCGCGCGGCGTACAGCGGTCGGGGTGACGGCGCCGTCGGCGTCGGCGGCACCGAGGCCCACCAGCACCAGCAGCGGGGTCTTGACGACGCCCGCCGTCGGGACCTTGGTGCTCTCGCCGGCACGCCCGGTGACGCCCAGGGAGGACAGCAGGGGGCGCAGCTTGCGGCCCCACGCCTCGGTGACCTCGGCGGCCTCCTCGCACAGGACCGGGCCCTTGGCGGAGGAGAGCACTCCCACCACCACGGCGTCGGCCCGGGTCTTGGCGGGACTGGCGTTGCGCAGCGTGTAGGTCGTCGTCACCCGGGCATGCTAGGCGAGGCGTCCGGGACCCCGCGCTGGGGTAGGTTTCCCGGCATGTCCGAGCAGATGCTGGAGCAGTCTCCCCTCCACGAGGCGCACGTCGCCCTGGGCGCCAAGCTCGCCGAGTTCGGCGGCTGGTCGATGCCCCTCGAGTACCCCTCCGGCGTGGTCAAGGAGCACACCGCCGTCCGCGAGGCGGTCGGCGTCTTCGACGTGAGCCACCTGGGCAAGGCGATGGTGACCGGGACGGGCGCCGCGGAGTTCGTCAACGCGACGCTGTCCAACGACCTGCGCAAGATCGCGCCCGGCAAGGCGCAGTACACGCTGTGCTGCGATGCCGAGACGGGCGGGATCGTCGACGACCTCATCGCCTACTACCAGGACGACGAGCACGTGCTGCTGGTCCCCAACGCCGCCAACACCGCCGAGGTCGTACGCCGCCTGAGCGAGGCCGCGCCCGAGGGCGTCACGGTCACCGACCACCACCGCGACTACGCCGTGCTGGCCGTCCAGGGGCCGAGGTCGGACGAGGTGCTCGAGGCGATCGGCCTGCCCACCGGGCACGACTACATGTCCTTCGTCGAGGCCCCCTTCGAAGGGCCGGACGTCGTGGTCTGCCGCACCGGCTACACCGGCGAGCGGGGCTACGAGCTGATCGTGGCCAACGAGGGCGCCCGCGGACTGTGGGACGCGATCCTCGCGGCCGGCGCCGAGCACGGCATCCTCCCGTGCGGCCTCGGTGCCCGCGACACGCTGCGCACCGAGATGGGCTACCCGCTCCACGGCCAGGACATCAGCCTCGACGTCACGCCGGTGCAGGCCGGCCTCGGCTGGGCGGTCGGCTGGAAGAAGGACGCCTTCTGGGGCAAGGACGCGCTCGTCGCCGAGAAGGAGGCCGGCCCGAAGCGCCGGCTGCGCGGCCTGGTGGCCGTCGGTCGCGGCATCCCGCGCCCCGGCATGGGCGTCACCCTCACCCAGGACGTGCCACTGGCGGACATCACCTCCGGCACCTTCTCCCCGACGCTCAAGAAGGGCATCGGCCTCGCCCTGATCCCGACCATGGTGGCCGAGGACGCGGAGGTCGGCGTCGACGTGCGCGGACGCCGTGAGATCTTCAGGCTGACCAAGCCGCCCTTCGTCGACACCTCCGTGAGGGAGTCCTGATGCTTCCCGGCCAGCCCCCGACCTTCCGCCAGCCCAGCGCCTCCGAGCGCCCGTGGTGGTGGCGCCTCGAGGACGCCTCCGGCTCCCCGGTGGAGGCACCCGAGCACGACGGCCAGCGCTTCGCGTCGCAGGCCGACGCCGAGTCCTGGGTGGGTGAGGTCTACGCCGAGCTCGCCGACGCCGGCGTCGACGCCGTCACCCTCTTCGAGCACGAGCGGCAGGTCTACGGACCGATGTCGCTGCACGCGTGAGGACGCGCTGATGGCCGAGGCTCTCTGGGACGACGTCGCTGCGGCGTACGAGCGCTCCTTCGCGACCCTGTGCGCCGGCACCACCGAGGCGCTCCTCGCCCACCTGCCTCCCGGCGCACGGGTGCTCGACGTCGGGTGCGGCTCAGGCCACGTCGCCGAGTCGCTGGTCGGTGCCGGGCACGTCGTGCACGCCGTCGACCCCGACCCCGAGATGGTCGCGCTCGCCACCTCGCGCTCGGCGGCCGACGTACGCCGCGGCGCCCTGCCCGACCTGCCGTACGACGACGCCTCCTTCGACGCCGTCGTCGCCAACTTCGTCCTCAACCACGTCGACGACCCACGCGCCGCCGCCCGGGGGCTGACCGCGGTGACGCGTACCGGCGGGCACGTCGTGGCGACCATCTGGCCGGCCCAGCTGCCGCCCCAGGCGACGTTGTGGAACACCCTGCTCGACGACGCCGGCGCCGTGCGGCCCGCGATGCCGCGCCTCGCCCCGGAGCTGGACTTCGAGCGCTCGCCGGAGGGCCTGGGCGACCTGCTCGCGCAGGCGGACCTGCAGGTGGTCGACGTCGGCGCCAGCGAGTGGGACTGGCGGGTGCGGCCCGAGGACCTCTGGGCCGGGATGACGGGTGTCGGCAACTTCGGGGTCGCCTGGCACGCACAGGCGGAGGACGTGCAGGAGCGCATGCGCGCCTCCTTCGAGGACGTCGCGGCGCCGTGGCGCGACGGCGACGTGCTGGTCTTCGGTGTCCGGGCGGCGATCGCGCACGCCACCGCGTGACCGGGTCCGCCTGACCCATCCGGCGCGGGGCCCGCGCCGAACCCGTGCCGGAGGTGGAGATGCCTGCACACGAGGGGCACGGTGATCAGGGGCACGCGGCGTTCGTCGCCGCGCGTCGCGACCTGCTGGTCGCCGAGCACGGCGGCGGGCCGGTGGCCGAGGCCGCGGTGGACCGCGCGCTGGCCCGCCTCCGCCGCGGCTGGCGGAGGCTCGAGCGCGAGGACGACGTCGAGGCCCGGGTGCGTGAGCAGGTCGAGCTCGAGCTGGACCGCCCGCGTCGCCGGCGGATCGCCCGGCGGGCGGCCGGCGTGCTCGTCCTGGTCGTGCTGGCCGGTGTCGCGTGGTCGCTGCGCCCGCAGCCACCGGCGGTCGCCGAGGAGACCAACCCGCTGCCCGTGCCCTGGTACGACGGCACCGAGCTGCACCTGGCCGAGGTGGCGGTGACCCTGCCGGACCTCGGCGGCTTCGCGGCCGACGGGGACGGGGTGCTCGTGGAGCGGGACGGCGAGGTGCAGCGCGTGGACGCCGACGGCGACCTCTCGTCGTACGACGGTGTGCTCGACCCCGCCCCCGAGGGCGGCGCGAGGCCGCCCGACCTCAACCCGGCCGACCGGGTGCTGCAGTCGGTCGTGGCACCGGACGGGACGACGCTGCACCTGGTCGAGATCAACAGCAGCAACCCCGACGCCGGCACCTACGTACGACTGTCCGAGACCGGGAAGCGGGTGTTCCTCGTCTGCCGGGACGGCGGGTGCGTCACCCGGCTGGTGGAGTCGGGCGCGCGGCTGCGCTGAGCGCCGTCGGTCAGTACGGCTAGCGTGGCCCCATGCGTTCCTTCCGCCAGGTCGACGTCTTCTCGGCCGAGCCGATGCGGGGCAACCCGGTGGCCGTCGTCCACGACGCCGACGGCCTCACCGACGCGCAGATGCGCGCCTTCGCGCACTGGACCAACCTGAGCGAGACGACGTTCCTGCTCACGCCCACCGACCCGGGTGCCGACTACCGGGTGCGGATCTTCACCCCGGACGCCGAGCTGCCGTTCGCCGGGCACCCGACGCTGGGCACGGCGCACGCGTGGCTGGAGGCCGGGGGAGCCCCGGCCAGCGACGGGGTCGTGGTGCAGGAGTGCGGGGCCGGTCTGGTGACCGTACGCCGCGGCGACCGGCTCGCCTTCGAGGCGCCGCCACTGGTGCGCAGCGGCCCGGTGTCCGAGGAGGACCTGGACCGGATCGTGCAGGCGCTGCGGATCGGGCGCGACGAGGTGCTCGACAGCGCCTGGATCGACAACGGCCCGGGCTGGGTGGGCGTGCTGCTGGCCTCCGCGGACGCGGTGCTGGCCCTCGAGCCGGCGTGGCACGAGTTCGCCGGGATGGACATCGGGGTCGTCGGCCCCCGTGCCGGCGGCGAGACCGCCTGCGAGGTGCGGGCCTTCTGCCCTGGCCTCGGCGTGACCGAGGACCCGGTCACCGGCTCGCTCAACGCCGGGATCGGCCAGTGGCTCGCCGGCGGCGCGCTGCCCGTGTCGTACGTCGCCGCCCAGGGGGCCGCGATCGGGCGCGACGGCCGGGTGCACGTGTCCCGCGTCGGGGAGGCCGTCTGGGTCGGCGGGGACACCGTCTCCCGCATCGTGGGCGACGTCGACCTCGGCGACTAGCCTGTCGGCATGCAGCCCTACCTCGACCTGCTCCAGCGCCTGCTCGACGACGGCGTGGCGAAGGACGACCGCACGGGCACCGGCACGCTGTCGGTCTTCGGCCACCAGACGCGCTACGACCTGCGTGCCGGCTTCCCGCTGGTGACGACCAAGAAGGTGCACACGCGCAGCGTCTTCGGCGAGCTGCTGTGGTTCCTGCGCGGCGACACCAACGTGAAGTGGCTGCACGACCGCGGCATCTCCATCTGGGACGAGTGGGCCGACGCCGACGGCGACCTGGGCCCGATCTACGGCCACCAGTGGCGCTCGTGGCCCACCCCCGACGGCCGGCACGTCGACCAGGTCGCGCAGGTCATCGAGCAGATCCGCGCCAACCCCGACAGCCGCCGCCACATCATCAGCGCGTGGAATGTCGCCGACGTGCCCGACATGGCGCTGCCGCCGTGCCACACGCTGATCCAGTTCTACGTCGCCCCGTTCGACTCCGGTCCCGGCCGGTTGTCGTGCCAGCTCTACCAGCGCAGTGGCGACGTCTTCCTCGGGGTGCCGTTCAACATCGCGTCGTACGCCCTGCTCACCCACATGGTCGCGCAGGTGACCGGTCTGGAGGTCGGGGACTTCGTGCACACCATCGGGGACGCGCACCTCTACTCCAACCACGTCGAGCAGGCCCGGCTCCAGCTCACCCGCGAGCCCCGGCCGCTGCCGACGCTGAGGCTCGACCCGTCGGTCACGACCATCGACGGCTTCGACCTCGAGCACATCACCCTCGAGGGCTACGACCCGCACCCCGCGATCAAGGCGCCCGTTGCCGTGTGACTCGGTACGGGGCCCGGCCGGTCACCCGTGGACGGTTCGGCGCAGGAGGATCTCCCCGTCGGCGTCGACCTCGCCGGTCGGGGTGAAGCCGAGTCGGGCGTAGAACCCGGCAGGGCCGCCCTCGCCGGGGACATGGCTGGTGAGCAGCTCGGTGCCACCGTGGTCGCGCACCAGCTCCACCGTCAGTGAGTAGTCCACCGTGGAGACGAACTTCTCCTGCTGTGGCGTGGAACGAAGGGCAAGGACGGACTCGGCGTTGTCCTCCGTGATCTCCCGCAGGGTGATCGTCACGGTGCCCCCTCCTCCGGTGCAGTGGCCGACGGCGACGCCTCCGCGAGGTACTGGCCCGGCCGGCTCGGGTCTTCCTGCCATGGTCCGATGCTCCCACCCGCCTGCTGCTGTGACGCTCCGGCTGCTGTGCCGGCGCGCGGCTGGTCCGTGCGACGGGGGCGAAAGTCCCTTGTCCCCGGCGGCCTGGAGGTTCCACAGTGGAGCAGGCTCGACCCACGGGGGACTCGATGAGACTTCGACGACGCTTCGCGACACTGCGCCGCGGCGTACTGCTCCTGCCGGCCCTCCTCCCGGTGCTCATCCTGGTGCCCCTCCTGACCGCCCCGCCGGCGCTGGCCGACTCCGCGAGGCTGCGGGACGCGACGGGGGACATGTTCACCGTCGAGGAAGGCGCCACCACGGGGGTGGCGGCGCCCGACGCGCGCATCGGCGACATGGTGCGGGTCCGGTTCCGGCATACCCGGGACCGCGTCGTGGTGCGCGCCCGGTTCGTGGAGCTGAGGCCCGTCGGGCGGCGGTTCACGCTGTGGGTGGACATGCGGGCACCCGGCGGGCGGCGGACGACGCTGGGCGTGCAGGCCCGGCGCGATGACCGTCAAGGCCACGTCATCCTCATGGACGCCCACGGAGGCGACCTCACCTGCACGGTCCGCCATCGCATCGACTACTCCCGGGACGTCGTGACGGCGGTGGTGCCGCGATCCTGTCTCGGCGACCCGGCCAGCCTGCGGTTCAGCGTCCTCAGTGAGCAGTGGGGACGTCGGCTCCACTTCGCCAACCTCGACGACGGCCACACTGCGACGGCGCCGGGCCCACTCCACTGGACGGGGCCCGTTCGCGCCGGGTGAGTAGGGTCGGCGCCGTGCACGAGGACGGCAGGCGCGTGGTCATGGTCGCGGCGTACGGCGACAACCGGGTCATCGGCGCCGACGGCGAGATCCCGTGGCGGATCCCCGAGGACTTCGCGCACTTCAAGGAGGTCACCATCGGCCACACCCTGCTGATGGGGCGGGCGACGTGGGACTCGATCGGTCGGCCGCTGCCCGGGCGGACCACAGTCGTGCTCACCCGGGACCCCTCGTGGTCGCCGGGTTTCGAGGGCGTGCACGTCGCGCACACGCTCCCCGACGCTCTCGCCCTGTGCGGCACGCTGCCGGGGGACACGGTGGTCGCCGGGGGGACGCAGGTCTACTCCGCGGCGATGCCGCACGCCACCCACCAGGTGCTCACGGAGGTGCACCTCTCGCCTCCGGGCGACGCCACCTATCCGGAGTTCCCGCTGGCCGAGTGGCGCGAGGTACGTCGCGTCCCGCGGCCCGACCTCGGGCTCGACTGGGTGTGGTGGGAGCGGGTCGCGCCGGCCTACTTCGGCGGGAGCGACCGGGCGTAGCCCACGCCCCGCTCGACCCACGTGGCCAGGGCCGTGTCGTCGGTGAGCGCCGCGGTCGTCACGAGCACCCACCCCGTCATGGGGCGTCCGCGCATCTCCATGGCCCGGACGTCGTCCCCGTCGATCCACGCGTCCGCGTCGGCCGGGTCGGCGCGGACCATCAGGTCACCGCTGCTGCTCGCCGCGACCGCCATGTGGCCCCCGACCATGAACCCGAGGCCGCCGAACATCCTCCGCTCCGTCACCCCGGCCGTCGCCCCGAGCTCGTCGCGCACCCGCGCGGCGAGGGCTTCGTCGTAGGCCATGGAGCGAGTATGCGCGCCGCCGTTCGCCGACCGGGCACTTCCTGGCACCTGGATCGCGCCGACCGGGCACTTGCTGGCACCTGGATACGCCGACCGGGCACTTTCTGGCACCTGGATCGCGCCGAGCGGGCAGTTCCTGGCACCTGGATCGCGCCGACCGGGCAGTTTCGTGCGCGTGGGAGTCGCCGAGCGGGCACTTGGGTGCACTTCAGTACGCCGACTGGACGCTGTCTGGCTCCTGGATCGTGCCGACCTCCCCCTTCCTGGCACCTGGATCGCGCCGACCTCCCCCTTCCTGGCACCTGGATCGCGCCGACCGGGCACTTCCGTGCACGTCGGTACGCCGTCCAGCGCCGTGTCTCTCGCGGGCTCTCGGGGTCAGTGCGAACTGCTCGAGAAGTGGTGTCCACATGCCGGTCGGAACCCCTGTTTTCGGGGTCTGATTGTCGGTGGTCCCTGCTTGGCTTGACCCATGACATCGACCGCCGCACCCGCGCTGCCGGAGACCCCGGCCGCGCTGCTGCGCGCGATCCGGGCCTCGCGCGAGCGGGCCGCGGCCGAGGACGTGGAGATGATGCGCCTCGGCGTCCACTGGGCCGACCTTCACCTGGCGGATCCGGAGTTCGCCGAGGCGTGCTTCACCTCGCCGAAGACGTTCGCGGGTGAGGGGTCGCCGGCGATCGACGAGTTCTGCGTCCCGGAGTTCGCGACCATGCTCGGTCGCACCAACGACTCCGCGGGGCACTTCCTGTCCCAGTGCGTCGAGATCGCCTACCGCCTCCCCCAGCTCTGGGGTGCCGTGCAGGCGGGCCTGGTCGCGGGGNCCGAAGACGTTCGCGGGTGAGGGGTCGCCGGCGATCGACGAGTTCTGCGTCCCGGAGTTCGCGACCATGCTCGGTCGCACCAACGACTCCGCGGGGCACTTCCTGTCGCAGTGCGTCGAGCTGGCCTATCGCCTCCCCAAGCTGTGGGGTGCGGTGCAGGGCGGTCTGGTTGCGGGGTGGCGGGCGCGGCTGGTCGCGGACACCACTATCGACCTGTCGTTGGAAGCGGCGACGTATGTCGATGGGCAGGTGTTTTGGTGCGCCTCCCGGTTGACGCCCGCGCAGCTGGCTCGGGTGGTGGACGAGGCTCGGGTGCGGTTCATGCCCGATCAGGTGGCTGATGCCCTGGAGAAGAGTGCGGACAAGCGGCACGTCACCTTCGACACCGAGCAGGCGTCCTACGACGGCACGATGGGGCTGGAGGCGAGCCTGGAGATACCCGACGCGCTCGCTCTGGCGGCTGCGGTGAAGTCGGGTGCCGAGCACCTGGCGAAGCTGGGGTCAACCGACACCGTCGATGGACGTCGGGCGACCGCGCTCGGCGACCTGGCGCGGACCCAGCTCACCCTCGGCTTCGACGAGAACGACGCCGAGACGTCACCGGTTGCGACTGGCTCCTCCGCCCCGGCAACCCAGGTCGTGCTCCACGCGCACCTGTCCGCCGACGCCATCACCCACCACGACCTGACGACAGCCGGGACCGGCCAGGAGCTGGTCGGGCGGATCGAGCAGGCCAGCCAGCGGCTGCTGTCGGTCGAGCAGATCCGGGCCTGGTGCGGCCGCCCCGACGTGGCCGTGGTCGTCAAGCCGGTCATCGACCTGCGCGAACGCCTCGAGTGCCGCGGCTATGAGCCCACTGAGAAGATCCGTGAGCACGTGATCGTCCGCGACGGGACGTGTGTGTTCCCGTGGTGCGGACGCAACGCGAGGCGCTGCGACCTCGACCACGTCGTGGCCTACGACCACGACCATCCCGAGCAGGGCGGCCGGACCAGCACCGACAACCTCGCCGCCCTGTGCCGCCGGCACCACCGGTTGAAGACCCACGGCCGGTGGCGCTATGAGATGACGGACCCGGGTGTCTTCACCTGGACGAGTCCGTTGGGGTACACGTACCTGCGCGACCACACCGGCAGCCGACCCCTCGGCCGCGCCTGGCCCGACCGCGGCACCGCCAACCCGCCCGACCTGTAGCCACCATGCCCCGCACCCCGCCCCAGCACCACCCGGCGGGGTCACAGGCACGTCCGGACGGTGCCGACGACCGCCCGTCGGGGCTTCGCGCGGCAATGGTCCTGCCGATCGGTGGAACGCTCGGGCCGACGAGCGGGCGAGCTACTCGTCAGGCGAGCGCGCCGCGTCCATGGCCGGCCCGGCCCCTCCGTCCGGACACGGGACGACGTGAGCATCGGCGTCCCCTCGGGCCGGACGCAGCCACCTCGGGATCCCGGCACGCCTTCGCGCACGGCCCGGCTATCGTCGCCGCGTGCCCGATCACCAACGCATCCTCGTGGTCAGCACCACGGCGAGCGAGGCGGAGCTGCGGGGCATCCGTGGCGACCTGGGCCGCGACCCCGTGGTCCTCACTGCGCCGACCGCCGAGGCCAAGCGAGTGGTGCACGTCCTCGAGGTCGAGCCCCGGGTGGAGATGCTCCTGGCGCAGGTGAGCTACCCCGACGCCGGCCGCGGTCACCGCCTGGACGAGCTGGTGAGGCGCCACGCCCTGCGCGACCGGTTCCGCGACCTCGTGGTGGTGACGGACCCGGCGACCGCGACGTTGCTCCTCCGCGTCCTGGCCCCCGACCAGCTGCCGAACGGGGGTGCGGTGACGGTGGTGGGGCTCGCACGCGGGAGTCGCCCGGTCGCCGTACGACGTGCGCTCGCGGTCGGTCTCGTGCTGGGTGCGGCGGCAGGTGTGGCGGAGCCGCGCGCGGCGATCGCTGCGCTGCCGGGCTCGGTGGCACTGGCCGGGCTCGCCCTGCTGCTCGTGCTGCCCTGGCGACACCTGGGTCGCGAGCTCCTGCTCGCGTCGGCCGTCGCCGGTGCGGTGGTCCTCGCCGTCGTCGCGGGCACGGCCCGCTTTCCCGGCAGCTGGTGACCACCGGTCGGCACGCGACGCGCGCGTGCGCCGAGCGAGGTCAGGAGTAGCGGTGGCTCTTGGCCGCGTGCCCGGCCTCGCGGGTGCACGTGCGACCGCTCATGTTGCGGTGCCCGCACAGGGCCTCGTCGGTGGCCGGGGGCGCGTCGGTCGACCCGGTCGCCTCAGAAGGGCGAGGCGCGGCGGGGGCCACGGGCGCGGCCTTCCTGGTCGGCGCGGAACCCGCGGTCGACGACGCACGCTTGGCGTTGGCGGCGAACTTGGCCTCACGCATCGCGCGGAGGTTGTCCATCTTGCTCATCGGGAGATCACGTCACGACCATAGGCGTCGGCTCCGACAACGGTGGTGGGGACACCCCCAGGGCGTTCGTCGTGTCCGCCACACCGGGCGCGAGACCAGGCACGAGACCGGGCACGAGACCGGGCACGACACCGGGCACGAGACGAGCGACCTGACGAGGGGAGTGACGAGGGAGTGGCGAGGGACGGGAGGGGGTCACCTTCGCGGTAGCCTGACCCCATGACCTCCGCAGCACCGTTCGGGCGCCTGTTGACCGCGATGGCGACGGCGTTCACCGACGACGGGGAGGTCGACCTGGAGGCCACGGCCGCGATCGCCGTCCACCTCCTCGACCACGGTCACGACGGCGTCGTCGTCAGCGGCACCACCGGCGAGTCGCCGACCACCACGGTGGCCGAGGACGGCCGGATCCTGCAGGCGGTCAAAGACGCGGTCGGCGACCGCGGCACCGTGGTCGCCGGGGTCGGGACCAACGCGACCGCCCACTCCGTCGAGCTGGCCGAGCAGGCCGCGAAGATCGGCGTCGACGGCGTCCTGCTCGTGACGCCCTACTACAACAAGCCAAGCCAGGCCGGGGTGCTCCAGCACTTCCGCACGGTCGCCGGCGTCAGCGACCTCCCGGTGATGCTCTACGACGTGCCGCCGCGCACGGTCACCACGATCGCCCTCGAGACGTACGCCGCCCTGCGCGACCTGCCGCACGTCGTCGCCGTCAAGGACGCCACCGGCGACCTGCCCCGCACCGTCCGGCTGCGGGAGCTCGGGTACGCCGTCTACTCGGGCGACGACTCCAACACCCTCGGCTACCTCGCGCACGGCGGGTGCGGCCTGGTCAGCGTGGTCGGCCACGTCGCCGGCGACGAGCTGAAGCGGATGATCGACGACTTCCTCGCGGGCGACCTCGACGCCGCCCGCACGACGTACGCCCGGCTCATGCCGGCCTTCGACGCCGTCATGGGCGTCCCCAACTACGGAGCAACGACCGCCAAGGCTGCCCTGCAGCTGCTCGGCGTGCTGGACAACCGCAACGTGCGCGGACCGCTCGTTGCGCTCGACGACGACGAGGTCGCGGCACTGCGTGCCGGGCTGGTCGCGTCCGAACTGATCTGAGGAGACCCTTGAGCCACCCCCATCCCGAGCTGACCACCCCTGCGCCGCTGGCCGAAGGCGCACTGCGCGTCATCCCGCTCGGCGGCCTCGGCGAGGTCGGCCGCAACATGACCGTCTTCGAGTACGCCGACCGGCTGCTCATCGTCGACTGCGGCGTCCTGTTCCCCGAGGACCACCACCCCGGCGTCGACCTGATCCTTCCCGACTTCGACTCGATCCGGGACCGCCTCGACAAGGTCGAGGCCCTGGTCCTGACCCACGGTCACGAGGACCACATCGGCGCCACGCCGTACCTCCTGCGCGAGCGCGGCGACATCCCGCTCGTGGGCTCCGAGCTGACCCTGGCCCTGCTGGGCTCCAAGCTGCGCGAGCACCGTCTCAAGGAGACCGTGCACCACGTGGTGAAGGAGGGGGAGACCATCACGTTCGGGCCGTTCGTGCTCGAGTTCGTGGCGGTCAACCACTCCATCCCCGACGCGCTCGCGGTGGTCATCCGCACCGGTGCCGGCGTGGTGCTGCACACCGGCGACTTCAAGATGGACCAGCTGCCGCTGGACGGCCGGATCACCGACCTCAACGAGTTCGCCCGCCTCGGCGACGAGGGCGTCGACCTGTTCATGACCGACTCGACCAACGCCGAGGTCCCGGGGTTCACGACGTCCGAGAAGGACATCGCCCCCATCCTCGACCGGGTGTTCCACAAGTCGGCGCAGCGCATCATCGTGGCCTGCTTCGCCTCGCACGTGCACCGCGTCCAGCAGGTCATCGACGCGGCGGTCGCCAACAACCGCAAGATCGCCTACGTCGGTCGCTCGATGGTCCGCAACATGGCCATCGCCAAGGACCTCGGCTACCTCCACGTGCCCGCCGGCGTGCTGGTCGACGCCAAGGAGCTCGCGGACCTGCCCCCCGAGCGCCAGGTGCTGATCTCCACCGGCTCGCAGGGTGAGCCGCTCAGCGCGCTGAGCCGCATCGCCCAGCGCAGCCACGCCTTCGTCCACCTCGAGGAGGGCGACACTGTCGTCCTGGCCAGCTCGCTGATCCCCGGCAACGAGAACGCCGTCTACCGCGTCATCAACGGCCTGTCCCGCTGGGGCGCCAACGTCGTGCACAAGGGCAACGCGCTGGTCCACGTCAGCGGCCACGCGAGCGCCGGCGAGCTCCTCTACTGCTACAACATCGTCAAGCCCCGCAACGTGCTGCCCATCCACGGCGAGATCCGCCACATGCGCGCCAACGCCGACCTGGCCGTGGCCACCGGCGTGCCGCGCGAGCGGGTCGTGATGGCCGAGGACGGCGTGGTCGTCGACCTCGTCGACGGCGTCGCGAAGATCGCCGGCAAGGTCGACTGCGGCTACGTCTTCGTCGACGGCACCACGATCGGCGACGTCTCCGAGACGTCCATGAAGGACCGCCGCATCCTCGGCGAGGAGGGCTTCATCTCGGTCATCGTCGTCGTCGACTCGGTGACCGGCAAGGTCGCCGGCGGGCCGGAGATCCACGCCCGCGGCTTCGCCGAGGACGACTCGATCTTCGACGCCATCAAGCCGGGCATCATCGACGCGATCGACAAGGCGGTCGCCGACGGGATGGTGGACTCCTACCAGCTGCAGCAGACCGTACGTCGCGTCGTCGGCCGGTGGGTCAACAAGGCCCACCGTCGCCGTCCGATGATCATCCCGGTCGTCCTCGAGGCCTGAGCGGTGTCCACGGGGGCTCAACAGGTGCCGGAGGAGTCGGCGCCCGCGCCCGCGCTCCAGCGGCTCTCCGAGCTCGTCCGACGGGTCAACTCCTCCACCGACACCGCGGACGTCCTCGAGGAGATCGTCCACGGCGTCTGTGAGGTCCTCGGCTACGGCGTGGCGGCCATCGCCCGTCTCGAGGGCGACACGCTGGTGATGACCGCGGTGGCGGGGCCGGACGACGTACGCCGCCAGGTCCTCGGGCGCCGCACGCCGGCGTCGGAGATCCTCGACGAGTTCCGCCAGGCCGACCGCTGGGGCATCCTGCGCTTCGTCCCGCACGGACGGATGGACAACGCGCGGCTCACCAACGCCTGGATCCCCGACTACGAGCCGATCGACGACCCGATGGCCTGGCACCCGGAGGACGCGCTGTACGCGCCGCTCTACTCGGCGACCGGCAGGCTGCTGGGCAACATGGCCGTCGACCTGCCGCCCGACAGCCGCATCCCCTCGCGGCACGAGCGCGAGCTGCTGGAGATGTTCGTCGTGCAGGCGGGGCTGGCCCTGAGCAACGCCCAGCAGCGCGAGCAGCTGGCCGAGCAGGTGCGGCTGGGGTCGACGGTCAAGGAGGTGGCCCAGGCGGGCAGCCAGCCCGGGCTGGACGCGATCCTGGCCGAGGCGTGCGAGGCCGTCCACCGGGGGCTGGAGGCGACCCAGGTCTGGATGCGCTGCTACCCGGACGAGGACATGTCCAACGGGGTGGCGGCCGGCCACCCGCGGCCCAACCCGTCCGGCGCGGGCGCGGCGAGCCTGCGTGCGGACCTCTCCTCGGTGTGGCCCAACCCCGAACCGGTGGTGGTCCACCGCGGTGACGAGACCTGCGACCGACTGCCGGCCAGCCTGCCCAAGCTGCAGGAGATGATGGCCTCCGTGGGCGCCGACAGCGTCGTCGTGGTGCCGATGGGCGTGGCCCTGGAGCTGCTCGGCTACATCGTCATCGGCTTCCCCGGCACGCGGGGGCCGCTCCAGCCCGCCGAGGTCGACGCGGTCGCCGAGATCGCCCGCGAGCTCGGACGCAGCGTGCACAGCGCCCGGCTCCTGGAGACCGAGCAGCGGCTGGTGTCCGAGCTGCGCGAGCTCGACCGCTACAAGGGCGAGCTCATCACCACCATCAGCCACGAGCTCAAGACGCCCCTCACCACGATCATCGGCCACGCCGAGCTGCTCGGCGAGATCCACGAGCACCGCTCGGTGGAGGCCATCGCGCGCAACGCCGAGCGCCTCAACCGGCTCGTGCAGAACCTCCTCGACTACTCCCGTGTGCAGGACCGCCTCGCCTCGGTGCGGGTGGACATCGACCTCGTGGAGGTCTGTCGCGCTGCCATCGACCTGGCGGGCATGCTCGCCGACACGGGCCGGGTGACGGTCGAGATGACGGCCTGCTGCGAGCCGGTGACGGTCCAGGGGGACCCCGAGGAGCTCTCCCTCGTCGTCGACAACCTGGTCAACAACGCCGTCAAGTACACGCGCCCGGGCGGGACCGTGCGGGTCGAGGTCGAGTGCGACCCCACGTGGCTGCGGATCGCGGTCCACGACTCCGGGCTGGGCATCTCCGAGGCCGACCAGGTGCACCTCTTCTCGGCGTTCCACCGCTCGAGCAACCCCGAGGCCCTCTCCATCCCCGGCACCGGGCTGGGGCTGGCGATCTCGCGCCGCATCGTGGAGTCCCACGGAGGCCGGATCGAGGTCGAGTCCGTCCTGGGGCGGGGGAGCACCTTCACGCTGGCACTGCCACGCGTCCATCCTGCGGTGGCCTGACCCCGGTCCCGTCGGCCCCGTCCAGCTCGAGGGCCGCGTCGACCCGGTCGAGGCCGACCGTGCCGTGGGTGATCCACACGAGCGCACGGTCGGATCGGTCCGTCATCAGGACCCCGGCGACCTCCTCGGCCGTCGCCCTGTCGAGGTGGGCGGTCGGCTCGTCGAGCACCAGCACCGCCGGGTCGGCCAGCAGCGCACGAGCCACGCCGATCCTGGCCCGCTCGCCACCCGACACCGCGAGTCCGGCGCTGCCCACGAGGGTGTGCATGCCCTCGGGCAGGGACTCCACCCACGCCCCCAGCCGGGCCCGGGTGAGCGCCTCGGCCACCTCCTCGTCGCCGGCCCCGGGCCGGGCGAGGCGCACGTTCTCGCAGATGCTGGAGGCGAAGACGTGCGGGTCGTCCCCGACGAGCAGGACCTCGCGTCGTACGTCGTCGAGCGTGGCGTCGCGCACGTCCACCGCACCGAGCCGCACGCTGCCCGCGACCGGGTCGAGGTGTCGCGCCAGCAGGGAGGCCAGCGTCGACTTGCCGCTGCCGGAGGGACCGCGGACCGCGACCCGCTTGCCGGGGCGCACCGTCAGGTCGAGGTCGCGCAGGCACGGCTCGGCGCCCCACCCCGCGCTCACGCCCGTGAGGGACAGCGGGACCGGGACGTCCGGCACCGGGACGGGCCGGTCCGGGTCCGTGACGAGCGGGGGAAGGGTGGCCAGCCGGTCGAGCCGCGCCCGCGCCGCATCCGTGCGCACCGAGAGCGCGCCGGCGTCGGCCAGGGCCGCCAGGACCTCGCCGAGCGCCACCGGGAGGAGCAGCAGGAGGGCCAGGGTGGCCGGCGGCACCGCCCCGACGGGGACGGCCGCTGCGACGGCGACCACGGCCACGCCGGTGGCCACGCGGACGACGGCGTGGCCGGTCGAGACGGCCCGCACCGAGCGGCGTACGGCGCGCGCCAGGGCCGCGCCCTCGGCGTCGACGGCGCCCAGGGCATCGGTCGACGCCTGCCACTGGCGGAGCTCGTCGCGGGCCGCCACGACCTCCTCGGTCAGCGCGGAGACCCGCGCGCGGTGGCGCAGGTGCGTGGGCTCGGCCACCCGGGCGCCGCGCCGCCCCCACAGCCCGGCGAGCACCCCGACGCCCACCAGCGCGGCCACGACGAGTCCGGCTGGAGGTGCCCACCACCAGGCCAGCGCGGCGGCCAGCAGGCCGACGGACAACGCGGTGACCACCGGTTGGCGCACCCGCAGCCGGGCGTCGAGCAGCGAGTCGACGTCGTCGACCACCGAGGCCAGCAGGTCGCCGCGACGCGGTCCCGCGACCCGGAGGGCGCCGGGCACCAGCGGCACCAGCGCGGCGTACACGGCCGTCCGGTGCCGCGCGAGCTCGTGCAGCGCGACGTCGTGCGAGAGCAGCCGCTCGGCGTGCCGCAGCACCGGCCGGGCGATGCCGAAGGTCCGCACGCCGACGATGGCCACCATCAGCACGAGCACCGGGGGATGGGCGCTGGCCCGGGTGATCAGCCACGCGGCGGTGGCCGTCAACGCCACGCCGGCCGCGGTGGACAGCACGCCGAGCAGGGTCGCGAGCGGACCGGCCCAGGCGGGCGGGGGCGCCACCACGTCGGGCTCGGGCGGAGTCGGGCGGGCAGCGGGTGCGTGCACGGCGACCGCGGGCGCGGCCGGCAGGGCCGCGGCGGTGCGCGGGTGCAGGTCGACGACCACGTCGGCCGCGGCCAGCACCGCCGGCCGGTGGGCGACCACCACGACCAGGGACTGCTCGGCCAGGGCCTGTACGGCCTCCAGCAGGACCCGCTCGGTGGCGCCGTCGAGGTGGGCGCTCGGCTCGTCGAGGAGGACCACGGGACGCTCGGCCAGCAGCACCCGCGTCATCGCCAGCCGGGCGCGCTGCCCGGCGGAGAGGCCGGCGCCGTCCTCGCCGAGCACCCGGTCGAGCCCGTCCGGGTGGGCGGCCACGACGTCGGTCATCTCGAGCTCGGCCAGCGCACTCCACAGCTGAGCATCGGTCGCCGCCGGGGCGCCGAGGAGGAGGTTGTCCCGGAGGGTGCCCGTGCTCAGCCACGGGCGCTGGGGCAGCCAGGAGACCTGCCGGCGCCACCAGCCCGGGTCGACGTCGGCCAGGTCGACGCCGCCGACCAGCACCCGTCCGGCGTACGGCGCGAGCTCGCCGCGCAGGGTCTGGAGCAGCGTCGACTTGCCGCACCCGCTCGGGCCCGCGACGGCCACCAGGCCGCGCGCGGGCAGGGCGAGCTCCAGCGGCTCGGTCAGGGCCTGCGAGGAGCCGGGGTGGCCGGGAGCGAGGCCGGCGAGGTGCACGCGCACCGAGTCGGGGACCCGGGTGCCGGGGCTGCCGTCCTCCAGGGCGGCCAGCGCGTGCGTCGCCCCGGTGAGGGCGGCGGTGCCCTCGGCAGCCGCGTGGAACTCCGCGCCGACGCGGCGCAGCGGCCAGTAGGCCTCGGGCGCGAGCAGCAGCACGACGAGGGCAGTCTGGAAGCCGATGCCCGCGTCGGCCAGCCGCAGGCCGACGCACACCGCGACCAGCGCCACGGAGAGGGTGGCGACCAGCTCGAGCACGCTCGAGGAGGCGAAGGCCAGCCGCAGCGTGTCCACCGTCGCCCGGCGGTAGCGCTCGGTGACCGCGCCGATCCGGGCGACCTGGGCCTCGGCCCGGCGGTGCGCCACCAGCGTGGGCAGTCCGCGCACCACGTCCAGGAAGTGACCCGACAGCACGCCCAGCTCACGCCACTGCAGGGCGGCACGGTCGCGGGTCGTCATCCCCACCAGGGCCGCGAAGACCGGCACCAGCGGGAGGGTCAGCAGCACGATGAGGCCCGAGAGCCAGTCGAGCCACCAGATCGCGGCGACCGTGAGTGGGGGCAGCACGGCGGCGAGCACGAGGGCCGGCAGGTAACGGGTGACGTAGGGCTCGACGCTGGTGGCCCCCCGGGTCGCCAGCAGCACCAGGGCGTCCGGCTCGGGTGCGGCCCGGCCGGGCCGGGCGACGGCCGCGGCCAGCAGCCGGCGCCGCAGGGTGCTCGACACCCGCGCGGCGGCCCGCGCCGAGGCCAGGTCGCCCAGGTGCTCGACCAGGGCCCGCAGCGTGACCACCACGAGGAGGGCCAGCGCCGCTGCGTGCCAGCCGGTGCCCCCCGGATCGGTCACGAGTCGCACGACCAGGGCCCCGATCGCCCACGCCTGCGCCAGGGTCAGCACGCCCCCGGCGACCCCCGCGCCCACCACCACGGCCAGCGACCGACGGGCGGGCAGCAGGTGGGGGAGCACCTGCGGGTCCAGCGGTCGCATCGTCAGTGGCTCGCCGTCGCGGCCGGTGCGGTCGGGATGTGGTGGACCGCGATCCGCTTGCGGAAGACCCAGTAGGTCCAGCCCTGGTAGAGCAGCACGATCGGGGTGAAGATCACCGCCACCCAGGTCATGACCTCCAGCGTGTACGACGTCGCGGCGGCGTTGGTGGTCGTCAGCGAGTACGCCGCGTCCGTGGACGACGGCATCACGTCGGGGAAGAGTCCGACGAAGAGGCCGGCCACCGCGAGCCCGATGGTGACGAAGGTGCCGAGGAACGCCCAGCCCTCCCGGCCGGCACGAGCGGCGACGAGGCCGCCCACCTGGGCGAGCGCGGCCGCGACGAACAGGACCGCCGAGACGGCCGTGCCGGTCTTGACCTGCGTCCACACGAGGAAGACGACGGCCAGGACCGCCGCCCCGGCGCCGATGCGCACGGCGAGGTCACGGGCCCGGTGGCGGATGTCGCCGTCGGTCTTGAGGGCCACGAACATCGCGCCGTGGGTCGCGAAGAGGGTCAGCGTGACCAGCCCGCCGAGCAGGCCGAACGGGTTGAGCAGGGTGAAGAGGTTGCCGGTGAACTCCTTGTCGGCGTCGATCGGCACCCCGGCGACGATGTTGGCGAAGGCCACGCCCCACAGGAAGGCCGGCACCACCGACCCGATGATCAGGGCGAGGTCCCAGCGGGCCCGCCACCGGTCCTCGTCCCGCTTGGCGCGGTACTCGAACGCGAGCCCGCGCACGATCAGGCCGACGAGGATCAGCAGCAGAGGGAGGTAGAAGCCGCTGAAGAGGGTGGCGTACCACTCCGGGAACGCGGCGAAGGTGGCGCCGCCCGCGACCAGCACCCACACCTCGTTGCCGTCCCACACGGGGCCGACGGAGTTGTACATGACCCGGCGCTCGGTGTCGTTGCGGGCGAGCACGGGCAGCAGCATCCCGACGCCGAAGTCGAAGCCCTCGAGGCAGAAGTAGCCGATCCACAGGACGGCGATGAGGCCGAACCAGACGGTGGTGAGTTCCATGTCGATCCTTGTCTCAGTAGGCGAAGGCCATCGGGGCGTCGTCGTCGTGCCCGCCGACGGGCACGTCCGGGGGCTCGACGAAGGGGTCCGCGCCCCTGCGGACGTACTTCACGAGCAGGCCCAGCTCGACGACGGCCAGCACGGCGTACAGCAGGGTGAGCACGATGAGGGACGTGGCGGCCTCAAAGGTGCTGACGCTGGGGGACACGGCGTTCTCGGTGGTCATCAGCCCGAAGACCACCCAGGGCTGTCGACCCATCTCGGTGAAGATCCAGCCGAACGAGTTGGCGGCCACCGCCAGCACGGGCAGGCCCACGGCCAGCCAGGGGAACCAGCGGGCGCCCGGCACGCGACCGCGGCGGGTCAGCCACAGCACCAGTGCCGCACCCGCGGCCGCCGCCATGCCGAGCCCGATCATGAACCGGAAGGACCAGTAGGTGATCGGCACGACGGGCACGTAGTCACCGGCCGAGTAGTAGGCGGCGCCCGGGTCCTGCCCGTACGTCGCGAGGTACTCCTCGCGCAGCTCGTCGATGCCCCTGACCTCGCCGTCGAAGGACCCGGTGCCGAGGAAGCTCAGCAGGCCCGGGATCTTGATGGCGAACTTCTCCTCGGTCCCGTCCGGGGTGCCGATGGTGAAGACGGAGAACGACGCGGGCTGCTCGGTCTGGAAGAGCCCCTCGGCGGCAGCCATCTTCATCGGCTGCACCTCGGTCATGATCTTGCCCTGGACGTCGCCGGAGATCGCGACGCCGAGCCCGGCGAGCAGGGTGACGGTGGCGCCGATGCGTACGGCGCGCCGGTACAGGCCGCGGTCGGCCTCGTGTCCGCGGCGGACGTAGAGCCAGCCGGCGACGCCCACGACGAAGGCACCCGCGGTGAGGTAGGCGGAGGCGATCACGTGGGGGAAGGTCACCAGCTGGACCTTGTTGAACATCACCGCCCAGAAGTCGGTGAGCTCGGCCCGTCCGGTCTCGGGGTTGTAGGTGTGCCCGACCGGGTGCTGCATCCAGGAGTTGGCGGCCAGGATGAACCACGAGGAGAAGAGCGTGCCGATGTGGACGATCCACATGCACGACGCGTGCAGGGCGCGGGGGAGCTTGTCCCAGCCGAAGATCCACAACCCGAGGAACGTCGACTCGAGGAAGAACGCGAGCAGGCCCTCGATGGCGAGCGGTGCGCCGAAGACGTCGCCGACGAAGCGCGAGTAGTCGGACCAGTTCATCCCGAACTGGAACTCCTGCACGATGCCGGTGACGACGCCGATGGCGAAGTTGATGAGCATCAGCTTGCCGAAGAACTTGGTGAGGCGCAGGTAGTCCTCGTTGCGGGTGCGCACCCACGCGGTCTCGAAGCCGGCGACCATCGCGGTCAGCCCGATCGTGAGCGGGACGAACATGAAGTGGTAGACGGTGATGATGCCGAACTGCCAGCGTGCGATGTCGAGGACGTCCATGTACCTGCTCCCGGGCTGAGACCACTGTGTAGAACCGTCGTGTGTAGAACCGTCGATGAGTCGGCGAAGACCTACTACTCATCGTAGTAGATACTACGCCGTGTCGTACTTCCGGGCACAGGGCACCTAGACTCCGCAGGTATGGGTCCAAGGTCCCGGATGGGTGAGCTCGAGCAGGCGGTCATGAACACGCTGTGGGGGCTCGACGACGAGCAGTGGGCGACCGTGCGCGAGGTGCACGAGTCGCTCTCCGACCGTCGCCTGGCGTACACGACGGTGATGACGGTCATGGACCGGCTGGCCCGCAAGGAGTACGTCGAGCAGCAGCGCGAGGGACGTGCGTACCGCTACCGGCCGCGGGTGAGCCGCGCCGACCTGACCGCCGAGCTGATGCGCGAGACGCTGTCCGACATGGCGGCCGAGGAGCGTGGCTCGGCGCTCGTGTCCTTCGTCGCCGACGCCGACGAGGCGGACATCGCGGCCCTGCGCCGCGCCCTCGGCGAGCTGGCCTGACCGCTCCGCCGTGCTGACACCCCTGGTCCTGGGCGCCCTGGCGCTGGTGCTGGCCAGCCCGCTGCCCCGGGTCCTGTCCCGTTCCGAGCGGCTGCGGCACACGCCGGTGGCGGCGATGCTGCTGTGGCAGAGCACCGCCCTGGCCGCGGTGCTGGCCGCGCTCGGTGCCGGCCTGTCGCTGGTCACCCACCGGCTCTGGGAGGGCGAGGTCGGCGTGCTCGACGTCCTGTTGGCCGCGCTGGCCGGGGGAGTGACGGTCGTGGTGCTCGGCCGGCTGCTGCTGAGCGGCCACCGCACCGGGACCACGCTGCGCCGGCTGCGCCGCCGGCACCGCGAGCAGGTGGACCTCCTGGCCCGCGTGGACCACGACATCCTCCAGCAGGGCATCCTCGTGCTCGACCACGAGGTGCCGGTCGCCTACTGCGTGCCGGGGATGTCCGGCTCGCGGATCGTGGTGTCCCGCTCGACCCTGACGCGTCTCGCCCCGGCCGAGCTCGCGGCCGTGGTGGCGCACGAGCGCTCGCACCTCCGGGCGCGCCACGACCTGGTGCTGGAGGCCTTCACCGTGCTGCACCGCGCGTTCCCGAGGTGGGTCTCGAGCGGCGCCGCCCACCACGAGGTGCAGGTGCTCGTCGAGGTCCTCGCCGACCGGGCCGCCGTACGCCGTGGCGACCGGCGTGCGCTGGCCGCGGCGCTGCTCGCCCTGGCCGGGTCGCGGGCTCCGGGCGGCGCGCTCGCTGCCGTCGGGACCGGGCTGGCCGAGCGGGTCGCGGTGCTCGTGGACACCCGGTCGCACCGGGTCCAGTCGGCGCTGGTCTCGCTGTCCGCGCTCGCGCTGCTGGCCCTGCCCAGCGCCCTGGTCGTGCTGCCCTGGCTCGCCGGGCTGCGCTGAGGGACCGCGGCCCGACAACGGCAACGGGGCCCCGGTGGATCACTCCACCGGGGCCCCGTCGTGTCGTTCGTCAGGAACTGCTCAGGTCAGCGCTTGACGCGGAACTTCAGCTTGTCCCTGCTGCCCTCGACCGCCGAGGAACCCTTGTAGATCGCGACGAGCTTGTGCTTGCCGACCTTCAGGTCCTTGCGGATCTTGTAGACCATGCGCCCGTCGTCGACGAGACGCTTGCCGAGCCACTTGCCGTCGAGCTTGAGCACGACCTTGCCGGTCACGTCCGAGTCGTCGGACGCGGCGACCTTGACGATGGCCTTGAAGTTCTCCTTGAGGGAGGGCTTCAGCGGCTTGAGCTTGGCCTGGGTCGAGGACGTCGGCTTCGGAGCCGGCGCGGCCTTGACCGTGACCGTGACGTTGGCCGACCCGGGGGCGAAGCCGCCGCCACCGAGGTACTTCGCGGTCATCACGTGGGTCCCGACCGGAAGGTCGGCCGGCAGGGCCAGGGAGACCTGACCGCCGTTCAGCGTGCCGGTGGCGATCTTCGTGCCGTCGGCCTTGACCAGGTCCACCGTGCCGGCCGGGGCCGTGCCGGTCGAGCCGTCGCGAGCGACGGTGACGTTGACCTTGGAGGCGTTGCCGGCCGTCGAGGGCTCCGGGACGTGCACGGCAGTCACCTTGGTGGCGCTGTCGTCGCAGGCCTGGACCTTGACGTTGTCGACGTACCAACCGTCGACGCCGCCGCAGCCGTCGCGACCCAGGTCGAACCGGATCTTGACGCTGTCGCCCGCCTTGACGCCGGCCTTGGAGAGGTCGACGTGGCTGGTGCCCCACGAGCCGAAGACGGAACCGGGGTTGGTGCCGCTGAAGGCGGCCTCGCCGGCCATCGGGTTGGTGTTGCCGCCGGCGGCGGTCTCCAGGGTGGCGTTGTAGCCGTTGAAGACGTAGGCCGAGTCGGCGATCAGGGCGAACGGACCGCCGTTGACCGACACCTTGACGTTGCCACCGTCGTAGCCGGCCTCGGTCGCCATGTAGTGGTCGAACGAGAGGCGCGGAGCCTTGGACGAGGCCGGGACGGGGATCGCCGGGCTGACGATCGAGTCGCGACCCGAGATGTCGCCGGCGTCGCCGGCGCAGTTGCCGTCACCCGGGTCCGGACCGAAGGCGACGCCGCCGGGGTGGTTGCCCGGAGCGTCGGTCGAGGCTGCCCACGGGCGGCCGGTGGCCCCCGCGAAGACGACCTCCTGGTCAGCAGTCCAGGCCGCGATGCCGGCCTCGAAGTCGTCCGAGAACAGCGTCTTGGTCGACTGGCCCTCGCCACAGGTGAACGTGGGCTCCCCGGTGGTGGCCAGGATCGGCTCCCAGCCGCACTCCTCGGTCGGGTCCATGCGGAGCTCCACGGCCGCGATGGCCTTGGTGACCTGCTGGCAGTCGGCCGCAGTGATGCGGTCGGCCAGCTCGACGGTCCCGCCGATCTCCAGGTTGAGCGCGGCGATCGGCTTGTTGACCAGCGCCGAGCAGGCGGCCTCGAGGGAGTCCGCGTGGTCGACGAAGTCCGACGTCTCGGTCAGGTACTCGTTCTGGGCCTTGAAGTAGATGTTCGCAGCCTTGTCGAGACCGATGCCCGCAACGGTCTGTCCGTTGAAGGTGCCACCGTCGACCAGCAGGGCGTAGCCGTGGTTGGGCACCGCGGAGTTGCCGTGGACGCCGCCGTTGTCGTCGGCGGTGCAGTGGTACTCGGCGTCGGACACCTTGCCCGGGTCGCCGTAGCAGGTCGGGTTCCACATGTCGCGGATGGCGCCACCGAAGGCGGTCGACTGCTCGCCGATCAGCCAGCGGTGCGAGTCGGTCTTCGGGTTGGTCTCGACGTCCTTGACCGTCATGTTGACCGTGCCGGCCGACTTGATCTTGGTGCCGTCGGCGTCGGTGACCATGAGGCCGTAGAGGTTCGACTCGGCCGCGATGGAGCCCAGCGGGCGCCCCGGGGCGTTGCCGACGACGATGCCGGTGGCACCGGCGGCCTCGGCGTTGTCGATCTTGTCGACGAAGGCACAGGTGCCCCGGTCGACGTAGGCCCACTTGCCGGCCACGGCACCCGCGTTGGTGAAGGGGGTGCACCCGTCGTTGACGGTCGGGCCCGCGTCGTTGGCCGCGTCGAGCGCGACGACGACGTCGGCGGTGGTGCCGGCGGCGTCGAAGACCGGACCGAACGAGGCAGCGACCGCACCGGCGCACGGGCCGGCGACGGCGGCCGGCGAGTTGATCGTCGCGCCGATGGCACCACGGGTGTACTTGGAGCACTGGCCGTCGACGCGCGGAGCGTCGACCTCGCCGGCGTCCTCACGCCCGTTGAGCTGGTCGAGGGTCTCGCCCCAGACGTCGGAGTACGCCTCGTTGAGCGCACCGGACTGCCACTGGTAGATCAGGCCGGAGTTGTACTCGGTGTAGGCGTGGCCCCACTCGTGCGAGACGACGTCGTCGCTGTAGACGCCCGCGCAGTAGCTCGTGTAGGCGCCGTTCCAGGAGGCGTTGGGGCAGGAGTCCGGACGGTTGTGCAGCGTGATCATCGTGCTGCCCGCGTCGTCGTAGGAGTCCACGCCGAACGTGTTGAAGAACAGCGAGTAGGACTCGCCGGTCGAGTTCACGAGGTTCTGCTGGTCCTGGTCGAGCGTTCCCGGGAACGGGTCGCCCTCGAACCAGACCGGGGAGGGAGTGCCGCCCTCGCCCGTCGCCGGGTCGTAGTCGGTGGTGAACAGGGCGCGGTCCAGCGCCTCGTGCACGTCCGAGTAGCGGTTGACGGGCTTGAGGGTGCTGGCGTCGAGGAAGACGTGGTCGCGGATGTTGCCGCCCTTGCCGTCCTTGGTGACGTTGGTGACCTCGACCTGGTAGACGAGGACGGCCTTGCCCGCGTCGCCCTTGACGGCGCCCTGGCGGTAGACCATCAGCTCGTTGGACGCGGCGCGCAGGCCGCTGACGTCCACGTCGTCGCCGCTCTCGCTGGTCGGCGGGTGGGCCTTGACCGTGGCGACGGCCCGCTCGGCAGCGGCGCTCGCGCTGCGACCGGGCGTGACGCTCAGGTCCAGGTCGGGTGCGGCGAAGCCGCTGACCGAGGTGAGGTCGCCGTCGCGGTCGACGTTGGCCTTGAGGGTGCCGCCGAAGACGGGCACGCCCTGGTAGGACTGCTTGTAGACGACGGTCCACCCGAACTTGTTGGCGATGACGGCGCTCTCGTCGAGCTCGCCGGCACGGGCACCGAAGTTGGGCGCGTACTTCGCGAGGTACGCGTCGGTCTTGGCCGCCGCGGTGTCCGCGGAGTCGGCTGCGCGGCCCGGCATCAGGTCACCGTCGCCCTTGACGCGGATGAAGCCGACCTTGCCGGTCGCGCTCTCACCGCTGACGGCGACGTCGGTGTCCGCCTGCGCCGTCATGGCCCTCAGGCCGTTGTCGCCAGCACCAGCTGCTGGCAGTGCCTGCGCCCCCATCGTGGGGAGGGCGGCGAGGCCGGCCCCCACGACTGCGAGTGCAAGCCCTCTGTTGAGGAGCTTCACGAATTTTCCTCCGATTGTTCCGGTCGCCACCCGGAACGACCTGCCCCGAGTGATCTGGGCCACCATACGAACGCTGGCGTGACACCGGTAGACCCTTGAGCAGGTTTCTCGTAACACTCGTGTTTCGGTTTCGTCCCGGACGGGTCGGGGCGCGACACGCGACCCGATTGGCCCGTGTGATCCGTGGGGCTGGTGTGACTCTCCCGTAGGGTCGCGGCATGGCGACCCGTACGTCTTCCCCGCCGGGGTCGCGGAGCTCGAGCACGTCCGGTTCCACCAAGTCGCGAGGCAGCTCGCGCGGTGGGACCTCGTCCTCGAACACCCGATCCCGGAGTACCAGCAAGAGCCCGGCCTCCCGCACGAGCAAGGGCGGTTCCCGCACGCCCGCTCGCGGCGGCTCGCGTCGTCCCGCAGCTCGTCCGGCACCCCGTGCCGTGCGCAACGGACCCGGTCCGGTCGCCCGCGGCTTCGGGGGCGTCGGCCGTGCCGTCGCCTCCGTCTGGCTGGGCATCGCCCACGCCCTCGGTGCCGTCGCCCGCTCGATCGGGCAGTCGGCGCGCGACCTCGAGCCCGAGCACCGTCGTGACGGCGCCGGGCTGTTCCTCATCGGCCTGGCCATGGCCGTCGCCGCCGCCGTCTGGTGGCAGCTGCCCGGCGGGGTCATGGACTTCATGCGCTCCATGACCTCCGGCGCGGTCGGCAAGGTCGGCTGGCTGGTCCCGCTGTTCCTCGTGTACGCCGGGTGGCGCACCCTGCGCGACCCCGAGCGCAACGGCCCGGCCGGTCGCCAGGTCATCGGCTGGTCCGCCTTCGCCCTGGGGATCCTCGGCATCGTCCACATCGCCAACGGCAACCCGCAGCCCGAGCTCGGCGACGCCACCTCGCTCCAGCAGGCCGGGGGAGCGGTGGGCTTCGTGACCTCGAGCCTGCTGCTCGACCTCTTCCGCACGCCGTACGTCGTGGTGCCGATGCTGGCGCTGCTCGCGTTCTTCGGCGTCCTCATCATCACCGCCACGCCGGTCTACCAGATCCCGGTCCGCCTGGCCGCGGCCCGCGACCGCGTCCTGGGCCGCACCGCGCCCGAGGGTACCGTCGCCGGCGAGCTCGAGGCACCGACCACGCCGATGCGCACCCGCCGTCGCGGGATGCTCGACGAGATCGACCCCGAGGCCGGCGACCCGGCGTACGACTCCCCGGTCCTGGAGGACCGCGAGGTCAAGCGCCGGCGCCGCAAGAAGGACGTCGAGAGCGGCACCGACGCCGGCATCGACCTCTTCGCGGACGCGCCGACCGAGACCACCCCCGCCGTGCCCGACCTGTCCGGCCCCGCCGTCCCCGACGCGACCGGCGAGGTCGAGCCGCCCCCGCACACCCCGCTGCCCCAGCGCGTCGAGCAGCTCGCGCTGTCCGGCGACATCACCTACTCGCTGCCCGGCAACGAGGTCCTCAAGCCCGGCTCGGTGCACAAGGCCCGCTCGAAGGCCAGCGACGCCGTGGTCGAGCGGCTCATGCAGGTGATGGACGAGTTCGGCATCGACGCCACCGTCACCGGCTACACCCGTGGCCCGACGGTGACCCGCTACGAGGTCGAGCTCGGCCCGGCCGTCAAGGTCGAGAAGGTCACCGCGCTCTCCAAGAACATTGCCTACGCCGTCGCCTCGGCCGACGTGCGGATCCTCAGCCCGATCCCCGGCAAGTCCGCGATCGGCATCGAGATCCCCAACGTCGACAAGGAGATCGTCTCCCTCGGTGACGTGCTCCGGTCCAACACCGCCCGCTCCGACCACCACCCGATGGTCGCCGGGCTCGGCAAGGACGTGGAGGGCGGCTTCGTCGTCGCCAACATGGCCAAGATGCCGCACCTGCTCGTCGCCGGCGCCACCGGCTCGGGCAAGTCGTCGTTCATCAACTCGCTCATCACCTCGATCCTGATGCGCTCCACGCCCGACGAGGTCCGGATGATCATGGTCGACCCCAAGCGGGTCGAGCTCAACGCCTACGAGGGCGTGCCGCACCTGATCACCCCGATCATCACCAACCCCAAGAAGGCCGCCGAGGCGCTGGCGTGGGTCGTGCGCGAGATGGACATGCGCTACGACGACCTGGCCAACTTCGGCTTCCGTCACATCGACGACTTCAACAAGGCGGTCCGCGCCGGCAAGGTCGAGGTGCCCGCGGGCAGTGAGCGCACGCTGACGCCGTACCCCTACCTGCTCGTCATCGTCGACGAGCTGGCCGACCTGATGATGGTCTCGCCGCGCGACGTCGAGGACTCGGTCGTGCGCATCACCCAGCTCGCCCGCGCGGCCGGCATCCACCTGGTGCTCGCCACGCAGCGGCCCTCGGTCGACGTCGTCACCGGCCTCATCAAGGCCAACGTGCCGTCGCGGCTCGCGTTCGCGACCAGCTCGCTCGGCGACAGCCGGGTCATCCTCGACCAGCCGGGCGCCGAGAAGCTCGTGGGCCAGGGTGACGGCCTGTTCCTGCCGATGGGTGCCAGCAAGCCGGTGCGCGTCCAGGGCTCCTGGGTCACCGAGGCCGAGATCCACCAGGTCGTCAAGCACTGCAAGGACCAGCTCGAGCCGACGTACGTCGAGGACGTCACCGCACCGGCCGCCGCCAAGCGGGAGCTCGACGACGACATCGGCGACGACATGGAGCTCGTGGTGCAGGCCATCGAGCTCGTGGTCTCCACCCAGTTCGGCTCGACGTCGATGCTCCAGCGCAAGCTGCGCGTCGGCTTCGCCAAGGCCGGACGACTGATGGACATCCTCGAGAGCCGCGGCGTCGTGGGCCCGAGCGAGGGTTCGAAGGCTCGCGACGTGCTCGTGAAGCCGGACGAGATCGACGCCGTCATTGCCACGATCGAGGGGAGCGCGTGATGGGTGCTGCTGAGCTGTACGACGCCGAGGGGACCGACGAGGGAGCCACGGGGACGACCACCGGGGGCACCGAGTCCCTGTCGGTGGCGCCCGACGCGGTCGAGGTGCGCCGCAACGGGGCGCTCGCCGCCGCCGTGGGCGCGGTCGCCGCCGCGATCGCCATCGCCTACCTCGCCCGTGCCACCCAGACCGGTGCCGCACTCGACTGGGTGCTCGCCGTCGTGCTCGGGGTCTTCTCCGCGGGCTGGCTGCGTGCCTTCGTGGACGCCCGCACCCCGCTGCTGGTGGCCGACGCGCAGGGCGTGCGGATCCGCTTGGGCCGCACCTGGCGCGGCCTGCCCTGGAGCGCCGTGCACCACGTGGAGCACAGCCCCCGCCACGGTCTGCTGCGCGACGGCCGCCTCGTGGTCGTCGCGCACAACGAGGAGCTCGTCCTCGACGACCTCGACTCGCGCGGGCGGCGCCAGGCCGGGCTCGCCCGACGCCTGTACGGCGCGCCGCTGGCCGTCCCGCTCGGCCTCGCGACCCGCGTGCTCGGTGGCGGCGACGACCTGACCGCCGCGCTCGACCGGGTGGCCATGCGCTCCACCGAGGTCATCGTCCTCGACGCCTCCGCCCCGGACGAGGCCCCCGGGACCACTGAGACGCCTGACACGCTCGGGACGGACGAGGTCGAGCCCGACCACGCGACCGAGTCGACGGACGGGGCGGTCCACGAGTCGGTCGGGACCGACGACTCCGTGCCGCGCGTCCGCGACCCGCGTCCGCGCCTGGCCGCCGGCATCGCTCGCCTGTCCGCGCTCGTCCCGAGCCGCCCCGAGCGCTCGGAGCAGGCGGAGGACCCCACCCACGACGACGCTCTCGCGGACGAGGTGTCCGACGAGGACGCAGACGACACGACCGTCGTGGCCAGCGCCACCCCGTCGCCCCTGCGCGAGGCCACCAGCGCCCGTCGTTCCGAGGTCCGGCGCGACGTGGTCGACGACCTCGACGAGACGACCTCGGGTCGCGAGCTGCGCCGCCCCGGCAGCGTCAGCCTCGTGGAGGACACCCAGCTCTGGGGTGATCGCGTGCGTCCCATCGCCCGCCAGGGCGAGGTCGTGGAGCCGCTGGTCATCGACGAGTTCGCCACCCAGCCGGCCGCCGACCCCGTGGTCGGACCGGAGCTGGCAGCGGCTCGCACCCGGCTCGGGCTGACCGTCGACCAGCTGGCCGACCGCACGCGCATCCGCCCGCACGTGATCGAGTCGATCGAGGTCGACGACTTCGCACCGTGCGGCGGCGACTTCTACGCCCGCGGCCACCTGCGCACCCTGGCCCGGGTCCTCGGCATCGACGTGACCCCGCTCCTGACGTCGTACGACGAGCGCTACGCGCACGCCCCCATCAACCCTCGCCGCGTCTTCGAGGCCGAGCTGGCCACCGGGGCCAACGGCTCCATCCGCAGCACCCGCGGCGGCCCCAACTGGTCGGTCCTGGTGGCCGTGGTGATGGCGCTGGTCCTGTGCTGGTCGATCGCCCGGCTCGTGATGGACACCCCCACCGAGCTGCGCAACGCGACGCCGGTCCTCAACGGGTCCGGCGGCCCCGGTGGTGCCGGCGGTGCGCCGGCGGCCGACCCCGTCCCCGTGGTGGTCACGGCGGCGACCGGCGGCGCCCACGTGGTGGTCCGCGACGGTGCCGGCGAGATCGTCTTCAAGGGCAACATGGCGGTGGGCGACACCCGTGAGCTCGACGCGGCGCCCCCGGTGCGCGTGCAGTCCACCGACGGTGCCGTCACGGTGGCCCTCGACGGCCAGGACCCGCGGCCCGTCGGCGAGGCCGGCGTGGCCGGTCAGGGGACGTTCGTCGCCCGGTGACCCCTGTGACCGGTGCCATGGGCGCCACCAGCGGCGAGGGTTGGAGTCAGCACCCGGCGAGGCGGCATACTCACGGGTGCGATGACGACCACTCCTGCTGACACCCGCCCCGCTCCCGGCTCCCCCCTCCAGGTGGCGGTGGTGACCCTGGGCTGCGCCCGCAACGAGGTGGACTCCGAGGAGCTCGCGGGTCGCCTCGAGGCCGACGGGTTCGTGCTCGTGGCCGACCCGGAGGACGCCGACACCGTCGTGGTCAACACCTGCGGCTTCGTGGAGGCCGCCAAGAAGGACTCGGTCGACACGCTCCTCGAGGCCGCCGACCTCAAGGACTCCGGTCGCCCGCAGGCCGTCGTCGCCGTCGGCTGCCTCGCCGAGCGCTACGGCAAGGACCTCGCGGAGTCGCTCCCGGAGGCCGACGCGGTCCTCGGCTTCGACGACTACCCGGACATCGCCGCGCGTCTGCGCTCGATCGTGGCGGGGGAGACGCACCACGCGCACACCCCGTCCGACCGGCGCCGGCTGCTGCCGATCAGCCCCGTCGACCGGGACGCCTCCTCCATCTCGGTGCCCGGGCACGCCGACCACGCGACGGCGGACGTCTCCGACATCGGCGTCGGCGCGCCCGCGACCGGCCCGCGCGCCGTACGTCGTCGCCTCGACGCCGGCCCGATGGCCCCGCTCAAGCTGGCGAGCGGCTGCGACCGGCGCTGCTCCTTCTGCGCCATCCCCAGCTTCCGCGGCTCCTTCGTGAGCCGTCGGCCCAGCGACGTGCTGGCCGAGGGCCAGTGGCTGGCCACGCAGGGCGTCCGCGAGCTCTTCCTCGTCAGCGAGAACTCCACCTCCTACGGCAAGGACCTCGGCGACCTGCGACTGCTCGAGACGATGCTGCCCGAGCTCGCCGCGATCGAGGGCGTGGACCGGGTCCGGGTCTCCTACCTCCAGCCGGCCGAGACGCGACCCGGCCTGATCGAGGCGATCGCCGGCACCCCCGGCGTCGTCCCCTACTTCGACCTGTCCTTCCAGCACGCCAGCGCCTCGGTGCTGCGCCGGATGCGCCGCTTCGGGGATCCGGAGAGCTTCCTCGACCTGCTCGCCCGGATCCGCGACCTCGCGCCGCTGGCGGGGGTGCGCTCCAACGTGATCGTCGGCTTCCCCGGCGAGACGGAGGAGGACCTGCAGACGCTGTGCGACTTCCTCGAGGCCGCGCGGATGGACGTGACCGGCGTCTTCGGCTACTCCGACGAGGACGGCACCGAGGCCGAGACCTACGACGGCAAGCTCGACGAGGACGAGGTGCGCGCCCGCACCGAGCACGTCACCGCGCTCGTCGAGGAGCTCAACGCCCAGCGGGCCGAGGAGCGCGTCGGCGAGACCGTCTCGGTGCTCGTCGAGTCCGTCGAGGACGGCGTGGTCGAGGGCCGGGCCGAGCACCAGGGCCCGGAGGTCGACGGCACCACGACCGTCGAGCTCGCGGGCGACGCCCGCGTGGGCGACGTGGTGATCGCGCAGGTCGTGGCCACCGACGGGGTGGACCTCATCGGTCGGGCGACGGGAGCACGGGCATGAGCGACACCGACCGGCAGGTCTCCAACTGGAACGTGCCCAACGCGCTGACCACCCTGCGCATCGTCATGGTGCCGTTCTTCGGCTGGGCGCTGCTCCACGACGGCGGCGACTCGACCTTGTGGCGCTGGGTGGCCTTCGCGATCTTCGCGGTGGCGATGATCACCGACAAGATCGACGGCGACATCGCCCGCAAGCACGATCTGGTCACCGACTTCGGCAAGATCGCCGATCCGATCGCCGACAAGGCCATCACGGGCATGGCGTTCATCGGGCTGTCGATGGTCGGGGACATCTGGTGGTGGGTGACGATCGTCGTCCTGCTGCGTGAGTGGAGCGTGACCGCGCTGCGGCTCTCGGTGCTCAAGGACGTGGTGCTCGCGGCGTCGCAGAGCGGCAAGATCAAGACCACGCTCCAGGGCGTCGCCCTCGCCGGCCTGCTGCTGCCCCTGCCGCACGGCGACGCGCACGGCGGGGCCTTCGACGCGTGGGGCGTCCCCGGTGAGGTGCTCTTCTACGCCTTCCAGGTGGTGCTCGCCGGCGCGGTGGCGATGACGATGTGGTCCGGCTACGAGTTCTTCCGCGACGTCGCGCGGGCACGTCGTACGACGTCCGCTCCTGCAACGCCCGAACGGTAACCAGACGTTCACGTGTCACAGCCCTTGAGGTGACTCGACGGGGTGGGGGCCGGGTTATGGTGACCCGGCTCACCCACATCCCGGAAAGGCCTCACCTGTGTCAGCATCCCTGTTCACCCGTCGCTGGGTATCGGTGGCGACAGCTTCGGGTGTCCTCGCGGCACCCCTGGCCGTGGTCGGACTCACCACCGCGCCCGCCCACGCTGCGCCGTCGGTCGAGATCAACCTCGTCGCCGTCAACGACTTCCACGGTCGCATCAACACCAACACCACGAAGTGGGCGACGACGGTCGAGGCCGTCTCCGCCGACACGACGACCCCGGCCAACACCCTGATGGTCGGCGCGGGTGACCTCATCGGTGCCTCGGAGTTCGCCTCGGCGATCCAGGACGACCAGCCCACCATCGACGTGATGAACACGCTGGGCCTCGACGCCTCCGCGGTGGGCAACCACGAGTTCGACAAGGGCTGGGCCGACCTGCGCGACCGCGTCATCGGCCCCGCGGCCACGCCCAACGCGACGTGGGACTACCTGGCCTCCAACGTGACCGTCAAGGCCACCGGAGCCACCGCGCTCAAGCCGTACCAGACCTACGTGGTCGACAACGGCACCCCGGGCGACGCCTCCGACGACGTCACCGTCGGCGTGGTGGGCGGCGTGACCGACGAGACCCCGAGCCTCGTCAGCCCCGCCGGTGTAGCCGAGCTGCAGTTCTCCGACGAGGTCGCGGCCGCGGCCAAGTACGCCGACATCCTCAAGGACGGCAACACCGCCAACGGCGAGGCCGACGTCGTCGTCGCCACCTTCCACTCCGGTGCCGCGGTGGGCGCCAAGTCCTCGTTCGAGGCCGAGGTCGCCAAGGGCGGCGTCTTCGCCCGCATGGCCTCGATGACCGGCAGCGTGGACGCCATCATCAACGGCCACACCCACCAGACCTACGCCTGGCAGGGCCCCAAGCCCGGCGGTGGCACGCGCGCCTACATCCAGACCGGCGAGTACGCCGCCAACGTCGGCCAGATCAAGCTGACCGTCGACGCGGGCGCCGCGCCCGGCACCAACCCGGTCACCGGGTTCACCGTCCAGAACGTCGCGCGTGCCGGGGCCGAGGACCTGACCAACCCGCGCGTGGCCGACGTGAAGCAGATCGTCGACGCCGCCCTCGCCAACGCCAAGGTCGTCGGCGACCGACCCGTCGGCGCCGTCACGGCCGACATCTCGCGTGCGTACGACGGCGTGGACGCCAGTGGCAAGCCGGTCGAGGACCGCGGCTCGGAGTCGCCCCTCGGCGACCTTGTGGCCAACGCGCTGCGCGACGGCGTCGCCGCCGACATCGCCAAGCCCGACCTCGGGATCGTCAACCCGGGTGGCCTGCGGGCCGACCTGGTCTTCAAGGGCGACACGGCCACCAACCCGGCCAACACCGACGGCGTGATCACCTTCGCCGAGGCCAACAACGTGCTGCCCTTCGTCAACAACATCTCGACCGTCGCCCTCACCGGTGCGCAGGTCAAGAAGATCCTCGAGCAGCAGTGGCAGCCGGTCGGCTCCCAGCGGCCGTTCCTGCACCTGGGCCTGTCGGACAACGTGCAGACCACCCTCGACCCGGCCCAGCCGGTCGGCCAGCGGGTGACCTCGGTGCGCATCAACGGCGCTCCGCTGGACCTGGCCAAGACGTACTCGGTCTCGACGTTCTCGTTCCTCGCGCAGGGGGGCGACAACTTCACCGCCTTCACCGAGGGCAAGGCCAAGGACACCGGCCTCATCGACCGCGACCTGTGGGTCAAGTACCTCTCGGACAAGAAGCCGGTCTCCCCGGACTTCGCCCGCGAGCAGATCTACGTCTCCGGCCTCAAGGACAGCTACCACGCCGGTGACAAGGCGACCATCGTCTTCAACCGCCTCGACATGCTGCCGAGCGGCGTCAAGAACACTCGCCTCGAGCTGGTCAAGGTCCGCAACGACGGCACCACCAAGGTCTTCGGCACCACCACGGTGACCGGCGGCCAGGCGCGTGCGGTCTTCACGGTCCGCGGCGGCAAGGAGTTCCGCATCGTCGCGCAGGACTCCAAGACCACGCTGGCTCGCGGCGTCGTCCTGGGCAAGCCCACGATGGCCCACAAGGTCTTCCCCACGAAGTCCTCGAAGATCCACGCCAAGAAGACCAAGGTCCGCATCAAGGTCAAGGTCAAGTCCGGCGTCGACCTGGCGGCCAAGGGCCGCGTCACGGTCAAGGTCGCTGGCCGCAAGTACAACGCCAAGGTGAAGGACGGCGTGGCCAAGGTCAAGCTCCGCACCTTCGCCAAGCCCGGCAAGTACAAGGTCGTGGCGAAGTTCCTCGCCAACGACACCTTCCAGGGTGCGACCGACCGGTTCACCATCCGCGTCAAGCGCTGAACCAGCCAGTGGGGGTCCGGTACGCCGGGCCCCCACTGCTGTCGCACCACCTGCTCCTCCTCACCCACCACCCCTCTCTCTCGGAGACCTCCATGCCCGTACGTCCCCCCTTCCGGCGCAGCTCCGTGCTCGTCGGCCTCGCGGTCGCGGCCACCGGCCTCGTCGCGACACCCCTCACCGCCACGGCCAACCCGGCCGGCACCGGCCTCGTGATCAGCGAGGTGTACGGCGGCGGCGGCAACTCCGGTGCCACCTACACCAACGACTTCATCGAGCTCTACAACCCGACTGACGCGGCCATCTCGCTGACCGGCCACACCGTGGAGTACTTCTCCTCGGGCGGCGGCTCCGGCGGCGCGACGACCCTCACCGGCTCGGTCCCGGCGAAGGGCCACTACCTGGTCCAGCAGGCGGCCGGCACCGGCGGGACGACGCCGCTGCCCGCGCCCGACGCCATCGGCACGCTCGCGATGAGCGGCACCAACGGCTCGGTCGCCCTCAAGAACGGCACCACGACGCTCGACCTCGTGGGCTACGGCACGGCCACCCTCCGCGAGGGCACGGCCACCCCGGCCCTGACCAACAGCACGTCCGCGAGCCGCGACGCGGCCGGCAAGGACACCGACAACAACGCGGCGGACCTGACCACCGGCGCGCCCGCCCCGCAGGCCTCCGGCACCACCACCCCGCCCGTCGACCCGCCTGACCCGACGGTCACCGACGCGACCATCGCCGAGGTCCAGGGCACCGGCGCGGCCAGCCCGCTCGCCGGCAGCGCCGTGCGCACCCGGGGCGTCGTCACCGCGGCGTACCAGACCGGCGGCTTCAACGGCTTCTACATCCAGACCGGCGGCCCGGACACCACGCCCGGTGCCTCGGACGGCCTGTTCGTCTACGAGCCCGGCTTCCCCGCGACCATCGCCGTGGGTGACTCGGTCGAGGTGGAGGGCACCGTCACCGAGTTCGGCACCGCGCCCAACACGCTCACCGAGCTCGACGCGACGACGGTCACCGAGCTCAGCGAGTCCCTGCCGGCCGTCGTGCCCAACACGGTGCTCCCGGGATCGACCTGTGCCCTGCCCGGGACCGCCTGTCCGGCCACCGCCGAGCTCGACGCCCAGCGCGAGGAGCTCGAGGGCGAGGCGTTCCTGCCCGCTGCGCCGATGACCGTCACGGACGCCTACGACTTCGGCGTCAGCTCCAGCAGCTTCTTCGGTGAGATCGGCATCGCGGCCGGCTCGACGATCCCGCTCGTCACCCCGACCGAGGTCGTCGACGCCCAGGACACGGCCGGGATCGCCGCCCGCACGGCGTACAACGACGCGCACCGTGTGGTGCTCGACGACGGCTCCTCGACCAACTATTGGAACACGGCCAACAACGCGGCCGGCCAGGACTCCCCGGTGCCGTGGCTGACCAAGGACCACACGGTCCGGGTCGGGGCGTCGGTCACGTTCGACGAGCCGGTGGTCCTCGACTACCGCTTCGGGTGGAAGCTCCAGCCGCAGCAGCAGGTCGTCGGTGTCCCGACGGGACTGGTGAGCTTCGAGCAGGACCGCCCGGCGGTCCCCGCCGAGGTCGGCGGCGACCTCGAGCTGGCGACGTTCAACGTCCTCAACTACTTCACCACCTTCGGTGGCGACGTCGCCGGGTGCTCCCCGTACGTCGACCGCGACGAGAACCCGATCGCCACGCGCACGTGCACCGGCAGCAACGGTCCTCGCGGTGCGTGGGACCAGGCCAACTTCGAGCGCCAGCAGGCCAAGATCGTCGACGCCATCAACACCATGGACGCCGACATCGTGTCCCTGGAGGAGCTGGAGAACTCCAGGACGGTCGACGGCACCTCGCGTGACGAGGCCATCGGTGCGCTGGTGACCGCGCTCAACGCGGCCGCCGGGAGCACCCGCTGGGCCTTCGTCCCCTCGCCCGCGGTCGTCCCGGCCAGCGAGGACGTCATCCGGACCGGGTTCATCTACGACCCGTCCACCGTCGAGACGGTGGGTGCCGGTGAGATCCTCGACGCTCCCGCCTTCGACAACGCCCGCGACCCGCTCGCCCAGGTGTTCCGGGCCACGGGGCGCGCCGACTCCTCCTTCGCCGTGATCGTCAACCACTTCAAGTCCAAGGGCTCGGGCTTCGACGACGGCACGGGCCAGGGCAACGCCAACCCGGACCGCGTGGCCCAGGCCCAGGCGCTGACCGCTTTCGCGGGCACGTTCGCGGCCGCTCGCGGCACCGACAAGGTCTTCCTCACCGGCGACTTCAACGCCTACTCGATGGAGGACCCGGTCCAGGCGATCGAGGCCGCCGGCTACGAGTCGCTCGAGTCCACGGACGACCCCGAGGAGGAGAGCTACAGCTACGCCGGTACGTCCGGCTCGCTCGACCACGTCTTCGCCAACGCTGCGGCCAAGGCGATGGTGAGCGGGGTCGACATCTGGGAGATCAACGCCAACGAGCCGCTCTACTACCAGTACAGCCGCTACAACTACATCGGCACCGACCTCTACACCGCCGGCCCGTTCGCGGCGTCGGACCACAACCCCGAGGTCGTCGGCATCACGCTGCCGACCGTCGACCCCGGTACTCCCGGTGCCGCGACCGTCGAGGCGACGGTGACCCCGCAGCGGGTGGTCGTCGACCGGACCCGCGCCATGGCGCACGTCAAGGTCATGACGGGTGGCAAGAAGGACTCCACGGACGGCACCGTCGAGGTGCGTGAGGGCTCCACCGTCCTCGCCTCCGCGCCGGTGAAGAACGGCGTCGTCAACATCAAGCTGCCGGTCTTCACCACCGTCGGTGAGCACACGCTCACGGTGCGGTACGTCGATGCCTCCGGCGCCGTCGCCGAGAAGACGGTCACCGTGGACGTCCTCCAGGCCGCCTCGGACGCCCGGGCCACCGTGGCGGGCAAGGGTGCCGCCGTGAAGGTGCGCGTCGATGCCGAGGGCGCCAAGGCGCGCGGCAAGGTCACGGTCGCCGTCAAGGGCGAGCCCGCCGTGAAGAAGACCGTCCGGCTCACGAAGGGCAAGGCCACCGTGCGCCTGGCGGACCTGCGCCCCGGTCGCTACACCGTGGTCGTGCGCTACCTCGGCAACGACGAGACCCAGCGCTCGCGAGAGAAGCTGCGCCTCCGCGTGCGTCGCTGAGTCGTCCAGCCACGACGGCCCCCGTCCTGCGCACGAGCGCGGGGCGGGGGCCGTCGGCGTCGGTGGCGCCGCACAGCTGAGGCAGTTCGGGCGCGGCTCCCGCCCGACGAGCGTGGCTTCGCCGCGGCTAGCCGCGAACTGCCTTCGCTGTGCTGGCGCCGGCGCTGGCGAGGCCCAGGACCGTCGGTGGCGCCGCCTGCGCCGGGGCGTTGCTCAGCGCAGGGAGAGCGCGGCCTGGACCAGGGTGAGGTGGCTGAAGGCCTGCGGGAAGTTGCCGGCCATCCGGCCCGCGTCGGTGTCGTACTCCTCGGAGAGGAGGCCGACGTCGTTGGCCAGCCCGCAGAGCCGGTCCATCAGCTCGTGCGCGTCGTCGGGACGACCGGCCAGCGCGTAGGCCGAGACCAGCCAGAACGAGCAGGCGAGGAAGGGGTGCTCGCCGCCCTCGAGCCCGTCCACCCCGGTCACGGTGCGGTAGCGGTGCAGGAGGCCGTCGTGCATGAGGTCCTCCTCGATGGCGGCGATCGTGCCGAGGACACGCTTGTCGTCGCCGGGCAGGAAGCCGACCAGCGGGATGTTGAGCAGGCTGGCGTCGAGCTCCAGGGTGTCGTAGTGCTGCGTGAAGGTGCCGCGGGCGGCGTCGTACCCGCGCTCGAGGACCTCGGCGTGGACCTGGTCGCGCACCTCTCGCCAGCGGTCCACGTCGCCGGCGAAGCCGTGCTCCTCGACGGCCCGGACGGCTCGGTCGAAAGCGACCCAGACCATCACCCGGGAGTGGGTGAAGTGGCGGCGCGGGCCGCGGATCTCCCAGATCCCGTTGTCCGGCTCGTCCCAGTGCGTGGCCAGCTCGTCGACGAGCGTGCGCTGGAGGGCCCAGCTCTGAGACGTCTCCTCCAGACCACCGTGGCGCGCGTCCTCCAGGGCGATCATCACCTCGCCCAGCACGTCGGTCTGGCGCTGGCTCACCGCGCCGTTGCCGATGCGGACCGGACGGGACCCGGCGTACCCGGCCAGGTGGTCGAGCTCGCGCTCCGGGAGCCGACGGCCCCCGTCCACGCCGTACATGATCTGCAGGTCCTGCGGATCGCCGGCGACCGCCCGCAGCAGCCAGTCACGCCAGCTCAGCGCCTCGTCGGTGTAGCCGGCCCCGAGCAGGGACTCCAGGGTCAGGGCGGCGTCGCGCAGCCAGCAGTAGCGGTAGTCCCAGTTGCGCTCACCGCCGAACTCCTCGGGCAGCGACGTCGTCGGCGCGGCCACGATCCCGCCGGTCTCCGCGTGGGTCATCAGCCGCAGGGTGAGCAGGCTGCGGCGGACCAGGTCCGCGTGCGGCAGGTCCTCGACACAGGTGAGCGCCCACCGCTCGTGCTCCACGCGCGTCGCCTCGATGCGATCGTCGAAGGACAGCGGCTGGGGCAGCTCGTGCCAGGACCGCATCCACGAGGTGGAGAACGTCATGGACTCGCCCGCCGCGAGGTCGAACTCGTCGGCGTGGTGGCCGTCGACGGCGCGGGGCAGGCGCGGACCCGACAGCATGAGCTTGTCGGGGCCGGCCGTCGCGACGATGACCTCGTGCCCGTACGCCTGCTGCCGGGTCACCCACGGGCGGACGAGGCCGTAGTCGAAGCGCACCACCCACTCGTGGCACACCCGGACCGACCCCTCGCTGCACCGCACGGTGCGCACCAGGTCGGCGCGGCCGTCGCCGGTGGGCATGCAGTCGCGCAGCACGAGCACCCCGGTGGGGGTCGTGAAGGTGGTCTCCAGGATCGCGCTGTGCCCGACGTAGCGGCGGGTGACCTCGACGCCGGCGGCGTCCGACGGCGCGATCCGCCAGCGACCGTTCTCGGTGTCGCCGAGCAGGGCGGCGAAGCAGGCGGGGGAGTCGAAGCGCGGCAGGCACAGCCAGTCGACCGATCCGTCCCGGCCGATCAGCGCCGCGGTGCCACGGTCGCCGACGAGTGCGTAGTCCTCGATGGGGAGTGCCATGTCCGCCAACGTAGCTAGAGTCCCCAGCATGACGACGGATCCCCGGCCGATCGTGGCGCTCCTCATAGCCCGCTCCGCGACCGTGTCGACGGCGGAGTCCCTCACGGGGGGACGTCTCGCCGCCCTGCTGACCTCGGTCCCGGGTGCTTCCGCCTGCGTCACCGGCGGGGTCGTCGCCTACGCGACGGCGGTCAAGGTCGCGGTGCTCGGTGTGCCCCTCGAGCTGGTGGCCGCGCACGGCGTGGTGTCGCGCGAGTGCGCGACGGCGATGGCGACCGGCGCGCGGGACCTGCTCGGCACGACGTACGCGATGGCGACGACCGGCGTCGCCGGACCGGACCCGCAGGAGGGCCACCCGGCCGGCCACGTGTGGGTGGCCGTCGCCGGTCCCGAGGGCACCGAGACCCGGCTGCTGGACCTCGACGGTGACCGCGCGGAGGTCCAGGACGGCACCTGCCGGGAGGCGTTGTCGGTGCTCGAGGGCATCCTCACCCGGGAAGAACCAACGCTCGGGTAGCGTTGGCCACCACGGAGCCCTCCACTGGCGGGCCCTCCACGGACGGGAAGGACAACGCCATGGTGCTCTTTCGACGCATCCTCGGTGACGTGCTCCGCAACGAGCGGATGCACCGGGGCCTGACCCTGCGCGAGGTGTCCGCCGACGCCCGGGTCAGCCTGGGCTACATCTCCGAGATCGAGCGCGGCCAGAAGGAGGCCTCCTCGGAGCTCCTCGCCTCGCTGTGCTCGGCCCTCGACCTGCCGCTGTCCGACGTGCTGCGCGAGGTGTCCGACGCCGTCGCCGTGGAGGAGCTGGCCCAGGGCCTGCGCCGTGTCGACGCGGTCACGGCCACCCCGATCACCTCGGCCCGACCGGCCCCCGGCGACGTGGTCGCCTCGGCGGCCTGAGCCTCCCGGTCGCTTCCCGTCAGCCCTCGGGCTGGCACTGCGGGCACCAGTACGACGCCCGCTCCCGCTCGGCGGGCCCGCGCATCGCGACGCGCACCGCCGTCCCGCAGCGCCGGCACGGCGCGTTGTCACGGCGGTAGACCCACATCCGCTCCCGGGGCCGCAGGTCCCCGGTCGTGGACTGGATGGCCCGCTCCTTGTTGAGGTCGAGCATCTGGCGGGCGCGACGCACCAGCCGCACGAGGTCGCCGACCTCGCCGATCGGCCGCAGCGGGTGGACCCCGCTGGTGAAGCAGAGCTCGGCCATGTACATGTTGCCGATGCCCGCCAGGTTGGTCTGGTCGAGCAGCGCGTCGCCGACCGGCCGCGCGGGGTCGCTGCGCAGGCGGCGCAACGCCTCGGCCTCGTCCCAGTCGCCGCCCAGGAGGTCGGGCCCGAGGTGGCCGACGAGCTCGTGCTCGTGGGATCGGGGCACCAGCTCCACGATCCCGAGGGAGAAGCCGACCGCGGCGCGGGCGTCGGTGCGCAGCACGACGCGGGCCTGGGTGGCGGGTCGTCGCCACTTCTCGTGCAGGGGGTAGACGTGCCAGCTGCCCTCCATCTTGAGGTGGGTGTGCAGCGTCCACGCCTCGTCGTGCTCGATGTGGGTGAGCAGGTGCTTGCCGCGCGAGAACGTGCCGGTCACCGTGGCCCCGGAGAGGTCCACGGTGGCCAGCTGCGGCACCCGGAAGTCGCTGGCGGCCAGCACGTGGCCCGTCAGCGCCCGGTCGAGCTTGCGGGCCGCCCGGTAGACGGTGTCGCCCTCAGGCACGCATCCTCAGTCCCTTCGGGGTGGCCACGAAACCGGCCTCGTCGAGTGCGGCGCGCAGTGGGGTGGTGCCGCCGCCCAGCAGGGCGGCGCCGTCGGCGCGCTCGACGGTGAGCTTGCCCAGCGCGCCGCGCCGGGTGGCGTCGGCCAGCGCCGAGGCGGCCGGCACCAGCCGGTCGGGGTCGTCGCTCCAGGTCAACAGCGTGCGCCCCCCGCGCTCGACGTACATCGTGAGGTCACCGTCGACCATGACCACCAGCGCGCCGGCCTTGCGGCCGGGACGGTGCCCGGCCGTCTCGCCCGCCTCCGCGGCGGGCCAGGCGAGCGCAGCGCCGTAAGGGTTGGCCGGGTCGGTGGCGGCCAGGGTGACGGCGCCAGGCTTGGCGTCGGCCCGCTCGCTGAAGGTCCGCAGCCGGTCGATGGCGCCGGCGGAGCCGAACTGTGCGGCGCCGAGGCCCTCGATGAAGTAGCCCCGCCGACAGCGACCGGTGTCCTCGAACGCGGACAGGACCTTGTAGACCCCCGCGAACCCGCCCGGCACCCGCTCGCTCATGACGGCCCCGCGGGTGACGACGCCGTGCCGCTCGAGGAGGTGCTCGGCGGTCGCGTGGGCACGGCGGGTGGGGTCGGAGTCGCGCTCGGGCAGCAGCGCCCAGCGCCCAGCGGTCTCCGGGGGCCCGCTGCGGGCGGGCATCCGTCCTGCCCCCGGTCGTCCCGGCCGCCCGCCGGCGCGCAGGCGCGGTGGCGTGCGGCGCGTGCGGTGGCTGGCGTTGCCCGATCGCACCAGGGCCCGCAGCGGGGTGACGGTGTCGTTGGTGAGCCGGCCCTGCCACACCAGCGACCACAGTGCCGCGGAGAGCTCGGAGTCGCTGGTGGAGCCGACCCGGTCGGACAGCTGGCGGAAGAACCAGGCGCCGCCGGGGTCCAGCGCCTCCAGGACGGCCCGCTCGACCGCGCTCGGCTCGTCCTCGGCCACGTCGGGCAGCGTGAGGTCGGCCTGGTCGGCGAGGTGCAGGCTGACCCAGCCGTCGCTGCCGGGCAGCGGGGAGTGACCCGCCCACACGACCTCGCCGGAGGCGGTGAGCTCGTCGAGGTAGGACGGCTCGTAGTCGCGCACGCGGGCCGCGAGCACCAGCGGCTCGAGCGCACTGGCCGGGACGGGACAGCCGGCGAGCTGGTCGATCGCGGCCACCACGCCGTCGACGCCGCGCAGCTTGCCGCCCACTCGCTGCCAGGCGGGCAGGAAGCGCGCCACGGTGTCCTGGGTGACCGGCTCGACCTCCTTGCGCAGCCGGGCCAGCGACCTGCGGCGGAGCTTGCGCAGCACCTCGGCGTCGCACCACTCGCTGCCGCTGCCGGAGGGACGGAACTCGCCCTCGAGCAGGCGTCCACGCGAGACCAGTCGCTGCAGCGCGTGCCGGGCGACCGCCTCGCCGAGACCCAGGCGCGCGGCGACGTCGGCGGTGGTGAAGGGCCCGTGGGTGCGGGCGTAGCGGGCGATGAGGTCGCCGATCGGGTCCTCGTGCGGCTCCGTGAACACGTCGGGGGTGCCGGGCGGCACGGGCACGCCGAGGCCGTCGCGCAGCCGTCCGACGTCCTCGACGGTCGTCCAGCGCTCGTCGCCGGCCATCCGGGCCGGGACCACGCGGCGTACGTCGGCGAGGGCCGCCAGCCACGAGTCGACGTCCGCACCCTCGACCGAGCGGGCGGCGATCTCGGCGGCGCTGAGCGGGCCGAGCAGGCGAAGCAGGTCGGCGACCGCCTCCGCGTCGCGCGCGCGCCGGTCGGGGGCCAGCCACTGGAGCTCGGCCTCCACCTCGGCCAGCACCTCGGGGTCGAGCAGCTCGCGCAGCTCGGCCCGACCGAGCAGCTCGGCGAGCAGTCCCTGGTCGAGGGACAGCGCGGCGGCCCGGCGCTCGGCGATGGGGGAGTCGCCCTCGTAGACGAACTGGGCGACGTAGCCGAAGAGCAGGCTGCGGGCGTAGGGGCTCGGCGACTGGGTCGCGACGTCGACGACCGTCACCTCGCGGCGCTGCACCCGCTGCAGGAGCGTCACCAGCGCGGGCAGGTCGTAGACGTCCTGGAGGCACTCGCGGATGGCCTCGAGGACGATGGGGAACGAGGGGTACTGCGAGGCGACCTCGAGCAGCTGGGCGCTGCGCTGGCGCTGTTGCCACAGCGGGCTGCGGCGCCCGGGGTCGCGCCGAGGGAGCAGGAGGGCCCGCGCCGCGCACTCGCGGAACCGGCTGGCGAACAGGGCCGACCCGCCGACCTCCTGGGTGACCAGCTGCTCGATCTCGTCGGGCTCGAAGACGACCACGTCGCCCCCGGGCGGCTCGTTCTCGGTGTCGGGGATGCGGATCACGATGCCGTCGTCGGAGGCCACCGCCTGTCCGTCGATGTCGTAGCGCTCGCGCAGCCGCGCGTTGATGGCCAGGGCCCAGGGCGCGTGCACCGGCGTGCCGTACGGCGAGTGGACGACGAGGCGCCAGTCGCCGAGCTCGTCGCGGAAGCGCTCCACGAGGAGCTGGGTGTCGGACGGCAGGGCGTTGGTCGCCTCCTGCTGCTCGGTGACGTAGGTGACGAGGTTGCCGGCGGCGTACTCGTCGAGGCCCCGGCTGCGGGCCCGGTCGAGGGCCTTGGCCGGGGTGAGGCCGCCGAGCTCGCGGGTGAAGCTGCCGATCGCCTCGCCGAGCTCGGCGGGTCGCCCGAGGGAGTCGCCCTTCCAGAACGGGAGCCGACCGGGGATGCCGGGGGCGGGGGTGACGAGCACCCGGTCATGGGTGATGTCCTCGATCCGCCAGCTGGTCGCGCCGAGGGCGAAGATGTCGCCGACGCGCGACTCGTAGACCATCTCCTCGTCGAGCTCGCCGACCCGGCTCGCCTTGTCGCCCACGAGGAAGACGCCGAAGAGCCCGCGATCGGGGATGGTGCCGCCGCTGGTGACGGCCAGCCGCTGGGCGCCGGGCCGGCCGGAGACCACGCCGGTCACCCTGTCCCACACGATGCGCGGGCGCAGCTCGGCGAACTCCTCGCTCGGGTAGCGACCACTGAGCAGGTCGAGGGTGGCGTCGAAGGCGCTGCGCGGCAGGGCCGAGTAGGGAGCGGCACGGCGCACCAGGTCGTAGAGGTCGTCGACCTCCCAGTCCTCCATCGCCGTGCAGGCCACGACGTGCTGGGCCAGCACGTCGAGCGGGTTGGTCGGCACGGACAGCGACTCGATCGCGCCGCTGCGCATCCGCTCGACCGCCACCGCGGTCTGGGCCAGGTCGCCGCGGTGCTTGGGGAAGAGCACCCCCCGGCTGACCTCGCCGACCTGGTGGCCGGCCCGCCCGACGCGCTGGAGGGCACTGGCGACGCTGGGGGGCGACTCGATCTGGATGACCAGGTCGACGGCGCCCATGTCGATGCCGAGCTCCAGGCTGCTGGTCGCGACCACGCAGGGCAGCCGGCCGCGCTTGAGGTCGTCCTCGATCAGGGCACGCTGCTCCTTGGAGACCGAGCCGTGGTGCGCCTTGGCGATGATTGTGCCGGCACCGCTGCTCTGCCCGGACTGGGCCATCACCTCGGCGGGCGGCTGGCCCTGCCGGTCGTCGCCCTCCTCGTCCCCGCCGCCTGCGCGGTCGGTGGCGATCTCGTTGAGCCGGGCGGTCAGCCGCTCGGCGAGACGACGCGAGTTGGCGAAGACGATGGTGGAGCGGTGCTGCTCGACGAGGTCGACGACGTGCTCCTCGACGTGCGGCCAGATGCTGGTGGCGCGCTGCGGGTCGCCGGACTCCTCGTCGTACTCCTCGGGAGCGGTCATGTCCTCGACGGGGACGACCACCCGCAGGTCCCACTCCTTCTCGCTCGGGGGCGCCACGATCTCGACCGGCTCACTGCCACCGAGGAAGCGCGCGACCTCCTCGAGGGGGCGCACGGTCGCGCTCAGGCCGATGCGCTGCGCGCGGCGGTCGAGGAGCGCGTCGAGCCGCTCCAGGGACACCGCCAGGTGGGCGCCGCGCTTGCCGCCGGCCACCGCGTGCACCTCGTCGAGGATCACGGTGTCGATGCCCCGCAGGGACTCGCGGGCCTGGCTGGTCAGCATCAGGAACAACGACTCGGGCGTCGTGATCATGATGTCCGGCGGGGTGCTCGTCAGCTTGCGGCGGTCGGCCGCCGACGTGTCACCGGACCTCAGCCCGACGGTGAGGTCGGGGAGGGCGGTGCCGAGCCGCTCGGCCGTGTGCCGGATGCCGGTGAGCGGGGCGCGCAGGTTGCGCTCGACGTCGACGGCCAGCGCCTTGAGCGGGGAGATGTACAGCACCCGGGTGCGACGCGTCTTGTCGTCGGGGCGCTCGGCGGTGAGGAGGGTGTCGATCGCGTGCAGGAAGGCGCTCAGCGTCTTGCCGCTGCCGGTGGGTGCGACGACCAGCGCGTGCTTGCCGGCGGCGATCGCGTCCCACGCGCCCTCCTGTGCCGCGGTGGGCCGGGCGAAGGCCGCCTCGAACCACGCACGGGTCGGGGCGCTGAAGTGGTCGAGCGCGGACATGTGGCCAGTCTGTCCTACGGCACCGACAACGGGCCCTACGGTGAGCAGGTGAGCACTTGGATCGAGGCCGGACTGTGGGGTCTCCTGGCGGGTGGCGCACTGGTGATCGGCGCCGCCGTGGCGTGGCTCGTGCGGGTCCCGAGGGTCGTGTCCTCGACGGTGATGGCCTTCGGTGCGGGCGTGCTCATCTCGGCGCTGGCCTTCGACCTCGTCGACGAGGCGGCCACGACCGGTGGCGTGCCGGCCACCGTCGCCGGGTTCCTCGTCGGCGCGCTCGCGTACGTCGGCGGCAACATCGTCCTGGCCCGTCGCGGCGCCCGGCACCGCAAGCGCTCGGGGGACCTGCAGCCCCGCGAGGACGACCAGCAGGGCAGCGGCACGGCGATCGCGCTCGGCGCGCTGCTGGACGGCGTGCCGGAGTCGGTGGTGCTCGGGCTGTCGCTGCTCGGTGGCCACGGCGTCGGCGTACCCGTGCTCGCCGCGGTCTTCGTCTCCAACCTGCCCGAGGGGCTCTCGAGCACGGTCGGCATGAAGCGCGCCGGACGCAGCGCGACCTTCGTCTTCGGCGTCTGGACCTCCATCGCGCTCGCCGCCGGCGTGGCCGGGGCGCTCGGCGTGCTCCTGCTCGGCGACGCGTCCGACCCGACGGTCGCCGCCATCACCGCGGTGGCGGCCGGCGCGATCCTGGCCATGGTGACCGACACGATGATCCCCGAGGCGTTCGAGGAGACCCGGTTGTGGACCGGGCTCATCGCGACCGTGGGCTTCATCGTCGCCTTCGGCATCAGCCGCAGCGCCTGAGCCGGGCCCCGGCAACGCGTGCCCCTGCGGGTGGGGACGGGCTGGGGAGGGATGCCTAGAGTCGGGCGCATGGCTACGAAGAGCACCTCCACCCAGACCTTCCACGTCCCCGGCCTCAGCGCCAAGGAGAGCACCACCGTCGTCTCCGCACTGCAGGACCGACTGTTCGCCTACACCGACCTCCACCTCGTGCTCAAGCACGTGCACTGGAACGTCGTGGGCCCCAACTTCATCGGCGTCCACGAGATGCTCGACCCCCAGGTCGACCTCGTGCGCGGCTACGCCGACGCGGTCGCCGAGCGCATCGCGACCATGGGCGGTACGCCGATCGGCACGCCGGGTGCGCTCGTCGCCGCTCGCTCGTGGGACGACTACGACATCGGCAAGGACACCGCCCAGGCCCACCTCGGCGCCCTCGACCTCGTCTACTCGGGCGTCATCGAGGACAACCGCAAGGCGATCGACGTCGTCGGTGAGGTCGACCCGGTGACCGAGGACCTGCTCATCGGCCAGACCGGTGAGCTCGAGCAGTTCCACTGGTTCATCCGGGCCCACCTCGAGAACACCGGTGGCCACCTGGCCACCGAGGGCGCCACCACGGAGCGGGAGGCGGCCGACGCGGCACGCGAGCCGCGCGCCGCGGCCAAGAAGGCGCCCCGCAAGAAGTAGCCCGCAACTCCCTCGCGGGCGTCCCCGGTCGTCCCTAGGCTGCGGCCCATGACGCACACGGGGGACGACGACCTGCGGCAGGCCCTGGCCACGCTGGTCAAGCAGCTGACGCGCGAGGAGCCGCAGACGCGGGGGACGCCGCTGCTCGAGGTGCTCGACGAGCACCTGGGCACCCGGGCCGACGAGCTGCCGGTGGTGGTCGAGAAGATCGACCTCCACCGGTGGGTCGACGTCGACATCGCGCTGGCGGAGGTCGCCGGCCGCGACGCCGACGCGCGGCTCGTCGGCGTCGGTGGGGGCGACCAGCGCCACCACAGCTCGCTCGGCGACCTGATCGCCAACGCGGAGTGGGGTCGGTTCCGGCAGGGCCAGGTCGACCGGCTCAACGTCGCGACCGGGCCGGACGACGAGCGGGCGACGGTGGCCTTCGGGCTGCACCTGTTCCGCTACGCGGACCGGCCGGTCGTCGTGCTCCAGCGTGGTCACAACCCGCAGTACGGCGGTGAGGCCCGCCTCGAGGTGATCGTGCAGGACCCGGAGGTCGGGTCGGCGCTGCTGACCGAGGTCCGCGACCTCGCCGTCTCGCGCTCGGTGCTGCGCGGCCAGGTCGTCAGCTTCGCCGGCAACCCCTACGAGCCCTCCCTGGGCGGGATCACCTTCGTCCGGCGCCCCGACCTGCCGGCCGACCGGGTCATCCTCCCGGAGGGGACGCTGACCCAGGTGCGCGGGCACGTCGTCGAGCTCGCCGTGCACCGCGACGAGCTCCGCCGCCGCGGGCAGCACCTCAAGCGCGGCATCCTGCTCTACGGCCCGCCCGGCACCGGCAAGACCCACACGGTCCGCCACCTGATCGGCGCCGGAGCGGACACCACCGTCGTCCTGCTCGCGGGCACCCAGATGGCCTACGTCGCGCAGGCCGCCCAGATCGCCCGCGCCCACCAGCCGGCCATCGTCGTGCTCGAGGACGTCGACCTGATCGCCGAGGACCGCGACCACGGTCACTTCGGCGGCTCGTCGCCCCTGCTCTTCACCCTGCTGGAGCGATGGACGGTCTCGACCAGGACGCCGACGTGGTCTTCCTGCTGACCACCAACCGCGCCGAGGCCCTCGAGCGGGCCCTGTCCCAGCGACCCGGCCGGGTCGACCTGGCCGTCGAGATCCCGCTGCCCGACGAGGCCGCCCGCCGCCGGCTGATCGCCCTGTACGCCGCGGAGGTCGGCTTCGGCGACGAGGCGATCGCGGCCGCGGCGGAGGCGGCCTCGGGCACCACCGCGTCGTACGCCAAGGAGCTCGTACGCCGGGCGGTCCTGCGCGCCGCGATCGCCGGGCGGGACCCGGCGGACGAGGACCTCGCCGGCGCCACGCACGAGCTGCAGGCGGACGGGGCCGTGCTCACCCGGTCGCTCCTGGGCAGCGCGGCGGACTAGGCCGGGCGTCGGGCGAGGAGGAACCCCTGGGGATCCTTCTCGTCCACCGGCGCGCGCTCGAGGCGGGCGAGCTCGACGAGCCCGGCGTCCGCGAGGACCGAGGCCCACTGCGCGAGCGAGCGGTGGAAGCGGGTCATCCGCACGTCGTGGCCCAGGGCCCGGTAGCCCTGGCCAACCTCCCGGGACCCGGCCCCGACCTGGAAGGCCACCAGCACCGGACCACCCGCGCGCACCACGCGTGCGGCCTCGGCGGCGACACGGGGGAGCAGGACGTCCGCGGAGTGGATCGTCGAGTACCAGTACACGGCCGCGTCGAACGACCCGGCGGCGTACGGCAGGTCGGTGATCGAGCCGACGACGCTGGGCAGGTCGGGATGCGTGCGACGCGCCGTCGCCAGCATCCCGGGCGACAGGTCGAGGCCGGTCACCCGGCAGCCGCGGTCGGCGAGGTAGCGGCCGATCCGCCCGGTCCCGCACCCGGCGTCGAGGACCCGAGGGTCCGGTCCGAGCAGTGAGACCAGGTGGTCGAGCATCGCCAGGTCGAGGGCGGACTCGGGCTCGGTGCCCGGGAAGTGGCGGGCGTAGTCGTCGGCCACCGCGTCGTACGCCGCAACCACCCGCGCGTCGTCGTGCCGCGCCGCTTCGGACCTGCCTCCCATGGCGGGGAGTGTTCCACGGTCGCGACCGACATCGGGTCGAGCGGTGTCGGTGCCGCTCTATAGGGTCGGCGCCGTGACGGAATCCATGATCCTGGCTCGGGGACTGCGCAAGTCGTTCGGCGACTTCGAGGCGGTCAAGGGCATCGACGTCGACGTGCGCCGCGGCGAGGCGTTCGGCTTCCTGGGCCCCAACGGCGCCGGCAAGTCGAGCACCATGCGGATGATCGCCAGCGTCAGCCCCATCAGCGGCGGCTCCCTGCAGATCCTCGGCATGGACCCGGCGACCGACGGCCCGGCGATCAGGGGTCGCCTCGGGGTCTGTCCGCAGGAGGACACCCTCGACAACGAGCTCAACGTCCGCGACAACCTCTACATCTACGGCCGTTACTTCGGGATCCCCAAGGGCGAGGTCAACAGCCGCGTCGACGAGCTCCTCGAGTTCGTGTCGCTCACGGAGAAGGCGAAGGCCAAGGTCGAGGACCTCTCCGGCGGCATGAAGCGCCGGCTCACCATCGCGCGCAGCCTGGTCAACCGGCCCGACCTGCTGCTGCTCGACGAGCCGACCACCGGCCTGGACCCCCAGGCACGGCACGTCCTGTGGGACCAGCTCTTCCGGCTCAAGCAGGCCGGCGTCACGCTCGTGATCACGACCCACTACATGGACGAGGCCGAGCAGCTCTGCGACCGCCTCGTGGTCATGGACAAGGGCCTCATCGCGGCCGAGGGCTCGCCGCGCCAGCTCATCGAGGAGCACTCCACCCGAGAGGTCACCGAGCTGCGCTTCGGCATCACCGACGAGACCAACCCGCACGAGCTGATCGCGGAGAAGGTCGAGGACCTCGGCCGTCTCGAGGTGCTGCCCGACCGCATCCTCGTCTACAGCCCCGACGGCGAGGAGGTCATCGCCAAGGTGCACGAGCGCGGCCTCGACCCGATCGGCGTGCTGGTGCGTCGCTCCACCCTCGAGGACGTCTTCCTCAAGCTCACCGGCCGGACGTTGGTCGACTGATGGCCTCCACGGTTCCGGACACCGGACTCAGCCTGGTCACCGGGACGCTGCGGCAGACCGACTACTGGTGGACGGTCTTCAAGCGGACCTGGAAGGGCGGGGTGATCAACTCCTTCGTCTCGCCGCTGTTCTACGTGGTGGCCATGGGCGTGCTCCTCGGCGGCTTCATCGCGGGCGATCCGGCCAAGCTCGAGGGGGCGACGTCCTACCTCGCGTTCATCGTGCCCGGGCTGGTCGCCACGCACGCGATGACCATCGCCGTGGGGGAGACCACCTACCCGGTGATGGGCGCGGTGAAGTGGCACAAGACCTACTACTCGATGATCGCGACGCCACTGGAGCCGCGGCACCTGGTCGCGGCCCACATGATGTTCGTGCTCTTCCGCCTGGCCACCGCGTGCGGCGTCTTCATGCTGGTGCTCGCCCCGTTCGGGGTCTTCGAGTCGTGGTGGGGGCCGTTCCTCGCGTTCGGCTCGCAGCTGCTGGTCGGCATGGCCTTCGCCGGGCTGGTCTACGGCTACAGCACGCGCATCCGCAGCGAGTCGGCGTTCGGGGTGCTGTTCCGCCTCGGCGTGCTCCCGCTGACCCTGTTCTCCGGTGCGTTCTTCCCGATCTCCAACCTCGGCCCGGTGCTGGAGTGGGTCGCCCGGCTCACCCCGCTGTGGCACGGCGTCAACCTGTCGCGGATGTTCTGCCTCGACACCGTCGACTGGCCGCTGGCCGCGCTCAACGCGGTCGTGCTCGTCGCCGCGGTGGTGGTGGGATGGTTCTGGTCCGTGTCGGGCCTCGAGCAGAGGCTGGCCGACTGATGGCCACCACGACGCACCCCGTCCACCCGCCGCTCGGGCCGGCCCGGGCCGCCTGGCTGCTGGTCACCCGCAGCTACACCGTCTACCGCCAGCAGTGGAAGCTCTTCCTCACCGGGTTCCTCGAGCCCGTCTTCTTCCTCTTCTCGATCGGCATCGGCGTCGGCCAGCTGGTCGCCGACTTCGAGGTCGGCGGCCAGTCCATCCCGTACGCCGAGTTCGTGGCACCCGGGATGCTCGCCGTGAGCGCCTTCAACGGCGCCCTGATGGACAGCACCTACAACGTGTTCTTCAAGCTCAAGTACGACAAGCTCTACGACCAGATGCTCGCCACCCCGCTGACGACGTCCGACATCGCGCGGGGCGAGATCCTCTGGGGTCAGCTGCGCGGGTCGAGCTACTCGGTGGCCTTCCTGCTGCTGATGTGGGCGCTGGGGATGCTGCACTCGTGGACGGCGATCCTGGCGCTGCCCGCGGCCCTGCTGATCGGGTTCGCGTTCTCAGCCGTCTGCATGGCGGCCACGACGTGGATGACCTCCTGGCAGGACTTCGACAAGATCACCCTGCTCCAGCTCCCGCTGTTCCTCTTCTCGGCGACCTTCTTCCCGATCACGGCGTACGACGGGTGGTTGCGCTGGGTGGTGGAGGTGACCCCGCTCTACCGCGGGGTGGTGCTGTGCCGCGAGCTGACGCTGGGCCAGGTCGGCTGGGAGAGCGCCGTCTCGGTGGTCTACCTGGTCGTCATGGGGCTCATCGGGCTGGCGGTCGTGCGCCGGCGGCTGGACACGCTGCTGCTCACCTGAGGTGGGTGCCGAAGACCGCCGCGTACGCCTGGTCCAGGGCGGGCGTGTCCAGCCGGGTGACGACCCGCACGGGGCCGTCGCCGGTGCGCCGGAGCCGGCCGCGGTCGTCCTCGACGTCGACCTCCCACGTGCCGGTCCGGACGGTCATCACGTCCGGGGCCGTGAACGCCCCGGCCGTGGCGAGGTCCCAGAAGGCGGGTGAGGTGAACTCGGGGTCGAGCCCGAGCCTGCTCACGACCGGCGCGGCCAGCCCGTCGGGGCGACCGGGCGGGACGGGGTCGTCGGGGACGATGGTCAGCGGCACGTCGCCCGCCACCACGGCCGCAAAGGCGTCGACGTCCGCGGCCGCGTTCCACTCGCCCACGCCGAGCTCGTCGTCGTGTGACGGCGAGTCGACGATCCCGGCCATCGAGATGACCCCGGCCAGGCGCGCGTAGGACTCCGGGTGCCGGCGCTGGACCTCGGCGAGGTCGGTGAGCGGACCCAGCGCCACGACCTGCAGTCCCTCGACGCGGTCGGCCAACCGGGCGACGTACGTCGCCGCGTCTGCCCCGGTGACGGGGGGCAGCGCACCGGCTCCCGACCGGTCCAGCCCGCTGTGGCTCATTGCACCCGTCGCCCAGGTGCGCGGGAACGGCACGCCGTGCGGGCCTCTCGGAGCCGCTCCGCACGCGACCGGCACGCGCGCCGCACCGATGGCCTCGAAGAAGTCCGCGAGGAGGTCGACGCCCCCACCGCAGGTCACCATGCCCGTGGTGGGGACGGAGATGGCGAGCACGTCGACCGAGGGGTGACGGACGAGGTAGGCGATGGCGGCGAGGTCGTCGGGGGCGAGGTCCGAGTCGATCACGACGGGCGTCGGGTCCGCCGTCCTGGCCGGTGCGGGCGAGAGCGAGCCGCCCACGATGAGCTCACCGTCGTCGTCCGACGCCGCCTGGGCGCAGGCGACGAGGGCGACCAGCAGCGGGACCACGAGCCCGAGGCGCCGGGCGGGGGACCTCACGGCAGCACCCAGTACTGCGCGACGACTCCGACCACGGCGAGGACCGAGCCCGCTGCGACGAGCCACCGACGGGCCCGGCCGCGCGGGACCGTGACGGCGCCCCACAGCGCCGACAGTCCGAGGAGCCAGACCGCGTGCCACCAGGACAGGCCGGCGGACACGACGACGCGCGACCACTGCTCGCTGAACTCGCCGGGCGCCTCCAGGAGCCACTGGGACGGGAAGCGGAGGGGGTCGGCGTAGGGCGTGCCGGCGAACACGCGCACCGGCTGGACCTGGAGGATCGAGAGCGGCACGACCGCGGCGGCCCCGAACAGCCAGTAGAAGGCGACCAGGAACCACAGCACGAAGAGCAGCGGGAGCGCAGAGACGAGGGGGAGCCGGCGGCCGAGGGCGGCCCCGGTCGACACCGCCAGCAGCGCCAGGACGACGGGCTGGACGAGCTCGCCGGCGGTGAAGAGCGCCTCCGTCGTGCGCCCCGGCTCCGTCCCGAGCCACAGGCCACCGAGGTCGCGCTGGCGCCAGGCAAGCAGCGCGGCGTACCCGGCGGCGACGGCCAGGAGCGGCAGCGCCCCCACCCACCGGCCGACGCAGCGCTGCACCTCGGTCACCGGCGCGTCCGCGGCGACGTCGAGGCGCTCGCGGTTGAAGGAGACGGCGGCGACGACCGACACCGCGAACAGGAGCGGCACGGCGCAGGTCGCCATCTCCTCGTACGACGCGCCGGGCCACTCGTCCGGGGTGGGGACGACGGACCACATCATCCACACCGACAGGCCGGTGCAGGCCCACAGGACGGGGTTGCGCAGCATCCGGCGGGACTCCGCGAGCGCCAGGGACCGGACCACGGCCCGGGTCCGCGCCCGGGGCCGGGTCCTCGGCAGCGCCCGGGCGACGGCGCTCATCGCCGCCGCCCCGCGAGCAGCGCCACGAGGGCGACGGCCACCACGGCCTGCGGCGCGGTGCGCCACCACCCCGCGGCGTCGGACAGGAGCCCCGATCCCGGCACGGTCATGTCGAGGGCGAACCAGACCACCGGCACGGACGCACCCACCAGGACGCCCGGCTCCGCCGGGGTCCACACCGCCACGGCGACCCCCGCCGCGGCGAGGGCCAGCAGCGGTCCTGGGGAGGTCGCACCGGGGGAGGCGTGCGACACGCTGGCCAGCACGCCCCAGACCACCAACGCGGGGAGCAGGACGAGCGTGAGACGCAGGAGCCGCCGGCGCATGACCGAGACCGGCGCGGCGGCGAGCAGGAGGGCAGCGGGGTCGTGCAGGGCGCCCACCACGGCGCAGGCGAGCGCCGCGGACGCGACGGCCAGCACCAGGTCGACCGGGCGCTGGGAGGTCCTCGCCACCAGCAGCACGAGGAGCACGAGCGCGGAGACACCGACGAGGGGCACCCAGCGGATGGCCCGGGCCGTCGGGAGCGCCGCCTGCCTCAGCGGTGCCACGGTCATCGGGTCCCCCTCGACACGAACAGGTAGCCGTCCTCGAGGGTGGGCGGCGCGGGCTCGACGCCGTCCGGTGGGACGCCGACGTGCCGGTAGCGGCCCTCGGCGGTCATCCAGCTGCGGGCGGCCCGGGGGTCCGGCTCGTCGGCCTCCCAGACCCGACCCTCCGCGGTCGTCCGCAGGCCCTGGGGCGTGCCGTCGTAGTGGATCTGCCCGTCGCGCATCACCAGGACCCGCTGGCACAGCGCGGCGACCTCGCTGGTGTTGTGCGTGGACAGCACCACGGTGCCGCGTCGCGCCGTCTCGGAGAGCAGCGACCGCAGCTCGATGCGCTGCTCGGGGTCGAGGCCGGTGGCGGGCTCGTCCAGCACCAGCAGCTCGGGGGTGCCCAGCAGCGCGGCGGCGAGGGCGACGCGCTGGCGCATGCCACCCGACAGCGTGCGGACCTTGCGGTGCCTCACGTCGCCGAGGCCGACCGACTCCAGCACGCGCGTCGCGTCCCGGCGTCGGGCGGCCGGGTCGGTCTGCTCCTTGAGCACGGCCACGTAGTCGACCATCTCCAGCACCGTGAACCCGCCGTACAGGCTGGGAGCCTGGGGGAGGTAGCCGAGCCGGCGGCGGATCTCCAGCCGCTCGGCCGGGCGGCGCGGGTCGCGACCGAGCAGGCGCAGCTCGCCGGTGTCGGGTGCCAGCACCGTGGCCAGCATCCGCAGCAGGGTGGTCTTGCCGGCACCGTTCGGACCGAGCAGCCCGATGACGCCGCCGCCCAGGTCGAGCTCGACGTCGCGCACGGCGCGGACGCCCCGGAACGACTTGCGGAGGCCGGTCGTGCGGATGACGGTCCCGGCTCGGTCGTGGACGATGGTCATGCGGTCCTCCGGTAGGTGATGTGGTCGCGGCGGGCGAACGCGAGGGCGAACGCGGCGGTCGCGACGGCCAGGGCCAGCAGCTGGGCGCCCGGCGAGGTGACGACATCCGCCACCAGGTCCGACGAGCCGCGGGGGGAGAGCGACGGCAGGGTGACGGCCAGCGCCCAGGTGCCGCCCAGCACCGCGGCGGCCACCGCGGGGTCCGGGAGGACCGTGCCCACGACCAGCACCAGCGCCGAGAGCGCGAGACCGGGCAGCAGCCAGCCGAAGGCGACGTACGTCGGCAGGCCGAGCGCCAGGGCGACGAGCACGCCTGCCGGGACCGCCGCCAGGCTGACGAGGAGCGCCCTGGTGGCGACCAGCTGGAACCCGGCGAGCGGCGTCGCGAGGGCGAGCTCACCGGCGGGGTCGGTGGACCGGCGGTAGGCGAGGACGACGGCGGCCATCGGGGCCAGGGGCGCGACGGCGAGCAGTGCCGTCGTGGCCTCCCGTCCGGCGAGCAGCACCGGGAGCACGGGAAGCAGGAGCACCAGCGCCAGCGCCGAGACCCACGCCGCCAGCAGCGGACGGCTGGACAGCGACGCACGCGAGACCAGGGACGGGTGCGTGCCGGCCCAGTGGGCGAGGGGGGAGGCGGGGGGACGGTCGATCTGCTCGACCAGGGCGGCCCACCGCCGCTGGGTGTCGGCACCGTGCGACCCGTCCCCGGCCTGCGCGAGGGAGGATCGGCACTCGGGGCAGACGAGCACGTGGGCCTCGACCGACGCGGTCAGGACCGCGCCCGCCGTGCCGGACCGGTAGGTGACCAGGTCGTCCTCGCAGACGTGCCACGTGTTCACAGCAGGGACCTCCTCAGCTCGGTGCGAGCCCGACTCATGCGGCTCTTCACGGTGCCGCTGGGGATCCCCAGCAGCTGGCCGGCCTCGCGCGTGGTGAGCCCGTCCAGGACGGTGGCCTGCACGACGGCGCGCAGCTCGGGTGAGAGTCGCTCGAGCGCCATGCCGACGTTGCTGTACTGCACGCGGGCGAGGACCTCCTCCTCGGCCGACACCGGCTGCGAGCCGCGGAGGGCGGCGAGGCGCTCCACGACGTTCTTGCGGGGTCGCAACCGGTGCAGCAGGGACCGGATGGCGATGCCCCACAGCCAGGCGCCGACTTCGCCCTCACCACGCCAGACGGGCTTTCGCCACACGGCGAGGAAGGTGTCGGAGACCGCCTCGTCGACGATCGACGGGTCGGCGCACCGGTGGGAGAGGCGCGCCGCGATCCACGGCTCGTGCCGGACGAAGAGCTCATGCAGCGCGCCGCGGTCGTGCTCGCGCACGCCGGCGACGAGCTCGGCGTCGTTCGCCTGCGACCAGTCGCTGCTCATCTCGATCCCCTGCACACCCACCTGTGCCCCCGACCCGGCCCGGTGGTTCACCATGATCCGCGGATCGTGCCTGCGCGCCGCGACCGGTCTGGACCGCACGAACCGCTGCGGTCGTTCGCGAGCACAACGGGTGAGGCCCCGACGGGGCCAGTCCGGAGACGAACGACATGCGCACTTCCCTGATCGGAGCACTGGCCGGCACGGCCGTGCTCGTCGCAGCACCCACCATCACGGTCGCCGACCGCGTCCTCGTCGACCACGGTCGTGGACCGACGGTCGTGCACGACGCCGCGTACGCCGGCATCCGGACCCAGGTGCACTCCTGGGCCGCCGACGGGCGGACCGAGGTACGGCTGATGGTGCGCGGCCTGCCCCCGGCGCGCACGTTCGGCGCCCACGTGCACGTCGCGCCCTGCGGCGCGGACCCGATGGCGTCCGGCGGCCACTACCAGCACGGGACCGACACCACCCAGCCGCTGGCGTCGCGCGAGATCTGGCTGGACTTCACCACCGACGAGCAGGGCAGGGGCGTGGGGTCCACCGAGGTCCCGTGGCTCGTCGCCGCCGGCACGGCGGGCTCCGTGGTCATCCACGCAGGCCCCACCGACCCGGTCACGGGAGCCGCCGGGGCCCGGCTCGCGTGCACCGACGTGCCCTTCGGGCAGTGACGCCCCACGACCGCTGAACCGGTTCGCGCCGGGCGGGGCGCCGCTGCGAGGATGGAGCCATGCCCGATCCCGACCCGATCGCCCCGGACACCAAGGACTGGACCTGGGTGCTCGAACGCCCGTGCACCGAGTGCGGCTTCGACCCGCAGGCCCACTCGCTGGCCTCGCTGCCCGGCCTCCTGCACGACTCGGCGATGGCCTGGTCGTCGGTGCTGGGCCGGGCCGACGCTGCGGTGCGGCCCGGCCCCGGGGTGTGGTCGCCGCTGGAGTACGCCTGCCACGTCCGCGACGTGCACCGGGTCTTCGCCGAGCGGGTCGCGCTGATGCTGGCGCGGGACGAGCCCCGCTTCGCCAACTGGGACCAGGACGAGACCGCGCTCGCGTCGCGCTACGCCGAGCAGGACCCGGCCTCCGTCGACGCCGAGCTGGTCGAGGCGGCCGGGCACGTGGCGGGTCTCTACGCGAGCGTGACGGACGAGCAGGCGGGCCGGCGCGGGACCCGGTCCGACGGCAGCGAGTTCACCGTCGAGACGCTGGGGACCTACCACCTCCACGACGTGCTGCACCACGCGCACGACGTGGGCACGGCGTGAGCGACGAACGCGCGGCGACCGTCCGCGCCTACGACCTCGACGCCGCGGCGTACGCCGCCAACGGTCCTGCCCTGCCGGCGTCCGTCCGCGCCGACGTCGAGCAGCTCGCGGCCGCCCTGGGCGCGGGAGCCCGCGTGCTGGAGATCGGCTCCGGAGGAGGGCGCGACGCGGCGTTCATGGAGGAGCTGGGGCTGCGCGTGCGCCGCACCGACGTCACGCCCGCCTTCGTGGGGATGCTCCGTGAGCAGGGCCACGAGGCGGACCTCCTCGACCCGCTGACCGACGACCTGTCGTCCAGCGAGGGTCCGTACGACGCGGTGTGGGCCAACGCCTCGCTGCTCCACGTCGCGCGCCCCGACCTCCCCACCGTCCTGTCCCGTCTCGCGGCCGTCACCCGGCCGGGCGGACTCCTGCGCGTCGCGCTCAAGGAGGGCGACGGCGACGGCTGGTCCACCCACGGCTCGATCCGCAGCCCACGGCACTTCACCTACTGGCGCGCCGACGCCGTCACCGCCGTGGTGGCAGGTGCCGGCTGGACCGACGTCTCGGTGTCGGTGGTCCCGGGCACCGCGCGTGCCGAGGACTGGCTCGAGGTCCGGGCGGTCCGCGGATGAGGCACACCGAGTTCTGGGCACGCCTGGACCACACCCTCGGCACGGCGTCGTCGCGATCGTGGGCCGAGCTCTACGTCATCGGCGAGCTGGGCGGTCGCACGGTCGTCGAGGCGCTGGGTGCCGGCGTACCTCCGAAGCAGGTGTGGGCCGCAGTGTGGCGCGTCCTCGAGCTGCCGGACTCCGAACGATGAGCACGCCCGCGGACGGGAGCCTCGCCGAGCACGCCCACGTGCAGGCGCGGACCGTCCGTGTGCTGGTGGTGTCGCAGGCGGTCGGGGCGGTGGGCGTCACCATCGGTGTGGCGACCGCGTCCCTGCTCGCGCGCGACATCTCCGGCTCCGAGGCCCAGGCCGGCCTGGCGCAGACCTTCCAGGTCCTCGGCACCGCCCTCGCGGCGTACCTCCTCGCCCGCCTGATGGGCCGGCGCGGACGGCGCGTCGGGCTGGTCACCGGCTACCTCGCCGGGGCCAGCGGGGCAGCCCTGTGCGTGGCGGCGGGGGTGCTCGACTCGATGGCCGTCCTGCTCACCGGCGCGGTGCTGCTCGGCGCGACCACGGCGGTCAACAACGGGTCCCGGTACGCCGCCACCGACCTGGCGCCCGAGGAGACGCGCGGTCGTGCACTGTCGGTCGTGGTGTGGGCGACGACGATCGGCGCCGTGGCCGGGCCCAACCTCACCGGGGTGGGCGCCGGACTGGCGCGACGGCTCGGGATCCCCGAGCTCACCGGCGGCTTCGCGATCGGCGCCGTGGTGCTGGTGCTCTCCGCGGCCTGGGTCGCGGTGCTGCTGCGACCGGACCCGCTGCTGCTCGCCCAGGCCGCCGCCGGTGCGACGGGCGAGGCCCGCAGCGGCCGGTCCTGGTCGCGCTTCACCGACGCCCTCGGCGCCCAGCCGGCCCTCGGCGCTGCCATCACGGGCATGGCGTGCGCCCACGCCGCGATGGTCACGGTGATGATCATGACGCCCCTGCACATGGAGCACGGTGGCGCGCAGCTGCAGGTCATCGGGTTCGTGATCTCGGTGCACGTCCTGGGGATGTTCGCCTTCTCCCCGGTGGTCGGCCTCGCCGCGGACCGCCTCGGCCGGCCGCGGGTGCTGGTGGCCGGGGGAGTGGTGCTGCTGGTGTCGCTGGTGCTGTGCGGGCTGGCGCCGGAGGGCTCGTCGTGGCAGATCTTCGCCGGCCTGTTCCTGCTCGGGCTCGGGTGGTCGTGCGCCACGGTGGCCGCCTCGACGATCATCGCGGACCTGACCCCCGTGTCGGCACGCACCGACGTGCAGGGCACGGCCGACATGGCGATGTCGCTCACGGCCGCCGGAGGCGGCGCGCTGGCCGGACTGATCGTGGGCTGGCTCGGCTACCCCGTGCTGGCGACGTTCGCCGGGGTGCTCGCGCTCGCGGTGCTCGGGGCCGGGGTGGTGGCGGGCACCCTGACGACCTCGGTCCCCGACGCGGCGTCCGACCCGGCGCGCTGACGCGCGACACGCGGCCCCGCATGCACCACTCGAACAACTGTTCGGGCTAGATTGTGTCCACAGGTACGACGCACGGCGAGGTTGTCCACAGCGTTCGACAGGGCTGATCAGGCGATGTCGGTGGCTCGTCCTAGCGTCGCAGACGTACCTGACTACCCGACGGACACGACAAGGACACGCACATGGCTGGTGGAGACCGCGAGAAGGCACTGGATGCCGCACTCGCCAACATCGAGAAGTCGTTCGGCAAGGGCTCGGTCATGCGACTGGGCGACGACACCCGCGCTCCGCTGGAGGTGATCCCGACCGGCGCCATCGCACTCGACGTGGCCCTCGGCCTCGGTGGTCTGCCCCGCGGCCGTGTCGTGGAGATCTACGGTCCGGAGTCCTCGGGAAAGACGACGGTCGCCCTGCACGCGGTGGCCAGCGCCCAGGCGGCCGGCGGCATCGTGGCCTTCATCGACGCCGAGCACGCGCTCGACCCCGACTACGCCAAGGCCCTCGGCGTCGACACCGACGCCCTGCTGGTCTCCCAGCCCGACTCGGGTGAGCAGGCGCTCGAGATCGCCGACATGCTCGTCCGCTCCGGCGCCCTGTCCCTCATCGTCATCGACTCGGTGGCCGCGCTCGTGCCGCGCGCCGAGATCGAGGGCGAGATGGGCGACAGCCACGTGGGCCTCCAGGCGCGGCTCATGAGCCAGGCGCTGCGCAAGATGACCGGTGCCCTCAACAACTCCGGCACGACCGCCATCTTCATCAACCAGCTCCGCGAGAAGATCGGCGTCATGTTCGGCTCGCCCGAGACCACGACCGGTGGTCGCGCGCTGAAGTTCTACTCCTCGGTGCGCCTCGACGTGCGTCGCATCGAGACGCTCAAGGACGGCCAGGAGATGGTGGGCAACCGCACCCGCGTCAAGGTCGTCAAGAACAAGGTCGCGCCGCCGTTCAAGCAGGCCGAGTTCGACATCATGTACGGCAAGGGCATCAGCCGCGAGGGTGGCCTGATCGACGTGGGCGTCGAGGCCGGTCTGGTCCGCAAGTCCGGCGCTTGGTACACCTACGAGGGCGACCAGCTCGGGCAGGGCAAGGAGAACGCCCGCACCTTCCTCAAGGACAACCCCGACCTGGCCAACGAGCTGGAGAAGAAGATCCTCGAGAAGCTGGGTGTCGGTCCGCAGGTCGACTCCCCGTCCGACCTGTCGGACGAGCCCATCGGCGTGGATGACTTCTGAGTCGGGCCCCCCGTCGGGTGAGTCCAGGCCGGCGCCGTCGTGGGCGGGAGACGTCCACGACGGTGTCGAGGCCTGGACCCGGTCGGCGAGGCTGTCGAAGTCCGGCACCCCGGAGTCCGACGAGCCCGACGAGCCGTTCCAGCGGGTGTCCACCCGTCGCTCCGGTCGACGCTCGGGCAGGTCACGGGAGCGTGGACCCGGCCGCTCCGCAGACCCGGGTGCCCGTCGCGCTCCTGCTCCGCCGGACCGGGTGGCGCAGGGCCCTGATGCCGATCCCGAGTCGGTGGCGCGCAAGATCCTCCTCGACGCATTGACCGGTCAGGCGCGCTCGCGCCGGGAGCTGGCCGACAAGCTCGCCACCAAGGGCGTCCCCGACGACCTGGCGTCCGCGCTGCTCGACCGCTTCGAGGAGGTCGGCCTGGTCGACGACGAGGCCTTCGCGCGGGCCTGGATCGCCTCCCGGCAGCCGGGCAAGGGACTCGCCCGGCGAGCTCTCGCTCACGAGCTGCGACGCAAGGGCATCGACGACCAGGTGGCGCGCGAGGCCCTCGACGAGATCGACCCCGACGACGAGGAGACCGCGGCCCGCGCCCTGGTCCGCAAGAAGCTGCGCACCATGCGCGGCCTCGAGCGCGACAAGGCGACCCGGCGCCTGGTCGGGATGCTCGCCCGCAAGGGCTACCCACCGGGCATGGCCTTCGCGGTGGTCAAGGACGAGCTGGGGGCCGACGACGTCGACCTCGACACGCCCTGAGCGCTCGCGACTGGGACATACTGCAGCGATGGGCACGAAGAAGAAGAATCTTGCGAAGACGACCGGTGCCACCGGAGAGGCCGTGCGCCCGCTCCTGCGCATCCCCGAGGGACCGGTCGACCTGGGCAGTATCGACCCGCGTGCCACCCCCGGCTTCGACGGCGACAAGGTGGCCGGCAAGGCGGCGCTGCCGGCGGTGGGCGAGCCGCTCGCGGAGCTCCAGGAGCGGCTCTACGCCCAGGGCAAGTCCGACGGCCACCGACGGGTGCTGCTCGTGCTCCAGGGCATGGACACCTCCGGCAAGGGCGGCGTGCTGCGCCACTCGGTGGGCCTCATCGACCCGCAGGGCGTGCGGATCAGCTCCTTCAAGGCGCCCAACGCGGAGGAGCGCCGCCACGACTTCCTGTGGCGGATCCGTCGAGCGGTGCCCGAGGCGGGCATGGTGGGGGTCTTCGACCGCTCCCACTACGAGGACGTCCTCATCGCCCGGGTGCGTGAGCTGACGACCCGGTCGGCCATCACCCGCCGCTACGACGCCATCAACCGCTTCGAGGCCGAGCTGGCCGACAGGGGGGTCACCCTGCTCAAGTGCATGCTCCACATCTCCGCCGAGGAGCAGAAGGCACGTCTCCTCGCCCGGCTCGACGACCCCACCAAGCACTGGAAGTTCAACCCCGGTGACATCGACGAGCGGTCGCAGTGGCGGGCCTACCAGGAGGCCTACGAGATCGCCCTCGAGCGGTGCAACACCCCCGAGGCCCCGTGGTACGTCGTACCCAGCGACCGCAAGTGGTACCGCAACTGGGCCATCGCCACCATGCTGCACGAGGCCCTGGAGGAGCTCGCCCCGGCGTGGCCGCCGGCCGACTTCGATGTCGCGGGCGAGCGCCGGCGGCTCGTGGAGGAGGACCCGGTCACGTGACCACGACCGGTTCACGCACCGAGGAGGGCACGCTCCCCGGGGTGTTCGTCACGCGCTACGTGACGCCCCTGCGGGAGGGCGGCAGCCTGCCCGGGATCGTCGAGGGCGACGACCTGGGCACCTACGTCTGCAAGTTCCGGGGCGCGGGACAGGGCCTCAAGGTGCTGGTCGCCGAGGTGATCGTCAGCGGGCTCGCGGAGCACCTCGGGCTGCGCACCCCGCGCATCGTCGCCCTCGAGCTCGACCCGGAGATCGCCCGCTACGAGGCCGACGAGGAGGTCCAGGACCTCCTCAACGCCAGTGCCGGGCTCAACCTCGGCGTCGACTTCCTGCCGGGTGCGTTCGGCTTCGACGGCACCGCGCTCGACCCCGACGCGGCCACCTCGGCCGACGAGGCCGCGCGCGTGATCTGGCTCGACGCTTTCTGCGCCAACGTGGACCGCTCGTGGCGCAACCCCAACCTGCTGCTGTGGCACGGCGACCTGTGGGTGATCGACCACGGCGCCTCGCTCTACTTCCACCACGGCTGGGCCGGCGGGGTCACCGATCCCGAGCGCTTCGCGCGACAGCCCTGGGACGCGTCCGACCACGTGCTCGGGCGGCACCTCCACGGCGTCGCCGCCGCGGACGCCGCGATCACCCCGCAGCTGGACCGCGACACCTTCGCCCGGGTCCTGGCCCGGGTCCCGGACGCGTGGCTGGAGCCGGTGCCGGGAGCCGGGACCCCGGACGCCCTGCGGGCGGCGTACGTCGAGTTCCTCACCGCCCGCCTCGGCACCCGCCAGTGGCTCCCCGGCGGTGGCGCATGAAGCGGCTCGCCTACCAGTACGTCGTGCTGCGCTGCGTGCCACGTCCCGACCGCGAGGAGTTCCTCAACGTCGGCGTGGTGCTCTACTGCCAGGCGGCCGACCACCTCGACGTCGCGTGGCACTGCGACGCCGATCGGCTCGCCGCCCTCGACCCGGGCCTGGACACCGCGCAGGTCTGCGCGGCGCTGGCCTTCGTCGAGGGCGTCGCCCGCGGCGACGAGCGCGGAGGCGCCGCTGCCGAGCAGTCCCTGGGCCAGCGCTTCGGCTTCCTCAAGGCCCCCCGCAGCACGGTGCTCCAGCCGGGTCCCGTCCACGGGGGCGTGACCACCGATCCGTCCCGGCAGCTGGAGCACCTCCTCGAGCGCCTCGTGGGATGAGTGCTGTCGGGTGAGTGCCGTGGGATGAGTGCCGACCCCGCCCTCGTCGCTGCGGTCCGCCGCGCGCTGAGCCTGGTCGGCGACCCCGAGCGGGCCCGGCAGCAGCAGGCGTACATGAAGTCGTCCCTGCCCTACCGCGGGCTCAGCGCGCCGGAGCTGCGGGCCCTGCTGCGCCCGCTGCTCGCGGAGCACCGCCTCCACGACCCCGGGACGTGGCGCGACACCGCCCTCGAGCTGTGGGACGGAGCCAGCCACCGCGAGGAGTGGTACGCCGCCATCGCCCTGCTCCGCCACCACCACTACCGGCGCTGGACCGACCCCGACCTCGTGCCGCTGCTGCTGCACCTGGTGCGCACCGGCGCCTGGTGGGACGTCGTCGACGAGGTCGCGAGCCACCTGGTCGGGGACGTCCTGCGGGGGCACCGCGTCGCCGTCACCCCGGTCGTACGTGCGTGGGGGAGCGACCGGGACAGCATGTGGGTGCGACGGACCGCGATCCTCGCCCAGCTGCGGCACCGTGACGCCACCGACACGACGCTGCTCGCCGACGTGCTGGACGCCAACCTCGAGGGCACGACGTACGGCTCGGAGTTCTTCGTCCGCAAGGCGATCGGGTGGGCGCTGCGCGAGCACAGCCGCACCGACGCCGACTGGGTGCGTGCGTACGTCGCGGCGCACGCCGAACGCCTCGCACCGCTCTCACGGCGCGAGGCGCTCAGGCTGGTGGGTCAGACAGGGACGAGCTCGACCGCGCCGACCGCGTAGCGGGCCAGCACCACCCGGGCGACCTCGGGGTGCGCCCCGAGGGGCGCGGAGACGGCGACGGCGCCGGCCTCGAGGGAGAGCTCGGCGGCCCGGTCGGGCAGGAAGCCGGGCGCCAGGAAGAACGACGCGACGGCGATGTGGCGACGGCCCTCGGCGCGGAACGCCCGCACGGCCTCGCCGGCGGCCGGGGGAGCGGCCGAGGCGAACGCCGCCGTGACCGGCAGCTTGTGACGGGTGCCCCAGGTCCGGGCGAGCCTCGCCACGGCCTGGTTGGCGAGGGGGTCCGAGGAGCCGGCGGCGGCCAGCACCAGGGCGTCGAGCTCGCGGACCCGGGCCTCCTTGAGCGCCTCACGCAGGCGCAGGTCGAGCACCTCGAGGAAGGCGGCCTCCATGCCCAGGACCTTGGTGGCCCGGATGGTCAGCCCCTCGTGCCGGGCGGTGGCGGCGGCGATGGCCTCGGGGACGTCCACCTTGGCGTGGTAGGCCTCGGTGAGCAGCAGCGGCACCACCACGATCTCGTCGAAGCCGGCGCGGACCAGCTTGTTGACGACCGTCTCGAAGGACGGCTTGGAGAGCTCGAGGAACGCCGGCTCGATGCGCAGGTCGGGGCGCATCGCCCGGACCTCGTCGACGAGCGCGGTGATCGTCGCGGCGGAGCGGGGGTCACGGCTCCCGTGAGCCAGGGCAACCAGTGCAGGAGCGGCCATCAGAGGGGCCTCCCATCGTGGGTGGTGGGGTGGAGGTCGACGCCGTTGTCGTTGAGGAGGAAGTCAGTGGGCCTCATGCGTGGATCCCGCACTCGGTCTTGGTGGTGCCGGCCCAGCGGCCGCTGCGCGGGTCGTCGCCGGGGGCGACCCGCCGGGTGCACGGCCAGCAGCCGATGGAGGGGTAGCCGTCGTGGACGAGCGGGTTGACCAGGACGCCGTGCCGGTCGATGTACCGCTCGACCTGCTCGTCGGTCCAGCGCGCCATCGGCGACACCTTGACCTTCTGCTTCTTGGCGTCCCAGCCGACGACGGGGGCGATCACCCGGTTGTGCGTCTCCGCGCGGCGCAGGCCGGTCGCCCAGGCGTCGTACCCGGCGAGCGTGTCGGCCAGCGGCTTGACCTTGCGCAGGGCGCAGCACAGGTCGGGGTCGGTCTTGTAGAGGTCCTTGCCGTACTGCGCGTCCTGCTCGGCGACGGTCAGCTCGGTGCTGACGGTCCGCAGGGTGACCGGGAGGGTGGCCTCGACCGCGTCGCGGGTGCCGATGGTCTCGACGAAGTGGTACCCGGTGTCGAGGAAGACCACGTCGATGCCGGGAGCGACCGTCGAGGCCAGGTGGGCCAGCACGGCGTCGCCCATCGAGGAGGTGATGCAGAAGCGCTCGCCGAAGGTCGCGACCGCCCACTCGATGATGTTCTCGGCGGGCGCCAGCTCGAGCTCGGCACCCACGTGGGAGACCAGCTCCCGCAGCTCCTCGGGGGTGCGCCCGTCGGTGTGGGTGCCCTTGAACTCGCGGGCGGCCTGGGTGGACAGGCTCATCGGGCACCTCCTCCGCTGGTGTCGGTCCGGCTGCTGTCGGGTCGGGTGAGGCCGAGGTACTTCACGGAGAAGGCGCGCAGGCACGAGCGGCACTCCCAGCCGTCCTCCAGCGGCCACAGGGTGGTCTCGCCGCAGTAGGGGCAGTGCTGGGCGACCGCGCGCTCGCTCACGAGGCGGCGGCTTCCCCGCGCAGGTGGACCTCGTCGGCGCGGGCGGCCCACGTCGCGAACGACTCGCCGTCCGTGCGGTCGGCGAGGTACGCCGAGACCACGGCGGTCACGTAGTCGTCGAGGTCGGCGCTGGCGACCTTGTGCGCGCGCAGCTTGCGGCCGAAGTTGGCCTGCAGGCCGAGGGCGCCGCCGAGGTGCACCTGGAAGCCCTCCACCTGGTTGCCGTCCGCGTCCATGACCAGCTGGCCCTTGAGGCCGATGTCGGCGACCTGGGTCCGGGCGCAGGCGTTGGGGCAGCCGTTGACGTTGATCGAGATCGGGGTGTCGAGCTCGGGGAAGCGCTTCTCCAGCTCGGTGACGAGCAGGCGGGCGCGCTCCTTGGTGTCGACGATCGCCAGCTTGCAGAACTCGATGCCGGTGCACGCCATGGTGCTGCGCCGCCAGTTGCTCGGGCGGGCGGTCAGGCCGATCTTCTCCAGGCCCTCGGCGAAGGCCTCGGTGTCGGCACCGTCGACGCCCAGCACGACGAGCTTCTGGTACGCCGTGAGGCGCGCGCCCAGGGCGCCGTACTGCTCGACGAGGTCGGCCAGCGCGGTGAGCGTGGTGCCGTCGATGCGGCCGACGACCGGCGCGGCACCGATGAAGAACTTGCCGTCCTTCTGCTCGTGGATGCCGATGTGGTCGCCCTGCGACACCGGGGTGGCGGGGGAGGGGCAGTCGACGAGCGCGCGGTGCAGGTACTCGGCCTCGAGCACCTCGCGGAACTTCTCCACGCCCCAGTCGGCGACCAGGAACTTGAGGCGCGCCTTGGAACGCAGCCGGCGGTAGCCGTAGTCGCGGAAGATCGACACGACGCCCTCCCAGGCGTCGACGACCTCGTCGAGCGGGATCCACACGCCCAGCTTCTGGGCGAGCATCGGGTTGGTCGACAGGCCGCCGCCGACCCACAGGTCGAAGCCGGGGCCGTGCTCGGGGTGGACGGTGCCGACGAAGGAGACGTCGTTGACCTCGGGGGCCACGTCGTGGCTGGGGTGTCCGGTGAGCGCGGTCTTGAACTTGCGCGGCAGGTTGGAGAACTCCGGGTTGCCGATGGCGCGGGCCTTGATCTGCGCCAGCGCCGAGGAGCCGTCGATGATCTCGTCCTTGGCGATGCCGGCGACCGGCGAGCCGAGGAAGGGGCGCGGCGAGTCGCCGCAGGCCTCGACGGTGATGAGGCCGACCGACTCGAGGCGCTGCCAGATCGCGGGGACGCTCTCGACCTCGATCCAGTGGTACTGGATGTTGTTGCGATCCGTGATGTCCGCGGTGTTGCGCGCGTACGTCGTCGAGGTCTCGCCCAGCGCGCGCAGCTGCTCGACCCCGAGCACCTGGCCGTCGGTGCGCACCCGCATCATGAAGTAGCGGTCGTCGAGCTCCTCCTCCTCGAGCATGGCGGTCTTGCCGCCGTCGAAGCCGGGAGCGCGCTGCGTGTAGAGCCCCATCCAGCGGAAGCGGCCGCGCAGGTCGGCCGGGTCGATGGAGTCGAAGCCGCGCTTGGAGTAGATGTTCTCGATGCGGGCCCGGACGTTGAGGGGGTCGTCGTCCTTCTTGGTCTGCTCGTTCTTGTTGAGCGGCTCGGTGTAGCCGAGGGCCCATTGGCCCTCGCCGCGCTTGCGGCGGACGGGCGTGGCGGCTGGAGTGGCCGCGGGAGCGGTCGGGGTGCTGGTCACGATGGTCGTGTCCTTCTTCGCTGAGGGCCGCGCGCGACGGTGGGCGCGGATGTGCAGGGGGGCGGCGTGGTTCAGCGGTGCCAACACATCATGCTGCCGGTGCGACCGAGGTCGACGTGGCGACGGACCACGAGGAACTGGTGCGTGACAGCAAGACTCATGTCAAGGAGTCTCAAGCCCCGGACACCCTTCCCACAAGGCGAAATCTCATGATGAGAGACGAGGCGCCACATAGTGAGACGCATGGCCCGGTCTCAGGCGGGATCACGCGTCCGGTGCGGCCCACGTCACACTCCGTCGACCACGCGGACACGCGACGACCAGGCGTCGTACCTCCCTCTAGGCTGTGTCGCATGACGGACTCCCTCATCAGCAGCGCGTACACCCAGGCCCTCGAGGTGATCGGCGCCGTCGAGCCGCGGATCGCCGACGCCACGCGCCAGGAGCTGGCCGACCAGCGAGGTTCGCTCAAGCTCATCGCCTCGGAGAACTACGCCTCACCGGCCGTGCTGCTCACCATGGGCACCTGGTTCTCCGACAAGTACGCCGAGGGCACCGTCGGGCACCGCTTCTACGCCGGCTGCCAGAACGTCGACACGGTCGAGTCGCTCGCGGCCGAGCACGCGCGCGAGCTGTTCGGCGCGCCGTACGCCTACGTCCAGCCGCACTCGGGCATCGACGCCAACCTCGTCGCCTTCTGGTCGATCCTGGCCAACCGGGTGGAGTCGCCCTACCTGCAGAAGATGCAGGCCAAGAACGTCAACGAGCTGACCGAGGCCGACTGGGAGACCCTGCGTGCCGAGCTGGGCAACCAGCGGCTCCTGGGCATGTCGCTGGACGCGGGCGGGCACCTGACGCACGGGTTCCGCCCCAACATCAGCGGCAAGATGTTCCACCAGCAGCAGTACGGCACCGACCCGGAGACCGGGCTGCTCGACTACGACGCCGTCGCCGCCAAGGCGCGCGAGTTCAAGCCGCTGGTCCTCGTCGCCGGCTACTCGGCGTACCCGCGTCGCGTGAACTTCGCGAAGATGCGCGAGATCGCCGACGAGGTCGGCGCCGTGCTGATGGTCGACATGGCGCACTTCGCCGGGCTGGTGGCCGGCAAGGTCTTCACCGGCGAGGAGGACCCCGTCCCCTACGCCCACATCACCACCACCACGACCCACAAGTCGCTGCGGGGCCCCCGCGGCGGCATGGTGCTGGCGCAGGAGGAGTTCGCCGCGGACGTGGACCGGGGCTGCCCGATGGTGCTCGGTGGTCCGCTGTCGCACGTGATGGCCGCGAAGGCCGTCGCGTTCGCCGAGGCCCGCCAGAGCTCGTTCCAGGCCTACGCACAGCAGATCGCCGACAACGCCCAGTCCCTGGCCGACGGCTTCCTCAAGCGCGACGCCCGCCTGGTCACCGGCGGGACGGACAACCACCTCGTGCTGCTGGACGTCTCCAGCTTCGGCCTCACCGGCCGCCAGGCCGAGTCCGCGCTGCTCGACGCCGGCGTGGTCACCAACCGCAACTCGATCCCCGGCGACCCCAACGGCGCCTGGTACACCTCCGGGATCCGCCTCGGGACCCCGGCGCTGACCACCCGGGGCTTCGGCCACGACGAGTTCGACACGGTCGCCGAGCTCATCGTCGACGTGCTCAGCAACACCGAGGCGGGCACCACGAAGGCCGGCGGGCCCTCGAAGGCGTCGTACGTCCTCGGCGACGGGGTCGCGGAGCGGACCAAGGCCGCGAGCGGCGAGCTGCTGGACAAGCACCCGCTGTACCCCGGCCTCGTCCTGGGCTGATCAGCGGCGCCAGCGGTAGGCCACCTGCGGCCGTCCGCCACCGCCGTACCGGGGCGAGCGCTCGACCCGGCCCTGGTCGGCGAGGTGCTCGAGGTAACGCCGCGCGGTGACCCGCGAGGCGCCGACCAGCGCGCCCACCTCGCTCGCCGACAGGCCGTCCGCGGCGTCGGCGGCGCGCAGCGCCTCGGTGATCTGGCGCAGCGTCTCGGGGCCGAGGCCCTTGGGCAGCTCGGCCGCGCCCGACCGGGTGCGCAGCGCGCCGAAGACCTGGTCCACCTCGTCCTGGACGACGTCGTCGTCGATCCCGGCGAGCTGGGCGCGGTAGGCCGCGTAGTGCTCGAGCTTGGAGCGGAACATCGCGAACGAGAACGGCTTGAGCAGGTAGAGCACCACGCCCTGCGTGACGGCGCGGCGGACGACCTCGGTGTCGCGGGCCGACGTGACGGCGATGACGTCGCACGGGTGCCCGGCGGCCCGCAGCCGCTGGAGCAGGGCGAGGCCGTGGCCGTCGGGCAGGTGCATGTCGAGCAGGACCAGGTCGACGGCGGGGTCCTGGGCGAGGTGCCGCAGCGCGTCCGCGGCCGAGCGGGCGACCCCCGCGAGCTCGAAGCCGTCCACCCGGCGCACGTACTCCGCGTGCGCCTCGGCGGCCAGCTCCTCGTCCTCCACGACGAGGACGCGGACGTCGGTGCTCACCGCGGGTCCTCGGAACGGGGACCGGGCAGGGTGACGGTGAACCGCGCGCCGCCGAGGTCCGAGGCCTCGACCTCGACCGATCCGCCGTGCTGGCGGGCGACCTGGCCGACGAGGGCCAGGCCGATGCCGCGCCCGCCGTTGGCCTTGGACGACCAGCCGTGCTCGAGGACCCGTTCCGCGTCCTCCGGACGGACACCCGTCCCGCTGTCCTCGACCACGATGGTGATCCCCTCCGCGTCGCCCTCGACGTGCACCACGATGCGGCGGTCCGACTGCTCGGAGACGGCGTCCATGGCGTTGTCCACCAGGTTGCCCAGGACCGTGACCAGCTCACGCGGACGCACGGTCAGCTCCTCCGCGACCACCTCGCCGCCGACGACCAGGTCGATCCCGCGCTCGGCCGCCTCGGCGGTCTTGCCGAGCAGGAGCGCGGCCAGCACCGGCTCCTGCACCGCCCCGACGACCTGGTCGGCGAGCTCCTGCGCGAAGCGCAGCTCCTCGGTGGCGAAGTCGACGGCGCGTTCGGAGCGGCCCATCTCGATGAGGGACACCACGGTGTGCAACCGGTTGGCGGCCTCGTGGTTCTGGGCCCGCAACGAGTCGGTGAGCCCACGGACCACGTCGAGCTCGCCGGTGACCGACTGGAGCTCGGTGCGGTCGCGCAGCGTCACGACCGCGCCCACCTCGTCGCCCTCCCAGAACGCGGGGGCCGAGCTGATCAGCAGGACGTGCTCACCCAGGACGTAGATGGTGTCCGGTTGCGGGGTGTCGCCGACCGCGGCGGCGACGAGCCCGGGAGGGAGGCCGAGCTCCGCCAGCGACCGACCCACGACGTCCTCCGGGAGGTGCAGCAGCCGACGGGCCTCGTCGTTGACGAGCTGGACCTCACCATGGGTGTCGACGAGCACCAGCCCCTCGCGCACGGCCGCGAGGACGGCGCGGTAGTACTCGTACATCCGGGTGATCTCCCGCTCGCCCAGCCCGTGGGTCTGGCGTCGCAGCCGGCGGCTGATCAGCCAGGCGCCGACCAGCCCGACGGCGAGCGCCCCCAGCCCGGCCACCAGGATCCCCGGCAGGTCGCGACGCAGCTGCTCGTCGACGCGGGTCAGGGTGATCCCCACGGACACCAGGGCGACCACCGTCCCGTCGTCGAGCACGGGCACCACGGAGCGGATGGAGCGCCCGAGCGTGCCGACGTACTCCTGGGTGAAGACCTCGCCCTGCGGGGCGCCCCCGAGGTCACCCACGAACTTCTCGCCGATGAGCGACTCCGTCGGGTGGGTGTACCGGCGCCGGTCCAGCCCCATGACGACGACGAAGTCGACCGCGGTGTCGGCGCGGACGGCCTCCGCGAACGGCTGGAGCGTCGCGCTCGGGTCCGCGGTGTCGAGAGCCTCGAGGACGGCGGGGGAGTCGGCGACCGAGACCGCCACGGTCACGGCTTCGTCGCGCGCGGAGTCGCGGGTGTCGCGGCGGGCGTCGAGCGCCGCCAGTCCGGTGGCGACCACGACGAGGACGAGCACGACGAGCACCTGCAGCAGCAGGATCTGGCGCGCGACCGGGCTCTCCCGACGTCGAGCCGGGGCGGTGGGCATGCGGGCATTGTGCCGCACGGCCGGCGTGGTTCGGCGCCGCGTACACGGAGCATGAACTCAACGACCACAAGGGTGACGGCCGTCACAGGCGCCCGCAGGATGTGGCGCAGGGCACAGGCCCGCTCTCATCAGCAGCACGGAGTCGGAGGAACCATGAGCACAACCACCCAGGGGACGACGGTCAAGCGCGACCGCACCCACTACCTCTACGTCGCGGTGATCGTCGCGGTGGTCCTGGGGGCCGTCGTCGGCCTCGTCTTCCCCGACTTCGCGGTGGGCCTGAAGTGGATCGGCACGACCTTCGTGGCCCTGATCAAGATGATGATCCAGCCGGTCATCTTCTGCACGCTGGTCATCGGCGTGGGATCCGTCCGCAGCGCGGCGAGCGTCGGCAAGGTGGGCGGCCTCGCGCTCGCCTACTTCCTCACCATGTCGACCTTCGCGCTCGGCATCGGCATGCTCGTGGGCAACCTCATCGACCCGGGCGAGGGCCTCAACCTCTCCGACGACGTCGCCGGCGTGGGTCAGGAGCAGGCCGCGGAAGCGAAGGGCTCCACCACCGAGTTCATCACCGGCATCGTCCCCGACTCGCTGTTCTCGTCGCTCACGTCCGGTGAGGTCCTGCAGACCCTGCTCGTCGCGCTGCTCGTCGGGTTCGCGCTGCAGGCGATGGGCCGCTCGGGCCAGCCCATCCTCACCGCCATCGGGCACCTCCAGCGCCTCGTCTTCCGGGTGCTGGCGATGATCATGTGGGCCGCTCCGGTCGGCGCCTTCGCCGCCATCGCGGCCGTCGTCGGCGAGACCGGGGTGGACGCGCTCAAGAGCCTCGCCACGATCATGTTCGCCTTCTACATCACCTGCGCCATCTTCGTGTTCGGCGTGCTGGGGACCCTCCTCAAGCTGGCCACCGGGGTCAACATCTTCAGCCTCTTCAAGTACCTGGCCCGCGAGTTCCTGCTCATCGTCTCGACGTCCTCCTCCGAGTCGGCGCTCCCGCGACTCATCGCCAAGATGAACCACGCCGGGGTCGAGAAGACCACCGTGGGCGTCGTCGTACCGACCGGCTACTCGTTCAACCTCGACGGCACCGCGATCTACCTGACGATGGCCTCGATCTTCATCGCCGACGCGCTCGACAAGCCGCTGTCCATCGGCGAGCAGCTCTCCCTGCTGCTCTTCATGATCATCGCGTCCAAGGGCGCCGCCGGAGTCACCGGCGCCGGCCTGGCCACCCTGGCGGGCGGCCTGTCCTCGCACCGCCCCGAGCTCCTCGACGGCGTCGGCCTCATCGTCGGCATCGACCGCTTCATGTCGGAGGCCCGCGCGGTGACCAACTTCGCCGGCAACTCGGTCGCCACCATCCTGATCGGCCAGTGGACCCACACCCTCGACCGTGACCAGCTCGACCGGGTGCTGGCCGGGGAGGACCGCTTCGACGAGACCACCATGGTCGACGACCACGGCCCGGACGCCTACGAGCCCGACCCGGTGCCCGCCACGCGGTAGGCGCTCCGCTCGCACACACGCGGACACAACCCCGCTCCCGGTGCTGCCGTCAGGCGGCGGCACCGGGTCCCGCGGCGAGTTGTGTCCGCGTGTTGGCGTGTCGGACCGCTCGCGCGAGCACGCGGCGTACCCACTCAGGACGGAGGACGACGTCCTCCCACGTGAAGCGGAGGACCGTCCACCCCTCGGCCACCAGGAGCGTGTAGCGCCGGACGTCCTTGCGGAAGCCGGCCCGGTTGCCGTGCCACTCGAAGGACTCGGCCTCGAGGACCATCAGCAGGCGTTCGTCGACCAGGTCGGGGCGAGCCCACACGTGGGGTGACGAGATGACGACCTGGGGCTCGACCGACAACCCCACGACGGTCAGCGCGATCGCCCGCAGCGCGGACTCGAAGGGGTTCGCGGCGCTCGACCTGGCGGCGGCCGCTATCGCACGGACGCGCGCGCTGCCGGGCCCCTGCACGCGATCGACCGCCACCTCCAGCAGCGCGCTCTCGCCGGCGCGCAGGGCTGAGTCGGCGACCGCGAGGGCCTCGTCGTCCGGAAGTCGACGCAGGCACTGCGTCACGGTGAGCAGCTTGCTCGTGGCGATCCCGTCCCGGTCGGCGGGCTCGAGGTCCCCGCGGTGCAGTACGACGCCCGCCCGGCGCGCGGGGGCGACGCGCCGCTTGCGCGGCACCAGCACGTGGGGCTGCTCGGGGGCGTGCAGGACCTCCCAGCCGTGGTGGAGGGCGGCACTCGTGAGGCTGAGGGTGCCGCCGAGCGCGTGCGCTCTCGCGGGGGCTTCTGCGACCTCGGGGAGGGTGTAGCGGCCCCGGCCGACCCGGACGAGGGCTCCGGCGGCCACCCGCCCGGTCGACGTCCCGTCGCCCGCTGACGGCCATCAGGTCGGCGCGCGCGGCCAGGCCGCCGTGTCGTCGTACGAGGTCCACCGGGTCCACACGGCGAGCATGCCGAACCCAGCGCGGGACGACGTTCGTCATCCACAGGGTCTGCGTGGCGGCCCGCGCCGAGGTCGCGGGGTCAGGCGCCGACGGAGCGGTAGAGGTCGAGCGTCCGGGCGGCGATCGCGCCCCAGCTGAACGACTCCTGCGCGCGGGCGCGGCCGGCGACGCCGAAGGCGCGGGCGCGCTCCGGGTCGCTGACCGCGTCGTTGAGGGCCTCGGCGAGGTCGGCGACGTACTGCTCGGGCGCGAGCGGCGTGCCGGTGCCGTCGGTGGCCTGCTCGATCGGGACCAGCCACCCGGTCTCGCCGTGGCGCACGACCTCCGGGATGCCGCCGGTCGCGGTGGCGACCACCGCGGTCTCGCAGGCCATCGCCTCGAGGTTGACGATGCCGAGCGGCTCGTAGATCGACGGGCAGGCGAAGACGGTGGCCTGGCTGAGCAGGGCCACCACGTCAGCGCGGGGGAGCATCTCCTCGATCCACACCACCCCGTCGCGGCCGGCGGCCAGCCCGTCGACGAGGCCGCGCACCTCGGCGGCGATCTCGGGGGTGTCCGGGGCGCCGGCGCACAGGATCAGCTGGACGTCAGGCGGCAGCTCGGCGACCGCGCGCAGGAAGAGCGGGAGCCCCTTCTGCCGGGTGATCCGACCGACGAAGATCACGCTGCGCCGGTCCGGGTCGACCCCGAGCGCGCGGACCCGGTCGGCGTCGGAGACCGGGGACCAGAGGTCGGTGTCGATGCCGTTGTGGATCACCGTGACCTTGGCGGGGTCGACGTCGGGGTAGCTGCGCAGCACGTCGTCGCGCATCGCGGCGCTGACGGCGATGATGCCGGCCGCCCCGTCGTACGCCGTCCGCTCCACCCAGCTCGACAGCGCGTAGCCGCCGCCGAGCTGCTCGGCCTTCCACGGTCGCATCGGCTCCAGGGAGTGGGCGCTGACGACGTGCGGGATGCCGTGCATGAGGCCGGCGAGGTGGCCGGCCATGTTGGCGTACCAGGTGTGCGAGTGCACGAGGTCGGCCCCGGCGCAGTCGTCGACCATCGCGAGGTCGACGCCCAGGGTGCGGATCGCGCCGTTGGCGGCGGCGAGCGAGGACGGCTCGGCGTACGCCGTCGTGCCCGCCTCGTCGCGTGGTGCACCGAAGCAGCGGACCTGCGCGTCGACGCCCGCCTGGGCACGGAGCGCGCGGACCAGCTCGGCGACGTGCACCCCGGCGCCGCCGTAGACCTCGGGCGGGTACTCCTTGCTCAGCACGTCGATTCGCATGAGCGGGAACTTACTCCGGCGTTTGGGTCGACCGCGCCGTCCGCGCCCCACTAGTTTCGGTCCATGAGTGCCGCACCCGCCCGCAAGAAGATCCTCGCCATCGTCCTGGCCGGCGGTGAGGGCAAGCGGCTGATGCCCCTCACCGCGGACCGCGCCAAGCCCGCCGTGCCCTTCGGCGGCATCTACCGGCTCATCGACTTCGCGCTCTCCAACGTCGTCAACTCCGGCTACCTCAAGGTCGTCGTGCTCACGCAGTACAAGTCGCACAGCCTCGACCGGCACGTGACGACGACGTGGCGGATGTCCAACCTCCTCGGCAACTACGTCACCCCGGTGCCGGCACAGCAGCGGGTGGGCAAGCGGTGGTACCTCGGCAGTGCCGACGCGATCTACCAGTCGCTCAACCTGCTCACCGACGAGCAGCCCGACATCGTGGTCGTGGTCGGGGCCGACCACGTCTACCGGATGGACTTCTCGCAGATGGTGGCCGACCACGTCGAGTCCGGCGCCGGCTGCACGGTGGCCGCGATCCGCCAGCCCATCGGGCTCGCGGACCAGTTCGGCGTGATCGACGTCGACCCGACCAACCCGCAGCGCATCCGCGCGTTCCTGGAGAAGCCCACCGACCCGGTGGGCCTGCCCGACTCGCCCGACGAGGTGCTCGCCAGCATGGGCAACTACGTCTTCACCGCCGACGCGCTGCGCGACGCGGTCACCCGCGACGCCGAGCTCGAGCAGTCCAAGCACGACATGGGCGGCGACATCGTGCCGTGGTTCGTCGACAAGTCCGAGTCCTCGGTCTACGACTACAAGGACAACACCGTGCCCGGCTCCACCGACCGCGACCGCGGCTACTGGCGCGACGTCGGGACGATGCGCTCCTACTACGCGGCCCACATGGACCTGGTGTCTCCGCTGCCCGTCTTCAACCTCTACAACACCGCCTGGCCGATCTACACCAGCTACGGCCCGCACCCGCCGGCCAAGCTGGTCGCGGGGGCCAGCGGCGGTGGCCCGTCGACCTTCAACTCGATCCTGTCGCCGGGGGTCGTGGTCAGCGGCGGGAGCGTCAACCAGTCGGTGCTGTCGCCCGCGGTGTGGGTCAAGGACGGCGCCGAGGTGTCCGACTCGGTCCTCATGGACGGCGTCCACGTGGGCGAGGGCGCGATCGTGCGCAACGCCATCCTCGACAAGGGCGTGGTCGTGCCGCCGGGTGTCCGCATCGGGGTCGATGAGGAGGAGGACCGGGCCCGCGGGTTCGTCGTCGACGACGGCCTCACCGTGCTGGCCAAGCAGCAGCAGGTGCCGACCGACTGATCAGTCGAGGGCGGCGCGCCTCGCGCGGAGGTGCGCGAGCTCCACGTCGTTGCGGCACGCCGCGATCGCCTGGTCGTACGCCGCCCGGGCGGCCACCGCGTCCCCGTCGCGTGCCAGCAGCTCGGCCCGCACGGCGGCCACCCGGTGGCTGGCCGGGATCTCGACGCCCTCGAGCGCGGCGATCCCCGACGCCGGGCCCTGGGCCTCGGCGACCGCGACGGCCCGGGCGAGCCGGGCGGCGGGGGAGGGCGCGACGGCGAGCAGGGTGTCGTAGAGCGCCACCACGTGGTCCCACCGGGTGTCCTCCGGCCGGGCGGCGCGGGCGTGCTCGGCGGCGATCCGCGCCTGGAGCGTGTACGACGCCGCGAGCACCGTGATCGGCCCGGTGAGCCCGGGGTGCTCGAGCAGGCCCAGGGCCTCGGCGATCTCGTCGTGGTGCCAGCGACCCCGGTCCTGGTCGGGCAGCAGCACGAGGCGACCGTCGTGGACCCGGGCGTCGCGTCGGGAGTGCTGCAGCAGCGTCAGGGCGAGCAGGGCGACGAGCACCGGCTCGTCGGGGCGCACGCCGAGCACGACGCGCACGAGGCGGATCGCCTCGCCGGAGGTCTCGGCGCGCAGGAGGTCCGGGCCGGTGCCCGGCGCGTAACCCGCGGTGAAGGCGAGGTAGGCGACCTGGGCGACGGTGTCGAGGCGCTCCGGCAGCACGCTCGCGTCGGGGACACCGAAGGGGATCGCGGCGCCGACGATCTTCTTCTTGGCCCGGGTGATGCGGGCCGCCATGGTCGCCTCGGGGACCAGGAAGAGCCGGGCGACGTCGGGCGTGGGAACTCCCATGACCAGTCGCAGCGTGAGGGCACTGGCGGCCTCGGGGGCCAGTGCCGGGTGGGCGCACATGAGCACCAGGCGCAGCAGGTCGTCCTCGACGAGGTCACCGGGGTCGGCCATGGCGCGTGCTCCTTCCTCTCGGTGCCCCGCCTCGCGGGCGAGGTCAGGAGCGCCCCGGCGGGCGGTCTCCTCCGCACGGAGCCGGTCGAGCAGGCGCCGGCGGGCGGCGGTGAGCAGCCAGGCCGAGGGGTTGTCGGGGACGCCGTCCTGGGGCCATCGCCGGGCGGCCGCCTCGACGGCGTCGCCCATCGCGTCCTCCACGAGGTCCACGCGCCGGAACTGCGCGAGGAGCAGGGCCACCAGGCGGCCCCACTCCTCGCGCACGGTGCGCTCCAGCACGTCGGTCACGTCAGGCTGCCCAAGCGGCGTCAGTAGGTCACGTCGACGACGGGCGAGACCTGCATGTCGTACGCCGGCAGCTCACCCAGCAGCTCGACCAGCACGTCGAGGTCCGGGGCCTCGACGAGGTAGAACCCGCCCATGCCTTCCACGACCTCGGCGTAGGGCCCGTCCGTCATCTCGAGCCGGCCGCCTCGGGTGCGCAGGGTCGTCGCGGTCCCGGCATCGGCGAGGGCCTCGCCGGCCAGCACCTCGACCCCGGGGCGGGCGGCACACGCCTCGTCGAAGGCCCGGAAACGCTCCATGGTCGCGGCCTGCTCGTCGGGGGTGTGCTCATCCCAGGGCTTGACCTCCCCGTCGCCGATGAGGAGCACGAGGTACTTCACGACGGCCTCGTGTCGGGCACGACGGTGGGCACCACCTGCACGGCGTCGCCGAGCGCCGCGATGATCCGGCAGCACTCCACCAGGTCGTCGACGTCCTCGGTGTCGATGTGGAAGTAGCCGCCCACCTGCTCGGCCGACTCGGCGAACGGACCGTCGGTGACGGTGCTGCCGCCCGGCTGGATCGTGCGGACCGTGCTGCTCGACTGGAGCTCCGCGCCCCCGACGATCCGGTGGCCGCGCTCGGCCAGCTGCTGGGCGAAGCGCCCGTACTCGGCGTACCCGTCCTTGCGCTCCTGCTCGGTCATGGTGGTCCACCAGCGGTCGGCGTCCCCCACGATCAGTACGACGTACTCGGTCATCTCGGTCTCCCTACTCGGCCATGCGGCGGAACTCGATGTGCTCACCGCGGGCGGCGAAGCGCTCGCACGCGGCACGCAGGTCGGCCTCGTCGTCGGTCTCGACGAGGTAGAAGCCGACGACCTGCTCGGCGGTCTCCGAGAACGGTCCGTCCGTGACGAGGGCGCCGCCGTCGCCGTCGGGGCGCATCGAGGTGGCCTGCGCCGACGGGTCGAGCGGTCCGACGGTGAGCAGGGTGTGCCCGCCCGACCGCAGGTCCTCGTGGAACTCACCGTGCGACCGCATCCCCTTCTCGTGCTCCGACTCCGGCAGCGCGGCCCACTCGGCCTCGGGCGCCGGGAGCAGGATCAGGTATCGGCTCATCTGGTTCCTCCTGTGTGGTGGGTCGCGGGTGCGACCTCATCACGATGACGGGCGTGCGGGACAGGTTTCGACAGCACCCCCGGAAATGTTTTCCCGGGTGCCGGTCCTCGACGCGCGAGGCGGCGGGCACCAAGATGGCGCCATGGCACCCGCAGACGCAGCATCCCGCGCCGGACAGCCCGCCGAGGCCCGTGACCTGGTGGACGTCGCCCACCTGGTCACCGCCTACTACACCGGGGTGCCGGACCCCGAGGACGTGGACCAGCAGGTCGCGTTCGGCACCAGCGGCCACCGCGGCTCCAGCCTCAGGACGTCGTTCAACGACACCCACATCGCCGCGACCACGCAGGCCATCTGCGACTACCGACGCGAGCAGGGGTACGACGGCCCGCTGTTCGTCGGTCGCGACACGCACGCGCTCTCCGAGCCGGCGTGGGCCACCGCTCTCGAGGTGCTGGCCGCCAACGACGTGACCGTGCTGGTCGACGACCGCGACGGCTACACGCCCACCCCCGCGGTCTCGCACGCGATCATCCGTGCCAACGGCGGTCGCTCGACGGGCTCCGGCCTCGCCGACGGGATCGTGGTCACGCCGTCGCACAACCCGCCGGCCGACGGCGGCTTCAAGTACAACCCCCCGCACGGCGGCCCCGCCGACACCGACGCCACGAGCGTGATCGCCGCGCGGGCCAACGAGCTGATCGCGGCCGGCCTGGACGGCGTACGCCGCGTCCCGTTCACCCGGGCGCGGGCGGCGGCCGGCGCGTACGACTTCCTCGGGACGTACGTCGACGACCTCCCGCAGGTGCTCGACCTCGACGCCGTCCGTGAGGCCGGGGTGCGCATCGGCGCCGACCCGCTGGGCGGGGCGAGCGTCGCCTACTGGGGCGAGATCGCCGAGCGGCACCGGCTCGACCTCACCGTGGTCAACCCGCTGGTCGACCCGACGTGGCGGTTCATGACCCTGGACTGGGACGAGAAGATCCGGATGGACTGCTCGTCGCCGTCCGCGATGGCCTCCCTGATCCGTCGGAAGGACGAGTACGACCTCGCGACCGGCAACGACGCCGACGCCGACCGCCACGGGATCGTCACCCCGGACGCCGGGCTGATGAACCCCAACCACTTCCTCGCCGTCGCGATCGGCTACCTCTTCGGCGGCGCGCGGCCCGGCTGGCCCGACACCGCGAGGATCGGCAAGACGCTGGTGTCGAGCTCGATGATCGACCGGGTCGCCGCGTCCATCGGCAAGCCGCTGGTCGAGGTGCCGGTCGGCTTCAAGTGGTTCGTCCCCGGGCTGATCGACGGCTCGTTCGGCTTCGGTGGCGAGGAGTCGGCGGGCGCCTCGTTCCTGCGCCGCGACGGCTCTACCTGGACGACCGACAAGGACGGGCTGCTGCTCGCGCTGCTGGCCAGCGAGATCCTGGGCCGCACCGGCCGGACACCGAGCCAGCACTACGCGGACCTGGTCGCCGAGCACGGCGACCCGGCGTACGCCCGTGTCGACGCCCCGGCCGACCGCGCGCAGAAGGCCAAGCTCGCCGCCCTCTCGCCCGACGACGTCGCGGCGACGTCGCTGGCGGGGGAGGAGATCACCGGCAAGCTCACGGAGGCGCCGGGCAACGGCGCGAAGATCGGCGGGCTCAAGGTGACGACGGAGTCCGCGTGGTTCGCTGCCCGACCGAGCGGCACCGAGGACGTCTACAAGATCTACGCCGAGTCGTTCCGCGGGCCCGACCACCTGGCCCAGGTGCAGGCCGAGGCGCGGGAGGTGGTCTCGGCCGCCCTGGGCTGAGGCACCCGGCCGACTAGCGCCGCACGGCGTCGATCTCCAGCCGCACGTAGTCGATGACCGGCTCGGCCATCGCCTCCCGCACCGCGCGGACGAACGGCCGGTGCTCCTCGGGCGGCAGCGTCGCGAGGTGGGACCCGAGGTTGACCGTCGCGAGGTAGGTCTCCATGAGCTCCGGGTCCTCGATCCGCAGGGGATCCGGTCGCAACCGCACGTCCTCGACCTCGAAGCCGGCGCCCTCGAGCGCGACTCGTGTCTCGTCGACGCCCCGGAACGACGTGCCGAACTTGCCGTCGCCGGTGACCTCGACGAGCGCGGCGATCATCACCGCGAGCTGGCCCTGCCCTCCGCAGTCCGAGGTGAGCCGGGCACCCGGTCGCATGACGGCCGCGAGGTGGGTGAAGAGCAGGTCCTGGTCGGTGACCCAGTGGAAGGCCGCCACGCTCATCACCGCGTCCACCGGCTCGGCCAGGGGCAGCGGTTCGGTGAGGTCGGCGACGAGCAGCTCGGCCCGGTCGCGCAGCCGCAGACGAGCCTGGTCGATCATCCTCTGCGAGCCGTCGATGCCGACCAGCCGCACGTCGGGCCAGCGCTCGAGCAGGGCCTCACCGTCGCGGCCGGTGCCGCAGCCGGCGTCGAGCACCCGCTCGTGACCCTCGAGCCGCATCCGGTCCAGCACGCGCTGGCCCCATGCCACGTGGGGGAGCGGCAGGGCGTCGTACGTCGACGCGTCCCACTCGCGGGTGGCCATCAGGCCACCACCGGGGTGGCGCGCTCGACGATCGCCGTCAGGTCGGCGCCGGCCAGCGTGCCGAAGGTCCCGTGGTACGCCGCCCCGAGCCGGTTGGCGCAGAAGGCGTCGGCCACCTCCGGCGGACCGAACCGGACGAGCAGCGAGCCCTGCAGGCACGCGGCCATCTGGCCGGCCAGCCGTCGTGCCGAGACCTCGAGCGAGGAGACGTCGCCGAGCAGGGAGAGGGTGTCGTCGACCGCGCGGTCGAGGTGCGGGTCCACGCCGCGGGCGGCGCCGACCTCGGTGATCCACGCCTCCAGCACCTCCGGCTCGCGGGACAGGGCGCGCAGCACGTCGAGTGCGTTGACGTTGCCCGAGCCCTCCCACACGGAGTTGAGCGGCGACTCCCGGAACAGCAGCGGCATCCCGGACTCCTCGACGTACCCGTTGCCGCCCAGGCACTCGAGCGCCTCGGCGACCATGGCGGGGGTGCGCTTGCACACCCAGAACTTCGCCAGCGGCAGCGCGATGCGTCGCAGCGCGACCTCGTGCGCGTCCCCGGGCCGGTCGACGGCCGCCGCCAGTCGCAGGGCCAGGGCGGTCGCGGCCTCGGACTCCACGGCCAGGTCGGCCACGACGTTGCGCATCAGCGGCTTGTCGACCAGCCGCCCGCCGAAGGCCGAGCGGTGGGTCACGTGCCACGACGCCTCCGCGAGCGAGCGGCGCATCAGGGACGCCGACCCGAGCACGCAGTCGAGCCGGGTGGCGGCGACCATCTCGATGATGGTGCGCACGCCGCGTCCCTCGTCGCCGAGGCGCTGGGCCAGGGTGCCGTCGAGCTCGAGCTCGGAGGAGGCGTTGGAGCGGTTGCCGAGCTTGTCCTTGAGGCGCACGACGTCGATGCGGTTGCGGGTGCCGTCGTCGAGGACCCGGGGGACCACGAAGCAGGTGAGGCCGCCCTCGGCCTGGGCGAGGACCAGGAAGACGTCGTTCATCGGGGCCGAGGTGAACCACTTGTGCCCGTGCAGCGTGTACCAGCCGTCGTCGGCCGTCGGTCGCGCCTGCGTCACGTTGGCCCGCACGTCCGAGCCGCCCTGCTTCTCGGTCATGCCCATGCCGGCCAGCGCCCCCAGCTTGGAGCCGTGCGCCCGGACGCCGGGGTCGTAGCGCAGCGAGGCGAGCAGGGGGGTCCACTCGGCGGCGATCGCGGCGTCGGCCCGCAGCGCGGGGACGGCGGCGTACGTCATGGAGATCGGGCAGCCGTGCCCGGGCTCGGTCTGCGACCAGGCCAGGAAGCCCGCCGCGCGGCGCACGTGGGCGTGCGGGTCGCCGGCGTCCTGCTGCTCCCACGGGGTCGCCGCGAGCCCGTGCCCGACCGCCCGCTCCATCAGCCAGTGCCACGACGGGTGGAAGGCCACCTCGTCGATGCGGGTGCCGTAGCGGTCGTAGGGGACCAGCGCCGGGTGGTGGGTGTTGGCCAGCATCCCGTGCTCGCGGGCGTCGGCCGTGCCGGCCTCGGCACCGAGCGCCTCGAGGTCCGCGAGGACGTCGTCGGAGGCGTGGCGGCGCACGGCCTCGCAGAGCGCGAGGTCGGAGGTGACGACGTTGTGACCGACGAGTGGCGGGGCCTGGTTGGCGGCGTCCCGGAGATGGGCCTGCATGGTGGATACCGTAGGCCCCATGGTGTCGGTGGGAGAGCAGCATCCGGCGCTGCGGACCCTGCGGACCAAGGGCGTCACGGTCCGCGAGCACCTGTGGCGCATCACCGTGGCCACGGTGGGGTCGTGCATGCGCTACCGGGTGACCGGCCTGGCCGCCGAGGCCGCGTTCTTCGCGATCCTCTCGGTGCCGCCGCTGGTCTTCGCCATGGCCGGGGCGATCGGCTACGTCTCCGATCGCTTCAGCGCCGCCCAGCTCGACGACGTGCGCCAGGCGGTGCTCGACCTGTCGTCGCAGGCCCTCACCGAGCGGGCGGTCAACACCATCATCCGCCCGACGATCGACACGGTGCTGGAGGGCGGGCGGTACGACGTCATCTCGGTCGGCTTCGTGCTGGCCCTGTGGTCGGGCTCGCGGGCGCTCAACGTCTTCGTCGACACCATCACGATCATGCACGGCCTCGGCGGGCACCGGGGGATCGTCAAGACGCGCGCGCTGTCCTTCGTCCTCTACGTGATGGCGATGCTCACCGGGATGGTGAGCATCCCGCTGGTGGTGGCCGGCCCGACGCTGGTCGAGCGCTGGCTGCCGGCGCGCTTCGAGTTCCTCATGGGCTTCTACTGGCCCCTGGTGCTGCTGCTGTGCGTCTGCTTCCTGGCCACGCTCTACCACGTGTCCGTGCCGGTACGGACCAACTGGGCCTTCAACCTCCCCGGAGCGGTGTTCTCGCTGGTCGCCTGGATCGGGGGCTCCTTCGTGCTCCGCTGGGTGCTGACCGTCACGGCCGCGGAGTCGAGGTCGATCTACGGGCCGTTGGCGGCCCCCATCGCGGTGATGCTGTGGCTCTACCTCCTGGCCATCGCGGTGCTCATCGGCGCGGCGGTCAACGCCTCCTTCGACACGGTCTTCCCGCAGGGCAGCACGACGCGTGCGCGCAACGAGCTCGTGCAGCGTCTGCGCAGCCGCATCGCCGTGAAAGACTCCTGAGCGTGCCCGACCTGCCCCCGCGTCACTCGAGCGCGCTCCACGGCGCCACGGTCGCACTCCCGGACCCGGCGCGCTCCCCGTGGTGGGAGCTGGGCCGCCGGCTGCTCCTGGCGATGGCGATCCTGGCCGGCACCGTGCTGCTGGTCTACTTCGACCGCGACGGCTACCGCGACGGCAACGACCCACCCGGCTACGGGGTCAGCTTCCTCGACTCGATCTACTACACGACCGTGACGCTGAGCACGACCGGGTACGGCGACATCGCCCCCGTCACCGACCAGGCCCGGATGGTCAACGCATTCGTCATCACCCCCGCCCGCATCGCCTTCCTGGTGCTGTTGATCGGGACCACCCTGGAGGTGCTCGCCTCCCAGGGCCGCGAGATGTTCCGGGTCGCCCGGTGGAGGAAGAGCATGGGAGAGCAGGAGCACGTCGTCGTCGTCGGCTACGGCACGAAGGGGCGCAGCGCCGTCGACACCCTCGTCAACAACGGCCAGAGCCGCGAGGCCATCGTCGTGGTCGACCCGAGCCCCCTGGCGATGGAGGAGGCGCACGCCGACGGCCTGGCGGTCGTCGTCGGTGACGCCACGCGACGCGAGATCCTGCGCCGCGCCGGGGTGCAGACCGCCAGCCAGATCATCATCACCACCGACCGCGACGACTCCAACGTGCTGGCCACGCTGACCGTGCGGCAGCTCAACCCCGACGCCTGGATCGTGGCGGCCGTGCGTGAGCAGGAGAATGTCTCGCTGATGAAGCAGTCGGGCGCCAACTCGGTCATCACCTCCTCCGACGCGGTCGGCCGCCTGCTCGGGCTCTCGTCGATGTCGCCGATGCTCGGCTCGGTCATGGAGGACCTGCTGACGTACGGCGAGGGCCTCGAGGTCGCCGAGCGGGACCTGCTGGTCAACGAGGTCGGCAAGCAGCCGCAGTCGCTGCCCGACCAGGTGATCGCGGTGGTCCGCGACGAGAAGGTCTACCGCTACTTCGACCCGGTGGTCACCCTGCTGGCCCGCGGCGACCGGCTGATCGTCGTACGCCCGGCCAAGGAGCTGCCGTGGGCGCCGCGGCCCGGGACGCACGGCGAGGAGTCCTCGGACGAGGACTGAGCCGCTCCCCGGACGGCGACGTCGTCAGCCGCGGACCGGACGGACGGTGAGGGACTGGGCGATCGTGCCCAGGGGGCCGGACTCGTCGTGGAGCACGGTGCTGGTCAGGCCGTGGCCGGCGGGCCCGAAGGACACCGTCGTGTCGAAGCCCAGCCAGCCCGGCGCCGGTGGCCGGAACAGGTGCGCGGTGAGGTCGAGGTTGGGGAACGCCACCTCGCGGGGGTCGGCACGCACGGTCATGCCGTTGGCGATGTCGAGCAGGCCCGCCGCACGAGCGGTCGCGCTGACCGGCTCGTCGAGGAGCGGCACGTCCGTGCGGACCCAGTAGCCGCCCCTGCCCGGCCCGTGCTGCTCGCGCCGCAGCTCGACGGAGTCGATGAAGCCGCCCGGCCAGACCGTGGTGGGGTCCCACGGCGCCATCGTGTCGGGGCCCGGGAGGCGGGGAAGGTCGGTGCCGGCGACCGTGGTGCTCTCGCCCTCGCTCAGCAGCCAGGCCCGCAGGAGCACGGCCGGCCGGGCGGCGTGCGACAGCTCGGCCTCGACGAGCTCGATCGTCCGGCCCGGGCGGCGTACCCGGACCGCGACGGCGACCTCCTCCATCGGCAGCGTGCCGAGGATGTCGTAGGAGAGCCGGGAGAGCACCAGGACGTCGTCGCGGCGACGGTCCCGGTCCTCCTCGACGAGGTGGGCCAGCAGGCCCAGGGCAGGGGCGACGTGCTGCTCGGCGGTGTTCCAGGCACCGCCCACGTGCTCGGTGGGGGTCCAGCGGTCGTCGCCGCTGCGCTCGAAGTAGGGCATCGACGCCATCCTCGCAGCCGCGTCCCTGGCGACGTGGGTGGTGACGTGGATCGTGACGTGGGGCACCCGAGGTGGGCCCCTGGGGGTGGTGGGGGACGGGTCCGCCGTCGTTAGCGTGGGGGCTCCCCACCACAAGGAGCGACCCATGGCGGAGAACACGCGTCTCGTCCACGCCACCCCCGAGAAGGTCTGGGAGGTCCTGAGCGACGGCTGGGTCTACCCCGTGTGGGTGGTGGGTGCGGCCCGGATGCGCGAGGTCGAGGACACTTGGCCGGCGGTGGGCAGCAGGCTCCACCACTCCGTGGGGTTGTGGCCGCTGCTGATCGACGACAACACCGAGGTCCTCGAGTCCGATCCCGGCCGCTCGCTGACCCTGCGCGCACGGGGGTGGCCGCTCGGTGAGGCGCAGATCGTCATCCGGCTGCTGCCGGTGGGCGCGGAGACCGAGGTGCGGATCGCTGAGGAGCCGGTGTCCGGGCCGGGCGCGCTGGTGCCCCCGCCGGTGCGCGGCCTGAGCCTGAGGTGGCGCAACACCGAGACCCTGCGCCGGCTCGCCTACATCGCCGAGCGGCGCTGATGACCCGCGAGCCCCGGGTCGTGCTCGTGACGGGGGCCTCGAGCGGCATCGGCGAGGCGACCGCCCGGCTCGCCGCCGGCCGGGGGGACCACCTGGTGCTTCTCGCCCGCGGCCCGGTCGCCCTCGCCCGGGTGGCCGCCGACTGCGACGCCCTCGGCGCCTCCTCCACCACGGTGGCGTCGGTGGACATGGCCGACGACGAGGCCGTACGCCGCGTGGTCGCCGACGCCGTCGCCCGTCACGGTCGTCTCGACGTGGTCGTGGGCAGCGCCGGTGTGGTGGCCTACGGCCGCCTGCAGGACGTGCCCGCCGAGGTGTTCGACGGCGTGCTGCGCACGAACCTCACGGGTTCGGTCAACCTGGTGCGTCACGTCCTCCCGGTGCTGCGCGAGCAGGGGACCGGCAGCGTCGTGCTCGTCGGCTCCCTGATCGGCCACATCGCGGTGCCCGACATGGCGGCGTACGTGCTCTCCAAGTGGGGCGTGCGCGCCCTGGTGCGGCAGCTGCGGGTCGACAACCGCGACCGGCCGCAGCTGCGCTTCGGCTACGTCGCGCCCGGCGGCGTCGACACGCCCATCTACGAGCAGGCCGCGACGTACGGCGATGCCGTCGGGCGGCCGCCGTTCCCCGTCCAGTCGCCGGAGCGGGTCGCCCGGCAGGTGCTGGCCACGGCGGACCACCCGTGGCGCGGTGGACAGACCTCGGCGGCCAACCACGTGATCCGGTTCGGCTTCACGACCCTGCCGGCGGTCTACGACCGGCTGGTGGGGCCGCTGTTCCGGGTGGCGGCCCAGGACCTGCTGCGCGAGGTGGTGCTCGGGCCGGGCAACGTGCTGACGTCGCGGCAGGAGCACAATGCGCTGCGGGGGAGCCACGGCAACGCCGTGGCCGGGATCGGTCGCAACCTCGCCGAGCTCGCCCGCCGACGGAAGGACCGTCCCTGATGCACGACGCGGTGGTGGTGGGCGCCGGTCCCAACGGACTGGTCGCGGCCAACAGGCTGCTCGACGCGGGCTGGTCGGTCCTGCTGCTGGAGGCACAGCCGGACGTGGGCGGAGCCGTGCGCAGCGACCGCGAGCTGCACCCCGACTACGTGCACGACACCTTCAGCGCGTTCTACCCCCTGGCGGCCTCGTCCCCGACGATCCGCTCCTTCGACCTCGAGGACCACGGCCTCACGTGGCGCCACGCCCCGGCCGTGCTCGGGCACCCGTTCCCCGACGGCAGCTGGGCCGTGCTGCACCACGACCGGGAGGCGACCGCCTCCGGGCTCGACGCGCTGCACGCCGGCGACGGGGAGGCGTGGCTGGAGCTGTGTGCGCAGTGGGACCGCGTCGGTCCGCACCTCATCGGCGCCCTCCTCACCCCGTTCCCGCCGGTGCGCCACGGCGTCGGCGTGCTGGCCGCGCTGCGGCACGTGGGGGGCCTCGGCTTCGTCAAGACGCTGCTCACCCCGGTCGCCGAGCTCGGCCGGCAGCGCTTCGGCGGTGAGGCGGCCCGGGTGCTGCTGGCCGGCAACGCCGCCCACGCCGACATCCCGCTCGATGCCCCCGGCTCGTCGCTGCTGGGGCTGCTGCTGGCGATGATGGGCCAGACCGTCGGCTTCCCCGTCCCGGAGGGCGGGGCCGGCGAGCTCACCCAGGCACTCGCGCGCCGCTTCCGGGCCGGCGGCGGCGAGATCCGCACCGGTGCCCGGGTCACCCGGGTCGAGGTGGCCGGGGGACGCGTCGCGGCCGTCCGGACCGCCGGCGGCGAGCGTCACCCCGTACGCCGTGCCGTCGTGGCCGACGTCCTCGCTCCCACGCTCTACACGGACCTCCTCGACCCCGACGACGTGCCCCGGCGCGTGACCGATGCGCTGCGCACCTTCGAGCTGGACCCCGGCACGGTCAAGGTCGACTGGGCCCTGGACGGCGTCGTCCCGTGGACCGGGGCTCCCGACCTGTCACCCGGCACGGTGCACGTGGCCGACTCGGTGCGGGACATGACCACGGCCATGAGCCAGGTGCAGGCCGGCTCCGTGCCGGCATCGCCCTTCATGCTGACCGGCCAGATGACGGCGTCGGACCCGACGCGCTCGCCGGCGGGCACCGAGTCGTTCTGGGCCTACACGCACGTCCCCCAGCGGGCCTCCAACGACGCGGGGGAGGGCGGCGTACGCGGGGTGTGGGACGCCGACGACTGCGAACGGTTCGCCGACCGGATGCAGGCCCGCCTCGAGCGGCTGGCACCGGGGTTCGGCGACCGCGTGGTCGCGCGACGGGTGCTCGGTCCCCGCGAGATGGAGGCGCGGAACGCCAACCTGGTCGGCGGTGCCCTCAACGGCGGGACCGCGCAGCTGCACCAGCAGCTGGTCTTCCGTCCCGTGCCCGGTCTCGGGCGGGCCGAGACGCCGGTCCGCGGCCTCTACCTGGGGTCGGCGTCCGCCCACCCCGGGGGTGGCGTGCACGGCGCCTGTGGGGACAACGCCGCACGGGCCGCGCTCGCCCACGACCGGGTGGACCGGGTCCTGCCGGGCCGGGGACGGCTGCGCCGGTCCTGACGACGGGCGCCCGGGGCCCGGGCGGCGTCACGCGCCGCGCTGTCCCGTGTCCGACGGTGGCGGCACATCGCACCAGTTCCGCCCAGAGTGGCGGCACATTCCGCGAGGATGCGCCTTGTCGTGCAGTCCGCCGCCACTCTGGGTCCGCACGGAGCGATGTGCCGCCACCCTGGGGCCGCACCCGGGTGGGCGCCCACCCTCAGCGCTCGAGGGCCGGTCCCGGCGCGATGCGCAGCGGACCGCTGGCCTGCTCCGGGTCGACCCGCTCGCCGCCCTGTCGCACCTCGACGACCTGCTGGGCGTGCAGCTCGCGAGCCACGTCACGGGCGATCGGCATGACGTCTCGCCACTGCTCGCCGCCCACCACGCGAGCGGCGTCGCTGGGACAGATCGTGCTCGTCTCCCGGTGGCGCAGCAGGGCCCGCATGGTGGCCGCGAGCCGGTCGCGGCGGCCCTGCTCGGAGGGCTCCTCCCACCAGGGCTCCCCGCGCTCCCCGAGGGCGACCTTGGCGTCCTGCACGAAGGGGCGGACCTCGTCGCCGCGGGTGCGCACCAGGCGCCGGGCCCGCATCAGCTCCTTGACCAGCTCGGCGCGCAGGGCCTCGGGGATCGAGTCGTCGGTGGCGCGCCACCGGCGACCGTCGACCACGATGTGGTGACCGTCCTCCGTGCGCTCGACCTCGTCGCCGTCCATGGGGGCAACCCTAGGCGTGGCGAGGTCGGAACGTGGACCGTGCCGGCGGGGAATCTCGGGGGAGGGACTCCCCACCGGCGCGGCAGCACGAAACTACTCCCGTGGCCCGCGCCTGTCTGCCCGCAGCGTCGGCGGGTTCGCCAAAAGTGGTGAACGTCGCCCTGCGAGGCGACCCGGGGGTGACGACCTCACCCGCTACGGGTGAGACCCCCTCGGGCCTGCCACGGCTAGGTTCGCCACGTGCTGATCCTCGCCGTCCTCGCCTTCGGGTTCCTCGTCGGAGGCCTCGCCCAGATGCTGCTGGGACGGTCCATGCGTGAGGTCAACTGGCCCCGGGCCCTGGGGCTGGGGCTGCTCGGCTCCCTGGTGGGAGGCACCGTGCTGAGCCTGCTCTTCGGCGAGGGCTTTGAGCTGCGGCCCGCCGGGATCATCGGCTCCGTCCTCGGCGCGGTCCTGCTCACCGCCCTCGTGGAGCGGGGAGCCGACCGGTCCCGCTGACCGGCGGGAGGGCTCGACGCCGGACCCCGTCGACGGGGGTCGCGCCGCTCAGACCCTGATCCCGCTGAAGAGCACGGTGCCGGTGGCACCGGGTGCCGTGACCTTGCCCGCGGGGTTGTTGATGCCCATCTCGTGGACGTAGTAGCGATCCAGGCCCGAGGCCTCGGACGCCCGCAGGATCTCGCCGGCGACGCTGCCCAGCCCGGTGCCGTCGATGGACACGGAGTCGCCCCGGTCGACCCGCACGAAGTCACCGTGCACGTTGACGACGTTGGCGTTGCGGATCACCAGTCGTCGGGGGATCTCGGCGTTGAGCGTGTGTCCCTTCATGGCGAAGCAGGCCGTCCCTGCGCGGTTGCCGTTGACCATGAGCCCGTCGACGAAGGTCTCGCGCACCGCGCCCTCGAGCGTGACGAGGTCGAACGGGAAGTACTGGACCGGGTTCCAGTTGTCGTTGTCGGCCAGGGCGTGGAGCTGCATGTCGCGGAAGATGGTCCTGCGCAGCGAGTTGCCGTCGTTGCCCGGTCCGCGCAGGAGCATCCGTCCCTCGTTGTAGACGAAGCGCAGCTGGTGGAAGTAGTTCTGGTTGCTGCCGTCTCCGGCGTCGTTGCCGTTCTGCAGCACCATGGCGGGCACGTCCGGGGAGCCGGAAGGAGAACCCGACCCGCACCGGTAGACGCGGATGCGCCGGAAGTCGGACTCGCGCACGCGGCCCGAGGCCACTCCGGGCGCCCGGGCGTCGGCGTCGTCCGCCCCGAGCGTGAGGGCGGTGCCGGTGAGGAACCCGAACATGACGTTGTCCATCAGCACGTCGTCGGCGTCGAGCAGGTAGATCCCGTCCCGGGCCGCGACCGAGCGGTCGTCGTCGATCACCACGAAGTCGCGCAGCGTCAGGCCGCCGCCGTCGGCCTCGGGGTCGTAGGTCTGGATGGGACCCGTGCCGACGGTGGACTCCCACTGGCCGTGGCGCTTGAGGTCGGTGGCACGGAGGACCGGACCGGCGAAGGTGCCCGCGTGCCTGATGCGGCTGGCCCGCCCCTCACCCACGATGGAGATCGGGCGGGTGATGTCGATGGTGCTGTCGGCGGCGTAGTCGGCCCGACCCAGCACCACCACCGCCGACGACCCGCCCGACCGTTCGGCCTCGGTGATCGCGGCCCGTACGCCGTCCCAGCCGCCGCCGAAGTCCTGCTCCACGTCGAGCCGGGCGGATGCCGGAGCCGTCCCGGCCGAGGCCGAGGTCATGCCCGCCCCGGCCGCGCTCCCGGCAAGGGCGACCCCGCTCAACATCCTGCGTCTGGAGATCGTCATGACTCCAAGCGTGACCCGGAGTGTCAATACCCGACTTTGAGCAGGGCCGGGCCGCGAGACCACCGCAGCGGAGTCGTGGTCCCGCTCCTACGCGCCGGACGACGCGGTCACTGGGTCCCCCTGCGGACGAAGATCCCGTTCATCTGCAGTCCACGCCCGGTGTCGAGCATCCACGCGGGTTCGGACAGGGCGAGCACGAACCCCTGGGAGTAGCACCAGGCCATCATCTCGGGCAGCAGGTCCTGGCCCTCGTAGATCTCGACCGCCGACATCTCGAACTCGAGGAAGTGGGCCTTCTCCAAGGTCGCGGCGGCGCCGTCGAAGACCGCCTTCTCATGGCCCTGCACGTCGACCTTGAGACCCAGCGGACCCGTCATGCCGTCCAGCGTCGGGAGGATGTTGTCGAGGGCGTCGGCCCGCACGGTCTCGGTGTCGACCTGCACCGAGTCGGGACGCCCCTCGCTCGTGACCAGCGGGATCGCCGAGGAGAACGTCGAGTCGCGGGAGACGTGCAGGAGCAGCTCGGCCGGATAGTCGCTGACGGCCAGGTTGAACGCCTGCCAGCCCGGATCGGCCTGGGTCGACCTGACGAGCTCCTCGTAGGGGGCGGCGACGGGCTCGAAGGACCAGAGCCGTCCGTCGTAGCCGTGGAAGCGCACCTCGTGGGCGTACTGCCCGGTGTTGGCACCGACGTCGAGGAGGTCTCGGATGCCGAGGTGCTTGAGCAGCTGGGCGCGTCTCGCCGCGTAGGTGAAGTGGTAGTGGGTGATCTGCACGTCGAACCGACGGAGCAGTCGCTGGACGGCGTCGGGGACTCGCATGTCGACGACGGTAGACCATTTTCGTCAACGTCGGCTTGACGCACTGCCGGGTCGCGAACGAGGAAGACCCCGCCTCCCTCGGGGGGAAACGGGGTCTGACCTGCTGTTCGTGCTGGTGGGCGATACTGGGTTTGAACCAGTGACCTCTTCCGTGTCAGGGAAGCGCGCTACCGCTGCGCCAATCGCCCGAGGTCGTGCTCTTCACTTGTGGAGCGTGGAGGTGGGTACGGGATTTGAACCCGTGTACACGGATTTGCAGTCCGTTGCCTCGCCTCTCGGCCAACCCACCGCGGGGGCCTTCCCAACATGAAGAAGGCACGGGGAGAGACCTCTCCGAGCGGACAACGAGACTCGAACTCGCGACCTCAACCTTGGCAAGGTTGCGCTCTACCAACTGAGCTATGTCCGCCTGCGCTTTCCCTCCGGTGACCCGGCGGGAAGTGCGAGTGGAACAGTAGCCGACACTGCGACCCGTGCCAAAACCGGGTCCCGCGCCGCGTGTTCTCGCGGGCCGTTCCGGGGGATCCGACTGCCTAGAGTGGCGCCATGCGTGCGTGGATGAACGGTGACCTGCTGCCCGACCCGACCGGCGCGGTGCTGGGGGTCACCGACCACGGGTTCACCGTGGGCGACGGTGTCTTCGAGTCGATCAAGACCCTCGACGGGCGCCCCTTCGCCCTCACCCGCCATCTCGAGCGGCTCGCGCGGTCCGCGTCCGGCCTCGGCCTCGACGCCCCGGACGAGGCCGCCGTGCGTCGCGGCGTCGAGGAGGTGCTGGACGGGACGACCGCCCCGCTCGGCCGCCTGCGCATCACCTTCACGGCCGGCCCGGCCCCCATGGGGTCCGGCCGGGGCGACGGTCCTGCCACCCTCGTCGTCGCCTGGTCCGCGCTCGAGCCGACGGGGGAGTCCACCGCGGTGGCCACCGTCCCGTGGACCCGCAACGAGCACGGGGCGACGGCGGGCCTCAAGACCACGTCGTACGCCGAGAACGTCATCGCGCTCGCCCGGGCGCACGAGCAGGGCGGCACGGAGGCGATCTTCGCCAACACTGCCGGACACCTCTGCGAGGGCACCGGGTCCAACGTCTTCTACGTCGTCGACGGCGAGCTGCGCACCCCCACCCTGGCCAGCGGTTGCCTTGCCGGTGTGACGCGCGCCCTGGTGCTCGAGTGGTGCGGCGGGCGGGAGGTGGACGAGCCGATCGAGGTCGCGCAGGGGGCCGACGAGGCGTTCCTCGTCTCCACCACCCGCGACGTGCAGGCCATCGCCCGCTGGGACGGCCGCGCGCTGCCGGCCCCCGGCCCCGTGACCGCGGAGTGTGCCGCGACGTGGCGCCGCCGCGAGGCCGAGCTGATCGACCCCTGATACTGGACGGGTGACCGACCTGGACCCCGCCATCGCCGAGCGCCTCAAGCGATCGGTCGACGGCCTGGTGCCCGCGATCGTCCAGCAGCACGACACCGGCGAGGTGCTCATGCTCGGCTGGATGGACGACGAGGCCCTGGCCCGCACCCTCACCACCCGCCGGGCGACGTACTGGAGCCGCTCGCGGCAGGAGTACTGGGTCAAGGGCGAGACGTCCGGCCACGCCCAGCACGTGCACGAGGTCCGGCTGGACTGCGACGGCGACACCCTCCTGGTCAAGGTCGAGCAGGTGGGGGCCGCGTGCCACACCGGCGACCGCACCTGCTTCGACGCGGACCGGCTCGATGGCTGAGGAGTCCTCGCAGTCCCCCCGCACCGGCTTCGGACCCGTCGTCCTCGCCGGGCTCGCCAGCGCCGTCCTCGCCGCCGTCGCCGGCACCAGCGCGTGGGTCGAGGGCACGTCGGGCCAGTTGAGCACCGAGACCGCCGGGGACGCCGCCGTCCTGGGCAACGCGGTGGCGGACGGGATCGGCGAGATGCCGCTGGCCGGCGCGCTGAGCCTGGTCGTGCTGGCCGGGTGGGGCGTCGTGCTGGTCACCCGCGGTCACTTCCGTCGTGCCGTCATGGCGGTGGCCGCCCTGGCGGCCGTGGGCCTCCTCGTCACCACCGTCTGGGCGTTCTTCACCCTCCAGGACTCGGTGGGCGAGCAGCTGCGCGCCGCCTCCGGGCAGGACACCTCGGCCGTCCACCTCACCGGGTGGTACGTCGCGGCCTGCGTCGCCGCCGTCGGGTGCGTGGTCACCACGCTGCTCGGCGTACGCCTGGTCCCGGCCTGGCCCGAGATGGGGCGCCGGTACGACGCCCCGGCGGGCGCGGACGTCCCGGCCGAGCCGGAGGGCAACCTGGAGATCTGGAAGGCGCTGGACGAGGGTCATGACCCGACCGACCGGCAGCGGCCCCTAGACTGATCCGCGACTGATCGGGTCACCGGTCGAGCCCGCCCCACGCGCACCGCCGCATCGCCCCAAGGAGCACCCATGGCCAACAACCACGGCAACACCCCCGCTGCGTGGACCGCGGTCAGCGTGGCCATGCTCGGCTTCCTCGTCGGCTCGATCGCCCTCATGCTCTCGCCGATCAACATGACGGTCTTCTGGGTCGGGATCGCCCTCGGCGCCGTCGCGCTGCCGCTGTTCCTGGTGATGGCCAAGCTCGGCTTCCACGGCGACCCGCACTGACCCTCCCCGCACGCGTCGAGCCGATGACCGGGCGCGCACGGCGTCTCGCCGCTCCTCTCGGGACCGCCGCCCTCGTCGCGGTCGCGACGCTCGCCCTGGCCGTCCGCGACCCGCACCGGCCCGGCAGCTGGGGCTGGTGCCCGACCCAGGTGCTGACGCACCTCGACTGCCCGCTGTGCGGCAGCCTCCGCGCCGTCCACGACCTGACCCGGCTCGACCTCGGCGCCGCCGCGTCGAGCAACCTGCTGCTGGTCGTGGCGCTCCCACTCGTCCTCGCCCTCTGGTTGCGCAGGGTCGCCGTGGCCTGGCGCGGAGGAGCCGCGATGCGGCCGGTGACCGTGCCCTCGATCCTGTGGACCCTCGGGCTGGGCGTGGCGGTCGTCTTCACGGTCGCACGCAACCTGCCCGGGTCCTGGCTCGCAGCCTGAGCCACCGTCCGCCCCGCCACCGGTCAGGTGAGAGGGTTGGGGCCATGTCCGTGCTCGACCAGATCATCGTCGGTGTCCGCGAGGACCTCGCCGGTCGCGAGGCCGCCCGGCCGCTCGCCGACGTCCGTGCCGCACTCGCCGACGTCGACCCGGCCCGCGACCCGATGCCGCACTTCCGCGACCCCGGTTCCAGCGTGATCGCGGAGGTCAAGCGCAAGAGCCCCAGCAAGGGCGAGCTCGCCGACATCCCCGACCCTGCCGCGCTCGCCACGGCGTACGCCGCCGGGGGCGCCGCCGCCATCTCGGTGCTCACCGAGCGGCGCCGCTTCGGCGGCTCGCTCGAGGACCTCGTGGCCGTGCGGGCCGCGGTGGACACCCCGGTCCTGCGCAAGGACTTCATCGTCACGAGCTACCAGCTCGTCGAGGCCCGGGCGGCGGGCGCCGACCTCGCGCTGCTGATCGTGGCGGCGCTCGACGACGACGACCTGTGGCGCCTGCACGACGAGGCACGTGAGCTCGGGCTGACCGTGCTGGTGGAGGTGCACGACGAGGCCGAGACGGAGCGGGCGGTGGCCCTCGGTGCCGAGCTCGTCGGCGTCAACGCGCGCAACCTCAAGACCCTCGCGGTCGACAACGACACGTTCGGCCGCCTCGCCCCCCTCGTCCCCGAGGACCGGGTGCTGGTGGCCGAGTCGGGCATCAGCGGCCCCGACGACGTGACCCGGTTCGTGGGCGAGGGCGCCCGGGCCGTCCTCGTCGGCGAGGCGCTGGTCAGGGACGGCGACCCCACCGCCGCCGTACGCACCATGACAGGAGTGAAGCGATGAGCCAGCAGGTCAGCCGGTACGACGCCGACGAGCAGGGCTACTACGGCGGCACGTGGGGCGGGCGCTTCATGCCCGAGGCCCTCGTCGCTGCGCTCGACGAGCTCACCGCGGCGTGGCACGACGCGATGGCCGACCCGGTGTTCGTCGCCGAGTTCGAGGCGATCTGTCGTGACTACGCGGGCACGCCGAGCCGGCTCTACCACGCCGAGCGGCTCTCGCAGCAGGTCGGCGCCCGGATCCTGCTCAAGCGCGAGGACCTCAACCACACCGGGGCCCACAAGATCCGCAACGTGCTCGGCCAGGCGCTGCTCACCCGCCGGATGGGCAAGAAGCGGGTCATCGCCGAGACCGGTGCCGGCCAGCACGGCGTCGCCAGCGCCACGGCGGCGGCCTACTTCGGGCTCGACTGCACCGTCTACATGGGCTCGGTCGACACCCGCCGCCAGGCCCTCAACGTCGCCCGGATGCACCTCCTCGGCGCCAAGGTCGTGGCCGTCGAGTCCGGCAGCGCCACCCTCAAGGACGCGATCAACGAGGCGCTGCGCGACTGGGTCGCCAGCGTCGACCACACGGCGTACCTCTTCGGGACGGCCGCCGGCCCGCACCCGTTCCCGAGCATGGTCCGCGACTTCACCCGCGGCATCGGCGACGAGGCGCGCGCCCAGTGCCTCGAGCAGTACGGCGTGCTGCCGGACGCCATCGCGGCGTGCGTCGGGGGCGGGTCCAACGCCATCGGCCTGTTCACGGCGTTCCTCGACGACGAGGACGTGAGGATCTACGGCTTCGAGCCCGGCGGGGACGGCGTCGACACGCCCCGGCACGCGGCCACCATCCACGCCGGGGCGTCGGGCGTGCTGCACGGCGCCCGCACCTACGTCCTGCAGGACGAGGACGGCCAGACCGTCGAGTCGCACTCGATCTCGGCGGGCCTCGACTACCCCGGGGTGGGTCCGCAGCACGCGCACCTGGCCCAGACGGGCCGCGCGACCTACCGCCCGGTCACCGACACCGAGGCGATGGACGCGCTGGCGCTGCTCGCCCGCACCGAGGGGATCATCCCGGCCATCGAGTCCGCGCACGCCATCGCCGGCGCCATGGAGGTGGCCCGCGAGCTGGCCGCCGAGAAGGGCCCCGACGCCACGGTCCTCATCAACCTCAGCGGTCGCGGCGACAAGGACATGGGGACCGCCACCGAGTGGTTCAAGCTCGGTGAGGCCGACGACGAGACCGGAGACCCCGCGTGAGCGCGACGACCGCCACCGCGTTCGCGACCGCCCGCGCCGAGGGCCGGGCCGCGCTGGTCGGCTACCTGCCCGCCGGCTACCCCAGTGTCGAGGGCTCGATCGAGGCGATGAAGGCCATGGTCGACGCCGGCTGCGACGTCATCGAGGTCGGCCTGCCCTACAGCGACCCGGTGATGGACGGGCCCACGATCCAGGCGGCTGCGCAGGCCGCCCTCGAGGCGGGCACCCGCACCAGCGACGTCCTGCGCGTGGTGGAGGAGGTCGCCGCCACCGGCACCCCCACCGTGGTGATGACCTACTGGAACCCGGTCGAGCGGTACGGCGTCGAGCGCTTCGCCGCCGACCTGGCCGCTGCCGGGGGAGCGGGCCTCATCACGCCCGACCTCACCCCCGACTCCGCGCGGGAGTGGATCGCCGCCGCCGACGCCCACGGGCTCGACAAGGTCTTCCTCGTCGCCCCGAGCAGCACCGGGGAGCGCGTCACGATGACGACCGCGGCCTGCCGCGGGTTCGTCTACGCCACCGCCGTGATGGGCGTGACCGGCGCTCGCACCACGACCAGCGACCTGGCCGGCCCCCTCGTGGCGCGCACCAAGGCCACCACCCAGCTGCCGGTCTGCGTCGGGCTGGGCGTGAGCACCGGCGACCAGGCCGCCGAGGTCGCCTCCTACGCCGACGGGGTGATCGTCGGGTCCGCCTTCGTGCGGACGCTGCTCGACCACGCCGACGACGCGGCCGGCGGGCTCGCCGCGCTGCGGACGCTCACCGAGGACCTGGCGCGCGGGGTGCGGGGTGCGTAGGACGCTCGTCGCGCTGGCCGCGGCGCTCCTCCCGGTCGTCCTGCTCGCGGGCTGCAGCAGCTCGTCCGGCGGCGACGCGGAGTTCGCCGGCACGGTCCTGGACCCGCCCTTCGAGGTCGACGGCCAGCCGCTCACCGACACCGACGGCGCGTCGTACAGCCTCGCCGACGACACCGACAAGCCGCTGACCCTGGTCTTCTTCGGCTACACGCACTGCCCGGACATCTGCGGGCTGGTGATGTCCAACCTCACCACCGGCCTCACGCAGCTCGACGCCGAGGACCGCGACCGGGTGGACGTCGTCTTCGTGACCACCGACCCGACCCGCGACGACCCGGACGTGCTGCGCGACTACCTGGCCCAGTACGCCGACGGGTACGTCGGCCTCACCGGACCGCTCGACACGATCAGCGCGGTCGCCGAGCCGCTGGGCATCGCCGTCGAGAAGGGCGACAAGCTCCCCAGCGGCGGGTACGACGTCACCCACGGGACCCAGGTCATCGGCATCGACGGCGACGACCAGGCCCCGGTGTTCTGGGGTCACGAGACGTCCGCCGCGCAGTTCCGCTCCGACATCGAGACCCTGCTGAGCGAGTCATGACCCTGCCCGAGATCGTCGTGTGGTCCATCCCGAGCCCCAGCCAGGGCACCTGGTACATCGGGCCGCTGCCCCTGCGCGGCTACGCGCTGAGCATCATCCTGGGGATCGTGGCCGCCATCTGGATCGGCGAGCGGCGCTGGGTCGCCCGGGGCGGCCGCGCGGGGGAGATCAGCGACCTCGCCATCTGGGGAGTGCCCTTCGGCCTCGTCGGCGGGCGTCTCTACCACGTCGTCACCGACTGGCAGCTCTACTTCGGCGACGGCCAGAACCCCGTGGCGGCGCTCTACGTGTGGCGCGGCGGCCTCGGGATCTGGGGCGCCATCGCCCTCGGCGCCGTCGGCGTGATGATCGGCGCCCGGCGCCACCACATCAAGCTGCTGCCGATGCTCGACGCGATCGCCCCCGGCGTGCTCGTGGCGCAGGCCATCGGGCGGTGGGGCAACTGGTTCAACCAGGAGCTCTACGGCCGCCCCACCGACCTGCCCTGGGCCCTGGAGATCGACGCGGCCCACCGCCCCGACGCCTACCCGGACGTCGCGACGTACCACCCGACATTCCTCTACGAGTGCCTGTGGAACCTCGGCGCCTTCGGCGTCATCATCTGGCTCGACGCGCGCCTGCGACTCGGCTTCGGGCGGGTGGCCGCGCTCTACGTGATGCTCTACACGCTGGGCCGCGGCTGGATCGAGAACCTGCGCATCGACGACGTGCAGCTCATCGACGTGGGCGGCCTGCGGTTCAACGTGTGGACCTCCCTCGTGCTGTTCGTGCTGGCAGCGGCGTACTTCGCGTGGGCCACCGTCAAGCGCCCGGGACGCGAGGAGACCGTCTACACGCGCGAGGCGGACGCCGACGAGCGGGCGGCCGCCGCACCGGAGGCGTCTGAGGGCTGAGATCGCCGTCTCACCCCGTGGCGGGACCGGTGATAGATTTTCCGACGCGCGGGCCAACGTCGTCCCCTGCCGATCGCCATGTCCACCTCGTGGACGTCCACTCACTGGATCCGCCGGCGCACCGTTGAACGGTGTGCGGCGCACGACGACGGGAGAAAGCCAGATGCACGCCATCCCGCCGCCCCAAGGGCTCTACGACCCCCGCCACGAGCACGATGCGTGTGGCGTGGCGTTCGTGGCCACCCTGACCGGCGTTGCCAGCCACGACATCGTTGCCAAGGCGCTCACCGCCCTGCGCAACCTGGACCACCGCGGCGCCGCCGGCGCCGAGACCAACTCCGGCGACGGTGCGGGCATCCTCATGCAGGTGCCCGACGCGTTCCTGCGCGACGTCGTCGACTTCGACCTCCCGGCGCAGCGCAGCTATGCCGTCGGCACCGCCTTCATCCCGGGCGACCAGGCCGCGGTGGCCGCCGCCCGGGCGCGCATCGAGGAGATCGCGTCCGAGGAGGGCCTGTCGGTCCTCGGCTGGCGCGAGGTCCCGGTGGACCCCTCGACGCTCGGTGCGACGGCGATCAGCGTGATGCCGACCTTCGTGCAGCTGTTCGTCTCCGGGTCCGGCACCCGCGTCAGCGGCATGGCCCTGGAGCGGCTGGCGTTCTGCCTGCGCAAGCGCGCCGAGCACGAGACCGGCGTCTACTTCCCGTCTCTGTCCTCGCGCACGCTCGCCTACAAGGGCATGCTCACCACCGACCAGCTCGACCACTTCTTCCCCGACCTCGTCGACGAGCGCGTCGCCTCGGCCATGGCCGTCGTGCACTCGCGCTTCTCGACCAACACGTTCCCCAGCTGGCCGCTGGCGCACCCGTTCCGCTTCATCGCCCACAACGGTGAGATCAACACCGTGATGGGCAACCGCAACTGGATGCGGGCCCGCGAGGCGCTGCTGTCCAGCGACCTCATCCCCGGTGACCTCGAGCGCCTCTTTCCCATCTGCACACCCGGGAGCTCCGACTCGGCGTCCTTCGACGAGGTCCTCGAGCTGCTGCACATGGGTGGCCGGTCGCTGCCCCACTCGGTGCTCATGATGATCCCCGAGGCGTGGGAGAACCACGCCGAGATGGACCGCAAGCGCCGGGCGTTCTACGAGTTCCACTCCTCGATGATGGAGCCGTGGGACGGCCCCGCCTGCGTGGTCTTCACCGACGGCTCGCAGATCGGTGCGGTCCTCGACCGCAACGGCCTGCGCCCCTCCCGCTACTGGGTGACCGACGACGGGCTCGTCGTCCTGGCTTCCGAGGTCGGCGTGCTCGACATCGACCCCGCGACCGTGGTCCGCAAGGGTCGCCTCCAGCCGGGCCGGATGTTCCTCGTCGACACCGACGAGCACCGGATCATCGAGGACGAGGAGATCAAGTCCGAGCTGGCGGCCGAGCACCCGTACGACGAGTGGCTGCACGCCGGTCTCATCCACCTCGCCGACGTCACCGAGCGCGAGCACATCGTCCACACGCACGCCTCGGTCACGCGCCGGCAGCAGATCTTCGGCTACACCGAGGAGGAGCTGCGCGTCCTGCTCACGCCGATGGCCAACACCGGCGCCGAGACGCTGGGCTCGATGGGCACCGACACCCCGATCGCGGCGCTCAGCGACAAGCCGCGGCTGCTGTTCGACTACTTCGCGCAGCTCTTCGCCCAGGTCACCAACCCGCCGCTGGACGCGATCCGCGAGGAGCTCGTCACCTCGCTCAGCGGCACCATCGGGCCCGAGGCCAACCTGCTCCAGCCGACGCCCGCGTCGTGCCGCCAGGTGGTGCTGCCGTTCCCGGTGATCTCCAACGACGACCTGGCCAAGATCCGCCACATCAACCGTGACGGCGACATGCCCGGCTTCATCACCCACGTCGCCCGTGGCCTGTACGACGTCGCCGGCGGCGGCGACGCGCTGGCCACCCGCCTCGACGAGATCTGCGCCGAGGTGTCCGAGGCGATCGCCGGGGGAGCGCGCATCATCGTGCTCTCGGACCGGCACTCCACCGCCGACCTGGCCCCGATCCCGTCGCTGCTGCTCACCGGCGCCGTCCACCACCACCTCGTCCGCGAGAAGACCCGCACCCAGGTGGGCCTGCTCGTCGAGGCCGGCGACGTCCGCGAGGTGCACCACGTGGCGCTGCTCGTCGGCTACGGCGCGGCGGCGGTCAACCCCTACCTCGCGATGGAGTCCGTCGAGGACCTCGCGCGGGAGGGCTACTACGTCAAGGCCGAGCCCGAGAAGGCCGTGGCCAACCTCATCAAGGGCCTGGGCAAGGGCGTGCTGAAGGTGATGTCCAAGATGGGCGTCTCCACCGTGGCGTCCTACACCGGCGCGCAGATCTTCGAGGCCGTCGGGCTCTCGCAGGCGGTGGTGGACCGCTACTTCACCGGGACCACCTCCAAGCTCGGCGGCATGGGGCTCGACACCATCGCCGAGGAGGTCGCGCGCCGGCACGCCACGGCGTACCCGCGCGGCGGCATCGCGCCCGCCCACCGCGAGCTCGAGATCGGCGGCGAGTACCAGTGGCGCCGCGAGGGCGAGCCGCACCTGTTCGACCCCGAGACGGTCTTCCGCCTCCAGCACGCGACCCGGTCGGGCAGCTACGAGATCTTCAAGCAGTACACCTCGCGTGTCGACGAGCAGTCGGCGCGGCTGATGACGCTGCGGGGGCTGTTCCGCTTCAGGGACGGCGAGGCCACGGGTCGCCCCTCGATCAGCGTGGACGAGGTCGAGCCGGTCTCCGAGATCGTCAAGCGGTTCTCCACCGGCGCCATGTCCTACGGCTCCATCAGCCAGGAGGCGCACGAGACCCTGGCGATCGCGATGAACCGGCTGGGCGGCAAGTCCAACACCGGTGAGGGCGGCGAGGACGCGGACCGCCTGCACGACCCCGAACGGCGCAGCGCGATCAAGCAGGTCGCGTCGGGTCGGTTCGGCGTCACCTCGGAGTACCTCACCAACGCCGACGACATCCAGATCAAGATGGCGCAGGGCGCCAAGCCCGGCGAGGGCGGCCAGCTGCCCGGCCACAAGGTCTACCCGTGGGTGGCCAAGACCCGGCACTCGACGCCGGGCGTGGGCCTCATCAGCCCGCCGCCGCACCACGACATCTACTCCATCGAGGACCTGGCGCAGCTGATCCACGACCTCAAGAACGCCAACCCGAGCGCACGCGTGCACGTCAAGCTCGTCTCCGAGGTCGGCGTCGGCACGGTTGCGGCGGGCGTCTCCAAGGCGCACGCCGACGTGGTGCTCATCTCCGGCCACGACGGCGGCACCGGCGCCTCGCCGCTCACCTCGCTCAAGCACGCGGGCGGGCCCTGGGAGCTCGGCCTGGCCGAGACCCAGCAGACGCTGCTGCTCAACGGGCTGCGCGACCGGATCGTGGTGCAGGCCGACGGCCAGCTCAAGACCGGGCGCGACGTCGTGATCGCGGCCCTGCTCGGTGCGGAGGAGTACGGCTTCGCCACCGCCCCGCTGGTCGTGAGCGGCTGCATCATGATGCGGGTCTGCCACCTCGACACCTGCCCGGTGGGCGTGGCGACGCAGAACCCCGTCCTGCGCGAGCGCTTCAGCGGCAAGGCGGAGTACGTCGTCAACTTCTTCACCTACATCGCCGAGGAGGTCCGCGAGCTGCTCGCCGAGCTCGGGTTCCGCACCCTTGACGAGGCCATCGGCCAGGTCGGCTCGCTCGACGTGGCCCGGGCCGTCGACCACTGGAAGGCGGCCGGCCTCGACCTGACCCCGATCCTGCACCGGGCGTCGCGCTCGGGTGAGTTCGGCCAGTTCGAGGACCAGGACCTGCGCTGCACCCACGGCCAGGACCACGGCCTGGACAAGGCGCTGGACAACGAGCTGGTCAAGCTCGCGGCCCCGGCCCTGGAGGACGGCGAGCCGGTCCGCGCCCAGGTGCCGGTGCGCAACGTCAACCGCACGGTGGGCACGATCCTCGGCCACGAGGTGACCAAGCGCTACCGCGGCGAGGGCCTGCCGGACGGCACCATCGACATCACCCTCACCGGCTCGGCGGGGCAGTCCTTCGGCGCGTTCCTCCCGCGGGGCATCACGTTGCGCCTCGAGGGCGACGCCAACGACTACGTCGGCAAGGGGCTCTCGGGCGGCCGCGTCGTCGTCCGCCCGGACCGGTCGGCGACGTTCGAGGCCAGCGAGCAGGTCATCGCGGGCAACACCATCGCGTACGGCGCGACCTCCGGGGAGGTCTTCCTCCGCGGACAGGCCGGCGAACGCTTCTGCGTGCGCAACTCGGGCGCCACCGCGGTGGTGGAGGGCGTCGGCGACCACGGCTGCGAGTACATGACCGGTGGCGTCGTGGTCGTCCTCGGCCCGACCGGGCGCAACTTCGCCGCCGGGATGTCCGGCGGGTACGCGTTCGTGCTCGACCTCGACGAGGGCCGGGTCAACCGCGAGCTCGTCGACCTCGGTCCCGTCGCCGACGACGCGGCCACCGAGCTCGAGGACATCGTCACCCGGCACGCGGAGGAGACCGGCTCGACGGTCGCCGCCGCACTGCTGGAGGACTGGGACACCGCGCTGGGGCGCTTCACCGAGGTGATGCCCCGCGACTACAAGCGAGTGCTGGACGCCCGCGCCGAGGCCCTCGAGGAGGGCCTCGACGAGGACCAGGCGAACGCCCGGATTATGGAGGTGCTCCATGGCTGACCCCAAGGGTTTCCTGAAGAACGGCCGCGAGGTCGCCACGCGACGTGTCGTCGAGGAGCGGGTGCACGACTGGAACGAGGTCTACCCCGACGGCATCGGCCGCGCGCTGCTGCCCATCATCGGCACGCAGGCCAGCCGGTGCATGGACTGCGGCATCCCGTTCTGCCACCAGGGCTGCCCGCTGGGCAACATCATCCCGGAGTGGAACGACCTGGTCTGGCGCGACGACTGGGACGGCGCGATCGAGCGCCTGCACGCGACCAACAACTTCCCGGAGTTCACCGGGCGGCTGTGCCCGGCGCCCTGCGAGACGGCCTGCGTCCTGGGCATCAACCAGGACCCGGTGACGATCAAGAACGTCGAGGTCTCGATCATCGACCGCGCGTGGGAGTCCGGCGCCGTCCGGCCCCAGCCGCCGGAGTGGCTCTCGGGTCGCACCGTCGCGGTGATCGGCTCCGGTCCCGCCGGCCTCGCCGCCGCCCAGCAGCTCACCCGCGCCGGCCATACGGTCGCGGTCTACGAGCGGGCCGACAAGATCGGCGGCCTGCTGCGCTACGGCATCCCCGAGTTCAAGATGGAGAAGAAGCACCTCGACCGGCGCCTTGACCAGATGCGCCGAGAGGGCACCGTCTTCCGGGCCGGCGTCGACGTCGGCACCACGCTGACGGGGGAGCAGCTCACCGAGCGGTACGACGCCGTCGTGCTCGCCATGGGCGCCACCCAGGCACGTGACCTCCCGGTCCCCGGGCGCGAGCTCGGAGGCATCCACCAGGCCATGGAGTTCCTGCCGCAGGCCAACCGCGTCGCGCTCGGCGAGGAGGTGGAGGGCCAGATCACCGCGACCGGCAAGGACGTGGTGATCATCGGCGGCGGCGACACCGGCGCCGACTGCCTCGGCACCTCGATCCGGCAGGGGGCGCGCTCGATCACGCAGCTCGAGATTATGGCCCAGCCGCCCGAGGACCGACCGGACGGCCAGCCGTGGCCGACGTACCCGATGACCTTCAAGGTCTCCTCGGCGCACGAGGAGGGCGGCGATCGGATGTACGCCGTCTCGACGCAGGAGTTCCTCGGCGACGAGGACGGCCACGTGTCCGCGCTGCGCCTCACCGAGGTCGACGCGTCCTTCCAGCCCATCGAGGGCACCGAGCGCGAGATCCCCGCCCAGCTGGTGCTCTTCGCCATGGGCTTCACCGGCCCGGAGCAGCCGGGGCTCATCGAGCAGCTCGGGGTCGACCTGGACCAGCGGGGCAACGTGGCGCGCGACGCGTCGTACGCCTCGAGCGTGGACGGGGTCTTCGTGGCGGGTGACGTGGGCCGCGGCCAGTCGCTCATCGTGTGGGCGATCGCCGAGGGCCGGGCGGCGGCCGCGGCCGTCGACACGTGGCTCACCGGCTCGACGACGCTGCCTGCGCCGATCCGGCCGACGGACCGACCCCTGGTCGTCTGACGTTCACCGGGACGGGACCTTTGGATCGATCAAAGATCCGCTAGGGTCGGGGTGTGCGTAGAGCCAAGATCGTCTGCACCCTCGGCCCAGCGGTGTCCACCCCCGAGCGTGTCCGTCAGCTGGTCGAGGCGGGCATGGACGTCGCCCGCCTCAACATGAGCCACGGCGAGTACGCCGACCACGAGGTCGCCTACCGCCTGGTCCGTCGCGCGAGCGACGAGACGGGTCACGGGGTCGGCATCTTCGCCGACCTCCAGGGACCCAAGATCCGGCTGGCGACCTTCGCCGACGGACCCGTCAAGCTCAAGCGGGGGGCACGGTTCACCATCACGACCCGCGACGTGCCGGGCGACGTGGACGTCTGCGGGACGACGTACTCCGGGCTGCCCGGCGACGTGAAGGTCGGTGACCCGATCCTCATCGACGACGGCAAGCTGCGGCTGCGCGTCGTCGACGTCGACGAGACCGACGTGGTCACCGAGGTCGTCGTCGGCGGGAAGGCGAGCAACAACAAGGGCATCAACCTCCCCGGCGTCGCGGTCTCCGTGCCGGCGTTGTCGGAGAAGGACACCGAGGACCTGCGCTGGGCGCTGCGGCTCGGCGTCGACTTCATCGCGCTCAGCTTCGTGCGCAGCGCCGAGGACGCCGAGGACGTGCGCACGATCATGCGCGAGGAGGGGATCGTCATCCCCGTCATCGCCAAGATCGAGAAGCCCCAGGCAATCGACAACATCGACGAGATCGTCGACGCCTTCGACGGCCTCATGGTGGCGCGCGGCGACCTCGGGGTGGAGTGCCCGCTCGAGGACGTGCCGGTCCACCAGAAGCGGATCGTCGAGCAGGCGCGTCGCAACGCCAAGCCGGTGATCGTGGCGACCCAGATGCTGGAGTCGATGATCAGCTCGCCGGCCCCGACGCGTGCGGAGGCCAGCGACGTGGCCAACGCCGTGCTCGACGGCGCCGACGCCGTGATGCTGTCCGGCGAGACGAGCGTGGGGGAGCACCCCGTCACGGCCGTCGAGACGATGGCCCGCATCATCGAGTCGACCGAGGACCACGGCCTGCACCACATGCGGGAGATCGACTGGCAGCCCCACACCCGTGGCGGCATCATCGCCAAGGCGGCCGCGGAGGTCGCCGAGGCGGTGGGCGCGAAGTTCCTCGTGGCCTTCACTGTCAGCGGCGACTCCGCCAAGCGGCTCTCGCGCTACCGCGGCCCGATCCCGGTCCTGGCGTTCACGCCCGAGGCGCGCACCCGCTCGCAGCTCGCCCTGACGTGGGGGGTCGAGACGTTCCAGGGTGCCGAGGTCGAGCACACCGACGAGATGGTGCGCCAGGTCGACGAGGCACTGCTCCACATCGGCCGCGTCGACGAGGGCGACCTCGTCGTCATCATCGCCGGCTCGCCCCCCGGGATCCCGGGCTCGACCAACGCGCTGCGCATCCACCGGATGGGCGACGCGATCAACGGCGTCGCGCCGGCCTACCGACGTCCTCGCTGATCACGTCTTCGGACCGATCAGCTCGTCGAGGCGCGCCACGGCCTCGCGCCGTGACACCGACACCACCCACGCGCCGGAGCGGCGCCACGGGACCTCGACGAGGTCCAGCGCCCAGCAACAGAGCGCGCGGATGTCGTCGGAGCGGTTGGTGAACTGCCAGCGCGGGTACTCGTAGCGACGCTTCTCGCCACGCACCACCCGGGTCGCCCAGTTGTGGGCGCGACAGCCGTCGGAGTGGAAGAGCCCGCGCAGGAAGTCGGCCGGGTGGGCCGTGACGACGTCGCGCTGCCAGTCGGCGAGCACGATCGGCCGGTCGTGCTTGCGACCCGGGCCGTGCTGCGGGAACAGGCACGGCCAGTGCTTCCAGTTGGACGAGACGACGACGACACCCGGTGCCCTCACCCGGAACACGCCGCCACCCGGGCGAACCCTGCCGACGAGTCCGCTGACGTCCTCGACGATGCCGGGCAGACTGGCGTCGCACGAGACCCTGAACGTGGTGCGACGTCGGAAGGTCGACACGCACCCGTCACCGAGGTAGTACCCCAGCAGGGCCGCGTAGGCGGCTCCGTCGGTGGGGTGCAGGGACGAGCAGCGGAAGCACTCCAGGGCCACCGTCGCCTCGGTCGAGGCCCACGCCCGCAGGGTCGAGCGGTGGATCCCGGTGGTCCTGGACACCTCGCTGAGACTGGCTCCGGCCGCGACCATCGCGAGAGCCGCGCGGCGTGCGGGGGCGTCGTACATGGCAGCACCGTGCCAGCGACCACCGACAACGACGTCGGTGCCCCGGGTGAGATTCGAACTCACACTGAATGCTGTTTGAGAGCATCGCCTCTGCCGTTGGGCTACCGGGGCGGTTCGGCGAGGAAACCGTATCGGACTAGCCTTGCGGCCGTGACGCAGCCCAGCAACACCCCCGACGCCGTACGACGCGTGGTCATCGCCGAGGACGAGGCGCTGATCCGGATGGACCTGGCCGAGATGCTCGCCGAGGAGGGCTACGAGGTCGTCGGCGAGGCCGGTGACGGCCAGCGTGCGATCGAGCTCGCCGAGGAGCTGCGGCCCGACCTCGTCATCACCGACGTCAAGATGCCCGTCCTGGACGGGATCGCGGCGGCCGAGCACATCGCCGGTGCGCGCATCGCCCCGGTCGTCATCCTGACCGCCTTCTCGCAGCGCGACCTCGTCGAGCGCGCGCGCGACGCCGGGGCCATGGCCTACCTCGTCAAGCCCTTCTCGCGCACCGACCTGGTCCCGGCCATCGAGATGGCGGTGAGCCGCTTCGCCGAGATCTCGGTCCTCGAGCGCGAGGTCGCCGACCTCTCGGAGTCGCTGGCCACCCGCAAGGCCGTCGACCGGGCCAAGGCGGTCCTGCAGGCACAGCTGGGCCTCGCCGAGCCGGAGGCCTTCCGCTGGATCCAGAAGACGGCGATGGATCTGCGCCTGTCCATGCGGCAGGTGGCGGACGGCGTCGTCGAGCACGGTCCCGGGACCACGACGTCCTCCTGAGCGCCTGCGCACGGTTCGGTAACGGATCAGACATGTTTCGGAGTGTGCTTCCCAAGGTGCTTACAGGCGGCCTCCTCTCGGTGTACGTTTCCGCACCGGAGGGGCGCGTTCGACTCGGTGTGCGGGTGCCCTCTTCCGTGAACTCTGAGTCTCCGGTAGTCGAGCCGGGGGACCTGATGAGAGGTAGAACGCCTTGAGGCACAACACTCGAGTGGGCCTGGGTGCACTCGCACTGGCCCTGACCGTCACGGCATCCGCCTGTGGCACCACGGACACCGGCGGCAGCGCCTCCGAGGACGGCGCCTGCGAGGGCAAGATCGGTGTGATGGGCGCGCTCTCCGGCGCGAACTCCAGCATCGTGCTCCCGTCCGTCGACGGCGCCAAGCTCGCCCTGAAGCAGTGGAGCGAGGAGAACACCGACTGCGACATCGAGCTCGTCGAGTTCGACACCGAGGGTGACCCCGCCAAGGCCACTCCGGTCGCCACCAAGATGGCGACCGACGACACGTTCCTCGGTGTCATCGGCGGCGCGTTCTCCGGAGAGACCCGCGCGACCAAGTCGATCTACGGCGACGCCGGCCTGACGATGATCAGCCAGTCCGCCACCGCCACCGACCTGACGCAGGAGGACCAGTCGCCGGTCTTCCACCGTGTGGTCGGCTACGACGACGTGCAGGGTGCAGCCATCGCGAAGTACCTCAGCGACGTCGTCGGCGCCAAGAAGGTCTTCGTCATCGACAACTCCGACGCCTACGGCGAGCCGCTGGCCGCCAAGGTCTCCGAGGAGCTCGGTGACCTCGTCACCGCCAGCGACAAGACCCAGGTCGCACAGACCGACTTCAGCCCGACCGTCTCCAAGGTCAACTCCTCGAAGCCGGACGCCATCTTCTACGGCGGCTACATCGCCGAGGCCGCGCCGCTGCTCAAGCAGCTGCGTGACGCCGGCATCGACGTCCCCTTCGTGGGTGGCGACGGCCTGTACGGCGCGGACTTCGGCAAGGCGGCCGGCGCTGCCGGTGAGGGCGCGATCATCACGTGCCCCTGCGTGCCGATCGAGGACGGCACCTTCGCCGAGGACTTCGAGGCCGAGACCGGCGCCGCTCCCGGCGCCTACGCGGCCGAGGGCTTCGACGCCATGACCATCTTCCTGGACGCGATCGCCGACGGCGCCCGCACCCGCGAGGACATCGAGGCGTTCGTCGACGACTACGACGAGCAGGGCCTGACCAAGCAGCTCGCGTTCGACGAGAACGGTGACATCGCCGTCGAGAACGTCGTGATCTGGGCGTACAAGGTGGTCGACGGCCAGCTGGTCCCCGACCAGGAGATCTCGCTGAGCTGACGCGACAACTCATGACCAACGGGGCGGTTCGGGCACAGGCCCGGCCGCCCCGCTGGTTGACCGGACGGCGACGTCGCAGCAGGTCCCCTGGGAGAGGTACATGGACTTCAACGCATTGATCGACGGTCTGGGTGGACACACCCTGGACGGTCTGACCCGAGGCTCGATCTACGCCTTGGTCGCTCTCGGCTACACGATGGTGTACGGCGTCCTGCGCCTCATCAACTTCGCGCACTCCGAGGTCTTCATGGTCGGCACCTGGACGGTGCTCGGCGTCTACACCGTCCTCGGGGCGGACAGCGAGTCGGCCATGCCCATGGTCATCTTCGCCACCCTCACGGCGCTCGTCGCGGCGGCACTCGCCTCCGCGAGCGTCGCGCTGGCGGTGGAGCGGATCGCCTACCGGCCGCTGCGCAAGAAGAACGCGCCACCCCTCATCTTCCTCATCACCGCCATCGGCTGCTCGCTGGTGCTCGTGGAGATCTTCGGCCACGTGCTCAAGGTCTTCTTCGGCGCGCCCTTCGGTCGCGCGCCGGTCAACGTGCCGTCGCCGATCCAGACGCACACCCTGCTGACCATCGGCGACGTCCGCATCACCAACGTCCAGGTCTTCATCATCCTCGGCGCCGTGCTGATGATGGTGGCGCTCGACCTCTTCGTGAACCGCAGCCGGCTCGGCCGCGGTGTCCGCGCCGTCGCGCAGGACCCCGACACCGCCGCCCTCATGGGCGTCAACCAGGACCGCGTGATCATGCTGGTCTTCATCCTCGGCGGCGCGATGGCCGGCGTCGCGGGCCTGCTGTTCACGATCAACTTCGACATCACGAAGTTCGACATCGGCTTCATCATCGGCATCAAGGCGTTCACCGCCGCGGTGCTCGGCGGCATCGGCAACCTGCGCGGTGCCCTCGTCGGCGGTCTGCTGCTGGGGATCGTGGAGGTCTACGCCTCCGCGGTGTTCAGCTCCAACTGGGCCGACGTCACGGCGTTCATCGTGCTCGTCCTCGTGCTGATGTTCCGCCCGACCGGACTCCTCGGCGAATCACTCGGAAAGGCACGCGCATGAGTGACCTCAACGAACCCACGCCGGACAGCACCACCGACCCGTCCCCGCAGGGTCGAGCCACGGGTGCCTTCGGGCTGCCGCGCCTCAACATCGCGGACAGGTACTCCAAGGCGCCCCTGTGGGTGCGGATGCCGATCGTCCTGATCGGGATCTCCTTCGCCTTCTACCTGCCGTTCCTCAACATCCTGCCCTTCGCCTACATCCGCACCGACCTCACCTCCGGCGGCTCGGACTGGGGCGGTGTGCTGTTCCTGATCGTGATCTACATGATCGTGGCGATCGGCCTCAACGTCGTGATCGGCCTCGCCGGCCTGCTCGACCTGGGCTATATCGGCTTCTACGCCATCGGCGCCTACTCGGTGGCGCTGTTCGGCTCGCCGTCGTCGCCGGTGACCGAGATGATCGCCGACAAGTTCGGCCTCTCCGAGGGCTGGGCGGTGCCGTTCGTCGCCTGCGTGCCCATCGCCATCGCGCTGGCGCTGGCCTCGGGCGTGCTCCTGGGAGCACCGACCCTGCGACTGCGCGGTGACTACCTGGCCATCGTCACGATGGGCTTCGGCGAGATCATCCGCATCCTGTCGCGCAACGTCACCAGCGTGACCAACGGCTCGGCCGGCATCATCGGCGTACCGTCCCCGCCGGAGCCGAGCGAGAACTTCTTCTCCGCCATCGAGACCGCCCACTGGTACTGGCTGGCGCTGTCGGTGCTGATCCTGCTGATCTTCCTCACCCGCCGTCTCGAGGACAGCCGGGTCGGTCGCGCCTGGCTGGCCATCCGCGAGGACGAGGACGCCGCCGCCGTCATGGGCGTCAACGCGTTCAAGTTCAAGCTGTGGGCCTTCGCCATCGGTGCGGCGCTGGGCGCCACCGCCGGCCTGCTGTTCGCCAGCAAGCAGGCGTACGTCGAGCCGACCGGGTTCGCGCTCAACCTGTCCTTCCTGTTCGTGGCCATGGTCGTCATCGGTGGCTCGGGCAACATGGTGGGTGCCATGCTGGGTGCGTTCCTCATCACCTACCTGCCCGAGCGGTTCCGCGAGTTCCAGGACTGGCGCCCGTTCGCGTTCGGCGTGGCGATGGTCGCGGTGATGGTGCTGCGACCGCAGGGTCTGATCCCGAGCCGCCGACGAGCCAGAGAGTTCGCCGACCGCAAGAACGAGGCCGAGGAGGCTGCTGCCGATGCCTGAGCAGACGATGGAGAGCCCGACCCCCGAGGCCGGGACCGTCGGCGACGCACTGCTGGTGGTCGACGACGTGACGCTGCGCTTCGGCGGCGTCGTGGCCCTCAACGAGGTGGCCTTCGAGATCCGCCGCGGCGAGATCCTCGGCCTGATCGGCCCCAACGGCGCGGGCAAGACGACCTGCTTCAACGTCATGACCGGCGTCTACACCCCGACCTCGGGGGAGATCCGCTTCGACGGGACCAGGATCAGCGGCGGCAAGCCGCACCGGATCAACGCCCTCGGGATCGCGCGGACGTTCCAGAACATCCGGCTCTTCCCCGAGATGACCGCCATGGAGAACGTGATGGTGGGCGCGGACGCGCGGCACAAGACCAGCGTGCCCGGCGCGCTGTTCCGCCTCGCCCGCGTGCGTCCCAAGCCGCACGAGCTCCCGGACAACCAGATCAAGGCGGGGTTCGCGAAGGTGTTCGGCATCAGCCGCCACGCCCTCGAGGAGCGGGCCGGACGTCGCAAGTCGATGGAGATGCTGCGCTTCGTCGGCATCGCCGACCGGGCCCACGAGCTGGCGCGCAACCTGCCCTACGGCTACCAGCGCCGCCTGGAGATCGCGCGTGCGCTGGCCACCGAGCCCAAGCTGCTGTGCCTCGACGAGCCGGCGGCCGGCTTCAACCCGGCCGAGAAGGCCGACCTGATGAACCTGATCCGCAAGATCCGCGACCGCGGCCTGACGGTGCTGCTCATCGAGCACGACATGAAGCTGGTCATGGGCGTCACCGACCGGCTCGTGGTGCTCGAGTTCGGCCAGAAGATCGCCGAGGGAGTCCCCGCCGAGGTGGCCCGCAACCCGAAGGTCATCGCTGCCTACCTAGGAGAACCGGACGATGCTGCTCAAGCTTGAGGACGTGGTCCTCAACTACGGAAAGATCGAGGCTCTCCACGGCATCAGCCTCGAGGTCGCCGAGGGCGAGGTGGTCGCCCTCATCGGGGCCAACGGCGCCGGCAAGACCTCGACCATGCGCGCCATCTCCGGGGTGCGCGGGCTGCACTCGGGGACCATCACGTTCAACGGCGAGGACGTCACCAAGCTCCGCGCCGACCAGCGGATGCGCAAGGGCCTGTGCCTCACGCCCGAGGGCCGGGGCGTCTTCCCGGGCATGACGGTGACCGAGAACCTCGACATGGGCGCCTACACGCGTCGGGACAAGTCGGGCATCGCCGAGGACTTCGAGCGGGTCTTCGGACTCTTCCCCCGGCTGCTGGAGCGCAAGAAGCAGATCGCGGGCACGATGTCGGGCGGCGAGCAGCAGATGCTGGCCATCGGCCGCTCGTTGATGTCGCGGCCCAAGCTGCTGCTCCTCGACGAGCCGTCCATGGGCCTGGCGCCGATGCTGATCCAGCAGATCTTCTCGATCATCGGGGAGATCGCGGAGCAGGGCACCACCATCCTGGTGGTGGAGCAGAACGCCAAGCAGGCGCTCTCGCGGGCCGACCGCGCCTACGTGCTGGAGACCGGTCAGATCGTCAAGACCGGCTCGGGCACGGCCCTGCTGGACGACCCCAGCGTGCGTGAGGCCTACCTCGGCGTCGCCTGAGTCAAAACTTCGCACCTCGCGGGACACCGCGCTCATCACGGGCGTAGGGTCCTCGGGGTGCGCCGGGTGGATCCGGCGAACGGGGGACTCACCAGCTACGGGGCCGATAGTGGGAAGTGGGAGCATGAGCCGGACACCGGTGACCGTGCGTGCCGCTGTGGCGGGCGACCTGCCCGCGCTGCGCGAGCTGTGGGGAGACATCCTGCGCCGTGGCTCGACCGACGAGCAGCTGGCGGACCTGCGCCGCGTGCTCGCCGAGGTCGAGGGCGATCCCGACCAGGCGATCGTGGTGGCGGAGTACGACGGCGAGGTCGCCGGCGCCATCCACCTCAGCGCCACGACGCTGACCCCGCTCAACCTCGAGCCGGCCGTCCTGGCCGTCTCGCCCCACGTGCTCCCGCAGTTCCGCCGCCACGGCGTCGGGTCGGCCCTCATCGAGGCCGCCGTGCGGTTCGCCGAGGGCCACGGGATCGCCACGCTCTCCACCGCGGCCGTCGCCAGCTCCCGCGACGCCAACCGCTTCATGGCGCGCCTGTCGTTCACGCCCCAGGCGACGCTGCGTGCCGCGACGACGGTCGCGGTGCGCGCCAAGCTCTCGGCGCGTCGGTCGGCGGGACGCAGCGCCACCCGACAGGGCGGCTCGCGCCACATCGACCGCGTCCTCGCGGCACGCCGCATCAGCCGGGAGAACGTCGCCGGCTGACGACGGCGCCGCCCCGTCCTCGGTCCAGCAGGCTCAGCGGGCGGGGACCAGGGCGCACGTGATGCGCGCCGTGCACACCCGCTTGCCGCGCTCGTCCGAGATCACGACCTCCCAGGTCGCCATGCTGCGCCCCACGTGGGCGGGGGTGGCGACCGCGGTGACGGTGCCGGACGTCGCCGAGCGGTGGTGCGTGGCGCTGATGTCGACGCCGACCGCGATCCGGTCGGGGGCCGCGGCGATCGCCGAGCCCACCGAGCCGAGGCTCTCGGCGAGCACGACCGACGCCCCGCCGTGGAGCAGGCCGTAGGGCTGCGTGTTGCCCTCCACCGGCATCGTCGCGACGATCCGGTCGGGACTGATCTCGGTGATCTCGATGCCCATCTTCTCGTTGAGCGCACCCATGCCCTCGGGCATCTGCGCGAGGACGGCGTCGACGGAGGAGAGGGCCTGGTCGGTGGGGGGCTGGTCGCTCATGGGCGCCATTGTGGCCGACGCCTCCCACCCGTTCCGGGAGGGCCCGGTCCGGGTCCGGCACGACGGGTGACGGGTGGGTCGCGGTGTCGGTGGCGGCGGCTAGAGTCGCGACGTGTCGCAGACGAATGACTCTCGCCCCCGGCTCCTGCTCCTCGACGGCCACTCGCTGGCCTACCGGGCGTTCTTCGCCCTCCCGGTGGAGAACTTCGCGACCGCGACGGGCCAGCACACCAACGCCGTCTACGGCTTCACCTCCATGCTCGTCAACGTGCTGCGCGACGAGGAGCCCACCCACGTCGCGGTGGCCTTCGACAAGTCGCGCCAGACCTTCCGGCTCGAGGAGTACGCCGAGTACAAGGCCAAGCGCAACAAGACGCCCGGCGAGTTCAGCAGCCAGCTGCCGCTCATCCGGCGGGTCCTCGACGCGCTGCACATCACCCACCTCGAGCTCGAGGGCTACGAGGCCGACGACATCATCGCGACCCTCACCACCCAGGCCGTGGCCGAGGGCATGGAGGTGCTGATCCTCACCGGCGACCGCGACTCCATCCAGCTGGTCACCGAGACCTCCACGGTCCTCTACCCGATGCGGGGGGTGAGCGACCTGGCTCGTCTCACGCCCGGCTACGTCGAGGACAAGTACGGCGTCCCGCCGTACCGCTACCCCGAGCTCGCCGCGATCGTGGGGGAGACCTCCGACAACCTGCCGGGCGTGCCGGGGGTGGGCCAGGGCTACGCCGCCAAGTGGATCAACGAGTACGACGGCCTCGACAACGTCATCGCCCGCGCCGACGAGATCACCGGCAAGAAGGGCGAGGCGCTGCGCGAGCACCTCGGTGACGTCATCCGCAACCGCCGCCTCAACGCCCTGGTCCGCGACCTGACCCTCCCGGTGCGTCCGGGCGAGACGGCCCGGCAGCCCTGGGACCGCACGGCCGGGCTCGAGCTCCTCGACGAGCTGGAGTTCCGCGGCGAGCTGCGGACCAGGCTGATGGACACCATCGACCCCGACCCGGGCGCGACCGACACCGCCGAGGCCGGCTTCGAGCTGGACGGCGAGCGGCTCGCCGGCGGGACCGTCGCGCCGTGGCTCGAGGCGCACGTGGCCGCCGGCGAGCGCGTCGGCGTCGCCGTCCAGGGCTCGTGGCGCGCCGGCACCGGCGAGGTCGTCTCCCTCGCGGTCGCCACGGCCGACGGGGCGGCCGCCTGGGTCGACGTCACCGAGGTCTCGCCCGAGGACGACGAGGCGCTGGCCGCGTGGCTGGCCGACCCGGCCCGGCCCAAGGTGCTCCACGACGCCAAGGGTCCGATCCTCGCCCTGGCCGCCCGCGGGTGGCAGCTCGACGGGCTCGCGGTCGACACCGCGCTCGCGGCGTACCTCGTCCAGCCCGACCAGCGCTCCTACGACCTCGCCGACCTCACCCTGCGCTACCTCAAGCGCGAGCTGCGCCAGGACACCGCCGACTCCGACCAGCTGACCCTCGACGCCCTCGACGACACCGGCACCAGCGACGTCGCGATGCTCACCGCCAAGGCGGTGCTCGACCTCGCGGAGGCCCTCGACGACGCGGTCGAGGAGCACGGCGGGACCCAGCTGCTCGCCGACGTCGAGCTGCCCCTCATCGGCACCCTCGTGCGGATGGAGCAGACCGGCATCGCGGTCGACACCGACTACCTGGAGGGCCTCGAGTCGGAGTTCGGCGACCAGGTCCGCGCGGCCGCGCAGGACGCCTACGACGTCATCGGCAAGGAGATCAACCTCGGCTCGCCCAAGCAGCTCCAGGTCGTGCTCTTCGACGAGCTCGACATGCCCAAGACCAAGCGCACCAAGACGGGCTACACCACCGACGCAGACGCGCTCCAGCAGCTGTTCGAGAAGACCGAGCACCCCTTCCTCCAACACCTGCTCCGCCACCGCGACGTGATCCGGCTGCGCCAGACCGTGGAGGGCCTGCTCAAGACGGTGGCCCCCGACGGTCGCATCCACACGACGTACAACCAGATCATCGCGGCCACCGGGCGGCTCTCCAGCACCGATCCCAACCTGCAGAACATCCCGATCCGCACCGAGGCGGGTCGCCGGATCCGCGAGGGCTTCGTGGTCGGTGAGGGGCACGAGTGCCTGATGACGGCCGACTACAGCCAGGTCGAGATGCGCATCATGGCCCACCTGTCCGAGGACGCCCTGCTCATCGAGGCGTTCCGCTCCGGCCAGGACTTCCACTCCATGACCGCGGCCCGGGTCTTCGACGTCGACGCCGACGCGGTGAGCACCGAGCAGCGCGCCAAGATCAAGGCGATGAACTACGGGCTCGCCTACGGGTTGTCGGCGTTCGGGCTCTCGCAGCAGCTGCGCATCGACACCGGCGAGGCGCGGGGCCTGATGGACGAGTACTTCGAGACGTTCGGGGGAGTGCGCGACTACCTCGGCGGCATCGTCGACGAGGCCCGCCGCTCGGGCTTCACCGAGACGATCATGGGTCGGCGCCGCTACCTCCCCGACCTGACGAGCGACAACCGCCAGCGCCGCGAGACCGCCGAGCGGATGGCGCTCAACGCCCCGATCCAGGGGTCGGCGGCCGACCTGGTCAAGGTCGCGATGCTGGGCGTCGAGGCGGCCCTGGCCGAGCAGGGGCTGCGCTCGCGGATGCTCCTGCAGGTCCACGACGAGCTCGTCTTCGAGGTGGCGTCGGGGGAGCGCGAGGCGCTGGCCGCGCTGGTGCGCGAGCAGATGGGCGCCGCGGCCGACCTCGCGGTCCCGCTGGACGTCTCCGTCGGCACCGGTCGCAGCTGGCACGAGGCCGCGCACTAGACGTGGGCGCCGGGTCGCGACCGGTCAGGCGGTGTGCGCGGGCTCGGGGAGCTCGGCGCGCTGCGTGCGCAGGAAGTAGGCGGCGGCTCCCAGCAGCAGGCCCAGCAGCACCGCGTCGACCGACGCGACCGTGACGGCGAGACCGATGATCGAGTCCCGGGTGAGGCCGAGGCCGACCACGCAGGCCAGGGCGACCCACACCGACAGCACCGTCCACCGACCCTGTCGGGCCAGGACGGAGTAGACCAGCAGCTGGATCATCGAGAGCAGGGTGCCGATGATCGCGAAGAGCCACAGGTAGGGCTGGATCTCGTCGAACTCCGCACCTCCGGCGAAGACCATCGCGAGGGGGGCGAGCAGCCAGGTGGCCACGGTGCCGACGAGACCGAGGCCGCCGATGAGGACGAGGCTGCGCACCAGGGCGCGGCGTCGCTCCTCCACCGTCGCCAGCGCGGGGAAGGCCACCACCACGACGAACTGGGGCAGGAAGAGCATCGCCTTGGTGATGATGAGCCCCGCGGCGTACAGGCCGGAGTCGTGGTCGGGCAGGACGTTGCGGGCGACGATGATGTCGACGTTGGACAGCGCGAAGAAGGCGAGCAGCGCCTGTGAGTTGTGCAGGCACTCCGTGACGATCGCCCGGCCGCGGTGGGTGTCGCTGACCTCGCCGGGCTGCCGCGCGGTGCGCAGCGCCCACCAGCCCACGAGCGCAGGGACGAAGAAGGCGATCGTCACGCCGAGGAGCGCGGTGAACTCGCCGGGTGCCAGCACGACCAGGGTCGTGGCGATCACGAGCCGGGGGACGCCGGCCGCGACGTAGACCAGCCCGAGGGCCCCCCACCGACGCTCGCCCTGGAGGATGCCGGCCTGCCCGCCCATGATCGTCAGCGGCACCGCGGCGACCGCGATGAGCGCCGTGGTCGGCAGGCTGTCGAGGCGCAGCAGCCGGTCGATGGCGGGAGTGAGCACGAGCAGCACGAGGCCGAGCGCGACGGCACCCCGATGGGTCACGCGCATGATCGAGCGCTCGATCTGCGCGACGTGCCCCGGGTCGGCCGAGATGCGGCGTGCGGCGGTGGCCTGCAGCCCGAGCGACAGCACGCTGACCACGATGAGGAAGTTCATCGCCGCGATCAGGGCGCCGTAGTCCTTCGGGCCGAGCAGGTACGTCGCCAGCATGGTGAAGCCGTAGGTCGCGACGTTCATGACGGCCATCGCCACCGCGATGCCGGCGCTGGTCTGCGCCAGGCTGCGGACGCGGTCGATGACTGCCACGGGCGCGAGCCTAGGCGGTGCCCAGCCAGTAGGGTCGGACGCCTGCCTGCTCCGCCGGAGCGTCGGTACCCCGGGAGGAGGAGTGGTGCCCACACGGAGTACCGCCGCTCCCGGCACGGTGTCGTCCCGCGGCCGCCTCCCTGCGCTGCTGCCCACCGCCTGGTCGCTGCTGCTGGCCGCACTGGTCCTGGGCCCGGCGCTCGGGTGGGGCTACGTGCTCAGCTACGACATGGTCTGGGTGCCCCGGCTCGACCTGCGCGCCGACACCCTCGGGCTGGGCAGCGCGCTGCCCCGTGCCGTGCCCTCCGACGCGGTGGTCGCGGTGCTCGACGACGTGGTGCCCGCCGTCCTGCTCCAGAAGCTGGTGCTGCTCGGTGCCCTGACGGTGGCCGGTGCCGGGGCCGCGGCACTCGTGCACGAGCGGTCCGTCCCGGCGCGCCTGGTCGCCGCGACGCTGGCGGTGTGGAACCCGTTCGTGGTCGAGCGCCTGGTGATCGGGCACTGGCCCCTCCTGGTGGGGTACGCGGTGCTGCCGTGGGTGGTGGTCGCGCTGCGCGACCGGGAGCGGCCGCGACTGCCGTCGTACCTCCCGCTCCTGCTGCTCCTCGGCAGCCTGAGCGCGAGCGCCGGGCTGGCCACCGCCGTCGCCGCGCTCGCCGTCGGCGTACGCCGCTCGGACGCGCGCCGCACCCTGGTCCTGCTGGCCTGGCTGGCGGCCGCGAACGCTCCGTGGGTGGTCGCCGGACTGGTGCAGGCCTCGACGGCCACCTCGGACCCCGCCGGCGCCGAGCTGTTCGCCACCGCCGGCGAGGGGCTGCTGACCGGACCGTCGGCCGCGCTGTCCTTCGGCGGGATCTGGAACGCGGAGGTGGTGCCGACCTCGCGCACCGGCTGGGCCGGCCTGGCGATGACCGTCCTGCTCCTCGCGGCGGCTGCCGTGGGGCTCCTGCGGGTGCTCCGTGGCCGGGTGCACGTCGACGCGCTGGGCGGCCTGGTCGTGTGCTGGGGCGTGGGGACGGGGCTGGCGGTGCTGAGCTGGGCGGCGCCGGGTGCGCTGGGCCGGCTGGCCGCCGACGTCCCCGGGGGCGGGCTGGTGCGCGACGGCTCGCGCCTGCTGGGACTGGCCGTGCCGCTCGTCGTCGTGCTGGTCGCCGTGGCGGTGGACGCCCTCCTCGAGCGCCTGCCCGACCCGGCGACCCGCGTGCTGGTGGGCGGCGTGCTGGCGCTGCTGCCGCTGAGCCTGATGCCCGACGCGGCGTGGGGTGTCGCTGGACGGCTCGACGCCGTGGCCTACCCGGTCGCGTACGACGACGCGCGCGAGGCCGTCTCCCGTGCGCCGGCGGGTGACGCCGTCTCGCTGCCCTTCGTGAGCTACCGCGCCCCGGTCTGGAACGACTCGCGCCGCGTGCTGGACCCGTTGGGCCGCTACCTCGACCGCCCGGTCGTGGTCAACGACGAGCTGGTCGTCTCCGGCACCCGGATCGCGGGGGAGGACCCGCGGGCGGCCCGGGTGGTCACCGCGCTGGACGCACCCTCGCCGGGGGAGCGGTCGGCGCTGCTGCGGGAGGAGGGGATCTCGGTCGTCGTCGTCGAGCAGATCGAGGGCTACCCGGTGCCGGCGCTGGAGGGCACCGCCACCCTCGACGGCGACCTCGCCGTCATCGAGCTGGGAGCCGCGGACACGCCGCGCCCGTCGCCGACGCGCCGCGCCGCCATGGCGGCGGCCTGGCTGGCGTGGCTGCTGGTGCCGGCCGGAGCGGTCGCCCTGGGGCTCCGGCGCCGTCGACAGGCCCGTCGGCGGACCCTCGGCGACACCCGCCGGTGCGCCCGTCCCTGACCTGCGGGAGATTCGTCCACCGAAATGGCACATCGGGCCGTACCGGCTGGTAAGGTCCGCGACGTACCTGAGGAGGGTCATTCCACAATGGGAACTGTCGTTGCGCCGCTCGTGAGCATCGTTGCCGGTGCTGTCCTTGGTGTCACCACGCTGATGGGCGTCATCTCGTCCCAGACCGGTGCCCCCGACCAGTCCCCGGCCAACGCCGAGGCCCCCGCGCTGGAGTACGGCACCGTCTCGGAGTGACCCGGGCGCGGCCTCGCCGCGCCGGTCACGGCGGTCACCCCTCGTCGGGGTCCTGGCTGTCGATGATCTCGCCGCGCACCGCGCTGGCCACGACGTGGGAGAACGACTCCTGGGCGTGGCCCCACGTGAACTGGTGGCTCATCGCGTGCGCCCCCTCGCCGAGCCGGGCGCGCTCCTCGTGGTCCTCGACCAGCCGGGCGAGCGTCGCGGTGAAGGAGTCCTCGTCGTCGACGAGCACGCCTGAGCGCCCGTCGGCGACCGACTCGCGGGTGCCGCCCGCCGACCGGTAGGCGACCGTCGGGGTGCGGTGCATCCCCGCCTCGCCGATCACCAGGCCCCAGCCCTCCTTGAGCGACGGCAGGCCCAGCAGCCACGCCTGCTCGTAGACCTCGTGCTTGCGTCGCTCGTCGACGTGGCCCTCGAAGACCACGGTGTCGCCGGCGCCACGCGCCTCGGCGTACGCGTGCAGCTCGGCCTCCCACCAGCCGCTGCCCACGACGTGCAGCCGCAGGTCCGGGTGCCGCTCGCGGATCGCGAGCGCCGCGTCGATGGCGTGCTCCACCTGCTTGTGCGGGACCAGGCGGCCGACGACCGCGATCATCGGGTACGCCGCCTTCCCCACACCGACCGGGATCACCGGGTCGGTGCCGTTGTGCACGACCGCGATCCGCTCGCGGTCGACCCCGAGGGCGACGAGCTCGCCCCGGGTGGCCCGCGAGACGGCGACGTACTGGCAGGCCCGGTAGAGGCGGGGCGCCAGCCGGCGCTCGACCCACCACCCGACACGGCCGCTGAGTCCGGGGTAGACGACCGGCCACTGCTCCCGGTGCACGTGGTGGACGAGCACCACGACCGGCCGTCGGGTGGCCAGCCGGGTGAAGAACGGCAGCCCGTTCTGCACGTCCACCACGGCGTCGACGCGCCCGAGCTCGCGGCGCAGCAGGGCCGACACACCCTCCTTGTAGACGCTCAGCTTGGTGCCGCGGCGCAGGAACCGCACCCCGTCGACCGTCTCGTCCGGGGGCGCGGCCGCGTGGGCCGCGCACAGGATGGTGACGCGGGCCCCGCGGGCCACCAGACCGTCCGCCATCTTCTCGAGGTAGCGCTCGGCGCCACCACCCTCGGGGTTGTGGGTGTCGCGCCAGCTGAAGAACGCGATGTGGCGGCCGGTGAGGTCGTGGACGTCGGACATTGCGGCACACCGTACAGCTACTGCGGGGTAGGGTCTGCGCGTGCCGAGCCAGACCCGTCCCACCGAGGTGCCCCCCACCTCGACGGGGCGGCGACCCTGGAGGGCCGACCTGAGGCGTTCGCTCCACCTCTTCACCGAGTTCCGCTACGAGCAGCCCGACCCGGCCCGGTTCTACACCGCCCTGGCGCAGGACTCGGCGGCCCACGTCGGGCAGTACGCCGACCTGGACGGGACCGTGCTCCTGGACGTCGGGGGCGGCCCGGGCTACTTCCGCGACGCCTTCCGGGCGGCCGGCGCGACGTACCTCGCCCTCGACTCCGACGTCGGGGAGCTCGCGGGCGCGGGGGACATCGGGGCCGGCACCGTCATCGGCAGCGGCATGCAGCTCCCGTTCGCGGACGACTCGGTGGACGTCTGCTACTCCTCCAACGTCCTCGAGCACGTGCCCGAGCCCTGGCGGATGGCCGAGGAGATGGTCCGCGTCACCCGACCGGGGGGCCTGGCGTTCATCAGCTACACCACCTGGTTCGGTCCCTGGGGCGGCCACGAGACCTCGCCCTGGCACTTCCTCGGTGGTCGGCGTGCCCGGCGCCGGTACGCCGCCAGGCACGGGCACGAGCCCAAGAACAAGTACGGCGAGTCGCTCTTCGCCGTCACCGTCGCCGACGGCCTGCGCTGGGCCCGCACCCAGCAGCACGCCGACGTCGTCCACCTCCTGCCGCGCTACAACCCCTGGTGGAGCCGCTGGCTGCTCCGCGTGCCGGTGGTGCGAGAGGTGGTGACGTGGAACCTCGTGATCGTGCTGCGGAAGAAGAAGTGACCCCAGACGGCTCGCGGTTCCGGTGGCGGCTCCTCGCCGCCTGCATGCTGCTGGTCGGGGTGGCCACGACCCAGTCACCGGGTCTGCTGGTCGCCGACACCAAGCTGGACCTGGCGATCGCCCCCCTCGACTTCCTGGCCCGGGCGGCGCACCTGTGGGACGGCGAGGGAGCGTTCGGGCAGCTGCAGAACCAGGCCTACGGCTACCTGTGGCCGATGGGCCCGTTCTTCGCCCTCGGCGGACTCCTCGACGTGCCGGGCTGGGTGGTCCAGCGGCTCTGGATGGCCCTGGTCATGTGCGTCGCCCTGGTGGGGACGGCGAAGGTGGCGCGGGCCATGGGCGCGCGCTCGGACCTGGCGTGCATCCTCGGCGGCCTCGCCTTCGCGCTGTCCCCCCGGATGCTCACCGTCCTGGGCCCGTCCTCCATCGAGGTCTGGCCGAGCGCGCTGGCGCCGTGGGTGCTGCTGCCGCTGGTGATCGGTGCCCAGCGGGGCTCGCCGCGGCGCGCGGCCGCCCTCTCCGCACTCGCCATCGCGATGGTGGGGGGCGTCAACGCCGCAGCCACCAGCGCCGTGCTGCCCCTCGGCGCCCTGTGGCTGCTGACGCGCACCCCGGGTCCTCGGCGTCGGGCGATGATGCTGTGGTGGCCGCTCTTCACCCTGCTGGCGACGCTGTGGTGGCTCGTCCCGCTGTTCCTGCTCGGCAGCTACAGCCCACCCTTCCTCGACTTCATCGAGTCCGCGGGCATCACCACGATCCCGACCAACCTGGCCGACTCCCTGCGGGGGACCTCCAACTGGGTCCCGTACGTCGACTCGGGGTCCCGGGCAGGCACCGACCTCGTCCGGGACTTCTACCTGCCGATCAACAGCGCCGTCGTGCTGGTGGCCGGCGTGCTCGGCATGGCCCTGCGTCGTACCCCGCACCGTCTGTTCCTCCTCAGCGGGGTCGTCACCGGGCTGTTCCTGGTGTCCATGGGACACGTCGGCGCCGTCCAGGGCTGGTTCGCCCCCGGCATCCAGGACCTGCTCGACGGCGTGCTCGCCCCGCTGCGCAACGTGCACAAGTTCGACCCGGTCGTCCGCCTCCCCTTGGTCCTGGGCCTCGCCTGGCTCGTCGACGCCCTGGTCGCCCACGCCCGGGACGCCGCCACCTCGCGTCCGGACCGGGTCAACTACCGGATCGTCGCGGGCATCGTGGCGTTCGCGGTGCTGGCGTCCGCGACGCCGGCCGCGGCCGGTCGCATCACCCCCACCAACGGCTTCGAGGAGGTCCCGGACTACTGGAGCGAGGCCGCGCGGTGGCTCGCCGACGAGCAGGACCCCGGCGTGGCGCTGCTCGTCCCCGGCACCATGTTCGGGAGCTACGTGTGGGGCTCGCCCCGCGACGAGCCGTTCCAGGCCCTCGCCTCCACCCGCTGGGCGGTGCGCAACGCCGTCCCCCTCACGCCTGCGGGCAACATCCGGATGCTCGACGCGGTCGAGGACCAGCTCGCGCAGGGCCACGGCTCGCCGGCGCTGGCCGACTACCTGCGACGCAGCGGGGTGAGCCACCTCGTGGTGCGCAACGACGTCTCGCGCGGCGACGACGCCCCCGATCCGGTGCTCGTGCACCAGGCGCTCGACGAGTCCGACGGGATCGAGCTGGCTGCGACCTTCGGTCCGGTGGTCGGTGGTGGCGCGCACATCGACGGCGAGCTCGGCCGTGCGCTCATCAACGGCGGGTGGCAGAACGACTACGCCGCGATCGAGATCTACGCCCTCGAGGAGCCACCGACGGCCGGGACCGGCACCGCGCAGGCTCCCGTCGTGGTCGGGGGCCCGGAGGACCTGCTCGACCTGACGGACCTCGGGGTCGTCGACGACACCGTGCCCACGCAGCTCGCGGCCGACCTCGACGACGAGGAGGTGGACGACGCGCCAGTCGTCCTCACCGACGGCTACCGGTCCGTCGTACGCCACTTCGGTCGCATCCACGACGCGACGTCGCCGGTGCGGACCCGGGCGCAGGCCGAGGCGCCGCAGGAGACGGTCCCGGACTACGAGCTCCCGGACGCGCAGCGGTGGTCGACGTTCGCGGAGTACGACGGGATCGACGGCGTGCGCGCGTCCAGCTCCCTGTCCGACGCCGGTCCCGGCCCCTCGTCGCGTGGGCGGCAGCCCTTCGCCGCGATCGACGGGCACCCCTCGACCTCCTGGCAGAGCTCGCGGTTCACCGAGGACGCCCACTGGTGGCAGGTCGACCTCGAGGACGACGTCGTGCCCCGCTCGGTCGTCGTCACCGGCGCCCTGGTGGGGGACCAGGAGGTCGAGCTCTCGACCGACGACTGGACGAGCGACCCGGTCGTGCTGGCGCCCGACACGCCCGCCCGCATCACGGTGGGGGACACGTCCTCCGCCTCCCTGAGGATCACCGACGTCTCCGGACGCACGAGCACCCCGCTCAGCCTCGCCGAGGTCGAGCTGGAGGACATCACGCCGGATCGGCTGCTGGCCCTCCCGGAGGTGCCGGACGGGAGCGGTGCCCCCGACGCGATCGTGCTGCGGGCCCTCGAGGACGCGCGCACCGGCTGCGCGGTCGTCGACCTCGACGTGCGGTGCGTCCAGGGCCGCGAGGTCCTCGCCGAGGAGCCGCTCGGGATGGCGCGACGGATCACGCTGCCGGAGGCCGCGGCGTACGACGCCTCCCTGCGGGTGCGCGGCGTCCCCGGCCGTGCGCTCGAGACGCTCGTCCGGCAGGGCTCCTTCCTGGACGTGCGCGCCTCGTCGACCGGCGTCGCCGACCCCCGCGGTTCGGTCCTGGCCGCCGTGGACGGCAACGACGCGACCACGTGGTCGGCCGACGTCTCCGACGTGCGTCCGAGCGTGGACCTGAGGTGGCTGCGTCCCCAGACGATCGACTCGATCGAGCTCGGGGTCGACGCGGACACCGCGGCCCGGGCGCCCGAGTCCCTGGAGCTGCGCTGGCCGGGCGGGCGACGCAGCGTCGAGCTCGACGCTGACGGCACCGCGACCTTCCCCACCATCAGGACCGACGAGCTGACCCTCGACGTGGTCGAGGCGGAGCCGGCCACCACCGTGGACTTCAGTGGCGCCACCGGCGCCGTCCCGGTGGGCATCACCGAGCTGAGCCTGGGAGGCGCGCAGGGCCTGCCGGTCCTGGTCGCCGACGACCCGCTCGACCTGCCGTGCGGCACCGGACCCGACCTGGAGGTCAACGGGGTGCGGGTCCGCACGTCCGTGAGCGCCAGCGCCAGGGACCTGTTCAACGGTGTCGACGTGCCGGCCACGCCGTGCGGGAGCGCCACCGTGCCGCTGCGGGCCGGTGACAACGTCGTGGCGCTGGACGCCTCCGACGCCTTCACCCCGTCGTCGGCCGTGCTGGGTCGCGCGGCCCTGCCCCTCGGCGAGGGCGCGGCCGTCGGCGGGTCCTCCGACGGCGTCGGCAGCGAGCGGTTGCTCCCGCTGGCCGGGCAGGTGGTCGTGGCGGGCCACGAGAACGCCAATCCCGGGTGGCGGGCGAGCCAGGACGGGGCCGACCTGTCCCCGGTCGTCGTCGACGGCTGGCGCCAGGGATGGCGCGCCTCCGGCGGGACCGCGGAGGTCGTGGCGGACTTCGCCCCCGGCACGGCGTACCGCTGGTCGCTGTTCGTGGGAGCCGCGGGCGTGCTGGCCCTGCTCCTGGTGCTCCTGCTCCGCCGGCGTCGTCGTCCGGCGCAGGAGCCGCCGAGCCTCGCGGAGCGATCCCTGCCCCCGCTGGTGCCGCTGCTGCTGGCCCCGGTAACCGGTGCGCTGCTGGCCGGTCCCACCGGTGCGGTCGTCGCGCTGGTGGCGACCGTCGCCGTGTGGTCGGTGCGACGGGCCCACGCGGGGACGGCCGTCGCGCTGGTGGCCGCCCTCGTGCTGCCGGCGGTGGGCGTCTACGCCTTCCTCCCGTGGGGAGGTCTCGACGCGTGGGCGGGCAGCCTCGCGTGGCCGTCCTACCTGGTGGTCGCCGTCGTCGCCGGCCTGCTGGTCCTGCTGGACGCGGACTCGCGACGTCGCAGCCGACCCTTGAGGCGCAGCGCCGGCAGCTCGACCACGCGGTAGAGCACCTCCGCGGCGACCAGTGACAGCACCAGCGTGATCGCCCAGATCTTCAGGCCCTGGCCCGTGAAGACCTCGATCCCGGTGAGGTCGAACGCCGCGGCCAGCAGGGCGAGGTGGATGCAGAAGATGCTGTAGCTGATGTGGCCGAGGTGGCGCAGCGGCCGCCGGGTCATCACGTGCCGGTAGGCGCCGGGCAGCGTGAACACCCCGCTCAGCACCAGCAGCGTGCCCACGAACGTGTAGAGGACGTGCTTGGTGATGGACTCGGCGACCGTCGGCGCCTCGAGCAGGGTGGGCCCGGCGAGGGGGGTGGCCGCCACCAGCATCAGCCCGCCGGCCAGCGCCCAGCACACGCCGGGCTGGCGCCCGAGCGCGACGACGTGGCCCACGAGCCGGGACGTGGTGCCCTGCTGGTGCAGCACGTGGACGAGCGCCAGGCCGATGCCCGTCGCGAACCACGTGAGGTACGCCGGCAGCCACAGCCCGGGGGAGCCGGCGACGTGCGGGTCCAGGCGCGGTGCCAGCACCAGCCAGGAGATGCTGGTGAGCGCCATGGCCACCAGGACGACCCCCACCCGTCGCCCCCGCAGCCGACGACCGACGGCGACGAGCATCAGGGCCGGCAGCACCAGGTAGAAGCTCACCTCGACGGCCAGGCTCCACATGTGGGTCAACCCGTAGGGCAGCGACTTGCCGACGAAGGAGTCGAGCAGCGCGAACGAGGCCAGCCAGTCGCTGGGCCCGGCGTCCTCGTTGCCGCCGACGAACAGGTAGGCGATGACCACCACGACGAGGTAGACGGGCAGGATCCGCAGGGCGCGCTTCTCGTAGTACGTCGTCAGCCCGGGGGCCGGGAGGTCGAGGGTCCGGCGGGCCAGGTAGGGCCGGGCGAGCAGGAAGCCGGAAAGCACGAAGAAGATCGCCACGCCGACGTCGAGGCGTGCCAGCAGGGTGCCGCCCACCCCGTTGCCGAGGTACTCCCCGGTCTGGAACGAGGTGTGGGTCGTGAGCACGGCCAGGGCACCGACGGCGCGCAGCGTGTCGAGCACGGGAAACTGGGGGGCGACCTCGACCGGGGGCAGCGGTGCGGGCCTGGTCCCGCGACGGTGTGCGGGACCGGTGCCGGACGGGCGCGACGCCATCACAGGACTCCCGGCACGGCGGTGCCGACCTCGATGACGTCGACGCACAGCGTGGTCTCCGGGGCCAGGCCCGAGATCCGCACCTCGTCGAACGCCCCGGTCGCCTGGACGAACAGGCTGCCGATGCCGGGGTTGACGGTCGCCTCGCGGCTGACGTCGCCGGCTGTCACCGTGATGTCGGTGCGCTGCGAGGAGAGGTAGCCGATCCTCAGCCACCAGTCGACGTCGATGGTGCCGTTCTCGAGGGGGATGGACCTGCCGCTGGCACCCACGCGCCAACCGCACTCGTCCGTGGGGCCCCGGCGCGACGTCACCGCCGCGTCGATCACGGTCGGGGCCACCGTGCCGTCCTCGGTGACCGAGTGCAGCGTGCTGCTGATCAGGGGGAACTCGGCGCGGGACGTGTACAGCGGCACGAGGGACTCGAGGGTGTTGTAGGGGAAGGAGTACCCGGGCATCACGTCCTGAGGCACCGTGCCCCCGGTGAGGTCGAGCGAGCCCTGCGCGTCCACGGCCGCGGTGACGCGGTGCAGGTAGGTGTCGCCGGGGTTGTCGGTGTGCCAGATGTGGGCGTACGACGCCGTGCTGACGACGGCCCCCACCAGGTAGGCCAGGGTCAGCACCCCGGCGAGCACCTGGGTCGGCGCGACCGCGAGCAACGGTCGCGGTCGCGGCTCGCTGGACTCGACCGCGCCCCGGACCGGCAGCCAGACCAGGCCGAGGGTCAGCACCAGGGCGCACACGGTCTCGGTGAGGTAGCGCATCTCCAGGCCGATCGCTGCGCCCGCGACGGGGGCGCGCGTGGTGAGCAGGAGCAGGTAGGCCCCGGTGAGCGACAGGGCCAGGAGCAACCACGCGCGGCCGGTACGACGACGCAGGAGCGCCCCCGTGACGATCGTGCCGACGAGGACCACCCAGGCGAGGTGGACCGCCCAGGCCGGCGGATCGGCGTACCCCGTGGGCGGGTTGCTCGTGTCCCACCGCCAGGGACCGCCGAGCGCCGAGCTGCCGAACGCCGTGCCCAGCATCGTGTCCGCCAGCGCACCGGCGAGGCCGGACCCGCGGTCCTGCTCGATGAAGGGCTGGGGGACCGCGACGGCGTAGTAGACGACGTACAGCGCGGCGGTGAGGCCCCCCGCGATCGCGGCCGGCCAGTAGCGCCGCAGGGCGGCCGTGAGCCTGGCGCGCGGCCCGCCCGACGCGAAGTAGCCGAGCGCGACGAGAGCGAGGACCGGCAGCACCAGGAGGACCTTGACGTAGCAGAGCAGCCCGACGACGAGCACTGCCGTGGTGGCCGCGAGCCACGGCCAGCGACGACCGCGGAGGTAGTGCACCCAGGTCGCGACCGCGGTGAACCAGACGGCCTGGAGCGGCAGCTGGTTGAGCCCGGCCGCCCACCACATGAGGGCCGGGGCGCTCAGCGCGCTGTAGAGGTAGAGGGCGAAGAGGGGCAGGACCTCCAGCCGCGCCCCGAAGACCGTGACCAGCATCCACCAGCACGCGAGGGCCGCCAGCGTGGAGGTCAGCATGGTCAAGGTGACCGCCGTGCCCCACCCGGTGGCCACCTCGCCGGTGTTGCTGACGACCCAGGCGAGGAGCCTGCCGACCGGCATGAACTGGCTGTCGAACGGCGCGGTCAGGTAGTCGAGGTCCAGGCTCTCGCCGCGCGACTGGGCGAGCAGCCGGTAGTCGTCGGTGTAGAACCAGCTCCCGACCAGCATCCAGCAGCGCAGGGCCACCTGCCCGAGCAGCAGCACGAGGGCGACGACGTGCACGCTGGCCGCGTCGAGCGCGAGCACCGGACGGCGGGTGCGGATGTCCTCGTCCTCGACGTGGAACAACCACGGCCATACCTTGTCCACAGGCCCTCCTCGGGCGGGAACTATGCCACAGGCCCACCGGCCCACAGGCCCGGTGAGAAAGGTTCCGACCTGCGTGCTGGAACCGCCCCCCGCGGGACCTACCTGCTGGTAGCCTTCGGCGACTCATCGACTCCTGGGAGGACTTTCGTCGTGCGCAAGATCATTGGTTGGGTGCTCCTTGCACTCGGCGCCTTCTTGTTGGTGATCGGCCTGATGGCCTCCTTCTGGGCTCCGGGTCAGGTGAAGCGGACGCCGCTCGACACCGACAGCGTCACGCGCCTGGCCGGCACCGCCGACAAGCTCAACCCCGCGTCCGGGGAGGTGGAGAGCCTCGACGTCAAGGCCACCAGCATCACCAAGGCCGACTCGAAGCGCTCCGACGACTCGGTCATCGTGTTCGTCAACACCCTCTGCCTGGTCATCGACGAGGGCGACGTCCCCGACTGCGTCGACGCCGACGACCCGGAGAAGCGCCTCATCACGGCCTCCACCGACGTCTTCGCCACCGACCGCTCCACCGCCGAGGCCGTCAACGGCGAGTACCTGCCCGCCGGGGCCGAGGAGAAGGAGGGCCTCATCAACAAGTGGCCCTTCGATGCCGAGAAGAAGGACTACCCCTACTGGGACGGGCTGCTCGGCGCTCCCGTGGACGCGGTGTACGACAGCACGGAGACCCTCGAGGGCCTCGAGACCTACAAGTACCACGTGGTCGTCGACGAGCAGTCGGCCGAGGTCGTCGATGGCGTCCAGGGCGTCTACTCGCAGGACAAGTACCTGTGGATCGATCCGGTGACCGGCTCGATCATCAAGCAGTCGCAGCAGGAGCTCCGCACCCTGGAGAACGGGGACGTGCTCCTCGACCTCGACCTCGCCTTCACCGACGAGCAGGTCTCGGACAACGTGGAGTCGGCCAAGGACTCGGGCGGCACCATCAAGCTGGTCACCAGCACGGTGCCCCTCATCGGCTTCATCGGTGGTGCGCTGGCCCTGCTCGCCGGCGCCTACCTCGTCTTCGCCGGTCGCAAGGAGGAGACTGCCTGAGGCAGTCCGCCCCCGCTCAGCACGACGGCCCGCCGGCACTGCCGGCGGGCCGTCGTCCGTCTTCCGGGGGGAGGTCCCGTCATCCGGCGGCGGGCTGCGGGTTCCCGATGATGACCTCGCTGACGCACACGGTGCCCGCGTCGTCGGCCATCTCCAGGGTGATGGTCTCCGGAACGGCTGTCTGCAGCTGCACCTGCAGCTGCTCGAGGCCCGGTCGGACCTGCATCACGGTCGTGGTCCCGCCGACGGTCACGGCCATCGTGCCGCCCGTCGAGGCGACGGTGTTGACCTGGAGGGCCCAGTCCCACAGGTACCGCTCGTCCGACATCGGCACGGTGACGCGGTCGCCGGGCCCCAGGGCGTAGCCGCACCCCTCGACCGGCCCGGCCTCGGCGTGGGACTCGTCGGTCACCTCGACGTCGTGCACCCGGCCCCGAGGGTCGACGATGGCCAGCTGGCGCGCGGGCTCGGAGAACCGGACGTCGTCCCCGTACGGCGCCAGCACGTACGACAGGCGCGCCTCGGCCGGGAAGAAGGCGGGCTGCAGGACGGTGTCCGGTGTGTTGGCGTCCCACAGGACGGTCGGGGCGCCCCGGGCGGCGAGGTCGGCGCGGAGGTTCTCCACCCACGCGCGTCCCGGGTTCGTGCCGATGCGGTCGGTCGCCAAGAGGTTGGAGACGAGGAGCGACCCCCCGAGGACCCCTACGAGCACCGGGGCGAGTGCGCGTCGTCCGCCGCGAGTGGTGACGGCGCTGCGTCGGCGCGGGCCATCTCGGCGTGCGGCCCGCATGACCAGGGCCAGGGACACGACCGCCGCGGCGAGCACGTCCGCGCTGAAGCGCTCGTCGGTGACGGCGTGCTGACCGGTGAGGATGAAGCGGTTGCTGAACAGGATCATGCCCCAGGCGACGACGGCGTACAGGCCCGCCGCCGCGATCGCCGTCCACGACCCCGGCCACCGGAGCGCCGCCAGGGTCGCGAGGGCGACGAGCAGGACGCCCAGGAGCACCGACTGCCCGAGCGAGGGGTGCCCGTAGATGTCGCCGCTCACCGGGAGGGTGCCCCACGGGCCGCCCAGCAGTGCGGGCGCGAGCATCTCGGAGAAGCCCCGGGCCAGGAACTCGACGGCCCCGTCCTGGGTCGCCGCGGCGTTGAACTCGATCGAGTTCGCGGACTCGCCGCTGGTGGCCACGAGGAAGATCGGCAGGTACACCAGGGTCACCCCGGCGAGTGCGACCAGCGGCGTCCGCGCGGTGCGCAGCCGTGCGCGGAGGGTCCGGCCGTCGGCCATGAGCAGGACCGCGCAGACGGGCAGGACCAGCAGGACGGCCTTCTCCCAGAAGAACAGCCCCCCGGCGTACGCGACCAGCAGGCGCAGCAGGTCCGCGCGTGCGTGCGAGCGCGTCCACCGCTCGGCACCGATGACGCACAGCCCCATGAAGACCAGCATCGGCAGCGCCTGGGTCGCCGCGGCCCACCACATGGTCGGTCGCAGGTAGAGGGGGGACAGCGCGACCAGCGCCAGCGGCGCCAGGGTGAGCAGTCGCGGTCCGGCCAGGCGTGCGAGGGCGACCGCCCACACCAGGACCACCCCGGCGCTCGTGAGGGCCACGACCACCACGGGGACCCAGAAGTTCAGCGGTGCGAGCGTCGTGACGACCCACGTGACGAGGAAGCCGCCGGGCATGAGGTGTCCGTTGTAGTCCTGGACGAGGTAGTCCCACAGCGGCATGGCGTGGGCGTCGTGCATGTAGATCCAGTCGTCGTCCTGCCACGTCCACCGCGCGACGGTCCAGGCGCGCCAGAGCAGGCTGAGCACGACGATCGCGAGCACGCCGCGGCGATAGGGGGTCGCGACGAGCGCGCGGGGGGAGGGCACGGCGGCGATGCTAGTGGCGTGCTCGGTGCTGCGCCGGTACGTCGGGGACTCAGGTCAGGTCGGTCACGAAGATCGCCGTGCCGGGGGTGAGCAGGCCCCGGGTGCGCGACCACCCGCCCCACACCCGGTCGTGGTCGGCGGGCCACTCCGGCTCGACGAGGTCACGGAGCACGAAGCCCGTCGACGAGAGCAGCCGCACCCAGTCACCGAGCGTGCGGTGGTGCTCGACGTAGGCGACGACGCCGGTCTCGTCGTCCACCTCGACGTACGGCGTGCGGTCCCAGTAGGACTGCGAGGCGACCAGGCCGCCGTCACCGGGGTCGTCGGGGAACATCCACCGGGTGGGGTGGGTGACGGAGAAGGCGTAACGACCGCCGGGGCGCAGCACGCGGGCCGTCTCGGTCACGGCGTCGGCGATGTCGTGCACGAACTGCAGCGCACCGAACGAGCAGAAGACGATGTCGAAGCTGTCGTCGGCGAACGGCAGGTGGGTGGCGGTGGCCCGCACGGAGGGCACCACGACGCCGGTGATCTCGTCGATGCGCCGGCTGTGCTGGAGCTGGCGGTGGGACAGGTCCAGCCCGACGGCCCTGCCTCCCCGGCTCCGCACCCAGCGGGAGCACTGACCGGCGCCGCTGCCGACCTCGAGGACGTCGCGTCCCGCGACGTCGCCCAGGATGGCGAGGTCGTCCTCGGTCTGGCCCTCAGGGCCCCACACGAACCCGACGTCGCCCAGGAACTCGCCGTGCGTGGCCTGGTACTCGTCGGCGTAGCGGTCCCAGTCGGGACCGTTGGCGCTGCGGGACTCGGACTCGTCGACCGGTCGGCGCTCGACCCGGACGGACTGCGGGAGGTGGTCCTGCACCCCTCCACCGTAGTGGGCAGGACCGGAGTTGGACGGTGCGGGGCGCGCCCGCGTAGGCTGGAGGGTGCGCCAGAGGTCTGCCTGGGTTCCATACGGAGCGGACCCTCGCTCGTCATCTCTCCATCGGTGGTGAAAGAGGGCTTCTGCGCGTGCCCGCACGACTTCTGACCATCCAAGGAATCACTTCCCTTATGACGAGCACCATCTCCTCCATCGCCGCGAGCGACTGGGACAACGACGCGCCCCAGGTGGCGGTCAACGACATCGGTTCCGAGGCGGACTTCCTCGCCGCGATCGACGCGACCATCAAGTACTTCAACGACGGCGACATCGTCGAGGGCACCATCGTCAAGGTGGACCGCGACGAGGTCCTCCTCGACATCGGCTACAAGACCGAGGGCGTCATCCCCTCGCGCGAGCTGTCCATCAAGCACGACGTCGACCCCTCCGAGGTCGTTTCCGTGGGCGACAAGGTCGAGGCCCTCGTTCTCCAGAAGGAGGACAAGGAAGGCCGTCTGATCCTGTCCAAGAAGCGCGCCCAGTACGAGCGCGCCTGGGGCACCATCGAGCAGGTCAAGGAGGAGGACGGCGTCGTCGAGGGCACCGTCATCGAGGTCGTCAAGGGCGGCCTCATCCTCGACATCGGCCTGCGCGGCTTCCTGCCCGCCTCGCTGGTGGAGATGCGTCGCGTCCGCGACCTGCAGCCGTACGTCGGCCAGACGCTCGAGGCCAAGATCATCGAGCTCGACAAGAACCGCAACAACGTGGTCCTGTCGCGCCGTGCCTGGCTTGAGCAGACCCAGTCCGAGGTCCGGCACGGTTTCCTCACCCAGCTCCAGAAGGGCCAGATCCGCAAGGGTGTCGTGTCCTCGATCGTCAACTTCGGTGCCTTCGTGGACCTCGGTGGCGTCGACGGCCTCGTGCACGTCTCGGAGCTGTCCTGGAAGCACATCGACCACCCGTCCGAGGTCGTCACCGTCGGCGACGAGGTCACCGTCGAGGTCCTCGACGTGGACATGGACCGCGAGCGTGTCTCCCTGTCGCTGAAGGCGACCCAGGAGGACCCGTGGCAGCACTTCGCCCGCACCCACCAGATCGGCCAGATCGTGCCGGGCAAGGTCACCAAGCTGGTGCCCTTCGGCTCGTTCGTCCGCGTCGAGGAGGGCATCGAGGGCCTGGTGCACATCTCCGAGCTGGCCGAGCGCCACGTGGAGATCCCCGAGCAGGTCGTCCAGGTCAACGACGACGTCATGGTCAAGATCATCGACATCGACCTCGAGCGTCGCCGGATCTCGCTGTCGCTCAAGCAGGCCAACGAGACGGCTGCCGCGTCCGACGTCGAGGAGTTCGACCCGACGCTGTACGGCATGACCGCCACGTACGACGAGCAGGGCAACTACGTCTACCCCGAGGGCTTCGACCCCGAGACGGGCGAGTGGCTCGAGGGCTTCGACGAGCAGCGTGCGGTCTGGGAGGACCAGTACGCCAAGGCGCACGCGCGCTGGGAGCAGCACGTCAAGCAGCAGGCCGACGCCAAGGTCGCCGAGGCCGAGGCGGGCGAGGCCACGTCGTACTCCTCCGACGGTGGCGACACCGGCACCCAGGAGCAGACCGGCGGCTCGCTGGCTTCCGACGAGGCGCTCCAGGCGCTCCGCGAGAAGCTGACCGGCGGGGGCAACTGACCCACCGACCCTCCGGGGTCACCGCAGCACAGCACGTCCAGGAGGCCCGCCGGTTCGCCGGCGGGCCTCCTGCCATGTCCGGACGGTGCGGCCGCCCCGGGTGCGTGGCGGGCGGTGCTTGGATGGCTCCATGGCTGCGCGGGAGCGTGACGTCCGGGCCGGGGACGCCGACCGGGACGAGGTGATGGGCCTGCTCGCGGACGCCTTCGCGCAGGGCCGACTCGACTTCGAGGACCTGCAGCACCGCCAGGACCTGGCCGCCCGGGCCCGGATGATGGGGGAGCTGCAGTCCCTGGTGCGCGACCTGCCGCGGACCCGCGACGACGACCTGGTGCTCGTCGCCGGCCTGGCCCGCCAGCGCCGTGACGGACCCTGGTCGGTGCCGTCACGGGTGGTCGTCGCGGCCGCAGCGGCCGACGTACGCCTCGACTTCCGCAACGCCGTGTGTCCCCACCGGCTGGTCGAGGTCGTGGTGCGCCCGGGGCTCGGTCGGGTCGTGCTGGTGGTTCCGTCGGACTGGGGCGTGCGCGTGGGGGAGGTGCGCACCGGCTGGGGCTCGCTGCGCAACGACCACCGCCCCGACCCTCGGGGCGACCGACCGGTGCTGGTCGTGCGCGGCAGCCTGGGGGTGGGGCGGCTCGTGGTCAGGCGACCCAGACGGTTCGGCCGCTGAGGGGTGCGTTGCGCCGGTCGGGCGCTTCAGGCGCGACGCGGGACCACGTGACGACGCTGCTCGACGGGACCGAGCTCGTCGTGGTCGTCGGCGCGCAGCGCGGCGCCGGCGAAGTGGTCGTGGCGCGCGTACCGGACGAGCAGCGCGACGAGGGCGAGGAGGACGAGGGCGAGGGCGAGAGTGGTCATGGCAGTAATCCTGCGCCTGTAGACATCCCGCCACCAGTGGCAGCAATGCCGGTGTGCGTTGATTTCCTGCCACGCGTGGGTCATGCTGATGTCGTGCTCACCAACGTCGCCGTCCTGGTCTGGGACGAGGTCGCCATGTTCGAGCTCGGTGTGCTCTGCGAGGCGTTCGGCCAGGACCGCAGCGACGACGGCGTCCCGGTCCTCGACTTCGCCATCTGCGGCGTCGAGCCGGGCCAGGTGCGCACCTCGCTCGGCTTCGAGCTGCAGGTGCTCCACGGCCTCGACCGGCTGGCCGAGGCGGACCTCGTGTGCGTGCCGGCGATCGCCGGCCACGACAGCGTCCCCCTCCCGGTCGTGCAGGCCCTGCAGGACGCGGTCGCCCGCGGAGCGCGGGTGCTGTCGGTGTGCACCGGGGCCTTCGTGCTGGGGGAGGCCGGGCTCCTCGACGGCCGCGAGGCGACCACCCACTGGAAGCACACCGACGAGCTGGCCGCGCGGTTCCCGCTGGCCCGGGTCGTCCCGGAGGTCCTGTACGTCGACGCCGGGCCGGTCGTCACCAGTGCGGGCTCGGCCGCCGGGCTCGACGCGGCCCTGCACCTGTGGCGCGAGGAGTACGGCGCTGCGGTGGCCGGCACGGTCGCGCGCCGGATGGTGGTGGCCCCGCAGCGACCCGGGGGCCAGGCCCAGTTCATCTCCCGCCCGGTCCCCGAGTGCACCTCCGACTCGCTGGCCCCGCTGCTCGAGTGGATCCAGGGGAACCTGGGCGCGGAGCTGAGCGTCGACCTGCTCGCCCGGCAGACCCACATGTCGGCACGCACCTTCGCCCGCCGGTTCAAGGACGAGACCGGGACGACGCCGTACGGCTGGATCCTGGCCCAGCGGGTGCAGGCCGCACAGGCGCTCCTCGAGCAGTCCGACCGCTCGATCGAGTGGATCGCCTCGGAGGTGGGCTTCGGCAACGCCGCGACGCTGCGCCACCACTTCACCCGGGTGCGTGGGATCAGCCCCCAGCAGTACCGCCGCACCTTCTCGTGCGCCTGACGCCGGGGGAGCAGGGGCCCGGCCGTCCGGGTCTGGACGCCGTGGCCGGCCGGTCCTGCGTGCTCGGTAGCCTTCTCGTGTGACGCACACGCCGCTCTCCGACCTGTCCCGCGACGACCTGCTCGCCCTGCGCGACGAGCTGCAGGCGACGTACGACGAGCTGCGCGCGCGCGGCCTCTCGCTCGACCTGACGCGCGGCAAGCCGTCGTCGGCCCAGCTCGACCTGGCCGAGGAGCTCCTGACCCTCCCGCGCGGCCACCGCGACAGCAGCGGCACCGACGTGCGCAACTACGGCGGGCTGGCCGGCCTGCCGGAGCTGCGCGAGATGTTCGCCGAGCTGCTGTGGGTCGAGCCGGAGCAGGTCGTGGCCGGCGGCAACTCGAGCCTCACCATGATGCGCGACGCGCTGGTCTACCTCATGCTGTTCGGCGGCGTGGACAGCGACCGGCCCTGGAGCAAGGAGGGCGTGGTCAGGTTCATCTGCCCCGTCCCCGGTTACGACCGGCACTTCACGCTGCTCGAGTCGCTCGGCATCGAGATGATCACCGTCCCGATGAACGACGACGGCCCGGACGCGGAGGCCGTGGCGCGTCTCGTGGCCGAGGACCGCTCCATCAAGGGCATGTGGGTGGTGCCGACGTACGCCAACCCGGCCGGCTCCGTGTGCAGCCAGGAGGTCGCCGCCCGGCTGGCCTCGATGGAGACCGCCGCGCACGACTTCAAGATCTTCTGGGACAACGCGTACGCGCTGCACCACCTCACCGAGGAGGAGGCCAAGAGCGCCGACATCCTCACGCTGGCCGCGGCGAGCGGGCACCCGCACCGGCCGATCATGTTCGCGTCGACCTCCAAGATCACCTTCGCCGGTGCGGGCGTCGCCTTCCTCGCGGCGTCCGTGGAGAACGTCGCGTGGTACCTCGGGCACCTCGGCAAGGGCTCCATCGGGCCGGACAAGGTCAACCACCTGCGCCACGTGCAGTTCTTCGGATCCGCGCAGGGCGTGCGCGACCACATGGTCAAGCACCGCGAGATCATCGCGCCCAAGTTCGCCGAGGTCGACCGGGTGCTCACCGAGCGCCTCGACGGTCGCGGTGTCGCGCACTGGAACAAGCCCCGCGGCGGCTACTTCGTCAACCTCGACGTGATGCCCGGGACGGCGTCGCGGGTGGTGGCGCTGGCCAAGGAGGCGGGCATCGCCCTGACGCCGGCCGGCTCGTCCTTCCCCCTCGGCCAGGACCCGCACGACGAGAACATCCGTCTCGCGCCGACCATGCCTCCCCTGGAGGAGGTCAGCGAGGCGATGGACGGCGTGGCGACCGCCGTGCTCCTCGCCGCGGTGGAGAAGCTCCTCGACCGTGGCTGACGTGGTCGGCGCGGGCTTCCAGCCGTTCACCTTCTCGATCGTCGGGGTCCAGAAGGCCGGCACGTCGACCCTGCAGTGGATGCTCAACCAGCATCCCCAGGTGGCGCGCCCACCCCGCAAGGAGATGGGCTGGTTCGACGTCGACGAGGCGACCTGGCTGGAGGCCGACCACGCGTCGTACGGCGTGCAGCGGACCTCGCCGCACCAGCGTGCGCTGGGGGACGCGACACCGCGCTACCTGTTGATGCCGGGCACCCTGGAGCGGATGCGCGACCGGTTGCCCGACCTGCGGCTGATGGCGGTCTTCCGGGATCCGATCGACCGACTGGTCTCCCAGTGGGTGATGGTCCGCGAGCGGCAGCCGGACAGGGCGCCGGACTGGCCGGAGATGATCGCGTGGCGACCGCCGTCCTTCCCGACGATCCTGCCCGAGGAGTTCACCGGGCCGGGCGGGCGGGCCCGTTTCCTGAGGGCGTCGGGGGTCGTGCGCGGCTACTACGGCGGACAGGTCGACCACGGCCTCAGCATCTTCCCCCGCGAGCAGTGGTTGTTCCTCGACTTCGCCTCCCTGCTGGACGAGCACGCCCGGCACCTGGACCTGGTCACCGACCACCTCGGCATCGACCGGTTCTCCTCCCACCCGCCCCTCCGGAGGCTGATGGCCGGTTCGCCGTCCATCACCGGCACGGCGCCCACCGGCGCGGACCTGATGGCGCTGGCGCGGGCGCTCGAGCCGGAGCTCGCGCAGTACGTCGCGCTCACCGGGCTCCCGGTCGAGCACTGGACCACCGAGCGGCTCCTGCGCGGTGACCTCGACGCCGACGAGCAGGCCGCGGCGTACGCCCGCAAGGCCGGCCTGGCCTGACGGACGGCGCGGGGGAGCGGGCGCCGGGTGCGCCCGACGTACGCTCTGGCACATCTGAGGACGGGGAGGACACACAGGTGACCGTTCGGGTCGGACTGACCGGGGGCGTGGCCTCCGGCAAGAGCACCGTCTCGGCGATCCTCGCCGAGCTCGGGGCCGTCGTGATCGACGCGGACGTGCTCGCCCGCGAGGTGGTGGCGCGGGGCACGCCCGGGCTCGACGCGGTCGTGGCGGAGTTCGGCCCGTCGCTGCTGACGCCGGAGGGCGACCTCGACCGGCCGGCGATGGGACGCCTGGTCTTCGCCGACGAGTCGGCCCGCAAGCGGCTCGAGGCGATCATCCACCCCCTGGTGATCGAGCGGATGGCGGCGCTGGAGGCTGCCGCCGTTGACGACGACGTGGTCGTCCACGACATCCCGCTGCTGGCCGAGGGCGGTCGCGCCGACACCTTCGACGCCGTGGTCGTGGTCGACGCCCCGCGCGACCTGCAGGTCCAGCGGATGCTGTCCGAGCGCGGCTGGACGCGCGAGGACGCCGAGTCGCGGATCGCCGCCCAGGCCACGCGCGAGGAGCGCCGCGCGATCGCCACCCACGTGATCGACAACAACGGCTCCCTCGAGGAGCTGCGGGCCCGCGTCGAAGCGGTCCTCGACGAGCTCCGCGGGTAGCCTGCGGGCCGTGCGACTGCCTCTCCTGACCACCGCCACCGCCCTCACCGCGGGGGTGCTGCTGATCGGTGGGTGCGCGTCCGCGCCGGAGCCTGCGGGCGACCCGGCGAGCAGCAGTCCGTCCCCGGAGGCAGTGTCCCCGTCCGCGGAGTCCCCGGCAGCGGAGACGACCGACCCGGACGCGCCCCTGGGCTGGGGGCCGACCGTCGGCGAGCTGGAGGAGGCGCAGGCGCTGGTCGCCGGCTGGTCCTCCGAGCAGCTCGCCGGCCAGGTGATCGTCGGTCGCTACCTGGGCACCGACCCCGCCGCCGTCGCCGCGATGGTGCGCGAGCACCACCTCGCCGGGGTCTCGGTCACCAACGGCAACGTCGTCGACGAGGCCCAGGTTCGCGCGACGACGGCCGCGGTGAGCGAGGCGGTGGCTGCCGACGGCCGCGACTTCCCGGCCGTCATCGGGGTCGACCAGGAGGGCGGCTACGTCTCCCACCTGCGCGGCATCGCCACCGAGTTCCCGGCCTTCGACGCCGCCGGAGCGGCGATCGCCGCCGACGGCACGACGGGTCGCGAGGCCGTGCGCCAGGCGGCGTACGCCACCGGCATGGAGGTCCGCGACCTGGGCTTCACCTGGGTCTTCGCTCCCGTCGCCGACGTGACCATCGGCGCGGCGGACCCGACGATCGGCACCCGGTCCGCGAGCGAGGACCCCGCGATCGCCGCCAAGGCGACGGCCACCGCCGTCCGGGGCTACGACGCCGCCGGTGTGGTCTCGACGATCAAGCACTTCCCGGGCCACGGGGCCGCCACCAGCGACAGCCACGACACGCTGCCGGTGCTCGACTCCTCGCTGCAGGAGATCCGGTCGCACGACCTGCCGCCGTTCGAGGCCGCCATCGCCAGCCACGCCCCGGCGGTGATGATGAGCCACCTCGACCTCACGGCCATCGCACCGGGGGTCCCGGCGTCGCTCGCCCCGGAGGTCTACGACCTGTTGCGCGACGACCTGGGCTTCGAGGGGGTCACGATCACCGACTCGCTGGGGATGGGCGCCGTGGCGGCGAGCTGGAAGCCGGCCGTGGCGGCCCTCAACGCGGGCGCCGACCTGCTGCTGATGCCGGTCGACACCGTCGAGACGCACCGGGTGCTCACCCGGGCCATCGACGACGGTGACGTGACCCGCAAGCGCGCCGAGGAGGCCGCCTCGCGGGTGGTCGCCCTGCAGATGTGGCAGCAGCGCGTGGCCGAGGCGACGCCCGTGCCGGCCGACGTCACGACGCTGGCCGGCGAGGCGGCCGCCGCGCTCACCTCCGCGGCGTACTGACGACGAGACCCGCCCCGACGGGTGTCGGGGCGGGTCTCGGGGCCGTGCGTGGCCGGTGGCTCAGGCGGCCGTGCCGGTAGCGAGGTCGGGGTCACCGATGCGACGCAGCTTCTGCAGCGCCTCCCGCTCGAGCTGGCGGACCCGCTCGGCCGAGATGCCGTGCTTGGCGCCGATGTCGGCCAGCTTGTGCTGGCGGCCGTCGGTGAGCCCGTAGCGCGCCCGGATGATGTCGGCGGCCCGCTCGTCGAGGTGGGCGACGAGGTCCTCGAGCCGCTGTCGCGCCTCGACGTCGAGGAACTCCAGGTCGGGTCCCGGGGCGGTCTCCTGGGCCATCAGGTCACCCAGGGACGTGTCGCCGTCCTCGTCCACCGGGGTGTCGAGGGAGACGTGGTCGCGACCCCACGACATGAGGTCGAGGACCCGGTCGATCTCCATGCCGAGCTCCTGGGCGATCTCCTGCGGCTCAGGGGCGCGGCCGAGCTGGCGCTCGAGGGTGCGACGGGCGCCGCTCACCTGGTTGAGCTCCTCGACCACGTGCACCGGCAGCCGTACGACGCGGGCCTGCTGCGCGATGCCGCGGGTGATGGCCTGGCGGACCCACCAGGTGGCGTAGGTCGAGAACTTGTACCCCTTGGTGTAGTCGAACTTCTCCACGGCGCGGATCAGGCCGGTGTTGCCCTCCTGGATGAGGTCGAGCATGGGCATCTGCGAGCGGCCGTACTTGCGGGCGATGGAGACGACGAGGCGCAGGTTGGCGGAGATGAACTGGTCGATGGCCCGCCGACCCTCCTCGGCCAGCCACTCCAGCTCCTCCTGGTTGGCGCTCATGGGGGCGCCCCCCTTGCGACGGCCGACACGGCCCTCCTCGAGGAGCTTCTCGGCCAGCAGGCCGGCCTCGATGGTCTTGGAGAGCTCGACCTCCATGGCGGCGTCGAGAAGGGGAGTGCGGGCGATCTCGTCGAGGTAGAGGCCGACGCTGTCGCGTCCCTCGATCTCACGCGTGGTGCTCGTGCGGGTGCTCCGTGCGGTGCTCTGTGCGGTGCTCATCGTCGTCTCCTCCTCCGTGGCGGTGCGCCGATACCTCGCCACGTCTTCTCCAACGGCTTCCACGGTCAAGAGATTCCCCACCTCGACTGCTCGGCCCTTCACCTGACTCGACGTCCCGACCACTGCGAGAGTTGCCTCCCTCGGCAACTCTCAGGGACTTCTCAGGGGTGCTTCGGAGACGCGGCGCCACGGGATTGGACGATCCGGGTACCGGTCCGTCCTCCACAGGCTGGTCCACAGGTGTGTGGACAACCCGTCCGCCGCTGTGGACCACCGGCCCGCGCCTGTGGACGCGCCTGTGGGACCACGGGAATGTGGGGTCGACCCCTTGCGCCGGCGCGCTCGGCGGACATAGAACTCTCCTACCGGCGCCGCGTGCGGCGCCGGTGATCGGACAGGCAGAAGGATCCGTACGGCGAGCGTGCTTGCCGCGGGGACCCGGTGACGGGGGCCTCGGGACCCGACTGGCGTCCAGGTCGACCGGACGTCACCCAGCCGGTCACTCCGAGGGGCTCCAGGCGCTCATACCGGCTGGGGCCTCTCACCTTTTCCCGAGGCGCGCCGGCACGTCCGGCTCGCTGGTCGCGAGCTCCGCGCGAGGTGGACCCTCAGTCCTCGGCGGGCGCGACGGCCGGCGACAGGGCCGGGTCGTCGACGGCGTACGACCGGACGGGTCCGGGTGGGGTCTCGGCGGTCTCGAAGCGCACCGTGACCACGCCCCGCCCCGACCCCCACACCCAGCCCGCGCCCATCTCCTCGTGCACGACGTCCATCCCGGGGGAGAAGTGGCGGACCGTAGGCGTCGCGTCCGGGACCACGACCTCCTCGGGCTCGGGCTCCGTCTCGCCGAAGAGGTCCTCCTGGATCCAGTCGGCCAGCCCGGAGACCCCGACGCCGAGCAGTCGCACGCCGCCTGAGGTGTCGAGGTCGGCCAGCAGGGACCGGGCGAGCCGCGCGATGGTGGGTGCGCTGTCCGTGGGGCTGGGCAACGTCGAGGACCGGCTCAGGGTGGTGAAGTCGTGCAGCCGCACCTTGATCGTCACCGTGCGTCCCGACAGGCCGTGCTTGCGCAGGCGCGTGCCGACCTGCACCGCCTGCCGGGTCAGCAGCGACTCCATCAGGCTGCGGTCGGTCAGGTCCGTGTCGTAGGTGCCCTCGCTGCTGACCGACTTGGTCTCCCGGTCGGCGACCACCGGGCGGTCGTCCTCGGCACGTGCCAGCCGGTGCAGGCCGTGTCCGTGCGCCCTGCCGAGCAGGCGCACCATCTCCTCCTCGTCGACGGCCTCGAGGTCGGCCACCGTGTGGAGCCCGGCCCGCCGGAGCCGTTCGGCGGTGGCCGGGCCGACACCGGGGATCACGGTGACCTTCATCGGGCGCAGCAGCTCGCGCTCGGTGCCGGGCGGGACCACGGTCAGCCCGTCGGGCTTGTCGAGCTCGCTGGCCACCTTGGCGATGAACTTGGAGGTGCCGATGCCGACGGTCCCGGTGAGCCCCCCGGTCACCTCGCGCACCCGGGCCCGCAGCTCGTGGCCGAAGGCCGTCACCGTCTCCACCTCGAGGTCCGGCAGGTCGGCGCGCTCGAGGTCGACGAACGCCTCGTCGAGCGACAGCGGCTCGACCAGGGGGGAGGCGGCACGGAGCACCTCCATGACGCGGGCACTCGTCTGCCGGTAGGCGTGGAAGCGCCCCGACAGGAACGCCGCGTGCGGGCACCGGGCGCGCGCCTCGCGCCCGGACATGGCCGACCGGACGCCGTACACCCGGGCCTCGTACGACGCGGTCGCGACGACCCCGCGACCGCCGGTGCCGCCGACGATGACCGGTTTGCCGCGCAGCGAGGGCTTGTCGCGCTGCTCCACGGCCGCGAAGAACGCGTCCATGTCGAGGTGCAGGACCGAGGCGGTACGACGCATCAGGCGTGCGGGTCGCCCGGGAGGGGGTCGGCCCCGCTGCTGGTCACACCGTCATTGTCGCAGGCCACCTGTCGTCCACAGGGGCCAGCCGGGGGCGCGTCGTCCACAGTCCGACGATGCGCAGGTGGGAGCGTCGGCGCGGCCGGGGACGGTCCCTTCATGACTCCCACACCCACACCCATCCCGCTGGTCGCCCGGACGCCCGAGGACATCGTGGCCTTCGTGCCGATCGCCCTCGGCTTCGCGCCCGAGACGTCGGTGGCGATGCTGACGTTCGGCGAGCAGCCGTCCTTCCACGCGCGCGTCGACCTGCCCGACGACGCCGGCGACGTCGACGATGTCGTCGACGCGCTGCTGCGCCCCAGCCTCCGGCACCGCGTCCGCCAGGTGATCTTCGTGGTCTACGACGACGACACGCTCGTGGCCGACGAGTGCGCCTGGTCGTTGCACGAGGCGTTCACCGAGCGCGGCATCGAGGTGATCGACGTGCTGCGGGTGCACGACTGCCGCTGGTTCGCCGTGCTGCCCGGCCGCACGCCCGAGGCCTACCGCGGTGTCCCGTTCGACCCGGGGGCCCACCCGTTCACCGCTCGGGCGGTCTTCGACGGCCGGGTGACCCACGGATCGCGCGCCGAGCTGAGGGCCACCCTGGACCCCGTCGAGGACGCGGTCACCGAGTCCGCCGCCTTCCTGGCGACGGACCCGCAGCCCCTCCCCGCCCGCGAGGTGCGGGCGGTCGTGCACCGGCACACCCGGGAGCCCGGTCCGTGCCCCGTCGAGGTCCTCGTGCCGCTGGCGCTGGCCCTGCGGGAGCCCGCGTCCCGGGACGAGGCCTGGTGCGGGCTGACCAGACCGGTGGCCCGCGCGCACGTCGAGCTGTGGAGCGACGTCGTCCGCCGGGTCCCCGACGAGATCGTGGCCGGACCGGCTGCCGTGCTGGCCGTCGCCGCGTGGCTCGCCGGCGACGGCGCCCTCGCGTGGTGCGCCGTCGAGCGGTGCCGGGCCGTGGCGCCGGACCACTCCTTGGCCCGGCTGGTCGCCGACCTGCTGGACGACGCGTGCTCACCTGACCTGTGGGAGCCCCTCCGGGCGTCCTTCGACCGTGGGGCGGCCTGAGGGCGGGGGAAATCCCGGTCCATCCCACGGGGGGTGACGCCTGTCCCCGGGGGTGCCCGCGTGGCTAGGGTCCTCGCATGGGAGAAGAAGTCGAGCAGCAGGAGTTCTCGCGGGCCGATCGCACGCGCCACCGCGAGAAGGTGAGGCGCAACCTCGACGTCTTCGCCCGCATGTTGCGCGAGGCCCGCTTCGACACCGACGACCCGATGACCGGGCTCGAGGTCGAGCTCAACCTCGTCGACGAGCACGGCGATCCCGCGCTCAAGAACGCCGAGGTGCTCGACCTGATCGGCAAGGACGACTTCCAGACCGAGCTCGCCCAGTTCAACATCGAGCTCAACGTCGCCCCCGCCACCTTGCGCGAGGGCGGGCTGACCATCTTCGAGGACAGCCTGCGCCGCTCCCTCAACGACGCCGAGGAGGCCTCCAGCCGGGTCGGCGCGCACCAGGTGATGATCGGGATCCTGCCGACCCTCGCCGAGGGGCACATGTCCCGGGCATCCCTGAGCGCCAACCCCCGCTACTCGCTGCTCAGCGAGCAGATCCTCGACGCCCGCGGCGAGGACATCACCATCAGCATCTCCGGTCGCGACCGGCTCACGACCACCGCGGACTCGATCGTCCCCGAGGCGGCGTGCACCAGCACCCAGTTCCACGTGCAGACCGCCCCGGACGACTTCGCGGCCTACTGGAACGCCTCGCAGGCCATCGCCGGCGTGCAGCTGGCCGTGGCGGCCAACTCGCCGTACCTGCTGGGCAAGGAGCTGTGGCGCGAGACGCGCATCCCCCTCTTCGAGCAGGCCACCGACACCCGCAGCGAGGAGCTGAAGGTCCAGGGCGTCCGCCCGCGCGTGTGGTTCGGCGAGCGGTGGGTCACCTCGGTCTTCGACCTGTTCGAGGAGAACGTGCGCTACTTCCCGGCGCTGCTGCCGATCACCGACGACCAGGACCCGCTCGAGGTGCTCGAGTCGGGCGGAACCCCCGAGCTCTCCGAGCTCCGGCTCCACAACGGCACGATCTACCGCTGGAACCGTCCCGTCTACGACATCGCCCACGGCGTGCCGCACCTGCGCGTGGAGAACCGGCTCCTCGCCGCCGGCCCCACGGTCGCCGACACCATCGCCAACGCGGCCTTCTACTTCGGCCTCGTGCGACACCTCGCCGAGAGCGAGCGGCCGTTGTGGTCGCAGATGTCGTTCTCTGCCGCCGAGGAGAACTTCCACGTCGCCGCGCAGCAGGGCGTCGACGCGCAGATCTACTGGCCGGGCATCGGCCAGGTCCGTGCCACCGAGCTCGTGCTGCGGCGCCTGCTCCCGATGGCAGCCGAGGGCCTGGACTCCTGGGGTGTGGAGTCCGACGTCCGGGACCGCCTGCTCGGCATCATCGAGCAGCGCTGCCTGACCGGCCTGACCGGCGCGGAGTGGTTCGTGGGCCAGATGCACCGCCGCGACGACATGGAGAGGTACGACGCCCTGCGCGCCACGCTCCAGGACTACCGGGCCCGCATGCACACCAACGAGCCCGTCCACACCTGGACCGACTGAGGTCGTCCATCCGACCGCCGGGCGGCCGCCGAGGACCCAGGCCGTCGCCGCCCCGGGGCCGTCGGCTCAGGTCCGCGGGGGAGGAGCACCCGAGCGACGCCGCAGCCGACGCCACTCGCGGCGGACCCCCGTCACTGGGTCGAGCCACCCGTCGCGGGTGACCACGACGAAGGTGGCGACCAGGCCCGCCTCGGCGTACGCCGCGCGGGTCGCCGCCGACCACAGCACGTCCGCGTCGTGCCCGGCCGTCGTGCCGGAGCGGGTCAGCCACACCAGGGGGACCGGGGGAGTCCTGCCGAGGAGCGCGCCGAGCTCGCGCCGGGAGCGTTGCAGCAGGGCCCCGACCACGTCGGCCGCCAGGGCCGCGCCCACGACGGCGCCCGGCTCGTGGACGAACCGCACCGCATGGCGGCCCGGCAGCCCGACGTGCACGGTCGGCGGGGGTCGCCGCCGGTGGTCGGTCTCCCGGAAGTCCAGGACCGCGGCACGCAGCGCGACGTGCGTCGCGCGTGGGATCGGGGCGAGCACCGGCATGGGCACAGCCTGCCCCGCCCGGGATCCCGCGTGCGCGTCGTCGTCCACAGGCTCCCGCTCGCGGTCCGGATTGGGTACGGTGCCTGCACCCCTCGCGCACCGATGCGCGACCGGTCTGCAGAAGGAGGCGCCATGGGCACCGTCGTCGTCGGATACGTCCCCAAGCCGGAGGGCGAGGCCGCCCTCGCGACCGCCATGTCCGAGGCGAGGCTGCGCGGCAGCAAGCTCGTGGTGGTCAACTCCCACCGCGGTGGGCACGACTACGACCAGGACCGGGCGCACGCCGCCGAGGGCGAGATGGACAACGTCCGCAAGACGCTCGACGAGTCCGGCCTCGAGTACGACATCCGCCAGCTCGTGCGTGGCTTCGAGCCGGCCGAGGACCTCATCAGCATCGCCGAGGCCAACTCCGCCGAGCTCCTGGTGATCGGCCTGCGCCGTCGCTCGCCGGTCGGCAAGCTGATCCTGGGCAGCAACGCGCAGCGCATCCTGCTCGACGCCCACTGCCCGGTGCTGGCGGTCAAGGCCGACTGACCGGGCCGCCGTGTCGACCGAGGTCGGCACGGGCCTGACCGGAGCACGCCGGACCCTTGTGCAACGAGGTTCGGCGTGCTTTGCTCTGGTGGCTGAGAGAGCGCTCTCTCAGCGCAGCCGCTCTCGAAAGGTGTGCCCCCATGCCCCCTGTGGCCTCCCCCCTCGCGCGGATCGTCGGACTCGTGCTGGCCTGGAGCGTCGGCCTCGCGCTGGCGTCCCTGGCCGCCACGTCGGCCACCGCCGCCGCGTCCGCAGCCCCGTCTTCCGCACCCCCGGCGCCCGGCGCCTCCGGCCCGGCCGCCGCGCCCGACCTCGGCGACCGCGTCACCGTCTTCGACCCCACGATGCCGACCAGCGAGATCCAGGCGGCCGCGGACGCGATCCACGCACGACAGGTCGACAACGAGATGGGTAGCGACCGCTACAGCCTGCTCTTCCTGCCCGGGACCTACGGCACGGCCGAGGAGCCGCTGCAGATCAAGGTCGGCTACTACACCGAGGTCGCCGGCCTGGGGGCCTCGCCGTCCGACGTCCGGATCAACGGCAAGGTCGAGGTCTACAACCGCTGCTTCGACGCGGCGGGCGATCCGGCCGAGGTCGGCAGCGAGGGCGCGGAGTGCTTCGCGCTCAACAACTTCTGGCGCAGCGTGTCCAACCTGACCATCGACGTCAACGCCGCGGGACAGGACGGCTGCCGTGGTGGCAACAACTTCTGGGCGGTCTCCCAGGCCGTCTCCATGCGACGCGTGGACGTGAGGGGCGGCGGCCTCACGCTGATGGACTACTGCTCGGGACCCTCGTTCGCCAGTGGTGGCTTCATCGCCGACTCGCGGGCCGGGACGGTCATCAACGGATCCCAGCAGCAGTGGATCACCCGCAACAGCGAGGTCGGCGAGTGGACCAACGCCGTGTGGAACCAGGTGTTCGCGGGCGTGGTCGGCGCCCCGGCGGACGGCGCCTACCCCGATCCGCCGTACACGACGCTCGACCGCACGCCGCTCAGCCGCGAGAAGCCCTACCTGTTCGTGGACGACGACGGCACCTGGAACGTGCGGGTGCCCAGCGCCCAGCAGTCCTCGCGGGGCACCAGCTGGGCCGACGGGCCGACCGCCGGGCGCACCGTCCCGCTCAGCCGCTTCCACGTCGTCGCGCCGGGTGACCCGGTCGGGGAGATCAACCGTGCGCTCGCCCGGGGCCAGCACCTGCTGCTGACGCCCGGTGTGTACGACGTCGACCGCAGCATCGCGGTCAAGCGCCCCGACACCGTGGTGCTGGGGATGGGCCAGGCGACCCTGACGGCGGTGGGTGGCGCCACGCCGCTGGAGCTGGCCGACCGCCCCGGCATCGTCGTGGCCGGGGTGACCGTCGACGCCGGCACGGTGGAGTCCGCGACGCTGATGCGGGTCGGCAACCCGCACGGCCGCGCCGGGGAGCGCCTGTCCGACCCGCGCAACCCCACCACCCTCAGCGACGTGTACTTCCGCGTCGGTGGCCCCCACGTCGGCCGGGCCGACGTGGCCCTCGAGGTCAACAGCGACCACGTCCTGATCGACCACACCTGGGTGTGGCGCGCCGACCACGGCATCGAGGACTTCGACCTCACCGACGGCTTCCTCGGCGACAACGAGCGGTGGCGGACCAACGTCGGGCGCACCGGGGTCGTCGTCGAGGGCGACGACGTCACCGCCACAGGGCTGTTCGTGGAGCACTTCCAGCAGCACAACACCGTCTGGAACGGCGAGCGGGGACGCGTGGTGCTCTACCAGAACGAGCTGCCCTACGACCCGCCCACGCAGTCGGACTGGACGACCCCCGACGGCACCCTGGGCTGGGCGGCGTACAAGGTCGGCGACCGCGTCCAGCAGCACCAGCTGTGGGGCGGGGGTGTCTACGTCTACAACCGCAACAACCCCGACATCGTCACGGCCAACGGCTACGAGGTGCCGACCAGGCCGGGCATCCGCCTCACGCACGTGATGACCAAGAACCTCAGCGGCCCGGGCACGATCGAGGCCGTGGTCAACGGGGTGGGCGCCCCGGTCGACGGCATCGCCGACCCCGGGGACCCGGACGGCTACGAGGACCCCAGCTACGTGGTGACCTACCCGTAGCCGGGACGGCGGCCTGTCCCCGCGGTGGTGCGTGGGGTCAGGCCGTCGACCGGACCACGAGGTCGACGTCGAGCACCACGCGGCGCGCCTCGGGGTCCGCCGCGATCTCGGGCAGCGGCCGGGCCACGGGCAACCCGAGGCGCAGCAGCAGGAGCTGGGCCATCAGGCGTCCCTGGACGGTGGTGCGCTGACGGACCGTGGTGAGGGGTGGTGACGCGACCGCCGCGACGTCGGCGTCGTCGAAGCCCACCACGGCGACGTCCTCGGGGACGCGACGTCCCCGGTCCCGCAGCCGGCTGATGGCTCCGAGGGCCATGGCGTCGGAGGCCACGAAGAGGGCGTCCACGTCCGGGTGCTGCTCGAGCAGCGCGTCGACCGCCTCGGCCCCGCTCGCGGTGGTGAAGTCGCCCTCGGCCACGAGCAGCGGGTCGAAGTCCCGGCCGAGCTCGTCACGGAAGCCGGCCAGCCGGTCCACGCCTGCCGACATGTCCTGGGGACCGGCGATCGTGCCGACCCGGGTGCGCCCGACCTCCCGGAGCCGCCGGGCGGCCAGGGCCCCGCCCGCCCGGTTGTCGTGGTCGACGTACGCGACCTCGGGGTGGTCGGAGAGGGGGCGGCCGCCCATCACGACGGGGACCCCCGCCTGCCCGAGGTGCCCGAGGACGTCGACGCTGTCGTGCTCGGAGATGACCAGGACGCCGTCCACGTGCCCGCCCCGGACGAAGCTCCCGACCCGGTCGAGGTCGTCGGCGCTGCGTGCCATCGAGATGACCAGGTGCATGCCGGCGTCCGACAGCTCCTGGCTGGCGCCGCGCACGATGCCCGCGAAGAAGGGGTCGCCGAAGAAGCGCGCCTCGGACTCGGCGGCCACGAGGGCGACCGTGCTGGAGCGGCGGGTCATCAGGGCCCGGGCGGCCTGGTTGGGGACGTAGTCGAGCTCCCGGATCGCCCGGGAGACGACGTCCACGAGGTGGGGGTCCACCGATGCGGTCCGGTTGACGACGCGCGAGACCGTGGCGCGGGAGACGCCGGCACGGGCGGCCACCTGCTCCAGGGTGGGCCGGCCCGTGCGCTCGGGTCCGACGGGCTGGGATGGTGTGGACACCGTCCTGATGCTAGCCACGCCGGGGCTCGCGGGAGCCGTATCCGGTCGACGCGCGGGTCCGGTCGGGCTCACCCGACGCGGACCACGGCCGCGCCCGTGACCGCACCGCCAGCGAGGTCGCCGAGCGCCATGTCGACACGGTCGAGGGGGTACGCCGTCACCCGCGGTCGCAGGTCGAGCCGCCCGGCCAGGCGCAGCAGCTCCTCGCCGTCGGCCCGCGTGTTGGCGGTGACGCTGGTGAGGGTGCGCTCCCGGAAGAGGTGTTCCTGGTAGTCCAGGGCCGGTATGTCGGTGAGGTGGATGCCGGCCACGGCCAGGGTGCCGCCCTGGTCCAGCGCGGCCAGCGCCGTGGGCACCAGCCCACCCACCGGGGCGAAGAGGATCGCCGAGTCGAGTGGCACGGGCGGACGTCCGTCGGCCGGACCCACCGAGGCCGCCCCGAGGTCGGCGGCGAGCTCGCGGGCGGCCCGGTCGCGGGTCAGCACGTGCACCTCCGCCCCCTGGGCCACGGCGAGCTGGGCGGTCAGGTGTGCGCTCGCCCCGAACCCGTAGATGCCCAGCCGTCCACCGGGAGGCAGCGCCGCACGCCGCAGGGCGCGGTAGCCGATGATGCCGGAGCAGAGCAGGGGAGCGGCCTCCTCGTCGGTGAACCCGTCGGGCAGCGTGTAGGCGAAGGCCTCGGGGACGACGGCGTACTCCGCGAAGCCGCCGTCGGCGTCCCACCCGGTGTACTGCGAGGACCGGCACAGGTTCTCGCTCCCGCGGCGGCACGCGCGACAGCTCCCGCACGTGCGCCGCAGCCACGCGATCCCCACCCGGTCGCCGGGGCCGAAGCGGGCTCCGGCCGACGGGCCGAGCGCGACGACGCGTCCCACGACCTCGTGCCCCGGGACGACCAGCGGCGCGCGGGGCGCCAGCTCCAGGTCGGCCAGGTGCAGGTCGGTGCGGCACACCCCGCAGGCCGTGACCTGCACCAGCACCTCGTCCCCGACCGGGCTCGGCACGCCACGCTCGGCCCGCACGAGGCGACCCGGTCCACCCGGGTGGCCGCTGACCGCCCAGGCCTGCATCGTGCCCGCGCCGCCGGGCACGTCAGTCCGCCGGGAGACGCGGACGCATGGTCTGTCCGGTCGCGCGGGTGGTGCGCCAGGGCTGGATCCGGTGCTGCACCTGGGCGGCGACCAGGTCCACCGGGGGCCTCGTGTCGACCCGCGCCGACCCGGGCCAGTCGTCGAAGGCCTCCCGCAGGCCGGCCGCGATGACCGGGTCGGCGTCGGAGACCGAGTCGCGTACGACGATCCGGTGGGTCGCGACCTCGGCCGGCACGTCGCACCTCAGCTGCACCAGGTCGCTCGAGGTGCGCTCGGCCAGGGACGCCGCGAGGGCGCGCAGGTCCGCGTCGCCCCACGTCCCGTCCAGGACGACCGTCCGGCCCATGGTGAGCAGTCCCTCCGCCCGGTGCAGCACCTCGCGGTACGTGCGGTCGGTCCAGGCCGGCGTGTAGATCCCGCAGCCCGCGGCCGCACTGGCGTGGGTCCGCGGTGGCAGGCCCGCCAGCTCCTTGCGCACGAGGTCGGTGGACAGCACGGCGCAGCCGAGGTCCTCCGCCAGCCGGCCGGCCAGGGTGGTCTTGCCCGTCCCGGGAGCGCCACCGACCAGGATGAGCGACACGCGACCGTCCTCGAGGTGGCGCTGCGCGAGGTCCAGCAGGCGTCCCGGGAGGGTCGACGACCGGGTGTCCCGGCCGTGCGGCAGGCAGGCGACCATGGCCCGCATGAAGGCGCGGTAGCCGATGTAGTGGTGCACGAGCGAGGCGGGCGCGGTGTCGGACGACAGCGCGGCGTACGCCGCCAGCAGGCCCTCGGCCGCCCCGGGCGCACCGAGGCGCTCGAGGTCCATGGCCAGGCAGGCCATGTCGTCGATGCGGTCGAGGTGGCGCAGCCTGTCGTCGAACTCCAGGCAGTCCAGGACACGGGGGCCGTCGCTGAGGCAGAAGATGTCCTCGGCGAGAAGGTCGCCGTGCCCGTCCACGATGGCCGAGCGGCGGATCCGGTCCTCGAAGAGGGGCGCCCTGCCGTCCAGGTACCGCTGCGCGAGTCGCCGGACGGCGTCGACCTCCGCGGCCTCCAGCCGGGTGCCGACGAACGGCTGGGCCCTGTCGAGGTTGCCCTGCCACCGTCCCCACAGGGCGTCACGGGTGCCGCTCTCGTCGACGTCCGGGCCCCGCCCGGCGTGGCTGTGGAACGTCGCCATCAGGTGCGCCAGTGCCGTCAGGTGGCCACCGACCTCGGCGCCGGAGACGACGAGGTGGGTGAGGCGGCGCTGCTCGGGCATCCGTCGCATGACGAGGAGGTGGTCCAGCGGTCGACCGTCCACGTCCAGCACCTCGCTGATGCCGAGGTAGACGTCCGGGGCGAGGCGACGGTTGAGCGCCAGCTCGCGATGCAGCACGGCGAGCCGCTTGCTGCGCGAGCTGAAGTCGAGGAAGCCCAGGTCGACCGACTTCTTGAGCTTGTAGGCGCGTTCCCCCACGAGGAACACCACCGCCGAGTGCGTCTCCCGCGCCTCGGCGTAGGAGGAGACCAGGTCCGTCGCGGCGATGGGGCCCTCGCGCAGCGAGGTGCTGGACATCACGCCTCCGCCCGGCACGGGACGAAGAGCTGGGTCCGCGGCTGCGGCACCTCCGGCCCGTCGAGGTAGGCCTCCCACGGTGCATCCGTGGCCGTGAGCCCGTGGGCCTCGAGCCAGTCGGTCGTCTCCGTGTAGGCGGCCCCCACGGCGTCGTACGCGCCCGTGTGCAGCGTCGTGGCGACCGGTCCGCCGGGGAGCTCGTCCGGGAGCACGTGCCCCGAGGGTCGGACGGCGCGGTCCACGGGGAAGCCGGCGGTGACCTCGAAGCCGTCGCCCCGGGGCAGGTGGCGCGCGAACGGTGGACCCGTCGGTGCGAGGCCCTGGGCGTCGAGCACCCCGAGGACCTCCTCGAAGGCCTTGGCGAAGAAGTCCGCCATGCCGGACGGCATGACGTGGGCGCGGACGACCGCCGTCGACCGGTGGGGGAGGTCGACGAGCCGGATCTCGTGGCCCATGGGTGCGGGTGCCTCGGTCTCAGGGGCCATGGGTCAGGCGTCGAGACGGACGCGGGCGTGCACGTTGCCCTCGACGTCCGACACGGTGCTCTCGAGGAGGTCGTGGGCCAGCCCGGTGAGGGCCCGGCACGCGGCCAGCTCCTCGCCGATCTCCGGGACGTCACGATCGGCAGGGTTCCGCCGGGCGACGCCGGAGTGACGCACCTCGGTGCCCGCGCTCGTGCGCAGGACCGCGTCGGCCCGGGTCGTCGTCCCGTCCTCCACGAGGTAGAGCTCGATGTGCCACTGCTTGCTCTGCATGCTCGTGCTCATGGTGGGTGCTCCCTCCGCTCGGATCGTGCTCGGCCACGTCCAGCCTCCGTCGCCGCGGCTGCCGGAGCGAGGGCGGAAGGTCCCGCTCGCATCCCGCGAAGGTCCCCCCTGGCGACAAGTGACTTCCGGCCCTGCCCAGGGGCCGGGTGGGCGGCGAAGACTCGGACCAGAGGTTCCACACGGGAGCCACACCCCAGGAGGACGCACCATGAACACGCTGACCCATCGCCGGGCCGACCCGCTCACCGAGCTGCTGGGCTGAGGGGGCAGCCGTGTACGCCGCCGTGGGGGACAGGCTGATCATCCACAGCCAGCACGTCGACGAGCCCGTGCGCGACGGTGAGGTGCTGGAGGTGCGGCACGAGGACGGCAGCCCGCCGTACCTCGTGCGCTGGGCCGACACCGGCCACGTGGGTCTGGTCTACCCGGGGCCGGACGCGGAGGTCCACCACTTCGAGCACCCGCGGTGAGCCGGTGCCGGACCGTGCGGGTGCCCGGCGTGGTGGGGCGCTGGCCGATCGGGCGCTGGTCGGCGTGCCGGTGCGGGATACTGCGGACATGGCCCTCCACATCACCGGCGACGCCGCCGCCGACCAGGTCCTCGACGACTCGCCCTTCGCGCTGCTGGCGGGGATGATGCTCGACCAGCAGTACCCCATGGAGCACGCGTTCCGCGGACCGGCCAAGGTGATGGACCGCTTCGGGACCCTCGATCCCGCGGCGATCGCCGCCGCCGACCCGGAGGAGTTCGCCGCGATGGCGGCGACGACGCCGGCCATCCACCGCTTCCCCGGCTCCATGGCCTCCAAGCTCCAGGAGCTCGCCCGGATCGTCACCGACGAGTACGACGGGGACGCCTCGCGGATCTGGACCGAGGCCGCCGACGGCCGGGACCTGCTGCGCCGGATGATGGCCCTGCCCGGCTTCGGCAAGCAGAAGGCACAGATCTTCGTCGCGCTGCTCGCCAAGCAGCTCGGGGTGCGTCCCGCGGGCTGGGAGGACGTGGTGGGGGACTACGCCCTCGACGGGCACCGTTCCGTGGCGGACGTGGTGGACGGCCCCTCGCTGCAGAAGGTGCGGGACTTCAAGAAGCAGAAGAAGGCCGCCGCGAAGGCGGCCGGCCCCGCCTGAGCGGGGCCGGCCACCTGGCTGCCCGACCGGCCGACCGGCCGTGCGGGTCAGACCGAGGTCTTCTCCGCGCCGGGGTGCTCGGGGTCGGGGTCCTCCGAGCCGGACGCCTCGTCGTCCGCCCGGCGGGACGCGATCAGGCTGGTCGTGGTGGTGATGGCCAGGATCGCGAGGATGACGCCGAGCGAGGCCAGGGTCGGCACCGACGGCACCCAGGACCAGACCTCGTGGGCCCAGTGCAGGACCAGCTTGACGCCGATGAAGCCCAGGATCGCGGCCAGGCCGTAGGACAGGTGCACCAGCTTGGCCAGCGCCCCCTGCAGCACGAAGTACAGCGCGCGCAGGCCGAGCAGCGCGAAGGCGTTCGTGGCGAACACGAGGTAGGGGTCCCCGGTGATGCCGTAAACGGCGGGCACCGAGTCGACGGCGAAGACGACGTCGGTGGCGAAGACCGCGATCACGACGAGCGCGAAGGGCGTCAGCCAGCGCCTGCCCTCACGGCGTACGACGAGGCGGGTGCCCTCGTAGTCGTCGGTCACCGGCATGACCCGGCGGGTGAGGCGCACGATGCGCATCTCGTTGACGTCCATCTCGTGGTCGTGGCCCGAGACGGCGTCGCGCAGCAGCTTGAGGCCGGTCAGCAGCAGGACGAGGCCGAAGACGAGGAAGACCCAGTCGAAGCGGTCGAGGGCCGCGGCCCCCAGGGCGATGAAGATGCCGCGCAGCACGAGGGCGCCGACGATGCCGTACAGGAGGACCCGCTGCTGGAGGGCCTTCGGCACCGCGAACGCGGCGAGCAGCAGCATGAAGACGAACAGGTTGTCGACGCTCAGGGTCTTCTCGACCAGGTAGCCCGTGTAGTACTCCAGGCCGCGGTCGGAGCCGTGGGCGTTCCAGACGTACAGGCCGAAGAGGAGGGGCAGGGCGACGTAGAAGACCGACCAGGCGATCGCCTCCCGCATGGACACCTCGTGGGGCTTGCGGGTGGCGATGAAGTCGATGACCAGCAGGCCGACGACGGCGCCGATGGTGACCCACCACAGGGTCGGGGTCGCGATGGAGTCGAGCACGGAGTTCTCCTCGAGATCTCTCAGGACAGGTTGCTGCCGGGCCTGAGGTCTCCCTCGCCGTGCGTCACGGTGGACGTCCGGCGCCCACCCGAGGCGCGAGCTGTCGCGCCGTACTGACCGGGTGGTCTTGGTGAGGTACTCCCCTCGAGCAGAAGTGTACGGATCCACTCAAGTTTGCCGGAAACCGCGCCGGGGGGACGCAGGTTCGGGCCCTGGGGGTGGCCGTGGCAGAATGACGGTGCGGCACTTGACGAAACCGGGCCTTGCCGCGCCCCGAAGTCTTCTGACGAGAGGTGTTCGTGTCCTCGCACGCACGCAAGTTGCTCCCCGCAGAGGTGCTCGCGCACCCGGCCATCGTCTCGCTCATCGAGCGAGGTACCCCCGCTGGCAGCGTGACCACCCACGACCTCCGACAGGCCAGTGACGACGCCCAGGTCGAGCCCCGCCACCTCAAGGCCCTGCTGGGCCACCTGAGCGGCCTGGGCATCTCGGTCGAGATCGGCGCCGAGACCTCGCGCGCCGCCGCGGCCGCCTCCGGCGCCCGCAAGACCACGACCTCCGCCACGGCGAAGAAGACGGCGACCAAGGCCGCCGCCAAGAAGGCGCCGGCGGCCAAGGCCGACGAGCCTGCGGCGACCAAGGCGGCCGCCGCCAAGAAGGCGCCCGCCAAGAAGGCGGCCGCCGCCGTCGACCTGGAGACGGAGCTGCAGCCCGCGACCGTCGGCGCCGACGGCAAGAAGGTGCTGCCCGACCTCCCGGACGAGCAGTTCGAGAAGGACGTCAAGGTCGACCCGACGATCAAGGAGGACGAGAAGCAGGCCTTCACGGTCTCCGCGTCCGACGACACCGACGAGCCCGAGCAGCAGGTCATGGTCGCCGGTGCGACCGCCGACCCCGTCAAGGACTACCTCAAGCAGATCGGCAAGGTGCCCCTCCTCAACGCCGAGATGGAGGTCGAGCTCGCCAAGCGGATCGAGGCCGGCCTCTTCAGCGAGGAGAAGCTCGCCAAGGGCGGCAAGATCACCCCCAAGGTGCTCGAGGAGCTCGAGTGGATCTCCGAGGACGGACGGCGCGCCAAGAACCACCTCCTCGAGGCCAACCTGCGACTCGTCGTCTCGCTGGCCAAGCGCTACACCGGCCGCGGCATGCTCTTCCTCGACCTGATCCAGGAGGGCAACCTCGGCCTCATCCGGGCCGTCGAGAAGTTCGACTACACCAAGGGCTACAAGTTCTCGACCTACGCGACGTGGTGGATCCGCCAGGCGATCACCCGGGCGATGGCCGACCAGGCCCGCACCATCCGTATCCCGGTGCACATGGTCGAGGTCATCAACAAGCTCGCCCGCGTCCAGCGGCAGATGCTGCAGGACCTGGGCCGCGAGCCCACGCCCGAGGAGCTCGCCAAGGAGCTCGACATGACCCCCGAGAAGGTCATCGAGGTCCAGAAGTACGGGCGTGAGCCCATCTCGCTGCACACGCCCCTCGGCGAGGACGGCGACTCCGAGTTCGGTGACCTCATCGAGGACTCCGAGGCGATCGTCCCGGCCGACGCGGTGTCGTTCACGTTGCTCCAGGAGCAGCTCCACGCCGTCCTCGACACGCTCTCCGAGCGCGAGGCGGGCGTCGTGAGCATGCGCTTCGGCCTCACCGACGGCCAGCCCAAGACGCTCGACGAGATCGGCAAGGTCTACGGGGTGACGCGCGAGCGCATCCGGCAGATCGAGTCCAAGACGATGTCCAAGCTGCGCCACCCGAGCCGCTCGCAGGTCCTGCGCGACTACCTCGACTGAGGACCACGCCTTCGCACGCGATCCTCAGGGGGACGAGTTGATGCACACGACCGTGCGGTGGGGCCTCGCGCTCGCCGCGGTGGGTGTGGTGCTGCTGCCGACCGCGGCGTCGGCGACCACCCAGACGCTCCCGGACGCCGCCGAGACCCCCGAGTCGCGCACCGACATCGTGTCCACGACGGTGCGCCACTCCGGGGCCGAGGTCGTCCTGCGCGTGCACTTCGACGACCTGCGACGGCGCAACGAAGCCGGGCTGGCCACCTACGTCGACGTGGATCGCGCTCGACGTGGTCCGGAGTACGTCGTCAACACCGGTCTCAACGACGGGACCGACTACCAGCTCGCCCACGTGCGCCGCTGGCAGGCCGTCGGTGCGCCGCTGCAGTGCGCGCACTCGGTGCGGTTGCGCTGGGCGAAGGACGTGGCCGTCGTACGCATCTCCCGCGGCTGCCTCGAGGACCCCTCGGCGGTGCGGGCCAGCGTCCTCATGACCGACCTGTACGACGGCGTGCACGCGGTCGTCGACTGGGCGCCGGCGACCCGCCGCTTCGGCACCTGGCTGGCGCCCAGCTGAGGTCCGGTCGGTCCGGTCCTCGCGCCCGCCCCTAGCCGGCGGCGACGAGGGCGACCGCGATCCCGCAGCACGCCAGGCCGAGGCCCTGGGCGCCGTGGATGCGCTCGCGCAGCACGGTGGCCGCGAGCAGGACCGTGACCGCCGGATACAGCGAGGTGACGACCGCGGCGATGGTGAGCAGCCCGGTCTGGGTGGCGAGCAGGAAGCAGACGACGGCGGCGGTGGCCAGGACCCCCGCCACCAGGCCCCACAGGTCCGAGCGGTGCCGCGGCAGCCAGTCGGCACGCAGCACGGTCGCCGTGAGGGCCACGGCGACGAGCGCGACGGCCTGCGCGAGGGCCGTGGGCCACCACCCCGCCTCCTCGGGCACCTGGCCCATCGCGGCGAAGAGCAGGCCGAACCCGGCTCCGGCCAGGACCCCGTCCACCAGTCCGTCGGCGAGGCCACCGTCGGAGTCGGGCTCGCGGCTGACCAGCCAGATGCCCGGCACCGCTGCCGCGATGCCCACCCAGACCAGGACCTCGGGCCGCTCGCCGGTGGCCACCGCCACCACCACCGGCAGGAGCGCGGCGCCCACGGCGGAGACCGGTGCGACGACCCCCATCCGGCCCGCGGCGAAGCCCCGGTAGAGGAAGGCGCCGCCGGTGCCGCTGCCGATGCCGGCCAGGGCTCCCCAGGCGAGGTCGGTGCCCGTCGCCTCGCCCGGCACGGCGAGCGCCAGCGCGACGGCGCCCAGCAGCGAGCCGAGCGCGGCGACGAAGGCGACCGACCATGCCGACGTACGCCGCGAGGCCAGCCCGCCGACGAAGTCGGACAGGCCGTAGGCGACGGCGGCGCCGAGCGCCAGGAGCACGCCCATCAGGGCGTCACCACGACGCCCACGACCCACACCAGGGCCGCCAGGACCGCCGCGACGGCCTCGATGAGGATCGAGATGCCCACCGCCTTGAGGGCGTGGGTCGTGGCCGGCCACGCGGCCCGCGCCCCGAGCCGGTGCCGCTCCGAGAGGTAGACCCCGAGCACGAAGCCCACGATGAGCCCGACCACCGGCACGACGAAGAAGCCGACGAAGCCCAGGAGCGCGCCCGCCAGCAGCGTCGAGCGGGGGACGCCGGCCTCCTGGAGGCGGCGACCGGGCAGGACGTACTTCACCACCGCGCCCGCCGCCAGGAACGTCGCCGCGACCGCGAACACGGTCCAGGCGCGGGGGGTGCCGACCTCGCTGGCCCAGACCAGGATGGCGCCGAGGACCAGGATCGAGCCGGGCAGCACGGGCACCACGATGCCGACGACGCCGACAGCGATCAGGAGCGCGATCAGGACTTCGAGGGGGGTCATGTGCGGAGCCTTCCACAGCCGGCCGCACCGTCGGCCGGGGTGCCGCCGGGCGCGTGCGAGATCGGGCGTCGGGTAAATGAGGAGCGGCCCCGGACAAGGAGTCCGGGGCCGCTGTGGTGGTCTGGGGTAGGGGTGCTCAGTCCTCGGTGGCTGCGGGCGTCGCCGAGAGCTTGTGGGTCTCGTCCTGCACGGTCGAGGCCACCTCCCGGAGCTTGTCGCCGTGCTCCCGGGCGTGGTGGGCGCAGAACAGCAGCTCGCCACCGGTCTGGAGCTCCACCCGCAGGTAAGCCTGGGCACCGCAGCGGTCGCAGCGGTCGCCTGCCGTCAGGGCGGCGGGCTGGGGGGCAATGGCAGTGGTCACATCGGCCTCATTTCTCTCCATCGGTGTCTGGCCCAACGTAGCCCCCGGGGAAAAGATTCCCCGACGGTGGTTCGGTACTGACCCACCCATCCTTGCACTGATGCGGCTGGCCCGTGGTGGTTGTTCGTCACCGTGGGACGAGCGGATCGGTGATCCGACGGATGTTCCGTGCGTACTGCCTGTGTGAGGTAGGACGCTAGTCGTGCCCCTCACGGTTGCGTGGCAGCGTGCCCTCCGCCGCCGTACGGCGTGTCGCGGGTAGGTTCTTCCCTTGTGGCAGCACCGGCGGACAACACCTACAACGCAGCACACCTCCTCGTCCTCGAGGGACTGGAGGCGGTGCGCAAGCGGCCCGGCATGTACATCGGGTCCACCGACACCCGCGGCCTCATGCACTGCCTGTGGGAGATCATCGACAACGGCGTCGACGAGGCCCTCGCGGGCGTCGCGCACCGCGTCGAGGTGACCCTGCACCCCGACGGGTCTGTGGAGGTCCACGACGACGGTCGCGGCATCCCCACCGACAAGGAGCCCAAGACCGGGCTCCCGGGCGTCGAGGTGGTCGCCACCAAGCTGCACGCCGGCGGCAAGTTCGGCGGCGGCTCGTACGTCGCGACGGGCGGCCTGCACGGTGTCGGCCTCTCGGTGGTCAACGCGCTCTCCTCGCGCATGGACATCGACGTGGACCGCTCGCCCTCGCAGCAGGGCATCTCCTTCCAGCGCGGCGTCCCGGGCACCTTCGACGGCGACGGCCCCCAGGCGGCGTTCACCCCCGGCTCGGGCATGTCCCGCAAGGGCAAGCGGGTGGCCAAGGGCAAGACCGGCACCCGGATCCACTTCTGGCCGGACCGGCAGATCTTCACCAAGGACGCCACCGTCGAGTTCGAGGGCCTCCTGGGGCGCGCGCGGCAGACGTCGTACATCGTCCCGGGCCTCGAGCTGGTGATCCGCGACCTCCGGGGGCCGGAGCTGGTGGAGGAGAAGTTCCTCCACGAGGGCGGCATCTCGGAGTTCGCCGACTACCTCTCGGCGGGCGAGCCGGTCACCGACATCCTGCGGCTCCAGGGCAGCGACACCTTCACCGAGACGGTGCCCCTGCTCGACGACCAGGGCCACATGACGCCGCAGGAGGTCGAGCGCGAGCTGATGGTCGACGTGGCGCTGCGCTGGTCGCAGACCTACGACACCCAGGTCCGCTCCTACGTCAACGTCATCGCCACGCCCAAGGGCGGCACCCACCTCAGCGGCTTCGAGCAGGCGGTGACCGCGACCTTCAACGACGTGATGCGCTCCGCCAAGGTCCTGAAGGTCAACGACGACAACGTCATCAAGGACGACGTCCTGGAGGGCATGACCGCGGTCGTCACGGTGCGGCTCGCCGAGCCGCAGTTCGAGGGCCAGACCAAGGAGATCCTGGGCACCCCGGCCGCGCGCACCGTCGTGCGCAAGGTCGTGGCCGCCGAGCTCAAGGCGTTCCTCACCTCCACCAAGCGGGCCGAGAAGGCCCAGGCCAAGCTGGTGATGGAGAAGGTCGTCGGGGCCTCCAAGACCCGGATCGCGGCCAAGCAGCACAAGGAGACGCAGCGCCGCAAGAACGCGCTGGAGTCCTCCGCCCTGCCCGCCAAGCTGGCCGACTGCCGCGCCGGTGACAACGAGCGCACCGAGCTCTTCATCGTCGAGGGTGACTCCGCGCTCGGCACGGCCAAGCTGGCCCGCAACTCGGAGTACCAGGCGCTGCTGCCGATCCGGGGCAAGATCCTCAACGTCCAGAAGGCCTCGGTCGGGGACATGCTCAAGAACGCCGAGTGCGCCTCGATCATCCAGGTCGTCGGCGCGGGCTCGGGCCGGACCTTCGACCTCGACGCGACGCGCTACGGCCGGATCATCTTCATGGCCGACGCCGACTCCGACGGCGCCCACATCCGCTGCCTGCTGGCGACGCTGTTCTTCAAGTACATGCCCGAGCTGATCACCGCGGGGCGCGTCTTCACCGCCGTCCCGCCGTTGCACCGCATCGAGATCTCCAACCCCAAGAAGGGGATGGCGAAGTACGTCTACACCTACTCCGACGACGAGCTGCAGCGGAAGCTGGCCGAGCTGAAGAAGAAGAACGTGCGCTGGAAGGACCCGGTTCAGCGCTACAAGGGCCTCGGCGAGATGGACGCCGACCAGCTGGCCGAGACCACCATGGACCCGCGCCACCGCACCCTGCGGCGCCTCACCGTCGACGACGCCGAGGTCTCCGCCCACGTCTTCGAGCTGCTGATGGGCTCCGACGTCGCACCGCGCAAGGAGTTCATCGTGCAGGGCGCCTACGACGTCGACATGGAGACGCTCGACGCGTGAGCCGCTTCGTCCGGTTCCAGAGCCCGGAGCCGTCGCCGCGTGGCATCCACGTCGGCGTCTTCGGGCTCGTCAACGTGCTGGGACGGGGCGGGGACCTCTGCTCAGCCGACGAGGCCCACCGCGTGCGGATGAACCGGTGGTTCGACGCCGCCTACACGGACCCGTCGACGGTCGACCGGCTGGTCTACGACCGCGAGGTCAACCCGCGGGCCGTGGCGTGGTTCAAGGTGCCGGCCGCGGACCACCTGGTCGAGGCGACTCGGGGGCATCTCGACATCCTCGACAGGCACGGTGTGGCCTGGGAGCGGGTGGAGTCCGACGACCCGGGCCGGGTGGTCTACGAGGACCAGCACCAGGTCGTCGTCGTTCCCGGTGAGTCCGGCACACCTGGCGGTTCCTGAGCTTCCACGCATACGCGCGGAAGTGCGGCCCACGGGGCGGCCAGGGCGGGTGAAGATCCCGCAGGTGCGTGGGACTTCAGTCGATCCGGGGCGACGGACGACGCCGCTGATCGCGCGTCGGCTCGCCGGGCACGGGAGGACTGGCTAGGTTGCGGCCATGGAGTCGTTCCTGGTGCTCATCCTGGTCGCCGCCGTGGCGGTCGTCGCCCTGTACTGGATCATCCGGCTCGCCGTGTCGCACGGGGTCCAGGACGCTGACAGGTCCCTTCACCACGCCGCTGCGGGCGCCCAGGTGTCCGAGGTCATCCGGCGCCAGCGCGCACGGCACGACGACGAACGGCCCTGAGCCCGCTCAGTCCGGCAGGGCGCGGTTGATGGCCAGCACCGCGCCCAGGCAGGACGCCAGGACGACCGCCATGCCCGCGAGGCCGAGGGCGATCCCCAACGGCACCGCCCGGTCGGCACCGACGGCGACGAGGGCGGCGACGGCGACCACGCCGGCGGCGTACCGGCCGTAGCGCGTCCAGGGGAGCGCGACCTCGTGGCCGAGCACCCAGCCCTCGTCGGACGCGAGCGTACGACGGGTCCGGATGCCCAGGGACCGGTTGCGCGGGATGCGTCCCGCAGCGGCCTCCCGGGTCATCCACCACACCAGCGCGGAGGCGGCGGCGGCCGCGACGGCCAGGCCGGTCGCGGCGACCTCGGCGTCGCCCATCAGAACTTCTGCTCGAGCAGCCCGGTGTCCACGTGGTACAGGAACCCGCCGACCTTGACGCTGCCGGGGATGAGCGGGTGCGAGCGCACCTTCTGCACGTCCTCCTCGAGGGCGGCCACCTGGTCGGGGACCACGTGGAACTGCTGCCAGGAGGCGTCGACGCCGGCCGACGCGCCGATCCGCTCGCGCAGCTCCGCCTCGGTGCTGGAGGACATCGCACAGCGGGTGTGCGGCACGACGAGCACGCGCTCGACGCCGAGCAGGTGCACGCCCAGCACGAGGGCCTCGAGGGCGGCGTTGGTCACCCGGCCCCCCGGGTTGCGGAAGATCTTGGCGTCGCCGTGCTGGAGCCCCAGCATGCGCAACGGGTCGATCCGGCTGTCCATGCACGTCACGATCGCCACGCCGGCGTGCGCGACGCCGTCGAAGCCGCCGAGCTCGAAGGTGTCGGCGAAGGCCTGGTTGGCGGTGATGAGGTCAGTGAAGTCGTCCACGACGGCTGAGGGTAGCGGAGCCGCGGCCTAGCCCGGAGCGACCACCGCCGCGCTGGACTCCTGCGGCAGCAGCACGGTGGTGCGCACCGAGGCGGCGATCCGGTAGGGCCTCGCCTGCAGGATCGGTCCCAGCGTGCGGCGCAGCCGCGACATCTCGGCGCGGACCGTGACCACGCGTCCGGGGTCGGCGAACAGGTCGCCGGCCAGCTGGGCGGCGGTGCGACCCTCGGGCGCGCGGACCAGCGCGAGGAGGATCTCGGTGTGCCGGGGGCTGGGGTGGTGCTGCCACGCGTGGCTCGAGGTGCGGACCCGCAGCTCGGCGCGGCCCCGGAGGTCCAGCACCAGCTCGCTGGCCGTCGGGTGCTCCTCGCCGAGCCGCACCAGCCAGCCGCCCGGCAGCGGCTCGACGCTCACCGTGCCGAGCGCCGGGAGCCAGGTGGACGCAGACGACAGGTCGGCCGGGAGGAGCAACCGCTCCGGGGCGGTGAGGCCGGTGACGGCGGCGACGTGCCCGCTGGGGTCGACCGCCAGCGCCCGGCCGCCGACCCGGGCCACCACGGGGGCGGCGTACGCCCGGAGCCGTCCGAGCGAGGCGGCGTGCTCGCTGCGCACCTCCGCGGCGGCGAGCCGGGCGGTCACCCCGACCAGGGCGAGCACGGAGCGCTGGACGGCGTACGCCGGACCGCTGATGTCGACGGCACCGAGCGTCGACCCGGTCCACGGGTCGAGGACCGGGGACGCCGCACAGCTCCAGCGGGTGTGGGACTCGACGTAGTGCTCGGGGCCGTGGATGTGCACCGGCTCGCCCACGACCAGGCAGGTGCCGATGGCGTTGGTGCCGACGTTGGCCTCGGTCCACGCGGAGCCCTGGACGAACCCGAGGCGGTCGGCGAGGCGTCGTACGCCGCTGCGCCCGCGGCGCCACAGGACCCGGCCGTCGGTGTCGGTCACCACGACCAGCAGGCCGTCGTCGACGACGGGGGACAGCGAGGACGTGATGCTCGGCAGCAGCGGCCCCAGCGCGCTCGAGGCGCGTCGGGACTCGACCTCTCCCTCGCTCAGCGGGGCGACGGCCGGCTCGGCGCCCGGGGCCAGCCCGCCGGCGCGGACCCGGCGCCACGAGGCGCTGATCTCGGGACGGGCCTCCTCGACCGGCGCGCCGCCCGACAGCACCCGGTCGCGGGTGACCCGCTGGGTGCGCTCGTGCTGGCGCTCGTCGCGGCCCATCACCCCTCCTGACCGGTGCCACGTGCGGTTGCAACCCCCTGCAACCCTGCCGCCGATCCTACGACCGGGTGTGTCGTGGGTCACGTCGGAAGGAGACACCGTGACCCAGACCCTCGACGCACCCGAGACCACCGAGACGCCCGACCCGAGCGCCGTGGCCACCGCCTGGCTGGACGCCCTGGAGGCGGCGATGGCCGCCCGGGACGTGCCGGCTGCCGCCCGGCTGTTCGCCACCGAGTCCTACTGGAGGGACCTGGTGTCCTTCAGCTGGAACCTCACCACCGTGGAGGGACGCGACGGGGTCACCGACCTCCTGGACGCGACGCTGGCGACGACGGACCCGTCGGGCTTCGCGCTGGACGAGCCCGCCGACGAGGCGGACGGCGTGGTGACGGCGTGGTTCCTCTTCGAGACGGCCGTGGGTCGCGGAAGGGGGCTGCTGCGCCTGGTCGAGGAGGACGGGGAGCGCCGCGCGTTCACCTTCCTCACCACGCTCTACGAGCTCAAGGGGCACGAGGAGCCGCGCAACGAGCACCGGCCGCGCGGGGCGGAGCACGGTGCGGACAAGAAGCGCCAGACGTGGCTGGAGCGCAGGCAGGAGGAGGCGGAGAGCCTCGGCAGCACCACCCAGCCCTACGTCCTGGTGATCGGCGGCGGGCAGGGCGGCATCGCCCTCGGCGCCCGGCTGCGCCAGCTCGGCGTACCGAGCCTGGTCATCGACAAGCACCCCCGACCGGGCGACCAGTGGCGCAACCGCTACAAGTCCCTGTGCCTGCACGACCCGGTCTGGTACGACCACCTGCCCTACCTGAAGTTCCCGGACAACTGGCCGGTCTTCGCCCCCAAGGACAAGATCGGCGACTGGCTCGAGTCGTACACCACGATCATGGAGGTGCCGTACTGGTCGAGCACGATCGCGACGGGTGCGTCGTGGTCCGAGGAGACGGGGGAGTGGATCGTCGAGGTCGAGCGGGAGGGCCGGCCGCTGACCCTGCGCCCGACCCAGCTCGTCTTCGCGACCGGGATGTCCGGCAAGCCCAACATCCCCGACGTCCCCGGCACGGACGTCTTCGCCGGGGACCTGCACCACTCGTCGGCCCACCCCGGCCCGGACGCCTACGCCGGCAAGAGGGTCGTGGTGATCGGCAGCAACAACTCCGCCTTCGACATCTGCGGCGCGCTGTGGGAGAACGACGTCGACGTCACGATGGTGCAGCGCAGCTCGACCCACATCGTCAAGAGCGACAGCCTGATGGAGTACGGCCTGGGCGACCTGTACTCGGAGCGTGCCGTGAAGGCAGGGGTGACGACCGAGAAGGCCGACCTGATCTTCGCGTCGCTGCCCTACCGGATCATGCACCGCTTCCAGATCCCCGCCTACGAGGCGATGGCGGAGAAGGACAAGGACTTCTACGAGCGGCTCGAGGCCGCGGGCTTCGAGCACGACTGGGGTGACGACGGCTCGGGGCTGTTCATGAAGTACCTGCGTCGCGGCTCGGGCTACTACATCGACGTCGGCGCCGCCGAGCTGGTGGCCAACGGCGACGTCAGGCTCGTCCACGGCCAGGTCGACCACCTGACCGCGGACGCGGTGGTGCTCGCCGACGGCACCGAGCTGCCCGCCGACGTCGTCGTGATGGCGACCGGCTACGGCTCCATGAACGGCTGGGTGACCGACCTCATCGACCAGGAGACCGCGGACCGCCTCGGCAAGGTCTGGGGACTGGGGTCGGAGACGACCAAGGACCCGGGGCCGTGGGAGGGCGAGCAGCGCAACATGTGGAAGCCGACCCAGGTCGACAACCTGTGGATGCACGGCGGCAACCTGCACCAGTCGCGGCACTACTCCCTCTACCTGGCCCTGCAGCTCAAGGCGCGCTACGAGGGCATCGACACCCCGGTCCACGGGCTGCAGGAGGTGCACCACACCGGCTGACCCCCCCCGGGCCGGGTCAGTGCGCCGTCAACGCGTCGCGGTCACTGGCCCGGTCGGTGCGCGCCCCCGCGAACAGGACCAGCGCCAGGATCCCCGCCACGACCGCGCAGCCCGCGGCCCCCCAGAAGACCGCGTGCTCCTGGGCGATGCCGGCCAGCTTGAGCAGCCGGCTGAACTCCGGGCAGCGGCTCGACCCGCCGCAGACCTCACGGACGGGGGGTACGTCGGCCTGCTCGGCGTAGTAGCGACGCAGGCCGATGACCGTCAGCGCGGAGATGCCGACCAGCATCCCCACCATCCGGGCGACGACGACGAAGGCGCTCGCGACGCCGTGGACCTCGTCGTCGGTGTGGGCGAGCAGGGCGGCGTTGACCGGGGCGAGCGCGAGGCCGAAGCCGAGCCCCCCGACCACGAGGGCGACGTTGGCCGACCAGCCCGACAGCGAGGTGAGGTCCCAGCGGGTCATCAGCACGAACCCGGCCGCGGCCAGCGCCATGCCCGCCGCCGTCACCACGCCGGGGGAGACCCGGCGGATGAGGTAGCCGCCCACCACCGCCCCCACCGGAAGGGCGACCAGGAAGCGCACCAGCACCAGGGCCGCCAGCAGCTGGGAGTCGGGGTAGACGGTCGTGCGGGCGAACAGCGGGATGTCGATGAGCGCGGCGATGAGGGCGGCGCCGATGAAGAAGCTCACCAGCAGGGCACCCCACGCGGGCGTGCGCCGCAGGGCACCGCGGGGGACCAGGGGAGCCTCGGCGCGCCGGAGGTGGACCACCAGGAGCGCCGCGGAGACCGCCGAGCCGAGCAGGAACCACAGCCCCTGGTCGGAGAACACCTGGACCTTGGGGTCGGCCGTGGCGAAGGCGAGGATGACGCCGGCCAGCGCCAGCGCCAGGAGCAGGGCGCCGGTGAGGTCGGCCTCGCGCAGGGCCGCGACCCAGCGGCGTACGTCGAAGAGCGGGGCACGCGCGAGCGTGCACCACACGAGCAGGGCGAGGCCCGCCCCCATCGCCACCACGCCGACCGGGGTCAGCCAGCGACCGTCGGCCGTGAAGGGGATGAACGCCTGGCCCCACGTGAGGTCGCGCAGCAGCGGGGGCGGGCGCAGCATCACGAGGGCACCGGCCAGCAGGGTCAGTGTGAGCAGGGCCAGGCCGACCACGTCCACCCGCCGTCGCGTCGCGTCACGGGCGGGCGCGACGCGGCGGATGGCCACCGCCAGGACCAGACCGACCGCGAGGTTGATCGCGAAGATCGCCCGCCAGTCGGTGAACGCGAGCACCACGGCACCGAAGAGGGGCCCGACCACGGAGCCGACCTCCTGCACGGCCGAGACGACGCCGAGGGGCACGCCGCGTCGCTGCGGAGGGTAGAGGTCGGCGACCAGGGCGAGCGTGGCGGGCACGAGGCCTCCGCCGCCGACCCCCTGGAGGAAGCGCCCGACGACCATCGAGGGCATGTCGTAGGCCAGCGCGGTCACGAGCGAGCCGAAGGCGAAGAGCACGAGGGAGAAGACCAATACCGGGACCCGTCCCTGCAGGTCGGCCATCCGCCCGATGAGCGGGAGCATCGCGACGTAGCCCAGCAGGAAGCCGGAGATGATCGGCGCGGCCCGCTGGAGCTGGTCGATGGGCACGCCCACCGAGGTCATCATGTCGGGGAGCGCGAGCACGACCACGTAGGTGTCGGCGGCGGCGAACGCCACCGCCACGGCCGCCAGGCTGAGCAGGAGGTGCGCGGAGCCGGTCCCGGACGCGTCCGGTCCGGCCGCCCGGCTCATGGCGCGACGATGTCGCGGGTCGTGCCGTAGTCGGCGAGGTCGACGGTGTAGGTCATCTCGGCGCTGTCCTTGTAGAAGACGCCGGTGAGCACCGCCTGGCGCAGCTCGCCGTCCTCGCTGACGAGGTACTCCGCCTCGAAGCTGTCGCCCGAGGAGCTCGGGATGACCTTCTTCATCGCCGCGCCCGGCACGGTCCCGGTGTAGGTGGTGAGCACCTCGGTGTTGTCCGTGCCGCCCCGCACGGTCTCGCCCTCCTCGACGCCCTCGGTGACGGCGAGCAGCGAGCCGAAGCCCGTCTCCTCGCTGACCAGGGCGGCCGGGTCGGGGGCGCCGTAGTCGCCGGGGTCGATGTCCTGGTAGCCGGTCGTGAAGGGGAGCTGCGCGTAGACCACCTTGTCGACCGCGACCACCGGCACGTCGACGCTCTGCCCGGCGTAGATGACCGTGATGGTGCCCTCGAAGGCGGGCGCGCTGGTCGCGACGCCCTCGGCGCGGGTGATGCCCGAGACGCCCTGCGGGAGGTCCTCGGTCGACAGGGTGAGGTCGACCCCGCTGGTGCCGGCGAGGGTGTCGGCCGCCGCGGCGAGCACCTCCTCGGGCGTCTGCTCGTCGGCCGCCTGGCTCTCGTCCCCGCCGGAGCAGCCGGCCAGCAGGACGACGCCCGCGAGCGCGCCCGCGAGTGCCCCGGCGAGGGGTCGGAGCGGCGTACGACGTCGGCTGCTGGCCGAGGGTGAGGTCATGGCTTCAGCCTTCCACACCCTCGGTGGACGCCCCGGGCTCCTCGCCCGGGACGGCGCCGGCGACCGCGGCCGCGACCGGACCGGCCACGGCGGCGATGGGCTGGGCGGCCGGGATGCCGGAGCCGTCGCGGCGCCCGGTGGCCTCCGGGAGGTCCACCGGGGCCCCGCTGGCGGCGGCCGCCCGGGCGGGGGCGGCACCGGCCCAGGCGGTCAGCAGGGTGTCCTCGCCCTTGAGGAACCGGTGGCAGCGGACACCGCCGGTGGCGCGCCCCTTGGCGGGGTACTCCGAGAACGGGGTCACCTTGACGGCGCCGGCCTCGGTCCCGGGCAGGGCGGTCGATGCGCCGCTGGCCGTCACCACGACTGCCTCGGTCGGGTCGAGCGCCCCGAAGAACGTGACCCGCTCGCCGGAGGTGAGCCGGACGCCGGCGATGCCGCCGCCGGAGCGGCCCTGGGGTCGCACCGCGTCGGCGGTGAAGTGCAGCAGCTGGGCGTCGGTGGTGATGAAGCAGAGCGTCTCCGCGCCGGTCGCGAGCTCGACCGCACCGACGACCTCGTCGCCGTCCTTGAGCGAGATGACGTCCCACTCGTCGCGGTTGAGCACCTCGGGGTTGACCCGCTTGACCGTCCCGTCCCGCGTGCCGAGCGCCAGGCCCGGGCCCTCGGCGGCCAGCGAGGTGAGGGCGAGCGCCCGCTCACCCTTGTCGAGCACGACCAGCTCGCTCAGAGCGAGCGTCCCCTTCAGGTTGGGGTCGTTGCTGGTGGACGGCAGCTCCGCGTTGCTGAGGTCCACAACGGAAAGCCTGACCAGCCGACCGCGGTTGGTGAGTACGCCGATCTCGCCGCGCTTGGTCGTGCGTACCACCGAAACGGTGACGTCGTGATTCGTCCTTGCCCCACCACCGCCCGGCATCTCGACGTCCTTGGTGCGAGCCAACAGTCCGGTGGAGGACAGCAGTACGAAGCAGGGGTCGTCTGCGAGCTCCACGGACGCTGCCGCGGCGATGGCCGGAGCCGCACCGAGCAGGACGGTACGGCGCGGGGTGCCGTAGGTCTTGGCGACCTCGGCCAGCTCGTCGGAGACGACCTTGCGGAGCATCTTCTCGTCGGCCAGGATCGCGTCGAGCTGCTCGATGGTGCGCAGCAGCTCGTCGCGCTCCTTGTCGAGCTCGAGCTTGCTGAACTTCGTGAGCCGGCGCAGCGGCATGTCGAGGATGTAGTCGGCCTGGATCTCCGAGAGCTCGAAGATGTCGATGAGGCGCTCCTTGGCCGCCGCGGCGTTGTCGGAGGACCGGATCACCTGGATGACCTCGTCGATGTCGAGGATCGCCAGCAGGAGGCCGTCGACGAGGTGGAGGCGGTCGGCGGCCTTAGTGCGGCGGAACGCCGAGCGGCGGCGTACGACGTCGAAGCGGTGGCCGAGGAAGACCTCCAGCAGCTCCTTGAGCCCCAGCGTGCGCGGCTGGCCGTCGACGAGCGCGACGGTGTTGATGCCGAAGGAGTCCTCCATCGGGGTCAGCTTGTAGAGCTGCTCGAGCAGGGCCTCGGGGACGAAGCCGTTCTTGACCTCGATGACCAGTCGCAGTCCGTGGCTGCGGTCGGTGAGGTCCTTGATGTCGGAGATGCCCTGCAGCTTCTTGGACAGCACGAGCGCCTTGATCCGCTCGATGACCCGCTCGGTGCCGACGCCGTAGGGCAGCTCGGTGACGACGATGCCCTTCTTGCGGGGCGTCACGGCCTCGACCCGGGCGGTGGCGCGCATCTTGAACACGCCGCGACCCGTCTCGTAGGCGTCGCGGATCCCGTCGAGGCCGACGATCTTGCCGCCGGTGGGCAGGTCGGGGCCCGGGATGAAGCGCATCAGGTCGTCCAGCGACGCCTTCGGGGAGGTGATCATGTGGCGCAGCGCCTGCACGACCTCGACGAGGTTGTGGGGGGCGATGTTGGTGGCCATCCCGACCGCGATGCCGGTGGTGCCGTTGACGATGAGGTTGGGGATCGCCGACGGCAGGACGACCGGCTCGGTCTCGCGGGAGTCGTAGTTGGGCTTGAAGTCGACGGTGTCCTCGTCGATGGAGGCGGTCATCGCGGCGGCCGCGGGCGCCATCCGGCACTCGGTGTAGCGCATCGCGGCGGGGGAGTCGTCGGGCGAGCCGAAGTTGCCGTGCCCGTCGATCATCGGCAGCCGCATCGACCACGGCTGGGCCATCCGGACCAGGGCGTCGTAGATCGCGCCGTCGCCGTGCGGGTGCAGCTTGCCCATCACCTCGCCGACGACGCGAGCGCTCTTGACGTGGCCGCGGTCGGGGCGCACACCCATCTCGTCCATCGTGTAGAGGATGCGCCGCTGGACGGGCTTGAGGCCGTCGCGGGCGTCCGGGAGCGCGCGGGAGTAGATGACCGAGTAGGCGTACTCCAGGAAGGAGGACTGCATCTCGTCACCGATGTTGGTGTCGAGGATGTGCTCCTCGAAGTCGTCGGGCGGGGGTGGTGTCGTGGTACGCCGTGCCATGACGCCATTGTCCCCGTACGGCGTCCCCGGGCCACGCGGGGCGCGCCGCGTGGAGGTCTCGGGCTGGCGGGACCGGTAGATTTCAGGTGTGACCGAGACGCAGGCCCAGCAGGCCACCCCTCCGCCGCGTCACTGGGAGGCCGACGTCCTGCTGCGTGACGGGCGGACAGCGCACATCCGCCCGATCCAGCCGGGCGACGCCGAGCTGCTGGTGGAGTTCTACGCCCGGGTCTCCGACGAGTCGAAGTACTACCGCTTCTTCTCCCCGATGCCCCAGCTGTCCGATCGGGACGTCAAGCGCTTCACCGAGGTCGACTACGTCACCCGGGTCGCCTTCATCCTCACCGTCGCCGGCGAGATGATCGCGGTCGGGCGCTACGACACGATCGAGGCGGGCAAGGCCGAGGTGGCCTTCCTCGTCGAGGACCGGCACCAGGGCCGCGGGATCGGCCAGCTCCTGCTCGAGCACCTCGCCCAGGCCGGCCGCGAGCGCGGCATCGACCGCTTCGTCGCCGAGGTCCTGCCCGACAACCAGGCGATGATCCACACGTTCAAGGACGCCGGCTACCAGGTCAAGAGCGCCTACGACGAGGGCGTCATGGAGCTCGAGTTCCGCATCGACCCCACCGACACGGCGCTCGGGGTGATGGAGCAGCGCGAGCACCGCGCCGAGTCCGCCTCCATCGAGAGCTTCTTCCGGCCCAGGTCGGTGGCGGTCATCGGGGCCAGCCGGCGCCAGGACACCATCGGTCGCGCGCTGGTGCGCAACCTCGTCCTCGGGGACTTCACCGGGCGCGTCCACGTCGTCAACCCGAGCGCCGACTCGGTGGCCGGGATGCCGGCGTACAAGACGGTCGGGGAGATCCCCGGCCAGGTCGACGTGGCGATCGTGGCCGTGCCGGCCGAGGCGGTGCAGGACGTCGTCCTGGACTGCGCCGCCAAGGGCGTGCACGGTCTGGTCGTCATCTCGTCGGGCTTCGCCGAGACCGGCGAGGAGGGCCGCCACCGCCAGCGCCGCCTGGTCGGGCTGTCCCGCTCCTACGGCCTGCGGCTCATCGGCCCCAACGCGCTGGGCATCATCAACACCGACCCCGACGTCTCGCTCAACGCCTCGCTGTCGACGCTCATGCCGCCACGGGGTCGCGCCGGCTTCTTCTGCCAGTCCGGCGCCCTCGGCTCGGCCATCCTGGAGAAGGTCAACAACCGGGGCCTGGGCCTGTCGACCTTCGTCAGCGCCGGCAACCGCGCCGACGTCTCGGGCAACGACCTCCTGCAGTACTGGGAGGAGGACGACGCGACCGAGGTCGTCCTGCTCTACCTCGAGTCGATCGGCAACCCGCGGAAGTTCTCCCGCATCGCCCGCCGGGTGAGCCGTCGCAAGCCGATCATCGCCGTCCGCTCCGGACGCAGCACCCAGGGCGTCCCGATGGGCCACGCCGTGCGCAAGATCGCGGCTCCCTCCCAGGCCGTCGACGCGATGTTCCGCCAGGCCGGCGTCATCCAGGTCGACACCCTGGAGGAGATGTTCGACGTCGCCCAGCTGCTCGCGCACCAGCCGCTGCCCCGCGGTCGCCGGGTGGCCGTCGTCGGCAACTCCGACGCGCTCGGCCTGCTCGCCGCCGACGCGGCCACCAGCGTGGGCCTCGTGGTCAACAAGCAGGTCGCGCTCGGGGCCGACGCCGGCGCCGAGGACTTCGAGGACGCCCTCGACGCCGCCATCGACGACCCCGAGGTCGACGCCGTGGCCGCGATCTACATCCCGCCCCTCAACATCTCGGGCGAGGACGTGGCCAACGTGCTCGCCGCCGTGGGCGAGCAGTCCGACAAGCCGATCGTCTCCACCTTCCTCGGCGCCGAGGGCGTGCCGGAGCTGCTGCGTGTCCCGGACGTCGCGGGCTCCAGCGCGGGTCGCGGCTCCGTCCCGTCGTACCCCGCCGTCGAGGCCGCGGTGCGGGCGCTGGCACGCGTCGTCGAGTACGCCGTGTGGCTGCGCACCCCGGACCGCGCCCACTCCGACGAGGCACTGGTCGACCGCGCGGCCGCCCGCCGGTTCGTCAACGAGCTGCTGATGCACCACCCCGACGGCAAGGACCTGTCCTTCGGCGAGCTGCGCGACCTGCTCGCCTGCTACGGCATCGACCTGTGGGACACCCGCTCCGTGGCCACCCTGGAGGAGGCGCTCGCGGCCGGGGAGGACCTCGGCTTCGACGTGGTCCTCAAGGCGACCGCCGACCACCTGCGGCACCGCCCCGACCTCGCGCACGTGTGGCGCAACATCGACAACGCCGCGGAGATGCGCGACGCCTGGGAGACCCTGAGCCGGGTCATCGACTCCCCGGAGCGGGCCGGCTTCGTGGTCCAGAAGAACGCGCCCCCCGGAGTCCCGGTGGGGATCTCCTCGATGGAGGACCCGCTCTTCGGCCCGGTGCTGTCCTTCGGCATCGGTGGCCCGCTCACCGAGCTGCTGGGGGACCGGTCGTTCCGCATCCCGCCGCTCGCCGAGCACGACGCCCAGGACATGGTGCGCGAGATCAAGGCGTCGCCGATCCTGTTCGGCTACCGCGGATCGGAGATCGTCGACGTCGTCGAGATCGAGCGGCTCGTACGCCGCGTGGCCCAGGTCCAGAACGACCTGCCCGAGGTCCGCGCCCTCGAGCTGCCCCTCGTGCTGGCCGGCGCCTCGGGAGCCTCGGTGCTCGGCGGCTCGGCACGGATCGAGCCGGTGCTCGACCCGCGCTCCGACTGGTTCGTGCGCCGGCTGTCCACACCGCCGGGCGACACCATGCCCGACTGAGGGACCCGCGTGACAGGATGCGTCGCATGCGCACCACCAGGCGAGACGCGGGAGCGCTCCGCGTCGCCATCGACCACACCGGCTACTACCCCGAGGTCGTGACCGACGGGGTCTTCGCGGCCGTCGCCGGCGAGGACGTGCTGTCGTTCTACGTGCACCACGAGCCGACCTTCGACCGCGACGAGGTGCGCCGCCACCTCACCGTCGTGGTGCTGACGCCGTCGCGGCTGATCCTGGCCCACACCGACGAGCACCCCGGCGACGACCTGCTGCCCGACCCCTACACGTCGACCTCGACCGAGGCGATCGCCCTCGTGTCGGTGCGGTCAGTCGTGGTGACCCGGATGATCAGCAACCCGACGTCGGGGCCCACGCCGCCGGCGGAGGCGGTGCTGACGATCGGGTGGGGCGGTGTCGGCCGGGTCGACCTCGAGCCCGCCTCCTGCTCCGACCCCGAGTGCGACGCCGACCACGGCTACACGGGTGTCATCGCCGGTGACGACTTCTCGCTGCGCGTCTCCGCGGTGGCCGAGGGCACCGACGCCGTCACCGGCCTGCTCGAGTTCGCCGAGGCACTCTCCTCGCGCACCCGCGGCGCGTGACGTCCGTCGGGGCGTCCGCGGAGGCCTTCACCGAGCCGGCGTACGGCGACCGCTCGCTGGGTGACGTCGTCCCCGCCGTGGCGCGCGCGCTGGGGGTCGGTCCGGACGTCGTCGGACCGGCGCCGACCGGGCTGCTGCTCCCCGACGCGGGCTCGTGGGTGGTCTTCCTCGTCGACGGGCTGGGCGCCGAGCTGCTGCGCCGCCACGCCCACGCCGCGCCGTACCTCTCCTCGCTCGTCGGCGGCCATGCCGCCGGCACGGCGGGAGTCCCCTCGACGACCGCCACCAGCCTCACGTCGCTGGGGACCGGCCTGACGCCCGGCACGCACGGGCTGGTGGGCTTCACCGCGCGCGTGCCGGGGACGGACCGGCTGCTCAACCACCTCTGGTGGGACAAGCGCGTCGACCCTCTCGAGTGGCAGCCGCACCCGACGGCGTTCGCCCGGCTCGCCGGAGCCGGCGTGCGGGTGACGGTGGTCAACAAGCGTGAGTTCGAGGGATCCGGCCTCACCGTCGCCGCACACCGTGGAGCGGCGTACGTCGGGGCGGACCGGGTCGGCGAGCGGATCGCCGGCGTGGTGGCCGCGGCCGCCACGTCGCCCTCCCTCACCTACGTCTACGACTCCGACCTCGACTGGACCGGCCACAAGTTCGGGGTCGCATCGACCCAGTGGCTGCAGCAGCTGGCGATGGTCGACGCCGAGGCCGAGCAGCTGCGCGAGGCGCTGCCCGCCTCCACCCGGCTGCTCGTCGTCGCCGACCACGGGATGGTCGACAGCGCACCCGGCGCCCGCGTGGACGTCGACGAGCGCACCGAGCTCCGCGACGGCGTGGCCCTGATGGGTGGTGAGGCCCGCTTCCGGCACCTCTACTGCTCGCAGCGCGCGGTGCCCTCGGTCGTCGCCACCTGGCGCGAGGTGCTGGGGGACCGGGCCACGGTGCTCACCCGTGACGAGGCCGTGGAGCGCGGCTGGTTCGGGGCCTCCGCCCCCCACGTGATGTCGCGGATCGGTGACGTGCTGGTGGCGTGCCGCGGCGACCTGGCGATCGTGTCGAGCCGGGACTTCGGCTACGAGATGTCCCTCGTGGGGCTGCACGGCTCGCTCACCGCCGACGAGATGCTGATCCCGATCCTCGTCGGCTGACGCCACGCCACGCCACGCCCGGACCGGACCGCGCAGCGGCGACGGAGCGGACTACGCTCGCCACCGGCACCGCAGACCGACCAGGGGGAGCCGTGGACGACGACGCCGCACGCGTGCGAGCACGCTTGGAGCACTACCGCCGGGAGGGACTGCCCGCGGTCCGCGGGTGGTTCGAGCCCGAGTCGGCCGAGGTCATGGCGAAGCTGTTGGCCCGGCAGGTCGCGGACGGCGTCCGGGGTGGTGTCGCCGAGATCGGGGTGCACCACGGGCGTTCCTTCCTGCTGCTGGCCAACGGCCTGGCGCCGGGGGAGCTCGGCGTCGCGCTCGACGTCTTCGAGCGCCAGGACCTCAACCAGGACGGCTCCGGCCGGGGGGACCGCCGCGTCTTCGAGGACCACCTGCGCCGGTGGGCACCGGACGCGGACGTCACGGTGGTGTCGCGCTCGAGCCTGGAGGTGTCCACGGCGGACGCCTTCGACGTCTTCGGCCGCACGCGGATGTTCTCCGTCGACGGCGGCCACACCGCGGAGATCACCCGCCACGACCTCGAGCTGGCCGAGGCGTGCCTGGTCGAGGGAGGCGTCGTCGTGCTCGACGACGTGCTCAACGGGCACTGGCTGGGCGTCTTCACCGGGATGGCGGCCTACCTGCTGGACCGTCCCGGACTGGTGCCCTTCGCGCTGTCGCCCAACAAGCTCTACCTGGCCGGCTCCCGCGACGACGCCGCGTCGTACGCCGCGTTCCTGCGCGAGGTCGTCCCGGACCTGATGTCCAAGCCGGACGTGGAGTTCTTCGGGACCACCATCGACGTCTACGAGCGGCGTGCGCCGACGGCCGCAGCGACCCCGTCGGGTCCGCCCGCCGGCCCACCCGGCGGGCCCGGGCCTCCCCTGCGGCGCGAGCGGGCCGCGCGGAAGGCGGCCGAGCACCGCGTGGCGGCGCTCGAGCAGCGGCTCGCCGAGGTCGAGGGCTCGCGCTCGTGGCGGCTGACCCGACCGGTGCGCTGGGCGTCGGCCCGCGCGCGTCGCCGGGGCTAGCCGAAGGGCAACGGCTCGGGGGCCAGGCTGACCGCCTTGGCGCGGGCGGCGGTGAGCCGGCGGCGGTGGTGCTGGCGGCACAGGACCTCGTAGGCGACCTCGGCCGGCGGCTCGTCCACCGTCTCGACGTCGCCCACCACCACGACCTCGCCCTCGACCACCATCACGCCGTTCTCGGTGCGCGCGTTGTGGGTGGCGCGCTTGCCGCACCAGCACAGCGCCTCGACCTGGAGGACGTTCATCCGGTCCGCGAGCTCCACGAGGCGCGCGGAGCCGGGGAACAGCGACGAGCGGAAGTCGGTGAGGATGCCGAAGGCGAACACGTCGATCTGCAGCTCGTCGACGACCTTGGCCAGCTGGTCGATCTGGGCGGTCGTGTAGAACTGCGCCTCGTCGCAGATGAGGTAGTCGATGCGCCCGCCCGCGGTGAGGGTGCTGACGACGTACTGCCAGAAGTCGAAGTCGATCGGCACCTCGAGCGCGTCGTGGGTCAGTCCCAGCCTGCTGGACAGCACTGCCTCCCCGGCGCGGTCGTGGGAGGTGAAGATCCTGCCCACCCGCCCACGCGCGGCGTGGTTGTGGTTGGTCTGGAGCGCCAGGGTCGACTTGCCGGAGTCCATGGTGCCGGTGAAGAAGTGCAGTTCAGCCACGAGGAGCGATCTTGTCACAGCCGCGGCGGACCGCAGGAGTGCAGGATGGGTGTCATGGCCGACACTCCGCTGATCTCGGCCGACGAGCTCCGCCACGGGCTCGCCGGCGTGACCGTCCTCGACGTCCGCTACCGGATGGGCGGGCCGCCTGGTCTCGACGAGTACCTCGCCGGTCACGTCCCCTCGGCGGCGTACGTCGATCTCGAGGTCGAGCTCTCCGACCCACCGGCCGACCCGGTCGACGAGCGCGGCCGGCACCCGCTGCCGAGCAGCGAGCGCTTCATCGACGCGATGCAACGGGCCGGGGTCGACCTGGACGCGTCGGTGGTCGTGTACGACGACTGGCAGGGCCGCGCCGCCGCACGCGCGTGGTGGCTGCTGCGCCACCACGGGCACCGCGACGTCCGGGTCCTCGACGGCGGCTGGGCCGCGTGGCTGGCCGCCGGGGGAGAGTCGGAGGCCGGGCGGCACGAGCCGCGGCGTGGGACGTTCCACGGGAGCCCGGGCGCGATGCCGGTGGTGGCCGCGGACGACGTGCTCGACGTACCGGTGCTCGTCGACGCCCGCGCCCCGGAGCGCTACCGCGGCGAGGTGGAGCCGGTGGACCCGGTCGCCGGACGCATCCCGGGTGCCGTCAGCGTCGACACCGGCCGCAACCTCGACAACCACGGCCGCTTCCGGGCCGCAGGGGAGCTGCGCGCGCTCTACGCCGGGGTGGGTGTGACCGCCGGCACGGACGTGGCGGCGTACTGCGGGTCGGGGGTGACGGCGACCCACGACATCCTGGCCCTGGAGGTTTGCGGGATCCCGGCCGCGCTCTACGCGGCGAGCTGGAGCGGGTGGGTCGCGGACCCGCAGCGGCCGGTCGAGCGCGGCTGAAGGTCCGTCCACGCCCACACGGAGACCCGCCGTGTCCGGCGAAGACCGTGAAGCCCCGCCCCAGGGGTGGGCGCTGGACTAGACCGTTCGGACTGGTCTGGACAAGCTTCTCCGAAGTCGCCACGCCGAGCCCGCCGGCGCTCCTAGGTTCCCCGCTGTGACCCGCCGACTCGCGGCCCGGGCATCCTTCTTCGGAGCACTTCATGACTTCTCGACTGCGCCGGCCTGCCGGCGCGCTGATCGCCACTGCCCTGGTCGGCGGCATCCTCGCCATTGCACCGCTGGCCCAGGCCGCCGTGGGCTCCGGCACCATCGCCGGCACCGTGACCGCGCCGGGCGGACCGGACCTCTCCGACGTCATCGACGTGGCCGCCCTGCAGGAGGTCCCCAACGGAGACGACGACTCGTACTGGGAGACCGTCGCCTTCGGCGAGATGGACGGCGCCGGCCACTACTCGATCACCGGGCTGCCCGCCGGCACCTACCGGGTCGAGTTCGGCGACCGGCTGAACCCGAACCCGTGGGCCGCGGAGTTCTACGACGACCAGCCCACGGCCTACACGGCCGACGACATCGTCGTGCCGGACGGTGGGACCGTCTCGGGCATCGACGCCGTGCTGGCGCCCGAGTCGACGATCAGCGGGAAGGTCACGGGAGCCGAGGGCCAGGCCCTGTCGGGTGCCGGCGTGTACGTCTACGAGTACGCGGGCGGGCGGTGGGGCTACGTCGACGAGACCACCACCGCCGCCGACGGCACCTATCTCCTGCGTGCCCTGCCCCGGGGCACCTACCGGGTGTCCTTCGGCTACGAGACGCCCGAGGGCGGCTACCTCGGCGAGGCGTTCAACAACGTCCACTTCCTCGACCAGGGCGACGACATCGTCATCTCCGAGGACGGCTCGGACACGACGCACGTCGACGCCCAGCTCGTCCCGGGCGAGTTCGACCCGGTCCCGTTCACGCTCGACGGCGCCCCCTTCATCAGCGGGACCCAGCAGGTCGGCAACACGCTGACGGTCACGACCGGCTCCTGGACGCCCGCGCCGCAGCGCACCGAGGTCTACTGGTTCCGCGGTGACACCTACACCGAGGTCAGCGGGACGTCCTACCAGCTGACCGCGGCCGACGCCGGTCAGGTCATGACCGTCCTCGTCCAGGTCTACGGCTCGGAGGACGAGTACGACTACGCCAACGCGACCACGGGCGCGATCGCGCCGGCGGGTGCTCCCGCCCCGGCCCCGGCTCCCGCTCCCGCCCCCGCGCCCGCTCCGGCACCGGTGCCTGCGCCGGCTCCCGCGCCGTCCATCTCGTTCCCGTCGTCGATCGACGTCAAGGGCGCCCTCACGGTCGGCTCGACCCTGAAGCTGAAGAACTACAAGGCCCTCGTCGCGCGCTCGACGGTGTCCTACAAGATCCAGTGGTTCGCAGGCAGCAAGAAGATCAAGAAGGCGACCAGGCCCCAGCTCAAGGTCACCCGCGCCCTCAAGGGCACGAAGATCTCGGTGAAGATCACGGCCACGGCGGGCTCCACCACCAAGACCGTCAAGGTCAAGGTCGGCAGGATCCGCTGACCGCGGCCCAGCAGTGACCCGGGACGGGGGTGGCCGGTGGCCACCCCCGTCCGTCACGTCCGGACGGTGACCGGGTCGCCCACGGCGATGGTCCCGGTCGTCTCCGGGATCAGGCTGATGGCGAAGAGCGTCTTGTGGTCGACGAGCCGGTGCCGCGCGAGGGTGCGGATCGGCTCCTTGCCGGTGGCCAGCGAGTCGAGGTCGAGGGTCGTCATCACGCACCGGTCGGTCGGCTTGGCCACGCGGAAGCGCACGTCCCCCACGCTGACGCCCGTCCAGCGGTCCTCGGCGAACGCCTCGTCCCCGTCGATGACGAGGTTGGGCCGGAAGCGCTCCATCGGCAGCGGGTCGGCCGGTTCCTCGCCCCGCGCGAGTGCCTCCTCGGTGATCCAGTCGTTCAACCGCCGCAGCGACGCCTCGCTGGCCAGCGTGACCGGATAGCCGTCGGCGTACGCCGTGTGGTCACCGGGGCGGGAGAACGCCGGGTTGAGTCGGCGGCGGGCCGGCTCGTCGCACCAGACCAGCCGCACGTCGTCGCGGCCCAGCGCCTCGCGGACCCACGCGTCGGCCACGTCCCCGGCCGGGACGCCCTGCAGCTCCTGGGAGAACAGCCTCACCCTGACGAGGTCGCCCTCGGGCAGGTCCAGCGCCAGGTCGGGCAGCAGCCCCGGTGCCCTGAGTCGCAGTGCCCGGTCGAGCCGGGGATCGGTGCGCGGGGTGTCCGCGGTGAGGGAGAACAGCCCGTGCTGCTCGCGCGCCGTGACGATCACCCCGCCGTCGTCCACCACGACCCAGGAGCGGTCGTCGACGAGCCCGCGCGGCAGCACCTCTGCGTGGGGCACCGGACGGATCGCGGTGCTCTTGACGGGATGGACGGCCAGGCGGGTGATCTGCACAGCGGATGTCTACCAGTGGACGCCCTTGAACACCTTCGCCAGCATGATCTGCTCGGACTCCCGGCTGCCGGCTTCGGGGACCTCGCCCTTCGCCGCCGCAGAGTCCGGGAACACGTGGTAGGCCATGTTGAGCAGCCGGAAGGTCGCCTTCGGCGCCACCGTGTGCGCGACGGCCCCGACGTTGCCGAGCGCCGTGTTGATCTCGTGTGGTCGCTCCACCATCGCCCGGACGAGGACGTCGGCGGCCTGGGCGGGGCTGATGGTGGGGAACTTGTCGTAGAGCTTGGTGGGGGCGATCATCGGCGTCCGCACCAGCGGCATGTGGATGTTGGTGAAGGTGATCCCGTTGCCCACGACCTCGCTGGCCACCACGTTGGACCACGAGTCGAGCGCGGCCTTGGACGCGACGTACGCCGAGAACCGTGGCGGGTTGGTCTGCACGCCGATCGAGCTGACGTTGACGACGTGACCGGACTTCTGCCGCTGCATCACCGGCATCAGCCCCATCACGAGCCGCACGGCGCCGAAGTAGTTGAGCTGCATGGTGCGCTCGAAGTCGTGGAAGCGGTCGTGCGAGAGCCGCACCGACCGGCGGATCGACCGGCCGGCGTTGTTGACGACGAAGTCGATCGAGGGCAGGTCGGCGCCCAGCTGCTCGCAGAGCCGGTCGATGGCCTCGAGGTCGGAGAGGTCGCAGGTGTAGACGTGGGCCCGGCCGCCGCGCATCTCGATCATCGCCCGGGTCTCCTCGAGCTTGTCCTTGCCGCGGGCGACGAGCACGGGGATGCCGCCGGCCTGCGCGACCTTGAGGGCGGTGACCTGGCCGATGCCGGACGAGGCGCCCGTGATGACGACGTGCTTGTCCTGCAGCGCGGCCCGGGTCGCACGGTCGCGTCCCGTGGTCTGGTCGAGGTGGTCCTCCCAGTAGGTCCACAAGGTGCGGGCGTAGGACTCCAGGTCCGGCACCGCGATGCCGGAGCCTGCCAGCGCCTTCTCGGTACGCCGGGAGTCGAAGACCGCGGTGAAGCTGGTGTGGCCGAGCACCTCCGCCGGGATGCCCGCGCGCCCCAGCGTCTGGTCGAGCAGCAACCGTCCCGGGGCCGAGCGGACGGCGGCCCCGACCAGGGTCGAGGGGCGCAGGGCACGGGGGACCAGGCCGAGCAGCCCCGCCGAGGTGACGCGGCGGTCGATCGGGGTCGCGAACCGCGGAGCACCGGCGGCCGCACAGATGAGGTTGATGACGTCCACGACCGGCTGGGGCTCGGGGTTGACGAGGTGGAACGCCTCGCCGTCGCGGCCGGGGAGGTGCGCGAGGTGGTCCATCGCCGACGCGACGTAGTCGACGGGGACGACGTTGGTGTCGCCGAGGTCGACGCCCACCAGGGGCAGCCAGGCAGGCAGGGCGTCGCGCAGCAGCTTGAGCAGGGGGAAGAAGTAGTAGGGGCCGTCGATCTTGTCCATCGCCCCCGTCTGGGAGTGCCCGACCACGATGGCTGGCCGGTAGACCCGCCAGGGGACCGTGGCCTCCTCGCGCACGATCCGCTCGGACTCGTGCTTGGTGCGGTGGTACGGCGAGGGCAGGTGCTGGCCCTCGGCGAACATCGTCTCGTCGAAGACCCCGCGGAAGTCGCCGGCGGCCGCGACGCTGGAGACCTGGTGGAAGCAGCCCGCGTCGAGCGCCTCGGCCAGGGCGAGCGCGTGCCGGGTGCCGTCGACGTTCATCGCGTCGTTGGTCGCGTCGTCCGCGGTCATGTCGTAGATCGCGGCGAGGTGGAAGACGTGGTCGACCTGGCCGGCGTGCTCGCGCACCCACCCGGGGTCGACGCCCAGGTCCGGCTGGGAGAGGTCCCCGGTGACGGGCACCACGCGAGGACTGTCCCAGTGCCGCATGAGGGCTTCGATCCGCGCACGTGACCCCTCGCGGACCAGGACGAAGACATCGCCCTCGCGATGCTCGAGGAGCTCCTCGACGAGGTGGCGTCCGATGAACCCTGTGGCGCCGGTCACGAAGTACGACATGCCAGCGGAGACTACTCGGTCAGTCGGACTTGCCCCCGCCGAACATGATCTCGTCCCAGCTCGGCACCGAGGCGCGGCCGCGGCCCTTGCGGGCGGGGCGCCGGGCGGGGCGCTCCTCCTCGGCGGCGGGCTGCTCGGGCTGCTCGGGCTGCTCGGCGCTGCCGGCCGTGTCGACGTCCCCGGACGTGTCGGACCCCGCGGTGTCCGTCCCCTCCGCCGGGGCGGCGGGCGCGGCCGGGTCGAGGACGGGCTCGTCGAGGAACGCCTCCAGCGGCTGCTCGGCGCCGAGACCCGCGTCGGAGAGGTCCATCGTGGTCTCCGCGGCGGACGGGGCGTCGTCGTCGGCGACGAGCTCCATCGCGTCCTCGCCGAGGGGGAGCTCGTCGGCGGGCACCGAGGAGAGCCGGCGCTGGCGCGCCTGGCGCAGGTCGTCGCGGCTCGGCCCGGTGGTGGGGTCGGCCGTGGGTTCGGACGCGGCCGGGGCAGGCGTGGTGGGCTGCTCGCCGACCAGCCAGCGCGCGTGGTCGTCCTCGAGGGTCACGAAGTTGCCGCGGACGTCGAAGGCGAAGGTGGCCGTGCCGGTGCGCTTGGGGGCGGTGAACTCACCGATCAGGGTCCAGCGGCCGTCCTCGCGGCGCCAGGCGTCCCACTCCACCGCGGAGGGGTCGACGTTGACCGCGCGCAGCTGGGCGGCCACCGCCTCGCCGAGGGTGCGCGCCCCGGTCTCGCCGGAGCGGCGTCGTACGGACGAGAGCTGGGCGCGCTGCGCCACGTGCGCCCGCTCGGCCAGCACCGGCGCGGCGAACGGCATGATCTTCTCGAGCGTGGTCTGGGCAGCCTCGGCCACGGCCTCGGCGGACTCGCCGGCCCGGATGCGGGCCTGGATGTCGCGGGGGCGAAGGGCTGAGTCCATGGTGATCTCCAACTGGCCGAGGCGGGCGTGCTCGCCGCGGAGCGCGGCGCGAAGAGCGGTGTCGACGTCGAGGGTGTGCTCGTCGCCGTTGTCGCCCACCAGGAGCAGCCGCTTGCCGTCCTCGCTCAGTCCCGCGAGCGTGAGGTGGGCCATCGGTGCTGGACTCCTTGAAGCGGTGGGTTTGTCCGGTCCGCCCGAGCCTACGCCAGCAGGGCGCGCCGTACGGCCAGCCGGGCGGCGCGCCCACCGGATACCTCCCGTCGCGCTGTCGATAGCCTGCAGCCGTGCCCGTCAGCGACCCGCCCGACATCCTCGTGGCCGTCGACCTGGTGGGCATCTTCGTCTTCGCGATCTCCGGCGCCCTGGTGGCGGTGCGACGGGGCTTCGACCTCTTCGGCGCCCTCGTGATGGCCGGTACGACGGGGCTGGGCGGCGGGTTCCTGCGCGACGTCCTCATCGACGCGACGCCGCCCGCGGCGCTGGCGGACTGGCGCTACCTGGTTGTGCCGCTGCTGGCCGGCCTGCTCACCTTCGCCTTCCACCCCGCCGTGGGACGGCTCGAGCGGGTCGTCGACGTCTTCGACGCGTTCGGCCTGTCGCTGTTCTGCGTCACCGGGGCGCTCAAGGCCGTCGAGTTCGGCCTCGGCCCGGTCCCGGCGGCCCTGATGGGGATGGTCACCGGCATCGGCGGCGGGATGGTGCGGGACCTGCTCGCGAACCGGCCCCCGGTCGTCTTCAACGGCACCCTGTACGCCACGCCGGCCCTCGTCGGGGCGACCGTGGCCGTGCTCCTGGACCGGGTGTCGCTCTCGCTGGGCCTGGTCGTGCTCGCCGCGTCGGGCGTCTGCCTGGTGCTGCGGTTGCTGGCCATGGTCCTCGACTGGCGGGCCCCGCTGCCGCACGGGCCGGCCAACGTGTGAGTCAGCGGAGGACTCGCTCGAGGTGGTCGTTGGTGAGGACGCGGTCCGGGTCGAGCCGGTCCCGCAGCGCGGCGAACTCGTCCCACCGCGGGTAGACGGACGCCAGGTCGGAGGCGGCGAGCGTGTGCATCTTGCCCCAGTGGGGTCGCCCGCCGGCCGCGCGCAGCACCTGCTCGACGCCGGAGAAGTAGGCGCGGTGGTCGGCGCCGGCGTGCACGTGGAAGGCCAGGTAGAGCGAGTCGCGGGCCGAGGCCGTGGAGAGCGTGATGTCGTCGGCGGGCGCGGTCCTGATCTCCACCGGGAAGCTCACCCGCCACTCCGAGGCGTCGACCTCGCGGCGTACCTCCCGCAGGACGTCGAGGCCCACCTCGCGGGGGACGGCGTACTCCATCTCCTTGAAGCGGACCGTGCGCGGGGTCGTGAAGACGCGGTGGGCGACGTCGGAGTAGCGGCGTTCGGACAGGGCCACGGCGCTGAAGCGGTTGAGGCGCGGGATCACCCGCGGCGCCTGGTTCGCGGCGGCGGTGAGGGCTCCGAAGACGGTGTTGGAGAGCAGCTCGTCGTCCAGCCAGCCCCGCCAGCGAGGGAGCGGCTCGGCGTCTCCGAGGTCGGCGAGGCGGTCGTTGGTCTTGGTCATCATCCGGTCGGTGTGGGGGAACCAGTACATGTCCACGTGGTGGTGCGTCGCGACCATCTCGTCGTACGACGACAGCGCCTCGTCCCACGACATCGGCCGCTCGTGGGCCTCGAGGGCGAACAGGGGCTCGACCCGGAAGGTGATGGAGGTGAGCACGCCGAGGGCGCCGAGCCCCACCCTGCCGGCGGCGAACACGTCGGGGTTCTCCGTGCTGCTGGCCCGCAGCACCTCGCCGGTGCCCGTCACCATCTCGAAGCCCTCGATCTGGGCGGCCAGCGAGGCCACCACGCCGCCGGTCCCGTGCGTGCCGGTGGACGTCGCGCCCGCGACGGTCTGGGCGTCGATGTCGCCCATGTTGTGCAGCGACAGGCCCAGGCCGGCGAGACGGGCGTTGAGCTCGTGGAGGGGCGTGCCGGCGGCGACGGTCACGGTCATCGCCTCGCGGTCGACCGAGAAGACGCCGGTGAGCCCGTCGGGGCGCAGGTGGGTGTCCTCGGCCACGGCGATGCCGGTGAAGCTGTGGCCGCTGCCGACCATCTTGACCCGGCCACGACGCTCGCGGGCGGCGAGCACCTCGCGGACCACGGCGGCGCTGTCGGCGGGCGAGGTCACCCGGGTGGGGGCGGCCGACTCGGTGCGTGCCCAGTTGCGCCAGGTGGGCGTGGTCGCGGTGTTCATCGGTCCTCCAGGGGCGGGGCTGCTCGCACGCCGAACGCTAGACGGTGGTGGCCTGCGTGTCGCGTCGGCGGGCTGCGCCGATCTCCGCGGGGGTGGGCGCTGGACGCGCCGAGGCCCCCGCCGGGTGTTGCTCGGGCGGGGTGTGGGGCGTGGTGGTCAGGAGTCCGGCGGGTGCGAGGTCGGCTGGACGGAGCGGGCGTCGGCACCGGGGTCGGGCCGGGCGCGGCCAACCGGCCGGCTGCCGGTGTGGTCGCGCAGGTAGTTGTACCCGAGCGGGCTGGTCCAGGTGAAGACGCCGGGGTCGGTCATCTTGTAGCGCCACCGGCCGTGGGTCTTGAGCCGGTGGTGCCTACGGCACAGGGCAGCGAGGTTGTCGAGGCTGGTCGAGCCGCCGAGCTCGGGATGGTCGTGGTCGTAGGGGACGATGTGGTCGAGATCGCCGTGCCGGGCGTTGCGTCCGCACCACGGGAACACGCACGTCCCGTCGCGGACGATCACGTGCTCGCGGATCTTCTCGGTCGGCTCATATCCGCGGCACTCGAGCCGTTCACGCAGGTCGATGACCGGCTTGACGACCACGGTGACGTCGGGGCGTCCGCACCAGGCCCGGATCTGCTCCACCGACAACACCCGCTGGCCGCCCTGCTCGATCCGCCCGACCAGCTCCTGGCCGTTCGGCACGTCGTGGTGGGTGATCGCGTCGGCGGACAGGTGGGCGTGGAGCACGATCTGGGTGACGGGTGTCGAGACTCGCTGCGCTGGCGCCTCGCTCACCGGGGTGTCCTGGTCGAAGCCGATGGTGAGCTGGTGACGCGCGAGGTCACCCAGGGCGGTCGCACGGCGGCCGTCCGCAGTGTCGGTGGACCCGAGGCGGGCGAGGTGCTCGGCACCGGACTTCACTGCGGCAGCGAGGGCGAGGGCGTCGGGGATCTCCAGGCTGGCCTCGAGTCCCATGGTCCCGTCGTAGGAGGCCTGCTGGGTGTCGAAGGTGACGTGCCGCTTGTCCGCACTCTTCTCCAGGGCATCAGCCACCTGATCGGGCATGAACCGCGGTGTCGAAGGTGACGTGCCGCTTGTCCGCACTCTTCTCCAGGGCATCAGCCACCTGATCGGGCATGAACCGCACCTTCGCCTCGTCCACCACCCGCCCCAGCTGAGCGGGCGTCAGCCGCGACGCGCACCAGAAGACCTGCCCGTCGACGTACGTCGCCGCCTCGAGAGACAGGTCGATGGTCGTGTCGGCGACCAGCCGGGCCCGCCACCCCGCGACCAGCCCGGCTTGGACGGCACCCCACAGCTTCGGGAGGCGGTAGGCGAGCTCGACGCACTGCGACAGGAAGTGGCCGGCGGAGTCGTTGGTGCGACCCAGCATCGTCGCGAACTCCGGGACGCAGAACTCGTCGATCGCCGGCGAACCCTCACCCGCGAACGTCTTGGGCGAGGTGAAGCACGCCTCGGCGAACTCCGGGTCCGCCAGGTGCAGGTCGGCCCAGTGGACACCGAGGCGCATCATCTCCACGTCGGCCCGGTCGGCCGCCTTCTTCTGGTCACGCACCGCGCGCAGCAGCGCGGCCGGGGTCTCCGGCAGCGCGGGTGCGGCGGTCGTTGTCATGGCCCAAGCCAAGCAGGGACCACCGACAACGAACCCTCGGAAATGGCCCGATCGACCGGCATGTGGACACGACTTTCGAACAGTTCTCGTCGATCCCGAGAGCGGGGCAAGACGTGCGCCGGACGTCGTACTCACGTGCGCGGAAGGGGGAGGTCGGCGTACCGGAGTGCACGGAACTGCCCGGTCGGCGGGTCTCAGGTGCCAGGAAGTGCCCGGTCGGCGGGTCTCAGGTGACAGGAAGTGCCCGGTCGGGGCGATCCAGGTGACAGGAAGTGCCCGGTCGGCGGGTCTCAGGTGACAGGAAGTGCCCGGTCGGCGCCTCCCACGCGCACGAAAGTGCCCGGTCGGCGGGTCTCAGGTGACAGGAAGTGCCCGGTCGGCGCCTCCCACGCGCACGAAAGTGCCCGGTCGGCAGCTCCCACTTGTCAGGAAGTGCCCGGTCGGCGGGTCTCAGGTGACAGGAAATGCCCGGTCGGCAGGTCAGGTGTCGCCGGGGTCGACCTGCTCCCCGGGAGCCCCGATGTCCAGGTCGCCCTCGACGATCATGGCGGTCATCCCGCCCGGCGAGCGCGTCTCGTGCACCTCGCCGGGTTCCCAGACCGCAGCGGTGCCCGCGGTGAGTCGGCGTACGACGCCCTCCGCGCCGGCGACCTCGGCCTCACCCGCCAGCACGACGAGCAGCTGCCGCCCGCCGGCCGGGTGGCGTCCGATGACCCCACCCGGGGCGAGGGAGACCGCGACGAGGTGGGCGTCCGCGCTGATCCCGAAGGCACCCACCGAGAAGCCGCGGCTCCCGTGCGCCTCGACCGGCCGGTGCGGCAGGTCGCTCAGCGCGAGGATCCGCACTCAGGACTCCGTCGGCGCCGTGTAGTCGGGGTCGGCGGCCGGGGTGTCCGACGACGCGCCCGCGCCGGCCTGGGCCTGGGAGGACCAGTTCTCCAGCTCGGTCATCACCTCGGCGTGCTTGTCGACGCACACGACCACCAGGTCGCCCTTGTTGGCGCGGTTGAGCGCGTGACGGACCGCCGAGATCTCGTCGAGGACCTCCTCGGCCTGCTTGCACCGCGACCCCTCGGCCATGGCGTTGCGGACGCCCTCGAGCACCAGTCCGGCGACCTCGCCGCGCTCGCGGCCACGCAGGGCCACGTCCTCGCGCACGATGCAGACGTCGAAGTGCTGGGCCGCGATGTGCCCGAGCTCGCGCATGTCCTCGTCGCGCCGGTCGCCGGCGGTCGCGATGATGCCGATGCGCGACGGCCGGGCCAGGTCGTGGGAGGACTCCAGCGAGTCACCGACGCGGTCGACGAAGTCGCCCAGCATCTTCATGCCCGGCGCGTTGTGGCAGTAGTCGACGATCACGTTGACGCCGTTGACCTCGACCTCGTTGAGGCGGCCGGGGGAGAGGTAGTAGTTGGTCGAGAAGCTCCGCAGGCCCTGCCGGATGTCGTGGAGCGGGGCGCCGGCGGCGAACGCCGCGGCGGCCGCGGCCAGGGCGTTCTGGACGTTCATCCGCGCCTTGCCGCCGAAGGTCGCAGGCAGGAGGTGGGTCCAGGCGAGCTGCATCTCCCGGCGTCCGTGGCGTACGACGATCATCTCGCCGCGCTCTGACGGGTCGAGGACCAGCGCCTTGCCGCCGCGGCGGCAGTGCGCGTCGATCATGTCGCGGGCCTCGGACCCGGGCTCGTCCATGGAGAACCACACGACCTGGCCGGAGCACCGCCGGCGCATCTCGCGCACCAGCGGGTCGTCGGCGTTGAGGACCGCGTGGCCGTCGCGGGGGACGGCCTCCACGATGACCGCCTTGACGTCGGCGAGCTGCTCGACGGTGTCGATGCCGCGCAGTCCGAGGTGGTCGGGCTGCACGTTGAGCACCACGGCGACGTCGTTGCGCTCGTAGCCGAGGCCCTCGCGCAGGATGCCGCCGCGGGCGACCTCGAAGACGGCCGTGTCCACGCGCGGGTTCTGCAGGACCATCCGGGCCGACCGCGGACCGCTGGCGTCGGCGCGGATCACCAGGCGCTCGTCGATGACGACGCCGTCGGTGGAGGTCATGCCGACCTTGCGGCCCATCCCCTTGAAGATGTGGCTGATCATCCGGCTGGTCGTCGTCTTCCCGTTGGTGCCGGTCACCGCGATGATCGGGATCCGCGACGTGGCGCCCGGCGGGAACAGCATGTCGACGACGGGCTTGGCGATGAACTGGGGCTCGCCGATCGTCGGGTGGGTGTGCATCCGGAATCCCGGTGCGGCGTTGACCTCGCAGATCGCACCGCCGGCCTCGCGGACGGGCTCGGTGATGTCGGGGCAGATGAAGTCGATGCCCGCGATGTCGAGGCCGACCATCCGGGCGGCCTCCTCGGCGATCTCGACGTTCTCGGGGTGCGCCTCGAAGGTGCGGTCGATCGAGATGCCACCGGTCGACATGTTGCCGGTGAGCGCGAGCTTGACCATCTCGCCCTCGGCGGGCACGGACTGCAGCGAGTGGCCCTGGCCGGCCAGCACCTCGAGCGCGGCCTCGTCCACCTTGATCCGGGTGAGGACCTTCTCGTGGCCGACGCCGCGACGCGGGTCGGCGTTGGTCAGGTCGACGAGCTGCTCGACGGTCGAGGTGCCGTCACCGGTGACCGACGCCGGCACCCGCTCGGCGATCGCGACCATCCGCCCGTCGATGATCAGGCAGCGGTAGTCCTTGCCCGTCACGAACGACTCCACGATGACGGTGCCGCGCCGCGACTGCTCGCGGGCGACCTCGAAGGCCCCGCGGACGTCCTCCTCGGACCGCAGGTCCAGGCAGACGCCGCGCCCGTGGTTGCCGTCCAGCGGCTTGACCACGACGGGGTAGCCGATCCGGCGGGCCGCGGCCACGGCGGCGTCGGCCGAGCGCACCGACTCCTGCTTGGGGACCGGCAGGCCGGCCGCACCGAGGAGCTTGGTCGTGAGGTCCTTGTCGGAGGCGATGTCGACGGCGATCGACGACGTCTCCGACGTCATGGTGGCCCGGATGCGCTTGGCGTGCACGCCCTGCCCGAGCTGGACGAGGGAGTACTGGTTGAGGCGGATCCACGGGATGTCCCGGGAGACCGCCTCGTCCACGATCGCCTGCGTGGAGGGCCCGAACGCGGTCCGCTCGGCGCGCCGGATGAAGGCGTCGCGCTCGGCCTCCCACTCGAAGTCGGGGTCGCCCTGGACGAGGTGGTTGACGAGCCGCACCGCGAGCTTGCCGGCCTCGAGGCCGACCTGCTCGTCGACGTACCCGTAGATGATGTTGTAGCGGCCCGGCTGCCCCTTGACCGACCGCGTCTTGCCGCGCCGGATGTCGTGGCCGACGACCTGCTGCAGCGACAGGGCGACGTGCTCGGCGACGTGGCCCAGCCAGGTCCCCTCCTGCAGCCGCTCGAGGAAGCCGCCGCGGCGACCGCGCGAGCAGGAGTGCTCGCGCAGCCCCGGCAGCATCGCCACCAGCTCGTCGGTGAAGCCCGGCAGGGTGTTGGTCGGGAAGTCCTCCAACGAGCCGAGGTCGACGACGAGGTGCACCGACTTGTCGTACGACCAGACGTTGGCGCCGCGGTAGACGCGGGTCTCGAGGATCGTCAGGTCGGGCGTGGGACGCTCGCTCATGCAGTCTCTCCGTCCGGAGCAGGGGTGGGGGTGGTGACGGGGGCGGTGGTCGGTGGGGAGGTCGCGGTGACCCGGCGGGCGCGCGCCAGCCGGCGGCGCAGGTTGGTGGGGGAGACGTCGCCGGCGGCGATGTCGCGGGCCAGCTTGCGCAGGTCGCGCCCGGCCTCGGCGATCTCCTCGGCCTCGCTGTCGTCGATCACCGGCTCGCGGGGCACCAGGGCGCGCGCCGTCAGGTCGTACGACGACCCGGCCGGCAGCACGTGGAGGGTCAGGCCGCTGGCCAGCAGCGGTGCCGAGCGGTGCGCCTCGTGGGCGTTGGAGACCATCCGGGCCGGGTCGAGGATGGTCACGGCCCCCTTGCCCGCGACACGCAGCACCTCGTGGCCGTCGATGACGTCCACGATGGCGGCGGTGTCCTCGTCGACGCCGATCCCCAGCAGCTGGGGGCTCTGCGCGACGATCATCAGCAGCCGGCCGTAGCGGTTGCGCTGGTCGAAGTGCTGGTCGATGACGGTCGAGCCCACCAGGCCGAGCCCGGCGGCGACCTGCGTCATCCGCTGCTTGGGCGTGGCGCCGCCCGAGCCGAAGGCGACCATGTGCGAGGACTGGATGCTGGCGCCGGCCGAGGTGCCCGCGACGACCGCGCCGCGCTCGTGGGCCGCGACGATCGCGTCGCCGAACGGCGTGCCGCACACGACCCCGGACAGCTTGAGCTGGTTGCCGCCGGTCATGAAGATCCCGGTCGCGTCGTCGATGGCGGCGACCAGGTCGGGGTCGTGCGCCTCGTCGCGGCTCTCGGGACGGGCTGCGCGCACCTGCCCGGCGCCGAGCTTGGTGAAGAGCGCCTCGTAGACCTCGACGATCTCGGGACCGAGGGAGGAGGCGGTGGGGATCACCACGATGCGGGCGTCGTGGCCGCCGCTGGCGACCACGAACTCCTTGAGGATCGTGCGCTTGCGCAGCTTGTCCTCGGCGCCGCCGATGATCATGAGGGGTCCTGAGGGCATGACAGGCAGGCTATCGGCTGGGACAGTGTGCCCGTGCACGAGACGCCCGCCGCCCAGACGACACCCGCCCGACGGCTGGTGGTCATGCGCCACTCCAAGTCCGAGTCGTGGGGGGAGTCCGACCAGGGACGCGCTCTCGAGCCCCGCGGGCGGGACGACGCGACGGCCACCGGGCGGTGGTTGGCCGAGCGGGGCTTCGTGCCGGACCACGCCCTGGTCTCGACCGCGGTCCGCACCCGCGAGACCTGGGAGGCCGTCGCGGAGGCCGCAGGGTGGGACGTCGAGCCCGACTTCGACACCGGCCTCTACGCCGCTGGCCCGGAGGCCGCCCTCGACCTGATCCGCGAGGTCCCGCCGACCGCCACCGACGTGATCGTCATCGGCCACAACCCCACGGTGGCCTACCTCGCCCAGCTCCTCGACGACGGCGCCGGTGACGCCGACGCGGGTGCGGCGATGGCCGGCGGCTACCCGACGTCCGCGGTCACGGTGCTGGAGTACGACGGTGCCTGGGTCGAGCTGGACATGGCCTCCGCCTCGGTGGTGGCCTTCCACGTCGCCCGGTCCGAGTGAGCTGGGGCTGAGCGCCCCGGTGTCCCTCGTCACCCGGCTGCGGGCCGCGGGGTGCGTCTTCGCCGAGGACGAGGCGCGGCTGCTCCTGGGCACCGGCCTCACCGGCGCGGCCCTGGAGGTCCTGGTGCTGCGACGGCTCTCGGGCGAGCCGCTGGAGACCGTGCTGGGCTGGGTCGACTTCGCCGGTCACCGGCTGGTCGTCGCGCCGGGTGTCTTCGTGCCCCGGCGCCGTACCGAGCTGTTGGCGCGCGTCGCGGCGTCGTACGCCGGTCCTGCGAGCACGCTGCTCGAGCTGTGCTGCGGGGTCGCCCCGGTCGCCGCGGTGGTCACGGCGGGCGAGGTGCACGCCAGCGACGTCGACCCCGTCGCACTGGAGTGCGCGCGGCGCAACGTCGCGCACGGCAGCCTGCACCTCTCCGACCTGTACGACGCCCTCCCGGACGCCCTGCGCGGGCGCGTCGACGTGCTCGTGGCCAACGCGCCGTACGTGCCCACGGACCGGATCGCGCTGATGCCGCCCGAGGCACGCGACCACGAGCCGGCCGTCGCGCTCGACGGCGGGGCCGACGGCGTCGACCTGCACCGCCGGATCGCCGCGGGCGCGCCCGCGTGGCTGGCGCCCGGCGGGGTGCTGCTCGTCGAGACGAGCCCCGACCAGGCGCCGCTCACCGCGACCGCGATGCGCGACGCCGGGCTCGACCCGCGTGTCGAGCGCGACGACGAGGTCGGCGGCTGCGTCGCGGTGGGTCTCAGACCGGCGGGGACGGGGTGACGATCCCGTCGGCGGCGTCCGCGGCCTCGATCTCCTCGCGGGAGATGCCGAGCAGGTAGAGGATCGTGTCCAGGTAGGGCACGTTGACGGAGGCGTCGGCCGCGTCGCGCACCACCGGCTTGGCGTTGTAGGCGATGCCGAGGCCGGCGGCGTTGAGCATGTCGAGGTCGTTGGCCCCGTCGCCGATGGCGATGGTCGCGTCGACCGGCACCCCGATGTCCGCGGCGAACTCCCGCAGCGCGGTGGCCTTGCCGGCCCGGTCGACGACCTCGCCGACCACCTGCCCGGTGAGGCGTCCGTCGACGATCTCGAGCTCGTTGGCCCGGGAGTAGTGGATGCCGAGGTCGGCGGCCAGCCTGCGGGTGATGTGGGTGAAGCCGCCCGAGACGATCGCGAAGCGGTAGCCCAGGCGCCGCAGCACCCGGACCATGGTGCGCGCGCCGGGCGCCAGCTCGATGGAGTCGTAGACCTCGTCCAGCGCCGACTCCGGGACCCCCTCGAGCAGGGCGACCCGCTCGCGCAGCGACTCCTCGAAGTCGATCTCGCCGCGCATCGCGCGCTCGGTGACCGCGGCGACCTCCGCCTCGCAGCCCGCGTGGGCGGCGATCATCTCGATGACCTCGCCCTGGATGAGGGTGGAGTCGACGTCCATGACGATGAGCCGCATCGACCGGCGCAGCAGGCTGGCCGGCTGCACGGCGATGTCGATGCCCTGGGCGGCGGCCTCGACGGCCAGGAGCGGGCGCAGCACCTCCGGCTCCACGCCCGAGATCGCCAGGTCGATGGCCGTGACGGGGTAGCGCGCCATCCGCTCGATGCGGTCGATGTTGGCGCCGCAGTCGGCGATCCGGCCCGCGATCGCGGACATCGCCGCGGCCCGGAGCGGGGCGCCGAGCACGGTGACGTGGGAGCGCCCCGACCCACGCTCGCGGTTGTCGCCCACACCACGGTCGACGTCGACCTGCATGCCCAGCGAGGACGCGGTCTCCTCGATGGCGTCCCGGAGCTTCTTCCAGTCCCGCGGGGCGGTGATGAGCACCCCGAGCACGAGGCGGCGGCGCAGCACGATCTGCTCGATGTCGACGACCTCGACACCGGCGGCCGACAGCGTCGCGAACATCGCGGACGTGACGCCGGGCCGGTCCTTGCCGGTCAGGGTCACCAGGAGGGTCTTGGGCTGCTCGTCCACGTCGCTCATCTCGGGCCCGAGGCTATCCCCGCCGGAGGGGGTGCTCAGGACTCCGGCCACACCTCGGGCGAGCACGCCGCGACGACCGCACGGCGCGAGGCCCGCTCCAGCGGCGCGAGGGCGTCGCGCCGGCGCGCGATCTCGTACGACGACAGGGCCCCGCCGTCGTCCTCGAGCGCCAGGTCGACGATCGCCCACCCCTGGAGCCCGCGGGCGGCCAGGTCGGTGCAGCGCGACGGCACGCCGAGCGGTGCGTCCAGCTCGGCCCGGTGCCGCAGGTTCATCAGCCGGTCGGCCACCTCGGGCCGCCACCTGGCGACGTCGAGCTCGGCGAGCAGGTTGGCCGAGTCGACGAGCGCGGCCCGCAGGGCCCGGTCGGCCTCGCCCACGTCGGGCAGCTGTCGCGGCGCCGACGGCAGCACCTGCCAGCGCACCACCTCGCCCACGACGCTGGGCACCAGCGCGAAGGACGCGAGCACCACGGCCTCGCCGGACTCCACGGCCCGGTCGTTGAGCGCGCGCGGACCGCCGAGCCCGAGCAGGTCGCCCTCCACGGGAAGGGCGAGCCCCGCGCGGTCGGCGCCGCTGCGTCGGGCCGCGACGAAGGCGTCGAGCAGCGTCGTACCGGACCCGTCGGTGAGCTCGGCCAACCCCTCGACGACGTGCCCGAGGTCGCCGTGGGTGACGGCGTCGAGGACGTGGTCGGTGACCTCGTCGCCGCGCAGCCAGGCGGTCAGCCACCAGGCGAGGCGGCCGGAGAGGGGGAGTTCGAGTGACACGGCTGGTGAGGATACGTCGGTACCGCCGGGAGCGGGGTCGCCGCTGGATAGGGTGAGCCGCATGAGCGCCGTGATCGAGTGTGCAGGTCTCACGGTGCGCCGTGGTGGGGCAACGCTCCTCGAGGACGTCGACTGGACGGTCGAGGAGGACGAGCGCTGGGTCCTCATCGGCCCCAACGGCGCCGGCAAGACCACCCTGCTCCAGGTCGCCTCGGCGCAGATCCATCCCACCTCCGGTGTCGCCGGCATCCTCGGCGAGGTGCTCGGCACCGTCGACGTGTTCGACCTGCGCCCGCGGATCGGGCTCACCAGCGCCGCACTCGCGGACCGCATCCCGCGCAGCGAGCTCGTGCAGGACGTCGTCGTCTCCGCGTCGTACGGCGTGCTGGGTCGCTGGCGCGAGGAGTACGACACCCTCGACCACGACCGGGCCGCCGACCTGCTCCGCGAGATCGGCGCCGCGCACCTCGTCGACCGCACCTTCGGCACCCTCAGCGAGGGGGAGCGCAAGCGCGTCCAGATCGCGCGCGCCCTGATGACCGACCCCGAGCTGCTGCTGCTCGACGAGCCCGCCGCAGGTCTCGACCTCGGCGGTCGGGAGGACCTCGTCTCGACGCTGAGCGTGCTCGCGCTGGACCCGGACTCGCCCGCGACGGTCCTGGTCTCCCACCACGTCGAGGAGATCCCGCCGGGCTTCACCCACGCGATGATGCTGCGCCACGGCCGGGTGGTCGCGCAGGGCCCGCTGGAGCGCGTCGTGACCGAGGAGGCGCTGTCCGAGACCTTCCAGATGCCGCTGCGGCTGAGCGTCGAGGACGGCCGGTACGCCGCCCGGCGACGCACCCGTCGCAGCGCCGTTTGACGCTCGACCCCACCGGATAGGGTCTGGTCATGGACTGGCTGCTGCGACACCTGTGGGAGGCCTGGTTGGGCCTGGCCATCGTGCTCGGGGTGGTTGAGATGTTCAGCCTCGACCTGATCGTGGGCATGCTCGCGATCGGTGCCGTCGTCGGCATGGTGCTCGCGCTCGTCGACGCCCCCGTCGCCCTGCAGGTCCTCGGCGCGGCCGGCGCCTCGGTGGCGATGCTGGCCCTGGTGCGGCCCTCCATGATCAAGAACCTGCGCGCCGGGCCTGAGCTCTCGCTCGGCCACGACAAGCTCGTCGGCACCCAGGGCGTCGTGATCGCCGAGATGAGCGGGCTCTCCACCGGCCGCATCAAGATCGGCGGGGAGGACTGGTCCGCGCGTCCCTACGACGAGACGATGACCATCCCCGCGGGCGAGACCGTCGAGGTCCTCGCCATCCGGGGAGCGACGGCCTTCGTGCACCCGGTGGCCCGACTCGAGTCCTGACCGCACCACCTATTGTCTGCACCCATCACCACCACTCCACGGGGGAGACCCACATGACCACAGCACTACTGATCCTGTTCGTGCTGCTCGTCCTGTTCATCGTCGTGCTGCTCGCCAAGACCGTCCGGATCGTGCCGCAGGCACGCGCCGGGATCGTCGAGCGCTTCGGCAAGTACAAGGGCACGCTGCCCGCCGGCCTCAACATCCTGGTGCCGTTCATCGACAGGTTGCGCTACCTCATCGACCTGCGTGAGCAGGTGGTGAGCTTCCCGCCGCAGCCGGTGATCACCGAGGACAACCTCGTGGTCTCCATCGACACCGTCATCTACTTCCAGGTGACCGACCCGGTCGCCGCGACGTACGAGATCGCCAACTACATCCAGGCCATCGAGCAGCTCACCATGACCACGCTGCGCAACATCGTCGGTGGCATGGACCTCGAGGAGACGCTCACCAGCCGCGACTCGATCAACTCCGGCCTGCGGGGCGTGCTCGACGAGGCGACCGGAAAGTGGGGCATCCGGGTCAACCGGGTCGAGCTCAAGGGCATCGACCCGCCGCCCTCCATCAAGGACTCGATGGAGAAGCAGATGCGCGCCGACCGCGAGAAGCGCGCCGTCATCCTCACCGCCGAGGGCCAGCGCCAGGCCGCGATCCTCACCGCCGAGGGTTCCAAGCAGTCGCAGATCCTCAACGCCCAGGGTGACCGCGAGTCGCAGATCCTCCGCGCCCAGGCCGACCGCGAGGCCTCGATCCTGCGTGCCCAGGGTGAGGGACAGGCCATCCAGACGGTCTTCCAGGCCATCCACGACGGCCAGCCCGACCAGTCGCTGCTGGCCTACCAGTACCTCCAGATGATGCCCAAGATCGCCGAGGGCAGCGCCAACAAGGTGTGGGTCATCCCCTCCGAGATCACCAAGGCGATGGAGGGCCTCGGCTCCTCGATCCACGAGATCGCCGGCATCCCCAAGGACGCGACGCCGCGCACCCGCGTCGACATGGGCCCCAGCGAGCCGCAGGGCGGCGTCAGCGCGTCCGGTGACGCCGAGCTGAGCGACGCGAGCAAGGCCGTCCAGGAGGCCATCGCGGCCGCCGAGTCGGCCGCCCGGCCGGGCCGCGCCAGCCTCACCCCCGACGCCCTCGGCGGCACGACGCCGCCGGTCTCCTCCGAGCCCGTCGACCCGTCCGCGGGCGAGGGCCCGGTCGACCCGAGCGCCCCGGGGGCAGCCGGCCAGTGAGTGACGCGTGACCTGGGTCGAAGCCGTCCTCATCGCCCTCGCGGGCGTGGCGGCCGGCACCATCAACACGGTGGTGGGGTCGGGGACGTTGATCACGTTCCCGACCCTGCTGGCGTTCGGCGTACCACCGGTGACGGCCAACGTCTCCAACTCGATCGGTCTGGTGCCGGGCTCGGTCACCGGGGCCGTCGGCTACCGGCGAGAGCTGCGCGGGCAGCGTTCTCGCCTCCTGCACCTGGCGAGCGCCTCGGGCCTCGGCGGCCTCCTCGGCGGGGTGCTGCTGCTGTGGCAGCCCGGCGCCTTCGAGGTCGTCGTGCCGGCGCTCATCCTGCTCGGCCTGCTCCTGGTGCTGGCCGGTCCCCGCATCTCGGCGTACGTCGCCCGCCGTCACGAGGCCAGCGGCGGCCTGCCCGAGCGCGGCGCGTGGTGGGTGTGGCCCGGGATGTTCGCGTGCGGGGTGTACGGCGGCTACTTCGGTGCCGCCCAGGGCGTGCTGATGATGGCGGTGCTCGGCATCGGGGTCGACGAGACCCTCCAGCGGCTCAACGGCGCCAAGAACGTCCTCGCCGCGCTGGTCAACGGCATCTCCGGGGTGCTCTTCGTCCTGGTGGCCGACGTGGACTGGCGCATCGTCGGGCTGATCGGGGTCGGCGCCGTGGTCGGCGGGGTGATCGGCTCCTCGGTCGGGCGTCGCCTGCCGGCAGCGGTGCTGCGCGCCTTCATCGTCGTGGTGGGCGTGGTGGCGCTGGTCGCCTTCCTCGTCTGAGGTCGCGAGACCGGTCCCGCGTCAGGCGGGCACCCAGGCCTGCAGCCAGGTGTCGAGCTCGTCGTACACCTTCGCCCGCACCTCCGGCAGGGACAGCACCACGTCGTGCCGCGCGCCGTCGACGGCGATGCTGGTGACGTGTCGCCCCAGGCTGGAGGCCCAGCGGCGGATCTGCTCGACGTCGAGGACCACGTCGTTGCGGTGCACGGCGTCGCCCATCGTCGTGGGCCACGCGGACGTGGTCGACGAGAGCACCAGGCACGGCGCCGGCACGTCGAGCCCGCGGTGCAGCTCGGCGTGGCCGCGGCGCACGGCGCGCAACCACCCGACGTACACGGGATAGGACTCGACGGGCTTCCAGTCGAGGTTGAAGTCGAACTCGCCGTGGTGGTCGCGGTGCAGGGACTGGGTGTAGACGCCGCTGACCTTGCGGGGGATGAGTCGCCGCGGCTGCCGTGAGCCCATCCGGTCGAGCGCGATCCGGGCGGCGGGCGTGCGCAGCCAGGCCGAGCCCTGCAGGTCGAACCACGGCGAGTTGAGGAAGACCCCCGCGAGCCCCTCCGGTCGACGCTCGTGCAGCCACAGCGGCAGGGTCAGCCCGCCGGTGGAGTGGGCGGTGGCCACCACCGTCGTGTGGTCGCGCGCGACCCGCTCCCACGCGGCGTCGAGGTCGGGGAAGTACTCCCGCAGGTCCTCGACGTAGTTGGGGGTCTGGTGCTGGAGGAGGGAGCGGCCGTACTTGCGCAGGTCGAGGGCGTAGAAGTCGTGGCCCCGCGCGTTCCACCACTCGGCGTACTCGGTGTGGAAGAAGTAGTCGGCGAAGCCGTGGACGTGCAGCACGGCGCGGTGCGTCGGCTCCGGCGCCGGGCGGTGGACGAGGGTCGCGACGACCGGTCCCTCCGCGTCCTCGCCGAGGTCCAGCGTCTCCACGGTGTACGGCGCGCCGAGGACGTCGTACGTCGGGTCGCTGGGCATGGGCCCGACGATATCGGCCCACCGCCGCAGATGCCGGTCGGCTGCTGGTTTCGGGGCGCACCGGATGGGCATGGTCGTGCTGACACACGACCGAGGGAGAGACATGGCACTGAGCGACGCCGAGCAGCTGGCGAACATCCAACGCGGGTTCGAGGCCGATGCCCAGCCCTTCGTGGACGCGGGCCGGCAGGTGACGAGCCGTGAGGCCGAGGACGTCGACGGCATCGTGAAGGTGACGATCAACAAGCGCGGGCAGCTGACGGCCGTGCTCATCGACAACGGCTGGGAGGCTGCCCTCGGCACCGGCGGGCTCGGCCCGGCGGTCGTCTCGGCCTACCAGCGGGCGGTCACCGACCGCGCCGAGGCCTTCACGACGCAGGTGACCGAGCCCCGGCCCGACGGCGCGAGCGGCACGACGACGCCGGCCGGGGGCGCGTCGGCCGGGACGACGGCGGGGGACTCCGAGGCCGAGGAGGTCTCCGGCGTTCCCGGCATGGCGGCGCCCGGCGAGGCCGCCGAGCAGGCCATGCAGGACTCGGTGCAGATGCAGGAGGCGGTCCGGGATGCGCTGCGAGGTCGCGGCAGCACCCTGAGCGACGACGCCGTGACCGCCGGGCTGTTCAGCTACATGGAGGCCGTCGAGTCGGCCCTCGACCGGGCGCTGGGCCAGGTGGAGGCGGTCGCGACCACGACGGTCGAGGGGGCCAGCGGCTCCGGCCGTGTCCGGGCGACGGTGACGATGGCCGGCGACCTGCAGGGCCTCGAGCTCGACCCGTCGTGGGCCCCTTCCGCCCACCCGTTCAACCTCTCGCGCGAGACGGTCGAGGCGGTCAACGACGCCCTGCGCCGCGCGGCGCTGCGCAGTGCCGAGAGCACCGACCTGGCCGACATCAAGCGGCTGACGTCCGACCCGCAGCTGCTGCTCGAGCACCTGCGCCTGACCTGACCCGGCACTTCCCCGAAAGGACCGCCCATGAACCTCAAGGCCGATCTCGACGCCCTGACAGCCGACGCCAACCTCTGGTCGGCCTCCTCCGACACGCTCAGCTCGGCGTCGACCTCCGCCAGCGGCCTGACGATCCCGGCGTACGCCTTCTCCTTCGCCGGCGGGGACGTCCACGCCAAGTACGAGGAGGTCCGCGCGTGGGTGGAGAAGTACCTCTCCGAGGGCAGCAAGGAGCAGGAGGGCGCCTCCAAGGCGCTCATCAAGATCCGCGACGACTTCACGAGCACCGACGAGGCACAGCGCGACCAGTACCAGGGCATGTGGGACCCCCAGTAATCCCGCACCGACGACTTCGAAGGAGACTCCCATGAGCTGGGACGCGATCATCGCCAAGATCAACGAGTGGATCGACAAGATCCAGAACAAGTTCCAGGAGCTGGTGGACAAGGTCCAGAGCATCCTGAGCAAGATCCCCGGCTGGGCCGAGCGGCTCATCGACGGCTTCATCGACCTGTGGAACAAGATGCTCGACAAGGTCCAGGAGTTCTGGGACTGGCTGTACGGCAAGCTGCAGTACGCCGGCAACCTGCCCTGGCTCAGCGAGACCAAGGACGCGTGGCACACCTCGGTCGGCAAGCCCGTCTACGACGAGTCCAAGAAGGTCGAGGACGACGACCTCGCCGTCGACGACCCGGACAAGTGGCAGGGCCAGGCGGCCCAGGCGTACGCCGGCAAGGTCGGCGACCAGCACTCGGCGATGCAGTCGGTGGGCCAGACCTACGTCACCGCCATCACCGCGGCCCTGGACGCCGCCCACGACGGGATCCGGGACTTCTGGATCGGCATCGTGGCCGGCCTGGCCGTCCTCTACGGCTGCTTCGTCGCCGCGGTGATCTCCGCGGCGACGATCGTGGGGGCGATCGCCTCGCCGGAGTTCCTGATCGGTGGTGTCGGCGGCTTCCTGATCGGGGCCGGCATCGGGATCCACCAGCTCACGAGCGGGATGGACAACGCGCAGGAGTCGCTCGACACCATGGCGATGTACAACACCGATCCCTGGCCCGAGTTCGCTGTCTGACGTGACCCTGGCCCTGGTGCTGCTCCTCGTAGCCGTCGGCTTCGCGACTTCCGGGACGTGGCTCGTCACCCACGGTGACGGCCTCGTCCACCGGGAGCGGTTCTGGGTGCTGCACTACGCGTGGGGCGCCCTGCCGTTCCTGCTGCTCGGCGTCGCCGCGGCGCTGCTCGCGACCGGGGACGACTACCAGTCCTGGCTCGTCGCCGTGGCCGCGCTGTTCTTCGTCTGGGCGGCGGCCGCGCTCGTCGCCTGGATCCGCGTGGGGGGCCGCACGATCGTCGTCGTGGCCCACCTCGCTGCGGGGTGGGCCGCCCTGGCGACCATGGCCCTAGGGTTGCCGCCGACGGCCCGCTCGGGATGACCACGATGAGGAGTGACCACATGTCGAACGCCACGACCAGCAATGCCACCACCGGCTCGACCCGCAACGCCACGCTGGGGTCGGTGCTCTTCGCGACCTTCGCGCTCGGGTTCGTCGTCGCGACGCTGGTCCAGCTCTCCGGCGGGGAGCGCGACACCGCTCACGTGCTGGCGTACGCCGCCTCGCCCATCCCGTTCCTCGTCCTCGGCGCCGTCGCGTGCCGGGTCGTCCAACCGGCGTCGTACCAGCGGCTGATGCTCCTCTTCGGCGTCCTGCTGCTCGTGTGGATGGCCTGCTCGGCATGGGCGCTGGCGACGGTCGGCGGAGATGCCGGAGCCGTCGTGCTCATCCACATGCTGTGTGCGGGTGCCGGCGCGGTCAACGTGCTGTTCATCCGCGCTGCCGCGCGGGATCGCGGACTCACGATCTGACCGCTCCACCGACGAAGGGCCCCGGGCGTCGCCCGGGGCCCTTCGCTGTCGTGCGTGCGGTGCGATCAGCTCGACGCGTGGGTCTCGCTCTCCACCACCGGCGAGGACGCGTCGTCCTGGGCGTCGTCCGGCTGCCCGCCGGGGTTGTCGTTGGGTCCGTCGGCGCGCACGAGTTCCTCGATCTGCTTGCCGCAGTCGGCGTCGACGGCCTTCCAGTAGGCGAAGGCCCGCTCCAGGACGTCGCCCTCGACACCGCCGAGCAGGTGCCCGGCGACGGTCTTGACGAAGTTGGCCCGGATCTCGTCGTCCCACACCTCGCGCACGAGGGTGCCGGCCTGGCCGAAGTCGTCGTCGTCGCTGCGCAGCGTGTAGGCCTGGCGGACCATCGCGCCGTCGGCCTCCCAGCCGTCGCTCACCTCGCCGACCTCGTCGGCGTACCCGCGACCGAAGGAGTTGGGCGCGTAGACGGGGTCATCGGCACGGTGCTCGTAGGCCATCGGGCCGTCCTGCGTGTAGGTGTTGATCTCCACGCGGGGCCGGTTGACCGGCAGCTGCAGGTAGTTGGGGCCGATGCGGTAGCGGTGCGTGTCGGAGTAGGCGAAGGCCCGCCCGAGCAGCATCTTGTCGGGGGAGAAGCCGATGCCCGGCACGGTGGCCGACGGCTCGAAGGCGGCCTGCTCGATCTCGGCGAAGAAGTTCTCCGGGTTGCGGTCCAGCGTCATGGTGCCGACCTCGATGAGCGGGTAGTCGCTGTGCGGCCACACCTTGGTGAGGTCGAACGGGTTGAAGCGGTAGGTCCGGGCGTCCTCGTAGGGCATCGCCTGGATCGACAGCGTCCACGACGGGTGGTCACCGGCCGCGATGGAGTCGTAGAGGTCGCGACGGTGGAAGTCGGCGTCCTCGCCGGCGATGCGGGTGGCGTCGGCGTCGGCGAGGCCCTCGACCCCCTGGTTGCTGTGGAAGTGGTACTTCACCCAGTGCTTCTCACCGGCGGCGTTGATCCACAGGTAGGTGTGCGATCCGTAGCCGTTCATGTGGCGGTAGGACTTCGGGATGCCGCGATCGCCCATGAGGTAGGTGACCTGGTGGGCCGACTCGGGGTTGAGCGACCAGAAGTCCCACTGCATGTTGTTGTCGCGCAGGCCGTTGCCACCGCGGCGCTTCTGCGAGCGGATGAAGTGCGGGAACTTCATGGTGTCGCGGATGAAGAAGACGGGCGTGTTGTTGCCGACGAGGTCGTAGTTGCCCTCGCTGGTGTAGAACTTCAGCGCGAAGCCGCGGGGGTCGCGCCAGGTGTCGGGGGAGCCCTGCTCGCCGGCGACGGTGGAGAAGCGCGCGAGCATCTCGGTCTCCACACCGGGCTGGAAGAGCGCGGCCTTGGTGTAGGCGCTGACGTCCTGGGTGGTCTCGAAGCGACCGAAGGCGCCGGAGCCCTTCGCGTGCACGTTGCGCTCGGGGATGCGCTCGCGGTTGAAGTGCGCCATCTGGCTCAGGAAGTGGACGTCGTGGAGCAGGATCGGTCCGTCGGCGCCCAGCGTGAGCGAGTTGCGGTCGCTCGGAGCGGGAGACCCGGTGTCGGTCGTCGAGCCGAGGTGGGCCTCCGACGAGGGGGCCGTGGCGATCGAGCTGTCCGTGGGCTGGGGCAGGTCGGGCATGTCACTCCTGGGGTGGTGGGTGTGGGTCGCGCGCCGAGGTCGCGGGCCGCGTCCGAACCTCTCCAACGTCCCACCCACTCTGGAACGGGTCAAGAAAACACGCCCGCGGGGGTGGTGGTCATCCGAGGAGGTCGGCGCGCCCGAACATCTCCGCGGTGGCGCGGGCGCTCGGGGTGCCTACGTCGGGGTCGGCCCCGGCGTGGAGCAGGGCGGCCACGACGGCGTCCTCGCCCTTGAAGACCGCACCGGCGAGCGGTGACTGGCCACGCGCGTTGAGGCGGTCCGGATCGGCGCCGCGGCCCAGCAGCATGGCGACGGTGTCGACGTGCCCGTGGTAGGCCGCCAGCATCACCACGGTGTTGCCGTCGGCGTCCGGGTGGTTGGCGGGGAAGCCACCGTCGAGGTAGCGCGTCAGCAGGTCGGTCTCGCCCTGGCGCGCACAGTCCATGGCGAAGGCGACGATGCCGGCGAGCTCGCTGTCGGTGTCCTCGTCCGCAGGCGCTGCGGGCACGGGCTGGTCGCGGTCTGGCGTCATGGTCCTGAGAGCGTAGGGGGCACCTCCGACATCGGGCGATCGCCCTCGGCCGCGGGGTCCTGCGGACTATTCTCTGGAGGTGTCGACGACCCTCGGAACCGTGCCCCGCCGGGTGGCGACGCACGTGCACCACCGGGTCGAGGGCTGGCGCACCGGGTCCCGCGCGAGCCAGGTCTACGTGCTGGGCATCCTGCTCGGCGTCTCCGCCGCGTCCTTCGTCGCCTCGTGGGTGGCCTACGACGCGGTGCCGCTGACGCTGTGGTTCGTGTGGCTGCTGCTCGGCGTGCTGCTCCTGCGGACCGTGCCGCTGCTCGTGCTCTCCGGGGCCGTCCTCCTCGCGGCCACGGCCGCGACGCTGCACGACGGCCTCGACGGATCGTCCGCCGCCGCCCTGGTCACGCTGGCGGTGTCGGTGGGCCTGGTGGTCGGCCAGTCGAGCCGGCAGCGCTCCGGGTTGCCGGTCGCGCTCAGCGAGCCGATGCTCGCCCAGCTGCGTGACCGCCTGCAGCGGCAGGGCGTCGTACCCGACCTGCCGGGTCCGTGGCGGTCCCAGTCGGCGATGCTGAGCGCCCACGGCACGGGGTACGCCGGGGACTTCCTGGTGGCCGACCTGCGGGAGGGACGGCACCTGGAGATGGTCCTGGTCGACGTGTGCGGCAAGGGCGCCTCGGTCGGACCGCAGGCCCTGCAGTTCGCCGGGGCGCTGGGTGGCCTGCTCGGCGCGCTGCCGCCCGACGCGCTGATGCGCGCGGCCAACGCCTTCCTGCTGCGCCAGGACTCCGACGAGTCCTTCGCGACGGCCGTGCACGTGCTGGTCGACCTGGAGACGGGGGACTACACGATCACCAGCGCCGGCCACCCTCCGGTGCTGCACTGGCACCCCGCCCACCGCGAGTGGGGCGTCGACAACGCGCGAGGGACGGCGCTCGGCGTGGTGCCCGACCCGGAGCTGCACGCCAGCGAGGGACGCCTCGGCGAGGGCGAGGCGCTGATGTTCTACACCGACGGGGTGATCGAGACCCGCGGCCGCGACCTCGACGACGGGCTGGCGTGGCTGCGCGGGGTGGCCCGCAGTGCCGTGCTCACCCACGGCTTCGCCGGTGTCGCGCGAGCCGTCCTGCGCGAGGTGCCGCGCGGCAACGACGACCGGGCCGTGCTGGTGCTCGACCTGCGTGCCGGCTGATCCGGCGCCCCGGGGTGCACCGCGCCCGCTGCCCCGGCCGATGGTGGGACTCGTCACGGCGGCCGGCCCTTGTGCAGCCGAGTGCCGAGCGTACGTTCGAGGACGGACGAGCACCTTCGTGCTCACCCCCACGTTCGAGAGGTTCCAGCATGAGCGACTACCAGGTTGTCAATCCGTCCACCGGCACGGTCGAGAAGGAGTACCCCACCGCGACCGACGCCGAGGTGCAGGAGGCCTTGACGCGCACCCACGCGGCGTACGCCGAGTGGCGGACCACCGACAAGGACGAGCGATCCCGGGTGCTGCGCCGCGTCGCCGACCTGTACGACGAGCGGTCGGACGAGCTCGCCGCGATCATCGCGCGGGAGATGGGCAAGCCGGTGCGCGAGGGCAAGGGCGAGCTCCAGCTCGTCGCCTCGATCTACCGCTACTACGCCGACCAGGGCCCGGGCCTGCTGGCCGACACTCCGCTCGACCCGGCGATGGGCGGCACGGCGCTGGTCCGCAAGGAGCCGATCGGGCCCCTGCTCGGGATCATGCCGTGGAACTTCCCGTACTACCAGGTGGCCCGTTTCGCCGCGCCCAACCTGATGATCGGCAACACGATCCTGCTCAAGCACGCTCCGCAGTGCCCCGAGTCGGCGCTCGCGATCGAGCGGATCTTCGCCGACGCGGGACTGCCCGCTGACGCCTACATCAACCTCTTCGCCACCAATGAGCAGTCGGCCGACATCATCGCCGACCCGCGCGTGGTCGGCGTCTCGGTGACCGGCTCCGAGCGGGCCGGGTCCGCCGTGGCCGAGGTGGCGGGGCGCAACCTCAAGAAGGTCGTGCTGGAGCTCGGCGGCTCCGACCCGTTCATCCTGCTGGACGCCGACGACCTCGGGGCCGCGGTGAAGTCAGCGGTGCGTGGCCGGATGGGCAACGCCGGCCAGGCCTGCAACGGCGCCAAGCGGATGATCGTCGTCGACGAGATGTACGACGCCTTCGTCGAGCAGTTCAGCGCCGCGATGGCGGCGTTGACCCCCGGCGACCCGTTCGACGAAGCAGCCGGATTCGGTCCGCTCTCCTCCGAGGGCGCAGCGAACAACCTCCTCGAGCAGCTCCACGACGCCGTGGCGAAGGGTGCGGTCGTGCGCACCGGCGGCTCGCGGGTCGACCGCCCGGGGGCGTTCGTCGAGGCCACCGTGCTGACCGACGTCACGCCCGACATGCGCGCCTACCGCGAGGAGCTCTTCGGCCCCGCGGCCGTCGTCTACCGGGTGGCCGACGCCGCGGAGGCCGTCGCGCTGGCCAACGACTCGGCCTTCGGGCTCGGCGGGGTGGTCTGGAGCGCCGACCCCGACAAGGCCCAGCAGGTCGCCGACCAGCTCGACACCGGCATGGTCTGGATCAACAGCTCCCAGGGCTCGTTCGCCGACCTCCCGTTCGGCGGGACGAAGCGCTCCGGTGTCGGCCGCGAGCTCGGGCCCTACGGGATCGACGAGTTCGTCAACAAGAAGCTGATCTACACCCCGGCGGCTCGCTGAGCCTGCGTCGGACCCCCGGGCGCCTGAGGGCGCCCGGGGCTGCTCGTCGGACTCCGCGACGTCCCGGCCGCCCATGCAGACACGGGCGCGTCGTCACCGCTACCGTGCCGCCATGGGGGAGACATCCGAGGGACTCGAGGTCGTCGCGCTCACACCCGAGACCTGGGCGATGTTCGACGACATGGTCGTCCGCCACCACGGGATCTTCGGCGGCTGCTGGTGCATCTGGTTCCACCCCGACAGCGACGAGCGCGGCCAGGGCGCGGAGGCCAACCGGGCGCTGAAGAAGCGTTACGTCGAGCAGTGTGCCGCCCACGCGGCGCTCGTCGTCGACGGCGACGAGGCGGTGGCCTGGGCGGAGTACGGCACGCCGGCCGAGCTGCCCAACATCCATCACCGCAAGCAGTACGACGCCGAGGCCGACCTCGTCCCCGACTACCGGGTGACGTGCATCTTCGTCGACAAGCGCTACCGTCGGCGCGGGCTCGCCGAGGTCGCGCTGCTCGGCGCGGTCGACCTGATCGCGCAGGCAGGCGGCGGCGTCGTCGAGGGCTACCCGCACGTGCCGGGTGAGAAGAAGATGTCGTCCTCGTTCCTCTACAACGGCACGCGGGCGATGTACGAGCGGTGCGGCTTCGAGTTCGTGCGCCCCAAGGGGATGAAGAACACGGTCATGCGGCGCACCGTCGCTGCCGCCGGGTGACCGCGGACCGTCCCCGTCCGGGGACCGTGGTCCCCAGCACGGCCGACGCCGTGTCGGCGTCCGTCGCGTGCGCCCGGGCCGTCGGACTCCCCGGCGACGACCCCCAGGTCATCGCCGAGGGCTACAGCGTCCGTGTGAGGCTCCTGCCCGCACCGGTGGTCACCCGGGTCGTGACCCTCGGCCGGCAGCTGCGCCCGGGCCCTCGTCCGTGGCTCGAACGAGAGGTCTCGGTGGCCCGTTTCCTCGCCACGTCGGGGGTTCCGATCGTCCCCGCGTGGGAGGACCCCGGGCCGCACACCGCCGAGGGGCTGGAGGTCTCCCTGTGGCAGTGGGCCGACCACGATGCCGGCGAGGTGCCGGCCGCTCGGTTCGGCGCGATGCTCGGCGTGCTGCACGAGGCGTTGTCCGTGTACCCCCACGACCTGCCCACGCTGGTCGGTCCCGTCACCGACATCTCGACGGCACTGGAGGTCTCCTCGCATCCGACCCTCCACCGAGCCGCGTCGGTGCTGCTTCCCCTGGCCATGTCCTGGCCGCGCCGTCCCCTGCACGGTGACGCCCACACGGGCAACGTGCTCCTGACGCCGGGCGGACCGCTGTGGACCGACTTCGAGGACGTGTGCGTGGGGCCGGTGGAGTGGGACCTGTCCTCGATGACGGTCACGGAGGAGGCACTGGCCGCCTACCCCGGGTCGATCGACCGTGCCCGTCTCGCGGACTGCCGTGACCTGCGGCGTCTGCAGGTCCTCGCCAGCCTCCTCGTCGGTGGCTACGACGATGCTCCGCTGCTCGAGTCCCTGGTCACCCACCTCGACCGGCGCACGCGCGACTGATGCGTCCGTCCGTGCTCAGACGCCCCCGCGGGAGTAGAGGTCGCGGATGACCTCCTCGATGTCCGGCTCCTGGATGGACAGGTCTGCGACGTCGTACGACGCCGCGACGGCCGCGACGATCGGCGCCGCGCTGGCCTCGGCCGGGAAGGACAGCCACTGGCGCGGCCCCTCGACCCGGCGTACGACCGCGCCCGGCACCTCGATGGCGGGTGCCTCGTCGACGAGGTCGACGACGAGGGTGCGGGTCGACCCGCCCTGGGCCTGGAGCGCGGGGAGGGGGCCGTCGAAGACCGCGGTGCCGTGGTCGATGACGAGCACGCGGTCGCACAGCGCCTCGATGTCCTGGAGGTCATGGGTGGTGAGGACCAGGGTGGTGCCCCGCTCGGCGTTGAGCGCGCGCAGGAACTCCCGCAACCGTCCCTTGCTCACCACGTCGAGCCCGATGGTCGGCTCGTCGAGGTAGAGGATCTCGGGGTCGTGGAGCAGGGCGGCGGTGATGTCACCGCGCATCCGCTGGCCGAGCGAGAGCTGGCGCACGGGGGTGTCGAGCTGGTCGCGGAGGTCGAGCAGCTCCACGAAGCGCTCGAGGTTGGCACGGAATCGGGCCGGCGGGATCCGGTACATCTTCTGCAGCAGCTCGAAGGAGTCGCGCAGCGGCAGGTCCCACCACAAGGTGGTGCGCTGGCCGAAGACGACGCCGATGCGGCGCGCGAGTGCGACCCGGTCGCGACTCGGGTCGAGGCCGGCGACCCGCAGGTGCCCGCCGGTCGGGACCAGGATGCCGGTCAGCATCTTGATCGTCGTGGACTTCCCGGCGCCGTTGGGGCCGATGTAGCCGACCATCTCCCCGGGCTCGATCGCGAACGTCAGGTCGTGGACGGCGCGCACCTCGTCGCGCACCCGACGGCGGCCGCCGTCGACCTTGCGGCGCACGACGAAGGTGCGCTCGAGGTCACGCACGTCGATCAACGACATCTCAGCTCCCGGTGGAGGTGTAGTGACGCACCCCGGTGCGCCAGACGAGCAGGGCCAGCACGAGGGTCACCAGGGCGGCGACCGGCGAGGCGAACTGGAGCCACGAGGGCATCCCGAACGGGTCCTCGCGACCCAGGATGAACAGCACCGGGTACCAGTTGGCGAAGGCGACCGGGACGACGAGCGTCAGCGCGACCACCACCTCGCGGGTGAAGATGCTGAGCGGGTACTGCGTGACGGTGGCGCCGCCGTAGGTGAAGGCGTTGGCGAACTCGGTGGCGTCGGTCGTCCAGAACTGGATGCAGGAGAAGCCGACGAAGAGGCCGAAGAAGATCACGGCCCCGCTCAGCACCATCGACACCGCGACCAGGGCCCGCAGCGGCGTCCACTCGACGTACGTGCAGGCCCAGCCGAACACGATCGTGGCCTGGGTGATCCGCCCGAGGCGGCGCAGCGTGAACTGGTCGGCGCAGACCTGGACGAGCAGCGGCACCGGCTTGGTCATCATCTGGTCGAGGCGGCCGGTGCGCACGTAGGTGCCGATGCGCTCGACGCTGCCGATCGCGGTGTCCGCGATGCCCAGCGCCAGCGACCCCGCGCCGTACAGCAGGGCGACCTCGGGCAGCGTGAAGCCGGCGAGGTCGTCGAGGTGGGCGAACATGATCCACAGCCCGACGAAGTCGAGGCCGGTGATGAGGCCGTTGCCGATCGCGAGCAGCACGAAGGAGAGCGGGTACTGCCAGGCGGCACGGATCCACAGCCAGGCGATCTGCCCGTAGGTGCGCAGGTGTCCCAGCGCGGGGGAGCGGGACGTCTCGGCCACCCGGGAGACCTCAGCCACCCTGGACCACCACCTTGCGGGTCGCCGCACGCAGCACGGCGTGGCAGCAGCCGAGCAGCACCACGATCCAGAACACCTGGAAGCCCAGCGCCGCCAGCAGGTCCCCGCCGGTGTGCTTGCCGAGCCAGATGTCGGCCGGCACCTGGATGTAGGACGCCCAGGGCAGCGCGTTGGCCAGCGTTCCGAGCCACCCGGGGAAGAGCACGAGCGGCAGCATCATCCCGCTGAAGAAGATCGCGAAGGCGCCGCTCATCACCTTGACGCCCGACTGGTCGAGCAGCCAGAACGCCGAGCTGGCCACGAGGAAGCGGATGGTGAAGCTCACCACGACGGCCAGGACCAGCGACACCGCGAAGCCGGCCGCGGCGGCGGGCCCGGCCGGCAGGCGGATGTCGAAGACCACGAGCCCGATCACGGTGGGCCCGATGCCGCGGGTGAGGAAGTGGTACGCCGCACGGCCCAGGTCGGAGGCGAGGTACCAGCCGACCAGGCCCACCGGGCGGTACAGGTCGATCGCCACGTCGCCGGTGCGGATCCGCTCCGCCAGGTCGTCGGTGGTGCCCCCGCCCCACAGGGCGATGGTCATCAGCAGCGCCTGGCCGAGCCAGACGTAGGTCACCGCGTCGGTCGCGTCGTAGCCGCCGGCCGTGGGGTTCTCGTCCCACAGCGCCAGGTAGGCGTAGGAGTAGATGACGCCGAAGACCGAGTTGGTGAAGATCCCGGCGATCGTGGCGGCGCGGTACGTCGAGTACCGACGGAACGCGCGCGTCGCGATGGCGACGTAGAGCATCCCGGCCTCCCGAATTCGAGCGACGGGGATCGTCTCACACGTCGTGGCCGAGGCCCCGCCGGACCGCGCGACGGCACCGGGGCCGTACCGAAATTTCGGTAATTCCCTGCACCACCCCGGGGGTGTCCGCCCGTCCGCCTAACGTGGCGCCATGCGCGCGAGGCGTCTCACCCGTCCGGGCGAGGATCGTGCGCCCGGACGCCGATTGCTGACGACCTGCCGCTCCGGGCTCCTCCTGGTCGTCGTGTCCGTGCTCGTCGCCCTGCTGCCCGCCGCTCCGGCCCTCGCCGACTACGCGTCGCGACCGGTGCGGGCCACCTGGGTGCCGAACGCTGCGGTGTACGCCGTCGCGGTGCAGGGCGACAGCGTCTACCTCGGAGGTGACTTCACGTCCCTGCGCGACGCGCGGACGGGAGAGACGGTGGCGCGCGCACGGGTGGCGCGCATCAGCCTGTCGACCGGTGAGCTGGACCGTGGCTGGGCCGCGAACGTCAACAACACCGTCCGGAGCATGGCGGTCGCCGGTGACGGCACGAAGGTGTTCGCCGGCGGCAGCTTCACGAGCGTCAACGGACAGGCACGCGGCCGGGTGGTCGCCCTGACAACCGGGTCCGGGGCGCTCGCCGCAGGGTGGAACGCGTCGGCCAACGACACCGTCCGCTCGGTCGTCGTGCACCGGGGGATGGTCTACCTGGGCGGCTTCTTCACCTCGATCAGCGGCGTGTCCCGTCAGCGGGCCGCCGCCGTCTCGGAGGCCAACGGGGCGCTGTCGGGGTTCGACCCGCGCGCCGACAGTGCTGTCTGGGCCATCACCCCCTCGGTGGACGGCGACACGATGATGCTCGGGGGACGCTTCACCACGCTGAGGGGCGTCGCCCGAGGCTTCCTGGGCTCGGTGGACGCGGCGTCCGGTGCCGTCACGTCGTGGGCGCCCCCGCGGGCCTGCACCAGCACGTCGCAGCCGTGCTTCGTGCTCGACCTCGTTGCGAGGGACGACTCGGTGTACGCCGCCGTGGCCGGGCCCGGAGGCAGGGTCACGGCGTTCAGCGCGTCCACCGGGGCCATCAGGTGGCAGCGGACCGGCGACGGGGACGTGCAGTCGGTGGCGGTCGACGACCGGTTGGTCTACGCGGGCGGTCACTTCGGGCCGGGCTACGGCGGCGCCACCCGCTACAACCTCGCCGCGGTGGCGCAGACCAACGGAGCCCTCGACCCCGACTTCGCCCCGGTCGTCTCGAACCTCTATCCCGGCGTCTGGGACCTGGTCGCGACCCCGTCGCACCTCGTGGCGGGCGGCGGCTTCACCGACATCGGCGGCACCGGCCAGTCCCGCATCGCCCTGCTCCCGGTCATCGCCGACACCACCGAGAGGGTCCTCGCCCGCGGGAGCACGTGGCGGTACTCGACCACGGCCCCGCCCGCCGGCTGGGCGGCGTCCGGCTTCGACGACTCCGGATGGGCGTCGGGCGCCACCGAGATCGGCTACGGCGACGGGGACGAGGCCACCGACGTCCCGCGGGTCTTCACCCTCTACGCGCGGCGCGCGTTCACGATCACCTCCGCCGGTGCGGTCACCGGCGCGACCCTGCGCCTGCTGCGCGACGACGGGGCAGTGGTGTACCTCAACGGCACCGAGGTGGTCAGGTCCAACATGCCCGCCGGCGACGTCACGCCGACGACCGCGGCGAGCACGACGGTCGCGGACGCGGCCGAGTCGACGTACTACTCCTTCGCGCTGCCGACCGGACTGCTGCGCGAGGGCACCAACCTGCTCGCCGTCGAGGTCCACCAGCAGTCCGTCTCCAGCAGCGACCTCTCGCTCGACGCCGAGGTGGTCGTGACGCGGTGACCCGCACCGGCGGACGACGGACCGTGGTCGGTCGGTCGTCCGCGGGTCACGTGCGTCAGTGCTGGTAGGTGCCGTGGACGATGGCGCGCCCGAGGGTCTTGAAGGCCAGGTTGAAGGACACCACCGCGTTGGAGGCGTCGGGGTCGACCCCCAGGGTCTCCTCGCCGACGGCGTGGACGACGAAGAAGTAGCGGTGCGGGTGGTCGCCCTGCGGGGGAGCGGCCCCCATGAAGCCCGCCTCGCCCCCGTCGTTGCGGACGTGGAACGCCGTGCCGGGCAGCTCGCCGGACGCGGCGCCGCTCTCGAGGGAGGTCACCTCGGCCGGGAGGTCGACCAGCGACCAGTGCCAGAAGCCGCTCGGGGTCGGGGCGTCGGGGTCGAAGCAGGTGACGACGAAGCTCTTGGTGCCCTCGGGCGCGCCCTCCCAGCTCAGCTGGGGGGAGGTGTTGCCGTGCGCGGCGACCTGGTCGTCCTGGAGGGGCTGGCCGTCGGTGACGTCGGTGCTCGTGACCGTGAACGACGAGACGGTCGGGAGGTAGTCGTAGGGATTGGGCGCGATGGGGCGTTCGAGGCTCATACCCCGAACCTAGGAGTCGCGTGGTTGCCGCTTCAAGGGTGGACTCCTGCGCCCGTGCGTCGGCGACGCGGGAGGATGGACGCCATGAGCGACCCCACGCCGTACCTCTCGGGACTGATCCTGCGCGACCGCCGGGTCGTCGTGGTGGGCGGCGGGCACGTCGCCCAACGCAGGGTCCCGGTGCTCATCGCCGCGGGAGCCCGCGTCACCGTGGTCTCGCCCGTCGTCACCCCGGCCCTGGAGGGGATGGGCGGGGAGATCACGCTCGAGCTGCGCCGCTTCGAGCCGGCCGACCTCGACGGGGCGTGGTACGTCATCGCGGCCACCAACGACCCCCACGCCAACGCCCTGGTCTCCGAGGCCGCGGAGGAGCGCCGGATCTTCTGCGTGCGCAGCGACGACGCCACCGCCGCGACCGCCTGGACGCCCGCGGTCGGCCGGCACGGCACGGCCACCATCGGCGTGCTCGGCAACCGTGAGCCGCACCAGTCCGCGACGCTGCGCAACGACATCCTGACCGCGCTCCGCGACGGACACCTGACGGCGTCCGGTGCCCTGGACCGAACCCCCGGCGTCGTCCTGGTGGGTGGCGGACCGGGGGACCCGGAGCTGGTCACCGTGGCCGCCCGCCACGCCCTCGCCTCCGCCGACGTGGTGGTGGCCGACCGGCTGGCACCCCGCGAGCTCCTCGACGAGCTCGGTCCGGGCGTGGAGCTGATCGACGTGGCCAAGCTGCCACGGGGCCGCTCGGCGCTCCAGGAGCACATCAACGGCCTCCTGGTGTCCCGGGCGCAGGCGGGCAAGCGGGTCGTGCGCTTCAAGGGCGGCGACAACTTCGTCTTCGGCCGGGGCTACGAGGAGGTCATCGCCTGCGAGGCCGCCGGAGTCCCGGTGACCGTCATCCCCGGGCTGTCCTCCTCCGTCGCCGTGCCCGGCGTGGCGCAGATCCCGGTGACGCACCGAGGTATCACCCACGAGTTCACCGTCGTCTCCGGCCACCTGCCGCCCGGCCACCCCGAGTCGCTGGTCGTGTGGCCGGCGATCGCGCAGCTGCGCGGCACCGTCGTGCTGATGATGGCCGTGGAGAACGCGCCGCACATCGCGCAGGCGCTCGTCGAGGGCGGTCGTCCCGCCGACACCCCGGTGGCCGTCGTGGTCGAGGGCACGATGCCCGAGGAGCGCACCGTGCTGGCCACCCTCGGCACCCTGGCCGACGAGCTCGAGGCCCACCGCGTGCGACCGCCCGCGATCATCGTGGTCGGCGAGGTCGTCGCGGTCGCGCACCCCGGGCACTACGGGCGGGACGCCGCTGCCCCATCATGAGCACCGTGCCGATGACGAGCGTGGACCGTGTGCCGTGGCTGAGCTGATCGAGATCTCCGACCCCACCGACCCGCGGCTGGGCGACTACCGCGACCTGCGCGACGTCGAGCTCCGCAAGCACCTCGAGGCCGAGCACGGCCTGTTCCTGGCCGAGGGGGAGAAGGTCGTACGTCGCGCGGTCGAGGCCGGCTTCGTCCCGCGGTCGCTGCTCATGGCACCGCGGTGGCTCGACGGGCTCTCCGACGTGCTGGCGACGACGGACGCCCCCTGCTACGTGCTGTCGGAGGCGCTGGCCGAGCAGGTCACGGGCTTCCACGTGCACCGCGGCGCGCTCGCCTCGCTGGAGCGCCGGCCGCTGCTCCCGGTGGCCGACGTGCTGGCCGGGGCCCGGTCGGTGCTGGTGCTCGAGGACATCGTCGACCACACCAACGTCGGCGCGATCCTGCGCTCAGGGGCCGCCCTGGGCTTCGACGCGGTGCTGCTCTCGCCGCGCTGCGCGGACCCGCTCTACCGACGCGCGATCAAGGTCGCGATGGGGGCGGTCTTCACGATGCCGTGGACGCGCCTCCCCGACTGGTACGACGCCCTGCCGGACCTCTCGGCGGCCGGCTTCACCACCGTCGCGCTGACCCTGGCCCCGGACTCGACCCCGATCGAGGAGGCCGTGGCCGGGGTCGACCGGCTCGCCCTGGTGCTCGGCTCGGAGGGACACGGGCTGTCCGCACGCTGGGAGCAGTCGGCCGACCGACGCGCGATCATCCCGATGCGCGAGGGGATCGACTCCCTCAACGTCGCGGCCGCCACCGCGGTCGCCTGCTACATCGCCGCCCGCCGCTGACGTGCGGCCTCGTCCAGCACGTCGCGGGCCGCCGATCCCAACAGATGCAACGCGCTGTTGCACGAGGATGACCCCCCACCGGTGGGGGGTCATGCCTGCGTGACAGCGCGTTGCAGCCGGCGTCGGGCGTCAGGCAGCACGGCACTCACCGATCCATCCCCCGGTGGTCGTCACGCCACACGATCACGAGCGGCACGACAGCCGCGATCGAGATCAGAGCGCACACTCCGATCACCAGGGCCTCGCGGACCACGTCCACATCTTCCAGTGTGCGTCTGCCCGCGGTAGCGCGGAAGGGCGTGGGCGGACCCCGCCGCGACCGCCCCCGGCCGGGTCCGACTCAGTCGACGTCGAGACGGACGGCGCTGCGGATGGTCGCGACGAGGCCGGGATGGGCCAGCTCCGCGACAGGAAGCTCGTCGGGCCGGAACCAGCGGAGCTCGTCGTGCTCCTCGGGCGCGACGTTGACGATCTCCCCGTCCCAGTGCGTGACGACGAACGCGTGCACGTCGAGGGCAGGGTCGGCGATCGTCATCGGGACGGGGCGAGGGTCCTGGACGTGGACACCGACTTCCTCCAGACACTCCCGGCTGACGGCCTGCCGGGGGAGCTCTCCCGGCTCCACGTGTCCGCCGACGAGGTCCCAGCAGTCCGGGTACCACCGGCGGGCCGGATGGCGGTGCCCCAGCAGCACCCGGCCGTCGCGCACCAGCGCGGCGACTGCGATCGCGATGGTGGCCGGCATGGCGGCACTGTAGGCGCAGACGCCCCCGGAGAGCGCGGCTGCTCCAGCACCGCCGTCAGGGCGCCCCGCGACGCTGACGCGCGGCCTCGTCGAGGACGACCGACCCGGCGACGGCGGCGTTGAGCGAGCTGGCCGAGCCGGCCATCGGGATGGACACCAGCTCGTCGCAGGCCTCGCGCCACGCGGCGGTCATGCCGGTGGTCTCGTTGCCGACCACCACCACCAGGGGTCCGGTGAGGTCGGCGGCCCGCAGGTCCACCGTGCCCGACTCGTCGGTGCCGACGACGCGCACGCCGGCCGGTCGCGCCCAGTCCAGCACCTCGCGGTGCGAGGGGGCGCGGACGACGGTCAGGGCGAACAGCGACCCGGTGCTGGCCCGCACGGACCGGGGGTCGTAGGGGTCCGCCGCGTGACCGGTGACGACCAGCCCGGTCGCCCCGAACGCGTCGGCAGAGCGCGCCAGGGTGCCGATGTTGCCCGGTTGGGTGGGACGGTCGAAGACGACGGTGAGGCCGGTCGCGTCGAGGCGCGCGAGGTCGTCGTGGGGCATCCCGACCACGGCCAGCAGCTCGGCCGGCTCGTCCTTCTCGCTCAGCTCGGCGACGAGCTCGGGGGCCATCACGACCCGCTCGGCGTCGGTCGATCCCCAGACCCCGGTCGCCCACGCCGACATCCGCGGGCGCCCGTCGGAGACCAGCGCCCGGACGGTCCACCCGTGCTCGATCGCCAGGCTGATGGGCCGCACCCCCTGCACGAGGAACTCACCGAGGCGGTGCCGCTTGGTGCGGTTGTGCAGCAGCGACTCCCACTGCTGGAAGCGGGCGTTGCGGGTCGTGACGCGGACGGTCACGACCCGGCCGGCCAGTCCAGCGGGTAGTCGTCGGCCGCCTTGTCGTGCTGCTTCTGGAGCTTCTTGCGGGCCTTGGTGGGCAACCGGTCCCCGAAGACCGTCCCCAGCGTGTGGTCGGTCTCGTGCTGCAGGCAGCGCGCCAGCAGTCCGTCGCCCTCGAAGTGGACGGGCTCGCCGTCGAGCCCGGTGCCGTCGACCGCGGCCCAGTCGGGGCGCGCGCACTCGACGAACGCGCCGGGGAACGACAGGCAGCCCTCCTCGCCGTCGTCGAGGCTGCGGTCGCGGCCCTCGGGCAGCGTCACCACCGGGTTGCAGACCACGCCCACCGTGTGCTCGCCGCTCTCGTCGGGGCAGTCGAAGACGAACATCGCCACGTCCTCACCGACCTGGCAGGCCGCGAGGCCGACGCCGTCGGCGGCGTACATCGTGGCGACCATGTCGGCGGCCAGCGAGCGCAGCGCGTCGTCGTACGCCGTCACCTGCTGCTGCGGGGAGTGCATCACCGGGGTTCCCCAGCGGGTGACCGGACGGGCGGTGCCGCCGGTGGGGAGCGGGCCGTGCGGAGCGTGGACGGTACTGCCCGTGGGTTCTGCTGGCATGGCGAGGATCCTAGTGAGGTGCTCCGCGACGGCCGACACCGAGACGCGTCCGGGCACGCCGTGGCGTCATGTGTAACTCAGAGTTACATTAGAGCCATGTACCTCACCGCAGACTTCCTCAAACGGGGATTCAGGCCGGGCGGCAGGCACGGCCTGTCCTCCACGGAGAGCCGTGACCCGATCGGCCTGGCCGTGGCCGGGCTCAACCGGCTGGCGCGCAGCGAGGTGATCGACCGGCTGGGGCTGCGCAGGCAGGCCGAGCAGGCGGTCTTCACCGTCACCCGCAACGGGTTCCGCACCGCCACCGCCGCCGGCCGGCAGTTCGCCCGGCTCGGCAAGCGCGGTGCCCCCGGCACCCATCCCGCGGCCACCCGGACCAGCGGTCTCTTCGACCTGACGCCCACCGAGGACGAGCAGATGCTCGTCGACGTGGTGGGGGAGTTCGCCGCGGAGGTCGTGCGTCCTGCCGCCGCGGAGGCCGACGCGGCCTGTGCCGCACCGGAGGCGCTCCTGCGGGCCAGCCTGGAGATCGGGCTGCCGATCCTCGGCGTCCCCGAGGCGCTGGGCGGCATCTCCGAGGACCGCTCGGCCATGGCCGGCACCCTCGTCGCCGAGGCGCTGGCCCGGGGCGACATGGGCCTGGCCGTCGCGGCCCTCGCGCCCGGTTCGGTGGCGACCGCCCTCGGCCTGTGGGGCACCGACGCCCAGCAGCAGACCTACCTGCCCGCGTTCACCGGGGACGACGTACCCGCTGCTGCGCTGGCGCTCACCGAGCCCACGGTGCTCTTCGACCCGCTCTCGCCGGCCACCACGGCGCGACGCGACGGCGACGGCTACGTGCTCGACGGCCTCAAGTCGGCGGTCGTCCGTGGCGCCGAGGCCGAGCTCTTCGTCGTCGGCGCCCAGCTCGACGGCCGGCCAGTCCTCTTCCTCGTCGAGTCCTCCACCGAGGGACTGAGCGTCGAGGCCGACCCGTCGATGGGCGTCCGCGCCGCGTCGCTGACCCGGCTCGGCCTCACGGGGGTGCGCGTCCCGGCCGATGCCGTCCTGGGCGACACCGACGGGACGGCGTACGCCGAGTGCGTGCGCCTGTCCCGCCTCGCCTGGTGCGCCCTGGCGCTCGGCACCGGACAGGCCGTCCTGGACTACGTCACGGCGTACGTCAACGAGCGCGAGGCCTTCGGAGAGCCGATCAGCCACCGCCAGGCGGTCGCCTTCATGGTGGCCGACATCGCCATCGAGCTGCAGGCGATGCGGCTCGTGACCTACAAGGCGGCGTCGCGCGCCGCCCGGGGCGAGGACTTCGCCCGCGAGGTCGCCCTCGCCAGGTCGCTGTGCGCCGAGAAGGGCATGCGGATCGGCCTCGACGGCGTCCAGCTGCTCGGGGGCCACGGCTTCGTCAAGGAGCACCCGGTCGAGCGGTGGTACCGCGACCTGCGTGCCGTCGGCATCATGGAAGGCACGGTCCTCGTCTGATGATCAACCTCGAGACCCCTCGCAAGCACCGCACGCTCATCGACCAGGCCCACCAGGTCGCGATGAACATGCTGCGGCCCATCTCGCGCACCTACGACCGCGACGAGCACTCCTACCCCAAGGAGCTCGACATGCTCGCGGCGATGATCGACGGGCTCGCCGAGTCCGGGTCGGCGGAGGGTGCCGGTGCCTCCGGCGTACGCCGCGACGACCGCGACGACGACTCCGGCGGTGTGCGCAACGGCGCCAACCTCGCCTCGGTCATGTCGGTGGCCGAGATGTGCTGGGGCGACACCGGCCTGCTGCTCTCCATGCCCCGCCAGGGCCTGGGCAACTCCGCCATCGCCTCGGTCGCGACGCCCGAGCAGCAGGAGCGGTACGCCGGCACGTGGGCGGCGATGGCCATCACCGAGCCGAGCACCGGATCAGACTCCGCCAGCATCTCCACCACCGCCCGCCTCGACGGCGACGAGTACGTCATCAACGGCGAGAAGATCTACGTCACCTCCGGCGAGCGGGCCGACAGCGTGGTGGTGTGGGCGACGCTGGACAAGTCGCTGGGCCGGGCGGCGATCAAGTCGTTCGTGGTCCGCAAGGACAACCCCGGGATGAAGGTCGAGCGGCTCGAGCACAAGCTCGGCATCCGGGCCTCCGACACCGCCGCGATCACCTTCACCGACTGCCGGGTGCCCGCCGAGGACCTCCTCGGCTCGCCGGAGATCGACGTCAAGCAGGGCTTCGCCGGCGCGATGGCGACCTTCGACAACACCCGGCCGCTGGTGGCGGCGATGGCCGTGGGCTGCGCCCGCGCCTCCCTCGACCTCACCCGGGACCTGCTCGCGCAGGCTGGCGTGACGGTCGACTACGACCGGCCCGCCCAGGTGCAGTCCGCCGCCGCGGCCACGCTCCTGCGGCTCGAGGCCGACTGGGAGGGCGCCCAGCTGCTCACCATGCAGGCCGCCTGGATGGCCGACAACCGCAAGCCCAACTCGCTCGAGGCGTCGATGGCCAAGGCCAAGGCCGGCCGGGTGGGCTCGGCGATCACGCTGGCCTGCGTCGAGCTGGCCGGATCGCTGGGCTACAGCGAGGTCGAGCTGCTGGAGAAGTGGTCGCGGGACTCCAAGATCCTCGACATCTTCGAGGGCACCCAGCAGATCCAGCTGCTCATCGTGGCCCGTCGGCTGCTCGGGCTGACGAGCGCCGAGCTGCGCTGAGGGGCGTTGCGAGACGTCGTGGGAGAGTCCCCGCCTGAGCGGGGACCCTGTCACCGTGTGACCGTTGCAACGGTCACACGGTGACCGACTCGCCGACACGGTTGCGTCAGGAGACCGAGCGGAACGGGTCGTGCTCGGCCAGGATCTTGTCGACCCGCGCCTGGTCGATGCGGCTGATGACGGTCAGGTTCTCCTGGGCGTCGCGCACGCACTTGGCGAGCGTGAAGGCCGAGGTCGTGACGTACATGAGGCCCAGGCCGAGGAAGGCCCGGATCCAGGGGTCGACGGGCAGGTAGAGGATCGCGAAGACCATGGCGACCAGGGCGACGCCGAAGGAGATGGCGGCCTGGGCGAAGAAGGCGTTGGTGTTCTTTGACTGTGTCGGAGTGCTCATGGGCCAACCCTCGCCGCCGACGGGACGGCCGGGACCCGGTCGGCTACCCGATGTGCCCTGAGTACGACGGCTCATCCGCGCCCAGTACCTTCGGGTCATGCCCGACAACGCCAGCTCCGAGAACGCCGGCTCCGAGCACAGCGCCCACATGTCCCCCGAGGAGTTCCGCCGCCAGGGGCACGCGGCGATCGACTGGATCGCCGACTACTGGGCCTCGCTCGACGACCTGCCGGTCCTCGCCCGGGTCGCTCCCGGCGACGTACGCCGCGCGCTCCCGGCGGCTCCGCCCGAGCAGGCCGAGGGGTTCGAGGCGCTGCTCGCCGACCTCGACGAGGTGGTGGTGCCCGGGCTGACGCACTGGCAGCACCCGCGCTACTTCGCCTACTTCCCGGCCAACTCGTCGCCCGCCGCGATCCTCGGCGACCTGCTCTCCAGCGGCATCGGCGCGCAGGGGATGATCTGGGCGACCAGCCCGGCGGTGACCGAGGTCGAGCAGGTGGTCGTCGACTGGCTGGCCCAGGCCCTCGGCCTGCCCGAGCAGTTCCGCCACGGCGCCCCTGGCCCGGGCGGCGGCGTCATCCAGGACACCGCGTCCACCGCCACGTTCACGGCGCTGCTCGCCGCGCTGCACGCCGCGAGCGGCGGCCGGGCGCGCGACGCCGGCCTCGGCGACACCCGCTGGACGCTCTACGGCTCCTCCCAGGCCCACTCGTCACTGGTCAAGGCGGCGATGATGGCCGGTCTCGGCTCCGAGTCGGTGCGGATGGTCGACGTGGACCCGGCGACCCAGGCCATGGACGTGCGCAGCCTCGAGCGGATGCTGGCCGAGGACATCGACGACGGCTGCCGCCCGGTGTTCGTCCAGGCCTGCGTCGGCACCACCTCCACGGGAGCGGTCGACGACGTCCAGGCCATCGCGGAGGCCCTCGACGGCGTGGGCGCCTGGCTGCACGTCGACGCCGCGTGGGCGGGCGTGGCGGCCGTCTGCCCGGAGCACCGCGACACCCTGACCCGCGGCCTGCACCTCGCGCAGTCGCTGGTCACCAACCCGCACAAGTGGCTGCTCACCACCTTCGACTGCAGCGTCCTGTGGGTCCCGGACCGGGAGTCGCTCACCGGCGCGCTGTCCCTGACCCCCGAGTACCTGCGCAACGCGGCGTCCGAGTCCGGCGAGGTCGTGGACTACCGCGACTGGCACCCGCAGCTCGGCCGTCGCTTCCGCTCCCTCAAGCTGTGGGCCGTGCTGCGCACCTACGGCCTGGAGGGCCTGCGCGCGCACATTCGCGAGGGCGTCGAGCTGGCCCGCCGGGTCGAGGAGCACGTGCTCGACGACGACCGCTTCGAGCTCGTCACCCCGCGCAGCCTCAGCCTCGTGGTGTTCCGGGCGCTGGCCGGCGACGAGGAGACGATGGCCATCATGGAGCGGGTCAACGCCTCCGGGGTCGCCTATCTCAGCCACACCCGGGTCGAGGGCCGGGCGGCCATCCGCTGGGCGGTCGGCAGCTGGCGCACCACTGCCGCGGACATCGACCGCACCTGGGCTGCCCTCACGGAGGTGGCCGCGCGGCCCGAGTGATGCTCGGATGGGGGCATGAAGCTCTACGCCGACAGCCCCGGCCGCCGTACCGCCCAGATCGTCGCCGACCTGCTCGTGGTCGCCTGGATCGTCCTGTGGGTCTGGGTGGGGATGGCGGTGCACGACGGCACCACGGCACTGGCCGGCCCCGGCCGGCAGACCGACGAGTCGGCCACGGCCATGGCCGGGCAGCTGCGCGACGCGGGTGGACGCCTCGACGACGCGCCGCTGATCGGTGACGAGCTGGCGACGCCCTTCGACAAGGCGGCCGAGGCCTCCGACGGGATCGCGGCGGCGGGCCGGTCCTCCGTGGAGGCGGTCGAGCAGCTGGCCGTCGTGCTGGGCCTCGCGATCGCCCTCATCCCGATCCTGGTGATCCTGGCTGTCCACCTGCCGCGCCGCTGGCGCTTCGTGCGCGAGGCGACGGCGGGGGCGCGCTTCATCGACTCCGTCGACGACCTCGACCTCTTCGCCCTGCGGGCGCTCGCGAACCAGCCGATGCGGGTGCTGGCGCGGGTGAGTGATGACCCGGCCGGCGACTGGCGCCGCAAGGACCCGGACGTCGTACGCCGTCTCGCCGACCTCGAGCTCCGGGACGTCGGACTGCGCCCGCGTGGCGCCCTCACGTAGATTCCCGACACGTGCGTTTCCTCCACGACGCGGCCCCGCCGCACGACCTGACCTACGACGACGTCTTCATGGTCCCGCGCGCCTCGTCCGTGGCCAGCCGGTACGACGTCGACCTCGCCACCCACGACGGCACCGGCGCGACCCTGCCGCTGGTGGTCGCCAACATGACGGCCATCGCCGGCAAGCGGATGGCCGAGACGACCGCGCGGCGGGGCGGGCTCACCGTGATCCCGCAGGACATCCCGATCGAGGTCGTCACCGACGTCGTCCGGTGGGTCAAGGCCCGCCACCACGTCTTCGACACCCCGATCGAGCTCGCGCCCACCCAGACCGTGGCGGAGGCGCTGTCCCTGATCCCCAAGCGCTCCCACCGCGCCGCAGTGGTCGTCGAGGACGGCCGCCCCGTCGGGGTCGTGTCCGAGGCCGACTGCGCCGAGGTCGACCGGTTCGCCCAGGTGGGCGCCGTGATGCGTCGTGACCTGGTCACGGTGGCCGCCGACGCCGACCCACGCGTCGTCTTCGACCGGCTGGACGCGGCCAAGGCGCCACTCGCCGTCGCGGTCGGCGACGACGGGTCGCTGGTCGGGGTCCTCACCCGGCTCGGCGCCCTGCGCGCCACGCTCTACACGCCGGCCGTCGACGCCACCGGCGGCCTGCGCGTCGCGGCGGCCGTGGGCGTCAACGGCGAGGTCGCCGACAAGGCCGCTGCGCTGCTGGACGCCGGGGTCGACTGCCTCGTCGTGGACACCGCGCACGGCCACCAGGACCGCATGGTCGAGGCGCTGCGCGCGGTGCGCGCGTTGTCGCCCGGTGTGCCGGTGGCCGCGGGCAACGTCGTGTCCGCCGAGGGCACCCGAGCGCTCGTCGAGGCCGGCGCCGACATCGTCAAGGTCGGTGTCGGGCCCGGCGCCATGTGCACGACCCGGATGATGACCGGTGTCGGGCGTCCGCAGTTCAGCGCGGTGCTGGAGTGCGCGGCCGCGGCCCGCGAGCTGGGCAAGCACGTGTGGGCCGACGGGGGAGTGCGCCACCCGCGCGACGTCGCCCTCGCGCTGGCGGCCGGCGCCAGCGCGGTGATGATCGGCTCGTGGTTCGCCGGCACGCACGAGTCGCCGGGCGACCTGATGCACGACGCGGACGGGCGGGCGTTCAAGGTGTCCTTCGGGATGGCGTCGGCGCGCGCCGTGGCCAACCGGACGTCGACCGAGTCGGCGTACGACCGGGCCCGCAAGGGCCTGTACGAGGAGGGCATCTCCTCGTCGCGGATGTACCTCGAGCCGGCCCGGCCCGGCGTCGAGGACCTCATCGACCAGATCTGCTCGGGACTGCGGTCCTCGTGCACGTACGCCGGCGCCACGACGCTCGAGGAGCTCCACGAGCGGGCGGTGGTCGGGCTGCAGTCGGCGGCCGGCTTCCACGAAGGACGGCCGCTGAGCACCTCCTGGTGAGGAGGCGCCCAGCGGCCGCCGGGGTCATGCTGGGGTCAAGCCCCGACTCACGGGTGCGAGGCGGCTGACGTCCCGTTGGTGGAGCCGTTGCTGGAACCGCTCGTCGTGCCGTTGCCGGTGCCGTTGCTCGAGGCGGACGTCGACGTCCCCTCCGTGCCCGGCTCCTGCTCGAACGACAGGCGGAAGTCGTCACCGTGCTCGGTGACACCCGCGATCACGGCCTCGTGCACGGCCTCGCGAGCCACGCGCGTGCGCACGATCATCGAGTCCTGGCTCAGGTCCTTCACCAGGGACACGCACAGGCCGATCATCACGATCACGAACGGGACCGCGGCGACGATGGTGATCGTCTTGAGCCCGTCGAGGGCCGTGTCACCGCCGACCAGGAGCATGACCGCGGCCACGCCACCGGTGGCGACGCCCCAGAAGATGACCGGGGCCTTGCTCGGCTCGATGGCGCCGTTCTGCGACAGCGAGCCCATCACGATGGACGCCGCGTCCGCGCCGGAGACGAAGAAGATCGCCACCAGCACCATCACCAGCACGCTGGAGACGGCGGCCAGCGGGAACTGGTCCAGCATGGTGAACAGCTGGTCCTCGAGCGCGCCGGCGCCGTAGATGTCGGTTCCGTCCATCTGGAGCTTGATCGCCGAGCCACCGAAGATGGCGAACCAGATCAGGCTGACGAGGCTCGGCACCAGCAGGACGCCGGAGACGAACTGGCGGATCGTGCGGCCCCGCGAGATGCGGGCGATGAACATGCCGACGAAGGGGGTCCAGGAGATCCACCAGGCCCAGTAGAAGACCGTGTAGCTGCTCAGCCACGCGGCCGCCTCCTCGCCGTCGGCGTTGGTGCGACCGGCCATCGTCGGCAGCTCGCGGACGTAGGAGGCGATCGACGTCGGGATGATGTCCAGGATGAACATCGTCGGGCCGACGACGAACACGAAGACCGCGAGCAGCAGCGCCAGCACCATGTTGATGTTGGAGAGCCACTGGATGCCCTTGGCGACACCGGAGACGGCCGAGAGGATGAAGCAGACGGTCAGCACGGCGATGATGCCGACGAGCACGCCGTTGCCGACCTCGCCGAGGCCGGTGACGATGCGCAGGCCGCTGGCGATCTGGATGGCACCGAGGCCCAGGGAGGCCGCCGAGCCGAACAGCGTGGCGAAGATCGCCAGGATGTCGATGACCTTGCCGGCCGGGCCGTTGGCGTGCTTGCCGAGCAGCGGCTCGAAGGCCGCGCTGATGAGCTGCAGGCGACCCTTGCGGTAGACGCCGTACGCGATGGCGAGACCCACGACCGCGTAGATGGCCCACGGGTGCAGGGTCCAGTGGAACAGGGTGTGGGCCATGGCGCTCTCGGCCCGCTGCGGGTCGGAGAGACCCTCGGAGCCGGGCGGTGCGAAGCCGTCGGTGTCGGCGAAGAACGTGAGCGGCTCGTTGACCCCGTAGAACATGAGCCCGATGCCCATGCCGGCGGAGAACATCATGGCGACCCACGACGTCGTGGAGAACTCCGGCTCGTCCCCGTCGCGACCGAGGGGGATGTTGCCGTACTTGCCGAGGGCCAGCCACAGGGCGAAGACCACGAAGCCGGACGCGGTGAGCACGAACAGCCAGCCGAGGTACTTCATCGTGCCGGTGAGGGCGGTGCCCGAGGCGCTCGCCAGCGACGCCGTGTCGAGGAACCCCCAGAGCAGGAAGGCGACGGCGATCGCAGCGGTGACCCCGAAGACGACCTTGTCGAGGACCTGGGGGCGCTCGGACTCGGCGGTCGGTTCGACGTCCAGCGCCGGGTGCGGGATCACCGAGTCGGTGGGTGACTTGAGGGAGTCGGAGAGCTGTCGCTCCGACGTCTTTTCCTGGGTCACTGGGGGGTGACACCTCCTGGGGTTACTCGTGTGAACGGGCCCATCGACACTAGGGGCTGGGGTGTGCAAAGGCGAACCGGCAGCGGGTTAGCGTGACGTGGTGCACACCCTCGTCGTGGCCGCCACCGCCGCCGAAGCAGCCCACGTCCCCGCCCACCTGCCGCTCGTCGTCACCGGTCTCGGCAAGACCGCCGCGGCCGTCGCGACGACGCGTGCGCTGGCGGCGTACGACGACGTCTCGGGCCTGACCGTGGTCAACATCGGCACCGCCGGCGCCCTGCGCCCGGGGCTCAGCGGCCTCCACGAGCCGGGCACGGTGCTCAACCACGACATCAACGCCGACATCGTCCGCTCGCTCGGCTACGACCCCGAGGAACGGCTGGAGGTGGGGGAGTCGGAGGTCGTGCTCGCCACCGGCGACGTCTTCGTCAACGACCCGCTGGTGCGCGACCGCCTCGCGCTCACCGCGCACCTCGTCGACATGGAGGGCTACGCCGTCGCGTTCGCGGCCCGCTCCTTCGGCGTGCGGGTCCGGCTGGTCAAGCACGTGAGCGACGCGGCCGACGAGTCGGCGATGGACTGGCCGGCGCAGGTGGAGGCCAGCGCCCTCGTGCTCGGCGCGTGGCTGGAGGACCGGCTCAGCGCGAGCTCGTGACGCGGCGCCCGCGGACGACGCCCACGAAGGCCTGGGTCACGTCGTCGTCGCGGTCCCGCAGCCAGACCAGGGCGATCGTGGTGGGCTCCAGGTCGCTCACGGGCCGGCTCACGACGTCCTTGCGCTGGAAGAGCCGGGCGACGCTCATCGGCACGATCACCACCCCGGTGCCGGCCGCCACGGTCTCGATGGCGTCCTTCTCCGACATCGGTGGCCAGTCGAGCTGCTCGGCCGCGGGTGTCCAGCCGCTCGCGTGCGGGCGCACCAGCTGATCGTCGGCGAGGTCCTCGAGGGTGACCTCGTCGACGGCCGCGACGACGTGCTCGACGCCGGCGACGGCGACCGGCACCTCGTCGTACAGACGGATGCAGTGGAGGTCCGCGGTGTCGACGGGCAGTCGGACGAGGGCCATGTCGAGGCTGCCGTCGCGGATCCCCTCCAGCTGCTCCTCCTCGGTGACCGGCACCAGGTCGAGCGGCTCGCGACGACGCTCGCGCCAGGCACGCGCCCACTTGTCGGGGGTAGCGCCGGTCACGAAGCCGATGCGCAGGGTCGGTCGGCGGGGGTCACTCACCCGGCGAGCCTAGGGTGACGGGTGTGATCACGCACGTGCTGCTCGACGCCGACGGCGTCCTCCAGGACCTGCCCGGCGGCTGGTACGCCGCGATGGAGCCGTTCCTCGGCGACCGCGCCCGCGAGTTCCTGCACCGGACGTGGGCCGACGAGCTGCCGACGCTCAGCGGCCAGGGCGACTACCTGCCCATGCTGGAGGCGACGCTGCGCGAGTACGGCGTCACCACGCCGGTCGCCGAGGTCTACGCCGCCGTGTGGCACCGCATCGAGGAGGTCTCGACGTCCTTCGAGGTCGTCGCCGCGCTGCGGCGGGCCGGCTACGGCGTGCACCTGGCCACCAACCAGGAGCGCCACCGGGGCGCCTACATGCACGACGTCCTCGGCTACCGCGACCGCTTCGACGTCAGCGCCTACTCGTGGGAGGTGGGGGCCGCGAAGCCGGACCCGGAGTTCTTCCACCGGGTCGTCGAGAGGATCGCGGTGCCGGCCGGTGAGGTGCTCTTCGTCGACGACAACGAGGCCAACGTCGAGGGTGCACGGGCCGCGGGGCTCGTCGCCGAGCACTGGCACTTCGAGCGGGGACCCGGGTCCCTCGTGTCGGTTCTGGCAGCGCACGGGGTATCCACGGGGCGCTAGGCGGCGTACGGTGCCCGCATGACGTGGCTGCTGCTCGGCGCCCTGGTGGTGTTCTTCGTCGTGTGCAACATCGTGCTCGAGCGCCGGTGGCGCAACGACCCGGACGGGCTGATGCAGACCGACGCGCCGGGTGTGCCCGGCCTCGGCGAGGCACCGATCCGCGTCCACCACCGCATGGGCCCCTCGGCCCGCCCCCGCCGGGCGCGCTGACCGGACGCTCGCGACGCGCACCCACTGGCTGGCCGACGCCGGCGCCGCGTTCACCAGCAACGCCCGCAACCCCGACCTCCGCCGGGCCCAGCTGAGCTTCCTCGGCGCATGGACGGCCGAGTGGGCGTTCACCGTCGCGCTGGGCATCGTGGCCTATCGCGACGGTGGCGCGGCGGCCCTCGGGCTGGTGGGGCTGCTGCGGATGGTCCCGTCGGCCATCTGCGCACCGCTGCTCTCGCCCTTCGCCGACCGCGGACGCCGGGAGCGCGTCCTGGTGGTCGTGTCCACGGTGCGCGGCGCCGCGACCGCCGCGGCCGCCGTCGTCGCCGCGGTGGGGGGCGCGCCGGTCGCGATCTACGCCCTGGCCGTGGTGTCGACGATCGCGGCGACGCTCTTCCGACCGGCGCACTCCGCGTTGCTGCCCTCGCTGTGCCGGACGGGGCACGAGCTGATCAGCGCCAACGTCGTGCGCGGGATGCTCGACTCCCTCGCCACCCTCGTCGGTCCCCTCATCGCTGCGGTGCTCCTCGAGGTCGCCGACGTGGAGGTCGTCTTCGCCGTGGCCGCCGCCGCGTCCCTGTGGTCGGCCGGGCTCCTGCTCCGCCTGCGGTACGACGCCCCGCCCCGCCCGTCCGCGACGTCCCGACGCCGCCTGGTGCACGAGGCGGTCGAGGGCCTCGGCGTCGTCGTCCACCACCGCGACCTGGTCCTCGTGCTCGGTCTGGCGGCGGCACAGTCCTTCACGCGCGGCGCGCTGACCGTGTTCTCGGTCGTCGTCTCCATCGAGCTGCTCGGTCGGGGGGAGCCGGGCGCCGGCACCCTCATGACCGCCGTCGGCGTGGGCGCCGTCCTGGGCTCGCTCGCGGCGTCGCTCCTCGTCGGCACGCGACGGCTCGGCGCATGGTTCGCCGTCGGGGTCGCCCTCTGGGGCCTGCCGCTGGTGCTCGTCGGCCTCGTGCCACGAGACGTCGCGGCACTGGGCTTCCTGGCCCTGGTCGGCGTCGGCAACGCGCTGATCGACGTGGCCGGCTTCACCCTCCTGGGCCGGATGGCACCCGACGAGGTGCTGGCCCGGGTGTTCGGGGTGCTCGAGAGCCTCGTGGCGCTGTCCATCGGGGTCGGGGCCGTGGTCGCGTCGTGGGCGGTCGAGGTGGCGGGCGTGCGTGCAGCGCTGGTGGGGATCGGACTCGTGTGCCCCGTCCTGGCGGTGGCGTCCTGGTGGCGGCTGCGAGCGCTCGATCGCACCGTGGTCGTGCACGACGCGGACGTCAGCCTGCTCCAGCGGGTGCCCATGCTGCGCACGCTGCCGCTGCCGTCGGTGGAGCAGCTGGCCCGGGGCCTGGAGGCGGTCGAGGTCGCGGCCGGCGCCGTGGTCTTCAGCCAGGGCAACGCCGGGGACCGCTTCTACGTGGTCGAGTCGGGTGAGGTCGAGGTGGTGGGGGACGGACGGGTGGTGGCCACCCTCGGGCCCGGCGAGGGCTTCGGGGAGATCGCCCTGCTGCGGCGTACCCCTCGGACGGCCACGGTGCTGGCGCGCAGCGACGTACGACTGCGGGCGCTGCTCTCGGACCGGTTCCTGCCCGTGGTCCTGGGCTACGTCCCGAGCGCGCGGGAGGCCGGACGCGGTGTCGACGCACTGCTGGACCGCTACGACCCGGATCGCCCGTCGGAGAACCCGCCGCCGTCGCGCCCTTGAGGGTGGCGTCCGGGTCTGCGACTGTGAGGCATGTCGTCGGTCCGCGCCCTCATGCTCATCGCGGACATCGGCGGCTACACCGAGTACATGAGCACCCACCGGATGAGCCTCGCGCACGCGCAGGTCAACACCGGTCGCCTCCTGGAGCGGGTGATCGACGCGGCGCCCGGCCTCGAGCTGATCGAGATCGAGGGCGATGCCGCGTTCCTGTACCGCGAGGCCGGCTCGACGGCCCCGGACCTGCTGGTCCGCGAGGTCACGGACCTGGCCGCGGCCATGCACCGGGCCTTCCACCTCGAGCGTGAGTACGTCGCGCGCAACCTCTGCCCGTGCTCCGGGTGCAAGCAGGCGGCCAACCTCACGCTCAAGTTCGTGGCCCACGTCGGCGACGTCGCCACCCAGACCATCCGCCAGCGCCGCAAGCTCGTCGGCATCGACGTCATCCTGGTCCACCGGCTGCTGAAGAACACGGTCCCGGTGCGGGAGTACGTGCTGCTCACCGACGACCTCCTGCACGACTCGTCCAGCCTCCGCGACTCGACGAGGGAGATCTCGCCGGACGTCGAGGGCTTCGGGCCGGTCCGGGCCCACTACGTCGACGTGATGTCCCTGGACCCAGCCGCAGCGCCGCTCCCGGGCCCTACGTGGCGGGGACGCCTGGCGCGCACGGCGTACGCCGCGGGTGCCGGCCTGCCGTACATGCTCGGCCGCCGGCGCCGGCACCCCGTGGGGGCGGCCAAATGAAGAAAAGGCCCCGTGGAGCCGGGGCCTTCTCAGTGTCCGAGGGGGGACTTGAACCCCCACGCCCTAATACGGGCACTAGCACCTCAAGCTAGCGCGTCTGCCAATTCCGCCACCCGGACGAGTGCTGGAGAACCGTAGCAAAGCGCCGACCCAATGCTCGAATCGGGGTCGCCCGTCCTCTGGGGCAGGATGGGGCCATGGCTGACGAGACCTCGGTGACCTCGATCGATCCCGCCCACGACCCCGCCGCGGAGGTGGTCGAGCTGTGCCGGGAGCTGATCCGGATCGACACCTCCAACTACGGCGACGAGGAGGGCCCGGGGGAGCGCAAGGCCGCGGAGTACGTCGCCACCCTGCTCGACGAGGTGGGCATCGAGTCGCGCCTCTACGAGTCCGAGCCGGGGCGCACGTCCCTGGTCGCCCGCTGGGGCGGGTCGTCGTCGGGCAAGCCTCCGCTGCTGGTGCACGGCCACCTCGACGTCGTGCCCGCGGCGGCCGAGGACTGGCAGGTCGACCCGTTCTCCGGCGAGGTGCAGGACGGGTTCGTCTGGGGCCGCGGGGCCGTGGACATGAAGGACTTCGACGCGATGCTGCTCAGCACCGTCCGGGCGCGTGCCCGCGCCGGCCGGCTGCCCGACCGCGAGCTGGTGCTGTGCCTGACCGCCGACGAGGAGGCCGGGGGTCACAAGGGTGCCGAGGTCATCGTCGAGCAGCACCCGGACGAGATCGCCGACTGCACCGAGGCGATCGGCGAGGTCGGCGGCTTCAGCGCCACCGTCCGCGGCCGTCGGATCTACCTCATCGAGGCGGCCGAGAAGGGCATGGCCTGGATGAAGCTCACCGCCCGCGGGCGTGCCGGCCACGGCTCGATGATCAACACCGACAACGCGGTCACCCGGCTCAGCGGCGCCGTCGCCCGCATCGGGGCGCACGAGTGGCCGGTGCGGCTCACGCCCACGATGGAGGTGCTGCTCGCCACCGTCGCGGACATCGCCGGCACCGAGGCGACGCCGGAGAACGCCCCGGCGCTGATCGAGGAGTTCGGCAGCGCCGCCCGGATGCTCGGCGCGGTGATCCGCAACACCGCCAACCCGACGATGCTCGGCGCGGGCTACAAGGTCAACGTGATCCCCACGGAGGCCACGGCCCACGTCGACGGCCGCTTCCTGCCCGGCTACGAGGACGAGTTCTTCGACACCCTGCGCGAGCTGTGCGGCGAGGGCGTGGACATCGACTTCCTGTCGCACCAGCAGCCGTGGGAGATGCCCTACGAGGGCCACCTCGTCGACGCGATGACCCGGTCCCTGCTGGCCGAGGACCCCGACGCCGTGGTCGCGCCGTACCTCATGAGCGGCGGCACCGACGCCAAGCACTTCACCAAGCTGGGGATGACGTCGTACGGCTTCGCGCCGCTGCGGCTGCCTGCGGACCTCGACTTCACCGCGCTCTTCCACGGGGTCGACGAGCGGGTGCCGGTCGACGCGCTGGAGTTCGGCGCGCGGGTGTTCGACCGGTTCCTCGACGAGCTCTGATCCCGCACCCGAGCGCGCGTGGTTGGGGACGATCCGGTGGGTGAACCGGCCGATCCACCCACCAGGTCGTCCCGAACTACGCAGGCGGGGGCGACCTACGAGGGCTCAGCCGGCGAAGAGGGTCAGCCGCTGGCGGATGATCTTGCGGCGCAGCACGACGCGGCGTACGCCGTCGTTGCCGATCCGCAGCCGATCGAGCTCCCAGCCGCCGTGCTCGGCACGCTCGACGAGCATCCGGGTGACGACGTTGCGCGAGAAGTCGCGGGGGAGCGTCATCGTCTCGAACTCCCACTCCACCCCGGCCCGCGGCGGGCGCCGGTGCGCGCGAGCCATCAGTCCCCGCTCACGTCGTCGAGGGCGTCCACGATCTCCCGCGGCAGGCTCAGCTCCTCGATCCCGAGGGCGCCGCGCAGCTGGGAGGCGGTCCGCGCGCCCACGATCGGGGAGGTGACGCCCGGCCGGTCCCGGACCCACACCAGCGCCACCTCGAGCGGCGACCAGCCCAGCCCGTCGGCCGCCCGCGCGACGCCCTCCACGATCGAGCGGCCCCGCTCGTCGAGGTAGACGCCCACGAACCCGCCGAAGTGCTCGGTGGCGCCGCGCGAGTCCGACGGCGTGCCCGATCGGTACTTGCCGGTCAGCACCCCGCGTCCGAGCGGCGACCAGGGGAGCACCCCGAGCCCGAGGGCACGGGCCGCGGGCACGACCTCGTGCTCGATCCCGCGGTTGAGCAGCGAGTACTCGACCTGGGTGGAGGCCAGCGTCGCGCGGCCCGGCACGGCGCGCTGCCAGGTGGCCGCCTGGGCGGTCTGCCAGCCGCTGTAGTTCGAGACCCCGACGTACGACGCCCTCCCGGACGTGATCGCCAGGTCCAGCGCGGTGAGCGTCTCCTCGAGCGGCGTGTCGTCGGTCCACACGTGCACCTGCCACAGGTCCACGTGGTCGACACCGAGCCGCTTCAGCGACGCGTCGAGGGAGGTGAGCAGGTGGCCGCGGGAGGTGTCGGTGACGCGCTGGCCGGTGCGGCGCGAGATGCCGGCCTTGGTCGCCAGCACGATCTCGTCACGACCCACGACGTCGCCGATGAGAGTGCCGATGAGCTCCTCGCTGGCCCCGTCGCCGTACCCGGCCGCGGTGTCGAGCAGGGTGCCGCCCGCCTCGGCGAACGCGATGAGCTGGTCGCGGGCCTCGTGCTCGTCGGTGTCGCGGCCCCACGTCATGGTGCCGAGGCCGAGCCGGGACACCTTGAGGCCGGTCGAGCCGAGAGAGCGCTGCTGCATGCGGCAGAGATTAGTCATGCACGCCACGGCGGGCCCTCCGGCTCGCCGCAATCGCCTCCCCGTAGGCTCCTGCGGCGTGTGGGATCTCCTTCAGGCCATCGTCCTCGGCACCATCCAGGGACTCACCGAGTTCCTGCCGATCTCCAGCAGTGCGCACCTGCGGATCTTCCCGGAGCTCTTCGGTTGGGGCGACCCGGGCGCCGCGTTCACGGCGGTCATCCAGATCGGCACCGAGCTGGCGGTCCTCATCTACTTCCGTCACGACATCTGGCGCATCGGCAAGGCGTGGGTGCTCTCGCTGTTCAAGCCGGAGTGGCGCGGACAGTTCGACGCCCGGATGGGCTGGTTCATCATCATCGGCTCGCTGCCGATCGTGGTGCTGGGCGTGCTGCTCAAGGACGTCATCGAGGAGGACTTCCGCAACCTGTGGATCGTCGGCACCACGCTCATCGTCATGGGCATCGTGCTCGGTCTCGCCGACCGCTTCAGCACCGACGACCGCGAGATCAAGCAGATCACCCTGCGCGACGCGCTCCTGATGGGGCTCGCGCAGGCGATGGCGCTCATCCCGGGCGTCTCGCGCAGCGGTGCGACGATCTCCATGGGCCGGGTGCTGGGCTTTCAGCGCGAGGCCGCCACCCGCTACGCGTTCCTGCTCGCCATCCCCGCGGTCGTCGGGGCCGGCCTCTTCGAGCTCAAGGAGATCCCGCACGGCGACAACACCTACGGCTGGGGCCCGACGATCGTGGCGACCGTCGTCTCCTTCGTCGTCGGGTACGCCGCGATCGCCTGGCTGCTGCGCTACGTCTCGACCAACTCCTACACGCCGTTCGTGATCTACCGCGTCGTGCTCGGTGCCGCGACCCTCATCCTGCTCGCGACCGGCGTGCTGTCCGCCTGAACGTCTGCAGCAGCAGGGCCAGCGCCACCACCTGGCTGAGGACGACCACGACGACCAGCGACGTCAGCGACCGCTCGTAGAGCCACCCCGCCCCGGCGCCGCCGATAATCGCGAGCAGCCCCTGGATGCCCGCGAACACGCCGTACGCCGTGGCCCGTCGCGGCGCCTCGACCAGGTCGGCGACGGCGGCCTTGATCGTGGAGTCCTGCACTCCGTGGGCGAAGCCCCACACGACCACGCCGGCGACGACCACGGCGAGAGTGGGGCCGAGCGCCAGGGCCGGCACCACGGCGACCAGCACCGGCACGACGAGCAGGATGCGGGCCCCGACGCGGTCGTAGGCCCAGCCGACGAGCAGGGCGGCGACCGCCTCGACCGCCATCGCGGTGGCGTAGACGAGAGAGACGGCGGCGACCGGGACGATCCCCTCCACGGTGAGGTGGTAGCCGATGATCCCGAAGGTCACCAGGGCGCCGGTGGTGAGCGAGGCGGCGACGGCGTAGCGGAAGAAGTCGCCGGGCAGGCCGGCGCCCGCGGCCTCCGCCCACCACCCGCGCTGGGGGGTCGCCTCGGCGCTGTCAGGCGCGGCCGGCGCGGCCGACGGGTCGTAGACGCTCGGGTCGGGCACCCGGTGGCGCAGGGTCAGGAGCAGCACCATGGCGATCGCCCCGGGGATCGCGAGCACGGCCATCCCCGCCCAGAGAGTGGAGGCGGCCACCACGGCGGCCACCAGCAGCGGGCCGGCGAAGGCGCCCACCTGGTCGAGGGCCTTGTGCACCCCGAAGCCGCGGCCGCGACCGACGGCGCCCGCCACGTGGGCCAGCAGGGCCGACTTGGAGGGTGAGCGCACCGCCTTGCCGAGGCGCTCCAGCAGGATCATGGTGACCGCGAACGCCAGCCCGGCGGACCCCAGCCGCGGGGCGACGAAGAGCAGCGGCACGCAGACCGCGGTGAGCCCGTAGCCGACGATGGTGAGCGTCCAGTAGCGCCCGGTCCGGTCGGCCACGGGGCCGAACACCAGGCGCAGCACCAGCGCCATCGCCTCGCCCGCGCCCGTCACCACCCCGACGACCACCGCCGAGGCGCCCAGCGCCGCCAGCACCGGGCCGTACATCGACCGGGCGCCCTCGTAGACCATGTCGGCCGCCAGGCTGACGAAGCCGAACCACCACACGACCCGCCAGGCGCTCAACCGGGGAACGGGGGCCTCGCTCAGAGCCATCCAGACCTCTTGAAGAACCACAGCAGGAACGCCGAGGCCCCCACCATCAGCGCGATGGCGAAGGCGTAGCCGTAGTCCCAGTGCAGCTCGGGCATGTGGTCGAAGTTCATCCCGTAGACCCCCGCGATGAGGGTGGGTACGACGACGAGCGCGGCGCCGGCGGAGATCTTGCGCATGTCCTCGTTCTGCTGGACCGAAATGCGCGCGAGATGGGCGTCGAAGGCCGTGGACAGCAGCCCGTCGAGGTTGTCGATGACCTCCGAGACGCGCTGGAGGTGGTCGGAAACGTCGCGGAAGTAGGTGGCGGTCTTCTCGTCGATCCCGCCCAGCTCCGCCAGGGCGAAGCGGCGCATGGGGTCGCGGAGCGGCATGACCGCGCGGCGTACCTCGGCGATCTCGCGCTTGAGGGTGTAGATGCGCACCGAGTCGTCGGTGCGGGCGGGGGAGAAGACGGACGCCTCGACCTCGTCGACGTCGATCTCCAGGGCGGCGCCGACCTTCTCGTACTCGTCCACCACGCGGTCGCAGATCGCGTACATCACCGCCATCGGCCCGTGCTCGAGCACCTGGGCCCGCTGCTCCAGGTCGCGCCGCGACGTGGCCAGGTCGATGCCCTGGCCGTGCCGGACGGTGACCACGAAGTCGCGCCCGATGAAGAGGTTGATCTCCCCGGTCTCCACGGCGTCGTGCTCGTCGACGTACCAGAGGGTCTTGAGGACGAGGAAGATCGTGTCGCCGTACCGCTCGACCTTGGGACGCTGGTGGGAGTCGCCGGCATCCTCCACGGCCAGCGGGTGCAGGTCGAAGGTGGCGGCGATCTGCTGCAGCTCCTCCCGGGACGGGTCGTGGATGCCCACCCACTGGAAGTCGCCGGTCCCGCACGGGACGCGTGCGTGCCCGAGGCTCGGGTCCCCGTCGTCGAGGGGGACGCGCACGCCGTCGTGGTACAGCGCGTTGTCGACGATCACCCTGTCAGGCTAGTGCCATTAGGGTCACCGGCATGGCAACCGTGATCCTCGTGCGACACGGCCGCACCACCGCCAACGCCACCGGCGTGCTGGCGGGTCGGCTCGCCGGCGTCCGGCTCGACGAGCGCGGCACCGAGCAGGCCGCAGCGACCGGTGCGCGGCTCGCGCCGGTGCGGCTGGCGGCCGCCGTGTCCAGTCCCCTCGAGCGCTGCAAGCAGACGACGCGCGCCGTGCTGGCCGCCCAGTCCGGCGACGTGGCCGTCACCACCGAGCGCCGCCTCAGCGAGTGCGACTACGGCGAGTGGCAGGGCCGCGCCCTCAAGGACCTCGCCAAGGAGCCGTTGTGGAAGGTCGTTCAGTCGCAGCCGTCTGCGGTCACCTTCCCGGGCGGGGAGTCGATGCGGGCGATGCAGGACCGCGCCGTCGAGGCCGTCCGCCGCCACGACCGGCTCGTCGAGGAGCAGCACGGCCCCGGGGCGGTGTGGCTGGCGGTGAGCCACGGCGACGTGATCAAGGCGATCCTGGCCGACGCCCTCGGCACCCACCTCGACCTCTTCCAGCGCATCCAGGTCGACCCGGCGTCGGTGTCGATCGTGCGCTACACCGAGTCGCGGCCCTACGTCCTGGGCACCAACACGTCCGCGGGCGACCTGTCGTGGCTGAGCCCGCCGGCGAAGAAGCGGGCCGGCAGCCGTCGTCGTACGGCGGACGCACCGGTCGGCGGCGGAGCCGGGCCGGAGTCGTCCCCGGCAGGGTCCTAGGGTGAGTGGCATGCCTCTCGTCCACGCCTTCGACCCGCCCGAGCGCTTCGTCGCCGGCACCGTCGGCGAGCCCGGTCACCGGACCTTCTTCCTGCAGGCCCGAGACGGGGCCCGCGTCACCAGCGTCGCCCTGGAGAAGCAGCAGGTCGAGGCGCTGGCCGAGCGCGTCGACGAGCTGCTCGACGAGGTGATGCAGGCCGCCGGCGGCAGTGCCCTCGTGCCGGCCGTCGCGCCGTTCGACCTCGTCGACAACGAGCCGCTGGAGCAGCCGATCGAGGAGGAGTTCCGAGCCGGCACGATGACGCTGTCCTGGGACTCCTCGACCGAGCGCATCGTCATCGAGGTCTTCCCCTTCACCGAGGCGGCCGTGGTCTCCCCGGAGCAGGTCGACGAGGACCTCGAGGAGCCGGAGCCGGACGAGATCTTCCTGGTCCGCCTGACCGCCGGCGCCGCCCGCGCGTTCGTCGGCCGGGCCCGCACCGTGATCGGCGCCGGGCGCCCCGACTGCCCGTTCTGCGGCAACCCCGTGGACCCCGACGGCCACCTGTGCGTCCGGGCCAACGGCTTCAAGCGCCGAGACCCGCAGGCCTGACCCGGACGTGGCCGAGCCCACCGGTGGCGACGTCCTGGCCGGGGAGATCACCCTCCACGGCCGGGTGATGCCCGCCTCCAACGCCACCTTCGTCGGCGAGATCGACGGCGTGCGGTGCGTCTACAAGCCGATCCGCGGCGAGCGCCCGCTGTGGGACTTCCCGGACGGCACGCTCGCGGCGCGCGAGGTGGCGTCGTACGCCGTGTCCGAGGCCTTCGGCTGGGACGTCGTCCCGCTCACCGTCCTCCGTGAGGGGCCGCACGGCCCCGGCATGGTCCAGCTCTGGCGCGAGCCCGACCCGGCCCAGGACGCCGTCGACCTCGTCCCCGAGGGACGGGTCCCGGCGGGCTTCCGGCACGTCTTCGACGGCCTCGACGAGTCCGACCGGCCGATCGCGCTCGTCCACGAGGACTCCGACGCGCTGCGGCGGATGGCCGTGTTCGACGTCGTGGTCAACAACGCCGACCGCAAGGGCGGCCACGTGCTGGCCATGCCCGACGGGCACCGCTACGGCGTCGACCACGGGGTGACCTTCCACGTCGAGCACAAGCTGCGCACCGTCCTGTGGGGCTGGGCGGGGGAGCCGCTCACCGAGGAGGAGGTCGCCGGCGTCGAGAAGGTGCTCGACGCGCTGCGCGGCGACCTGGGTGAGCTGCTCGAGGACATGCTCGCCGTCGACGAGGTGGAGGCCACCCGCCGGCGCGCCGAGCGCCTGCTGCGCACCGGCGTGCTGCCGGACCCGCAGGGGTCGTGGCCGGTCATCCCCTGGCCGCCGTTCTAGGCCGGATAGGCTGCCCGGCATGCGCAGCTGGTCTGATCCCGACGTCCCGACCCTCCCCGTCAGCGGCCCCGTCGTGCGGGTCCACGACACCGCCACGAGGGAGCTCGTCGAGACCCGCCCCGAGGGTCCGGCCCGGCTCTACGTCTGCGGCATCACGCCGTACGACGCCACCCACATCGGCCACGCCGCGACGTACGTCGCCTTCGACCTGCTCAACCGCGCGTGGCGCACCGCCGGCCACGAGGTGACCTACGTCCAGAACGTCACGGACGTCGACGACCCGCTGCTGGAGCGGGCCACCAAGGTCGGTGTGGACTGGGTCGAGCTGGCCGAGCGGGAGACCGAGCTCTTCCGCCACGACATGGAGGCCCTGCGGGTCCTGCCCCCGGCCGAGTACGTGGGTGCGGTGGAGTCGATCCCGCTCGTCATCGACCTCATCCAGCGGCTCCAGGAGGTTGGCGCCGTCTACCAGGTCGAGACCGACCTCTACTTCTCCGTCACCGCCGACCCGGCCTTCGGCGACGTGTCCGGCTGGGACCGCGAGACCATGCTGCGCGTCTTCCCCGACCGCGGCGGCGACCCCGACCGGCCCGGCAAGAAGGACCCGCTCGACTGCATCGTGTGGCGCGGCGAGCGCGAGGGCGAGCCGTCCTGGGCCAGCCCGTTCGGCCCCGGCCGGCCCGGCTGGCACATCGAGTGCACCGCCATCGCCCTGGAGCACCTCGGCACGGCCTTCGACGTCCAGGGCGGCGGCAGCGACCTCGTCTTCCCGCACCACGAGATGAGCGCCGGCGAGGCCCAGGTGGCCGGCTCCGGCGAGCGCTTCGCGCGGGCCTACCTCCACGCCGGGATGGTCGCCTACGACGGCGAGAAGATGTCGAAGTCCCGGGGCAACCTCGTCTTCGTGTCGGCGCTGCGCAACAGCGACGTCGACCCGATGGCCATCAGGCTGGTGCTGCTGCGCCACCACTACCGCAGCGACTGGGAGTGGACCGACGCCCAGCTCTGGGACGCCGTGGAGACCCTCGACTCGTGGCGCAAGGCCTTCTCGCTCGGCGCCGGGGCCCCCGCGGGGCCGGTCGTCGACGCCGTGCTCACCGCGCTGGCCGACGACCTCGACGCGCCCACGGCCGTCGCGGCGGTCGAGGGCTGGGTGGCCGCGACCCTCGGGGACCACGGGCTCGCCGACACCAGCGACCGGGACGCGGCCGCGACCCTGCTGCCGGTGCTCGACGCGGCGCTCGGTCTCGCCCTCTGATCAGTCCTGGTCGCGGCGCTTGAGGTAGCGCTCGAACTCCCGGGCGATCGCCTCGCCGCTGGCCTCGGGCAGGTCGGCGGTGTCCCGGGTCTCCTCGAGGGCGCGGATGTAGTCGGCGACGTCCTCGTCCTCCTCGGCGAGCTCGTCGACCCCCCGCTCCCACGCCTTGGAGTCCTCGGGCAGGTCGCCGAGCGGGATGCTGCACTCCAGCAGGTCCTCGAGGGCCCCGATGAGGGCGAGCGTGGCCTTGGGGCACGGCGGCTGGGCGACGTAGTGGGGCACGGCCGCCCAGTAGGACGCCGAGGGGATGTCGAGCTGGACGCAGGCGTCGGAGAAGACGCCCACGATCCCGGTGGGACCCTCGTACGTCGACTGCTCGAGCTTGAGGCGGTCCACCAGCTCGGGCTCGGTGGCGGTGCCGGTGACGGGGATGGGCCGGGTGTGGGGCGCGTCCGCGAGCAGCGCTCCCAGGGTCACCACCAGCTCGCCGCCGAGGTCGTCGCAGGCCGCCAGCAGCTCGGCGCAGAACTGGCGCCAGCGCATGTTGGGCTCGATCCCGCGGACGAGGATGACGTCGCGGTGCAGGCCCGGGGGAGAGGCGATGGCGATGCGCGTGGTCGGCCAGGTGAGCCTGCGGTGGCCGTGGTCGTCGGTGCCGACCATGGGCCGGTTGACCTGGAAGTCGTAGAACTCCTCGGGATCGATCGCCCCGATCACCGTGGCGTCCCACACGGCCATGAGGTGGTCGACGACCGCGGAGGCCGCGTCGGCCGCGTCGTTCCAGCCCTCGAAGGCCGCGATCACCACGGGGGACACCAGGTCCTGGACATCGTCGAACTCGATCACCGTTCCAGCGTAGTCCGCGAGGAGCGCCGGGCGAGGGAGAGCGGCGGGTCCGGGACCGAGCGTCGCCGCCCCCGTCACGGCGACGATCGCTCCCCTCCAGGCCCCCCACCCCCTGATCGGATGCCCGTCGGCCCACGGTAGGTCGCTCCCCGGCGGATCGGAATCACCCGTCCGGGTGGACGAGGAGACCCGGGCGGGCCATGCACGGATGCCGTCCGGCAGCCGTCGGGCGTCCGGGTGGGGGTCCCGGGGATTTAGGGGCCGGACCGGGGCGGTGTCACGATCTGGGAAGGGTGTCCACCCCGTGGACGCCGAACCTAGGCTGGCACCCCAGCCGAGAGGAGCCGAGAGGCCTGTGAGTCCCGAGCCCACGATCCAGCACCGTCCCGATGCCACCGAGGAGCTCGCCGCCGCCATGCGCGAGCGCATCCTGGTCATCGACGGCGCCATGGGCACGGCGATCCAGCGCGACCGGCCCGACGAGGCCGGCTACCGGGGCGAGCGCTTCGCCGACTGGGACAGCGACCTCGTCGGCAACAACGACCTCCTGACGCTCACGCAGCCGCACATCATCGAGGGCATCCACCGCGAGTACCTCGAGGCCGGCGCGGACATCATCGAGACCAACACGTTCAACGCCAACGCGATCTCGCTGTCCGACTACGGCATGGCCGAGCTGGCCTACGAGCTCAACCTCGAGGCTGCCCGCCTGGCCCGCCGGGTCTGCGACGAGGTCGGCGCGCAGACCCCCGACCGGGTCCGGTACGTCGCCGGCGCGCTGGGGCCGACGACCCGGACCGCGTCCATCTCCCCGGACGTCAACGACCCCGGCGCCCGCAACGTCACCTACGACCAGCTCGTGGCGGCGTACTCCGAGGCGACCCGCGGCCTGCTCGACGGCGGCGCCGACCTGATCATCATCGAGACGATCTTCGACACGCTCAACGCCAAGGCGGCGATCTCCGCGGTCGACCAGGTCTTCACCGACCTGGGCCGCCGCTGGCCCGTCGTGGTCAGCGGCACCATCACCGACGCCTCCGGTCGCACGCTGTCGGGGCAGACCACCGAGGCGTTCTGGAACTCCGTGCGGCACGCCCGGCCGCTGCTGGTCGGGCTCAACTGCGCGCTCGGGGCCCGGGAGATGCGCCCGTACGTCGCAGAGCTGTCGCGGATCGCCGACGTCTTCGTCTCGGCGTACCCCAACGCCGGGCTGCCCAACGCCTTCGGTGAGTACGACGAGGCGGCCGAGGAGACCGCGGCCGTCGTCTCGGAGTTCGCCGCGAGCGGTCTGGTCAACCTCGTCGGCGGCTGCTGCGGGACGACTCCCGCCCACATCCGCGCCATCGCGGAGGCGGTGGCCGACAAGGCGCCGCGGGTGCCGGCGGAGGTGGCCCCGGCCATGCGCCTGTCCGGCCTGGAGCCGTTCACGGTCACTCCGGACAGCCTGTTCGTCAACGTCGGCGAACGCACCAACATCACCGGCTCCGCGCGGTTCCGGACCCTGATCAAGGACGGCGACTACGACACCGCCCTGTCGGTCGCCGCGCAGCAGGTGGAGAACGGCGCGCAGGTCATCGACGTGAACATGGACGAGGGGATGATCGACGGGGTCGCGGCCATGGACCGCTTCCTCAAGCTGATCGCCTCCGAGCCCGACATCAGCCGGGTGCCGGTGATGGTCGACTCCTCCAAGTGGGAGGTCATCGAGGCCGGCCTCAAGTGCGTGCAGGGCAAGGCCATCGTCAACTCGATCTCCATGAAGGAGGGCGAGGAGAAGTTCCGCGAGCAGGCCCGGCTGTGCCGCCAGTACGGCGCGGCCGCGGTCGTCATGGCCTTCGACGAGGACGGCCAGGCCGACAACCTCGAGCGTCGCAAGCAGATCTGCGAGCGGGCGTACCGGATCCTGGTCGACGAGGTCGACTTCCCGGCCGAGGACATCATCTTCGACCCCAACGTCTTCGCCGTGGCGACCGGCATCGAGGAGCACGCGTCGTACGGCCTCGACTTCATCGAGGCCACCCGGTGGATCAAGCAGAACCTGCCGGGCGCGAAGGTCAGCGGCGGCATCTCCAACGTGTCCTTCTCGTTCCGCGGCAACAACCCGGTGCGCGAGGCGATCCACGCCGTCTTCCTGTTCCACGCCATCGAGGCGGGGCTCGACATGGGCATCGTCAACGCCGGCGCGCTGACCGTCTACGACGAGGTCGACCCCGCGCTGCGGGAGCGGATCGAGGACGTCGTCCTCAACCGACGCCCCGACGCCGCCGAGCGGCTGCTGGAGATCGCGGAGGAGCACAACCGCACCGGCGAGGCCGCCGAGGTCGCCGAGGACGAGTGGCGCAGCCTGCCGATCGGGGAGCGGATCACCCACGCGCTGGTCAAGGGCATCGACGCCCACGTCGAGGCCGACACCGAGATCCTGCGGGCCGAGATCGCCGAGCGCGGCGGTCGTCCGATCGAGGTGATCGAGGGACCGCTGATGGACGGGATGAACGTCGTCGGCGACCTGTTCGGCGCCGGCAAGATGTTCCTGCCGCAGGTCGTCAAGAGCGCCCGGGTGATGAAGAAGGCAGTCGCCTACCTCATCCCGTACATCGAGCAGGAGAAGCTCGACAACCCCGAGTACGCCACGGCCAAGGACACCAACGGCACGATCGTGATGGCCACCGTCAAGGGCGACGTCCACGACATCGGCAAGAACATCGTCGGCGTGGTGCTGCAGTGCAACAACTACGAGGTCATCGACCTCGGGGTGATGGTGCCTGCGCAGAAGATCCTCGACACCGCGGCCGAGGTGGGTGCCGACATCATCGGCCTGTCCGGGCTCATCACGCCCTCGCTCGACGAGATGGTCACCTTCGCGACCGAGATGCAGCGCCAGGGCCTCGAGATCCCGCTCATGATCGGCGGCGCCACGACGTCGCGCGCGCACACGGCCGTCAAGGTCGACCCGCGGTACGACGGCCCGGTGGTCTGGGTCAAGGACGCCTCGCGCTCGGTGCCCACCGCCGCCGCGCTGTTGCACCCCGAGCAGCGGACGCGGCTGCTGGCCGACGTCAAGGCCGACTACGACTCGCTGCGCACCCGGCACTCGGCCAAGCACGACCGGCCGATGCTCACCCTCGACGCCGCCCGTGACAACGCGACGCCGGTCGACTGGAGCGACTACGCGCCGCCGGCACCCCGCCAGTCCGGCGTGCACGTCCTCGACGACTACGACCTCGGCGAGCTGCGCGACTACATCGACTGGCAGCCGTTCTTCAACGCCTGGGAGATGAAGGGGCGCTTCCCCGACATCCTCAACAACCCGACCACCGGTGAGGTGGCCCGCAAGCTGTACGACGACGCGCAGGCCATGCTCGACCGGGTCGTCGAGGAGGGGTGGCTGACCGCCCGCGGGGTCTACGGGTTCTTCCCGGCCGGGGGCGTGGGCGACGACGTCGAGGTCTACACCGACGACACCCGCACGGAGGTGCTCACCACGCTCCACCACCTGCGCCAGCAGGGGGAGCACCGCTCGGGCGTCCCCAACCGGTCGCTCAGCGACTTCGTGGCGCCGCGGGAGACCGGGCTGGCGGACCACGTCGGCGGCTTCGCCGTCACGGCCGGGCACGGCATCCGCGAGCGGATCGAGAAGTTCAGGGCCGAGCACGACGACTACTCCGCGATCCTGCTGGAGTCGCTGGCCGACCGGCTGGCCGAGGCCTTCGCCGAGCGCCTCCACCAGCGGGTGCGCACCGAGTTCTGGGGGCACGCGGCCGACGAGACGCTCGGCAACGACGACCTCATCGCCGAGCGCTACACCGGCATCCGCCCGGCGCCCGGCTATCCCGCGTGCCCGGACCACACCGAGAAGCTGACCCTGTGGGAGCTCCTCGACGTCGAGACGCGCGCGGGCATCGAGCTGACCGAGTCGATGGCGATGTGGCCCGGAGCGGCCGTGTCGGGCTGGTACTTCTCCCACCCGCAGTCGCAGTACTTCGTGGTGGGCCGGCTCGGTCGCGACCAGGTCGCCGACTACGCCGAGCGCAAGGGCTGGACGCTGGCCGAGGCGGAGCGCTGGCTCTCGCCCAACCTGGGCTACGACCCGGAGGACTGAGCGGGCTCGTCGTCCTCGGGGTCGAGGTCGCCCCCGGTCGGGTCCGGGGCGGCCCGGTCCTCGAGCCACGCGCCGCCGATCGGCTCGCGGTCCCACGACGTGATGACCCAGCCGTCGGCGGGGCTGCCGTCGAGGACGATGCAGCCGGTGTTGTGCAGGCCCTCGTGGACCGGGGCGTGGTCGCCGCTCGCGCGGTGGGTCACCCACGTGCGGATCGCGGCGCCGTGGCTGACGACGAGGGTCACGTCGGCGCCGCCGGCGCAGACCCGCTCGATGGCCTCGTCGTACCGGGCCAGGAACTCCGCGCCCGTCTCGCCGCCGGGCATCCGGCGCTCGAGGTCGCCGTCGAGCCACCCGCCGATGGTGCCGAGGAAGCCCTCGATCGCGGGGTGGTCGTTGCGCATCTCGAACTCGCCGGCCGCGATCTCGCGGAGCCCGTCGTGGACGACGGGCTCGAGGCCGATGGCCGCGGCGATCGGCGACGCCGTCTGGGTGGTCCGCACGGCGGTGGACACGGCGACGTGGCCGATGCCCTCGGATGCCAGCGCCTGCGCGGCCGCCTGCGCCTGGCGCAGGCCCAGCTCGGTGAGCGGGTGCCCGGGGGCCGCGGTGTCGAGCGCCGCGGTCGTGTTGGCGGACGTCTGGCCGTGGCGGAGGAGCAGCAGGCGCATGGGGGCAAGGCTAGGGGTGGGACCTACCGGCCGCGCTCGCGGTCCGACGACCGTGCCGACTCCCTCGCCGGCGTCCAGGCCACGACCAGCGCGCCGGTGACGAGGTAGACCACCTGCAGGACGTGGAACCCGCGGATGGAGGCGATCTCCCCGACGATCCAGAACACCATGACGGTTCCCGCCGTGATGCTGGCGAGCTGCCATCCGTCGCTGCCTTTCAACATCGCGGCCGCGGCGACCAGGGAGCTGCCACCGACGACAGCCATCAGGACGACGCCGGGGAGGTAGTTGCTGCGGAAGTCGGTGTGGCGGACCCAGGACTCCTGCTCGGGGATCCACTCCGTCATCAGGGCGAGCCCGCCGACCGCGGCGGTGACGCCGTTGAAGAGGAGCAGGCCGACGAGTGCCTTGCTCCTGCCCGTCATCGCTCCCCCTCCGGAGGTGCCCACGCTAGGCACAGCCCGATGCGCCCGGCAGTGCCGAAGGTCCCACGTCGCCCGGACCGGTCAGGGGGCGCCGTGCTGGTCCGCAGTCGCTGCGGGGGGATCCGGCGGGTGGTGGCCGAAGGGGAGCTGTCCGGGAGAGCCGAGCGCGGCGAGCACGCTGGGGAGCAGGGCCTTGGCCGTCCGGCGGTAGCCCGCCGCTGACGGGTGGAACCGGTCGACCGCGAACATCTGGTCGGGCTGCGTGACGAAGAAGGGGCCGACCACGTCGGCCAGGGAGACGGCATGGGCGCCCAGGCTCGTCGCGGTCACGCGCTGGGCCGCCGCGAGCTGGCGCGAGGCCAGGCGCCCGACCGCCCGGAGGGGCTGCGGCACTGCGGCCAGTGCCCCGAGGTCGGGGCAGGTGCCGACGACGACCGGCACGCCCTGCTCGTGGAGCGCTGCGACGACCTCGCTGAGGTGCCGCGTGGACACCGCGGTGCGCACCCGGTGGATGACGTCGTTGCCTCCCACGACGATGACTGCCACGTCGGCCCGGTAGCCCGCCGGGAGCGCCGCCAGCTGCGCCCGGACCATCGAGGTCTCCGCCCCCACGCACGCCCCGGTGCGCAGTCGCACCGCGCGCCGACTGGCCTTCGCGAGCCGGGTGGACAGCTGTCCGCCCAGGGTGTGCTCCGGCAGGTCGGCCCCGAGGCCGGCGGCGATCGAGTCGCCCAGCACGAGCAGGTCGAGGGGGTCGCCGTACTTCTTCTTGTAGGTGCGGTCCGCGGACGGGGCCTCCTCCCCGAGCGGCTTGCCGATGAGTCGACGTGCGACGCGGGCCTGGAGGAGGAAGGTCCGGTGACCGACCGCGCCCAGCGCCAGCAGGCCTGCGATCCCGACGGCACTCCGGGTCACCTTTGGACGCTTCGGGGGTAGCTCCAGCAGGTTCGGCGGCGAGGACATGCGCCCAGAGGACCACCGTCTCGTGTCCGGCCGGCCGACGCGCGGTGAGCGGCTGGTGTACGTCCGCCGCCACCGTCCACCACCGTCCACCACCCGCCACCGCCCCGACCCCGGCGGTTCACCCGGTCGTCGCGCCGCCTCGGCCTGCCGTCCCTAGCGTGCCGCGCATGGTCCATCGCGGGTTGGCGGGTTACGTGCTGGTGTTCGTCGGGGGACTCGTCATCTCGGTGCTCCCCTCCTCCAGTGGGGTCGCAGCACTCCCGTGGCTCTCGGACCTGAGGTCGGCGACGAGTGGTCGGATGCTCGCGATGGCGATCGTCGTGATCGGGCTCGGCCTCGCATCGTCCGCCTGGTTGCAGCTGGTCCGGGTCTCCGGTGACCGGCGGCTGGAGGAGGGCGACCGACTCGCGCTGGTTCGCCGTGCGAGCGCCTGCTGGGTCGTGCCGCTCCTGCTGGCGCCACCCATGTTCTCGCGTGACGGGTGGAGCTACGGGGCGCAGGGGGTGATGACCCACCTCGGCCTCTCGCCGTACGTCTGGGCACCGAACATCCTCGACGGGGAGATCGTCGAGGCGGTGGATCCGATGTGGCGGAGCACCCTGACGCCGTACGGACCGGTGCCCTTGATCTGGGGCTCGGCGGCCGCCGGTGTCACCGTCGACCCCTGGCTGCTCGCGGTCGCCCATCGGCTGCTGTCCCTGGTGGGCCTGGTCCTGCTCGCCTGGGCCGTCCCACGACTGGCGAGGTGGTCCGGTGTGGACGCCGCGCGCTCCTCCGCGCTGGTGCTGGCCAGCCCGCTGATGGTGGCCCACGGCGTGGCGGGGCTGCACAACGACGTGCTGATGGTGGCCGTCGGGGCGGTGGCGCTGGTGGTCGCCGTCGAGCACGGGTGGGTGCCGGGTGCGGTGCTGGTGGGCGTCGCGGCGGCGGTCAAGCTGCCGGCGGGCCTGTTCGGCATCGGCGTGGTCCTCCTCTCGCTGCCGCTGGTGGCCACGCATGCCCAACGCACCTGGCGTACGGCGGCGGTCGCCCTCGTCGCCGTCGGGACGCTCGCGGGCATCGGTGCCGTGAGCGGGCTGGGCGTCGGTTGGGTGCACGCCCTCGGGGTGCCGGGCGAGGTGCTCACCCCCATGTCGGTCTCCACCCAGCTGGGCCGCCTGGTCGAGCTGATGACCGGGCTCGACGCGGTGGCGACGGTCCGCGGTCTCGGCTCGGCGCTCCTGCTGGCGATCGCTGTCGGCGTCGCCCTGCGGGCGCGGACGGGATGTCCGCGAGCAGCGGTGCGGGCGACCGCCGGGGTGGCGCTCGCCGCCGTCGTGCTCAGTCCGGTGGTGCACCACTGGTACCTGCTGTGGTGCCTGCCCCTGCTCGCCGTCTGCCACCTGCCGCGTCGGGGCGAGCGCGTCCTGCTGCACGTGTCGTGGCTGGGCGGACTCGTGGCGCCCCTGGACTCCTCACTGGCGGGGGCGGACGGGATCATCGCCCTGGCCGTCGCCCTGGTGGCCGGGACGGCGCTGGTGCAGTCACTGGCGCACCGTCGCCACGAGGCTCAGGCGGAGGTGCGCGTCGAACCTTCGCGAGCGCCGCAGGCCGCGCGGTGAAGCGCCAGCATCGCCCGGAGCGTACGGTCCCAGCCGAAGAGCTCGGCGCGGCGCCGGGCCGCCGCGCGCCGGGTCCCGGCGGGACGGGCCACCACCCGAAGCACCGCGTCGGCGAGCGACTCGGCGTCGGGCGCAGCCCACGCACCTGAGTGCTGGTCGACGAGCTCGCGTGCACCACCGACGTCGGCCGTGACCACCGGGGTGCCCGACGCGAGGGCCTCCAGGACGGCGAGCCCGAACGTCTCGCCGGGACACACGGACAGCGCGACGTCCGCGCGCGACACCAGGCGGCTCAAGGTTGCGCGGTCGGCGACGTGCCCGTAGAAGGTGACGGCGCCCGTTCCTGCGGCGCACCGTTCCAGCTCGTCGCGCTGCGGGCCGTCGCCGTAGACGTCGAGGTGCACCGGGAGACCGCGACGGTGCAGGGCGAGGGCCGTGGCGACCGCCAGGTGGGGACTCTTCTCGCGCGAGAGCCGGCCGAAGTGCACCAGCCTGAGCCGGTCGTCGTCGGTCCGTACGGAGGAGGACGAGGGCCGGAACGTCTCGAGGTCCACACCCAGGGCGACCTGGTGGACGGGAGTGCCCGCCGCAGCGGCGAGGTCGTGGAACTCGCGCCGGGCGAAGTCGGAGGTGACGACGATGCCGTCGAAGCGGCGTACGAGCGTGCGGTTGAGCGCACCGAGGGGTGGGGCGACGCCGACGGTCCAGCCGGTGCGCAGCTCCACCATCGCGTCGAGCCGCTCGTGGGAGAACAGCAGGGACGGCACTCCCCGGCGTCGGGCCCAGCCGGTGACCGGGAGGAGGGTCGACTTGTCGGACACCTCCACGGAGGTGGGCGCGAACGCCTCCAGGGCCTCCACCACGCGCCACGGCTCCAGGATCAACCGGTAGCCGCCACCGACGCGCGGTGCGCGCACCTGGACGACGTCCCCGTTCTCGGTGGTGGTGCGGGCGTCCCGTGGTCCCGGGACGACGAGCAGCCGTTCGGCCCCGGCCGCGGCGTAGCCGGCACCGAGGGCCTCGACGGCCGTCTTCATGCCGCCGGAGGAAGGACCGATGAAGTTGGCGAGCTGGGCGATGCGCACGTGGTCAGGCCGCCGCTCCGTCGGAGCGCCGCACCAGGGCGGCGTAGTGCTGATCGACCAGCTGGTCGACGACCGCCTCCCAGCTGCGACCGGCGACCGTGCGGACCGCGTCGGCGGCCATCCGCGCCCGCAGGCCGTCGTCACGGACGAGCGTCTCGACACCACGACGCAGGGCACCGGGGTCGGTGGGGTCGTAGAGGAGGCCGGTCCGTCCGGGGGCCACCAGGTCCACGGGTCCGCCGACCGCGGGCGCGAGGACGGGGACGCCACTGGCCTGGGCCTCCTGGACGGTCTGGCAGAAGGTCTCGGACTCGCCGGTGTGCACGAACGCGTCCAGGGAGGCGAAGGCACGGGCGAGCTCGTCGCCGCGCAGCATCCCGGTGAAGGTCGCGTGCGGGAGGTGCCGCTCCAGCCACCCGCGCGCGGGTCCGTCGCCGACCACGACCAGGCGCGTCCCCGGTGTGGCGGCGACCTCGACGAGCCGTCGTACCTGCTTCTCGGGAGCCAGGCGGCCGACGTACCCGACGACGAGGGCGTCCGGATCCCCGGACGTCCAGGTCCGGCGCAGGTCCTCGCTGCGCCGGCGCGGTGAGAAGAGGTCGAGGGCGATCCCACGCCGCCACAGGTGCAGGTCGGGGACCCCGAGTGCGGCGAGCTGGTCGTGGGCGGCGGTGGAGGGCACGAGCGTCCGGTCCGCACGGCGGTGGATCCGGCCCACCCAGCGGGAGATGGCCGCGTCCGCGCGGATGCCGTACTGACGGGCGAAGCCGGCGATGTCGGTCTGGTAGACGGCCAGGGTCGGCAGGCCCAGCCGGTTGGCCGCGCGCATCCCGACCGCACCCAGGGCGAACGGTGAGGCGAGGTGCACTACGTCGGGCCGGTAGATCTCCAGCGTCCGCTGGAGGAGAGCGTCGGGGAGGCCGACCGAGAACGAGCGGTAGCCGGGGAGGCCCACGGAGCGGACCCGGACCACCGGTGCCCCGCGGTACTCCCGGGGGCCGGGCCCGGGAGCGATGACGAGGGCCTCGTGGCCGCGGTCGACCAGGCGGTCGACCGTGTGCCGGACCGTGTTGGTCACACCGTTGACCTGGGGCAGGAAGGACTCGGTGACGATGGCGATGCGCATGTCCTCACGCTCGCGTCGGGCGGTGAACGAAGGGTGATGCGGACGGCGGTGTCGGGTGAAGGGCGAGCGGCGCGTGTGCTGGCTGGATGCCGACGATGCAGGGGTGCCCCGGTCCCACGGATAGCCTCGACGACCGTGAACGCACTCCCCGCAGCAGTCCTCTGGGACATGGACGACGTAGACCCAGGATTCACGGGCATCGAGAAGCGTTGAGGTTCACGTTACCGCAGGTCAGCGTGCTGATCGACCGATTGTGACCGCATCCGCGAGCATCTGGATGCACTGAGATTCCGGGCACTCCGTTGCATGAAACGTTGCATGGCCACGCCGCGTCGTGGTCCGCCGGATCCCCGACCTCAAACCAGGCCACAAGAGCGGTCAAGAGGCGCTGTTCGACATCGGGGGTTTCCACGCGGGCCCCGCGGCCACGGTGACGCCGGACAAGACCCCCCGCGGGCACCCGATCATCGAGCAGATCCACGCCGACCTCGAGAGTTCCGCGCTGGCGCAAGACGTGCCCCCGGGCACGCTCGCTACGAACGGAGCCTGGCTCGTGCTGGCAGTGACGCGTTCACCCTGACCCGTGCCGGCGCGCCACCACCGGCTGCGGACTCGCCAGGGCCGCCACTGAGACCATCCGCCGCAAGCTCATCGCCGTACCCGCCCGAGTGGCGTCCTCAGCACGAAGAGTGACTCTGCATCTTCCCGCCGTTCATCTCTTGCCTGGGCCGGGGAACGGACGCCTGCGCACTAGAGACCGGGGACATCGGACTGCGTTCCCTTCTCGGGTGGACGGTGGATTAGGGCGGCATGGAGATCGGCCCGGCTCGCGTCTGGCGACGCCGCGGCACGCTCGGCCTGAGGCCGCAGCTGCTCACGTGCGGTTCTGATGACGTCCAGGTCGGCCGCGCGGCCGACGGGCACGAAGCGCTCGCGAACCGGATGGACCAGCCGCCCCTCGCAGTTCACCAGTCGAGGGACGGTCACGCGCTGGACGAACGCGCCGCGCTCGACACCGGTTTCGAGGACATCGCTGATGCGTTCGTCGATGCGGCGGAAGAGGGTGTTGAAGCCGCCGAGCATCCGCGGCTCGATCACGGTGGCGGACGGCAACGCCTTCATTCGGCTGACCGCGTTCGCGGCCTCTGCTGTGGCGCCGGCGCCATTGCCGAGTCTTCCCTCGACGTTGCGGAGCTCTCGCTGGATCCGCGAGTACGTCGCGGTGCGGGCTCGCCATTTCTCGGCCAGATGGGGATCGACACGCTCGGCGAACGGAATGAGTTGCGAGGTGAGCAGGCGCTGAGAGTCGACGATCAGGCGCAGGTTCATGGCGTTCGGGAACGATTTCAGTCGAACCAGGAGATTGTGCTCGGCCTGGAGCACTCCGAGGACTCCCGGCTTGCCCGGTCCGCGGATCGGCTTGACCCGCGGGCGCCAGCCGGTCTGGTCGACGCTGTAGTCGGGCTGCCCGAGACTCACGTCGAGCGCCGTTGCGAGTGCCGCCCAGCCGAGTCGGTTGCAGCCCGCGAGCGACTCCCAGTCGGGCGTGTTCCGATAGCGGCGATCGAGCACAACCAGCGCTTGGCTGATCGCCGCGACGTCACCTGCGATGGTTCGAGCCTGGGCTGCCGTGAGGTGGACGGCCAGATCGGGAGCGGTGTCGTGCTCGGCGAGTGCCGCGGCCTGTGCCGCCAGGCGCCAGTGCTCGACGGCGTCGTGCAAGCTCGGCGTCGCGATCTCCGTGCTGGATGCGGCCGGCGTAGTTGCCTGATCGCGAGCGAGCTCCAGGGCGCGGGCCAGCTCACTCAGTGCCGCGCCACGCTCGTTCGTCGCGCGGAAGGGGTCTGCGGGTCTGGGCGGGATGTTCGGGAACGTGAGCGGCTGTGCCACACGGATGGCTTGCGCGCACCAGACGACGAGCGTGCGCCTGAAGCGAAGGATCTGTTGCCCGACTTCGGCCCGCTCGGCGGACGAGTCTGCGGCGAGGCGGTGCATCACCCGGTGCTGGCGCAGCAGCGCTGCCAGCTCCGTGCGCATCTGGGCGCCGTCCTCGCCGTACATCACCCAACGTCCAGATCGTGCGCGTCGATGAGCATCGCCAAGAGGAGTTCGACCGACAGGGGGTCGACTCCGCAGTTCTCGAGCTGCCCCACGGCGTTGTTCGCGACGGCAAGCAGGATGTCGCGATCGTCTGAAAGGTCCTCAGTGTCGAGTGCCGGGCAGTCGTCGCCGTGGACGCGGTCGAGTTCCAGCAGCACCCGCTCGTACGCAGACGACGCATCGATGGTCAGTGCCCGGTCGGCGAGGGCGGCGACGTACGACCTGGCTTGCGCGAGGGTCTGTGCGTGGGGGAGAAGCATGTTCCCTCCTTCGGGGGTCGGGTGTCGACCGTGCGCCGGTGATCGCAGACGGGCGTTCGGCGGAGCGGATGCTGTGGACGAAAAGGTCGTGCAACTCGGCCACGGCACGGATCCGGTCACCCCATGAGTTGCTGGTTCGCGATTGCCTCAATCCGGCGACGCCGCAGAACGTCTTGGCGGACGAAGCCGGCGAAGTCCTTGTTCCGGTCGCGGATCTCGATTTCTCCGCCGGCGTCAGTCCCGAGCTCGCCGGGCCAGGTGGTCTGCCGAGTCGGGCGGTCGCGGTCGAGTCGAGTGCCGCAGATCGAGACCCAGTCCCGCAGCCTGCTGCGAGCTTCGGCGAACTCTCGCATCCAGTTGATGGGTGCCGACGGCGACGCCGAATCGTGATAGCAACTGAGCCAATGGCAGTGCAGTGCCGAGAGTTCCCAGACGAGTTCGTCGTGCCGATGCCAGTACGGCGGCACGATGTTGGGTGGGAGCCCGAACGTGCTCTTGAGCCACCTGACCCACTGGTCAAGGTCGCGCCACTCGATCTCGGCCTGCTCCGCGTCCAGCAGGTTCCAGTTGATCGGAACCGGCGGTCGTTCCAGGAGATCGCTCACGCTGGGGTAGCCGTCAGGGTCGTCGGCTTCTTCCGGATATGGAGTCATTGCCGCGAGTCGTTCAGAGGCCGACGGCGGGCGGCTGGGGGACAGCTGTCAGGGACCGGTCAGCAGCGTGCCGGCCGCGTTGGACGACGTAGTCGGTCTTGTTGACGTTGTGGCCGATCTTGCGGGCGACGAACTCATCCTTGATGACGCTGCCCTGGCGGCCGTCGATCTCGAACTCGTGAACGTAGCCACTGGCCACGAACGAGTCGCCCTTGCGGAAGCGGGCGTAGGTCTCGCGGGCAGTGCTCTCGAAGGTGACCATGTCGTGGAAGGTCGGGTCGAGCTTCGTGAAGCTGCCGTCGACCTCCTTGCGCCACTGCTCGATGCCGACGCGCATGCGGCAGTATTCGGCGCCGGCCCGGGTGAAGTGCAATTCGGGTGCGGAGGCGATGAAGCCCACGAGGCTCATTTGGGTGGGGATGGACATCCTGGCTCCCGATTCCGGCTGCGCCCGTTGCGCCGCGCTCAGGAGATAGGTGCGCTGGCCGCGTCAGCAGGTTCCATCGCGGCCAGCGCGGCGGAATGTCGCACGTTCGGCCGCCTGGCTGTCACTCAAGTTCGCTGGTCGGTACTCCATCGACGGGACGTCTTGCGCCTCTCGGCGTCCCGCGGTCCCACCAGTCGACCGGCGGAGCTCCGTGCAGTTGGCCCGCGGTCACCTGGACATTGCCGATGTTGCAGAACTTCCAGAGTTCTTTCGCGGCACGTGAGTAATGGAACAAGACCTCGTCGACGTCGAACGCCTTGAGTTCGCCGCTTCGGAAACGGTCAATCGCCTCGGCTACGCGCGCGACGAGCTCGGCGAGCTCCGCCTCGTGGTAGGCCGCCACCGCCTCGCGAGCTTGCTGACGATCTGACTTCTGGGACACGAACTGAGGCTAGTGCGCATCGCCGAACGAGAGAATGCGTGCGCTCGTCGCGGCAGATGAGCGTTTGCCGACGACACGCGTCGCGCGCAATGGAACGGGCCAGAAGCTTGGCGGCTCCACTCTTACCCGTTGCCAGAGTCGCCTGCAGCAAACTCGCGGATCCGAGCCGCTACCTCATCGTCGAGGGCCGGCTGGCCGGTGAGTAGCAACTCGATGGTCGGGGCCGAGAAGGACTGGGCGCCGCACCAGTCAGACTTGACCACCTCGCCGTCCGCGGACCAGTGCGTGTTGGTCGGCTGGTCGTCGATCAAGACGACGATCCGGTCGGCCTCGACCGTGGTTCCGTCTGCCAGTTCGGTCGGCTCCCGTCCGTCACGGCGTATCTCCACCGACTCCGTGCCGTCTTGTGGGGCGCCCTCCGCGAACTGGGTGTACGCCGCACCGGGACCGCCGCTGGTCAGAAGGTGGGTCAGCACTAGGTGCTCGGCGTACGCGGGAAGAGCGCCGTCCAGTGCGGGTGCCGGTTCCTTGTCGATGTGCACGCTGCCGTCGGCGGCACGGTTACCTTCGTGGCGGGTGATCTCGGCGGTGGGGCACTCGTAGGTGAACCGGGTCCACTGGTGGACGCCGCCGCTGTATTCAACGAGATGGTCGACGAAGTAGACAGGAGCGTCGTCGCCCATCTTGAAGACCGTACGGGTGCGCAGCATTCCGGACTCGACCTGCCGCAGGATCGCCCCGCAGGGACCGACGTCACCGTCGACGAAGATCTGGTACTCGAAAGTCATGGATGCATGTCTCCCATGCGCTGGTCTTGGAAAAAGAGGGTGTATCAACCGCCCACACCCCAGCGGGATCCGTCCCGCCGGTCTGGGTCCTAACACATCTCGAAAGCACCCTGGCGCAACCGCTCATCGGCATGAGCGGAAACTCGGGTCGCGGCAGATCCGGATGTTCCGAAAGGCAATCGGCTGGCGGAGTAGATCCGTTGCATGCGACGCGTTGGGCGGTCGCCGCCCAACGCGTCCGCGCCGGGATGCCCAGTAGACGTGGAGCCCTGGTCAGGCCGGCTGGTCCAGACGGACCGGCATCAGGATGGAGAGTGCGCCGTCATGTTCGGGGTTGCGGATCGCCAGTGGCGCGATCGGGTCGTCCAGCCCGAGGGTCAGTTGTTCACCTGCCTCGAGCGCCTGTAGCAGGAACTCGCGGTTCACCCCGATCACCAGTGCATCAGGATCTTCGGATGCGCCGACGTCTGCTCCGCGGGCGGTGACACTCAGCCGACTGACCTGATAGGCGACGCCGTCGTCGTCCCGGGTCAAGGTTTCGGTCGTGCCGGCGTCGAGTGCCGCCCGCAACGCCACCGCGTCTACGGGGACTTCGCGCCGACCCAGGCCGAGCCAGCTGCGGTAGGGCGGGAAGTCCACGTCCGGCACCCGTGCCCGGACGGTGACGCTCTCGCCGGACACGGTGATCGTGCCGTCGGCCACGATGACGTCGAGTGTGCCGGTCTGATCAGCGGCGAGCAGTTCATCGACTGCCGCCGTGGGCAGCAGACAATGGAGCTCGTACGGCTCCGTCGTAGGCACGGTGCTGGTGACCAGTCGGTAACGGTCGGTCGCAACCACACGTAACCGGTCGGGCTCGCTGTCGAGGAAGACTCCGTTCAGCGCCGGCTGGCTCGGGTCGCTACTCATCGCGTATCGAACCTCGCTGAGGGCTCGTTTCAGTTCAGCGGCGGGCAGGGTGCAGCGGGTCATGGTGATCTCCGGGTTGTCGAGTAGTTGATGAACGATGGAGATCTCTCTGCGGGCATCAGCCAGACCTGCTTCCAGCCGGCTGAGGTGGGTGGCCAGGATCGATGTGGCGTGACCCGGTTCGGCCAGGACCCTCCGGATGTCGTCCAGCGCTAGCCCGACCCGGCGCAGATGCGCGACCAGCCGTGCCTGAACCACCTGGCTCGGTTGGTAGAACCGGTATCCGGAAGCCGGATCGACCCTGGCCGGCTGCAACACCTCAGCACCGTCGTAGAAACGAAGCGCGCTGACAGGCAGCCCGCTCAGTGACGCCAGCCGGCCGATGCCCAGCATTTCGTTCTCCATGAGGTGAACCTCCCGTCTCAACCTGCTCGAGGGTCAAGCCCGAACATTCTGTCCCCCAAAGATCGCTGAGCTGCCGACCCAACGCACTCCTCGCCCTGGGATTCTGCAGGTTCCGGGTCACCGAAAGCGGAACCTCCTGCGGGGACACCGCTGGTCATCCACCCGCTCGACCCGATCTCGTCCCGCAAGACCCCACCGGCGAAGCCTCCGGTGGAGGGGCGTCAACCGACCAGCGCGATGGCGCACTCCTCTCGGCAGATCCCGATGTGCGGGCGCGCGCCGACAGGCGGCGGAACGACGCACTCATCGCGGCATGTGACTGCGCGCGAGGACGTCGCCCTGCACGGTACCTACGGCACCTACGCCAGCGGCGCCCAAGCTGTCTACGACCGCGAGACCGGCGAGGCGGCGTCGGGGACTCGCCGCACGTTCGCCCTGGAGGTCAACTTCCCGGCGGCGTGTAGTCGATCGTCATGTTCGCTGCCTCGTCAATCTGGGCGGGTGTCAACAGAATGACGGTCTCGTACTTGCTGAGCGCACCGGTCTGGCAGACGGTGCCGGCGATGGCTGCCATCGCCTCATGACTCGGCGCATCGATGATGGCGAACAGGTCATCAGAACCGAACGAAAAGTAGACACTTTCTACGGAGCCGCCTACGCCAGAGGCCAACTTCTCGATGGCCTCCGCGCGAGCGGAGCCACCCTTCGCCATGACGCCTTTGATGCCTTCGGGCGAGTACGAAGCTTTGATCATGTACTTGGCCATGTTGTGCTCTCTCTGGGGATGGCGGGCGACGACGAAACACCCGAGCGGGCGTCTCCTCCGAGCCATCAAGAGCCGAGTCCTCGACGACGGTCACACGGACCGGGAGCCAATCTGACCGTACGCTCCCGACCGTGAATGCGAAAGGCGCTTGGTGCGCTCATCGGCACATTCGGATGTTTCTCAGGGCGCCGATAGGCGGCGGATTAACGCACCTGCTCGGGCGACCTACTCGCGGCACGTGCGGATATGAGGCGCCCGGGATCTGTCAGGACCGCGCGTCCCACTCTTCGTCGAGCAGCGCGTACCCCACTCCGTCCAACCACCCAGGTTCTAGCTGCCACAACGCCTTGCGCCCGATGCGCGCCCGGCGCGTCCCCGCGTGCTCGAGCCAACCAACGGAGGCCACGTTTTCGGCATTTCGAGTCCCCTGTCACCGGGCGCAATCCGAGGCCGTCGAAGGGCGCTCGCAGGAGCGAGCGCACAGGCAGTGGCGGTCCCGAGGCCTGTCCCGCCACAGCCGGCGGATCGACGATGTAGCCGATGCGGCCCTCGTCGTGACCCCACCCCGGTCCCGCACTTCCCCGATATATGGCGTGTACAACGCGTCGTCCGAGGCGTTGTATGGAGGCAGCACCACCGCTCGTGCCAACAGTGTCGTGCCCTTGTCGACGGGAAGAGACATGTTTGGACGAACCCTGAAGACCCTCACCGCGGCAACCGCAACCGTCGCCCTGCTGAGCACCGGGGCCGCCGCTGCTTCAGGACATGAAGCCACCGGCCCGGAGTCGTTCAACGGGTTCCTCGTGAAGACGAACGGCAGCATCGACATCACCCGCATCGCCTTTCACGGAGCATTCGATGGCGTCGGCCGCATCATCGAGACGGGAGCCAGACCCGGCGACCCCGACAACGTCAACCGAGACAACCTGGTCTTCGCCGACGGAACCATGCACCTGCTCAGCACCAACAACGACGTGAAGTTTCACCTCAACCCCACAACGTGCCGGCTGAGCGCCTGGGTCCAACAAACCAACCAGATCACTGGCGGCACAGGAATCTTCCGGAACTCCTCAGGAACGTTCAAAGGCACGGTGCGTGCGTTCGGAGTCTTCCCCCGCAAGGCAAACGGCAGATGCAAACAAACCGGTGAACTCCTGCACGAAGTCGACCTGGTGGACGGCCACGGACACTTCACGTTCTGAACAGGCCGCGTGCCCCCGGCATCCTCTGCGCCCGGCTGGGCGTCCGGCGCGATGACCGCGCAGACGTCGCGCAGGCACACTCAGTGGCCTCAGTAATGGTCGGCGCGAGTGCGCGTTGACCGCGCCACAACTGTCGGCGACGACTCCGCATCTCGACAGATCCGGAAACCGCTTGGCGCCGATTGGCGGCGGTTGGTGCCGGACAGCTGGCTCACTGCCGGCTTGTCCACCTGCGGAGTCCCGTCACGATGGGCGGGGCGCTCCGGAGCAGGATCAGGGCAATACCGAAGGGGAGCGTGCGGATGCGCTCGGGCGGCATGACCGCCGCGCGCCGGTTCGACCGTTGGAGAGAGCGGCCGCCGTAGTCGCTGATCGTCACGGTGTCTGAACGTTCGTCCCGCTCTCCGATCAGCACAGAGAGCTCCTGGAGGTCCTTGGACGCCGATGCTCCGCCAAGGATGACCTTGACGATCGAGGCGTCCCAGATCGTGCTGGCGGCGTGGTCACCCCACTTGCTCCGCGCCTGCGAGAGCGACTGGAGGACTGGCATCGTCGTGATGCCGGTGCCACCGCCCTCAGCCATAAGAACCGGCAGGGAGGGGAGCGGCGCGAGGTTTCCGATCTCGTCGAGCGCTAGCAGGAGCGGGGGATCGAGCCGAGCGCCGGTGGAGCCCGCCGCGAGGTGCCGAGCGACTTCGGTGAGGTCCTCCATGAAGGCCGCCACGAGGGGCCACGAAGCGCCAGCACCTGCGCCGGTGGCGAGCAAGTACAGCGTGCCGTTCTCCACAAGGAAGTCGTGAGGATCGAAGGCGTCGCCCGGATCGGGACTGACGGCCTCGAGGACGGCCGGATCCGCCAGGCACGCGAGAGCTTGGCTTACCGCCATCCAGATCGAGTCTCGGGTGCGCGGGTCGGCATTGATCATCCCGTCGAGAGCGTCCGCCCAACCTGGCGCGGCTTGGGGTCGGCTGGCAAGGATGCCGACCGCGTCGGCCGCAGCAGAGGGCGACAGGGACCACTCGAAGAGTGTCCGGGTGGGTAGACGTTCGATCGCGGCCGCGTGGAGCAGCGACTGGAGTGCTGACCGGGCCTTGCCCTCCCAGAAGCCACCTGACTCCACCCCGCCGGACGAGAGCCCGGTCGTCGATGCCAAGCCGGCTGCTCGGATCATCGCGGTGAGAGGTTGCTCGCAGCCTCGGATTGGGGACCAGCGAACGCCGCTCCCATCGACGTGCGGGAGTACTGCGGTCAGGTGCTGCGGGTCGAAAACCGCCACAGGTCCGCGTTCCTTACGGGCCGCAATGGTGGCCACGACGTTGTCCGGCCGGGTGGATGTCGTGACGACGGCACCAGGGGCGTCGAGGATCGCGTTGATAAGGAGGTGCAAGCCCTTGCCGGACCGAGGCGGTCCGATGACCAGAATCGAGTCCTCGACCGAGGCCCAGATCTCCCGACCGCAGCTGCGCCCGAGCAGGTAGCCGACGTCCTCCGCCTGCGGGCGGCTGATCGAGGGCCGGAGGGACTCGCCTCGGCGTACGAGCGCTCGCTTCGACGCAGCAAGGTCGATGTCTCGTCGGGTGGCGATGCCCTCGATCTTGTGAGGGTCATGCTTGGTGCGGTGGCGTAGTCGGGCGACGACGGTCCAGGTGACCCACGCAGCGCTGCCGATCAGCGTGAGCATGGCTGCGACGACGAGCCAGTACGGCGAGGCCGACAGACCAGGTGTGCCGAGCGCCGTACCCGGGTCCCCGGGGTCAGTGAGGACCCGAAGCCCGCCTGCGACACCTCCGCGGGGACCCGGCTGGCCGGCCAGGAAGGCGGCGACCTCTCCAGCGCCCCCGAGGGCGAGCCCAAAGCCGAAGAGGGCGATCAGGACCATCAGTGCGAGGTTGACGAGCTCGTCGTTCGCGCTGCGCGGACTCGGGTTCATGCCTGCGCCTCGACTGGCGCGACTGTCTGCGAGGTCAGGCCGAGGAGAATGAGCCCGTGGCGTTTTGCGGTCAACAGCGCCGGTGGGAGGTTGATGGCGACATCGCCATTGGCATCGGCTTCCTGGCGTGCCACGACGTAGGCGAGAGCGACCTGTTCGCCGGGCTGGAAGCCGGCGCCGGCAAGTGTCGGTGTTGCTGTCTCTGACTCGGGCTCCATGGCATCCGGAGCCGCAGCTCCCGCGGGAGTCTCGATGTCCGAGTACGTCGTGCCGTCAGCCTCGTGGACTTCGACGCGCACCGCAGTGCCGAGGCTCGCAGTGATCTCGTCGAGGACCGAGCGAAGGTCGTCGCGAGACAACCTTCGATCTTCGGCGTGCGGCTGGCCGTCGATGCTGATCTCGAGCCGGCCATCGGAGTCGACGTCGAAGCGGACGGTGGCGAGGACGACTGGGACCTTCATAGCCCGAGGACCGATCCGTCGTGACGCGTGCCGGTGATAGCAGGCGCCACCCCGGCTCTGCGGCTGATCGCCTCTCGTTCGAGACCCGACGGGGTGCCGTCGCCGACCTTCTGGGTGTCGAGGTCCTCGAGGACGCTGAGCGCCGTGTTCCTGACCCGCTCGGCCGTCGACTGGATGACCTCGACCGGCGTCTTGCCGGGAACGCTCGCCGCCCATGTCGAGACGTAGGGGACGGTGTACGACGAGGTGTCGAGCCCGTGAGCCGCTCCAACCATCAGTGCGATCGACTCCGCTTCGACCTCCGCGATGCCGCGGTGCAAGGTCGCGTCAGTGGCGAGATTCGTGGACACGACATTGTCGCGAGGAGCGTGGAGGAGGACATGTCCGAGCTCGTGGGCGAGCGTCTTCATCTGGGCGGCGTCGTCCATGTCCATCCGAATCGAGACCTCGCGGGCGAGGAAGTCGGTCAGTCCATTGGCGCCGCCGATCGCGGCCGCGGACGACACCAGTCGAAGCTCGAACCCAAGCCCGGTGATCTGGTCGGCGAGACCGTCCCAGAGGCCGGCTGGAGCTTCGCCGTGCAGCAGATTCGGGCGGGGCAACTCGGGCACAGGATCGCCAGCCGTCTGTGAGACGTCCCAGACGTGCGTGGGCTTCAGGCCGATGAGCTTCGACTTGACCGACTCCCTGGGACCGGGCTTCTCGCCTCTGCCGAGGGGATGCCACGATGCCGGATCCGCTGGACTGGATGACGCGAACCTGGCGGTGACCGGCGCGAGGATGCCGTACCCGTGCTGACCCTTCTCGACATGGCGTCCAAGGGAGAGCCACTGGTGGAACCCCGCGACGTACGTCGGTGTCGGGTTCGGCACGCGCCCTTCGTTGTACGCCGCGAGGTGCTGGGTGTAGATCAGCATCGTGTTGTTGAAGCTCCGCGAACGGAACTGTGCGGCGAAGCTCAACGCACGTTTCCAGTCCTCGCCGGTCACCAGCGCTGCGACGGCCTCGGACAACTGTCCCTGTAGGGCGTCGAGCCTGGTTTCGCGGTCGGCTCGTGCTCGAACTCGCGTGGTCATGACGCTGGCGCTCCCGTCATGCGGCCGGCTGTGTCGAATAGTGCGAGCTCGGCGGGGTGCATCTGGTGCTGTACGACGAAGGAGCGGTGCTTGATCCGCCACAGGCCCTGGCCGGTGCCAAGGGTCGGGATGAGCGACTGCTCCGTTCCGGTCAGCCCGAGAGCGGCTGAGGTCGCTCCAAGCTGGTCAGGCTCCTGGCGGTAGACGATCCGCGTCTCCGCATTGGCAAGGAGTGAAGAGGCGAGAGCACGCATCGCCGAGCCTTGATCGCCGACGTTGTCGAGGTCGGTGAGTTTGTGGAAGATCAACATGTTCGCGATGCCGTAGTGCCGAGCGAGGCGCCAGTGAGCGTCCATGCGGCGAAGCAGGGCAGGGTGGGACATCAATCGCCAGGCTTCGTCGTACACGACCCAGCGCTGCTCGCCTGCGGGGTCGAGCAACGCAGACTCCATCCACGCCGACGCGCAGGTCATGAGGACGGAGATCAGGGTGGCGTTCTCGGTCACGCGGGACAGGTCGAGGGAGATCATCGGGAGCTTCGGGTCGAAGGCAACCGTGGACGGCCCGTCGAAGAGACCGGCCAGGTCGCCCGCCACGAGCCGCCGCAGTGCGTGCCCAACCAGGCGACCGTCTTCGGTGAGCCGTCCGTCGGGATCGTCGATTCGGTCCGGTGCCAGCAGCCGGTCGACGACCATCGGGAGCACAGGTACGTCGGCCCCACGGACCGTTCGGTCGATCGCGATGTCAACGGCGGTGTGCTCGAGCGGGCTCAGGCGTCGGTCCAGGACCGTCTCGGCGAGCGCTCCGATGAGGTCGCGCCGCCGCGAGGCGATCTGGCTTGCCCACTGCGCGTCGTCGAAGCCGGACGGGCGGTGACCTTCGTCCAGAGGGTTCAGGCGGTTCGGCATTCCGTGGCCCAGTGCGATTGCGCGGCCTCCGACGGCCTCGGCAACGGCGGTGTGCTCGCCCTTCGGGTCACCGGGCACGTATACGCGGCGGCCGAATGGGATCGACCGGGTGTAGAGACTCTTGGCGAGACAGGACTTGCCGGAGCCGACGATGCCGGCGAGAACGAGATTGGGTGCGGTGATCAGGCCGCGGGCGTAGAGGATCCACGGGTCGTAGACGAATGAGCTTCCGGAGTAGAGGTCCTGGCCGACGAAGACGCCCTCGCTGCCCAGGCCGCCTTCGGCGAGGAACGGGTAGGCGCCCGCGAGAGTTGCGGAGGTGTCCTGGTGGCGGGGGATACGGAAACGCCCTGGGGTCCGGAGCGCGGCTGTGCCGGACTCGCCGGCGTGCGGCAGGAGCTCGGTGGCGCGCTTCTCAGCAGCGAGTTCTGCCGCCACTTGTTTCGCCGTCGAGCGTCGGGCCTCCCGATCTTCAACCATCAATGCTCGCGCCGACGCGTTCCGGAGTCTGCGGTCGGCCAACTTCTCACGCCCGGGCGACACAAGCACGGTCGAGTGCACGCGATGATCGTCGCGTCGGTTGGTCACAGCGACGGCCCATGTTCGTTCAACTGTTGCGGTACTGCTTCGACATGAAGCAGGTCGAGGGCGTCGTACGCGATCGTCGCCTCGACCCCATGAGCCCGGTCGAGGCCGTTCGCCACCTGATGAACGATCTCGCCCGCGCGGTGTAGTTCCCAAGCGACCTGGTACGAGGCGGCGCATCCCGCACGCGTGTCGCCTCTCACCCACGCGCGCTGGCGGGCAAGGCCCTCATGGAACTCGGCGATCTGGTGCAGCGACTGCGCCAGTGAGGCGACACCGCTCGTGAGCTCGCCCAGGACGGAGTAGATCTCCGTCGGGTCCTCGACGTGACGAATCGCGTGGACGAGGTGTCGGAGGGCCTCACGCGCCTCATCTGCATGGGCACGAGGGCGGTTGAACGCGGCCATCAGTTCCTCCTCGATGAGTGGTTCATCTAGGAGGTGCGCGTGGTGCTCCGTCGTGTAGGTCCAGCGGTACACCCCGGCCCTCGGAAGCGCCGGATCCGACGCCTCATTGCCTACCTGGGAGCCGCGACGGAACGGACTGCCTCCCAAGAACCGATTAGCAGACGCAGCCGCTCACCACTGCTCGTGGTGCGCCGTCAAAATGGACGCCCGTTAGCGGCGGCCGAGCAGGCGGCCCCTGCTCGGTAACCCCACCAATGTTGTGAGTGAGGGCCCGGCCCGCAACCCCGGTCAGACGACCGGTTCACTCATGCCGTCTAGGGTTTCGCCACAGCAGGCGGTTCTGCCCGACGTGGTAGCAGCATCGCTGCAGCCACCACGATCGTCCCCATGCCTGCGGCCGCGGCAAACGCCCACTGCAAGCCGCCGATGACTGCCTCGGTCGGGGGTGCGCCGGATTGGGCGAGCTGTTCCGATCGGCTGTCGAGAATCACGATGAGAAGCGCCGTGCCCACTGCGCCCGCGACTTGCTGGAGTGCGCCGAGCAGGGAGCTTCCGTGGGAGTACAGCGAGGCGGGCAGGTCGCCCATGCCGACCGTGAAGACGGGCGTGAAGATCGTGGCTAGGCTCGCCATGAGCGCGACGTGCAGGCCGAGCAGAAGGCCGTAGGAGGTGTCGGCGTCGACTCGGCTCAAGGCGGCGAGCAGGGCGACCATGGCGAGAGACCCGGGAATGACCAATGGTCGCGCCCCGAGGCGGTCGTACAGCCCCCCTACTACTGGCCCAAGGGCACCCATCGCCAGACCGCCCGGCATGACGAGGAGTCCTGCCTGCAGCTCGCTCAGTCCACGGAGGTTCTGCAGATAGAGAGGCAGCAGGATCATGGACCCGAGGAAGGCCATGAAGCCCGCGGACATCAGGACCAGCGACACCGCGAAGGACCGGTGACGTACGGTGCGAAGGTCGAGCAGCGGGCCGCCCAAGCGTTGCAGGCGTATCTGCTGGAGCACGAAGAGCGCGATGAGCAGCGCACCGGTGGCGATCAGGACCGCCGTCTCGACGACGGTTGCGGCACCGACTCGGCTGAGCCCGAGGACGAGACCGCCAAAACCGCCGGCGGCTAGAGCCACGCTCACCCAGTTCGCCGGTCCGGCTTGCTTCTCGCCGACGTCCACGAGGTGGCGTGAGCCAAGTACCGTGACCGCCGCAGCAACAGGCAGGACTGCGGCGAAGATGAGCCGCCACGACCCCAACTCGAGCAGGACCCCGGAGACAGCAGGCCCAAGCGCTGGGGCGCACGACATCGCAAGGGTGACCTGACCCATGACCCGGCCGCGATCGGCGTCCGGCACGAGCGTTAGCAGCGTCGTCATCAGCAACGGGGTCATGACCGCCGTCCCGGCTGCCTGCACCACTCGGCCGACGAGCAGGATCTCGAAGGTCGGGGCGACGGCGGCCAGAGCGGTGCCGGCCGTGAACGTCCACATCGCAGTGGCGTACGCCGCTCGCGTGCCGACGCGCTGGAGGAACCAGCCTGTGACCGGAATGACGATGGCCATGGTGAGCATGAAGATCGTCGAGAGCCACTGCGCGGTCCGCTCGGCGATGGCGAAGTCCGCCATCAGTCGTGGTATCGCGTTGATCATGACTGTCTCGTTGAGGATGACGATGAATGTCGAGACGACGAGGAACTTGACTGCGAAAGGCGTGCGACTTTGCGGCCGATGGCGGAGTCTGGGCGCAGTCTCGTCGGTGTGCTGTACGTCGGTGGACGACGACATCTGGAAGGCTCTTTCGAGGGGGGAGGGGGCGGGTGAGGGGGCGACGGCATGCGCCACCCGCGCCGTCGAGCGCGGCGGGGTCGCGCAGCACGTCCGGCGGCAAGACGTCAGCTGTGCTGCACGCGGTAGGTCGTCTGAACCATTCCGCCGCCGAGCACGACGCTCCTCTCAAGGACGAGGTCGACGTCGTGCGGGAGCATCCGGAAGAGAGGGATGCCCGCGCCGATGAGGACTGGGACCTGGGAGATGGTGAGCTCGTCGACCCAGCCTGCCGCCAGGCAAGACTGGATCGTCGACGCGCCGTCGACGTAGACGCCGCCGGCCCTCATGCTGTGGAACAGGTCTGATGCTTCCTCAAGGCTGCGGACGACACGCACCCGGTCGTCTTGGCCGTCGGTGAGCGTGGTGCTGAGGACCACGACGGGCGTCTCGGCGTAGGGCCAGGGTTCGAAGCCGCTGACCACCTCGTAGGTCGCCCGACCCATGAGGATGACATCGACGCGCTCCATGAACGTCGAATAGCCAGCGTCGCCCGCGGCCTCGCCGCGGCTCAACAGCCAGTCGAGCGACCCATCGGGTCGAGCCACTTGGCCGTCGACGCTCGTCCCGATGTAAACCAGTCCGTCCCATGCCTTTGTCATTGTTCTCTCCATCTGTTCATGTCGTTGTCGATGGAGGCGAGCGCACGTCTCGCCGCCTGTTCGGTCCTTTCGATGGCGCTCGCGATTACGGCGCCAGCGAGCACATCTAGCCAGCGCTCCGCTGTGTCCTCGGGGGGTTCTTCAAGCAGCTGGCCGCGGTTGTGCGCGTCCCGCAGCGCGGACCGCAGGTAGGCGGCCTGGCTCTGTCGGCCACGGCCGAGCAAGGAACGCGTGTCGTCGTCGACGATCTCATCGAGGAGCAGCGTCAGGTGGCCCACTGTGCGGTCCGGCTCGCCCGTTGCGGCCAGCCACTCGCTCGCCCATTCCCGGACGTGTCCGAGCGGGTCGTCGACCGACGCCGGGGCGTATTCGGGCAGGTCGCGGACCCATTTCGTCGCCACGGCCACGAGCAGTCCGCGCTTCGAACCGAACCGCTTGACGACGGCCGCCGGCGTCACACCGACTTCGGAGGCGACCTCGGTCAGCGACCAGGAACCGTCGCTCCGGCGTGCGGCGACCGTGGCGGCAGCCCGGACGAAGTCGTCGTCGGACACGGTGCGGGGGCGAGCCATGAGAGTTAGTGTACGCAGATTTACTAACTCCGCAAATCGGTACATATGACCCGCCGCGAGGCGCACGGCCCGATTCGGCAAGGTCCAGACGGCGGCACGCCGATTCGACGCTGCATACGCCAGCTTGCACTTCGCAGCGTCCCCGGGCAGCCACGTCAGCCGGTCCGACGGGTCGACTGGTCGGTGCTCAGGCCGACGCTGCCGGACATGTTCGCGGAACCACGTGATCGACCCAGTCCGTCCGACACGCCTGGCGATCACCGTGGCCGGCATGTCCAGGGTGGACCCAGTCCGCCCGACACGTGGTGACGCTCGGGCATGGCCGCACGGTGGGTCGAATTCGGCAAGACGAGCATTGGGCGGTGTCTGCAGGAGTTGCTGTTCGACTGTGGGTCCTGATGGGCGTGGGTCGAATCAGGTGAGCGAGGCGACCCCGGCCAACAGCATGACGACCAGGGTCAGCTCCGCACAGGCGCCGAGCACGTCGCCGGTCACGCCGCCGATCCGGCGATGCGCCAGCACCCCAACCGCCAGCGTGACCATTGCAGCGGCGAGTGCCATCAGCAGTGCGGTGCACAGATGCACCGGGACCACCGCGGCCAACGCGCCGAGCGCCAGGGCGAGTCCGGTCACCGTTTGCCTCGTGCTCAGCTCCTGGACCACGCCCCGGCCGGTCCCCTCCGCCCGGGCATAGGGAAGGAACCGCGCCAGCGGGAGCATCGCTCCGCGGGAAGCGGCGTACCCGCCGATGAGGAGCAGCAGCAGGTCCAGGGGTCGAAGGGCCGCGAGCAGGGTCGACAGGGCAGCGACCTTCATCAGCAGGTGCAGTGCCAGGGTCGCTGCGGCGTACACACCGATGACGTGGTCCTTCATGATCTGCAGCCGGTGCTCGCGGTCCCGGCCGGCCAACCCGTCAGCGCAGTCGGCGAGCCCGTCCAGGTGCAGGGCACCTGTGAGGGCCGTCTCGGCGGCGACGGCCACCGTGGCCGCGATGAGCACTGGCCAGAGCTGTCCGGCTCCCACGGCGACGCCCGCCACAATGGCCCCGATCGCGGCCCCGACCGCGGGGTAGAGCACGGCGGCGCGAGCGGGAGCGACGGTGCCCGCCGATGCCGGCACCGGCACCCGGGTGAGCAGCATCGTGGCCGCAGCCAGCGGGCGCACTCACACCACCGGGCTGGTCTGGTCGAGACCGAGGCTGGCGAACGTCGCCATCTCGTTGAGCACCGCGATCGATGAGCGCACGAGGTTGATGGCGAGTGCCGCGCCGCTGCCCTCGCCCAATCGCATCTGCAGGTCGAGCAGGGGGCGCAGGCCGAGGGCGGCCAGCTGCAGGGCGTGGCCGGGCTCGGGGGACAGGTGTGCCGCGATCATCGCGTCGGTGCTCGCGGGGGCGAGGCGCGCGGCCACCAGGGCAGCGGCTCCGGTGATGAATCCGTCCAGAAGCACCGGGACCTGCCGCTCCGCGGCGCCGAGGACGACGCCGGCAAGAGCCGCCACCTCGAGCCCACCCACCGCAGCCAGGGTTGCCAGCGGGTCGTCGAACACCGCGGCGTGTCGCGCCAGGACCTGGTCGACGACCGAGATCTTGTGGGTCACCTGGACATCGTCGAGGCCGGTGCCGCGGCCGCACGTGGATGCGGCGTCGCAACCGAGGAGGGCGGCCGTCAGTGCGCTGGCGGTGGTGGTGTTGCCGATACCCATCTCGCCCAGCGCCACCAGGTCGACCCCCTCGTCGACCAGCTCGTGTGCGAGGTCGATTCCGTGGCGCAGCGCCAAGGTGGCCTCGGCCACGGTCATGGCAGCCCCGTGCGCGCTGTTCTTCGTGCCCGCACGGACGCTGCGGTCCAGTAGGCCGGGGACCGCCGGTGGGTCGATCACGCCCAGGTCAGCCACCACGAGCCGGGCGCCGGAGGCTCTGGCGAGCACCGCCACGGCGGCCCCGCCGGTGCCGAAGGCGGTGAGCATGAGCCCGGTGACTGCTTGGGGGAAGGCGCTCACGCCTTCCTCGGCCACGCCGTGGTCGGCGGCACAGACCACCACGGCGGCGGCAGGGTCGGGCAGGTCGACGCGGCCACGGAGGGCCGCGATTCGGGTCGCGAGGTCCTCCATGAGGCCGAGGCTGCCGACCGGCTTGACCTTGTCGGCCATGGCCGAGGTGGCCTCCCGCAGGGCCTGGGCCGAGGCGGGTCGGATCGCCTGGATGGTGCTCTGCAGCACCGACAGGTCACTCATGGGTTTTCCTCCTGGAGGTCGAGGTTGTGGTCGCCGAGCGTGAGGGCGCGGCCGGCGACCATGAGCTGTGCGAGCGATGCCCGGGCGGAGAAGGTGGCGTTGACCCGGCCCAGCCGGTCGCGGTAGTCGCGGCCGAGGGGGTGCATGGGCACCAGTCCCATGCCGACCTCGTTGCTGACCACGAACCAGTCCGTGGTGCTGGTGGCGCAGGCGGCGGCGGCGCGCTCGGCCGCCTCGTCGATCTGGGAGGCCGAGTCGCCGCGCTCGAGCAGGTTGGCGACCCACAGCGAGAGGCAGTCGATGATCCCGACGGATCCGGCTCCGACCCCGACGATCGCCGGTTCGATGTCGAGGGGCGCCTCGACGGTCGTCCATCGAGCAGGGCGCTCTGCGCGGTGCAGCCGGATCCGGTCCGTCATCTCTGCGTCGCGAGCCTGGGCGGTCGCGACGAACGTGACGTGGCGGCCGCTCGCGGCCGCCATCAGCACGGCGCGAGCCGACTTGCCGCTGCGGGCTCCGCCGGTCAGGAAGGTCAGTGGCATCGGGTGGATCTCCTCGTGTCCATGACTGCGACCAGGCAGGGGCCGAGTCGGCGGTCTGCCCACCACAGCAGCACGAGTGCCCCGATTAGAGCCCACTCGACCCGGCTCGTCAGCTCCCGTGCTCTCGCGATGTCCCCGGCCTCGGGGCGCGGGCCGTCACCGAGTCGTGGCCGGTCCTCGTGGCGTTCGCCGTACTGCAGCGGCCCGCCGAGCTCACGACCGAGCACGGCTGCGGCCGCGGCTTCTGCGACTCCGGCATTCGGGGACGGGTGCAGGTGGGCGTCACGTCGTACGACGGCGCGCACGGCGCCTGCCCGGGCGGGTGCGACGGTCATGGCCATCACCGCGAAGAGCCGGGCCGGGAGCCAGTTGACGCCGTCGTCGAGCCGGGCCGCGGCCCAACCGTAGTTCTCGTAGTGAGGGTTGTGGTGACCGATCATGGCGTCCATCGTGTTGATCGCGCGGTGCGCCCACACGCCAGGGGCTCCGGCGAGCACGCCCCAGACGGCGGGGGCGATCACGGCGTCGACGGAGTTCTCGGCCAGGGACTCGATCACGGCCGCAGCGATCGACGAGGCGTCGAGTCGGCTCGGGTCACGACCGACCAGTGAGGGGAGGCCGGTGCGAGCGCCCGCGAGGTCGCCGTCGAGCAGGGGGGCCTCGACCAGCCGTGCCGCCCGGCGCAGCTCGCGGCCGGCCGCGCAGAGCCCGACCGCCAGGGCCGTGGACCGTGTCACCCGGCCGGCCAGCGCCCCCAGCGCGACACCGGTGAGCGCGTGCTGCACCCCGGCGGAGCGGCTGTCGGCGTAGCCGACCGCCTCGACCCTCTGCATCGTCGTGCCGAACCAGGCCACCGGGTGACAGCGACCTGGCGGCTCCGGCAGTGCCTTCTGCAGCAACAACCCGCCGGCGACGCCGAGGGCACGCCGCCCCGGCCGGCTCATCGAGGACGCCCCGGGTGCGCGGCCAACCCTCGGTGGACGGCGGCATGCGTGGCCATGGCCACGCGGTGACCCCAGGTGGACCGCACACCTCCGAAGCGTTCCGTGCTGGCCGCGACGGGGCAGACCAGGGTGATCGCGTCGCTCGCCGTCCCTGTGCCGGGCACCTGCGCCTCCAGGAGTGCCTGGGTCTTGGCCTCCGTCATGGCGAGCAGAGCCTGGACCATCGCGGCCGGCTCCAGGGCCACCGGCAGCTGCGCGACCAGGTTGATCGTGCCCGGCCAGAGGGCATGCCCGGCCTCTGGGTCGGCGGCCCACGTCGGCCTGGTGACGCCGACGGTCGCGCACACCGACGCCCTCTCGACGAGAACGTGCTCCGCACGGGTGACATCGACGGCGGTGAACATCGCGATGCCCGGCCCGCGCAGGTCCCGGCCGGTGGCGATCGTGGCTGCGTGCTGGTCGAGATCGATCCGCGAGTAGTCGTGGGGGACGCCGATGTTGAGCAGCCAGGAAGGCGTGGTGAAGCCACCGCCGACGGAGGCCGACGACAGTGCCTGCACGGGTTCGCCGAACCTCCAGACCAGGACGTGCCGGTGGTCGGGTCCCGGCGGCAGGATGGTGGCGCCGGCCGTCATCGGACCCACCCCGGGGCAGCGTCGACCGGCAGGGCCGAGGTCGCGATCTTGTCCACGGCGTCGAGGTCGAGGTGCTCGCCGAGCCAACTCGCCAAGTGATCGAGGTGCTGGTCCACGGCCGTTGCGAAGGAAACGGGGGAGGGGTCGTAGCGCCGTCCACGTGACCGGGCCACCTCACCCAGGAAGGAGTGTCGGAAGGCGTCGTCGTCGAAGAGTCCGTGGACGCTGGTCCCGTGCACCGAACCCCGGCGACTGCCCTCGACGGCTACGTCCCAGGGTTCGTCGCTGACCGGGCGACCCCAGCGGATCTCGTAACCCGGGCCGGTCCGGCGCACGATCTTCGGCGTGGCGAAGGTCGTCTCGACGCCCAGGAGGTCCAGCCCGGGCACCCGGCCCGCTCCGGACTCGATCCGGTCGTCGATCCAGCGCCCGAGCATCTGGTACCCGGCGCAGATCCCGAGCACGACTGCACCGGTGCGGGCCACCGCGTCGGCCAGGCCGCGTTCGCGGATCCAGGCCAGGTCGGCGACGGTGGCGCGACTTCCCGGAAGGATCACCAGGTCCGCGTCGTCGAGGTCGTCGGGATGGGCGGCCCAGCGCAGGCTGACCGACGGTTCCATCACGAGCGGGTCGAAGTCGGCGGGGTTGGCCAGGTGCGGCAGTCGCAGGAGCGCCACCCGAAGCGGGGAGGGCGAGCCGCCCGGGCGCGTGGTCGTCGCCAGGTCGAGGCTGTCCTCCACGCCGAGCATCGGATGCTGACCCAGGTGCGGGAGGACGCCGAGCACCGGCAGTCCGGTGCGATCGGTCAGCTCCGCATGACCTGGCTCCAGCAGGGAGGCGTCGCCGCGGAACTGGTTGAACACGAATCCGCGCACCTGACGGCGCAGGTGGTCCGGCAGCAGCGCCCAGGTCCCGTACGCCGAGGCGAAGGCCCCGCCGCGGTCGATGTCGACCACCACGATCGCAGGTATCCCCGCGGCGGCCGCGAGCGGCAGGTTGACCAGGTCGCGGTCGAGCAGGTTGATCTCTGCTGCTCCGCCGGCGCCCTCCGCGACCACCCAGTCGTGCTCCGCACGCAGCGACGTGAACGCCTCGAGGACCACGTCCCGCAGGCCGCGCGCGACCTCTCCGTAACCGGCGGCATCCGTGACCGTGACCTCGTCGCCGAGCACCACGAGGTGGCTGGTGCGAGCCGCGGACGGCTTGAGCAGGATCGGGTTCATGCGGCGGTCCGGAGCCACCCGTGCCGCCCACGCCTGCATCGCCTGGGCACGTCCGATCTCACCCCCGTCGGCCGTGACCGCGGCGTGGTTGGACATGTTCTGCGCCTTGAACGGCGCGACGTCGCGGCCCGCGTCGGACCAGACCCGGCACAGGGCAGAGGTGACGGTGGACTTGCCGGCACCACTGGTGGCACCGCAGACCAGCAGGGCGCCGCTCAATAGTCGATCCCCTTGCGTGCCCTGATGCCTTGTTCGAAGGCATGCTTGACCTTCACCATCTCCGTGACGGTGTCCGCGACGTCGATGACGGGTTGCGGCATCTCGCGTCCGGTGAGGAAGACGCTGGTGTCCCTGGGTCGGTCGCGCAGGGTCTCGGTGACCTCCTCGGTGTCGATCCACCCCCAGTTCATCGGATAGCTGACCTCGTCGAGCAGGACCATGCGGTGCTCGCCCCGGTGGATGAGGTCCCGCGCGAACGCCCAGGCGGCCACCGCCTTGGCCCGGCTCTCGTCGAGGTCGCTGGAGTCCCAGCTGAAACCGTCTCCGGCGGTGAACCAGTCCACGCCGATCTGACGGCTGATCTTCTCCTCGCCGGTGTGCCAGGCCCCGCTCTTGATGAACTGCACCACCGCGGTCGGCCACCCTCGCGCCACTGATCGCATCACGGTGCCGAACGCGGCCGTCGACTTGCCCTTGCCGTGCCCGGTGTTGACCAGCACCACCGACGGCGCGGAGCGCAGCTCGCGTTTGTCGTAGGGGCGCTTGGTGCGCGGCTCTGCGTGGTCGCTCATGCGGTGTTCCTTCGGGTCGTGGTCGTGCGGCGGGGGAGGACGACGAGCTCGTCTGCGAGCCGGTGCACGTCGAGCGGGGTGCGATAGACGCGGCTCAGGACGACGGGGTCCAGCACCTGCCTCGGCGTGCCCACCGCCTCGGTCGACCCGGCTGCGAGGAGCTGCAACCGGTCGGCGTGACGTGCGGCGGAGCCGAGGTCGTGCATGGCGGCGATCACGCTGATGCCGTCTTGCCGGCGCAGGTCGTCGACCAGGCTCAGCACCTCCACCTGGTGGCCCGGGTCGAGGGCGCTGGTGGGTTCGTCGAGCAGCAGGATCCGGGTCTGCTGGGCGAGGGCCCGGGCCACGACTGCTCGTTGGGCCTCCCCGCCGGAGAGGGAGGTGACGGGCCGGTCGGCGAGCTCGTCCAGCCCCAGCCTGCCGATCACCTCGGCCGCGATCCTGCGGTCCCGGCGTGTCTCGCCCCGCAGCCAGCCGAGGTGGACGGTGCGCCCGAGCAGGACGTACTCGACGACCGACATGCCCTCGGGCAGCAGCGGTGCCTGCGGCATCAGCGCGATCCGGGTGGCGCGGGGACCGGAGCCGACCCGGAGGGTGCCGGTGTGGCGCAGCACTCCGGCCAGTGCCTTGAGAAGGGTCGACTTGCCAGCGCCGTTGGGCCCGATCACGCCGAGCCACTCGCCTGCCTCCAGCTGGAGGTCGATGCCGTGCAGGACCTCCGTACGGCGAAGTCGGACCCGCAGGTCGGTGGCGCGAAGCCTCATCGGGATCCGCCCCGCCGCCACAGCACGAACGCGAAGAACGGAGCGCCCACGAACGCCGTGAGCACGCCGACTGGAAGCTCCGCGGGCGCGACCAGCGTGCGCGCGCCGACGTCGACGCTGGAGAGGAAGGCGCCACCGAGCACACCCGAGAGCGGCAGCACCACCCGATAGCTGTGACTGGTGAGCATCCGCACCACGTGCGGCACCACCAGCCCGACGAAGGCGATCAAGCCGCTGACCGACACCGCGGCAGCTGTCACCAGGGTGGCCGCGGCGATCACCACCAACCGCACGCGTGCAGGCCTGAGGCCCAGCGCGGTGGCCTCGTCGTCACCCAGGCGCAGCACGTCGAGGTGTCGGGCGTAGACGCAGAGCACCACACTGGAGACGGCGACGTAGGGGAGCAGGAGCAGGACCTCGTCCCAGCCGTGGGCGGTGAGCTGGCCGAAGAGCCAGCTCAGCGCCTCTCGCGCCCTGGTCTCGTCCAGCTGCTGCAACGCGTAGGTCTGGGCCGCCGAGAAGAGCGCCGCCATCGCCACGCCCGAGAGCAACAGGGTGGCGGTGGAGGCGAACGAGCCACGGGCGATGAGGGCCGAGCCGCTGACTGCCAGCAGCGCGCCCGTGAACGCTGCTGCGGGGACCGCGCTGAAGGGCCCGAAGCCCAGGTCCAGGTCGAAGCCGAGGGCGAGCACGGCTCCGAGCCCCGCACCGGCCGAGACCCCGAGCAGGTAGGGGTCCGCGAGTGGGTTGCGAAACACGCCCTGGTAGGCCGCCCCGGCGATACCGAGAGCCGCACCGACCAGCATGCTCAGCGCCGTCCGGGGTAGCCGGATCGACCACAGGATCGCCTCCTGCGACGTGGTCAGGTCGGAGTCGACGGTGACCCACGGCACGGCGTCGAGGAGCGCCGACACCACTCCGCCCACCGGGAGTCCGGCGGCGCCCCGGGTCGCGCTGACCAGGCCCGCGATCACGAGCAGGGCCAGCGTGACCAGCAGCGCGGGCAGGGAGACCCGGTAGGCCCGATCGGCCGCGCGGACCACCACGGTGGATGGCTCGTGGCGTGGCCGTGAGTCCGCCGGTGCGGGAGGAGTGTCGGTCGCCATGTGCTCAGCCGACTGGTGCCTTCACCGAGGCGATGGCGTCGGCGATGGACTCGATGAGCTGCGGCAGTCGCGGTCCCCAGCGCGAGGAGATGTCGGCATCGACGGTGACGATGTTGCCGTTGCGGACCGCACTCACGTTCTCCCAACCGGGTCGGGTCGCCACGTCGTCAGCGGTGTAGCTCACCTGGTCGGTGATCACGATCAGCTCGGGATCGGCGGCGATCACTGCCTCCTCGGTCAGCTGTGGATAGCCGCTCTTCTGCGTGTCGGCCGCGTCGGCGACGTTGGTAGCGCCGAGCGCGTCGTACACCGAACCGATGAAGCTGTGCGAGCTGGCGGCATAGAGGTTCTCGTCGAGCTCGTGGTAGACGCGCAGGCTCCCGCGAGGAGCAGCCGTCAGCGCCTCGTCGACCTGCGCCCGCATGTCGGCGACGACCTCCGCGGTCTCGTCGACGTGACCGGTGGCCAGGCCGAGGGCGGCGACGCCGTCGTAGCCCTCCTCGATGGTGGCGGGAGCCGGGTTGACGATGGTCGGGATGTCCAGCTCGGCCAGCGCCGCGACGATGCCGTCGGTGTCGTTGGCGACGACCACCAGGTCGGGTTCGTAGCCGGCGATGGCCTCGACGTTCGGGTCGTACGCCGACAGGTCGGTGGTCGGTGCCGATGCCGGGTAGGTCGAGTACTCGTCGGCGGCGATGACCTGGTCGGCCGCGCCGATCGCGAAGAGGATCTCCGTGGCGGAGGGGGACAGGGAGACGATGCGCTCGGGCTGTTCGTCGAGGGTGACCTCGCCGTTGCCGGTGTCGACGGTCACGGGGTAGTCGGCCGGTGAGGCACTCGGGCTGGTGTCCTCGGCTGAGCCGGTGTCCTCGGCCGAGCCGGTCCCGCCGCAACCGGTGAGGGTGAGCGAGGTCGCCAGGACCAGGGCGAGCGGCAGGTGACGGAGCTGTTTCAACGTTCCTCCTGGTAGTGAGAGGAGGAAGCAGTCGCACGACGTCATCGCCGGACGAACCCACCCCTGTCCTCGAGGGTGATGCGGTTCAGGTCGTGAAGTTCGACCGGACTCGTCCACCAGGGTGCGATGGCTTGACCGTTGCGGGACAGTGCCGGACTCTCACCGGACTTCGTCTTCACGACGCTCGCGAAAGTTACACCCGGCCGGGAGTCACCGTGCGATGGGGTCCAGGGTGTGGGAGAAGGCCCGGTCGAGCCGGGCCAGCTGTTCGGGGTGTGGCACGGCGATGCGCGCGACACCCGGCATGCCGAAGCTCGTGCAGTCGCGCACGAGGGCTCCGTGCGGCGCGAGGGCCTCGCGAAGTCCCGGCCGGTCGACCAGCACCCAGGGGGCCGCACCGTGGGTCACGTCGAGGTCGTAGCCCTCCAGCAGCGCCACCAGGTGCTGTCGTGCGTCGCTGATCTGCATCGACCACAGGGGGAGGTCCGCAGACTCGAGCAGGTCCGGCAGCACCGCCAGCGCTAGTGCACTGGTCGACCAGTGCGGCTGGTGGCGACGGACCCCGGCCACGTCTGCCGGGTCCTCGACGAGCACGTACCCGAGCCGCAGCCCCGGGCAGGCGAACGTCTTGGTGAGTGAACCGACCACCATGCCCTCACGCCCTGCACTCCAGCGGCCGGTGGCCAGCGCATGGAATGCCTCGTCCCAGATGTCGGCGTGCTCGTCGGCGCCGGCCAGCCGACCAGTCGGGCTGTGCGGGTTGCTGCGCCACACCGGTCCGTGATCACCCCGCGGGTGAAGGGCGAACTCCGGCTCGGTGAGCACCCGCCCGCCGTGCTCGGCGACGAGCAGCGCGATCGCCTCGCTGCCGCCGTTGGTCACCAGCAGCCGGGTCGGGTCCACGTCCAACGCCTCGGCCAGGAGCCGGGTCGCCGGACGGTCGTCGGGGTAGTGGCCGAGCGTGTCCAGGTGCCGGGTGACCAGTGAGGAGACGTCCACCGCGAACGGATTCAGGTTCTGCGAGAGGTCCAGCAGCTCGGCGGGATCGAGACCCAACGCACGGGCCACTGCCGGACCGTCACCGCCGTGCGTCCCGGCGGTCGGTAGTACACGCGCAGACTCGGGCACCCGCCGAGAGTACTCACACGGACTCGGAATGGGCTGTGCGTGTCTGTGGGCGGTTCCCTACGAAAGAATCAGCGCCGTGACTCACCCCGTCTACCTCGTCCGCCACGGCCAGTCGGAGTGGAATGTCCTGCGGCTCACCCAAGGACAGACCTCCCACCCGCGGCTGACGTCGCTGGGACGCCGCCAGGCACAGCGGGCCGCATCGCTGATCGGCGAGGACCTGGCGGGCCGACCGGTCACCCGCATCCTCACCAGCGACCTGGTGCGCGCCGTGGAGACCGCTGAGGTCGTCAGCCGAGCGCTGCAGGCTCCGGTGGCGCTCGACACCCGCCTTCGTGAGCAGCACCTCGGCGAGCTCGAGGGACGCGGGTACGACGAGACCTGGGCGGCTGGGGAGGCTCACGACTGGTCCGATCCCGCGCTCCCGCTGGCCGGTGGGGAGTCACTCCTGGAGGTGCACGATCGGCTGGGCGCCGTGCTCGCAGAGGTGGCGGAGCACGACGGTGGCGTGACGGTGCTGGTCTCGCACGGCGACGCCATCCGGGCAGCGATCGCCCGCCTGACAGGCGTGGCTCCGCACGAGGCGCCGTGGGTCGAGGTCGCCAATGGTGCGGTGGCGCGTGTCGAGAGGGCGATCACATGGCTGGGCTGACGGTCGATTCCGGCGCCTTCCGGCAGGGCCAGGAAGCCTACGTCCGCGTCGCGGTCACTCGGCTGCGCGGAAGGCGCTGCGGTAGGCGGTAGGCGAGATGCCGGTGGTCGATCGCAGGTGAGCACGGAACGACGCCGCACTGAATCCGACCCGCGCGGCAACCTCGTCCACGGTGAGGTCGCTGCTCTCGAGCAGTCGTTGAGCTTGACGGAGCCGTTGCTGGATCAGCCAAGAACCGGGGGTGGTGCCCGTATCGGCCCGGAAGTGCCGGTTGAACGTCCGCACGCTCATGCAGGCGCGGTCGGCGAGTCCTTGAAGCGTGATGCGCTCGCCGAGGTGCTCCAGTGCCCACGTGCGAGCGCCGCTGGTCGACTGGTCGGGTGCGTGAGGTAGGGGGGACTCGATGAACTGGGCTTGGCCGCCGTCGCGCCACGGCGCGACCACCATGTGACGGGCCGCCTGGTTGGCGATCTCGATGCCGTGATCGCTGCGGATCAGGTGGAGGCACAGATCGACTCCGGCGCTGAGCCCCGCGGAGGTCAGGACGTCGCCGTCGTCGACATAGAGCACGCGTGGATCGAGGTTCACCCGCGGGTACAGACGCCGAAACTCCTCCGCCGCGCTCCAGTGCGTCGTTGCGGGTCTTCCGTCCAGCATCCCCACCGCTGCAAGGACGAAGGCGCCAGTACAGATGGAAGCCACCCGAGCGTCGGCACGCCGGCGGTCCAGCGCCGTCCGCAGTCCTTCCGGGGCCAGGCCCTCGCGTCGAGGACCCGGACTGTGCGTTCCAGGGATGACGATGAGGTCCGCCCCTTCGATGAGGCCCTGATCCCCATGGGGAGCCATATCGAATCCGTGCGTTGTCACCGCCGGGTTGCCATCCAAGGTGGCGAGCACGACGTCGTACAGCCCTTGGCCCTCCCCGTCCACGGCCTGGCCCAGCACTTGCATGGGAATGACAGCGTCATAGGCCACCACGGGTCCCAGCGCCAGAACGACCACGCGGTTGGGCGTCATGGCCAGATTCTTGCAGAACGCGGCATTCTTGCCACTCGCGCTGGTGGGGTCGTTATTCGAGAGTGAGGCCTCAGCCGCTTCGAGCGGGTACCCGGCCATCAAGGACCGCACGTGGACATCACTGGCAACCCCTTCCGCTCCGTGGGCATCATGGCGTTCGACTCGATGGAAGTCCTCGACTACGCGGGGCCGTATGAGGTCTTCAACGTTGCCAACGAGGTCGACCCGACATCGCCGTTCGAAGTGAGTGCAATCGGCGTCCGCGCTGGCGCGCTCACCGGGCGAGGCGGATTCACGGTCCTTCCTTCCGCCACCATCGCAGAGGCAACGGCCCCCGACATCCTCATCGTTCCTGGAGGCTCCGGGACGCGACCTCTGTTGCATGAGCCGAACGTGATCGACTGGATTCGCTCCTGCGCCGAGCACTCGGAACTGGTTCTATCCGTGTGCACGGGTGCGTTGGTACTCGCGGCGGCCGGGATGCTCGACGGCTGCTCTGCGACCACACACCACGGGGCGTTCGACGAGCTCCTTGCCACGAGCCCCACGACTCGGGTCGTCCGGGACCAACGGTTCGTGCAGTGCTCAGAGCGAGTGTGGACCTCGGGCGGCATCTCTGCCGGCATCGACCTGTCACTGCACATCGTCGGCTTGCTGTCGGGAGCGCGGGTCCGCGACCTGGTCGTCGCCGAGATGGAGTGGGGATGGTGAGCACGGTCATGCCTCCCTGTGCTGCAACGAGACGGATCGCGAGTCAGAACGCCTCGCCCCCCGTTCGGTGTCCGGCGGTACACGCGCGTGGCGACGTGGGTCAGGATCCGGTCGGCCGAGGTTTCGACAACCGCATGAAGTGCATCGACTAGCGTCCGCGCTCACGCAGGGTGCCGCCGGTGGCGCCGCGAACGGTCAGCATCGCGCCAGCGACGGCCGTCAAGCCCAGGATTGCCACCATCCCAGCGGCGTAGGTCACCACGTATCCGAGGTCGACAACGGCGAGGACCCGGGGGTAAGTGGCCTCCGCCAGGGTGCCAAGGGTCAGAGTGCGGAGCACCAGGACCTGGCTGCCGACTCCGGCGACCAGTCCGGCGGCTCCGCCGGCAAGCAGGATGACTGCCGTCTCGAGCGCGATCGCGACCAGCACCACTCGCCGTCGCACGCCAACCACCCTCATGGACGCTGCATCCGTGCGGCGCCCGGGCAGTTGAGTGGCGGTGGCTACGACGAGGCCCGCGAAGGCCATCAGCAGGACGGTGGCGGCGGAGATGGCGTACAGGCGGGTGGCGAGGGCGTAGGCGGTGGCATTGAGCCTGCTCCGGGACGCCTCGAGCGACCCTGAGACGGAGATGCCTTGCGACGCCAGGCTTGCCGCGATGTCGGCTGGCAGGTCCACGTTGGCGAGGAGGTAGACGTCCCAGTCGCGTTCGTCGAGGGGGTGGGCGAGGGTGGTCATCGTGTAGTCCGCAAGAACGCCCCGAGGGCCGAGGAACGGCACGCTCTCCGACGTTGCTATCGGCGCAGCAGACGGGGGGAGCAGCGCCTCCGGCGTGCCGGGGCGTGGTCTGTTGAGACCGTCGGTGGCTCCTCGACCGACGACCACGGGGCGTTGCTTCGGCACCGGAACCGACACCAGTGAGATGCGCCGTGCTCCGCCGGCCGGGTCGGTTGTCACTGTCACGGTGTGGCCGTCGGCTTCGGTTGTCGAGGCACCTTGGGCGCCGGTTCCGCCCAGATGTGTTGGCGCCGCAGACCATCCGGGGGCGAAGAGGTTCTCGGCGGGTTGGCCGTCGACGAGCATCGGTCCGACGTCGTACTGCCCTGCGAGGTTCGTGGGCGAGGCAGCGCTGCCACCGATGTTCAGTCCCAGCAACTCACACCCGCGTCCGCAGGGCACGTCGGCGGTGGCGGAACGGGTGTCGGTGTCGAAGGGGCCGAGGTAGACCCCGAGAGGGTCCTTGCCGTTCGGCCGTACCCGCAGCTCGACTGTCGTTGAGGCCGCCGCAGCGACGCCCCGAGCGTCGACGCGAACGTCGAGGGTGACGTTGTTGCCGGTGAAGCTCGGGAGGGGTGCGGCGGCGATCTGCTGGCTCAGGTCGAATGAGGACGCGTTCGTCCACTGGGATGGCCAGGTCGCCACTGCCGGCATGCGGCTGGTGTCGGCGACGACCCATGGGTACCTGCCGCTGCGGAACACGGCCGCGCTCATCAGCCAACGCCCGTCGGGGTCGAGCTCGTGCGTGAGGTCGGTCGCGGCGGCCATGGACAGCTCGGTGGAGTACACGGTGTCGGCCGGTGCCTCCGTCGCGGCGACGCTCGTGCGCCAGGCAGCGGCGGCGCCGTACACGCCGGCACCGAAGATGGACACCGACACCGCAACAGCAAGCGGAAGGACGAGAAGCGCGGCTTCGGATCGTCGCGCCACCCCCCGGGATGCTACGTAGGTGGAGACGGATCGGTTGCGAAGGCGTTGCGCCCGTCTGGCCGCCATCACGATGAGGCGGGTCGCGGCGACGCCCGCGGCCAGGCCGAGCACGATAGGAAGGATGAGGTCGGTGATGTCGGGGGCCTCGCGGCCACTGGTGAGTGAGGCGATGGGTAGCACCACAGTGGCAGCCAGCAGCGTCAGTGTCGCCACTAGTGCCGTGCGTCCTGTGCGGTGCGGCCGCTTGACCGGCGCGAGCATGGTGTCCAGGCTGCTGCGGAACACCGTGGCCGTCGCGACGACCGCCACCAGCGCACAGCCGACCACCACCAGTGCGGTCGCCGCCCAGGAAGTCCAGGGCGCGGGAACCGCGAGCCCGGGGTAGAGCCACCACCGCGTCAACGCCCCACTGCTGCCCAGGCCGAGCCCGATCCCCAAAGGCACGGCCGCGACCAGCAGGGCCATCGGCTCAGCGAGCCCGAGAAGCCACGTTCGGCGGGTGTCCGCGCCGCGCAGGGACGCCAACGCCAGCTCGGGGACTCGCAGCGTCGCTGATGCAGACATCAGTCGCGCCAGCAGGGCGAGTGCCACGAGGATAGGCGCGAGCATCGCCGGGGCGATGGAGGCTGCAGCGGCGACACGTTCGGCGGAGATCTCCCCGGCCATCGCCTCGATGTCGTTGAGCGACACCTCGGTCAACGTGCCGCCCGCCGGCCGGTCCTCCTCAGCGCCCGCCTCGGACCCGGACATGGTGACCGCGTCGACCGCCGCGACGAGGGCGTCGAAGTCGGCCACCGTGATGTCGGCCGTGACCTCGAGTCGGCTGTCGGCACGTACGAGGAGCTGGTCAGTCGGGATGCGCTCCAAGGTGGCTTCGGCGCTCAGGTACGGGGCGGGCCGGCGAGGCAAGGAGACACCGATGGACGCGAGGAACTGGCGCGGCTTGCTCTCGAACCGTGACAGGTCGAACCAGAAGTCCGCAGCGGCAACGTCGCCGGCAGGCGGCGGGAGGTAGGTGCCGACCAGGGTCAGCTTCCCGAACGGTTTGCCCAGGTCGATGGTGTCCCCGAGCTGAAGGTCGTCCTCGACCGCATCTCCTTCCAGCATGGCGACCTCGCCAGCGGCGGCCGGGCAGCGCCCGGTGAGCCTCACCTGGGCGCAGCCACCGTCCTTGACCAGCAACCGCACGGCGACGCCGGCCGGATCTGGGGTGTGGTCCTCAGGCGTGGTCCAGATGCCGGGGACCACGATCGGTTCGTTCTCGAGCTGGTAGGTGACGGGCAGGTACTGGTCTGGGACCTGCTCGACGACGGCATCAGTGGCCATGCTCTGGACCTTTGCCAGAGACGAAGGCTCACCTGTCGAGTCTTGGGCGTGGTCGATCTGGGTGGGGCGGTACTCCCAGCTCAACCCGGTGAGCTGGTTGCGTGCCTCGTCGAGCCTCGTGACCACATAGGAGTTGGTGACAGCTACCGAGAAGGACGGCCCCAGCACTGCGGCGCCGACGGCCAGCGCGGTGAGGACGAACGTGGACGCCGACAGCAGCAGCCGGCCACGAATGCCGTCTCGCACCACGCGTGTGAGACCGGGCGGGATGCCGTGCGTCCCTCTCATGGGGTCACCGTGCCTTCACGGAGCGATGCGGGTGACGCCTCGTCATGGCGGACATGGCGGGCGAGGAACCCGCCGGCGATGACGGCCAGCGTGCATCCGAGCGTGACGAGCGCGATGGCCGTCAGGAGCGACGTGGAACCGATCGGACTCTCGAGTGCGGGCTGGTTGGCGGGTACGTCGACGAGCTCGGCACGCGTCAGCAGTGCCACTACTGCGAGGTACCCGGCCGCGCAGGTGACCACTGCGCTGGCGAAGGCGAGCGTCCAGACCTCCCTCCGGTTGGCGGCCGCCCGCGTGGGAGTCGGGACGAGGAGGAGGCGAAGGACGGCTTCCTCCTGTGCGTGGGCCCGGCGGAGCCGCGCGATGTAGACCAGGCTGGTGAGGAGCCCAACCATCAATGAGCACACGGCGACGACCCACCCGACCTGAACGCCCGCGGTTCCCGCTGCTGCCGAGATGTTGCTGGACTGCTCGTCGGGCATGACGGGCTCTTCGGCGCCGGCCGCCGCCAGCGCGCTCATCACGTCAGCCGGAATGTCGTCCCGGGCCAGGATCAGGGCTTGGGCTGCGGGGACGGCGGGCGAGGAGTCGGACAGCGCGGTAGCGAGGTCAGCCAGCACTCCTCCAGCCCCGGCGACGGGAAGTGCCGCGTAGGTGCCGACGAGCTCAGCAGGACGATGGTCTCCACCTGGCGTCTTCACTTCGGGCGTCTGCCCCCAGTCGACCTCGCCGGCGGCGAGGACGGGCAGGGCAAGCAGCTCGGTCGGGGGCATCAAGGTCGACTGGCCTCGTCGCGCGGGCCTCACTTCGAGCCTGCCTGGGATGAGATTGAGGGTCCCTGACTCGGCGACCGCGTCCGTGGCGTCCGGGCCTGCACCCGCGGCCCCCGGGGCCGCTCCTTCGAGGACCCACGGCTGCGAGGTGAGGTCGACGCCGCCAGCCTCAACTTGGTCCAAGGTGAGCTTCGGGCGGCCGCACAGGTCCTTGGTCACCTGGGCGCACGGGCGGCCCTCTTCCACGTCGAGGCTGCGGATGAGGCATCGGTCATCGCACCCAGTGATGCGCACGCTCTTCGTTCTCGACTGTCCGGGCGGGACAGCGATCTCGATGAACGCGACGTCGGCGCCCCGGTCGCCGACGTAGTTGAGTCGGAACGTCAGCTCCGCAAGACGGGTGAATGACTCGTTGACGGCGACGCGCATGGTCCACCGTCCGTTGCTCATGACGGGCCGTTCGGGTAGCCCCTGCGACGTTTCTCGTAGTTCATCCACCGCGTGGGACCCCTCGCGTGCGGCAGTCGTGTCGAGGAAGCCGCCGACGACGTCTTCGTAGCGGCTGGTGTCCAGGTAGACCCGGCGTGACTCGGGGCGGTCGTCGTCGAACACCGTCGCGCCTGCCAAGGCCCACTGCCCGTCGGGGTCTGCAGCCCGAGTGGCATCGAGGGCCTGCTGTGGGGTGCCTTGGTAGCGCATGAAGACCGGGGCGCCGTTCGCGATGCGGCCGGCGTCACCGGCCCACTGGTTCACGATCAGCACTCCTCCGAGCGCAACGCACGACACCGTGGCCGCCGCGACCAGGACCATCAGAGGCTGTCCTACACCGGAGGACCGGAGGATGCGACTGGCGGCCAGGTGAGGAGCTACGGCGTCGCGGCGCCCAGCCCCCTGCCACGCACCTGCGCCTCGCACCAGCCACGGCGCGAGCATCCCGGCAGCCAGGCCGAGCAGGCATGAGGTGGCATGCACGACCCAGTTCGCGCCCGGGTCGGCCCACGCCTGGTAGACGCCGACAACAGAGCCGAAGAAGACCAGGACGAACCCGAAGGTCGAAACCACCCCGGCCTCGCGCGGCCGCTCCGTGGCCGAGATCTGCTCCGTCATAGGACGCCGAAGCACCGGCACCACCTGGGCGGCCATCGCCGCCGCCACCAGCGCCAACTCCACCAGCACTGCGGCAAACGGCCACACGCCAACGCTTGCTGAGGTGCCGTCCGGTAGCCATGCCCGTGCCAAGAACGGCAACATCCCCACACCGGCGACGAGACCCGCGACGCACCCGCCGGTCAGAGACAACGCAGGTTCAGCGAGGACCGCGGCCGTGATGCGTAGGCTGCTCCAGCCGCGAAGACGCATGAGCGCGAAGTCGCCGCGCCGTTCCCGGTTCACTTCCGCGGTGCAGGACAACAGCGCGACGAGCACGAGCATCACCATCGGGAGCACCACCGGCACGCTGGCGCCGACCTCCCGGGCCACTCCGATACCGGTGAACGTGCCCGTTGAGGTGATGAACGCGATGGCGAAGATGATGGCGTGGGTGCCGCGACGCACCCGCAGTCCGTCGACGGGGGCCGCGATCACGGCAACGTCCCCCTTGCCTGCCTGGTCGCGGCGAGGGTCTCCTCGAACGTCGTCACGCGGCCCTCATCGAGGGCGTGGTGGACGTCGCACGCCTGGACGATGACCGGGTCATGCGTCGCGATGACGACCGTTCGCCCCAGATCGGCCTCGCGGCGAAGTTCGGACAGAACGCGGTCGCGGTTGCCCTCGTCCAGCTCGCTCGTCGGCTCGTCAGCCAGGACGACCGGCGCCTGCACGACCAGCGCCCGCGAGAGCGCGACCCGTTGCATCTGGCCGCCCGACAGCTCCTCGACCTGCCGTGCACCCACATGGGTCAGGTCGAACCGCCCCAACGCTTCGTCGGCATGCTCTTCAGCCTCATCCAGGGACACCCCGCGGGCTCGGAGCGCCAACGCGACGTTCTCCCGTGCCGAGAGCACCGGCACCAGTCCGTAGACCTGCAGAACGAACGCAACCTGCGGTGGCGGGTCGCCCGTGCCCTGCCACGTCAGCGTGGACCCCAGCGAGGCGGTCCCGCGCGTAGGCTTCAGCAGACCGCCCGCGACCGACAGCAGCGTCGTCTTCCCTGATCCGCTTGGGCCGGAGACTGCCGTCATGCGGCCTGCCTCGAACCTCATGGACACGTCGTCCAAGAGCATGACCCCATGGACGTCCAGGCCGACACCCTCCATCGTCAGCGTGTTCGACGAGATGCTGGAGGCCCCGGCGTTCTGCGCGTTCACGGAGCGCCTGCTGTTCACGGGGCGTCCATCCCATTCGGAACCGGCACTACTGACGGGACCGGGACATCAGGGGCGCCGGACGGCGATGCTGCGGTCGGCGCAGTGGGGTCGTCGGGATGAGACATCACCACGAACCGCTGCACCTGCTCGATGCGCACCAGGGTGCCCGGCTGCCAGTCCGTCCCCACGGCCTCAGGCAGATGGACGACCCCACCTTCGCCGATGACCGCGTACTCCGCTCCCGCGTAGCCTTCCGATCCGACCCGGCCCCCCTTGATGGTCACCGTCCGCGGGAACGACTCCGTCACTGCAGGCTCGTGGGTGACCACCACAATCGTGGTGCCCAACAAGTCGCCAAGCTCGTGGATGAGCTCGATGACCTTGTCACGGTCCACATGGGAGAGCGCGCTTGTCGGCTCGTCGGCCAGCAGGAGCTGCGGCATCGTTGCGACCGCACACGCCAACGCGAGCCGCTGCCGCTGCCCACCCGACATCTGCGCGACACGCTGATCGCGCCGGTCCAGCAGCCCGACGCGCTCGAGGAGCTCGTCCTCGGGCATAGCCTGCTCCCGGGCGGCGGCGTCCATGCCCATCCTCGCGAACTTCACGTTCGTGCTCGCCGTCGAGTTCAACAGAAGGTTCCTCGTGGAGCCCTGCAGCATCGTCGACACCTGCTGAGCCCGCAACTTCATCAGCCGCCGCTCGCTCATGCGAGAGATGTCGTCGTCACCCAGCCAGATCCGCCCCGCGCTGGGACGCTGGATGCCACCCAGCAAGGACATGAGCGTCGACTTGCCGGACCCGCTCGGCCCCAGGAACACCACCCGCTCGCCGGCAAGGATCTCCAGGTCCAGGCCGCGCAGCGCGACCACGTCCTCACCCTCGAACGTGCGGTACAGATGGACGACGCCTTCGCAGCGCACGCCCAGGCCACCTGGTCGGCCGTCCGGCATCCGCTCCTGCAGCGCAGGCGTGGTCGACGGCCCTGGGCGCCTGCGGTTCCTCACACTCGAACCTTCCTATGGGCGTTTCACACGCTGTCGTTGATCGGCGTTCGCGTCAGGCTCGAGCCCACCTCTGTGGTCACACTGCGGTGGTGCTGCAGCGCGGCGGCCGCCATGCCCCAGCGTCGAGGACGGGCCCGCTGCCTGGCGCCACCTGGGAGACGGAAGACATGCATCCCGACCGAACCGCGCCCAGTCGACTCGAGGTCGTGCGGCACGTGCTGAACTCCGATGACCGCCATCACGGACTGGACCACGCACACGAGGTCGACGCCCTCAACCGGCACCTCGCTCGCGTCCAGCACCATCGCTGTGTGTCGAGCCGCCGACCTCTCGATCCTCAGACAGTTTTGGGGACAGCACACGCGGAGCGCTGGTGGTGCCCGACCCAGGCCTTCTCCGGGCGCTCGACGAAGTCGCCCGTCAGCATCCGGTCACCGGGCTGACGGTCACCACAGCCGGACTCCAGCATCGCCCCAGCGATCTTCACCAGCATGGGACTGCAGGGAGGGCGCCCCCGTATACCTCTCCCTGCAGCCTCTGCACTCGAGGCTGTCAACCACTCGGCCGAGTCGCGACTGCCCCCCGGCCGGCTCGGCCGAGTGGCTCTCCTGGTCATCAGGCTGACGAGCAGGGATGACGGCCCTACGCATCACACCGCCGCGGTCCTCGGTACGAAGATCGCAGGACCGTCAGAAGGAGAGTGACAGGACGATGAGGCGCTGGAAGTTCCCATGGAGCGCCTGCAAGTCCTCCGCGGTCACGTCGGAGACAGCACTCGACCGCTTCCGTCTGTTGGGCGGGGTGGTGCGCCACGCCCGCGATCCAGGGGACATCCGATCGGAGTCGGTGCTGTACGAGCACGCGCGTCGGTCTTCGCTGGAGCGAAGCGCGGACGCCCTCATCGCGCGTGAGGAGTGGCACCGCCTCTCCTAGCGGGGCTTCCTGACGCCTTCCGGATCTGGATGGCCCGTGGTCGCCGCCTGGTGGAGCGACCGGGCGATCCCAGAGCTGCCTGCCCGCACGATCACCTTCCGGGATCTGGAGGAGCACGCGTTCGGCCGTGCGTCGACCGATCTGTGAGCGAGTGAACCGGCGGCAGCAGACACATCGCAGTCCTGCTGCAGTGAGGGCGTCGACACTGATGCTCATGAAGCCTCGCGCACCGATCTCCTTGACCTCCTCGACCTTCATTGCCCGTCCCGCTCACCAGGTGGCCTCTTTCGTACTGGACTGGGGCAACGACGCCTTGTGGCGCTCCCAAGTCCAGAAGTTCACGGTCGACCCTCCGGGCCAGGCGACCGTGGGGCAGCGTCTCGTGGAGCACCTGACCTTCGCCGGCATGCCCTTCCGCACACCGACGGTGATCGAGTCGGCCGAGCCGTTGGCTGCCGCCTACTCCGGTGGCAGCAGGTCTGTCAGCGTCCACGGCTGGCGTCGCATCACTCCTATGAGCGAGACCTCGTGCCGCGTCGATGTGCACACTGAAATCACGATGAGCGGTGCGCTCGGGATGCTGACCTCGCTCCTCGCGCCGGGCTATCGGAAGACCGACGCTGCAGACGTGGCGCGGCTGGCGTCCGTCGCCGCGCGTGAGCTCCGTTGATCCCTGATGGACGGCGGTACAGCGTCACATGCCTCGCGATCGAGGCGAGGCATCCCGCGTACCGTCGAAGTAGGCACCCGCGGAGAGAGTCCGGTCCATCGGCGATGGCTGCGTGGCTCATGTGGTCGTGGTCGTAGGTGGCCACGCGCCTGCGGGGCGGCCTCGGCGTACAGCGCCGCTACCCGCTCGTCGACGTACTCGTCCTTGCTGGCCCGCTTGAGGAACGGGCGACTCCCATAGGAGCCGGCAGCGCTGAGGGGTGCCATCGTGGCTAAGCCCCGCGCATGGGCGTCACTATCGAGTACGTCGTGCGGCCGGTAGTTGAGGAACCAGGTCTCCCAGTCGACGTCGGGCAATCGGCGCATCCGGGGGCACGCTGGCATCCCTCACGGCCGAGGCGTCCCACGAGCTGTTCGGACGCCTCGGCCGAGACTGTGGTCGAAGGGGCCTACAACCCGCTCCAGAAGCCCTTGAGAAGTGAGGCAGCGGCCTCCGGCTGTTCGAGGGGGATGAGCGTGCGCGATCCAGCAACCATCTCCAGCTGAGCTGTCGGTGCGAGGGATGCCGCTCGCGCCGCGTCCGCCGGGATCCAGTCTCCTCGGTCGTCGGTCGCGACGAACAGGCTCGGGATCTGGATGTCCGCCATCTCGGCGTTGACGTCGAGGCGCTTGAGGATGAATGACTCGAGCGCCATGGACATGCTGGCTCGGCTTGGACGACCAAGGCCGTTCAGGACGATGTCCAGGATGTCCGTGTCGGCCTGAGAGGCCTCGGTGAGCAGAGCGTCGAGAATGGCGGCACGAACGGGTCCGACGACGCCAAACGTCCGGAGCAGCGGCCGAAGCACGGCGATCCGTCGGCGCAGCGCGTCGGCGATGGGATCCGTGGGGGAGCTCATCGCGACGAGGCTGCGCAGCACGCTGGGGTCCCTTGCCAGCTTGAACCCGACGTGGCCGCCGAAGGCGTTGCCCACCCAGTCCACCGGATCGTCGATGCCTAGCCCTGCCAGGAGGTCGACTGCCGCCTCGGCTGCCGTCGCGATGTCGCTGGGACGGCGCAAGGGCTCGCTGAGTCCGAGCCCCGGCCCATCCACCAGGAAGTACTGGCGATCCAGGTCCAGAAGTCGGGGCACCACCAGATCCCAGGTGTGGCTGTCGATGAACATGGAGTGCCAGAGGACGGTCGGGTAGCCCGACCCCACGGAGCGGACATGAAGAGCGCCCAGCCGAGTAGGAATGTGAGAGATCTGTTCGTCGGCAGGAGAAATCGCGACCATGGTGTCCCTTTCGATCGGGTGAGGTGAGCTCACGTCCTGGATGTGCGGCCGGGAGGCCGACTGTTGTCCACAGACTGTGCGGAGGTGCTGCAGGGCGGCTGGGACAGGGCTGCGGCCGCCTGCGAGTGGCTGTCAGTACGTCGTGGCGGCCGCTTCCCAGGGGGCACCCAGGTGCAGCAGGACTCCAGCGCGCCTGCAGAGGGCGGGCCGATCCTGAGCGCGTACACAACCACGGAGGAGTCAGCTCATGAACCGCACGAAGATCGCCACGGTGCGCGGCGGGCTGTGCCCCGGACCGAGCACGGCCCTGGTGTCTGCTGCCGCCTGCCTGGCGTCCGTCCTGGTCCCGGCAGCGTCGGCCGCACCGGCACCGCGAGCCGACCTCACGGTCGCGTCGGTGCGCGTCACGCCCTCGGCGAAGCCGGGTGAGTCCATCGCGATCGCGGTGACCGTGAAGAACGCTGGCCGCGTGCCGACGGCCCCCACCAAGACCACCTTTGCGCTGTCCAAGGACACGGCTCTGGGTGGGGACCTCAAGCTGTCCGAACGCGCCACGACGAGGGCTGTGCGACCCGGGAAGAAAAGGGTGACCAAGCTGACGGTGGTGCTGCCCGACGGAACCCCGGACGGTAGCTACTACGTCTTGGCGTGCGCCGACGCTTCGAGGAAGGTCCGGGAGAGCAAGGAGAAGAACAACTGTCGGGCGTCCGCTGCCGCCGTCGAGGTGATCTCCGTATTCGAGGGCACGCTGTCGGGGACCTTGACCTTCAGCGACGTCGGCGAGAGCGCGACCGGAATGTGGGACAGCTGGAACCGCTCGGCCACGGCGACCATCAACATGTCGGTGAGCGGCCCGCACATGGGCGAGGTCTTCGCCTCGACCGGCAGCAGCTACACCCTCAGCGGGACGCGCGACGACGTCAACCAAGGGCCGTCCTGCACGTACGAGCGTCACCGCACCGAGAGGGGGAGTGGCACCTTGCTCTACACAGGGAGCGCTGTGAACGACGACCTGTACGGCAAGTTCACCAAGACGGACCTCAGCGGACTCTCGCTCGGTGTGGCCATGCCGTACGGAGCGGAGCTTCAGGAGAACCTGTGCGGGGAGTCCAAGACCACGTCGGCGCGTTCGCGAGACGCCAGTGACATCAAGCTTGCGGAAGTCAGTCGAACCGCTACGACCATCACCTACCGTCCCGTGGAGTGGTTCGGCTTGTTGAGCGGCACCTCTGAGTGGGACTCGGTCACCGGTGACGTGGTGCTGACACGAACGAACTGATGGCTGCCAGCGCTGACAGCGTGGATGTGCCGCTGGTCGCGGGGACGACGTCAGGTGCACGCATGGCCATTGTCACCGCGGCTGCGTGCCGGGCGTTCAGGCGGCGAGGGACCCGGGTCTCGCCGTTCGAGGCGCAGAACATGTCCAGCATCTCGACCGTGTGCGCCGATGGCGCCGAGGTCGGCCGAGCGCAGTGGCGCACGCGACCTTCGACGACCTGCGCCGCCCGCGGCACGATCTCGGCGTCGTGGAGAGTGCGGGAAGCCAGGTGCAGATCAACCTGCGGGCTGGCTCGACATGGCTTCGCCGTCCCCCCTCGGCACCGTCGCACTACTGACGGCGGCCGACCAGGCTCTGGTCGCGGGAATCGTGGTCAACAAGTTCCGTGGCGACCTCGACGTGCTGCGACCGGGGCTCGACGAGATCCGCGCGCTCACAGGCCGCGAGGTCTACGGCGTGCTGCCCCGGGCATCCGGACGTATGGCTCGACTCCGAGGACGCGCTCGACCTGCCTGGGCGTCGCGCGCAGAACGACGATGCGGGGCTCCGGGAACGACGAGCGGGGCTCCGGGTCGTGGTGCTCCGTCGCCCGCGTACCTCGAGCTTCACCGCCGTCGACGCACTCCGCATCGAGCCCGCGGTCGCCGCCAGCCTCGCTTCCGACACCTGGGGTCGATCTCGTCGTGCTGTCCGGAACGCGGGCAACTGTCGAGGACCTCGCCTATATGCGGGCGCGCGGTCGCACGGCAGCCTCGAGAGCGACGAGCTGCGCCGGGCGCTCCTCGCTGAGGTCGCCGGCTTGACCGGAGCGGCATACGAACCCGGCGACGTGCGCTTGGGCGCGACACGAGAGCGACGGCTTGACCTGCCCTGCGACCTGGCCGAGGAGCACCTGGATCTCGGCGCGCTGCTCGACCTCGCCACTGCCGGGAGATCGGCGGGCCTGCTGGCGATGGGGCCGGGACGTCGTGGTGAGGCTCCGGCTCTTCGATGGCGGGGGCGAGGCCCACGAATCAGATGGCCTCAGTTGTCACTCGCGCGGGGAGGTTCTGCCCGAGCGTGCAGTCCACGCCAGGGCCGCCAATCCAGTGATGAGCTGCGGGAGCAGGTGCTTTCCGGTGAGGGCCAGGAGCAGCAGCGAGGCGGCGAAGGCGATCGCCGCGCCCCGTCGGACCCAGGTGCCGCGGGGGAGCAGCCGCAGCGCGGCGGCCGTGCCGACCACGTAGACCAGGGCCACAGCGCCAGTCACGAGCAACATGGTGCTCTCGATCGCCGCACCAGTGACGGCCACCCACAGCAGGGTGAGGAAGGTGCTAGCGGTCACGACGGCCAGCGAGCGGCGGGGCACCTCGCCAGCGGAGGAGCCTCGGGCAAACCACCGCGGCAGCGAGCCGTCGCGGCCGAGCGCAGCGCCTAGCCTGGCGTTGCCGGCGAAGTAGGCGTTCATCGCACCAAGCGACAGCAACACGGCGACGCCCGCAGTGACCCCGCGGGCGGGTTCACCGAAGCCAAGCACCAGCAGGTCGGAGAGTGGGGCCGCGCTGACGTTGTCGCCGAGAACGCTCACCGTCGCAAACGCCACGCCGAGGTACATAGCGCCCATCGTCACGAGCGCGATCGTCGTCGCTCGGGAGATGTCGCGCGCCGGGTCGCGGTACTCCGACGACAGAGACGTCACGACCTCCCAGCCGGCGAACGCCCAGATCAGGAGCGCTGCCGCTGTGCCGACCGCGGTCCAGCCGTGGGGCGCGAACGGCGTCAGGTTGGCGATGCTCGCGTGCGGGAGCGAGACCGTGGTTGCGACCATCAACAACAAGGCAAGCACGGCAGCGATGACTATCTGGATCCGGCCGGAGATGCGCACCCCGTACCAGTTCATGACCGCGACTGTGCCAATCAGCAGCGCGGACGTGATCAGCTGGGTCTGTCGACCACCACCGAGGCTGTCGGCGACGTACGCACCTGCGAAGCCGGCGGCACCGGGGACGCCGAGCGGGATTGCGAAGTAGAAGCACCAGCCGGTCACGGTCGCCACCCGGCTGCCGAAGGCGCGGCGGGCGTACGTCGCGACGCCACCGCCGTCCGGGTAGCGTGCGCCGAGCGCAGCGAAGGTGCTGGCCAGCGGGATCGATACCAGCACCAGTCCGAACCACGCGACAAGCGCAGCAGGGCCGGCCTCCTGCGCGGCCAGCGCGGGTAGTGAGATCACGCCGGTACCGAGGACGGCGCCGAGCGTCAGCGCGGCCCCCTGGACCACACCGAGGCTGCCCCGGCCGGCAGACGTCACCTCGGAGAGCGGGCCCGGCACCGAAGCGGTCGTCATGGAACGGACTGTTGAGCACCGCGCTGCGATGGCGCTGTAATCGGGCTGCTCAGCGGGCAGGTCCCGCTGCACTCACATGGCGTCCGTGCTAGTCCGCCAGCGCCTTCACAGGCCGGTTGCGTGCCAATCGGGCGCGGTAGGCGCGCGTCTTCATCACGTTTCCGCAGGGATCGGTGGTGCACCAGCGCATGCTCCCGTTGGGAGAGCCGTCGTAGTAGATCCAGCTGCAGTCGAAGCGTCGGCAGGCGCGCAGCCGTGCCCAGTGTCCGGTGAGCATCCCGTCGTGGACAGCGGCCAGAACACTTACGACCAGAACGCCGAGCGGCGAATCTTGCTCGCCCCCGCTGACGCGACGAAGGCCTGGGGCGCCCAGTTCGTCGAACCAGACCGTCAACGGATGCTGCCGGGCTAGTTCGTTCAGCGTGAAGAAGATCTCTGGGCCCGGCGTCAGCAAGAGAGCACGCGTGGTGTCCCGGAGAACCCGGTAGGCAGAAAGATCCGACTGGTCAGCGACCGAGTGTCGGGGTTGAATTCGAGCGAGGTACCGGTTGAGCTCATCGACGTCGTGCGCGTGGTCCAACCCGTGATAGCGGTCGTCGGAGTTCAGCACGTGCCGGACGAATTCAAGTCGCCCGGGGGCGGGTCGGTCGGGATCCATCGCGTGCCCCTCTCTGACCCACGGCTGCCACGGACGGGTCCCAGCCTCGACGCCGGAGCATGCTACGCCGCAATCCTCCACAGCGGCACCGCAGTGCGACCGCAGGAGCTGGGTCGACGCTCGTGAGGACAATCCACCACGAGCGATGGAGCACGAACCGACATGAATCCCACCGCCCAGAGCATGGTGACGCGCGGAGTTGCGCTGGCGGTCCTCTCCGCTGGTCTCTCTGCGGGGCTCGCCGCCCCGGTCAACGCAGCGCACGGGGGTGAGTCCGCAAGTTTCTCCATCGTGGAGCGTGCCGGTACGTCTGCCGGGACGATTGTGTACATCTCGGGCTACAACGTGTGGATCGCGCGTGGTGATGGGACGGGTGCGCGGGCGTTGACCACGGATGGGAGAGGTACGTCTGCCGGGACGATTGTGTACATCTCGGGCTACAACGTGTGGATCGCGCGTGGTGATGGGACGGGTGCGCGGGCGTTGACCACGGATGGGAGCTTCGCGGCGCCGTATGGTTCGCCGACGCAGTCCGATGGCGGTGTGGTGGTGGCCACGCATTCGGAGCGTCTGGTGCGGATGACTCAGTCGGGCAGGGTCCTCAATGTGTTGGATCCGCCGGCGTTGCCGACGTCGGTGGGGGTCGCCATCGACGGTACGCCGGTGGATGCGGCGATCTCTCCTGATGGCACTCGGATCGCGTACACGTTCACGAAGTACCTCACGCCGTCGGGTGCGAGCTCGGGGTTCCGTTCGGCCACGGGGTATACGTCTGCGGACCGGCTGACGGATCCGGTGCCGTTGCGTACGACGTACTTCTGGTCGCCGTCGTGGGTGGGGAGCTCGCGCACGTTGCAGAGTGGTGGCTATGGCTCGCAGGTGCAGATCCACGACCTGGGTGCCGAGCCGGTCCACTGGTTCGACGACGGTGACATCTACGTCCCGTCGACCGATGTGGGCAACACCGAGCTGTCGCGTGATGGTCGGTACCTGGCGGCGGTGCGGGGATACGACGAGACGGCCACGGTCTTCTGGTATGCGGTGAACGGGAACGCGATCTCTGGTGCTGCGCCGGCGGATCCGACTCCGCTGTGCGAGATCGGGCCGTTGACGGGCATCACGAACCCGACCTGGGGTCCGGACAGCGACTCGCTGGCCTGGCAGGAGCCGGACGGCATCTGGACCCGTGCGGGTGCGGGTGATTGCACGGTGCCCTCGAGCCTGATCCTTCCCGGCGGTTCGGAGCCGCACTGGTCTTCCGCGCCCCTCAGCGCACCCGA
>NZ_LMSU01000004.1 GCF_001429625.1 Nocardioides sp. Soil805
GACCCGTGCGGGTGCGGGTGATTGCACGGTGCCCTCGAGCCTGATCCTTCCCGGCGGTTCGGAGCCGCACTGGTCTTCCGCGCCCCTCAGCGCACCCGACCCCGGTCCCGGCCCGGGCCCCGGTCCCGGCCCCGGCCCCGGTCCCGGCCCGGGCCCCGGCCCCGGTACGGGCTCTGGGACGGGAACCGGGACCGGCACTGGCGCGGTCTTGTTGAACACGAAGCGTCCCGTCATCTCGGGAAAGGCTCGGACAGGCCGGAAGCTCAAGGCCTCCACAGGCTTGTGGTCGTTGCCGGGCGCGAGCTTTGCCTTCCAGTGGCTGCGCAACGGCAAGAAGATCAGCGGGCGGACAGGGAAGAGCCAGACCTACCGACTGGTGCGCGCCGACCGCCGGAAGAAGCTGAGCGTCCGCGTGACGGCAACGCTGTCTGGACGCAGCCAGACCGCGACGAGCCGGGCGGTCAAGGTGAAGCGCTGACGGCCATCCCCCCGACGAACCCCGCCGTCCCAGCATCGTGACGGCGGGGTCTGTCGGCACAGCCGCAGCAGGACCGCAGCACCACTCCACCGGCGCCGGCGACGCTGTCCGTGCAGGACACGGCACCCCCGGAGTCGTCCCGGCCCGGTGGTGCTCTCGCCATCAGGCGACGCGCGGTGTGATCCTCGACCGCCGGTGCTGCTCACAGGCGAGAGGTCACTCGTGGATGGGCCTCGCCAGGAGGCCGCACCGGACGGTTCAAGGAGGAGAGCAGTGCCAGGCTACAGCCGCATCCTCTCTTGGAGTGGTGGCAATGACGCCGCCTTCGTGCTCGACGAGCACCACGACGCGCTGCTGACCACCTACGACGAGGGCACCGCTCACCTCCCGCACACCCAGGTGATGCCTCTCGATGCGGCTCTGGCCCAGAGTGACAGCCTCGGTCTGCCAGTAGTCGCGGTTCCGATCCCGAGTCCGGGGGACGCGCCGTTGTACGCCGAACGGATGCGCGAGGCGGTCAACCAGTTCTCCCCGCGCGCACACATCGACTTCGGTGATCTGATCCTGGACGACCTCCGAGCAGACCGCGAGGCTGCGCTGAAGCGTGCAGGCTTCTGCGCACAGTTCCCCGGATGGAGCGTTGACAGTGCCGACCGTCGCAACCAGATCACCGAGGCCGGGATAGGTGCGGTCGTCGTGTCACTGGACACGCGCGTACGGTCACCGGACCTGCTCGGGCAGTCCTTCGACGCGTCTTTCGCAGGCGCGCTGACCGCGGGCGTGGACCCGTGTCGGCAGCGCGGTGAGTTCCAGACCTTTGTCCTGAATCACCCGCGTTTCAGCTTCCCGATCCCGTGGCACGGTGGGGACATCGTCCATGAAGGCGACTTCGCGATGCTCCGGCCACACATGTTGTGGCAGGACCACCCGGGTTCCAAGCCTGCGCCCGCGGGCTCGTGCGCGGGTGCGGCTCGCCACCCGTCGTGATGAGGTTTCTGAGGAGGAGCAGACCAACAGCCGTCCGTCAGCAGTCGCCACCTTGGCCGCACAAGTTCACTGTGCTGCGCCGGAGCGTGGTTCTCTCGGCACTCGGTGCAGGTATGTCCGTCGTGGTCTTCCCCTACCTCGCCTACCAGGCGACCACGGACGCACGGCAAGTGGCGCTCCTCTCGCTGCTTCCCCACAGTGGATGGCTCGCACTCGGTCCCTTGGCGCAGCGTGCCGTTCGCACGCTCGGAACGTGGGGCAGCCTCATCGTGGGCGACGCGCTCAAGGGTGCGGCGGCCTGCTTGCTGGCGATCGCGAGCTGGCAAGAACTTCCATCTCTGGTGCAGCTGCTCGTCGCGGGATGCGCCATGGCGCTCGCCTCGCCCCTCCAGGACGTGGCTGCCACCGTCGCCGTTGCGAGGACGGTGCCGAAGGAGCACCTGACACGCGCGAACTCACGGATCCAGGTACCGGTGATTGCGGTGCTCTTCCTTGCCGCCCCGCCTCTCGGAGGAGCGCTTCTCGGTGTCGCCCCGTGGTTGCCGTGGAGCGTCGCGGTGGTCGCGCATGTGTCGGCCCTGATGTGCATCAGCACGGCCGTTCACTGGCGTCGTGGTCGATCAGTCGTCAACGCTGCCGCATCTGGTCCCGTGGCGGATCGGGGCCGGAGATCGGACTCTGCCCACGTGGCCGCCTCGCGTGACACGTCGTCGAACCTGCCACCAGCCCGCGTCGCCCCGACGATCCGCTGGCTCCTCGCTCCCGTAGCACGAGACTGGACTCCGCTGCTGGCGCTGGCTGTGGTGGTCACGGCACTCGCGTCTGGGTCAGCCGAGCTGATGGTCTTCCTTGCCGAGGAGACCCTGAACGGTGGCGTGTTGACCCTTGCGTCGATCACCACCAGCTTGGCGGTGGGCGGCCTCGCAGCGACGGCTGCGGCACCCGCCATCTCGCGGCGCATCACCTTCCGCGCTGCATCGCTCGCAGCCACTGCGCTGATCGCCGCGGAGTTCGCGGTCTTCGCCTCCACAGCGAACCTCGCAGCCGTGCTCGTGATGGCTCTTGTCGGTAGCGCCGCCAACAGCGGATGGCACGTGATGGTGGTGGCTCACGTGCAAGCACACGCCCCTCCACACCGTCTGCCGTCCATCGTGTCGATCTACAGGACGACCGCAGCATGGATGACACCCACGTACGCCCTGCTCGCTGGAACGATCACCCACCTGCACGGGTTGGATTCAGCGTTCGCCTTCACGGCGCTGGCCGCAGCTCTGTGCGCTGTCGCGGCATGGACGACAACTCGGTAGCAGCACAGTGGTCGGCGCCCACAGCTGGACGCGGTCGCTGCCGGTCCAGAAGGTCGTCCAGGCAGAGCGCGGCGAGCGATCAGCTCAGGAACGCCCGCTTCACGGCATCGAGGAGCGGGTTCGACTGCGAGCGAGGCACCCAGCCGTAGTTCAGCGTCCAGATGATGGTTCCGCCGGCGCCCGTCTCCTTGACCCAGTCGCCCTTGGCCTGGATCGACTGCTCGTCCTCGTAGGAGAGGAAGCCCGCGGGGAGGCGGTCGTCGTCGAGGGGGTGCTGCGGGTTGGTGGGGGGGACGTAGCCCGACGCCCCGTACTGCTCGTAGGTGCGGTAGGTGGACTGCGCCTCAGCATCCCAGTGCCGGGTGCCGTGGGTGAGGTAGCCCATCCGGTCCAGAGCGCCGTAGGCGAGGTCGTCGTCCTTGGTCTCCCAGATGTCGTTGCTGTTCGTGTTCTGGCGTGGGCCGGTGACGTCAGGGCCCCAGTAGATGCCGTAGAAGCCGATCCCGAGGCCGATACGGTCGCGTGGCACCCCAGCAGCCACGTAGGCATCGATGCTTGAGGCGATGTCCACCGGATGCGTGGCGGTGGCGCCGGTGAGGGCCCCGGAGAACCACGAGTCCCACTCGGCTCCGTTGTAGGTGGTGCCGATGCCGTAGGACATCAGGTTGTACTGGTCGACGGCGTTCGCGATGTCCGCCTGCCACTGTGGAGCCTTCCCGTCCTCCAGCTGGTAGTTGAGATTGAGCGGGTAACCCGGGAAGGTCACCAGCAGCGGGTCCCCGGCGAATCGCTCGCGGGTGGCGGCCTCCGCCCGGAGATCGGCGATCAGCGCCATCAGCCGACGGCGGGCCTCGGTCGCAGCCACGGGGGCCTGACCGGCTGCCTCGCCGCACCCTGCATCGCCGCTGAGACAGTTCTCCCAGTCGAGGTCGATGCCGTCGTAGTCGTGCTGGACGAGGTAGTCCACGACGTTCTCCACGAATCGTGGACGGACGGCGTCATCGGTGGACAACATGAAGCCGCGGCCGTCCAGGCCGTCACCGCCGAGCATCAGGAGGGCCTCCGCGCCCGTGTCGTGGGCTCGGTCGACGAGATAGTCCTCGACGCTGCGGCCGCTGCCATCGGGGGCGCGTCCGCTCCGGTGACCGGATCCGGCTCCGGGTACGAGGTCGCCGGGCACGTAGGGGTAGCCGGGATAGTTGAGGTCGTCGGGCTCACCCTCCAGGGAACCTCCGCCCGGAGCGACGCGACCGAACACGAAGTGCGTCATGGCACTCATATCGACGTCCTCGGGGGCAAGCATGTCCCCGACTTCCCAGAACCAGCCGGCGTAGTAGCCGGTCACCCAGGGACTGCCCTGGGGCTGCTGCGTCGGATGCTGCGTCGGAGTGGTGGTGGGTGTCTGGGAAGGCGTGGGGGTCGGCGACGCCGTCGGGGCGTCCGTCCCGACCGGCATGAGAACCTGGACGGGACTGATCCATGCCCGGAGCCGGACCACCTTCAGGACGCGTCGCCCGTCCACCATCGCAGCGATGCGCACCGCAGTCCTGGGAGCGCGGACGCGGTACGGGGTGGGCCCGCTGACGGGCCGGGGGTGATAGGCCACGCGACCGGACCGCCGCGACCTAGCACGAGACTCGGTCCGCCACCCCTGCGAGCCCAGCCGTTGGAGTTGGGTGAGGCGCCGCACCCGGCGGACCGTTCGGCTGTCCCCGATCACCGAGGCGACACGCGTGGGGACCTTCACGCGGACGGCGACCTGCGCCGTGCGCTGCGGCGGAGCGGATGCGCCGGATGACTGGGTCATGGCCGCTAGCGGCGGGGCCAAGACGACAGCGATGAGCGCGACCACCAACGTGGTGACGGTCCGTGACGGATGGCGAGCGTTTTGCATGTGACGTCCTCTCCCAGGTCCCGACGTGTGGCGGTCGGCGCTGCGCGCATCCTCGAGCACGTCACTGCGAGCGGACTGGGGCCGGTCGCGGGGCACTGAACGTTCTTCGTCTGCGCCCCACCACTATGAGCCGGGCCGCGGCTGCGTCGACGACCCAGCATCGCCGCGGGTGTGCCTGGGCCCTCCCAGCGAACCCACGTCACGTCTGGCGTGGGCGTCCCCGAGCGGTCGTCACAGTCGGGTCGCAGTGGACGAGGGCAGGATGTGGGGACATCAATCACAAGCCGCAGGGCGATCAGGAGGAAGAAGCGATGTCCACTGTCAGCTCCGTCACCGACACCACGTTCGCGGAGGAGGTGTTGGGGTCCGATGTCCCCGTGCTGGTCGACTTCTGGGCCCCGTGGTGCGGCCCCTGCTTGCAGATCGCGCCGATCCTGGAGGAGATCGCGGCGGAGAAGGTCGGGCTGCTGCGGGTGGTCAAGCTCAACGTCGACGAGAATCCGCTGACCGCGTCCCACTACCGAGTGACGGGAATGCCCACTCTCAACGTCTACCGTGACGGGGAGGTCGTCGCCGAGATCCGTGGTGCCAGGCCCAAGTCGGCGTTGCTCCGACTGCTCGATCCGGTCGTCGGCTGATCCAGGAACCTGAACCACCGACGGGGACGGCTCACGGACATCGACCAGCCATATGGCGGGCACGATTCCTACTGCGACATGGGTTTCCCGAACGTCCTGCAGCTCCAAGTGAGACACGACGACGAGTGGGTCCTTGCGTTCCGCCAAACCCGACCCTTCTGGGTGAACCACGCCGTAGTGGCCCCGAGGGGCGCTACCAGGACTCGAAGCACCTCCACGTCCACATCCACAGAGCGACGAACCCACCATTTCCTGATCTGAGGAGCTCGCGACACCGCAGGGTTGGCGAACGTCGGGTGCCGAGTCGCGACCGGAGACGGATGCCGTGGTGACGACCCACCCGCTTCAGGGACTGCGACGTGCCCAAGTACCCCGTCGCAGGTTGTCGAGGTTACGTGCCAGACGGCGATCGGGCGGGGCTCTGCGGGACAGGCCAGTCCTGCAGGTGCTGCTCGGGTCCGGGCGTTCGGATCCGGCCCGTCACGTGAGGTTGAGTCCGCCGTCGAGCACGATGACCTCACCGGTGACGTACGGGTGGGAGACGAGCGACGCGATGATGTCGGCCACGTCCTCAGGTGTTGCTGCGCGACGCATCGGCGCGTGCTCACGCCACAGGTCCTGGGCCTGGGTCCACGATGCCGTCATCGGCGTGTCCACCAGGCCGGGCGCGACTGCATTGACTCGCACGTCCGGGCCGAGCGCAGCGGCCATCAGGCGGGTGACGTGGTTCAGGGCCGCCTTGCTGGCGGCGTACGGCACGGACGAGCCCTTGGGCCGCACGCCGGCATGGCTGGTGACGTTGACGACGCATCCGCCTGCCCGTGCGAGGAAGGGTGTCGCCGCAGTGCCCACCGCCCAAGGAGCGATGAGGTTCACCTCGAGGATGCGGCGCCACACGTCGGGAGACGCGGTCGCCATGTCGGCGTGGGGGATGGGCCAGCTGATGCCGGCGTTGTTCACCAGGACGTCGAGCCGACCGAGGGTGGTCAGGGCGCCGCCGACCGCCACAGCCGCACTGTCGGCATCGGCGAGATCCGCCTGGAGGTAGGTTCCGTCCAGCTCCTGGGCGAGCCGCTCACCGGCGTCCCGGCTCTGTCCCGAATGCACGATCACGTGCATGCCGTCCCTGGCAAGGCGGCGCGCGACGCCTTCGCCGATGCCGGAGGTGCTGCCAGTGACGAGGGCGATCTTGCGGTCCGACATGGGGGGAGCGTAGGGGGCCGAGTGCGGTGTCGCTGCGCCGCTACTGGATCGAGGTCATGTCCGTCCGAGCCGGTCGACCTCGCCCCCTGTGGCCCCGTCCCTGGCGGTGACCTGGGCCCACTCGCGCGAGTGTCGTCCCCAGGGAGCCCCGCCCGGTCGGCGCTCAGCTCAGGGAATCGTCACGACGACCTTGGCCAGGGCGTGACCTGCATCCATTCCAGCGTGCGCGCACGCGAGGTCGCCGAGCGGCTAGGTGACTGCCTGCGAGGCCCTCGACGCTGCGGCCGCTGCCATCGGGAGCTCGTCCGCTCCGGAGACCTGGCGACGACCGCTACGGAGACGCGGCCGTCGGCCGCGTCTCACGGCTTCGGGTCGAGCACGACGGCGACTGGGTCCAGGCGCTCCACCACTCATGCCTCCTTCTGGAGTGTCACATCGTCGTGGTCCCCGGCAAGTACATCGGGTTCGCTGGCGACCGTGGGTCCGGGCGCCGAGGAGTCGGTGCGACGGCTCCCGGAGGTCGTCGGGGATCTTGCGTCGGACATTGAAAGCCGTGACGAGAGGCTGCCGTCGTTACCAACCTCGGTCGCTACCAGGACTCGAAGCACTTACACATCCGCAGTCGCAGCGCAGCGCCGTCCCAGCACTCGGCTGTCTCCTGCTTCCATGACGCTCAGATCCCGTGCCAGAGTCCTCGTTGTTGCTTGCCTCCTCGTCACCTCCCTTGCACTGATGGCCGGGGGAGGCGTCGCCGGCGCGATGGCCGCGACCAACGATGGCCCTCACCAGGTCGACCGCCCGAAGGCCGTCGAGAAGCGCTACCTCTACAGCGCCACGTTCACCGCCTCGGTCACCCAGGACCTCAAGATCGTCTACCCCGGCTTCAACAACGAGGAGGAGTGGCACCTGTCGGCATCCATCGCCGGTGTCCACCCTGCGCTGGAGGTGTCGACGGAGAATAGTGAGCTGGTCCCGCGATCCACCAGGTCGAGGGTGACGGTCCAGAGTGCCAGGGCGACGACGAGCCTCCGGACCGACGATGGGCGCGTGACGTCCAACTGCGAGGGTTCCACGGTCGAGATCGGGGGCAGGCCCACGCCCGTTCCGGGGCTACTGTTCGGCTCCAATGAGTTCCTGGCATACGGCGCGCTCGCATTCCCGACCACGTGCACCGACAACCAGGGTGGGCCCCCCGGTACGGGCACCTATTTCCTCCCGAAGCTGGACGCCGAGCTGACCCCGACGAGCGGTGAGCCCGGCGACGCACTCCTGACCTACGCAATCGATGGGGCTGTGGGCACAGCTCCGCTCCAGTACGAGCTGCTTTGCCCGGGATACGAGGAAGGCCCCAGCAACACGTGCGCCTACCAGATCCGGGGCACGCTCAAGCTCAAGCTCATCAAGGAGATCGTCGCCCCCACGGGGGCGTCCAAGGGGGCCTCGGTCACGCCGGGCGCCACCAAGGCCGCCGTGCTGGTCCAGTGCCCCGCGGCCTGCCGCGCGGAGATCGAGGTGATGCCCCTGCGGGGCAGCCCGCGGGTGCTCGCGCGCGACACAGTCTCGCTCGTCCCGGGCAAGCGTTCCTCGGTGCAGGTGCCGATCCCCAAGAAGAACCGTCGCCCGGCGGTCCGGTCGGGTGGCGTCCGCATCAGGATCACCTACCGCATCCCGCTCGCGGGAGCGTTCTCCGAGGAGCGGCGCGCGCTGCTCTGACCCGGACCGGACCGCTCGGCCGGGCGCACGCATCGACGTGCGCCCGGCCGCAGCCACCTCGCAGCACACCTCCAGCCGTCCGAGTGATCCTCGGTCGGCTTGCCACGCTCACGAAGGGGATATCCATGCCGTTCACTCCACTGTCGCCTCGCCGCCCACTGTCGGGACTCACGACGGTCGTGGTGCTCGCGGCCGGCCTGCTGGCGGTGACCCCCGGCGCGACGTCGGGAGCCACGGGAGGCTCGGCCGCGCCGACCAATGCCTCCGTGGACGGCGTCACCGTGCTCGGACGGTCCGGCGCCGCCGTGGCAGCCGGCGAGCAGGTCCCGCTCGAGTGGACCGTGGTGCCGCTCGAGCCCCTTGTGGCCGGCGGGTCGGCAGTGGGAGTCGCCATCAACGACGCGGGGCAGGTCGCCGGCAAGGTCGGAGTCGAGGGCGAGGGCGGCTGGACCTACCGGGCCGCGCGGTGGAACCGGGAGGGCGAGCTCGTCTTCGTCGGAGCCAGCGACACCGAGGCCGTGGCGATTAACGAACGTGGCGACATGGCCGGGACGAGGAGCGCCGCCGGCGTCTCGGAGGCCATGGTGTGGCTCGGTGACGAGGCGCAGCGACTGCCCGGTGGGACGCCGTACGTCGCGGGGCGAGCCACCGACATCAACGACAACCGGCTGGTGGTGGGGGTCGCGGCGCGCCCGGCCGGCGACGGGACCGGGCGGACCTTCCTGGACCCGGTCTCCTGGAACGCCAGCGCGACGTCCGAGATGACAGTGGTGGACTCGCGCACCAGCAGCACGGCGGGGCCGCCCACCGTCAACAACCACGACCAGGTCGTCTACAACGCGTGGGAGGAGATCCCAGGCGGCACCGGGGCGAACTCCTATGCCTTCCTCCAGCAGGACGGGGAGGACAAGAAGCTCCCGTCGATCTACATGGGACAGGAGCTGCTCGACGACGGGTGGCTCATGGGGCAAGGCCGGACCGAGTCGTCCCGCAATCACATCTTCCTGACCTCGACGTCCGACACGCAGGTCCAGGTCGTCGCCTCGGGCAGCAGCTCGGTGGACTACTGGCCGGCGGCGACGGGCACCAACGACCTCCACGACGTGGTGGCCAGCGGCCCCACGCTGGCGGCGAGCGTCTTCTGGAAGGGGCAGCAGCACGTCACCTTCGACGAGCTCATGACCTCCGTGCCGGGCTACGAGGACGCCTCGGGCGGTGCACCGCACGACATCAACAACCATCGCGAGATCGTCTTCGACCGCTGGGTCGACGGCGCCCGTGCTCCCAGCGGCTTCCTGCTCCGGCCCGTCCTGCGCGCCGCGGAGATCCTCGGCGGTTCGATCCAGGTCCAGGACCGGATCGGTCGCTGGGTGGACGCGCCGCGTGGCGTGGTCGAGGGCACGTCCGCCCGGGTGCAGTTCTCCATCGGCAACCCCGACGTCGAGCCGCACGACGTCGAGGTTCAGATGGTGGACTCCAACGGCCTCCCCCAGGGCGAGGAGTGGACGACGCGACTCGGGTCCGGCGAGGCGCGCACCGCGTCACTCGGCTTCGACACCGCTGACACCGCGTGGAGCTGGGAGGGGGGCGGCGTGCCCGCGGGCCCCATCGAGCTCTACCTGATCCTCAGGGCCGACGGGCAGTACATGCACAAGGCCCGCGTGCTCCTGCAGACGAGCCCGGTGCCCGTGGTGTTCGTGCCCGGCTTCAACGACGACCTCGCGGAGTTCGACACCTGGACCCAGCTGATGCGGGACGCACACCCCTGGTGGCGCGTCCACACCGTGGGTGACGGCGACTACCCCGGGGCGGTCGACGGCGGATCGGCGTCGGCGTTGAACTTCTATCCGGCCGACGTCATGTACGACGCCCAGAACGTCGCCGACTACATCAGTGCCCTCCGGGACGAGAGCCTGGCGCCCCGGGTCGACCTCGTCGGCCACTCCACCGGAGGACTGGTGGGGCGCGCGTACATGTCCAAGCTGATGCCGTCCATCGACGGCACGCCCCTGCTCCGCAACATCGTGCTGCTGGGGACCGCCGACATCTCCGGCTCTCCCTGCGCGGACATGCTGCCGGTGCCGGCCATGACCCACCTGCGGACCGACTGGATCGACGACTTCAACAGCAGGGGAATGGCGGAGTTCCAGGGCGTGCGGCGTACGTCGATCGCGGGCACCATCGAGCCCACGACGTGCGGCGCGGAACTGATCGGCGACGGTCTGGTGCCGGTCCGGAGCGTCGGGGAGTCCCACGCCGTGCAGCTGCCGGAGAGCGAGCACACGCTCCTCGCCAACTGGGACGTCTTCCTGAGCGCCATCGCGCCGGTCATCATGCCCCGCTTCCCCTCGCCGGAGCGGGTGCCGAGCGCGGGTGGCGGTGCAGACGCATCGCGGTCCACGCTCCAAGCCGGGACCGGGCAAGAAGATGCCGTGCCGCCGCTGGTGCTGTCGGAGTCGGTGCTCGTCCAGTCAGGCCGGACCTCCTTCGTCACCTTCGAGGCGGGTGCGGACGCGGACGGCGCGGGTGCCACGTTCGCCGCCCCTCCTGGCATCGGCGCCACCCTCATCTCGCCCGACGGCACGACCGTCGACGAGGTGACCCCCGAGCCCGGCGTGTCCGTCCGCTCCCTCGTCACCCCACCGGGCGCGGTCACACCGGGCACTTGGCGTGTCGTCCTCACCAACGAGACCGACACGTCAGCAGTGGCGGCGCTGATGGCCTACCTGCCGGGCTCCGACAGCGTCCTCACGGTCGACGCGACCGCTGGCGAGGACTCACTGACCCTGCACGCCGACTTCACGAACGCCGGAACAGCCGTCACGCCGGCGACCGTGACCGCCAGGCTGATGAAGGGCGACCAGTCGCGCACCGTGGTCCTCGAGCCCGACTCGGCCGGAGGGTGGTCGACCACGGTTCAGGGGCTGGCCCACGGCGACTACCTGAGTGTGCTGCGCGCCGAGGCCGGTGAGCTCGTACGCTTCGCCACGGCGGCCGCCACGGTCGGCGAGGTGCCGCGCGACACCTCGGCGCCGGTGGTCACCGCCACCGTCACCGCCCCGGACTCCGGCGAGTGGCACCGTGACCGGGCGGTCGCCACCCTGGAGGCGCAGGACACCGGCCCGGGCGCGTCCGGAGTCGACACGATCACCTGGCAGCTGAGCGACCCCGCGACCGGGCAGTACGACTCGGGGAGCACCCTCGACTCCGCCGTCCGGGTCCCGGTGACCCGATCCGGGACGACACGGCTGCAGTGGCAGGTCACGGACAAGGCGGGGAACACCGCCAGGTCCGGCGACGCCGGTGTCACCGTGCGGGTGGACACCGGGGCGCCCACCATCACGCTGAGCGACGACGTGGGCGCCGTCGACGGCCGATCGTTCGAGCAGGGGGCGCGGACCGTGCTCCGGCTCGACTGCGCGGACGACCAGTCGGGCATCGGCACCTGCGGCGGCGACCTGGTCACCGGGGGACTGCTGCCCACGAGCAGCCCTGGTCAGCACACCGTGACCGTGCGCGCCACGGACCGGGTCGGCCACACCAGCGTCGCCACCGTCAGCTACGTCGTGACCACCGCTCCGAGCACCATGCTCGCGCCCTCGCGGATGCTGGGCCGGGTGACGAAGGTGACCCGCATGGGCAGGGTGGTTGGACTTCTAGTCACCGGCACCGTGCGCTCCACCGCACCCGTGACAGGGCAGGCCGAGGTCCTGAACGGGCGTCGACTCGTGCGAACGCTCACGGTCCAACGCTCCGGACGTGTGCGCACACTTCTGCGGGGCCTGAAGCCCGGGAAGCACCGCATCACGGTCCGCTACCTCGGTTCGCCGACCGTCGTGCCCTCCCGCCGCACGTGGGTGGTGAAGGTTCCGCGCCGCTGAGCAGCGCCGTTCGAGGCGGGTCGCCCCAGCGACCTCCCAGCGCCGTCGCACGCCGTGCCTGCATCGTGCGTACATGGACCTGAGCAGCCGGATCCCCACCCGTCCCCGCCACGGGAGCGGAACGCCGTCGTGAAGGTGGCGTCGCCGGACGAGGTCACCTGGCGAGTGACACGGCGCTGGGTTCCCTGGCGCCGACGGATCCGGGACACGACCGATCGGTTGCCACATCTGCCGGACGGTGGGATCGGCGACGATCCGATCAGCATGATCATCGGGCTGCTCCTCCTGATCGCGATGCTGCCGTTCCTGCTACTCATGCTCGTTGCCGGCCTGGAGATGGTGCTGATCCTGCTGGTCATGCCCTTCGCGGTCCTCGGGCGGGTCGTGGTCGGTCGCCGCTGGACCGTCGAGGTCCGGTGCGGCTGGGAGCCCCACAGTGAGGAACAGGTGGGCAGCTGGCATCACGCCGGACTGCGCATCCACGAGGTCGCCCGGGAGATCCAGCGCGGCCAAGTACCGCAGCGGACCCTGGGAACACCGCCACGAGAGCCGTGACGTCGAGCAGTCGCCGGCTCATGCAGCGGCGAGGCTCAGGTGCCAGACATGAACAGCTCGAGCCCGGACTCCGCCCCGGGACGGTGAGTTGATGAAGGGGTGGGCACCTCTTCGGGCGTCGACCGCTGTGACTGAGAAGGATGGCGTCCGCGACAATCGGCGGCCACGCTCACTCCGGCGCCCGAAAGCACTAGGCGAGTCGATGCCATTCCTCTCGAGCGATCAGCAGGTACCCAGGCTCGGGGGTGTCGCCGACGACCGCCCGGAGTCGTCCGATCAGGTCCAGTGGGCTCTCATCCGTCAACAGCTTTGAGCTCGCAGGGCTCGCAGCCGTCGCCACCGGTCCATGGCCGTGTCGGTCTCTGCCTCGAAGTGACGGGCCCGCGCGCGTCAGACATCGCATCGATCGCGTCGCCCGACCACGCAAGCACCATCCGGTCGGGAGGACCGAGGGAGGTCGATCGCTACCCGACCGGATGGCGAACAGCCTCGTCGGGGGGCTCAAGGCTGCATGCGCAGGGGGATCGTGGGGGGCCTCCCTGCACAGACAGCGTGATTGAAGCCGCTGGAGTGATGCTGCGGGTCGGCTGCGGCGTCGCCTGGACGAGCGACACCGCTACGTCACACGACGGGACGGCACAGGGGATTCGCCAGCTCGACGAGGTTGGTGCGCCTCGGTCCAGCTGGCCGTCCTGCTCGACCTGCAGCAGGACAGCCGCAGCCACCCCTGCAAGCCTGGCGCAGGACCAGTTCAAGAGGTCAACCTTGCTGCCGAGGTATCCGTACAGCCGCTTCTTGTTGACCCCGGCCCTTGCGGCGATGCGGTTCGCCCGGCCACCGGCATATCCGTGCCCGGCGAACTCCTCAACGGCGGCGTCCATCAGCATCCGTTTCGTCCGGTCGGTGTCCCAGGCCATGAAAAGCAGTACGGACGTTTCCAACCGTATGGTTGCACTGGACGTTTCGCCGCTGATCTCAGTGCGCTCACTGTGGGCGAGGCACTACTTGCGGGTTTCGCGGCACACCGCAGCGGATCAGACGGATCGGCCAAGGGGCAAGGCAGCTACGACGAAGCCCTGAGCCTGCTGCCCCCAGAGCCGACGCGTCTCGCATGAGGCCTGGATAGCGGCCTGCTCGATCGCGGCGACTCCACGCTCGAGCTCGTCGGGATCGTTGGCGCTGACGGCAACGAGACCGGTGCACCGTAGGACGCCGTGGCCAGCTGTGAGGTCGGCTTCCTGCTGAAGCACGTCCTGGTACTCCGCCGACTGCTGTGCATCTTCGATCTGACCGATCCGCTGCCGCTGGGCCGCGTCGGAGATGTACTCGGTCTTCTTCTTGCGGATGTCGCGGGCGGCGCGGTCTGTGCGTATCGGCGTGTAGAGCAGAGTGAAGGTCCGCCGGATGCCAGACGAGAGCAGCAGGGGCGCGAGGAAGCCCGGGAATACGAGCGACCGCGGCCATTCGCTGATCCAGAGGACGCAATGGTGCGCGGAGTCGCTGCGCAGACTGCCCCATGACTCTGTGACGGCGACCGGTCCTGCGGTCGCGAGGTTGCGACCCAGGTCGCCGTGGCGCTCAAGCGCCCCGGCGACCGCGGGGTCGTACGCCGACCGCAGGATCAGCGCCAGGTCTCCAGGGCCGAGCCAGCCACTAGGGGAGAGGTCCGCCGATCGCAGGGCAGCGAGGAGTGTGGTCATCTCTTGGCGGAGTACGGTCGCGGCGCCCTTCATCCCGCCTCCGGCCGCCCGGGAGGCTCGGCCGGCGACCTTCATGTCGAGCGAGATCGAGATGGTGCTGGCGTGCTGCTCACCGGCGGGTCCAGCGCGCTCGATCAACTCGGCGTACGTCGTCGACGCCCAGGTCGAGTCATGGTTGCCATGGCTGTCCCACCATTGGGCGAGGCCTCTCCCGGAGTCGGGAAGGGTGCGCTCCATGACCTGCACCGACGCGATGCGCCCCGATCGGCATGCCGTGGCGAGCACGCGTCCCCAGGAGACGACACGTCGCTCCTGCTCGGCGGGGTCCAGGAGCACGAAAGCGGGGTGGGATACGAAAGTGACGGCGGTCAGGGTCGCTGCGTGGGGGTCGTGGATCATGACGGCGCCGGTCTCGGGATCGAGCCACTGACGGAGCCGAGCAGCGTCCCCGGGCAGCGCGAGGGTCCCGGCGGGCCGTGGCTTGACGATACGGCGGCGATAGATCAACTGTCCGCCGGCGGAGCGCCACAGCCAACGGGCTCCGATCGGCGCCCACTCGATGAGCTTGCGACCTCCGACCCCCACGAACGCGAACACAGCGCAGATCCCGACGACGGGGAAGGCGATGACGACTTCACCGGCGTACAACCCGAGAATCAGGCTGGCGGCACCGATGCCAGCCATGACGAGCTGCAGCCCGGACAGCCCAAGAAGCACGCCGCGACGGCTGAGCCTAGAGAACTTCACCGGCGCGAGATGTGGCTCGGAGGCATTGCTGGCGCTCATCACCGGTCACTTCCTGGTCGCCTTGCCGGACATTTCCGAGTCCGCAACGTGGGGCGGCAGCGATGTCGGCTCCGCGGGCTGGCTGGCGTTGGCATGCCCATTGGCCTGGACCGCGACGAAGCTGCCGAGGCGCGGTCCCGCGGCAGCCGCTTCCTTTGTGACCACCGCCCCGGCGGCCACAGCGCCACCAGCGGCCGCTGCGCCCGTCAACCCACCGGTGCCGGCGCTCGCGCCGCCACCACCCCCAGCCCCGCCGCCGCCCCATCCTGACGGAGCGCCTCGCGAGGCGACACCGGCGGTCGGCGTACCTCCGTCGGAACCGCCGCCTCCGAGGACCTTGGTGGGCTCACTGCCGGTGCGGCGTGAGAGAGGGATCGGCATCGGTCTGTTGAGTGATGCTTTGGCCTCCTGTTCGGCCGACATCGCGTGGTACATGTCGAAGCCCATGAAGGCGATGGCCTTGTAGGTCAGGTACGGCGCAAACCCAGCCATCAGCATCAGCACGACGCCGGCCATCGGCTGGCTGACGGACTCCAGGTCCGCGTCGATGGGAGCCGACACCTGAGCGGTGGCGAGCAGGAAGATCACCACCAGGACGACCTTCGAAAGGATCATGGCAATGACGAAGGTCGCCCAGCGGTTGACCCAGGTGCGGGTGTGGTCCCAGCTTGATCCCGCCAGTGCGATAGGCGCGAACACGATCGCGATGAGCAGCAGGGCCTTGCGGACCAGGAGGCTGATCCAGACCACCATCGCCCCGACGATGGCGAGGCTGGCAAGGAAGATCGTCAGGATCGCCCCGGCCCCGGGAGCGGCGAGGTTGATGGCGCCGAGCCCGGCGGCGAGCACGGCGACCTTGTCGCCCATCTCGTTCATGTTCGTACCGGCGGCGTTGACGATGCCGATGCAGAGCTGATCGGTGATCTCGAGCGCAGTGCCAACGAGTGCGAGGGCGACGAAGGAGCCAAGGATGGATTTCGCGAGCCCCAGCGCGGCCCTGGAGAGCGCGGCCGGTTCGCGGCGGATCTTGCCGCCGATGACCTGGAGCATGAAGAAGGCGAGCATCACGAAGACCCCGACGCCGAACATGATGTTGTAGACCTTCGTGTACTCGCCGCCGGTCACGTCGAGGTACGTCGTGGTGCCGATAACCGTCCAGACGGACGTGAACATCCACTCGGCCGCGCCGCCCATGCCCTGAGCAAGCCAGTCGAACGGCGCGGTCACTACCGCGCCGGCCGCGTCGCCGGCGGCGTTACAGACCTCGTGGATCACCGGGACATCGCAGACACCCATGACGATCTCCCTCAGACTTGCTGGCCGACGTTCCAGAAGAAGTTCACGAGCGTCACCGAGGCGCCGCAGACGATCGCGGCTCCGAGGGCGACGAGTACGCCGAGCTTGCCGCGGCCCGCGAGGTGGGGATTGCTGGAGTTCGCGCCGAGCGCCCACACGATCGCGGAGATGATCAGGGCGAGTACGGCGAGGATCAGCCCGACCGTCATCGAGGCGCCGACGATCTGCTTGAGCTCGCCGATCCCAGGCAGACCGTTGGAGTTCGGGTCGATCTGGATGTCGAGGGGGAGCAGGAGGGCTGGTGGGGGAAGGTTCATCGGATCTACTCCTGACGTCGTGAGCGGACGTCCTACAGGTGCGGCCCGATGTCCAGCAGCCAGTTGGCCCAGGTGAGCGCGGCGCCCGTGAGGGTCGCGCCGCCGATCGCGACGAAGCAGCCTAGCTTGGCCTTCTGGGCGGTGTGCCAGCCGCCTGAGCTGGACGCCATCGCCCAGGCAATTGCAGAGACGACGAGCATGAGTACGGCGATCACGAGGCCGTACGTCAGCAGAGCGCCGACGATGGCCCGCAGGTCACCGGCGGCGCCGACTGCGCCGAAGTCCGGACCAACTTCAGCCCGGATCAGATCGCGTGGGCTCACGCTGATCAGGTGCGCGGCGGCGACCGAGCGCAGCTGGCATGTCGGGCCCTCCGACCCGACGACCACCTCTTCGGCTGTCAACCCAGGCGCCGTACCGTCATGACCTCGCCGGAGAACTCGCCGATCGTCCCGTAGCGGACGACGTCGCCGGTCCGCGGCGCGTGAAGGATCCGGTCGCCGCCGACGTAGATCGCCACGTGGTGCGGTCCCCCCGCGCCGGGATAGCTGAAGAAGATCAGGTCTCCGGGCCGCTTGTCGTTCCACGCGATGCCTTGGCCGGCATGGATCTGCGAGCCGCTGTAGTGGGGGAGACGGATGCTTCCCCCAGAAGCTTGGTAGGCGGCATAGAGCACGAGGCCAGAGCAGTCGAATCCTCCGCCGGTGGGCCCATCGAAGCTGCCTCCGCCCCAGACGTACGGCTTGCCGAGCTGTGTGGCTGCCGCCGTGACGAAGCCTCCAGGGAAACCGGGTGCGAGGTTCGCGGGAAGCTCGCTGGCGGGCTGGGCACAGTCCAGGTCGTTGGTGAGCGAGACACCGCTGATGGCGCTCAGGACCTTCTCGGCGACCGGCTGGTTGACGGCGTACCGATCCGGATAGGCGGAGACCTGCACCGCCTGAGCGGCGGCGCCAGGGTCCATCCTCTGCCACCCGTCGATGTCGAGCAGCCCGCGCGGTGACCCGTGGTTCGGTCCGCTCGCACCGCCGTAGAAGGCACGGGACGACCACACCGGGTCCATCAGGTTCTCGACGGTGCCCCAACCTGCGGCAGGACGCTGCTGGAAGAGACCGACGGAGTCGTGGTCGCTGCCGTCGCCGTCGTTGGGGATGCCTGCGGAGATGGGGGAGGCGCTCGTGTTCGACAGCACTCGCAGAGACGACTCCGTCAGCGCGGTCATGATGGCGATCAGCTGGCCTCGGGCCGGGATCCGGCCGTTGTCACCGACCGCGATGATCGTCGCTGCGCGCGCGAGCTGCTGCTTGCTGAGGGCGACGGACTCGCCGTTCGTGTTGGTCGCCGTGAGACTCGATGGGACAGCGCCGAAAACGCCCAGGCTGGCGGCAGCGTCGCCGTCCCATATGCAGCTGCCGGACCCGGCGGCGACCGGGCTGGCGAGCGTGGCGACGCCGAGAGCCGCGGCACCAGGGGCGAGAAGGACTGCAGCGACGGCACCGACGACGACGGTCTTCATGGTCATCCCGGCCTACCTCAGCGGATTGTCGAGCTCGGAGAGACGTAGAACGTGACAGCGCTCGAAGGAGGGCCGGCACGCGACGAAGACTGTGAAGGAGACCGGGTACGACGATTCAGCAACCTCGCCGTTCCAGACGCCGCTGCGGTGCCGGGTGCCGTCGACTGTCACAGCCGTCGTCCCGGGGCGGAGGTGCCCGTGGGCCTGCTCGACCGCGGCCGCCCAGGAGCCCGGGACGTATGCGTCGTTGATCTCGATCGTCTGCACGACCTCCATGGCCCCGAGGTCCAGCCACCGCTCGACCGTCGGCAGGTACGTCGTCACGTCGGCCAGCAGGCCAGGCGTCTCTTCGCCGGATGGGTCGCCGTCGGCAAGGACCGCAGACGTGTAGTCGCTCGGCAGGAATCCGGCTGCCGTGTCCCAATCGAACAGCGAGACGGCTACGGCACGTGCGTAGGCGATGGGATCTGTCGTGTGGGGGAGCGTTCGGTCCTGCATGCTGACGACAGGGCTGCCCGGCACGACGACGGCCTCGACCCCGGTAGGGCTCCCCGCGGATGAGTCGACGGTCGTGTCCCCAGGCCCTCGGACGAGACCGTAGAAGCCGACGCCGGCAATGATGAGGGCCAGCGCGCATCCGAGGAGGAGCATGATCTGGCGGCCGGTCAGGCTGGACATGGGCGCTCCGAGCGACGGGGTCAGGGGACGTGCGATAGGTGCGAGGGCTACGCCGATGTCGTAGCGTGACGTCGGGCGGCGACGAGCTGATCGCGGAACGCGATCGTGGCTGTCACGACGCGATCGAAACGCTCCCAGTCAGTGCGGCTGAGCTGGGCCGCCAGGGCGTCGACGTCGTACAGCTCGGTCCAGCCGTCGAGCTCGGCCCAGGTCAGGTTGAACGAGCGGACGCTGCGGTAGTGGCTGCTCGGGCCGTGGTTGCGCTTGAGGTTCTTGCGGCCCTTCTCGCGCACCTCGCGTTGGGCGCGCTCGCGCGCTTCGCGGGCCAGGCGAGCGAGGTCCGTCTCTTCCTCCGTCTGCCGTTCCTGTGAGTCGTCGAAGGCGTGCTTGACCTCGAGGTAGAGCGGCTTCACTGGCTCGCCGTGCTCGATCGCGCGCAGCGCGTCGTTCGCCATGGCGCGGATCTCCGGCGGGGTCGCCTTCCGGGACGCCCAGTCCATCAGCGCGCAGACGCGCTCGTGGGTGTGGTAGGACTCCTTGCCGGTGATCGCCAGCGCCGCTTGGCTGCGAGCTCGGCCGGTTTCTCCCGGCTGTGGACCGGGTCCACTGCCGGCGTCTCCGCGGTTGGCGGACGGGCCGAACTGGGTCGCCTGCATCCGGCGATCGGCTTCTTCGGCGCGCAGCGCCTTGAGCTCGCGGTAGAGCGCCGCCTTCTCAAGCTCGTTCATCGGCTTGTGGAGTTGGTTCTCGTCCTGCTCGGCGAGTAGCAGCGAGAGCTTGTCGGAGATCCCGGATCGGACCCAGACCTTCACGGTGCGCCAGCCGAGCCGGCGTACGGCCTCCAGCCGCCGCCATCCGCACACGAGGAAGCCCTCGGGGGTGATGGTGATCGGTTGGAGCAAGCCGAGCCGTTCGATCGACTCGATGAGCGATTTGAGGTCACCGGGGTCCTTGCGGTGACGGACGCCGACGGTGATCGAGTCGATGGCTCGGTCGAGTTGGATGTGGCTGTGGGTATCAGGCATGGATCCGGACGCTCGGTCGCGGTGCGGTCTCGCTGATCTCGAAGACCAGGAGGTCGTCGTCCAGGAGCTCGGCCATCGGGTGGCCGATGAGCAGTCGCAGGAGGACGCCGTGCCCGTCCGATGTACAGGCCTCGTCAGGGTTCGGATTGCCAAGCACGATCCGCAGCACCGTCGACCACGCCTCCTGGCCTATGTCGACGAGCGCTCGCGCGGTGGGGTCGCGCCGCAGTGCCGCGTGGGCCTTGGGACGTGACCCGGACTCGACCAGGCGAGCCGAGATGTAGTCGAGCGCGCAGGTCGCCGTGTCCCGAGGCCACCCGAGCGCGGTGAAGAGGTCGATCGTCGCGTCGACCGCTTCGTACGCCCCGGTCGGTGGAGCCTCGTCGGGATCGAATGGCCCGACGGTGAGCGCGGGGAGGAAGCTGGGCAGGTCGGCTTCGGTGTCGCAGAACCGTCGTACGTCGTGGTGCCGGGAGATTTCCGGACGGCGAGCCTGGTCGACAGAGCACAGCAGCCCATCGGCTCGCTCCTCGGCGATCAGAGTCACCTTGACCGCCATGGTCACGACGGCCCACGGGTCATCGGCCGTGCGGACCGCGTAGGTCCGCATCGCCTCGAACGCAGCCGCGGCTCCGGCAGTCGGGTCGCAGCGGTGCTTGATCGCCAGAGCCTCGTACTTCCGCGCCGCGAACAGCATGAGGTCGTGGGCCTCGGCGTCGTGCTCCCACGCGGTCGGTCCGGATACCCGGAGACGCACGAGAAGCCGACGCAGCCCGATTGCGGTCTCGAATGAATGGCTCACAGCGACCACCCCTCTGATCGGCTCGCCGCTGGGGTAGGCGCCGGCGCGTGGCGGAGCCCCCGCGCGAGGGAGCGCGTGGTCCTGACCGGAGAGCGGCGCGCGCATCGGAGCAGTTCGGCGTGGAGGTCGACCCCACGCCCCACCATGGGTGTGACGTACGTCATGAGCTCGGTGGGCCGGACCCAGGCGAACCCCCTCGCCGTCGATGTGGGCGGTTTGCCTTTCGCCGAGAGCGACGGGTCACGGTGGCGGGCGAGGGTGCTCGTGGCCGCTTCGGTGTTGGGCGCCGGCGCTCGCGCTGGAGCCGGCGGCTCGGGCGGACGGTAACTGTGACGGCGGTACTCGACCTGGGCGTTCACAACTGGATCACCTCATTCCTCTGAGTAGGGCCCAGGCGGCTCCCGGGTCCGAGCTGGGACGCGATCCGGAAGGCGGAGTCGATGGTCGACTCGATCTCCCGATCGGGAAGGCCGGCGTACTGGGCGGCGGGCATCAAGTAGCTGACAGCGTTCGTGCGGCTCTGGCCGTTCTCGACCATGCGGCACGACGCCCAGAAGAGGGCGCGGTTGCGACCGCCCTCGGGAGTCAGCGCGACCACTCTGGCCAGCGCCTCAGGGCGACACGCTTTCGGAGGAAGCCCTGAGGTGGGACTACCGGCCGAGGCCGGGGCGGCTCCAGGAACTGGCGAAGCTTGATCGCGTCCAGCGGCTTCGCCGGCGAGGTCGTAACCGCGATGACCTCGTACGCCCTGATCGCGCCGTCGACCTTGACCCGCGACGGGGGAGCAATGACGTAGCCGCCGTCGCCCCGGAAGTCGACGTGGGCGAACGGGACCTGCCAGGAGCGTTGCTCGTGGCCCGGCTCGGTGGGGTAGTAAGCGTGGATGCCGCCGGATGGAGTGCGGACCAGCCAGCCCCAGTTGTCGGCGAGGCCCTCGGAGCGCGCTCGCTCGAACGACCCAAAACCGCTGCCGCCCGGGTGGACGTCGACGTCGACGACGAGGATGCCGCTGCGGGCGCCAGTGGGCAGACCGACGTTCGCGGCGGGCGTTCGCTGCCACCACCGATGGACGACGCGGGCCGAGGACGTCGCGTCGTGGAAGCCATTCGGTGTGAGCGGCCGCTTGCCGCCAGGGACACAAGGGAACACCGGGATGCCCAAGCTTGCGTAGTAGATCGCCGCACCCGCGAGGGTCGGTGTGGCAGCGACACGCTGCATGGTCGAGACGGTCCACTCTGGGACCGGGAATGCGGGGTCGAACATGCACCCGAGAGTGGCGCTGCGGTGTTACCGAGTTAGGGTAACAAGGAGGGGGAACGCAGAGGGGGAACGCCGCGTCTTCGCAGGTCAGAGGCGTTCCCTAAGCCCTTTCGGGAGGGTCCCGATAGCCGGTTCTCTGGCCCGCGCCGGGGTCACCTAGCTGGCGGTGATGCCCGCGATCCGGGAGCCGTGGGCCAGTCCGTTGGCGTCCTCGTAATCCCAGAGTGCCCACTCGTAGCCCGCGATGAAGGCGCTGTCAGTCTCGCCGTGCTCGGCGAGCCAGCGGTGGCCCGCGTCCGCCGATCCCGTCTGAAGCGCGATGGTCCGGCCCGCGTTGTAACCAGCCATGTACTGAAGCTCGCCAGATGTCCTCGCCACCCGCTCAGTCGAACATGCGTTCGAGGGACGCGTCAAGGACTGCGTTGTGCCCCGAAGTGGCGGAACGACGGTCGTTGGCGCTGACCTCATCCCGTGCGATGACGACTGGGGCCGCGGGTGGCCCAGTCCTTGTTCTCGACGATCTGTGCGGTGCGCTGCGGGACGTCGATCGGCGGCAGTTCGTCGTCGCGGCGGTTGAAGACCCTTTCATTCAGGTCCTCGTCGGCCTTCTTATGGCCACCGACCGCCTTCTCCGCCTGAACCATGTCGAGCTGCGCGACCTCGTCGTACGGCGACGCCGCGTACGCAACTTGAGCAGCCCAGAGGGCAAGGTCCGTGTCGCGCTCGGCGAGAGCATGCGTGGTGACGATGTGGCCGACGTCGACAATGGCACTGGTCATGATGTGGTCCCAGCGGTCGCCGTCGAGCAACCAGTTCCAGTGGCCTTCGCGAAGGTCGGTGAACGGTTCGCCGCTGACGAGTCGGAGTGCCGCGATCAGATCGTCGATGCCGCCGGCGCCGTGGCTCTGCCCGCGAGCCCGGATGCGACGGAACAGGTCGAGGTCGCACAAGACGCCGTTGAGCCTGTAGAGAGCAGGTGAGTCGGTGTTGGGGCCAGGTTCTGCTTTCGGCAGGTAGGGCTCACCGCTGCGGGGATCGGTCCCCAGCCATCGACGTAGCTGGCTCATGTCCACCCGGACGCGCTCTTGACGGATCCCGAACGCTTCGGCGACTTCGTGGCCGGAGACACCATGGGGATGGAGTGCGAGGAAGGCCAGCAGCTCGATGTAGAACGGCCGCCGATGAGCCGTTGCCTTGGTGTCGCCCGTCGTCCTGGCGCCCACCGGCCCGAGGAGCGTCAGCTTCACCGACGACAAGGTGGGCGACTCCCAGCGTGCGAGGTCCACCTCGAGGCTCGGGTCTGCAGCCTCGACTGCCCGGCCGGCCTCAGCTTTCGCGCGCGGTGCCAGAACCTCGATGTCCTTGACGGTGGTGGCAGCGGCGTCGGCGTAGACGGCTGCATCGAGAGGCAGCAAGGCGCGGTCGCCCGCTGGGCCTTCGGGACGGGGGTCCGTCAGATCGTCGGCGAGGGCGCCGCCGAGGTCGGCCACTGCCTCGTCAGCGTCCGGCTTCGGGACAGGTACGACCGTGTCATCGAGTGTGAGATCGAGAAGGAGGGCGCACGCTCTGGCCTCCTCACCGCTGAGTCCGGCAGCGGTCACGTCGATACCCAGGCTCGCTATCCCGAGGCGACCGTGTGGTTTCAGTTCCAGATTGGGTCCGGAGGGTCGAGGTTCGCCCCCGAGGTCGACAAGTGCCGCCGAAGACCGACCCGGGATGCCATCGATCAGGTCTGCGAGCTTGTCGAAGTCCGGGGTCGGGCGGTCGGCGGTGGCGATGATCGCGGCGTGGAAGTCGTCGGGCTCCACGCTCGCCGTGATCGAGGAGAGGTCGCGGACGAGGGCCGCAATGAACTCGGTGTCGCCTGCCGCGTGCGTCCGGATGCGACCGAGGTTGAACGACGCCAGGTCAGACCCGAGACCGAGGACGTCGACCGTTGTTACGACCGACCACGGGTTGACCGCCAGTTCGGCAGCGACGTGGCGCGCGAATGCCTCCTTGCGGTCGCTGTCGCCGGTGACGGTGACCGTGCGGAGCTCCTCGAGGTTGAGGAACACGAAGGAGCCGTCGTCGCGCTGGCCGACGCTCACCAGGAGCGGGTACGGCGGGAACGAGTCCTCCGGGAGAGCCGGCACGTCTGCCATACGCACCCGCCAGCCGGTGCTGGACCCGGACCATGGCGCGGGCAGGGCGGCGGGCTCTCGGAGGACCAGCGAGATCTCGTCGTCCGCGAGCGTCACGGTGATCAGGCGAAGGGACGGCACGGATCGCAGCGCAGCGTCGAGGGCATCGATTCGGGGCGCGACCACCGAGGCCGTGGCCCGTGCCGTCTTCTCGGTGTGCAGGAGTTCGGCAGGCGGGGGAGGGATGACCGTGCCGGGACGCCGATGGCGCAGCTGGGTTCGTCGCTGTGCGCGTAGCGCGATCCATAGCGCGCCGCCGAGCATGGCTCCCGCCCCGGTGAGGCCGGGGACGAGCCACGGCGGAACGAGGTTGTCATCGGCTGCGTGCCCCGCATCGTCGGACTCCGCGTCCGCATCGTCAATGGGCTCGGAAGGCGTGATCTCCATTGGAGGAGGCGTCGGTGACTCGGATCCCTCCTGCCGCGGCTTCGTGTGCTGAGGGCCAGGCGGCTCCGCGGGCGGCTGCTGCCCGGGGATGGTCAGCTTCCAACCGGGAAGGATCAGGTCCGGATCGGTCAGCCGAGCGCTGTCCGGTTGAAGGGTGTTTCGAGATGCCTCGAAGATCGAGGGGTAGGCGTCGGCCTCGCCGAGCTCGTCCTCCGCGATCTCGGACAGGGTGTCGCCGGGCTGCACGAGGTAGGCCTCCGCCAGAGCGGTCTCGGCGACCGGCACTCGCAGGACGGTGCCCGGCAGGAGGAAGTCGGGGCGCCCATCGAGGACGGCCTCATTGAGCGCAACCAGGTCGACGTACCGTGTGCCGTCTCCGAGACGATCCTCAGCGATGCTCCAGAGGCTGTCGCCACGCTTGACCGTGTACCGCTCGACCTCTGGATCCTTCTCCTTCTCATGCTCGACCGTCGGCGCAGGTGCAGCGACGGAGGCGACCTCCATCGTGACTCGTGTGTCGTCGGGCAGGGGAGCGGCCGTCGCAGCGGCCTCGGCCCTCGGCTGGGGCAGCACCGCGGTCGCCGACGGTAGGGCGACGAACAGCAGGGCAGCCGCCGCGACAAGTCGATCTGCCGCGAGCTGCGGCACAGCCAGTCCAGGCAACCGCGGTGCGCGGATGCCCCGGACCTGGGAGACGATCGATCCGACCACCTGGCAGGTGAACACTCCCCAGGCGATCCAGCAGACCGCGGCGATCAGCTCGAGCACGAGCGTCCCGTCGTCCGGTGCCGTGAGTCGCGACCGCGAGAACGCGGCCAGGTCCGGGACTGCGCCGATCGCGACCAGGACGGCCGGTACGCCCAGAACGAAAGCGACGAGGGCCAGCGTCGCTGCCAAGCCACGCAGGCGACAGTTGAGGGTGCTCATCGCTGGCTACCTCCGAGGGTGCGGACCAGGTGGGCTGTCGCCGTGCCCGTGACGTCGAGACGGTTGATGCCGATCAACCCCAGGAACTGCGGGTCGTACGAGTCGTAGACGGTCACCGTGATGGTGTCGCCGTTGATGATCTCGACCTTCCCGCTGACGCCGGCGGTGTCGAGATAGCGCTGGCCGGCTGCCCGAGCCGCGGCAGGGCTGATGCTTAGTTCGCGTCCCTGGATGGCCGCTGCACCCTCGACCTCCTCGCCGCCGGCACGGGCTGCCTGGGCCGCGACATCGTGGGCCCGTTCGTGGGCGTGCACCTGGCCTCCGAGGTCGACGGCCAAGCCGACAAGGAAGATCATCACGAAGCTGGACAGGGCCAGCCAGACCGTGATGGAGCCGCGCTCGTCGTACCGCCGAGTCATGGTTCCCGCCAGGTGTCGATCGGGCTGGACATGGTCGCGCGCATGATCCGCGAGCCTGGAACTCCAGGCACCGCCAGGTCGGAGAGGTCGAGACGACACGCGACGGTGACGTCGACCCAGCCCTGTACACCCGGCTGCTTGTTGAAGTCGGTGGTGTCCACGGTGACGTCGATGCCCGAGCAGTCGATCTTCTGGTTGGCGACGCTCGCAACTGCGGCCTCCCGAGCCTGACTCTGCGCGGTCTGCGCATCGCGCGCGAGCGAGGCCGACCGGGCACCGTCCCCAGCAGCGGATTGAAGCGCCTGGTGGGTGCTCGCCGTACGCCCACCGAAGATGATCAGGCCGACGAACAGCGCAAAGGCCGGCACGCCGATCGCCGCTTCGATCGCCGCCGAGCCACGCTCGTCTCGCCGCGTCATGGTGTCTCCGTCGTCGTAGGAGCCGTAAGTCGTTCGACGGGGACGCTCGCACTCTGAGTGATTCGGACTTTCCACCCCGGGATCACGCTCAGGCCGAAGCCGGTGACGGTCACAGTGGCGGTTGTCGGCGTACGGCTGGCGCTTGTCGAGGTGCTGGTGAGTACGTCGTCGCCCCCGGCCTCGGCGAGGAAGTCGTTGGCCGCGCCGACGCCGTCGGCCTCGCGACCGTGCTCGGCGCCGGCCGCGCGGGCTCCCTCCTGCGCAGCGGCGATGGCCACTGTCCGTGCGTGGTAGAAGAGCGCAGTTTGCATCCCCAGGAACATGACCGCGAAGAGCGCGGGCAGCAGGATGACGAGCTCGATCGAGACCGAGCCCCTCTGGTCGCGCCGCCGGCAGCGGCTACTTGATCTTGCCGGCCTGCGCTTGGACATAGGACGTGACCGCAGCGACCACGATGCCGACGATGGCGATCACCGCGACGGCCCAGAGGACGTGCTCGGTGGTTACCGAGCCACGCTCGCTCCGCCGCGCGGTTCGCGGGTCGTCGTATGTGGCGAGCACGGCCAGTTGCAGCAGGACCAGGACTCTCAACATGGTGTTCCTCCTTGGATGTTTCCTTCCGTGTCACGAGGTCGTGAACATGCGAAGCAGTGAGGGGGCGACGAGCAATGCCATGAAGATGACTCCGAGCAACGAGCCGGGAATCGTCATGCGCTCGCCGACGGCGTTCGCCTGGGCGATCTCGTCGTTGAGCATCGCCGTGCGCATGGCGGCGGACCGGGCACGCAGGGTGGCGTACACGCTCGCTCCCTCCTCGCCGGAGAGCCGCATGATGTCGGCGAAGTTGTCGAGCTCGGGGAGTCCGAGCTCCTCTGCCAAGGTGTGCAGCGCATCCCAAGGCGGCAATCCGGACCAACGCGACCTGGTCAGTTCCTCCGAGAGCCGGCTGAAGACCCAGGAGTCGCCGACTTCCGCGGCGGCCTCCATCGCCTGCCTGACCCCGATCCCGTTGTGCCGTTCAAGAGCAACGAGATCGATGTAGGCGCCGAGGGCTCGAGCGAACTCGACGCGGGCCTTCCGGGCCTCGTCCAGCGCGTTGTAGTTCGGGATGAAGAACATGACAGCCGCGAGCCCGATCGAGGCGACGGCTGGGATCTGGAGTGGAAGGCTCAGCCCGAGGGAGGTGAACAGCACGGTGAGCCCAGGCGGGATGAGCAGACCGAGGCCGGCGAATGTGAGCTTCTCGCCGTAGAACTGCGCGACGGAGACCCGGAGCAGGGCAAGCTCGCGCGTCGGCGTCCGGATCCAGAGGCCCGGCGGAAGCACACGCATGCCCCAGAGCCCGAGTCGTTCCTTGCCGGTCCGGGCGGTGGCAGTCGCGGCAGTCGTGCGATGGCGCGTGGATGAGACACGCTCCAAGGCGTCCGCCAGGTCCGGCTCGGCGGGCAGGAGCCGTGCGGCGACCAGGGCCAGACCGAGCCCGATGAGGCCGCCGGACAGGACCGCCAACTGGAGACCCGTGATCATGGCGTGGCCGCCACATCAGGTCGGTTCTCGAGGAAGCGCGGCAGCGGTTTGCCGGTAGCCATGCGCCGCATCCAGATCAGGGTGCCGACGTACGCCGAGAGAAGCACGACAAGGATCACCTGGCCGATGGCGGTCGCGTACGGCTCGACGTACTTGCCGGACAGCGCCAGGACGACAAGGACGCTGGCGCTGATGAGCGTCACCCATCGAGCGGTCGCGCGAGGCTTGGCCCGGTCGGCCTCCACCTGACGACGAGCCCGTACGTCGGCCGCGACCGACTCAGCGAGACCTTCAAGAATGCTCGCCAGCCCGGCGCCGCGGCGGCGGGCTCCGAGGATCAGGTTCGCGGCGATCAGGTCGCCGGTCGCGTCGTCGAGTTCGTCCGCGAACGCCCTGAGCGCCGTCTCCGTGGCCCATCGGGCACGAAGGCGAGCCACGAGCCGGCTCACTTCAGGGTTGATCGGCGCCGGCGTGGAGCGCAGCGTCGCGACCAGCGCCTGCTCGAGCCCGATCCCGACGGTCAGCACCCCGGAGAGCGAGCGCGTCCATTCCTCCATCGCCTCGAGCCGGTTGATCTGGGTGGCGGCTGGGGGAGCGGACAGCAGAGCCGGCAGTCCGAGGACCGCAACCGGCGCGATGACCAGCGCGAGTACCCATCCGGTGATGACCCAACCGAGGAGGCCCAGCCCGACGCCGACCAGGAGAAGCACCCGGGAGCGCGAGGTCAGGGCGACGCGGCGGCGTCGAGACAAGCGCTTCTCGCGAGGCGGTTCGGCTGTCGGTCGCAGGCCAAGGACGATGCCGAGGATGCCAATGGCGACCAGTCCACCTGCGAGGCTGGGGATCAGGGGGGTCATGGCTGCACCCCGAAGGGCTGGGTGGAGAAATACGCCGCAAGATCGAACCCGTGCTGGGCGAGCGATCGGTATTCATCGGGGAGCACGTCCGGTACGGCGACACCTGAGGCATCGGCACGGAAGACGTGCGTGGTCGCGTATCCGACCTCCTTCTCGCCGGGGGCGAGGGCGATGATCTCAGCGACCCTTCTGGTCCGCTGCGCCTTGCCGGGAACGACCGTGGTCTCCATGCTCAGCTGGACGATCAGGTCCACCGTGGCCGCGAGCTTGCTGGTCGCGAGCCCCTGGGTGACGTGAGGACCGGCCTCCATCGCGCACGTGACGAGCTTGCGGACAGCCGCCACGGCGTCAGCCGCGTGGGTCGTCGAGATGGAGCCCGTCCCGGACTCCATCGCCTTAATCATCGCCCAGATCTCCTTGCCCCGTACCTCCCCGACGATCTGGCGAGAGAGGTTGAACCGGAACGAGTCGACGAGCGCCTCATCGAGCGTGAACTCGCCGGCCTGGCGGCCATCAAGCCCACGCTCTCCAGATCCCGGGCGGGCCTCCCAGGCGTGGACGACCTTGTGGCGGCCGAGCTCGTGGAGGTGAAGCTCGTACTCGGTCTCGAAGGTGCCGATCGCCTCCATGGCGTCGATCTCGGCACAGAGCGCGCGGACCAGGGTCGTCTTGCCCGCGCCCTGGGCGCCAGCGACGACGATCGAACGTCGTGCCCGGACCGCTGCGCGCAGGAACGATGCCGCGGTGGGCGTCATCATCTCTCTGGCGACGAGGTCGTCGAGGGTGACGTGCATCAGTCGGTGCCGTCGGATCACGACTGATGGGCGGGGTGTGACCCATGCTGCGGCGGCCAGTCGGGAGCCGCCGTCCAACCGCAGATGGAGCCGCGGCTGGGCCTCGGAGAAGGAGCGGGCGTTGACCTCGCTGCGGGAGGCAAGGAAGACGAGGAAGTCGATGAGCTCCTGGTCGGAGTCGGCGACCTGTGGGCCATCGACCAGGGTGCCGCCGACGAGCTCGAGAAGCACGTTGTCGTGGCCGACGATGACGATGTTCTCGATGTCGTCGTTGTCGACCAGCGGCTGCAGACGTCCAAGACGGAAGAGCGAGTCGAAGACAGCCTGCGCCGTGGCCTGCTGACGCGCGGGGCTCCAGGCCCCGCGGCCCGCGTCGACGTCGTCAGCCATCGCGGACTCGATGAGGTCCAGCACGAGCGAACGGCCGAGCTCCTGCTGCGCTGCCTTATCGAGTCGGCCTCGGTCTGAGGCAACGGCCTGACTCAGCTGCTCGGACGCTCGAGCGCGCAGCTCCGCGACGATCGACCAGTCGAAATCGGGGCCGGTTGTAGAGGGGAGGGGAACGGGAGCGCTGAGCTTGTCGGCTGCGGGCGCCGAGCCGTTCGTATGCTGGCTGAACAGCGGCAGGCGCGAGAGGTCACCATAGTCACTCAGGTAGCGAGAGGCCTCAGTCATGGCGTGGCCTCCTGAACGAGAGCCGACCGACCACGCGCAACGTGCGCCTGGACCGACTGTGCAGCCGCGCGGAGTCCCCGGACGTAGGAGCCCGTTTCGAACCGGCGGGGCGGGTGCGCGCCGCGGTGATAGACCGCGGCGGCCGTCGGATCGTCGGGGAGGTCGGCGACCACCGGCATTCCGAGCACCGTGGAGACCTCGGTGTCTCGGTAAGGCTGGCCTTCGCCGACCAAGAGCAGGCCCGGGTGTCGCCATCCGGTCCCGGGCTGGCGAACGGTCTCGGCCCACGAGCGTGCCGCAGAGATCGATGGCAGGTTCGCGCGAGTGACGAGCAGGGTCGCGTCAGCCGAGTCCAGGAGCTGCTCCGGCGATCCCGTCAGCCCGAGCCTGCCCGCATCGACGATGACGTCCTGTCCGCTCGCTTCCAGTTCGCGCAAGGCTGAGCCGAGCGGCTCCCACACGTCGCGGAGTGCCGCTGCCTGAGCGTGTGTCCGCGTTCCCGCGACGAGGGAGACGTTCGGACTCAGGGGCCGGACGACGTCCCGGAGCGCATCCGCGGTGCTCAGCGGGGAGAGCGCCAGCTCGACGAGCCCGGCGTCGTACGGCGTCGTGCCCCTCAGGAATCCGGCAAGGATCCCGGAGCCGCCGGTCGGATCCGCTTCGACCAGAAGCACCGGACGCGGCCAGCAGAACGCGAGGCCCACGGTCGTCGTGGTGACGCCGGGCGAACCGGATGCGGAAGTCAGACAGACGATGGCCATCACTCGGCTCCGGAGTCCAGCACCAGGGCGACGTTGCCGGTCGCCGCCCGCGCCGCGAGTATTCCGGCATCGGCGTACGGCACCAGGACGTTGACCACCGTGTTGCCCGTGGTCTCGTCGAGGTAGGTATCCACGACCTCGGCGACGGTGAACTGCGGGGAGCTGACGGGCGCCTCGCCGTTGTCCCCGGGTGTGACGATTATGCGGACCTTGTCGCTGCCGTGCAGAGGCATTCCAGGGACCTGAGCGGGTGTCAGGGAGATCCCGACGATCGACTGCCCTTGCGGCGGTATCGGTTCGTCGGCAGTTGACTCGCTGGTGAGCAGTCCGCCCGCCGCGATGTCCAGGGCTGCCCGCCGGCCGACGATGTCGTCGTACGCCGATGCTGGCAGCGGCGAGAGCGCCGGGTCACCGCTGATCCGGATCCGCTGGATGTCGTCAGCCTCGATCACGTCGCCGCGGCGGACGGTGTCGCGCGCAGCGAGGACCTCCTGCGTGTCGGTCGTCGCGCTCCATGCCCAAGCCCCAAGCAGACAGCCAAGCGCGGTCACGATGACTGCGGCTACGACAAGCGCTGGGCGTCTCCGGAGCTTGGGCGGCGGCGTGATGGCGCCGGTGGTCTCCGGCGTGACGGTGGGGGGTCCGGTCCTCCGGTCCTCCCGGGCAGTTGTGGACATTCGTCGTACCTCCCGCGCAGCTCGCTAGTTCACGAGCACCTGCGCCTCGCCGATCCGGACCTGTGCAGAGTTGTTGAGCCCGTCGAGCCGGATCGTCCCTGTCTGGCCGGCACCCGACCACGTGATAACCCAGCTCGACGTGGCCGTGACGGTGTAGGCGTCATCGACCTCGCGCGCGCTCGACCTCGTGTAGGTGTGGCCGCAGTCGGGGGAGTCCTTCCGCCCGTACGACGGCTTGTACGGCGAGCCCGCCGTATCGCAGACGACCTCGGTGCCGTCACCCATGTCCCAGGTGATTTGGAGGACCTTTGCGGTGGCCGTGACCGTGATGCCACCGGCAGAGGCGCTCTCTGAAAGGGGGCCGATGGTGTGGGCGTTCGGGTCCTTGGCCCACATCCAGACCGGCATGCCGACCAGTCCGATGCTGTCGGGACCCGGCTCGGGCGCGATGCCGATGCTGATGGCAGAAAGACGCATCTGCTCGATCGCGATCTGCGCCACCTCGCGCGGTGTTGGTCCTGTTCCTGAGTTCGGCGGCGTGTCCTGCGACCAGATGGTGATCAGCAAACCCGTTTGCGGCTGGTAGCAGTTGTAGACCGCGCCGTCGGCGGGTTCGTGGCCCTGCCAGCTCGGGTCGCCCGCTGGCGGCTGCGGCTCGACCGGACTGATGTAGCAGCGGTAGCTGTTCGACCAGTAGCCCGCGGGTGAGGAGCACGGCACCGGCCCGGGCGGCGGTTTCGTGATGCCTTGGCTGGTGCCGTCCCAGTAGCAGGCCGCTCCGCTGCCGGTGTCCTGCGGCCCGTCGACTCCAGGCTCACCGGGGGACCCAGGATCAGCCGGCACCTCGACCCAGACGGTGCACTGGCCGGTCAGAGGATCGGTGACCTGACACTCGGTGTCGGCGTACGCAGATTCATGACCGAGGGTGCTCAGGCCCACGAACAGGATGAGGACGACAGAGACACGAGTCAGGAGGCCGCGCATGGCGTCTGCTTGAGATCCTGGCTGGTCGCGATGCGCCAGCCGCTCGAGGGGTTCTCAGACCAGTCGTAGTTGGCCACGGTGTAGCGGGTCCATCCGGTGCTTGCCCGGCTGCGGCTCACTACGGACTTCCCACTCTGGTCGATCAAGTCGGCATTGCTCACGTCCCAGCAGACATCCACCGTGACCGTCGGCACCTTGCCAGCCGAAGGGTCGGAGTTGTCGAGGCTGACTGATTGCACCGTCATCTCAGCGACTCTGGTGGTGCCTACCTGGCGAAGGCCCTGGCTTCTCTCGGTCGTGAGCAACCTCGTCTGAGCGGTGAGTTGCGTGCTTGTCGCGACAGACGACAAGTGCTTCACCGGCTTGGACGGATCCTGCCGAAGGCCATCGAGCACGGTGAAGTAGCGACTTACGACATCCTCCGCGGTGGCTGACGCGACGCCGGAATCAGAACGAGGTGACGGACTTGACGACGCCGCGGTCGGCACCGACGAACTGACGGGCGGCGACGAGGACGGATCGGCGTCCGAACTGGAACTGGCACACGCAGCCACCGCGACCAACATCAGTGTGCCGGTCGCCCAGGAGATCATCCCGAGTCGAATCGTCATGGCGTTTGTCCCGCTCCTCTCGCCGTTTGGCTCGAGGCGCAGACGACACCCCGCGGGCGGTGCGTGCATCGTCTGGACCTCATCGTAAGCCCGTTTCTCGGTTTCGGCCCCGGTTGTTTTTCGTCTTCCGGGACCACCGCTCAGGTGCTCTCTCCTCTCCAACTTTCGCCACTCTCCACCTCCCTCTCCTGAGTCCTCCTCCTCCGCCCGGCCATCCCTGCCTTCCGTTGCCACGTCGCTCAGCCCGCTTACCGCCATTCGCCGCACCACCACGCCCGTGTCCCCACACCACTCCTCCTCAGGCTTCACACGGTGTGCAGATCGAGGGGGTTGTGGAGGGAGACGCGTACCTGAGGGCTGTGGAACGGAAGCGGCCGTGACGGTCTCGATACGCAGGATGTCCGCGGGCAGCGGGTATCAGTACCTGCTGCGCAGCGTCGCCGCAGGCGACGGGAATCGTTCGCTGTCGACCCCGCTCACGCGCTACTACTCCGAGGTCGGCACACCGCCCGGCCGCTGGATGGGTTCTGGGCTGGGTGCCTTCGGGACTGGGCAGCTCGTCCCTGGAATGAAGGTGACTGAGGACCAGCTCGCGTTGCTCATCGGCATGGGGCGAGACCCGATCACGGGGGAGCAGCTCGGTCGCGCTTTTCCGACCTACAAGCGTCTGGCCGATCGGATCGGCGAGCGCGTCGCCGCACTGGACCCGGAGATGACTCAGGAGGACTGCGCTGCCGAGACATCACGGATCGAAGCGGAGGAGACGGCCATCGGCATGCGCCATGCTGTCGCGGGCTTCGACCTCACCTTCAGTGTCCCCAAGTCGGTGTCGGTGGTCTGGGGCGTTGCCGACGCAGCCACCCAGAAGCGGATCGTCGAAGCGCACCACGCGGCCGTGGCCGACGTACTCGCGTTCTTCGAGCGCGAGGTCGCCGCGACCCGAGCGGGCATCTCTGACAGCGGGGGTGCCGTCGCCCAGGTCGGCGTCGCCGGAGTCGCGGCGGCTGCCTACGACCACTTCGACTCCCGCGCTGGAGACCCGCAGCTCCACACCCATGTCGTCGTCTCCAACAAGGTCCTCACGCAGATGGACGGACGTTGGCGCAGCCTCGACGGCCGGGCTGTCTTCGCGTCGAGGACCGGACTCTCGGAGCACTACAACGCGCTCCTCGCTGACCGGCTCGCCCGCGAGGTCGGGGTCGAGTGGGAGCTGCACCAGCGCGGGGCAGAGCGGAACCCCAGGTGGGAGATCGTCGGGGTCGGCGATGAGCTGATCGGCGAGTTCTCGAGTCGCACCCGAGAGATCGAGCTGAAGAAGGACGAGCTGATTGCTGAGTACGTCGCACGCCATGGGCGGCAGCCGTCCGCGCGGCTCATCGTCGAGCTTCGTGCCCAGGCGACCCTGGCGACCCGCCCGCCAAGAAGATCCGGTCCCTCGTGGACCTGACGGAGGAGTGGCGTCGGCGGGCATCTGGACGTGTCAGTGGTGACGCGGCCGCATGGGCCTCGAGGTTGACAGGGGCGCCCGGGATGCCGCTGCGCGTCGATGACGTACCTCTGCAGGCGATCGAATCGATCGCGGCCGAGGTTGTCACCGCCGTCAGTGTGAAGCGATCGGTCTGGAACCACTGGAACCTGATGGCCGAGGCGTCGAAGCAGACGATGGACCTGCGCTTCGCGACCACAGCTGACCGCGAGGTCGTCGTGGCGATGGTCGTCGACGCAGCCCAAGTCCAGTCGGTGACGCTCACTCCGCCCGAACTCGCGATCAGTCCGGTGCGCTTCCAGCGTGAGGATGGGACCAGCGTCTTCCGCCCGCGGCACTCGGTGAAGTACTCCTCCCACGCGATCATCGCCGCCGAGCAGCAGTTGCTGGAGCGCTCGGAGGCCGTCGGAGGTCCGACTGTGCGGCAGGCCGTCACGGCCCGAGTCATTGCGCACTCGCAGGGGAGTCTCAGCTCGCAGCAGAGGGCTGCGTTGGAGAGCATCACGGCGTCAGGGCGCGTCGTTGATCTGCTCGTAGGTCCAGCAGGGGCGGGGAAGACGACCGGCATGCGTGCCCTTCGCTCGGCATGGATCACCCAGCACGGACGGGGGAGCGTCATAGGTCTTGCTCCATCGGCCGCTGCTGCGCAGGCGCTGGCGGATGATCTGGGGGTCGCCTGCGACAACACGGCCAAGTGGCTGACGGAGTTCGACCCCGGGCGCGCCGTTCTGCGCGAGGGCCAGTTGCTGATCGTGGACGAGGCCACGCTGGCCGGCACGGCCACCCTCGACCGGATCACCGGCATCGCGGAGGACTCGGGGGCCAAGGTCCTCCTCGTTGGTGATCCGTACCAGTTGCAGTCAGTCGAGGCTGGCGGCGCGTTCTCGTTGCTGGTCGATCGTCGTACCGACGCACCCGAGCTCACCGAGATCCACCGATTCGCCCACAAGTGGGAGAAGCACGCCTCGCTGGCGCTGCGCCGCGGCGAGGTCGAGATCGTCTCCACCTACGCCCGACAGAAGCGGATCCGCGAGGGACTCACCGACGAGATGCTCGACCAGGCGTACGACGCGTGGCGTGCTGATTCGGCGTCCGGGAAGGCCAGCATCCTGGTGACAGACTCGTCCCGCGCCGTGCGGGCGCTCAACGAACGCGCGCGCCGAACGCATCCTGCTCGACGGGGCGGTCGACGGGCACGAGGTCGCGCTCGGCGACGGCAGCCGCGCGTCCATCGGTGACGTCGTCATCACCCGCCGCAACGAGCGGACCCTGCGCACAGCGGCCGGGGGATGGGTGAAGAACGGAGATCGCTGGCGGGTCGCCGACGTCCGGCGCGACGGCTCCGTGGTGGTCGACCGCCTCGACCCGCGACGACGAGGGAAAGCGGTCCTTCCTCGCGACTACGTGGGGGAGCACCTCGACCTCGGGTACGCCGTAACCGCCCACCGCGCCCAGGGCGTCACCGTCGACACGTCGCACGTCGTCGTCACTCCCACGACCACCCGCGAGAACCTCTACGTCTCGATGACCCGCGGCAGGGAATCCAACATCGCGTACGTCGCGCTCGATCAACCGGACGACAGTCACGGGACACCGGAGCCCGACGATGTCACGGCACGAACGGTGCTCGTCGGGGTTCTTGAACACAGCGGCGCGAGCCTCGGGGCGCTTCAGACGATGGAAGCGGAGTACGAGCTGTACGGCGGAATCGACCGCCTGGCCGCCGAGCTAGAGACTCTCGCGGCAGATGCCCAGCGCGACCGGTTCGTGGAACTCCTTCGACGGTCCGGTCTCACGCCGGAACAGCAGCAAGCGGTCCGCCAGTCGAGCGCGTTTGGGCCGCTCACCGCGTCCCTCCGCCGGGCTGAGGCGTACCACCACGACCTCGAGAGACTGGTTCCGCGGGTCGTGCGGCAGCACGCACTCGATGATGCTGACGAGATCGCCGCCGTGCTTCGGCACCGGGTCGAGCAGGAGGCGCAATCCCCGCCCCGCGACTGCCGGCTGCGCCCGCGCTTGGTTGCAGGCCTGATTCCGGAGCCGTTGGGGCAGATGTCCGCTGAGGACCGCCAGGCGATCGACGAACGCAGCGAGCTCCTCAAGGCCCGGGCCCTCGCGCTGGCGACGGCAGCCGTGGACGCCGGCGTGGTGTGGGCTCGCCGACTGGGGAGGCGGCCGAACGAGCCGACGGGCCTCAGGTCCTGGATGCTCTCTGTGGCGACAGTCGCGGCGTACCGCGACCGCTACAAGGTTGAGTCTGATCTGCCCGTCGGGGGAGCAGCCGCGCACGACGCCCAGCGGGCCGACCGACGGCGGGCACAGCGGGCTGCCCGTGACGCGCAACACCTAGCACCCGACGCCGGAACCGACCGCAGGGTCGCGACACCTGCGCATGCCATTTCCGCCCCATAGTCCTCTTCGGGAACCCTGTTTCCACAGCCGGACGTCCGGCTCAGCGGCTCGGCGGCGGTCTGGCCTATGACAGGCGTATCCACAGCTCCGCGGGAGGTCCCGATGCTGATCCTGCTAGCGATACCCGTCATCGTGGCGGTCGCCCTGGCGCACCGATCGGTCCAAGCCGTCGCGCCGTCCAACCTGCTAGTCAGGCGGGTGCGCTCGGCGCAGCCGCGGTGGCGCACGGGGGCTCTTCTTCTCGGACTAGCAATGGTCCTGCTCCTGACCATGCACATTGTTGCCAACGCGGCCTCCGCGGGCTTCCCGGGCTGGCTCAATCTGGTTGTGCTCGTCCTCGCGTGGGACGCCCTCAAGGTCGGATGGCTTGCTGTGGAGGTCATCGCTCGCGGCATCATTTGCGTCGCCGGCGAGTCCGTGAAACCACGGAGCTCACCAGTCAGGCCTGCTCTCACTCATGGCTCACCGGGCAACCCCCATGCCGTCGACGGGAACGCCTGACGCCAACGCGCCGTGACCCACCCCGCCGCGAAGGACGTAGACGCCGAGAGCCACCGCGTCGGCGATACCTCTCCACAAACCCCCCTTTTCTACCCGAAAGTTTGGGCGGTTTGCGACAGTCGGGGCTCTGTCGACCCGTCTAAGACCGCGTGTACTGGTCTGGGCGTGCAACACTCCCGCGGTGACGAAGGTTGAGCGTTGGGAGCGTCGAAGCGAAGTTCCGCTAATGCTCTTGGCCGGTGCTTTTGTCGTCGCGTACGCCTGGCCAGTCCTCGACCCGCGCCTAGATCCTGACCTCCGGACTCTGCTCGACGCTCTGTCTTGGACCGTCTGGGCTGCCTTCGCAATTGACCTGGCAGCCCGGCTCTTCCTCGCTGAGGATCGACGGCGCTATGCGGTGAGCCACTGGTACGACGTCGCGCTGGTGCTCCTGCCGGTCCTCCGTCCTCTTCGTCTGCTGCGCCTGCTCGCCCTGGTCCGCATCCTTGACCGTTCGGCGGCCGGTTCGATCGCAGGGCGTGTCCTTGTCTACGTCTCCGGTGCCACCCTGCTGGCGGTCGCGCTGGGCGCGCTGGCCACGCTGGATGCCGAGCAAGACGCGGCTGAAGCCAACATTACGACGTATGGCGATGCCCTGTGGTGGGCGAGCACCACAGTGACGACGGTTGGATACGGTGATCGCTTTCCCGTCACCGGTGAGGGACGCTTCGTCGCGGTGGCTCTCATGCTTGTCGGGATCGCGCTTGTGGGGACAGTGACGGCATCCATCGCCTCCTGGATGCTTGCCCGCATTGAGAGCGAGCGCGCCGCTGCCGGGACGAGCGAGGACGCCTAAGTCCGCTCAACTGGTCCTCGAACCCAAGCGGTCCAACCGGATCTAACTGGGAGACCGAACACCACAGTTGAAGCTTGACCGCGACAACGACCGGACCGCCCTGCGAGAGGCACTAACGATCCGGTGGTGAGTGGCGTCAGCCCGTGTGGATCGTTGCGTTCGCGTCGCGCTGAGCGCCCCCGTCCTCGACCGCGGTAATGAACGCGTGTGCGCTTGTCGGGGCGGGACCGGAGGTTGGTGATCAGTTCGCGGCGGCCACGCCAGCCGCCGCCGTCGGGTATCCGGTCGAGCTTCTTGACGTCCATGTGGACAAGGTCGTCGGCATTCACTACGTCCACTCACTCGTCGATGACCACTTCCGGCTGGCATACTCCGAGATTCTCGCCGACGAGAAGGGCCCGACCTGCGGGGCGTTCCTGCTCCGTGCCGCGGCCTACTTCACCAACCTCGGCATCACCACGATCCGTCAGGTGATGACCGACAACCACCTTAACTACAAGCGGTCCAACGACGTCCGAAACGCCATCACCGCCGTTGGCGCCCAACACATCTTCATCACGGCCGACTGCCCCTGGCAGAACGGCAAGGTCGAACGCCTCAACCGCACTTTGCAGGTCGAGTGGGCCTACCGGCAGATCTTCCTGACCAACGACGATCGCACTGCCGCCCTTGCGCCCTGGCTCGAGCACTACAACACTCAACGATGCCACTCAGCCCTCGGAGGGCTACCCCCGATCAGCCGACTGTCATGAACCTGTCAGCCGAGTACACCTAGTCGCTGACGGTGGACGGCGGCGCGTTGAAGAGCAGGCCCCGGTAGTCGGGGTGGCGGCCGAGCCAGCCGAGGATGAACGGGCAGATCACCAGCGCCTTGAGCCGGCGCTCGCGGATGTCGTCCAGCGCGCTGCGGGCCAGCGCGCTGCCGACGCCCCGGCCCTCGAAGGCCGGGTCCACCTCGGTGTGGGTCAGCACGACCAGCTCGCTGGTCTCCTGGTAGTCGACGAACCCGGCGACGCTCGCGTGGTCGACGACTGCCTCGTAGCGTTGCCTACCGGCGTTGTTGGTCACGGTGACGTCGGGTGGCATGTGCAGACTCCTGGCGGGTGCGTACGGCGTGATGAACCGGCTGACGACCCGATACTGCCGCGGCAGGCGACGCCTTCGCGTCGGTGAAGATCCCTGATTGCCGACGCATCAGCGTCGAGTAGGTGTCGGTCCTGCGCACCGAAAACGGTCAGGCGAGACGCAGGTCCTTCAGCTGGCGACGCGACGTGATGCCGAGCTTGCGGAAGATGTTGCGCAGGTGGGCCTCGATCGTGCGGGGACTGAGGAACAGCTCTGCGGCGACCTCCCGCGACGTCGCCCCGGTGGCGACGAGGCGGGCGATCTGCAGCTCGTGCGGGGTGAGGGCGTCGGTCGGTTGTGCGGAGCGCTTGCGCGGGTGCTCGCCCGTGGCGCGCAGCTCACGAGCGGCACGTTCGGCGAACGCTTCCGCGCCCATCTCCGACAGCATCTCGTGGGCGGTGCGGAGCTGTTGTCGGGCGTCCTGACGGCGTCCCTCGCGGCGCAGCCACTCGCCGTAGACGAGGTGTGTACGGGCGAGGTGGGTGGCGATCCGGCAAGCACCGAGCAGCTCGATGGCGTCCCGGTAGTGCTCCTCCGATGCTGCCCCGGTGCTGGTGAGCGCCTTCGAGCGCGCTGCGATCCCGCGTGCCCACGGTGTGCCGCTGACGCCCGCCCGCGACTCGAGCATGTCGAGAGCGGCGGCCGCCGCTGCCGGTCGGCCGGCGCGGACCGCCGCCTCGACCAGCTCCGGCAGTGCGAAGTTGCTGTGCGGCAGCTCGTCGCTCTCGCACGCCAGCGCGGCGGAATCCATTGCCGTCCGGTAGTCGCCGAGGCCGTTGTGGAGCACCGCCGAGGCGTACTCGGCCCAGGTGACCGCCGTGCCGGTGCCTCGTCCTTCCGCACTCCCGGCGACGGCGGCCCGGAGCCCGAGCGTCTCGGCGGTGCGCCCCCGCCAGGCAGCGAGGGTGAGCCTGGTGAAGGGCATCGGCGCGGCTCCGATCGCCGTCGTGATCGCCGCCTCCTCGGCGGCCAGCTCCTCGGCGCGGGCGAAGTCGCCCTGCATCAGCAGGTTGACGCACATGTTGACCAGTGCGACCGGGAGAGCGGCCAGCGCACCGGCCTCACGGGCGAGCCTGACGTTCCGGCTGATCAGTCGGTCGGCCAGATCGTCGTCGAACAGTGTGACGGCCACGCGGCTGCCCAGCCACAGCCATCTGAGTCCGTCAGGCTCGGTCGCGACCTCCAGGGATGACGGTTCGTCGCCGAGGGCCCGTGCTGCCCGGCGGAGGCCGGGCACACCTGCCTCGTACCCCTGGGTGAACGTCGTCACCCATCCATCGAGCAACAGGTCCGCCGTTGTCGGCGGACCAGGGGGAGGCGGTGCGGATCGAGCGGCCTCGGCCACGCGCAGTGCCTCGCGGGGGTGACCGGGGCCGCCGAGCATGATCGCCGCGTTGAGCGCGTCGAGGTAGGTCTCGCGTGACAGCGAAGCGTCCAGCGGGGCCAGTGTCCTGGCCGCATCAAGGAGCATGCCCGGCGCCTCGCTGCCGTGCGTGCGGTGGAAGGCGATCTGGGCACGCAGCAGCTCGAGGCGGGCGACCTGCAGGGCGTCCAGGGGCCCGGCTTCCGCAACCGTCAACAGCTCCGAGGCGGCTTGGGAGGCACCGGCTGCGTGCTTGGCGTGCGCGGCCGTCAGTGCCCGATCCGCGCGGCGAGCAGGCTCAGGTGTCAGCTCGGCCGCCTGCTGCAGGAACGCGGCCGCGGCAGCCAGGCCACCGCGGGCCCGCGCCCGTCCGGCCGAGCTCTCCAGCTCCGCGGCGGCCGCCTCGTCGGCGCCGAGCACGGACCGCGCGCGGTGCCAGGCACGTCGGTCCGGGTCCGACTGGGGGTCGGTGGCGGCGGCCAGCGCGCCGTGCACGCGTCGACGGTCCGGCGCCGAGCAGTCGCGGTAGACGGCCGAGCGGACCAGCGGGTGGCGGAACCGCACCCAGCCGTCGATCTCCAACAACCCGGCCGATTCGGCAGGTGCGGCCGCCTCGGGTTCGATCCCCAGCGTCTCGGCCGCGCGCCACAACACTGCTGCGTCGCCGGTCGGGTCGGCCGCCGCGAGTAGCAACAGCAGCTGGGTCTCGGACGGCAGGTCCCTCGAGCGCTGCCGGAACATCTCCTCGATGCGACGCGGCACGCTGAGCGCGTGGGGCGGCTCGAAGCCGCCGGCCAGCTGCGTGGGGGGCGCGCTACGAGGCAGCTCGAGCAGCGCGAGGGGGTTGCCGCGCGCCTCAGCGACGACTCGGTCGCGCACCTCCTCGTCGAGCGGGGTGGACACTGCGAAGGCGAGCAGCGCCCGCGCCTCGCTCTCGGGCAGCCCGGTCAGGCGAAGGTCGGGCAGGCCGACGAGCGAGCGGAGGTCACCGTCGTCGGTGGGGTCGCGTGCGCACAACAAGAGCGCCAGCTGCTCTGCCGCCACCCGGCGGGCCACGAAGGCCAGCACCTGCGCGGACGCCTCATCGAGCCAGTGGGCGTCGTCGACGATGCACAGCAGCGGCCGCTCCTCGGCGACCTCGGACAGCAGGTTCAGGACGGCCAACCCCACCAGGAAGCGGTCCGGAGCCGCTCCGGACTGTTGGCCGAACGCCGTACGGAGCGCGATCCGCTGTGGCTCGGGCAATGCGTCGAGGAGTCCCAGGAGCGGCGTACAGAGCTGGTGCAGGGCCCCGAACGCGAACTGGGTCTCGGACGGGAGGCCGATCGCGCTCTCCACCCGGAACCCTGACCTGGCTGCCACCGAACGAGCGTGCTCGAGCAGCGCCGTCTTGCCGATGCCGGCTTCGCCCAGCACCGTCAGCGACCCGCTACGTCCGGCTCGCGCCTCGTCGAGCAGACGCTCGACCGCCTGGCGCTCGGCGCGCCGGCCCACCAGTTCCACCAAGAGCTCCTCACTGGCCCGGTCGGCACCGGACTAGGTGATTGTCGCCGATGCGAACAACACCCGCCAGCGCAGCACCCGTTGCTCGGCGGGACCACGGAGCACGACATGGGGGAGTTCTACCGACGCGAGCCGGCTGCCGTCTGGGCGAACCTGTTGGCACGGCAGGAGAACCCGGGGCTGACGGCCTGTCGGACCTCCTCGGCTCGGGGGCGGGGGTCCCCGGCCGAGGAGCGGGTCATCACCCTTGCCCGCGCCTCATCAAGACGAAAAGGAACCACCAGATGCCCGCCTCTCCCGTCATCGAGGTCGACGCCCTCACCGTCGCCTACGGTGACTTCACCGCCGTCAAAGACCTGTCCTTCGAGGTCCGACGCGGCGAGCTCTACGCCCTGCTGGGCACGAACGGGGCCGGCAAGACGTCCACGCTGGAAGTCGTCGAGGGGCACCGCCGACCCACCTCCGGCACGGTGCGGATCTTCGGCGCGAGCCCACAGGACCGACTGGCCGTGCGACCGCGGATGGGAATCATGCTGCAGGAGAGCGGCTTCTCCCCGGACCTGACGGTGCAGGAGTCGGTCGCGCTGATCGGATCCCTGAGCGGCCGGGACGACACCGTCGACCGGGTGCTCGCGGTGGTGGGTCTCACCCGGAAGGCGGGCACCGTCGTCGCGCAGCTCTCGGGTGGGGAGAAGCGCCGTCTGGACTTCGCCACTGCCGTGTACGGCGGACCCGAGCTGGTGATCCTCGACGAGCCCACCACGGGGCTGGACATCCAGTCCCGCGACGCGCTCTGGGATGCGGTGGACAGCCTGAGGGAGGCGGGATCCACGGTCGTGCTCACCACCCACTACCTCGAAGAGGCACAGCAGCGGGCCGATCGCATCGGCCTCATGCACGAGGGACGGCTGCGGCGCGAAGGCACGGTCGCGGAGCTCACCCAGACCCTGCCGTCGGTCATCACCTTCGCATTACCCCCGGGGGCTCCCGAGCCGCCGACCGTCGGGGCGCTCAACGGGGGCTTCCACATCGAGACCTTCCACCTCCAGGACGACCTCCACCACCTCCTGGTGTGGGCACACGACCATGCGGTGGAACTGAAGGACCTGCAGGCCGGCCCGACCCGCCTGGACGACGTCTTCCGCGCCCTGGACCCCACATGAACCACGGGCCGACCCGACCACGGCACCCGCTCACGAAAGGAACCCCGACCATGCTGGCCATCGCTCGCAGCGAGATGATCCAGATCTTCCGCAACCGGCTCGTCCTGGTCACCGGTCTCGTCATCCCGGTCGCCATCAGCGGCTACTTGGTCTACGAGCACGATCGGTTCGCCGACCTCGGCAGCCTCGGCTACATCGCAGCGATCGTCATGTTCACCGTGCTGGCCCTCGGGCTCTACACCACCGCGGTGACCACCCTCGCGTCGCGCCGGCAGAACCTCTTCCTCAAGCGTCTGCGCTCCACCGCGGCGGGCGACGCCGGCATCGTCACCGGGCTGGTCCTCCCAGCCACCGTCGTGGCCCTCGTCCAGGTGGTCGTGATCCTGGTCGTGCTGGGAGCGGTGACCACCGAGCCGGCCCAGGTCGTCCTGCTCGCTGTGGCGATCCTGGCGACCACGGCCATGATGGTCGCCCTGGCGCTGGCCACGGCAGGACTGACGAGCTCGCCCGAGCAGGCCCAGGTGACCACGCTGCCGGTAAGCCTGCTGGTGGTCGCGGTGGCCAGCTGGGTGGGCATCACCGGCACGGAGGACTTCACCCGCCTCAAGCGGCTGCTCCCCGGAGGCTCTGCCACCGAGATGGTGGTCAACGCCTGGAACGGGGGCGTTCCCCTGCTCGAATCGCTTCCCCTGCTGGCCACCACGCTCGGATGGGTGGCCGTCGCCGTCGCCATGGCCGTCCGTCTGTTCCGCTGGGAACCACGTCGATGAGCGCGGAGAGAGTGCTTTGCGGACGCTACGAGGTGGGCGAGGTCATCGGGCGCGGCGGCATGGCCGACGTCCACCTGGGACGCGACAGGCGCTCGGGCCGCCGGGTCGCGATCAAGATGCTCCGGAAGAAGCTGGCGGAGGATCCGGTCCTCCGTACCAGCCTGCAACGCGAGGCCCAGACGCTGAGGCGCCTTCACCACCGGGGCATCGTCGCCCTTCACAACGCCGGGCAGGACGAGGTGCGCGACGGCTCGGGTGAGGAGCATGCCGCCCCGTTCATCGTGATGGAGTACGTCGCCGGCCGGTCCTTGCGCGAGCTCCTCGGCATGGGTCGGCTGTCACTCGCGAAGTCGATCCACTACCAGGTCGGGGTGCTCCGGGCCCTGGAGGCCATCCATCGCGCAGGCGTCGTGCATCGCGACATCAAGCCGGCCAACGTCATGGTCACCTCACGGGGCGCCGTCAAGCTCGTCGACTTCGGCATCGCGCGTCCCAGCGACGACCCCGCTGCGACCGTCAGCGACGTCGAGATGCTCCTCGGAACGCCCCGATACCTCTCTCCCGAGCAGGCGCGCGGCGAGACCGCGGACGCTCGCAGCGATCTCTACTCGGCCGGCTGCCTCCTCTTCGAGCTGCTTCTCGGACGGCCACCCTTCGCCGGCGACGACCCCATCGCCCTGGCCTACCAGCACGTCCACGAGCCGCTCCCGCGAACCGATACAGGGATCCCCGCTCTGGACGCCGTGGTCGTGAGAGCGCTCGCCAAGCGCCCCGACGAACGCTTCCAGGACGCGCGAGCCTTCCGGGACGCACTCCAGTCCGCGACGAAGCACGTCGCTCCCCACCGCGACTCGACCACTGACCACACCGCACGACAACGAGAAGGAAGCACACCATGGGATTCATCACCGTCGGAGAAGAGAACAGCACCCCGATCGAGCTCTACTACGAGGACCAGGGCTCGGGACAGCCGGTCGTCCTCATCCACGGATACCCGCTGAACGGCCACAGCTGGGAGCGCCAGACGCGCGAGCTGCTTGCCGAGGGGTACCGGGTCATCACCTACGACCGTCGCGGGTTCGGGAGCTCGTCGAAGGTCGGCACCGGCTACGACTACGACACCTTCGCCGCCGACCTCCACATCCTCATGGAGAACCTCGACCTGCGCGACGTCGTCCTTGTCGGCTTCTCGATGGGCACCGGCGAGCTTGCCCGCTACGTCGCCCGGCACGGACACGAGCGGGTCGCGAAGCTGGCGTTCCTCGCCTCGCTGGAGCCCTTCCTCCCGGTCCGCGACGACAACCCGGACGGGGTGCCGCAGGAGGTCTTCGACGGCATCGAGGCAGCGGCGCGGGGCGACCGCTACGCGTGGTACGGGGAGTTCTTCGCCAACTTCTACAACCTGGACGAGAACCTCGGGCAGCGGATCAGCCAGGAAGCCGTCACCGCCAGCTGGAACGTCGCCATCTCCAGCGCCCCGGTCGCCGCCCACGCGGTGGTGTCGTCGTGGATCGAGGACTTCCGGGCCGACGTCGAGGCGGTCCGCGAGAGCGGGAAGCCCGCGCTCATCCTGCACGGCACGGCGGACAACGTCCTTCCCATCGACGCGACGGCTCGACGCTTCCGCACCCTCCTGCCCGACGCGACCTACGTCGAGGTCGAGGACGCCCCCCACGGGCTGCTCTGGACCCACGCCGACGAGGTCAACGCGGCCCTTCGCGCGTTCCTGGGCTGAGCCGGATGGACGGACAGGTCAGAGCGACTCAACGGCTCGAGGCGGGGGCGGTGGCCATCGCCGCCCTCGTCGCGGTCGTCACGCTGTATCCCGATTGGTGGTGGGTGCCGTTCGCTGCGTTTCTCGCGTTCGACCTCTCGATGGTTGGCTACGCGCGATCGACGGCTGCAGGAGCCACGACGTACAACGCGGTCCACAACTACGCGTTCGCGGCGTTGGCGGCGCTGGCCGCGCTGATCCTGGAGCCGGTGTCCGGGGACCTGTCTACGACAGCGGGTGTCCTCGCGTGTGCGTGGGCCTTCCATGTCGGTGTCGATCGCGCCCTCGGCTACGGGCTCAAGCTGCCGGACTCGTTCATGAGCACCCACCTCGGACAGATCGGCGGCAAGGCGGAGCGGCCATGACCACCCTTACCGGGACGCGCACGAGAGCTGGGGTGGGAAGGCGTCGCCGGCGTCGCCCTCGTCGTCGGTCCCGGGTCGTGATCGGTGCCGCGGTGGCACTGACGACCGTGACCGCACTGGCCACCGCGGCGTTCCAGTACGGGATGCCGTGGTGGATGGACGACGGCGACCACAACCACGTGTACACCGGCGCGGTCGGTTCGCAGCGGTACCAGGTCCACCTGCCGCCGCAGCACGGCGGTGAGACGCGGCTCGCGGCGATCATGGCCATCCACGGATGCGGGATGACCGGGTTCGGGTGGAACTCGATGAAGTCCACGACGCAGCTGAACGCGCTGGCGGACAGGGAGGGCTTCATCGTCATCTACCCGACCCAGCGGCTGTTCCGCAGCGGCATCAACTGCTGGCGCTCGGGCGACCCACGCGAGCAGCACCGCTACACCGGCGAGCCCGCGCTGCTCGCCGGGGTCGCCCGCGAGGTCGTCGAGACGTACGGCGCGGATCCAGACCAGGTGCACGTAGCGGGCGCGTCCTCAGGCGCAGGGACTGCCGTCATACTCGGAGTGACCTATCCCGACGTGTTCGCCACAGTGACATCGGTGGCGGGTGGTGAGTACGGGCTGAATCAGGTCGCCCCGGACGGCCCCGACTCGACGCCACCGGTCTACACCGCACGCCAGGCGTGGTCCCAGATGGGGGACCGGGCGCGACAGGTGCCCCTACTCGTCATCCAGGGGGAGGAGGATGAGGTCGTCCCACCGCTCGTCGCCACTCGGCTGATCGAGCAGTGGACAGCCGTGAGTGACCTCGTGGACGACGGTGTGCTGAACGACAGCCTGCGCTTGGTCGAGGAGACCGTGACCGTCCCCGGGGACGAAGACGAGCACGCCCACGTGCACACCACCGTCAGCAGCCAAGGCGGCGCTTCCGTGGTCGAGTCCTACCTCGTCGAGGACATGGGGCACGTCTGGCCAGGGCCGTCCGGCGAGGGCCTGTTCACCGATCACGCGGGTCCCGACGCCAGCGCCATCGCCTGGGACTTCGCCCGACGCCACCCGAAAGGACCCCTGGAATGAGCGGGTGTCAGCTCGTCGTCGCGTGCGCCGCTACCCCTGCGCAGGGGGGCAGGCCGTGAGATCGATGATCCCCGACTACCTGAGCGAGGCGCTCGCGGGCGTCGCGCCGGACGTCTCGGGTTCGCTTGCGGGATACATCCCCGAGCTCGCAGCAGCCGATCCCGATCGCCTGGGCGCGGCGCTCGCCACTGTAGACCGCGAGAGCCACGCCGCTGGTGACGCTGACGCCGCGCAGCGATGGCACTCGACCCCCCACGATGGTCCACTCGCTCGACGACGTAGCCCGACGCATGCTGCTCGCACTCGCACGCCGACTCACGCTCGACGGTCACGAAGCCGTCGTCGTTGACCCTGAATCTGTGCTCCCCGACCCAGGCGACCTGACCCGAGTCACCATCGTCGGCAACCTCGACACCCTCCCTCGCATCAGACAGGAATAGACGATGAATCACAGCGGCAGCGACACATGGGACCTGATCGTCCTCGGGGCCGGCGCGGTCGGTGAGAACGTCGCCGACTACGCCACCAAGGGCGGACTCAGAACCGTCATCGTCGAGGCCCAGCTCGTCGGGGGCGAGTGCTCCTACTGGGCCTGCATGCCGTCCAAAGCGCTCTTGAGACCGGCAGCCGCGCGCCTCGCCGTCCAACGCGTCGCGGGCGCGAGCGCTGCAGTCACCGGAGACCTGGACGTCGCGGCCGTGCTCGAACGCCGTACCGGGTTCACGAGCGCCTGGGACGACGCAAACCAGGTCTCATGGCTCGACAGCGCCGGCATCGACCTCGTCCGCGGCCGCGGTCGAATCGTTGGCGAGAGGACAGTCGACGTGGCACAGGCCGACGGCACCGTCCGCCGCCTCACCGCGACCCACGCCGTCGCCGTCTGCACCGGCTCCGTGCCCACCCTCCCTCCGATCGAGGGACTCGCGGACGCGAAGCCCTGGACGAGCCGGGAGGCGACCTCGATCACGGACGTGCCCGGTTCGGTTGCGATCCTCGGGGGCGGCGTCGTGGCGGCCGAGCTCGCGACGATCTACCGCTCGCTCGGCGCCGAGGTCACCGTGATTCTCCGCGGCAGGTTCCTCAGCCGGTTCGAGGATTTCGCCTCCGATCGCGTCCGCGCCAGCCTCGAGGAGTCGGGCGTCCACTTCGTCACCGCGTCTCCGTCGAGCGTGACCCGCGCCCAGGACGGGCGCGTCCACATCACCCTCGGGCACAACGTCGAACCGATCATCGTCGACGAGATAATCGTCGCCACAGGTCGCCACTCCGCGACGACCGGACTCGGCCTCGAGGACGTCGGTGTCTCACCGACCGACCTCCGAGTCGACGACTCGATGCGCGTCGCCGGGGCGCACGGTGACTGGCTGTACGCGGTCGGCGACGTCAACGGCCGCGCGCTCTACACGCATCAAGGCAAGTACCAGGCACGAGCGGCTGGGCTCGCGATCGCGGCCCGCGCTGCCTCCACGCTCCCGTCCGACCTCACCGAGCCGTGGAGCGACCATGCCGCGACGGCCGACCACGCGCATGTGCCATCCGTCGTCTTCACGGAACCGGAGATCGCGACCGTGGGTCTCACGTCCGAGGAGGCCGATCAAGCCGGCCTCCCCATCCGCGTGATCGACCACGACCTGGGCTCCGTCGCGGGCGCCGCCGTGCGCTCCGACGGCTACGCCGGCGCCGTCCGCGCGGTCATCGACCTCGAACGCCAGCTCATCGTGGGAATGACGTTCGTCGGCCAGGACGTCTCCGAGTTGCTGCACGCCGCCACCATCGCCATCGTCGGCGAGGTGCCGCTCGATCGGCTGTGGCACGCCGTGCCCGCCTACCCGACGATGAACGAGGTCTGGCTGCGTCTCCTCGAGGCCGAGCGATACGCATAGGTCTCAGCCACTCGTCGAGACCAGCGCTCGGTCGCTGCGAATTCGTCTTCTGCATACGTGACTCCGCGTGGCGCACGCGCCACCATGATGAGGAAACTGCCACGTCTGGTCATCGCGTCCTCAGCATCGTCGGCACCGCGAAGCCGCAGAACCTCATAGAGGCTTGGGGCGTCAACGCCTCTCACCACTTAGTCTTCACGCGACAGACCCGACGAAAGCTCGACGCGCTCGCCACGCTGGTCGACCGCGGTCTCGTCAAGCCGCTCAGCGGAGTGACCCTTCCGCTCGCTCGCTCGGTCGGCGAGGATCACGAGCTCCTCGAGAACAGGCATGCGTACCCGCTCCACGGCAAGGTTGCCGTCGATGTGGCGGGAGAGACTGTTGCGCCGCCCTGTGGCACCTCGTAGCAGACCGCTTGCAACACTCGGCAGTGTCGTAGAGCCTTCGGTCGATCAGCACCTTCCGGCACGGGGCTCGACCTCCCTGACATGTTGGCGGCCAGGGGCGGTACAGAAGTGACCTCCACCGGGCCGTAGGCCAGGACCGGTTCCGTGGCGTGACCTAGCGCCGTGCTGGTCGAGGGCACCGCCTGGTCGTCCGACGATCGAGCCGGTCGCAGGGCTCAGCACTTCTCGGACACTGTTGCCGTGTGGGCGGGCTCGGAACGCAACCAATCGACCTCTCGCGCCCACGCACCGGAGTCCACGCCGAGCTGCGTACGCAAGAACGCGGCGGTCATGCGCATCACCATGGCGGCGCGGGGTAGATCCTCGTCGGTGGTCTCGGCCACGTCGTAGCCGGCGATTCCTCCGAGACTGTGCTCGCCGCCGTGGACGGCGAGGAGGAACTTGGGACCGGGCGCGAGGCGGTACGCGTCAGTCTGCCACTCGGCGCCGACGACATTCAGGTGACGGGCGTGATCCTGATCGCCAGCAATGACGAGAGTGGGCGAGAGCATTGTGCTGAAGTCGGTGTCACTCAAGACGGGGTAGTGATTGGCAGCGCCGGGGCTGAGCGCATCACCGCCGCGTCCGGGCGCAGCCATCATCACACCGGCCCTGACGCGCGCGTCGCGAGCGTCTACCCGCTGACCTGTCGCCGGATCCCGCGGACGGGAACCCAGCACCATGCCCGCCGTGTGTCCGCCCATCGAATGCCCGACGACGGCCACGTTGGCGACGTCCAAACGGCCGGCCACAGCGGGCAGGACGTCAGTCAGGACGTCCAGGTGATCAAGCACCAGCGACACGTCTCGCGCCCGCGAGCGCCAGTACAGCGGAGCCTCCGTAGCGGGGGCATCACGCAGTCCGAGCGTCATCGAGTCAAGGTGAGTGGGTTGCAGCACCGCGAACCCGCTGGCCGCCAGGTAGTTGGCCAGCGAGGCGTAGCCATACAAGGAGGAGGCGTACTGAGAAGGACCGTGTCCGTGGGACAGGACCACCACCGGCAATGCGTGCTCAGTCACCGGTGCCGTCACCCGTACCTGGAGCTCGGCAGGCCTCCCTTCGGAGGGGAACGCGACGGGTGCCACCGAGACAAGAGGACCGGTCAGCGCACCGCTCGCGCGGGTGGGAACAACGATGTGTCGCGTCATGAGGACTCCGTTCGGGGCTCGAGGGTCAGGCCTTGTGCCTGAGCGTGGCCGTGAGGTCGGCCCCCGCCTCGTCGCTGAAGCCGGTCCAAGCCCTGGTGTCGAGGTCGAGAGCCTCGAGGAGGTAGGCGGTGACGGCGTCGGCCACGAGTGCGACGCGGGCCTGGTCGGTGTCGGTCGTCTCGGCCACGGCCTCTCCGGCGATCCCGCCGAGGGTGTGCTCCCCGTCGGGGACAACCATCAGGCTCTTCGGTGCGGGGCTCAGCTCGTAGGCGTCGAGGAACCAGTCCGGTCCGCGTGTTGACATCTTCGACTGGTCCTTGTCGCCGGCGATGATGAGGGCCGGGGCAGTCATGGTGGTGTAGTCCGGCCTCATGAACGACAGGTGCTCCTGGGCGAAGGGCGTCAAGGAGTCCCCGGTCCCGGTCGCTGCGATGAGGACGCCGGCGCCGATGCCCTCGCGCGAGAAGTCCTCATCGGCGTTGCCGGCCGCGTCGAAGACGCGGGCGCCGAGAAGGGCGCCGACCGTCTGGGCTCCCCAGGAGTGGCCCACGAGTGCCACTCGCGACAGGTCTGCCCGGTCGGTGAGCCCGGCCTCGCCGACGATGTGACCGAGATGGTCGAGCACGGCGTGGAGGTCGGCGATGCGAACCCGCCAGATGGTCTGGAACCTCGGGTCGTCGAACCCGATCCCGTGGCGGCGCGAGTCGAGGTGGGTGGGCTGGACGACGACGAACCCTGCGGCCGCCCACCGGTCGACGAGCGGCTCGTAGCCGTCCATGGACCAGGCGTTGCCGTGCGAGAACACGATGACGGGCAGGTCGTTGCCCTGCCTCGGCGCGGTGACCTTGACCTGCAGGTCCGCGTCGCGTCCTGTGAGGGGAACGGCGATCGGCTTGACCGCAGTTTGCTGGTGTCCGGGAGTAGGCATGTCTGGCTTTCTGTTCGGGGGGTACGTGCCGCATACTTGACGGAACGTCGTTCCGCTACGTTACCGGAACACTGTTCCGCGAAACAAGGAGAGCCGTGTCACGAGATGTCGGAGTTCGCGAGGCCGGTGCGCGACGCACCCGCGAGGCGCTTGTGGCTGCTGCGGCCGAGGTGTTCGTGGAGCGGGGGGTGCAGGCGCCCATCCGGGACATCGCGGGGCGAGCCGGCGTGGGCGTCGGCACGGTGTACCGACACTTCCCGGACCGGGCCGAGCTCGTCATCGCCGTCTACCGCCACCAGATCGACGAGTGCGTCGCCCTGGCCGAGGAGCTGCAGGACTCGTCCGAACCGGGGAAGGCCCTCGAGCGGTGGATCGGCGACTTCGTGGAGTTTCTCGTGACCAAGCACGGCCTGGGAGTGGCGCTCCAGTCGGACGATGCCGGTTTCCACAGCCTGCATGCCCTCATGCTCGACAAACTGGTCCCGGCGTGCGGCCTGTTGGTCGACGCCGCCGTCGCGCGAGACAAGTTGGACCCGGGCGTGACTGCCTACGCCCTGATGCGCGCGGTGGGCAACCTCTGCATCCTGGGACCGGGCTACGAGCGCGAGGATGCCCGGGCCATGGTGGTCAGGCTGCTGACCGGTTGCCGTCTGGCGGACGGTAGATAGCCTGGAGCTTGCGTCGGGAACACCCGCGCCGGTGGCGACGCGGACGCCAAGCGCCGCATGTGAGGGCCTTGCTCATGCACGGCCTGCACGGCACCTCGTGTGGGTGTCTTGGACAGCACGAGCCCGAAGGGGACCCTGACGAGGTGCCGCACATTGGCACGCGACCGTGCTACCACCGTCGCTGCCCTTGCGCTCCTCTGCCTCGCTACTGCGGGAGCGATCGCCGTTCGCGTCGGGACGCTCACCGGGCGCCGCCGGGCGCCGCCGGGCGCGCCTCGGCGTGTTGGCGACAGCGGCGGAGTGGTCGATGGTGGACGTCGCGTTCCTCGCCCAGGGGTCGGGCCTCGCGAGATCCACAAGTCCCACGTCTCACGTCGGACGCCGTGACCTCCCAACCGTTCTGCGGGCAGCAGATGGCGTCGCTGCCCTCGCCGCAGCGAGCGCGCGACCGGCGGCGAGCCCCCGACCTCGAGGTGGACGTTTACGTGCCCGCTCCACACGCGGTCACTGGAGCAGGGCTCCTCCTAGGCCGACCGCTCGAGGGAGTCGTCGCGGTGGGCCCGGACGGCCTTCGCCGCGTCGGCGTTGGCGAGCTCGGCGTTGATCCACGCGCCCACCCGGGTGCCGTGGGCCGCCGACGCGATGAGGATCATCGAGATGTCCGTGGCGTTGCCCGCCGCGAAGATGCCCGGCACGGACGTCGCGCCGGTGGCGGGCTGGACGGCGATCACGGAGCCGAAGGCGATGCCGTTCATCTCGAACGGGGTCGGCTCGATCCCCATCGGGCCGAGGAAGTCGGTCCGGACGTGGGGCTTCGACGCGACGACGATCGCGTCGCGCTCGAGCACGGAGCCGTCGGCCAGACGCAGCCCGACCAGCTTCTCGCCGTCGGTCACCACTTCCCGCGGCGTGCCGCGGGTGAACCGCACGCCGATCGCGCCGAGCCTCTCCATCTCATCCTCGGGCAGCTCGACGCCGTCGTGCACTACCACGACCACGTCGTCCGAGAGCTGCCGGAAGAGCAGGGCCTGGTGTCCGGCCATCGGGGTCGTGCCAAGCACGGCGATCGCCCGGTCGCGCACCTCCCAGCCGTGGCAGTAGGGGCAGTGCAGGACGTCGATGCCCCAGCGCTCGGTCAGCCCCGGGACGTTCGGGAGCTCGTCGACGACGCCGGCGGTGACCAGCACCCGTCGCGCGCCGTACCTCCGTCCGCCTTCGGTGGTGACCAGGAAGGCGTCGACATCCCCGGACAGGCCGACCACCCGGTCGGCGACCACCTCGACGCCGTACGCCGCCACCTCGACGCGGCCATCGGCGAGCAGCTCCAGTGGAGGGACGCCCTCGCGACCCAGATAGTTGTGGGCGTGGCCGGCGGGGACGTTTCGGGGCTTGCCGGCGTCGATGACCAGCACCGACCGCTTCGATCTCCCCAGTGCCATCGCGCCACCCAGCCCGGCCGCGCCGCCACCAATGACCACCACGTCGAAAGTCTTGTTCTCACTCATGCCACCGAGCCTGCCGACGCAGGTGCGCGTTTGACAAACATGCTTGCCGAAATGGCAAACTGGGCGCATGGACGACGAAGGAGTTCTGCGCTCCGTGGGCCCGCGGCTGCGGCAGCTGCGGCTCGAGCAGGAAGCGACGCTGAGCGACCTCGCCGAGGAGACCGGCATCTCGGTCAGCACCCTGTCGCGCTTGGAGTCGGGCCAGCGCAGGCCCACCCTCGAGCTGCTGCTGCCGCTCGCCCGGGCGCATCGCGTCGCCCTCGACGAGCTGGTCGACGCACCCGAGACGGGCGACCCGCGGATCCGCTCCAAGCCAGTCGAGCGGCACGGCCGCACCTTCATCTCGCTGACCCGCCGTCCTGGTGGGCTTCAGTCCTTCAAGATGGTGATGCCCGTCGACAGGGATCCGCGCCCGACTCTGCAGACTCACGAGGGCTACGAGTGGCTCTACGTTCTGAGCGGCAGGATCCGGCTGGTGCTCGGCAGTCGCGACCTCGTGCTCGAGCCGGGCGAGGTCGTCGAGTTCGACACCCGCACGCCCCATTGGATCGGTAACCCGGGACCGACGCCGGCGGAGGTGTTGGCAATCTTCGGTCCGCAGGGCGAGCGTATGCACGTCCGCTCCTGAACCGCGACGCTGCACTGTGGCGCGGGTGGCGTCGTGGACGCGCGGCGACCCGTACCGGCGCGACCGTGAAGCTTGAGTAGGGCTCCCTACCGGCCGAGCGCCCGAGACGGCACGTGCCGTCCGTCCAGAGCGCTTCGGCGAAGCAGGGCCGCCTACGTCATCGTCACTACGACGAACAGGGCCCCCCGGCGCAAGATCGCCAACATGGCCACGACGTCCGGATATGGCAACAGACGGGTGCGCTCTCAGCTCGTCCACCGACCATCCAGTGGGCGCCTCACCGGACGGGTGTCGCGGGGACGCGTTCACGTGCTGGGGAACGTGGCTCTGCGCGGATTCCCTGCACCGATCCGCCTACCTGCGTCCGCCCACGCAGTTCGAGGCCATCGTCACCGTCTGGCAGATGGGCCTCGGTGGGTCGCGTCGTGCGCCACGGCTCCGCGGGTGAGAAACGGGTAGCCCTCGCCAGTGCCACGCTGTGCCCCTCGGCACGGCGGCATACGAGTGTCACTGCGACGGGAACGCCGCCATCGCGGTATCGGCGATCGATAGCAGTTCCTCGGTGGTGCCGCCATCGCGGGCGAGGCCGGACATCCCACGCATGACTGTCACTAGGAACGAGGCCAGGTGGTCGGTGTGCACGCTGGTTTCGAGATCACCGTCCTGGACCCCCTGATCGAGCCGTTCCCTGATTCGACGGTGGAGGTCCTCCCGCTGCGCGACCAGCCGTGCCTCGGTCAGCATCAGGCAGCCTGGGGGAGTCGTGTCGTCAGTGTGGGCGAGGGCGGTGTCTTCGAGCATCCGGGCTACGGAGTCGCGAGTGTTGGGTAGCGCCGTCGCACGATCAACGGCGTCGCACGTGCGTCGGAAGTACGCCGCTGAGGCCTCCTCGAACAGGCGGTGCTTGTCGCCGAACGCCGCGTAAAGGCTCGGTGGCGACAAGCCCATGGCCGCAGTGAGTTTCGCGACGGACGTCTTTTCGTACCCCTCACGCCAGAACTGCTCGACGGCGACCGCGAGCGCGGCGTCGCGGTCAAAGGTCCGTGGTCGTCCGGTCATGTGGGCATCATAACGTAGTGATCGCTATAGAACGTGCTACGGTGGCACTTGATCAATAGTGATCACTACAGAATGGAGTCGTCATGGAGCTCAAGGGAGCGGTAGCGCTCGTCACCGGAGCGAATCGGGGAATCGGCGCCGAGTTCGTACGGCTCCTCCGGATACGCGGGGTCGCCAAGATCTACGCCGCCGCCCGCGATACGAGCTCGATTGAGTTCGACGGCGCCGAGCCGATCGAGATCGACATCACGAATAGCGCCCAGGTCGAGGCCGCGGCTCGAACAGCAGGGGATGTGCAGATCCTGATCAACAACGCGGGGATCTCCACGAACACCGCGCTGGTGACCGGGGACGAAAGAAGGATCAGGCAGGAGATGGACACCAACTTCTACGGTCCGCTGCTGATGACCCGCGCATTTGCGCCGGTGCTCCAAGCCAACGGAGGGGGCGCGATCCTCAACGTCATCTCCGCGTTGTCCTGGTTCACCGCTCCGACCGCCGGAGCTTATGCAGCCTCGAAGGCTGCAGCCTTGACGTTGACGGACAGCACCCGTCTCGAGCTCGCGTCGCAGGGCACACACGTGGTCGGCGTGCACATGGGCCTGGTCGACACGGACATGGCCAATGGCATGGAGGCGCCGAAAATGGACCCGGCCCACCTGGCCGGCGCTGGTCTCGATGCGATCGAGTCGGGCGCACAGGAGGTGCTGGCCGACGACTGGGCGAAGTTCGTGAAGTCTGGGCTCTCGCTCGACCCCCAGGATCGCTACGCCCAGATCTTCGCCGCCCTCAGCATGAGCTAGAGGGTATGGAGTCACTGCTCAGCGCGCTGGGGGCTGTGGCACCGGCCCTTTTTGCAGCGATGGAGGTCACGCATGTCGACGGATGCTCGGCCTCCATCGCTGGACATCCGCTTCGGTGATGCAGTTTGCGCATGGACCGATCGGCACCTGTCTTCGACTCCACCGGCTCGCTCCGCGACAGTGGTTGACATGCGAAACATGAAGATGTTCACCATCGGGATGGCCGCAGCGATGACAGGTCTGTGTCGCCGCATAGGTGCCGGCCTGGCTGCCCTAGTTGTCATGGGTTGCGCCGGCGCCGACGCGGGCGCCGACGACCCCCAGAGCCCGGCGGCCGTCACACCGGACGGCACGTTCGCAGCCAGTGACACGTGTGCAACGGATGAGGATGCATTCGCCGGGCGACTGCGGCATCTCGAGCGAGAGAAGGACGCAGTCGTGGGCGTGTACGCCTTCGCCACCGGTACGGGCGAAGATCTTGCTTATCGGGCCGACGAGCGCTTCGCGTTTGCGTCCACGGGCAAGGCGCTCGCAGCCGCAGTCGTGCTCGATCAGTTGTCCTCCCGAGACCTGTCGCGTCGCCTCTACTGGACCGAGGCGGACCTGGTGCCGTACTCACCGGTGACCGAGCTTCACGTCGAGGACGGCCTGACCGTGCGAGCGGTGCTCGAGGCAGCGGTGACCGTCAGCGACAACACGGCTGCGAACCTCATGTTCGACCTGATCGGGGGCCCGCGGGGGCTGGACGAGGCCTTGGAAGATGTCGGCGATGACACCACGGAGGCCGTCCGTCGCGAGCCCGACCTGAACGACTACACGCCGGGCGACGTACGGGACACCACGACTCCGCGCGCGATTGCTTCGAGCCTGGCTGCATTCGCTGTCGGGGGCGAGCTGAAACCATCGGACGAGCGGCTGTTCAACAACATGCTGCTGCGCAACACCACCGGCGACGCCCTGATCCGCGCGGCCGTGCCGGCGAGCTGGCGGGTCGGGGACAAGACAGGCTCCGCCAGCTACGGCACTCGTAATGACATTGCCGTGGTCACATCGCCGGGACGCACCCCGGTCGTCGTTGCCGTCCTGACTCGGCACAGCACCGCGGACGCCGCCACGGACGACGGGCTGGTCGCAGAGGCTGCAAGGGCAGTCGTCGGATCCTGGTGCGGACCGCACTAGGCACGTCGGGGCGGAGCGGGACGATGTGTTGTTGCCGTCATCTCGCGGATCACCGTCGGACGGCTTGTCCTGAACGTGAAGCGCCACCGACGACAGCACCCAGAACCGCCGGGACCAGGACCAGTCCGAAGGTGAAGAGTGTAGAGAGCGCGTCAGCGCTGAGCCGCTCGGCGAAGCTCATGCTGGTGTCGGCCGATGCCACCGCGACCACCACCCTCCAGCCGGCGGCCAGCGCAACTGCGACCAACGACCAGACGACCGTTGTCGCAGCCAGGTCGTTGGATCGTCCGTCGAGAAACGCCCATACGAAGCTGGCCAGCATCAAGCCGGAGAAGGCGAGCAGCCCGGCGCCGATGTCGGCGCCGCCGCCGTCGTCGGACGTCACGAGGCTTACGGCACCGTAGTAAGTGGCGAGTCCGGCACCCATCACGGCCAAGCGGGTCAGGACGGTCGAGAAGATCTTCATCTGGGGCTCCTTGTCTGTGAAGGGGTGATCAGGGGGAGCGGTGGTCTGGCATACGCCTCGGAGCTGGCTGGCGGACTCCATGGCCGGACCGGACGCTCGACCTCGAGGAACAGCAGCACGGTGGGGAACGGACAGCTCTGCAAGAGGAGTGTCAGCGGTCAGGGGAGGTCACGATGGCCGTGACGCGGATCTCGATCCGCATGCCAGGAGCCCCGAGAGCCGAGACGCCGGTCTGCGTCCAGATGGGAGCACGACCACCCATCCGCTCGCGCAGTTGCTCGACCATCACGTCGTTGTGCGAGTCGCCGATGCTCGTCGACGACTCCGGCACGTGGTACGAGTTGACGTGAACGACATCGGGCCATCCGGCGCCCGCCTCGGCCAAGGTGCGCTCCGTGTTGTCGAACGCTTGGACGATCTCATCGCGGAGCGACTCCCGAAGCACGAAGTCGTCGTCCCAACCTCCCTGCCCAGACGTCTCAACGCGGTTGCCGATGCGAACGGCCTGGCTGTAGCCGAGCTTGCTTTCCAAGATCGCGCCATAGCCGGGTGTGACGAAGAAGTGCGGCGAGTCCATGAGTGGTCGAATCCTTGTCGTCGTGGCCGATGTGGACGCCTCAGGTCCTGCCCCGTCGGTGGGCGTGGCGGCCTGCTTGTTAATCGCGACACTTCGATGCTGTCGCAGGGGGCCGTGCCTTCGCGTCGGTGTACCTCCCTGAGGCCGCGCTTCGGCGTGAGGGATAGGTAGGTGTCGGTGCTGAGCTCCAGCAGTAGACCGGTCATGAAGCCCTCGCCGGAACCCAGCAGGACCCTTGCTGCCCGCTGCCGCGCGCTCACCGGCGTCGGGGCGGCCACGGAGGAGAGTTACCGCGAGGCGATCGAGAGGCTGGGCCAGTGCCTGATGAAGGGGGAGACCGCCGCGCGCAGCTCCTCTACGGCGACCCGTCTTCGCCGCGAGGGTCGGCGACAGGACGCTCGCGAACAGCTCCGCACCGCCCACAAGATGTTGTCGGAGATGGGCGCGGACGCGTTCGCCGAGCGCGCCGCCCGGGTGCTGCGCGCCACCGTCGAGCATCCCCGCAAGCGCTCCACCCAACCCACGGACGCCCTCACCCCGCACGAGCTGCAGATTGCCCGCCTCGTGGCCACCGGTGCCACCTCGCCAGAGGTGGCCGCACAGCTGTTCCTCAGTCCCCGCACGATCGAGGCCCACCTGCGCAGCATCTTCCGCAAGGTCGGCATCACCTCGCGTCGTCATCTGAAGGACCTACGTCTCGCCTGACGACCCAGGGGTCAGTGCTCTTGCCTGTTCCGCGCCGCGCCGCGCCGCGCGGTGCAGTGACGCCGACGCTGGTGCGGAGCCGTACGCGGCCGCCCCCGCACCCGGGCCTCACGCAGCTACCCCGCCAGGCCGTGCTCGTGCGCAAAGACGACGATTTGCACCCGGTCGCGCAGCGACAGCTTGCGCAGAATGCTGCCGACGTGGGTCTTGACCGTCGACTCGCTCGCGAAGATCTGGGCTGCAATCTCAGCGTTCGACAAGCCCTTGGCCACCGCGGCGAAGACGGGTCGCTCTCTGTCGGTGAGCGAGCTGTAGGCCGCCGGGACCGGTCTCGGCGACTCGAACTGGTTGTTCAGCAGCACCGACAGGTCCCGCGGCGCCAGCACAGCGTTGCCTGTATGGACGGTGCGGATAGCGTCGCGGAGCATCACAGGAGTGATGTCCTTGAGCAGGAAACCGCTCGCGCCATGTCGGATGGCGGTCGCGGCACGGTCGTCGAGGTTGAACGTCGTCAACACCACAACCCGCAGCGGCTTGGTCCGTCGGGCGGCGTGGTCGCGTTGGAACAGCTGGCGTGTTGCCTCCACGCCGTCCATCTCGGGCATCCGGATGTCCATGAGCACGACGTCGGGCTCGACCTCGTCGACGAGACGTAGCGCCTCCAGGCCATCGCCCGCCTGTCCGACAACCCGCATTCCGTCCTGGGCATTGACGATGACCGCGACGCCGGCACGGAAGAGCTCCTGGTCGTCGACGAGCAGGACGCGGATGTCGTCGGTCACGCCTGCACCGCACGCAGCGGGATCCACGCGGTCGCGGTGAAGGTTGCGCTTGCGTCCTCGTCGCGACGCTGTACGTGGAGGCGACCACCGACCGAGGCCAGTCTGCGCCCCATGCCGTCGAGGCCGCGACCGCCGTGCGCCGTGCCAACGGCAGTCATCGGTGCGGTCTCGTCGTCCGTCTCGTCGACCGCGTTGCGCACCTCGAGGCGCAGCTCGTCGTGCCACTGCCGCTCCACGCTGATGGGTTCGTCGCGACGCCCGTGCCGGATGGCGTTGGTGAGCATCTCCTGCAGCACGCGATAGGCCACGGCGTCGAGCTCGGGCGGAAGGGGGCGAGGGGTGCCCACGTCGACGAGGTCCACATCGTGACCGCTCGAGCGGACGTTCTCGACCAGCTCCTCCATCTCACCTGGGTGGGGGACAGGCTCCTGCGTCGACGTCAGCACGTGGCGGACGTCCTGCAGCGAGGTGCGCGCGGACGACGCGATCGTCCTCATCGTCTTCTTGAGGCCCTCCGGGTCGTCGGGGAGGAACTGCGCAGACTCCGCCTGAGCGAGGATGACGGCGAGAGAGTGCCCGACGACGTCGTGGACGTCGCGGGCCAACTGCGCTTGCTCGTCCCGCAGACGGGCGATCTCCAGAGCTTGCGTCGCCTCACGGTGGGCGGTGGCGGCGTCCTGCTCTGCGGCGACCTGCGAGACCCTCGACTGCCTGGCGCGGGCGTCGTAGCGCGCCACGAGCCCCAGCAGCCATGGTCCGGCGAGCAGCAGGGTGGCGAACAGCACGGTGACGGCCTGCCAGGTGCCGACCAAGCGGAAGGCCAGGTCCAGTGGCCCGCCGTAGGTGGGAACATCGAAGAAGGACTGGTCGACGACCAGCGCGAGGTAGACCACCAGCCCGGCAGCCGGGATCGAAAGACCGCTGAGCCACACGGTGGCGGTGCTGCCCCATCGGGTCGTGCCGAAGGCGACGTACGCAATGGCGACCTGGACCAGCATCGGCGGCGTGCCTCCCAGGAGCTGTACCACGTAGACGGCCCACACGACCATCAGTGCCACGCCGGGCGCCCGCCGGCTGAATGCGACCGCGGCAGCGGTACCGACGATGACGGTCAGCACGCTGAGAGAAACCGGCGTCAACTCGGCCACACCCACCGCCAGGACTGCCATACCCGCGCCGACGTCGGGTGCCCAGGCGTGCGATCGCCGCGTCATGGCCGCGCTGGTCATGGCCGCGCTGGTTCTGGAGCTCGTCGGTGCTGGACCGGGCGCTCGACCACGTGCCAGCTCGCCGCGGCAGCGACCACGGTGAGCGCCATGGCCGACGGACCAGCGAGCTCGCCCCACGAGGGGCGGAGCCAGAGGGTGAGCGGATAGTTCCAGAGATACGCGCCGTATGAGACCGTGCCGAGCCATGCCAGCGCCCGCAGCCACGGCGTCGACACGTCCCTCCAGGTGCACCAGGAGACCAGCAGGACCGCCGTCAGGGCCGCGATGGCGGGACCTCCTGCCAGGTAGGTGAGCGCGTGTCCCCGCAATGGAATCACGCTCAGCACACCCAGCGCCGCCAAGGAGGGCATCACCAGCAAGGGCGGCACGCACAGGCGGTGCTGGAGAATCCGCGTGCTGGCCCCGATGACGAAGCAGAGTGCCCACGAGGTCGGCAGCGAGTAGGCGAGATCCGGGGCCTCTCGCAGCCACAGCACCGTGGCCACACAGGCGACGGTGCAAGCTGTCGCGGCTAGCACCAGGGCCGCGCCGACTCGCTGTCGTGCGGCGGCCAGGGCCAGCACGGCCGGCCAGAAGAGGTAGAACTGCTCCTCGGTCGCCAGGGTCCAGAGGTGGAAGGTGGCTTCGCTGGCATGGCCGAACGGCAGGTTCCCTGTCCAGGTGAGCGCCACCAGCACGGTCTTCACCAGCTGGTCACGGTCGTCCAGCGGGTCCACGGCCAGGGTGACGATCACGACCCCAGCGACCAGCGCCACCAGCGCCGGCACCAGGCGCCGCGCACGGCGGACGTAGAAGCGACGGAGGTCCACCGTCCCTGTCCGCTCGATCTCGCCCAGCAGCACACCGGTGATGAGGTAGCCGCTGAGGGCGAAGAACATCACCACCCCGACCACGCCTGCCCCCGGGAAGACAGTGGGCAGAGCATGCCTCAGCATCACCAGGGCGATGGCGATCCCCCGTAGGACGTCGAGCCCGGCCATCCGCGCTGTCGGCTCTCTCATCCTTCGATCACGTCGCGGACCATCAGGTCGAGCAGGTCACCGTACGACGTGCCGGCTGCGGCGAACATCCGCGGCACTTGGGACTGCTCGGTGAACCCCGGCATCGTGTTGACCTCGTTGAGCACCGGGCCCTCGGCGGTCAGGAAGAAGTCGACCCGAGCCAGGCCCGCGCACCCGAGCGCGTCGTACATGGCGACGGCCGCCTCGGTCAAGGCTGCTGTCTCGGCCTCGGTGAGGTGGGCAGGCACCGTGAACGTGGAGCTTCCGCCGTACTTGGCCTCGAAGTCGAACATGCCGTCGACCCTGATCTCGAGGGTCGGCGCCACCACTCGGAGTCCCCCGGGCCGGCCGAGCACGGCGACGTCGATCTCACGACCCGACACCACTTCCTCCACCAGCACACGGTCGTCGAGCGCCAGCGCCGAGGCGAGAGCAGGCTCGAGGCCGTCGGGCACCGAGACCATCGAGACGCCGTGGCTCGACCCCGCGGCGACCGGCTTCACGACGACCGGCCGGGTCCAGGCGTACGACCCGGCCGTGGTTGCGGTCAGCAAGCGACCCGGGGCGGTGGCGATGCCCACCGACTGCGCGACCAGCTTCGTCGTCCACTTGTCCATGGCGATCGCTCCCGCCCGGACACCGGAGCCGACGTACGGCACCCGGGCGAGCTCGCAGAGCGCCGCCAGGGTGCCGTCCTCACCCCGAGGACCGTGCACCGCCGGGACAGCTACCGCGCAGGTGCTTAGCACACGCACGGCGTCGGCCAGTTCGATTCTTCGCCCCGCGGCGTCGCGCCACGTCCCGTCGGTCTCGATCGTCAGCGGGACGACCTCGTGCCCCTGGCTCCGCAAGGCATCCGAGATGCCAGCCGCGGACGCGAGTGAGACATCGTGCTCGCAGTTCTGGCCGCCGCCGATCACTGCCACCCGGATCCGCATCACACGGTCCGCAGGACGTCGGGGCGCGTTGCAGCGACGCTCGTCGTGCGTTGCAGGCGCGCCCCGAGGCCGGTGACGATCTCGTGTTCGATCGTGTCGGCCCACGCAGCCCACTCCCGCACAGTCGGCTCTCCGGCATGTCCGGGACCCAGGATCACGACGTCGTCGCCGAGGGTGACCGCTGCGTCGCCCAGGTCCACGACGGCCATGTCCATGGAGATGCGGCCGACGAGAGGGCGACGCTGACCCCCTACCAGCACCTCGGCCCGCCCCGAGGCGATCCGCGGCAGCCCGTCGGCGTACCCGACCGGCAGGAGCCCCAGGCGTGTCGCGGCAGGTGCCGTCCACGCGTGGCCGTAGCCGACGGGCGTGCCGGCACCTACGGTGCGGACGCTCACGAGTGGGGCGCGCAAGGTGAGCGCAGGCTTGAGGGCAACCGTCCGGGAGGGGTCGATGCCCACGAGTCCCGCGCCGATCCGGCTCATCGTGTGGTGGGCGTCGGGATCGGTGAGGGTGGCGGCCGTGGCCGCGAGGTGCCGGTGCTGCGGGCGCAGCCCCGCCGACCACGCGGTCCCAACGCCCCAGTCGAAGAGCTGGCGCGCCGTACGGTTGCACTCCTCCGACGGGTCGTCAGCGCAGCCCAAGTGCCCCATCACTCCGACGACCTGAAGCCGCCCCCGTCGTTCCGCGACCCTCGCGGCCCGGCAGAGCTCGGCCCAGTCGCTGGGCGAGGCCCCGTCCCTGGCCATCCCCGTGTCGAGGTGGAGGTGGATCCGCGCCCCGGTGGTCGTACGCTCGATCGCCTCCAGGTGGTCCACGGACGGAACGGCCAGCTCCACGTCGTAACGCACGGCCAGGTCCCAGTCCGCACCCTTGGCGTTGAGCCAGCTCAGCACCGGTGCTGTGAGGCCGTCGAACCGCAACCCCACCGCCTCGCCGATGCTGGTCACGCCCAGGCGGGTCGCGCCGTTGGCGAGAGCCGTCCGCGCGACGTCAGCAGCTCCGTGGCCGAGCCCATCGGCCTTGACGACAGCCATGATCTCGCCCGCAGCACGACCGACGAAGAGGCGCGTGTTCGCTGCCACGGCATCCAGGTCGATACTGAGCCGCGGGCCCACGACATGATTGGTGGGAGCGATCGACACAGCGTTCATGCCGCGTCGCTCCGCACGTCCACGGGTCCGTAGAGCGCTGCCGGTGCGCCGGTCAGCAGGGCCCAGTAGCGGTCCCCATACGACCAATGCCACCACTCGGTCGGATAGTTGACGAGACCCGCACGCGTGAGCGCGGCGGCCAGGATGTCGCGGCGCGCCCGCGCCTCGTTGCTGATGCCGTCGGCTGCGAAGTAGCACGCACCGTCGGACTGCTCCGGGGTCGCATCGATCTGGGTCCCGAGGTCGAGCATTGTCCTGTTCCCGTCGACGAGGGTCAGGTCGACTGCTGCTCCTGCGACGTGGGGTGCCACCGCGATCGGGGCGACGAACCGGCTGGTGAGGTGGTGCAGCTCGGCGGTGGAGGCGCCCGGATGGGCCGCGCGGACCTCGTCCGAGTAGCGCGCGATGATCGAGTGTTGCGCCGCAGCTGGACGGTGCCCCTCCACGACGTCCAGCTCGACGTCGGACGGCAGCAGGCGCTGCGCCTCGACGAGCCGGGCTGCCAGACCGGCGCGCACGAGCGCCCTGGCCGGCCCGAACGATGCGTCTAGGGGAACCAGGGGCTCGCCCGACTCGCGCAAGGGGACGGAGGAGACCCGTGGGTCGGACAGGAGGATCGTCATGCCGTCACTGTGGAGTCTTGCCACCGGCGACCGCTTCCACCTGGGGTACCTGCTGGATGTCCTACAGGCTCGACACTCCTCCTCAAGTACCGATCTCTTGGCCGTAGGTCCAGGTCTCCGGCGTTCCGCTGGTGAGGCTCCGGCTGCACTGTTAGACAGGCCGCGTGCGTACGAACAGCGACTCCTCCACCACCACGCCCACACTCACGGCGGTCGCCGTGACCTCGATCGGATCCGTCCTGGGGGTCGCCGTCGTCGGCCTCGTCCTGGGAGCCGTGACGTCCTGGGCGCAAAGCTTTCTGCCCGACGCGTGGGCGCCGTTGGCGAACTCTCCGTCGGGATGGGCTGCCATGACGGCACTGGTGGTGATGACGTTCCGGCCCACACTGCCGTGGGGTGCCGTGTTCGGCACGGTCGGCTTCGTCTTCCTGCTCCTCGGTTACACCCTCGCCTCCGAGCTGCGAGGGCTCGCCTACGACCCCATGCTGTGGGGCGCGATCGCGTTGGTCACCGGACCCTTCATCGGCGCGGCTGCGGCGGGGGTGGTCAGTGCGCGCTCCCTGCCCGTCGCGCTCGGCTCAGGGGTCCTCGCCGGCGTGCTGGTCGCCGACGGGATCTACGGCCTCACGGTGGTGGCGGACACCACGAGCCCGGTCTACTGGACCACCGTCCTCGTGCTGGGTCTCGTCCTCTTGCTCGCGACCCCGCGGCGGCTTCGCGCCGTCGCGCCGATCGCGGTCCTGGGTGTCACGTTCCTCGCCGCGACCGTGACACTGAGCGTGGGCTCGGCGTGGCTGAACGGGCTGAACGGCGCGTGAGAGCCAGGACGGCGCCGAGTGCTGGCGCCGTGCAACGCGTGAGCTCCCGGCAATGGGAGAATTGGACCTGTTCACGGCGGTTCCGGCGGGCCACGGGGACGGGGCGAGTCTCCCGGTCGTCGTGGTCCTCCACGGCTAGAGCGCGTCTGCGGCCGACCTGCGCGACTTCGGCCTCGGTCGTTCCGTCGCCGCCGCAGTCGAGGCCGGAACCCCGCCCTTCGTGCTGGGGCACTGACGACGGACCTGCGGGCCGGGTCCCGAGCGGGAGCGTCGATCCTCACCGGATGCTGCGCGACGAACTGCCACGTTGGCTTGCCGGGCGTGGGTACGCCGTCGAGCGGCGGGCCCTGTGGAATTGGTGTCGTGGCGCGTACGGCGCTCTGCGGTTCGCGGTCGACAACCCGGCTGAGCGCCGGCCCTGGCGCTCTTCAGTCCAGGCATCGGACCGACGACCCGCTGCTCCTTCGACCTAGGAGCCCTGGGCAGAGCGTCCGTGGGGCCTGTGGTGCGGGAACTGGGACCCTGTTCGGGACGGAGCCCTCGCCCTGGCCGCCGCTGCGCCGGTGCCCCCTGATCCGGGGGTCACGGGCGACGGCGTCCACACGCGGGCCTACTGGAACGACCCCCACCCTCGAGATGTTGTGCTGGCTCGCGGGGAACCTGCAGCTGTGCGTCACACCGCCTTCGGTGCCCGTCTGTGATGACACAGGTGCTTCTCGGTGGGCTTCTAAGGGTGCAGTACCGACGCGACGTCCCCTCGAGCGATGCGACCGTGGTGTCGCGAGCGGCGGACGACCGTGTCCGAGGACCGAGGCAAGCGCCTCCGGTCCCCTGACGCGCTCCGCCGGCGAACAACGCGACCGGAGGAGAGCGCCCATGACCACCGTGCCGTCCATCCGCACGAAGGTGGATCCCGAGCCGATCCGCGACCCCCGCACCGATCATCTCCTGACACCTCAGAACTGCACCATCGCGCTCATCGACTATCAGGAGGGCCAGTACGCGACCGTCGGTTCCACCACCAGGGACGAGATCAACCTCGGCGTGGTGACGCTGGCACAGCTGGCCCGCGCCTATGAGATCCCGACTGTCGTGACCACGGTCGCGGTGGGAATGAGGGTGCACGAGCCGACGCTCGACGAGATCACCCGTGAGCTCCCCGGCATCACCGAGATCGACCGGACCGGTGTGAACTCCTGGGAGGACGCGGACTTCCGTGCCGCCATCGAGGCCACGGGACGCAAGAAGATCGTGATGGCCGGGCTGTGGACGGAGGTCTGCCTCACCTTCCCGACCCTGGACATGCTCGCCGAGGGCTACGAGATCTACCCCGTGGTCGACGCGGTGGGAGGCGTCTCGACCGTGACCCACCAGGCAGCCCTCGACCGCATGGTCCAGGCCGGAGCACGGCCGATCACCTCGCTGGCACTCGGTTGCGAGCTCATGCGCAACTGGGCCCGCCCAGATGCCGAGCGATACCGAACCGTCATCAACGACTACTTCCGTCGCAAGCGTGAGGCAGGGCAGTCCTCGGGCGACCTGTTCTCCTCAGAAGCGCACCCCGAGAGGAAGACCTGATGACCCAGGATTTCGACGACAGCACGGGCGCGCCCGTGACGGGCAGGATGATGCGCTCACCGATTCCTGACTACCTGGCCGAGGCCATCACAGCTGTCGAGTCGGACACGTCCGGTGCCCCGGCGGGATACATCCCCGAGCTCGCACGAGCCGATCCCGAGCGCGTCGCCGCCGTCTTCGCGACCGTCGACGGCCAGGTCTACGGCGCCGGCGACGTCGACGTGGAGCTCACCATCCAGTCGATCTCCAAGCCCTTCGTCTACGCGCTCGCCCTTGCTGATCGCGGCCTGGACGCGGTGCTGGCCAAGGTGGGCGTCGAACCGTCGGGGGAGGCCTTCAACGAGATCTCGCTGGAGGCCGGCACGGGACGTCCCCTCAATCCCATGATCAACGCTGGGGCGATCACCACGCACTCGCTCGCCGGACCCGAAGGCCTGGATGCGACCGGCCGCATGGAGCGGGTGATCATCGGTTTGTCCGCGTTCGCCGGGCGTCGGCTGGCGATGGATGAGCCTGTGTACGTCTCGGAGAAGGCGAACGCCTGGCGCAACCTCGCCATCGCGCACATGCTCCGCAACCACGGCATCCTTGCCGAGGACCCCGCCACCGTCGTCGACGGCTACATCCGCCAGTGCTCGCTGCTGGTCACGACCCGCGATCTCGCCGTGATGGCCGCGACGTTGGCCAACCGTGGCGTCAACCCTCTCTCCGGCGAGCGGGTCGTGCCCGACCGGGTGGTGCGTCAGGTGCTGAGCGTCATGTCCACCTGTGGGATGTACGACGCCGCGGGTGACTGGGCTACGCAGGTCGGCATCCCCGCCAAGAGCGGCGTGGCCGGAGGCCTGATCGGCGCGCTTCCCGGGCAGATCGGCATCGCCACGTTCTCGCCCCGGTTGGACCTTCACGGCAACAGCGTGCGGGGGACGTCACTGTTCCAACGGTTCTCCTCTGACATGGGTCTGCACCTGATGGAGGTCCCCCCCGCTGCGCGCGCGGCCGTGCGGTCCAACCACGTCGTGGGCACCGGGCCGGGTGCGATCCGGGTGCTCCAGCTGCAGGGCGGGATCGGCTTCGCAGGAGCTGAGCGCGTGGTGCGGGAGGCAGTGGGCACAGCGGCAGCCGAGGTCAGGGTGGCGCTGGACCTCACAATGGTCAGCTCGCTCGACGACGTCGCCCGACGCATGCTGCTCGAAGTCGCTCGCAGACTCACTCTCGATGGCCACGAGGTTTACCTGGTCGACCCCGAGTCGGTCCTCCCAGATCCCGACCCGGGCGACGGCGGTCGAGCCGTCCTCATCGGGCACCTCGACGAGCTCGACGAGACCACGAGCCCGCTGCGCTGACGCAGTCGGGTGTCCCACCACCACATGAAGGAAGCCATGCACCACATGGAGAACATCGTCGCGGGACACCTCGACGCCTGGAACGCACCGGCGGGCCCGGACAGGACCCAGCTGATCGCCTCCCTGTACGCGCCTGACGTGTTTGTCGGCGAGCCGCAGGAAGCAATGCGAGGGCACGACGGCATGGAACAGGCGATCGCCCGTCTCCAGGCCCAGCTCCCACGCACCAGGATCACCCGGTCCGGACCCATCCAGGTGGCCCAGGACATGGTTACCTACCGCTGGTCGCTCGGCGCCGAGGACGGCCCGGCTGTCGCCGCCGGCCGCGACGTGCTCATCGTCGGCGGTGGCAAGGTCACCCGCCTCTACGTCGTCATCGATGCCTCGTGACCAGCACACGACGGAAGGACGAAGACGCGACAGAGGTCCAGGTCATCCACGACCCATGCCGTTCGCGGTACGCGGCCAGCGTCGACGGTGAGGCGGCTGGATTCGCCGAGTACATCGTGACCAACGAGCTGATCGTATTCACGCACACTCAGGTCGATCCGCGGATCGAGGGCGTGCGTGGGATCGGCGATGGCCCCTTTCGCGCGCTGGACGAGGTCCGCGCGGAGGGCAGGCGCAAGGTCTTGCCGCTGTGCCCCTTCATCAAGGGGTGGATCGGACGTCATCGCGAGTACCGGCCGATGGTGTACGGCGTCCCTGCGTCCACCGCGAAGGACTGACATGCCCCGAAGGACCTCTGCAGGACCGATCATCGACGTGTCGTTCGACGCGGACCTCTGCCGGCATGCCGCCGTGTGCGTCCGGGGCATGCCCGAGGTCTTCGACGTGTCCAGGCGCCCCTGGATCGATCCCGGCCAGGCCGCCACGGAGGACTCCACCCAAGCCTTGCGGCGCGTCGTGGGCAGATGCCCGTCGGGCGCACTCGACGTCGTCGAGCCCGGGACCGGACGACCCGCATCCGTGTAGTGCCACCCGCTGTCAGCACTGCACCGCCCTCACCAGCCAACCCGGACAGCGCCGTCCGGCGCTGCCCTCCCCACCACACAGGAAGCGAAATCCGATGAAGCACGCACGTCACGCAACCGCAGCCGTCACCGCCTTCGTGGCCGCGGCCGCGGTCTTGGTCACCCCGAACCTCGCCGCACACGGCACCGTGCAGCCCACGGCGAGGACTGGCTCTGCCCAGGACAGGCCCACGATCGTCCTCGTCCACGGCGCCTTCGCGGACTCGTCCAGCTGGAACGGCGTGACGAAGCGCCTCCTCAGCGACGGCTACGACGTGGTCGCGGTGGCCAACCCGCTCCGTGACCTCGACGGCGACGCCGCAGCCGTCCGTTCGGTGCTGAGCACCGTCGAGGGTCCCGTCGTTCTCGTTGGTCACTCCTACGGCGGCGCGGTCATCACCAACGCCACACGTGGCAACGACGCCATCGAGGCACTCGTCTACGTCGCGGGCTTCGCCCCCGACGAAGGCGAGTCGGCAGGGGAGCTTGCGGCGCTCTATCCGGGAAGCACCCTGGGAGAGACGCTCCTGGAGACGTCGCTCCCCGACGGGAGCGTCGACCTAGCGATCAAGCCAGAGCTGTTCCGTCGACAGTTCGCCGCAGACGTCCCAGCACCCACCGCACGCCTGATGGCGGTGTCGCAGCGACCGATCACGACCGCAGCGCTGACCGATGCCTCTGGCAGGCCTGCCTGGAAGAGCGCGCCCAGCTACTTCCTCATCCCCGGGCGCGACAAGAACATCCCGCCCGCCGCACAGGAGTTCATGGCCCGCCGCGCCGGCGCGACGGTCGTACGACTGCCGAAGGCCTCGCACGCGGTCCCCGTGTCCCGACCGATCGTGACCGCCAAGCTCATCGAGCGGGCAGCGGAGGCGAAGGGTTTGTGACGACGCGCTGACACCCAGCGGCCACAACCATGCTCGGACCAGTGAGGTCACGAGCGTCCAACCGAGGGAGGCTTTTATGACCAACGTATTCATCACCGGCGTCCGCGCGAAGACCGGAGCTCCCCTGGCACGCCTGCTCGCGGGCGAGCCTGACGTCTATGTTCGCGGCGGCAGTGCCCAACCAGCTTCGGTTGACCTGCCCGGCGTCGAACCTGTCCGTTTCTCGTGGGACGACCCGACGAGCTGGGTGAGCGCCGTTGAAGGTGTGGATGCCATCTTCGTCGTGCGCCCCGACCGGGCTGACGCACCCCACCTCATCAAGCAACTGATCTCCGAGACTCCGCCGCACACCCACGTCGTTCTGCTCTCGGAGCTTGACGGCGGCTACTTCAGGCCTGGCGACTGGGCTCCGCGGGTTGAGCGAGCGGTCCTACAAAGTGGTCGCACGTGGACGATCCTGCGTCCTGGGTGGTTCTCCCAGGTCTTCGCCGACGAGCGGTTCATGCTTGATGACATCCGATCCGGCAGGCTGCCGTTCCCCTCCGAGGGCCAGCGCATCGCCTGGATCGACGCTCGAGACATCGCTGCCGTCGCGGCCCGGGCCTTGCTCGATCCGGCCCTGCGCGCTCGCACGCTGGACATCACTGGCCCTGAGGCGTTGACCCTCGCCGAGACCGCCTCTGTCCTGGCAGCGGCACTTGGTAGGCCGGTCGAGTACATCGACCTCCCAATGGAGCAAGCGCTGGAGGGACGCGAGGGTTTCGACCGCGAGAACGATTTCGGTGCCTACGATCGGATTCGCCGCGGAATGGTGGCGGTCGTGGACGGCGCCGTGCAAGAGGTCCTGGGCCGTCCGGGAAGGACGTTCGCCCAGTTCGCGACCGACACGTTCGCGGGAAGCGGTCGCCTGTGACGCCGGGGGTAGGCGTTGTGCTCAACCTGGTCTCGAACAAGACTCTGGTTGCGATGCCCGGTCTCTGCAGTTGTTATTGGTCGTTCGAAGCCGCTGACAGGAGGGCTCGGAACGGGCTCGCTTTGATTCGCAAAGGCCCGCAACACCGCTCCGGCGCCCGCAGTCCCCGAGGACGGCATCGCCGCAGATCAGAGGCCGGTTTCGCCTCCCGAGCGCAACCGACTGCAAAGGATCGCGCTCACGCTCAGGATCATCGGACTCTTCCCGATGACGCAGCGCATCGGATGCGTCTCAATCAGACCGAGTCGACCCTGACTCAACCGCACCGGCTTTGCCTCCAAGGAGGTCGTCGAGTGCCGCGGCGGCACGTGACTGTGCGTCGTGGAGCAGGTGCGCGTAGGTGTTGAGCGTGACCTGCGCGCTTGCATGCCCGAGGCGTTCCTGGGCGACCTTGACCGACTGGCCGGCCTCGAAGAGCAGTGAGGCGTGGGTGTGGCGGAGTTCGTGGACGGTGAGGCGGGGGAGGTCGCGCTCGGGATGGGCTTCCCGGTAGTGCCTTTGCACCCGGAGGAACGCCCCGTGCAGTCCGGACTGGGTGGCGGCGCGGCCGGGCAGGGAAGGGAACACCGGATCGTGGGCACGAAGGCCAAACAAGGCAGTGACGTTCCCACGGCCGCCGGCCAGAAGCGCGGGTAGGACTTTTCGCCAGTCGTCGAGGATGGACGCACAGGTCCGGTCGAAGGACACGGTGCGGGGCCGTCCGCCCTTGACCGATCCGGTGACGTAGCGCTCGCCGACCGGGCGGGTCTCGTCGTAGTGGAGGGCGCGTTCGATGCGCAGCTCGCTCTTCTTGAAATTGACGTCCCCCCACCGCAGGGCGAGGAGCTCGCCGGAGCGTAGTCCCGTGCGGCTCAGGAGGATCCAGGCGCGCGCCCAGGGCTCGTCGTCGGCGAGGGCCCAGTCGCAGAACGAGGTGAGTTGCTCGACGTTCCAGATGACGAACGGCTTGACCCGCTTCGCCGTCTCGCCCCGCGGCCGGCCGGAGTGCTTGGAGTTTGCCGGGTTCCGGGCGACGATCCCTTCGTCCAGCGCCGCCAGGAAGATGGTGTTCACCCAGTTGGCGTAGCGAGCGACGGTGGAGGTGGCGAGCCCCTTCGCTCTCCGCTTCGGCGATGGCGTCTGCTTGGCGCCGTTCTCGAGGCCGCGGTAGGCGGCCGCCAGATCGGTGGCACGGATGTCGGCCATCGGAACAGGCCCGATGTAGGGGTCCATCGCGTCGAGGACGCGCTGGATGTACATCCGGGTCCCGTTTCCGACGGCGTGCCCGTCGAGCCAGCGTTGGCCGTAGGCGGCGAAGGTGTCTCGGCCGCGTGGTTGCGGCACCTGGCGCATCAGGTCGGCGCGCAGCAGGGTCAGTTCGGCGTCGGCTGCCTCGTAGCTGGTGAACCCTGCCCGCGAGTGCTTGCGATCACCGATCTCCGGGCGGGCGGGATCCACGGGAACGTTCACCTGGAAGCGCCATCGCGTCCCTGCCTTCGTGTCGTAGGGCGTGATCGACCCGGTGCCTCGGCCGCGGACGGATCGGCGTCTGGATGATCGGCGTCGGGGGTCGGTCATGCCGATTCCTCATCGCGCGGGAGCCCTGTGGTCGTGGGGTCGTCGGCTCCGAAGGCGTGAAGGAACGGGCGGCGTGGGATGAGCACCCGTCGTCCGACATGGACGGCCGGGATGGTGCCGTCGGCGATGGCGTGGTCGATGGTGCGTGGGTCCAGGCTGAGGAGGGCGGCGACCTCGGCGCGGTTGAGGACCTCTCGGTCCGTGGTGCGGGCGGCGGCCCAGGTCGTGATCGGGGTGGCGATGGTGTGGTTGCTCATGCCCCTCAGGTGCGCCGGCGGTGCCGCCGAACCTCCTCGTGGGTATCTGGATGCCGGTGGGTCGCCGCGACGATGGCCTATGCGGCACACCTTCGATTTAGGGTGGTTGATTGCATGGAACGTTGCATGAAGCGTCTGGGAGGACATTCTGAACACCGCATTTCCGGGTAAACCTGCAGGTCAGCCCCTCAATGACCCGAAGCGGTGGCCGGCGGCCGTCCTGTGGGACATGGACGGCACCCTCGTCGACACCGAGCCGTACTGGATCGAGACCGAGTACGCGATGGCCGCCAAGTACGGCGGCACCTGGTCCCAGGAGCACGCCCTCAACCTCGTCGGCAACGCGCTGCTCGACTCCGGGGTCTACATCCGCGAGCACATGGGCATCGACCGCACGCCGCAGGAGATCGTCGACGAGCTGCTGGACGGCGTCGTCGAGCGGGTACGTCGCGAGGTGCCGTGGCGCCCGGGCGGTCGTGAGCTGCTGGCCGACCTCCGCGCCCACGACGTGCCGTGCGCGCTGGTGACCATGTCGTGGATGCGCTTCGTGGAGCCCATCCTCGAGCACCTGCCGCAGGACACCTTCGGCACCGTCGTGACCGGTGACCGGGTCGAGTTCGGCAAGCCGCACCCCGAGCCCTACCTCAAGGCGGCCGCGGACCTCGGCGTCGAGCCGGGGAAGTGTGTGGCCGTGGAGGACTCCAACACCGGCGCCAAGTCGGCGGAGTCCGCCGGGTGCCTGGTGCTGTGCGTGCCCAACCACGTGCCGATCCTGGAGGGGCAGCGCCGGGTCTTCGTCGAGACGCTGGCCGGGCTGGACACCGCGTCGCTCACGGCGCTCACCGACAGAGCCCTCTGACCCCCGCGGTCCGATCCCCGCCGTCGGGGCCCTGTCACGGCAGGTCGTGCGGCGCCGTCCGCCAGCCCAGGGCCGAGAGGTGGACGGCCCTGCTCAGCTCCAGCGTCGTGACCAGGCCGATCGGGCGGCCCGCCTGCTCGACGACGGCGACACCGTCGAGCGGACGGATCCGTGCCGCGACCTCGGCCGCGTCGATGTCCGGGTCGATGACGAGCGGGGAGGCGTGCCGAGCCGCGAGAGCGTCGATCCGGACGATGCCGCGCTGGGCGGCCGGCACCCTCTCGAGGTCGGCGAGGGTGACGACGCCGGCAGTACGGCCGTCCAGGTCCTGGACCGGGAAGATCCCGGCCGCGATGTGGGCCGGGGACAGCTGCGCGACGAGCTGCTCGACGGTCCACCACGAGAACGCCGGGACCGCGACGGGCGTCATGACGTCGGCGGCCGTCAGGCCGCTCAGATGGGTGTCGCCCGCTGCGGTCCGCTCCGCGTTGGCGCCACTGATGATGAACCAGCCGATCAGGAGGAGCCACAGGCCCTCCGCGTACCCGCTCAGAGTGTTGAGCACCCCGACGGCGACGAGGACGTAGCCCAGGAGCCGTCCCGCGTGTGCGGCGACGACCGTGGCCCGGTCACGGTCCCGGTAGCGCCACCACATCAGTGCACGCAGCACTCGGCCGCCGTCGAGCGGTGCTCCGGGGAGCAGGTTGAAGACCCCCAGCAGGACGCTGACCGAGGCGAGCCAGACGAGTGCGGTGCCGACCAGGCCCGAGGTCCCCACGACAAGGGCCAGGGCAGCGCTGACGGCGCCGAGCACCAGGCTCATGGCCGGGCCGGCGAGGGCGACGAAGAGCTCTGCCCGCGCGGTCGGACTGGGGCCGCCGAGGTCGGTGACGCCGCCGAGCATCCACAGCGTGATCCGCTTGACCCGCATGCCGTGGGCGCGGGCCACCAGGGCGTGCGCCAGCTCGTGGGCGAGGAGGGTGAAGACGAAGACCACCGTCGTCGCGACTGCCACCAGCCAGTACGCGGCCCGGGTGTCGCCCGGGTGCGCCTGCGGCAGGCTGCTGGTCGCCAGCAGGGTGGCGAAGAGTCCCACCACGAGGAGGACGGACCAGTGGGCCCGGACCTCGACTCCGCCCCAGTGTCCCAGGGACACGCTCCCGGGCAGCCCGCGCTCCTCGACCTCGTCCCGGCGGCCGGGAGGTCTGGTCGCACCTGTCGGTCTCGCCATCACGTCGTCCTTCGTACCTCGCCGTCCGGTGCGGGAGCGTCGTCGCGTCCTTCACGTCCAGACCAGCCGATGGATCGCGGGCGGACCAGAGGCCTTCGTCATGCGACGGGCGGCCGAGGGGCCTTCGGCCGCCTGCACTGGGGACGGCACGGTCGGACCGCACGTCGACGCAGGGGGTGGCGCGCGCCACGGGCTTGATCAGGGTGTGGCGGTGACGCCCTCGTCGGTGTCGAGGTCCCCGGACGGGTCCGGGACGGGGACCCGCTCGGGCAGCGGCGGTGGCGTGCCGCCGTACGACGGGCAGAACGGCTTGTAGCTGCACCAGCCGCAGAGCTTGGACGGGCTGGGACGCCACTCGCCCGTCTCCTCGCACTCCTGGATCGCGCGCCACACGGCCTCGACCTTGCGCTCGGTGGCGAGCAGGTCGGCCTCGTCCGGCTCGTAGCGCAGGATCTCGCCGTTGCCGAGGTAGACCAGCTGGAGCACGCTCGGGAGCACGCCGCGGGTGCGCCAGACGACCAGCGCGTAGAACTTCATCTGGAACAGCGCCTTGGCCTCGAAGCCGAGGCCGGGAGCCCGACCGGTCTTGTAGTCCACCACCCGCACGCGTCCGTCGGGGGCGACGTCGAGGCGGTCGACGAAGCCGCGCAGCAGCAGCTTGCTGTCCAGCACCGTCTCGACGTAGAGCTCGCGCTCGGCGGGCTCGAGGCGGCGCGGGTCCTCGAGGGTGAAGTAGCGGTCGAGGACCTCACGGCACGAGACCAGCCAGGAGGCGACGTCGGGGCCCTCGGCGCCGAACATCTCGGCCACGCCGGGCTCGGCCTCGAGCAGCGCCTCCCACGAGGGGACGAGCATGTCGGCGGCCACGTCCGGAGTGCGGTCGGTCGCGGGCAGGTCGAAGAGGTCCTCGAGGACCTTGTGCACGACGGTGCCCCGGACGGCGTCCGGCGACGGCTGCTCGGGCAGGCGGTCGATGGTGCGGAACCGGTACATCAGCGGGCAGGTCATGAAGTCGCCCGCCCGGCTCGGCGAGAGGGCCCCCAGCACGTCGACGCCGTCGACCGGCGTGGACACGCGGTCGGCGGGTGAGGGGGCGGGTGTGCTCATGCGCCGCACCCTAGGTGACCCCACCGACATCGCGGTCCGCGGCTAGGCTCGTGGAGTGACCGAGACTCCTCCGCCGGCCGATCGACGACCTGCGGATCGACCGCGCCCCGCGGGGACGTTGCGCGTCGGCTCGGTCTCCGGGATCGACGTCCTGGTCACCGGCTCCTGGTTCCTGGTCGCCGCCCTGATCGCCTTCGCCATCGCACCGCGCATCGAGCTGGCGCAACCGGGGCTCGGTGTCTTCAAGTACGTCGCGGGCCTGGTCTTCGCGGTCATGCTCTACCTCGCGGTCCTGGTGCACGAGGCGTCGCACGCGCTGGTCGCCCAGCGCTACGGCTACGTCGTCAACTCGATCACCCTGCACTTCCTGGGCGGGATGACGGAGATCGACGGGGCGGCACGCAAGCCGCGGCAGGAGTTCTGGATCGCCGTCGTCGGCCCGCTGGCCTCGATCGCCGTGGGCCTCGTGGCGGCGGCCGCCTGGTTCGTGGTGCCCGAGGGGCTGGTCCAGGTCACGATCGAGGGGCTGGCCGGCGCCAACCTGCTCATCGGCGTGCTCAACCTCGTTCCCGGCCTGCCGCTGGACGGTGGGCGGGTCCTCAAGGCCGTCGTGTGGCGCGTCTCCGGCAACGAGCACCGGGGCACGCTGGTCGCCGGCTGGGGAGGACGGCTCACCGCCGTCGCGGTGCTGCTCTGGCCTCTGCTTCAGCGCGAGCTGTTCGACATCGAGCCGACGCTCTTCGACTACGTGCTCGTGTTCGTGCTCGCCGTGTTCCTGTGGACCGGCGCGACCGCTGCGATGGCCCAGGCGCGGCTGCGCCGGCGCCTGCCGCACCTGGTCGCGCGCCCGCTGGCGCGTCGTACCCTCACGGTCCCGGAGGACCTGCCGCTCGCCGAGGCCGTACGACGCGCGCACGAGGCCGGGGCCGGGAGCATCGTCACCACCACGGGCTCGGGACGGGCCACCGGCATCGTCAACGAGGCGGCCGTGCAGGCCACGCCGGTCGAGCGGCGGCCGTGGATGGCCGTCTCCACGGTCGCGCGCACGCTCGAGGACGGGCTCTCGCTGCCGGCGACCATCGCGGGGGAGGAGCTGATCCTGGCCATCAGCCGTCGCCCCGCCGACGAGTACCTCCTGCTCGAGGAGGACGGCCAGATCTGCGGGGTCCTCGTCACCGCCGACGTCGACAAGGCGTTCCGGGAGACCGCGCGCTGAGTGCCGAGAGGGCACTTCCTGTCGTCTGGATGGTGCCGACCGGGCACTTCCTGGCGCGTAGGACACGCCGAGCGGGCAGTTCCTGACACCTGGCTCACGCCGACCGGGCAGTTGTTGGCGCGTAGGACACGCCGAGCGGGCACTTTCGTGCGCGTGGACGGTGCCGACCTCCCCCCTTTCGTGCGCGTGGACGGTGCCGACCTCCCCCCTTTCGTGCGCGTGGACGGTGCCGCCCCCCCTTTCGTGCAGTCCCGTACGCCGTCCGGCGCAGGTCTCTTCCCGGGTTCTCGCGGTCGGTGGGACCGGTCGGAACTGGTGTCCACATGCCGGTCGCGTCGGCTGTTTCCGGGGTGTGGTTGTCGGTGGTCCCTGCTTGGCTTGAGCCATGACGTCGACCGCTGCACCTGCGCTGCCGGAGACCCCGGCTGCGTTGCTGCGGGCGGTGCGTGACCAGAAGAAGGCGGCCGACCGGGCCGACGTCGAGATGATGCGTCTCGGTGTCCATTGGGCCGACCTGCACCTGGCGGATCCGGAGTTCGCGGAGGCGTGCTTCACCTCGCCGAAGACGTTCGCGGGTGAGGGGTCGCCGGCGATCGACGAGTTCTGCGTGCNNGTGCAGGCGGGCCTTGTCGCGGGGTGGCGGGCACGGTTGGTCGCCGACACGACCATCGACCTTTCCCTGGAAGCGGCGACGTATGTCGATGGGCAGGTGTTCTGGTGTGCGTCGCGGCTGACGCCCGCGCAGCTGGGGCGGGTGGTGGACGAGGCCCGGGTTCGGTTCATGCCCGATCAGGTGGCTGATGCCCTGGAGAAGAGTGCGGACAAGCGGCACGTCACCTTCGACACCCAGCAGGCCTCCTACGACGGGACCATGGGGCTCGAGGCCAGCCTGGAGATCCCCGACGCCCTCGCCCTCGCTGCCGCAGTGAAGNGCGGTTCATGCCCGATCAGGTGGCTGATGCCCTGGAGAAGAGTGCGGACAAGCGGCACGTCACCTTCGACACCCAGCAGGCCTCCTACGACGGGACCATGGGGCTCGAGGCCAGCCTGGAGATCCCCGACGCCCTCGCCCTCGCGGCCGCGGTGAAGTCCGGTGCCGAGCACCTCGCCCGCCTCGGGTCGACCGACACTGCGGACGGCCGCCGCGCCACCGCACTCGGCGACCTCGCTCGACGCCAGCTCACCATCGGCTTCGACCAGGACACCCCGGCGAGCGAAGTCCCGGCGCAGCGACCCTCGACACCCGTCACCCAGATCGTGCTCCACGCCCACCTGTCCGCCGACGCCATCACCCACCACGACGTGACGCACGGCCAGGAGATGAGCGGGCGGATCGAGCAGGCCAGCCAGCGAGTCCTGTCGGTGGAGCAGATCCGCGCCTGGTGCGGCCGCCCCGACGTGACCGTGGTGGTGAAGCCGATCATCGACCTGCGCGAGCGACTCGAGTGCAAGGGCTACGAGCCCACCGAGAAGATCCGCGAGCACGTGATCGTCCGCGACGGGACGTGCGTGTTCCCGTGGTGCGGCCGCAACGCCCGCCATGCCGACCTCGACCACGTCGTCCCGTACGACCACGATCATCCGGACCGGGGCGGACCGACGTCGACCGACAATCTCGCCGCGCTGTGTCGCCGGCACCATCGGTTGAAGACCCACGGCCGGTGGCGCTACGAGACGACTGAGCCCGGGGTGTTCGTGTGGACCAGCCCGCTCGGCTGGACCTACCTCCGCGACCGCACCGGCAGTCGACCTCTGGGGCGTGCCTGGACCGAGCCCGGCACTGCGCAGCCACCGGACTCCTGACCACCACGCCCCGGACCCCGCCCGAGCAGCACCCGGCGGGTCCGCAGGCACTCGTGGCCTTCTGTCGCCGCGCTTGACCCCTGACGGCGTCGGCGACCAGCGCACGCACAACGCGTCGCGCGTCAGAGGCACAGGCGTCAGAGGCACAGCCGTCGTCCCGCGGCGGCGCACGCTCCCGCCACCCGCCGTTCCGTCCGGCCCCTCCGCGTCGTTTCCGCGAGTCCCGAGGGCCCGCACTAGGGTTCGCGCATGCCTGACACCACCCCCGCCGTACCGTCCGCAGACGTCCCGCACGAGGCGTGGTCCGGCGTCCACCGCGGACCCCTGCGGGCCGGTGAGTGGGTGCGCCTGACCGACCAGAAGGGTCGCCGCCACAACTTCGAGCTGACGCCGGGCAAGCGGTTCTTCTCCAACCGCGGCCACATCGAGCACGACGACATGATCGGCCGGGACGAGGGCTTCACCCTCGTGTCCTCCGCCGGCGGCGAGTACCTCGTCTTCCGGCCGCTGCTCACCGAGTTCGTGGTCTCCATGCCCCGCGGTGCGGCGGTGGTCTACCCCAAGGACGCCGCCCAGATCATCTCGCTTGCGGACATCTTCCCGGGCGCTCGCGTCGTCGAGGCCGGCGCCGGTTCCGGGGCCCTGACCTGCTCGCTGCTGCGGGCCGTCGGGCCGTGGGGCCGGGTGACGTCCTTCGAGCTCCGCGAGGAGTTCGCCGAGGTCGCCCAGCGCAACGTGAACCAGTTCTTCTCCGCCCCCGAGGGCGAGACGCACCCGGCGTGGGACCTGCGACTCGGTGACCTCAAGGAGGGCCTGCCCCAGCTCGAGGAGAAGGTCGACCGGATCATCCTGGACATGCTCGACCCGTGGAACTGCATCGATGCCGTCGCCGACGCGCTCGTGCCCGGCGGCATCGTCTGCGCGTACGTCGCCACCACCACCCAGCTCTCCCGGGTCGTGGAGACCCTGCGGGTCCACGGCGGCTTCACCGAGCCGCAGCCGTGGGAGTCGCTCGTCCGCGACTGGCACGTCGAGGGCCTTGCCGTCCGTCCCGGCCACAAGATGATCGGCCACACGGCCTTCCTGGTCACCGCACGCCGGATGGCACCGGGGGAGAGGCCGCCGCGCAAGACCCGCCGACCGGCCCCGGGCGCCTACGGTCCCGACTACACCGGCCCCCGCCCCGCGGACATCCCGCCGCTGCCGGAGGCTGCCCCCGTCGAGGCCGCCGTCGCCGGCGACACCGACGAGGTGTGAGCGTCGAGGTCGTCGCCTGGTCCCCGGCCTGGGCAGCTCAGTTCGAGGAGCTCGCCGTCGTCCTGCGGGCAGCGGTCGCCGGCATCCCCGGTGCCCGGGTCGAGCACGTCGGCTCCACGTCCGTGCCCGGCCTCGCCGCCAAGCCGATCCTCGACGTGGACGTGATCGTCGACGCCGAGCACGTCCCGGCCGCGGTCCGCGGCCTCGAGGAAGCCGGTTACGTCCACCGCGGCGACCTCGGCGTCGCCGGCCGCGAGGCCTTCCACGCACCGGACCGGGAGCCGCGCCGCAACGTCTACCTGTGCAGCGCCGGCACGACGAACGTCCGCAACCACCTCGCCGTACGCGACGTGCTGCGGCGCCGTGACGACCTCCGGGACGCGTACGCCGCCGCCAAGCTCGCGCTCGCCGACGATCCAGCGATGGACATGGACGCCTACCTGGCCGGCAAGTCCGCCGTGGTCCAGGAGGTGCTGCGCGCCTCCGGGGAGTTCAGCGACGAGGAGCTGCTCGCCATCCACCGCCTCAACGACCCCTCGGTCTGAGCCTGCACCAGCGCGGATGCCGGCTCGCGACGAAATCGTGACCAACACGATCGGTTATCCACTTCCGTCCCATCACCAGATGGGTAGTGTCCGAAGGACCAAGGAGGTGACGCACATGTCCGAATCGACATCCAGCGCCGCAGGAGCCGGGCGCACGCCCGACGAGCTGGTGCAGCAGGTGCGCTTCCTCGAGGCCGAGGTCGGGGACCTGCGACGACGCCTCACCGACGTCCCGGGCCAGTCCCGTGGCCTCGAGATGCGGCTCGCCGACACCCAGCGCTCGCTGGCCGCCGTGACCAGCCAGAACGAGCGGCTCGCCCAGACGCTGCGCGAGGCCCGCGACCAGATCATGAAGCTCAAGGAGGAGGTCGACCGGCTGGCCCAGCCGCCGGCCGGCTTCGGCACCTTCCTCGCCCGCAACGAGGACGACTCCGTCGACGTGTTCACCGGCGGTCGCAAGCTGCGGGTCAACGTCAGCCCGGCCGTGGACCTCGACGAGCTCGTCAAGGGCCAGGAGGTCATGCTCAACGAGGCCCTCAACGTGGTGGCGGCACTCGGCTTCGAGAAGGTCGGCGAGGTCGTGATGTTCAAGGAGCTCCTCGAGGACGGTGAGCGCGGTCTGGTGATCGCCAACGCCGACGAGGAGCGCGTCGTACGACTCGCCAAGCCGCTCTTCGACGAGCCGCTGCGCGCGGGCGACTCCCTCCTGCTGGACTCCCGGGCCGGCTACGCCTACGAGCGGGTCCCCAAGTCCGAGGTCGAGGAGCTCGTCCTCGAGGAGGTCCCGGACATCGACTACTCGCAGATCGGTGGCCTGATCTCCCAGATCGACGCCATCCGTGACGCGGTCGAGCTGCCGTACCTGTACCCCGACCTCTTCAAGGACCACCGGCTCAAGCCGCCGAAGGGCGTGCTGCTCTACGGCCCGCCCGGGTGCGGCAAGACCCTGATCGCCAAGGCGGTCGCCAACTCCCTGGCCAAGAAGGTCGCCGCCAAGACGGGCCAGGAGGGGAAGTCCTACTTCCTCAACATCAAGGGTCCCGAGCTGCTCAACAAGTACGTCGGAGAGACCGAGCGCCACATCCGGCTGGTCTTCCAGCGTGCCCGTGAGAAGGCGTCGATGGGCACCCCGGTGATCGTGTTCTTCGACGAGATGGACTCGCTCTTCCGCACCCGCGGGTCGGGCGTCTCCTCCGACGTCGAGAACACCATCGTCCCGCAGCTGCTCAGCGAGATCGACGGCGTCGAGCTCCTAGAGAACGTGCTGGTCATCGGTGCCTCCAACCGCGAGGACATGATCGACCCGGCCATCCTGCGCCCCGGCCGCCTCGACGTGAAGATCAAGATCGAGCGTCCCGACGCGGAGTCGGCGCGCGACATCTTCTCCAAGTACCTCGTCGCCGACCTGCCGCTGCACGCCGACGACCTGGCGGAGTTCGGCGGGGACCGCGACGCGACGGTGGCCGGGATGATCCGCGCGACCGTGGAGCGGATGTACACCGAGTCCGAGGAGAACCGCTTCCTGGAGGTCACCTACGCCAACGGTGACAAGGAGGTCCTCTACTTCAAGGACTTCAACTCCGGCGCGATGATCCAGAACATCGTCGACCGCGCCAAGAAGATGGCGATCAAGGACTTCCTCGAGCACCAGCAGCGCGGCCTGCGGGTCCAGCACATGCTGCAGGCGTGCGTCGACGAGTTCAAGGAGAACGAGGACCTGCCCAACACCACCAACCCCGACGACTGGGCGCGGATCTCGGGCAAGAAGGGCGAGCGGATCGTCTTCATCCGTACGCTCATCACGGGCAAGCAGGGCACCGAGCCCGGCCGCTCCATCGACACCGTCGCCAACACCGGCCAGTACCTGTGATCCACCCCCCGGCCGACGACGAGCTGGGCCACGGCGACATCGAAGCCGCCCTGGCCACCCGTCGCGAGCTGGGGGCGCGGTACGACGCGGAGCTGGTCGACGGCTTCGCCGAGCGCATCGAGCGGGCCGTCGACCACCGTGTCTCCGAGCAGGTCGCCCTGCAGCAGCGCCGCACCGCGGCCGTCGCGGGGGCCGGAGCGCGACAGCTCGCGCTAGGCATCATCTCCCTGGTCGCCTTCATCCCGATCAGCATCGCGCTGGGGCTCAATGGCGAGTTCCTGGCGTTGCTGGTGACCCTGGCGGGCATCGTGGGGGTCAACCTCACGCACGCCTGGCAGTCGCGCCGGCCCTGAACCCGGCCGCCGGGCACCACCCACAACAGAGAAGAGAGCCCCCATGGTCAAGATCCTCATCATCGTCGTGATCGTCCTCGTGGTCCTGGCCGTCCTGGGCAAGCTGCGCAGCCGCTGACCGTCGTACCGCGGCCGCGACGCCCCCGGACACCTGTGTCCGGGGGCGTCCGTCGTGCGTACGCCGACCGGCGCGCTCGACGCGCACGTCCCGCGCAGTCCTCGGTCGTGCCTCGTAGGCTCCTCCCATGAGCGTTCGGCGGATCATGGGCACCGAGGTCGAGTACGGCATCTCCGTGCAGGGCCAGCCGGCAGCCAACCCGATGGTGGCGTCGTCGCAGGTCGTCAACGCCTATGCGACCTCCACCATCAAGGCCCGCCGGGCCCGGTGGGACTTCGAGGAGGAGTCGCCGCTGCGGGACGCCCGCGGCTTCGACATGTCGCGCCAGGTCGCCGACCCCAGCCAGCTGACCGACGAGGACCTCGGGCTGGCCAACGTCATCCTCACCAACGGCGCCCGGCTCTACGTCGACCACGCGCACCCGGAGTACTCCACGCCCGAGGTCACCAGCCCGCTGGACATCGTGCGCTGGGACAAGGCGGGGGAGCAGGTCATGCTCGACGCCTGCCGGGCCGCCGCGCTGGTGCCCGGCGCGACGCCGATCGTGCTCTACAAGAACAACACCGACAACAAGGGCGCGTCGTACGGCGCCCACGAGAACTACCTGATGCGGCGCTCCACCCCGTTCGCCGAGATCGTGCGCCACCTGACGCCGTTCTTCGTCTCCCGCCAGGTCGTGTGCGGCGCGGGCCGGGTGGGCATCGGCCAGGACGGCCGGGAGCACGGGTTCCAGATCAGCCAGCGTGCCGACTACTTCGAGGTCGAGGTGGGGCTGGAGACCACCCTCAAGCGGCCGATCATCAACACGCGCGACGAGCCGCACGCCGACCCGGAGAAGTACCGCCGGCTGCACGTGATCCTGGGCGACGCCAACCTCGCCGAGGTCTCGACGTACCTCAAGGTCGGCACGACCGCGCTGGTGCTGGCGATGATCGAGGACGGCTTCCTCACCCGCGACCTCGCCGTCGAGCAGCCGGTGGCCTCGCTGCGCGCCGTCTCCCACGACCCGACGCTGCAGCACCTGCTCACCCTCCGCGACGGCCGCACGCTCACCGCGGTCCAGCTGCAGATGGAGTACCTCGACCTGGCCCGCAAGTTCGTCGACGACCGGCTCGGCAACGACGTGGACGAGCAGACCCGCGACGTGCTCGACCGCTGGGAGTCGGTGCTGACCCGCCTGGAGCAGGACCCCATGCTGTGCGCCGGCGAGCTGGACTGGGTGGCGAAGCTCAAGCTGCTCTCCCAGTACCGCGACCGCGACGGACTGGACTGGGACGACGCCAAGCTGCACCTCATCGACCTCCAGTACTCCGACATCCGGCCCGAGAAGGGGCTCTACGCCAAGCTGGTCGCCGCCGGTCGCATCGAGCGACTCCTCGACGACTCCTCGGTCGAACGGGCCATGCACGAGCCGCCGGAGGACACCCGCGCCTACTTCCGCGGCCGGTGCCTGGAGAAGTACGCCGACAACGTCGCCGCCGCCTCCTGGGACTCGGTGATCTTCGACCTCCCGGGCCGCGAGTCGCTGCAGCGGGTGCCGACCATCGACCCCATGCGTGGCTCCAGGGCGCACGTGGGGGAGCTGCTCGACCGCTGCGACACCGCCCTCGAGCTCGTCAGCGCGCTCACCCGGCGCTGACCGGGCGCCGACACGGGCCGGACGCGGTCAGCCTGCGGCGAGGGCGGGGTCCTGCCCGGCGTCGGTGAGCGCGGCGGCGACCCAGCCGGAGGCGACCAGCGCGTCGACCACGTCGCGCAGCCACGCCACTGAGTCGGCAGCGCGTTCCTCGGGGACCGCCACGGCCTGACGGATCTGCATGAAGGCGGGCTCCAGGATCCGGTGCCCCGGGTGCGCGTCGACCCACGCGGTCATCGGCTGGCGGATGCCGGCACCGACCTCCAGCGCACGCGCGACGAAGGTGTCGATGCCCTCGGCCCCCCGTTCGACCGTCGCGTGCGTCAGGGTGCGGGTCAGGTGCAGGTCGTACGCCGACCCCTCCTTGACGCCGACCCGGACGCCGTCCGCGTCCACGTCGGGGGCCGTCGCGAGCGGTGTGTCGACGGCCACGACGTACACGCCCTCGATCAGCACGTACGGCGCGGTGAACTGCAGCGGACGCCCCGGGTCGACGGCCAGGAAGCCGACGTCGGCACGTCCCTCGGCCACCGCGGCGACCGAGTCGCGTGCGGCGCCGTAGCACTGGAGCTCGACGTCCACCCCGAGACGGGCCGCGACCTCGCGGGCCAGCGCCACGGTGATGCCCGACGGCGCCTCGGGCGAGCCGGAGGCGAGCACCGGGTTGCCCAGGTTGATCGACGCGCGCAGCGCGCCGGTCGGGGCGAGGTCTGCCCGCACGGCGGGATCGACGGGCTCCATGCACCGGAGCCTAGTGGCGTCCCCCACGGGTCTTCCCTGTGTGGATAGGGTCGGAGACATGGCCCAGGAGCAGAAGCAACCGCGGAAGTCCTCCCAGGAGGACACGACGACCGAGGAGGTCGTCGAGACCGACGTCGCCGAGCGCAAGGAGGTCATCGATGACGACGTCGACGCCATCCTCGACGAGATCGACGACGTCCTCGAGACCAACGCCGAGGACTTCGTGAAGTCGTTCATCCAGAAGGGTGGACAGTGATCACCCCATCGAAGTCCTCGCTGCGCTCCGGTTTCGACAGGGACCCCGCATGAGCGACTCCCGCCTGCCCGCGTCCTACATGTCGCCGGGCACCTCGAGCTTCGCCGACTTCCTCGGCGACCACCAGCCGGACCTGCTCCCCGGCCGCCGGGCGGTGCCCGCGGGCAACGCCGGCGACCTCGCGCCCCACGGCACCACCATCGTCGCGGCGACGTTCCCCGGCGGGGTCGTCATGGCGGGGGACCGGCGCGCCACGATGGGCAACATCATCGCCCAGCGCGACATCGAGAAGGTCTTCCCGGCCGACGAGTACTCCGTCGTCGGCATCGCCGGCACCGCCGGGCTGGCCGTCGAGATGGTCCGGCTGTTCCAGACCGAGCTCGAGCACTACGAGAAGATCGAGGGCACCACGCTCTCGATGGACGGCAAGTCCAACCGCCTCGCGACGCTGATCAGGGCCAACCTCGGCCTCGCGATGCAGGGCCTGGCCGTGGTGCCGCTCTTCGCCGGCTACGACCTCGCCGCCGACCAGGGCCGCATCTTCAGCTACGACGTCACCGGCGGCCGCTACGAGGAGACCGCGTTCCACTCGGTCGGCTCCGGGTCGCTGTTCGCCCGCGGGGCGCTGAAGAAGCTCTACCGCGAGGACCTCGACGCCGAGGGCTGCGTGACCGCCGCCGTCCAGGCGCTGTACGACGCCGCGGACGACGACTCCGCGACGGGCGGGCCGGACCTGGCCCGCCGCATCTTCCCCGTCGTCCACGTGATCACCGCCGACGGCGGCCGCCGCGTCCCCGACGACGAGGTCGCGGCCATCGCCGACCGGATCATCGCCGCCCGCATGCAGCGGCCCGACGGGCCCGCCGCGGCCCTGACCTGAGGACTGACATGAGCACCCCCTTCTACGTCTCCCCGGAACAGCTCATGAAGGACCGGGCGGACTTCGCGCGCAAGGGCATCGCGCGCGGCCGCTCGGTCGTCGTGATCCAGTACGCCGACGGCATCCTGTTCGTCTCCGAGAACCCCTCGCAGGCGCTGCACAAGGTCTCCGAGATCTACGACCGGATCGCCTTCGCGGCGGTCGGGCGCTACAACGAGTTCGAGAACCTCCGCATCGCCGGGGTGCGTCTCGCCGACATGCGCGGCTACGCCTACGACCGGCGCGACGTGACCGGCCGCGGGCTGGCCAACGCCTACGCGCAGACTCTCGGCAGCATCTTCTCCTCCGGCGGCGAGAAGCCCTACGAGGTCGAGATCTTCGTCGCCGAGGTGGGCGACTCGCCCGCCGACGACCAGGTCTACCGCCTGACGTACGACGGCCAGGTGGCCGACGAGCACGGGTTCGCCGTGATGGGCGGGGCCGCCGACGTGGTGGCCGGTCACCTCCGCGAGCACTACGTCGAGGGCGCCACCCTCCAGGAGGCCGTCCAGCTCGCGGTCGCGGCCCTGGGCCACAGCGAGGCCGACGACCGGGTCATCCCGACGCGCGACCTCGAGGTCGCCGCGCTGGAGCGCACCCGCCCGCAGCCGCGCAAGTTCGTCCGGCTGCGCGAGTCGCGCCTCGTCGAGCTGCTGGGCGAGCGGGGACCCGAGCAGGGCGACACCCCGCAGCCCGAGGACACCGGCGGCGCCAACGGGCCGACGGCACCGGTGGTCGACGACCCGGCCGACCCTACGGACCAGGTCAGCGGGACCACCCCGCCGCTCGAGGACCCGGTCACCGGGGAGCCTGGTCAGCCGCCGGTCGCCCCTCCGGTCGCACCCCCGACGTCACCGTCGCCGCAGCCCTCGCCGCAGCCCTCGCCGCAGCCGGCTCCCACGCCGGAGCCGAGCGACCCGGTGCAGCCCCCGGCCCCCGGCACCCCGCCGGCGGACCCGGGTACGCCCCGGCCCTGAGCCCTGCCCGTGCGGGTCGCCGTGCGTGTCTTCCGTCGGGACGGCCCGCAGGCGTGGTCCCGCGGCCTAGGGTGTGGTCATGGACCGGCGGATCTTCGGTATCGAGAACGAGTACGGCGTCACGTGCACGTTCAAGGGGCAGCGCCGACTGAGTCCCGACGAGGTGGCGCGCTACCTGTTCCGCAAGGTGGTCAGCTGGGGCCGCTCCTCCAACGTCTTCCTGCGCAACGGCGCGCGCCTCTACCTCGACGTCGGCAGCCACCCGGAGTACGCCACCCCCGAGTGCGACGACATCGTCGACCTCGTCACCCACGACAAGGCGGGTGAGCGGGTGCTCGAGGGCCTGCTCCTCGACGCCGAGCAGCGGCTCCACGACGAGGGCATCGCCGGCGACATCTACCTGTTCAAGAACAACACCGACTCGGCCGGCAACTCCTACGGCTGCCACGAGAACTACCTGGTCGGCCGCGCGGGTGAGTTCAGCCGGCTCGCCGACGTGCTGATCCCGTTCCTGGTGACGCGCCAGATCATCGTCGGCGCCGGCAAGGTCACCCAGACCCCGCGCGGGGCGTCGTACAGCATCTCGCAGCGCGCCGAGCACATCTGGGAGGGCGTCTCCAGCGCCACCACCCGCAGCCGCCCGATCATCAACACCCGCGACGAGCCGCACGCGGACGCCGAGAAGTACCGCCGCCTGCACGTCATCGTCGGCGACTCCAACATGAGCGAGACGACCACCATGCTCAAGGTGGCCTCCTGCGACCTGGTGCTGCGGATGATCGAGGAGGGCGTGGTGATGCGCGACCTCACCATGGAGAACCCCATCCGCGCGATCCGCGAGATCTCCCACGACGTCACCGGCCGCCGCAAGGTGCGCCTCGCCAACGGCCGCGAGGCCAGCGCGCTGGAGATCCAGGCGGAGTACCTCGGCAAGGCCCGGGACTTCGTCGACCGTCGCCAGATCAGCACCCCGCTCATCGAGCAGGCGCTCGACCTGTGGGAGCGCGGGCTCAAGGCGATCGAGTCGGACGACCTCGGCCTCGTCGACCGCGAGATCGACTGGGTCATCAAGTGGAAGCTCATCGACCGCTACCGCGCCAAGCACGGCCTGCCCCTGGGCCACGCGCGCGTCGCCCAGCTGGACCTCGCCTACCACGACATCCACCGTGGGCGTGGCCTCTACTACCTGCTCGAGAAGCGCGGAGCGGTCGCGCGGGTGACCACCGACCTCAAGATCTTCGAGGCCAAGAGCGTCCCGCCGCAGAACACCCGGGCCCGGCTGCGCGGCGAGTTCATCCGCAAGGCCCAGGAGCGCCGCCGCGACTTCACCGTCGACTGGGTGCACCTCAAGCTCAACGACCAGGCCCAGCGCACCGTGCTCTGCAAGGACCCCTTCAAGGCGTACGACGAGCGCGTCCAGCGCCTCATCGACGGCATGTGAGCCTGCCTCAGCACCCGCTCAGAGTCGCCGGATAGGGTGACCGCGCCGTCCAGGCCGCCCCCCGCACCGATCCGAGAAGGTGACCGCACGTGTCTCGCCCCCGCAGCACCCGCACCCGTCGTACCCGCCTCGCCGCACTGAGCGGGGTCCTCCTGCTCTCCACGGTCGGCCTCGCCGCCTGCGGCGACGACGACGGGGCGTCCTCCGGCGCCGGCCTCGACGCGGTCAGCGTCACCGGCGACCCGGGCACGGAGCCGAAGGTCACGTTCGACGAGCAGGTCGAGCCCGACGGCATCGAGTCCGAGGTCGTCACCGAGGGTGACGGCGAGGAGCTCGGCGAGGGCGACAACGTGCTCGCGCACATCTGGATGGGCAACGGCTTCACGCAGGAGAAGGCGTTCAGCACCTACGACGCCAAGGCCCCGGAGCTGCTGACCTACGCCGACCTCGGCGAGCCGTTCCAGGAGGCCATCGACGGCCACACCGTCGGTTCCCGCGTGACGGTCGTGGCCAGCGCCGAGGACACCTACGGCGAGGGCGGCAACCCCCAGCTCGGCATCGGCAACCAGGACGGGCTGGTCATCGTCGTCGACCTGCTCTCCAAGGTGGCCGCCGAGCCGAGCGGTGAGGAGCGCGAGCCGGCCAAGTGGGCGCCGACCCTCGTCGAGGACGGCGGCACCATCACCGGCCTCGACTTCACCGAGGCCAACCGGCCGAGCAAGAACCTCCTCGACACCACGCTCGTCAAGGGCGACGGCCCGGTCGTGGAGAAGGGCCAGACCATCGCGGTCGACTACCTCGGCCAGGTCTACGACGCCAAGAAGCCCTTCGACGAGTCCTACTCCAAGCAGCCGACGTCGTTCCCGATCGGCACCGGCGCGGTCGTCAAGGGCTGGGACCAGGCCCTCGTGGGCCAGACGGTCGGCTCGCGCGTGATCCTGTCGATCCCGCCGGAGCTCGGCTACGGCAAGACCGGCAACGAGCAGGCCGGCATCAAGGGCACCGACACGCTGTTCTTCGTGGTCGACATCCTCGGCGCAGCCTGATCCGAGGGGGACACTCGGTCCGGCCGTCCCGGGGCGGCCGACGCGACGAGCCGGGGACGGCAGGGGGAGGCACGATGGCCAGCGACAAGGCGGAGCGGCTGCTCAACCTGTACATCATGCTGCTCGCGCAGACCCGGTTCGTCTCCAAGCAGGACATCCGGCGCGCCCACTACGCCGACTACCCCGACACCGAGCGCGGCGACGAGGCCTTCGAGAAGGCCTTCGAGCGCGACAAGGACGACCTGCGCGAGCTCGGGGTGGTCATCGAGGTGGGGTCGCTGGACGCGTTCTTCGACGACGAGCCGGGCTACCGCATCTCCACCGACACCTCCGCGCTCCCCGAGATCCGCTTCGAGGCCGACGAGGCCGCGGTGCTGGGCATCGCGGCCCGGGCGTGGGAGCAGGCGACGCTGGCGCGTCGTACGACCGAGGCCATGCGCAAGCTCACCGCCCAGGGCGTCGAGGTGGACTCCGCCCGTCTCGACCTGGTGCCGCCGAGCCTGCGGGCCGAGGAGCCGGCCTTCGACGCCTTCTGGGACGCCACCCAGAAGCGCCGCGTCGTCACCTTCGACTACAAGCGTCCGGGGGAGCAGCCCCGCAAGCGACGGCTGCAGCCGTGGGGCGTGGTCCGCAGCTCCGGTCGCTGGTACGTCGTGGGCCACGACGTCGACCGCGACGCCGAGCGCGTCTTCCGCCTCTCCCGGGTGCAGGGACGCGTCAGCGGCGTCGGCAAGGCCGGTGCGTACGACGTCCCGCCCGGCACCGACGTCTCGGCCATCGCCGCCAACCTCGCGCCCCGCACCCCCGACGTCGAGGCCACCGTCCTGGTCCGCCAGCGCGCCGGGGTGGGCCTGCGCCGCCGGGCGAGCCGGGTCGAGGAGGACGTCGCCGGCCCCGACGAGGAGAGCGGCTGGGACCGCCTCGTGATCACCGGCCCCGGCTCCGACCTCGCCGGCGAGGTGCTGACGTACGGCGCGTCCGTGGTCGTCGAGGCCCCCGAGGAGCTGCGGGCGGACGTGCTGGCCCGGCTGCAGGCGATCCTCGAGCAGGAGGGGGTGACCCGGTGAACGCCGCTCCCCACGACTCCGACAGGCCCGTCGTCCACGCCGCCCGCGAGCAGGTGGCACGACTGCTGGCCCTGGTGCCCTACCTCCACTCCCGCGGCGAGGTGCGCCTCGTCGACGCCGCCGCGGCACTCGGGGTCGACCCCGAGCAGCTGGACCGGGACCTGCGGGTCCTGTTCATGTGCGGCCTGCCCGGCGGCTTCCCCGACGACCTCATCAACGTCGACCTCGACGCCCTCGAGGGGGAGCGGATCATCCGGGTCGACAACGCCGACTACCTCGCCCGGCCGGTGAGCTTCGCCCCGTCGGAGGCCGCGGCCCTCGTGGTGGCGCTGCGCGCGCTGGCCCAGAGCGCCGCACCCGAGACCCGCGACGTCGTACGCCGCACGCTGGCCAAGTTCGAGGCAGCCGGCCAGACCGCCGCCGCGGAGCGGGTGCACGTCGAGACCGCTCCCGAGCCCGGCAGCGAGCTGGTGCCGTCGCTCCAGCAGGCCATCGACCACGGCCACCAGCTCGAGCTGGACTACCACGTCGCCAGCCGCGACGAGCACTCCACACGGGTCGTCGAGCCCCGCGCCCTCACCCGGGTGGGCGACGCGACGTACCTCGACGCCTGGTGCCACACGGCCGGCGGCGACCGCGTGTTCCGTCTCGACCGCATCCTGCGGGCCACCGAGCTCGACACGCCGGTGTCCGAGCAGGCCTCCCGGACCCGCGAGCTCGGCTCCGGCTGGTTCGCCGACGAGGGCTCGGCGACGACGGTGACCGTCCGGCTGGCGCCGCCCGCGCACTGGGTGACGGAGTACTACCCGGTGACCGAGACGCGCCCCGGCCCCAGCGGCAGCCTCGACGTCGACCTCGAGGTCGCGAGCGAGGCGTGGCTGCGCCAGCTGCTGTTCCGCGTCGCGCCGCACGCGCGCGTCGTGGCCCCCCGGGAGTTCGCCGAATCGTTCACCGCCAGTGCCCGAGAAGCGGTCCGGCTCTACACCGGTCCCGGCGTACGATGAGATGGACCACACGATCCCCGACACACACACCCTGGAGAGACTCATGATCCAACCCCTGTTCGGCATGCCCCAGGGCGCGGAGTGGCTGGTCATCCTGGCCATCGTGGTCCTCGTCTTCGGCGCGGCCAAGCTCCCCGAGCTCGCGCGCGGCACCGGACAGGCGCTGCGCATCTTCAAGACCGAGACCAAGGGCCTGCGCGACGACGAGAAGGACCAGCCGGCGCCGCCGGCCACGACGGCCGAGCTGCCGCCGACCCACACGGACGTGACCCACACCGACGGGACGCGCACCGGCATCAACGACCTGCCCACGGAGCCGCGCTCCGACAAGCACCCCGGCTGAGCGCCGCGCCCGTCGTACGTCTGTGAAGGTCCCCAGCCTCTTCCGCCTCTTCTCCACGCGCCCCGCACACCCGGTCGGTCCCGACGGCAGCATGGCCCTGTCGGACCACCTGCGTGAGCTGCGCGCGCGGATCCTGCGCGTCGCCGTCGTCGGTCTGCTCACGCTCGGTGTCGCGCTGTGGCAGTTCGACCTGCTCTACGACCTGGTCTACGGGCCCTACGAGAAGGCGGCGGCGGCCCTGGCCGAGGGCAGCACCTTCGCCACCACGAGCGGGGCCGGCGGCGGCCTCATGCTCTACCTCAAGCTGTGCGGCTTCGCGGCCCTGGTGGTCACCGCGCCGTACTGGCTCTACCAGGTGTGGGCCTTCATCCTGCCGGGGCTGCACGCCCACGAGCGCAAGTGGACGCGGGTCTTCGTGATCGTGGCCGGGCCGCTGTTCCTGGTCGGGGTGGTCATGGGCTACGTCACCCTGCCCAAGGGGCTCGAGGTCCTCATCGGGCTCAACCCCGACGGCGTCACCAACCTGGTGGACTTCAACGAGTACCTCCAGTTCTTCACCCGCACGCTGTTCGTCTTCGGGCTGGCCTTCGAGATCCCCGTGTTCGTGGTGATGCTCAACCGCGCCGGCGTCGTCTCGGGCAAGACGCTCGCGGCGCACCGGCCCTGGATCATCGTGGGCATCTTCATCTTCGCGGCCATCGCGACGCCGTCGGCGGACCCCTTCACGATGACCTTCATGGCGGTGCCGATGGTGCTGCTCTACCTGGTCTCCGAGGTCATCGCCCGCTCGCACGACCGTCGCAAGGCGAGCAGCAGCCCCAACGCCGGCCTGAGCCCCGACGAGCTCTCGCCCCTCTGAGGTCTGACAGGCTGCCTCCATGGACGTGCAGCCGGTCGTCGACGTCGACCCCTTCGACCTGCCCGAGTGGCTGGGCACCGCCCAGGTGGTCTGGCGCGCGGACGGCGGCCTGCGTGGCGGGCACCGGGTGGCCGGTCGCCTGACCGCGGAGGGCGAGGAGGACGTCGTGTGCGACCTGCTCGCCGTCGACGAGGCCTACCCCGTCCCGGTGACCGACGACGCCGCCCGGTTGCGGGCCCACCAGGCGTGGCGGCACGAGCAGGTGCTCCTGGTGCAGTACGCCGACCGGCTGACGCTCGCCGTGCCCGGCACCCGCTTCGACGCGGGTCTCGTCCTCGACGCCCTGGGACGCCTCGCCAAGGCCGTGGGCGCCTCACCGGACCGCTGGGCCACCCTGCTGAGGATCGGCGAGGAGAAGTCGCGCCGGTCCCGGTGACACCTCCTCCGCGGCGCTAGGGTCGCACCCATGGACGCGGGCGCGGGACGAGTCGGTGGGAGTGCCCTGACCGGGGAGGTCGCCATGCTGACCAACCCGACCGCCGGCGGCGGCCGCGGGGCCCGCTACCGCGAGGCCGCCCTGCAGCGGCTGCGCGACAGCGGCCTCGTGGTGCGCAACCTGGCCGGCCGCGACGCGGACGAGGCGGCCGACCTGGCCCGGGCCAGCGTGGCCGACGGGGTCGAGGCGCTGGTCGTCTGCGGCGGCGACGGGCTGGTCCACCTGGCCGTCCAGGTGCTGGCGGGCACGGGTGTGCCCCTGGGCATCGTCCCGGCCGGCACGGGCAACGACGTCGCCCGCTACCTCGACCTGCCACGCCGCGACCCGGTGGCGGCCGCGGACCGGATCGTGGCGCGGCGTACCCGCACGCTCGACCTGGCGCGCAGCGGCTCGCGCCACTTCGTGACCGTGATGGCGGCCGGCTTCGACGCGATCGTCAACGAGCGGGCCAACACGATGCGCTGGCCCCGGGGCCAGATGCGCTACAACCTCGCGACCGTCGCCGAGCTGCGGACCTTCCACCCGCTGCCCTACACGCTGGACCTCGACGGGGCGGCCCGCCGGGTCGACGCGATGCTGGTGGCGGTGGGCAACGGCCCCTCCTTCGGGGGTGGCCTGCGGATCACAGAGGGGGCCCTGCTGGACGACGGTTTGCTCGACGTGGTCATCATCAAGGAGATGTCTCGAGCCAAGCTGGTCCGCACCTATCCGAAGCTCTTCTCCGGCACCCACACGACGGTGGCCGAGTACGAGCACCACCGGGTCCGACGGGTGACCGTCGCCGCACCCGGCATCGTGGCCTACGCCGACGGGGAGCGCTTCGGCGAGCTGCCGCTGACCGTCGAGGCCGCGCCCGGCGCCCTGGTGGTGCTGGCATGAGCGAGGAGCCGAGCCCCGCCGAGCGTTACGCGTCGTACTCGCGCGACAAGGCCCACCCGGCGTTCCGTGACTTCGCGGGCCACTACGACTTCCCCCTCGACGACTTCCAGGTGCGCGCCTGCAAGGAGATCGAGGACGGCCGCGGCGTGCTCGTCGCCGCGCCCACCGGGTCCGGCAAGACGATCGTCGGCGAGTTCGCGGTCCACCTGGCGCTGGCCACCGGGCGCAAGTGCTTCTACACGACGCCGATCAAGGCGCTGTCCAACCAGAAGTACAACGACCTCGTCGCCCGCCACGGCGCCGCCAACGTCGGCCTGCTGACCGGCGACAACGTCGTCAACGGGGAGGCGCCGATCGTCGTGATGACGACCGAGGTGCTGCGCAACATGCTGTACGCCGGCTCACGCACCCTGCTCGGGCTGGGCTACGTCGTGATGGACGAGGTGCACTACCTCGCCGACCGGATGCGCGGCGCGGTCTGGGAGGAGGTGATCATCCACCTGCCGGAGTCGGTGTCGCTGATCTCGCTGTCGGCCACGGTTTCCAACGCCGAGGAGTTCGGCGAGTGGCTCTCCACCGTCCGCGGCGACACCGCCACCATCCTGGAGGAGCGTCGCCCGGTCCCGCTGTTCCAGCACGTGATGGTCGGGCGCCGCCTGCTCGACCTCTTCGCCTCCTCCGACGTCGACGCGAGCGCCGGCTTCGTGCGCGAGGGCGCACCGGTCAACGACGAGCTGGTGCGGATCGCCCGCGACGACTGGGCCAGCTCGCGGCTGATGCGCGACCGGCGCTCGCCACGCAAGGGCAAGCCGGGCTCCTCCAAGAACCCTCGGCAGGTGGGCAACGGTCGCCGGGTGTGGATCCCGAGCAGGGTCGACGTGATCGAGCGCCTCGACCGCGAGGGACTGCTGCCGGCCATCGTGTTCGTCTTCAGCCGGGTCGGCTGCGACGCCGCGGTCACCCAGTGCCTGTCGGCCAACGTGCGGCTCACCAGCCCCACGGAGCGTGACGAGATCTACGCGTACGTCGAGGAGAAGTGCCGGCACCTGCCCGACGACGACCTGCACGTGCTCGGCTACCACGAGTTCCTCGACGGCCTCACCCGCGGCGTCGCCGCCCACCACGCGGGGATGCTGCCGACCTTCAAGCAGTGCGTCGAGGAGCTCTACGTCCGCGGGCTGTGCAAGGTGGTGTTCGCGACCGAGACCCTGGCGCTGGGCATCAACATGCCGGCGCGCACCGTGGTCATCGAGAAGCTCTCGAAGTGGAACGGAGAGACCCACGCCGACATCACGCCGGGGGAGTACACCCAGCTGACCGGGCGCGCCGGGCGCCGGGGCCTCGACGTCGAGGGCCACGGCGTCGTGCTGTGGCAGCCGGGGATGAACCCGCGCGAGGTGGCCGGCCTCGCCTCGACCCGCACCTACCCGCTCCGGTCGTCGTTCCGCCCGTCGTACAACATGGCGGTCAACCTCGTGCACCAGTTCGGCCGGGCGCGCTCGCGCGAGCTGCTGGAGCAGTCGTTCGCGCAGTTCCAGGCCGACAAGGCCGTCGTCGGGCTGGCCCGGCAGCTGCAGAAGGCCGAGGACGCGCTCGACGGCTACGCCGAGGCCGCGACCTGCCACCAGGGCGACTTCATGGAGTACGCCGCGCTGCGCCGCCGCATCAGCGACGTGGAGAAGGGGGCCGCCCGGGAGCGGCGCCAGGACCGCCGCGACGAGGCGATGGAGTCGCTCACCAAGCTGCGTCCGGGCGACGTGATCATGGTGCCGTCGGGCAAGTTCTCCGGCTTCGCGGTGGTGATCGACCCGGGGCTGTCCGGCCACGAGCCGCGGCCCTACGTGCTGACCCAGGACCGCCAGGCCCGGCGGCTCGCGCCGATGGACTTCCCGACCCCGGTCGAGGCGATCACCCGGATGCGGGTGCCGAAGTCCTTCAACGGCCGCAACCCGGCGATGCGTCGCGATCTCGCCTCGGCGCTGCGGTCCAAGACCCACGACTTCACGCCGCCGCCCCGGCGCCGCGAGCGGGGGGATGCGTTCAGCGACTCACCGGTCGACCGGGAGATCGCCGAGCTCCGCGACCGGCTCAAGGCGCACCCGTGCCACCAGTGCCCCGAGCGCGAGGACCACGCCCGGTGGGCCGAGCGCTGGTTCAAGCTCTCGCGCGACACCGAGACCCTGAAGAGGCGCGTCGAGCAGCGCACCAACACCGTCGCCCGGACCTTCGACCGGGTGTGCGACGTCCTGACCGCGCTGGACTACCTCGACGGTGACAAGGTCACCGAGCGGGGCAGCCACCTGCGGCGCATCTACACCGACATGGACCTGGTGGCCGCCGAGTCGCTGCGCGAGGGGCTGTGGGACGACCTCACGCCGTCCGAGCTCGCCGCCGTGCTGTCGGCGCTGGTCTTCGAGGCGCGGCGTCCCGACGACGCCTCCGCACCGCGGGTGCCGGGAGCCCGGATGCAGAAGGTCCTCGGCGAGATGGTGCGGGTGTGGGGCCAGCTCGACGCCCTCGAGCGCGACCACAAGCTCGACTTCCTCCGCGAGCCCGACCTCGGCTTCGCCTGGGCCGCCTACCGGTGGGCCGAGGGCGACGACCTCGACGACGTGCTCACGGGCACCGACCTGGCGGCCGGCGACTTCGTGCGCTGGATGAAGCAGCTCCTTGACCTCGCCGGGCAGGTGGCCGACGCGGCGGGCGGCACGCCGCTGCGGGCGACGGCCCGCGAGACCGTCGGGCTGCTCAAGCGCGGGGTGGTGGCCTACTCGGCGCTGACCGAGTGACCGCGCGCGGGGAGTCAGCGGGTGGGGAGTCAGCGGGCAGCGAGGACGCCGGTGAGGCGCTCGACGGGGCTGGAGAGGCCCCAGCGCTCGGCGAGCTGCGCCAGCGCCGTCGGGTCGGCGGGCTCGCCGGGGAGGACATGGTCGCGCTCGCCGAGGTCGATGTCGCGGGCCACGGCCACCACGGTGGGCGCCACCTCGAGGTAGTCCGCGGCGGCCAGGATCTTGCCGCGCGGTCCCGGGCCCAGGGCCGAGCCGGGGTCCTCCGCAGCCGCCCGGATGCCGGCCAGGTCGCCGTACGACAGCAGCAGCGAGGCGGCGGTCTTGTCGCCGACGCCGGCGACCCCCGGCAGGCCGTCGGAGCTGTCGCCGCGCAGGGTGGCGAAGTCGGCGTACTGCTGGGGGAGGACGGCGTACTTCTCGACGACCGTGTGCTCGGTGACCCTCTCGTGCTTGCCGACGCCGCGGGCGGTGTAGAGCACACGCACCTCGGCGGCGTCGTCGACGAGCTGGAACAGGTCGCGGTCACCGGTGACGATGTCGACGGGCATGCCCGCGCCGGTCGCCAGGGTGCCGATGACGTCGTCGGCCTCGTAGCCCGCGGCGCCCACGACGGAGATCCCGAACGCCTCGAGCACCTCGAGGATGACCGGCACCTGGACCTGCAGCGGGTCGGGCACCTCCTCGATGTCGGGGGTGTCGCCCGGGCGCACGGCGACGACGCGATGGGCCTTGTACGACGGGATCAGGTCCACGCGCCACTGGGGGCGCCAGTCGTCGTCCCAGCAGCACACGAGGTGGGTCGGCCGGTACTCGTCGACGAGGCGGGAGATGAAGTCCAGCAGGCCGCGGATCGCGTTGACCGGGGTGCCGTCCGGGGCCTGCACGGAGTCGGGGACACCGAAGAAGGCCCGGAAGTAGAGGGACGCGGTGTCGAGGAGCATGAGTCGCTGTGCGGTCACTGCGCGATCCTCGCACGATCTTGTGGCTAGCCTGTGCCGCGTGACGATGTCTGAGGTGGAGGCCACCGACCGCAAGATCCTCGCGCTGCTCGCCGAGGACGGCCGGATGTCCTTCACCGACCTCGGGAAGGCCACCGGGCTGTCGACCTCGGCGGTGCACCAGCGGGTCAAGCGGCTGGAGGCGCGGGGCCTGATCATGGGGTACGCCGCGCTGGTCGACCACGAGCAGCTCGGGCGTCCGCTCACCGCCTTCATCTCGGCGACCCCGATCGACCCCTCGCAGCCCGACGACTACCCCGAGCGGCTGGTCGGGATCACCGAGATCGAGTCCTGCTGGTCGGTGGCGGGGGAGGAGTCCTACATCCTCAAGATCCGCGTCGCGACCCCTCGCGCTCTCGAGGACCTGCTCGCCCGTATCCGCCTCGCCGCCAACGTCTCCACGCGGACCACCATCGTGCTGTCCACGGCGTACGAGAACCGCCCGCTCGGCTGAGGGGCGGCTTTTGCGGGGGAGTCCCCGCTCAGCCGGGGACTCTGTCACCGTGTGACCGTTGCAACAGTCACACGGTGACCGACTCGCCGACACTGTCGCGCTCAGGCGCCGCGCCGAGCCCGGCTCTCGAGCAGCTGCACGATGCGGCGCGCGGTGCGGAGCGGGTTCTCGAGGTCGGCCCACGTGATGCGGATGCAGACCCAGCCCGTGAGCAGGCAGATCCTCTCCTCGCGCTTCTTCTCGCGCATGAGGTACTGGTCCAGCGTCTCGCCCGGCCGACGGAACGTCGTGTACTTGATCTTGCCGTCGAACTCGAGGAAGATCCCGTGCTCGCGCCACAGGAAGTCGACGATGCCGGCGATCTCACCATGCTCGTCGTGGACGGTCACCTGCGGTGTGGGGCGCGGGATTCGCTGCTCGTGGAAGAAGTGCCACGTCCTGGCCTCGGCCACGCTCGTGAGAGCCGCATCGGCACGAGAGAGGACCAGCCGTGCCGTCAGGCTGTTCGGCCAGCGCTCGGCGGCGTCGGCGGCCGCCCGGAGGTCGTCGGAGGAGGTGAGGTTGCGAGTGAGTACGCCGCAGGCGGCCACCAGCCCCACTTCGGCGGTGTGCGTCAACAACACCTCCAGCGCAGCCCTCGCGGGGCGCATGACAGGGATCCCGTGCAGGAGCGTCCAGTCGTCATCATCGACGCCGGCCCTGTGGTGCACGATGCCCGCCTCCCGGCGCCCGCTCCTGCCGTCGGTGCGGGCGAGGTGGGTCTCGGTGAGGTCGACGCCCCAGAGGGCCACGCCGTGCTCGGCCAGCGCGTTGTGGTTGGTGACGACCGAGGTCGGATGGGCTGTGCGCAGGACCGCTCGCGAACGCACCCGCATGTGGGCGACCGGGTCGAGCTCGCGGACGAGCGACGCGCGGACGTAGGCGCCGTACCGGACCTTGACGAGCTCACCGCTACGGACGGCGTACGCAATGTCGCGGTCAGTCCATCCGTCGGCCACGAGGTCTCGGCGCAGGTCGATGTCAGCGAGGCGGACCGGGAAGTCGTCGTACATGCAGGGTCAGATGCCCGTGAACGGCGGTCCGGGAAACCGGCAACCGGCAATCTGTGGAGAACCCGGCTCGGAGCCACACTGTGTCGGCGAGTCCGACACAGTGTGACCGTTGCAACAGCCCCCCGGTGACGGAGTCCCCGCTCAGCCGGGGACTCCGCCGCGACCTCAGCGGGGACTTTGACACAGACGCCTAGCCGAGCCTCACCAGGCCTGGAGCGCCGCGGTACGCCGGGAGGCCTCGGCGACCTCGGCCGCCTTCAGGGCGGCCTGCTCGAGCCCGCCGTGCTCGGCCCACCACTGCTGGCCGGCCTCGGGGAGGGTGTGGATCGGGTCGTAGTACTCGTAGGTGCGCGAGAGCGCGTCGTCCGAGGTGGCCTCGATCGAGGTGCGGTAGTTCTTGGTCCAGTACGAGATGCCGCGCTCGGTGTCGTAGTCGGCCAGCTGGTGCACCCAGCGCTTGCCGACGAACGGCACGTCGCACACGATGCGCGGGGTCGCGAAGCCCGGCAGGTAGCCCATGATGTGGTGCTGCAGGTGCTGGGCGTCGGCGACCGAGACCCGCCAGTGCTCCGAGAACGGGATCATGTCGCACATGTAGAAGTAGTAGGGCATGATCCGCGCCCCGTCGAGGAGGCGGAAGCACAGGTCGAGCAGGGCGTGCGGGTCGGCGTTGACGCCGTTGAGCAGGACGCCCTGGTTGCGCACGTCGCGCAGCCCGGCGTCGAGCATCGCAGTGGTGGCGTCGGCCACGAGCGGCGTCACGGAGTTCGCGTGGTTGGCGTGCGTGTGCATGGCCAGCGAGACACCGCGCTGGCGGGCCAGGGTGGCCACCCGGCCGACGCCCTCGACCACGTCGGGCTGCAGCCAGTGCTGCGGGAGACCGATCAGGGCCTTGGTGGCCAGCCGGATGTCGCGGATGTTCTCGATCTCGAGCAGCCGGGTGAGGAAGTCCTCGAGCCGGGGCCACGGCATGTTGGCGACGTCGCCGCCGGAGACGACCACGTCGCGCACCTGCGGCGTGCGGCGCAGGTAGTCGAACATCGAGTCGAGCCGGTCGACCGGCTTGGCGGTGAACTTGAGCTTCTCGATGACCGGGGTCGAGTTGCCGACGAGGTCCATGCGGGTGCAGTGGCCGCAGTACTGCGGGCAGGTCGGCAGCAGCTCGGCCAGCACCTTGGTGGGGTAGCGGTGGGTCAGGCCCTCGGCCACCCACATGTCGTGCTCGTGCAGCGAGTCGCGCGTCGCGTGCGGGTGCGAGGACCAGTCGGTGCGCCGGTCGCTGAACACCGGGATCATGTAGTGGCGGACCGGGTCGGCGTAGAAAGCCTCGGTCATCGAGCCGGCGGCACCCGGGGAGAAGGTGGGCACCATCGTGTTCATCATCTGCGGCGGGACGAGCATCGACATGGTGGCCCGCTCGGCCTGGTCGCGCTCGAGGTCGGCGTAGAAGCGCTCGTCGAGCAGGTCGCCCATGAGCTCGCGCAGCTGCTTGATGTTCTTGACGCAGTGGGCACGCTGCCACTGGACCGAGGCCCACTCGTCGGCGGTGACGGAGGCCCAGCCGGGGAAGCGGGTCCAGTCCGGCTCGACGAGCTCGACGCGCTCGTACGGGTACGGCTGGCCGGTGGCCAGGCCGATCGCGGTCTCGATGCTCATGGTCTGGTGCTCCTGTGGCGTGCGGGCGGGTGGTGACCCGGGGCGGGGCGGTGGGCAGCGGCGCGTCGGTTGTGTGGCGCGCGACTCATCTGCCAGAGTAGGCGGAGATCATCCGGCGAGTCCAATGGCGCGCCGCAATATTTCCCGTCATATGCACCAAGCAGCGAAGGAACAAGCGGTCATGTCGACCTCGCCGGCCCTGTCGATCCACGCGGCCACCAGTGACCCCACGGGTCTTCACCGAGTCCTGGACGCGCAGGTCGTGCTCCCGCAGGCCGCCCAGCGCCTCGACACCCGGCGCGAGCTGTGGCCCGACGAGGTGCGCATCCGCGTCGAGCGGCTGAACCTCGATGCGGCCTCGTTCCGCCAGCTCGAGCGCACCCACGACGACGGCGACGGAGTACGCCGCGCGGTGCTCGACATCGTCGCCACCCGCGGCAAGATGCAGAACCCCGAGACCGGCTCCGGGGGGATGCTCGTCGGCACCGTCGAGGAGGTCGGCCCCGACTCGCCCCTCGGCCTCGCCGTCGGCGACCGCGTCGCCACGCTGGTGAGCCTCACCCTGACCCCGCTCGTCATCGAGGACGGCCTCGCCGCCTGGGACGGGACGAGCGAGCAGGTGCCGTGCGACGGCTACGCGATCCTGTTCGGACGGTCCATCGCGGCGGTCCTGCCCGACGACCTCGCCCCCGAGCTGAGCCTCAGCGTGATGGACGTCTGCGGCGCCCCGGCGCTGACGAAGCGCGTCGTGACGGAGTACGAGCAGGCCGTCGTGGCCGTGATCGGTGGCGGCGGCAAGTCGGGCTCCCTGAGCCTGGCCGCGGCACGCGACGCCGGGTGCCGCCGTACCGTCGGCGTGGTGCCGACCGAGGCGGAGGCCGAGCGGCTGCGCGCGTCCGGGCTGGCCGACGCGGTCGTCGTGGCGGACGCCCGTGACCCCATCGCCCTGCGCGACGCGGTCACCGCGGCCGGCGGGCCGGCCGACGTCACGGTGGTGTGCGTCGACGTCCCCGGGTGCGAGGGGGGCGCCATCCTGGCCACCGCCGAGGGCGGGACGGTGATCTTCTTTTCGATGGCCACCAGCTTCAGCGCGGCCGCGCTCGGCGCCGAGGGGCTCGCCGCCGACGTGCGGATGATCGTCGGCAACGGCTACGTGCCCGGTCACGCGGCGTACGCGATCGACCTGCTCCGCGCCCACGAGGGCGTGCGCGGGCTCTTCGAGGGGAGGCTCTGATGGGCAAGCTCACCCTCGACGCCGCGGACGTACGCCGCGCGCGCACCCTCGCTCGCCAGGTCGGGCGTCCGATCGTCCGCACCGCGCAGCAGCACACGACCGTCAGCGTCGAGCGCGCCACCCTGCGGCTGGCCGGCCTCGGCGGCGCCGACGGCGAGGGGACGCCCTGGGTCAACCGGCTCTCCGACGTGGTCCGCGCCGACGTCGGCCTCGAGCACGGCGTGTCCGTCCCCGTCTGGGACGCGCTGCTCCGCGGCGAGGCCGAGGACCTCACCACCCTCGCGCAGAAGGCCAGCGCCGGGTCGGTGACCTTCCGCATCCCCGAGGGACGCGACCTCACCCGTGCCCGCAGCACCGCCCGCAAGGCGGTGGGCGCCGGGATCAAGCAGATCGACCGGCGACGCGTCGAGCGGGAGCGGATGATCGCCAAGGTCGGCGACGCCCCGCGCAAGCCGTGGATCTACCTCATCGTCGCCACCGGCGACATCTACGAGGACATCCCGCAGGCCCAGGCGGCGGCGCGCGAGGGCGCCGACGTCATCGCGGTGATCCGCAGCACAGGGCAGTCGCTGCTCGACTTCGTGCCCGAGGGCGCGACCCGCGAGGGCTTCGCCGGCACCTACGCCACCCAGGAGAACTTCCGCCTGATGCGCGCGGCCCTCGACGAGACGAGCCGCGAGCTGGGCCGCTACGTGCGCCTCACCAACTACGCGTCGGGCCTGTGCATGCCGGAGATCGCCGCGCTGGCCGGCCTCGAGCGACTCGACATGATGCTCAACGACTCGATGTACGGGATCCTCTTCCGCGACATCAACCCGATCCGCACCTTCGTCGACCAGCGGTTCAGCCGTCAGGTGCACGCCCGCGCCGGCATCATCATCAACACCGGCGAGGACAACTACCTCACCACCGCCGACGCCGTCGAGGCCGCCCACACGGTGACGACCAGCCAGCTCCTCAACGAGTACTTCGCCAAGGAGGCCGGCCTCGAGGACTGGCAGCTCGGCCTCGGCCACGCCTTCGAGATCGACCCGGCGGTGCCGGACTCGTTCCGCCTGGAGCTGGCCCACGCGCTGCTCGCGCGCCAGCTTTTTCCGAAGGCGCCGCTGAAGTGGATGCCCCCGACCCGGCACATGACCGGCGACGTCTTCCGCGGCTACCTGCTCGACGGCTTCTTCAACCTGGTCGGGGCACTGACCGACCAGGGGATCCTGCTGGTCGGGATGATGACCGAGGCGGTCGTGACGCCGTGGATCTCCGACCGTGACCTGGCCCTGCAGAACGTCCGCTACGTCATGGACGCAGCGGGCAAGCTGCACGAGGACTTCCACCCCACGCCGGGCGGCTTCATCAACACCCGGGCCCGCGAGGTCCTCGGCGAGTCCATCGGTCTGCTCGAGGACATCAAGGCCCACCAGAACGGGCTCCTCGACGCCATCGCCGACGGCACCTTCGGCCTGATGAAGCGCCCCGCCGACAAGGGTCGCGGCCTCGACGGCGTGGCCCGCAAGGCGGCGGACTACTACAACCCCGCGACCGAGATCCTGGAAGGCGAGGCCCGCACCGCATGACCTTCACCCCACGGCGTTCTTCGCCTCCTCCGCTGCGCTCCTCCGTCGAACAACACCCCGGGGACCCCGCATGAGCATCGTCCGCCCGTACGGCGACACCACCGGCGACGGCATGGTGCAGCTGTCCTTCACGCTGCCGGTCAAGCACTCCAAGGTCGCCGAGGGCGCCGCGGCCCAGCTGGCCAACAAGATGGGCATGGACCCGGCGCTGGTCGTGCACGCCAAGCCGATGGGCGACGACTTCACGTTCTTCGTCGTCTACGGCCGGGTCCACCACCTCGTCGACACCGACCTCGTCGAGGTCGTCGAGCGTGACTACCCGCTGCTCACGCCCAAGGAGGCCAACGCCGCCATCAAGCGCTCGCTGCGCCGCCGGATGGTCGTGGTGGGCGGGTGCATCGGCACCGACGCCCACACGGTCGGCATCGATGCGATCCTCAACATCAAGGGGTTCGCGGGGGAGAAGGGCCTGGAGTACTACCGCGAGGTCAAGGTGGTCAACCTCGGCGCCCAGGTGAGCGTCCCGGAGCTCGTCGACGCCGCGATCACCGAGAAGGCCGACGCCGTCCTCGTCTCCCAGGTCGTCACCCAGCGCGACGCCCACCTGCTCAACACCCGGGAGATGTCCGCGGCCTTCCGCGAGTCCTACCCGCCGGCGAAGCGACCGCTGCTCGTGGTGGGCGGGCCCCGCTTCGACGAGACGATGGCCGACGAGCTCGGCGTCGACCGCGTCTTCAGCCGGGGTACGACGCCCGGCGAGGTCGCCTCCTACCTCGTCCACCGCGTCACCAACGGGAAGGCCTCATGAGCGACTCCTCGACCCCGACCGACGGCTCCCGGGAGGGCACCACCGTCACCCACCGTCGCTACGTCCCCTACAGCCACGCCCACTACGCGGGCAACCTCGTCGACGGCGCCTACTCGCTGGGCCTCTTCGGCGACGTGGCCACCGAGATGTGCATCCTGCTCGACGGCGACGAGGGCCTGTTCGCGTCGTACTCAGACGTCCAGTTCGTCGCGCCGGTGCGCGCCGGGGACGTCCTGGAGGTCACCGCGACGCTCGCGCGGGAGGGCACCCGCAGCCGGGTGATGGACTTCGTGGTGCGCGTGGTCGCCCGTGGTGCCGCCACCGACGAGGCGCCCGGCGCGGCCGCTCTGCTCGAACCTCCGGTGGTCGCCACGACGGCCACGGGCACGGTCGTCGTACCCCCCTCGCGCGCCTGATCGGCTTGCACCACCACGCGACGTCGGCGTGTCCTGGGACGACACGCCGCGAGCAAGTGAAATTTCCTACCCGATTGTGGGTATAGGCCCCGTCGCTGACCTGCGATTTCGCGCATTTGCGCAGGTCAAGGCCGTGTTGACACCTTCGCGGTGGCGAGACAGGGTTCCACGGTCCGCCTGTGCAGATCGTGGCCAGCGGACCGACGTCCGAGTGGCCGGTGGGCCGGTGTGAAGCCAGCATCCGAGCCGACTTGTCCACGGAGGTCGGTCTCGCACCACGAGGGTGGATACGGGGGGCCTGCTGGCTCCGTAGACAACTTCCCTCTGTCGGCAGCCGGTCGGTCGTGGGTTGGTCCGAAGGGTCAGCGAGCCCCCCGTCCCCCTGCATGGGTGCCGCATGCGTGCCGCGTCGGCGGTGCCGTGGCCCGTCCGGATAGCGTGGAGCCGTGATGCTCCGCTGCCTCGCCGCCCTCGTGGGTGGCGTCGTGCTCTCCCTGGCCTTCGAGCCGGTCGGGCTCGCCGTGCTGATGCCGGTGGCCCTGGCCGTGCTGGTCCTGGCCGTCCGGGGACTCAAGGTCCGGCACGGTGCGCTGGTCGGCTGGCTCTTCGGCGCCGGTTTCATGGGCACGCTGCTGTGGTGGATGCAGGCCGTCGGCACCGACGCCTGGGTGGCCCTGTCGTTCTTCCAGGCCCTCTACTTCGCGCCCCTGGGCATGGTCCTGGCGCTCGTGACGCGGCTGCGCGCCTGGCCCGTCTGGGCGGCGTTCGCGTGGGTCGCGGTCGAGACCTGGCGCGGGGCGTGGCCCTTCGGGGGCCTGCCCTGGGGTCGGCTGACCTACGCCACCGTCGACACCCTGTGGCAGCCGCTCATCCCGTGGCTCGGCATGACCGGGGTCAGCCTGCTCGTCGCGCTCACCGGCACCACCCTCGCCTGGCTGGTCACCAGCCGTCTGCGACGCCGCGTGGCGGCGCTGGTGGCCGTCGGAGGGCTTGCGGCAGTGACCCTGCTGCCGTCCCTCGGCTCGTACGCCGCCGTTCCCGGCGTCAGCAGCCGCGGCGAGGAGCTGACGGTCGCGGCCGTCCAGGGCGACGTACCGGGGGACGGCACCGACGTGCCGGCCGTGCACCGCCAGATCACCGCCAACCACGTCGCGCTCACCGAGCAGCTGGCCGCGGACGTCGAGGCGGGCGAAGTTCCGCGCCCGGACCTGGTCGTGTGGCCGGAGAACTCCACGGCGGTCGACCCCTTCACCGACGTCGGCGTCAATGCCGGCATCGTGGCCGCCTCCGACGCCATCGGCGTCCCCATCCTGGTCGGCGGCATGGCCGACTCGCCGCGGCCCGACGAGGTGCTCAACCAGGGCATCGTGTGGCGCCCGCGGCTGGGTGGGGGAGACCGCTACACCAAGCGGCACCCCGTCCCCTACGGGGAGTACATCCCGTTCCGCGGCTCCGTCCTGCCCGACACCTACGGCCAGCTCGCCCTGATCCCGCGCGACATGGCCCGGGGCACCAGCCTCGAGCCGCTGCGCGTCGGGGACGCCCTCGTGGCCGACGCCATCTGCTTCGACATCGCCTACGACGACGTGGTGCACGGCCAGGTCGCCAACGGGGGGGAGCTGGTGACCGTGCAGACCAGCAACGCGATGTTCATCCACACCGCGCAGATCGACCAGCAGTTCGAGATCAGCCGGCTACGGGCCGTCGAGACCGGTCGGTACGTCGTCGTGGCCGCGATCAACGGCGTCTCCGGGATCGTGGCGCCCGACGGGAGCGTCGTGCAGAGCGCGGCGCCCCGCACCCAGGACGTGCTGGTGGCCGACGTGGCCCTCGCCCACGGGGTGACCCCGGCGGTCTGGATGGGCGCCTGGCCGGGACGCGCCGCGGTCGCCGTCACGATTCTCGGCGTGCTGCTGGCCCTGGTTCCGTATCGTCGTCCCGCACGCCCCGACAGCAGGGGACAGACCGGAAGGGCACGGACGATGGCGCGGGTCCCCGCATGAGCACGCCACCGATGACTCCTGGGCTGGGCAGGGTCGTGATGGTGGTCCCGACCTACAACGAGGTCGAGAACCTCGAGTGGATCGTCGGGCGCCTCCGGGCCGCCCAGCCGAGCGTCGACCTCCTCGTGGTCGACGACGGGTCGCCGGACGGCACCGGCGAGGTGGCCGACCGGCTGGCGGCCACGGACCCCCAGGTCCGGGTGCTGCACCGCACCGAGAAGGCGGGGCTCGGGGCGGCCTACCTCCACGGCTTCCGGGTCGCCCTGGACGCCGGCTACGACGTCATCGGGGAGATGGACGCCGACGGATCCCACCAGCCCGAGCAGCTGCACCGGTTGCTCGACGCGCTGCGCACCGCCGACCTGGTGATCGGCTCCCGCTACGTGCCCGGCGGCTCGGTGGTCAACTGGCCGCGCTCGCGCGAGGCCCTCTCGCGCGGCGGCAACCTGTATGTGCGCCTGCTCCTCGGGATCCACGTCAAGGACGCCACGGCCGGCTTCCGGCTCTTCCGTCGCGAGGCGCTGGAGAAGATCGACCTGGGCAGCGTCCAGAGTGCCGGCTACGTCTTCCAGACCGACCTCGCCCACCGCGCCGTGCGGGCCGGGCTGCGCGTCGTGGAGGTGCCCATCGAGTTCGTCGAGCGGGTCCGCGGCGACTCCAAGATGAGCGGCTCGGTGGCCTCCGAGTCCCTGCGGCTCATCACCCGCTGGGGGCTGCGCGAACGCCGCACCCAGCTGTCGCAGGCCCGCCAGGGACGGCGTACCCGATGAGGCGCGTGCGGATCCCCGGCTGGCTGCTCTTCGTGGCCTTCATCGTCGTGTCCCTGGTCGAGATCTTCGTGCTGATCCAGGTGGGCCAGGTGATCGGACCGTGGTGGACCATCCTGCTGCTCGTCGCCGACAGCATCCTCGGGACGTGGCTCGTCAAGCGGGAGGGCGCACGGTCGTGGGAGGCGCTGCGCGTGGCGCTGCAGACCGGCCGGATGCCCGCCCGCGAGCTCGCCGACGCCGGCCTGATCCTGATCGGCGGCACCTTGATGCTCACGCCGGGCTTCGTGAGCGACATCCTGGGCATCGTGCTGATCCTGCCGGTCACCCGCCCCGTTGCGCGTCGCCTGCTCACCCGCGTGGTCAGCAGCCGGCTCCTCGGCCCCATGGGCGGCCCCGGCAGCCCCGGCGCATCCGGTGGCGCCCCCGGAGACGCACGACGCCCCGGACCGGGCCCCGCAGGGCCCGTCGTCCGGGGCGAAGTGGTCGACGACGACTGAGTCGTCCGCGGCTGCCGTCAGGCAGTGCTGACTCAGGCAGTCGCCTTGCGCTTCTTGGCATTGGCGCGGTGCAGGTGCGCCGGGCCGATCTCGCCGCCGCGAAGCAGCTCGAGACGCTCCTTGAGGATGTCCTCGAGCTCCTTCTCCGACCGCCGCTCCAGGAGCATGTCCCAGTGCGTGCGAGCGGGCTTCTCGGCCTTCTCCTCGGGCTTGATGCCCGCGGTGCTGAGTGCCTTCGCCCCACAGCGAGGGCACTCCCAGATGGCGGGGATGTCCGCCTCCACCGACATGGTGACCTCGAACTCGTGACCCTGCTCGCAGCGGTACCCGACCTGCTGTCGGGCTGCGAACTCGATCCCGCGCTCGTCCTCGAAACTCTGGCCGCCGAGCCTTGCGCCACGTAGCGTGCGCTCCGCCATTGAGCCACCTCCAGATGATGTGTGCTGACCCCGAATGAGTCGGGAGTGGAACGATCGGATTGACGATCCGTGACGCCAGTTCGGCAGCGTCGTACGTTCCCTGTTCCTCCCAAGGTAGCGGGACGGGCAAAGATCCGACCAATCATGCGTACGGGCCACCACCCGATCGGGTGTCCCCTCAGACGACGCCGGGGAGGGCGTTGCCGGCCTCGCGGATGCCGCGCTCGGTGTCCACCCGGGTGAGGAGGAAGCCACCGAGGAGGAAGAAGGCGATCAGCGCGAAGATCGCGGGGCGGTAGGAGTCGGTGAACTGGTAGACGAGGCCGAAGACGAGCGTCCCGAACCAGGACGTCCCGCGGTCCATGGCGTGGTAGAAGCTGAAGTACTCGGCCTCCTTGCCGCGCGGGATGAGCAGCGAGTAGTAGGAGCGGGCGAGCGCCTGCGTGCCGCCCAGCACGATGCCCACCGCCACGCCGAAGACCATGAAGAGCGCGACGTTGCCCGCCGGCAGGAACAGCGCCGCGGTGACGATCACCATCCAGATGACGAGCCCCATCAGGATCGTCTTCTTGGCGCCCTGGCGCTGGGCCAGCCGCCCGAAGAGGAGCGCGCCGAAGAACGCGACGAACTGCACCAGCAGGATGGTCCCGATCAGCACCGACTGACCGTGCCCGAGCTGCTCGGAGCCGTACGTCGAGGAGCTGGCGATGACGGTCTGGATCCCGTCGTTGAAGAACAGGTAGGCGACCAGGAAGGTCAGCGCCATCGGGTAGTTGCGCATGTCACGCAACGTCTGGGCGAGCTGGCCGAAGCTGCGCGCCACGACGTTGCCCTCCGCGGGCTCGACGTTGGTCGGCGGGTGGTTGTTCAACCGGACGAACGGGATGATCGTGAAGCCGGCCCACCAGATCGCGGCGGACAGCATGCACAGCCGCGCGGCGTCGCCGGTGCTGAGCCCGAACGGCAGGATCGTGACGACGGCGAGGTTGACGGCCAGCAGCAGCCCGCCGCCGAGGTAGCCCCACGCCCAGCCTCGCGAGGAGACACGGTCGCGGTTGGCCTCGTCGGAGATCAGCGGCAGGATGGAGTCGTTGACCACCATCGACGCGGCCAGGCACAGGTTGGCGCCGATCACCGCGACCGCGCCGATCTGCCAGTTCTCGCCCCGGCAGAACCACAGCAGCGAGGCGAATCCCGCCCCGGTCCAGGCGAAGCCGGCCAGCCACTGCTTCTTCTTCTCGGTGCGGTCCATCATCGCGCCGAGCGGCGGCAGGATCAGGGCCGAGAGGATCGTGGAGAAGGTCACGAGGTACGACGGCAGCGACCCCGGGGCCACCGAGAGCCCGAGCACGCTGATCCGGTCGTCGACCGCGGCCTCCTCGGCGATGGCGATGAGGTACGGCGCGAGCAGCACCGTGGCGATGGTGGTGACGTAGGCGCTGTTGGCCCAGTCGTACCAGTACCAGGCCTTCTGCTCGCGCTCCTGGGCCAGGGGACGCAGGTCGGCGACGCCGACGGGCACGTCAGGGTTGGTCACGATGGTTCCTCCCACAGGCCACGGCTGCGCAGCACGTCCCTGAGTATGTCGGTGCGGTCGGTCATCAGGCCGTCGACACCACGGTCGAGCAGCTCGTGCATCTCGGACGGGTCGTCGATGGTCCACACGTGGACGTCGAGCCCGTTGGCGTGGGCGCGTCGGACCAGCCCGGGGGAGACCACGACCAGGCGGCCTCGACGGTGCGGTACCTGGAGCGCGCGGGGCTGGTCCCGGGTCACGCGGCGCACGAGCCGGGCGCTGGGGAGCACGACGTACGCCGCGACCTCGAGGGGGTGCGCGGAGGTCGCCACCCGCCCGGCGGTGCGGCGGCGGAAGGCGTGCATGCGGCGGATGGAGAAGGAGCCGACGACGACCCGGTCCCAGGCCTCGCGCTCGTCGAGGAACGCCGCCAGCGCCTCCACCGCGCCGTGGGACTTGAGGTCGATGTTGAAGTGGGCGTCGGGGAAGGCGTCGAAGAGCTCGGCCAGCGTCGGGACCCGCTCACGACCGCCGATCAGGGCCTGCTGGACGTCGGCGTACGACGTCTCGGCGATCGAGCCGACGCGATCGGTGACCCGGTCGAGCACGGTGTCGTGGAAGGCCAGCAGGACGCCGTCGCGGGTGACGTGCACGTCGGTCTCGAGGTGGCGGTAGCCCAGCGAGACCGCGTGGCGGAAGGCCGCCAAGGTGTTCTCGAGGCCCTCCACCTCCGGGTGGTAGGCGCCACCTCGGTGGGCGAAGGCGAGCACCCGGGGGCGGGCGCGGGGCTCGGGCCGTGTCACGCGAGCAGTATGGGCCCCACCGGGAGTACCGTCTAAGGAATGGAGCCCCTTCCCTGCCCGCGTTGCGGGACCGAGATGCGCGAGCGCTCGCTGGGCCTCGCCACCGTCCACCAGTGCCCCGAGGGGCACGGCGTCTTCCTCGACCGTGCCGACCTGGGCACCCTCGTCGAGGCCGAGACCGACTGGCACGCCGGCTCGGCCACCCAGACGGCACCGTTGCCCCGGATCACCCCGGACATGACCGCGCCCCCGGCCGCGACGAAGCGGTCGAGGGCGTGGGTGGAGACGATCTTCGACTGAGCGGGCTGCGCGCCGAGATTTCGACGCGCCGTCGGGACCTCGTTCCTCGGTCCCGGGCTTGCTCGATCTGACCGAGCCCACGCGGGACGCTCGTACCTCGCGCCCCTGCTCGCCGAGATTTCGACCCCCCGTCGGGACCTCGTTCCTCGGTCCCGGGCTTGCTCGATCTGACCGAGCCCACGCGGGACGCTCGTACCTCGCGCCCCGCTGCTCGGTCAGATGTCCCTGAACGTCTCGATGTTGGCGCCCAGCAGGTTGAGCCGCTCGGCGAGGTCCTCGTAGCCGCGGTGGATGACGTACGTCGACCGCAGCACCGAGGTGCCCTTGGAGGCGAGCATCGCCAGCAGGATCACCACCGCCGGTCGCAGGGCGGGCGGGCAGACGATCTCCGCACCGGAGAAGTGGGTCGGGCCCTCGATCAGCACCCGGTGCGGGTCGAGCAGCTTGACCTGCGCGCCGAGCTTGTTGAGCTCGGTGAGGTAGATGGCGCGGTTCTCGTAGACCCAGTCGTGGAGCAGGGTCTGGCCCTCCGCCACCGCGGCGATGACCGCGAAGAACGGCAGGTTGTCGATGTTGAGGCCGGGGAACGGCATCGGGTGGATCTTGTCCAGGGGCGCCCGCAGCTCGGAGGGGTGCGTGGTGATGTCGACCAGGCGGGTCTCGCCGTTGTTGGCGACGTACTCCGCGGTCCGGTCGTAGCGGAAGCCCATCTCCTCCAGGGTCGCGAGCTCGATCTCGAGGAACTCGATCGGGACGCGCTGGATGGTGATCGAGGAGCGGGTCACGATGGCGGCCGCGAGCAGCGACATCGCCTCGATCGGGTCCTCGGAGGGGGCGTAGTCGACGTCCACGTCGATCGTCTCGCACCCGGTGACCCGCAGGGTCGTGCTGCCGACACCCTCGATCTGCACGCCGAGCTTGCGCAGGTAGAAGCACAGGTCCTGGACCATGTAGTTGGACGAGGCGTTGCGGATGACGGTGGTGCCCGGGTACAGGGCGGCGGCCATCAGGGCGTTCTCGGTGACCGTGTCGCCGCGCTCGGTGAGCACGATCGGGCGCTCCGGCTCGACGGCCCGGTTGACCGTCGCGTGGTAGCTGCCCTCGGTGGCCTTGACCTCGAGCCCGAAGGGACGCAGGGCCGACATGTGCGGCTCGACCGTGCGCTCGCCGAGGTTGCAGCCGCCGGCGTAGGGGAGCTCGAACTCGTCGTAGCGGTGCAGCAGGGGGCCGAGGAACATGATCACCGAGCGGGTACGCCGTGCGGCCGCCTCGTCGATCGCGACGAGGTTGAGGTCGGCGGGCGGGATGATCTCCAGGTCGTTCTGCTCGTTGAGCCAGCGCGTCTGGACGCCGAGGGAGTTCAGCACCTCGAGCAGCCGGTTGACCTCCTCGATGCGCGCGACCTTGCGCAGCGTCGTACGCCCGCGGTTGAGCAGCGAGGCGCACAGCAGCGCGACACCGGCGTTCTTGGAGGTCTTGACGGCGATCGAGCCGGACAGCGTGGTGGGGCCATTGACGCGCAGGTGGGTGGGACCGGCGCCCAGGGCGACGATCTCGGAGTCGAGTGCGGCGCCGATGCGGGCCAGCATCTCGAGGGAGAGGTTCTGGTGACCCTTCTCGATGCGGTTGATGGCGCTCTGGCTGGTGGCCAGGAGCTCGGCGAGCTGGTGCTGGGTGAGCCCGCGGTGCTTGCGGGCGTCCCGGATCAGGTTGCCGATGCGTCCCTTGTAGTCGGTCTCCATGCCGACCACGGTATCTCAGATATGAGATACGACAACACTCGTGCAAAGCCGTGTCGGCGTGGTCCTCGCGAGGCGTGCAAGGATCGGCGACATGCGCGCAACGACCATCCACGCCCCCGGCGACATCCGTGTCGAGGACGTCCCCGACCCGACCATCGAGGCTCCTACCGACGCGATCGTCAAGGTGGTCGCCGGCTGCATCTGCGGCTCCGACCTGTGGCCCTACCGCGGGGCCAACGACGTCACCGCGGGTGACACCATCGGCCACGAGTGCATCGGCGTCGTGGAGGAGGTCGGCAGCGAGGTCAGCGGCTTCCGGGCCGGCGACTTCGTCATCGTGCCCTTCGACCACTGCGACAACACCTGCGTGCACTGCCGGGCCGGGGCGCACTCGGGCTGCGTCAACCTCGGCTTCACCCGCAGTGGCCAGGCGGAGTACGCCCGGGTCACCCAGGCGGACGGCTCGCTGGTCAAGACCGACGGGATGCCGGACCGCTCGCTGTACCCCTCGCTGCTGACGCTGTCCGACGTGATGGCCACCGGCTGGCACGCGGCGGTCTCCGCCGGTGTCACCCGGGGGAGCACGGCCGTGGTCGTCGGTGACGGCGCCGTCGGCCTGTGCGGCGTCCTCGCCGCGGCCCAGCTCGGCGCCGAGCGCGTGATCGCGATGTCGCGCCACGAGCCGCGCCAGGAGATCGCCCGTCGCTTCGGGGCGACCGACATCGTGGCCGAGCGGGGCGAGGAGGGGGCCGCGCGGATCGCCGAGCTGACCGACGGCGTGGGCGCCGACGCCGTCCTGGAGTGCGTGGGCACCGACGGCTCGATCACCCAGGCCTTCTCGGTCGCCCGTCCCGGCTCGACCGTCGGCTTCGTCGGCGTGCCGCACGGCGTCGAGCTCCCCGTGCGCCGGATGTTCCAGCGCAACATCGGGCTCGCCGGGGGCATGGCGCCGGTCCGCAAGTACCTCCCCGAGCTGCTGGAGCTCACGCTCAGCGGCGCCATCGACCCGGGCCTGGTCTTCGACATGACCCTGCCGATGGAGCAGTCGCCGGAGGGCTACCGCGCGATGGACGAGCGTCGCGCCATCAAGGTCCTGCTGGAGCCGTGAGATGACCGCCACCTCGGCCGATCTGGTGGTCGGCCCCCTGCTGCGGTACGTCGACGCGACGTCCGCCTCCGTGTGGGTCGAGACCCGCGAGCACTCGCGGGTCTCCGTGACGTGCGACGGCCGGACCTGGTCGGCGTCCACCTTCGCCGTGCACGGGCACCACTACGCCCTCGTGGAGCTGGACGGCCTCGAGCCGGGCTCGCGCGCGCCGTACACCGTCTCCATCGACGACCGTCCGGTGTGGCCCCCCGAGGGCTCCACGCTGCCGGACCCGGTGATCGCGACGCTGGTGCCGGGGAAGCCGTTGCGGATGGCCTTCGGTTCGTGCCGCACCTCGGTCACCCACGACGAGAAGGGCAACAGGACCCACGGGATCGACGCCCTGCGCACCTATGCGCTGCGGATGGGCGGGGTGGCGCCGGCGCACGACGAGGACCCCGACCTGGCCGAGCCGCGGTGGCCGGACCTGGTGCTCTTCCTCGGCGACCAGGTCTACGCCGACGAGACCACCGACGCGATGCGCGAGTTCATCAGCGCCCGGCGCGACATCGAGCAGCCCCCGTGGACCGAGCTGAAGGACTACGAGGAGTACGCCCACCTCTACTCGCTGGCGTGGACCGACGACACCAACCGCTGGCTGCTGTCCACGCTGCCGTCCGCGATGATCTTCGACGACCACGACATCCGCGACGACTGGAACACCTCGCAGGCGTGGCGCGACGAGATGGAGGCCACCTCGTGGTGGCACGGGCGCATCGTGGCCGGGCTGGCGTCGTACTGGGTCTACCAGCACCTCGGCAACCTCTCGCCCGAGGCGCGCCTCGAGGACGAGATCTGGCGCCGGGTCCTCGAGCACGAGGGCGACGACGAGCTGGACCTCACCGACGTGCTGGACGCGTTCGCCGACCGGGTGGACCAGCAGCCGACGACGTACCGGTGGAGCTACGCCCGCGACTTCGACGACCAGGCCCGCCTCGTCGTGGTGGACTCCCGCGCCGCCCGGGTCCTCGACCCCGACGAGCGGGCGCTGCTGGACCCCGACGAGCTGGCCTGGCTCGACGAGCACCTGCGCGGCGACGTCGACCACCTGCTCATCGGCACCTCGCTGCCCTTCATGCTCGCCCGCGGCCTGCACCACCTCGAGGCCGCCGGCGAGGCGATGGCGGCCGGGGCGTGGGGGCGGCGCGGGGCCGGCGTGGGGGAGTGGGCCCGCCAGCTCGTGGACCTCGAGCACTGGGCGGCGTTCCAGGACAGCTTCCGCAAGGTGGCCGAGATGGCCATCGAGGTCGCGACCGGTCAGCGTGGCCGGGCGCCGGTCAGCGTGGCGTTCCTGTCCGGCGACGTGCACCACAGCTACGTCAGCGAGGCCCGGCTGTCACGGCGTACGGCGCGGCGCAGCCCGGCGTTGCGCAGCCACCTGATCCAGGCGGTCTGCTCACCGATCCGCAACCCGCTCTCGCGCAACATGCGCTTCGCGACGGCGGTGCTCAGCTACGGCGTGGCCGGTCCGCTGGGCCGGCTGGCGTCGAGGTCGACGAAGGTGCCGAACAGCCCGATCACCTGGAAGTACGCCGAGGGGCCGTGGTTCGACAACAACCTCGCGTTCCTCGAGCTGGCGCCGCGGTCGCTGCGGATGTGGTGGGTCAGTGGCAAGGTCGTCGACGGCGACCACGACGCACCGCGGCTCACCAAGGTCGCGGACTACACCCTGGGGGACTGACGACGCAGCGGGTCAGCGGGCCGCGTCGTCCGGTCCGGGGGCGTCAGCGACGAGCGCCGGCGAGCACCCGGCCCTGGACGCAGCTGCAGGCGTCCGAGCAGGGCAGGTAGCTGTGCGCGGCGTGGCCGCACCCCGTGCACGGCATGTCGTGCGAGAGGTGCGTTCCGCTGGTGTCGACGGTGTCCCACATGGTGCTGCTCCTGGCTGAGGTTGCTGACGTGTCATCACCGTGACACGCGAAGCGCGGCGTCCTGACGCGATCAGCGTGCGAACACGCCGTATGCGGTATGAAGATGACCCGTTCGGGTCATCGGGAGTGGTCACACCGGGTGGCGAGACCTCCCACCTGCGCGGAGGCCGCCCGGCGGCTCCTGATACCCGTCCTGCGGCCCGGCTCAGGACCAGGACGGTCCGGTTCCGCCCAGCCGCTCGACGAGCCGTGCCCCGACGTGGGCACCGTGCGCGCGGTGCACCTCGAGCGGGACGGCGGGCAGGTTCTCCTCCCAGTCCAGGAGCGGTGAGCCCCGCAGCTGGAGCATCCGCGCGGGGCGACCCATGAGGAGGAGGTGGAGGTGCGCTCCTCCGTCGCCGTACTTGGCCACCTGGGCGCGGCCGACGCCGGGCAGCGACTCGATCGCGGCGGAGAGCGCGACGACCAGTCGACCCATCTCGCCGGCGAGCTCGTCGGGGAGGTCCGTCAGGTCGTGGTGCGCGCGGGGGAGCAGGGTCACCGCGACCGGGAGCCGCATCCTGGTGTCGAGGAGGGCCACCCAGCGCTCGTTGCTCCACAGGGTCCGCTCCGGGTCATCCCCGCCCGACCCGGCGCACCAGCACTCGCCGGGGTCCTCACCGCGGCGCGGCGGCTCCGCGTCGGCGAGCGGGTGCAACGGCTTGACCCGCAACGAGTCGATCTCGAACGGGAAGATGTCCCATCCCGGCATCTCGCTGACGGCGACGGGCAGCCTGCCCTCGTCGTCGGTCGCCGCGGCGACGCGGGCGTGGAACTCCTCGGGTGTCTCCAGGTGGTCGGTCACCCGGGTATCACAGCGTGACCGTGCTTGAGCGTCACAGGGTGACCGTGTCGTTGTCGCCGAGGTCGGGCTCGGCGTCCGACACCAGGCCCTTGACCAGGCCGACGGCCATCGCGACCTTCCCGGGCGACTCCCAGTACTCCGCGGTCACGCCGCTGACCTCGAGCAGCACGTTGTCCGCATCGTCCGGGCCACCGGACATGAAGATGCCCGCCGAGGCGTCCCAGAGCTCGCGGAGCTTGTCGCGGTCCTCGTTGACGCGCGCGGTGCCGCTGAGCGAGACCCACCCGGACTTGCTCGAGTAGGAGACGTTGACCCGAGGGTCGGCGGTGAGGGCGTGCACCTTGTGGGTGTGCCGCTCGGTGAGGAACCAGACCGTCGAGGGGTGCTCGAAGTCCTGGGTCCCCATGGGCAGGGACACCAGGTCGCCCTCGGGGGAGAGATGGGTCAGCACCGCGATCCGGGTGTCGCGCATGATCTCGGTGACGGTGGCGAGCTGGTCGTCGTGGGTGGTCATGACCCGACCCTGTCACCCGGGTCGGGGGGCCGCCTCACCCCGAGGAGGCGTGATCACGCGCTGGCCTCCGGCCGTCGTGACGGCGAGCACCAACCCGCCGACCACCAGGGCCCAGAACGCGGGGCTCACCCCGGCGAAGGAGAGCCCGGACGCTGCGACCAGGAAGGTCACCGCGCCCGCCTCGCGGTGCCGCGGCTGCGCCAGGGCCGAGGTCGCCGCGGCGGCGAAGGTGCCGATGAGCGCGACGCCGGCGACGGCAGTGAGGACGCCGTCCGGGGCGGCCTCACTGAGCGAGGTCACCAGGACGGACAGGGGTGCCAGGCACAGGTACGACGCCCCGCAGGCCACGCCGGCGATCCACCGCCGGTCTCGGTCGGGACCGGCCTCGGGCCCGGCGGCCAGGGCCGCGGAGATGGCGGCCAGGTTGATGCTGTAGCCGCCCGCCGGTGCGGTAGCGACCGTGGCGACCCCCGCCCACCCGAGCGCCTGGCGCAGCGGGGCGCGGTAGCCGAAGGAGTCCAGCACGGCGACACCCGGGATGTTCTGCCCGGTCATGGTGACCAGGTAGAGCGGCACGCCCAGCGCGACCACCGCGCCCGCGTCCAGCACCGGGCTGGTCCACGTCAGGGTGGGGAGCAGCGAGCCCTCCGGCAGCGGGCGACCGGCCACGGCGACGACCACACCGGCCGCGACGAGCGCGCCGGGAACGGCCCAGCGCCGCGCCACGCGCAGCAGGACCAGCCAGGTCAGCAGGACGGGAGCGATCGCTGCCGGGTCGTCGGCCAGGGCCCGGAACGGGGCCACGCACAGGGTCAGCAGCACCCCCGCGAGCATGCCGCTGGCGATGGCCGGCGGGATCCTGCCGACCCAGGTCCCGAGCGGCTTCACGACCGCCGTGAGCAGGTAGAGCGCCCCGGCGAACCCGAAGGCGCCGACGGCACCGCCCCATCCCGCGGCCGGCACGGCGGCACCGGCCAGCAGCGCGGCGCCCGGGGTCGACCACGCCATCGTCACCGGGATCCGGTGGCGCAGCGACAGGACCACGCAGCCGAGACCCATGGTGACCGAGAGGACCGCGAGGCCCGACGCGGCCTGCTGCGGCGACGCACCCACGGCGGTCAGGCCCGTGAGGAGCACCGCGAAGGAGGACGTGAACCCGACGAGCGCGGTCACGACTCCGGCCACGACGGCGTGCGACGTGCCGCCACCGTGCGTCGTACCCATGCGTGGAGGGTAGGGGTCCGGGAGAACGAGGACGCGGGGTGTCCGCGGGTTCTGGTTGGATCGACCCACACGTGAGGGCGACCGCGGGGGCGGTCCTACGGAGGGACGGACGGACATGGCCACGACCGGGGCGCACGCAGCAGACAGCCACGACCTGATCCGCGTGCAGGGCGCGCGGGAGAACAACCTCAAGGACGTCAGCGTCGAGCTGCCCAAGCGGCGCCTGACGGTCTTCACCGGCGTCTCCGGCTCGGGCAAGAGCTCGCTGGTCTTCGCGACCATCGCGGCCGAGTCCCAGCGGATGATCAACGAGACCTACAGCGCGTTCGTGCAGGGCTTCATGCCCAGTCTCGCCAGGCCCGAGGTGGACTTCCTCGAGGGGCTGACCACCGCGATCATCGTCGACCAGGAGCGGATGGGCGCCAACCCGCGCTCGACGGTCGGCACCGCCACCGACGCCAACGCGATGCTGCGCATCCTCTTCAGCCGCCTCGGCACCCCCCACGTCGGCCCGCCGACGGCCTTCTCCTTCAACGTGCCCACGCGCCGGGCCGGCGGCGTGATGAGCACGGAGAAGGCCGGTCGCACCGAGAAGAAGGTGGTCAAGGACGCCGTCTACCTCGGCGGGATGTGCCCACGCTGCGAGGGCATGGGCAACGTCAGCGACATCGACCTGACCGCGCTGTACGACGAGTCGAAGTCGCTCAGCGAGGGGGCTCTGACGATCCCGGGCTACTCGATGGACGGGTGGTACGGCCGGCTCTTCGAGGGCGTCGGACTGCCGATGGACAAGCCGATCTCCTCGTTCACCACAAAGCAGCTCGACACGATGCTCTACGCCGAGCCGACCAAGATCAAGGTGGAGGGCATCAACCTCACCTTCGACGGCATCATCCCCAAGATCCAGAAGTCGATGCTGTCCAAGGACCCCGAGGCGATGCAGCCGCACGTGCGCCGCTTCGTCGAGCGCGCGGTGACCTTCCAGACCTGCCCCGAGTGCGACGGGACCCGCCTCACCCGCGAGGCGCTCTCGTCGAAGGTCGAGGGCAAGAACATCGCCGAGCTCTGCCAGATGCAGATCAGCGACCTCGCCGACTGGGTCCGTGGGCTCGAGGAGCCGTCGGTCGCCCCGCTCCTCAGGGGCCTGCAGCACCTGCTCGACTCGTTCACCGAGATCGGCCTCGGCTACCTCTCGCTGGACCGGCCCGCGGGCACCCTCTCCGGGGGAGAGGCCCAGCGCACCAAGATGATCCGGCACCTCGGGTCGTCGCTCACTGACGTCACCTACGTCTTCGACGAGCCCACGATCGGGCTGCACCCCCACGACATCGAGCGGATGAACCAGCTCCTCCTGCAGCTGCGCGACAAGGGCAACACCGTGCTCGTCGTGGAGCACAAGCCGGAGACGATCGCCATCGCCGACCACGTCGTCGACCTCGGTCCCGCCGCCGGCACGGCGGGCGGTGAGGTCTGCTTCGAGGGCACCGTCGAGGACCTGCGAGGCAGCGACACCGTCACCGGCCGCCACCTCGACGACCGGGCGACGCTCAAGGAAGAGCCACGCACCCCGTCCGGGCAGCTCTCCGTCGAGGGCGCCTCGACCCACAACCTCAAGCACGTCAGCGTCGACATCCCTCTCGGCGTGCTCTGCGTGGTCACCGGGGTGGCCGGCTCGGGCAAGAGCTCCCTGATCCACGGCTCGGTGGCCGGCCGCGACGGGGTGGTGGTCGTCGACCAGGGCGCCATCAAGGGCTCGCGCCGCAGCAACCCCGCGACGTACACCGGACTGCTCGAGCCGATCCGCAAGGCCTTCGCCAAGGCCAACGGGGTCAAGCCGGCACTCTTCAGCTCCAACTCCGAGGGCGCCTGCCCGACCTGCAACGGCGCCGGGGTGATCTTCACCGAGCTCGGGGTGATGGCCACGGTCGAGTCGCCCTGCGAGGAGTGCGAGGGGCGGCGGTTCCAGGCCTCCGTGCTGGAGTACACCTTCGGCGGCAAGGACATCGCCGAGGTGCTCGCCATGTCGGTCACCGAGGCGGAGCAGTTCTTCGCCGACGGCGAGGCGAGGACCCCGGCGGCGCACAAGGTCCTCGACCGGCTCCGTGACGTCGGGCTCGGCTACCTCAGCCTGGGACAGCCGCTCACGACCCTGTCCGGGGGCGAGCGCCAGCGCCTCAAGCTGGCCACCCAGATGGCCGAGAAGGGCGACGTCTACATCCTCGACGAGCCCACGACGGGGCTCCACCTCGCCGACGTGGCCAACCTGCTCGGTCTCCTCGACCGGTTGGTGGAGTCGGGCAGGTCGGTCATCGTCATCGAGCACCACCAGGCGGTGATGGCGCACGCCGACTGGGTCATCGACCTGGGACCCGGCGCCGGGCACGACGGGGGCAACGTGGTCTTCGAGGGCACTCCTGCGGCGCTGGTGGCCGACGGGTCCACGCTCACGGGCCAGCACCTCGCGACGTACGTCGGGGCCTGACGCGGCGGACGGTCAGGCCACGCCGAGGGAGCGCCGCCGGGCCTCGGGGCCAGGGCCGGGCTGGCAGCGGGGACACCACCACGTACGCCGGTTGCCGGCGTCGCCGGGCACCTCGGCGACGACCCGGACGGCCGTGCCGCAGCGCAGGCACCCTCGGCGCTGACGGCCCGTCACCCAGTGGTCCGTCCCGGGCCACATCGACCCGGTCGTCACCTGGTAGGCCTGAGGCACGGTCGCGGAGTGGTGCAGCATCGTCGCCGCCCGGTCCACCAGCCGCACGACGTCGACGTCGCCGATCGGCGTCCAGGGGCTGACCCCCGTCAGGAACGCCAGCTCGTTGGCCCAGAGGTTGCCGAGCCCGGCCATCAGCCGCTGGTCGAGCAGGGCGCTGACGAGAGGGAGCGCGGGGTCGGCGGACAGGCGACGGACGGCCTCGGCGGCGTCCCAGTCCGCGCGCAGCGGGTCCGGCCCGAGGTGGCCGACGAGGAGGTGCTCGTCCGTGGTGGGCACGAGGTCGAGGTCGTGCAGCTTGATCCCGTGGGTCGTCCGTCCGTCGTCGAGCGCCAGCACCAGCCGGACGTCGCCCTGGACCCGCGCGGGCAGACGCTTGCCCGGTCCGGTCGTCGTCCACGAGCCGTCCATGCGCAGGTGGCTGTGCAGGGTCGCCGGGGGAGAGCCGTCCAGCGCGGCGAGCCGGGTCAGCAGGTGCTTGCCGTGGGTGTCGTGCCCCACGACGGTCCGTCCCGAGACGTCGCGCGTCGCGAGCCGCGGCACCCGGAAGTCCGAGCGCACGACCCTGCGGCCCACCAGCTGCCGGTCCAGGCGCCGGGCGAGCTTCCAGACGCTGTCTCCCTCGGGCACGCGCCCATCCTGCCCGTCCGCTGGTCACGCCCTGTCACGCCCAGTCGAGCCATGTCGGGCCGGTCGCGTGGCAGGGTCGGGGCCATGACAGGGGAGAGGCGCTTCGTGCTCCACGACCACCGGCGGCCGCGGCCGCACTTCGACCTGCGGCTCGAGGAGGGCGGGGTGCTGCGCAGCTGGGCGGTGCCCAGGGGCCTGCCCGAGGACAGCGGACACGACCGGCTGGCCATCGCGGTCGACGACCACGGCCTCGACCACGTCGACTTCACCGACGAGCACAAGTCCATCGCCGACGACGGGACCTGGGAGGAGCACGACCGCACCGAGAGGCGGCTGCTGTTCTCGCTGCACGGACGCGACGGCGTACGCCGCTACGCGCTCATCCACACCGGCGGCGACCAGTGGCTGCTCCACCTCACCCGTGAGCAGCCCCGGGAGGACCGCTGACCGGGCGGCTGGGTGGCACCGGGAGGATGGGGGAGTGTTCCACCGCCATCCCTTCCTGAGCCTGCTCACCTTCGCCTACCTCGGCTTCGTGGGGCTGGTGACCCTGACCCCGGCGTCCGAGCAGCCGGACTACTCGGCGCTGGCCGCGCGCGTGATCGCGCGGCTGGAGAGGTACCCCGACCTCGATCCGCTCACCGTGCGGCTCAGCGTGGAGCGGGTGGAGTTCCTGGCCAACATCGCGCTCTTCGTGCCGGTCGGTGTCTTCGTGCTGCTGCTGTTCGGCTCCCGCCTGTGGTGGCTGGCTGTGGCGGGCAGCGTCGCGCTCACCGCGGCGATCGAGACCGCCCAGCGCTCGGTGCCGGGCCGGGTCTCGGACCCGCGAGACGTCGTGGCCAACTCGATCGGCGCCCTGATCGGTGTGGTCCTCGCCATGGTGCTGACCCTGCCCGGCACGCTGCGCCGCCGGCGCTCACGCAGGTCCCTCACCCACGCGTGAGCACGACGAGGCGCTCGGTGGCGCGGGTCATCGCGACGTAGCGGTCGACGGCCCCCTCGATGCCGGTCCCGAACGACGCCGGGTCGACCAGCACGACCAGGTCGAACTCCAGGCCCTTCGCGAGCACGGGGGAGAGGGACCGGACCCGCGCGGGGGCCCGGTACGACGGGTGGCCGATGACGCAGGCGGTGCCCTCGGCGTGGGTGGCGAGCCACTCCTCGAGGACCCGCTCCAGCTCCGCCACCGGGCCGTGCGTGACCGGCACCCCGGAGCGCCGGACCGAGGTGGGCACGTTGGCGTCGGGCAGCGCGACACGGATGACCGGCTCGGCCTCGGCCATCACCTCGGCCGGGGTGCGGTAGTTGACGTCGAGCGTCGAGATCGAGACGTCGGCCAGCCCCGCGCGCTCGAGCCGCTCCTGCCACGACTCGGTGAAGCCGTGCCGCGCCTGGGCCCGGTCACCCACGACGGTGAAGCTGCGCGACGGGCAGCGGCGCAGCAGCATCTGCCACTCGGCGTCGGTGAGCTCCTGGGCCTCGTCCACGACGACGTGGGCGAAGGGACCCGCCAGCAGGTCCGGGTCGGCGGCGGGCTGTGCGGCCTCGTCCACGATGATCGACTGCGCGTCCGACACGCGCAGCATCGACATCACCCGCATCTCCGAGTCGTCGGTGGCGACGAGGTGGTCGACCACGTCGGCCATCTGCTCACGCTCTGCGGCGAGGGCCGCGTCCCGCCGGCGTCGCCGCCGTGATTCCTCGGGGTCGCCCAGGCGCAGGCGAGCGGCGTCCAGGAGCGGGAGGTCGGCGACGGTCCACGCCTGCGGGTCCGCGCGCTGGAGCGATCGCACCTGGTCGGGCTCGAGCCAGGGGGCGCACATCCTCAGGTAGGCCGGCACCGACCACAGGTCGCCGACGAGGTCGGTCGGCTCGATGAGCGGCCACGCACGGTGGAAGGTGTCGGTGAGCTCCGGGTGCTGGGCCAGAGTGCGGCGCAGCGCGCGCACCGGGACCTCGTCGTCGACCTTGTCGAGGAGGATCTCCATCAGCGACTCCCACACCTCGTCACGGGCCTCGTTGTGCGGCGTACCGGGATCGGGGGACTCGAACGCCTCCCGCCACTCGCTCGCGGAGAGCCAGAGGTCGGCCCAGGGCGTGTCGACCTCCAGGCCCTCGGTGGGCGGCTCCTCGTACAACCGCACGGCCGGCTCGACGGCCGCCACCATCGCGGCACCGGCCTTCAGCCGGGCCACCTCCGGATCGGCCTCATCGCCGGCGGTGGCGCCCTCGGGGACGAGGTCGCGGACCGTGCAGGTCTGCACGCCCTCCTCGCCGAGGCTCGGCAGCACGTCGGCGACGTAGGCGAGGTAGGGCTGGTGCGGTCCCACGACGAGGATGCCCCCGCGTCCGGCGCCCAGGCGGGGGTCGGCGTGCAGGAGGTACGCCGCACGGTGCAGGGCGACGACCGTCTTGCCGGTGCCCGGACCCCCGTCGACGACGAGCGCACCGCGGGACGAGGCGCGGATCACGGCGTCCTGGTCGGCCGCGATGGTGCCGAGCACGTCGCGCATCCGCGGCGAACGGCTGGCGCCCAGGCTGGCGATGAACGCCGACTGGTCGTCGAGGGCGGCGTGCCCCTCCAGCCCGTCGGCGGAGAAGACCTCGTCCCAGTAGTCGCTGACCCGCCCGCGCGTCCACCGGTAGCGGCGTCGGCTGGCCAGGCCGTGCGGACGGGCGTGGGTGGCGGCGAAGAACGGCTCGGCGGCGGGGGAGCGCCAGTCGACGAGCAGCCGCGACCCGGCGTCGGTGAGGCCGAGGCGCCCGACGTACACCGGGTCGCTGCCGTCGGCAGGGACCATCCTGCCCAGGCACAGGTCGAGGCTGAATCGGCGCAGCAGGCGCAGGCGGGCGGTGAGCCGGTGCACCTCGAGGTCGCGGTCCATCGCGGCCTGTCCGGTGCCGCCGGGTGCGCGGCGGGCCTCGTCGAGCCGTCGGGTGAGGTCGGCGACCGAGTGCTCGAGGCTCGCCGCCAGCGCGGCGAAGTGGCGTTCGTCGGGGCCGATCAGCGCGGGATCGGCCTTGGCGGGGTGGGAGGCCAGGGCGAAGACATCGGTGGTCACAGGGGTCACGGGCATCGGCTCCGGAGCGGGTGGCGAGGGGCTGGAGCCGGGATTCTGGGCCACGACCGGGGTCTTGCGGCAAGCCCCCGGGTCAGCTATACGTTGAGAACGAGGGGGCAGGACCCGCGCCTCAGCGCGCGGACCCCGCGGTCAGGCCGGCGACGAAGTAGCGCTGCAGGAACACGTAGATGATGACCAACGGCGCGGACGCCACCAGCACCCCGGTGAAGAGCACGGGGTAGTCGGTGAGGAACTCGCCCTTGAACCCGAGCAGCACCAGCGGCAGCGTGCGCTTGTCCGGCGTGGAGATGAACAGCAGCGGGTAGAGCAGGTCGTTCCAGGTGATCACGAACAGGAAGATCGCGGCCGCGGCGAGCGAGGGCCGCGACAGCGGCAGCACGACGCTGCGGTAGGTCCGCCACGGTCCCGCGCCGTCCATGCTGGCGGCCTCGAACAGCTCGCCGGGCAGGGTGCGCATGAAGCCGGTGAGGATGAAGACCGCCACCGGCAGGCTGACGACCACCTCGGCGACGACCAGTCCGGTCAGGCTGTTGAGCAGCCCGAGCTGCCGGAACAGGACGTACTGCGGGACGATCGCGGTCTGGGCCGGCACGGCCATCCCCAGGACGAGGAAGCCGAACACCAGCCACCCCCAGCGTCCCCGGATCCGGGCCAGCCCGAAGGCCGCCAGGCTGGCCACGAAGAGCGAGACGAGCACCGCGGCGAGGGTGACGATGACGCTGTTGAGGAACGCGGTGCCCATGGACTGGGTCGAGAAGACCCGGTCGAGGTTCGCCAGCGTGGGGGAGGTGGGCAACCCGAGGGGGGAGTCGACCAGCTCGCTGCGCGTCTTGAACGCGCCGGTGACCACGACGAGCAGGGGGACCACGATGATGAGCGTGTAGACGGCCAGGACCGTGCGGCGGGCGAGCTGGGTCACGTCAGACCTCCTGCTGGGAGAGTCGCAGGGCACGCCGCTGCATCACCGTGACGGCCGCGATGATGATCATGAAGATGATCGACTGGGCGGCGGCGTAGCCGAACTCCGAGTCCGAGTACGTCGTGTAGATGCGCGTCGAGAGGATGTCCAGGGATGCCGACGGCGGGTTGCCCGACAGGCCCAGGATGAGGTCGAAGGCCTTGAACGACTGGATGGTCGTGTAGGAGACCACGATCGTCGTGGCCGGCGCGATGAGCGGCCAGGTGATGTGCCGGAAGCGGGTCCACGTGCCGGCGCCGTCCAGCTCCGCCGCCTCGTAGAGCTCGGCCGGGATCTGCTGCAGTCCCGCGATGAAGATGATCATCAGCTGCCCGATGTGCGCCCAGGCCTGCACCAGCCCGACGTACACGATCGCCATGCCGGGCTCGCCGAGGTAGCTGCTGCGCATCGAGTCCAGACCGATGGCCGACCAGCCCTGGTTGAGGAGTCCGTCGCCCGGCTCGTACATGAACGACCACACGAACGCGACCGACACCGACGAGAGGATCGCCGGCACGAAGAAGAGCGCCCGCAGGAACGTCGAGGGTCGGGTGTTGCGCACCAGCAGCACCGCGAGGAGCAGCGACATCAGGGTCTGCACGACCACGACCGTGAGCAGGAACCACAGGTTGTTGGTGAGCGCGTTGGTGAACAGCGAGTCGTCCCCGAGCACCCGGGTGAGGTTGTCGAGGCCGACGGTCTCGTACGTCGCGCTGACGCCGTCCCAGTCGGTGGTCGCGTACTGGAAGGACTGCAGCACCGGCAGTGCGAAGAAGTAGCCGTACAGCGCCACCGCGGGGACGACGAACAGCAGGTACGGCAGGTCGCGACGCAGCCCCGCCCGCCACGAGGAGGCGGAACGCGGAGGGCGGCTCATCCGATCTGCTGGTCGACGATCGCCTGGGCCTCTTCGGCAGCCTGCTCGGGGCTGGTCCCACGCACGACGGCCACGGTCGACTGGTCCACCGCCGCCTGCACGTCGAGGTCGAGGAGCTGGAACCGGGGCGCGAGCAACGTGTCGGCGGTGAGCCAGCGCTCGAGCTGCTTGAGGTCGGCGTTGCCGTAGGTGACGCCCTCGACGCCCACGTGCTGGGCGGTGGCGTCGGCGTAGACCGAGGCGTTCTCCGGCTGGCTGAGGAAGTCGACCCACGCCACGGCGGCGTCCTGGTTCTCCGAGGCCGAGTTGACCCCGAGCAGGAACGTCGCGTTGTGCACGCCGACGTAACGGGCCTCGTCGGCGGCCACGGTGACCGGGGGAGCGAGGTCCACCGGGAACTTCGCACCCGCGGCGCGCGCCGGGGCGATGGCGTAGGAGCCGCTCGCGATGATGGCCACGTCGCCCTTCGCGAACCGCTGCAGCAGCGTGTCGTGCAGGGTGCCGGTGACGCCCTCCTGCATGTACGGCGCCAGCTCGGCGTACTGGCCCAGGGTCTTGAGGAACCAGTCGTCGGTCAGCTTGAGCTCGCCGGCGCCGACCTGGGTGAACATGTCGTCGCTGGGCGCGTTGTTCATCACCATCGTGTTGACGAGCTGTCCCAGGTTGCCGGTGTCGCCACCGGGCCAGCCGAACGGCACGACGCCGGTGCCCTTGAGCGCGTCGAGCATGGCGAGGTAGCCGTCCCAATCCGTCGGGACCTCGCTGACACCGGCCTTGTCGAGCAGGTCGAGGTTGACGACCGGGTCGAGGAAGACCACCTGGTACGGCACGGCCAGCTGGATGTCGTCCGCGCGGCCGATGGCGGCGAGCTCGTCCGGGTAGTTGCCGACGAGGTCGAGGTCGCCCAGGTCGGCGTACACGCCCGCGTCGGCGAACGCGTTGAACTGGGCGCCGCGGAAGGTCGGGAAGGCGTCGCCGGTGTCGCCGCTGCGCAACCGCTGCAGCGCGCTGGCCTGGTAGTCGGCCGAGGGCGCGATGTCCTGGGTCACCGAGATGTCGGGGTAGGTCTTGGCGAAGGTGGTCAGCAGGTCGTCGAACACCTGCTGGTCCTCGGCGCGCCAGTGGGAGAAGATCATCGAGCCCGACGCATCGGAACTGAGGGCGGCCGCCGTGGTCTGGCGGCCCGACTCCTGGCTGCCGGGACCGGCGCACCCCGCCAGGGACGCCGCGCCGGCGGCGCCGAGCAGCTGGAGGAAGTGGCGACGACGGATGCTGGTCAGGTGGGACACGGTGTCTCCTGGATTCGGGGTCTGGGAATCGCGGCGACCCTAACGGGGAAAGGCCAAACCCATCAAATCCACTAGACACAGTGGAGTTCCCGAGAAGGAAGCACGTGCAGGGCGTCGTACCCAACGCGCCATCCCATAAACGGTCACACGTCCAACGGCGGCAGGCGCGCTGCCGCTTGTAGCGTGTCGACGTGCTCCCGTCCCCGACGAGAAGGCTGCGGTTCCGTGAGATGTCGCGGACCGACCTTCCTGACATCGCCACCCTCGACCTGGGCGGCTCGCGAGGTCCGCAGGGCTGGATCGAGTGGAACCTGGACAACTACGCCGAGCGCGGTTTCGGCCTCTGGGTCGTCGAGACGCACGCCGGGCAGTTCGTCGGCGACTGCGGCCTGACCATGCAGGAGGTGGAGGGGGAGTGGCTCGTCGAGGCGGGCTGGCACGTCAGCCCGTCGCTGCGCCGGCAGGGGTACGCCGCCGAGGCGGCCGGCGCCGTCCGTGCCGCGGCCGCCGGGTCGGGCCTCGAGCACCTGATCGCCATCATCCGTCCCGCCAACGTGGCGTCCCGGGGCGTGGCCGAGAAGATCGGGCTGGCGCTGGAGCGCGAGGTGCACAAGAACGGCAGCCCGGCGCTCGTCTACGGCGCCGACCTGCAGAGCGACGCAGCAGGTGCCAGCGCGCAGGGGGTCTTGCGGCAAGCCCCCGGGTCGGCTATACGTGGAGAACGGAGGGGCGGACACGATGGATCGGGTGCTTCTTCAGCTGGTGCCTCTCGCTATCGCGGCCGCCTTGAGCACCATCACGATCACCGTGACCATCTTCATCCTGATCGCCGAGAGTCGTAACCACTCCGGCTCCGCCTTCGCCGTCGGCACCGTCCTCGGCACGTTCACGGTCGTCACGATCGCGACCGTCGCCAGCCAGGCCCTGCCCGGACGTCCTCGCCAGCACGACGCCCTCGTCGAGAAGCTGCTGGTCACCGTGGGCATAGCGATGGTCCTGATGGGTGTCGTCACGTTGGTACGACGACATCGCCCGAAACCCGCCAAGCAGGCGGGCTGGATCGACGGTCTCGCGTCCGTGGGCACCATCCCCGTGCTCGGCGTGGGGCTGGCACTCAACCTCCGCCCGAAGTCGCTGCTCCTGGCCGCGGCCGCCGGGCTCGGCATCAGCGGGGCGCGGCTGAACCTCGAGGAGAACTTCGTCCTGGCCATCTTCTACACCGCGCTGGCCACGTGCACCGTCGTCGGGCCCATCGTCGCCACGATGCTGCTGCCCGAGCGACTCGTGCCTCGCCTCGTCCGGGCCAAGGGGTGGATGTCGCGTCACCACAGCACAGTCGGGGGCGTGCTGACGATCCTCGTCGGGTTGTTCGTCATCGCCCTCGGCCTCGAGACCTGAGTCGACGCATGTCGGCGGGGCTAGTGTGACGTCATGCCACAGCAGGCCGGCCGGGTTCGCTCCGCACCAGGTCCTGGCGGTGCCACCACGACGCTGCCGCGATCGATCGTCGTGCTGCTCGGCATCCTCGGCGTCGTTGCCGCGGGCATCGGGATCAAGGCGGCCGCAGGGATCATCGCGCCGTCGATGCTGGCCCTCGTGCTCGCCATCGCGGTGCTGCCGATCGGTCGATGGGCGCGCAAGCACGGCTGGCCGAGCTGGTTGGCGACGGTCACCGCCCTGGCCGCGGCGTACCTGATCCTGGTGGTGATGGTGATCGGCAGCGTCGCGTGCCTGATCAAGTTCGCCGACCTGCTCCCGTCCTACGCCACGCAGGCCGACGACCTCGTCAAGAGCGCTGAGGACGGCCTCGCGCAGCTCGACCTGAGCACGGGTGCGACCAGCGACGCGCTCTCGAAACTGGATCCGACGAAGCTCGCCGGCGTGCTGGTCGACCTGACCTCGGGGATCCTCGGTGCCCTCGGATTCCTCTTCTTCCTGGTGACCCTGTTGTTCTTCTTCGTCGCCGCGGTACCCGGCTTCGCCCCCCGCATGACGGCTTTCCGACGCACCAAGCCCGAGCTCGCGGCGGCCATGGGGACGTTCGTGAGTCGTTCCCAGACCTACCTGCTGATGACCGCACTGTTCGGCGCCATCGTCGGCGTGCTCGATGCCGGGGCACTGTGGTTGCTGGGCGTCCCGCTCCCACTGGTCTGGGGGTTCTTCTCGTTCCTCACGAACTTCATCCCCAACATCGGTTTCGTCATCGGCGTCCTTCCGCCTGCCACCTTGGCGTTGCTCGATGACGGGTGGGAGGGGGTGCTGTGGGTGGTCCTGGTCTACAGCGTCCTCAACGTCACGATCCAGACCTTCATCCAGCCGCGCATCGTCGGCAACTCGGTCGGGCTGAGCGCCGAGATCACCTTCATGTCGCTGGTCGTGTGGACATTTCTCCTCGGCGCGCTCGGCGCACTGCTGGCCGTGCCGATGACGCTGCTCACGCGGGCGTTCTTCATCGACGCCGACAGCCGGGCCTCGTGGGCGGCCGCGCTGATCGACGCAAGGGTCGAGGAGCCAGAGCCATCCCTAGGAAGCCCGAGCGGTCCGCCGGACGGGCCGGAGCCACCGCCGTCCCACAGTCCCGGACAGTTCGCCGATAACTGACATTATGTCAATCCGAGTTGGAGCGGGACGACACGGGTGTCATTCCGACCTCCCCCGTGAGCGCCTGCTCCTCCTGCTGCCGACCGGGACTCGCCGTCACCCGACCGGTGCGTCCCGGTAGTCCGGAGCCAGCTCCGACCAGCGTGCGCTCCACGCCGGCGCCGGGGCCTGGTCGGACCACCCGTCGACGTGGGCCGGACCGGCGACGGCCAGTGAACGTGCCAGGTCCTCGAGGTGTGCCTGCCACCCGGCCCCGTGGGCGGGCAACGAGTCGACCGGCAGGCCGCGCTCCTCGACGACCAGCCTGGTCCGCGACCCCTCCGCGGTGAGCCACGCCTCGACCTGGGTCTCGTCGTCCGTGCCGGGTTCCATGGTGAGCAGCAGGTGCGACGGGGCGTCGCAGGCGTCGATCCGTGCGGGCCCGCTCCACGTGCTGGTGAAGACCGCCTGGACCGTGCCGCCGGGCCGGAGGTCCCCGGAGACCTCGGCGATCCACCGGGCCAGTCGCTCCGGTGACGTGCACGAGTGCCACAGGTCGTCGATGTCGGTGTCGTGCACGTCCTCGACGCGCACGACTCCCCTGCTCTCGTCCAGCGCCCGCATCGTCCCGATGATCCTCATGACTGGGTCCTCTTCCCTCGTGCGATCTCCGTGTGCAGCGCATCGAGACGATGGCGCCACAGTGCGCGGTAGTCCTCCAGCCACTCGTCGACCTCGACGAGCGCCTCCGGTCGCAGGCTGTAGATCCTGCGCTGCGCCTCCTGCCGTACGTCCACCAGCCCGGCCTCGCGGAGCACCCGCAGGTGCCGTGACACCCCGGGCCGGGCGATCGGCAGCGCGTCGGCCAGCTCGCCGGCCGACGCCGGGTGGTCGCGCAGGATGGCGAGCACCGTACGACGACTCGGGTCAGCCAGGGCCTGGAGCACCGCATCCATGGCCATAACGTACCCGATCCGTTACGTAACTGCAAAGATACAAACGGAGGACGCCCGTTCGGGACGTTCGCCTCCTGCGCCGGGCGGTGGTCCCCGAGGAGGCTGGCCTCGGACCTGGGAGGACTCATGGGCGACAACAACGCAGGAGCTGCGGCGGGCGGCGGCGCGATCTACGGCCTCGGGATCTTCGGTGCGCTGGTCTGGTTCTGGCAGCAGGCCGACGGCTTCCTCGAGCACGTGTGGGCGATCTTCGAGGGCCTCTTCTGGCCGGCGTTCATGGTCTACCGGGCCTTCGAGGCGCTGGCGCGCTGATCCGCCGGGACCAACGACCCCCCGACCACAGTCCCCCTCCCCTGTCCGGCCGTCGACGTCGGGGCGAGGCTGGACGCGGACCACCCCGAGCTGTGAGGAGGGGCCCATGTTCTCCGTACGCATACACGGACGAGGCGGCCAGGGCGCCGTCACGGCGGCCGAGCTGCTCTCGGTGGCGGCCTTCGACGAGGGGCGTCACGCCCAGGCGTTCCCGACCTTCGGGTCCGAGCGCACCGGGGCGCCGGTGGTCGCGTTCTGCCGCATCGACGACCGACCGATCCGGCTGCGTGAGCCCGTCATGGACCCCGATGCCGTGGTGGTCCAGGACCCGACGCTGCTGCACCAGGTGGCGCTCTTCGCGGGCCTGTCCCCCGAGGGCTACCTGGTCGTCAACACCTCCGCCCCGCTCGAGCGGCTCGGGCTCGCCGAGCTGGTCGAGCAGCTTCCCGACGGCCACGTGGTCGCGGTGCCCGCCACCGAGATCGCCCGGGTGCATCTCGGCCGTCCGCTGCCCAACGCCGCACTGCTCGGTGCGCTGGCGGCGCTGACCGGCGAGGTCTCGCTGGACTCGGTCTGTGACGCCATCCGGGACCGCTTCCCCGGCCACGTCGGTGACGACAACGCGAGCGCCGCCACCGCGGCGTACGAGCACGTGCGCACCGCCGCCGTGGGGCCGGCCCGTGCGTAGCCAGCTCGAGGGCTCGCAGGCGGTCGCCCGGGCCGTCGCCCTGTGCCGGCCGCAGGTGATCGCCGCGTACCCCATCTCCCCCCAGACCCACATCGTGGAGTCCCTCTCCGACCGGGTCCGCACCGGGGAGCTCGCGGGCTGCGAGTACCTGCTGGTCGACTCGGAGTTCAGCGCCATGTCGGCGTGCATCGGGGCCTCGGCGGCCGGAGCCCGCAGCTACACCGCCACGTCCAGCCAGGGCCTGCTCTTCATGGCCGAGGCGCTCTTCAACACCTCCGGTCTGGGCCTGCCGGTCGTGATGACACTGGCGAACCGCGCCATCGGCGCGCCGATCAACATCTGGAACGACCACTCCGACGCGATGGCCATGCGCGACTCGGGCTGGATCCAGCTCTACGCCGAGTCCAACCAGGAGGCCGTGGACCTGCACGTCCAGGCGTTCCGGCTCGCGGAGTCGCTCTCGGTGCCGGTGATGGTGTGCATGGACGGCTTCGTGCTCACGCACGCCTTCGAGGAGGTCGACCTGCCCACCCAGGAGCAGGTGGACGCCTTCCTTCCACCTTTCGTCCCCCAGCAGCTGCTGGACCCCGATGACCCGGTGACCATCGGCGCGATGGTCGGCCCCGAGGCGTTCGCCGAGGTGAAGTACCTCGTGCACGCCACCCAGGTGGCGGCCCTCGACGAGGTCCCCGCGATCGCGGCCGACTTCGAGCGGGCCTTCGGCAGGGACTCCGGCGGGCTCCTCAAGCGCTACCGCCTCGAGGACGCCGAGACGGTGGTGGTCGCCCTCGGCTCGGTGCTCGGCACGATCGAGGACGTCGTCGACTCCCTGCGCGACGACGGGTTCCGCATCGGCGTCCTGGGCATCACCTGCTTCCGGCCGTGGCCCCACGACGAGGTGCGCGCGGCCCTGGGTGACGCCACCCGGGTCGTGGTCGTCGAGAGGGCGTTCGCGGTCGGCGCCGGCGGCATCGTCGGGCAGAACGTCCGCGACGCCACGCGCGGCCTGCCGGTCGTGGTGCAGGACGTGGTCGCCGGGCTGGGCGGTCGTCCGATCACCCGGACCTCGCTGCGTGGCCTCTTCGAGGACGTGGTCGCGGACCGCCTCGACGCGAGCCACCTGCACTTCCTCGACCTGGACGTCGAGCTGGTGCAGCGCGAGCTGGCCCGCTCCCGGGCCCGTCGGCGTTCGGGACCCCACGCCGAGCACATGCTGCGCGACCTCGGCACGGTCGCCTCGGGCACGCCCCACGGAGGTGGCTGATGCCGTTCCAGGAGATCAAGCTCTACCAGGCCGGGACGTTCGTCGCCGGCAACCGGCTGCTCGACCCCGAGCAGCGCTCCGTCCAGGCGCGCACCGGCCGTTCGAACTCGCTGACCTCCGGTCACCGCGCCTGCCAGGGCTGCGGCGAGGCGCTCGGCGCCCGCTACGTCCTGGACGCCGCGATGCGGGCCACCGACGGCAAGCTGGTCGCGGTCAACTCGACCGGGTGCCTGGAGGTGTTCTCCACCCCCTACCCGGAGTCGTCGTGGCAGCTGCCCTGGCTCCACTCGCTCTTCGGCAACGGTCCGGCGGTGGCGTCCGGGGTTGCGGCCGCGCTCAGGGCGACGGGACGTGACGACAGCCGCGTCGTCGGCCAGGCCGGCGACGGCGGCACCGTCGACATCGGCTTCGGCGCGTTGTCGGGCATGTTCGAGCGCAACGACGACGTCCTGTTCGTCTGCTACGACAACGAGGGCTACATGAACACCGGGGTGCAGCGCTCCGGTGCCACTCCCCCGGGTGCCGCGACCGCCACCACCAAGGCGCTCGGTCCCGAGCCGGGCAACGTCTTCGGGCAGGGCAAGTTCGTGCCGCTGATCGCGATGGCCCACGAGATCCCGTACGTCGCCACGGCCACCGTCGCCGAGCTGCGCGACCTCGAGTACAAGGTCGAGAAGGCGATGAGCTTCCACGGCGCCCGCTACCTCCACGTCTTCGTCCCCTGCCCCCTGGGCTGGAGGGCAGCGGCGGCCGACACGATCAAGCTGGCGCGACTGGCCAAGGAGAGCGGGGTCTTCCCCGTCTTCGAGGCCGAGCACGGTGAGGTCACCGAGGTGTCGAGGATCAGGCGCCAGGTCCCGGTCGAGGAGTACCTGCGGCCCCAGGGGCGCTACGCCCACCTCTTCGGCGACCCGGGTCGTCCGGACGTCGTCGCACGCATCCAGGCCAGGGCCGACCGCAACATCGCCCGCTTCGGGCTGCTCGGAGAAGGAGACGAGTGATGGACAAGCCGTTCGCGATCACCCTCGACGTGGGCAGCAGCCGCGCCAACAAGACCGGGTCCTGGCGCACCGAGCGCGCCGTCTACACCAACCGGATGCCGCCGTGCAACGACGCCTGTCCCGCCGGAGAGGACATCCAGGGCTGGCTCTACGAGGGCGAGGAGGGCGGCGCCGGCTACGAGCACGCGTGGCGCCGGATCATGGAGGACAACCCGTTCCCGGCGATCATGGGCCGCGTCTGCTACCACCCGTGCGAGACCGCCTGCAACCGCGGCCACCTCGACGAGGCCGTGGGCATCAACTCCGTCGAGCGCTTCATCGGGGACGAGGCCATCCGGCAGGGCTGGACCGTGGCGGTCACCGCCCCACCGTCGGGGCGGCACGTCCTGGTGGTCGGCGCCGGACCGTCAGGCCTCGCGGCGGCGTACCACCTCGCGCTGCTCGGGCACGCCGTCACCATCAAGGAGGCCGGCCCGATGGCGGGCGGCATGATGCGGTTCGGCATCCCGCGCTACCGCCTCGCGCGCGACGTGCTCGACGCCGAGGTGCAGCGCATCCTCGACCTCGGGGTCGTCCTCGAGCTGGACGCCAAGGTCACCGACCTCGACGCCCTCCGCAGCGAGTACGACGCGGTGTTCCTCGCCGTCGGAGCCCAGCTCGGCAAGCGCGCCTACGTGCCGGCCGGGTCGGCCGCCCACGTGCTCGACGCCGTGGACATGCTCCGGGACCTCGAGACCGGGGAGAAGCCGCTGCTGGGCCGACGGGTCGCGGTCTACGGCGGCGGCAACACCGCGATGGACGCCGCGAGGACCGCCAAGCGCCTCGGCGCGGCCGAGGCCGTCGTCGTCTACCGCCGTACCAAGGACCGGATGCCGGCCCACGAGTCCGAGATCGCGGAGGCCGAGGACGAGGGCGTGCTGTTCACGTGGCTCACCACCATCACCCAGGTCGACGCCGGCCGGCTCGTCGTGGAGCGCATGGAGCTCGACGGCGCCGGCGTCCCGCAGCCCACCGGGGAGCTCGACGAGCTCGAGGCCGACTCGCTCATCCTCGCCCTCGGCCAGGAGACGGACCTCTCGCTGCTCGAGGGGGTGCCCGACCTGGTCGTCCAGGACGGGGTGGTGGCCGTGGGGCCGGACATGATGACCGGCTGCGCGGGCGTCTTCGCGGGCGGCGACATGGTGCCGTTCGAGCGCTCGGTGACGGTCGCGGTCGGGCACGGGAAGCGGGCGGCGCACCACATCGACGACTGGCTGTCGGGCACGGCCCCGGAACCCGTCGTACGCCCGGCGCTGGCGACCTTCGACACCCTCAACACCTGGTACTACTCCGACGCGCCGCGCGCCCACCGGCCCGTGCTCGACCGGGCACGACGCGAGTCGACCTTCGACGAGGTGGTGCTGGGCCACGACGAGTCGACGGCGCTGCTGGAGGCCCGACGCTGCCTGTCGTGCGGCAACTGCTTCGGGTGCGACAACTGCTACGGCGTGTGCCCGGACAACGCGGTGCTCAAGCTGGGCGATCCCAAGGCATACCTGATCGACCTGGACTACTGCAAGGGGTGCGGGATCTGCGTCGCGGAGTGCCCCTCCGGGGCGATCCAGATGGTGCCCGAGGAGATCTGAGGCCATGTACGAGGTGCGGGTCGACCCGCTGGACCTGGAGCGCCTGGGGCGCATCCTCCCGCCGGCGCGGGCGCAGGCCCTGCGCGCCCACGCCGTCGAGGCTGCCGAGCGGTTGCGGGGTCGTGTGGTGTGGAACATCAGCTCCACCGCCCACGGCGGCGGGGTCGCCGAGCTGCTCCAGGTGCTCATCGCGTACGGGCGCGGCGCAGGCGTCGACACGCGCTGGCTCGTGCTCGACGCGGACCGCGAGTTCTTCACCGTCACCAAGCGGCTGCACAACTTCCTGCACGGCTCCCCCGGCGACGGGCTCGAGCTCGACGACCGGGCCCGCGCGCACTACGAGGAGGTCCTCGCGCGCAACCTGCCCGACCTGCGCCGGCGGATCCGGCCCGGTGACCTCGTCCTGCTCCACGACCCGCAGGCCGCGGGCCTCCAGGAGGAGCTGGCGCTGCGTGGCGCGACGGTCGCGTGGCGGTGCCACATCGGTTCCGACACCGCCAGCGAGCGGACCGACCTCGGGTGGGGCTTCCTGCGCCCGTACGTCGAGGGGGCCGAGGCGTTCGTCTTCTCGCGGCGGGCCTACGCACCCGCGTGGGTCGCGCAGGACCGGCTCTGGGTGGTGGCACCGTCCCTCGACCCCTTCAGCGCCAAGAACGCGGAGATGAGCGAGGAGGACGTGCGCGCCACCCTCGAGGTCTCAGGCCTGGTGGGCACCTCCACCGCACGGAGCGGGCCCGGGTTCTCCCGCCGCAGCGCCGGGACCGGCCGCGTCCGCGCCCGCGAGAGCCTCGTCCTCGACGACCACCCCATCCCGGCATCGGCCAGGGTCGTCCTCCAGGTCAGCCGGTGGGACCTCCTCAAGGACATGGAGGGGGTCCTGCACGGCTTCGTCGACAACCTGCGCCTGCTGCCCCACGACGCCCACCTGCTGCTGGCCGGGCCCGACGTGTCGGGTGTGACGGACGACCCGGAGGGGGCAGCGGTCCTCGCCGCCTGTCGTGAGGCTCGCGCGAGGCTGTCGGCATCCACCCGGGCGCGGGTGCACCTGACGGCCCTGCCCATGGACGACGTCGACGAGAACGCGCACCTGGTCAACGCGCTTCAGCGACACGCGTCGGTGGTGGTGCAGAAGAGCCTGGTCGAGGGCTTCGGGCTCACCGTGACCGAGCCGATGTGGAAGTCCCGGCCGGTGGTCGCCTCCGCCGTGGGCGGCATCCGCGACCAGGTCGAGCACGGCGTGAGCGGACTGCTCCTCGACGACCCCCACGACCTCGACGCCATGGCGGCGGCGGTCGACCTGCTGCTGCGCGACCGCGACACCGCCGACCGGCTGGGGCACGGTGCTCACCTGCGGGTCCTGGACCGGTTCCTCGGCGATCGGCACCTGATCCAGTACGCCGAGGTGTTCGCCTCCATGCTCGACCGCGCCCCGGTCTGAGCCCCGGCTCAGTCGCCCTCGTCCCGCCGCCTCAGGAGCTCGGCCAGGACCGCGGGCTCGTCGCTGATGATCCCGCTCGCCCCCGTGGCGAGCACGGCGTCAAGGGTCGGGAGGTCGTTGACCGCCCACGTCATCACCACCTCGACGTGCCGGTGCAGCTCGGCGACCACGGCCGCGTCGAGCAGGGACCGGTGGACCGAGACGCCGTGCACCGGTGGCCCGGCGGCCAGCCGGCGGCGCAGGCGGGCGAGCTCGCCGCGGGTCCGGGCCGACAGGACCGGCCGGACGAAGGAGAGCTGGGCAACGGTCTCGACCGAGGGCCACCAGCGTCCGCAGACCAGCACCGGGCCGTGGTGCCCCCGGTGGTGGAGGAAGCGGGCGACCGAGACCGCCGCCGCGGCCCGGCGCCCCTTGATGTCGAGCATGAAGGTCGTGCCGTGGTCGTCGGCGAGGAACATCTCGTCGAGCCCGAGCCGGGGGGCCGACGCCGAGGCCAGCTCCCAGCGGTCCCACAGCAGCGGCAGCGGGCCCGCCGTCTTGAGGTGACGGACCTCGAGCCGGCCGCGGTAGTCGTGGACGTCGCACTCGATGACGTCGACCCCCAGGCGGTTGGCGGAGTGCAGCCCGGCCAGCGAGTTGCCGGCGCGGTGGGCGATGGCCAGGACCGTCACTCAGACCGCCCTCCCCCGCGCCCGGCGCCGCTCCAGCCACAGCGCGACCGCCTGTCCGACCAGGGCGAGCGCCACCCCCGCCACGACGTCGACGACGTAGTGGTTGGCCGTCGCCACCACCGCGAGGCCCATCAGCACCGGCATCGCCAGGCCGACCACCTTCAGCACCACCGAGGAGGCGGCCGCGAAGATGGCCATGCCCACCAGCAGGTCCCAGCCGGAGTGCAGGCTCGGCATCGCGGCGTACTGGTTGACGAAGGCGGGCGGCTGGAGGACGCGGTAGGCCCGGGACTGCTCGGTCACCGTGTCGACCAGCCCGAGCCCGGCCAGGCGCGGCGGTGCGACCGGGTAGCTGACGAACACCACCACCCCCAGGGCGCCGGAGACCAGCATCGCGTTGCGCAGCCGCACGAAGACGACGCGGTGGCGCCACACCAGCCAGACCATGGTGCCGATGATGGCGGGCCAGTGGCCCCAGATGTAGACCCAGTTGGCGATCGTCTGCACCGTCTCCGACGGGGCGACCAGCGCCTGGAGGTCGGCCTCCACGTCGATCCCCAGCCAGCGCTCGAAGCGCACCAGGTCGTCGGCGTGGGCCTGGGCCGCGCTGATCGAGGACTCGGTGAGCCCGCGGACGCGGAAGTAGACGAAGATCGCGCAGACCACCAGGGCGGTCTGCCACAGGACGAAGGGCAGCGGTGCCGGCAACGTCCATCGGGCGAGTGGGCGCGTCTGCACCATGTCGTCCCCGCTCCCGTGTGGACTCTCGACCGTCTGTGTCCATGGTCGCGCCGGCACCGGCCGGGTGCGGGAGTCGATGGTCCCGACACGACCCGGCCATTGGTCGCTCGCCCCGGTCCGCCCGCTGGTGGGCGGCGCGGCCTCAGGCCAGCTGCGGGTGGTGGGCCGCACGCAGCGCCCGCCGGGTCAGCACCAGGCTGACGCCACCGAGCACGAGGGCGGGCAGCCAGGCCACGGCCGCCTTCAGCGTCACCGCGGCCGTCGCGGCCACCCACGGCACGCCGAGCGCGACCAGCGCCACCACGAGGGCGGCGTCGCGCGGGCTCGCGCCGTTGGGTCCCGGCACGGCACCGGCGAGCTGGCTGGCCCCGAACGCACCGAGCACCGCGAGCGGTGAGACGGTGTGCCCGGTGGCGGCCACCGTGCCGAGCAGGAGACCCGCGATCGAGAGCTGGTAGCCCGTGGACAGCAGGAGCGCGTGCGCCAGCTGCCTGGGCCGCGGGAGCTGGGCGCTGGGCAGCCACTCGGGCCGCACGCGGCGGACCACCAGCGCGGCGGCCACGGCCACCGCACCCACGCCCAGGGCGCCGAGCAGCATCCGGGTCGGCAGCGCCGCGCCGGCGAAGCCCACGAACACCGCCAGGCCGATCGCCCCGACCAGCCGGTCCATCCCGACGCTCATCACGGCGTCACCGCGGCCCAGGCCGGCACGCGTCAGTCGGTGCAGGCGCCAGACGTCCGCACCCACGTGCCCCGGGGTCAGCAGGCCCAGCAGCTCCGACTCGGCGTACGCGCGCAGGTGCCAACGCCGGTCGAGCCCGGCATCGGTGAGCACGCGCCACCGCAGCGGGCACAGGACGTACTTGCCGAGCACCCACGGCAGGAGGCCGAGCAGCACGGGCCACAGGCTCACGTGCGGGAGGCGGGGCAGGGTGACGGCGGGAACCACGACGCTCGCCGCGACTCCGAGCACCAGGACGGTGCGTGAGTGCATCAAGGCACGCCAGCTCAACGGGGGGAATCCTTACCACGAAGGACGAGAGGTGTGCTCTCCATGGTAAAGAACGAGCGGTAATCGGACTAATCCGTCTCACCGTGGGCGCTGACCGGCACGGTCTCAGCTGCAGTGCTGGTCCGACTCGGCACCGTGCTCGTTGCGGACCGTGATGCAGTACGCCGTGTCCCCGTCGACGCCGCTCACCACGACCGAGACGCCGTCGGAGGCGACGAACTCGACGTCGTTGACCTGCGTCGACTCGCCCCCGGCCAGCTCGACCGGCACCGCCTTGCCCGTGTCCAGCAGGCTCTTGTCCTGCAGGACCGTCATCCGCGCGAGGTCGGCGTACATGGGGCGGTTGCGGTCGATCCGCTCGTCGAGCCGCAGCGCGAGCGGCAGGCACCCCAGCAGCAGCAGGAACGTGGCGAGGGTGACGAGGACCGTCGCGTTGTCGAACCTGAGGATCCCATCCTGCTTCACGCGCACATCCTAGGCACACGGTCTGGTCCACCCGGCCCCTGAGTACGATCCGACGCATGCTGAAGCGACTGCTGCCCGCGACCGCCGCCCTGCTGGCGCTCTCCCTGCTCGCCGCCTGCGGCAACGAGGCCGACAACGACGAGGCGGTCGACTCCTCGACCGGTGCGTCGACCCCGGCGGAGAGCCCCAGCGACGAGCCCGCCGCCGACGCCACCTCGTGCGAGTACCCCGAGGACGCGTCCGAGCCGGCGAAGGCCGTCGAGCCGCCCCCCGCCGAGGCCACCGCGTCCGGCACCGTGAGCGGCACCATCTCGACCAACGTGGGCGACATCGCCATCGAGCTCGACGCCGACCGGACGCCGTGCACCGTCAACAACTTCCTCTCCCTGGCCGAGCAGGGCTACTTCGACGACACCCAGTGCCACCGCCTCACCACCGAGGGCATCTACGTGCTCCAGTGCGGAGACCCGACGGCCTCGGGCATGGGCGGGCCGGGCTACACCATCCCGGACGAGGTCGACGGCACCGAGAAGTACGGACCTGGCGTCCTGGCCATGGCCAAGACGAGCGCCCCCGACTCCGGCGGCTCGCAGTTCTTCCTCGTGTACGCCGACTCCGGCGTGCTCGACCCGGTCTACACCGAGTTCGGCACGATCGACGAGGACGGTGTCGCCCTCCTCGAGGAGATCGCCGCGAAGGGCACCGCCGAGGGCGGCCCCGACGGCTCCCCCAAGGACGAGGTCACCATCTCGGGCGTGACGGTCGGCTGACTCGCGGGCAGGACCGGCGCTCACGCGCCCGGGTTCATTCGTCCGGCTTCATTCGTCCAGGCACAGGCAGAACGGGTGCCCGGCCGGGTCGAGCAGCACCCGCACCTGCGGGTTCGGCTGCGTGTCGGCGGGCGTGGCGCCGAGCGCCACCGCCTCGAGAGCGGCCTCCTCGAGGTCGCCCACCTGCACGTCGAGGTGCATCATCGGCCGTTGCCGACCCTCGGCGGGCGGCCACACCGGTGGCTCGTACCCCTCCGCCTGCTGGAACACCACGAACGGACCGGCCTCGGCCGTCGCGACGACGGTCGTCCCCGGCTCGCTGTGCACGACCGGCCAGCCCAGCAGCTCGGAGTAGAAGCCGGCCAGGGCGGCCGGGTCCGGTGCCTCGATCGCCATCCCCCACCACATGCCCGCCGCACGAGATCTCATCGCGCCAGCATGGCACCGACCGCGGCGTACGTCAGGCCTGTTCGTAGGTGACGTCGGCACCGACCTGGACCGTGCGGCTCACGGTGCACAGCCGGTCCCGGGACTGGCCGATGGCCCGCGGCAGGACGTCACGGGCGGCATCACCCTCGGGCCCCTCGGCGAACTGCACGTCGAAGGTCAGCCGCAGCCCGGTCAGGCGGTTGCCGTGCTCGTCGCGGACCTTGTGGCCCTCGCAGGTGAGCTCGAACGTCGTGGCGTCCGCGCGCTTGCGCGTGATGAGGTCGACGTCGATGGCGCTGCACCCGGCGATGGCCGCCAGGAGCAGCTCGACGGGGGTGAAGTCGGGATCGTCTCCCCCGGAGCCCATGAAGGTCTCGCCCCCACGGGCGTTGGTGGCCTTGAAGCGCCCCTCGCCGATCTTCGTCAGCCCGACGCTGCGCAGCGTCTCGGGGCCGGTGGGCGGGGTGCTCGGCTGGCTGGGGATGGCATCGCTCATGCCCTCAGCCTAGGGACCGGCGCCCCGCCGGATCGAGCAGGATCAGCGCGTCGTACGGCGCGCGGCGCGGCGGGCGCGACGCTCCTGGCGGCGGGCCAGCTGGATGCTCCGCCGCTGGGCGGGATCCTCGTCCGAGTGGATGCGTCCCTCGACGATCCCGTAGGCGAGGTGGAGCTGCGTGGTCATGACGGTGCTGTCCTTCCGGCCCGTCCGGGCCTGGCTCTGGTTGCCCCGGTCGGGGCAAGGATGTGTAATGAACATCGCCGCTTGCGCGACTCTTACATCCTACGTCGCCGGCGACCCCGTCCCGGACCTTCCCAGGGGTGATCTCCCCCACCTCGCGAGCAGGCCGGTGGCTAGGGTGGCGGGGTGAGCGGATCCCCTTACCTGAGCCTGCAACGCACCGAAGCGATCGACCGACGGGGGCTGCTCGACGTCACGTCGTACGACGTCTCCCTGGACCTCGCGACGGACGAGTCGACCTTCGCCTCGCAGACCACGATCCGCTTCCGCAGCCGCGGCGGCGCGACCTTCGTGGACCTCAAGCCGGTCTCGATCCGGTCGATCACGCTCAACGGGGACCGGGTCGACCCGGACCTGCTCCGCCAGGGCCGGGTGCCGCTCGAGACCGTCGCCGGTGACAACGAGCTCGTGGTCGACGCGGTGATGCGCTTCCGCAACGACGGCGAGGGCCTGCACCGCAGCGTCGACCCGGCCGACGGGCGCCACTACGTCTACGGCATGTCCTTCATGGACGCGGCGCCCAGCGTCTTCGCGTGCTTCGACCAGCCCGACCTCAAGGCGCCCTACCGGCTCGCCGTGCGGGCCCCGGAGGACTGGGTCGTGGTCGCCAACGCTCCGGGGGAACAGGTGGAGCCGGGGTCGTGGGTCTTCGCCGAGACGCCGCCGCTGTCGACGTACTTCGTCACCGTCGTGGCCGGGCCCTACCACCTCGTCACCGACGAGCACGACGGCATCCCGCTGGGGCTGTCGGCGCGGGCCAGCCTGGCCCGCGAGCTCGACGCGGACGCCGACGAGCTCTTCACCCTGACCCGTCAGGGCTTCGACGAGATGCACCGCCTGTTCGGGATCCGCTACCCCTTCGGCAGCTACCACCAGGCGTTCGTGCCGGAGTTCAACGCCGGCGCCATGGAGAACCCGGGCTGCGTGACCTTCCGCGACCCGTTGATCTTCACCACCAAGGTGACCCGGGGCGCCCGCATCGTCCGCGCGACCACGGTGGCGCACGAGATGGCGCACCAGTGGTTCGGCAACCTCACCACCCCCGTGTGGTGGGACGACCTCTGGCTCAACGAGTCGTTCGCCGAGTACATGGGGACCCGGGTGACCGCCGACGTCACGCAGTACGACGACGCGTGGGTGCACAACTCCTACAAGCGCCGCCAGTGGGGCCTGCTGGCCGACGCCGGCCCCGCCACCCACCCGGTGGCCGGCAACGGCGCCGTCGACGCGACGGCCGCCCTCCAGGACTTCGACGGGATCTCCTACGTCAAGGGCTCGACGCTGCTCAAGCAGCTGAACGGGCGCCTCGGCGACGACGTGTTCTTCCGAGGCGTCATCGACCACTTCGAGACGCACCGCTTCGGCAACGCGACGATGCACGACCTCTTCGCGAGCTGGGAGCGGGCGGGGGCCGGTGACCTGTCCGACTTCACCGACGGCTGGCTGCGCACGCGCGGGGTCGACACCGTGGCCCATGACCGGGAGGCCGGGGTGCTGCGGCGTACTCCCCCGGCCGTCGAGCCGGTCGAGCGCACCCATGCCCTGACCGTCGCGGTGACACCGGCCGGGGGCGGGACCCGCCGGGTCCCGATGACGCTGGACTCGGAGGCCACGGCCCTCGAGGCCGGCGAGGACGACGCGGTCGTGATCGACGTGGACGAGAACTCGTGGCTGGTGGCGAGGCCCGACGCGACGACGATCTCGCTGCTGCCCTCGGTGATCCGCTCCAGCCGGGACCCCATGGAGCGGTCCGCGGTCTGGAACAACCTGCGCAGCGCCTTCGAGGTCGGCGGCGCGACGGCCGAGGACGTCCTCGCCGTCGCGGTGGTCGCCATCCCGGACGAGACCAGCGACGAGCCCTTGTCCTTCAACGGCTGGGCGTCCTCACCCAGCACGATGCTGCTGATGGAGTGGCTCCTCACCAAGGTCGCCCCCCTCGCGAACGACCCCCGGGCCGCCCTCGAGTCGCTGCACCAGGCGTGCCTGGCGCGCGCCACGACCGCCGAGGCTCGCAGCACCGTCCAGCTCGCGGCCTTCCAGGGCGCCGTCGCGTCGTGCCGCAGCACCGACGAGCTCGAGCGCTGGCTGGACGGCCACGTGCCGGACGGCGTCGAGGTCGACCTAGGGCTGCGCTGGCGCCTGCTGGTGCGGCTGGCCGCCCTGGGCGGGACCGACCGCCGGACGCTCGACCGCTTCCTCGCCGACGAGCCGACGGCGACCTCCCGGGTCGACCACGCACGTGCCGTGGCCTCCATGCCCGACGACGAGTCCAAGGCCTGGGCGTGGGCGCGCTTCACCGGGGTGGAGGACGTGCCCAACTACGAGCTCCAGGCGACCGGGCAGGGCATGTGGCTGCCCGACCAGGAGCACCTCACGACGCCGTACGTCGACCGGTTCTTCGCCGACCTGCCCGCGACGCCGTCGCACCGCACGGGGTGGGTGCTCGCCGACGCGGCGTGCTGGTTCTTCCCGATCACCTCGCGCGATCCCGAGACCGTGCACCGCGCGGCCCGCCTGGCCGACGACGGCACGCTCGACCTGTCGCTGCGGCGCCAGCTGCGGGTGATGGCCGACGAGCTGCAGCGGCGCCAGGACGCCCGCCGGGTCTCGGCATGACCACCGACGCGCGGGCCCGCCGGCCCGGTCCGTCGGTGCGGACCCGGGTGACCGAGCACCTCGACGACGGCCCGCGGAACCGGGAGGACCGCCTGGCCACCGAGGAGCCGCTGGAGATCAGGCTGGCCGTCACAGGGGCGCCCGCACGGCGCGTGTGGGTGACCATGCGCACGCCGGGGCACGACTTCGAGCTGGCGGCGGGCTTCGCGGTGAGCGAGTCACTCTTCCCCCTCGAGTCGTTGCGTCAGGTGGCCTACTGCACCGACGCCGACCTCGACCCGGAGCAGGAGTTCAACGTCGTCACGCTGACGGTCGCACCGGGCACCGACATCGGCGACGCCCACCGTCACGAGGCCCGCAGCGCCGGATCCTCGGCCTGTGGGGTGTGCGGCAAGGACAGCGTGGCCGAGGTGCTCGACGTCGTGCACGGGGCGCGGTGGAGCGCTGCGGTCCCCTCCCCGGAGGTGGCCCGGACGCTGCCCGACCGCCTGCGGGGCGGCCAGCAGGTCTTCGAGCGCACCGGGGGCGTGCACGCAGCCGCCCTGGCGTCCGCGGACGGCGTGCTCGAGGTCGTCCGCGAGGACGTGGGCCGTCACAACGCGGTCGACAAGGTGATCGGCACCCGCGTGCTGGCCGGCCGGTCCACGGACGCGGCCTGCCTGGTGGTGAGCGGCCGTGCGGGCTTCGAGCTCGTCCAGAAGGCCGTCACGGCGGGCATCGGCAGCCTCGTCGCCGTGGGTGCTCCCACGAGCCTGTCGGTCGACCTCGCTCGCGAGGCGGGCCTCACGCTCTACGGGTTCACCTCTCCGGGCCGGTGCGTCCAGTACGCCTGAAGGCCGTCCGGCGGCGTGGGCTCCCGGCCACTGTCGGTGGTCGAAATTAGGTTCGTCCCATGCGCATCCTGCACACCTCCGACTGGCACCTGGGGAGGTCCTTCCACCGGGAGGACCTGCTCGGCCACCAGGGTGCGTTCGTCGACCACCTGCTCGAGGTGGTCGCGACCGAGCGGATCGACGTCGTCCTCGTCTCGGGTGACGTCTACGACCGCGCGCTCCCCCACGTGGACGCCGTCCACCTGGCCGACGAGGCCTTCGCCCGGCTCGCCGCATCTCCCGCCCGGCTGGTGGTGAGCAGCGGCAACCACGACTCGGCCCAGCGCCTCGGCTTCGGCTCCCGCCTCATCGACGCCGCCGGCGTCTTCATCCGCACGTCGGCAGCGAGCGTGGGCGACCCGGTCCTGCTCGAGGACGAGCACGGGCCGGTGGCGATCCACGCGCTGCCCTACCTCGACCCCCGTGCCCTCGCCGAGCCGTGGCAGCTCTCCGCGCGGTCCCACCAAGCGGCGATCGGCGTCGCCATGGCCCGGGTGCGGGCCGACCTCGCGAGCCGCTCCGGGTCCACGCGCTCCGTGGTGATGGCCCACGCCTTCGTCGCCGGTGCCGAGCCGTCCGACTCCGAGCGGGACATCAGCGTCGGAGGGGTGTCCCGGGTCGCGACGTCGGCCTTCGACGGCATCGACTACGTCGCCCTGGGCCACCTCCACGGACGCCACACCCTCAGCGACTCGATCCGCTACAGCGGCTCCCCGCTGGCCTACTCCTTCTCCGAGGCCGACCACCGCAAGGGCTCCTGGCTCGTCGACCTCGACGCCGACGGGTTGGCCCGTGCCGAGTTCGTCGAGGCACCGGTCCCCCGCCGGCTGGCCCGGTTGAGCGGCGACCTCGAGACCCTGCTGTCCGACCCCCGGCTGGCGGCGCACGAGGACGCCTGGGTCCAGGCGACGCTCACCGACCGGGTGCGCCCCCTGCACGCGATGGACCGGCTGCGCGCCCGGTTCCCCCACGCGCTGGTCCTCGGGTTCGCCCCGGCGGGGGCCCCGACGGCCACCACACCGGCGGCCCGCGCCACCGGTCGCGACGACCACGACGTCGCCCTCGACTTCATCGCCGAGCTGCGCGGCGCGCCCGCCACCGCGGCCGAGAGCTCCCTGCTCCGGGATGCGGTCGACGCCTGCTGCGAGGACACCGACCTCGACGTCCTGGTCGGAGGCGCCTGATGCGCCTGCACACCCTCGAGGCCACGGCGTTCGGGCCGTTCGCCGACACCGTCGAGATCGACTTCGACGCGCTGTCGGCCTCGGGCCTCTTCCTGCTCAGCGGCGCCACGGGTGCCGGCAAGTCCAGCGTCCTCGACGCCGTCTGCTTCGCGTTGTACGGCGACGTCCCCGGCGACCGCTCGGCGGCCAAGCGGTTGCGCTGCGACCAGGCCGCTCCGGGCGTGGCCCCCTCGGTCACGCTGGAGGTGACGCTCTCCGGGCGCCGATGGCGGGTCGAGCGGTCCCCCGCGTGGCAGCGGCCCAAGAAGCGCGGCACCGGCATCACCACCGAGCAGGCGTCGGTGCACCTGTCCGAGCGGGTCGAAGGGGCCTGGCTCACCCGGTCGACGCGCCTCGACGAGGCGGGACACCTGATGACCCGGCTCGTGGGGATGAACCTCCCCCAGTTCTGCCAGGTCGCCATGCTCCCCCAGGGCCGGTTCCAGGCCTTCCTGCGCGCGCGGTCCGAGGAGCGGCACGCCCTGCTCCAGCAGGTCTTCCGCACCGGGCGCTTCGACCAGGTGGAGCGCTGGCTGCGCGAGCACCGCACGACGGTGCGTCGCGCCTCCGAGCAGCACGCGACCACGGTCGCGGCGCTGGTCAGCAGGCTCAGCGAGACGGCCGACGTCCCCGTGCCCGACGAGGACGCGTCGTCGCAGGACCTCCGGCGCTGGCTCGAGGACGTGCACGGCGGCGCGCGGGCGGGTGCCTACGGCGCCGCCGTGGCCGACGCGGTCGCCTCCGACGCCGTGAGGCGGGTCACGGCCGTCCTCGCCGACGCCGAGCGGGTCGACGCGCTGCGGACCGCTCACGCCGGCGCCGCGGCCGTCCTGGCCGAGCACGACGCCGACGGGCATCGCCGGTCCCGGCAGCGGGTCGAGCGCGCCGTGCGGGCCGCGACCCTGACCGGTCTCGACGACGCCCTGGTCGAGGCCACCGCGCTCCGGGACGTCGCCCGACGCGAGGCGACGCGCACGCTGGCCGCCTGGACCGCGCTCGCGGACCCCTTGCAGACGGGTCCCGGGTCCGACGACCTCGCACGGGCGCTGGCCGAGTCGGCGACCGACCTGCAGTCCGCCGAGGCCCTGGCCCCCGAGGCCGACCGTCTGGTGGAGGTCCGCCGACTGTGCGACGAGGTCGGCGCCACCCTCGAGGACGCCGAGCGACGTCGCCTGAGCGCCCGGGATCGTTCGCAGGCACTCCCCGAGCGCCTCGCGGGCCTGCGCATCGACGTGCGCAGAGCGGAGGAGGCCGCGGCCGTGCTGCCGGCCGTCAGCGCCGAGGTCGAGCAGCTCCGCGCCCGACGAGACGCCGCCCGCGACCGGGCGGCGCTCGTCCCGGTCCTGCGCTCGGCCGTCGCCGACCGCGACACGGCCCGCGCCGAGGTCACCCTGCTGAAGGAGCGTTGGCTCGAGATCCGTGAGGCCCGCCTCGAGGGGATGGCCGCCGAGCTCGCCGGGCAGATCGCCGTGGGGTCCAGCTGTCCGGTCTGCGGGTCCTGCGAGCACCCGAGCCTGGCCGTGTCCGCCCACGGGTCCCCCGATGCCGCCGGTGAGCGCGCGGCGCGCAAGGCGGTGGACGACGCCGAGACCGTCCTGGTCGCCCTGGACGACCGCGCCCGGCAGCTGGAGTCCCAGCACGCCGCTCTCGCCGCCCTCACCGGGTCGGCCCAGCCCGGCTCCCTCGACGACGACCTGTCGACCCTGCAGCGTCGACACACCGAGCTCGCCGCGGCCGCGGCCCGGGTCGACGCCCTGCGGGCCGAGGTCGCGGCCGCGGAGGACGAGGACGCGCGCGTGCGTGCCGAGATCGACGCCGAGGAGCAGCGGTCGGCTGTGCTCGGGTCCCGCCTCGAGCTGCACCGGGCCGAGCGCGACCGACTCGCAGCGCGGGTCGCCACCGTGCTCGACGGCACCGGGCAGCCGACCCTCACCGCGCTGCGCGAGCACCTGCGGCGGCGGCACGACCGCCTCGCCGAGGCCTGCGCCGCCGAGGAGGAGCTGCGGTTCGCGGAGCGGGGTCGCCGCTCGGCCGAGCGCGCTCTCGACGAGGCCGCCGCGAGGGCCGGCTTCGCCGACCTCGCCGACTACCGCAGCGCCCACCTGGACGACGCCGACGTGCGACGCCTGGTGGCAGAGCTGGACGCGGCCGAGGCCCGGTTGCTCCGTGCTCGCGAGACGCTCGAGGACCCGGTCCACGCCGCGGCGGCGGCCCAGCCCGCTCCCGACCTGCCGGGTCTGCGACGCCGACGCGGGTCGCTCGAGGCCGACGCGCGGGCCGCGCACGCCCGCCTGGAGGTCGCCGTCCGCCGGGTGGCACGCCTCGATGCCCTCGGCGCCGAGCTGCGCTCCGCGCTCGACGCCTGGGCGCCGGTCCGGGCGGACCTGGACCTCGCCACCCACCTGTCCGCGTTCGTCGAGGGCAAGTCGGCCGACAACACGCTGCAGATGCGGCTCTCCGCCTACGTCCTGGCCCACCGGCTGGGCCAGGTGGTGGCGGCTGCCAACGAGCGCCTCGTCACCATGAGCGACCAGCGCTACTCACTCGAGCACACCGGCCGCCGCGGTGCCGGCGAGACACGTGGCGGTCTGAGCCTGCTGGTCCGTGACGACTGGTCCGGGGAGACCCGCGACCCCGCCACCCTGTCGGGGGGCGAGACCTTCGTGGTGTCCCTCGCCCTCGCGCTCGGCCTGGCCGACGTCATCACCCAGGAGGCCGGTGGGGCGGACCTCGACACCCTCTTCGTGGACGAGGGCTTCGGCTCCCTCGACGCCGAGACCCTCGACGACGTCATGGACACCCTCGACAGCCTGCGAGACGGCGGGCGCGTCGTCGGCGTCGTGAGCCACGTCGCGGAGATGCGCGACCGGATCCCGACCCAGCTGCGCGTGCACAAGCACCGCCACCACGGCTCGCGCGTCGAGGTCGTGGTGGCCTGACCGTGGCCGTGGCGCCGGCGGGAGACGTGCGGGCGTCAGCCGAGCCAGTCGGCGTAGAAGATCCCGAGACCGGCCACGACGCACAGGCCGGCGATGATCCAGAAGCGGATGACCACGGTGACCTCGTCCCAACCCAGGTGCTCGAAGTGGTGGTGGATGGGGGCGATGCGGAAGATGCGGCGCCCGGTGCCGGTGATCCGCCTCGTGAGCTTGAACCAGCCCATCTGCAGGAGCACGGACATCGTCTCGAGCACGAACAGTCCCGCGATGACGGCCATGAGGAGCTCCGTCCTGGTCATGATCGCGAGGCCGGCCAGCGCTCCGCCGATGGCCAGTGAGCCGACGTCGCCCATGATGATCCGGGCCGGCTTGGCGTTCCACCACAGGAAGCCGACGCAGGCGGCGGCGATGGCTGCCGAGAAGACCGCGAGGTCGAGCGGGTCGCGCACCTGGTAGCACTGGGACTCCACCACGGTGGGCTCGAGGGATCCGCAGCGGTGGTTGTTCTGCCAGAAGCTCACGATCGTGTAGGCGCCGAAGACCATGGCCGAGGTGCCGGCGAGCAGGCCGTCGGCGCCGTCCGCGAGGTTGGCACCGTTGGAGGTCGCGGTCACGATGAACCAGATCACCAGCAGGACCACGACCAGGGGCAGCTTGATCCCCCAGTCGTGCGTGGTGGAGATGAACTGCGATGCGGGCCTGATGCCCTGATCGTCGGCGAAGAACTGCGTCGCCAGCACCCCGAACGCGAGGGCTACGACGGTCTGTCCGGCCATCTTGGCGCGACTCGTCAGCCCCTGGTTGTGCTGGGTGTAGACCTTGATGAAGTCGTCGAGGAACCCGACGACTCCGCACCCGAGGAACAGGAGCAGGAGCAGCCAGGCGCTGGCACTGGGCCGCCCGCCTGTCAGCATCGTCGCGGCGAGGTACGCCGCCGTCGCACTCGCCAGGATCACCAGCCCGCCCAGAGTCGGCGTGCCTCGTTTGACGTGGTGCGTCGTCGGGCCGTCGTCCCGGATCGGTTGGCCGAAGCCGTGTGTGGTGAACCAGCCGATGGCCAGGCGGGTCCCGAGCAGGGAGCAGATCACCGCCAGCCCGCTGCTCAGCAGGATCGCCCGCATCGGCTTCCCTCCCTTGCCTTCTCGACGGTCGATGGCGTGCGGGCAGGGGCCTGCCGGCGCACGCAGTGCGTCACGAGAGTGCCAGTCCCGTCGATCCGCACGCGTCACCGCCGCGCGAGGAGGCGCAGTTTCGAGGGCTCCACCGGGGCCGGGCGGCCCTGCTCCCGGGGCCGCGACGATCGGCGAGGGCCGGTCAGCCCCACCAGTGCAGGCTGCGACCGTGCTGGTGCGTGTGGCCCACGGCCTGGCCGTCGACGGCGAGGACGTAGCGCCCGGGCGGCGGCTCGGGTCCGGACGCCGTGACGGCCGGGAGCGCGCGCGGGCGCTCGTTGCTCACCCAGTGCAGTCGTGGATCGGTCAGGAGGTCCCGCACGAGGGCGTCGAAGCGCTCCCGGCCGGGCACGTCGAGGTAGGCGATCACGGCGGAGTGGAGGACGAGCAGCCGGCCGTCGTCGGGCAGGGCGGCCATCGCCTCGTCGACCAGGCCGGGCAGCTCGCGCAGCAGGTCCCCGCGCCGGAGGTCGGCCGGCTCGCGTCGAGCGATGTCCAGGGCCTGCCGCAGCCGCTCCCGTCGGTCCTCGTGCTCGGGCCAGACCAGCGTCAGCAACCAGCGGCAGGTGTCCGGGTCGGCGGCGTCGAGCGGGTTCAGGTCGATGCCGCCTCGCCACACGACCTCGGGGACGTGGTCCGGGAGAGGTGCCGGACCGGAGACGTCCGCGCGGAGGGTCGGGGTCGCGGAGCCGGTCGTCACCGTGCCGTCGTCGGTGGTCCACTCGTAGGCCCACCGGTCGGGGTAGAGGCAGAGTCCCGCGCTCGTGCCCACCTCGAGCAGGCCGACCGGGCCGTCACCGGACACGCTCGCGACGGCCGGCAGCAGCGTCGCCAGCCTGCCGACCTCGTTGGTCTGCGTGGCCCGCTCCAGGATCGTGGCGCGGATCCGCCCGGTGTCTCCCAGCAGCGCCCCTCGGAGGTCGTCGTACGGCGCCGGAGCAGCGAGGCCGTGCCAGCGGGCCGCGGCGAAGACGAGGTTCGGCTGGCGCTTGGGCTCCGGGAGCCGGGCCAACCAGCGCTGCACGTCGCGGTCCTCGGTGACGCCGAGCGCCCACTCCTCGAAGCAGGGTGAGTTGTCAGCCGCATAGACCGCGAAGCTGCGGTACGTCGCCTGCACGTCGCCGAGAACCTGCACGGAGGCAGTCAAGCACTCCCCAGTCGTCCCCGGGGTGCTGGCATGATCCGGGCGGTGACCTCGAGGGCGGACCACCGGTGCGACCAGCTCGCCGAGGAGCTCTGTGCGCTCCGACGTCCCGCACTGGTCGCCGTCGACGGCGTGGACGGATCGGGCAAGACGACGTTCGCGGCTCGACTCGCGGCCGCGATCGAGGACGCCGGACGTACGGCGCTCGTCGTGCACGAGGACGACTTCCTCGCTCCGCGGGCCGTCCGCCACCGCCGGGGACGCGACTCCCCGCTGGGGTTCTTCCGCGACTCCTACGACCTCGTGGCCCTGGCCCGGCACGTCCTGGACCCGCTCCGCCCCGACGGCGACGGCCGGATCCGACGCCGCGTCTTCGACCATCGCACCGACACGGCGCTCGACGCGCCGCAGGAGCAGGTGCCGGCGGACGCCGTGGTCATCGTGGAGGGGATGTTCCTGCACCGCGACGAGCTGGCCGACCGCTGGGACTGGTCGGTGTTCCTCGACGTGCCGTTCACCGAGACCGCGCGCCGGATGGCCGTGCGGGACGGCAGCCACCCCGATCCGGACCACCCGTCCATGCGCCGCTACGTCGAGGGCCAACGGATCTACCTCCACCGGTGCCGTCCCCGCACCCGCGCCACCGTCGTGCTGGACGACACGGGTCCGCGCGATCCCGCGTAGCCCCCGGCGCCCGGGAGCGACTCAACGCTGCAGCGACCAGGACGACAGGTCGAGACCCCAGTCGTCGGCCAGCCGGCCCACCTGCGGGCGGTAGAGCACCTCGAGGGACTCGACGAGCCCCTCCGGCGGCTCCCACGTCGCGTGGCTGCTGGAGCGCGACGGGCGGTCCACGTCCCTCAGCTGCACCGGCTCGAGGTCGAGGCGCGCCCACACGGTGTCGACCGCGGCCTGGGGCGAGCGGCGTACGGACTCGTAGACCATCACCACCATCCGCTCGCGTCCCACGTGGTGGGCCCACATCGCGAGCTGGTCGGCGTAGAAGCCGCTGAAGCCCTGGACCGTGATCGGCACCGGGTAGGGCCACGGCGAGGTGGCCCGCGTGGCGGCGAGCCGCATGGCGGAGAGGAACCGCTCGACGGGATCGCGCAGCAGCACCAGCACCGGGACGTCCGGCCCGAGGAGCCGCGCCGCGGTGGCCGGGGCGGAGGCATGCCGCAGGTACTGCGGCGTCCACTCCCCGCGTCGTACGCCGTCGGCCGGGAACAGGTCGAGGTACTCGTCCTGCGGCACCACGCCGTCGCCGACCTTGTGCAGCAGGTGCTGCTCCTTCTTGCCGTTCGTCCCGAGACCGACCTCCGGGTGCTGGACGAGCAGGTCGGTGAACCACGTCGTCCCCGACCGCTGGGCACCGATCCCGAGCCACGCCGGTGTCGTCATGCGGAGCACCCTAACCGCTGGGCTAGGTTCGGACCCATGAGTGCTCCCGGCCTCGACCCCACCTTCGCCGCCCTGCCCTACCGCGACCTCGGAGACGTCGCGCTGGGCCGTGCCCGCGAGCTCGGGGCGACCCACGCCGACTTCCGCTTCGAGCGGGTCCGCTACCAGTACCTCGCGGCCCGCGACGGCAACCTGCAGACCGCGATGGACACCGAGGACCTCGGCTTCGCGGTGCGGGTGATCCACCGCGGGGCATGGGGGTTCGCGTCCGGCGTGGTGCTCACCCCGGAGGAGGCGCGGCGGATCGCCGAGACCGCGGTCGCGGTGGCCGAGGTCGCCGCGGAGATGACGACCACCCCCGTCGAGATCGCTACCGAGCCCGTCCACGACGACGTCACCTGGATCTCGGCGTACGACGTGAACCCGCTCGAGGTGCCCACCGCCGACAAGGCGGCCGTGCTCCTCGACTGGACCGACCGGCTGCGCGCGCACGCCGCGGTCGCGCACGCGACGTCCTTCGTCCAGCAGGTGCAGGAGAACAAGTACTACGCCGACCTCGCCGGCACCCGCACCACCCAGCAGCGGGTGCGGATGATGCCCGGCTTCGAGGCGACGGGCTCCGACGAGCGCACCGGCGTCTTCGACTCGATGGCCTCGATCGCGCCGCCCGTGGGCCGCGGTTGGGAGTACGTCACCGACGGCACGTGGGACTGGGACGCCGAGCTCGCCGAGGTCCCCGACCTGCTCGCGGCCAAGCTGGCGGCGCCGAGCGTCGAGGCAGGCACCTACGACCTGGTCATCCACCCGTCCAACCTGTGGCTGACCATCCACGAGTCGATCGGGCACGCCACCGAGCTGGACCGGGCGCTCGGCTACGAGGCCAACTACGCCGGCACGTCCTTCGCCACCTACGACAAGCTCGGGACGCTGCAGTACGGCTCCCCGGTGATGAACGTGACCGGCGACCGCACCACCGAGCACGGCCTGGCCACGGTCGGCTACGACGACGAGGGCGTGCGGACGCAGTCGTGGGACATCGTCCGCGACGGGGTGCTCGTCGGCTACCAGCTGGACCGGTCGATGGGCCACATGAAGCCCGAGCTCCACGACGGCCGCTCCAACGGCTGCGCGTACGCCGACTCCCCCGGCCACATCCCCATCCAGCGGATGGCCAACGTGTCGCTCCAGCCGGCCGCCGACGGCCCCTCCACCGACGAGCTCATCGGCCGCGTCGAGCGCGGCATCTACGTCGTGGGCGACAAGTCCTGGAGCATCGACATGCAGCGGTTCAACTTTCAATTTACCGCCCAAAGATTCTACAAAGTCGTAGACGGGAAGATCGACGGGATGCTACGAGACGTGGCATACCAAGCGACCACGACTGACTTCTGGGGCTCGATGGAGGCCGTGGGTGGGCCTGACACGTGGGTCCTCGGCGGGGCGTTCAACTGTGGCAAGGCCCAACCTGGCCAGGTCGCTGCCGTCAGCCACGGCTGTCCGAGCGCCCTTTTCCGCGGGGTCAACATCCTCAACACCGTCGACGAAGCCGGCCATTGAGCGAGGCTGAGCGTTGATGGACGCGCTCAACACGCGAGAGTGGGCGAGCGTTTGTTGGGTGGCCGTGCTTGTTCTGGCGGCAGTGGCCTACCCGCCGGCACGGCGAGCACTCTCGCCGCTGGCACGCCAGATCGGCGCATTCTGGCAGCTTCACGTCACCCTCCTGCTGTTCCTCGGTTGGGTTGCGCTCGTCTGCTTCGGCGCGCACCTAATCGGTGCGTGGAACAGGCACCTACTGAAAGACACCATCGTATGGGTTGTCGTGTATGGCGTCGCAGCGATCTTCTCTGCATTGCGAGCGGGGAAGGAGAAGCACTTCTTCCGCCGCGCCGTCCTCGCAGCTGTCAGCGTGGGTGCCCTCATGCAGTTCCTTCTTAACCTTCACACCTTCGCCTTTGTGATTGAACTCGCCCTGCTGCCACTAGTCACCAGCCTCTTCATACTCGAGGCCGTTGCCCGAACGAACCGGAAGACCCGCCCCGCCCAGTCCTTCTTCAACCTCCTGCTCACAATCCTTGGCCTTTGGATCATCGTTGCGACGACGCGAGGCCTGCTCGCGTCCTGGAAAGGACTCGACCCGGAGGAGAAGGGCCTGGAGTTCGCGTTCTCCCTCTGGTTTCCGCTAGCGATGCTGCCCTTCGTGTACTTCTTCTCCTTGGTGCTCACCTACAGCGCAAATCTGTCTAGAGCTCGGTTTCACAACGACGACAAGCCACCCTCTCTAGGTGCGCGGGTGGCACTCATTCTCGGGCTTCATGGCGATCTTCAAGCCGTCAATGATCTTCCGCGCCACCACGCTGAGTATCGCGCGATCGTCCGATCTCGGTCACTTCGCGAGGGCTTGACGAGTGTTCGGTTGTACAAGGAGGCCCGAGCTCAGGCACAACGCCTTGAGGAAGAAGCAGCAGCCCGACTCGTGCGCAACGCGGGTTTGAAAGGAGTCGACGACGACGGCCGGGCGCTCGATCAGCGAGAGTTTGAGCAGACTCGTGAGGCGCTTCGCTGGATACAGACCTGCCACCTCGGCCACTACAACAATCGAGGCAGGTATCGACCAGACCTGATGAGTGGGGTGCTGCTCGACGACTTCAAGCGGCAGGGGCTGCCACATGACCACGGCATCACCATGCGAGTGAGCCGGAACGGTCAGGGCTGGTTCGCGTGGAGGCGGACCCCCAGCGGACTGGTACTAGGTATTGCGATGGACGAGGGCAGAGAGAACGAGTGGCTATACGCGGGCGAGCTCCCACCCCAGGATTTTCCGGGCGCTGACCCAACTTGGGGGGACCAGCCGCACGAAACCCCACCTGACTGGAGGTGAGCGCGTGCGACGCTACGACTGGCCCGCCTCATCCTCGTCCCACTCAGCGGGGGCGTGGGTCCGCATCCCGGCAACCATCCCCGCCACCATGTCTGCGAGGTAGTCGAGCCCGCGGAACTCGTCGATCGTCTCCTGCATGATGTGGCGAACAGCGTGAAGTTCAGCCTTGACGTGGTCACCGTCATCGTTCACCCAACGGTCTACTACGACGATCTCGCCCGGTCCCCCAGCCTGTGGGCGCACTTCGACTTCCAGCCCACGAGCGCGTAAGGCATCGCAAACTACCGTTTGGTCCACCATGACCAAGAGCAATAGCTCGTATCTCAGGAGCTCAAGAACGGCGCGCTGGGTCACGGGGTACAGAACGTAGGGCAGCGATACCGTCGGCGCGCGGGAGGGCTCTGTCGGCAGCGTCCAAACAAGCACCGGGCGGTCCGCCGTCGCATCTGTCCTCTTGAATGCGGAGTCTTTTAAAGACTCTTCTAACGGCGCTGCGGCAATATCGTCGGCCGTCACCCCACCTTTGGAATAGAACGCTCCGTAATAGAAGGCGTCGTCAACAACCTCGCCCGCAAAGCCTTCCGCATGCGCGCGACGGATGATCCGACGCAGGTGAGGCCAGTTGTCCGTTGACGAGGTGTCGACCGACATGTGGATGAACGGCTCAGTCAGTCCCGATACGACGCCATCAGGAGACGAACCCAGGATGGCGGCACGTCGCATCCGCTCCTTTTGGCGACCGACTCGACCACGAGGCATGTCGTCCCGGGGAAGCTCCGCAGGTTCATAGACGACATCCGGTGGCAGATTCCCAGAATCATCTAGCGGGACCGGCGTGAGAACCTTCGTCTTGACTTGGTAGGTCCGCTTTCCAGAGTCATCGGGTTCCGACACGTCTAGAAGTTGCGTCTTCACCTCTACTGTGATCGACCGGGGCACCCGCCCATCTACCCGAACAAAAGTGACGTCTCCAATCCTCAAGAGATTCGAGATGTCGTGGAGAACCGGGAACCCCCAGCCCTGACTGCTGAGACCGGCAGCTATGTGTTGGGCACCTCGAGTTCCGTACCCGTCCTCCGCTATAGGCACAGGCGAGTTGTGAGAGAGCGCGCCGATCAACTGCTTGTCGCCCCCAAGAAGAACCCATACGAGCGCGTCACCCATCGAGCGAGCGTGCCAGCGGATCCGCCGAAGTTCCTCTAGCCGCTCTCGATCTTGCTTTGCCCGCGGCAGCGTCTTTTCTGCCGCGATCGAGACTTGGATTCCCTGCTGGGCTTCTAGAAGGTCCAACTGCAATTGCCAGATCTCATCTGCATCTACGAAGTCACTCTTGGCGATGATCTTGGCGAAACTCGCGAGCGCTCGAATGTGACTCTGTGCGTCGTTCATCCGCGACATCCCCCAAGATGTTAAAAACCGACAAGATGGCGCTCGGGTTCACGACTTGCTTGATTCTTCGAGCAGTGCCGCGCCGGCGACGCCCAGTGCGTCCGCCACAGCCCAGAGGTTGACGACGGTGATGTTCCGCTCCCCGCGCTCCACCGATCCGATGTAGGTCCGGTGCAACGAGGCTCGCTCAGCCAGAGCCTCTTGTGACAGCCCCTGTGCCTCACGCAGAGCCCGAATCCGATGCCCCAACTGCTGGAGCCTCCGAGTCGCTTCCGTCCCTCGCTGTCGCACGGCCAGAGACTCGTTGAGTGCCTTGTATAAGTCGACAGACTATAAGTAGCATCCCGGTATGGCGTGGTGGGGAGTCGAGGTTGACCGTCAGGCTCACGGTGAGGTCCGACGTGTCCGGGTCCCCCGGCTCGGCATGCCTGGCGTGACCTTGCGCGTACCCATGGGGTCAACCCCGAGGCGCGGCATCAGACTGGGAACCAGATCAGATGAAGAACGCGCGCTGAGCGGCGTGGGTGACTGGACCGACGGCGTCCACCAGGTCATATGCTGCAATCACTCACTGAACGCGACCGACAAGGCGGGGTATGCAGCTGGCACCGTACGGCCTCGGGGCGGTCCACGCCCCCGCGCCGGCGGAATCCCTACCCCGGACAGCGAGATGGCCAAGTCCATTCGTAAGTACTTCCGTGAGAACGGATACCCGCCCCTCACCGAGGAACAGCGACGAGCCGTCGTCTTCTTCGAGGGCGTCAGGCGACGACCTCGTTGAGGGCCGTTCGCACACTCAAGTGCATACACCGCAAGCAAACCTTTTGAACTTCCAGTTCACCGGACAGCGGTTCTTCGAGATCCGCGACGGGCAGCTCGGCGGCCAGCTCCGCGACGTCGCCTACCAGGCGACCACCACGGACTTCTGGGGCTCGATGGAGGCGGTCGGCGGGCCGGACACCTGGGTGCTCGGCGGCGCGTTCAACTGCGGCAAGGCCCAGCCCGGCCAGGTCGCGGCGGTCAGCCACGGCTGCCCGACCGCGCTGTTCCGCGACGTACGCATCCTCAACACGAACGACGAGGCAGGCCACTGATGGCGACCACCGTGACCCCCCAGCAGCTGCTCGAGCACGCGCTCGCCGCCTCCACGGCGGACGACTGCGTGGTCATCGTGCGGGCGACGAGCAGCGCCAACCTGCGCTGGGCCAACAACACCCTCACCACCAACGGCGTCATGGTCTCCAGCGACGTCACCGTCATCTCCTTCGTCGGCGCCGCATCCGGCACGGCGACCGGCTCGGTGTCCGGGTCGGCCAGCACCCGCGAGCAGGCCGACGCCCTGGTGCGGGCGGCCGACGCCGCGGCTCGGGCAGCCACCCCCGCCGAGGACACCGCCGACCTCGTCGCCGACCGCACCAGCCCCGACTGGGACGACGTGCCCGAGCAGACCGACATCCACGTGTACGACGCGTTCGCGCCGGCCCTCGGCGAGGCGTTCGGGCAGGCATCCTCGGCGGATCGCGTGCTCTACGGGTTCGTCAACCACGAGCTGGTCACCACGTTCCTCGGCTCGACCCGCGGCCTGCGACTGCGGCACACGCAGCCGACCGGTCACTACGCGTGCACGGCCAAGACGACCGACCTCGCCAGCAGCGCCTGGGTCGGCGGCGCCACGCGGGACTTCACCGACGTGGACGCCCTCACCATGGCCGACCAGGTCGCCACCCGCCTCGGCTGGGGCCGGCGGCGTACCGACCTGCCGGCCGGCCGCTACGACACGATCCTGCCGCCGAGCTCGGTGGCCGACCTGATGATCGACGCCTACTGGGGCGCCGGTGCCCGGGTCGCCCACGAGGGCGAGTCCGTCTACAGCCGGCGCGGAGGCGGCACCCGCATCGGCGAGCGGATCGCCCGCCCGGGCGTCCACCTCTACTCCGACCCGGCGTACGCCGCCCTGGCCTGCGCGCCGTTCAACGTCGCGGCCGCCTCGGACAACACCGAGTCGGTCTTCGACAACGGTCTCCCCCTCGGACGCACCGACTGGATCCGCGACGGCGAGCTCGCCTCCCTCATCCAGACCCGGCACTCGGCGGCGATGACCGGCCAGCCGGCGACGCCGATGATCGACAACCTGGTGCTCGAGGTCGACGGCGCCGCCGGCGGGATCGAGGACCTGGTGGCCGGGACCGAGCGCGGCCTGGTGGTGACCTGCCTGTGGTACATCCGGGAGGTCGACCCGCAGACGATGCTGCTGACCGGCCTCACCCGCGACGGGGTCTACCTCGTCGAGGGCGGCGAGATCACCGGGGCGGTCAACAACTTCCGGTGGAACGAGAGCCCGGTCGACCTGCTCGACCGCTTCACCGCGGCCAGCTCGACGGTGCCCAGCTTCAGCCGGGAGTGGGGCGACGACTACTTCTCCCGGACCGCCACCCCGGCCCTGCGGATCCCGGACTTCAACATGTCGAGCGTGTCGCAGGCGCTGTAGGGCTCAGTCGAGCACGACGACGAGGACTCCCTGCACGACGTTCAGCAGCACGAAGAGTGCAGCCGTGCCGACCGCGATCCGCATCGGCACGCGACCGCCGGGGTTGCCCTGCCGCTGTGCCCGCCGGCAGGACACCACCGCCAGGATCGCGGGGAGCACGAAGACCAGCAGCGCGGGCCCGCCTGCGACCGCCATGACCCACACCGGCACGTCCCCGCTGTCCCCCGACGGGTGGCCGAACAGGGACGCGAGGCCCTCGCCCACGGCGAACGCGCCGAGGAACGACACCGGGAAGAGCAGCAGGGACCACCAGGCGCGGTGCACGTCCCGGGCACCCTCCTCCACCGTGGCCCCGGGGGGCCCGGTCACCTCGCGCCCTTCAGCCAGGCGCGCAGCTTCTTGCGGCTCACGTCGGCGGCCCAGAGCCGGTCGAAGTCCCGGTCGAGGCGCTCGGCATGCGCCTCCTCGCCGGCGTGCAGCCGGCCGTAGGTGAAGGCGCTCTCGCCCGCCGCGGTGGCCGCGGCGGCGAGGTCGAGCAGGTCGGTACGGGCGACGACGGTGTCCTGGCGGTCGCCGAGCACGGAGGACATGCGCTTGGCCGCACCGGCGAGCGCGCGGGCGTCGTCGCCCCAGACGGGGACCAGCGCCTCCACCACGTAGCGCAGCCGCTTGGCCGCCTTCCGGGCGTCGTGCACCGCGGCGTCGCGGTCGTCCGCGTCCGGCATGGCGCGGACCTGACGCCGCAGCTCCCTCCACTCCTCGACGACCAGCGGGCGCAGCACGTCGCGGGCCGGCCGGCCCGCCAGCTCGGTCCACGGGGCGTCGCCCACCCGACCGTCCAGCACGAGGGTGTCCAGGGACGCCAGGAGCGCCAGGTAGCGCGGCGACTCCAGGGCGGTGCGGACCTGGTCGTCGGCGCGCCGCTGGCGCTCGGCGTACGTCGCGTCGATGCGGCGTCGTACGGGACCGACGACCAGGTCGGCGGGCTGCGCGTCGACGAGGTGCAGCAGGCGGGCGTGCGCGACCTCGACGTCGCGCGAGTCGCCGAGCGTCCGGGCCAGCCAGCGGAGCTCGTGCCCGACCCTGTCGGCCACGTCGGGCTCCAGCAGCGTTCCGAAGGCCCCCAACGCCGACCGGATGCGTCGGGTGGCGATGCGCGCCCGGTGCACGGAGTCCGGCTCACCGCGGCGGATGGCGCTGTCCCGGCACGCCAGCTCCGCCCGCTGCTCGCGCAGCAGCGCGACCAGGGCCAGGCCGGCCGGTCGCCGCGGCTTCGGTCGTCGCGACGGGGTGGCTCGCGGGACCCGGTCCCCGAGGACGTGCTCCACCTTGCGCTGCACCGTGCTCAGCCCGACGCCTTGGTCGCCCAGCAGCCGGGTGGCCGCCTCCAGCAGGTCCGGACCGTCCGTGACGAGCTCGAGCTCCCACTCCCGCCACTCGACCGGCGTGTCCGCGGTGTCGGGCAGCCGGCCACGGACCCGGTCGTCCGCCAGCTCGGCGAGGTCGGCTCCGCCCTGTCCGACGAGACGGTGGGTGGTGCGGTGGGTGTCGACGGTGGCCACCGGCACGAGGTCCGCCCCCCGGCTCCAGGCGAGCACAGCCTCGCGCAGGGGCTTCGGCACGACGTGCCGCGCCCGCGCCAGGGGCAGGTGCACCTCGTCACGTCCGCTCCCCGCCGGGATCTTGAGGTGCCAGCCCTCGTCAGCGCCGCCCTCACGTCGGCGGAGCGTGACGCCGGCGGCCATCAGCGACAGGTCGGCGGTGTCGAAGTAGACGGCGGTCAGCTCGTCGGTGCCGCCCGGCAGGACGGAGACGACCCCGGGCAGGCCGGTCAGGTCGGGCACCTCCGCCTCGGCGGCAGGCGACCACGTCAGCTCGACCTCGTGGTGGTCCGGCACCCCTGAGGTCTATCGCACCGCCGGGGGTCCCGCCTCGTCCGCCCGGTACGAGTCCCCAGGACAGGGCATGCCCGGACCGGATCTGTTCAGGCGGGGTGTCCGCCGGGCACGGGGGCACCGGGCTCGTAGGGCTGCCGGGTGAGGATGAACGTGCCCACGTCGAGGTGCGAGACCGACCCGTCGGGGCGGCGTACGACGAGCAGCTCCTCCCCCGCGTGGTAGCCGCGCGACCCGACGATCCGGCCCTCGACGTCCGCGAACCGCCACAGCTCGACCTGCCGGCGGCGAGCGACCAGGTGGCCGCCCTCGCAGGCGAACACGTAGGGCGTGGCACCCCAGTGCCAGACGCCGAGCACGTCGGCGAAGGACTCCGGCACGCTCTCGTTGGGACGCCACACGGGCGGCAGGGTCGGCTCGCACCGCTCCAGCTCGTCGAGCAGCGCGGCTCCGAAGGCCGCGACCGGCACGCCGCCGGTGGCGTTGACGAGCCCGACCACGCCGGTGCGCCGGGTGCGGTCGACGAGGCAGATCGCGTGGAAGCCGGGCATCGAGCCGCTGTGCCCGACGAGGGTGCCGGCGCCGCCGCGGAAGACCTGGAAGCCCAGGCCGTGCGCGTAGGCCAGCCCACTGGATTCCTCACCCGCCTGCGGTGTGAAGGCCCGCGCCAGGACCGGGGCGGGCAGGACGGCGTCGTGGCCGTCGAGCAGGAACGTGCAGTAGGTCGCGAGGTCGGCGACGGTGCTCCACACCTGGCCGGCGGGCGCCATGGCGGCGGTGTCGGGCAGCGGCTCGGGGATCAGCGTCTGCGCGTACGGGTGCACCGACCAGCCGAGCGCGTGCGCACCGCTCGCCTGGTACGACGTCCGGGTCATGCCGAGGGGCTCGAGGATCCGCTCCTCGACCGCCTCCCACCAGGTCTGTCCGCGCAGCCGGGCCACGACCTCGCCCAACAGCCCGTAGCCGAGGTTGGAGTAGTGGAACTGCCGGTCGGGGTCGAACGCCGCCGCAGAGCCGTCGTTGGCCTCGGCGAGCTCCTCGAACGTCCCGCCCTCGGTCCGCTCCCACCACGACCCGGCCGGCTCGGCCTGCAGGCCCCCGGAGTGGGCGAGCAGCTGGCGGATCGTGCGGTCGGCATAGCCGACCTCGCCGAGCACCTCGGACGCCGGCGAGTCGAGGGACAGCGCCCCCTCCTCGACGAGCTGGAGGACCAGCACGGCGGTGAGGGTCTTGGTGATCGAGCCGATCTTGTACTGCGTGTCGACGACGTCGCCGGGCACGTCGCCGACGCCGTCGGCCCACGCGAGCCCGCCGCCGCGCACGATGCCGGCGACGACCGAGGGCACGTGGCCCTCGGCCTGTGCTGTGGCCGTGCGCCAGCGCAGCCGTCGCGCCGTGTGGTCGGTGACGGCGTCGCCGAGCAGGGCGCCATCGTGACCGCGTGCCGGGCCCTCCGGGCTCATTCGGCGAAGGCCTCGGGCGGCGGGCAGGCGCACACGAGGTTGCGGTCGCCGTACGCCTGGTCGATGCGCGCCACCGGCGGCCAGTACTTGTCGGGGTCCACGCCGGTCGGGAAGACGCCGACCTCGCGGGAGTAGGCGCGGTCCCACTCGCCGACCAGCGCGCGGGCGGTGTGCGGGGCGTTGCGCAGCGGAGAGTCCTCCGGGCTCCACGTCCCGGCCTGGACCTGGGCGATCTCCTCGCGGATCGCGATCATCGCGTCGCAGAAGCGGTCGATCTCGGCGAGGTCCTCGGACTCGGTCGGCTCGACCATGAGGGTCCCGGCGACCGGGAACGACATGGTCGGCGCGTGGAAGCCGTAGTCGACCAGCCGCTTGGCCACGTCGTCGACGCTCACCCCCGACTCCTTGGTCAGCCCGCGCACGTCGAGGATGCACTCGTGGGCCACCAGGCCCCCGTGGCCGCGGTAGAGCACCGGGTAGTGCTCCTGGAGCCGGTGCGCGACGTAGTTGGCGCTGAGCACCGCCACCGAGGTCGCGCGGGTGAGGCCCGGGCCGCCCATGAGCCGGATGTAGGCCCACGAGATCGGCAGGATGCCCGCCGAGCCGTACGGCGCCGCGCTGATCGCGCCGATGCCCGTGCGCTTGCCCTCCTCGGGGTGCATGGGGTGCGACGGGAGGTACGGCGCGAGGTGCTCGCGCACCGCCACCGGGCCGACGCCGGGGCCACCGCCGCCGTGCGGGATGCAGAAGGTCTTGTGCAGGTTGAGGTGCGACACGTCGCCGCCGAACTCACCCGGCTTGGCGTGGCCGAGCAGGGCGTTGAGGTTGGCGCCGTCGACGTACACCTGGCCGCCGTGGCCGTGCACGATCTCGCACAGCTCGGTGATGGTGTCCTCGTAGGCCCCGTGGGTCGAGGGGTAGGTCACCATGATCGCGGCCAGCTCGTCGGCGTGCTTCTCGCACGCCGCCCGCAGGTCGTCGAGGTCGACGGTGCCGTCGTCACCGGCCTTCACCACCACGACCTTCATGCCGGCCATCACCGCGGAGGCCGCGTTGGTGCCGTGGGCGGACGAGGGGATGAGGCAGACATTGCGGGCCTCGTCGCCCCGCCCGCGGTGGTAGCCGCGGATCGCGAGCAGGCCGGCCAGCTCGCCCTGCGAACCGGCGTTGGGCTGGATCGAGACCCGGTCGTAGCCGGTGACCTCGGCCAGCCAGCCCTCGAGCTCGTCCACGAGCTGCCGGTAGCCGGCCGCGTCCTCGGCGGGGGCGAAGGGGTGCAGGTCGGCGAAGCCGGGCAGGCTGATCGGCTCCATCTCGGTGGTGGCGTTGAGCTTCATCGTGCAGGAGCCGAGCGGGATCATCCCGCGGTCCAGCGCGTAGTCGCGGCCCGAGAGTCGACGCAGGTAGCGCAGCATCTGCGTCTCGCTGTGGTGGCTGGTGAAGACCTCGTGGGTGAGGTACGCAGTCGCGCGGCGCAGGTCCGCGGGCAGCCCCTCGGCCACGTCCTCGTCGTCGACGTGGGCCGTGACCCCGAAGGCGCGCAGCACGCACGCGACGGTGGCCGGCGTGGTGCACTCGGAGGTGCTGATGCCGACCCGGTCGCCGTCGACGTGGCGCAGGTGCAGGCCCAGGCTGCGGGCCCCCGCCACCACGTCGGCGGCGCGACCGGGCACCACGGCGGTCAGGGTGTCGAAGAAGGTGTCGTGCTCGAGCTCCACTCCCCCGGCCCGCAGGGCGGCGGCGATGCGAGCGGCGGAGCGGTGCGTGCGGCGCGCGATCTCTCGCAGCCCGTCGGGACCGTGGTAGACGGCGTACATCGACGCCACGACCGCCAGCAGCACCTGCGCGGTGCAGATGTTGGAGGTCGCCTTGTCGCGGCGGATGTGCTGCTCGCGGGTCTGCAGGGCGAGGCGGTACGCCGGGCGGCCCTCCGCGTCGACGGAGACTCCGACGAGGCGACCGGGCAGGTGCCGCTCGAGCCCGTCCGCGACCGCCATGTAGCCGGCGTGGGGGCCGCCGTAGAACAGCGGCACCCCGAAACGCTGGGAGGAGCCGACGACCACGTCGGCGCCGAGCTCGCCCGGCGCCTCCAGCACGGTCAGCGCCAGCAGGTCGGCAGCCACCACGGTCAGCGCGTTGCGCTCGTGGGCGGCCTCGATCACCGGTCGCGGGTCGAGCACGCGACCCGAGGCGCCGGGGTACTGCACCAGGACCCCGGAGAGCTCGCCGTCGGGGAGGCCCTCGGCGAGGTCGGCCACGACCACGTCGATGCCCATCGCCTCGGCGCGGGTGCGCACCACGTCGATCGTCTGCGGGAGCGCGTCGGCGTCCACGACGAACGGGCCGGCGGCCTTGCGGTTGCCGCGGCGTACGAGCGTCATCGCCTCGGCGGCCGCGGTGCCCTCGTCGAGCAGCGACGCGTTGGCGGTCGGCAGGCCGGTCAGGTCCCCGATCACCGTCTGGAAGTTGATCAGGGCCTCGAGCCGGCCCTGGGAGATCTCCGGCTGGTACGGCGTGTAGGCGGTGTACCAGCTCGGGTCCTCGAGGACGTTGCGACGGATGACCGGCGGGGTGATCGTCGCGTGGTAGCCCAGCCCGATCATCGCCTCCGCAGGACGGTTGAGCCCGGCGATGCGCCGCAGCTCCCGCGCCGCCAGGTCCTCGGTGAGGGCGGCAGGCAGGTCGAGGTCCGCGCCGGCCCGGATGCCGCCGGGGACGGCCGCCTCCATCAGGGCGTCGAGGTCGTCGAAGCCGAGCTGCTTGAGCATCGCCTCGACGTCGGGCTCGCGCAGGCCGATGTGGCGCTCGACGAACGGGGCGGTCGTGAGGTCGGACGGGTCCGGCATGGAGGCTCCCTGGGTCGCGGTCAGCGGGCCTCCCCCTCTGTCGTCCCCCGACGGGGGTCTCCAGAGCTGCCTGGTCTGCGCGGTCCGGGTGCCTGAGAGGTTCCGGGGAGGAATTGCCCCTTCGGCGCTTGCCCGGCCGGGACCGGGCGAAGACTCTCCCGCGCGGGATCGTCAGCAGCCCTGAATCTACCAGCGCCCCGAGCCCGTGCCCGACGAGCACGCCATGATGTGGTCGTGTCGACTTTCCAGGTCCTGGTCGCCGGTCCCGTCTCGTGGAACCGCGTCGTCCGGCTCGACGACCTCCCCGACGCCCGCCCCCACACGGTCTTCGCCCGCAGCCACGTCGACACCCTGGGCGGCACGTCCGCCGGCAAGGCCCTCCACCTGGCCGCGCTCGGGGCCCGGGTCACGCTGTCCACCGTCCTGGGCGAGGACCCCGAGGGCGGGCTCGCCCGGGCCGCGCTGCGGCACGATGCGATCACCCTGCTCGCGGCCCCCTCCCCCAGCGGCACCGAGCAGCACCTCAACCTCATGGACGACCGGGGCGGCCGGGTGTCGATCTACCTGCACCTGCCCGACGTACCGGCCGAGACGACGCACGAGGACGACCTGCGGGCCGCGTTGGACGCCTGCGACGTCGCGGTCGTCGACCTCGCCGAGGGCTCCCGACCCCTGCTGGCCCGGGCACGTGCCGCGGGACGGCCGGTGTGGTGCGACGTCCACGACTACGACGGCACCGCGGCCTTCCACCGCGACTGGGTGGACGCCGCGGACGTGCTGTTCCTCAACGACGACGGGATGGACGACCCGCTGCCCTTCATGCGCAGCCGCGTCGCGGCCGGCACGTCCCTGGCGATCTGCACGCGGGGCGCGCAGGGGGCGGTCGCGGTGACGGCGACCGACGAGCTGCACGTGCGCGTGCGCCCGGTGACGGACGTGGTGGACACCAACGGGGCCGGGGACGCCTTCCTCGCCGGCGTCCTGGTGGCGACGCTGGCCGGGCAGGACCTGCGCGGTGCCATGGAGGCCGGCCATCGCCAGGCCGCCGTGGCGCTGCGCTCCCCCGGGCTAGCACCCGCCGAGCCGCATCCCTGAGACGTACGACGGGCCCGGAGCGTGTGCTCCGGGCCCGTCGTCGTGCCTGTGTCCGTGTGCTGCGCTCAGCCGGTCTGGCGGGCGGCGCGGCGAGCCGCGAGCTCGTCGCTGGCGGCGGGCGCGTCCTGGGCGGTGCGCTCGCTGGGCAGCTCGGCGAGCGTCCCCTCGATCTCGCGCCACACGCCGCCGATCGCGATGCCGAAGACGCCCTGGCCACCCTGGAGCAGGTCGATGACCTCGTCGTTGCTGGTGCACTCGTAGACGCTCGCGCCGTCGCTCATCAGCGTGACGCGGGTCAGGTCGTCGGTGCCGCGCTCGCGCAGGTGGGCGACCGCCGTCCGGATCTGCTGCAGCGAGATGCCGGCGTCGAGCAGACGCTTGACGACCTTGAGCAGCAGGATGTCGCGGAAGGAGTAGAGCCGCTGCGAGCCGGAGCCCGAGGCCCCGCGCACCGTGGGCTCGACCAGGCCGGTGCGGGCCCAGTAGTCGAGCTGGCGGTAGGTGATGCCGGCCGCGTTGCAGGCCGTCGGCCCGCGGTAGCCGGTGTCGCTGGGCAGCGGGGAGACGTCGTCGGTGAAGAGCAGGCCCTGCTCGTCGGCGATCTCGGCGGCCTGGGCTGCCTCGGCACCCACGCGATCCTGCTCGTTCTCGTTCACAGCCACGGCGACCCTCCAACGGTCTTCTTCAACCGCTGGGCGTAGCTCCGGGGGAAGGCGGCTGCGGGGAAGGGCAACCACACGGGTGGAGTTACAGCGGAGAACTTCACCGTATGCCTGTGGTGGAGGGTGGTCAAACGTCTCCGCGGCGTGTCGTAACCCTCAACCTCAGGTTGAGGGTCAGGCTTCGGGTCGCTCGAAGTCCTCGGGGGACACGTGGTCGAGGAACTCCCGGAAGGCCTCCACCTCGTCCTCCTGCTCGGCCGGCACGGCCAGGCCGGCCTCGTCGAGCACCCCCTCGGCACACACGATCTTGGTGCCGGTGCGCAGGGCCAGCGCGATGGAGTCGGAGGGACGGGCGCTCACGACCTGGCCGGAGGCGAAGACGAGCTCGGCGTAGAAGACGCCGTCCTTCACGTCCGTCACCCGGACCTCGCTCAGCGACTGGCCGGTGGCCTCGAGCACGTCCTTCATCAGGTCGTGGGTGAGCGGTCGCGGCGGCACGACGCCCTGCTGGGCGAAGGCGATGGCCGTGGCCTCCACGGCCCCGATCCAGATGGGCAGGTAGCGCTCGCCGGAGGCCTCCCGCAACAGCACGATCGGCTGGTTGGAGGGCATCTCGACGCGGACTCCGATGACGTCTACTTCGCGCACGTCCTCACCCTACTCCCGGGCCAAGGCCGTCCGGCACGGACGGTCAGCGACGTCGCAGACCGGTCTTGACCAGGGTGGCGTGCAGGCGCACGGACAGTGCGGCGATCTCGCTGACGGCGTCCGCCGCACGCCCCCGGGCGGCCGCGTCGCGGCCCCGTTCGAGGGGCGCCACGACCTGCTCGACCAGCCCCACCTCGCGGTCGGCGGCGGTCTTGAAGGCTCGCAGGTGGCGCGGTTCGAAGCCGAAGTCGGCCAACTCGCGGGCCGTCTGCGCGACGACCAGGGCATCGGTGTCGTAGTGCCGGGTGCCGGTGCGCGGTGCGATGAGGCCGAACTGCTCGAGCTGGGTGAGGAGGTCGTCGGAGACCTCCGCGATCTTGAGCAGCTCCATCCGCGACAGCCGCACGTCGCTGGTGCGAGCGAAGGACTCGGGGGACGGCAGGCCGTCGGCCGCCAGGGCAACCTGCGGGACGGTGGGGACGACGCCCTCGATCGGCGGCGGCGCGAGGCCACGGTCGATGGCGTCGAGGTGCTCGCCGATCACCTTCAACGGCAGGTAGTGGTCACGCTGCATGCGCAGGACGTAGCGCAACCGGTCGACGTCGTCGGTGGAGAACTTGCGGTAGCCCGCGGGCGTGCGCTCGGGCTTGATCAGGCCCTTGTCCTCGAGGAAGCGGATCTTGGGGATCGTGACGCCCGGGAAGTCGGTGCGCAGCTGCTCGAGGACCTGGCCGATGTTCATCCGGCCGCGCGAGACCGACCCGGACGCTGGTCCCGAGGACGCCGGCGAGGAGGGGACGGACACCGATCAGCTGCCCGAGGCGCCGGAGAAGAACACGAGGCGGTACTTGCCGATCTGGACCTCGTCGCCGTCGGTGAGACGCACCGAGTCGATGCGGTCGCGGTTGACGTAGGTGCCGTTGAGGCTGCCGACGTCGCTCACGGTGAACTCGTTGCCGCTGCGGCGGAACTCCGCGTGGCGACGGGACACGGTGACGTCGTCGAGGAAGATCTCGCTGTCCGGGTGCCGTCCGGCACCGACGAGGTCGGCGTCGAGGAGGAAGCGGCTGCCGGCGCTGGGGCCCCGCTGGACCACGAGGAGCGCGTGTCCCTCGGGGAGGGCGTCGACGGCGGCCGCGTCGACCGGGCTGAGCTGCCGGTCCGACGACTCGGCGCTCGGGACCCCGAACGTGATGGTCGCGGTCGAGTCGCTCGCGGCCCGGTTGCTCCCGGTGGTGGCGCCCGCGTCGTCGGCGGACGCCAGGCGGGTGCCGCACTGCGCGCAGAAGCGCGCGTCGTCCGGGTTCTGCTTGCCACAGGCGGTGCAGAACGGCATGAACCCTCCTCAGGGCGGTGACTTCGGGCGGTGACGATGGTGCTGTGACGATGGTGCACGAACACCCGACAACCCTCAGGTGGGGCCTGAGGTTGACGGTTGTGACGAACCTACCAGCCGGGCGGCCGGAGCCTCAGCCCTCCAGCCCAGCCTGGTAGGCGGCGGCGTCGAGGAGGCCGTCGACCTGGGAGGCGTCGGAGGGCACGAGCTCGAAGAGCCAGCCGGCGGAGTACGGGTCGGTGTTGACCAGCTCGGGGGTGGCGTCGAGCGACTCGTTGCGGGCCACCACCTCGCCGGTGAGGGGCGCGTAGACGTCGCTGACCGACTTGGTCGACTCGAGCTCGCCACAGGTGTCGCCACCGGTCACCTGCTCCCCCACCTCGGGGAGCGAGACGTAGACGATGTCGCCCAGCGCGTCCTGGGCGAAGTGGGTGATCCCGATACGGACCGAGCCCTCGGCCTCGCCGGGCGTGCGCACCCACTCGTGCTCGCTGGTGTACTTCAGGTCCTCGGGATACACGGTGTCTCCTCGGTTGCTGGTCGGTGCGTGGGCAGGCTACTGGTCGGGGTCGGCCTCGGCGTTGACGGGTCGCACGGGGTCGCGGACGCTCGTGATCTCGATGGACTCCGACTCCTCGACCTCCACGGTGGCGTCCTCGTACTTCTCCATCGTCTCGATCGGGCCGCTCGCGAAGGTGAGCCCGCCGTGCAGCGAGTGCGGGTCGCCGATGACGTCGATGACGTACGGCGGCTCCAGCAAGTTGCCGTCGAGCTCGATGCCGCCGACCGCGAGGTTGAAGGAGCTCTGGGCGACCACGCGGTACTGGTCGTTGAACTCGATGGCCTCGGCGTCGGCCGTGCGCATCTCCTGCACGACGTCGAGCAGGGAGCCCACGCTCACCGGGCCGTCGCCCTCCTCGATGGTGATCCGGATGCCGGGGCCGGTGACCGGCACGAGCCCGGCCAGGATGTTGAGGGTCTGGGCGCGTTCCTGGGTCTGGGACAGTGCCGCCTCGCGGCTGGTGTTCTCCGAGCGCAGCTCGTCGCGGGTCTGCTCGAGCCGGTCCCGCTCGCGTCGCGCGCGCTCCGCGGTCCCGGTGAGGGCGTTGAGGATCTCGATGAGGTCCTGCTCGCGCAGGCCGGCGTAGGTGTTGTCCTGCTCGTTGTTGCGCACCTGCACGATCGAGGCGAAGCCGAGGACCGCGAGGAGCACGGCCACGACCACCTGGGCCCGCGACCCGTGGCGCAGGGTGAAGGCCAGCCGCTTGCGGCCGGCGTCCTCCTCGTCGGGGGCGGGCGGCACTGCGGCGCGCTTGTGGTGCGGCTCCTGGTGGGGCTCGGGGTGGCCCGGCGTCTGCTCAGGCATGGAACAGGTGGCGCCGGATCGCGGCGACGTTGGAGAAGATGCGGATGCCGAGGACCACGATGACGCCGGTCGAGAGCTGGCTGCCGACCCCGAGCTTGTCGCCCATGTAGACGATCAGCGCCGCGATGACGACGTTGCTGATGAAGGAGACGACGAAGACCTTGTCGTCGAAGATGCCGTCGAGGAAGGCGCGCAGGCCACCGAAGACCGCGTCCAGGGCCGCGACCACCGCGATCGGCAGGTAGGGCTCGAGGCCCAGCGGGACGTCGGGGGCGAAGACGAGGCCGGCGAGCACGCCGAGCAGGAGTCCGAGTGCTGCGATCACGGTGTGACCCCCTCCTCCTTCGTGGACTGGTCCTGCGCGGAGCCCTCGGTGACGTCGCGCAGGGGACGCAGCGTGCTGGCCGGGAGCCGGACCATGGTGACATTCTCGGGCTCGTAGCCGAAGCCGAAGCCGTTGACGAGGCCGAACCAGTCCTGGCCCTGGCTGCTCTCGAGGAGCCTCGCCTGCAGGGTCGCGTTGTCGCCGATCGCCTCGACGACGTACGGCGGGGTCAGCGGCTGGCTGTTGACGAGGATGGCCCGACCGGTGTTGCGGATCCCGCTCAGCGCGGTGAGCCGGATGCCGTTGATGGCGATCGCCTCGGCACCCGCCTGCCACAACCCGTCGACCAGCGTGGCGAGGTCCTCGTCGCGGATCTCGTCGTTGGGGTCGTCGCTCTGCGGGTTGGTCACGGTGATCCGCACCCCCTCGCCGCGCACCGGGACGAAGCCGGTGCGGACCTCGACGCGGCGCACGCGCGCCTCGAGGTCCTCGGACTGGGCGGCGAGGACGTCGTTGCGGTCCTGGGCGGCGATCCGCGCGTCGTTGAGGGTGCGGATCTCGCGCTGGAGGGCCGCCACCTCGTCGCGCCCGTCGTCGATCTTGGAGATGAGCGTCGCCCGGCCGAGCTCCTGAACGTCGGCGTCACGGGACGTCTGGACCGCGGCCACGGTGACCAGGAGCCCGAAGGTGCCCACGACGGCCAGCGTGGTCCAGCCGCGGCGACGTGCGGGTGACGACTCGCCACGCTCGGTCCTGCGCCGGGCGACGTGGGCGTAGTCCTCGTCCATCGACCGCGTCGTGATGAGGGCGAGCAGCGGGGTGGTGACGTGCTCGGGCAGGTCACGGGGCCGCTCGGGGGCGGAGAGGTCAGGCATCGCCGGCCCTCGTCCGTGGTCGTGGCTCGGTGTCGCGCAACAGTCCGCGGACCTGCCACGCGTAGAGCACGCCCGCCCACCAGTAGAGCCCGATGCCCCAGAAGGCGAAGGCCCACCCGAAGACGCGGGCCAGGGTCGGGATCGCCCCGTCGCCCTCACCGAGCAGCAGCAACGGGAACGCGTACAGGAGGTTGAAGGTCGCGGCCTTGCCGAGGAAGTGCACCGGCAGCGCGCTGTAGCCGCGGGTGCGCAGGAGCGGCACCAGTCCCCACAGCAGCAGGTCCCGCAGGGGCAGGATGATCGCCACCCACCACGGGATGATGTCGCGCAGGGCCAGCCCCACGACGACGGCGAGGATGTAGAGGCGGTCGGCAACCGGGTCGAGGATCTCCCCCAGGCTGGAGTGCTGGTCGAGCCTGCGGGCGAGGTAGCCGTCGAGCCAGTCGGTCACTCCCGAGACCATGAGCAGCGCCAGCGCCAGCGCGTCGGCCTCCGGGCCGAGCACGAGCCAGAGGAAGACGGGCACACCGGCGAGCCGAGCCATGCTGAGCAGGTTGGGGATCGTCCACACGCGTGAGCGGTGGGTCTGCTCCTGCACGGAATCGCCTGCCATCGGGTGAGTCGGGATCAACGTCTCGCTCACCCTATCCAGCGGGCGTCGCACGCACGGTCACGACTCGGCGGCACTCGTGCCGGCCTCGTGGTGGGAGCCGTCGCGGATGACACCGACCAGCTCCTCGAGCACGTCCTCGAGGGTGACCAGGCCCAGCACCTCGCCGTCGCGGCGTACGACGCGGGCCATGTGCGCCCCGCGCAGCTGCAGGCTCTCGAGGGCCTCATGAAGGAGGTCGTCGGGCCCGACGGTGGCGAAGGGGCGCACCCACTTGTCGTCGATCGGGCGCTGACGACGCTCCTCGTCGCTCTCCAGCACGTCCTTGATGTGGAGGTAGCCCACCAGCGTGCCGTCCGGGTCGGCGACCGGGAAGCGGCTGAAGCCGGTGGCCGCGCACAGCGCCTCGACGTCGGCCGCCGTCGACCCCCGCAGGACCGTGGAGAGGCCCTCGACGGGCATCAGGACGGTGGAGACGGTCTTCTCGGTGAAGCCGAGCGCGCCGGCGAGGCGGTCGTACTCGTCGGCCGCGATCATGCCCTCGCCGCGCGACTCCTCCACAAGGGCCGCGACCTCCTCGCGGGTGTAGCTGGAGCTGACCTCCTCCTTGGGCTCTACCCGGAGCAGTCGCAGGATGCCGTTGGCGGCGAGGTTGAGCAGCAGGATCACCGGTCGCAGCACGGTCACGATGACCATCATCGGCGGGCCGAGCAGGAGCGCGGCCCGGGTGGGGCCGGCCAGGGCGATGTTCTTGGGGACCATCTCCCCGAGCACCACGTGCAGGTAGACGACGATCGACATCGCGACGACGAACGACACCGGGTGCAGGGCCCCCTCGGGGACCCGCAGCGCGTGGAACAGCGGCTCGAGCAGGTGCGCCACGGCGGGCTCGCCGACGGCACCGAGGCCCAGCGAGCAGACGGTGATGCCGAGCTGGGCGCCCGCCATCACCAGCGAGACCTGCTCCATGGCGCGCAGGGCGGTGCGAGCCCGGCGCGACCCCGACTGGGCCAGCGGCTCGATCTGGCTGCGTCGCGCGGACAGCAGCGCGAACTCGGCGCCCACGAAGAAGGCGTTGAGCACGAGCAGCACGACGGCGACGACGACGCCGGTCAGGTCACCCACGGTCGTCCCCCTCCCCCGAGGCCGGGTCGGTCGGCTCGACGGACAGCTCGTCCAGCGTCACCAGCCTCAGCTCGAGGCGGTCGATGCGCAGGCCGTCCATCCGCTCGACGGTGAGCGTGGCGAGGTCCTCGCGCGGCTCGTCCGGGTCCGAACGGTCCGGGACGGGCACCTCGACGCGGTCGCCGGCGTGCGGGATCTTGCCGAGGCGCTGCATGACGAGCCCGCCGATGGTGTCGTAGTCCTCGTGGTCGGGCAGCTCGATGCCGGTGGCGTCCTCGACCTCGTCGGGCCGCAGCAGCCCCGACAGGCTCCAGGCGCCGTCGCGGCGCTGGCGGGCCCGGGCACCGAGCCGGTCGTGCTCGTCGGAGATGTCGCCGACGATCTCCTCCACGACGTCCTCGAGGGTCACGATGCCCGCGTGGCCGCCGTACTCGTCGAGCACGATGGCCATCTGGAAGCCGTCGCCGCGCAGCAGGGCGAGCAGGGGGTCGAGCCGCAGGCTGTCGGGGACGACGGTGGGCTTGACCATGATGTGCTTGATCCGGGTGGTGGCGCGCTCGTGGACGGGCAGCGCGACGGCGTGCTTGACGTGGACGGTGCCGACGACCGCGTCCTCCTGGTCCAGCACCGGGAAGCGGGACAGGCCGGTCTGGCGGGCCAGCTCGATGACCGTGCTGGCCCGGTCGCCCTCCTCGACGGTGGTGGTGCGCACCCGGGGCGTCATGATCTCGCCCGCGGTACGGGTGCCGAACTCGACGCTGCGCTCCATGAGCTCGGCGGTCTCGGCGTCGAGGGTGCCCTGGTCGGCCGAGCGCTGCACGAGGGAGGCGAGCTCCTCGGAGCTGCGCGCGGAGCGGAGCTCCTCCTGCGGCTCGATGCCGAGGCGGCGTACGAGCGTGTTGGCGGAGTTGTTGAGCACCTTGATGGGCCAGCGCGACGCGGCGGTGAAGCCGCGCATGAAGCCCTGGGTGGCCCGAGCGGTCTCGAGCGGCTTGGCCAGGGCGAGGTTCTTGGGGACCATCTCGCCGAAGAGCATCGTGAGGATGGTGCCGAGGGTCAGGCCGATGGCCACCGAGATCGGTGGCACCCAGCCGTCCGGCAGCCCTGCCGCGGTCAACGGGTCGCGCACCAGGGTGGCGATGGCCGGCTCCGCGAGGAAACCGACGGCGAGGTTGGTCACCGTGATGCCCACCTGGGCGCCGGAGAGCTGGGTGGAGAGCGACTTGAGGGCGCGTTGCACGCCCGCCGCGGAGGCGTCCCCGCCGCTGGCGGCACGCTCCACCGTCGACCGGTCGACGGTGACGAAGGAGAACTCGGCGGCGACGAACACGCCACAGACCGCGATGAGGGCGAACGAGACGAGCAGGAGGAGCCACGGGGTCACGACGCGGCTCCTCGATTGGTCAGGGAGACGGTCGTGCGGCGACTTTGATAGCCGTCCATGGGGGTCTGGGGAGGCCCTTCCACTCGGGTGCTGGCAGTACTTCGCGCACCAGAGTAGAGGACACTCGTCCACATCACCGCGTCGCTTTGGGCGCCGGTGTCCGGGCCCCCTACTCTGGGCCCTTCGGTCGGGGCGAGCAGGGGAACACGATGCACGGGTGGATGCGCAGCGGCACGGCCGCGCTGGCCGCCGTGCTGGTGGTGGGGTCCGCGGCCGCGGGCCTCGCGCGGCCGTCCGAGCCGAGCCCCACCGTGGTCCCCGTGGCCTCCGGGACCGCCGGCCTCCCGATGCCCGCCGACGACGGCACCGTCTCGCGCGGGGCCGCCCGTGACGCCCGCCCGAACGTCGTGTTCGTGATGACCGACGACATGCGCGACGACGACCTCCGGTGGATGCCGCAGACCCAGCGCCTGATCGCCGACCAGGGCCTCGACCTCACCGATGCGATCTCGCCGCACCCGCTGTGCTGCCCGGCGCGGGCCGAGCTCGTCACCGGGCAGTACGCCCAGAACAACGGCGTCCAGCACAACGCCGGCCCGTTCGGCGGCTTCCAGGCCCTGGACCCGACCCACGAGGTCAGCGCCTGGTTCGGCAGGGCGGGCTACCAGACCGGCTTCGTCGGCAAGTTCCTCAACGGCTACACCGCGCAGGACACCCGCCCGTCCGGCTGGACGCACTGGGACGCGCTGGTCGCCGGTGTCTACGACTACCTCGACTTCTCCTTCGCCGACGACGACGACAGCCCCGAGGCCTTCAAGGACAGCTACGTCACCGACGTCATCGCCGAGCGCACCAACGACACCGTGCGTCGCTTCGCCCGCAAGGACGAACCGTTCCTCCTCTTCTCCTGGCACCTTGCCCCGCACTACCGCATCGACGACGGCAAGCCGGTGCCCCCGCCCAGCGCCCCGCGCGACGCGGACCGGTTCGCGCACGCGATGCCGCCGTCGCTGCAGGACCCGGCGTTCAACGAGCGTGCGGTCCTCGACCAGCCGCGCCCGTTCCGCAACCGGCGCGACGCCGACCCGCAGGTCGTCATCGAGGAGCACCGGGCACGCCTGCGCGCGCTGCAGTCGGTGGACCGTGCGGTCGGCTCGCTGGTGGACACGCTGCGCGAGACGGGCGAGCTCGACCACACCGTCATCGTCTTCACCTCCGACAACGGCTACTCGTTGGGCGAGCACCGCTTCATCGGCAAGAACGTGCTCACCCAGCCCGTCCTGCAGGTCCCGCTGCTGGTCCGCGGCCCCGGGATCGCGCCGGGCACGACGTCGGACCTGCCGGTCACCCTCGTCGACCTGCCCGCGACCCTCGCCGCCATCGCCGGCGCCTCGGCACAGTGGCCGGTGGACGGCTCGTCGTTCGTCCCGACCCTGCGCGGCCTCGACCAGCCGTTCCGCGACACCACACTCGTGCAGACCGGTGACGACGGCGGGGACGGGTGGGCCTACCGCGGGGTGCGGACCGATCGCTACCTGTACGGCGTCAACGGGGCCGACGCGTTCCTCTACGACGACGACCTCGACCCCGACCAGCTCGTCAACCGCATCGACGACCCGGCGTACGCAGCCATCGCCGCGGCCCTCGAGGAGCGCCGCAGCCAGCTCATCACCTGCGGCGGGGCGGCCTGCAACCAGACGTTCGGTCCGCTCCCCGAGCCCGGGGCTCCCACCGGGTAGTCCTTTCGGGCCATCCGTGGCCATCGCCTCGTTACCTTGGTAACAAGAGCTCTAGGCTCCTCCCGTGCCTGGGACGAAGGGGCGGGAGCCTTGGGGAGACAAGCGCCGGAAGAAGCCGTCCTCGGGCGTGCTCCCCGGCGCCGATCGCCATCTCGTCACGCGGTTCTCCTACGGGCTGACGAAGGACCTGGTGCGCGACGTACGCCGCCACGGGGCCGACGCCTGGTTCGCCCAGCAGCTCTCCCCCGGCAAGGTCTCCGACGGCCCGGGTGGCGTCTCCGACGACTGGTGGCCGTCCCTGCACCGCAGCCCGCTGGACCTGTGGCAGCGCACCCAGAGCGAGGTCGAGCCCGGGTGGATGGTGATGGAGGACTACATGCGCCGCGCGCTGGTGCGCCGCGTGACCTCCCGCCGGCAGGTGCTCGAGGTCATGACCGAGCTGTGGGAGAACCACTTCCACGTCCCCGTCGGCGCCGACGGCGTCTTCACCCACCGCGTGGCGTACGGCGACGCGATCCGCGCGCGTGCGCTGGGCCGCTTCAGCGACCTCCTCTTCACCGTGACGACGCACCCGGCGATGGGGATCTACCTCGACAACGCCACCTCCACCGCGGTGCACCCCAACGAGAACCTGGGCCGCGAGCTCCTCGAGCTGCACACGGTGGGCCGCGGCCTCTACACCGAGGCCGACGTCAAGGACTCGGCCCGCATCCTGACCGGGTGGAGGGTGGACGTGTGGAAGACCTTCGCCGCGGCGTACTCGCCGGACGACCACGCGACCGGCCCGGTGCGGGTGATGGGCTTCGGCGACGACAACCGCTCCGCCGACGGCCGTGACCTGACGCGGCGCTACACCGACTACCTGGCACACCACCCGGCCACCGCGAAACGCGTGGCGCGCCGGCTGGCGACGAAGTTCGTCCGCGACGAGCCGCCGCAGGCGCTGGTCGACCAGCTGGCCAAGGTCTACCTCCAGCACGACACGGCCATCGTGCCGGTGCTCAAGGCGCTCGTGGCCTCACCGGTCTTCCGGGCCTCGCGCGGCACCAAGGTCCGCGACCCCGCCGAGGACGTGGTGGCGACCTACCGTGCGCTGGGGGTGAAGGTCCGGCGCCCGGCGGCCCCGGACTCCGCCGCCGAGGCGATCCTGTGGCAGACCGACGGACTCGGCGGGCGACCGTTCTCCTGGAGCCGCCCCGACGGGGCACCGATCACCAACGCCGCCTGGGCCTCGGCTGGCCGGATGGCCGCGTCCTTCGGGATGCACTGGTCCATGGCCGGCGGCTGGTGGCCCGAGAAGGACATCCACTACCGCTCCCCCGCGTCCTGGCTGCCGTCCAAGAAGGTGCGCTTCGACGACCTGGTGGACCATCTCTCCGCGCGGATCCTCTTCCGCCCCGCGAGCAAGCAGCTCCTCAAGGCCTGCTGCCAGGCCACCGGGCTGAAGCCCGGCACCACCATCACGAAGTCCCACGACCTCGTGGAGTGGGGCATGCCCCGCCTGATCGTGACCCTGCTCGACTCCCCCGCCCACATGACCCGGTGACCGAGATGACGACTGCCGACGACTGCTGCGCCGAGTTCACGCGCGCCCGATTGTCACGCCGCACCCTCCTCGGCACCGCGGCCGGCGTCGCCGGCCTGTCGGTCGTGTACGGCGGCGCGGAGGTCCGCGCCTCGGCTGCGGCCGCCACCCCGGCGCCCTCGGTGCTCGTCGTGGTGTCGCTGAGAGGTGCCGCCGACGGCCTGTCGCTCGTCGTGCCGCACGCGGACCCCGTCTACTACGCCGCCCGCCCCGGCATCGCGATCGCTGCCGAGCGCCTGCTCGCCCGCGACGGGATGTTCGGCCTGCACCCCGCGCTGGCTCCGCTGCTCCCGATGTGGGAGTCGGGGCGACTCGCGGCCGTCCACGCGACCGGGCTTCCGGCCGCCAACCGCTCGCACTTCTCGGCGATGGAGGAGATCGAGGACGCCAGCGCCGGCTCCGCGACCCGCGTCGGGTGGCTCAACCGGCTCATCGGGCTGGACGCCCTGACCAGCCCGGTGCAGGGCATCGGCCTCGGCAGCGGCGTCGTCCCCACGTCGCTGGCCGGTCCGTCCCCCGCCATGGCCGCGTCGTCGCTCGACCGGCTCTCGATCCCCGGAGAGGAGGACGGGCACGCGGCCCGTCGCCGCAGCAGCCTCAAGACCCTCTGGGGATCGGACAGGTCGGTGCTGGGCGAGGCCGCCCGCGACACCTTCACCGCGGTCGACATCCTGGCTCCGGTCGTCGCGGGTCCGGACACGCCTGCGGGCGGCGCGACGTACCCCCGCGGCGACCTCGGCGACGCCCTCGCGCACGCCGCCCGCATCATCCGCGGTGACGTGGGCGTCCAGGTGATCACCGTCGACCAGGGCGACTGGGACATGCACACGGGTCTCGGGACGCTGGAGTGGGGCAAGCTCAAGGACAACGCGGCCACCTTCGCGTCCGCCCTCGCGGCGTTCTTCGCCGACATCGGCTCCTTCGGCGACAAGGTGACCGTGGTCTGCCTGAGCGAGTTCGGCCGACGGGTGGCCGAGAACGCCAACTACGGCCTCGACCACGGCCACGGCAACGTGATGTTCCTGGCCGGTGCCGGCGTCCAGGGCGGGCGCTACCACGGCAGCTGGCCCGGCCTGACCAACAGCCCGGACGCCGACCTGACGGTCACCACCGACTACCGCAGCGTGCTCTCGGAGGTCGTGCGGAGCCGGTTCGGGGTCGACTCGAGCCGGGTGTTCCCCGGCTTCGTCGGGGCCTCGCTCGGCACCATGGCCTGACGCCGGACGGCACGCTCCCCGGGGTGCGCGACCTGATTGTCGATCGCGGTGAGCGCTGGGGTAAGGTTTCGCTCGCCCATCACCTGAGGTGATGGGTGTTCGGGCTGTAGCGCAGCTTGGTAGCGCACCTGACTGGGGGTCAGGGGGTCGCAGGTTCAAATCCTGTCAGCCCGACCGAACAATCAACGCCCTGATCTGCATCACTGCAGGTCAGGGCGTTGTTCGATTTCGAGGGTTGTGGACAACGGGCTCTTGGGGTGCAACTTGGGGTGCAACACCCGCCCCACAGTTTGGAACCTAGGCGCACATGACCCGGAGTCAAGTGCTCCCAATAGTCAACCTCGTTCTCGCAGGTCAGCGAAAGGGGCAGCACCGAACCGCAGAATCGGGGTGCACACCCAGACTGGCCCGTCAGAAGCCCGCGCCAGCGGCATACCCCGATCTACGGTGGACGCTATGACGAGAGACGGGGATTGGGTTGGCGACTTCGGCCACCTCACGCTGGCAGACACGGCCCTTAGTGAACTGCTGATCGACATGCTGCGGATGCTGGATTACGGACACCTGTCGTCGATGCCAAAGTCGCCGGACCCTGGACTCACCACGAAGCAAGCCGCGAAAGCAGTGCTCAAGTTCTGAGAGAAATACCCGCGTCTGGTGCCGGACGACGCCGTCCAGTGGTTGGGCGACGTGCTTGACGCGGCGGACGAGCGCAACGCCTTGACGCACGCCGTCGCGCTGAACCGCTGTAACACGTGCGGGACCGCCACGCTGTTTCAGCACCCACGGACCGGTGCATGGGTGGACCGCAGCGAGGAGGCCGTGCAGGCGCTCACCATGACGTTGCTGGACCTTCGCGCGACAGGGGATGAGATAGCCGAAGAAGATCCACCCCCACCAACGAGGCGAAGGGTGGGCGGTCGTGATTGCCCGGCGCGATATGTCACGGACGCAATGAGACTGGAGGCGAAGGCCAACGCTGCGAAAACTCCGACCGTTTGGCCGGCGAGTCCACCGCTCAAGCGCATCAAGACATCAGGGTGACGGTCCACTCACCCTCCTTGACCTGATCTCCTTCATGCCACTGCGCCTTCACAAGGACGTTCGTTCCCGTAGTGCCCCAACCGCCGAAGGGTATGAGCGACCAAGCCATCTCCGAACCGGGCCGGAGGTCGAAGGGCGCATCGACGGCTTCAAAGTGGAACTCGGTGTCTCCAACGGGTTCGACGGTGAACGTCAGCCCCTCGGCAGCGGCTCTGCCCTCGTTGCTAACGATGAGGTGGTTCCACGTCGTCCGGTAGGTCATCCTGCCCTTGCGGTCCAGGCCTTTTGCCTCGCGGTCGCGCTGATGCTCCCAACGAAGTTCGGCACCGGCAAAGGACACCGGTCATCTGCTGGGGCATGTGCTTCCTGTCGTTGCGGCCGAGATCGGCAACCAGGGAAAGTCTGCTGATCGCCCGTCCGACTGTAATTGCGAGCAACGACAGATTGGTGACCCGTCGTCCAAGCGAGGTCACTGGCGGTAGATGGCGGCGTTGGGCCGGAGCGATCCCCGAAACCACTCGACCACCTGAGCGACGACGGCGAGGACAAAACGGACACGTGCCCGCGAACGTCCAGGGCGACCCGCGACTCACGCTCAGCGTGCACGGCTACAAGCTGGAGGCCGCCGTGATCGGCCTCGTAGAGCGCCTCCTTAACGAGGTCGAGCATGAGATGTGCGCCTGACGAACCAGCACAACGAACGTTCACCAATGTCAGGAATCACCTGACAGCCACGACTGTCCGATAGACACTCGTCGGGCACGTACGGGGGGCTCTCTTTCGGGGCCCACGCGCACGCCCACACACACCAGAGAGAGACACCATGAAGAGCATCGTCAAGATCGGCCTCGGCATCGTCTTCGGCTTCATCCTGCTCGTCGGTGGGTGCGCCGCTGTCGTCGGAGTGGCCATGTCCGACAGCGACACCGATACCGACAAGACCTTCGCGGAGAAGGCCACCGAGAAGCGCGACAAGGTCACCTCCGAGGAGGGGGCGGACGCCACGGCGGCCACCGCGAAGACCAAGCCCACCAAGGCGCCTAAGCCTGAGCCCGTCCTGACCCCGGGGCAGGAGAACGCGATGGCCTCGGCCGAGAACTACATCAACATGACGGCCTTCTCCCACAAAGGCCTCGTCGAGCAGCTGGTGTTCGAGGACTACTCGGAGGCTGACGCCATCTACGCGGTCAACCACATCAAGGTCGACTGGAACGAGCAGGCGGCCAAGTCCGCGAAGAACTACCTCGACATGACCGCGTTCTCGCGTCAGGGCCTCATCGACCAGCTCGTGTTCGAGGGCTACACCCCCGAGCAGGCCACCTACGGCGTCAACCAGACGGGCCTCTGAGCTTCTCCCACAGCACGGGTTCTTGGGGTGCGTCTTGGGGTGCAAAGCGGGAGAACCTGGGGTGTATGACGGCATCTGAGAGCACTGAGATCACACCGTTTGATCCCGTTTGAGCGTGAAACCGCTAGTCGGAGCGTGAGCTCGGCAAGACTGGGGTCAGGGGGTCGCAGGTTCAAATCCTGTCAGCCCGACCGAACCGAAACCCCTCCGACCGGCGTCCTCGCGGGTCGGAGGGGTTTCTGCGTTCTACGACCCTCGCTGCCCGCGCGCTCGGCGCGGAGCACCCCCGGGGACGTGGTGCGAGCTGCTGCGCCCAGCGCAGCAGGTCACACCGCGAGGCTCGGGCGCGGACGCAGTGCGAGCTGCTGCGTCCCGCGCAGCAGCTCGCACTGGGGGCTGAGGCGCCGTCGCGCGGGATTTTCCGGGTCCGCCAGCCGGGAGGCCCGGTTGGTTCACGCGCACCGGACCGGGCGGGCGGTCAGCGGCCGCTTCCGGTGGCCGTGATGGCGCGCAGCAACGGAACGTGCTCACGGGCGTCCGCGGCCGCGCGCTTCAGCAGCCGCGCCGCGAGCGTGGCCCGACCCTCCCGGAGCGCGACCTGGGCGCCGCGCCACCGGCAGTACGCCGCGTCGTGCGGGCGCGTGACCCGGTCCCAGGCTGCGGCGGCCTCGACCCACTGCTCGAGCCGGTCGGAGGAGTCGATGCGGTCCAGCTCCGCGCACCAGAGCAGCCGGTTCGCCACGAGGTCCGGCCCACGCGCATCGGGGCCCAGCGGGTCCAGGTGGCCCGAGCTGCGTCGAGCCGTGACACGTCGGCGCCGCTCGGCGCGTTCGCGGTCCCGCGTGTCGGAGGACCCGAGGTCCGCCTCCATCCGGGCGTGCAGCGCCAGCACCCGTGATGACGTCGCCGCGTAACCACCGGACAGCAGGAAGTCGGCGGTCCGGTCGATAGGCTCGCGTGCGTCGTGCAAGCGTCCTGCCCACAGGCAGAGCTCCGCCTCGAGGACGTCGCGCTCCGACGAGCTGACGTTGTAGTTGTAGTCGTATTGGGAGGGTTGGGTGCGCAGCAGGGCCTGCGCCTCGTCCAGCCGCCCGCGTCGGAGGAGGATCGCGCAGTGCGCATCCTGCGTGGCACCGAGCCCGGCACGGGTGTGGTCCCTGAGACGCGGATCGACCACTGCCGCAGCGGCGGTGACGTCGCCGGCCCGGAGGTGCGCGAGCGCGACGGCGGCCACCACCGAGTCGGTGAAGAGGTTGGGGATGTGCCACCGGTCTGCCTCGGCGAGCGCGCCCGCGGCGGCCGCGGCGACCGTCTCCCGTGGAGCCCCGGTGGCCAGGAGGACGTCGGTCTCCCACGCCGCGACCCGCAGTGCGCACGCCGGGTCCTCGGACGCTGGTGCCATGAGCCGCGCCTCGGCGGCGAGTGCCACGGCCTCCTCGTCCTTGCCCTGCTCGGCCAGCGTCCACGCCTTGAGCGCGAGCATCACCCGGTGGAGGGCGACCGCGCCCACCGACTCGGCCATCACCAGGCCCTTCTCGACGACGGCGCGGACCTCCGCGTGGCGACCCAGGGAGCCGAGGATGTTGGCCCGGACCTCCAGGATGTGCACGGCGTCCGCGGTCGGCGGGTACCGGTCGCTGATGGCGACCGCTTCTTCGATCAGTCGCAGCCCCTCGTCCTCGTCACCGACGGCGCACTCGAGGTCGCCGGCGCGCATGAGCACCTCCGCCCGGCCCTGGTCGGGCAGGGACGCCGCCATCGCGTCCTCGACGTGGCGGCGTACGACGACCTCGCCGGCGCCGGCGGCGATCGAGGTCTCGATGACCCGCACGTGGACCTCGGTGAGCGTCGTGGCGCTGTCGAGGTCGGTGTCCGGCCGAGGCCACAGCTCCAGCGCCCGCTTCCACAGCGGATATGCCTCCTCACGAGCGAATCGTCGCTCTGCCGAGCGGGCTGCGCGGATCCTCCAGACCAGCTCTCCTGCGCTGTCGCCCACGGCCTTCAGGTGGTCCGCGATCTCGCTCTCCGCAGGGTCCGGCAGCTCCGCCAGCAGGCGCGCCACAGCGCGGTGGGCGTGGTCCCCCTCCCCCGGGACGAGCCGATGCCGGATGGCCTCGGCCACCAGGGGGTGGCGCAGCCGCACCACGTCGCGGTCCTCGGCCAGCAGCCGGCGCGAGTCCAGGGAACGCAGCGCCGGGGTGGGATCGGCGTCGAGACCGGCCGCCGTCGCGAGCTCGGACGCGGTGAGTGGCCGGTCCGCCACGGCGAGGGTGCGCGCGAGGACCCACGCGTCCTCGTCGAGGTCGGTGATCCTGCGCGCCAGGAAGGTCTGGAGCTCGCCGGGGAGGACCCGGTCGGACCCTGCGGCAGCGAGCTGCTCGGTGAAGAGCGGCTGACCGAGGCTCCTGCGATGGATGGCCTCTGCGTCGGTCGCGGCGTCGACCCCCAGCAGCCGCAGCTGCTCGGTGGTCTCGGCCAGCGTCAACGCCTCCAGGTGCAGCGTCGCGGCCCGGCGGGACGTCCGACCCCGCCACGCGAGGTGCTCGTCCGGTAGGTCGGGATCCTCCGTGCGCCACGTGGCGACGACGGGCGGCAGGTGGGTGCCGGCGACGAGGCGCTCGAGCAGGTCGAGGGTCACGGCATCCGCCCACGGCACGTCCTCGATGACCAGCGCCCAGGGCCGTAGGTGTCCCAGCGCCTCCAGCACGGCCGCGACGGCACTGAAGAACCGCTGGCGGTCCGAGCCGCCACCCATCGGCGGAGGCGGAGCGACGTCGAGCTCCGGCAGGAGGACACCGAGGGTCGGCGCGACGTAGGCGGGACACGCCCTCAGCGCGTCCTCGAACCACTCGCCACCTTCGTGGGTGAGGACGCTGCGCAGCGCGTCCGCGATCGGCATGAGCGGCACCTGCGTGGACAGGGGGAGGCAGCGGGCGACGGCCACGAAGCACCCCGCCTGCCCGGCGGCCGTGGTCACCAGGGTGGTCTTGCCGATGCCGGCCTCGCCCGTGACGAGAAGGAGGCCGGCTCCGGTCTCGAGGTGGCGGCGTACGGCGGCCACCTCGGCTCGGCGCCCGGCGATCCGGGGTGCGGACCCAGCGACGTCGTCGCCGCTGGTGGAGGCGTCGAGCCACAGCACATGGAGGTGGTCGCGATCGCCGTGCAGGGCCTCGACGAGGAGCTCGACGACTCCCCACGTGGGGAGCCTGGGGGTGGAGAGGACGTGGGAGACGGTGGTGTGGGAGACGCCCGTCTCGCGGGCCAGGGTGCGCAGGGAGGGCCACCCGGCCAGGTGGTGGAGGTCGTGCAGGGCGTCGTTGAGCTCCCGCCGCGGTCCGGGCGGGAGGTCGGGTCGTGGCAGTGCACCCACGTGGCCTCCGGTCCGTCGCCTCCGACGTCAGGATCCTCCGCCGGGAGCAGGGTGTCCACGTCGACGACCAGCGGCGGCCGTGGCGGGACCGTCGGCGGGCAGGTCGCCGATCGGCGTCTGCGCCGTCGCGGCCGGCGCGGTGCCCCGGACCGGGTGGGCGGCCAGCCAGCGCGCCAGGCGTCGACCCACCTCGATGCCGGGACGCTCGACGAACCGGTAGACGAAGTCGGCGATCATGATCGTGACGATCGTGACCACGAGCGCCTTGTTCAGGTCGTTGCGCCAGTCGGGCAGCGCCATCGCCACGAAGTAGCCGCCGATGATCTGGAACAGGTAGATCGAGTAGGAGCGCTCCCCCAGCCAGCGGAACGGCGCCAGGGACAGCATCCTGCTGATCTCCGTGCGCCCGCACAGGCTGGGCAGGCTGAGGGCGCACAGCAGTGCGAAGCCGAGGATGAGTGGCGCCGGTCCCCCGCCGCGCACCGTGAGCTCGGCCGAGTGGCTCTGGACGTAGTAGATCGCGACGGCGAGGGCGACCTGGACGACGCGCGACGACAGCGGGGCGAGGATCCGGAACGTCGTACCGGAGTGCATGGCGAGCGCCACCCCGCAGCCGAGCAGGATCGCGACGTAGTGGACCCACGAGATGTTGTGGTGCCAGATCAGCCACACGAGGGCGGGGACCAGGACCGCCCACGCGGCCGCGCGGGCGCGGCCGGCGCCGCCGGCCACGGCACCCAGGAGCGGCACCAGCACGAACGCCAGCAGCGGCCACACGAGGTAGAACTTCTGCTCGACACCGATCGTCCAGGCCTGCTCGAAGTTGATGAAGCTCGGCGAGAACTCGGGGTTGAAGGTGAGGAAGTAGCGCACCGCACCGGGTCCGCCGGCGGCCTCCCACGTCCCGCTCCACCGCAGCAGCAGGTAGGAGCCGAGGAACGCCGCGTAGTAGGCCGGGGCGATGCGGAAGATGCGACGCACCCAGAAGCCCAGCAGCGAGATGCGGCCCGTGGTGGCCTCCTCGCGGAGCAGCAGGGTGGTGATGAGGAAGCCGGAGAGCACGAAGAACATGTGCACCCCGAGCCAGCCGCCGGCGAACATCGGCGCCGGCCCGCTGAAGTGGAACCCGACGACCGCGAGCGCGGCGATCGCGCGGGTGCCGTCGAGGCCCCCGAAGTGCCGGCCACCACGGAAGGACTCGTGGGACAACGTCGGACCGAGAAGCACGCGCATGGCGGAACCCTAAGGTCCGCCCGACGCGCCCGCGGCATCCGTGCTCCGGGCGCACCGGCCGGGTCGGCTGGGACGATGCCGGGGTGACCACGGAACGCGTGAGGGACGACTACGAGATCGACTCGGATCCCGGGCGGATGGACGTCGACCGGATCCATCACTGGCTGTCCACCGATGCGTTCTGGGCCATCGGCCGCACCCGCGACACCGTCGCCGACGCCGCGCGGAACTCGCTGAACTTCGGCGTGTTCGCCGGTGACGGCAGCCAGGTCGCCTACGCACGCGTCATCACCGACCGCGCGACCTTCGCCTGGCTGTGCGACGTGTACGTCGACCGCGCCCACCGCGGTCGTGGGCTGGGCTCCTGGCTGGCAGAGGTCGTGGTCGCCACGCTCCGCCCGATGGGGTTGAAGCGGGTCCTGCTCTCGACGCGCGACGCCCACGAGGTCTACGCGCGCGTCGGGTTCGAGCCGATGCCCCATCCCGAGATGTTGATGGTCCTGGGCGCCCCGGACAGCGGGACGAGCGCCCCGCAGGAGACGACCGACGTCTCGTCGACGCGGCGTACCGGCGGGCCTACGCTGCCCGGATGACCCCCGAAGAGGTCGGCCGGTACGCGGAGGCGCTGCCCGAGGTCAAGCGCAAGGGGACGCCGTCGCGTCCGGCGTGGTACGTCCGCGACCGCCTGGTCGTGCGCCTCCAGGACCCGGGGACCGTCGTGATCCGGGTCCCGCTCGGCGAGCGGGAGGCGCTCCTGGACACCTACCCCGACACCTTCGGAGTGCCACCCCGCATGGAGGCGCACCACAAGGTCGAGGCCTACCTCGACCGGGCGCAGCCCGCTGCCGTGTTCGCGGCCATCGACCTGGCGTGGGAGATGCAGCGTCGGTGACGGGTCAGTCCCCGGACGCTGCGGCGACGGCGTCGAGGTCGCGCACGGCGTACCGGTGGTGCTCCCACTCCTCGTTGAGGATCACGTGCAGGCAGTGGAGCACGGTGACCTGGTGGTCCGGGTCCCACGCGTCGGCGCGCGGAGCGGCGAGCTCGTCGGGCGTGACGGCGGCGAGGTGGTCGCGCACCAGGGCGACCCGGTCCGCCCGTGCCTCCAGGACGTCCGCCCAGGACGGGACATGCGTCGCGAACACCGACATGTCGTGGCCGTCGGTCTCGTAGTCGCCGTGCGGGAGGCCGAGCGGGTGGTACGGCGCCCCGAGCTCGAGGACCGCGCGTCCCAGCCAGGTGTCCGTGGCCATCACCAGGTGGCGCAGCGTCTGCGCGAAGCTCCACTCGCTGCCCACCGAGACGTCGACCGTGCCCGCCGGCATCGCCGCGACACGCTCGAGGGTCGTCGCCCAGGTCTCCTCGAGCCCCGCCCACGCGGCGCGCAGGCCGTCTGGGTCCTCGGCCCTGCGGCCGGCGCGACCCGGGAAGCGGCGGTCGAGCTCCGCGTCGACGAGCGGGGCGACGTCGACGCCGTTGATGAGCAGGCTGCCGCCGTCCTCGGACAGCCAGGGCGCGTCGATGTCGGCGCCCTGGACATCGACCCCGCGCATCACCACCCCGGAGAGGTCGGCGCCGACGAAGCGGGCGCGACGGAGGTCGACGTCGACGAACTCCGCCTCCTGGAGGTCGTCGGAGCCGGAGAAGGTGGGCACGACCGAGAGCCTGACATCCCGCCGTCGCGCCGTGAAGGCCCGCACGGGCGTCTAGCCTCGACGCATGGCAGGTTCCTGGGCCGGGTCGCGGCGGGCGTTCGCCGACGCCGCGCAGTGGTTCGTGCAGGTGGCCGGGCGGGTGGGTGACCGCTGGGACCGGGCGGCGCTGGGCGAGTGGGACGTGCGCGCCCTGGTCGGCCACACGAGCCGTGCGTTCCTCACCGTCGAGGCCTACCTCGGGCGTCCTGCCGCCGTGGTCGAGCTCGGCTCCCCGGTCGACTACTACCGGGCTGCCGGTGCGATCGCCGGTGGGCCGGACGTCGCCCAGCGCGGCCGGGACGCCGGCACCGCGCTGGGTCCGGACCCGGCAACCGCCGTCGCACAGATCGCCACCCGGGTCCTGGCGCTCGTCGAGGACCAGGACGGTACGGAGCCGGTCACCACGATCGTGGGCGGCATGCTGCTGGGCGACTACCTCCCGACCCGCACGTTCGAGCTGGCCGTGCACACCGCCGATCTCGCGACCGCCCTGGGCGAGCCCGTGGACGTGCCGGGCACCGCGGCGGCGCAGGCCCTGTCCATCGCGGCGGAGCTCGCCGTCGCCCGTGGCGACGCCGGCGCGCTCCTGCTCGCGCTCACCGGCAGGGCGGGACTCCCGCCGGGCTTCTCGGTGCTCTGACCCGCCCCGCGCGCCCACCCAGCGGTGCCGGCCCGACGTACGGCCCAGCATCGTGACCCGGAGGCAGGCCGGGTAGGGGACAAGGTCCCCGGGACCAGGGGCCGCACAACTGGGTATGGCGACCCCGCCCCGATCGGAGTAGGCAGGAGGGACCGGCGGTGCCGGACGGGGCACCGCCCCTCCAGAGAGGAGTGGACCGTGTACGCACGCTCCAGCACCTTCCACGGCAGGCCGGACCAGGTGGACGCGGGCATCGCCTTCGTCGAGAACGAGGTCGCCCCCATGCTCCACGACATCACGGGCTCGCGCGGGCTCTCGTTCATCGTCGATCGCCACGACGGGCAGTGCATCGCCACCAGCTCCTGGGAGAGCGAGGAGGCGATGCGCGCCAGCGACGGGCAGCTGCGGGCCATGCGGGACCGCGGGAAGGGCATCCTGGGCGCCTCCCTGCAGATCGACGAGTGGGAGATCGCCGTGATGCACCGGGACCAGCACGGTCAGTGCTGCCGGGTCAGCTGGCTGCAGGGCGACCTCGACGCCATGACCGACACGTTCCGGACCAGCATCCTGCGCGACCTCGAGGAGACCGCAGGGTTCTGCGGCGCCAGCCTGCTCGTCAACTCGTCGACCGGCATGGGCTGCGCCAGCACGGTGTGGCAGGACCGGGCCGCCATGGAGGCCAGCCGCGCCTCGGCCGACGACATGCGCAGCCGGACCGCCAGCGAGTCGAAGGGCGAGATCGTCGACGTCCACGAGTACGAGCTCGCCTACGCCCACCTGCACGTCCCCGAGATGGCCTGAGCGGCGCCGCCGCGCCGGCCGGGGCCGCTAGGCGCGGGCCCGCAGCCCCGCCCGGAGCTCGGCCAGCGCCCGGTCGAGGCCGACGCGCGGCTCCCAGCCCCAGCGGCGCGCGCGGTCGGCACGGATCTGCCCGGTCCAGGCGGACCCCTCTTCCCACACCGGCTCCAGGCCGATGGCGTCGGTCACCGCGCCCAGGTAGTCGCGCTGCGTCGCCGGCTCGCCGGCGACGTTCACGGCAGTGCACCCGCCCGCCACCGGACCGGCCTCCGGGTCGTCGGAGGTGGCGACAGCACCGAGCGCCACGTCGGCGGTCAGCGTGGCCAGGTCGTCGACGTGGACCCAGTTGAACGACTGCTCCGGGACCGCCCGGCGCGCGCGCTCGTCGTCGCGCACCTGGGCCGGGCGCACCGTGTTCCACACCGACGTCTCCCCCGCGCCCAGGATCGCCGGCGGCCGCACCAGGACCCGGGTGGGCCCGTCGACCTCGGCCAGCGCGAGGTCCACGTCCCGCTTGATCACCGCGTAGTCCCCGGCGTCGTCGCCCGCCAGGGCCGAGTGCTCGTCGACGTCGCCGAGCCCCGGGCTACGGTCGTAGACCGCGGCCGTCGACACGTGCACGAGGCGCTCCACGCCCGCCCCGGCAGCCGCCCGGGCGATGGCGAGCGTGCCGTCGAGGCCCACCGTGCGCTGGCTGTCCGCGTCCCCGCCCAGCGGGTGCACGGTGGTGACCAGCGCCGTTGCACCCGAGACCGCGGCGGCCGCGAAGGTCGGGTCGGCGAAGTCCCCCACCAGCTCCTCGACCCCGGTCAGGGCCGGGGCCGTGCCGGGACGGCGTACGACGGCACGCACGGCGGCCCCTCGCTCGCTGAGCGCCGCGACGACGCGGCTCCCCACCAGGCCGTTGGCCCCGGTGACGACGACGGGTGCGGACGACGGCTGCGTCGGTGAGGTCATGGCTCCACCATGGCAGGCCGGGTAGAAAGGCCCCATGGTGAGGCCGGTCGTCGTCGTGGTGGGTGCAGGTCCTGGCGTGGGCGGCGCGTTGGCTCGCCGCTTCGTCGACGAGGGGTACGACGTGGGGCTGGTCGGCCGGAACCGGCCGGCCCTCGACGCACTCGTCGCCGACCTCGAGCCGCGTGGCGCCACCGTCCGGTCCGTGGCCGTCGACCTCACCGACACGGCAGCCGCGACCGGGGCCGTGCGGCAGCTGGGTCAGGCGTGGGGACGTATCGACGTCCTGCACTTCAACCCCAGCGCCTACCGGGAGAAGGGCCCGCTGGACCTCACGGTCCCCGAGCTGCTCGAGGACGTCGCGCTCGGCGTCGGCGCGCTTCTGACCGCCGTACAGGCGGCTCGACCGTTCCTGCTGTCCGGTGGCCGCATCAGCGTCACGGGCAGCATGGCCGCCGACGAGCCATGGCACGGCGCGGCCTCTCTCGGCGTGCAGAAGGCCGGGGTGCGCAACCTCGTCCACAGCCTCGACGCCGCCCTCGCACCGGACGGGATCCGCGCGGTGTCCGTCACCGTCCGCGGCACGCTGGCCCGGGAGGGCGCCTTCACCCCCGACCGGGTGGCGGACGCGATCTGGCGGGCGGTCGCGACCGCCGGCGACGCCTGGGCCAGCGAGGTCCCCTATCCGGGGTGACTCGCAGCCCGGTCGAGGCTACGTCCGCAGGACCTTGTCCATGGCCTTGCCGCGGGCCAGCTCGTCGACCAGCTTGTCGAGGTAGCGGATCTTGCGCATCAGCGGATCCTCGACGTCCTCGACGCGGACGCCGCACACCACACCGGTGATGTGCGACGCGAGGGGGTTGAGGGCGGCGTCGGCGAAGAAGTCCTCGATCGTGGTGCCGCCGGCGAGGTGCCGGCCCAGGGCGGCGTCGTCGAAACCGGTGAGCCACTCGATCACCTCGTCGAGCTCTGCCTTCGTGCGGCCCTTGCGCTCCACCTTGGTGACGTAGTGGGGATAGACCGAGGCGAAGCTCGTGGCGAAGATGCGGCTCATCCCGGCGAGCGTAGTGTCGGGCCGCATGGCCGACAACGTCCTGTGGATCATCACCGACGACCAGATGCGCTCGACGCTCCCGACCATGGACGCGACGTGGAAGCGGCTGGTGGAGAAGGGTGTCCGGTTCCGTCGCGGCTACACCGCGATGCCGTGGTGCGGGCCGGCACGGGCCTCGATGCTCACCAGCCGTTACCCCCACGACCACGGCTGCCACGACAACCGCACGCACCGCCCGTTCGTCGACCAGGGCCTCGACCGCGACACCGTCGCCACCCGGATGCGCGGCGCCGACGTCGACACCGGCTACTTCGGCAAGTACATGAACGGCCTCGGCGAGGACCCGGAGTACGTCGCGCCCGGCTGGGGCCGGTGGGTGGCCACGGTCGGCAAGCGGGGCCAGGTGAACGTCGACGGCGACGTGCGCCAGCTCGACGGCCAGGCGGCCGCCGACACCTTCGCCGCCGAGCGGCTGCGACGGTTCGTGGAGCGGCACGAGGACAGCGGCCCGTGGTTCGCCGCGTGGGCGCCGTCGATCCCGCACGACCCCTACCGACCGAGCGCGGAGCACCGCCACGACTTCGACGACGCCACGTGGGACCCGCCCGCCCTCAACGAGGCCGACCTGTCCGACAAGCCCACCTGGATGCGGGACCTGCCCCCGCAGGACCGGGCCCTGATGCGGCGGGTGCTCGAGGGGAAGCTCGAGGAGCTCCAGGACCTCGATGACCAGGTCGGTCTGCTGCTCGACGTCCTGTGGCGGACCGGCCAGCTGGAGCGCACCTGGATCTTCTTCGTCTCCGACAACGGCTACCTCCTCGGCGAGCACCGGCTCTTCCGCAAGGAACAGCCCTACGAGGAGTCCGCGGGCATCCCGTTCGTCGTGCGCGGACCGGGCGTCGAGCCGGGCACCGGCAACGCCTTCGTCTCCCAGGTCGACCTGATGCCCACCACGCTCGAGATCGCCGGTCTCGACCCCGACGCGGGCCGCGAGCTCTCCGGCCGCTCGATGCTGGGTCCGTTGCGCAGCGGTGACTGGTCGTCGTGGCGTCGCCGCCTGCTCGTCGAGAACACCAACCTCGGCTGGGCGATGCTGCGCGAGGGCTCGCAGGCCTACATCGAGCACCACGAGCGCGACGAGTGGGAGCTGTACGACCTGTCCCTCGACCCGCACCAGCTGTCCAGCCGTCGCGACGCCGACGTCGCCGACCTGTCGGCGCGGGTCACGGCGATGCGGCGCGCCCGCGGCACGGAGCTGCGCGCCCTCGAGGACTAGCCGCCGTTCACGCCGGGCGGCGCCAGACCGAGACGTGGCTCTCGGAGTCTTCGGTGAAGGGAGCGCCGTCCCAGTCGGCGCTCCGTCGCTCGAGGACCATCCCGGCGAGCCGTGCCATCAGGTCGCACTCGGCCGGCCAGATGTAGCGGAAGTTGCTGGCGCCGTACGTCACGGAGCCGTCGGGATGGCGCCGGTAGTGGTGGGACGTCCCCTGCTGGGTGGTCATGTCGTAGGTGTCGAAGCCGACGTGGCGTTGCCCCACGTGGAACGGGACGGCGTCCTGGCCGGGCGGGAGGCGCCGGATGCCGGGGACCCACAGCTCGACGACGAAACGGCCACCCGGTGCGAGGTGGCGGGCGGCGTTCTCGAAGCAGGCGACCTGCTCGTCCTGCGTCCGGAGGTTCCCGATGCTGTTCCACACGACGTAGACGAGCGAGAACATGCCGGGCACCGTGCTGGTCGCCATGTCACCGACCACGACGGGGATGTCGGCCCGCTTCTGGTGCAGCTTGTCCACCATCGGCTGGGAGAGCTCGACCCCGCTCACCGGGACGCCGCGCTCGGCCAGCGGGATGGCCACCCGTCCCGTGCCGATCGCCATCTCGAGCGCCGGACCGCCGTCCGCGAGATCGGCCAGAAGGCGGACCGCGGGGTCCAGGACGTCGGGGGCGAACATGAACGCCGAGGCCTCGTCGTAGCGCTCGGCCGTCTCCACGTCCCACAGGTCGCTGCTCGTCATCGGGCCAGCCTCGACCATGGGGGCGGCTCCCGGACACCCATTTGTCGCCCAGCCCCGGCCGAGGACGCCCCCGGCGCTGCCGCCGTCAGCGGACCGCGGCGACGGACTCGTCGGGCCCGGCCAGCTTGAGAGACAGCCAGATGGGGACGATCGAGACCACGATCAGCGCCGCGGCGACGACGTTGACGACCGGGGCCTGGTTGGGCCGGAAGAGGTTCTGGTAGATCCAGATCGGCAGCGTCTGTATGCCCTGGCCGGCGGTGAACGTCGTCACGATGATCTCGTCGAAGGACAGGGCGAAGGACAGCAGCGCGCCGGCCAGCAGGGCCGAGCGCAGCATGGGCAGGGTCACCGACCGGAACGTCCTGAAGGTGCCGGCACCGAGGTCCATCGAGGCCTCCTCCAGGTTGCCGCCCACCCGCCGCAGGCGGGCGATCGCGTTGTTGAAGATCGTCACGATGCAGAAGGTCGCGTGGGAGACGACCAGCGTGAGCATGCCCAGCTCGATCCCGATGACGGTGAGGAAGGCGTTGGCCAGCGCGATGCCGGTCACGACCCCGGGCAGCGCGATGGGCAGGATGATCAGCAGCGAGATCGTGTCCCGCCCGTAGAAGCTGAACCGCTGGAGCGCGAGCGCCGCCATGGTCCCCAGCAGCAGCGCCACGGCCGTCGCGAGCAGCGCGACCTCGAGCGAGACCACGATCGCGTTGCGCGCCCCGGCCGACTGGGCGGCGGCGGACCACCACTGCGTGGTGAAGCCCGGGGGCGGCCACGCGAAGGTGCGCGAGACGTTGAAGGAGTTCACGACCACCAGCGCCAGCGGCACGTGGATGAAGAGCAGCACCAGGCCGGTGATGCCGAGGAGGAGCGCCCGGGTGGCGCGCGAGAAGGTCACAGGCTCTCCAAGGCTCCGGTACGTCGTACGGCGGCGAGGTAGAGGAGCATCACGACGACCGGGATGGTCGCGACCGCGGCAGCGAACGGCATGTTGTTGCCGGTCAGGAACGAGTCGTAGACGACGTTGCCGAGCATCTGGTTGGTCCCGCCCACGATGCGCACCGCGATGTAGTCGCCGAGCGTCAACGAGAACGTGAAGATGGACCCCGCCACAGCGGCCGGGAACAGCACGGGCAGCACGACCCTCCGGACCGTGGTGGCGCTCGAGGCGCCGAGGTCCGCCGACGCCTCGAGCAGCGAGTCCGGGAGCCGCTCCAGACCGGCGTACATCGGCAGGATCATGTACGGCAGCCACAGGTAGGCCAGCGTGATGACGGTGGCGACCAGGCCGTAGCCCGGGGTGCCGCCCCCCAGCGGGGCCAGCAGCCACTCCACCGGTCCGTCGTTGGAGAGCATGCCCCGCCAGGCGTAGGCCTTGACCAGGTACGACGCCCACAGCGGCGTCAGCACCAGGACGACCAGCACGCGCTGCAGCCTCGGGGACGCGACCTTGGCCATGTAGAGCGCGACCGGGAAGGCGAGCAGCGCGTCGATGACGGTGACGGCTGCGGCCGTGGCGATCGTGCGACCCGTGATCGTGCGGTAGACGTCGATGGTGAACAGGTCGCGGTAGTTCTGGAGGTTCCAGACGCGCTGGATGTTGCCGCCGAAGGCGTCGACGGTCCACAGGGACGTGATGAACAGCGCGGCCAGGGAGCCCAGGTAGAGGACCCCCAGCCAGAGCATGGGCGGCCCCAGGAGCAGGCCGAGCCGCAGGCGCGGGTGGCGGTGGAGCAGGGCCCCACCGCCACTCGGCGACTGCTGCTCCTCGGCCACCTCAGCCCTTGATCTCGGTCCAGGCGCGGGTCCAGTCCTGGTACGTCGTGCACGACACGTCGGTGCGGCCGTCCAGGCACTGCTCGATCGGGGTGGTCCAGTAGTAGATCTGCTCCGCGTATGCCTCGTCGCCCGCGTGGTAGGTGTCGCAGAAGCCCTTCTCGGCCACGTCGCACGCCTTGGCGCTGGCCGGGGCCTCCCCGAACCACTGCGCGACGGCCGCGTTGGCCTCCGGGCTGACGATGTGGTCGAGCCAGGCGTAGGCGCAGTTGGGGTGGTCGGTCTCCGACGAGACCATCCAGGTGTCCGACCAGCCGGTGGCGCCCTCCTCCGGGAGGATCGCCTCGACCGGGACCTTCTCGTCCTGGGCGAGGTTGGCGATGACCTGCCACGTCGTGCCCACGACGGAGTCGCCGGTCTTGAAGGACTGGACCTCCTTGAGGTAGTCCGACCAGTACTCCCCCACGTTCTCGCGCTGCGCCTTGAGCAGGTCCACGGCCGCCGCCAGCTGGTCGTCGTCGAGGGCGTAGGGGTTCTCGATCCCCAGGTCGGGCTGCGTCTTCATCAGGTAGAGGGCGGCGTCGGCGATGTAGATGGGCGAGTCGTACGCCGTGACCTTGCCGGCGTTGCTGTCCGCGTCGTCGAAGACGGCACTCCAGCTCGTCGGTGCCGGCGTCACGACGTCGGTGTTGTACATGAGCAGGTTGGCGCCGTACCCGTGCGGGACGCCGTACATCTGTCCGTCGACCGAGTTCCAGTCGCGGTCCTTCAGGTAGGGCCAGATGTCGGCGTAGTTGGGCACGAGGTCGGTGTTGACCGGCGCCACGTCCCCACCGGCGATGAGGCGCAGCGAGGCGTCCCCCGAGGCGGACACGACGTCGTACTGACCCGACTTCATCAGCGTGACGGCCTCGTCGGAGGTGGTGAAGTACTTCACCGACACGTCGCAGCCGGTCTGCTCCTCGAACGGCGTCACCCAGTCGACCGACGGGTCCGTGGAGCCGTCCTCGGCGTAGCCGGGCCAGGCGAGCACGCTGAGCTCGCCCTCGTTGTCACCGAGGGACTCCGCCATGGGGACGTCCGGCGCGGTGAAGGCGCTCTGCCCCTCCGAGCCGCTGCTGCCGCTGTCGTCGTCCCCGTCGCCGCTCGTGGTCCCGCACCCGGCCACCGCCAGGGCGAGCACCGCGGCGACGGCCGCACGTGTGATCACTGACTTGTCCATGTCTGCTCCTTCTCGTCGTGTCGCTCCTGGTGCCGCTCCCTGTCCCGCTCCCGGGCGAGCTCGATGACGTGCTCCGGAGCCCATCCGACGGTGACCCGGCGTCCGCGCATGGCCATCGCCTGGTCCGTGGTCCCTCGCAGGTTCTGGCGCAGTACCGTGAGCGTCGGTCCCGCGTCCAGCTCCACGAGGTAGTGGTTGACCGACCCCAGGTAGACCACGTCGCGCACGACACCCCCGGTGGTGGTGTCACCCCCGGCCACCTCGTCGTCGAGGTGGATCTTCTCCGGCCGGATGCTGAAGACGCCCTGCCGGCCGAGCACGGACGTGGCGACCTCCCCCTCCAGCAGGTTGGACGTGCCCACGAAGCCCGCGACGAAGGCCGAGGACGGGCTCTCGTAGAGGGTGGCCGGGGTGGCGACCTGCTCGATGCGGCCCGCGCTGAAGACGGCGATCCGGTCGCTCATCGTCAACGCCTCCTCCTGGTCGTGCGTCACGAAGACGAAGGTGATGCCCACCTCGCGCTGGATCTGCTTGAGCTGCAGCTGCATCGCCCGGCGCAGCTTGAGGTCGAGCGCACCGAGCGGCTCGTCGAGGAGCAGCACCTTGGGCCGGTTGACCAGGGCCCGCGCCAGCGCGACCCGCTGGCGCTGCCCCCCGGAGAGCTGGGTGGGCCGGCGCCGGCCGTAGTCGGTCAGCTGGACGGACTCCAGCGCTGCCAGCGCCCGCTGGCGACGCTCGCCGGCCGGCACCTTCTTCACCCGCAGGCCGTACTCGACGTTGGTGAGCACGTCCATGTGCGGGAACAACGCGTAGTCCTGGAACACCGTGTTGACGTCGCGCGCGAACGGGGGCCGGCCGGTGACGTCCTGGCCGTCGAGGCGGATCTGCCCGCTGGTCGGCTCCTCGAAGCCGGCGATCATCCTCAGCACCGTCGTCTTGCCCGAGCCGGACGGGCCCAGCATCGAGAAGAACTCCCCGTCCTCGATGGCGAGGTCGATGCCGTCGACGGCCCGGACGCTGCCGAAGGACTTGGCCAAGGAGCTCATCTCGACGGCGGGTGTGCCCATCGGGGACTCCTCAACGCTCGAAGGTTCGCCCGAGACCTCGCCCTCAGCACGGTAGGGGATGCGGAACCATTGCGTCCACGCCTGTCTGGATCACGATTCCGTGACGCGAAGGCTCCTGGACCGCGGATTCCGCAGGTCTACGGTGCGACATCGACACGCGGGGCGCCCGGCTTGCCGGCGTCGGCGTACGACCTCACGATCGAGACGTTGAGCGGGAAGTCGATGGCCTCGTCGCGGAACAGCAGGCGTCCCGCGCTGGCCGCCGCAGCGCCGGCGTGGGCGGCGACCTCGTCGGCAAGCCCTGCCGGGGTGTGCACGACCACCTCGTCGTGCAGGAAGAACACGAGGTGCGGGCCGGCGAGGAGGTCGGCGGTGCCGCCGAGCCGCCACAGCCGGTTGCGGAGCTCGGCGATCCAGCACAGCGCCCACTCGGCACCCGTCCCCTGGACGACGAAGTTGCGGGTGAAGCGCCCGTAGGCCCGCCGGCGCCGGGCCTGGCGCTCGGGGTCGGGGCGCGCGTCGTCGTCCGGCTCGTGCTCCCAGGCCTCGCCCAGCGTCGGGCACCCGCGTCCCAGCAGGGTGCGAACGACCTGTCCTCGCTCACCGGCCCGCGCCGCCTCCTCGACGAGCCCGAACGCCTCGGGGTAGCGGCGGGTCAGCCCGGCCACCATGCGGCCGCTCTCGCCGCTGGTCGCGCCGTACATCGCGCCGAGGAGCCCGAGCTTGGCGTCCTGGCGGCTCCGCACGGCGCCGTCGTCGACCATCCCCTGGTAGAGGTCGGCGCCCCGCGCCGCGTGGGCGAGCGCGCGATCGCGGCTCATCCCCGCGAGCACGCGAGGCTCGAGCTGGGCGACGTCGGCCACCACCAGCACCCAGCCGTCGTCGGCGACGGCCGCGGGGCGCACCTGGACGGGGAAGGAGAGCGCACCGCCACCGTTGGAGGACCAGCGGCCCGTCACCGAGCCCGCCGGCTGGTACGACGGACGGAACCGGCCGTCGCTGACCCACTGGTCGATCCATGCCCAGCCGTTGGTCTGGAAGAGGTGCGCGAGCTGCTTGTAGCGCAGCAGCGGGGTGATGCCCGGGTGCTCGAGGGCCCGCAGCGACGACGCCCGGGTGTCGGCCACCTCCAGCCCGGCCCGGCGCAGCGCCGCCAGCAGCTCGGGTCGCGAGTCGGGGTTGAGCCCCGGCGCCGCGAACGCGGTGCGGACCTCGTCGGCCAGGGCCTCCAGGAGCTGGGGGCGGGCGCCGCGGGGCGGGCGGGGTCCGAGCAGCTCGGTGAGCAGGCGCTCGTGCACGTCGAGCCGCCACGGCACGCCGGCGTACGTCATCTCGGCCGCCACGAGCGCGCCGGCCGACTCGGCCGCGAGCAGCAGACCGAGGCGGCCGGGCTCGGGCGAGGCCGCCACGGCCACCTCCTGTCGCGCGTCCTCGAGGTCGGCGCGCAGGTGCTCGGCGGTGTCGTCGACGGAGAAGAGGGCGGGGTCCGTCTGCGTGCTCGGCCCGAGGCGGTCCCAGTGGTCGGACTGCTCCCCCTCGAGCAGCCGCGCGTCCACCGCGGGGGCCCGCCGCAGCAGGCGGCGGCCCAGCCGCAGGTCGTGGCAGCGCGCCACGCGCACCCCGGCGGCCAGCAGGGGTGGGTACCACCGGGCGGTGTCGTCCCAGACCCACCGGGGCGTGTCGCCCTCGCGCGTCGCGACGTACGCCGGCAGCTCGCCCAGCGCCACGGTGCTCTCCGTGCCGCCCTCGACCACGAGCACCCGCTCCCCCGGCAAGCGGGAGACCTGGATCCGGGACATGGGGACAGCCTCGCACCGGGCACGGACACCCGAGCACGCACGGCACGACGGGCGAGCGGCGCGTTAGGTTGACCCGGTGAGCACGAGCGCCGGCACCGTGCCTCGCAGCGCGCGGCTCGGGCTCCTCCAGGTGTGTGCGGCCGGGGTCCTGTGGGGCACCGGCGGGCTGGTCGTCAGCGTCGTGCGCGAGCGCGACGGCCTCGGGGCCCTGACCGTGAGCGCCTGGCGGATGGCCCTGGCCGCCGTGTCACTGGTCGCGTTCGCCGCGCTCACCGGCCGGTCCCGCGGCGTGGTGCAGGCGATGCGCAGCCGTCCGGTCGCGGCCGTCGCGGTCGGCTGTGGCACCGCGGTCTACCAGGGCCTGTACTTCGTGTCCGTGCTGCTCGTGGGGGTCAGCGTCGCCACCGTCGTCGCGCTCGGCCTCGCCCCCGTCCTCGCGGCGGCGTGGGAGCACCTCGCCGCCCGGACGGGGCCGACGTACCGCGAGGTCGGTGTGCTGGCCGCCGCCCTGGTGGGCCTCGTCCTGATCAGCGTCGACCCGGGCTACGGCGCCGCCCCGGCCGGCGGGCGACCGGTGCTGGGGCTGGTCCTGGCGGTCGCCTCCGGGGCGACGTACGCCGCGACCACCGTGCTGGGCCACCGCCTCGCGCAGAGCGTGGACCCGATCGCGCTCACCACCTGCGCCACGGCTGCGGGCTCGCTGCTGCTGGCGCCGTTCCTCGTCGTCGCGGTGATGACGGGTGCTCCCGTGCTGCCCACCGGTGCGGCCTCGGCGGCACTGCTCGTCTACCTCGGCGTGGCGACCATGGCGCTGTCCTACGGGTTGTTGTACGCCGGCCTGCGCACCACGTCCGGCTCGGCGGCCACCGTCGCGACCCTGGTCGAGCCGCTGTCGGCGGCCGTGCTCGCCGCGCTGGTCCTGGGCGAGCGCCTCGGAGCGTCCGGCCTGCTGGGTGGGGCGCTCATCCTGACCGCCGTCGTCGCGCTGCGGCCGGGGCAGGACGGCCACCTGGCTCTGGCTGGGAGCCCCTCCGACGGCGCACGATGCTGAGGTGGTCACCGGCAGGTCGAGGCATCCCAGCCGTGGGGCGATAGCCGCAACGGTGCAGGTGGTCGCGCCCCCACCGCTTCCCGTCCGCCACTTCACGCGCTGGGTCGCCGCATCCACCCCACGCGGTGCCACGGTGCTGAACGTCGGGGGCGGCTGCAACGCCTCGGGCGACTTTCCCCGGATCAGACGTCGCGCCGGGTGGCTCGTCGCGGTGGACCCGAGCCCGCGGGTGCCCGCCGACCGGGCCGCGGACGAGCACCACCAGCTGACGTTGGAGGACTTCTCCGTCGAGCACCCGGATCGCTTCGACGTGGTGTTCGCGGTCTTCGTGATGGGCCACGTCCCGGCTCGGTCTCGATGAGCGGGTGCTCCGACGGGTGCGCGATCCCCGCGAGGTCGACGAGTACCACTGCCACACGGAGTACCGGATCAACAGCATCCGTTCCGTCACCCGACACCTCGCACGCGCTGGCTTCTCCGAGGTGGAGCTTCGGATGTGGGACCTCCCGCGCATGTACGAGCCCTACCTCCCCGACAGGCTGACGGGGCTCGCGACCGGGTGGAGCCGCACCGCGTACCGGCTGCACAGCCCGCACCTCATGGGGCACCTCACCTTCAAGGCCGTGCTGGACCGCCCGGCTCGCCCGATCTGCGAGTGAGTGTCGGATCGGCTGCGGGCCGTTCGTGGAAGAGGTGGAATGACACCCGAGACCGACCCTGGACAAGGAGCAAGGCCATGACACTCCACGCCTCCGCACACCGCACGCACCCCACCGGCGAGACCGGGCGGTCGTCGTGAGGCTCCTCCTCACGTCGGGCGGCGTCACGAACCCCAGCATCCGCGACGCGCTGGTCGAGATGCTGGGCAAGCCGCTCTCCGAGGCCACCGCGCTGTGCATACCGACAGCACAGTGGGGTCATCCGATGTGCGGGCCCACGTCCGTGCGCCGCTGGCTCCTCGACGAGGAGGGCACGATGGCCGGACTCGGGTGGCGGTCCGTGGGTGTCCTCGAGCTCACCGCGTTGTCGAGCATCGGCGAGGAGCGGTGGGTTCCCTGGGTCCGGGAGGCCGACGTGCTGCTCGTGGACGGGGGCGACGCGGCGTACCTGTGCCACTGGTTGCGCCACTCAGGCCTGGCCGGAATCCTCCCGTCGCTGACCGACACGGTCTGGGTGGGGATGAGTGCCGGAAGCATGGTGATGACGCCGCGGATCGGTGACGACTTCGTCAGCTGGAGGCAGCCCGGTGGGGACGACAGGACCCTGGGGGTCGTCGACTTCTCGATCTTCCCGCACCTCGACCACCCGAGCATGCCGGAGAACACCATGGTGGAGGCGCAGAGATGGGCCGCCGACCTCGCTGTGCCGGCGTACGCGATCGACGACCAGACCGCCCTGGCGGTGACCGACGGCACCGTCGAGGTCGTCTCGGAGGGACGCTGGACCTTCATCCCCGCGTGACGTCCCGTGCCCACGGTGATGAGTTCTCCGCTCCGCACCAGTCATACCTACGACACGATGCGACGAGAGGGATGACGTGATGGGTGCGGACGTGCGAGTGGAGGAGCCGGGCGTGAGCAGTCTGGGCGAGGTGGACGAGACGACGTTCGCGGAGATGGCCGAGCGCCACCGGCGCGAGCTGCACGTGCACTGCTACCGGATGCTCGGGTCGTTCGAGGATGCCGAGGACGCGGTGCAGGAGACGTTCCTGCGCGCCTGGCGGCGGCGCGAGACCTTCGAGGGGCGCTCGACGTTCCGCGCCTGGCTCTACCGCATCGCCACCAACGCCTGCCTGGACCTGCTCGACCGGCGTCGCCCGGCCCCCGCCTCGGGCGGTGAGGTGCCGTGGCTGCAGCCCTACCCGGACCGCCTGCTCGACGAGCTGCCCGCAGGAGACGCCGACGCACCGGAGAGCGTCGCCGTCGCGCGGGAGACGATCGAGCTGGCCTACCTGGTCGCGGTCCAGCACCTCGCGCCGCGTCCACGCGCCGTGCTGGTCCTGCGCGACGTGCTCGGCTGGCCGGCCAAGGACGTGGCAGACCTCCTCGGGGACAGCGTCCACTCTGTCAACAGTGCGCTGCAGCGCGCCCGCGCGGGCATGCGGGAGCACCTCCCCGCCGAGCGGCAGGACTGGACCGGCGGCGAGGAGGACGCCGGGACGCGTGCGCTGGTGCGCCGGTTCACCGAGGCCAGCGTGGCCAAGGACATGGAGGCGATCACCACGATGCTGCGAGACGACGTCCGCTGCTCGATGCCGCCGACGCCGGGGCTGTACGTCGGTCGCGACGCCGTCGTGGACGACTGGGTGGAGGGCGGCTTCCCGGACCTCGGGACGCTTCGCAGCGTCCCGACCTCCGTGAACCGGCAGCCGGCTCTCGGCTTCTACCTGTGGAGCCCGCAGGAGGACGCCTACCTGCCGCTCACCCTCGACGTCCTGCGCATCAGCGGCGGGAAGGTCACCGAGGTCACCATCTTCCACGCCGACCAGTTCCCCCGGCTCGGACTGCCGGAGCGCCTGCCCGCGGACGGCACGGACCGTGTGGACGGCACCGGCCGTGAGTGAGGGTCGGGTCCTCGCCGCGCCGCCCTCGCGCCGGACGGGCGGACTGCGCTCGCTCCTGGTCACGGGTGTGCTCGCCACGCTCGCAGCGATGGCGGCCACCACCCTGGCGGCGGCTCTGGCCGGGGCCGCCGGTGTGGACTTCGAGGTCCCCGAGGGTGGCGAGGCGATCCCGTTGCCCGGCTTCGCCACGATGACCGGGCTGTTCTCGCTGGTCGGCGTCGTCATCGCCGCCGGGCTCCAGCGCTGGAGCGCCCGGCCTGCCGCACGGTTCGTCCGGACGACCCTGTCGCTGACCGCGATCTCGCTGGTCCCGCCCCTGGTGTCCGGGGCGGGCTCCGCCACCGTCACCGCCCTCGTCGCGCTGCACCTCGTCGCCGCAGGCGTCGTGGTCCCCGCCCTGTCGCGCAGCCTCCGTGCCCACGACCGGTGAGCCGGGGCACGGGCGTCCCGGGGTGGTCCGCGATCCCTGCCGGACGGTCGGTCGTCCCGGTAGCCTCCGGCCATGACCCCCGAGGAGTACCTCACCCACGACGCCACCGCCCTCGCCGACCTGGTCGCCCGCGGGGAGGTCACGGCCACCGAGCTGCTGGCGCTGGCCCGTGCGCGGCGTGACGAGGTCGACCCCCGGCTCAACGCCGTCGTCGCCGACCTCGGCGCGGTCGCCGACGACCGTGCGGCCGACCCCGCGCTGACGGGGCCCTTCGCCGGCGTCCCGTTCCTCGTCAAGGACCTCGGCCAGGAGTACGCCGGGTTCCCCACCTCCAACGGATCACGCGCCCTGGCCCACGACGTCGCCGACCGGCACGCCCTGGTGACCCAGCGCTTCCTCGACGCCGGGCTGGTCGTCTTCGGCAAGACCAACACCCCCGAGTTCGGCGCCAAGGGCGTCACCGAGTCCGAGTTCTGGGGACCGGCCCGCAACCCGTGGAACACCGAGCACACCCCCGGCGGCTCCTCGGGCGGCTCCGGTGCGGCGGTGGCCGCGGGCATCGTCCCGGCCGCCGGCGACCAACGACGGGGGCGGGTCCGTGCGGATCCCCGCGGCCTGCAACGGCCTCGTCGGGTTGAAGACCAGCCGCGGCCTGGGTCCCTACGGGCCGCAGACCGGCGAGGTGATGTTCGGGATGGTCACTCAGGGCGTGCTGACGCGCACCGTGCGCGACAGTGCCGCCCTGCTCGACACGATCATCGGCCACGACCCGCGGGCAGGCTACCGCTCGGCCTCGCACGAGGTGCCCTTCGCGGAGCAGATCCTGCGCCGGCCCGGGCGGCTCCGGATCGGCTGGTCCGTCTCCTCGGCCATCAACGCCGACCCCGACCCCGAGGCGATCGCGGCCGTGGAGCGTGCGGCCCAGCTGCTGATCGAGCTCGGCCACGACGTCGAGGAGGTCACCCCGCCGCACGACGACGAGGCCCTCGCCCGGGACTTCCTCACCATCTGGTTCGCCCAGCTGTACGGCCAGGTCAGCGACGCCAGGAAGCGGCTGGGCGCACCCGACAGTGCCTTCGAGGCCGACACGCTGGCCAGCGCCGAGATCGGCCGCGCCGCCGGGCTGCTCCCGATGCTGCGGGCCATGCAGAACGTCAACGGCTACGTGCACGCGCTCGCCGACTTTCACGAGACGTACGACGTGTTCCTCACCCCGACGCTCGCGCGCCCGCCGCTGCCCGTCCACGCCACCCGGACGCCCGACCGTCTCCAGAAGCTCGCGCGCGTCGTCAGCCGGCTGCGGGCGGGCCGGGTGCTGACGGCCACCGGGATGCTTGACGAGATCATCCACGACAACCTCGGCTGGGTGCCCTACACGCAGCTGGCCAACCTCACGGGCCGGCCGGCCATCAGCGTCCCGCTGCACTGGACCGAGGCCGGGCTGCCGCTCGGCGTGCAGCTGGTGGGACCGCTCGGCTCCGACGGCGACCTCCTGCGGGTCGCGGCCCAGCTCGAGGATGCCCAGCCCTGGGCCTGGCGCCACCCGGCTCCCGTCCGGGCCGCCTGATCCTTCAGGCCTCAGGCCGTGCCGGTCACCAGCCCGGCGGAGGCCAGCGCCTCGACGACCGGTCGCGGGTCGGGTCGCTCACCCGTCCCCTGGAGCACGACGGTGTCCGCCCCCGCCTCGCCCAGCTGCGCGACGCGCTGGTCCACCTGGTCGACCAGGGCACCGGGCGGCGCGGCGGGATCGACCTGCGTGTACGCCGTCACCACCGCGCGGCCCGAGCGCCCCGACGCCTCGCGGGACTCGTCCACGAGCGCCCGGGCCCGCCGTACGGTCTGCGCATCGGTCACCGAGTCCAGCAGCACGCCGTCGGCCACCTCGCCCGCCAGCCGGATCGTCTTCTCGCCGCGGGCGCCGACGAGGAGCCGGGGCCGGACACGCGGGGGCCAGTCGAGGGCGACGTCGGACAACCGGACGTAGCGGCCCGCGACGTCGACACGCTCGCCGTCGAGCAGGTCGCGCACGGCACTCGCGTGCTCGCGCAGCAGGGTCATCGGCGACTCCGCACCCGCTCCCACCTGCCGCATCCAGTCGAGGACGCCGTGGCCCAGCGTCGGGACCACGCGTCCGGGCCACAGCCGTTCCAGCGTCGCCAGCTCCATCGCGACCAGCGCGGGGTTGCGCAGCGGCACCGGCAGCAGGCCGATGCCCACACGCAGCCGCGTGGACCAGGCCAGCGCCGCGGTCGCGGTGGTGAGCCCGCCCTCGAGGAAGCAGTCCTCCCACAGCCACAGCTCGGGCACCCCGGCCGCCTCGACGTGACGCACGACGGCCTCGAGCTCCTCGGGCGGCTGCTGGGGACGGAACACGACACCGACGGTGACCACGGCGCTCTCCTGGGTGCGGGGACGGAGACCTCAGCGTGCCACGCGCACCGAGCCGCCGACGTCCAGGACGACCGCCTTGCAGTCCGGGGCCTCCCGGGCCAGGGCCCGCTCGAAGTGCGGCCCGGCAGCATCCATCCAGCCCCGCGGACGCCTCGAGCCGCCCGGCAGGTGCAGCGTCCCCCAGTGCACCGGGACGGCCCACGAGGCGCCGCTCATCCGGCAGGCGACCGCGGCCTCGTCCGGGCCGAGGTGGCCGGGCGAGAGTCGCGGGCCCCACCCGCCGACCGGTACGGCGGCCAGGTCGACCGGGGCGCCGGCCATCGCGGCCAGGTCCTCCATCGCGGGGTGGATGCCCGTGTCGCCGGCCACCCAGACCACCCCGGACGGACCCCGCACGAGGTGGCCGTGCGCGGCGTTGGGCCGGTGCGGCATCGGGCGGGAGTGGTGGACCGCCGGCACCAGCCGCACCTCGACGCCCCCGACCTCCACCCACTCCTCCTCGCCCAGCCCGCGACCGAGGAGTCCCTTGCCGGTGACCCAGGCGGCGTTCTCGGTCGAGGTGAGGACCGGCACCTGGCCGAGCAGCCGCAGGGAGGAGACCTCGGCGTGGTCGTGGTGCAGGTGCGAGAGCAGCACCGCGTGCGCCCCGGCCCACGAGGACTCCTCCGGCTGCGAGCCCCGTCGACGCAGGATCCCGCCGTGCGGGCGCAGGAGCGGGTCCGCGACGAGCCGCACCCCGTCGAGGTCCAGGACGACGGTGGAGTGGCCCAGCCAGGTCAGCTCGATGGTCACGTCAGCCGACGCCCACCTCGCGCCAGGCCCCCCGCACGACCTGCGCCGCACCCTTCTCGACGATGCCGGCCTTGACCAGCACGCGCGCGGACTCGGCCACCTGCACGGCGGCCTGGGCGAAGGTCGCGGTCGGGGGCAGGAAGTGGAGTGCGTGGTACCACATGCGCGCCGTGACGACCGTGTCCCCGAGCTCGGTCGCCACCCGGTAGAACACCCGGTTGGGGATGCCGGAGTTGATGTGGACTCCCCCGTTGTCGGCCGTGCCGGTGTAGCGGTCGGCGTAGCGCGCCGGCTGGGGGTCCTTGCCCAGGATGGGGTTGTCGTACGCCGTCCCGGGGTTGCGCATCGACCGCAGCGCCTCGCCGTACAGGTCCGGCGCCATGATCTCGTCGCCGATCAGCCAGTCCGCGTCCTCGGGTCGCTCGCCGGCCGACCACTGGGTGATGGCGGTGCCGAAGACGTCGCTGAAGTGCTCGTTGAGCGCCCCGGACTCCCCCTGGTAGACGAGACCGGAGGCGTACTGGGTGACGCCGTGCGCGAGCTCGTGACCCACCACGTCGAGCGAACGGGCGAAGCCGGAGAAGATGACCCCGTCACCGTCGCCGAAGGTCATCTCGTCGCCGTCCCAGAAGGCGTTGTTGTACTGCGCGCCGTAGTGGACGTTGAGCACCAGGTCCAGCGCCCGGTTGTCGATGGAGTCGCGGTTGAGCATCTGGCGGAAGAACGAGCGGACGACACCGGCGCTGTCGTAGGCGTTGATGACGTCGGAGTCCTTGGTCTCCGGGCCGCCCTCCGGTCGCACCAGGGTCACCCGCTGGTTCGTCGAGCCGCCGCTGTCGTAGACCTCGCGCCGCGCCGAGCCGGTCGGCGGCGGGGCGAGCGAGGGCGTCGTCCCTGCGCCCGTGTCGCGGGTGATCGCCTCGGCCCGACGCCGGCGGGCGGCCTCGGAGAGGTCGAGCTGGGCGTCGTCGACCGACGACACCGCCGCGTTGTCGGCGAGCGCCGCCTCGACGTACGGCGGCACGAAGGCGCACCGGATTCTCGGCGTGACGGCCCTGCTGGTGGATCTGGTCCTCATGGTCCCTCCCCGGTTGTGGTGGCCGGACGGCCTACTGGAAGGACCCGCGGACGCTCCGGGAGATACACGCCCCGGGCGTCCACGTCGTACGCCGCGCGCCCGCACCGCGGCCAGTCTCGCGGCACCGGGCACCCGCGACCTCACCCGTTCCGAGTGAGCCGGGCGCCGGTGGGGATCCCTACGCTCGGTGCACGCCGTCACTCGGGGTCGCGCTCCACGGACCCGCACTCCACGGATCCACGCTCCACGGAGCCGCGCTCCACGGACAGGGAGGGACCCCCATGGCGAGGATGATGATCCGCGTGGACGCCGAGCTGTCCGAGGGCGTCCTGAGCGCGTTCCCGCACCTGACGGCCCGCAGGCAACGGCCGCAGACGACCCTGTCGGGCGACATGGCCGACCAGGAGGAGCTCCAGGGCGTGCTCCACCTGCTGTCGACGCTGGGCATCGACGTCGTGGAGGTGCTGACCATCCCCGACCCCTGAGGGGTGCGGCGGGGCCCGGGGGCCCCTACTCTCGAGGGTGTGCGCCGGGTCCACCGGGGTGCAGCTCCTCTCGGGACTCCGGCAGGACGGGGACGCAGGGCCATGGCGAGTGACGCGGAAGGGCGGCGCCGAGCCGCGACGGACCTGACCCGGCCCGTCGCCGCCGGGATCCCCCGCCTGCCGCGCACCTACGTCCCGCGGTCCGCGCTGTGGGAGCGCCTCGACGCGGCGACCGGCGCGCCGATGACCCTGCTGGTGGCGCCGGCCGGGGCAGGCAAGACGCTCGCCGTCGCCGGGTGGTTGCGCAGCGACGCAACGACGGCCGGAACCGACGTGCTGTGGATCCGCGCCGACGACGACCGCGCCCAGGAGCGGGTCCGTGACGCCCTCGACCGGGGCGCCGACGCGCTGGGGGCCGCCGACGGGGCCCGCCCACCGCTCGTCGTCGTGGACGACGCCCACGAGCTGCCCGCCTCGGTCGTGCGCCTCCTCGACGAGCGGCTCAACGACGCCCCGCACACCATGCAGGTGCTGCTCCTGAGTCGCTGGGACCTCCCGTTCGTCCGGCTGGCCCCCCAGATGCTGGGCCACCTCACCACCCTGCGCGGGGACGTGCTGCGCCTCACGGACTCCGAGTGCGCCCGCCTGGTCGAGGTGCACGCCGGGACGACCGACCCGGAGGTGCTCTCGGCCATCAGCGTCCGCACGGAGGGCTGGTGCGCCGCCGTCGTCCTGACCGCCCGCCTGGTGGCTGCCTCGCCCGACCCGGTCGCGGCGGTGCACCGGGTCTCCCGGGGCAACTCCCGGGTGGCCGACCAGGTGGCCAGCGAGGTCTTCGCGACCCTCTCCGCCCAGGAGCGGCACCTGCTGCTGTGCACGGCTGCCGAGGGCGTCGTGACCGCCGCCACGGCCCGGCACCTCACCCGGGACCCCGCGGCGGGTGAGGTCCTCGACGGGCTCGAGTCGACGGGGGTGCTGGTCACCCGCGCCGACGTGGAGGCCGTCGACGCGACCGAGGGCTCCCTGCTGGAGCGTCCGGACCCGCCCGAGGTGCGCTACCGGGTGCACCCGCTCCTCGTGGAGGTGGTGCGCCGGCGGATCGTGTCGGGCGGCGTGGACGTCGAGCTCGCCCGCGCGACCGTGCTGCGCGCCGTGCACCTCGACGTCGCACGCGGGGTGCGGGACGACGCGTTCCGCAGGCTCGTCGACCTGGGGCTGGCGGACGCCGCCGCCGAGCAGCTCGCCGTCGAGGGTCCGCTCCTCGTCGTACGCGGTCGGAGCAAGGACGTGCGTGCCTTCTCCCAGCGCTGGCCGGACGTCGTCGAGGCACACCCCGAGACCTGGTTCGTCCTGGCCCTCGAGAGATGGGCACACGCCGACGTGCCTGCGGCCGTCCACTGGATCGAACGCCTGGTGGCGCACCCGACCGACGGGGACGGCGGGACGGAGCGGCTCGCGGCGCAGCAGCTGTGCGCCCGGCTGCTGGGCGCCCGCGTCGGTCTCGAGCCGGCCGAGCCCGTGGTGGACGAGGCCCAGGTGCTGATCGACTCGCCCGAGCTCGGATCGGTCCCCACCGAGCTGCGCCCGCACCTGCTCCGGGAGACCGGCACCAGCCAGATGGGGATGGGCCGGCTGCGGGAGGCCGAGACCAACCTCATCCGCGCCGTCCGGCTCAGCGAGGACCTGCGGATGCCCGCCCACGCCCTCTCCGCCATGAGCCACCTGTCGTGCCTGTACTGGATGGACGGGCGCGAGCACGTGGCCGGCCCGCTCGCGGCGCGGACCCTCGAGGTCCTGGCGCAGGAGGCGTCCGACCCCCACGGTTGGACACCGCCCTACGCCGGCCACCGCGCCCGGACGAGCCTGGACCTGGTGGCCCTGTCGACCCGCTACTCCGCGGACCCGCCGGACGAGCCTCGGCCCGCCGAGTCCACGACCCACCCCTGTGACACCACCACCCACTTCTGGCAGTGCATCCGTGACGCCCGCGTGTGGCTGGCGCGCGGCTCGGTGGTGCGGTCCGAGCGGACCCTCCAGCGACTGCTGGCCGCGCCGCTCCTCCCGTCCCGGCTCCGGGCCGTGCTCCTCATCGAGCGGGCCTTCCTCGCGGCCCTGTGCGACGACCACCGCACGCTGCACGACCTGGCCGAGGAGCTGGCGACCCATGGCTGGTCCGGGGAGGCCGCCCTGCTCCGCGGGGTGCATGCCGACATGGTGGGCGAGCTGCGCCGGGCCGTCGAGCACTTCGCCGAGGCCACGGAGGCGAGCATGCTGGACCAGCCGCCGTGCCGTGCCCTGGCCCTCACCTGCCAGGCACAGCTGGGTGACGCCCTCGGGGACGAGCAGCTGGCCCACCACTCGCTGAGGACCGCGGTGGCGATCACCGAGATCCGCGGCAACTTCGTGCCCTTCCTGGGCTGGAGCCGGCACGGGACGCCGGTGCACCTGCTGCTCCGGCGCCTCGACCTCGGCGGCTCCAACCGGTGGCTGGACGAGCTCGAGGCACTCACCGGACGGCAACCGGGGATCGTGACGTCGCTGGCGCCCTCGACCCCGACCGTGCGCGAACGCTCGACCGGCTCGGACCTCGTCGGCCCGACCGCCCTCAGCCCGCGCGAGCGCGACGTGCTCCGCGAGCTCGCGCGGGGCGCGACGTACGCCGACATCGCGGCCGGCCTGTTCGTCACCGAGAACACCGTCAAGACCCACGTCTCGAGCCTCTACAGCAAGCTCGGAGCCACGCGCCGCAGCGAGGCGCTCTCGATCGCCAGGCGCCTCGAGCTGCTCTGATCGCGCACCGGGCCCGCGAGCCACCCGAAACGGGCGATGCCGCCACGACGGCGTCCGCGGCACCATGGTCCCGAGGACGTCCGAGGAGGTTGTCGTGACGCAGCGCCCGACGGTGGCCGAGGGCACCGAGCCGACCGCCCCTCCCACGATCCGTGGCCTGCCCGAGATGTGGCAGGCGCTGCTCGCCTTCGGGATCGTCTCGGTCGCCCTGGGACTGGTCCTGGCCGTGTGGCCGGAGCAGACGCTGGTCGTGTGCGCCGTGCTGGTGGCCATCGAGCTCCTGCTCGTGGGCGGCTACCGGATCTTCCTGGCCCTCGTCTCGTCCGGCCTCGACACCGGTGGACGCACGCTGCTCGCCCTCTCCGGGGCCCTCGCCCTCATCGTCGGCCTGCTGTGCCTGCGCGAGCCGTTGCAGAGCCTGCTCGCGCTCGGCATCCTGCTGGGCGCCTGGCTGGTGGTCTCCGGCGTGCTGGACCTCCTCCAGGCCGCCCTGTACGCCGAGCGGTCGCGCCGCGCGGGCGACCTCGCGTCGGGCGCGGTCAGCGTCCTGGTCGGCGGCATCCTGCTGGTCAACCCGGAGCTCTCGCTCGGCGTCCTCGTCGTCCTGGCCTGCACCTGGTTGTTCGCCTCGGGCGGCATCGCGATCCTGGTGGCCCTGAGCCGCCGGCGCGCCGAGCACCGGGCGGCCGCGCCATGAGCCCCGAGGGTGCTGTGACATGAGCCCCGGGAAGGCCGGGCCATGAGCCTCGACACGGCGCTGGGCGTGGTCGAGTACCTCGTCATCGAGCTCCCCAGGTCGGGGGCACTCGCCGCGGACGACCTGCAGCCCCTGCTCGACCTCGCCCGACGCGACGTGATCCGGCTGCTGGACGCCGAGGTGGTGCACCGTCCCGCCGACGGCTCGCCCCCGGTGCTGGTGGACGGCGCAGGGTCGACCACGCCACGGCTGTCCGGGCTCGCGGCGCTCGCGGGGGCGACGTCCGGCCTGCTGGACGCCGAGGACGTCGGCGCCGTCGCCGAGATGGTCACGCCGGGCAGCTACGCCCTGGTGCTGGTCTTCGAGAACGTCTGGACCGCGACCCTGGCCACTGCACTCCGCCGGCACGGCTGCCGGCTGGTGGCCAGCGGCCAGGTGGACGGTCGCGACCTCGACGCGGCCCTCGACACCGGCCTCGATGGTCCTGCCGACGATCGCCGGGGAGGGTGAGATGGGACTGCTGAGGAGCGCCGCTCGCACGGCCGTGGTGGCCAGCACCGCGACCCGCGTGCACGGTCGGGTCGCCGCGCGTCAGCAGGGCGCCTGGGCGGACCAGACCGCGGCGCCCCCACGGGCCGAGCCCGCGCCGGGCCCGCCGGCAGCGACCGTCCCCGCGCCCCGGGACCCGGGGGCGCTGCTCGGGCACCTGCGCGAGCTGCGCGACGCCGGGGTGCTCACGGACACGGAGTTCGAGGCCCAGAAGGCCAGGATCCTGGCCGGTTGACCGCCCGGCGCGGGGTCGATCCCGACGGCACGCGGTCAGTCCTGCTCGGAGAAGACCTCGCGGATCGCGCTCTCCTGCGCATCGCTCAGGTTCGTGAAGATGAGCTCGGGGCGGGCGTCGGCGAACGCGTCGTGCACCTTGTCCATCACGGCGTCGGACGTCATGACGAACAGTGCCGACGTCCCGGGGGTGATCTCGTCGCGCACCCGGTTGATGAAGCTGTCATCGATGCCGACGTCCCCCAGCGAGCCGGCGAGCGCGCCCGTGGCGGCGCCGATGGCGGCGCCCAGGAGCGGCACGAAGAAGATCAGCCCGAAGAGCATCCCCCAGAAGGCACCTCCGAGGGCCCCGGCGCCGGCCAGGTTGTTGAGCTGACGGGTCTTGGGCTTCTTCTTCCCGGCCTCCCAGCTCACCGTCGCGGCGTCGTGGATGGTGATCAGGTGCTGGCTGGCCAGGTCGTGCAGGGTCTTGGTCGCGGCTTCGGCACCGGTGGCGGTGTCGAACTTCCAGACCGTGAGCGTAGCCATGGGCTGTTCCTCTCGTCGGCGGTCGGCGTCGTGGGCATCGTGACCTCGGCGAGCGGGTCAGGGACTCCCCCGAGACGGGTGAACGTGTCGGTGTCGCGAGCCCGCACTCACCCGTTTCAGGGGTGCCCTGAGACGCATGGGTCCGGGAACGTGTCCTGCACACCGGACCCGGAGCCGGCACCGGGCCGGCCCTTCCCGGGGGGGGAGGGCGCGCACCCATGGCGAGGTTCCCGCCCGGCAGGGGGTCGGTGACATGACGTCGTACGACGACCGCTTCGTCTCGGCCGGCGGGATGCCCGCCCGTGCCGACACCCGCGCCCACGTCGAGGAGGCCCATGCCCTCTTCGGGCCGGTGGCGGACGGGTCGTTGTCCACCGTCTACCCCGCCCTGACGACGGTCGACCCGGACCTGTTCGGCCTCGCGGTCGTCACCACCGGTGGCGACCTCGTCGTCGCCGGTGACGCCCGGGTGCAGTTCCCGCTCATGAGCGTGTCCAAGCCGTTCGTCTTCGCCCTGGCGTGCCGCCTGCGCGGCATCGAGCACGTGCGCGCCGTCGTCGGCGTCAACGCCACCGGGATGCCCTTCAGCTCCACCGTCCCGGTCGAGCGCGACCCGCGTGGCCGGACGAACCCGATGGTCAACTCCGGCGCCATCGCCACCACCAGCCTGGTCACCGGCCGGGACGTGGACGAGCGGTGGGAGGCGGTCCAGTCCGGGCTGTGCGCCTTCGCCGGTCGCCGCCTCGGACTCGACGGACCGACCCTGGGATCGGCACTGGCGACCAACCACCGCAACCGCGCGCTGGCCACCATGCTCGCCGCCGCGGGTGCGGTCGAGGGCGACCCCGCCGAGGCGGTCGAGGTCTACACGCGCCAGAGCTGCCTGGCGGTGACCGCTGTCGACCTCGCGGTGATGGGTGCCACCTTGGCCGACGGGGGCACCAACCCGTTGACGGGCGTGCAGGTGGTGGACCCGGAGGTCGCGCACGCCGCCCTGGCCGTGATGACCATCGCGGGGATGTACGAGTCCTCCGGTGACTGGCTGTTCGACGTCGGGATGCCCGGCAAGAGCGGCATCGGGGGCGGACTGGTGACGGTGTCCCCGGGGAAGGGCGCCCTCGGCACCTTCTCACCGCTGCTGGACCCCGCGGGCAACAGCGTCCGCGGGCAGCTCGCCGCCCGGCACCTGTCCCGTCGGCTCGGGCTCGACCTGTTGGCCTCCGAGGCAGCCCCGCAGGGCGTATGACGGCGAGGGTCGTGCAGGCAGCGCGAGCCCGGCAGATCGCCCGAATCGGGGGATCACCGCATGGTCGGGAGCCGAGATCCTCGGCGTGAGTGCCATGGCCTCGAGAGGGAGCGTCCCGTGAACAACCCTGCTGCCCGCGACATCGATCCCGTCCCCTCCCTGCGCCACCCCGCGACGATCCACGTCACCGAGGAGCTGCCGCCCGTGGCGGAGGCCGCGGCGCTCGCCGTACCGGTCGTCGAGGGCGAGGACCTGCCGGCGGACCTGGGCACGGACTGGGCGCAGCTGGCCGTCGTCGGGTTCACCGGTGCGGTCGGCCAGACCGCCGTGCTCGCCGGGCCGGACGGCCGTGCCCTGGTGGCACTCGGCGTGGGTGACCCGACGATGATCGACGTGACCGGGATCCGTGACCTCGCGGCGTCCTTCGCGCACGCCGTGCCGCACCACGCGACCCTGGCCGTCGAGCTGGCCGGACGGGACCTGTCGGTCTCCGCCGCCGCGTTCGCCCGAGCGGTCGTCGAGGGCGTCCTGCTGGCCCGCTGGCGCTTCTTCGTGGGTGCCGGCGGGGACGAGCCGACCCTGACGAGGCTGACCATCGTGGCGCCAGCGGCGGTGGACGAGGTCCGCGCGGGGGCGGAGCGGGGACGGGTCATCGCGCGGGCCGCCGCCATCAGCCGCGACCTCTCCAACTGCCCCGCCAGCACCCTCTCGGCCGTGCGGATGGGCGAGGTGGCCCAGCAGGTCGCCCCGCTCGCCGGCCTGGAGGTCGAGGTGTTCGGCAGGGCCGAGCTGGCGGAGATGGGCTGCGGCGGCATCCTCGGCGTCAACCAGGGCAGCGTCGAGGAGCCCCGGCTCATCAAGGTGTCCTACCGGCCCGACTCCCCCACCGGGCACCTGGGACTGGTCGGCAAGGGGATCATGTACGACTCCGGCGGGATCAGCCTCAAGCCCAGCGACGAGTCCCACGCCCAGATGAAGAACGACATGACGGGGGCGGCGGCGATACTCGGCGCGCTGACCGCCCTGCGCGACCTGGGGTGCACGACGGCCGTCACCGCCTATCTCTGCTGCACCGACAACATGCCGTCGGGTTCGGCGATGAAGCTGGGCGACGTCCTGCGGATGCGCAACGGCACGACCGTCGAGGTGCTCAACACCGACGCCGAGGGCCGCCTGGTCATGGCGGACGGGCTGTGCCTCGCGGTCGAGGACGGCGTCGACGCGGTCGTCGACGTGGCCACCCTGACCGGTGCCTGCCTGCGCACCTTCGGCATCGAGCTCGCCGGCGTGCTGGGCAACGACGCCGGGCTCGTGGAGCAGCTGGTGCGGGCGGGCACGGCCACCGACGAGCCGCTGTGGGAGCTCCCGCTGCACCGGCCCTACCGCTCCCAGCTGGAGTCCGCCATCGCCGACACGACCAACATGGGAGGACTGAACGCCGGGTCCATCACGGCCGCACTGTTCCTCGAGGCGTTCGTCGAGGACGTCCCGTGGGCGCACGTGGACATCGCCAGCACGGCCTGGCAGCCGGCCGTACGCACCTGGCGCAACAAGGGCGCGAGCGGCTTCGGCGCCCTGTTCCTCGTCGAGTTCGCCAACCGCTTCGAGGCGACCGGCGCCCGGCGATGAGCGCGGTGGCCCTGGTCGTCGTACCGCTGGTGTGGGGCCTGTAGCTCAGCGGGCGTCGCGGGCCGCCTGCCGCCGGACGCCCTGGGCCCGCGAGGACGCGTCCTTCTTGAGGCCGCCGGTGGTCTTGGTGGCCGCACGCCGGGGGCTGGGCACGGCCCCGTCGACCTGCGTCCCGACCGAAGCCGTCGGCCCACCGCCACCGGCCGCCCGTGCCTCGGCGATCCGCTCCGCCTTCAGCTCGTCGGAGGCGCGCTTGGCCACGACGGAGAGCTGCCGGCTCACGCGGGCCAGCACCGCCTCGAAGATCTCCGCCTTGTCACGCGCACGCTGGTTGCGGGCGAAGGACTTGCCACGCCCGCCGGTGCTCTCCACGGAGGCGCTCGCCCCGCGGCGGTAGACCTTGACGTGCTTGGTGCGCGCCCGCTGGACGCGGGTGTGCAGGGCGAGGAGCTGGTCCTCGTCGAGGTCACGCAGGACGGCGGGCTCGGTCTCCCGGACCAGCTCGCCCTCCTGCTCGGTCAATGAGTGCAGCACGGCCTTGTTCACGAGGACTCCCGGCGAGGCGTTGGCGTCCGGCCACGGGAGGTCCGCGGCCCCACCGGCACGCTAGGCACCCGGTCCCGACGGCGCCTCACCCGAATCCCGTGAGGTCGTCGGTGCGGCTCCGGCACGGTGTCCTCCGTGTCGTGAGGGTCAGCGCACGACCGCCACGGGGCACTGGGCCCGGTGGAGCAGGTCCTGGGTGACCGAGCCGAGCAGCAGGCCGCTGAACCAGCCGTGACCGTGCGCGCCCACCACCACGAGCGTGGCGTCCGCCGAGGCGTCCACGAGCAGGGTCCCGGGGGCGACCGGGACGGCCTCGGTGGCCAGGACCACGTCCGGGTGGGCCTCGCGCAGGCCGGCCACGCTCTCACCGAGCAGCACCTCCTTGTCCTCGACGTCGTCGGTGACCGAGCGTGGCTCGGCGCGCAGCACGTCGGAGGACGGCGTGTGCTCCTTCCACCCGTGCATGGCCACGACGACCTCCCCGGTCCGCTCGGCGCGCCGGCAGGCGTACTCCAGCGCCCCGTGGCTCGTCGACGACCCGTCGACGCCCACGACGATGCGTGCGGATTCGGGCCGCTTCGGCGGACGTACGACGACGACGGTGCAGGAGGCGTGACGGGCGACGTGCTGGCTGACCGAGCCCAGGGCGGCCTCGGCCCGTCCGTGGCCCTCGCTGCCGACGACGATCATCGCCGCCGACTCGCCGAGCTCCAGCAACGTGCCCGCGACGTGCCCGGAGTGCTGCTCGACCACGTAGTCCTCGACGCCCAGCCCGGAGAGCAGCTTCTCGGCCTGCTCCACCCGGTCCGGGGCCGGCGGCACGTCGCCTCCCCACGGTGAGGCGGAGGCGTGGTCGACCACCACCACCCGCAGCGGTGCGCCGTCGCGCGCGGCCTCGTCAGCGGCCCACAGCAGCGCCCGATGGGCATCGCTGGAGCCGTCGTACCCCACCAGGACGGATCGCTCGGTCGTCATGCCCTCCACCGTCCACCCGCCGGCCAGCGGGGGTGCAGGGTCGATGGTCCCGCGTCCGTCGGGCGTAGGACACCACCTCACCCCGCGGGGTCTGGACACCCCATGCCCGTGACCCCTAGGTTCCGGGGATGGCCAGGATCTTGTCGTTGCTCATCGTCGTGTGGCTCGTCATCGGGGCCTTCGCGGCCTACCAGCGCGACTACTTCTCCGACACCGACACCAACTGTGCGGAGGCGGGCAACATCGCACTCACCGTCGTGGCGGGCCCGCTCAACTACCTGGGCGTCAACCCGAAGGTGGACTGCTCGGACGTCGACGTCGACGTCCCCGAGCCGTCCCAGTAGGCCGAGGAGCCCGGCTCCACCGGTCCGGACGCCGCCGAGGTCCAGACCAGCGGCGGTGATGTCGGCGTTCGGCTGAGGCCACCCCGGGTGCGAACGCACCATGGACGCTCGTCCACGGTCCGGGGGGATCCGCATGTCGTACCTCGTTGCCGCGCGCCCAGCCGCCGGCGCCACCCTGCTGCTCGGCACGCTCCTGCTGCTGCTCGGCCCGCTCGGCGCCGCGCCGTCGTACGCCGGACCGGAGACCGGGCCCCTGACGGTCGCTCCGGCACCTGCTCCGGCTCCGCGCGAGAGCGCGCTGGACAAGCAGGTCGAGCGTCGAGAGCACGCGCTGACGGCGATGTTCGCCGTCGCCGAGCAGCACGCGCGGGTCGAGCAGGTGCGCTCCGACCGGCTCCGGGCGCTGGGTTACACCGGCGACCTCCCGGCGCTGGAGACGATCCTGCCCCTCGGCGGCTACCACCTGTCCGCCGGCTTCGGCGCAGCCGGTCCGCTGTGGGAGGCGGACCACACGGGCCTGGACTTCGGAGCGCCCTCGGGCACCGACCTCGTGGCGATCGCCGACGCCACGGTCAGCGAGGTGGCGTACGCCGGGCCCTACGGCCTGCGCACGGTGCTCACGCTCGAGGACGGCACGGACGTCTGGTACTGCCACCAGATGGTGTCCCTCGTCTCCCCCGGCCAGTCCGTCGAGATCGGCGAGCTCCTGGGCCTCGTCGGCACGACCGGCAACACCACCGGGCCGCACCTGCACCTCGAGGTGCACCCGGCCGGGGGTGCGGCGACCGACCCCGCCGCCTGGCTGACCGCAGCCGGGATGACCCCCTGACGACCCGCCGCGCTGGGTAGTCCGTGACGAACGGACCCCGGATCGAGGTCCCGAGGGGTCCGTTCGTCAGGGACTACGCCAGGACGGCAGCCAGACGACCGGGTCAGCGCTTGCGCTCCCGGCCCATGGTTCAGCGCTTGCGCTTCTCGCGCGGGCGCTGCTGGATGACGATCGGCGTGCCGACGAAGCCGAACTGCTCGCGCAGGCGACGCTCGACGAACCGCTCGTACGACGCGTCCAGCTTGCCGCTCGTGAACAGGATGAACGTGGGCGGCGACGTCGACGGCTGGGTGGCGAAGAGGATCTTGGGCTGCTTGCCGCTGCGCACCGGGTGCGGGTGCTCGCCCACCAGGCGACCGAGGAACGTGTTGAGGGCACCGGTCGGCACCCGCGTCTCCCAGCCCTCGAGCGCCTTGTCCAGCGCCGGGACGAGCCGGTCGACGTGCCACCCGGTGCGGGCGGTGATGTTGATGCGCGGCGCCCACTGGACCTGCACGAGGTCGCGCTCGATCTCGCGCTCGAGGTAGTACCGGCGCTCGTCGTCGACGAGGTCCCACTTGTTGAACGCGATGATCATGGCGCGTCCGGCGTCGCGGATCGTCTGGATGATCCGCATGTCCTGCTCGGAGACGGTCAGGCCGGCGTCGAGGACCAGGACGGCGACCTCGGCGCGGTCGATGGCCGTCGAGGTGCGCAGGGAGGCGTAGTACTCGTGGCCCGACGCCTCCTTGACCCGCTTGCGGATGCCGGCGGTGTCGATGAAGCGCCACGTGCGGTCACCGAGCTCGACCAGCTCGTCGACCGGGTCGACGGTGGTGCCGGCGACGTTGTCGACGACGACCCGGTCCTCGCCGGCGAGCTTGTTGAGCAGGGAGGACTTGCCGACGTTGGGCTTGCCGACGATCGCGATGCGGCGCGGACCGCCGACCTCGCCGAAGGACTGCTCGGGCGTCTCCGGGAGGGCGTCGAGGATCGCGTCGAGCATGTCGCCGGAACCGCGACCGTGCAGGGCGGACACCGGGAACGGCTCGCCCAGGCCGAGGTTCCACAGGCCGTGGGCCTCGGCCTCGGTGCGCTGGTCGTCGGTCTTGTTGGCGGCCAGCACGACCGGCTTGCCGCTCTTGCGCAGGATCTTCACGACGGCCTCGTCGGCGTCGGTGATGCCCACCGTCGCGTCGACCACGAAAAGCACGGCGTCTGCCAGGGTGACGGCGACCTCCGCCTGGGCCTTGATGCGCTCGGCCAGCCCCTTGGCGTCAGGGTCCCAGCCGCCGGTGTCGACGACGGTGAAGGCGCGACCGTTCCAGTGCGCGTCGTAGGAGACGCGGTCCCGGGTGACCCCCGGGCGGTCCTCCACGACGGCCTCGCGGCGACCGATGATCCGGTTGACCAGCGTCGACTTGCCGACGTTGGGGCGCCCGACCACGGCGAGCACCGGCGTGGGGCCGGTGACCTGCCCCTCGGGGGCGCTGGCGGCGTCGTACTCGGTCATGACACTCCTTGGTCGTGCTGGACTCGGTGGTGCTCGACGAACCCGGTGTCGGGGTCGTCCTCGATGTCTCCCGCCGGCAGGGGGCCGGGGAGGGCTCGCCCGGTGAGGGCGAGCGCGCGCGACTGCTCGTCGCGCAGGTGCTGCCACAACAACGCGGAGGTGGCCAGCGTGTGTTCCCGTGTGCGGGGCCACGGGGTCTGTGTGGTCCGCCACGCCTCGCCGACGACGACGTCGATGCGGCTGCGGCGCGGTGGGAGCGAGCTGGTGCCACCGCCGGGCGGGCGGGTGCCGATCATCGTCACGGGGACGACGGGGGCCCCGGTGACGAGCGCGAGGTACGTCGCTCCGTGGTGGAAGGTGTCGTAGGTCCCGGCTCCGCGCGTCCCTTCGGGGAAGACGCCGACCGCTCCCCCGTCGGCGAGCACCCGCAGGCAGGTCTTGACGGCGCCGGGATCGGCGCCGAAGCGGTCGAGCGGGATCTGGCCGGCGCCGCGCAGGAACGCGCCCGTCGCTCCGTCGAACATCTCCTGCTTGCTGAGGGCGTGCACCGGGCGGGGCGTGCAGATGGCGAGGAGCGGCCCGTCGATCCAGCCGACGTGGTTGCTGGTGAGCACGACCGGCCCCCCGGTCGGGACGCGGTCGGTGCCGTGGACGTGGAGGTCCCACCAGACGCCGGCCCCGGCGCGCGCGAGGGGGCGGAGGCCGTGCAGCATGACCCGGCGGGGGTGCCTCCGGCCGGGTCGGGGCAGGGCGGTCACGCTTCCGCCTCGACCGCCTCCACCAGCGCCACGACCTGGGAGACGACCTCGTCCAGGGTGTACGGCGTGGTGTCGATGTGGACGGCCCCGTCGGCCATCACCAGGGGCGCGGTGGCGCGGCCGGAGTCGATCCGGTCCCGGGCCAGCAGGGACTCCTGGGTGGCGGTGACGTCGCCGCCGGCCTCGGCCGCGCGACGCAGCGCCCGGGCCTGCGGGTCGGCGGACAGGTAGACCTTGACGGCCGCGTCGGGCGCCACCACCGAGCCGATGTCGCGGCCCTCGACCACGATCCCGCCCGTGGCCAGGCTCCGGGCGATGATCTCGCGCTGGAGGTCCAGCAGCAGGGCGCGCACCTCCGGCACGGCGCTGACCGGGCTGACCGCGGCGTTGACCTCGTCGGAGCGGATGCCCACCGCGACGTCGACGTCGTCGACGGCGATGGTCGGCCCGAGCGGGTCGGTGCCCGAGCGGATCACCGGCTCGTGGACGCGGGCCGCGACGGCGGCCGGGTCGTGGACGTCGACGCCCTGGCGCAGCATCCACCACGTGATCGCCCGGAACATCGCCCCGGTGTCGAGGTAGGCGAGGCCGAGACGGGCGGCCACGCCGCGCGACGTGCTGGACTTGCCGGAGCCGGAGGGACCGTCGACGGCGACGACAAGAGATCTCACGGGCGCTGAGACTACCGGTGAGTGGTCCACCCGCGAGATTCCAGAGCACCGAGCAGGTGCTCGGCGTCGTCCTCGAGGACGAGCAGCTCGGTGAGGCCGACCGGACGACCGGGGTCGTGGTCGATGTGGACGTCCTCGACGTTGACCCCGATCTCGCCGGCGTCGCCGAACAGCCGGGCCAGCTCCCCCGGGTGGTCGGGGACCGAGACGAAGACCGAGCGCATCGGCCGCACCGGTCCGCCGTGCTTGCCCGGGATCACGCGCGTGCCGGCCACGCCGGCGCCGAGGATGGCCTCCAGCGACTCGCGGTCGCTGTCGCGGACGGCGGCGATCAGCACGTCGAGCTGCTCGCGCACCTCGCCGAGCAGGTCGGTGACGGCGTCCGCGTTGGCGCCGAGGATCTGCTGCCACAGGGCCGGGTCGCTCGCGGCGACCCGGGTGACGTCCCGGACCCCCTGGCCGGACAGGGCGAGGTGCTCGGGGGGCGCGCCCGCCAGCCGGCCGGCCACGAGGACGGCCGCGAGGTGCGGCAGGTGGGAGGTGCGGGCCACGGCCCGGTCGTGGTCCTCCGGGGCGAGGCGTGCCTCGACTCCCCCGCACAGCCGCACCAGGGCCGAGACCAGCGCCACCGCGTCGTCGTCGGCGCCGGGGTGGGGCGTCACCGCCCAGGGTCGCCCGTCGAAGAGGGCCGCACTGGCCGCGAGGGGCCCCGAGCGCTCGCTGCCCGCCATGGGGTGGGACCCGACGTAGCGCGACAGGGACGCGGGCGCGACCCGCGCCGCCACCTCGGCCAGCGGGGCGGCCTTGACCGACCCGACGTCGGTGACGACGGCGTCCGAGGCGTCGAGCGCGGCGACGATCGCGCCGGCGAGGTGGTCCGGCGGAACGGCGACGACGACGAGCTGCGGCCGGTCGTCCGGACGGCGTACCCGTCCGGCGCCGAGCCCGGTGGCGGTGCGGACGTGCTCCGGGGCCACGTCGGTGAGCAGGACCTCGATCCCCGCCCGCCGGCACGCCAGGGCGATCGACGTGCCGAGGAGCCCGGCGCCGACGACCTCGACCGGGCCGGTCAGCTCACTGCTCATCGGGGACGTCGCGGGTCTTGGTGAGGTCGCGGCGAAGGTTGGCGGCACCGTGCAGGTAGACGTGGGTGACCTCGCCCCGGGTCAGGTCGGTCTCCACGTGCGCCATCATCCGCACCACGCGCGGCATGGAGCCGGCGATCTCGAGCTCGCGGGCGCAGATGAGGGGTACGTCGCCGAAGCCGAGGCGCCGGGCGGCGTACGCCGGGAACTCGCTCACCAGGTCGCTGGTGGCGGTGAAGATCACCGAGATGAAGTCGTCGACCTCCAGCGCGTTGGACTCCATCACGTCGAGCACCATCTCAGCCACCCGGTCGAGCATGTGCTCACGCGTGTCCTCGTCGAGCTGCGTCGCGCCTCGCACGGCTCGCACGGCCATGTCCCTGCCCTTCCTCGTCGGTCAACCCGGCAAGGCTAACGACGACGGGGCCGGCCCCCGCACCGTGTCTCACCGGTCCGGGGGCCGACCCCGCTCGGGTCGGCACTCAGGTCGTCGTGCGCTCAGCGCAGGTCGAAGCGGTCCAGCTCCATGACCTTCACCCACGCCGACACGAAGTCGTGCACGAACTTCTCCCGGGCGGCGTCCCCGGCGTAGACCTCGGCCAGGGCCCGCAGCTGCGAGTTGGAGCCGAAGATCAGGTCCACCGCGGTCGCCGTCCACCGCACCTCGTCGGTCGCGAGGTCGCGGATCTCGAAGACGTTCTCCTCCGACTCCGAGGCACGCCAGCGGGTGCCGGGCGAGAGCAGGTGGGAGAAGAAGTCGTTGGTGAGCACGCCCGGCCGGTCGGTGAGGACCCCGTGCTCGGTCCCGCCGAGGTTGGCCCCCAGCGAGCGCAGGCCGCCCACCAGGACGGTCATCTGCGGCGCGGTGAGGTCGAGCATGTAGGCGCGGTCCACGAGCAGGACCTCGGGCTGCGTCTTCTCGCCGGGGCGCAGGTAGTTGCGGAACCCGTCCGCGCGCGGCTCCAGCACCCGGAAGGAGTCGACGTCCGTCTGCTCCTGCGTCGCGTCGGTGCGACCGGCGTGGAACGGCACCGTCACCTCGACACCCGCGTCACGGGCCGCCTTCTCGACCGCGGCCGAGCCGGCCAGCACGATGAGGTCGGCCAGCGAGACCTGCGCGCCGCCGGCGGCGTTGAAGTCGCGCTGGATCCCCTCGAGCGTCTCGAGCACGGTCGCGAGCTGCTCGGGCTCGTTGACCTCCCAGCCGCGCTGGGGCTCGAGGCGGATGCGGGCGCCGTTGGCGCCGCCGCGCTTGTCGGTGGAGCGGAAGGTCGCGGCCGAGGCCCACGCCGTGGACACCAGCTGGGCGGTGGTGAGCCCGGAGTCCAGCACGGTGGCCTTGAGCGCGGCGACGTCCTCGTCGGAGACGAGCTCGTGGTCGACGGCGGGGACGGGGTCCTGCCACAGCTGCGCCTCGGGCACCCACGGGCCGAGGAAGCGGCTGACCGGGCCCATGTCACGGTGCAGGAGCTTGTACCAGGCCTTGGCGAACGCGAGGCGGAACTCCTCGGGGTTCTCCAGGAACCGCCGCGAGATCTTCTCGTACGTCGGGTCCACGCGCAGGGCGAGGTCGCTCGTGAGCATCGTGGGCTTGCGCTTCGGCGAGTCCGCCGTCGGGCCGGGGATGATGTCCTCCGCGTCCTTGGCCACCCACTGCTTGGCGCCGGCGGGGCTCTCGGAGAGCTCCCACTCGTAGCCGAAGAGGATCTCGAAGTAGCGGTTGCTCCACTGGGTCGGCTTGTCGGTCCAGGTGACCTCGAGGCCGCTGGTGATGGTGTCGGCGCCCTTGCCGGAGCCGAAGGAGCTCGTCCAGCCGAGGCCCTGTTCCTCCAGCGGCGCGCCCTCGGGCTCCGGGCCGACCAGCTCGGCGTCGCCCGCACCGTGCGTCTTGCCGAAGGTGTGGCCGCCGGCGATGAGCGCGACGGTCTCCTCGTCGTCCATCGCCATCCGGGCGAAGGTCTCGCGGATGTCGCGCGCGGAGGCCAGCGGGTCCGGGTTGCCGTTGGGGCCCTCGGGGTTGACGTAGATGAGCCCCATCTGGACCGCGCCGAGGGCCTCGCTCAGCTCGCGCTCGCCGGTGTAGCGCTCGTCGCCCAGCCAGGTGTCCTCGGGACCCCAGAAGATCTCCTCGGGCTCCCAGACGTCCTCGCGGCCGAAGCCGAAGCCGAAGGTCTCGAAGCCCATGGACTCCAGCGCCACGTTGCCGGCGAGCACCAGCAGGTCGGCCCAGGAGACCTGCTGCCCGTACTTCTGCTTGACCGGCCACAGCAGGCGGCGGGCCTTGTCGAGGTTGGCGTTGTCGGGCCAGCTGTTCAGCGGGGCGAAGCGCTGGCCGCCGTCGCCCGCGCCACCGCGGCCGTCGTAGATGCGGTAGGTGCCCGCGGAGTGCCAGCTCATCCGGATCATCAGGCCGCCGTAGTGGCCGAAGTCCGCCGGCCACCAGTCCTGGGAGGTCGTGAGGACCTCGGTGATGTCGCGCTTGAGCCCCTCGACGTCGAGGTTCGCGAACTCCTGGTCGTAGCGGAAGTCCGGCCCGAGCGGGTTGCCCTTCGAGGAGTGGGCGTGCAGCACCGACAGGTCGAGCGAGTTGGGCCACCAGTCCTTGAGCGTGTGGGGACGACCGCCCGTCGTGGGCGTCGGCGAGTCGATCGCCGGGTTCTCGCTCTCGCTGCCCTGCGCGGTCAGCGAGTCGTGCGCGACCGGGCAGCCGGCGGCGGCCTTCTCGTCCACCCCCTGCGGGCTGGTGGGTGCGTTGTCCTGGTTGTCGCTCATCTGGTTCCTTCCGGAGGGATGGTCACTGGTCACTGGTGGTTGCGGTCGGTCGCACAGGCGGGGCAGGTGCCCCAGTAGACGACCTCGGCCTCGTCGACCTCGAAGCCGTGGTCGTGGGAGGCGGTCAGGCAGGGGGCGTCGCCGACGGCGCAGTCGATGTCGGCGATCGCGCCGCAGCGCCGGCACACGACGTGGTGGTGGTTGTCCCCCACCCGCGCCTCGTAGCGGGCCAGGGACCCGGCGGGCTGGATGCGACGCAGCAGGCCCGCGTCGGTCAGGGCCCGCAGCACGTCGTACACCGCCTGGTGGGACACGTCCGGCAGGGACCGGCGCGCCTCGCGGATGATCGTCTCCGTGCCCGCGTGCGGGTGGGCGTGCACCACGCCGAGGACCGCCAGGCGGGGCTGGGTGACCCTCAGGTCGGCACCCTTGAGCGCCTCGCGGAGGTCGGGTTCGACGGCCATGGCCCCACTCTCGCGCCCAGTCTTGATCGAGTCAAGATTGACGCGCGGAGGGTCTACAGGTCGGCGCTGTCCATCAGCACGCCGAGCTCGGTGAGGCTGAGCTCGCGCATCTCCCCCACCGCCAGGGTGCCCAGCTCGATCGGGCCGATGGAGGTCCGGGTGAGCCGCGTGACGGGGTGCCCCACGTGCTCGAGCAGGCGGCGCACGATGCGGTTGCGTCCCTCGTGGATGACGAGCTCGACGATGGTGCGCTCACGCGACGTCCGTCCGTGGCTGCCCTCCACGACGCGGGCGCGGGAGACCGCCACGGGGCCGTCGTCGAGGGTGACCCCGGCGAGCAGCTGCTTGATGATCCCGCGGTGGAGCTGACCCTCGACCTCCGCGACGTACGTCTTCTCGATCTCGTACGACGGGTGCGCGAGGCGCTGGGCGAAGTCACCGTCGTTGGTCAGGATCAGCAGGCCCGAGGTGTCGGTGTCGAGTCGGCCGACGTGGAAGAGCCGCTCGGGACGGTCGGCGACCAGGTCGCCGATCGAGCGCCGGCCCTCGGGGTCCGACATCGTGGAGACCACGCCCCTCGGCTTGTTGAGCACGAGGTAGACGTGCGGGGAGATCGGCGGCAGCCGGCGGCCCTCGACGCGGATCACCGCGGTGCGTGGGTCGACCTTGGTGCCGAGCCGGGTGACGACCTCGCCGTCGACCTCGACCGCGCCCTCGAGCATCAGCTCCTCGCACTTGCGGCGGCTGGCCACGCCGGACTGGGCCAGCAGCTTCTGCAGCCGGATCAGCCCGTCCTCGTCGGTGTCGGGCCGCTGGGAGGCGGGGTGGGTATCCTTCTCGTCGTGCGGCTTCATGCGGGCTCGGTGCCCCCGTCGGGCTCGGTGCCGGCGCCGCTGTGCGGCGAGTGCGGCTGGTGCGGCTGGTGCGGCTGGGACGTGTGGTCGGGTGCGGGCTCGGGAGCCGGCTCGGGGCTCGGCTCGGGGCTCGGCTCGGGGCTCGGCTCGGGGCTCGTGCCGGTCACGCTGGCCAGCTCGTCCTCGAGGTCGTCCATGTCGGGCAGGTAGGGCGCGAGCTCGGGCAGGTCGTGGAGGGAGGAGATGCCGATCCGCTCGAGGAAGTAGGTCGTCGTGCGGTAGAGGTTGGCGCCGGTCTCGCCGTCCTGGCCCGCCTCCTCGACCAGCCCTCGGGTGAGCAGGGTGCGCATCACCCCGTCCACGCTCACACCGCGGATCGCCGAGACCCGCGCACGCGACACCGGCTGCTTGTAGGCGACCACGGCCAGGGTCTCCAGCGCCGCCTGGGTCAGGCGCGCCTGCTGGCCCTCGAGCACGAAGCCCTCCACCACGGCGGCGTACTCGTCGCGGGTGTAGTAGCGCCACCCGCCGGCCACGTTGCGCAGCTCGAACCCGCGTCCCTGCTCGGTGTACGACGCCGCCAGCTCGTCGAGGGCGGCCTCGACGTCGGCGACGGGGTGCCCGACGACGGAGGCGAGGCGCACCTTGTCGAGCGGCTCGTCGGCCACCATCAGGATCGCCTCGAGCGAGGGGTGCAGCGCCGCGACAGCGACGTCGAGGGTCTCCGGCGACGGGTCGTTCTCGGTCACGGGGTCTCCTGCGCGTCGTCCTGGTCGGTGTCGTTCTCGTCGGTGTCGTTCTGGTCGGTGTCGGGGATGTCCAGCTCGGGATCGTCGCCGTCGAACTCGTCGGTGATCTCCACCTCGCCGTCCTCCGCGCCGGTCCAGCGGACCGTCAGCTCGCCGAGCGGGGTCATCTGCTCGAAGCCCACCATGCCCTCGCGGAACAGCTCGAGCAACGACAGGAACCGTGCCACGGTGGTGAGCTTGTCGGGCGAGTCGCCGCACAGCGCGCGGAAGGTCATCGTGCCACTGCGCCGCAGCCGGTCGACCACCAGCGTCGCCTGCTCACGCACGCTGACCCTGGCGGCGTGGATGTGCTGGAGGGAGACCTCGAGGACGGGCTTGGGCTCCATCGCGCGCGCCGCGAGTCGGGCGAACTCCTCCAGCCCGATCCCGATCAGCACCTCGGGAAGCAGCGTCGCGAAGCGCTCCTCGAGCCCCACCTGGCGGGGGTGCCGGGTGGACTCGGCGGCGAGCCGCTGCTCCAGCACGCCGGCGACCTGCTTGAACGCGCGGTACTGCATGAGCCGGGCGAAGAGCAGGTCGCGGGCCTCGAGCAGGGCGAGGTCCTCCTCGTCCTCGACGTCGCCCTGCGGCAGCAGCCGAGCCGCCTTGAGGTCGAGCAGGGTGGAGGCGACCAGCAGGAAGGACGTCGTCTGCTCGAGGTCCCAGACCTTGCCCCCGGCCTTGACGAAGGCGATGAACTCGTCGGTCACCTGGGACAGGGCGACCTCGGTGATGTCGAGCTTGTGCTTGGCGATCAGCGAGAGCAGCAGGTCGAAGGGGCCCTCGAAGTTGTCGAGACGGACCGCGAACGCGGGCGCCACCTCGCCACCGGCCACCTCGCCGCCGATGGATCCGGAGGTCGCGGCGGTGGTGCTCACTCCTCGGTCAGCCGTCGCACGAGCGCGCTGTCGGCGCCGTGGGCCTCGAAGTCGGCCAGCACCAGGGCCAGCGCCTCCCGCACCACGCGGCCGCGGTCGACGGCGAGCCCGTGGGTGCGGCGCAGGGACAGACGGGTGTGCTCGAGGTCGAGCAGCTCGTCGGAGGTGACGTAGACGGTCATCTTCTCGTCGTGGCGCACCCGTCCGCTCGGCCTGCGAGGCGCGGCTTCGGGCTCCGGGTCGTCGCTCACGGCGCGCACGGCGCGCTGCGGCTCCGCCTCGCCCCCGGGCGAGGTGGGGCGGAACAGGTCGTCGGCCGCGGGCAGGCTCACTCGGCGGGCCACCGGCCGAGCACCTCCTTGGCGAGCTGGCGGTAGGAGTCGGCCCCGGCCGAGGACGAGGCGTACGACGTGATCGGCTCCCCGGCCACGGTCGAGTCGGAGAACTTGACGGTGCGCCGGATGACCGTGTGGAAGACCGTGTCGCCCCAGGCCTGCACCAGGCGGTCCATGACCTCGCGGCTGTGCAGGGTGCGGCCGTCGAACATGGTGCCGAGCACCCCGTCGACCTCCAGGCGCGGGTTGAGCCGCTCGCAGACCTTGTCGATGGTCTGCTTGAGCAGGGCCACCCCGCGCAGCGCGAAGTACTCGCACTCCAGCGGGACGATGACCCCGTCGGAGGCGGTGAGGGCGTTGACCGTCAGCAGGCCCAGCGACGGCTGGCAGTCGATGAGGATGACGTCGTACTGGTCGAGGGCGGGGGCCAGGACGCGCTGGAGGGTCTGCTCGCGGGCGACCTCGTGGACCAGCTGGACCTCGGCGGCCGAGAGGTCGATGTTGGAGGGCAGCAGGTCCATTCCGGGCACGCCGGAGGGGACCACGACCTCGTCGAGGGTGACGTCGCGCTGCATGAGCAGGTTGTAGATCGTCAGGTCCATCTCGTGCGGGTTGAGGCCCAGGCCGACCGACAGCGACCCCTGCGGGTCGAAGTCGACCAGGAGCACCTTCCGGCCGTACTCGGCGAGCGAGGCCCCGAGGTTGATGGTCGTCGTGGTCTTGCCGACCCCACCCTTCTGGTTGCACATCGAGACCACGCGGGCCCGCGTCGTGCCGCTGACCGGGCGAGGCTCGGGGAACGTCGGCATCGGGCGACCGGTCGGACCCAGCGGCACCACCGCCTCGGGGGCCTCGGTGGCCACCTGGGACCGGGGCTGGGGACGGGCCTCGGGGCGCGGGAAGGGAAGGGGGTCGCTCACGGGATGACTGTCCTCGGGGGAAGGTGCTGGAACGGGGGTGCGCACGAGCGGGGGCATCTCTGACGCACTGGTGCCGGACTGGCCCGGGAGACCTGCGAAACCGCCACCGCTCATGGACATCTCCTCTTGTCGACTGCTACCGATTGGACCACGCCGGACCCTGCTGGACTTTGTCGACACGGCGACACTTTCCCGAGAGTTCCGGGCGACTCTAGAGCGGCCCGGGAGCAGCCACAACACGTGGTCGGCAACCCCCAGCCCCCGGCCGGGATCTGTGCACTCGGCCCCGTTCCCCTGCACAGGCGAGGCCCGCCTGTGCACAAACCTGTGCACTCGCGACGTTGCAAAGGTACTACCTTTCGGGCACCATGCTCGGCAGCACGTGACCCCCCTCACAACGGAGCCCACTGATGGAAAACCTCGAGCCGGCGTACAGCACGACCGTCCTCCTCCTCATCGCCGCCGCGGCCGTCGCGCTGCTGCTCTTCCTCGTCATGAAGGTGCGCCTCCACGCGTTCCTCGCGCTGGTCCTGGTCAGCCTGCTGACGGCGGTCGCCGCCGGCATCCCGCTGGCGATGGTCCCCACCGCCATGCTCACCGGCTTCGGCTCGACGCTCGGCTCGGTGGCCCTGCTCGTGGGCTTCGGCGTCATGCTGGGCCGGCTGCTGGAGGTTACCGGCGGCGCCCAGGTGCTGGCCGACAGCCTCATCAACCGCTTCGGCGAGCAGCGGGCTCCCTTCGCCCTCGGCGTCGCGGCACTGCTCTTCGGCTTCCCGATCTTCTTCGACGCCGGACTGGTCGTCTTCCTGCCGATCATCCTGACCGTCGCCCGCCGCTTCGGCGGCTCGGTGCTCTTCTACGCCCTGCCCGCCGCCGGTGCCTTCGCGGCCATGCACGCGCTGGTGCCGCCGCACCCGGGCCCGGTCGCGGCCGGTACGGCGCTCGGTGGCGACATCGGCGTGATCCTGCTCGTCGGCCTCCCCGTGGCGGTCATCTCCTGGTACGTCGGCGTCTACCTCGTGTCGCGCGTGCTCGGCAAGCGCTTCGACATCCCCGTCTCCGACATGATCTTCGGCGAGCTCGACGGCGGCGACGACCGCCCGGACGTCGCTCCCCCGGGCTTCGGCACCGTGCTCGGCCTGCTCCTCGTGCCGCTGGTGCTCATCTCCTTCAACACCGTCCTCACCACGCTGGTCGCGGGCGGCACCCTCGAGGAGGGCCAGGCCTGGGTCGAGGCCCTTCAGCTGCTCGGCAACACCCCGGTCGCCCTGCTCATCACCCTGCTCCTGGCCATCGCGGTGCTCGGTCGCCGCGTCGGCTCGATGGCCCGGACCACGGAGGTCCTGGACCAGGCCCTCGCCCCGATCTGCTCGATCATCCTCATCACCGGCGCGGGTGGCATGTTCGGCGGCGTGCTGCGCATCAGCGGCATCGGCGACGCCCTCACCTCGTCGCTGTCCGGCCTCGGGCTGCCGCTGCTGCTCCAGGCCTTCCTCATCGCGACCGCGCTGCGGGTCGCCCAGGGCTCCGCCACCGTCGCCCTGACCACCACGGCCGGGCTGATCGCGTCGCAGGCGTCCGGGTACGACGACCTCCACATCGCGCTGCTGGTCGTGGCGATCGCCGCCGGTGCCACGGTGCTCTCGCACGTCAACGACTCGGGCTTCTGGTTGGTGAGCCGCTTCTTCGGGATGGACGAGAAGACCACACTGAAGACGTGGACGGTCATGGAGACCACCCTGGGTGTCAGCGCGTTCGCGCTCGCCGTGATCCTGTGGCCGGTCGCGGGACTGGTATGAGGCCGGCCCCAGAGCTCGGCAGCGCGTCAGCGGGGATGGCCGAGGTCGGAGACGACCTCGGCGCAGATCGCCGTCATGGCGTGGCGGGCGACCTCGGGCTCCCCGCCGGCGACGGCCTCCGCGACGACCTGGTGCAGCCGACGGGCCTCGGGCTTGGGCTCGGGAGGCATGAGGTGGTGGTCCGTGCGGCCGCGCAGGACCTCCTCGACGACGTCGCAGAGCCCGGAGAACATCACGTTGCCCGAGGCGCGCAGCAGCAGCCGGTGGAAGGCGACGTCCTGCTCGAGGAACGTGCGGAGGTCGCCGGCGGACCCGGAGGTCTCCATCTGCTCGGCGATGCGCACGATCTCGGCGCGCTGGGCGTCGTCGGCGTGCCGGGCGGCCAGGGCGGCGGAGGCCGGCTCGACGGCGGCCCGCAGCTCGCCGAGCTGGTGCAGGTGTCGGACCCGGTCCTCGCCCTCCAGCCGCCAGCGGATGACGGCCGGGTCGTAGTCGTCCCACTCCTCGCGGGGCAGGATCCGGATCCCGGTGCGACGCCGGCTCTCCACGAGGCCCATCGAGACGAGGACCTGCACGACCTCGCGGGCCACGGTGCGCGAGACGCCGTAGGCCTCCCCGAGGGAGTCCAGGGTGAGGACGGTCCCCTCGGCCAGGTCGCCGCGGACGATGCGCGGTCCGACCTCGGCCAGGACGGTGCTGTGGGCGGTCGACACGAGCAGCACCCTAGCCGCGAGCCGGTGGCCACCGACGGCGCGCAGCCGCGCCACGTGGTGGTCATGGGCGTCTCGGGCACGGGCAAGACGACGGTGGCCGCCGAGCTCGCCGACCGCTTCGACTGGACCTTCGTCGAGGGCGACAGCCTGCACCCGCCGGCCAACATCGAGAAGATGTCGGCCGGCATCCCCCTCGACGACGACGACCGGCGCCCCTGGCTGCAGGCGCTGGCGTCGCTCCAGGCCTTCCACCACGCGGACGGGATCTCCACGGTGCTGACGTGCTCGGCCCTCAAGCGGGCCTACCGCGACGTGCTGCGCGGCGGCGTACCGGACGGCTCCGTCCACTTCGTCCACCTCGACGCCCCGTTCGAGGTGCTGCGGGAGCGGATGGAGGCCCGCGAGCACTTCATGCCCCCGTCCCTGCTCCAGTCGCAGTTCGACACCCTCGAGCCGCTCGGCGCCGACGAGCAGGGCACCGTCGTCGATGTCTCGCTGCCGCTCGACGACGTGGTCCGCGCGGCGGTGGCCGCACTGCGCGACGCGTAGACACGCGGACACAACCCCGTCCGGCGGCCGTCGTCACGCGGGGCGCGGCGGGCGCCCGGGGACCAAGGTCCGCGTGTCTACGTCCCGCCGTGCGTCCGCCAGTCGGCCTCAGAGCCGGTGCATCGCCGCCGTGGCGAGCACCAGCTCGCCCGCCTCGTCCGAGGCGTCGCAGTCCACCACTGCGTCGATGACCCAGTCGTGGTCGCCCGCGGGGTCGTGGATCGTCTGGCGTACGTCGCGCAGCCGGGCCGTGGTGCCCTCCTCGGCGCCGAGGGGCTCACCCGAGCGCTCCTCGCCGATGTCGAGCAGGTCGGGACCCCGGGCGTCGCCGTCGACCACCACGGAGTCGTGGTCGGCGTAGTAGGTCTCGATCGCCTCGTCCCACACCGAGCGACCCATCACCACCTGCCGCGGCGGGTCGAGCCGGTCCGCGGCCGCCCGCTCGAGGCGCAGCAGCCCGTCCAGGTCGTCGCGGGAGACCAGGTCCACCCGCGCCCACATGGCGTTGCGGATCATCACCGTGAAGGGACGGGCCTGCCTGCTGATCGGCCGCGGCGGGGGCGGGGGCTCGTGGGCGGCGATGCGGCCGGGCACGTGCTCGGGGTCGGCGAGCGCCTCCCACTCGTCGAGCAGCGAGGAGTCGGTCTGGCGGATCGTCTCCCCCAGCCACTCGACGAGGTCCTCGAGCTCGGGGGTGCGGTGCACGTCGGGGACGGTCTGCCGCAGCGTCCGGTAGGCGTCGGTGAGGTAGCGCAGCACCAGCCCCTCGGAGCGGGCGAGCTGGTAGCGGCCGACGAAGTCGGTGAACCCCATCCCCTGCTCCCACATCTCGCGCACGACCGCCTTGGGACCGAGCGCGTCCTCGGGCAGCCACGGGTGCCGCTGGCGATAGGTCTCGTAGAGCGCGCCGAGCAGCTCGGCCAGGGGCTGCGGCCAGGTGATCTGGTCGAGCAGCGCCATCCGCTCGTCGTACTCGAGCCCGTCGGCCTTCATCTCCCCCACGGCCTCGCCCCGGGCGGTGAACTGCTGGGCCATCAGGATCTGGCGCGGCGCCTCCAGGACCGACTCGATGACCGAGACGATGTCGAGGGTGTAGCCGTCCGACTCCGGGTCGAGGACGTCGAGGGCGGCCAGCGCGAAGTGCGCCAGCGGCTGGTTGAGCGCGAAGTCCGCCGGGAGGTCGACCGTCAGCACGTAGCGCCGGCCGTGCTGGTCGACCTCGTCGAGTCGGGTGATCACGCCGGAGCGCACGAGGGACCGGCCGAGCCGCAGCGCCCGACGGGACAGCCGCAGCTGCTGGCGGCGGTCCTCGTGGTTGTCGGTGAGCAGCCGCCGCATCACCGCGAAGGCGTCCTCCTCGCGGGTGGCGACGTTGATGAGCATCGCGTTGTCGACCCGCATCCGCGACACCAGCTGCTCGGGGACGCCGGCGACGAGCTTGTCGTAGGTCTGCTCGGTCCACACCACCGTGCCCTCGGGCGGCTTCTTGAGCTGGGCCTTGGACTTGCGCTTGGCGTTGGCCCCGGGTGCGGCGTTCTTGGCCTCGGCCTTCTTCTTGGCGCGCTCGTTGTCGATGACGTGCTCGGGCGCCTGTACGACGACGTACCCGGCCGTGTCGTAGCCGGCCCGGCCCGCCCGTCCGGCGATCTGCTGGAACTCCCGGGTCCGCAGCACCCGCTGCCGGTTGCCGTCGAACTTCGCGAGGCCGGTGAAGAGCACGGTGCGGATCGGCACGTTGATGCCGACGCCGAGGGTGTCGGTGCCGCAGATGACGGTCAGCAGGCCGGACTGCGCGAGCTGCTCGACCAGCCGGCGGTACTTGGGCAGCATCCCCGCGTGGTGGACCCCGATGCCGTTGCGCACCAGCTTGGACAGGGTCTTGCCGAAGCCTGCCCCGAAGCGGAAGGCACCGATGCGGTCCGCGATCGCCTCCTTGTCGACCTTGACCTTGGTCCCCTTGAGCAGCGACGTGGCGTGCTCCACGGCCGCGGCCTGGGTGAAGTGCACGACGTAGACGGGCGCCTGCCCGGTCTCGACGAGCTCCTTGAGCGTCTCGTCGAGGTGCTCCATGGACCACGAGAAGTGCAGCGGCACGGGGCGCTCGGCGTCCGCGACGACCGCGACCTCCCTGCCCGTACGACGGGTGAGGTCCTCGACGAAGAAGGAGACGTCGCCGAGGGTCGCCGACATCAGCAGGAACTGGGCGTCGAGGAGCTCGAGCAGCGGCACCTGCCACGCCCAGCCGCGGTCCGGCTCGGCGTAGAAGTGGAACTCGTCCATCACGACGAGGCCGACGTCGGCGGAGCGTCCCTCCCGCAGCGCGATGTTGGCCAGGATCTCGGCGGTGCAGCAGATGATCGGCGCGTCGGCGTTGACCGCCGCGTCCCCGGTGAGCATCCCGACGTTGTCGGCGCCGAAGACCTCGCACAGCGCGAAGAACTTCTCGCTCACCAGCGCCTTGATCGGTGCGGTGTAGAAGCTGACCTTGTCCTGGGCCAGCGCGGCGACGTGGGCCCCGAGGGCGACCAGCGACTTCCCGGACCCGGTCGGCGTGGCCAGGATGACGTGGTTGCCGCCGAGCAGCTCGATGACCGCCTCGTCCTGGTGCGGGTAGAGCTCGAGCCCCTGCTCGGTCACCCAGCCGGTGAACGCGTCGTACACGCCGTCGGGGTCGGTCGTGGACCCGAGGCGCTCGTCGAGCCGCGTCACTCTCGGGCCCGGGGGTGTGCGGTCGCAAAGACCTCGCGCAGGTTGTCCACGGTCACCAGTGTGTACACCTGCGTGGTGGTGACCGACGCGTGCCCCAGCAGCTCCTGCACGACGCGCACGTCCGCACCCCCGTCGAGCAGGTGCGTGGCGAAGGAGTGGCGCAGCGTGTGCGGCGAGACGTCGCGGGTGACACCGGCGGCGTCGGCGGCCTTGACCAGCACCGCCCACGCGCTCTGGCGCGAGAGCCGCCCGCCCCGTGAGTTGAGGAACAGCGCCCCTCCGGGGGTCCTGGCCGCGACCAGGTCGGGACGGGCCCGCGTGAGGTAGGCATCGACCGCCTCCAGCGCGTAGCCACCGATCGGCACCAGCCGCTCCTTGGAGCCCTTGCCCCGCAGCAGCACGGTGGCGTCGACGGTGTCGAGGTCGTCGACATCGAGGCCCACGGCCTCCGAGATCCGCGCGCCGGTCCCGTAGAGCACCTCCAGCAGCGCCCGGTCGCGCAGCGCGAGCGGGGTCCCGGCCGCGCCCGAGGCCTCCAGGATCGCCTCGACGTCCGAGAGCGGCAGCGCCTTGGGCAGCCGCTTGGCCGGCGTGGGCGGCTTGACGGCGCTGGCCGGGTCGACGGTGGCCAGCCCGTCGCTCACGGCGAACTTGTGGAAGCCGCGCACCGCCACCACGGTGCGCGCCGCCGACGTCGAGCTGAGCGGCGCGTGGTCGGCGTCGCCCTCCCGCAGCCGGACCAGGAAGCCCGACACCGTCGCCTCGCTGATCTCCTCGAGGCTGCCGATGCCCTGCTCCTCGAGGTGCGCGGCGTACCGGCGCAGGTCACGGCGGTACGACGACAGGGTGTTGGCGGCCAGCCCGCGCTCCACCGAGAGGTGGTCGAGGTAGGTCCGGATGGCCCGGGTCAGGCCTCCCGGGCCGTCGGGACTCGGTGCGTTCAGGGCAGCACCGACTCCGGGTCCACCGCGTCGATGCCCACGCCCTGGCCGACCGGCACGTTGGTGAGCGTGCCGGCGTGGGTGTTGAGGCCCTTGAGCAGGCTCGCGTCGTCCCGGCAGGCCTGCGCCCAGCCCTTGTCGGCCAGCGCTACGGCGTACGGCATGGTCGCGTTGGTCAGGGCGTACGTCGAGGTGTTGGGGACGGCGCCCGGCATGTTGGCCACGCAGTAGAAGACCGAGTCGTGGACCATGTACGTCGGGTCGGCGTGCGTGGTCGCGCGGGTGTCCTCGAAGCACCCGCCCTGGTCGACCGCGATGTCGACGAGCACCGAGCCGGGCTTCATCTGCGAGACCAGCTCGTTGCTCACCAGCTTGGGCGCGGCCGCACCCGGGATGAGGACGGCGCCGATGACCATGTCGGCCTCCATGACCTGCTGGCGGATGGCCAGGGCCGAGGACGCGAGGCCGTGGACCCGGTTGTTGTAGCGCCAGAACGACATCCGCAGCTTGTCGAGGTCGGTGTCGAGCAGGGTGACGTCCGCGCCCATGCCGAGGGCGATGTTGGCGGCGTTCTGGCCCGAGACGCCCGCCCCGATGATGACGACCTTGGCGTTGGCGACGCCGCCCACGCCGCCCATCAGGACCCCGCGGCCGCCCTGGGCGCGCATCAGCGAGTGGGCGCCCACCTGGGGAGCCAGGCAGCCGGCGACCTCGGACATCGGGTAGAGCAGCGGCAGCCCGCCCGAGGGCAGCTGGACCGTCTCGTAGGCGATCGCGGTGGTCCCGCGCGCGAGGAGCTCCTCGGTGAGCGGCTTGTCGGCGGCGAGGTGGAGGTAGGTGAAGAGGGTCAGGTCCTCGCGGAGGCGGTGGTACTCCTCGGCGACCGGCTCCTTGACCTTGAGGACCATCTCGGCGGTGCCCCACACGTCGTCGGCGGCGTCGAGCATGGTGGCCCCGGCCGCGACGTACTCCTCGTCGGGGATGTTCGACCCGACGCCGGCACCGGCCTCGACGAACACCTCGTGGCCGTGCTCGACCAGCTCGTGGGCCCCCACGGGGGTGAGCGCCACCCGGTACTCGTGGTTCTTGACTTCCTTCGGTACGCCGACCTTCACGATCTCTCCTCGACCAGGACGTTCATTCGGTGATGCGGGTCACAACGCGTGACAGCAGGCCGACGATATCGTCCGCCGTGCTCACGGCGCGTCGAGCCCCCCGCGCCGCTGCAGGACGTCGTAGGCCAGCACCGCCTGCACGAGCGGCCCCTGCCGGACACGGCCGTCCAGCACGGCGTCCAGGAGCTCGGGCATCGGGACCCAGAGGACCTCCATCTCGGCCTCCTCGGCGTGCATCTCGAAGTCACCGCGCGAGGCCGCCGACAGGCCGCGGGCCAGGAAGATCTCGTGCACCTCCTCGGTGATCCCGGCGCTGGCGTACGTCGACAGCAGGCGCTGCCAGGACGTGGCCGCCAGCTCCGCCTCCTCGCGCAGCTCCCGCTTCGCCGTCTCGACGGGCGGCTCGTCGCCGGCGTCCCGCAGGCCGGCCGGCAGCTCGATGAAGTCCTGGCGGTTGGTGTGGCGGTACTGCCTCAGGCACAGCACCCGCTCCTCGTCGTCGACGGCGAGCACCACGACGGCACCGGGGTGCTCGAGGGAGATGCGGCGGAACCGGTCCTCCGGGTGACCGGGCCGAGCCACCACGTCCTCGCGCAGGGCCACGATCCAGTCGTCGCGGTGCAGGTCGCGAGACTCGTGCACGGGCCACTCGGCCGGCCGGTCGGCGAGACCCCGGTCGTGCGCGCCGTGCGGCGGGGGCGGGGACTGAGGGTCCTCGGTGGTCATGTGACCGACGCTATACGGTCGGGCGCATGACCCTCCTGAGCCTGACCCGCGACGAGGCCGCGAGCCGATCCTCGCTGATCTCCGTCGAGCGCTACGACATCGACGTCGACATGACCGGCCTGCTGGAGGGAGAGCGCTTCGCCTCCACCAGCACGGTGGCGTTCACCTGTTCGTCGCCCGGTTCGTCGACCTTCGTCGACATCGCCGCCGACGTCCTGTCCGCGAGCCTCAACGGCGTCGACCTCGACGTGGCCACCGCAGCCGACGGCCGCCTCCCGCTGGCCGACCTGGCCGAGCACAACGTCCTCGTGGTCGAGGTCGAGACGACCAACACGGCCGCCGGCGAGGGCATCCTGCGCACCGTCGACCCGACCGACAAGCTCGTCTACGTCTGGACCAGCCTGGAGACCGACGAGGCGCGGCGGCTGTGGGCCTGCTTCGACCAGCCCGACCTGAAGGCACCGCACCGCTTCACCGTCCACGCGCCCGCCAGCTGGACCGTCACCTCCAACTCCGCGCCCGACTCCGTCGACGACGCCGAGGCCGGCGACGTCCGCGTGTGGCACTTCCCCGACACTCCCCCGCTGTCCACGTACGTCGTGGTGGTCAACGCGGGTCCCTTCCACGAGGTCCGCCGGCAGCACGACGGCTACGACCTGGGCTTCTACTGCCGCCAGTCGCTGCGCCCGCACCTCGAGCGCGACCTGGAGGAGCTGGTGACCCTGACCCGCCAGGGCCTCGCGTTCTTCGGCGACAAGTTCGGCGTGCCGTTCCCGCAGGAGCGCTACGACCAGGTCTTCGTGCCCAACCTCGGCGGCGCGATGGAGAACTGGGGCTGCGTCACCTACGGCGACGCACAGCTCTTCCGCACCCCGCCGACCCACCAGCAGCGACAGGTGCGGGCCGAGTTCGTCTTCCACGAGATGGCGCACATGTGGTTCGGCGACCTGGTGACGATGCGGTGGTGGGACGACCTGTGGCTCAACGAGGCCTTCGCGTCGTGGGCGGCCAACTGGGGCCTGGCCAACGCCAGCGAGTTCACCGAGATCTGGTCCAGCTTCCTCGCGCTCTTCAAGCGCACCGCCTACGAGATGGACATGGGCCCGGCCGCGCACCCGATCCGCGGCGAGGTCGCGGACGTCTCGGAGGCGATGGCCAACTTCGACGCCATCACCTACGTCAAGGGCCAGGGCGTGCTGCACCAGCTCGCCGCCTTCATCGGCGAGGACGCCTTCGTCGCGGGGCTGCAGGCCTACTTCGCGCGCCACTCGTGGGGCAACACGGTGCTCTCCGACCTGATGGGCGCCTTCGGCGAGGCCGCCGGCCGCGACCTGGGCGACTGGACCCGGGCCTGGCTGGACCGGGCCGGCACCGACGTCCTCAGCCTGCAGGACGGCGTCCTCACCGCAACCTCCCCCGACGCCGAGCCGCCGCGGCCGCACCGCGTCGACATCGCGTCGTACGCCGTGGTGGACGGTGCGCTGCAGGGCACCGGCACCACCCCGGTCCAGCTGACCACCGCCAGTGCGGACGTCGACCTCCCCCGCGGTGACCTGCGGCTGGTCAACGCCGGCGACCTCACCTTCGCGGCCGTGCGCCCCGACGAGCAGTCGCAGCGCCTGATGTTCGAGCACGTCGCCGACCTTCCTGACCCGCTCTCACGGGCCCTGGTGGTCGGTACGGCGTCGCAGCTGCTGCTCCTCGGCGAGCTGGCGCCGCGCGTCGCGGCCGGCGCGATGACCCGCGGCCTGGCCGCGGAGACCAGCCCGGCCCTCGTGGAGGCCTTCCTGGCCATGGGCATGCAGTTCGCGGACCGCTGGGCTCCCCGCGACGAGGCGCCCGGGCTGCTGGCCGACTTCGCCGACGCGGCCATGGCCCTCGCGGACTCCGACCTGCACCGCCAGCCGGCGCTGCGGGCCCTGGCCGGCTCGGCGTCCACCGACGAGCACTGGAAGGTCCTCGACGAGGCCGCTGCGGCCTCCGCCGACAACGACCTCGCGTGGCGGATCGCCGTGCGCCGCGCCGAGCTCGGCGACTACGACGCCGACGCGGTGCAGCGCCTCCTCGACTCCGACCCCGACCCCGACGCCCCGACCCGTCGGCTCAACGTGCTGGCCGCCCGGCCGGACGTGGAGTCCAAGCAGCAGGTCTGGGACGCCTTCTTCGTCGACTACAGCGTCCCGGCGAGTCGCGAGACGCTGGTGCTGGGTGCCACGTTCTGGCGCCCCGGCCAGGCCGAGCTGCTGGCGCCCTTCGCCATGCGCTACCTGGAGGAGCTGCGCACGCTCAAGGGCGGGCTGCTCAACCAGGGACTGGTCATCCGCGCCATGTACCCGCTCGGCGTCGGCGACGAGGAGTTCCTGGCCGCCGCCCGGATCGCGGCCGCCGACGAGTCGCTGAGCGCCTACGCCCGCAACCAGCTCGCGTCCAACACCTTCGTGCAGGCGCGGATCCTGCAGGCCCGGCAGCTCTGAGGGACCGCCTCCGAGGGAGGCCCCGCGAGGGGGCCCCGCCCCGACTACGGGGCGGGGACCTCCTCGTCGGTGTCGATGCGGCGCAGCTCCTCGTCGATCGGGAAGCGCAGCTCGCGCTGCCGCTCGATCGCCGCGCCGACCAGGCCGGCGAAGAGCGGGTGCGGGCGCGTCGGGCGCGAGCGCAGCTCGGGGTGCGCCTGGGTGGCCACGTAGTAGGGGTGCACGTCGGCGGGCAGCTCCACGAACTCGACGAGGCCGTTGTCCGGGTTGGTGCCGGAGAAGACCAGGCCGGCCTCCTCGAGCTGTGCGCGGTAGGCGTCGTTGAACTCGTAGCGGTGCCGGTGCCGCTCCTCGACCCGGTCCGCGCCGTACGCCGCCCGCACCAGGCTGCCGGGCGTCAGCACCGCCGGCTGCAGGCCCAGGCGCATGGTGCCGCCCAGATCGCCGGCGCCCTCGACGTACTGCTTCTGCTCCTCGATCGTCGAGATGACCGGCGCGGGGGTGTCGGGCTCGAACTCGGTCGAGCCGGCGCCCTCGATGCCGGCGACGTTGCGCGCGTACTCGATGACCATGCACTGCAGGCCCAGGCACAGCCCGAGCGTGGGGATGCCGTTGGTCCGGGCGTAGGTGAGCGCCCCGAGCTTGCCCTCGAGGCCACGGATGCCGAAGCCGCCTGGAACGCAGACCGCGTCCACGTCGTGCAGGTGCTTGTGCGCACCCTCGTGGGTCTCGCACTCGTCGGAGGCGATCCAGCGGATGTTGACCTTGGCCTCGTGGGCGAAGCCGCCGGCACGCAGTGCCTCACCGACGGACAGGTAGGCGTCGGGCAGGTCGATGTACTTGCCGACCAGGGCGACGGTCACCTCCTCCTGCGGGTGGTGCACGCGACGCAGCAGGTCGTCCCACGCGGTCCAGTCGACGTCGCGGAACGGCAGGTCGAGGCGGCGCACGACGTAGGCGTCGAGGCCCTCGCGGTGCAGCACCTTGGGGATGTCGTAGATCGACGGCGCGTCGGCGGCGGTCACCACGGCCTCGTCGTCCACGTCGCACATCAGCGCGATCTTGCGCTTGATGCTCTCCGGCAGCTCGCGGTCCGCGCGGCAGACGATGGCGTCGGGCTGGATGCCGATGGAGCGCAGGGCCGCGACCGAGTGCTGGGTCGGCTTGGTCTTGAGCTCGCCGGAGGGGCCGATGTAGGGCACCAGGGACACGTGGATGAAGAAGCAGTTCTCCCGGCCGATCTCGTGCCGCGTCTGGCGCGCGGCCTCGAGGAAGGGCAGCGACTCGATGTCGCCGACGGTGCCGCCCACCTCGGTGATGACGACGTCGATCTCGTCGCCCCCCATGGCGAGGATGCGGTCCTTGATCTCGTTGGTGATGTGCGGGATCACCTGGACGGTGTCGCCGAGGTAGTCGCCGCGGCGCTCCTTGGCGATGACCGTGGAGTAGACCTGCCCCGTCGTCACGTTGGCGATCTGGTTGAGGTTGGTGTCGAGGAATCGCTCGTAGTGACCGATGTCCAGGTCGGTCTCGGCGCCGTCGTCGGTCACGAAGACCTCACCGTGCTGGAAGGGGTTCATCGTCCCCGGATCCACGTTGAGGTAGGGGTCGAGCTTCTGCATCGTCACGCGCAGACCGCGCGCCTTCAGCAGCGCTCCCAGGCTGGAGGCGGTGAGCCCCTTGCCGAGCGAGGAGGCGACGCCTCCGGTCACGAATACGTGCTTGGTCGGCGTCCGGTTCTTCACGGGGTTCTAGCCTACCCGAGCGGGACCGGGCCGTCGGCACCGGACACACCGAAGGCGCCACCGGGCGTGGCGAGGGCCCGGGCCAGGGCCAGCACCGAGGTGACCTTGCCGGCGCTCGTCTCGACCCCGTCGACGGTCGCCACCTGGGCCGACACCGGCTCGGCGCGCAGCCGCCCGAGCTGTCCCTCGCCCCCGTCGGCGGTGTCGCCGACGACCACGACGCCCGCGGCGGCACGGTCCAGACCGGTCACGAGGCCCGCCAGGATCGCGTCGCCGCCCTCGGCGGCCGGCTCGTCGCCCAGGACGACCAGCACGAGGGGTGCGCGACGCTCGACCTCGGCCGGCGCGGCCACCAGGTCGGCGCCGACCAGGCTCTCCAGGATCGCCCGCGACTTGCCGTTGGTGGACTCCCCCTCCGCCGTGGGGGTGGCGACCGCCAGGCCCAGGAGCTGACCGATCCGGTCGTACGTCGTCGCGTCGGCAGCGACCGCGTCCTTCTGCTGGGTCATCAGCTGGCTGCCGAGGGTGTCGACCAGCGTCTTCTGGTCGGGACCGACCATGGTCTCGGTGAGGTCGTAGCGGGCCGAGACCGCTCCCCCGGCGGCACTCACCTGGTCGGCGAGCGCGGTGACCACCTGCTCGTCCGCGCCGGGCACGGTCACCACGGCGACGGCGCGGTCGGTCAGCTTGCCGGCGACGAGCGTCGGCGCGACGGCGCCGGCGAAGCTGTCGGCGTACGCCGCCTCGGGCGCCGCCTCGGTCGGCGCGCTCACCTCGGCGGGCGCGGCGTCCGTGACGTCGGAGAGGAGCCCGCCGCCGAGGACGATCCCGACGGCGAGGGCCACGAAGACGGCGACGAGGGTGGTCAGGTGCTGGCGGAACGTCATCAACGGAAGAGTCCTTGCAGGGTGTCGATCAGGTCGGTGGTGGTGGGACCGGCGGCGGTCACGAGGGCGTCGGCCCACTCCTGGCCGACCGGCGTCACGCCGATCGCGGCGCCGAGGGCCACCAGGCCGGCCACGGCGAGCGCGAGCAGGTGCCGCGGCCTCACGGCGCCGTCGTACAGACGCGGCACGGCGGCGGCGTCGACGAGCCGGGGCCCCACCTTGAGGCGGGTCAGGTAGGTGCTGGCGAGGCCGGTACGGCGCCGGTCGAGGAACTCGTCCAGGGTCGCGTGCATGCCCACGCCCACGATGAGGCTGGCCCGGCCGGTGTCGGCGAGGACCAGCGCGGCGTCCTCGGTGGTGGCGCCGGTCTCGAAGCGCAACGGCCGGATGCCCGAGCGGTCCAACCGCTCGGTGGCCGCCCGCGTAGCACCCCGCTCGACGAGGGCGACGACGTCGGTGGCGCGACGGAGCACCTCCAGGGAGGGCAGGTCGGCGGCGGCGGCGCTGGCCACGACGATGTCGGGCTGGTGACCGGCGTCGCGCAGCGCGTCGGCGCCGAGGTCGACTCCGATCAGGATCGGCTTCTGCTCCTTGATGAAGGCCTTGATCCCGGCGAGCTCGGCCTCCCAGTCGTGGCCGCGCACGACCACGACGACCGGACGGTCCGCCATCTCGGTGGCGGTGCGCGGGACCCCGCGGCCGTGCAGCAGGAGGTCCTGCTCGCGCCGGAGGAACTCGGTGCTGTTGTGGGTGAAGCTCTCCAGCTGGGCGCGCAGGCCCAGCCGGGCGGACTCCATCTCCGACTCGACGAGGTCGAGGTCGACCTCGCGCCCGGCGGCCACCTGCCGCTCGTCGACGTGCAGTGCCCCCTCGTGGAGCCGGACCTGGGAGCCGTCCTTGACGGCGCTCAGCGCGTCGGGACCACACGTGTCGACCACGACGACGCCGGCCGCGGCCAGCACCTGGGGCCCGAGGTTGGGATAGCGCCCGGAGATCATCGGCGAGACGTTGAAGACCGCGCCGACGCCGGCGTCGACGAGGGCCTGCGCCGTCGAGCGGTCCATGTCCTGGTGGTCGACCACGGCGATGTCGCCGGGCCGCACCCGCGACAGCAGGTGGACGGTACGACGGTCGACGCGGGCGGTGCCGGACAGGCCCGGCAGGGCGGGGGCGGAGCGTTGCCGCGTGGTGATCCTCATGACCGACTCATGGTGTCAGCCGGGAGGGACCCCTCGCGGGACGCCGGACGCGGCGTGTCAGGCCGGCCGGGTGAGCCCCGTCACCGGCACGATCCGCGCCTCAGGCGCCGGCGCGGGCGGGCGCCGCGCTCTCGAGCAGCTCGCGCGCGTGCGCCCGGGCAGCGTCGGACTCCTCGACCCCGGCGAGCATCCGGGACAGCTCCTGCTCGCGGGCCGCGTCGTCCAGCACGACGAGCCCCGACGTCGTCACCGTCCCGTCGCTCTGCTTGTGCACCACCACGTGCCGGTCGGCGTACGCCGCGACCTGCGGGAGGTGGGTGACCACGAGCACCTGGGCCCGCTTGGCGAGCACCGCCAGCCGTCGGCCGATCTCGATGGCCGCCTTGCCCCCGACTCCGGCGTCGACCTCGTCGAAGACGAACGTGGGCACCGGGTTGGACCCGGCAAGGCTCACCTCCAGCGCGAGCATCACCCGGGACAGCTCACCGCCGGAGGCACCCTTGTGGAGGGGGCGCGGATCGGCCCCCGTGTTGGCGGCCAGCAGGAACTCGACCTCGTCGAGCCCGCTCGCCGTCGCCCGCAGCCAGCGGTCCCCCACCTGCAGCGCACCCGAGGTGAGGCGCTCGGGCTCAGGCACCTCGTGCTGGGTGACGGCGACGGTGACGACGGCGTGCGGCATCGCCAGCTGGGTGAGCTCGGCGCTCACCTGCGTGCCGAGCGAGGCGGCTCCCGCCGTCCGGGCGGCCGACAGGTCGGCCCCCGTGCGGGCCAGCTCGCCGCGCAGGCGCTCCTGCTCGGCCCGCAGGGTCGCGATCCGGCCGTCGGCGTCGTCGAGGTCGAGGAGCCGCAGCGAGCCCTCCTGGGCCCAGGCCAGCACGTCCTCCACCGTCTCGCCGTACTTGCGCATCAAGGCGGTGATCGCCGCCCTGCGCTCGCTGACCGCCGCCAGGCGCGCGGGGTCGACGTCGAGCCGGGAGGCGTACGACGCCACGTCGGCCGCCACGTCGGACAGCAGGTAGGTCAGCTCGGCCAACCGGTCGGCCAGCTCCCCCGCCTCGGGGTCGTGGTCGCGGACGCCCTCGAGGAGGGTGCGCGCCGTGGCGGTGGTGGCCAGCGCGTCAGGGGCGTCCTCGTCGCTGGACAGCGCCTCGCGCGCCTGCTCTGCCGCGGTGCGCAGGGTGTCGGCGTAGCCCAGCCGCGACTCCTCGGCAGCCAGGGCGGTGTCCTCCCCGGGCTCCGGGGAGACCGCCTCGATCTCCCCGAGGCCAAAGCGGAGCCGGTCGGCCTCGAGGGCGCGCTCACGGGCATGGGTGACGACGTCGTCGAGGTCGCGCTCGACGGCGACCAGCTCGGCGTGCAGGCGCTGCCACCGGGCCAGGAGCGGGTCGACCCGGTCCGCGGCGAAGCGATCGAGGGCGTCGCGCTGGGCGCCCGCCCGCAGCAGCCGGTGCTGGTCGGACTGACCGTGCACGGCGACGAGCGGCTCGGTGACCTCGGCCATCCGGGACACGGGCACCGACGCGCCTCCGACCCAGGCGCGGGAGCGTCCCTCCGCGGCGATGTTGCGCGCGACGACGACCCGACCGTCCTCGGTGTCGCCCCCGAGCTCGTCGACGGCGGCGAGGAAGCCCGGCAGCGTGCTCGCGTCGACCACGCCCTCCACCCGGGCGTGCGGGGAGCCCGAGCGCACGGCGCCGGTGTCGGCGCGGCCTCCCAGCAGCAGCGCGAGCGCCGTAACGACCATCGTCTTGCCCGCACCGGTCTCCCCGGTGATGACGGTCAGCCCGGGACCGAGCTCCAGGGTCGAGGACTCGATCACCCCGAGCGAGCTGATGCGGATCTCCTCAAACATCGACGCTGCCCTCCTCGAGGGGGATCCCGTCGCGCCGGCGACGCTCGGCCGCACCGCGCCACCCCTCGACCGGCAGGTCGAACTTCGCGACCAGGCGATCGGTGAAGGGAGCCTGGTGCAGCCGCACGAGGCGGACCGCACGCTTGCCGCGCCGGACCTCGATGCGCGCCCCCGGCGGGAGGTCCACGGGTCGTCGTCCGTCGCACCACAGCACGCCGGCGCCGTCGGTCGTGCCCACCAGCTCGACCGCCAGGACGCTCGTGGGTGAGACCACCATCGGCCGCGCGAAGAGCGCGTGGGCGCTGATCGGCACCATGAGCAGGGCCTCGACGCCGGGCCACACGATGGGTCCTCCAGCGCTGAAGTTGTAGGCCGTGGAGCCGGTCGGGGTCGCGCACACGACCCCGTCGCAGCCCCAACGGGACAGGGGGCGGCCGTCGACCTCGACGACCACCTCGAGCATGCGCTCCCGGGAGGCCTTCTCCACACTGGCCTCGTTGAGCGCGAAGGTCTGGGCGACCAGCTGGTTGTCGCGGTAGACGCTGACGTCGATCGTCAGGCGCTCCTCGGTCGCGTAGCGCCGGGCCACGATCGCGTCGATGGTGGACTCCACGTCGTCCTGCTCGGCCTCGGCCAGGAAGCCGACGTGGCCCAGGTTGACGCCGAGCAGCGGGGTGCCGCTCGTGTGCGTCATCTCGGCCGCGCGCAGGATGGAGCCGTCACCGCCGATCACCAGGGCCAGCTCGCAGCCCTCCCCGGCCTCCTGGGCGGCGTCGACGCGCTCGACGGCCGGCTCACAGCACCCCGGGGGCAGGTCGAGGTCGGCGGCCTCCTCGGCCAGCAGCCGGACCACGATGCCGTGGGCGGTCAGGGCAGCGATGCACGCACGGGCCACCTCCCGGGCCTCCTGCCGGCCCGTGTGGGCCAGCACCAGCACCCGGCGTACGTCGTCCGTGGTCGGCGCGGGGGCGGTGGTCTCGGTCATTCGTCCACCCTCTCACCCGGCACCCCCAGCGAGCCGGAGCGCTGCACCTCCGCAGCGATCTCGTCGCCGCCGATGGCCGCCGGGCCCTGGCGCAGCAGGAGGAAGAACTCGACGTTGCCGGAGGGTCCCGGCAGCGGGCTCGTGGTGACCGCGACGGCCCCCCAGCCCCGGCGCGCCGAGGCCTCGGCGATCGTCGTCACCGCCTCGGCACGCAGTGCCAGGTCCCGCACCACACCGCCCTTGCCGACCCGGTCCTTACCGACCTCGAACTGCGGCTTGACCATCAGTGCCAGCTCTCCCTGCGGCGAGGTGACCGCGATGAGCGGGTCGAGGACGAGCTCGAGGGAGATGAACGACAGGTCGCCTACCACGAGGTCGACGGGCTCGCCGACGAGGTCGAGGGTCAGCTCGCGGATGTTGGTGCGGTCGTGCACGACCACCCGGTCGTCGCTCTGCAGCGACCACGCGAGCTGGCCGTAGCCCACGTCGACCGCCACCACCTCCCGCGCGCCGTGTCGCAGCAGGACGTCGGTGAAGCCTCCCGTGGAGGCACCGGCGTCGAGGCACCGCTTGCCCGCGACGTCCACCCCGTGCGCAGCGAACGCCGCCAGCGCCCCGGCGAGCTTGTGCCCACCTCGGGAGACATACTCGGGTCGGTCGGGATCCTCGCGTACGACGATCGCGACGTCGGTCGTGATCCCGGTGGCCGGCTTGGTGGCCACCACACCGCTCACCTTGACCCGTCCCGCGGCGATCAGGTCGCTGGCGTGCTCACGCGAACGGGCGAGACCACGACGGACGAGCTCGGCGTCGAGCCGGAGCCGGCGGGGAGGCATTGCCCTCAGCCCGAGGGCGCGTCGAGCGCACGCCGGAGTCGCTCGTGGGCCTGCTCGAACACCGCGACGTGTTCGGCGACCGGGAGGTCCGCCAGGCCGTCGAGCGAGGCGAGCACCGCGTCGACCTCGGCCACGCCGGTGGTGCCGTCCGTGCCGTCCGTGCCGGGCTCGTCCGTGTGCTGCTGGTTCATGCCGCGCACGCTACCGGTGCTCCCCCGGGCCGGGGACCTCCGGCACCGACACACCATCGACCGACGCCGCCTCCCCGGTCTCGTCGAGGTGCGTCCACCCGGCGACGGCCACCGCACGCCAGAAGTCCGACGCCGCGCCGTCGCCGTCGACCTGCAGCCGCCCGTCGAGGACCCGGGCCGTCCACCCGCCGAGCTCGACGGTGCCGTCCGCCGCCTCCGGGACCCGGTGGGGCTCGAAGAGGCCCTCCAGATCGGCGGAGACGTACGTCGGTCGCTCCCCCGGGCCGGCCGCCACCAGCTCGGCGAGGTGCGTCACCCCGGTCATCACCAGCAGCGAGTCGACCTCCACCGCGTGCGCGCCCTCGATGTCGGTGTCCAGCCGGTCACCGACCATCAGCGGCCGTTGCCCACCCACCCGGCGTACCGTCTCGTCCAGGAGCGGGCGCGAGGGCTTGCCCGCGACGACCGGCTCGATGCCCGCGAACTCGGAGATCGCGCGGACCAGCATCCCGTGTCCCGGCGCCTGGCCGTAGTCGGTGGGGATGGTCATGTCGGTGTTGCTCGCGACGTACGGGAGGCCGCCCTTGACCAGGGTCGCAGCCCGCATGATGTCCTTCCACAGGACGTCCGGTCCGTAGCCGCTGACCACCACGACGGTGTCGTCGTCCGGCTCGGACTGGGCCACCAGGTCCTCGGCCTCGAGCGCCGCCTCGAGCCCCGCCCCACCCAGCAGCAGCACGTGCGCGCCTGCCCCGAAGCGCTCGCGGACCACCCGCGCGGCCGCCTGCGCCGAGGTGACCACGTCGGTCGGCTGTGCCTCGATGCCGAGCCTGTCCAGGTTGGCGGCGACCTTCTCGGGGGTGCGGCTGGCGTTGTTGGTCACGAAGGCCAGGTGGACCCCGGCCTCGCGCACCCGACGCAACCGGTCCGGCACGCCGTCGATGGCAGCCCCGCTCACGTAGACCACACCGTCCAGGTCGAACATGGCCAGGTCGTACGACTCCAGCAGCGAGCCGTCACAGGACTTCAGCACTCTCACCCTCCCGCGGACCGGGTGCTCCCGGCCCCTACGATGCTTCGATGGACTTCGACGCCACAGTGGTCACGCCGCCGTACGTCGCGAAGCCGCTCCGACTTTCTGCCTTCAGGGCGATGATGCTGTCGCCCGCACGCATCGGCGACCCGGCGTCTGCCCGCGCCTTCGCGCGACCCTATCGCTCGGTCGCCGGCAGGCTGCAGGAGTGGGAGCGCCGCGGACACGTCGTCACGGATGATGACCCGGCGCTGTACCTGCACGAGTACACCGCGGGCGGGCTCACCGTCCGTGGGCTCGTCGGGGCGCTGGACCTGTCGCGCCGCGCGACCCGCCTCGACGACCGGGCCATCTGGCCCCACGAGGGCATCCATCCCGTCCAGGTGGACGAGCTCGCGGACCGGATGCTCGAGATGGAGATGAACCCCGCTCCCATCCTGCTCGTGCACGACGGCCCGGCGGCCGTGCGGGCCTTCGTCCGCCGCCTGGTCACCACACCGCCGCACCGCGAGTACACCGACCGCGCCGGTCAGCACCAGAGACTGTGGCGCATCGATGCACCCGAGGACGTCGAGATGCTCAACGACGCGCTCGCCCCGAGCTCCGCCCTCATCGCCGACGGTCACCACCGGTACGCCGCCTACCTCCGGCTCCAGCAGGAGCGCCCCGGGACCGCCTGGGACAGCGGCCTCGCGATGCTCGTCGACCAGGGCGACACCGGCCTGTTCCTGGGCGCGATCCACCGGACGTTGCGGGGTGTCGCCCTCGACGACCTCCTCTCGGCCGCACGGGCTGCGGGCGGGTCGGTGCGGACGGTGCACGCCGGTACGGCGCTCGGCGCGCTCGCCCCGGGCAGGCTGACCGTCACCGATGGCGACGAGTGGGCCGTCATCGAGGTCCCGGAGCGAGGGCTGCTGCCGGTGGAGTGGTTGCACCTCGACCTGGTGCCGACGCTCCCCGCGTCGCAGGTGGCCTACCACCACAGCGTCGAGGAGGCGCTGCTCCTCGCGGAGGCCCGCACGAGTGCGGTGCTGCTGCCGGCGCCCGACTTCGCCGACGTGGTCCGCGTCATCAACCGTGGCCGACTGTTGCCGGAGAAGGCGACCTCCTTCCAGCCCAAGCCGAGCCTCGGCGTGCTCATGCGGTCGTTGAACGTCGCACCCGTCGAGCAGAGCTGACCTCCACCTCGACCCGGGAGGCGCTCCCGGTGGCGGTGCGGAAGAAGCGTCTGCGGATCGCACCCTCGACCTCGACGACCTCTCCCCGCTGCCACGCCAGGACCGAGCGGCGCACCCGCGCCACCGACGTGGAGCACTCGAGGGCGTCGACCCGTTGGGACGACGGATGCGTCTCGGGACGTCCGACGACCACCCGGAACGAACACAGCCTGTCCCCGCTGGGAAGCACGACCTCCTCCGGCGGCGCCGACAGGCGCCCCACCAGCCGGACGACGTTGACGTCGTCCTCACGGACCGCACCGGACCCGCTCGTTGCACGTTTCGACATGCACATCACCTCCAGCACTCAGCCTGGAGCAACCCACCGACGACGCGAAGGTGTGGCGCCGCGCCCTGTGCACGACACCGCGCACACGCACGCTTGTGGACGCGAAGTGGCCCGCGGGCCGCGACACCGCGCAACGGACCGGCAGAGCTGACAGGGTGGCGAAATGGGAAAGAGGGGCCGCCTGGTGGCGGCCCCTCTCCCAATGTATGTCCGGCGGCGTCCTACTCTCCCACAACCTCTCGGTTGCAGTACCATCGGCGCTGAAAGGCTTAACTTCCGGGTTCGGTATGGGACAGATCGGAAGAGCGT
>NZ_LMSU01000005.1 GCF_001429625.1 Nocardioides sp. Soil805
AAAGAAACCACCACCACGACCAAAAAGCCATGGTGACGGGGCATAACAAACTAATTCGTCGACTATGACACACTGTTGAGTTCTCAAACATCAGACGCATTACCGTGCTGCAACCAACTGGCTACGAGCTGCGGTGGCTTGTCCAACACTAGGCGGTGTTTTTCCTGCGACGCAAATCGCTGGCTTTTCCCGCCTTCCGCAGCGTTACGATCTGGTTTGCTCTGCACTCGGTGCGGAGCCGCCTCGATCGAGGTGGTGCGGCTGGTCCACCTGGGGCCGGGAGCCCGGCCTTCTGGCCTTGCTCCCCGCCGCTCCCTGGCGACAAAGAGAACATTAGACCGATGCCCACGGTCGTGCAAATCGAAACCGTGTGACGGGGGGCACAATCGCGTTTGCGCAGGTCAGAGGCGCTTTCGATGCGCGACACGCGCGTGGCGCACGCTTCGGGAGCCTCGCTGGCCCCCGGATTCAGCGCACCTCGACGCCGGCGAACTTCTTCTTGCCGCGGCGCAGGACCAGCCAGGAACCCCCGAGCAGGTCGGACTCCCCGGGCACCAGCTCGGGGTCCTCCACCCGTTCGTTGTTGAGGTAGGCCCCGCCCTCCGAGACGGTTCGCCGTGCCTCGCCCTTGCTCTTGGCGAGCCCGGCCTCGACGAAGAGGTCGACGACGGAGGGGATGTCCGCACGGGCGACCGTGGCGCTGCCGGCCTCACGGACGGCGGCGGCCAGCGTCGCCGTACTGATCGAGCGCAGGTCTCCCCCGCCGAAGAGTGCGGCGGCCGCGGCCTTGGCCTGCTCGGTCTCCTCCGCCCCGTGGACGAGGGTGGTCACCTCGTCCGCGAGCCGACGCTGGGCCGCCCGCTTCCACGGCTCGTCTGCGGTCTGCTTCTCCAGCGCCTCGATCTCCTCGCGGGACAGGAAGGTGAAGATGCGCAGCATCTCCGCGACCTTCTCGTCCTCCACGTTGAGCCAGAACTGGTGGAAGGCGTACGGCGACATCATCTCCGGGTCGAGCCACAGGGCACCGCCCTCGGTCTTGCCGTACTTGGTCCCGTCGGCCTTGGTGACCAGCGGCGTCGCGAAGGCGTGCGCCTGGTTGCCGCTCGCCCGCCGGATGAGCTCGGCGCCGCCGGTGATGTTGCCCCACTGGTCGGACCCGCCGAACTGGAGCGTCACCCCGTGATCGCGGTTGAGCGCCATGAAGTCCATCGACTGCAGCAGCACGTACGAGAACTCGGTGTAGCTGATGCCGGAGTCGAGGCGGCGCTTGACGGTGTCGCGAGCGAGCATCCGGTTGACCGGGAAGTGCTTGCCGATGTCGCGCAGGAAGTCGATGACCGACAGGGATGCCGTCCAGTCGTAGTTGTTGACCACGGTGGCGGCGTTGAGGCCGTCGAAGGAGACGAACGCCGAGACCTGGGTGCGCACCCGCTCGGTCCAGTCCTTGACCGTGTCGAGGCTGTTGAGCGTGCGCTCCCCCGAGTCCTTCGGGTCGCCGATCATGCCGGTGGCGCCGCCGACGAGGACGTACGGCGTGTGGCCGGCGTCCTGGAGGCGGCGGGCCGTGACGAGCTGGACCAGGTTGCCCATGTGGAGGCTCGGCGCCGTCGGGTCGAAGCCGACGTAGAACCGCACGCTCCCCTCGCCCAGCGCCGTACGCAGCGCGTCGATGTCGGTCGAGTGGGCGACGAGTCCTCGCCAGGCCAGCTCGTCGAGGACGTTCGGGGTCGACACGGGGGTGTTCCTTCCGGTGGGGGTTCTCCCCCAGCCTGCCAGACGGCGGCCGCGCCTAGCATGTGTGATCTCCCCAGATGGAAGGCATGACGTGATCGCAGGCAGGTACACCCTCGAGCGTGAGGTCGGTCGTGGCGGCACGGGTGCCGTGCACCTCGGCCGCGACGAGGTCCTCGGCCGCCCGGTGGCGCTCAAGCGGATCGGCATGGTCCCGGGCGCGGACGCGCCGGACCTCGCCCGTGCCGAGCGCGAGGCCCGGCTGGCCGCGGCGCTGAACCACCCGCACGTCGTCGCCGTCTACGACCTCGTCGTCGAGGACGACCACCAGTGGCTGGTGATGGAGTACGTCGAGGGCGAGACCCTCGCCGAGCGCATCCGTCGCCGCGGACGGCTGGGCCCCGACGAGGCCGCGTCCCTCTTGTGGCAGGCCGCCGACGCCCTTGCCGAGGCGCACGAGCACGACATCGTCCACCGGGACGTGAAGCCCTCGAACATCCTGTTGACCGCCGCGGACCAGGCCAAGCTCACCGACTTCGGCATCGCGCGCGCCATGGCCGACGCCAGCCTCACCCAGACCGGCCTGGTCACCGGCTCCCCGGCCTACCTGGCCCCCGAGGTGGCCTCGGGCTCGACCGCGACCTCGGCCAGCGACGTGTGGTCGCTGGGCGCGACCCTCTTCCACGCCCTCGCCGGTCACGCGCCGTACGACGTGGGCGGGAACCTCATCGGCGGCCTCTACAAGATCGTGCACGAGGAGCCGCCGCGGCTGCCCGACGCCGGCCCGATGGCCGAGGTGCTCGAGCACACGATGGTCCGCGACCCCGAGCGGCGCTGGACGATGGCCCAGGTCCGCGACCACCTCGACGCGCTGCGCCGCGGCGAGACACCGACCCAGGTCGTGCCGACGGGCGCGACGACCCGGACCCCGGTGCAGCCCGTCCCGGCCGTCCCGCCGGCCGCGGCACCGCCGGAAGCCCCGGCCGCGCGGTCCGAGCAGACCGGGACGATCGCCCCCACGCCCCGACAGCCCCGGCGACGTCGCTCGGTCCTGCCGTGGCTCGTGGCGGCCGCAGCAGCCATCCTCATCGGCATCCTCGTGGTGGCCTCCCTCCAGGACGACCCGGGGCAGCCCGCCGCCGACCCGGGGTCCGGGTCGTCGAGCCCGTCACCGTCCAGCGAGTCACCCACCAGCGAGTCGCCGAGCAGCGAGTCGCCGACCGAGGACGCCACCCCGGTCGCGACACGTCGGGAGATGACCGCCTTCATCGAGGACTACCTCGCGACGGTCACCTCGGACCCGCGAGCGTCGTTCGCGATGCTGACCCCGCAGTTCCAGCAGGCCAGCAACGGGTTCGAGGGCTACTCCGGCTTCTGGGGCACCGTCGAGTCGGCGACGCCGCGCGACATCACGGCGGACCCCGAGTCGCTCACGGTCACCTACACCGTCGACTACGTCATGGAGAGCGGCCGCGAGGACACCGACGACGTGTCCCTGCAGCTGGTGCGCCAGGACGACACCTACCTGATCGCCGGGGAGGCCTGACCCGGCGACCCTCTCCTCCCTACAGTGGCCCCGTGGCCGATGTCGGGAACGGGATGGACGATGCGTTCTACCGCAGCATCGTCGAGGAGTCACCGGACGGCATCTGGGTCTTCGACCTCGACGGTCGCACGATCTACGCCAACGACGCGATCGCCGAGCTGTACGGCGTCGAGCCCGCGGACGTGGGTGCACTCACCGTCTTCGACACCCTGGACGAAGAGGGTCGCGCGCAGTTCGACACGCACCTCGCCGCGTTGCGTGCCGGGCTCTTCAACCCCCACGACGTCGAGTGCCAGTGGGTCCGCCACGACGGCAGCACGCTGTGGGTCCTGGTGCGCGAGAGCGCCGTCCGGGCTCCGGACGGCACGCTGGCCGGCGTCCTGCACCGTGTCAGCGACTACTCGCACCGGCGAGCGACCCTCACCGCGCTGACGCAGGCGCGTGCCGACCTGGCCGACAAGGTGTCGCAGTACGACCTGCTTCAGGGCGTCGCCAGTGCGGCGAACGACGCCCACAGCCTCGTCCAGGTCCTCGGCCGCGGCCGGGAGCTGCTCCTCCTCATGCCGGACTGGGAGCGTGCCGTGGCGTTCCTCGTCGAGGGTGACCGCCTCACCCGCCTCCACCCGGTGGCGGAGGAACGGGAGGCGGAGATCGCCGACGACGCGGCGCACCCCGAGCGCGCCGCCCGCGAGCTGGCGGTGGCCACCCGGGCCGCCCGCTCCGGGACCATGCAGTGGGACGAGCGGCGGGTGTCGGTCGCCTTCCCCATCACTCACCTCGGGCGGGTGCACGCGGTCGGGGTCATGACCGCCATCCCCCCGCTGGAGCGCTTCGAGCTGATCGAGCGGATGCTCGACCACGTCGTGCAACAGCTCGAGCACGTGCTGGCCCGTGAGCTGGCCGAGCAGTCACTGGCCGAGGCGCGCGACGCCGCCATGATGGCCTCGCAGCAGAAGTCCGAGTTCCTCGCCACGGTCAGCCACGAGATCCGCACTCCGCTCAACGGGGTCCTCGGCCTCAACGACCTCCTGCTGCGGACCGGACTCGACGCGGAGCAACGCCGGCTCGCCGACGGCATCCACACGTCCGGTCGGCTGCTGCTGTCACTGATCAACGACATCCTCGACTTCAGCAAGATCGAGGCCGGGCGGGTGGTCCTGGAACAGGTCGACTTCGACCTGCGAGCCGTGCTGGGCCACGTGGCCGGGCCGATCGCCGGCGCCGCCGCCGCCAAGGGCCTGCAGCTCGAGGTGGAGTACGACGCCAGCGTCCCGGCAGTCCTCTGCGGGGACCCGACCAAGCTGAGCCAGGTCGTCGCGAACCTGCTCACCAACGCGGTGAAGTTCACCGCGGCCGGCAGCGTCCGCGCGTCCGTGCGGGCCCATCGGCTGGGTGACCTGTGGCGGCTCACCGTGCGCGTCGACGACACCGGCATCGGCATCGACCCGTCGTTGACCGACGTCTTCGCGCCGTTCCAGCAGGCCGACTCCTCCACCACCCGGAGGTACGGCGGCACGGGGCTGGGACTGGCGATCTCGCGGGAGCTGGCTCGCGCCATGGGGGGCGACATCGGCTACACGAGCAGCGCCGGTCGGGGCAGCAGCTTCTGGTTCACCGGGGTCATCCGGCCAGCGACAGGCGCCGCGCCGGTCACCCTCGCCGAGACGGTCCGCCACGAGTCGCCCGTGCCGGTGTCTGCGCTGCGGGTGCTGGTGGTGGAGGACAACCGGGTCAACCAGCTCGTCGCCACCGGCATGCTGACGGCCCTGGGGCACACGGCCGACACCGCCGAGGACGGGGTCGCGGCGCTCGCGGCCCTGGAGCGGGCGTCGTACGACCTGGTGCTGATGGACGTGCAGATGCCGCGCATGGACGGGTACGAGGCGACCCGTGCCCTCCGCGCGCGGGAGGGCGACACCCAGCGCACCCTCGTGATCGCGATGACCGCCAACGCCGTCGCCGGAGAGCGCGAGCGCTGCCTGGCGGCGGGCATGGACGACTTCCTCACCAAGCCGGTCGACCTCGAGCACCTCACCCGGACGTTGGCGCGCTGGTTCGCGGGCGAGGGTGCGCTCGACCTCTCCCGCCTCGACCTGCTGCGCGACATGGACCCCACGGACACCTCCTACCTGGACCGGGTGACTGCCCGCTTCGAGGAGAGCACGGTCGCGGCGGCCGAGGACCTGCGCCGTGCCGTCGAGACCGGCGACGCCGACGCGTTGCGTGGCCACGCCCACAAGCTCGCCGGCGGCGCCGCCAACCTCGGGGCCGTCGAGGTGGCGAGCCTGGCCCGCGACCTCGAGGCCATCGGCGATGCCGGCACGACGTCCGGTGCGTCCGCGGTCCTGGCCCGGCTCCTCGGCGCGCTGGAGCAGGCGAGGGCGGGCGTCCGGGCCTACCGCGAGAGGTGGCTGGGCCCGGCGTAGGACGCAGGCACTGCGTAGGGCGGGTGGGGCTCGAACCCACGACCCAAGGATTATGAGTCCTCTGCTCTGACCGACTGAGCTACCGCCCCGGGGCGGGGGTGAGCCTACGCAACCGTCCGGTCCGCCGGCCGCGGCGGGCGTGCGATCACGCGACCCGGACGGGGTGCCGGACGACGGCGTCGAAGAAGTAGCCGTTGTCGTTGTACGCCGCGACCGCCGGCTGCGTGCGACCGAGGGCGTCGGTGGCCCGCGCGAGCAGCTCGTGGCTGCCCGGGCGCGGGTGCGCCCACTGGACCGACCAGCGGGTCCACCCCTGCTCCTGGCGACCGGCACGGTCCAGGACGGCGGGGCGCCAGGATCGACCGCCGTCGAGGCTGACGTCGACACGGGCGATGGGGGCGGCACCGCTCCACGAGCGACCGGTGAGCCGCACGGGCCGGGCGGGCAGGGTTGCGTCCCACGCCAGCTCCCACGCCGAGCGCACCGGGTTGACGGTGAGCGGCGGGGAGTCGGCCGCGAAGTCGCCCCCGGTCATCCGGTACCACTTCGTGTTCCAGGGCGAGGTGAGCTCGGAGGTCGACACCTCGAGCGAGCCGAGCCACTTGATGCTGGCGATCCCCACCCACCCGGGCAGCACCAGCCGTAGTGGGAAACCGTGATCCGGCAGCAGTGGGTCACCGTCGGCGCCCCAGGCGAGGAGGGCATCTTCGAGGGCCTTGGCGACCGGGAACGGGCGGCGTACGCGGCCGTGGTCGACGCCTCCGGTGACGTAGGGGTCGTCGAGCCCGGCGGCCTGGATCGAGACCGCCCCGGCGTCCAGGCCCACGGAGGCGAGCACGTCACGCAGCCGTACGCCGTCCCAGCGCACGGTGCCGACCGAGCCGAGCGACCACTGCGTGCCCGCTGCCGGCTGCCCCTGCTGGGCGGCGAAGAAGCGGCGGCCGTTGCCGGTGCACTCGTGCACGGCGGTGAGCGAGGTCTGCGGCAGGGCCCTGAGGTCGGCCAGGGACAGCGACACCGCGTCTGCCTCCGCGCGCGGCGTACGGAGGCCGTCGCCGAAGATCCGCAGCCGGTACGACGCGGCGTCGATCGTCGGCGTCGCCGTGTGGTTGCGCACGAACAACCGCTCCTGGGTGGTGCGGTAGCGGCGCGGGTCGACGGAGTCCCAGCGCATCTCGGCGTTGGTGCCGAAGGCCACGAACCACTCGGGCGGGATCGGCTTGAGGATCGGCCCGGTGGCGGCGACGGCCAGCGACGGCCGGACCACGGCGGTCACGCCGACGGCGGAGGCGAGGGTGAGGAAGCCGCGACGACTGAGGGGGGCACTGGTCATGCCCGAGACCTTAAACCATAAAGTCAGTCATTTCACTTCACAATGTGGTCGGATCGGTCGTCTGCATCTCGTGCATCCGCTCGACGCTGCGGTAGCCGAAGGCGGTGTTGGTCCGGTACATCGCGGCGTTGTCGGGATCGGTCCAGGTGTGGATGGCGACCCGATCGGGATGCTCGGCCAGGACGATCGCCAGCGTCGCTGCCTTGAGCGCGGCGCCGAGGTGGCGACCGCGGTGCTCGGGCATCACCAGGGTGTCGTCCTGGAGTGCCTGGTCCGTGCCGTGCGCGAGGTAGGTGAGCGAGTAGCCGCCGAACACCCCGTCCGCCTTCCGGCGCGCCACCGCGACCACGGAGGTGTACGAGCGCCCGGTGCGCTCCTCCCCCACCCTCAGCCGCTCCACGGTCATGTCCACGGGCTCGTAGTCCAGCTCGCCGAGGGGGACGTCGTGGTTCATCCGGGTCCGCATCTCGCAGTAGGTGTCGACGTACTCGTCGGGGCACCGGTCGCGCCAGGTCAGGACCTCGTAGCCCGCGACGTCCACCGGGGGCGGCACGGCGGGCAGCGGGAGCAGCAGGTGGTCCTCCACGTGCCTGCTCCGGTAGCCGAGCGCGGTCGCGAACGCCACTCCCGGCGACGCACTCCCCGGGACCTCGTACACCTCGCCGCAGCAGCTCGTGCGCCCCTCGGCGCGCCGCAGCCGGGTGGCCTCGACGTGGAGGGCCCGGCCGACGCCGTGACGCCGATGGGTGGGCAGGACCGAGATCTCGAGGTCGGCGAGGTGCATGTTGTCCTGCAGCGAGAATCCGAGCTCGGCCACGCCGACGACACGTCCGCCGACGACGGCCACCAGGGGAAGGTAGCGACGGTACGGGCTGGGATGGCGCCACGAGCCGAGCATCGCGTCGTACGTGCGGGTGATGGCGTGCGGCCGGTCGTGGCGCGCCACCGCCCGCTCGACGTCGTGGAACGCCCGCGTCGCGGCATCGTCGTGGACATCGAGCCGGTGGATCTCCATGGGGACATCTGACCCCGGCCGACCTGTCGCCCGCCACCGGTTTGGGTGCCATGCTCGGACCATGAGCGCCTTCGAACCGCTTCCCGAGGACTGGCAACGTGCGCTGTGCATCGTGGCGCACCCGGACGACCTGGAGTTCGGCGCGGCCGCCGCCGTCGCCCGGTGGACCGGCCAGGGCAAGGACGTCGTCTACTGCATGGTCACCAGCGGCGAGGCCGGGATCGACGGTCTGCACCCGGACGAGTGCCGTGGCGTGCGCGAGGCGGAGCAGGTCGAGTCGGCACGACTGGTGGGCGTGTCGACGGTCGAGTTCCTCGGTCTGCCGGACGGGATCGTCGAGTACGGCGTGCCGTTGCGGCGCACGCTCGCCGAGGTCGTCCGCCGGCACCGCCCGGACGTGGTGGTCACCGGCAACTTCCGCGAGTCGTGGGGCGGGCAGTCGCTCAACCAGGCCGACCACATCGCGGTCGGACGGGCCGTGCTCGACGCGGCCCGCGATGCCGGCAACCGGTGGATCTTCCCCGAGCAGCTCGAGGGCGACCTCGAGCCCTGGGGCGACGTACGTGCGGTGTGGGCGGCCGGGTCACCGGAGGCCCGCCACGCGGTCGACACCACCGACACGTTCGACGCCGGGGTCGCGTCGCTGGAGGCGCACCGCGCCTACATCGACGGGCTCGGCTGGGAGCACTTCGACCCGCGCGAGTTCCTGGAGGGGATGGCCCGCCAGACCGGCCAGGGCCTCGGGGTCGCCTTCGCGGCACCGTTCGAGGTCTACCCGCTGGGCTGGGGCGACTGATCGCCGCCCCCTCGGCCGCCTCCCTGGCCGCCCTCGCCACCGTGTCCACCTGGTTGGTCCGTCGCGACCCCGTGCAGGAACCGGACGTCGTGGTCCTGTGCGGGAGCGGCGTGCTCCGCTCGCTCGACGTGACCGCCGCACTGCTCGAGGCGCACCCGCACGCCCGCCTCGTGGTGACCGGCGGGCGCGGCCACTCCACGCCTGCCCTGCTCGCCGCCGTACGGCGCCGGACGTCGGCCGACGTGCCGGACGACGACGGGCGGTCGGAGTCGTCGGTGCTCGCGGCCCTGCTCGTCGCGCACCACGGCGTGGACCCGGACCGGATCACCCTCGAGGAGGCGTCCACCCACTGCGGCGAGAACGCGTCACTCACCGCACCCCTGCTCCCGGACGGCCGCGTGGTCGTCGTCCAGGACCCGACGATGCAGCGACGGACCCACGAGTCCTTCGTCCACGCCCTCGCGGGACGCGACGTGTCGCTCGCGAGTCACGCCCCGTTCGTGCCGGACGTCCGCCCCGACGGCGGGTACGACGACGCGGGCCACCGCGCCTGGGACCTGGACCGCCTCGTCGACCTGGTCCGGGGCGAGGTCAGGCGGCTGCGCGACGACGCGCGCGGCTACGGACCCCGGGGTGCCGGGTTCATCGGACACGTGGACCTGCCGCCGGCGGTCGAGTCCGCGTCCGCAGTGCTGGCCGAGGCGTTTCCCGGCACCTCCCGGGCCTGACCGGGACGCACGGACCCCACCCGGCTCACGGTTCGCGCAGCAGGAGGTAGGCCGAGGTGAACGCGGCGATCGCGCCGGGCAGTGCCTCGAACCGCTCGGTGAGGGCGACGGCGATCAGGGAGACGGCCACCACGAGCGGGAAGGCGGCCGAGAAGGCAGCGTCGGGCGAGGGCTCGCCGACCCGACCCGTGTCCGGTCCGTCCTGTGACGTCATGCGTATATCGTACTAAGTCACTCTGATTACCTCATGCGACGCCCGGACCACAGGTCCCTGTCCCAGAGGTCACTGGCCCCTGTCGACGACGCACGGGGGTGCCTAGTCTGGCGGGATGATCCGGTTCCTGCTCCGCACGGCCGTCTTCCTCGTGTCCGCCGCGGTCGGCCTGCTCGTGGCCGCGGCCCTCGTCGACGGTGTCGACGTCACCACGAGCGGGTTCCTCCTCGCGGTGCTGCTGTTCGCCGTGATCCAGAGCGTCCTCGCTCCGTTCATCGCCAAGGTCACTGCGAGGAACGCCGCAGCGCTCCTCGGCGGTGTGGGCCTGCTCTCGACCTTCGTCGCGCTGTGGCTCACGACCCTCATCGGTGACTCGCTCACCATCGACGGCGGGGTGGGCACGTGGCTCACGGCCACCGTCATCGTGTGGCTGGCCACCGCGCTCGCCACGCTGCTGCTGCCGCTCGTCCTCGTCAAGGCCGGCGTCGAGGCGGCGCGCGCGCGGACCTGAGCACTCATGCGAAAGGGCCCCCGACCTGCGACTTCCGCAGGACGAGGGCCCTTCACTGGCTCCCCCGGTTGGACTCGAACCAACAACCCTCCGGTTAACAGCCGAATGCTCTGCCAGTTGAGCTACAGGGGACCGCTGAGCAGCGAGAGCACACTAGCAAGGCGGGTGCGGCGTTGAGAAATCAGGTCGACCCCACGTCGGCGCGGGCCTCGGCGAGGGCCTCGGAGGCCGCCGTGCGGACGGCCGGGTCGTCCGGGTCGACGCCCTCGTCGTACTCGTAGAACCACTCGATCGACGCGTCGCCGCGCGGCGCCCGGCGACCGATCACCCGCACGCCGCGACGCCCGGACAGCGCGACGTGGCGCTGGAGCACGACGCTCGCCGTGACGCGCTCGCGGACCAGCTCGAGGAGTCGACCCGGCTCGACGAGACCCAGCGCGTGCTCGACCCGCTGCTCGCCCCACGAGCCCACGAGCGAGACGCGCAGGACGTCGGTCTCGCTGTCCCAGTCGGCCGCCTCGACCCGCTCCCAGGGGATCCGGGTCCGTGCGTCGGCGTCGCCACCGGCGACGTACAGCGCGTCCCGGGTGCCGACCAGGACCCGGTCGTCGTCGGTGCGGCACCAGGCGAGCACCCGCTCCCCCGGACCGACGGCGACGTCCGGGACGGAGGTGCGGCGCAGCGACCTCACTGGGCCGCCACCTGCTGGTCGCGCAGGGTGCGGCGGTGCTGCTCGAGGGCGACCAGCTCGCCGAACATCTTGTTGTACTCGACCTGGTGCTCGACCGGGTTCGTGCGCTGGAGGCGCGACTTGAGGTCGGCGATGCGCCGCATGGTGGTGAGCTCCTGCAGCCGGTAGACGTGCGCCGCGACGTAGCTGGGCGACGGCGCGGCCGGGGTGAGCACCGGCTCGACGCCGAGCTCGGAGATCGCGGACGACACGTGCGGGTCCGTCACCGACGACCGCACCCGGGTGCTCCAGCCGCCGTCCTCGGCGCCCGCGGCCGGCCCGCCGGCCGCCGCGATCGCCTCCCACACCGCGCGGAAGACCGGGTGGCTGAAGTCGTCGGGGCCGAGTCCGTTGATCACCCGGCCGACGGCCGCGGGGTGCTGGATGACGATCTTGAGCGTCTCGCGCTCGATGGAGAACCGGGGGTCACGCAGGCTGGGCAGCTGCTTGCGCTGCGGCGCCGGGGCGGCGTCCGGCTCCGGCGTCGTACGACGGGGGTCGGGGCGGGCGTCGGGACGAGCGCTGCCGGGGGCGGGGCGGCTGGCCGCGCGGCGCACCTCGGCGCGGGCGTCGTCCACGTCGACGCCGATCATCCCGGCGATCTCCCGGGCGAACGCGTCGACCTTGGACTTGTCGCGGATGCTCGAGACCAGGGCGGCGGCCTCGCGCAGCGCGTCGACGCGACCGTCGGCGCGGTCCAGGTCGTACTTGGTCAGCACGTTGCCCATCACGAAGCGGTACAGCGGCTTGCGGGTGGCGATGAGCTCGCGCACCGCCGCGTCCCCCTTCTGCAACCGCAGGTCGCAGGGGTCCAGCCCGTCGGGCTCGACGGCGACGTAGGTCTGGGAGACGAAGTTCTGGTCGCCACCGAAGGCGCGGAGCGCGGCCTTCTGCCCGGCGGCGTCGCCGTCGAAGGTGAAGATCACCTCGCCGCGGAACTCCTCGTGGTCGTGCAGGAAGCGCCGCAGGACGCGCGCGTGGTCGTCGCCGAAGGCGGTGCCGCAGGTGGCGACGGCGGTGGGGACGCCGGCGAGGTGGCAGGCCATCACGTCGGTGTAGCCCTCCACCACCACGGCCTGCGACGAACGGGCGATGTCGCGGCGCGCCAGGTCGAGGCCGTAGAGGACGGTGTTCTTCTTGTAGATCGGGGAGTCGCCGGTGTTGAGGTACTTGGCGTCGATGCGGTCGTCGTCGAAGATCCGCCGGGCGCCGAAGCCGATCGTCTCGCCGCTGGCCTCGCGGATCGGCCACAGCAGGCGACCGCGGAACGCGTCGTAGTGGGAGCGGCCCTGCTTGACGAGGCCGGCGGTCACCAGCTCCTCGTTGGAGAAGCGGCGCCCGCGCAAGTGCCGCAGCAGCGCCTCGCCGTCGCGGGGCGCGAAGCCCACACCGAAGGTCTCCGCGCTGGCCTGGTCGAAGCCGCGCTGCCCGAGGAACTGGCGGGCCACCAGCGCGTCGGGGGTACCGAGCTGCTCGGCGTAGAACTCCTGGGCGATCTTGTGCGCCTCGATCAACCGGCCACGGGCGGGCCCGCGCGGGCGCTCCACCTGGTCGCCGTCCTCGCGCCGCAGCACCACGCCGTACTTGTCGGCGAGCCGCTCGAGGGACTCGGCGAAGGACAGGCCGTCGATCTTCATCAGGAAGGAGATGACGTCGCCGCCCTCCTGGCAGCCGAAGCAGTGGAAGAACCCCCGGGACGGGTTGACGTTGAAGGAGGGCGACTTCTCGTCGTGGAAGGGGCACAGGCCCTTGAGCGAGCCACCACCGGCGCGCTTCAGCGTGACGTACGACGACACGACGTCGTCGATGCGCGCCTTCTCGCGAACTTCGGCGATGTCGTCGTCGCGGATCCGGCCTGCCACGTGGCGGAGTCTACGTCCGCCCTGCGTGCCACCCCCACGGGTGCGCCCGATTCACATTCCCGGGCAGGTGGGGCACGTTGGAGGCATGACTGATTCCCGGACGACCGACGACCAGACCCTCGGGGGGCTGGTGCACCAGATGACCCAACAGGTCCCCGAGCTCATCCGTTCCGAGATCCGGCTCGCGCAGGCCGAGGTGGCCGAGAAGGGCAAGCGCGCGGGTGTCGGGATCGGCATGTTCAGCGTGGCCGGGCTGCTCGCGTTCTTCGCGCTCGCCACCCTCGTCACGACCGCAGTGCTGGCGCTCGCGCTCGTCGTGGACGCCTGGCTCGCCGCGCTGATCGTCGCGCTGGTGCTGCTCGCCGCCGCTGCCGCGGCCGGGGTCCTGGGCAAGAACAAGGTCGCCTCCGCAGGCCCGCCCAAGCCGGAGCGCGCCCTGGAGGGCGTCAAGGAGGACATCGCCACAGTGAAGGGTGCACACCATGAGTGACCAGCAGACCCCCGAGCAGATCGAGGCCGAGATCGTCGCCCAGCGCGAGCAGCTGGCGCAGACGGTCGACCAGCTCAGCGCCAAGCTCGACGTGAAGTCGCAGGCGCGAGCCAAGGTCGCCGACGTCAAGGACCGCGCCACCACCGACGACGGTGCCCCGCGTCCCGAGGTGCTGGCGGCCGCCGGCTCCCTGGTCGCGATGGCGATCGTCCTGGTGTGGTGGCGCCACCGGTCATGAGCAGCGCCACCTCCCGCCACGAGGCCACGACCCCGGACGCCGAGGACGACCGCAAGCCCGACAGCCCCGCGGACCTCGAGAAGCGTTCCTGGCTGTACGTCGCGCGCAAGACGTGGCGCGAGTTCTCCGACGACCAGTGCACGGACCTCGCGGCCGCACTGACCTACTACGCCGTGCTGTCGATCTTCCCGGCCGCCATCGCGCTCACCTCGCTCCTGGGCCTGGTCGGCCAGGCCGAGGAGTCGGTGCAGACGGTGCTGGACGTCCTGGACCCGCTGGTCTCCGCCGACATGCTCGGGACCATCGAGCCGACGCTGACCCAGATCGCAACGTCGCAGAGTGCCGGTCTCACGCTCGTCCTGGGCCTGCTCGGCGCGCTGTGGACCGCCTCGGGGTACGTCGGGGCGTTCGGGCGGGCGATGAACCGGATCTACGAGATCCCGGAGGGCCGGCCGTTCTGGAAGCTGCGCCCGGTCATGCTGTTCATCACCATCATCGCGCTGGTGCTGATGGCCGCCGTGCTGCTCATGCTGGTGGTCTCCGGCCCCGTGGCGGAGTCCATCGGGAACGTCATCGGGCTCGGCGACGCGGCCCTGACCGTCTGGAGCATCGCGAAGTGGCCGGTGCTGGGGCTCGCCGTGGTGCTGATCGTGGCGATCCTCTACTACGCCACCCCCAACGTGAAGCAGCCGACGTTCCGGTGGATCTCCGTCGGGGCGCTCGCCGCCATCGCGGTGTGGGTGCTGGCCTCGGTCGCCTTCACCTTCTACGTCGCCAACTTCTCCTCCTACAACAAGACCTACGGCTCGCTGGCCGGGGTCATCGTGGCCCTGCTCTACCTGTGGCTCACGAACCTCGCGCTGCTCTTCGGCGCCGAGGTCGACTCCGAGCTCGAGCGCGGCCGCCAGCTCCAGGCCGGGATCGCGGCCGAGGAGGAGCTCCAGCTGCCGGCGCGGGACACCCGCAACATCCGCAAGGCCGAGGAGAAGGAGGCCGCGGACATCGCGCAGGGACGCCGCATCCGCGAGCAGCACGAGGACACTCCCCCGCACGACCACTCGCACAACCCCCACCGAGAGGATGCATGATGAAGAAGCTGTTGGTACTCGTCGCCGGAGGAATCGGCTACGTGCTCGGCACCCGCGCAGGCCGCGAGCGCTACGACCAGATCAAGTCCATGGCCACCAAGGTCAAGGACGACCCGCGCGTCCAGGACGCCGCCCACCAGGCTGCGGACACGGCCAAGGCCCAGGCCCCGGTCGTCAAGGACAAGGTCACCTCGGCGGCCAGTGCCGCCGCGGACAAGGTCAAGCCCTCGGGCAGCAACGACTCCGACCTGGAGTCGCAGCTCAACCCGGACAACGTCGCGCTGCAGGACAACCCGTACCCCCAGGGCGACCTGCCCTGAGCCTCAGCCGACCAGGGTGGCGTGCCGCGACACCGCGCTCGCGTCGGTGAGGGACGCCACCTGGTCGACGACCACGCGGCGGCGGCCGGCCTCGTCGGCCGCCGCCGCCCAGTCGTCGGCGAAGGGCCGGTCGAGCGCGTCGGGCCCGCGCTCCCACAGGGCTGCGAAGAGCTCGGCGAGCAGCAGCCGCTGGCGCTCCATCAGCGCCACCCGGTCGGTGGCCTGCATGACGTAGTGCGCCGCGATCCCCTTGAGGATCCCGATCTCCACCTGCGTCTCCCACGGCACGACGAGCTCGGCACGGTGGCGGACCCGCGGCCCGTCGGACGCCGCGAACGTCGCCGCCTGGACGCTGCCGCAGAAGCGGCCGATCAGGTCGCTGGTGAGGTTCTTGATCGCCGCGAGGTCGCGGCGCGTCCCCGTGTACGACGACGTGGGCCAGCTGGCCTGGCGGCGCATGGATGCCAGCGCCTCGGTGAGCTCGTCGTCGCCGGACCCCGGCAGGTACCACGCGCGGACGGTCGCCCAGAGCGCGTCCAGGTCGAGGCGGGTCAGGTCCAGCCGTCCGGCCACGATCCCGTCCTCGACGTCGTGCACCGAGTAGGCCACGTCGTCGGCGAGGTCCATCACCTGCGCCTCCACGCACTGGCGGCGTCCGGCGACGCCCTCGCGCACCCAGTCGAAGACCGGGACGTCGTCGTCGTACACCCCGAACTTGACCACGACACGGGGCGTGCCGTCGGCGTGCACCCCGCCCGGGCCGGGTGCACCGTCACGGGGCCACGGGTACTTGGTGCAGGCGTCCAGGGTCGCCCGGGTGAGGTTGAGCCCGACCGAGGCACCGGAGGCGTCGAACGTCTTCGCCTCGAGTCGCGCGAGCAGCCGCAGGGTCTGCGCGTTGCCCTCGAAGCCGCCGCAGTCCTGGCTGAGCTCGGCCAGCACCCGCTCGCCGTTGTGGCCGAACGGCGGGTGGCCGAGGTCGTGGGCCAGCGCGGCGGTCTCGGTGATGTCGGGGTGGCAGCCCAGCGCGCGGGCCAGGTCACGCGCGACCTGCGCCACCTCGAGGCTGTGGGTCAGCCGGTTGCGGACGAAGTCGTCGGTCTGCGGACCGACCACCTGGGTCTTGGCCGCGAGCCGTCGCGACGCCGCCGCGTGCACCACCCGGGCGCGGTCGCGCTCGAAGGCGGTGCGCACGGGGGCGTCGACGCGCTTGGGTGGCTCGTCGACCACGCGGGCGCGGTCGTGCTCGTCGTACAGCTCGTCGGGTGTCATCGCCCGCGAGCCTAGTGACCACGACCGACGGTCGAGCGCGCGGAGCCCTTCAGCGTGCGGCAGCGCGGCGGCAGCAGCCGACGCGCTCGCACCGATCAACTCAGTAGACGGTGACGTGCACGTGGTCGTAGTGGTTGGCGGTCGTCGACCCACGGTCGGACATGCCGCGCCAGCCCTCGCCGTTGCGCTCGACGGACCAGATCTGCTGGGAGTAGATGATGTACTCGATGCCCAGCTCGGAGTAGTGGGCGCGGAGGAACTCCGCGACCTCCCAGCCGGTCGCGCCGCTGGTCATGATGTCGATGGCCCGGCCCTGGCCGTGCTCACCGTCGCCGCGCCAGGTGCCGTACGCCGTGATCTCGGGCCAGTTCGCGCACACCACGTCGTGGATGTCGTAGAGCGAGGGGCGGCCGGCGTCGATGGAGGAGCCGTTGGTGCACTGGCCCCCCAGGGACGGCCCGGTCTCGGGCTTCTCGTCGGCGAGGTAGCCGGCGGTCACCCAGCGGGAGGTGCCGTCGACCACGATCTCGACCTTGTCGCCGTCCTTGCGACCGGTCACGAGGACCTTCTCGAGGGAGTCGACGAGGCCGACGCGACGGGCGTCGCCGTCGGGGGTGGTCCACAGGTTGAGCTCGGTCGTCGTCCAGAGCCGGGTGTCGGCGGTGCGGACGGCGCGGAGCGTGGCCTTCTGCTCCCGGGCGTCCTGCCGGGCCTCGCGTCGCGCGGCCTGGCGCTTGTCCTGGCGGGCCTCGGCGCGGGCCTCCTGCCGGGCCTCCTGGCGGCGCTCGGAGCGGGAGACGACGTCGCTGCGCTGGGCGACACCGGAGGCGGAGATCCCGGCCGCGGCGTTGGAGGACGAGGCGAGCAGGTCCTCGGTGCCGGGGACGACGGGGTTGGAGGTGAGGACACCCAGGGCGACGGCGGACAGGGTCGCGACGACGGCGACGGGTCCGGCCACCTGGATGGCTGAGGGCGTGCGGCGGGCATTGGCGTCCCGCATGTGGCGATGCTGAGCCACAGCGTTGATCCTTTGCTGTTGCGTTCGGGGGATGCTGACCGGCTCTCGAGCCTGTGAGGGCCTCGGGGGGAGAGACGGGCAGAACGACGAGTGAAGCACAGCATTTCTGGCCTGTCCCAATTCTGACGGGACTCGCCGGGGGTGTTCCCCGTCACCGGACCGTGACCGCTCCGTCACCGCAGCGTTATCCGCCCGTCACCTCGAGGGCGTCCTCGCGGACGTGGACGTCGCGTCCGTCGGTGTCGTCGAGCCAGCCCTCGGGCAGCACGACGCGCTTGCGCGGGGCCCCCTGCCGACCACGCGGGGTGCCCAGCTCGGCGACCGGGAAGCCCTCGTCGGGGTCGAGGTCCGCCAGCAGGTCGTCGAGCGTGGCCAGGGACTCGACCAGGGCCAGCCGGTGCCGCAGGTCTCCCCCGGCGCGGAAGCCCTTGAGGTACCAGGTCACGTGCTTGCGGAACTCCTTGCAGCCCCGCTCCTCCCCCATGTGCTCGCTCAACAGCTCGGCGTGCCGGCGCATCATCGTGGACACCTCGCCGAGCGTGGGCAGGGTCGCCACCTGCTCACCGGCGAAGGCCGCGGCCAGGTCCCGGAAGAGCCAGGGCCGGCCCAGGCAGCCGCGCCCGACGACGACGCCGGCGACGCCGGTCTGCTCGACCATCCGCACGGCGTCCGCCGCCTCCCAGATGTCGCCGTTGCCGAGGACCGGGATCTGCACGCTGGCCACCAGGTCGGCGATCGCGTCCCAGTCGGCCTGACCCGAGTAGGCCTGCTCGACGGTGCGACCGTGCAGCGCGATGGCGGCGGCGCCGGACTCCTGGGCGATGCGGCCCGCGTCGAGGTAGGTCAGGTGGTCGTCGTCGAGCCCCTTGCGGGTCTTGATGGTGACCGGCACGTCGTACGGCGTCGCGGCGCCGACCGCCGACTCGACGATGTCGCCGAGCAGGCCGCGCTTCCAGGGGAGGGCTCCCCCGCCGCCCTTGCGCGTCACCTTGGGCACCGGGCAGCCGAAGTTGAGGTCGACGTGGGCGACGCCGTACTCGTCGCACAGGATCTGCACGGCCCGTCCGACGTAGTGCGGGTCGGTGCCGTAGAGCTGCACGGAGCGGGTGGTCTCCAGCTCGTCGAAGACCAGCATCTTGCGCGTCGTCTCGTCACCCTCGACGAGGCCGCGCGAGGTGATCATCTCGCAGACGTAGAGTCCGGCGCCCTGCTCGGCGCACAGCCGTCGGTACGCCGCGTTGGTGATGCCCGCCATCGGCGCGAGCACCACGGGGGTGTCGACGGTGACGGATCCCCCGGAGGGAGCGCGAAGGGTCAGCGACGACGGCAAGGACATGTCCCCATTGTCCCCGGAGGGGTCAGCGCCTGCGTCGGGAGGGGCGCCTCGCCCGGTCCCGGTCCACCTTCGTCGCCTCGCCCGTCCAGCTGACCGCCTTCTGGTCAGGCGTCGGCTGGAAGACCATCGCGTCGTACGACGCACCGGCGCGCGCGAAGAAGACCACGCACTTCGCGGTGCTGTCGCCCGGCTCGAACGACGTCGGGAGGGGGCGGGAGCGACAGGGCCGGAACGGCTCCGCGAAGGCCCATGGCGGGCCGAGCGTGTCGGAGGTGTCGAGCAGGTAGAGCGGGACGTCGAACCCGCCGAGGTCCGTGTCGCCGGCGTTGGCGACCGTCACGTCGACGTAGTAGGGCTGGGCGCCCTCGACCGTGCCGGCGGCGACGAGTCCGTCGAAGTCGGCCGGGTCGGCCTCGCGGACCGCCTCGACGCCCAGCTCCAGCACGCCCTCGACATCCGGGGCCGGGCGCCAGGCGACGGTCGCGGTCTCACCGACGTCGAGCACGCTGCCGGGCGCGGTCGTGTCCGCGACGGCGCCCGACGAGTCCTCGGCGCCCGCCCCGCCCGACGGTTCCGTGGCCGGAGGGGTCGAGGCGCCCGCGGTGGACGTGCCGTCCCCGTCGGTGTCCGCGCCGGTCTGCCCGGAACAGCCCGCGAGCAGCACGACCGCGCACGCCCACGCCACCAGCCCGACCCGTCCCATGCGGGCATTGTGCACCGGGTCGGGCCGGGGCGGCGGCGGAACCGCCGTGGCTCAGCAGCCGAGCAGGCGCTCGGCGAACCAGCGCGAGATGCCGTCCAGGCTGACCCGCTCCTGGGTCATCGTGTCGCGCTCGCGGACCGTGACGGCGTTGTCGTCGAGGGTCTCGAAGTCGACCGTGACGCAGAACGGCGTACCGATCTCGTCCTGACGCCGGTAGCGGCGACCGATGGCGCCGGAGTCGTCGAAGTCGACGTTCCAGTTCTGGCGCAGCTCGGCGGCCAGGGCCTTGGCCTTGGGCGAGAGGTCGGCGTTGCGGCTCAGCGGCAGGACCGCGACCTTGATCGGCGCCAGGCGCGGGTCGAGCTTGAGCACGACGCGCTTGTCGACGCCGCCCTTGGTGTTGGGCGCCTCGTCCTCGGTGTAGGCGTCGATGAGGAACGCCATGAGGCTGCGGGTGAGCCCGGCCGCCGGCTCGATGACGTAGGGCATGTAGCGCTCGTTGCTGGCCTGGTCGAAGTAGGACAGGTCCTTGCCCGAGAACTCGCTGTGCTGCTTGAGGTCGAAGTCGGTGCGGTTGGCGACGCCCTCGAGCTCCTCGAAGTCGCGGCCGGAGAACCCGAAGCGGTACTCGATGTCGACGGTGCGCTTGGAGTAGTGCGAGAGCTTCTCGGCCGGGTGCTCGTAGTGGCGCAGGTTGTCGGGGTCGATGCCCAGGTCGACGTACCACTGGGTGCGCTGGTCGATCCAGTGCTGGTGCCACTCCTCGTCCTCGCCGGGCTTGACGAAGAACTCCATCTCCATCTGCTCGAACTCGCGGGTGCGGAAGATGAAGTTGCCGGGGGTGATCTCGTTGCGGAAGCTCTTGCCCATCTGGGCGATGCCGAACGGCGGCTTCTGCCGGCTGCTCGTGACCACGTTGGCGAAGTTGAGGAAGATGCCCTGCGCGGTCTCCGGGCGCAGGTAGTGCAGGCCCGACTCGTCCTCGATGACGCCGAGGTAGGTCTTGAGCATCATGTTGAAGTTGCGCGGCTCGGTCCACGCGCCGCGGGTGCCGCAGTGGGGGCAGGCCACCGACTCGTTGATGTCGACGGTGTCGGGGTCCACCGGGTTGTCGGGGCTCCCCTTCTTGGCCGCGTAGTCCTCCTGGAGGTGGTCCTCGCGGAAGCGCTTGTGGCAGGACTGGCACTCGGTCAGCGGGTCGCTGAAGGTGCTCAGGTGGCCGGAGGCCTCCCAGGTGCGGGTCGGGAGGATGACGCTGGAGTCCAGGCCGACCACGTCGTCGCGGCGGGTGACCATGAACTTCCACCACTGGCGCTTGATGTTCTCCTTGAGCTCCACGCCCAGCGGGCCGTAGTCCCAGGCGGAGCGGGTGCCGCCGTAGATCTCACCGCAGGGGTAGACGAAGCCTCGACGCTTCGCGAGGGAGACGACGTTGTCCAGGGCGGTGGGTGCGGGCTTGGCCACGATGAGGTCCTCACAGAAGAACAGGCCGGCTGGCTGCCGGTCGGTGGGACCACCCTAACGACGGGCGCACCGCACTTTTCCCCCGGCGTGCGCGCGGGCCTCAGGGCTCCAGCAGGTAGCCCAGACCGGGGCTGGTCACCAGGTGGCGCGGGTGTGCCGGATCGACCTCGAGCTTGCGCCGCAGCTGCGCGGCGTACACCCGCAGGTAGTGGCTCTCGTGGAGGTAGGCCGGTCCCCACACCTCGCGCAGGATCTGCTCGCGGGACACCAGCTTGCCGAGGTTGCGGGCCAGCAGCTCGAGGAAGGACCACTCGGTGGGGGTGAGCCGCACGTCCTGCCCACCGCGGCTCACCGCCTTGCGGCCGAAGTCGATGACGAGGTCGCCGACGACCACCGGCGCGGCCTCGCGCACGGGCTCGTGCGAGCGGCGTACGGCGGCGCGCAACCGGGCGAGGAGCTCCTGCATCGCGAAGGGCTTGGTGACGTAGTCGTCCGCACCCATGTCGAGCGCGTCCACCTTGTCCTCGCCGTGCTGGCGCGCCGAGAGCACCACGATCGGCACGGACGTCCAGCCCCGGATGCCCTCGATGACCTGCATCCCGTCCATGTCGGGCAGCCCGAGGTCGAGCAGCACGACGTCGGGGTGGAGGGTCGCGACCGCGTCCAGCGCGGACCGGCCGTCGTGGGCGACGGTCACGGTCCAGCCGTGCGCCTCCAGGTTGATCTGCAGCGCCCGGGCGAGGGGGGCCTCGTCGTCGACGACGAGCACGTGGGCGACCACGTCAGGATCCTGCCACTGCGAGGGGGACCGTGAGCACCATGGTGAGTCCGCCGCCGGGGGTGTCCTCGGCGACGAGGGTGGCGCCGACGGCGTCCGCCAGCCCCCGGGCCACGGCGAGGCCCAGCCCGAGTCCCCCGGGCGTGGCGTCGCCCAGTCTCTGGAAGGGCTCGAACATCCGCTCCCGGGCCGCCTCGCTGACCCCGGGGCCACGGTCGGCGACGCGGATCTCCATGTCCCGGGCACCGGCGTGGACGTCGACCCGGACCGCCGTGCCGGGCGCGTGCCGCACGGCGTTGGCCACGACGTTGGCGACCACCCGCTCGAGCAGCCCGGGGTCGGTCCGCACCAGCGGCTCCTCCTCGTCGAGATCCAGCACGACCGCCCCCGGCGGATGACCGGCGACCGCGAGCGGCAGCACCTCGTCGAGGCTGATGTCGCGCACCCGGGGCGTGAGCAGCCCCGACGAGAGCCGGGACAGGTCGAGGAGGTTGTCGATGAGGCGCTCGAGCTGGTCCGTCGAGCCGTCCAGGCTGGAGAGCAGCTCGGCGCGTTCGGCCTCCCCGAGCCGCCCGCCGCCCACGAGGCCGTCGACGGAGGCCCGGATGGTCGCCAGCGGCGTACGCAGGTCGTGGGAGACGGCACGCAACAGGGCCGTGCTCGTCGCCTCGGCATGCTCGAGCGCAGCGGCGCGGGCGTCGCGCTCACGCAGCCGGCGGTACTCCAGGACCAGCCCGGCCTGCACCGCGAAGCCGTCGAGCACCCGCATCTCCGAGGCGCGGAGCGATCGGCCGCGCAGCGCGAGCACTCGCCGGTCGTCCACGCGCACCTGCGCGTCGGCGGCCTCCGGGGTCTCGGGCGCCGCGGGTCCGTCGGCGGCCAGGAGCTCCCAGCCGTCGAGGTCGTCGTGCCGGGCCAGGAGCGAGACGGACTCCAGTCCGAACGTGGCGCGCAGCCGGGCGACCACGGCCTGCGCGGTGTCGTCCCCGGTCAGCACCGACTGGGACAGGCCCGACATCGTGGTCGCCTCGGCGCGCGCCCGGGCCGCGTCGGCGGCCACCCGCGACGCGCGGTCGACGACCGACGAGACGGCGGCCGCGATGACGACGAAGACCAGCAGGGCCACGAGGTTGCGCGGCTCGGACACGGTCCACTGCCCCACCGGCTCGGTGAAGAACCAGTTGAGGAGCAGGAAGCCGGCCAGTGCGGCCGCCAGGCCGGGCAGGAGGCCGCCGACCATGGCGACCAGCACGGTCACCGCGAGGTAGGACATCACCTCCAGCGGGAGGCTCTGCTCGGTGTGGGTGGCACTCAACAACAGGGTCACCAGCACCGGGAGCACCGTCGCCGCGACCCACCCCGCCGCCTGCCGGCTGCGGCTCAGCGGCGAGACCGAGCGCCGCATCCGGCGCGGCCCGCCCGCCTTGTCGTGGGTCACCAGGTGGACGTCGATGGGGCCCGACAGGCGGGCGATCTCGGTGGCCGTGGAGCCGACGAACAGCTGCCGCAGGCTGGTGTGGCTCGAGACGCCGACGACGACCATCGAGGCGTTGACGCCGCGGGCGAAGTCGATGACGGCCTCGGGCACGTCGTCCCCCACGACGGAGTGGAGGGAACCGCCGAGCTCCTCGACCAGCTCGCGTGAGGCGCGCAGGCTGGTGCCGTCGGGCCCGGAGAGTCCGTCGGAGCGCACCACGTGCACGGCGATCAGCTCGCTGCCCGCGGAGCGTGACGCGATCCGGGCCGCGCGGCGTACGACCGTCTCTCCCTCGGCTCCGCCGGTGATCGCCACCACCACCCGCTCGCGCGCCGGCCACGGGGTGTCGATGCGGTGCTCGCGGCGGTAGTCGTCCAGCGCGTCGTCGACCTTGTCGGCCAACCACAGCAGGGCGAGCTCGCGCAGCGCGGTGAGGTTGCCGACCCGGAAGTACGACGTCAGCGAGGCGTCGATCGCCTCGGCACGGTAGACGTTGCCGTGCGCGAGCCGGCGTCGCAGGGCCTCGGGGCTCATGTCGACGAGCTGGACCTGGTCGGCCGCCCGCACCACCGCGTCCGGCACGGTCTCGCGCTGCCGGACGCCGGTGATCCGCTCGACCTCGTCGTTGAGGGACGCCAGGTGCTGGATGTTGACGGTGGTGATGACGTCGATCCCGGCCCTGCGGATGTCCTCCACGTCCTGCCAGCGCTTGGCGTGCCTGCTGCCGGGGACGTTGGTGTGGGCCAGCTCGTCGACCAGCACCACTGCGGGGTGCCGGGCGATCACCGCCTCGGCGTCCATCTCCGTCAGCGTGCTGCCGCGGTAGGTGACCGTCCTGCGGGGCACCACCTCGAGCCCGGCGAGCTTGGCCGCGGTCTGCGGCCGGTCGTGGGTCTCGACGAGGCCGACCACGACGTCCGTGCCACGCCCGAGGCGACGGTGCGCCTCGTCGAGCATCGCGAACGTCTTGCCGACGCCGGGCGCCGCGCCGAGGTAGACGATGAGCTTGCCCCGCCGCGGCCCCCGCTCGTCCATGGGCTCAGTCTCGCAGGCCGGCGAGCGCGATGTTGAGGGCGAGCACGTCGACCCGGGGCTCGCCGAGGAAGCCGAGCGTGCGGTCGTCGGTGTGGGCCTCGACGAGGTCCCTGACCTCCTCCTCCGCGAGTCCGTTCGCCCGTGCCACGCGGGGCACCTGGAGCATCGCGTAGGCGGGCGAGACGTGCGGGTCGAGACCCGAGGCGGACGCGGTCAGCGCGTCGGCAGGGACCTGCGCCGGCGCCACACCCTCCTCCTCGGCGACCGCGGCGCGCCGCTCCTCGATGGTCGCCACCAGGTCGGGGCTCTCGGGACCGAGGTTGGAGCCGCCCGTGGCCAGCGGGTCCCACCCGTCACCCGCCGCGGACGGCCGCGGGTGGAACCACTCGGGCCCGTCGGAGCCCTGGCCGATGAGGGCGGAGCCGACCGCGTCGTCGTACGACGTCGTGCGCTCGCCGTCGGCGGTGACCAGCGAGCCGGACGCCCGCCAGTCGAAGGCCGCCTGCGCCACGCCGGTGACCACGAGGGGGTAGGCGAGGCCCAACAGGAGGGTGAGGACCACGAGGGTGCGCAGGCCGGCCACCGCGTGCCGGCCGAGGGTGAACAGGGATTCCATGACTGCCTCAGATTCCGGGGAGGAGGGAGATGACGAGGTCCAGGAGCTTGATGCCGAGGAACGGCGCGACCAGGCCGCCGACTCCGTAGACGAGGATGTTGTGGCGCAGCAGCACCTCGGCGGCGGCCGGTCGGTACGCCACGCCGCGCAAGGCCAGCGGGATGAGGGCCACGATGACGAGGGCGTTGAAGACGACCGCCGACAGGATCGCCGACTCGGGGCTGGACAGGCCCATCAGGTTGAGCGTGTCCAGCTGCGGGAAGGCGACGACGAACATCGCGGGCAGGATCGCGAAGTACTTGGCGATGTCGTTGGCGACGGAGAAGGTCGTCAGGGCGCCGCGGGTGATCAGCAGCTGCTTGCCGATCTCCACGACGTCGATGAGCTTGGTGGGGTCGGAGTCGAGGTCCACCATGTTGCCGGCCTCCTTGGCCGCCGACGTGCCGGTGTTCATCGCCACCCCGACGTCGGCCTGGGCCAGGGCGGGAGCGTCGTTGGTGCCGTCGCCGCACATGGCGACCAGCCGACCGCCCTCCTGCTCCTTGCGGATGAGCGCCATCTTGTCCTCCGGTGTGGCCTCGGCGAGGTAGTCGTCGACCCCGGCCTCCTCGGCGATGGCCCGGGCGGTCAGGGCGTTGTCGCCGGTGATCATCACGGTCCGGATCCCCATGGCACGCATCTCGTCGAAACGCTCGCGGATGCCCTCCTTGACCACGTCCTTGAGGTGGACGACGCCGAGGACCCTGGCCGGTCGGTCGGCGACCTGCTCGGCCACGACGAGCGGGGTTCCCCCCGAGGAGCTGATCCCGGCGACGATCTCGTCGAGCTCGTCGAGCATCCGACCGCCGGTGTTGTCCACCCAGGCGGCGACGGCGCTGCCCGCGCCCTTGCGGATGCGGTGTCCCGGGAGGTCGATGCCGCTCATCCGGGTCATGGCGGTGAAGTCCACCAGCTCGGCCCCGGCGCGCACGGTCGTGTCCTGCGCCAGCCCCCGGGTGTGGACCAGGTCGACGATGCTGCGTCCCTCGGGGGTCTCGTCGGCGAGCGAGGAGAGCTGCGCCGCCCGCGCGAGGGCGTCGAGCGTCACGCCGTCGACCGGGAACAGCTCCGCGGCCTGCCGGTTGCCGTAGGTGATCGTGCCGGTCTTGTCGAGGAGCAGCACGTCGACGTCACCCGCCGCCTCGACGGCGCGGCCGGACATGGCCAGCACGTTGCGGCGTACCAGCCGGTCCATGCCTGCGATGCCGATGGCGCTCAGGAGGGCGCCGATGGTGGTCGGGATGAGGCACACCAGCAGCGCCACCAGCACGAGCACGGACGGCTCGATCCCCGAGTAGTCCATGAAGGGCCACAGGGTCGCGACGACGAGCACGAACACTGCCGTCAGCGTGACCAGCAGGATGTTGAGCGCGACCTCGTTGGGGGTCTTCTGCCGCTCCGAGCCTTCCACCAGCGCGATCATCCGGTCCACGAACGACTGGCCCGGGTCGGAGGTGATCCTCACGACGATGCGGTCGGAGAGCACGACGGTGCCACCGGTGACTGCGCACCGGTCGCCGCCGGACTCGCGGATCACCGGGGCGGACTCGCCGGTCACCGCGGACTCGTCGACGGTGGCCACGCCCTCGATGACGTCGCCGTCACCGGGGATGCGCTCCCCCGCCTCCACCACGACGACGTCTCCGGCGCGCAGGCTGCCGCTGGGCACCTCCTCGACGGGCAGCGTCGCCAGCGCCACCGGTCGCGCGGCCCGCTCAGCGCTGGCGGTGATGCGTCGGGCGGTCGTGGTCTGCTGGAGCTGGCGCAGGCTGGCTGCCTGGGCCTTGCCGCGCCCCTCGGCGACGGCCTCGGCCAGGGTGCCGAACAGCACGGTCAACCACAGCCACCCGGTGATGGACACGGCGAACAGGGACGGGTCGAGCACGGTGGCGACCGTGGTGACGGCGGCCCCGACCTCCACGACGAGGAGCACCGGGTTGTCGAGCAGCTGGCGGGGGCTCATCTTGATGAGCGCCAGACGGAACGGGATGGTCACTGGAGTGCCTCGGCGATCGGGGCGAGCGCGAGGACGGGGACGAACGTGAGTCCGACCACGACCAGGGCCACGCCGGTGAGAAGGACGACGAAGAGGGGCTTGTGGGTGGGCAGGGTGCCGGCACCCGACGGGACGCGCTGCTGGGTCGCGAACCGGCCGGCCAGGGCCAGCACGAACACGATGGGCAGGAAGCGCCCGGCGAGCATGCACAGGCCGAGCAGGGTGTTGTAGAACGGCGTGCCCGTCATCAGGCCGGCGAAGGCCGAGCCGTTGTTGTTGCCGGCGGACGCGACGGCGTACAGCACCTCGGACAGGCCGTGCGGGCCGCTCTCCTGCTGGCCGGCCAGACCGGCGTCGAGGCTGATGGCCAGCGCCGCACCGACGAGCACCACGGCAGGGGTGGCGAGCACGTAGAGCGCGACGAGCGTCATCTCCCGCTGGCCGATCTTCTTGCCCAGCCACTCGGGGGTGCGCCCGACCATGAGGCCGGACAGGAACACGGTCACGGCGGCGAGCATGAGCATCCCGTAGAGCCCTGAGCCGACGCCGCCGGGCGCGATCTCCCCCAGCAGCATGTTGAAGAGCGTCACCAGCCCGCCCGGCGCCGTGAGCGAGTCGTGCATGGCGTTCACCGCACCCGTCGACGTGCCCGTGGTGGCGGCTGCGAAGAGCGCGGACCCGGCCTCGCCGAAGCGGACCTCCTTGCCCTCCATCGCCGCGCCGGCGGCCCCGGGCGCAGAGCCGGGAGCGGCCATCTCGGCCCACGTGAGGAGACCGATCGAGGCGACGAGCAGGATCGACATCACCGCGAGCACGGCACGGCCCTGACGGCGGTCGCCGACGATGCGACCGAAGGCCAGCGCCATCGCGAGTGGGACGAGCAGGATCAGGTAGATCTCGAACAGGTTGCTCAGCGCGTTCGGGTTCTCGAAGGGGTGTGCGGAGTTGGCGTTGTAGAAGCCGCCGCCGTTGGTGCCGAGCTCCTTGATGACCTCCTGGCTGGCGACCGGACCACCGGTCAGGGACTGGCTGCCGTCGGCCAGGGTGCCGACGAGGTGGGGTGCGTCGAAGTTCTGGACCACGCCCAGCGCCACCAGGACGACCGCACCGACCACGCTGATGGGCAGCAGCACCCGGACCACGCCGCGGACGAGGTCGACCCAGAAGTTGCCGACCCGGCCCTCGGCGCTCGTGCGCGCGAGGCCGCGGGCGAGGGCGACGGCGACGGCCATGCCGACCGCTGCGGAGACGAAGTTCTGCACCGTCAACCCGCTCATCTGCATGAGGTGGCCGAGCGCCGCCTCGCCGGAGTACCACTGCCAGTTGGTGTTGGTCACGAAGGAGACCGCGGTGTTGAACGCGCCGTCGGCCGGCAGCGCGGACATGCCCAGCGACAGCGGGAGGTGCTGCTGGAGCCGGCCGAACGCGTACAGGGCCAGGACGCCCACCAGCGAGAAGCCGAGGACCGAGGTCAGGTAAGTGCGCCAGTGCTGGTCGGCGCCGGGGTCGACCCCGGCCAGCCGGTAGACGAGGCGCTCACCGGCGAGGTGCCGGGGGCTGGAGTAGACGTGGGCCAGGTAGCGGGCCAGCGGGGGGACGGTGAGGGCGAGCAGGAGGCCGAGGGCGGCCACCTGGAGGAGCGCGGGGAGGGTGGAGCTCACCGGTCGAGCCTCCTCGCGAGGAGGGCGAGGCCGACGAAGAACGCGACCACGAGCAGGGTGAGGAGAACATCGGGCATGTCCCATTCCTACGACCGGCGGACCCGATCACCTGCCGGTCTTGATGCTTCCCTGATGCCTCCAGCGCTCGCGTTGACGCAGCCCTGACGGCTGCCGGACGGGGCGGCGTCAGGCGCGCGGGATGTCGACGTTGAGGTCCGCGCCGGGCTCGACGACCTCGTAGGCGCTCGGCTCGTCGACGGCGTGCACCATCAGCGGCTGGATGTGCATCTTGCCCTCGTACGACGACAGGGCGCGGCGGTAGGAGCCGACGTTCTCCCAGCGGCTCGACAGCACCCACAGGTCGGGGTCGTCGAGGTTGCGGCCGATCTCGCCGCCGAGGTAGCCGGGGCGGGCGGCGAAGATCCCCTGCGCCTGCTCGAGGCCCGCCAGCAGGGCCGTGACCGCGGCGGGGTCGGGCGAGGGGGCGCGGAGGCGGGTGACGACGAGCACCCGCAGATCATAGGGAGTCGCGGCGTCGAGCCGGACGAGTTGACAACCATTCTCATCTTGCTGAGAATCGTTCTCATGTTGTCGCTCGCCCGCCGCTCCCGTGCCCTGCCGCTCGTCGCCGCCGGCGCTCTCCTCCTCGCCGGGTGCGGCAGCTCCGGCGGCTCCGGCGACGGTGGCTCCGACCGCCAGGCCGTGGCCGCCTTCTTCCCCCTCGCGTGGGTCACCGAGCAGGTGGCGGGCGACGACTGGGAGGTCACCAACCTCACGCAGCCCGGCGGCGAGCCCCACGACCTCGAGATGGGGATCGCGCAGACCGTCGACCTCGAGGAGGGCGCCGTGGTGGTCTTCGAGCGTGGCTTCCAGCCCGCCGTCGACGACGCGGTCGACACCGTCTCCGAGGGGGTGGTCGTCGACGCCGCCGAGGCCGTGGCGCTGCGCTCGCTCGACGAGCAGCACGCCTCCCACGAGGAAGGCTCCGAGGAGCACGCCGAGGAGGAGCACAGCGCGGACGACGGCCACGACCACGGTGACACCGACCCGCACTTCTGGCAGGACCCGCTGCTCATGGCCGACCTCGCCGACGCGGTCGCCGACGGGCTGGCGGAGGCCGACCCGGACGGCGCGGCGTCGTACCGCAGCAACGCCGCCGACCTGCGCACCGAGCTCGAGGCGCTGGACGCCGAGCTCACGGCCGGCCTCGCGGACTGCGAGCGCGACACCGTGGTGGTCAGCCACGAGGCGTTCGGCTACCTGGAGCGCTACGGACTCCACTTCGAGGCCATCGCCGGGCTCACCCCCGACGCCGAGCCCACGCCGGCCGTGCTGGCCGAGCTCGAGCAGCTGATCGCCGACGAGGGGGTCACCACCGTCTTCTCCGAGCGGCTGGCCTCCCCCGCGATGGCCGAGGCGCTCGCCTCGGACACGGGCGTGGAGACCGCCGTGCTCGACCCCCTCGAGGGACCGGGCGAGGGTGACGACGCGGGCGACTACGTTGCTCTCATGCAGCAGAACCTCGCCGCGCTCCAGCGAGCCAACGGATGCTGAACACCGCCGGCGCCCCCGTCGTCGAGGCACGGGACGTCACGGTCGCCATCGGCGGCCGGCCGGTGCTGCGCGGCAACGACCTCGTCGTGCGGGAGGGCGAGTTCGTGGCCCTGATGGGGGCCAACGGCTCCGGCAAGAGCACCCTCGTGCGAGCGCTGACCGGGCTGCGCCCGTTGACCCAGGGCTCCGTGCTGCTCTTCGGCACCCCGCTGCACGACTTCCGGGCCCGGCACCGCATCGGCTACGTCCCGCAACGCGGGACCGCGACCGGCGGCGTGCCGGCGAGCGTGCGCGAGGTCGTCGCCTCCGGGCGGCTGACCCGACGCGGGCTGCTCCGCCCCACGAGCCGCGCCGACCGGGCGGCCATCGCGGATGCCCTCGAGGTCGTCGGCCTCGGCGACAAGGCCGGGGACGGGATCTCCACCCTGTCCGGTGGCCAGCAGCAGCGGGTCCTCATCGCCCGGGCACTGGCCGGTGAGCCCGACCTGTTCTTCCTCGACGAGCCGACCGCGGGCGTGGACCTGCCCAACCAGCAGGCGCTCGCCGACGCGCTGCGCACCCTCTCGGGCCGTGGTGCGACCGTCGTCCTCGTCGCCCACGAGCTCGGCCCGCTCGAGCCGCTCGTGGACCGGGCCGTCGTCATGCGCGACGGCCGGATCGCGTACGACGGCACCCCGCTGTCGCACGAGGACGTGCACGGCCACCACCACCCGGTCGACGCCCGGCACGACCACGTGCCCCACGTCGGCTCACCGTTCGACACGCTCGCCCACGACCACCGGGAGGGGGACCGATGAGCCTCACGGAGCTGCTCGACCTCCTCGGCCACGACTTCATGCAGCGGGCCCTGCTCGCCGCGCTGCTGACCGGGCTCGCCGCACCCGCCATCGGCACCTTCCTCGTCCAGCGGCGCCTGGCCCTGCTGGGCGACGGCATCGGCCACGTCGCCGTGACCGGGGTCGCCCTGGGCCTGCTCACCGGGACGTCGCCGACCTGGACGGCCGTGGTCGTCGCGATCCTCGGGGCCGTGCTCATCGAGGTGATCCGCGAGCAGGGGCACACCAACGGCGACGTCGCGCTGGCCCTGCTCTTCTACGGCGGTCTCGCGGGCGGCGTGCTCATCACCGGCCTCGCCGGCGAGGGCGCCGCCAGCCTGCAGGTCTACCTCTTCGGCTCGGTGACGAGCATCAGCGCCACCGAGGTCTGGTACACCGCGGGCCTGGCCGTCGTGGTCCTCACGCTCACCCTCGGGCTCCTCCCCCAGCTGTTCGCCGTCGCGTCCGACCCCGAGTTCGCCCGGGTCGCCGGGCTGCGCGTGCGCTTCTACAACCTGCTCGTCGCGGTCCTGGCCGCCGTCAGCGTGACGGTCGCCATGCGCACCGTCGGGCTGCTGCTCGTCTCGGCGCTCATGGTCGTGCCCGTCGCCACCTCGCAGCAGCTCGCCCGGTCCTTCCGCGCGACCCTGCTGGCCGCGATGGTGCTCGGCGGCCTCGCGGCGGTCGGTGGCCTGGTCGTGAGCGCTTGGCTGTCCGCCCGGGCGACCGTCGCCCCCGGCCCCTCGATCGTGCTGCTCGCGCTGGCGATGTTCGCCGCGACGTGGCCCGTGGGTGTCTGGTTGCGCCGGCGCCGCCGCCTCGCGGAGCCCTTCCCGATCGTCGCCGTCGACGCGCCCGACTCCCCCGACGCGCACGGGGTTGCGGGCCACGACGAACGGGCGCACGACCACCGGCACGACCACGAGCACGGCGACGACTGCGGCCATCCCGCGGTGCGCCACGGCGACCACGTCGACTACGTCCACGACGGGCACCGGCACGCGCCCCACGGAGAGCACTATGACGAGCACTGACCCGCAGCCCCTGCGACCCACCCGCCAGCGGATCGCGGTAACCGAGGCCCTGGCGTCGTTCGACGACTTCCGCAGCGCCCAGGAGATCCACGAGCTCCTCGACCGGCGAGGTGCCAAGGTCGGCCTGGCCACCGTCTACCGCACCCTCCAGCGGCTCAGCGAGTCCCACGAGGTCGACATGCTGCGCACCGAGGACGGCGAGGCGGTCTACCGCCGCTGCTCGGGCACCCACCACCACCACCTGGTGTGCCGCGAGTGCGGAGCCACCGTCGAGGTCGAGGGGCCGGCCGTGGAGCGCTGGACCAACGCGATGGCCGCCGAGCACGGCTTCGCCGACGTCTCGCACACGCTGGAGATCTTCGGCACCTGCCCCAGACACTGACCGGCACGGAACGTCAGGGGCGCACGTGCGGCCGCGGCGCTGCGACACGCACCACCCGGGAGGTCCGGTCCGCCCCACCTTCCCTCTCACCCGGTGCTTCGTGGGTCACCTCCACCACGATCTCGTCCTCCTCGACGCTCACCCGCACGGTGACCGCGGTGGCGGCGCCCTGCAACGCGCGGGTGACGCCGTCGAGGACCACGGAGACGACGTCGACGACGTGCCGGTCGGACAGTCGGCGGCTCGTGCCGCGAACTTGCAGCGTGGTCTCCAGGCCCGAGTCGGCCGCGGCCTGGTCGAGCGCCTGCGACAGGCGGTTGCGCACCGTCAGGTCGGGCACGGGGGCCTGGGTGAGGTCGAACACCGTCCTGCGGAGCGCGACGATGACGTCGTCGACCCCCTCGACCACCGACATCAGGCGCCACCTGGTCCGCTCGTCGCCGACCTGCGCGGCGAGCGCGTGGACGTCCATGGCGAGCCCGAACAACCGACCCACGATCCTCGCGTGCAGCTCGGCCGAGATGCGCAGGTGCTCCCGCACCAGGATGTCGTCGCCGGTCACGGGAGCCGTGACGTCGTGCGGGACGTCGACCGGCGCACTGCGGTGCGTCAGCTCCAGCGTGGCACCGACCGGCCGACGCTCCTCGTCGAGCCTCGGTGCGACCAGCATGTCGAACCACCGCTGGTCGTCGGGAGTGTGGCACGGGATGACCATGGAGAGCGACGCAGGCAGCTTGCCGGCCAGCGCGGCCCGCACCGCGGACGCCGCCAGCACGGCGACCGGATCGTCGCCGGCGGCGTCGCACACGGCGAGGAAGGACGTCCCGACGCCGGTCAGGGACGGGTCCCCGCCGTTCTCGCGAGCGAAGCGCTCCCACGCGTCGTTCACGGAGACGACCGTGCCGGACGCGTCGAGCACGGCCACCTCGGTGTCCGGCGGGGTGCCGGGCGCCGACATCGCAGCACGAGGGGTCGCTGGATTCGTGTCCATGGGGCCTCGGAACTTCCCAGGTGCGACACACGCCCGTCCGGTCCCCGCGACCGGGCGGCACGTGCGTCCTCTCGAGGGTAGCCCCTGCGCCGGTTCTCCACACCGCCGTACGACCCGGTCCAGTCGTGGGCGGGACTCGTGGCCCGGTCTGGTGGTCAGGTCTCGTTGGGCAGGGCCCCGCCGTACCTCCGGTCGCGGCGTGCGTACTGCTCGACGGCCTGCCACAGGTGGCGACGGTCGACGTCGGGCCACAGCACGTCGGTGAAGACCAGCTCGCTGTACGCCGCCTGCCACAGCATGAAGTTGGACAGCCGCTGCTCCCCCGAGGTCCGCCAGACCAGGTCGGCGTCGGACAATTCGGGGACGTAGAGGTGCTTGGCGAAGGTGCGGGCGTCGATCTTGTCCGGGTCGAGCCGACCCGCGGCCACCGCGCGACCCATCGAGCGGGCGGCGTCGACGAGCTCGGAGCGGCCGCCGTAGTTGACGCACATGGTCAGCGTCAGGACGTCGTTGTCGCGCGTCATCTCCTCGGCGACCCTCAGCTCCTTGACCACCGACCTCCACAACCGGGGCGCCCGTCCGGCCCACCGGACCCGCACCCCCAGCTCGTGCATCTCGTCGCGGCGGCGGCGGATGACGTCACGGTTGAAGCCCATCAGGAAGCGCACCTCGTCGGGCGAGCGCGACCAGTTCTCGGTGGAGAAGGCGTAGGCGGAGATCGCCTTCACACCGACCTCGATGGCCCCCTCGACGACGTCGAACAACGAGTGCTCGCCCTGCTCGTGGCCCTTGGTGCGCGGCAGGCCGCGGTCCTTGGCCCAGCGGCCGTTGCCGTCCATCACGATGGCGACGTGGCGGGGCACGAGGTCGGCGGGCACGGCGGGGGGCCGGGCGCCACTGGGGTGCGGGGTGGGCGGTCGGACGCTTCGCTTCACGGGACGAACCCTAGTCAGGGCGGCGCGCTCAACGCTCGACGTACGCCATCGACCGCAGACCACGCTCGACGTGCCAGGCGAGGTAGGCGGCGACCAGGGAGCTGGCCTCCTTGAGGTGGCGCGGCTGCGCGGCGTGCACGAGCGGCCAGTCTCCGGTGAGGAGCGCCGCGCCGAGGAGCAGCGTCTCCTCGGCCGGCGTGGCCGAGCCGGGCAGCTTGCAGAGCCGGCACAGGACACCACCGGCGGACGGGTTGAAGAAGCGGTGCGGCCCCTCGACGCCGCAGGAGACGCAGTGGTCGAAGGACGGCGCCCAGCCGGCCACCGACAGCGAGCGCAGCAGGTAGGAGTCGCGCACCTGGCCGGCTCCGTGCTCGCCGGCGGCCATCGCGCGCAGCCCGCCGACGAGCAGCAGGAACTGCTGGACCGCCGGCTCCTTCTCCTCGGTGACCAGCCGTTCGGCGGTCTCGAGCATCACGGTGCCGGAGGTGTAGCGGTCGTAGTCCAGGCCCAGCCGGGCGTGGAAGGGATCGATCGTCTCGGCCTGCGTGATCGTGTCGAGGTTGCGGCCCTCCGCGAGCTGGAGGTCCACGTGGGTGAAGGGCTCCAGCCGCGAGCCCCACCGCGACGTCGTACGCCGCACCCCGCGCGCCACCGCACGGACCCGGCCGTGGTGGCGGGTCAGCAGGGTGATGATGCGGTCGGCCTCACCCAGCTTGTGGGTGCGCAGCACGACCGCCTCGTCGCGGTAGAGAGGCACCCGTCCATTCTGCCCCGTCAGCGGGTACGGCGGCGCGCGCCTCGCGGCGAGTCCCAGCAGGACCGGGCGAAGCCGGCCGCCAGGTTGTTGAGCCGCTCGGGCGCGGCCCGCCACTCCAGGATGCTGCGGGCCCGCACGAAGGTCGCGTTCGGCATCTCGTCGGCGAGCATCGCCGCGTCCGCTGCGGGGTGGATCGGGTCGGCGGGGTGGCCGACGACCAGCGCGGGCGCCTCGATGGCCCGCCGTTGCGCCGCCGACGGCGCGACGCGGCCGAAGAAGATCCCGTGCACCGTCGCGGCCATCGGCCCCGCCTGCTGGTTGCAGGTGTCGAGCCCGATCCCCACCCAGAACGGCACCAGCCCCCGCGGGACCGGCTTGGTCACCCAGCGCAGCGCGGAGACGGTCACCGGCAGGAAGCGGGCGGCGAAGAGCAGCGGCGCGAACGCCATGATCCCCGCCTCGAGGGCGTTGTCGAGCACCGGCATCTCGAGCAGCAGTCCGCGGACCCGCTCGGGGGCCAGGACCGCCACCTCGAGCGAGGCGTTGGCCCCCAGCGAGGTCCCTCCGACGACGGCCTGCTCGGCCCCGAGGTGGTCGAGCAGGGCGATGACCTGCTCTCCGAAGGCCGTGATCGAGTAGGACAGCGGGTCGGCCGGGCGGTCGGAGCGGCCGTGCCCGAGCAGGTCGAGGGTCACCACGTGCAGCCCCTCGGAGGCCAGCGCCCGGGCGAGCGGCTGGTGCATCCGGCGCGGCATCAGCTGGCCGTGCAGGAGCACCACCCAGGCGTCCCCGGAGCCGTACTCGGTGTACTCCAGGCGGTCCCTCCCGGCGTCGTGCTCCAGGAAGAACTGGCCGATCCGCTCGCTGACCAACATGGCGCGAACCTACCGCTCAGGCGCGGTTGACCGCGCTGATGACCGCCTTGAGGGACGCGGTGACGATGTTGGCGTCCAGCCCGACGCCCCACAGCACCTTCTCGCCGACCGCGCACTCGACGTACGCCGCCGCGATGGCGTCGCCGCCGGAGGACAGGGCGTGCTCGTGGTAGTCGAGCACCCGCACGTCCCAACCCCGCTCGTCGGCCTGCGGCAGGCCGTTGATCGCGTCCACGAAGGCCGCGATCGGGCCGTTGCCCTCGCCGGACAGGCTGGTGAGCTCGCCGTCGACGAACACGTTGACACTGAGCTGGTCCTTCTCGCCGGCCGCGCTGCTGGTGTGGACCGAGTCGAGCAGGAGCGGGCGCTCGCGGTCGAGGTACTCGGCGCGGAAGGCGTCCCAGATCGCCGCGGGCGACACCTCGCCGCCCTCGGCGTCGGTGTGCTGCTGGATGACCCGGCTGAACTCGATCTGGGCCCGGCGCGGCAGGTCGAGCTTGTGCTCGTGCTTGAGGATGTAGGCCACGCCGCCCTTGCCGGACTGGCTGTTGACCCTGATCACGGCCTCGTAGCTGCGCCCGACGTCCTTGGGGTCGATCGGCAGGTAGGGCACCGCCCACTCGTGGTCCTCGACCGGTACGCCGGCACGCTCGGCGTCGCGCTCGAGGGCCTCGAAGCCCTTCTTGATGGCGTCCTGGTGGGAGCCGGAGAAGGCCGTGTAGACCAGGTCCCCGCCGTACGGGTGCCGCTCGTGGACCGGCAGCTGGTTGCAGTACTCGACCGTGCGGCGGACGTCGTCGATGTCGGAGAAGTCGATCTGCGGGTCGATGCCCTGGGTGAGCAGGTTGAGGCCGAGGGTCACCAGGCACACGTTGCCGGTGCGCTCGCCGTTGCCGAACAGGCAGCCCTCGATCCGGTCGGCCCCCGCCAGGTAGCCGAGCTCGGCGGCGGCGACCGCCGTACCCCGGTCGTTGTGCGGGTGCAGGGACAACACGACGTGCTCGCGGTGGTGCAGGTGGCGACCCATCCACTCGATGGAGTCGGCGTACACGTTGGGCGTGGCCATCTCGACCGTGGCGGGCAGGTTGATGATGACCGGACGCTCGGCGGTGGGCTCGAAGACGTCGAGGACCGCGTTGCAGATGCGTACCGCGAACTCGAGCTCGGTGCCGGTGTAGGACTCGGGCGAGTACTCGTAGAAGACGTCGGTCCCGGGGACCAGCTCCTCGTACTTCTTGCAGATCTCCGCGCCCCGCACCGCGATGTCGAGGATGCCGTCCTCGTCGAGGCCGAAGACCACCCGCCGCTGCAGGGTCGAGGTGGAGTTGTAGAGGTGCACGATCGCCTGCTTGGCACCACGCAGGGACTCGTAGGTGCGCTCGATGAGCTCCTCGCGGGCCTGGGTCAGCACCTGGATGACGACGTCATCGGGGATCAGGTCCTCCTCGATGAGCATCCGCACGAAGTCGAAGTCGGTCTGGGACGCGGCCGGGAAGCCGACCTCGATCTCCTTGTAGCCCATCTTCACCAGGAGCTGGAACATCTCCTTCTTGCGGGCCGGGCTCATCGGGTCGATGAGCGCCTGGTTGCCGTCGCGCAGGTCGACCGCGCACCAGCGCGGGGCCTGCGTCATCCGCTTCGTCGGCCAGGTGCGGTCGGTGAGGTCGACCGGGAGGAAGGGCACGTAGCGCCCGGGCTTCATGCCGCTGGGCTGTTGGGGGTTGCGCTCGTGGGGCGGGGTGTTGCTGATCATGAGGTCCTCGATGTCGCTGGTGACGGGCGCCGGTGCACAGCACGCTCTCCGCAGCGAGGGGCCGACCGTGTCTAGGCCTCGCTGCGGCAGCGAAGAAGCCCTTCGACGGGGCTCAGGAGAACGAGGCTGCGCGTCATGATGGGTCCAGAGTAGCCCGGTCCCGCGACTCCGGCGCCCCGGGCATCACGTGGTGAGACGGTCCCGACGGGTACGACGCTCAGGCGCGACCGCGGGCGGCGAACGCCACGGCCGTGACGTCGAAGGGGCCGGCGCCGAGCTGCTCGCGGCAGGTGGCGCGCAACTGCTCGCGCCGGGCCGGACCGAGGCCCGCGATGACCTCCCCCACTGGCCCGACACCGCGCAGGTACGGCTCCCACCACTCCTCGAACGTCGGGTGCGTGACGCTCACGGCCAGCTCGGTGCCCTCCACCTCGCGCACACCCGCGCCCTCGAAGATCCGCACGAGCTCGCCGCTCGCGCCAGCGGGGAAACGCCCCTCGCCCGGGTGGTCGGGGTCCACCTCCGCCAGCGCGGCCCAGATCGGGGCCATCGGCTCGCGCCGGCCCGCCAGGTCCCACACCGTCGCCCCGACCCAGCCACCGGCGCGCGTCACGCGCACCATCTCGGCGAGGCCGGCGACCGGGTCCTGCATGAAGTGCACGACGAGGCAGGAGCCGGCGACGTCGAAGGAGTCGTCGTCGTACGGCAGGGCCTCGGCGGTGCCCTGCCGGACGTCCACACCGGGCAACCGCTGCCGGCAGGCCTCGACGAAGGGCAGCGACGGGTCCACCGCCGCGACGTGGTCCGCGCCGAGGCGCTCGGCGAGGGGCTGGGTCAGGGCTCCCGGCCCGCAGCCGACGTCGACGGCCCGTTGACCGGCGGTCACCTCGAGCCAGTCGGCCAGGCGTACGGCGAGGGGGCGCGAGTAACGGCCCATGAACCGGTCGTACGCCTCGCCCGCCACCTCGAACGTCATGCCCGACGACGCTACTCCTCGCCGGCGACCGCGTCGCCCCTCGAACCCGGCGGCCCGACGTGCTCCGCCAGGTGGTCCAGCGACGACGCGAACGCCGTCAGGTGCTCGCGCCGGTCGATCCCGGGCGGCACGTCGCGTGCCTCGATCGCCACCAGCGAGCCGTCGGGGTGGGGCTCGACGGTCCAGGTCATCGTCATGGTGCCCGCCAGGTCCGGGTCGTCGGAGACGAACCCGGCCGCCTCGACGACGCGTCGCGGAGCGAGGAGCTCGACGAACCGGACCTCGACCACGTCGCGGTTGTCGCCCGACTTGCCCCGCTGTGCCACGTCGTCGTACGCGAGGACCATGCGGTACCCGCCGCCGGGGCGGGCGTCGAACCACTCGACCGTGGCCGTCATGCCGGTCGGCGGCAGCCAGGAGGCCCGCGCCCGCGCATCAGTCAGGGCGGCGTAGACGGCCTCGGGCGAGGCCGGGACGACCCGGTGTGCCTCGTCGATGCGCTCCACGGCCCCGATCGTAGGCGGCGCCACCGCCCGTTAGCCTCGGCGCGTGCCTCGCCTGCTCGTGGTCCACCACTCCCCCACGCCGTTGGTGCGGTCGTTGGCCGAGGCGGTGCTGGCCGGCGCCCGGGACGACGAGATCACCGGCGTCGAGGTGGTCGAGAGGGAGGCCCTGGCCGCCACCGCCGACGACGTCCTGTCGGCCGACGGCTACCTGCTCGGCACGACCGCCAACTTCGGCTACATGTCGGGGGCGCTCAAGCACTTCTTCGACACGATCTTCCTCGAGGCCGGAGGAGCCCTCACCGACGACGGGTCGGCGTCCGGCGGCTCGGGCGGGCGACGCCCGTTCGGGCTGTGGGTGCACGGCCGCTACGACACGGCCGGGGCGGTGCGCTCGGTGCAGTCCATCGTGGGGGCGCTGCCCTGGCAGCAGTCCGCGCCCGTGCTCGAGGTCCTCGGTGACGTGGGCGCTCCCGAGCGGGCCGCGGCATACGAGCTCGGGGGTACGATCGCTGCGCTGCTGAGCGAGTGAACGGACACGACACCATGGCGCACCGCGGACCCGGAGTGGCCGCCCTCGTCGCCGCCCTGCTCCTCGCCGGCGCGGCGCTCGCGGGGTGCACCGACGACGCCGGCAGCCCGGAGCCCGCGTCGCCCTCGACCTCTGCGTCGCCGTCGGAGTCGGCACCCACCTCGCCCTCGCCGTCCGCGGTGGTGTCGCCCGAGCGGCCGGACAAGGACGGCTGCCACCTCCTGACGTACGACGAGGCGATCGCGCCCGTCGTCGCCGGCACGGAGGTGCCGTGCAGGCAGCGCCACACCGCCCAGACCTTCAGGATCGGGCGCCTCGACCTGGTGGCCGACGGCCACCTGCGAGCGGTCGACTCCCCCGACGTACAGGCCGACGTCGCGCGCACCTGCACCTCCTCGCTCGGCGACCACGTCGGGGGGACGCTCGAGGACCGGCGCCTGAGCATGGTGCAGGCCGTGTGGTTCACCCCGTCGGTGGAGGACGCGGCCGCGGGGGCCGACTGGTTCCGCTGCGACGTCGTGGCGCTCGCCTCGGCGGGTCAGCTGTTGCCGCTCCCCCGGTCCACGCGCGGTCTGGTGGGCTCCTCGGACCGCCTCGCGATGTGCAGCACCGCGGAGCCCGGCACCGGCGCCTTCGAGCGGGTCCCGTGCGGGGTGGGCGACCACGCGTGGCGGGCGATCTCGACCGTCGACCTGCCGGGATCGGCGTACCCCTCGGCGGGGGAGGCGGGATCGCGGATGGAGTCGGCCTGCCGCTCCGCCGCGCGGGCTCAGGCGGACGACCCGCTCGACTTCACCTGGTCGGAGGAGCGGCCCACGCAGGTGCAGTGGGACGCGGGCCAGCACTACGGGATCTGCTGGGTGCCGGACTGATGGTCCCCCCACTCCATGCGGAGCTCCGGCCGGCGCTGGAACCGGCGGTGCAGACGCCCGCTGACCTGCGAGGGCGACGTGGAATCCTGACGCGGTGAGCGAATCCGGTCTGCCCATGCGCACCTCCTGTCGTGGTCTCGTGTTCGACGACGACCGGCGGGTCCTGCTGGCCCACCACCGCATCAACGAGGGGACGACCGTGTGGATCGGACCCGGTGGTGGCGTCGAGGTCGGGGAGGCACTCGTGGATGCCCTCGCTCGTGAGCTGTTCGAGGAGACCGGCCTCGTGCTCAGGGACAGGACCGCACCGGCGCTCGTGTGGACGCAGGAGAACACCTTCCCCGAGATGGAACCGCACGGCTTCGCCGGTACCAGCCACTTCTACGTCGTGCCGCTGAGCGCCTTCACGAGGGAGGGAGGCTCACCCGTCGACGCGGCCGACCATCCGTACGAGGACGGCGTGCTCGACATGCGCTGGTGGTCGCCCGACGACGTCGAGGCGGCCCATCGACAGTCCATCCTCTTCGCGCCCCGCGCGTTCCCTCACCTCATGCGGGACCTCCTCGACCGAGACCGGTTCGAGGCAATGACGCGCACACCCCTGACGCTGGGCCTGTGAGTCCGGCGCGGCGATCCCTTCCGCACAGTCGTGTCCACAAGCCGGTCGGAACCCTCGTTCTCGGGGTCTGATTGTCGGTGGTCCCTGCTTGGCTTGAGCCATGACATCGACCGCCGCACCCGTGCTGCCGAAGACTCCGGCCGCGCTGCTGCGCGCGATCCGGGCCTCGCGCGAGCGGGCCGCGGCGGAGGAGGTCGAGATGATGCGTCTCGGTGTCCACTGGGCCGACCTGCACCTGGCGGATCCGGAGTTCGCGGAGGCGTGCTTCACCTCGCCGAAGACGTTCGCGGGTGAGGGGTCGCCGGCGATCGACGAGTTCTGCGTGCCGGAGTTCGCGACNGGATCCGGAGTTCGCGGAGGCGTGCTTCACCTCSCCGAAGACSTTCGCGGGTGAGGGGTCGCCGGCGATCGACGAGTTCTGCGTGCCGGAGTTCGCGACCATGCTGGGTCGCACCAACGACAGTGCCGGGCACTTCCTGTCGCAGTGCGTCGAGCTGGCCTACCGCCTCCCCCAGCTGTGGGGTGCGGTCCGGGCGGGCCTTGTCGCGGGGTGGCGGGCACGGCTGGTCGCCGACACCACGATCGACCTGTCGTTGGAAGCCGCGACCCATGTCGATGGGCAGGTGTTCTGGTGCGCCTCCCGGCTGACGCCCGCTCAGCTGGGGCGGGTGGTGGACGAGGCGAAGGTGCGGTTCATGCCCGATCAGGTGGCTGATGCCCTGGAGAAGAGTGCGGACAAGCGGCACGTCACCTTCGACACNTTCGCGGGTGAGGGGTCGCCGGCGATCGACGAGTTCTGCGTGCCGGAGTTCGCGACCATGCTGGGTCGCACCAACGACAGTGCCGGGCACTTCCTGTCGCAGTGCGTCGAGCTGGCCTACCGCCTCCCGAAGCTCTGGGGTGCGGTCCAGGCAGGACTCGTCGCGGGGTGGCGGGCCCGGATGGTCGCCGACACGACCATCGACCTTTCCCTGGAAGCGGCGACCCATGTCGATGGGCAGGTGTTCTGGTGCGCGTCCCGGCTCACGCCCGCGCAGCTGGGGCGGGTGGTGGACGAGGCGAAGGTGCGGTTCATGCCCGACGCCGTCCAGGAGTCGCTGGAGAAGTCTGCGGACAAGCGGCACGTCACCTTCGACACCCAGCAGGCGTCCTACGACGGGACCATGGGACTGGAGGCGAGCCTGGAGATACCCGACGCCCTCGCCCTCGCTGCCGCGGTGGAGTCCGGTGCCGAACACCTGGCCAAGCTGGGCTCGACCGACACGGTCGACGGACGCCGCGCCACCGCGCTGGGTGACCTGGCGCGACACCAGCTCACCATCGGGTTCGACGACAACGACGAGGCTCGGCGTATCGCGACTGGCTCCTCCGCGCCGGTGACCCAGGTGGTGCTCCACGCCCATCTGTCCGCCGACGCCATCACCGATCACCACCAGACGAACGCCCAGGAGCTGGCCGGTCGGGTCGAGCAGGGCGGCCAGCGAGTCCTGTCCGTGGAGCAGATCCGCGCGTGGTGCGGACGCCCCGACGTCACCGTCGTGGTCAAGCCCGTCATCGATCTCCGCGAGCGACTCGAGTGTCGGGGCTACGAGCCCACCGACAAGATCCGCGAGCACGTCATCGCCCGCGACGGGACCTGTGTGTTCCCGTGGTGCGGCCGCAACGCGAGGTATTGCGACCTCGACCACATCGTGGCGTACAACCACGACCACCCCGAGCTCGGCGGTCGGACCAGCACCGACAATCTCGCCGCCCTGTGCCGACGGCACCACCGCCTGAAGACCCACGGCCGGTGGCGCTACGAGATGACCGACCCGGGCGTGTTCGTGTGGACCAGTCCGTTGGGCCACACGTACCTCCGCGACCACACCGGCAGCAGACCCCCCGGCCGCGCCTGGCCGGAGCCCGGCACCACCGCGCACCCGCCCGACCTCTGACCACCACGCCCCGCACCCCGCCCGAGCAGCACTCGGCGGGGTCACAGGCACGTCCCCGACCCTCGGCACCAGAGCACCACAATCGGGTGGTCCTCGACCCGCTTGTTTGCGAGGGTCCTCCCATGGCGACCATCGAGCAGCTCGGGCCCGACGACTGGCAGGAGTTCCGGGAGATCCGTATGCGTGCACTCGCGGACGCACCCACCGCGTTCAGCATGACGCTCGCAGACGCGGAGGAGCAGCCCGAGGAGGTCTGGCGGGGGCGACTCGACCAGGGCGACCCGATCCTGGCGGTGCGTGACGGCGACCGACTCGTGGCGATGGGTGGCGGCTGGCGACCACCCGAGGACCCCGACCGGGTGATGGTGTGGGGCATGTGGACCGCGCCCGAGGCGCGGGGCCGGGGCTACGCCCGTGCCCTGCTCGATCACCTCGTCGACGACGCCCGCTCGTACGGCGCCAGCACCGTGGAGCTGCACGTCACCGAGGGCAACGACAACGCCCGCCGGCTCTACGAGGACTGCGACTTCATCGCCACCGGCGAGTGGACGCCGCTGCGTGAGGGCTCGCGGCTGCGCATCGAGCTCCTGCGCCTCACATTCCGGCCGAGGCCCCGGCACTGACCGACTGGGGCCTGGAGGCTCAGAAGCCGAGCTTGCGCAGCTGGCGCGGGTCGCGCTGCCAGTCCTTGGCGATCTTGACGTGCAGGTCGAGGTACACCGGGGTGCCGAGCAGCTTCACGATCTGCTCGCGGGCCGCGGTGCCGACCTCGCGCAGGCGAGCCCCCTTGTGGCCGATCATGATCCCCTTCTGGGACTCGCGCTCGACGTACAGGTTGGCGTAGATGTCCAGCAGCGGCTTGTCGGCGTCGCGGCCCTCACGGAGGTTCATCTCCTCGACCACGACCGCGATGGAGTGCGGCAGCTCGTCGCGGACGCCCTCGAGCGCGGCCTCACGGATCAGCTCCGCGACCAGGATCTCCTCGGGTGCGTCGGTGAGGTCGCCGTCCGGGTAGAGCGGAGGTCCCTCCGGCAGCATCCCGAGCAGCAGGTCGGCCAGCAGGCCGACCTGGGAGCCGGACACCGCCGACACCGGGACGATCTCGGCCCACTCGGTGTCGGTCTCGGTGCCCAGCGCCGCGATGTCGAGCAGGTGCTGCCCGAGCTGCTCGGGCGTGACGAGGTCGGTCTTGGTGGCCACCGCGACCTTGACCGTGCGGCGTACCTTGCCGAGCTCCTTGACGATGAACCGGTCGCCGGGGCCGATCTTCTCGTTGGCCGGGAAGCAGACCGCGACCACGTCGACCTCGGCCCAGGTGGTCTTGACGAGGTCGTTGAGCCGCTCCCCCAGCAGGGTCCGCGGGCGGTGCAGGCCCGGGGTGTCGACCAGGATGAGCTGCCCGTCGGCGCGGTGGACGATGCCGCGTACGACGGTGCGGGTGGTCTGCGGCTTCGAGGACGTGATGACGACCTTGGTGCCCACCAGTGCGTTGGTCAGGGTCGACTTGCCGGCATTGGGCCGCCCCACGAAGCTGGCGAACCCGCTGCGGAACCCCTCCGGACGGGTGCCGTAGACCGGTCCCGCCGGCTCGATCCCGCGGACGTCGAAGTCCTTGTCGTGCTCGTTGCTCATGCGGTGCTCTCTCGCGCTGCGTCGTAGTCGGCCCAGATCTGGTCGTCACTCTTCCCTGCCGCCTTGCCGGCGCGCCAGATGGGTCCGGGATCGACCGCACGCGGCTGACGCTTCTGGCCGCCGCCGCGCCAGTAACCCATCACGTCGTACGCCGCCGACGGCAGCGCGCGGTCGCGCATCAGGTGCTTGCGGATCGCCCGCATCTGGGCGGACTCCCCCGCCATCCAGAAGTAGCCGTCGCCCGCCGGCCAGTCGATCGCGGTCACGACGTCGGCGGTCGCGGTCTCCACCCCGTCGGGAGGCGTCGTCCAGGTGACGTCGCCGGCGACGTAGTCGCGGATCGGCTCGTCGGGCGTCTCGACCCAGGCGGTCACGGGGACCGAGACGGTCTCCATGATCCGCGCGATGGCCGGCAGCGCGGTGAGGTCACCGACCAGGAGCAGCCAGGTGGCGCCGGCCGGCATGTCGAAGGAGCCCCGGGGGGCGCTGACGCTCACGGTGTCGCCGACGCAGTCGGTGGAGGCCCACTCGGTGACCAGCCCCGTCTCGTGGACGACGACGTCGAGGACCAGCTCGCCGTCGGCCCACGACCGCACGGTGTAGTAGCGGGTCTGGAACTGTCCCGGCACGGTGAGCGCGACCCACTCGTCGGGGACGCCGGTCGACTCGAAGCCTGCGAGGCCGGGACCGCCGAGCACCAGTCGCACGAAGTGCGAGGACAGCTGTTCCCGTCGCAGGACGTCCGCGGCGTACACAGCTGGTCGGGTGCTCATCCCGACAGGCTATCGGCGACGCGCGATGGGTCAGGAATCGCCCGGTCGACCCGATCCTGCTGTCAGGAACCGCCCGCTCACCAGTCCGGACGCATCGGGAACGAGGACCGGCCGTCGTCCTGGTTGCGGGTGGCGAGCACGTGGTGCAACTCGACCTCGTCGCGCTCGAAGCCGACCCGCGAGCCGGCCATGTAGATCCCCCACACCCGGGCGGTCCCCTCCCCCACCTCGGCGACGCACTCGTCCCAGTGGGTGGCGAGGTTGCGGTTCCAGTCGGCGAGCGTGCGGGCGTAGTGCACGCGCAGGTTCTCGGTGTGCTGCACCTCGAGCCCGGCGTCCTGGGCCGCGGAGACGATCGTCCCCGACCCGGTGAGCTCACCGTCGGGGAAGACGTAGCGGTCGATGAACGCGCCCGTCTCCTGGCGCTTGTTGTGGTTGCGGGTGATGCAGTGGTTGAGCAGGCGTCCGCCGGGCCGCAGGCGGTCGCGCAGGTGGGCGAAGTACGCCGGGTAGTTGCGCACGCCGACGTGCTCGAGGAGGCCGATCGAGCTCACCGCGTCGAAGCCGGTCTCCAGGACGTCGCGGTAGTCGAGGTGGCGCACCTCGGCGAGGTCGCCGAGGCCCTCGCGGTCGATCGCCTCCTTGGCCCACTGCGCCTGCTCGAGGGACAGCGTGACGCCGAGCGCCCGCACGCCGTACTCGCGCGCGGCGTGGCGCACCATCCCGCCCCAGCCGCAGCCGACGTCCAGCAGGCGCTGCCCCGGCCGGAGGGCGAGCTTGCGGCAGACCAGGTCGAACTTCGCGGCCTGCGCCTCCTCGAGCGTCGCCTCCGCAGTGGGGTAGAGCGCACAGGTGTAGGCCATCGACGGACCCAGCACCCGCTCGTAGAAGCGGTTGGAGACGTCGTAGTGGCGGGCGATCACCTCGGCGTCGCGGGTCATGGAGTGCCGCAGCCCCTCCACGACCCGTCGCCAGCGCGGCAGGTGCTCCTGCGGCGGCGGCGGCGGCGGGCGCAGGTGCGTGAGCCCCAGCCCGCGGGCGATCGCGAAGGCCTCGGACGGCGGTGGCACCCGGAAGCGCGTGTGGTCCTTGAGCAGCACGAGCAGGTCGTAGGGGTCGCCGGGGTGCACGCCGGTGACGTCGAGGTCCCCGCTCGCGTAGGCCCGGGCCAGCCCGAGGTCGCCCGGCGCGGTCATCAGGTGCGCCAGGCCCCGCTCGGTCCTGAGGTGCAGCCCGATCTCCGCGTCCGGCGGCCCGGCACTGCTGCCGTCGTACGCCGTGAAGCGCACCGGCAGCCCGTCGCGCATCAGTCGGTCCACGGCGTCCCCGATGGGCATCCGTCGTGTGCTGGTCATCGTCCCCCCACCACCTTGTCGAAGAGGTCGGTCATCCGGCCGTCCGGGTCGTGCAGGCTCCTGACCCGGGCCAGGTTGGCCCCGTCGTAGAGCCGGTCGAAGTCCGCGCGCTCGTAGAACGCCTCGGAGTAGAGGCTCTTGTGGCCACCCAGCTCGGCGACCTTCGCCTCGATGGCCCGGTTGCGCGGGGCGTCCGGTGCGTCCGGCCCGACCGCGACGCTGCCCCAGAAGCCGACGTTGACGTACGTCGTCCCGGCCGTCAGCGGGTAGGTCGGCCAGGGCCGCTCGGAGTCGGTGCGCCGCAGCCGCAGCGGGCACAGCCACACCGGGCGCATCCCGACCTCGGCGTCGAACCAGGCGAGGAACTCGGGCAGCCGGTCGACCGGGACCTCGACGTCCTGCACGACCCGCTCGCCCTGCGGGCGCCCGGCCCGCCGGTCGAGGCGGTCGCCGATGCCGAACCGGCGGTCGAGGGCGACGAGACGCCAGTAGACGTCCGAGCGGCGCAGGCGCCGCGGCCACAACCGCCGTACGACGGGGTGCTGGGCGCCGAAGGCCCGCGAGCACCAGAACCAGTCGGTGTCCCAGCGCCACAGGTAGTCGTGCATCGTCAGCCGGTCGGTGGACCGGTGCTGCAGCGAGCGGTAGAAGACCTGCCGGCGCGTGTAGTCGCTGGTCGGCCCCGGCTCGTCGGTCCACCGGGCGAGGGTGAGGTAGAGCTCGTCGGGGGCGAAGGCCACGCCGTCGAGGCCGTCGACCGTCTCGCCCTCCCAGGCACGCTCGTCGGTGATCCGCACGACCGCGGCGGCGAGCGAGGCCGCGTCGGGGAAGCGGACGTGGCGCAGCGCGACGTACGGCGGGACGCGCTCGAGCTCGATCCGCAGCCGGGTGGCGTAGCCCAGGGAGCCGTAGGAGTTGGGGAAGGCGTCGAAGAGGTCGTCCCCGGGCTTGGTGGTCACGACCTCGCCCGAGCCGGTGAGGACGTCCATCTCCAGGACGGACTCGTGGGGCAGGCCGTGGCGGAAGCTGGTCGACTCGATCCCGAGACCGGTCACCGCGCCCCCGAGGGTGATGGTGCGCAGCTGGGGGACGACGTACGGGATCCGGTCGTGCTGCAGGGTCACCTCGACCAGGTGCTCGTAGGTGCACATCCCCTGCACCTCGGCGATGTCGCCGTCGACCTCGATGACGCCGTCGAGCCCTGAGACGTCGAGGCCGGACGTGGTCGCGCCCCGGGCCCGGAAGAGGTTGGAGGTCGGCTTGGCCAGACGTACCGGCGCGCCCTCGGACAGCGCGGCGTAGGACCTCGTCAGTCGCGCCACGCCGGCTGCGTGTCGGTCCCGACCGATCGCCGTGCGCACGCGCCCACGGTAGCGATCGCCGCCGACGCCGGACAGACCCCGCGCGTGACGTTCAGGTGACCGACTGGGTCACGATCGCGGGCCTGCTCAGGTGTGCAGCGTGGCGGACAGCGTGCCGCGCGGGTCGCCCGCGTGGACCGGGACACCGGTGCCGGCGAACTCGCGGACCGCGGCCAGCTCGGGCGCCGCGTCGGTCGCGCTCAGCGCGACTGCCGCCTCCAGCCCGCGGGAGCCGGAGGCGATGGCCATGGCCACGCAGACCTCGAGGGCGCTCAGCGACAACGACTCCAGCGCCACGCTGGCCGCCGCGTAGGTGCGCCCGTCGAGGTCGCGGACGGCGGCACCCTCGGCCGCACCGGTGCGGGCCCGGGTGGCCCGGGCCAGGGTCACCAGCTTGGCGTCCTCGGCCGACAGCTCGGGGTCAGTCATCGTCGCGCTCCTCGGAGTCGGTGTCGTCGTCGGGACCGGAGACCGGAGCCACCAGCACGGTGCCGATCTTGTTGCGGCGACCCGACACCCGCTCGGCCTCGAACCGCAGACCGTGCGCCTCGACCACCGAGCCCGGGATCGGCACCCGGCCCAGCTGCTTGGCCATCAGGCCGCCGACGCTGTCGACGTCCTCGTCGTGGACGGAGACCCCCACCAGCTCGTCGAGGTCGTCGACGGGGTAGCGCGAGGAGACACGGAAGGTGCCGTCGTCGAGGTACTCCACGTCGGTCTCCTCCTCGTCGTACTCGTCGGTGATCTCGCCGACGATCTCCTCGAGGACGTCCTCGATGGTGATCAGGCCGGCGGTGCCGCCGTACTCGTCGACCACGACCGCGATGTGCTGGCGGCGGGCCTGGAGCTCGGTGAGCAGGGCGTCGACGGGCTTGGACTCGGGGACCCAGTGGACGGGGCGCATGACCTCGTCGACGCGTTGGGTGAACTCCACGTCGGGCTGCTCGAAGTCGCGCCGCACGATGTCCTTGAGGTAGGCGATGCCCACGATGTCGTCGAGGTTCTCCCCCACGACCGGCACCCGGGAGAAGCCGCTGCGCAGGAACAGCGACATCGTCTGGCGCAGATTCTTGTGGCGCTCGATGTAGACGACGTCGGTGCGCGGGACCATCACCTCGCGGGCGATGGTGTCGCCGAGCTCGAAGACCGAGTGGATCATCTTGCGCTCGCCGGACTCGATCACCGCCGATGCCTCGGCCAGGTCGACCAGCTCGCGCAGCTCGGTCTCGGTCGAGAACGGCCCCTCACGGAAGCCCTTGCCCGGGGTGATCGCGTTGCCGAGCAGGATGAGCAGCTGCGGCAGCGGGCCGAGGATGGTCGTCACGAAGGACAGCGGGCCGGCCGACAGGGTCGCGACCGTCTGGTCGTGCTGGCGTCCGACCGTGCGGGGAGCCACCCCGATGACCACGAACGAGACGAGCAGCATCGCGCCCACGCTGGTGAGGTACGCCGGCCAGAAGTCACCGTCGTACAGGTCGTGGACCCACAGCGCGACCAGCACGATGGCCGCGGTCTCGCACAGCAGGCGCAGCAGCAGCGCGGTGTTGAGGTAGCGGGCGGGGTCGTCGAGGATCGTCAGCAGCCGCTTGGAGCCCGACGCACCTTCGGCGACCAGCTCCTCGGCACGGGCGTGCGAGAAGCCGCCGATGGCGGCGTCGGCGGCGGAGAAGAGACCGGCCAGCACGACGAGTGAGCCCGCCACCAGGAGCAGCCAGATGTCGCCGATCACTGCGCCGGATCAGGGGCCGAGGCCCCCCACTCCTCCAGGAGCCGGGCCTGGAGGCCGAACATCTCCGCGTGCTCCTCGGGCTCGGCGTGGTCGTAGCCGAGGAGGTGGAGGATGCCGTGCACGGTGAGCAGCTCGATCTCGGCGACGGTGCCGTGACCTGCCTCCGCACCCTGGCGCTCGGCCACGGTGGGGCACAGCACGAGGTCGCCGAGGACGCCCTCCTCGGGCTCCTCGTTGACCTTGCCGGGACGCAGCTCGTCCATCGGGAAGGCGAGCACGTCGGTCGGGCCTTCCTTGTCCATCCACTGCGCGTTGAGCTGCGCGATGGTGTCCTCGTCGACGGCCTTGATGCACAGCTCGGCGAGGGGGTGGACGCGCATGCGGTCCAGCACGAAGCGCGACAGCGTGGAGAGTCGCCGGACGTCGAGCTCCTGCTCGGACTCGTTGAGGACCTCGATGCTCATCGGTTGGTCCCCCGCGGTCGCGAGTCGCGTGAGTGCGGGGCCGGCTGCTGGGCGTCGTGGGCGTCGTACGCCGCCACGATGCGGCCCACGAGCCGGTGCCGCACGACGTCGTGCGAGGTCAGGCGGTTGAAGACGACGTCCTCGACGCCGTCGAGGATGCCCTCGACGACGCGGAGGCCGGACTGCACCCCGCCCGGCAGGTCGACCTGGGTGACGTCGCCGGTGACGACGATCTTGGAGCCGAAGCCGAGGCGGGTGAGGAACATCTTCATCTGCTCGGGCGAGGTGTTCTGCGCCTCGTCGAGGATGATGAACGCGTCGTTGAGGGTGCGCCCGCGCATGTAGGCCAGCGGAGCGACCTCGATGGTGCCGGCCGCCAGCAGCTTGGGGATCGTCTCCGGGTCGAGCATGTCGTGCAGCGCGTCGTACAACGGGCGCAGGTAGGGGTCGATCTTCTCCGAGAGCGTGCCGGGCAGGAAGCCCAGCCGCTCCCCGGCCTCGACGGCGGGACGGGTCAGGATGATCCGGCTGACGTCCTTGGCCTGCAGGGCCTGGACGGCCTTGGCCATCGCGAGGTAGGTCTTGCCGGTGCCGGCCGGGCCGATGCCGAAGGTGATCGTGTGCTTGTCGATCGAGTCGACGTAGCGCTTCTGGTTGAGCGTCTTGGGCCGGATGGTGCGGCCTCGGTTGCTCAGGATGTTGAGGGACAGCACGTCGGCCGGGCGCTCGGTGGTCTCGGCGCGCATCATCGAGATGATGCGCTCGACCGTCTCGGCGGTGACGCCCTGGCCGGTGCGGATGATGGTCACGATCTCGTCGAGCAGCCGCTCGGCGAGGGCGACCTCGGCCGGCTCACCGGTGAGGGTGATGCGGTTGCCGCGGACGTGGACGTCGGCGGAGAACGCGCGCTCGATGAGGCCGAGGTGCTCGTCGCCGGGGCCGAGGACGCTGACCATGTCGATGCTGTTGGGCACGACGACGGTGTGGGAGGGATACGGAGTCTCAGTCATGGGTGGTCCCATGCTAGCGAGCGGCTCCGACAGCGCCCACCGAGCAACCCCTCGGACGTACGGTGTCCCCATGCCGGGTGCCGACCGCGACCTCCACGAGTGGTACGACGAGGACCCCGACGACCACGACGACAACACCGAGCCCGCCTGGTTCGCCGGCCAGCACCTGCCCGAGGACGCCCGCCGGATGGGGCTGACCCACCACACGGTCGAGGGCGCACTGCTGGACTTCGGGGGCCGCCTCGACTCCTCCAAGCCGTGGCACCGGGTCACGGCGTGGCTGATGCTCGTGGTCTTCGGGCTGCCGGTCCTGTTCGCGGTGCTGCGGCTGCGCTACCTGTTCTGAGCCGGGCCCGTCCGGATCAGGGCTTGCTGACCTGGAGCATCCCCAGGCACATCTCGTCGGTCGTGCCCTCGCCCCACACGACGTACCGGTCGGGCTGGCCCTCGAAGGACGGGAGCTGGTCACGCAGCGACTGCGTGTGCCTGCAGGTGACCTTCACCGTGTCGCCGGGCTGCAGCGAGACCGGGTCGATGTCGCGGGCGCCCTGGTCGTCGAAGTCCCACACCGGGATGTCGAGCACCGTCTTCTCGCGGTCGGTGCCGGGGTTGGTGACGACGCTGATCTCGCGTCCGAGCAGATGCATGTGGCCGCCGGTGGCGTGGATGGTGATCGGCTCGTTCACCGTGCGGGTGCAGCTCTGCACCTGGCCGGGGTCCGGTTCGCCGCCGCACAGCAGGTAGAGCACGTTGGCGGTGCGCGAGCCCTCGGCACCGAAACGCTGCAGCACGTCCATCATCGCGGCGTCGCGGTCGCACAGCGGGCCGTCGGCGTACGCCGCGCGGCAGGGCAGCTCGACGGGCGCCGGGAGCAGCATGGTGTGCAGCTCGGTCAGGTCCCGGCTGCCGGGTGCGAGGCGCAGCTGGGCGGCCGAGGTGTCCGGCTGGGTGCCGGCGAGGAGGTTGTAGTGGACCTGCATGACGATCCGGGATCCCTCGGCCAGCTTGACGCCGTACCCGGGCTTGCGGACCGACTCCTCGCCGCCCGGTGCCCAGGCGCCGATCCACGCGGCGTCGTCGACCTGCTGGAACGCGTCGAGGCCGGTGCCGCCGAAGCACGTCCATCCCTCGCCGTCCTCCTGCGCGTCCTTCTCCTCGGCCGCCGCCACCTGCTCGGCCGGGACCTGGAAGAGGATGACGTGGTGGACGACCTCGGGGTTGCCGGGCTGCACGGTGGTGCCGGTGAGCCAGGTGTCGCGCTCGAGGCCGGGGTCGAGCAGGAAGCAGCGGTAGTCGTCGGTGCCCGTGCCGTAGGGGGCGGAGGGTGTGTACGCCGTCGGCATGGTGAGGGTCTCGCGGCGCTCGCCCCTGCGCAGCGGCACCTCCGCGGCCGGCTCGACCGACGCGTGGTCGTCGTGGCCCGTCCCGGTGCCCGCCTCCGCCGTGCTCGCGTCGGTCGCCTCGTGGCCGGCCTCGTGCTCCTCGGACGCCGACGAGCAGCCGGCCAGCAGGAGGGCCAGGGCCGCGACGACGGTCGCGACCAGCCGACTCGTCGGGCGGCTCGTCCGGCGGCTCGTCCGGCGGCTGGTCGAGCGGCTCATCCGGGCGGCCACTGCAGGGTCCGTCCGCCGAGCAGGTGCAGGTGGGCGTGGAAGACGGTCTGGCCCGCCCCGGCGCCGGTGTTGAAGACCGACCGGTAGCCGTCGGACAGGCCCTCGCGCTCGGCGATGTCCGCTGCGGCCCGCAGCACGTCGGCCAGGCCGGAGGGTTCGTGGTGGGCCAGCTCGGCGGCGTCCGCGTAGTGGCTGCGCGGCACCACCAGCACGTGGGTGGGCGCCTGCGGGTTGATGTCGCGGAACGCCACCGTCGTCTCGTCTGCGCGCACGATCTCGGCGGGGACGTCACCGGCCACGATCTTGCAGAACAGGCAGTCGTCGGGACGATCGGGCGCGGTCATGGGCCCAGCCTAAGTCCGCGGTCCCCGGCGTGTAACCGATTGGACGCGCCTTACGTCCCACTAGCGTGAAACGCATGCGTCCCTCTTCCCTGGCCCTGTACGCCGCGCTCGCCCTCGGGCTCGCCTCGGGCCTGTCCGCCTGCTCGGAGGACGACCCGGCGCGCGACGACCAGACGCCTGCCGGCGCGACCGCGACCGAGAGCTCGACCCAGGAGCCGACCGAGCAGCCGTCCGAGTCCGAGGCCGCATCACCGGACGAGGAAACAGAGCAGCCGTCCGAGTCCGAGGCCTCCGGCACCGCGGTGCCGGTCTACTACGTCGGCGACACCCCGCAGGGACCGCGGCTGTTCCGCGAGTTCCAGCGGGTCGCGGGCGACCCGCTGCTCGAGGCCGCGAAGCTCGTCGACGGCGGAGCCCCGCTCGACCCGGACTACCGCACCGAGTGGCCCGGCGTGGGCATCGAGAGCGTGCAGGCCACCGACGGCGTGCTGCTCGTCACGATCCCCGGTGACGGCTTCACCGACCGGCCCGACGGCATGTCCAGGCGCTCGGCGCGCCTCGCCCTCCAGCAGCTCGCCTACACGTTGCAGGGCGTCCAGCAGGAGCGGGTTCCGGTGCAGATCCAGCGCACGGGCGCCGACCCGGTGCTCTTCGGCATCAGCACCGAGGCCCCGATCACCAACGCACCGGCCTTGAAGGTCTCCAGCCTGGTCAACGTCACCTCTCCCGCCCAGGGCGAGACCGTCGAGGGCGACAGCCTCGAGGCCAGCGGGGTGGCGTCGTCCTTCGAGGCGACCGTGCCGTGGGAGATCCGGCGTGGCGACGAGGTCGTGCTCGACGGCTTCGCCACCGCCGAGGGCTGGATGGACAAGCTCTACCCCTGGCAGGCGAGCATCGACGTCTCCGGGCTCGAGCCGGGTGACTACACCTTCGTGGCCCGTACCGACGACCCCTCCGGCGGCGCCGAGGGTGCCGGGCCGCACGAGGACACCAAGGACTTCACCCTCCGCTGACCGGGCACTTCCTGACACCTCACACCCGCCGACCGGGCAGTTCCTGACACCTCCCACCCGCCGACCGGGCGCTTCCTGACACCTCACACCCGCCGACCGGGCAGTTCCTGACACCTCACACCCGCCGACCGGGCAGTTCCTGACACCTCACACCCGCCGACCTCCCCCCTTCCTGACACCTCACACCCGCCGACCTCCCCCCTTCCTGTGCGTCGATCCCTCCGGGCAGGTGGGGAACCGGACAGGCCGCAAGCCACCGACGTACGCCGATCTCGTTCCCCGCTGCGGCGGATCAGCCCCCAGCTGACAGCAAGCGCCCGCTCGGCACGCCCCAGGTGTCAGGAAGCGCCCGGTCGGCGCCCCCCAGGTGCCAGGAAGCGCCCGGTCGGCGCCCCCCAGGTGCCAGGAAGCGCCCGCTCGGCACGCCTCAGGTGTCAGGAAGCGCCCGCTCGGCGGCCCCCAGGTGTCAGGAAGCGCCCGCTCGGTGGCCCCCAGCTGACAGGAAGTGCCCGCTCGCGTCAGCGCCAGCGGTCGGTGCGCGCGAGCAGCGCGGCGACGGCGACGACGCCGGCGGTCGACGTACGCAGCACCTCGTCGCCGAGGCGGACGGTGCGGGCACCGGCGGACTCGAGGGCCGCCAGCTCCTCGGGGGCGATGCCGCCCTCGGGGCCGACCACGACCACGATCCGCCCGGTGGCCGGGACGTCGAGGCCGGCCAGCGCGGTCGTCGCGTCCTCGTGCAGCACCACGGCCAGGTCGGCGTCGGCCACCAGGTCGCGGACGGCATCGGTCGAGGCGAGCGGAGTCACGGTCGGGAGCCACGAGCGGCGGGACTGCTTGCCGGCCTCGCGGGCGGTGGCCTGCCACTTGGCGTGGGACTTCGCGGCGCGCTCGCCCTTCCAGACCGCCACCGATCGGGCGGCGGCCCAGGGCACGACGACGTCGACGCCCACCTCGGTGAGCACCTCGACGGCGAGCTCGCCGCGGTCACCCTTGGGCAGCGCCTGGACCACGGTGAAGGCCGGCGAGGGCCGGTCCGCCGCCGCCACGGACGCGACCTCGACGTCGAAGACGCGCTTGCCCGTCGTGGTGACCGCACCCGTCACCGAACGACCCTCGCCGTCGGTGAGGACCACCTGCTCGCCGACGCGCAGACGGCGTACGGCGACGGCGTGGTGCGCCTCGTCGCCGGTCACCTCGACGACCGAGCCGACGACGACGCCCTCCAGCGTGGGCACGAGGTGGACGGGGAGGGTCATACGGTCAGCGCTGCCGGATCAGTGCGGGTTGAACGCGTCGCGCAGGCGACCGAACACCGACTTCTGCGGAGCCCGGACCGCGCCGTCCGGCGACTCCTCGCCCCGGATGGCCGCCAGCTCGCGCAGCAGCTCCTCCTGGCGCTCGTCGAGCCGGGTCGGGGTGTCGACCACCACGGTGACGATCAGGTCGCCGCGACCACCGCGCAGGCCCGGGACGCCGAACCCGCGCAGCACCTGCTCGCTGCCGGACTGGGTGCCGGGCTTGACCTCGAGGTCGTAGTCGGTGCGGACCTCGGAGTCCTCGGCGGTGTCGAGGTCGGCCTCGAGCAGCGGCAGGGTGAGCGTGGCGCCGAGCGCGGCGGCGGTCATCGGCAGGGTCACCGTGCAGTGCAGGTCGTTGCCGTGCCGGGTGAACGTCGGGTGCGCGTCGACGTGGATCTCGACGTAGAGGTCACCGGGCGGACCGCCACCGGGACCGACCTCGCCCTGCTCGCTGAGCTGCACGCGGGTGCCGTGGTCGACGCCGGCGGGGATCTTGACCGTCAGGTTGCGGCGCGAGCGCACGCGGCCGTCGCCGGAGCACTCGCGGCAGGGGTCGGGGATGATCTGGCCGAAGCCACGGCACGCGGCGCACGGGCGCAGCGTGCGGATCTCGCCGAGGAACGAGCGCTGCACCTGGGCCACCTCGCCGGCGCCGCGGCACGTCTCGCAGGTCACCGGCTTGGTGCCGGGCGAGGCACCGTCGCCGTGGCACGTCGTGCACACGACCGCGGTGTCGACCTTGAGGTCCTTGGTGGTGCCGAAGGCGGCCTCGGCGAGCTCGACGTCGAGCCGGATCAGGGCGTCCTGGCCACGGCGTACCCGCTGGCGCGGTCCGCGCCCCTGGCCCCCGCCGCCACCGGGGGCGTTGCCCCCGAAGAAGGCGTCCATGATGTCGGTGAACGAGAAGCCCTGGCCCTGCCCGAAGCCGGCCGCGCCGCCGCCGAACGGGTCGCCGCCGCGGTCGTACGCCGCGCGCTTCTGGGGGTCGGAGAGGACCTCGTAGGCGCGGGAGACCTCCTTGAACTTCTCCTGCGTCGCCGGGTCCGGGTTGACGTCCGGGTGGAGCTGGCGGGCGAGGCCTCGGTAGGCCTTCTTGATGGTGGCATCGTCCGCGTCGCGGGAGACGCCGAGCAGCTCGTAGAGATCCTGGGTCACTGGTGTCCTTCGTCGAGGATCCGGGAGACGTACCGCGCGACGGCGCGCACGGCAGCCATGGATCCGGGGTAGTCCATGCGGGTGGGGCCCACCACGCCGAGCGTGGCGAAGGCCTGGTCTGCGGGGCCGTAGCCGGTGGCCACGACGCTGGTCGAGGAGAGCTCCGAGTAGGGCCCCTCGTGGCCGATGCGCACCGTCACGGCATCGCCGGAGGTGGCCTCACCGAGGAGCTTGAGCAGCACGACGTGCTCCTCCAGCGCCTCGAGCAGCGGGCGGACCGCGGTGTCGAAGTTGTCGCCGAAGCGGGCCAGGTTGGCCGCTCCGCCGACGGCGACGCGCGCGTCGTTGCGGTGGTCGGACATCGCCTCGGCCAAGGCGGTGACGACCTCGCGGGTGATCACGGCCGTCTCGGGGACGACCTCGTCGGGCAGACGTCCGAGCGCAACCGTGGCGTCGGCGATCCGCTCCCCAGCCGCCGCCTGGTTGACCCGGGTGCGCAGGTCGGCGAGCTGCTCGTCGGCGATCTCCGCACCGAGGTCGACGAGGCGCTGCTCGACCCGCCCGGTGCTGAGGATGAGGATCACCATCACACGGGTGGGCGTCAGCGAGACGAGCTCGACGTGACGCACCGTGCTGCGCGACAGGGTGGGGTACTGCACGATCGCGACCTGGCGGGTGAGCTGGCTCAGCAGCCGCACCGAGCGGCGTACGACGTCGTCGAGGTCGACCGCCCCGTCGAGCAGGGTGGTGATCGCCCTCCGCTCGGCCGCGCTCATCGGCTTGACGCCCGTCAGCCGGTCGACGAAGAGCCGGTAGCCCTTGTCGGTCGGCACCCGCCCGGCGCTGGTGTGCGGCTGGTGGATGAAGCCCTCGTCCTCGAGGGCCGCCATGTCGTTGCGCACCGTCGCCGGCGAGACGCCGAGGCTGTGTCGCTCGACCAGCGCCTTGGAGCCCACCGGCTCCTCGGTGGCGACGTAGTCCTCGACGATCGCGCGGAGGACGGCGAGCCTGCGGTCCTCGACCATCACGTCCTCCTCTCCTCGTCGGGTCAGTGCGCCACGCGGCATCAGCGACGTGTCTGGCACTCGCTGAGCGTGAGTGCCAAGCCTACTAGGGTCGATCCCATGACTGACACCAGCGAGCCGTCCCTCGTCGAGGTCGCCCCCCGCGTCTGGGTGGTGCACCACCCGTGGATGCACGTCAACATCACCCTCGTGGGTGGCTCCGACGGCCTCGTGATGGTCGACACGCACGGCTCGGCGCAGGCTGCCCGCGAGGTCGCCGACGTCGTACGACGCCTCGGTGCCGGGCCGCTGACGGCCCTGGTCAACACCCACGACCACTGGGACCACTGGTTCGGCAACGACGTGATGGTCACCACGCTCGGCGACTCGGTCACCGCAATCGGCGACGTCCCGATCCACGCGACGGAGTTCGCCGTGGAGCAGATGGCGCGCGCCGGCGACCGGCCCGACCCCAAGCGCGTCGGGGCCAACCCGCGGGCCGAGGAGATCCTCGACACCACCCTCCGCCCGGCCACCCGTGGCTTCTCCTCCGCGATCGCCCTCGACCTCGGTGACCGGGCCGTCGAGCTGATCCACCCCGGACGCGGCCACACCGCGGGCGACCTGGTGGTGCGGGTGCCCGACGCGGACGTGATGGTCGCGGGCGACCTCGTCGAGGAGTCCGACAAGCCGTTCATTGGCGACGACTCGTTCCCGCTGGAGTGGCCGCTGACCCTCGACCTGGTGCTCGGCCTGACCACGGCGGACACCGTCGTGGTCCCCGGGCACGGGCAGCTCGTCGACCGGGACTTCGTCCAGGAGCAGCGCAGCGAGCTCGGGATCATCGCCGAGACGATCCGCGACCTGGCCGGGCGCGGCGTACCCGTCGGCCAGGCCCTCGAGCAGGGCGAGTGGCCCTGGGACGAGAAGCTCCTCACCTCGGCCGTGCGGCTCGGCTACGAGCACCTGCCGCGCAGCCAGAAGCGACTGCCGCTCATCTGAGTCCCTAGGGGGGTGTACGCAGCGGCGTCGCTCGCGTAGGAACGTCGCATGACCGAATCCAGCGATCTCCCCCAGGCCAGCGCGACCACCAGCGAGGCCGACGCCGACCACGAGGGCGGCACCACGGGCCCCGACGACCAGCAGCTCGCAGGCGTGTCCGACGACCAGCTCCCCGAGGACCTCCAGCCCGGCGAGGACAACCCGCTCGCCGAGCCCCTCGACCCCGACGACGAGTCGACCAAGGACGCCGACGAGCTCGGCATGGACGACACGCAGGACGACACCACCGGCACCTACGAGTCCTCGGGCGAGACCCCCAGCACCGAGGACGACAAGGCCACCGAGGACACCGACCCGGAGTCCGTCAGCGGCGACGGAGCCCAGGGCGCGGGCATCAGCGGCTAGACCCGGTCCAGAGGTCGCCGGCGGCGTGGCACCCCCACGCCGCCGCGCGATCGACCTAGCGTTGTCCGGTGCCTTCCCCCGCAGACCGCTACGGCTCCGACGTCCTCGCCACCGACTGGCGTGCCCCCAAGAACGGCCGCGCCACCGAGACCCCGGCCGACCTCGGCCAGGTCGTCGAGGAGGTCACCACCGACTGGTGCGGCGAGATCGTCGCCGTCGACCGGGACCTCGGCACCCTGACGCTGGAGGACCGCCGCGGCAAGCGGCGTACCTTCCCCCTCGGCCCCGGCTTCCTGCTCGAGGGCCGCCCCGTCGTGCTGGTCCCACCCGCCCGGGCCGGCGGTCCGGCGAAGCCGACCCGTACGGCGAGCGGGTCGGTCGCGGTCCACGGCGCCAAGGCGCGGGTCGCCCGCGCGAGCCGGATCTTCGTCGAGGGCCGCCACGACGCGGAGCTCGTCGAGAAGGTCTGGGGTGACGACCTGCGCATCGAGGGCGTTGTCGTGGAGTTCCTCGGCGGCGTCGACGACCTCGCCGACCACCTGCGCGACTTCAAGCCGGGGCCGCAGCGCCGCGTCGGGGTGCTCGTCGACCACCTGGTCCGCGGGTCCAAGGAGAGCCGCATCGCCGCCAACATCGCCAAGTCCGAGGTCGGCAAGCACGTGCTGATCGTCGGCCACCCCTTCATCGACGTGTGGCAGGCGGTCAAGCCGCAACGCCTCGGCTTCGAGCGCTGGCCCGACGTGCCCCGCTCCATCGACTGGAAGACCGGCACCTGCCAGCAGCTCGGCTGGCCGCACCGCAACCAGACCGACATCGCGATGGCCTGGAAGCACATCCTCGGCGGGGTCCGCGGCTTCGAGGACCTCGACCCCGCACTGCTCGGCCGGGTCGAGGAGCTCATCGACTTCGTGACCGCGCCGGGCTCCTGACCGGCCCCGTCTTCGGGTAGTCCGTGACGAAGGGCCCCCGGAACGGCCGGACCGAGGGTCCGATCGTCACGGACTACGCCGGAGAGGGTCAGGCGGTCAGGGCGCGGACCACGGCGTCGGCGAGCAGCCGCCCGCGGCGGGTGAGCACGAGCCGCTCGGTGTGCAGCTCGACCAGGCCCTCCTCCACCAGCCGGGCGACCTCGGCCCGTCCGGCCCGGCCCAGGGCGAGCACCGGCAGCCCCTCGCGGAGCCGGATCTCGAGCAGGATCCGCTCGAAGCGGCGGTCGGCCTCGGTGAGCACCTCCCGGCCGTGGGCCGGGCTGTGGCCGGCGGCCAGCCGGTCGGCGTACGCTGCGGGGTGCTTGACGTTCCACCACCGAACGCCGCCGACGTGGGAGTGGGCGCCGGGACCGGCTCCCCACCAGTGGCCGCCGGTCCAGTAGAGCATGTTGTGGCGGCACCGGCTCTGCGGCCGGCGGGCCCAGTTGGAGACCTCGTACCACTCGAGCCCGGCGGCGGTGAGCCGCTCGTCGGCGAGGAGGTACTTGTCGGCGGCGTCGTCCTCGTCGGGCATCGGGAGCTCGCCGCGCCGGACGCGGCGGGCCAGCGCGGTGCCCTCCTCCACGATGAGCGAGTAGGCCGACACGTGGTCGGGCTCGCAGGCCAGCGCGGCGTCCAGGCTGGTCTCCCAGTCGGCCAGGGACTCCCCCGGCGTGCCGTAGATCAGGTCGAGGCTGACCTCGTCGAAGCCCGCGGTCCGGGCCCACTGCACGGCGGCGGGCACCCGCATCGGGTCGTGGGTGCGGTCCAGGACCGCGAGCACGTGGTCGACGGCGGACTGCATGCCGAAGCTGATCCGGTTGAAGCCGGCCGAGCGCAGCTCCTCCAGGTCCCACGCCGCGACGCTGTCGGGGTTGGCCTCGGTGGTGATCTCCACGTCGTCGGCGAGGCCGAACTCCGCGGCCGCGCTGGCGATGACGGCGCCGAGGTCGGCGGGCCGCAGCAGCGTCGGCGTACCCCCGCCGAAGAAGATCGTCTCGATCTTGACGTCGCGGTGGCCGAGCACCCGGCGGGCGAGGCGGATCTCGTCGATCACGGCTCCGGCGTACGTCGAGCGGGAGGCGCCGGGGGCGTCGCCCAGCTCCTCGGCGGTGTAGGTGTTGAAGTCGCAGTAGCCGCAGCGCACGGTGCAGAAGGGCACGTGGACGTAGAGCCCGAAGGGCCGCTGGCCGAACTCGGCCCAGGCATCGTCGGGGATCGAGCCGTCCAGCGGCGCGGGGGCACCGACGGGCTGCGCAGGGGACACGCCGTCATCTTGTCACCACCGCGGCCGCGGCGTCCGGCGGGACCTCGTGGGGCGCCGGACGCAGGACGGGTGCCGGTGGTCTCCCACCGGCACCCGTCCGTCTCGCGCTCGTCGCCCGTCAGGCGTACATGCGCTCGATCGTGTCCTTGTAGTTGCCCTCCACGACGTTGCGCTTGACCTTCATCGAGGGGGTGAGCTCACCGGACTCGACGGTGAGGTCGTGGTCGAGGAGCTCCCACTTCTTGATCGTCTCCCAGCGGTTGAGGCGGGTGTTGAGCTCGTCGACGTAGCCGCCGACCATCTGCTTGACCTTCTCGCTGCGGACGATGTCGGTGTAGGAGGCACCCTCCATGTCGTTCTCGGCCGCCCAGCCCGCCATGGCGTCGGGGTCGAGCGTGACCAGGGCGACGACGTAGTTGCGCTCGTCACCGAAGACCATGAACTGGCTGGCGTAGGGGCAGATGGCCTTGAACTTCGACTCGATCGCCGGCGGGGCGATGTACTTGCCACCGGAGGTCTTGAAGAGCTCCTTGATGCGCCCGGTGATGGTGAGGTAGCCGTCGGCGTCCAGCGAGCCCTTGTCGCCGGTGTGCAGCCACCCGTCGGCGTCGAGCGCCTTCGCCGTCTCCTCGGGCAGGTTGTGGTAGCCCTCCATGACGTGCGGGCCGCGCAGCAGCACCTCGTCGCCGTCGCCGATCCGGACCTCGGCGCCGGGCAGCGCCCGACCCACGGTGCCGATGCGGTTGTCGTCCGGGTGGTTGACCGTGGCTCCTGCGGAGTTCTCCGTCATCCCGTAGCCCTCGAGGATCACGATGCCCGCGGCGTTGAACCACTCGGCGATCTCCCGGTTGAGCGCGGCCGCGCCCGAGATGAAGAAGCGCACCCGTCCACCGAAGCGCTCGCGGACCTTGCTGAAGACCAGCTTGTCGAACAGGCCGTGCTGGAGCTTGAGGGGCAGCGGGACCGACTTGCCCTCGCGCTTGAGCTGCTCGACCTTGAGGCCGACCTCGAAGGCCTTGTGGAAGATCTTCTCCTTGGCGCCACCCTCGGCCGCCTGCATGGTCTGGATGCGGCCGTAGGCCTTCTCGAAGATGCGCGGCGCGGCGCCCATGAAGGTCGGCTTCACCGTCGCGCAGTTGTCGACGATCTTGTCGACGCGACCGTCGACCGCGGACGCGAAGCCGCAGGCAAGCTGGGCCGACAGCAGCACCTTGCCGAACGAGTGGGCCATCGGCAGCCACAGGAACTGCAGGTCGCTCTCGTCGAGGATGTTCTGCACCTGGATCGCCGCGCCCTCGAAGACCCACGCCCGGTGGCGCAGCCGCACGCCCTTGGGACGCCCGGTCGTGCCGGAGGTGTAGATCAGGGTCGCGAGCTGGTCGGGCCCGATCGCCGCGGCCTTCTCGGCGATGACGCCGGGGTGCTCGGCGAGGTAGCTGGCGCCCAGGGCGGCCAGGTCGTCGAGGGAGATGACCCAGTCGCCGTCGGTCGCGCCGTCGAAGGTGATCACCTTGGCCAGGTGCGGCAGCTCGTTCTTGCGCTCGCGCAGCTTGGCGACCTGCTCGTCGTCCTCGGCGAACACGAAGCGGGACTCGGAGTCGCTGAGGATGTACGCCGTGTCCTCGGCGTTGGTGCTCGGGTAGACCGTGGTCGTGGCGCCCGCGGCGCACATCACGGCCAGGTCGGCGAGGATCCACTCGTACCGCGTGCTCGAGGCGATGCCCACCCGCTGCTCGGACTCGAGCCCGAGCGAGAGCAGGCCGGCAGCGAGTGCCTCGACCCGGTCCCCGGCCTGCTTCCAGGTGATGGACTCCCACGCGTCGCCCTTCGGGTAGCGGAAGGCCTCGCTGGAGGGTGACTTCTCGACACGGTCGAGGAACAGGACCGCCACGTTGGGCTTGAGGTTGTCGACGAACGTCTCGTCGTACTGGATGGGCATGGGACTCCCTGGCTCATTCGGGTGCGGGCTGACGCTGCTTGGGGAGTAACCTAGATCACGTGGTTACGCGGCGGTAGCAAACTCGCGGACTGGTCGCTCCCACCCCTACGGGTCGGGCCGGAGCGGCTCACGGCAGCTGGGTGTAGCCGTTGCGCATCTTCCACAGGAAGTACTTCTCGAAGCCCAGCTTCATCAGGTGGGCCTGCGGTCCCGGGATGAGCATCCCGTGCTTGCGCGGCGGCAGCATCTTGTCCGCGAGGATGACGACGCCGTTGTTGCCCGCGTCCATCACGCACACCGCCGGGATGTCGCCGAACTCCTTGTGCTCCTTGGGCTCCTCCCCCCGGACCTGCGCGGCGATGTTCTTCGCCGCCACGTGGGCCTGCGTCTCGGTCGGGTAGCCGGTCTTGGGGATCCCCACCGGGGTGGGCGTCTGCCACGGCACCTCGACGGCCGCGGCGACGCCGACGGCGTACACGTCGTCGTACTCCTCGGACTGGTAGGTGTCGCGGACCCGGACGTAGCCCTTGGCGTCGACGAGGTCCGGGCTGCCGGTGAGGAACTCCTGGCCGAGGAACGGCGGCACCACCATGCCGAACGAGAAGGGGAGCACCTCGCCGTCGCCGAGGACCAGCGCCCCGTCGTCGATGTGGTCGATCGGCGTCGCCAGCCGGGTCTGGATGCCCTCCTTTCTTCAAGAACATGCCGAGCAGCGCCTCCCCGTGCGGGAGCCCGCCGATCCCGAAGTGGCCCAGGAACGGCTCGGCACTGACGTAGGTGAGCGTGACGTCCTTGTGCGGCCCGGCCTTGCGCAGCTGGTGCGAGGTGTTGAAGAGGAACTCGTACGCCGCGCCGAAGCAGCCGGCGCCCTGGGTGGCGGCGACGACCACGTCGCCCGGGTTGTCGAGGAACTTCTGCCACGCCAGCGCGGTCCGCTCGGCCTCGGCGAGGGTGGTGATCGTGTGTGCGTTCTCGGTGAACCCCGGTACGACGTCGTCCTGGTTGCGGTAGCCGGTGGCGATGACGAGGTGGTCGTAGCCGAGGACCTGGCCGTCGTCGAGGGTGACGAGGCGGGTCAGCGCGTCGATGCCGGTCGCGGCGGCCTGCACGAACTCGACGCCGTGCTCCTCCAGGGTCGGCACCACGTCGAAGGTGATGTCCTCGCGGTGCCGCTTGCCGAACGGCAGCCAGATGAGGCTCGGCGTGAACAGGAACGACCGGTCGGGGCTGACCACGGTGACGTCGACGTCGCCGTGCAGCTCGTGCCGGACCGCCAACGCGGCCGTGAGACCGGCGAAGTTGGTGCCGAGGACGAGGACCTTTGCGCGCATGCTGTACCTCCGGGTGGGACGACCTGCTTCCTTGCTACCCGCCCGGCGGGGCCGGGAGCAGGGCAGATGTGCCCCGCAGCGCGCGCCGAGGGTCCCGGCTGCCGACCGCTAGCCCTGGACGGCCTTCGCGACGGCGATGCACCGGGTGATCCACTCCCGCTCCTCGGGGTCGAGGTCGCGGCCGGCGCGCTCGGCGTCCTGCACGGACCAGTGGGCGTTGAGCACCATCCGCAGCACGACCCAGTCTCGGGCCCGGTCCTCGTCGAGCCCGGCCGCGTCCACCACGGCGTGGAAACGACGGCGCACGCCGTCGCGCACCGACTGCCCGCCGAGCGACAGCTCGTCCCAGCGGTTCCACAGCAGCGGCGCCGGCTCGTAGTGGGGGTCGCCGTCCATCGGCTTGGGGTCGATCGCCAGCCACGGCTCGCGGTCCGCGGCGAGCACGTTGGCGTAGTGGAGGTCGCCGTGGACCAGGGTGCCGGTGCTCGCCTCGTCGCCCACCAGGTCACGGGCGAGGGACAGCGCCTGCTCGACGAGGCGGCGCGGGACGGGTGCGTTGCGTGGCATCGTGGCGAGTGCGGCGGCCCACCGCTCGACGTACGACGTGAGCGGGCGCAGCTGCGGGAGGGCGGGGACGTGGAGCCGCGGGTAGAGGCCGGCCACCACCTCGCACGCCTCGACGTCCCACAGCGCGCCGAGGTCCTCGGTGTGCAGGCGCTCGAGGAGCAGCGCACGCCGGTGCGGGTCGGCGCGCAGCAGCTCGACCGCGCCGTCGCCGTGCCAGCGTTGCAGCGCGACGCCCTCGTGCAGGGACTCGTCGTCGCCGTCGAAGGCCACCTTGAGCACCGCGGGTCGTCCCCCGGCCGTGCGGACCGGCTGGGCGAGCGAGGCGTAGCCGTGCATCGGCGGCCCGTCGAGCGCGAGCTGCCACTCCTCGACGACGTCGGCGGCGAGCCGGGGCAGGCGGTCCAGCCAGGTCGTCCAGTCGGGCCCGAGCCGCCGCTGCGCGTCCAGACCGGGAGGAATGTGGAGCGGCATGCCCGCAACCCTAGGGTTGGGCGCATGGCCGACCCCCGTGACGTCCTCTCCCCCGCCCTCTCCGCCGCGATCGCGCGCGCCCTGGGGCCGGACTTCGAGGGGACCGACCCGGTGCTGCGTCCCAGCCAGTACGCCGACGTGCAGGCCAACGCCGCGCTCGCGCTGGCCAAGCGGGTCGGCGCCAACCCGCGCGAGGTCGCCACCCGCGTGGTCGCGGAGCTGGGCGACCTGCCGGCCGCCGTGGAGATCAGCGGCCCGGGGTTCCTCAACCTCACCTACGACGACGCGTGGGTCACCTCCCTGCTCGGTGACCTCGCCGCGGACCCGCGGCTCGGGGTGCCGGTCCAGGAGACGCAGGTCGTGCCGATCGACTACAGCGCCCCCAACGTCGCCAAGGAGATGCACGTCGGCCACCTGCGCACCACGGTGGTCGGCGACGCGCTGGCCCGCACGCTGGAGCACCTCGGCCACCGGGTCGTGCGGCAGAACCACATCGGCGACTGGGGCACCCCGTTCGGCATGCTCATCGAGCACCTGCTGGCCGTCGGCGAGAACTCCGAGGAGGCGCTGCTCCTGGAGAGCGACCCCAACGCGTTCTACCAGGCGGCGCGGGCGCAGTTCGACGGCGACGAGGCGTTCGCGACGCGCGCCCGGGCCCGGGTGGTGGCCCTGCAGGCCGGCGACGAGGAGACCCTGCGGCTGTGGACCGAGCTGGTCGGGCTGTCGCGCCACTACTTCAACCGGATCTACAGCACCCTCGGCGTGACCCTCACCGACGACGACCTGGCGGGCGAGTCGACGTACAACGACGACCTGGCCGGGATCTGCGACGAGCTCGAGGCCAAGGGCCTGGCGACGATCAGCGACGGCGCACTGTGCGTCTTCCTCGACGGCTACACCGGGCGCGAGGGCAAGCCGCAGCCGCTCATCATCCGCAAGTCCGACGGCGGCTACGGCTACGCGACGACCGACCTCGCGACCATCCGGCACCGGGTCGAGCGACTCGGTGCGGACCGCTGCCTCTACGTCATCGGGGCGCCGCAGGCGCTGCACCTGGAGATGGTGTGGAAGACCGCCCGCCTGGCCGGCTGGCTGCCCGACCACGTCGAGGTCGTGCACGTGAAGATCGGCAACGTGCTGGGCGAGGACCGCAAGATCCTCCGGACGCGCTCCGGGGCGCCGCTGCGGCTGATGGCGCTGCTCGAGGAGGCGCAGGCCAACGCCCGCCGCGAGGTGGACGCGAGCCGCCCCGAGCTGCCCGAGGAGACGCGCGCGGCCATCGCGCCCGTGGTCGGGATCGGTGCCGTGAAGTACGCCGACCTGTCGGTCGCCCACGACTCGGAGTACGTCTTCGACCTCGACCGGATGCTCGCCTTCGTCGGCAACACCGGCCCCTACCTCCAGTACGCCACCGCACGGATCCACTCGATCTTCCGCTCCGCGGGCGAGCCGCCGTCGTACGACGCCCCGATCACCCTCGGCGAGCCGGCGGAGCGCGCGCTCGCCCTGCGGCTGCTGTCCTTCGGCACCGTGGTCGCCGAGGTGGGCGACAGCCTGGAGCCGCACCGGCTCTGCACCTACCTCTTCGACCTGGCGCAGGACTTCTCGGGGTTCTACGAGCACTGCCCGGTGCTCAAGGCGGCCACCCCCGAGCTGCGCGCGTCGCGCCTCTCGCTGGCCGCACTGACGCTGGCCGTGCTGTCGCGGGGACTCGACCTGCTCGGGATCGAGACGCCTCCCCAGATGTGACGCGTCAGGAGCCCGGCGGGCTGTCGCCGTGCTCCTCCCGCAGGCTGACCCACGCCGCACGCACGTGCGAGCGCATCACCGACTCGGCCCACTGGGCATCGCCCGCACGGAGCGCGTCCACGATCTCGTGGTGGTGGGCCAGGCTGCGCTGCATCGCCTCGCGTGAGTAGTGGGAGAAGGTCCGCCACACCAGCGGCACCTCGACCACGGACGACACCAGGCCGACGAGGCGGCCGTTGCCCGACGCCTCGAGGACCGCGCGGTGGAAGCGGTTGTTGAGCTCGGTGATGGCGTCGAGGTCGGGAGGATCGCGCCGTGCCTCGGCGTCCATCCGGTCCGCGAGCTCGTCGAGCAGGACGAGGTCGGCGAGGCCGGTGGCCGCGGCGAGACCGCACCCCCAGGGCTCGAGCTGCGAGCGCAGGCTGAAGATCTCGTCGAGGTCGTCGACCCCCCAGTCCTCGACCTGGACGCCGCGGTTGGGCTCGTGCCGGACGAGGCCCTCCGCCGCCAGCCGGCGCAGGGCCTCGCGCACCGGCGTACGGCTGACCCCGATGACCGCCGCGAGGTCGCCCTCGCGCAGCCACTCACCGCCCGCCCGCTCGCCACTCAGGATCTGTCGGCGGATGGTCAGGTAGGTGACCTCGGCGGCCTTGCCGACGTCGGAGCCCGCGTCCTGGGTCATGGTCGCGAAGATAGCAGCGCCGGCATCCCCAGATTGTATGCAATTGATGGGACACCCATTGACGATCGTCCGCTCGTCTGGCTAGCGTCCGTGGAACACCCGGTGACCTGGCTCACATCAGAGGGCCGGTCTGCATACGAAAGGGCGTTCCGTTGTCGACGACCCCTCCCCTGCCCCTGGACGACCTGCGCGTCGTCGAGCTGGGCCAGCTCCTGGCCGGACCGTTCTGCGGCCAGCTCCTCGGGGACTTCGGGGCCCAGGTCATCAAGGTCGAGGACCCCGTCCACGGCGACCCGATGCGCCAGTGGGGCCGCGAGAAGCCCTACGGCCAGTCGCTGTGGTGGCCGGTGGTCGCCCGCAACAAGCAGTCGGTCACCGCCGACCTGCGCACCGAGCGCGGCCAGGACCTCGTCCGCCGCCTGGTCGCCGACGCCGACGTCCTCATCGAGAACTTCCGTCCCGGCACCCTCGAGCGGTGGGGCCTGGCCCCCGAGACGCTGTGGGAGACCAACCCCGGCCTCGTCGTCACCCGGGTCACCGGCTTCGGCCAGACCGGGCCGTACGCCGCCCGCGCCGGCTACGGCTCGATCGGCGAGGCGATGGGTGGCATCCGCTACGTGACCGGCGACCCGGACCGGCCCCCGGCCCGCGCCGGGGTCTCCCTCGGCGACTCGCTCGCGGCGACCTTCGCGTGCCTCGGCACGCTGGTGGCCCTCCACCAGCGCGGGCGCACCGGTCGCGGGCAGGTCGTCGACTCCGCGATCTACGAGGCCGTCCTGTCCCTCATGGAGTCGCTGGTGCCCGAGTGGCAGGTGGCGGGCTACCAGCGCGAGCGCACCGGCACCACCCTGCCCAACGTCTCGCCGAGCAACGTCTACCCCACCGCCGACGGCGAGATGGTCCTGATCGCGGCCAACCAGGACACCGTGTTCCGACGGCTGGCCGAAGTCATGGGGCAACCCGGGCTCGCCACCCACGAGCACTACGCGACCCACGGCGCCCGCGGGAAGTACATGGAGGAGCTCGACGGGCTCATCGCCGGGTGGAGCACGACGGTGGGGGCCGACGAGCTCCTGGAGCGCCTGCACGCCGGCGGCGTCCCCGCGGGTCGCATCTTCCGCGCCAAGGACATGCTGGCCGACGAGCACTTCGCCGCCCGCGAGGCCATCGTCCGCCTCGCCCACCCGGACCTGGGCGAGTTCGCGATGCACAACGTCGCCCCCAAGCTCTCGGAGAGCCCCGGATCGGTCCGGCACGTCGGACCGGCGCTGGGCGAGCACAACGACGCCGTCTACCGCGGCCTGCTGGGGCTGGGTGACGACGAGCTGTCGTCCCTGCGCGCCGACGGCGTCATCTGACCACAGCACCGCGACCACAGCACCGACCACGAGGAGAGCACCCATGACCTACCGGCTCGGAGTCGACGTGGGCGGCACGTTCACCGACATCCTGCTCATCGACGAGGACACCGGCGCGACGTACCGCGCCAAGACCTCCTCCACGCCCGAGGACCAGTCCGTGGGGGTGCTCCGCGGCATCGACCAGGCCTGCACGGCCGCCGGCATCGAGCGGACCGCGGTCGGCGACGTCTTCCACGGGACCACCGTGGCGACCAACGCGATCCTCGAGGGCAAGGGCGCCCGGGTCGGGCTGGTCACGACCCACGGCTTCCGCCAGGTGCTGCAGATCGCCCGGTCGTTCGTCCCCGGCGGCCTGGCGGGCTGGATCATCTGGCCCAAGCCGGAGCCGCTCGCAGCACTCGAGGACACCGTCGAGGTCCGCGGCCGGATCGGCAGCGACGGCGCCGTGGTCGCCGAGCTGGACGAGGACGACGTCCGCGCGCAGCTGCGCGCGCTGGCCGGACGCGGCATCGAGGCCCTGAGCATCAGCCTCATCAACTCCTACGCCAACCCCGCGCACGAGCAGCGGGTCGGCGAGATCGCCGCGGAGGAGCTGCCCGGGCTCGCGGTGTCGCTGTCCTCCTCGGTGCTGCCCGAGCTGCGGGAGTACGAGCGGACCATCACCACCGTCGCCAACGCCGCGGTGCAGCCGCAGGTGAAGCGCTACGTCGCGAACCTCGAGGGCCAGCTGCGCGACTCCGGGGTCACCGGCTCCCTTTCCATCCTGCGCAGCGACGGCGGCCTGGTCTCCGCCGCCGTGGCCTCCGACAACCCCGTCAACCTGCTGCTGTCCGGTCCGGCCGGCGGGGTCACCGGGGCGGCCTGGGTGGCCGCGCAGACCGGCCACCGGGACTTCCTCACCTTCGACATGGGCGGCACGTCGACCGACGTGGCGCTCGTCGAGGACCTCACCCCCCGCATCGGTCGCGAGACCACCGTCGGCGACCTCAAGGTCCGCGCGACCTCGGTCGACGTCCGCACGGTGGGCGCCGGCGGGGGGTCGATCGCGCACGTCCCGCCGCTCACGCAGGCGCTGCGGGTCGGACCGCAGTCGGCGGGCGCCGCCCCCGGCCCCGCGGCGTACGCCGCCGGCGGGACGGAGCCGACGGTGACCGACGCCAACGTGGTGCTCGGCCACCTGCCGAGCGCGCTGGCCGGCGGCGAGGTCACCCTGGACCCCGACGCGGCCCGCGCCGCGGTGAAGTCCATCGCCGACGCCACCGGGCTGGACTCGGTCGAGGCGGCCGCTGCCGGGATCATCGACATCGTCAACGAGAACATGTTCGGCGCCCTGCGGCTGGTCTCGGTGCAGCAGGGCTTCGACCCCCGCGACTTCGCCCTCGTGGCCTTCGGCGGCGCCGGTCCGCTGCACGCCAACGCGCTGGGGAGGCTGACCGGCTCCTGGCCGGTGATCATCCCGCCGTCGCCCGGCGTGCTCTGCGCGTACGGCGACGCGACGACCAGCCTGCGCGACGAGGCGGTGCGCACGCTCGTACGACGCTTCTCCGAGCTGACCGACGACGGGCTGCGCGCCATCCTGGACGACCTGGCGGCGTCGGCGCGCGGGACGCTCACCGCGGAGGGGGTGCCCGAGGACGACCTCGTGGTGACCTACTCGGCCGACCTGCGCTACCACGGCCAGGGCTTCGAGATCCCCGTGACGCTCGACATCGACGCCTTCGACGGCCAGGGCGGTGGGCTCGCCGCGCTCGGCAAGGCCTTCGACACCGACCACGACCGGTTGTTCTCCTTCGTCCTCGATGCCGAGCACGAGCTGGTGACGCTGCGCGCCACCGCCGACGCCCCCCGCCCGGAGGTGGGAGCCGTCGAGCTCGAGCAGGGCGGCCCCGACCCGGCGGCCGCCCGCCTCCAGACGCACCAGATCTGGTCCGACGGCGGTCTCGTCGACGCGGACGTCTACGACCGGTCCCTGCTGCGGGCGGGCAACGTGGTCGTCGGGCCGGCCGTGATCACCGAGATGGACTCGACGACCCTCGTGCTGCGCGACCACGCCGCCACCGTCCATCCCAGCGGCAGCCTCCTCATCCGACCCGTCGACCAGCAGAGCCAGGAGGGCTGAGCCATGGCACGCCTGATCGAGACCAACACCACCCCCCTGCAGCGCGTGGAGGTCGACCTCGTCACCCTCGACCTCGTCGAAAACGCGCTGCGCAACGCCCGGTTCGAGATGGACGAGGTGCTCTTCCGCACCGCGCTCTCGCCGGGCATCCGCGAGCAGCACGACGAGTTCCCGCTCATCGCCAACCGCGACGGGAAGATGATGGTGGGGCAGTTCGGGCTGTCCATCCCCGACTTCCTCGACAACTTCGACGGCACCATCGAGGAGGGCGACGTCCTGCTGACGTCCGACCCCTACTCGTGCGGAGCGGCGATCAGCCACGCCAACGACTGGCTGGTCGTGATGCCGATCTTCTTCGAGGGCCGCATCGTCGGCTGGTCCTCGATGTTCGGCCACATGTCGGACGTCGGCGGCAAGTCGCCGGCGTCGATGCCGACCGACGCGCGCACCATCTTCGAGGAGGGCGTCGTCATCCCGCCCTTCCGGCTCTACAAGGCGGGGGTCCTCGACGACGACGCACTGCGGATCATCCTCAACCAGGTCCGCAAGCCCGACTGGAACCGTGCGGACCTCAACGGGATCGTGGCGGCGTGCCGCACCGCGGCCCGCCGGGTGCAGGAGCTGTGCGCCCGCTTCGGCGTCGACACCTACGACTCCGCCCTCGAGGCGCTGCTCGACCGCAACTACCGGGCCATGAAGACCCTGCTCGCGATGGTGTTCGAGGAGGGGAAGACCCTGTCGTTCACCGACTACATCTGCGACGACGGCCTCGGCTACGGCCCCTACGAGCTCAAGCTGAGCCTCACCCGCACCGGCGACAAGGTGCTGCTCGACTTCACCGGGAGCAGCCCACAGGCGCAGGGGCCGATCAACTACTACATCAACGAGAACCTGGTCCGGATGTTCTTCGGGATCTACATGATCACCGTGGCGGACCCGCAGATCCTGTGGAACGACGGCTTCTACCCGCTCGTCGACGTGGAGATCCCCGACGACTCGTTCTGGAAGCCGCAGTACCCCGCCGCGCTGAACGCCCGCAACCACGGCATCGGCCGGGTCTTCGACCTCTTCGGCGGCCTGCTCGGCCAGACCAACCCCGACCTGCTCAACGCCGCCGGCTTCTCCTCCTCGCCGCACTTCATGTTCTCCGGCACCTACGGAGAGGGCGACCGCAAGGGCGAGTGGTTCCAGCTGTACTCGATCGGCTTCGGCGGCATCCCGGGCCGGCCCATCGGGGACGGTCCGGACGGCCACTCGCTGTGGCCCTCCTTCGTCAACATCCCCTGCGAGTACCTCGAGTCCTACTACCCGTTGCGCATCGAGCGCTGGGAGACGGTGGCCGACACCGGTGGCGCGGGGGTGCACCGCGGCGGCAACGGCGTCGACGTGGCCTACCGCTTCCTGGAGGCCGGCACGATCGCCATCCACGACGACCGCTGGCTCACCTACCCGTGGGGGGTCAACGGCGGCGAGCCCGGCGCTCGCGGACGCAAGTGGCTCGAGCGGGCCGACGGCACGACGGAGGTCCTGGGCAGCAAGGTGCACGACGTACCGGTGGCGCGGGGCGACCTGCTGCACTTCGTGACGTGGGGTGGCGGCGGCTGGGGCGACCCGCTCGCCCGGGACCCCGAGCTGGTCGGCCTCGAGGTCCGGCGCGGGCTGGTGAGCGCCGAGGGCGCCCGACGGTACGGCGTGGTCTGCGACGACACGGGCACCGTCGACACCGGCGCCACCGAGTCGCTCCGCACCGAGCTGGGTGAGGGGCGCCCGCAGCCGCTGCCGACCTTCGACATGGGACCGCCGCTCGAGACGATCCTCGAGCGCTGCCTCGAGGAGACCGGCCTGCCCGCCCCGCAACCACCGATCCCCCGGTGACCCGTCGTGGCTGACGACCTCTCCCTGTCCCGGCCGGACGAGCCCTTCGGGGGCTCGCTCCGCCCGGGGACCACGCCCGTGGTCCTGGCCGTCGACATGATGCGCGCCTACTTCGACCCCTCCAGCGCGCTGTGCCTGCCCGACGACGCCTGCCTGCGGTCCGCCTCCCGGGTGCTCGCACGGGCCCGTGAGCACGGTGTCCCCGTGGTGCACACCCGCGTCCGCTACGGGGCCGAGGGGGTGGACGGAGGCGTGTTCTTCCGCAAGGTGCCCGCCCTGCAGGAGCTCGTCGGGGACGGGCCGATGGGCGAGCTGATGTCCCCGGTGGCCCCGGTCGGCGACGAGCTGGTGGTCGTCAAGCAGTACGCCAGCGCGTTCTTCGGCACCTCGCTCGCCTCCACCCTGCACGCCCGCGGCGTGGACACGGTCGTCGTGGTGGGGGTGAGCACCAGCGGCTGCATCCGGGCCAGCGCCGTCGACGCGATCCAGCACGGCTTCGTGCCCCTGGTGGTGGCGGACGCCGTCGGGGACCGGGAGCCCGGCCCCCACGAGTCGAACCTCCATGACCTGCGCACCAAGTACGCCGAGGTGGTCGACGAGGCGACGGCGCTCGACTACCTCGCCGACCCGCGCGGACCGTGGGGCCCCCGGTGACGGCGCCGATGACGGCACCGGCCGCGGTGTCCATCCTCGAGGTCGCGCCGCGGGACGGCCTGCAGAACGAGCAGACGATCCTCTCCACCGACGACAAGGTCGAGCTGGTCGCGCGCGCGGTGCGGGCCGGGGCCCGTCGCATCGAGGTGACCAGCTTCGTCAACCCGGCGCGCGTCCCCCAGATGGCCGACGCCGACGAGGTGATGGCCGCCCTCCCCCGCCCGGAGGGGGTCAGCTACGCCGGCCTCGTGATGAACGACCGCGGCCTCGACCGGGCCCTGGCCGCCGGGGTCGACGAGGTCGACGTCGTCGTCGTGGCGACCGACACCTTCTGCCTGCGCAACCAGGGCGTGCCCACCGCCGAGGCGTGCCTGCGGGCCGCCGCGCTGGTCGGTCGGGCCCGCGAGGCCGGGGTCCTCACCACCGTGACGATCGGGGCCGCCTTCGGCTGCCCCTTCGAGGGCGAGGTGGCCGAGGAGCGGCTCCGCGAGGTGCTGCTCCGCGTCGTGGACGCCGGCCCCGACGAGCTGGCGCTGGCCGACACGATCGGGGTCGCCGTGCCGAGCGAGGTCACGACCCGGCTCGGCCACGCCGCCGCGGTGGCAGGTCCCGACGTACCCCTGCGCCTGCACCTGCACGACACCCGGCACACCGGCGTCGCGAACGCCGTGGCGGCGCACGCGGCCGGGGTCCGGACCCTCGACGCGAGCATCGGCGGCACGGGTGGGTGCCCCTTCGCCCCCAACGCGACCGGCAACGTGGCCACCGAGGACCTCGTCTACCTCTTCGACCGGATGGGCGTCAGCACCGGGGTCGACCTGGCCACCACGACCGCGACCACGCGCTGGCTGGAGGAGCGGCTGGGCAAGCGCCTGCCCGGCGCCCTCCTGCGGGCCGGCGGCTTCCCGGGCTAGCCCTCGTCGAAGGCCGCCATCAGGTCGGCGAGGTGCGACTGGAAGCGCGGGCAGGCACTGATGTCGTGCGCCTGGCAGCGGTAGGCGTGCTCGGTCATCGCCCGCGAGATCCGCATCTGCTCCATCCGGCGGTCGAGGTCGTCGAGGTGGGCCTGGAGCACGGCGTGCCGCTCGGGTGCCCCCGCGTCGAGCAGCACCGCGATCTGGTCGAGGGTCATCCCGGCGTCCTTGTTGCGCTGGATCGTGGCGACCCGGGCGATGTCGTCGCGGACGTAGCGACGCCGACCCGCGGTGTCGCGTGCGGGCTCCAGCAGCCCCACCGACTCCCAGTGCCGCAGCACGTTGGTGGGGAGTCCGAAGCGCTCGGCGACCTCCCCGACGGACCAGGTGCGACCACGGCTTGACTTCATGCCGACATGAAGTCACAGGCTGGTCCCACCTGACAAGCCCACGTGGAGGAAGACATGTACGACGCGCTCGTGATCGGCGGTGGCCCGGCGGGCCTCCAGGCCGCCCTGACCCTCGGCCGGATGCACCGGCCCACCCTGCTGCTCGACTCCGGGGCCTACCGCAACGGCCCGGTCGACGCCATGCACAACATCGTCACCAACGACGGCCGGGACCCCGCGGAGTTCCGCTCGATCGTCCGCGGCGAGCTCGCGGCGTACGACGACGTCGAGGTCCGCGACCTCGCCGCGACCGCCGTCGGTCGCCTCGGTGACGGCACGTTCGAGGCCACCCTGGCCGACGGGTCGGTCGTCGCGTCGCGCACCGTGGTGCTGGCCACCGGGCTGCGCGACGTGGTGCCGGACGTGCCCGGCTTCGCCGAGCAGTGGGGCCGGACGATCCACTCGTGCCCGTTCTGCCACGGCCACGAGCTCAGCGGACGGCGGGTCGCCATCCAGGACTCCCCCGCCGCAGGGCACCACGTCGTGATGCTCACCCCGATCGCCGGCTCGGTCGAGGTGGTCGCGCCGGTCACCGGCGTCGAGACGACCGCGGAGGGACTGCGCGTGACGTCCGGCTCGGACTCGGTCGTCGTGGACGGGCTCTTCGCGCACCTGGCTTGGGAGCAGGCGGCGCCCTTCGCCGCCCAGCTCGGGCTGGAGATGCGCGAGAGCGGCTGCATCGCCGTCAACCTGTTCGGCCAGACCAGCGTGCCCGGCGTGTACGCCGCCGGCGACCTCGCGCACGTCGCGGACCTGCCGATGCCGATGCCCTCGGTGCTGGCCGCGGCGTACGCCGGGCAGCTGGCCGGGTCGTCGGTGCTGCGCGACCTGGTGATGCCGGTCGGCTGAGCCGCGCAGACGGCTCGTCGGGGTCTGCGGGCGTCAGACGAGCGCCGTGCCGACGTACGTCGTGAACGCCGCGGTGATCCCGGTCGTCGCGACGAGGAGGCCGACCGCCATCGCCGCTCCGAGGGCGCGACGAGCCGTCGAGGAGTCCTTCGGGACCACTGCTCGCCGTCCCCTGTCGAGCACGCGACCGCAGGAGCCCAGGACGCGCCGGGCCCAGTCGTACTCCAGGGCCAGGAGGCCCCCACCGAGCGCCATCACCACCAGGCCCGGCCCCGGGAGCACCAGCATGGCCACCCCCGCCACGACCAGGAGCGGGCCGAGGACGCTCACCCCGATCTTGACCACGACGGCACGGACGGGCCCCCGGTGCGCCCAGGCCTCGACGCGGGTGAGGACCTCGAGGGCTCGAGGGGTGAGCGGTGTGCTGTGCATGGGTTCTCCCTGCTGGTGCCGGCCTCCAGTGTGGGTGCTCCGGCTGAGGGCACCCTGAGGACGGATCCGGCCCCGGCCCCGTGCCGGGCGGTGTCGTCACCGCGCCGCCGACGCCTCAGGGCCTCGGCTGGTCGCCCAGGTACTCCCCCGGCGTCATGCCGGTGACGGTCCGGAAGTCGTGGGTGAAGTGCGCCTGGTCGGCGTACCCGAGCCGCGCCGCCATGTCGGCGAGGGACACCTCGCCCCGCTTGAGGCCCTCGACGGCGTCGTGCAGGCGCCGTCGTTGGATGAGCCACTTGGGACTCATCCCGACCCGCTGCTCGACCAGGCGCTGCAGGCTCCGTTCGGAGAGACCGACGTGCTCGGCGAGCTCGGCCACGCGGGTGACCTCGGGGTGGTCGCGCAGCCAGGCCACGACCTCGTTGATGAGCAGGCCCGGCTCGTCGACCGGGACGTACGCCGCCAGCTGCCGCTCCACCGCGGCGATCGCGGCCGCGTGGGCGGCCGGGTCGCGGGGGTCGGCGGCCATCGCCGTCCTGATCTCCTCGACCAGGACGTCCGCGTCGAGCGACGCGACCTCCGCCAGGTCCAGGTGGGTGTCGGTGACCGTGGCGACCGACCGGCCCAGCAGGAGGCGACCCGCGGCCGGGGTGAACATGGTGCCGACCGCCCAGCCGTCGCCCTCCAGGGTGACGCTCGACCGACCGCGCACCACGCCGTACAGGCGGGCGTAGGTGTTGCTGACGACCACGAGGCACACCGGGTGCTGGAGGGTGCTCTGCGTGGACGGCTCGAGCAGCGACCAGACGGGGATCCAGTAGCGCTCGACGAGGTCGGCGAGGTGGGCCGACGGCGCGTAGCGGTGGATGGGCGGCGAGGGCCGGGTGACGCCGGTGAGGTGGGCGCGGTCGACCGGGTCGACGGGTCGCGGACTCCCGGGCTTGCGCATGTGTCGGATTATCACAAGAGCCTCCGACACCGGCGGTGCGAACGTGGGGCCATGACCCAGACACAGCACCCCACCGCACAGCTCTTCCTCGATCGTGCCGAGCGCTTCGGCGCCATCCTCGACGCCGCCGACGGACGGTGGGACGCGCCCACCCCCTGCGCCGGATGGACGGTGCGCGACGTGGCCGAGCACGCCATCACCACCGAGCGGGACTTCGCCGCCACACACGACCTCGACGTCGGGCCCTCGCCCGACCTCGCCGACCTGCCCGGCGCCTGGCGCTCCCACGTCGCGGCGGTCGCCGCCGTCCTGGACCGCGACGGAGTCGCGGAGCGTGAGTACGACGGCTACTTCGGGCGCACGACGATCGCAGACACCATGGCCGACTTCTACGGCTGGGACCTCGTCCTCCACGGGTCCGACATCGCCCGCGCCACCGGGCAGGAGTGGTCGGTCACCGAGGAGGAGGCCGCCGCCCTGCACGCCACCGCCGACGGCTGGGGCGACGCGCTCTACTCCGAGGGCGTGTGCGCGCCGGCCGTGCCCGTGCCCGACGACGCGTCCGCCACCGACCGCCTGCTCGCCCGGCTCGGCCGGGACCCGCAGTGGCGTCCGGCCACCTGACCGGGCACGGTCACGCGTCGCGGTCGAGCGCCCGCCAGCGCTTCTCGAGCGCCCACAGGAGGGCGACGGCGCCGACCGCGAGGGCCCCCACGATGACCGCGAGGCCGCCGAACCGGCCCCGCTCCCCCGGCTCGGACGTCGCCGCGAGGAGGACGAGCACCACGGTCGCCAGCACGAGGACCAGGCCCAGCCCCAGGCTGTAGGCACGCATCCAGGGCCGGGGACGGGCTTCGCGGGTCATGGGTCCATTCATATCCGTTCCGGACGTCACTAGCGTGGCGCCGTGACCTACACGTGGGAGGACCTGGCCGGACGGGCGCTGGGCCGCCAGCTCCCGGAGCGACCGGCGGACGTCGCCGGGATGATCGAGGCCGTCGGTCCGGTCCAGTCCCAGACGGCGCGGTCGCCCTTCCTCGGCCTCGCCGCCCGCTTCCCCGGCGTGACCCGCGAGGCCGTCAGCGCGGCGTACGAGACCGGCGCGGTCGTGCGCGGCAGCACGATCCGCGGCACCGTCCACACCGCCACGCCCGAGCAGTACGCCGCGCTGGGTGCGGCGACGCGGATCGGCCAGCGCACCGCCTGGCAGCGCCTGCTCCGGCTCGAGCGGAGCACCCTGGAGGACCTGTGGGCCGACGTCGAGGGGTTCGCCACCGCGTGGCGCACCGTAGACGAGCTGCAGGCGCACCTCCGCCAGTGGCTGCTCGACCACGAGGGGCGCGACGAGACCACCGGGAGCCAGGGAGGCCGCTACCTGGCCTTCGGCCACGGCGGCCTGGTCCGTCGCCCGGCCAACGGGGACTGGGCCGGTCAGGGCGCACCGGTCTACCGCACCCTGCGACCGACCGTCCCCGCGACCCCGGCCGACGCCGTGCGGATGCACCTGCGCTGCCACGGGCCGGCGTCGCGCCACGACCTGGCCTGGTGGTCCGGGCTGGGCCTGCGGGTCGTCGACGAGGTCCTGGACGGCCTCGGTCTCGTCGGTGAGGCGGGACCCGACGGGCGGACGTACCTCGACCTGCCGGACCCGCCGGCGCCCCGGACCCTCGCCGACGTACGCCTGCTGCCGGAGTTCGACGCGCTGATGTGCGGCTACGACCCGCCCGCCCGTGATCGCTTCGCCGAGCCGGCGCACCTGCGTCGCCTCTGGGGCGGCGCCAACGGCCTGGTGCTGCCGCCGCTGCTCGTCGACGGCCGCATCACCGGCTACTGGCGCGCCACCGGTTCCGCCAAGCGCCGACCGCTGGAGGTCGTCTGGTTCGCCGGCACCCGCCGGCCGCGGAAGGCCGAGCTCGACGCGCCGGTCGGGGCGCTCGAGGCGGGCCTGGGCATCACGGTCACCGGGGTGGGCGTGACCCGCGAGCGGGCCTAGTCAGGTCCGGCGACGCTGGAGCGTGAGGACGGCGAGCGTGCAGCGACCGGACACCTCACCGGGTCCCACGACCAGGTCGCACACCGCCGCCCCGACCTCGCCGGCCAGCGCCCGGCCCTGGAGCACCAGCGCGGCCTGGTCGTCGGCGATCGGGAGGGCCGAGCTGCGCCCGAGCTCGAGGACGGTCACGAAGGCGTCGACGGCCGGGTCGGCGATGACGTTGAGCACGCGCACCGGCCCCTCGGGCACCGAGGCGCCGACCTCGGCGGCACCGTCGAACGCGAACGGGCGACGCGGCTCGACCACCTGCTCGACGCCGTCGACCACGAGGGCGAGAACCGGCCCGTCGACGACGGTGAGCAGCCGGTGCCGGCCCGGGAAGGGCGAGAACGGTCCGTCGCCGACGACGTCGGCCAGGCTCACCCGCCATGCGCCGTCGTCGGCGCGCAGCAGCTCGCGCGTCGTACCCCCGCCGTTGGCCCACGGCTGCGGTGCGACGTCGGCGGAGCGGACGATGCGAGCGACCACTACTTCTTCGTCTTCTCCGTCGGCTGCGTGGTGGAGAGCGCCGCCACGAAGGCCTCCGGCGGGACCTCGACGGTGCCGATGTTCTTCATCCGCTTCTTGCCCGCCTTCTGCTTCTCCAGCAGCTTGCGCTTGCGGGTGATGTCGCCGCCGTAGCACTTGGCGAGCACGTCCTTGCGGATCGCGCGGATGTTCTCCCGGGCGATGACGCGCGCGCCGATGGCCGCCTGGATCGGCACCTCGAACTGCTGGCGCGGGATCAGGTCCTTGAGCTTGCCGGCCATCATCACGCCATAGGCGTACGCCGCGTCACGGTGCACGATCGCGGAGAACGCGTCGACGGGCTCGCCCTGGAGGAGGACGTCGACCTTGACCAGGTCGGCGGCCTGCTCGCCGGAGCGCTCGTAGTCGAGCGAGGCGTAGCCCTTGGTGCGCGACTTGAGCTGGTCGAAGAAGTCGAAGACGATCTCGCCCATCGGCAGCGTGTAGCGCATCTCGACGCGGTCCTCGGAGAGGTAGTCCATCCCCTGCAGGCTTCCCCGCTTGGTCTGGCACAGCTCCATGATCGTGCCGATGTAGTCGCTGGGGCTGAGGATCGTGGCCTTGACGACCGGCTCGCGGACCTCGGCGATCTTGCCCTCGGGGTACTCGCTGGGGTTGGTCACCACCTGCTCGGTGCCGTCCTCCATGAGCACCTCGTAGACCACGTTGGGGGCGGTCGAGATGAGGTCGAGGTTGAACTCGCGCTCGAGGCGGTCGCGGGTGATCTCCATGTGCAGCAGGCCCAGGAAGCCGATGCGGAAGCCGAAGCCGAGCGCGCCCGAGGTCTCCGGCTCGAAGGTGAGGGCCGCGTCGTTGAGCTGGAGGCGCTCGAGCGCGTCGCGCAGCGTCGGGTAGTCGTCGCCGTCGATCGGGTAGAGGCCCGAGTAGACCATCGGGTTGGGGTGCTTGTAGCCGCCCAGCGCGTCGGTCGCCCCGTGGTGCTGGCTGGTGACCGTGTCGCCGACCCGTGACTGGCGCACGTCCTTCACGCCGGTGATGAGGTAGCCCACCTCGCCGACGCCGAGGTCGCCGGCCTTGACCGGCTCGGGGCTGATGACGCCCACCTCGAGCATCTCGTGCACGGCGCCGGTCGACATCATCTTGATCCGGTCGCGGTGGGTGAGCTTGCCGTCGACTACCCGGACGTAGGTGACCACGCCGCGGTAGGTGTCGTAGACGGAGTCGAAGATGAGCGCCCGGGCGGGGGCGTCGGCGTCGCCGACGGGGGCCGGGGTCTGGAGGACGATCTCGTTGAGCAGGCCGGCCACACCGACGCCGGTCTTGGCGCTGACGCGCAGCACGTCCTCGGGCTCGCAGCCGACCAGGCCGGCCAGCTCCGCGGCGTACTTGTCGACCATCGCGCCGGGCAGGTCGATCTTGTTGAGCACCGGGATGATGTGCAGGTCCGCGCCCATGGCGAGGTAGAGGTTGGCCAGCGTCTGCGCCTCGATGCCCTGGGCGGCGTCCACGAGCAGGATCGCGGCCTCGCACGCCTCGAGGGAGCGCGACACCTCGTAGGTGAAGTCGACGTGGCCGGGGGTGTCGATCATGTTGAGCACGTAGGTGCCCGGCTCGGCGCCCTCGTCGTTGTCGACCGGCACGGTCCAGGGCATCCGGACGGCCTGGCTCTTGATGGTGATGCCGCGCTCGCGCTCGATGTCCATGCGGTCGAGGTACTGCGCCCGGGCGGCCCGCTCGTCGACGACGCCGGTCAGCTGCAGCATCCGGTCGGCCAGCGTGGACTTGCCGTGGTCGATGTGGGCGATGATGCAGAAGTTGCGGATGATCGCCGGATCGGTCTGGCCCGGCTGGGGCGCGTTCTTGAGGGACACGGGCGACTTTCTGCAGCGGTACGTCGGGACGGTCATTGTTCCACGCTGGGCGGCGTCGTCACGAACCGCGAGCACAGCCCTGCACCCGCCCTCCTCAGGTCGTGGGCACCCAGTAGCGCAGCTTGATCCCCCGACGGTCCTCCAGCACCCCGCCGGCCGCCTGGATCACCTTGGCCGACGCGACGTTGTCCTCGTCGCACGTCAGGAGCGCGGACTCGATGCCGAGGGCCCGGGCGTGCGGGAGCACCTCGCGCAGCATCGTCGTCGCGTGCCCGCGGCGCCGGGCGGACGGGCGCACCTCGTAGCCGATGTGGCCGCCGAACTCGCGCAGCCACTCGGTGAGCTCGTGGCGCACCGAGATGCGGCCGAGGTACTCCTCGCCCTCCACCAGCCACCACGTGCTCTGCGGGACGTGGCCCGTCGGCCGGTCGGAGCCGGGGAGCGCGTCGGCGTCGAGGTAGGCCACGAAGGCGGCGAACCCCTCCTCGGTGTGCCAGCGCTCGGAGAACAGGTCCATCCACCGCTTGAGCATCGATCCCTCGCCGGTGCGCCCCTCGGCGACCAGCTCCTCGACGGCCTCGAGGAAGGACCGGCGTACGACGGGGGTGGGGGTGACGAGGTCGGGCATGTCGCCCATCCAACCCCGCCCCGCGGGCTACTGTCCCGCCATGACACGCACCGAGGAGGGTGGGATGCCCCCGGACGAGTGCTTCCAGCTGGATGACGGCGGCCAGCCGGTGACGTGCACCCAGCAGCCCGACGGCACCTGGACGCCGGACTCGTCCCCGTTCGCACCGCACCCTCTGGAGCTCGCCACCCTCGGGTTCCTCGTCGTCCTGCTGCTCGGGGTGGCCGGCACGGTGTGGCGGGTGCGCGCCGCCCGGTCGATGGCCCGCCGTGCTGGTCTCGACCAGGGAGAGGCGGTGCGGATGGCGCTCGCCTCCGAGGACGGCCTGACCGCGACGTACCTCGCCTCGTCCCTGCGCGGGACGCCCGGAGCGGCACCGGTCGTGCGCGACACGGCCACCCGGCTGCGCGAGCTGGACCGCCTCCGGTCCGAGGGCCTGGTCACCGAGGACGAGCACGCCACCCGGCGGGCGGCGATCCTCGACGACGTCTAGGCAGGGAGGATGGCGCCCATGAACCGCAGTCCCGGCGCCTACCCCGCACCTCCCGGAGCGACCTCCCGACGCCTCGAGTGGGCCTTCCTGCCCCCGCACCTGCGCGCGTACGTCGAGCGCCGGTGCGGGTCCCCCGTCGTCGAGGCGATCTCGCAGACGTCGGGATTCACGCCGGGCTTCGCCTCGGTGCTGGTGTGCGAGGACGGGTCGCGGCACTTCGTGAAGGCGGCCTCGGTGAAGGCCCAGCGCCTGTTCGCCGAGTCCTACCGCGAGGAGGGCCGCAAGCTGGCCGCGCTCCCCGCCTCCGTGCCGGCCCCCCGGCTGCTGTGGATGCTGGACGACGACTGGGTCGTCCTCGGCATCGAGCACGTCGAGGCCCGCCCGCCCCGCCGGCCGTGGCGACCGAAGGACCTCGACGCCACCCTCGACGCGCTGGAGGTGGTCGCCGACGAGCTGACGCCGGCGCCGCTGCGGCTGGACACCTTCGTGGGCGAGTTCGCGTCGTTCCTCGACGGCTGGGAGCACGTCCGCGCCACCCGCGACCTGCCGCACCTCGACGACGCCGAGGCCCTCGCGCGTCGCTACGCGGAGGTCTGCCATGGCGACACCCTCGTGCACACCGACATCCGGGCCGACAACGTGCTGGTCGACGGGAGCGGGAAGGCGTGGCTGGTCGACTGGAACTGGCCGGTCGCAGGCGCACCGTGGCTCGACTCGCTCGTCACCCTGATCGGTCCACGCGGCGACGGGCTCGACGTCGACGCGGTCCTGGCGTCGCGGCGGCTGCTGAAGGACGTCCCGGCGGAGGCGGTCGACATCGTCCTGGCCCTGGTCACCGGCTACTTCCTCTCCGCCTGCGACCAGCCGGTGCCCCCCACCTCGCCGTACCTCCGCGACCACCAGCGCTGGCAGGGTGAGGTCTGCTGGGACTGGCTGGCCGAGCGGCGAGGCTGGTGAGCGCGCCCCGCGCCGTCGGCAGGAGGGCGACCTACGCCTCCACACCGGACCAGGTCAGGTACTGGGTCGAGGAGACGCTCGGCTCCCCGGTCGTCGAGACGCACGAGCAGGTCGGCGGCATGTCCCCCGGCTGCGCGACCCGGCTCGTGTGCGCCGACGGCGCCCGCGCCTTCGTCAAGGCGGTCAGCGCGGAGCTCAACCCGCACACCCCGGTGCTGTTCCGCCGTGAGGTGCTGGCGCTCGAGCTCCTGGGCAGGCACCCGCTGTGGGCCGGGCTGGTGGCGTCGTACGACGACGGCGACTGGGTGGCTCTGCTCCTCGACGACGTGGAGGGGACGCACCCGGACCTGTCGCTCGACGCGGAGATGGAGCGGCTGCTGCGCCAGACCGACGAGCTGTCGGCGACCATGAACCTGCGGGTCGACACCCTGCCCCAGCCGGTCGCCGGGGACGACCCGCAGGCGTTGTACCGCCCCGGCCCCACGGACTTCGCCGCGGTGGTCCGCGGCTGGGAGGGCGCCTTCGAGCACCTGCACGAGGTGCCGCCCGACCTGCTTCCGACGTGGGTGCTCCCGCGCATCGACGACCTGCGCGCGGGCGTGGTCCGCCTCGGCGACGTGGCGATGGACACCGTGGTGCACGTCGACATCCGCAACGACAACCTGGTGCAACGCCCCACGGGGGACCTGGTCTTCGTGGACTGGGGCGCGTTCGGGCGCGGCCCCGCCTGGCTGGACCCCCTGATCGCACGCCTGGAGCGCGTCGAGAGCCCGTGGTTCGACGAGTCCCTGGGCTCGTCGCCCGCGCTGCGGGACGCCGGCGACGAGGTGGTCACCTCGTGGCTCGTCGGGATGGGGACGTTCCTGGCGTGGCGTGCCCACACCGCCGTGGACGTCAACCTGCCCACGCTGGCCGCGTTCCGTCGTACCGAGTCGCGCCGTTTCCTGGGCGCTGCCGGGCGTAGGCTGGGACTGTCGTGAGGGGCCCCGTCCCCGTCCCACCGGGCGATTTGGGTGCTCCCGCGCGCGAGCGGTAGTGTCTCCCCTTGCATGTCCGGCGCCGCCCCGATCCTCGGATTCCTCCGAGGGAGGGCAGTCGGCAGCCGACACCAGTCTTCTGACACCCGGCTTTCCCTGACCAGCACGAGCGAGCAAAGGTTCACCTGTGGCCAACATCAAGTCCCAGATCAAGCGCAACAAGCAGAACGAGAAGGCTCACGAGCGCAACAAGGCCGTCAAGACCGGCCTGAAGTCCGCCGTGCGCAAGTTCCGCGAGGCCGCCGAGGCCGGCGACAAGGACGCTGCCCTCACCGCGGGCCGCGTCGCCAGCCGCAAGCTCGACAAGGCCGCGTCCAAGGGCGTCATCCACAAGAACCAGGCGGCCAACCGCAAGTCGGCCATCGCCAAGAAGACCGCCTCGCTCTGAGCTGACCCGCTCAGCTCGACCCGTCAGGTGACACCTGGCGGGTCGAACTCATTTGCCGACCTCCCCCCTTCCTGGCCGCTCACCGTTCCGCCGCACGCCAACGCGGGACCGGATGCGGCGTCAGCGCTGGGTGCGCAGGGCGGTCACGGTGAGGACCAGCCGCTCCAGCGTGTACGACGCGTCGTGGGCCTGGCCCTTGATGTCGGCGTCGGCGGTGGCCACGGCCCGCAGCGCCGTGCCGATCGCCTCCGGGGTCCACGAGCGGGACTGGTCGCGCACCTGCTTGACCTTCCACGGCGGGACGCCGAGGTCGCGGGCCAGGTCGTTGTCCCTGGCCCCCCGGGCGGCACCGAGGTAGCGCGCGAGGCTGCGGGCCGAGCTGGCCATGGCCGAGGTGATGAGGACGGTGGCGGTGCCGCCGTCGAGGGCCCAACGCAGCTCCTCCAGCGCCGCCTCGCGGCGTCCGGAGAAGGCGGCGTCGGCCACCGCGAACGACGTGGCCTCGGCCCGGCCGCCGAAGTAGCGCTTGACCTTGTCGATGCTGATCGGCTCGCCCGGGAAGTCGTTGGTGAGCTGGTGGGCCGCCGCTGCCAGGGAGCGCAGGTCCTGGCCCACCGCGGTGACGAGGAACGCGGCCGCGTCGTGGGCGATCGTGGCGCCGTGGCCGGCGAACTCGGAGGTCACGAAGCCGGTCAGCTCGCTCCTCTTGATCTCCTCGGACTTCACCTCGGTGACCGCGGAGAGCTTGCGCAGCTTGGTGAGCACCCCGGAGCCCTTGGGACCGCCCCCGTGGACCAGCACCAGGGCGATGTCGTCGGCCGGGGCGCCGGCGTAGTCGAGCAGCCCGTCGACCGACTCGTCGGGCAGGTTCTCCAGGCCGCGGACGACGACGCACCGCGTGGTCGAGAACAGCGACGGGGCCGCCATCTCGCCCAGGGTCGCGAGCGTCAGGTCGGAGGCGGCGGCCTCGCCGACCTCCGCCTCGGGGTCGTGGGCCCGCACCGCGTCGCGCACCGAGCCGACCGTGCGCTCGCTGAGGAGCTCCTCCTTGCCCGTCACGAGGACGACGCGACCGAGGACCTGCGCGGCGGTGGGGGTGCGACTCATGGTGGGCCAACCCTAGCCGCGGGTACGGACACCCAGTGCACCGTCGTCGACGCTCACCACGACGTCGCCGTCGAGGTCGGTGCGACGCACCTGGGCGCCCGTCGCCGTCAGGGCCGTGAGCAGATCAGGGGCGGGATGGCCGTAGTCGTTGTCGGCGCCCACCGACACCAGGGCCAGCCGCGCCCGCACGCCGAGCAGGAGGTCCAGGTCCTGGTGGCGTGACCCGTGGTGCGGCACCTTGAGGACGTCGACCTCGACGCCGGCGAGCAGCCGCTCGAGCGACGCCTGCGCCGGCGGCTCCACGTCCCCGGTCAGCAGGATCCGCACCCCGCGCACCACGGCGAGCAGCACCACGCTGGCGTCGTTGGCAGCGCTCCCCTCCCCGCCCTCCGGGGCGAGCGGCGCGCCTGCCGGCAGCGGCCACAGCGTCTGGAGGGTCACCTCGCCGACGCGCCGGGTGGCGCCGTACGGCGCGACGACCGGTGCGGCGCCGACGCCAGCGGTCTCCCGCTCCACCAGCGCCACGCCGGAGGCCGGGTCCGGAAGGGAGGTCACCTGCACCTCGCCCACCTCCCGACCGTCGAGGACCCCGGCCAGGCCGGCCACGTGGTCGTCGTGGAAGTGCGTCAGCACCACGAGCGGCACGGAGGTGATCTCGAGGCGACGCAGGCACTCGTCCATCAGCACCGGGTCCGGACCGGCATCGACCACGATGCCCGCCCCCGGTCCGGCGTGGAGCACCAGGCCGTCGCCCTGGCCGACGTCGCACATGGCCAGGACCCAGTCGTCGGGCGGCCACCCGGGTGTCGGCGGCCGGGTCAGCACGGTCACGACCAGCAGCACCGAGCAGCCGATGCCGGCGCCCCGGTGGCGCAGCACCCGGGGCGCCACCACGACCACCAGGCCGCACAGTGCCGTGACGACGACCAGGGCGAGCGGTCCGGTCCCCCACGTGATCGAGGCCGTCGGCAGGGCGGCGCCGTGCTGGGCCACCACGACGATCCAGCCGACCGACCAGGCGGCCGGGGCGGCGACGACCTGCCCGAGCGGGGTCCACACCAGCCCGACCAGGCCGCCCGCCAGCCCGAGCACCGTGGCGGGAGCGATGGCCGGGGCGGCCAGGAGGTTGGCAAGGACCGCCACCAGGCTGATCTGGCCGGACAGGGCCGTCACCACCGGGGTGCAGGCGACCTGGGCGGCCAGCGGCACCGAGACCGCCTCAGCCGCCCAGCGGGGCAGCCACGCCATCAGCGCGTCGCGCCATCCCGGCGCCAGGAAGAGGATGCCGCCCGTCGCCAGCGCGGACAGCGCGAAGCCCGCGGAGACCGCGAGGTCGGGCACCACGAGCAGCAGGGCGAGGACCGCGACACCGAGGCACCTCGCGCCGCGCTCGCGACCGTTGGTGCCCATCCCCACCAGGGCCACCGTGCCCATCGCCGCCGCACGCACCACGCTGGGCTCGGTCCGCGCGATGAGCACGAAGCCGACGACGCCCGCCGCGGCCACGGCGTACGTCCAGCGTCCACGCACGCCCAGCCACCGGGCCACGACGAGCAGGAAGCCGACCAGCAACGTGAGGTTGGTGCCGCTCACCGCCAGCAGGTGCGTGAGGCCCGTGGTGCGGAAGTCGTCGGCGAGCGCGGGATCCAGGCCGCTGTCGTCGCCCACCACCAGCGCCGGCACCAGCTCGCGCGGGTGCTCGGCGCGGGGCGCGACGGCCTCGCGGATCGAGCGCCGCACGGCAGCGGCCCCCCGCCACCACGGGTCCGGTCCCTCGACGACCTGCGGACGACCGCGGGCGCTCAGGAGCGCCGCCGCCCCGTCGTCGGCGGGACCGAGGCGTCCTGAGACCCGCACCCGCTCCCCCAGCGCGACGTCGAGCCACCCCTCGTCGGCCAGCACGACCACCGGACTGCGCACGTCGTACGCCGCGCCACGGCCCGCGACGGTGCGCACGTCGCCCCGCACCACCACGACGTCGCCGAAGCGCCCGTGGCTCACCCGCGGATCGCTGGTGACCACCACGTCCGCGGTGACCACCGCCCGCTCGGTCGCGAGGTCGTGCACCGGACCCGAGGCGATCCCGCCGAGGTGCAGCAGCGCGACCCCGGCCACGGCCGCGCCGGCCAGCGCGGCGCCGATGGCGGCCCCCTGCCTGCTGACGACGGCCGTGAGCAGGACGAGCCCCACCACGGCGAGGGTGGCCCACGGTGGCAGCACGGCGGCCGCGATCCCGCCCAGCCACGCTCCCGCCCCGAGCATCGGGGTCCGGAGGTCTCGCACCGCCCGGCTCAGATCGTCACGTGCGGAGCGATCTGCGCCAGCGTCGCATCACCGATCCCGTCCACCTCGAGGAGCTCCTCGACGGCCGAGAACCCGCCGTGCTGGTCGCGCCAGGTGATGATCGCTCCCGCGGTCACCGGCCCGACGCCCGGCAGGGTCTCCAGCGTCGTCGGGTCCGCGGTGTTGAGGTTGACCAGGGCGCCCCCCGTCGTCGCCCCGGGCTCCCCCACCGACGCGGGCACGCCCGCGGGGACAGCCACCCCGACCAGGATCTGCTCGCCGTCGACGAGCGGGCGGGCGAGGTTGAGCGCGGTCAGGTCGACACCACGGCGCGCGCCTCCGGCCGCCTCGAGGGCGTCGACGACGCGCGACCCAGCGGGCAGCACGGCTATCCCCGGGCGGCGCACCTTGCCCGCCACGTCGACGGTCAGGTCCGCGGACGGCGGGGTTGTGGCGCCCCCCGACGCCACACCTCCCGCTGCACCGTCGGCCGGTGCCCCGGTCACGCCCGGCGCTCCCTGCCCGTTGAACGCCATCGCCCCGTCGGGACCGGGCGTCGGCACGTCGGCCAGCGGCTCGGCGACCGGGGAGAGCGGGGCGACGGGCACCGGCTCGGCCTGGCCGCGGACCACCAACCACGCCGCGACCCCGACACCGGCGGCCACCAGGAGCGCGACCACCGCGAGGTGGCCCGACGTCAGGCGCACCCGGTCGACCAGGCGCCGCGAGGCGTGTCGTCCCGGGACCGGGACCACCGTCACCTCCGCCGGCTCGTCCCACGGCGCCGGCTGCGGGTCCTGCCGGATGCGGGTGTGCTGGTGACCGGCCACGGGGTCACCGCGCACCGAGGCCAGCTCGGCGCTCAGCGTCGCCAGGCGACGCGAGACCGCCTCGGCGTGCTCGGGAGAGGGAGGGCGACGTCGCATGCGTCGAACCTAGGAAGACCCGCCGACGTCCGCCACCGGCGTACGCCTGCCTGTGGAGAACCCTCGGCCACCTGGCCGCGTGGGACGGTTGGTGGCCCGTGGGTCAGCGCGGGGCGACGCAGACCGCGACCATGCCGGGACCGACGTGGGCGCCGAGCACGGCACCCAGCTCGCCGCACCAGACCTCCCGCCCCTCGAGCTGGTCGGCGAGGCGCAGCGCCAGCTTGTCCGCCAGGGCAGCGGCCCGGTCCGGACTCGCGAGGTGCGCGACGCACACGTCGACGGGCGACTCCCCTGCCGCCTCGACCGCGAGGTCCTCCAGCCGGCTGAGGGCCCGCGCGGCGGTCCGTACCCGCTCGAGGTTGGCGACCTTGCCGTCCTCGATGCACAGCAACGGCTTGACCGACAGGGCGCCACCCAGGATCGCGGCCGCGGCTCCGATCCGCCCACCGCGGCGCAGGTACTCCAGGGTGTCGACGTAGAACAGGGAGGCGGAGCCGGCAGCCCGGGCACGGGCGACCTCCGCCGCCTCGGCACCCGTCGCGCCCGCCCGCACCGCCTCGACCGCCGACAGCGCGGCGAAGCCCGTGGCCACCCCCACCTGGCGGGAGTCGACGCAGTGCACGGTGACGTCGACCTGCTGGGCGGCCAGCTGGGCCGACTCGTACGTGCCGCTCATCTCCCCCGACAGGTGGATCGACACGATCTCGTCGGCTCCCTCACGTGCCAGCCGCTCGTAGACCTCGGCCAGCGACGCGGGCGAGGGACGCGACGTACTGACCGGCACGAAGTCGCGCAGGGCCTGCGCCACCAGCTCCGGCGTCGCGCCCTCCGAGCCCTCGTCGTGCACCTGGGCACCGATGACCACCTGCAGCGGGACCACCACGATCCCCTGCTCCTCGGCGAGGTCGGCAGGAAGCGTGGCGGTCGAGTCGGTGACCACGACGACGGGCATGCACGAAGGCTAGTGGGTGGGACCAGCCGCGCGGGCCCGGAGGTTGACGCGCACTCCAGTGGGTTCGCGTACGTTGCAACACGCGCCGACCCACCGGATCACCGGGCAGCCGGTGATCCCGCGAGGGCCGAGCGCCCAGGCGTCAGACGACGCCCGACGGTCGCTTCGCAGCTCGCCCGCTCGTCCCTCGCGCGCTCACGCGTCAGACGACGATGTTGACCAGCTTGGGCGCACGCACGACCACCTTGCGGACCGGACGTCCGTCGATGGCGCGTACGACGCCCGCGTCGGCCATCGCGGCCGCCTCCAGGTCGGCGTCGGTGATCTCGGGCGAGACCTCCAGGCGGGCCTTCACCTTGCCCTGGACCTGCACCACGGCCGTGACCGAGTCCTCGACCAGGAGGGCCTCGTCGACGACCGGCCACCCGACACGGGCGACGGTGGGCGCATGTCCCAGCCGCTCCCACATCTCCTCCGCGGTGTACGGCGCGACCAGCGACAGCAGGATCGCCACCGCCTCGACGGCCTCGCGCACGGCCGGGTCGGCCCCGCCCGGACCGGAGTCGATCGCCTTGCGGGTGGCGTTGACCAGCTCCATGGTGCGCGCGACCATCACGTTGAAGCGGTGGGCCTCGACCAGGGTCTCGGCGTCACGCAGCGTCTTGTGGGTCACCCGGCGCAGCGCCTGGTCGCCACCGGCCGGGTCGGTCCCGGGCGCGCTGGTCACGTCGCCGCTCAGCCGCCAGGCCCGCTGCAGGAAGCGCGCGGAGCCTCCGGGCGACACGTCCGCCCAGTCGATGTTGTCCTCCGGCGGGCTCGCGAAGACCAGCGTCAGGCGCACCGCGTCGACGCCGAACTCCTCCAGCTGGTCCCCCAGGCTGACGCCGTTGCCCAGCGACTTGCTCATCTTGCGGCCGTTGTTGATGACCTTGCCCTGGGACAGGTACGCCGAGAACGGCTCGTCCCAGCCCACCAGGCCCATGTCGCGCAGCGCCTTGGTGAAGAAGCGGGCGTAGAGCAGGTGCAGGACCGCGTGCTCGTCGCCGCCGACGTACAGGTCGATCGGACCCCACGTGTCGGCCAGGCCCTTGTCGAAGGCCTGGGTGTCGTCGTGCGGGGAGACGTAGCGGAAGAAGTACCAGGACGAGTCCACGAAGGTGTCCATGGTGTCGGTGTCGCGCTTGGCCGGTCCGCCGCAGGTGGGGCAGGAGACGTCGACCCACTCGGCCGCGCCGCCCAGCGGCGAGGTGCCCTTGGGCTTCAGGTCGGCACCGCGCAGCTCCGGCAGCTCGACGGGCAGCTGGTCCTCGGGGACCGGCACCTCGCCGTCGACCGGGCAGTGGATGATCGGGATCGGCGCGCCCCAGTAGCGCTGCCGCGACAGCAGCCAGTCGCGCAGCCGGAAGTTGACGGTGCCGCGGCCCAGGCCCTCGCGCTCCAGGAAGGAGATGGTCGTGGACTTGGCCTCCGCGACCGGCAGGCCGTTGATGTCCAGCGGCGCCGGCTGGCCCTCGGCCGGGGAGTTGATCGCCGGCCCCTCGCCCGAGAAGGCCTCGCCCTCGAAGCCCGCGGGGGGCTGGGTGGTGCGGATGATCGGCAGGCCCATCACGGTGGCGAACTCCCAGTCACGCTGGTCCCCGCCGGGCACGCCCATGACGGCACCGGTGCCGTAGTCGGCCAGCACGTAGTCCGTCGCCCACACCGGCATCTGCTGGCCGGTGACGGGGTTGGTGGCGGTCACGCCCAGGTCGACGCCGGTCTTGGGGCGATCGGTCGACAGCCGCTCGATCTCGGTCTCCCTGCGGACCTCCTCGCGGTAGGCCTCGAAGTCCGTGCGGCGCTCGTCGGTCACCAGGTCGTCGGCCAGCGCGGAGTCGACCGCCACGACCATGAACGTCGTACCGAAGATCGTGTCCGGGCGCGTCGTGTAGACGGTGATCGTCCGATCCCGCGCTTGTCCTGAGCCTGTCGAAGGGACCACGAAGTCGACGTGGGCGCCCTCGGAGCGACCGATCCAGTTGCGCTGGGCGTTGACGACCTTGTCCGACCAGGTCGGCTGCAGGTCGTCCAGGCCGTCCAGCAGCTCCTGGGCGTACGCCGTCGTGCGGAAGTACCACTGGGTCAGCTCACGCTTGGTGACCTCGGCCCCGCAGCGCTCGCAGGTGCCGTCGACGACCTGCTCGTTGGCCAGCACCGTCTGGTCGTTGGGACACCAGTTGACGGGGCTGTTCTTGCGGTAGGCCAGCCCCTTCTCGTGGAACTTCAGGAACAGCCACTGGGTCCACCGGTAGTACGACGGGTCCGAGGTGTTGAACCGGCGCGACCAGTCGAAGCTCACGCCGTAGCGCTGGAAGGACTCCAGCTGGGTGGCGATGTTGCCGTAGGTGTAGTCGGCCGGGTGCGCGTCGTTGCGGATCGCGGCGTTCTCGGCGGGCAGGCCGAAGGAGTCCCAGCCCATCGGGTTCAGGACCTCGTAGCCCTTCTGCCACCAGTAGCGCGCGACGACGTCGTGCAGCGCCGTCACCTCGGCGTGGCCCATGTGCAGGTCGCCGCTGGGGTAGGGGAACATCGTGAGCGCGTACTTCTTCTCGCGCGGGCTCTCGTCGTCGGCCCGGAAGGGCTGCAGGTCGTCCCAGACCGCACGCCACTTGGTCTCGGTGGCCTCGGTGTCGTAGGTCTCGCGCTCGTCGCTCATCGTGTGTTCCTTCGTGTCGTCCGTGCGGTGGTGCTGTCCCCGCCCGGCTCCGGGCATGAAAAAACCCCTCGCAGGGAGGGGTGGCCGCGTGACTCGTCGAGTCAGCGCGGCTGGCGAAGAAGCAGGGACTGCGTGCACATGCGGCCCATGCTAGCGCCGTACGACGACCGGCGGCGACCCGGTTGTCGGGTCGCCGCCGGTCGCGGGTCGGGCTCAGCGCACGAAGCGCGGCGTGAAGGGCGGGTCCCACCACTCGCCGTTGTTGGCCTTGACCGCCCCGATCGCGTGCAGCACGAAGGCGAAGACCAGCGCGAGCGGGTAGGTGACGAAGCCGATGAGCAGCAGCATCAGCGGGAACGAGAGCAGCAGGACGATGCCGGTGATGATCTGGACGTTCAGCGAGTTGGCCGCGTGCTGGCGCACGAAGGGCCCGCGGTCCTTGTACATCAGGTAGATCACCAGCGACCCCACGAAGCCGAGCGTGCCGGCCGAGAGCACCATCGCGACGAGGGGGACCCAGTGCGCGGCGGACCCGAGGGTCCGCTCCTGGGACGGCGAGATCGACGACTGCGCCCGGTAGTCGGGCTGGTGGGACGGCGGCTCGTACGCCGGGCGGTCGCCGTACGGGTCCTGCGGTGTCTGGCTCATGGCGACCTCCTGGTCGGTGTCTGTGTCCTCCACTCAACCACGCCGCGGGGCGGAATCCATCCCGCTTCGGGGGTGCTTCAGGGTCGACTCAGGGACGAACGCAGGTCAACCCTCCAAGAACCGTTTGACAGTCCGACGCGTCCCGGGCGACGATCACCCCCCAACGACTGATGGAGCGTCTCGTGGACTCCCCGGACAAGCACGCCATCTCCGCCCTGCGCTCGGTGGCGCACCCGGTGCGGCTGCGGATCCTCTCGATGCTCACCGCCCAGCCGATGAGCGCCGCCGAGGTGGCCCGCGAGCTGGAGCTGACCCACGCCAACGCGTCGTACCACCTGCGCGTCCTGCACGACGCCGGCGAGCTCGTGGTCGAGAGCGAGGAGAAGATCCGCGGGGGGACGGCCAAGCGCTACCGGTACGTCGTCGGCGGCGACCCGACCCGCCCCTCCGGCCCCCCGAGCGTCGAGGACGAGATCGCCTGGCAGCAGGCCACGCACTCCGAGGTCGTCCGTCGCCTGGCCCAGCGCGTGAGGGGGCCGGGAAGCTCCTCGGACATCGAGACGTGGGTGACCCCGGAGACGTGGCGCACGGCGATCGACCAGATCTCCGCGGCGATGACGCTGCTCCACGAGCAGGCCCGTCCCGCCCGCACCGAGGGCACCGTCCACGTCAGCGCCTCGTCGCAGGCCTTCCTGATGGGAGACGCGTCATGACGTGGAAGGACGCCGCCGCTCCCCTGCGCGAGCGCAGCTTCGCGTGGTACTTCGCCTCCCGCTTCACCAACACGCTCGGCTCGATGATGGCCAACATCGCGCTCGCCTTCGCGGTGCTCGACATCGAGGGGGCGTCCGCGTCGGCGCTGGGCCAGGTGCTGGCCGCGCACACGATCCCGATGATCGTCCTGCTGCTGTGGGGCGGCGTCATCTCCGACCGACTCCCCCGCACCCTGGTCCTCCAGGTCTCCAACGTGGCCTCGGCGCTCACCCAGGGAGCGATCGCGTTCCTCGTGATCACCGGCACCGCCGACCTGTGGATGCTGATCGCCCTGTCGGCCGTGCACGGCGCTGTCTCGGCGATCTCGTTCCCCGCGATGGCGAGCATGGTCCCCCAGCTCGTCCCGCGCAGCCAGCTCCAGCCGGCCAACGCGCTGCTGTCGCTGACCCGCAACGGGCTCACCGTCCTCGGCCCCACGATCGGCGCCCTGCTCGTGGTCACGGTCGGGTCGGGCTGGGCGCTGGCGATCGACGCGGCGACCTGGCTGCTCTCGGCGGCGCTCCTGCTGCCCGTCCGGGTGGCGCCCAGGGAGCGCAAGGCCTCGTCCAGCACCGTGGCGGAGCTGCGCGAGGGCTGGCGGTTCTTCTGGTCCACCACCTGGCTGTGGGCGGTGGTCATCGGGTTCGGCGCCCTCAACATGATCCACAACGGCGCGCTCTTCACCCTCGGCCCGGTGGTCGCCCAGGAGACGATCGGCCGCCAGGGCTGGGGCTACGTGCTCTCGGCCGAGGCGCTCGGGCTGCTGGCGATGGCGGTGGTGCTGCTGCGGGTGCCGCTGCGCCGTCCGCTCTTCTGGGGGATGCTCGCCATCGCCCTCGCCGGGCTGCCGATGGTGGTGCTGGGAGCCGACCCGACCCTGGTCGCCCTGGTCGCCAGCGCGTTCGTGGCCGGCGCCGGGATCGAGGTCTTCTCGATGGGCTGGAACCTCGCCATGCAGGAGAACATCGACGACGACATGCTGTCGCGCGCCTACTCCTACGACGCCCTCGGCTCGTTCATCGCGATGCCCGTCGGCCAGCTCGCCTGGGGACCGCTGGGCCTCGCCTTCGGCAACTCCCGCGTGCTGGTCGTCTCCGGGATCGCGTACGCCGCCATCTGCCTGCTCGTGCTCTGCTCACGGTCGGTGCGCGACCTGCCGCGACGCACGAGTGACGTCGAGGTCACCGCGCCGGCTGGATAGGGTCGCGTCCATGACGACTCCCGAGATGTTCCGACTCGACGACAAGGTCGCCATCGTCACCGGCGCCTCCAGCGGCCTGGGCGTGGCCTTCGCGCAGGGGCTGGCCGAGGCCGGTGCCGACCTGGTGCTCGGCGCCCGCCGCGCCGACCGCCTGGAGGAGACCGCCCAGCTGGTGCGCGACGCCGGCCGGCGCGTCCTCACGGTGCAGACCGACGTCGCCGACCCCGCGCAGTGCCAGGCGCTCGTCGACGCCGCGATGGCGGAGTTCGGCCACGTCGACGTGCTGGTCAACAACGCCGGCGCGGGCACCGCCGTGCCCGCCACCCGCGAGACGCCCGAGCAGTTCCGCTCGGTCATCGACGTCAACCTCAACGGCTGCTACTGGATGGCCCAGGCGTGCGGCCGGGTCATGGCGCCGGGCTCCTCGATCATCAACATCTCCTCGGTCCTCGGCATCACGACCGGCGGGCTCCCGCAGGCGGCGTACTCCGCCTCCAAGGCCGGCCTCAACGGCCTCACCCGCGACCTCGCCCAGCAGTGGACCGAGCGCAAGGGCATCCGGGTCAACTCGGTCGCGCCGGGGTTCTTCACCTCCGAGATGACCGACACCTACCCCGACGGCTACCTCGACCTGGCCATGCAGCGGGTGCCGGCCCGCCGCAAGGGCGACCCGGCCGAGCTCGCCGCGACGGTGGTCTTCCTCGCCTCCCCCGCCGCCGGCTACATCACCGGCCAGACGCTCCCCGTCGACGGCGGGATGACGATCGCCTGACCGGACCGTGGGCGGGAGCAGTCGTCCATGGACTGCGACCGCCCACGCCTGCCGTCACACCCAGGGCTCGCCGCGGACGACGCCGTCGGTACGCCGCCCGGCGGCCGCGTCCGCCAGCCACCGGTCCTCGTCGCCCCGTGCGAACACGCCGGTCGCGCTCCACCCGTTCAGCGTCCGGGTGACGACGCGGTCACCCTCGCGCACGACGTGCACGCCACCGCTGAGGCCCAGCAGGAAGGCGTCGTCGACGGTCGAGAGCAGGTCCGCCGAGCCGGTGTCGCAGGCGTCGCAGCCGCAGTCGGGTTGCCGCTCCAGGACGTGGGCCGGCTCGCCCACCCCGACGAGCACGAACGCGCCGTCGGCCTCGTCCATGGGCGCCCAGGCGACCGCCACCGGCAGGGTGCCGTCCCGGCCGCGGAGCACGGTCGCCCGGGTCGGACGCAGGTGCGTCTCGCCCACCCACGTGATCGCGTCGGGCGGCACCGGGGTCGCAGAGCCCAGCCCCGCGGACACGATCGCCTCCACCCAGGCGTCGGCCCGCACCCCGAGCAGCCGGTAGCGGCCCGGGTCGAGGCAGCGCGAGTACTCCTCCTCGAGCGCCGGTTCGCCGCCGGGGTGCGGGTTCGGCCAGTCCGCCAGGCCGCCACGCAGGCGCGCGAAGGCCGCCTCGACGGCAGGGAGCAGGGCCGCCGCCCCGAACCGGCGCCGGTCCGGCACCGCCATCACCGCGACGTCGTCCAGGTGGTGATGGACGAGCTGCGGCGCCGGCAGCTCCAGCGCGAGCGAGGTCGCCGGACCCTCCCACGACGACGCGCCGTCCCGGCCCGGCTCCTCCACCGGGAGCAGGGTGATGCCCACCCCGTCCGGATCACGGAACACCCGTCGCGGCCAGTGCGACACGGCGGCGAACCCCAGCGCCAGGAGCACGTCGGCGACCCGGTCCGGGTCGGGCGGCGTGAGCGTCACGTAGGAGACCACGGGACCGTCGGCCGGCCCGGGGGGCATCGGCGTCGTCCACTCGATGAGGAACGGCAGGGACTCGTCGTACGGGCCCGCGCCGACGTCGCACAGCCGCCACGCGACCGTCTCGCCGTCCGGGGTGAGCCGTGAGCCCTCGGTGACCGGGCGCGGGCCGAGGCCCGCCTCGACCAGCGCCTCGCGCGCGGCGTCGACGTCGTCGACCGCGATGGCCCAGGAGATCGGCCCGGAGCCGGACCGCACCCGGTCCAGCCACGGGTTCGACCCGGGAGCGCCGGCGGCGATCAGCTCGACGTACGCCGCTCGCGGACCGCGCACCAGCGCGTTGACGGTGCCGACGGGATGGGCCCCGCCGCGGACCGCGGGGATGCCCGCGGCGGTCCAGCGCGCGGCGGCCTCGTCGAGGTCGGCGACGGCGATCACGAGGTGGTCGAAGCGGGCGGGCATGCGCTGAGCCTAGGGATCGACCAATCCGACCCGCACGCTCAGATCCCGCGCGGGTCGTCGTCGAGGATGCCCTGCGCGGCCTCGCTCCCGCCGGGGGTGGGCCCGCCGCGGAGGATGTACTCGAAGGCGACCGCGACCATCGCGCCGGCGAGCGGTCCGACCAGGTAAATCCACCAGTTCGTCAGGTCGCCCCCCCACGAGCTCCGGAGCGAACGAGCGGGCCGGGTTCATCGAGGCGCCGGTCACCGGCGCCGCCCAGACCGACACCAGCCCGATGTAGCCACCCACGGCCAGCGCTCCGTTGGACCCGATGTTGCGGGCACCGGTCGCGGTCCCGAGGATGACGCTCACCAGACCCAGGGTCAGCACGGCCTCGGTCAGCACGGCGACCGTCCGGCTCACGCCCGGGGCCGGCACGGTGGCGCCGTTGAGGATCCCGCCGTACATCGCGTCGAGGAACAGGGCCGCGAGGACCGCGCCCCCGGCCTGCGCCACCAGGTAGCCGGGCACCCGTCGCCAGGGGAAGTTCCGTCGCACGGCGAAGGCCAGGGTCACGGCCGGGTTCAGGTGCGCCCCGGAGATCGTGCCCATGAAGAAGATGATCGCCATCACCATGACCCCGGGCGCCAGGGCCTTCATCGCGAGCGTGAGGTCGCCGCCGTACGACGTCGCGCCCACCACGCCGCCGCCCGCGGCGACCAGGACCAGCAGGAAGGTCCCCCAGAGCTCGCTGAACAGGCGCCGGTACTCCAGCCCCGGGTTGGAGAACTCGATCTCCTGCCGTCGCACCCGTGCGGTGTGGCGGCCGAGCCAGGTGAGGACCGGCTCGGCCTCCCCCTCGTGCGGCAGCGGGTGCGCCACGGTCTCCGCCTCTCCCCGGGACACGTCCGTTCTACGCGGGCGGTCGAGGCCGGGGGTAGGGCCGTTCGGCCCCGGAAGCAGATCAGGCCGGGCCCTGGTGGGCCCGGCCTGATCTGTGTCGGTGGAGGTGAGGGGACTCGAACCCCTGACCCTCTGCATGCCATGCAGATGCGCTACCAGCTGCGCCACACCCCCAACGGGTGCGCCCTCCGGAGCGGACTCCCTCGGACAACTCGCAGAATATTAGCCAACCGGTGTGCAGGGTGCGAAATCGGGGGTCCGGTTCCACGCCACGAGGCGCAGCGGGGCCCCCCGGCCGGCGTCGGCGAGGACCGAGTGGCCGCAGTTGTCGAGCCCGCGCAACGACGTGGCCGTGGCCCGGTCCCAGCCGAGGAGCGCGACCGTGGCGGCCTTGAGCGCGGCGCCGTGGCTGACGACGCACGCGGTCCCGCCTGGCGCCACCGAGCCCAGCGCCTCGGTCAGGGCGGGCAGGATCCGGCGCAGCACGTCGTCGGTCGACTCGGCGCCCGGCACCGCGTCCGCGTTCTCGAACGAGCCGCCCGCGGCCGTCCACGCGGCGTGCTCGGCGGGATGGGCGGCCGCGAACTCGGGGATCGTCAGGCCGGCCCGCGCCCCCACGTCGTACTCCCGCAGGCGCGCGTCGTGCCGGACCTCGAGCCCGGTGGCCTCGGCGACCGCCGCCGCGGTGGTCGCGGCGCGGGTGAGGTCGGAGCTCCACAGCACGTCCGGTCGCAGCGCGGCGATCGCCGGCGCCACGGCCGCCGCCTGCGCGTGGCCGACCTCGTCGAGGCCGACGTCGAGCTGGCCCTGCGCGCGGCCTTCGGCGTTCCAGGCGGTCCGGCCGTGCCGCAGCAGGACCAGGGTGCGGGGAGCGGTCACTCCTCGTCGGCGGTGCCGGCGTCGTCGGCGTCGGTGGTGCCCGCGTGGGCCGCGCCGGGCACCTCGGTGACGGCCGGCGTGGTGACGTCGACGGAGATCACCGGGCAGTCGCGCCAGAGCCGCTCGAGGGCGTAGAACTGGCGCTCCTCCTCGTGCTGCACGTGGACGACGATCTCGCCGTAGTCGAGCAGCACCCAGCGTCCCTCGCGGTGGCCCTCGCGGCGGATCGGCTTGGCGCCGTGCTCGCGCAGCTTGTCCTCGACCTCGTCGACGATGGCCTTGACCTGCCGCTCGTTGGTCGCCGAGGCGAGCACGAAGGCGTCGGTGATGGCCAGCTGCTCGCTGACGTCGAAGGCGATGACCTGCTGGGCCAGCTTGTCGGCGGCCGCGGCAGCGGCGACCTGGACGAGCTCGATGGCGTGGTCGGTGGCAGTCATACGGGCTCCTTGTCGGGAGTGTCTCCCGCAGTGGTGGTGTAGAGGTCGTGCTTGGCGATGTACTGCACGACGCCGTCGGGCACGAGGTACCAGACGGGTTCGCCGCGACGCCTGCGCGCGCGGCAGTCGGTCGAGGAGATCGCCAGGGCCGGGATCTCGACCATGGTGACCTTGTCGGAGGGGATCTTGTCGAGCGTGGCCGGGTCCATGTCGTAGCCCGGCCGGGTGCAGCCGACGAACTGCGCCAGCGCGAAGAGCTCGTCGACGTCGCGCCATGTGAAGATGTCGGCCAGTGCGTCGGCACCGGTGATGAAGTAGAGCTCCGCGTCGGGCATCTCGGCACGCAGGTCGCGCAGCGTGTCGATGGTGTACGTCGGGCCGGTGCGGTCGACGTCGACGCGCGAGACGTTGAACCGAGGGTTGGACGCCGTGGCGATGACCGTCATCAGGTAGCGGTCCTCGGCCGGCGAGACATCCCGGTCGGCCTTCTGCCACGGCGCACCGGTCGGGACGAACACGACCTCGTCGAGGTCGAACCAGGCCTGGACCTCGGACGCCGCGACGAGGTGGCCGTGGTGGATGGGGTCGAAGGTGCCGCCCATCACGCCCACGCGACGGGGCATCAGCTGTGCTCGCGCCCGCCGCCGAACGCGACCAGGGCCAGCAGCAGGCCCAGGAGGATCACCAGCGCGATGCCACCCACGAGGTAGGGGTGGATGGTGGGCGCGTCGTGGGACTCGGCGGCCAGGATCGTCAGGGCGTTCAGCGACATGGCGCGATCCTATCGTCCGGAGCGCGCGGGACGTTCCTCGGCGCCCGCTCGCCAGGAGGCTCGCTCAGCGCACGTGCCCGTCGCCCACGACGACGTACTTGGTGGACGTCATCTCGGGCAGCCCCATCGGTCCCCGGGCGTGCAGCTTCTGGGTGCTGATGCCGATCTCCGCACCGAAGCCGAACTCGCCGCCGTCGGTGAACCGGGTCGAGGCGTTGACGAGCACCGCGGCGGAGTCGACGGCCGCCACGAAGCGCCGGATCGTCCCCTGGTCGCGGGCCACGATCGCCTCGGAGTGGCCCGAGGAGAAGCGACGGATGTGGGCGATCGCCGCCTCCACGTCGGCCACCACGGCGGCCGAGATGTCGGACGAGAGGTACTCCGTGGCGTGGTCCTCGTCGGTCGCGACGACCACGTCGTCGTACTCGCAGAACGCCTCGTCGCCGTGGATGGTCACGTCGTGGGCCCGCAGCGCGTCGATGACGGCGGGCAGGAAGTCGTCGGCGACGTCCTCGTGCACCAGCAGGGACTCGGCGGCGTTGCAGACGCTGGTGCGCTGGGTCTTGGCGTTGACCACGATGGCGAGCGCCTGGTCGAGGTCGGCCGAGGCGTCGACGTACACGTGGCAGTTGCCGACGCCGGTCTCGATGACCGGCACCGTGGACTCCTCGACGACGCTGCGGATCAGGCCCGCTCCCCCGCGCGGGATCAGCACGTCGACCAGCCCCCGGGCCCGCATCAGGGCCTTGACCGAGTCGTGGCTGTCGCCGGGCACGAGCTGGACGACGTCGGCCGGCAGGCCGGCGGCGACCACGGCGCCGCGGAGCACCTCGACGATGGCCGCGTTGCTGGACCGCGCGCTCGAGGAGCCGCGCAGCAGGACGGCATTGCCCGACTTGAGGCAGATGCCGGCGGCGTCGGCGGTCACGTTGGGCCGGGCCTCGTAGATCATCCCGACCACGCCGAAGGGCACGCGCAGCTGGCGCAGCTCGAGGCCGTTGGCCAGCGTCGAGCCCCGCACCACCTCGCCGACGGGGTCGGCCAGCCCGGCGACGTCGACGAGGCCCGCGGCCATGGCCGCGAGCCGGTCGCTGGTGAGGCGCAGCCGGTCGATGATGTGGGCGGGGGTGCCCGCCTCCTCGGCCCGCGCGACGTCCTCGGCGTTGGCGGCCAGCACCGCCGGCGCCTGCGCCAGCAGGGCGTCGGCCATCGCGTGCAGGGCCGCGTCCTTGGTGGCGCGGGTGGCCAGCGCCAGGTCGTGGCTGGAGACGCGGGCGCGGGTCGCGACCTCGCGGACCCCGGCCTCGTGGTCGGCCCGGTCGTGCGTGGGGGCGTCGGTGCTCATGGCTCGAGCGTAGGTCGGCCGGCACCCCCTCGCGAGGCCGTCTCAGCCGCGGGCCGCGGGGTTAGGGTGCCGGGCATGACGGGGACCCGGGGACGACTCATGCCCAGGCTGGTCGGGGGCGGCATCGCCGTCGCCCTGCTCGCCACCACGCTGGCCGCGGCGCGCGCCGAGGTGGCGCCGGCGCCGGCCACGGAGGCCGACCTGCCGCGGGAGACGACACGCGGGGTCGTGGTCGACCTCGCCGACGGCGACCGGTTCGCGGTCAGCGTCTCGCGCAACCTCCGCGAGGTGCGCGGCCGACGGTACGACGCCGCCACCGGCACGTGGGGCGAGCGGACGGTGGTGCTGAGGAGGAAGAACCTCTTCTGCGGGGACGTCGACGCCCGCGCTGCCGGCACGTCGGTAGCCCTGATCGCCGAGTGCGACCGGTTCGGCTACGCCGAGGACCAGGCGCCCACCCACTCCCAGGCGCTGTGGTCGGACGACCTCGTGACCTGGCGGGTGCACCGGCTCGAGGGCGAGGCCTACGAGGAGCCGGGCATCTCCCCCGACGGCCGCTCGGCGGTCTGGCCGCAGTACCAGGGCCACCTCACCCTCACCCCCGCCGAGGGCTTCGGCTCCCGCACCATCTCCCTGCCCGGGCAGGAGTACACCGAGACCGCCACCATCGCCGACGACGGTCGCGTCTCGGTCCTGTACGGCCGGAACGGTCGCCGGGAGGCGGACTGCCGGTTCACCGTGGTCACCCGCCTCGGCGACGGGGAGCCCGTCCGGCAGGAGCTGGACGTTCCCAACGCCTGCAGCGACTCCTCCCTGGTCAACGTCGACGCGCTGACCGTGCTCTTCGGGGACCGCACCTCCCCCGCCTACGTCACCACCATCAGCCGCCCCGACCAGTCCTCCGCGTGGACGGTCACCGCCGTCGCACCCTCCGCGGCTCCCGGCCTCGTCGAGCGCGGCGGTCGCGCCGGGACGACCTACGTGAGCTCCCCCGGCCTACCGCTGGTGGCCCTGTCCTCGGCCGACCGGAGTGCCGTCGACGTGCAGGAGTACGACGCCCTCGCGCAGCGGTGGGGGCCGCTGCGTCCGCTGACCACCCTGCCCGGGCCGTGCCACTGGGAGGGCGCGTTCTCCTCGCAGCCCTTCGGCGTCCTGGTCGCGCAGGTGGCGTGCGCCGGTCGTTCGAAGGCGCTGGTGTCCACCGACGGCTCGACCTGGACCACGGTCCAGGTGGCCAGCCACCCGCTCGGGGTCTCGGCCGACCGGCGGTGGGTGTCCTCCAGCACCCGACGCTCCACCACCGTCTTCTCCCGCGAGCTCGGCCGGGTCGTGCTCCCGGTCGGGGCCACCCGCCGCTGTGACGTCGTGCTCCCGTCGGGCCCGGGGTCCGCACTGAGGCTGACCACGTCCCGGGCGTCCGGCTGGCCGACGGTCCTGCAGGAGTCCACAGCGTCGGGCTGGCGTCGTACGGACACCGCCGTCCCGCGCGCCCGGGCCCGCAACGACACCTGCCGCCGCGTGCAGGTCGACCTCTACGGGACGGCTCCCTCCTACACGTTCTCCGGCCGCCTCCACAGCACCACGCTGTCGGTGGTCCCGCGCGGGGACGGCTGGAAGGTCCGGCGCACCCTCTACTGAGCCGGGGCGGACGCCCCGCCCACGGGCAGGTTCTCCGCGAGCCAGGCGGCGGTCCGCTCCCACGCCAGGCGCGATGCGTCGGCGTCGTGCAGGAAGAAGTCGGGGTTGTCGAAGGCGTGGTCCGCGGTCGCGTAGGCGTGGAACGTGACGTGCTCCAGCGGCTCGAGGGCGTCGCGGACCTGCTCGACCACGACCGGGGTGAGGAACTGGTCGGCCAGCCCGAAGTGGTGCAGGGAGGGCGCCGTCACCGCCTCCGGCTCGACGACCGTCACCGGTGCGTCGGGGTCCACGAGGCCCAGGATGTCGGGCAGGGCCGAGCCGTAGTAGCTGACCAGCACGTCGGGCGAGGACTCGGCGGCCACGCTGAACCCCAGCCCGCCGCCGAAGCAGAAGCCCACGATCCCGACGCCGCCGACGACCTCGCTGCGCGAACGGATCTGCTCGAGGGCGTCGAGGCTGTCGCGGACCGCCGCCTGCCAGTCGGCCCGCTGGAGCAGCGCGAGCGCCTGCTCCAGGGCGTCGGGTCCCTCCTCGACGGAGGAGACGCCCAGGCGCCAGAAGAGCTCGGGGGCCAGGACGACGTAACCCAGGGACGCCAGGTCGCGGGCGCGCTGCTCGATGTAGCGGCTCACCCCGAAGATCTCCTGCAGCAGCAGGATCCCCGGCCCGCTGCCGGACTCGGGCAGCCAGAGGTGGGCCGGCATGTCGCCGTCGGGGGTGGTGATCGTGACCCGCGTGCTCTCCATGACCGGCAACCTAGCGCGAGGGCCCGGTCACGACGCACGAACGCCCCCGACCGTTGCGGTCGGGGGCGTCCTGCGTCGTGCGTCGTGCGAGGGGCGGGTCAGCCCTTGCGCTGGGTGACCTTCTCGGTCGCGGCCGGCAGGACGGTGTGGAGGTCGCCCACCACGCCGAAGTCCACGAGCTCGAAGATCGGGGCCTCCTCGTCCTTGTTGACGGCCACGATGGTCTTGGAGGTCTGCATGCCCGCGCGGTGCTGGATCGCGCCCGAGATGCCGTTGGCGACGTAGAGCTGCGGCGAGACGGTCTTGCCGGTCTGGCCGACCTGGAACGCGTGCGGCATCCAGCCCGAGTCGACCGCGGCACGCGAGGCACCCACGGCCGCGCCGAGGGAGTCGGCGAAGGCCTCGATCGGCTCGAAGTTGCCGCCGGTGCCACGACCGCCGGAGACCACGATCGCGGCCTCGGTCAGCTCGGGGCGACCGGTCGACTTGCGCGGCTGCGAGGCGATGATCTGCGCGGTCTTCGCGGCGTCCGAGATGGTCGGCGCGAACGCCTCCACGGCACCCGCGCCCGCGGACTCCTCCGGGGCGGCCGAGTTGGGCTTGACCGTGATGATCGGCGTGCCCTGCGTGACCTTCGCGGTGACGGTGTAGTTGCCCGCGAACACGCTCTGCGTGGTGACGGGTCCCTCCTGGACGTCGACGGCGTCGGTGATCAGGCCGGACCCGATCTTGATCGCGAGCCGGGCGCCGATCTCCTTGCCCTCGAACGTCGAGGGGATCAGCACGGCGGCCGGCGAGGACTTCTCGACGAGCTGCTGCAGGGCCTCGGCCTTGGGGGCCACCAGGTAGCCCTTTAGCTCGGCGTCGTCGACGACGTAGACCTTCTCCGCGCCGTAGGCCTTGACCTTCTCGGCCACCGCGTCACCCTGCGCCGAGGCGCCGAAGAACACCGCGGACGGCTCGCCGAGGCGACGGGCGATGGTGAGCAGCTCGTACGTCGGCTTCTTGACCTCGCCGTCGGCGTGGTCGATGACAACCAGGACTTCACTCATGGTGTGCGTCTCCCTCTTCCCGGGCGCTCAGATGAACTTCTTGGAGGCGAGGAACTCGGTCAGCGCCGTGGCGCCCGAGCCGTCCTCGTCCTTGACGATCTCGCCGGCCGTGCGCGGCGGGCGGGCGGTCGTGTCCTCGACCTGCGTCCACGCCACCGACAGCCCGACCTGGTCGGCCTCGACGCCGATGTCGGCCAGCGACAGGGTCTCCAGCGGCTTCTTCTTGGCCGCCATGATGCCCTTGAACGACGGGTAGCGGGCCTCGCCCGACTGGTCGGTCACCGAGAGCACCAGCGGCATCGTGGCGCCGATGACCTCGGTGGAGCCCTCGTTGTCGCGCTTGATGCGGACCTGGTCGCCCTGGGACTCGATCACCGAGGCCAGCGTGACCTGCGGCAGGCCCAGGCGCTCGGCCAGCATCGCCGGGATGACGCTGCCCGACGCGTCGGTAGAGGCCATGCCGCACACGACGAGGTCGGTCGCACCGTTGTCGGCGCTGATCTTCTCGACGGCCTTGGCCAGCACCAACGAGGTGGCGGCGTAGTCGGAGCCCGCGATCGCGTCGTCGACCACGTGGACCGCCTTGTCCACGCCCATCTGCAGCGCCTTGCGGGCGGCGTCGACGGCCTTCTCCGGGCCCACGCACAGCGCGGTCACGGTGACCTCCTCGCCCTCGCGCTTCTCCTTGAGCTGCAGCGCCTGCTCGACGGCGTACTCGTCGAGCTCGGACAGCAGACCGTCCACTCCGACGCGGTCAACGGTGTAGTCCTCCTCGAAGTGCCGGTCGGCGGTCGAGTCGGGCACGTACTTCACACAGACGACAATGTTCATGGTGTGTGGCCTTTGCGGCCCCTCCTGAGCTGGTGACCCGGGGGCGGAGGCCCACCGGATCCGAGGATGGTGTGGTGGCGAGGTTACAAGTCAGTAACCCCACCGCGGAACAGGGTCCGCGGTGGGGTTACTCACAGTGACGCTGTCAGCGTCGCGTCCGATCAGGGGCGGATGATCCGGTCCAGGATCCGGCCGATGACGAGCCACACGACGGCGGCCAGCCCCCAGTTGACCAGGGCGTTCTTGGTCGCGGCGTTCTCGCCGTCGAACTTCAGGACGCCGTCGCGGCGGTCGAAGACCCCGAGGTCCACCGCGCTCGCCGCGTCCTTGACGAAGACGACGAGCGCGTTGTCGGTGTTGGCCTTGAGCGCGACCAGCAGGGCACCGAGGGCGCACGCCAGGGCGCACAGCACGCACACCAGCCAGACCAGCTGGGCGATGCGTGCGCGCAGCGCCGCGGTGGTCGCGGCCCCGCTCCTCTTCCTCGACGTCTCGGTGGTGGTGTCGTCCTTGGCCACAGTGGTGTCCTTCCGGGTCCTGGGTCGTGTGGGTGGTGCGCGGGCTACCGTGCCACGAAGGCGGCCTTGCCCGGCCCCTGCTCAACGAAGGACCGCATGCCGATGGCACGGTCCTCCGTGGCGAAGAGTGCTGCGAACTGCTGGCGCTCGATCTCCAGGCCGGTCTCGAGGTCCACCTCGATGCCCCGGTCGACGGCCTCCTTGGCCGCCCGGACGGCGTACGACGCGGCGTTGCTGAACTGGCCCGCCCACGCCACGGCGGCGTCGTACACCTCGGCGGCCGGCACCACCCGGTCGACCAGCCCGATGGCCAGCGCCTCGTCGGCCTTGACGAACCGGCCCGAGAAGATCAGGTCCTTGGCCCGGCTGGGACCCACGAGCCGGGTCAGCCGCTGGGTGCCGCCGGCGCCGGGGATGATGCCCAGGAGGATCTCGGGCTGGCCCAGGGTGGCGTCGTCGGCGGCGATGCGGATGTCGGCGCACAGGGCGAGCTCGCAGCCCCCGCCGAGCGCGTAGCCGTTGACGGCCGCCACGACCGGCTTGGGGATCCGGGCCACCGCGGAGAAGGCCGACTGCAGCCCGCCGGAGCGCTTGACCATGTCGGTGTAGGACATGTCGGCCATCTCCTTGACGTCGGCACCGGCGGCGAAGACACGCTCGCCGCCCCACACCACGACCGCCTTGACGTCGTCGCGCTCGGTGGCCTCCAGCGCGGCCGCGCGGATCTCCTCCTGCATCCGGACGTCGAGGGCGTTCATCTTGGGCCGGTCCAGGCGCATCGTGGCCACTCCGTCGGCCACCTCGAGCCGGACGAACTCACGCGTCGCGTCGGTCATGTCACTCCTTCGTGCTCACACACTGCGGTCGGTTGACGGGTCCCGGCATTCAATCAGGGACAATGCCGGGCGTGACACCGGGAATGTGGGAGCACCAGGGCGAGACGACCGAGGTGTGGCCCGGCCGCAACTGGCCGTTGGGAGCGACGTGGTCGCGCGAGTCGACCAACTTCGCGGTCTACGCGCCACTCGCGCGCACCGCGTGGTTGTGCCTGTACGACGACCGCGACGCCGAGCGCCGCATCCAGCTCACCGAGTTCTCCCTCGGCATCTGGCACTGCGCCGTGCCCGACCTCCCGGCGGGCACCCGCTACGGCTACCGGGTCGACGGGGACTGGGACCCCGACCGCGGGCTGCGCTTCAACCCGGCCAAGCTGCTCCTCGACCCCTACGCCACCGCCGTCGCCGGCGACCTCACGGTGCACCCGGCGATCTACGGCTACGACGTCGCCCACCCCGAGCTGCGCAGCGACCTCGACTCCGCGCCGTACACCGCGCGCAGCGTCGTCGTGGACCCCGCCTTCGACTGGGAGGGCGACGACGTGCCCCAGCGCCGGCGCTGGCGCGACACGGTGATCTACGAGCTGCACGTCAAGGGGATGACCGCGCTGCACGACCGGGTCCCCGAGCACCTGCGCGGGACGTACGCCGGGCTGGCGACCCCGGCGGTCACCGACTACCTGCACGACCTCGGCGTGACGGCCGTCGAGCTGCTCCCGGTGCACCAGTTCTTCAGCGAGCCGGCGCTGGCCGAGCGGGGGCTGGTCAACTACTGGGGCTACAACTCGCTCGGCTTCTTCGCCCCGCACAACGCCTACTCCTCCTCCGGCGACCGCGGCCAGCAGGTCCGCGAGTTCAAGGAGATGGTCAAGGCGTTCCACCGCGCGGGCATCGAGGTGATCCTCGACGTCGTCTACAACCACACCGCCGAGGCCGGCCCGGACGGGCCGACGCTGAGCTTCCGCGGCCTCGACGACCTCGGTTACTACCAGCGCGTCGTCGACCCCGACCCGCTCGCCGATCCGGAGCCCGACACCTACTGGGACGTCACCGGCTGCGGCAACACCGTCGACGCCAGCCGCACCCAGAGCCTGCGGATGATCCTGGACTCGCTGCGCTACTGGGTCGGCGAGATGCACGTCGACGGCTTCCGCTTCGACCTGCTGAGCGCGCTCACCCGCACCGGCCAGGAGGTGGACCTCGGCAGCCACCTGATGACGGCGATCGGCCAGGACCCGGTCCTGCGGCACGTCAAGCTCATCGCCGAGCCGTGGGACGCCTCGATGGACGGCTACCGCGTCGGGGAGTTCCCGCCGCCGTGGGTGGAGTGGAACGACCAGTACCGCGACACCGTGCGCGACTTCTGGCGCCGCCACACCTCCGGCGTCCGGACGGTGGCGACCCGGCTCGCCGGGTCCAGCGACCTGTACGCCGACGACGGGCGCTCGCCGTACGCCTCGGTCAACTTCGTCACCGCCCACGACGGCTTCACGCTGCGCGACCTCGTGTCCTACGAGCACAAGCACAACGAGGCCAACGGCGAGCACAACCGCGACGGGACCGACAACAACCGCTCGTGGAACTGCGGCGTCGAGGGCGAGACCGACGAACCGGACGTGATCGCGCTGCGCCGGAGGCAGGCGGCCAACCTGATGGTGACGCTGTGCCTGTCCAACGGGGTGCCGATGCTCACCGCCGGCGACGAGCGCGGCCGCACCCAGGGCGGCAACAACAACGCCTACGGCCAGGACAACCCGACGTCGTGGGTCGACTGGCGTCCCGACGACGCGTGGCTCGACGTCTACGAGATCACCAAGACCGCGCTGCGCCTGCGCCGCGACCACCCGGCGCTGCGCCAGCGGCACTGGTTCGAGGGCCGGCCCGCCATCAAGGGCGGCCCCAAGGACCTCGCCTGGATGCACCCCGACGGACGCGAGATGACCCCGGCGGACTGGCACGACGACGGCCTGCACACCGTGGGGATGTTCGTCTCCGGCGATCCGCTGCGCTCCCCCGGCCCGCGCGGCGAGCAGCTGCGCGACTCCTCCTTCGTCATCTGGCTCAACGCCTCCTCCGACGACGTCGAGGTCCGGTTGCCCGAGAACGCGTGGGTCCACAAGGGCGAGGTGGTGCTGTCGACCTGCCCCGACAACCCGATCGGCACGCCGGTGTCCACGGGCGGCACGCTGGTGCAGCAGTCCCGCTCGGTCGTCGTGCTCCGGGAGGTCAGGTGAGGGGCTTGCGCCGGGTCCGGGGGCTGCGCCAGGTCCCGGTGCTGCGCCACCCCTGCGCCGACCTGCTGATCGTCCAGCTCCTCGGGATCGTCATCTACCCGTTCCTGGGCGACCAGCCGCTGGGGCGCGCGCTCTTCTCGATCTTCGCCCTGCTGGTGCTGGCGATCGCGGTCTTCGCCGTGCGGATGACACCGGCCCTGAGCTGGATCTCGGCCGGGCTCGGCCTGCCGGTCGTGGTGCTCACCGTCTGGGAGGCGGTGTCGCCCGGGGTCGAGTCGGTCGTGCTCTGGTCGTCGGTCTTCCACGCGGCGTTCTACTTCTACACCGCCTACGCGCTGCTGCGGTACATGTTCGACGACCACGTCGTGACCACCGACGAGCTCTACGCCACCGGCGCGACGTTCACCGTGGTGGCCTGGGGCTTCGCCTACGTCTACCTCGCCATCGAGGTGGTCCTGCCCGAGTCGTTCACCGTCATCGACGACCCGCTGGAGGCCTCGGCGTGGTTCGAGATGCTGTACCTGTCGGTGACGACGATGACGAGCCTGGGGCTCTCCGACATCATCCCGGTCCGTCCGCACGCCCGCGCGTTCGTGATGCTCGAGCAGATCGCCGGGATGCTCTACCTGGCGCTGGCCGTGGCCCGGATCATGGCGCTCACCGTCGCCCGGACCGCCTCGCGCGACGAGCGCCGCACGAAGTGAGCCCGGTCGTCCCCCGGGAGCTCAGGCCGGGGAGGCCACCCATTCCATCGGGTCACCGGCGTCGAGGTCGGTGATGCCGGCCGTCTCGAGGGCACCGAGGACGACCACGCGTCGTACGGCGGCGAAGGTGAGCACGTGGGCCACCATCCCGCCAAACGTGAAGACCCGCGGCGGCTCGCACGTCACATCCACGAACGTGTCATCGAGCCGGCCCTCCTCGATCGTCCGGCGCACCTGGGCGAGGAACGCGGGGCCCTCCTCGGCCAGCTCCCGGCGCAGCGTGGAGATCGTCTTGCCGCGCTCGTCCCAGTCGTAGCGCCGCTGCGAGGAGGCGGCGTTCCACTGGGCGAGCTGGCCGACCAGGCGGCCCAGCACGGAGCGGATCGACATGTCGTCGTCGATGGTCCCGATCGGCATCTCGATGGGGGCGTCGACCCGGTCGTCGTCCAGGCGGTCGGCCCGGTCCAGCATCTCGCCGGTGAGCCAGAGGTGGTGCTCGATCATGCGCGTCAACAGGTCCATCGGGGTCACCTTCGAGGTCGTCGGCAGCCGCAGCGTGCCGGGCGGGTGGAAGTGCACCCGGCTCGGCGCGGGCAGCTGCGTGCGCGTCGGGTGCTGACGCCAGCGACTCGGGGCCACGCCGTACTCACGCCTGAACGCGCGGGTGAAGCCCTCGTGGGAGTCGAAGCCCGCCTCGATCGCGATGTCCAGGACCTGCCGGTCGGTCACGACCAGCTGGTAGGCCGCCCGCTCCAGCAGGAGCCGCCGCCGCATCCGGCCGGGGGGCTCGCCCCCGGTCGCGGAGACGATCCGGTCGAGGTGGAACCGCGACAGGTGCATCCGCCGCGCCCGCTCCGCGCTGCCGAGGTCGAGGGTCTCGGCCAGCACGTCGAGGAACTCGGCGAACGTGTCGGTCGCTGTCGTCATGGCCCCACCCTGCCCGGCCCGGCGCCGCTCCGCTTGACCGTATTTGCACAGTCGCGCGGTGCAGCCCGGGCGGGCGGCGTCGTCAGGCGGGAGCGGAGACCAGGCCCAGCTCCGCGACCGAGGCCAGCGACTCGTTGCGCGGCACCACCCGCACCGTGTAGCCGAAGGGACCCGAGCGGTCGAGGCGCACGTCGGCGTCGAAGCGGTGCCGGTTGCCCTCGTAGGACTCGGAGACGTGCATCGGCGTGGTCACCTGGTCGAGGAGGTCGTCGTCGGCGCCGGGGCGACCGTGGACGACCTGGACCTCGACGTCGTCGGCGGACAGGTCGCCGAGCGCGACGTAGGCCCGCACGGCGAGGGTCGCGCCCACCTCCGCGGCGTCGCCGACTCCCTCGGAGTCGACGTGCTCGACGCGGACCGAGCCCCACGCGCCGCGCACGTGCTGCTTCCACTGCGCGAGCTCGCGGGCCCCGGTGTAGTCGGAGTTGAGCGCCCGCGACGTGTGCGCCGCGGGGGCGTACAGCTCACGGACGTAGTCGCGCACCTGGCGGGTGGCCAGCACCTTGGGGCCGAGCGACTTCAGCGTGTGGCGCACCATCTCCAGCCAGCGGGTGGGCACACCCTGCTCGTCGACGTCGTAGAAGCGCGGCGCGACCTCGTTCTCGATGAGGTCGTAGAGCGCGGTGGCCTCGAGGTCGTCGCGGCGGTCCTGGTCCTCGACGCCGTCGGCGGACGGGATCGCCCAGCCGTTGTTGCCGTCGTACCACTCGTCCCACCAGCCGTCGAGGATGGAGAGGTTGAGCCCGCCGTTGAGCGCGGCCTTCATGCCCGAGGTGCCGCACGCCTCGTAGGGGCGCAGCGGGTTGTTGAGCCACACGTCGCAGCCGGGGTAGAGCGGCTGCGCCATCGCGATGTCGTAGTTGGGCAGGAACACGATGCGGTGCCGGACCTCGGGGTCGTCGGCGAAGCGCACCATCTCCTGGATGAGCTTCTTGCCGCCGTCGTCGGCCGGGTGCGACTTGCCGGCGATGACCAGCTGCACCGGGCGCTCGGGGTCGAGGAGCAGCCGCTTGAGGCGCGCAGGGTCGCGCAGCATCAGCGTGAGGCGCTTGTACGACGGCACGCGGCGCGCGAAGCCGATCGTCAGCACGTCGGGGTCGAGCGCCGACTCGATCCAGCGGCGCTCGGCCGGCGCGAAGCCGCGCTTGGCCGACGACTTGTCCAGCCGGACGCGGGCGTCGTCGACGAGGCGGGCGCGCAAGGTGCGCTTGAGGTCCCAGAGCCGCTTGCCGTCGATGCGGTCGACCAGCGGCCACAGGCCGTCGGTGTCGTCACCGTCGACGTCGGCACCCAGTTCGGCGGCGAGGTCGAAGATCTCGCGGGCGATCCAGGTCGGGCCGTGGACGCCGTTGGTGACCGAGCCGATCGGCACCTCGGCCTCGTCGAAGGCCGGCCAGAGGCCGTTGAACATCCCGCGCGACACGTGGCCGTGCAGCTGGGAGACGCCGTTGGCGCGCTGGGCGAGTCGGAAGCCCATGACGGCCATGTTGAAGACCGCGGCGTCGCCGCTCTCGTAGTCCTCCGCGCCGAGCGCGAGCACCCGGTCGGCCGGCACGCCGGGGGTCGGAGACGCCTCGCCGCCGAAGTACTGCTGGACGAGCTCGCGCGGGAAGCGGTCGATGCCGGCGGGCACCGGGGTGTGCGTGGTGAAGACCGTGCCGGCCCGGGAGACCTCGAGCGCGGTGTCGAAGTCGAGGCCGGGGCCGCCCTCGCCCACGGTGAGCTCGCGGATCCGCTCGATGCCGAGGAAGCCGGCGTGGCCCTCGTTGGTGTGGAAGACCTCGGGCGCCGGGGCGCCGGTGATGCGGGAGTAGACACGCAGCGCGCGCACACCGCCCACCCCGAGCAGCAGCTCCTGGCGCAGGCGGTGCTCGGAGTTGCCGCCGTACAGCCGGTCGGTGACGTCGCGGTAGTGCTGCGGGTTCTCCTCGATGTCGGAGTCGAGGAGCAGCAGCGGGACGCGGCCCACGTGCGCGACGAAGATGCGCGCCAGCAGCGGCTGGCCGCCGGGCAGGTCGATCGAGACGATCGCGCGGGAGCCGTCGGCCTCGCGCAGCAGCGTCAGCGGCAGCTCGTCGGGGTCGAGGACCGGGTAGGTCTCCTGCTGCCAGCCCTCGCGGGACAGCGACTGCTTGAAGTAGCCGTGGCGGTAGAACAGGCCGACGCCGGTCACCGGGATGCCCAGGTCGGAGGAGGCCTTGAGGTGGTCGCCGGCCAGGATGCCGAGGCCGCCGGAGTACTGCGGGAGGACGGCGGTGATGCCGTACTCGGGCGAGAAGTACGCGATCGACCGGGGAGCGTCGGGGCCGGCCTTGCGGGCGTACCAGCGCTCGCCGTTGAGGTAGTGCTCGAGCGACTTGGTCGCCACCCGCAGCTGCTCGAGGAACGCGGCGTCGCCGGCCAGCTCGTCGAGCCGGCCGCGGCCCACGGCGCCCAGCAGGCGCACCGGGTCGTGGTTGACCTCGCCCCACAGGCGCTCGTCGATCGCCCGGAAGACGTCTTGCGTCTCGGGGTGCCACGACCAGCGCAGGTTGCCGGCCAGGGTGGCCAGGCCGGCCAGCGGCTCGGGCAGGACAGGACGCACGGTGAATCGTCGAATGGCTCGCACGGACCCGACCGTAGGGCATTTCCTTTGATCGATCCAACAACCGTCGCGGAGCGCTCGTGGGGCGCGCCGGACCAGACCGCGCGTAACCCCGCTCGGCACTGTGCCGTTGTCGCCGCATGACCCGCACCCGCACCCCGCGCCGCACCGGGCTCGTCGCCGGCCTGCTCGCGCTCACCGTGATCGGTGGCCTCGCCCAGCTGCCCGCCTCCGGCTCGACCGCCCCCGCCGCGGCCGTCGACCTCGACGCGCTGACCACCCTCGGCGATCCCGTCGACGCCCTCGGCGACCGGGACCTGCGGGGCACGGCCACCCCGCTGGCCGGCCAGCGCCAGGCGATCGCGGCGCTCGGTGCGTCCACGGTGCGGTGGAACGACCTCGGCACCCCCGCGTCGATCCTGCCCGCCGACGGCTCCCTGGGCGCCGCACCCGGCGACCCCGTCGCCGGCGCCCGGGCCTGGCTGCGCGACCACGCGGCCGCCTTCGGACTGACCGTCGCACAGGTCGACGGGCTGGAGCTGGTCAACGACCAGCGCCTGGCGGGCAGCGACGCGCGCGCCGTCCTCCTCCGCCAGCAGTACGACGGCCTCCCGGCCGCCGCCGGCGGCCTGGTGACCGTGGGGGTCAGCGACGGCCAGGTCCGCTACGTCTCGTCGTCCCTCGCGCGCAGCCGCACCTCGTCGGTCCCCGACGCGGTGCTGACCCCGCTCCAGGGCTGGCTGGCCGCCGCCGCGGACGCCGGGCTCCCGCGGGTCGACGCCGCCGCCGTGGAGGTCGTCGGCTCCGCCACCGGGTGGACCCGCCTGACCGTGCCCGGCCTGGCCCGGGAGCAGCAGGTGCGCCTGCGGGCGCTGCCGATGGCCGACGGCACGGTCCGTCCGGTCCTGGAGGCCAACGTCGTCGACGTCGCCGGCGGTGCCGCGTCGGCGTACACCTCGCTGGTCGACGCCGTCACCGGCGACGTGCTGGTGCGTCGCAACCAGGTCGACAACGCGGCGTACAACAACCTGTTCACCGGGGCGATCACCGCCACCGACTGCGGTCCGCGGCACGCCTTCGAGCTGACCGACGACCTGACCCGCTCGATCAACGCCGTCGGCGTGGCGCTGCCGGCCGACGACGTGACCCTCAAGGTCTTCGGCCCCGGCGACGCGCTGCTCGGCACCTACGACCTCGGGACCAGCCCGGAGGTCGCCACCTACACGGCCGACTCGATCCCGGCCGGCACCTACTCCGTCCAGGTGTGCCCCTTCGACAGCGCCTCGGTCGTCGTCGGGCAGTACTCCCTCGCCGTCTCCACGAGCGACACCGCTCCCCCCACCGGCGGCCAGGTGGGCTTCGAGCCGCGCTGGCGCTACTTCCCCGCCAACCCCACGCTCGACTCCCCCACCGAGACGCCCGCCAACGGCGTCGTGGGCTGCTGGAAGCTGCCCGGAGAGGACTGCGACACCCCGCCCGGCGAGCTCGCCAACGTGGCCGCCTTCGGCCCCTGGGACAGCATCGCCGCGGGACTCTCCAGCTCCACGACGGTCGGCAACAACGCCAACACCCACGAGGCGTGGCTGAGCCCGCTGAGCCCCGGTGGCCTGGCGCAGGCGCCGGTCTCGCCGACCCGCGACTACACGCCGGAGTTCACCGACGCCTGGAACAACTCGCGGTGCAACCCCGCCGAGCTCGTCCCCGGCGGCAACGACATCGAGGCCTCGGTCACCAACCTGTTCGTCGCGCACAACCGCATGCACGACTTCAGCTACTACCTCGGCTTCACCGAGGACAACTACAACCTGCAGACCGACAACGGCGGCCGCGGCGGCGTCGGGGGTGACGCGGAGGTCGGCAACGCCCAGGCCGGCGCGCTCACCGGCTCCAGCTACACGACCGGGCTCGGACGCGACAACGCCAACCAGATCGCCCTGCAGGACGGCATCCCCGGCATCACCAACCAGTACCTCTTCCAGCCGATCGCCGGCGCCTTCTACGCCCCCTGCACCGACGGCGGCCTCGACATGGGCATCGTCGGGCACGAGTACACCCACGCCATCACCAACCGGATGGTCGGCGGTCCCGACGAGGGGCTGACCTCCGAGCAGGGCGGCGCGATGGGCGAGTCGTGGGGCGACCTGGTCGCCGCGGAGTACCACCACGTGCACGGCTACGGCAACGGCGGCAACATCTGGGCGGTCGGCGCCTACGCCACCGGCAACCTCGACACCGCCATCCGCGACTACGCCATCGACCGCAACCCGCTCAACTACTCCGACTACGGCTTCGACATCACCGGGCCGGAGGTGCACGCCGACGGGGAGATCTGGAACGGCACCATGTGGGAGGTCCGCCAGGCCCTCGTGGACGCGTACGACGCCTCGTTCGACTACGAGGACACGGCCCTGCAGCTGCGCTGCGCGCAGGCGACGCGGACCGCGAGCCCGACCGCGGCCGACGCCTGCCCCGGCAACCGCCGCTGGCTCCAGCTGATGTTCGACTCCTTCCTGCTGCAGCAGGGCGCCACCTCGATGCTCGACGCGCGGGACGCGATGCTCGCGGCCGACCGGATGCGCTTCGGCGGCGCCGACCAGGACGTGCTGTGGAGGGCGTTCGCCCGCCGCGGCATGGGCGTCGACGCGTCGGTGGCCTCGGCCGACGACGACCAGCCGGTGCCGGGCTTCGCGGCGCCCACGGGCAACGCGGCCGTCACCTTCACCACCGCCGGAGCCGCACAGGTCTACGTGGGCGACTACGAGGCCCGCGTCACCCCGGTCGCGGACACCGACGCGGGTACGCCGCTGGGTGCGACGGCGTCGTTCACCCCCGGGACCTATCGGATGCTCGCGGTCTCCCCCGACCACGGGTTCACCCGCTTCACGCTGACGGTACCGGCCGGCGGGGGCGCCATCACGGTGCCCGTGCAAGACCGGCCCAACGTCGCGTCCGCCGCCGCGGGCGCCTCGGTCATCGGGGCGACCGAGGGGTCGCTCAACCCCGAGGCCCTCATCGACGGCACCGAGGCCACCAACTGGGGAGGGGTCACCGCCGGCAACGTCGACACGAGGAACCCCTCGGTCGCCGTCGACCTCGCCGGCGACGTGCAGACGGTCCGCCGGGTCGACGTGAGCGCCTACCTGACCCCGGCCCCGGCCGGTGACAGCACGGTGCCCCTCGCCCAGGAGGACCCCGACTCGGGCTCGCGCTTCACCGCGCTGCGCCAGTTCGCCCTGGAAGCCTGCACGACGGGCTGCGGGTCCGCCGACGCCACCTGGACCCGGTTCTACACCTCGCCGGCCGACGCGTTCCCCGGCGTCAAGCCGCGCCCCGTGGCCCCGACCCTCACGATGCGGGAGTTCGACGTGCCCGACACCGAGGCGGCCGCCGTACGGCTGGTGACCCTGCACAACCAGTGCACGGGCGGCCCGGACTTCGCGGGCGAGCAGGACGACGACCCGCTCAACGACACCGACTGCGCCACCGCGTCCGACCGCGGAACCATCGTGCACGCCGCGGAGCTGCAGGTGTTCACCACCGACGCCGGCTCGGACGGGACCGGGACCGGCGGGACCGGGACCGGCACTGGCACCGGGACCGGCACTGGCACTGGCACGGGCGGCACGAGCACCGGCACGACGCCCGGCACCGGCACGGGAGGGACCGCCGGCACACCCGGGCGGGTGGGTACCTCGGTCCGGCTCCGGATCCGTCGCGCGGTGCAGACCGGCGCCACCGCCGCCCCGGTGCTGAAGGCCCGGCTGCGGCTCGACGGCGCCCGCGCCGAGCGCCTCGGCCACTGGGTGGTGAGGATCGACGGACGCCGCTACGCGAAGGTCCGGGTCGACCGGTTGACCCTGAGGCTGCGGGTCTCGCGGCGTCTGGCGCCCGGGAGGCACGGGGTCCGGGTGTTCTTCCGGCCGGCCGACCGCACGGCCTTCGCACCGTCGAGGTCGGCGCGTGCGCGGATCGTCGTACGACGCTGAACGCACCGGCCGGGACCGACGCCGGGACCGGACGCGGGGGTGACGTGTCCGGACCCGGCTTGCGTGAGGACCCCCGGGTTCGCAAGTGTGGGCGCATGGTTGGACGCATACCCGTCATGGACGTCTCCCCCGTCGTCGACCTCGGCCGCCAGGCGGCCAAGGCCACCGTCGGCGAGCCGATGCCCGTCCGCGCGTCCGTGTTCCGGGAGGGACACGACCAGCTGAGCGCCGAGGTGGTCCTGACCGATCCCTCCGGGACGCGCCGCGCGCCCGTGCGGATGGCCAAGCACGGGGAGGTCCCCGACCGGTACGACGCGTGGGTCACGCCCGACGCCGAGGGCTCGTGGACCTTCGAGATCGCCGCGTGGTCCGACCCCCTGGCCACCTGGGAGCACGACGCCGGGCTCAAGATCCCCGCCGGCGTCGACGTCGAGCTGATGTTCACCGAGGGCCGGCTGCTCCTCGAGCGCGTGATCGCCTCGGGCGACCTCGACACCCACCAGAGGTCCGTGGTGGGCGGCGCCGCCCAGGCCGCGGGCGACACCGCACGCCCGGTCGAGGCCCGCCTGGCCGCCATGCAGAGCCCCGAGCTGTGGGGCGTGCTGCGCGACCACCCGCTGCGCGAGCTCGTCTCGACCGAGGGTCCCTACCCGCTGTACGCCGACCGCACCCGCGCCCTGTTCGGCAGCTGGTACGAGTTCTTCCCGCGCTCCGAGGGCGCTACCCGGGACGCCAAGACCGGCGCCGTCACCTCCGGGACCTTCCGCACCGCCGCGAAGCGGCTCGACGCGGTCGCCGACATGGGCTTCGACGTGATCTACCTGCCGCCGATCCACCCGATCGGCGAGGTCAACCGCAAGGGCCCCAACAACACCCTCACCCCCGGGCCGGAGGACACCGGCTCGCCGTGGGCGATCGGCAGCAAGGACGGCGGCCACGACGCCATCCACCCCGCCCTGGGCGACTTCGACGACTTCGACGCCTTCGTGGCCCGCGCCGGTGAGCTCGGGCTCGAGGTCGCGCTCGACCTCGCGCTCCAGGCGGCGCCCGACCACCCGTGGGTCACCAGCCACCCGCAGTTCTTCACCACCCGCGCCGACGGCACCATCGCCTATGCCGAGAACCCGCCGAAGAAGTACCAGGACATCTACCCGGTCAACTTCGACAACGACCCGACCGGCATCTGCCGCGAGGTGCTGCGCATCGTGCGGCTGTGGATGTCGCACGGCGTGCGGATCTTCCGGGTGGACAACCCGCACACCAAGCCGCTGGCCTTCTGGGAGTGGCTGCTCAAGGAGGTGCGACGCACCGACCCGGACGTGCTCTTCCTGTCCGAGGCCTTCACCCGGCCGGCGATGATGCACGGCCTCGGCGCCGTCGGCTACCACCAGAGCTACACCTACTTCACCTGGCGCACGGGCAAGCGCGAGCTCGAGGACTACCTCACCGAGGTCGCCACCGAGTCCGACCACCTGATGCGGCCGAACTTCTTCGTCAACACCCCCGACATCCTGCACGCCTACCTCCAGTACGGCGGCCCGGCGGCGTTCAAGGTCCGCGCGGCCGTCGCGGCGACCGGCTCCCCGAGCTGGGGCGTGTACGCCGGCTACGAGCTCTACGAGCACGTCGCGGTCAAGCCGGGCAGCGAGGAGTACCTCGACTCGGAGAAGTACCAGATCCGCATCCGCGACTGGGAGGGCGCCGCCGCCGAGGGCCGCACCCTCGCGCCGTACCTCACCCGGCTCAACGAGATCCGCCGGGCGCACCCCGCGCTGCAGCTGCTGCGCAACCTCACGGTGCACGCCAGCGACGACGACCAGGTGCTGGTCTACTCCAAGCGGCAGGGCGACGACGTCGTCCTCGTGGTGGTCAACCTCGACCCGCACGGCACGCGGGAGACGATGGTCCACCTCGACATGTCCGCCCTCGGCCTCGACTGGCACGACTCCTTCGTCGCGCACGACGAGATCACCGGCGAGGAGTGGAGCTGGAGCGCCCACAACTACGTCCGCCTCGACCCCGGCCACGAGCCGGCCCACATCATCTCCGTCAGGAGGCCCCGTTGACGACCACCGGTGACCGCAGCCCCGCCACCTCCGCAGCCGACCTCACGACGGCGCACAGCAGCGAGGAGTTCGAGGACACCTCGACCACAGCAGCCACCCCGGACTGGTTCAAGACGGCCGTCTTCTACGAGGTGATGGTCCGCTCGTTCCGCGACTCCAACGGCGACGGCGTGGGCGACTTCAAGGGCCTGATCGAGAAGCTCGACTACCTGCAGTGGCTGGGCGTCGACTGCCTGTGGGTGCCGCCGTTCTTCTCCTCGCCGCTGCGCGACGGGGGCTACGACGTCTCCGACTACACCGACATCCTCCCCGAGTGCGGCACCGTGGAGGACTTCCACGACTTCCTCGACGAGTGCCACAAGCGCGACATCCGGGTGATCGTCGACTTCGTCATGAACCACACGAGCGACGCGCACCCGTGGTTCCAGGCCAGCCGCGAGGACCCCGAGGGTCCCTACGGCGACTTCTACGTCTGGTCCGACACCGACGAGCTCTACGAGGACGCGCGGGTCATCTTCGTCGACACCGAGCCGTCCAACTGGACGTGGGACCCGGTGCGCCAGCAGTACTACTGGCACCGGTTCTTCCACCACCAGCCGGACCTCAACTTCGACAACCCCAAGGTCCACGACGCGATCATGGACGCGATGGCCTTCTGGCTCGACATGGGTCTCGACGGCTTCCGGCTCGACGCCGTGCCCTACCTCTACGAGCGTCCCGGCACCAACGGGGAGAACCTCCAGGAGACCCACGACTTCCTCAAGAAGTGCCGCCGCTTCGTCGACGACAACTACCCCGGCCGCGTCCTGCTCTGCGAGGCCAACCAGTGGCCCGCCGACGTGGTGGAGTACTTCGGCGACCCCAGCGTGGGCGGCGACGAGTGCCACATGGCCTTCCACTTCCCGGTGATGCCGCGCATCTTCATGGCCGTGCGCCGTGAGTCGCGCTTCCCCATCTCGGAGATCCTCGAGCAGACGCCCGAGATCCCCGACAACTGCCAGTGGGGCATCTTCCTGCGCAACCACGACGAGCTCACCCTCGAGATGGTCAGCGACGAGGACCGCGACTACATGTGGGAGGAGTACGCCAAGGACCCGCGGATGAAGGCCAACATCGGCATCCGCCGGCGGCTGGCCCCGCTCCTCGACAACGACATCAACCGGATGGAGCTCTTCACCGCCCTGCTGCTGTCGCTGCCCGGCTCGCCGGTCCTCTACTACGGCGACGAGATCGGCATGGGCGACAACATCTGGCTCGGTGACCGCGACGGCGTCCGCACCCCGATGCAGTGGACCCCCGACCGCAACGCCGGCTTCTCCTCGGCCACCCCGGGGCGGCTGCACCTGCCGGCCATCCAGGACCCGGTCTACGGCTACCAGTCGGTCAACGTCGAGGCCCAGCTGGAGAACTCCTCCTCGCTGCTGCAGTGGACCCGTCGCCTGGTCCACGCGCGCCGGCGCCACCACGCCTTCGGTCTGGGGTCCTTCACCGACCTCGGCGGGTCCAACCCGTGCGTGCTGTCCTACGTGCGCGAGCACGTGGCCGACGACGGCACCCGCGACGTCATCTTGTGCATCAACAACCTGTCCCGCTTCCCGCAGCCGGTCGAGCTCGACCTGCGCCACTGGGAGGGCCTGGTCCCCGTCGAGCTGCTCGGCGGCGTACCGTTCCCCCGCATCGGCGAGCTGCCGTACCTGCTCACCCTGGGCGGCTACGGCTTCTACTGGATGCGCCTCGTCGAGGATGGGAGCCACCCGTGAGTGACACCCTGCGCGACTTCATCGCCAACGCCCGGTGGTTCGGCGGCAAGGGCCGCGACTGGACGCTGACGGGGATCCGCCGCGTCGGCGAGCTGCCCGACCCGCCCCCGGGGCTGCACGTCACCATCGAGCTCGCCGAGCTGACCTACGCCGGCGGCGGGACCGAGCTCTACCAGCTCCCCCTCGCCTACTACAGCGAGCACCAGGAGCGCCTCGAGCACGCCTCGGTGGGCGAGTGGCACGACGACGCCTTCGGGCACGCCTTCGTGTACGACGCCCTCCACGACCGACAGGCGATGGGGCTGTGGCTGCGCGCGTTCGCCGAGGTCACCGACGGCCGCGTCACCCGCGACCGGCTGGCCTTCCACCGCGTCGAGGGCCACGAGCTCGACCTGGACGTGCACTCCACGCTCTTCAGCGGCGAGCAGTCCAACTCCTCGGTCGCCTTCGGCGAGGACTCGCTGATGAAGGTCTTCCGCAAGGTCACCCCCGGGGTCAACCCGGACATCTCGATCCACGAGGTGCTCACCCGGGCCGGCTCCGAGCACGTGGCCGCGCTCTACGGCTGGCTCGACGTCGTCGACGACGAGGCCGACACCACCATCCAGCTGGCCATGCTCCAGCAGTTCCTGCGGACGGCCTCCGACGGCTGGGACCTCGCGCTGTCCAGCGTGCGCAACCTCTTCGCCGAGGCCGACCTGCACGCCGAGGAGGTCGGCGGCGACTTCGCCGGCGAGGCGTCCCGCCTCGGGACCGCGCTGGCCGAGACGCACGCGGCGCTGGCCGCCCACTTCCCCGTCACGACCCGCTCCGCCGCCGAGACGGCCGCCCTGGCCGACGCCATGCGGGGCCGGCTGGACGCGGCACTCGACGTCGTCCCGGGGCTGGGCGAGCACGCGGACGCCCTGCGCGCGACGTACGACGCCCTGGCCGCGCTGGGCGAGCTCGAGGTCCAGCAGGTCCACGGCGACCTGCACCTGGGCCAGACGCTGCGCACCGTGAAGGGCTGGAAGATCGTCGACTTCGAGGGCGAGCCCGCCAAGCCGCTCGCCGAGCGGATGCTGCCCGACTCCCCCTGGCGCGACGTCGCGGGGATGCTCCGCTCCTTCGACTACGCACCGCGCGTGGTCATGATGACCGGTTTCGCGGCCGACCCGGCCGAGGGCACCGAGGAACAGCTGTCCTACCGCGCGACCGAGTGGTCCGCACGCAACTCCAGCGCGTTCCTGGCGGCGTACGCCGCACACGAGCTGACCGCCGAGGAGCAGACCCTGCTCTCGGCCTACGTGGCCGACAAGGCCGTCTACGAGGCGGTCTACGAGGCCCGCAACCGGCCGACGTGGGTGGGCATCCCGCTCGACGCGCTGGCCAGGATGGAGCAGGCATGAGCACTCCCACCACACCCACCACCCCCGCGGCCCCCGTCCCCACGGCCCCCGCGGCCGGCGCCGCCGCCGCCGCGGACCCCAGCGCGCCCGGTGAGCTGGACATCCACCTCATCAACGAGGGACGCCACGAGGAGCTGTGGAAGGTCCTCGGCGCGCACCCCACCGACGACGGCACCGCGTTCCGCGTGTGGGCCCCCAACGCCCTCGAGGTCCAGGTCGCCGGCGAGTGGGCCGGCTGGGACGGCTCGCGGCACCCGATGACCCGGGTGGGCGACTCCGGCGTGTGGCACGTCCTGGTCCCCGAGGCCGGCATCGGCTCGCAGTACAAGTACCGACTGCGCGGTGCCGACGGCGCCTGGACCGACCGCGCCGACCCGATGGCGTTCTACGCCGAGAAGCCGCCGAGCTCGGCCTCCATCGTGTGGGCCTCCGACTACCAGTGGGACGACGCCGAGTGGATCGCGGCGCGGGCCGCCAAGCAGCCCGTCGACGAGCCGATGGCGATCTACGAGATGCACCTCGCGTCGTGGCGGCGCCACTACGGCGGCGACATCTACGCGTGGGACGAGATCGCCGACGCGCTGGTCCCCTACCTCGACGACCTCGGCTTCACCCACGTCGAGCTGATGCCGGTGATGCAGCACCCGTTCGGCGGGTCGTGGGGCTACCACGTCACGTCGTACTTCGCCCCCGACGCCCGCTTCGGCGACCCCGACGGACTCAAGCGGCTCATCGACCGCCTGCACCAGGCCGGCATCGGCGTCATCCTCGACTGGGTGCCCGGCCACTTCGCCACCGACGAGTGGGCGCTGGCCCGCTTCGACGGCACTCCGCTCTACGAGGACCCCAACCCGCAGCGCGGCTGGCACAAGGAGTGGGGCTCCCACATCTTCAACTTCGGTCGGCACGAGGTGCGCAACTTCCTCTACGCCAACGCGCTGTACTGGCTCGAGGAGTTCCACGCCGACGGCCTGCGCGTCGACGGCGTCGCCTCGATGCTCTACCTCGACTACGGCCGCGAGCACGGCGAGTGGAGTCCCAACAAGCACGGTGGCCGCGAGAACCTCGAGGCGGTGCAGTTCCTCCAGGAGATGAACGCGACCGTCTACAAGCGGGTGCCCGGCGTGGTGACCATCGCCGAGGAGTCGACCGCGTGGCCGGGCGTGACCGGGCCGACCTCCGAGGGGGGCCTGGGCTTCGGCTTTAAGTGGAACATGGGCTGGATGCACGACTCCCTGGGCTACGCGTCCAAGGACCCGATCTACCGCAGCCACCACCACGGCCAGATGACCTTCTCGCTGGTCTACGCCTTCACCGAGAACTACGTGCTGCCGATCAGCCACGACGAGGTCGTGCACGGCAAGGGCTCGCTGCTGCGCAAGATGCCGGGCGACCGCTGGCAGCAGCTGGCCAACCTGCGGGCCTACCTGGCCTTCATGTGGGCCCACCCGGGCAAGCAGCTGCTCTTCATGGGCGCCGAGATCGGCCAGGAGTCGGAGTGGGCGGAGTCCCGCGAGCTCGACTGGTGGCTGCTCGAGCACCCCGAGCACTCCGGGGTGCACGCGATGGTGCGCGACATGAACGCGGCGTACGTCGCCTCCGGCGCCCTGTGGGGGCGTGACAACTCCCCCGAGGGCTTCGAGTGGCTCGACGCCAACGACGCCCACCGCAACGTGTTCTCCTTCGTGCGCCGCTCCCCCGGCGAGCCCGACGTGGTGTGCGTGGCCAACTTCGCAGCCGTGCCGCACGAGGGCTACCGGCTGCCGCTCACGGCTGCGGGACGCTGGACCGAGGTGCTCAACACCGACGCCTCGGCGTACACCGGCTCCGGCGTGGGCAACCTCGGTGCCGTGCAGGCGGTCGAGGGCAGCAACGGCGGCAGCCACCACCCGGCGTACGCCGACATCGTGGTGCCGCCGCTGGCCACCGTGTGGTTCCGGCACGACCCCGAGTGACCCGGACCGCGTAGCAGCATGACTGCGTCGCGGACCGGGACGGGGCCCGGACCGCGACGCAGCGGCCGATTCACCCCAGGTGGATCATCTCGATCATGCCCATGAGCGCGTGCGGCATCCCGTGCATCTTCGGGTCGGGCATGAAGCACAGGACGACGTACTGGCCGGCAGGCAGGTCGTAGTCGACCGTCATGGCGCGGTGCGGCGAGAGCACGTCCGTCTCGAGCGACCCCGACAGCACCCAGTCCGGGTCCGGGCCCTGGTCGCTCTGGAGTGCCTCGAGCACCGTCTCGACGGTGGTGCCCTCGGCGACGCGCTGCATCGACACGAAGTGCAGCACCGGCGTAGTCGCCGTGTTCTTGAACATCAGCGTGCCCTTGGCCGGGATGGTGGTGCTACCGCCCCACCCCGGTCCGTCGGTGGCGACGATCCTGCCGTCGACGTCGGGCGTCCTGGTCTGCCGCTTCGAGCCCACCGTGAACGTCGTGGGCTCGGAGATGCGCCCGCCCCCGGGCATGGCGAAGTAGGTGCCCGGGTGCGGGAAGACGATGCTCCCGGTGTCACCCGGGACCACGCCGCCCAGGGCGTCCACCTTGGCGTAGATGCGCTTGATGGCCTTGGCGTTGTTGGTCTCGAAGCCGTGCAGGTCCTTGAGGAAGCGCGACATCGCGTACCCCTTCTTCAGGGACGCGAAGGTGACCGTGTCGTGGCCCTTGCCCTTGACGACGATCTTGGCGCGCCCCGCGTGCAGGCCCTTGACGCCCTTCAACGAGACTCCGTGCTTGGTCACCGTGGCGGTGATCGTGTGGGTGGCCGCCCTGGCGTGCGCGACCGATGGGACACTCGCGGCCGACGTCGACGTCGGCGCCACGAGAGCCGTCATGCACACCCCGGCGATGGCAGTGCGCGCGAGCAGGTTGAACCGCATGTTTCCCCTCCTTGGCGAAGTCGTGCAGGTCGACGTCCGCCGGCCCCCCGAGCCTCTCCACGCTGGCACGGATCATCGGGGCCGGCGCCCTCGTGCAGGGATTACCGCCGTATTGGGGATGCGCTCGGAACCGTGACCACCCACAATGCCGCAGCCCGAGGCACCAGGTCGCGCACCCTCCTCGCGCTCTGCCGGAACGCAGCGCTGCGCCACGGGCCGGACGGTGTGGTCCGGTCCGTGGCGCAGCCACGGTGCAGCGGGGTTAGCTCACTGCAGGTGGATCATCTCGAGCATCCCCATGAGGGCGTGCGGCATCCCGCCCATCTTGGGGTCGGGGAAGAAGCACATGACCACGTACTGCCCCGGGGGAAGGTCGTAGTCGACGGTCATGCTCTTCCCGGAGCTCAGCGACGCCGTCTCCAGGCTGGCAGGCAGGAACCAGTCGGGCGGGGGCCCCTGCTCCTCGCTCTGCAGGGCAGCAAGGACCTGGTCGGTCGTCGTGCCCTCGGCGACCTGCTGCAGGATCACGAAGTGCGGCGTCGTCGAGTCGGCGTTCTTGAACTTGAACGTCCCCGCGGCCGGGAGGGTGCTCGACCCGCCCCAGCGGGGACCGGTCTTGCCGACGATGGTGCCGTCGACCTTGGGCTGCTTGGTCTGCCGCTTCGCCGCGGCGCTGAACTCACCGTGACCACGCGAGCTGAACGAGAAGACGGTGTAGTCCCCGGCCTTCGGCAGGACGACGGTGCCGCTGGAGCCCGGCTGGACCCCCCCGACGAACGTGGTACGGGCGATCGCCCGCTTGAGCGCCTTCATGTCGCCCTTGTCGCTGGCGGCGACGTCCTTGCGGAAGTCGGCGAAGTCATAGCCCTTCGCGAACATCAGGATCTCCGCGACGCCCTTGCCGGAGACCTTGACCTTGATCCGGCCGGCGTGGAGTCCCTTCGCGCCGTGGATGGTGATCGCCTTCTTGGCGACCTTGATCGAGATGGACTGCATCGCCGCCTCGGCACGTGCCGTGGCGGCCGTCGACGTCGTGGGCACCAGGAGTGGTGCCGCCACCAGCGTGGAGACGCACGCCACGGCGATCCCCGCGCGCGCTGACCTGAGCAACCGCATGAGCGCTCCTTGGATGTGGGAGTGGGATCCCACCGTGCTCCAGCTCGTCGTACGCCGTCAGCGTCGGCGCAGGAATCTCCCCAGCGCTGGGGATGACCCACATGGGGGGACGTGCGTTCACTGACCGGATGGGCATGGGTCCTGCGCGCACCGTGCAACGGAGACGGACCGGCCGGCTGGCCGGCTGGCTGGCCGGCGCGGTCGGGCTCGCCCTGGCCGCAGGAGGCGCGCTGGTCGCGGCTCCCCCGTCACCGCCTCCGGCCGCGGCCTCCGTCGGTGGCACGTCCGTCACCATCCTCATCGAGCGCGGCGACGCCACCCAGGGCTTCTCGACGCCGACCGTCACCGTGGCCGGCGACGGCACCCTCAGCGTCACCAACCTCGACACCTACGACCACACCGTCACCTCCGTGGCCCTCGACTCCGCCGGGGTCCCGCTGTTCGACGTCAAGGTCCTGCACGGCACGACGATGGCGATCCCTGCGGTCGACGGCCTCGCCTCCGGCACCTACGAGTTCTACTGCCGCTTCCACCCCAACATGCGGGGGACGCTCGTCGTGGACCGCGCCGGCGGCGGCACGACCGGGGTGGAGCCCGCGTACGACCAGTCGCTCGTCGTCCCGTCCGTGCTGACCGGGTCGCACCTGCGCCTGCGCATGCGCGAGGCGCACGTGCGCGTCCTGCCGACCGGGCCGCGCACCCCGATGTGGACCTACGCCGGCACCTGGCCCGGTCCCACGATCAGGCGACCGGCGGGCCGCGACACCCGCGTCACCTTCATCAACGACCTGCCTCGCGGCGCCGGCGCCATGTCGGTCCACCTCCACGGCGACCACCATGCGGCGAAGGACGACGGCCAGCCGACCCGGTTCCTCATCCAGCGCGGCCGGTCCCGCACCTACCACTACCCCCTGACCTACGGCGGCGAGCCCGAGCCGAGCTCGTTCTTCTGGTACCACGACCACCGGATGGACCACACCGCCCGCAACAACTGGCGCGGCCTCCAGGGGATGTTCGTCGTCAAGGACGCCGACGGCCGGACGCTGCGGCTCCCGACCGGCGCCCGCGACGTCCCGCTGATGGTGGCGGACCGGTCGTTCAACGAGGGCAACCGGCTGGCCAACCCCTTCGCGGCCGGCCCGCAGATGGTGCACCGCCACGGCGAGATGCGCTTCACGGGCGAGCACGCCCCACCCAACGACGCCACGACCGGCACCCACGTGCTCGTCAACGGCCGCTACCTCCCGCACCTCGACGTGAGTGCCACGCGCTACCGCCTGCGCCTGCTCAACGCATCGAGCGCATCGGCGTACACCTTCGCCCTCTCCGACGGCCGCCCGCTCATCCAGATCGGCACCGGCAACGGCCTGCTCCCGCGACCCGTCGCGCGGCCCGAGCTGCTGCTGGGGCCGGCGCAACGGGCCGACGTACTGGTGGACTTCCACGGGGAGGAGGGCACGCGCGTGGCCCTGCGCTCGGTCCCCCGCACCGACAGCACGGCGGGGACCGGGAGCCGCACCGCGCCGCTCATGCAGTTCCGGGTCCAAGGCGCTGCGCGGGACCCCTCCCTGCTACCGACCCGGCTCCCCACCCCCGAGCTGGTCCGGGCTCCGCGACGGGTCACCAAGACCTGGAGGTTCGACCTCACCGGTGACCCGCGCACCGGGAGCGCCTGGACGATCAACGGTCGCGCGTTCGACCCCGACCGCGTCGACCACCGGGCGCGGCTGGGCACCGTGGAGCGCTGGCGGCTGCGCAACACGAGCGACGTGACCCACTACGTGCACATCCACGCCGAGCAGTGGCGCACGCTGTCCCGCGACGGCAGGCGCCCGCCACCGTGGGAGCGGGGGCTGGAGGACACCTGGAAGCTCGACCCCGGCGAGGTGGTCGAGGTCGCCGCCCGGTTCACGGACTACACCGGAGCGTTCATGATCCACTGCCACATGCTCGACCACGAGGACCACGGGATGATGGCCCGCTTCGACGTCGTGCCGTGACGTGCTGCTGACGTCCGGGCGCGAGAGCGTCCCGGCTCAGCCGAGTTCCTGGTGGCGGGTGAGGACGGCCTGCACGTGGGCCGACGCCGCCGCCTGGGCGGCCTCGGCGTCGCCCATGCGGATCGCTGCGAGGATCGCCCGGTGCTCCGCCAGCGCCTTGCGCGGCCAACGGGAGAGGTCCCCGGACAGCATCGCCACCTGCGCCCGGCCGAGCAGGGGACCGAGCGCCCGGGTGAGGTGCTCGTTGCGGGCGGCGTCGAGCACCGCCTGGTGGAAGGCCTGGTCCGCGGCGATGATCGCCTGCTCGTCGCCGGCCTTGATTGCCGCACCGTGCTCGGCGACCGAGGCGCGCAGCACCGTGAGCAGCGCGGCGTCGCGGCGCCCCGCCGCCAACCGGGCCGCGAGCCCCTCCAGCACACCCCGGACGGCGTAGACGTCGGCGAGGTCCGTGGCGTCCACGCCCGCCACCCGGGCCCCACGGTGGAACTCCTCCACCGCCAGGCCCTCGACCACCAACCGCTGCACCGCCTCGCGGACCGGGCTGCGGGAGAGCCCGAGCGTCTCCGCGAGCACGGGCACGCTGAGGTGGTCCCCCGGCACCAGCTCGCGCGCGAGGATCTGGCCCCGCAGCACGGCGTACACCTGGTCGGCGAGGCGCTGGCGCGAGATCACGGGGTGATCGTCCACGGACACCACGACCTGCCTCAACCGCCACGCCGTACGACGACGCCCGACGCCTCCTCGAGCACCCCCAGAACCGCGATGGAGTCGCGGGCGCCCAGGCCGGCCTCGACCCCGTCCGCGTGCAGCGCCAGCGCGGCCGAGGACACCGGGACGGGCACCCCCGACGCCTCGGCCAGCGTCACCGCCAGGGCGTTGTCCTTGCGCATGAGCGCCAACGAGAAGACCGGGTCGTAGTCCCCGTCCACCGCACGGGGCGCGACGTCGCGGAACAGACCGCTCACCGAGGCGGCGCCGCTGTCGATGACCGTGTCGACGAAGACCCCCGGGTCGAGCCCGGCGGCCGCGGCCACCGCCAGCGCCTCAGCGGTGCCCGCGTTGATGATCGCGAGCATCTGGTTGTTGACCACCTTGACGGTCGCCCCGGCACCGACCGCACCAACCGGCACGACGCGCGCAGCGACCGGCGCGAGCAGCGCGTCGAGGCCCTGGGCCGGGGTGGACCCGCCCACCGGGATCGTCCACCGCCCCACCGCGGCAGGCCTCCCGAGCACCGGCGCGTCGACGTAGGCGGTCCCCCGCTCGGCACAGCGGGCGGCGTGGGAGCGGGAGTCGGCGGGGCCGATCGTCGAGGTGTCCACCACCAGCGCCGGCGGCGCCCCCACCCGCAGCAGCACGCCCAGCACGCCGGCGACGACGGTGGCGTCGGGCAGGGAGAGCAGCACCGTGTCGACGGCCTCTGCCAGGTCCGCCAGCGACGGGGCGACCTCGCACCCGGAGGCCGCTCCCCTCGCGGCGGCCTCCGGGGAAGGGTCGTGGACCACGACGCGGCGGTCTGCCGCGAGGGCGGCCGCGATCGGGCCGCCCATCGCGCCGAGGCCGACCACCCCCACGACACCGGACGAGGAGGACGTCACTCGAGGTGCGCCTTCGCCTGCTCGATGAACAGCGACGTGTCGAAGAACTCCGACGGCTCGACGTACTCCGGCACGCCCCCGAGGTCCACGTAGGCCTGCTCGGCGGTGCCCACGACGTCGAGCACGCTGCCGTCCTCGTACGCCGCCAGCCACTCCTCGTTGGCCCGGTCGGTCTGGCTCTCGACCTGGTAGGTCAGGTCCTCGAGCGTGGCCGCACCGTCGTACGCCTCGGCCTGCACCTTCTCCAGCGAGCCCTCCGGGTCCTCGCGGAAGGCGTCGTTGACGTCGAGCCAGGCGTCGATGATGGTGCGGACCGTGTCCTCGTTGTCGGCGTACCAGTCGTTGTTGGCGATCCAGCCGTCCGCGACCGCGGCGTCGGGGTAGCTGCCCGCGTCGTCGATCTCGGTGGCCTCGGGCAGCGCCTCCTTCACCCTCAGGTCGAAGGGCACCCACAGGGCGATCGCGTCGGCCGAGCCGCCCACGAAGGCTTGGACGGCGTCGGGCATCTTGGCGTTGACGACGTCCACGTCGGCGCGGTCGACACCGGCCTTCGTCAGGGCACGGTGCAGGAAGATGTCGGCGGTGGTGCCCTCGGTCGTCACGACCGTCTTGCCCTCGAGGTCGGCCGCGCTCTGGATCTTGCTGCCGGGAGCGGCGAAGAGGCGGGCGGTGGCGTTCTCGATCGAGTTGACCATGAAGATCTGGCCCTCGCCCTGGGCCGGGAAGTTGGACGTGACGCCGCCCATGATGGCGACGTCGAGGCTTCCGCCGGCCAGCGCCTGGCTCAGCTCGATGCCGGTGGCGAACTCGGTCGCCTCCATGTTGAGGCCGTGGTCGGCCCACTGGCCGTCGATCTGGCCGAGCCAGAGCTTGTCGTCGACGGCGATGGTGTGGAGGTAGCCGACCCGGACGGTGGTGCCGTCCTCGGCCCCGGAGGCGGCGTCGCCACCCTCGTCGAGGGCGCCACAGGCCGAGAGCAAGGTCAGGGCGAGGCCGGCGGCCAGCCCGGTGGTCAGGGCGCGCACCGGCCCGCGGAGTGCACGTCGGGGCGATCGTCGAGATGATCTCATGGGTGTGCCTTTCGGAAGGCGCTCCCCGAGAGGGAGCGCATGACGCCCTCGAGGTGCCCACGCAGCTCGAGGAACTCGGGTTGGAGCCGCGACTCGGGCGAGCGCGGCCACGGGACGTCCACGTCGATGACCTCGTGGACCGTCGTCGGCCGGTTGCCGAGGACGACGATCCGGTGGGACAGGTAGATCGCCTCCTCGACGGAGTGGGTGATGAGCATCGCCGCGCGGCGCTCCGCCTGGCTGGCCTCGTGCAGGAGCTCCTGCATGAACTCGCGGGTCTGGGCGTCGAGCGCGGCGAACGGCTCGTCGAGGAGCAGCACGTCCGGGTCGGTGGCGTAGGCCCGGGCGAGGGCGACCCGCTGCCGCATGCCGCCCGAGAGCTGCTTGGGCAGCGACTTCTCGAAGCCATCGAGACCCATCAGCCCGATGTAGCGCCGGACGCTCTCCTCGGTCTCGGCCCGCGAGCGGCGGTTGCGCTTGAGGGTGAGGCCGAAGGCGATGTTCTTCTCCACGCTCAGCCACGGGAAGATCGCGTACTGCTGGAAGACGACTCCCCGGCGGCTGTCCGGGCGGGTGATCCGCTCGCCGTCGAAGCGGGCCTCGCCGGCGTCGGCCGCCAAGAAGCCGGCCGCCATGTTGAGCAGCGTGGACTTGCCGCAGCCCGACGGGCCGAGGACGCTCACGAACTCGCCGGCCCCCACGTCGAAGGAGACGCCGTCGATGACCTCGACGCGCTTGGCGCCGCGTCCGAAGCCCACGTGCACGTCGTCGAAGGAGATCCGCGCGCTCCCGGTGTCGCCGCTCATCGGACCACCCGCTCCTGCCAGCTGACGGCCCTGGCCTGCACCAGGCGGACCGCGATGTCCATGAGCAGCGCGCAGACGCCGATCAGGAGGATCCCGGCGTACACCTCCTCGGTCCGGAAGAAGCTCGCCGAGCGCTGGATCGCCGCGCCGAGACCGCGCTGGGCGGCGATGAGCTCGGCGGCCACCAGCGTCGCCCACGACACACCCAGCGCGACCCGGACGGCGACGAACATCTGCGGCACCGTGGCCGGGACGATCACCCGTCGGAAGAGCTCGAGGTCGGTGGCGCCGAGGGCGCGCCCCGCCCGGACGTAGATGTCCTCGACCGCGGCGATGCCCTCGTAGAGCACGACGACCGAGGCGAAGAAGGCGGCCCACACGAGCACGAAGAGCCGGGCCTCCTCGCCGATGCCGAGGTAGATGATCACCAGCGGCGTCAGGGCGATCGGCGGCAGCGCCCGGCAGAAGTTGATGATCGGGTCGAACATCGCCCGCAGGGTGGGGAACCACGCCAGCGCGAAACCGACCGGCAACGACAGTGCGCAGCCCACGACCACGCCGATCAGCACTCGCACCACGCTGAGGCGGATGTCGACGAGCAGGCCCTCGGGCTCCCGCAGCCCGGACCAGGCCGTGGCGAAGACCTCACCGGGCGTCGGCACGTCCTTGCCGGTGATGAGGGTGGCGGCCAGCCACCACGCCGCGATCACCACCGCGAAGCCTGCGAACGGCAGGACGGTGCGTCGGAGCGCCGTCACATGTCCTCCTGGGTTAAAGTCGAGCGACTTGCTGCACATTAGCACGCAGATTGGATGTAATGTGTAACAGGCAATTCTCCCGACGTGAAGGGCATCGCATGCAGGTCGAGCTGGAGTACGGCGACGGACACGTCACCGTGGAGGTCCCCGACGACGCGGTGGTGGTCTCCTCCGACCGCACCGACCACGAGCCCGAGCCGCTCGCGGACCCCGTCGCCGCCACCCGTGCCGCGCTCGACGCGCCCCTGGGGTGCGGTCCGATCGCCGACCTCGTGGGTCCCGGCCAGCGGGTCACCATCGCCTTCCCGGACCGGGTCAAGGGGGGCCAGCACGAGACCGCCCACCGGCGTGTCGTCCTGCCCCAGCTGCTCGACGACCTGGAGAAGGCCGGCGTCGCGCCGGAGGACATCCGCCTCGTCTGCGCCATCGGGCTGCACCGCAAGAACCGGTGGGAGGAGTTCGAGGCCTACCTCGGGCGCGACACCCTCGCCCGCCTCCCCCGCGCCAACGTCGTCAACCACGACGCCGAGGACCCCGACGGCATGGTCGACCTCGGGCTCTCCGGGCTCGGCGACCCGGTGCAGGTCAACCGGGCGGTCGTCGACAGCGACCTCACGATCCTCATCGGGCACACGGCCGGCAACCCGTACGGCGGCTTCAGCGGCGGCTACAAGATGCCGGCGACCGGGCTGACCAGCTGGCGCTCCATCGCCTCGCACCACGCGCCGCGCAGCCTCTACCGCGAGGACTTCGTGCCGGTCTCCACGCGCAGCCGCTTCCGCGACCAGCTCCGGGCCATCGGGCAGCGGATGGAGGAGGTCATGCCGCAGCCGTTCTTCAGCGTCGACGCCGTCCTCGACTCCCGCTCCCGCCAGCTCGGCGTCTACGCCGGCCGCATCCCCGAGGTCGAGCAGGCGTCCTGGCCGCTGGCCACCGCACGCACCGACCTGCGCATCGAGTCCTCCTGGGACGGGCCGGCCGACGTCCTGGTGGTGGGCATCCCGCGCACCTTCCACTACGGCCCCGGCATGGGGTCCAACCCGATCCTGATGACCCAGGCGGTCGGCTCGAGCCTCATCCGCGCCAAGCGGGCGCTGGTGGACAAGCCGGTGGTCATCGCCGCCGCCGTGTGCGACGGATGGTTCAACAGCACCGAGTTCCCGCCGTACGAGGCGGCCTTCGAGCGCCTGCAGGCGTGCCAGCACCCGGCCGACATGGTGCAGCACCAGGAGGAGCTGGCCACCGACCCCGAGTGGGTCTACCGCTACCGCCACCACTACGGCTACCACCCGTTCCACGCGTTCTCGATGGTCTACGTCGGGGGGATCGCCCGCGAGCACTCCTCGCAGTTCTTCCTCGCCGGCGCGAAGCGTCCCGACCTGGCGCGCGCGATGGGGGCGCGGACGACCGCGACCGTGGAGGAGGCGCTGCGCGAGACGGCGGCCGCCCTGGGCCGACCGCCGCGCGTCATCGTCGTACCCGCCCTCTCCCAGCCCGCCTTCCACCTCACGGCCGGAGGTGCGGGGACGTCGTGAGGACGCGCCCGGTCGCGCCCGTGCACCCGCTGGCTAGGGTGGCCGCGTGAGCCAGCCGATCACCGTGACGACCGTCGCCGAGGGGGTCGCCCGCCTCGTCTGGAGCACCGACACCACGATCGACGAGGTACGCCGCGAGGTCGCCCGCGCGCTCGTCGACCACCCCCGCGTCGAGACCCTCGTCGACCCCGACGACCAGGCGGCCCAGCGCACCGCGACGTGGTCGGGGATGCACCGCGAGGGCGTCATGCGCGGCGTGACCGTCGAGGACGGGCCGGTGGACCGCATCGTCTACGCCCGGCTCGCGACCGACGCGTCGGTCAACGAGCCCGGCGGCTTCCGGGCCCTGCTCAACTCGTTCCTCCCGCGCAAGCGGGCGATCAGCCAGGTGCTGGTGCGCGACCCCGACGACCGGGTGCTGCTCTGCCGGCTGACCTACAAACAGGACTGGGACCTGCCGGGCGGCGTCGTCGAGGTGGGCGAGTCCCCCCGGCTGGCCGCGGCCCGGGAGGTCGAGGAGGAGCTCGGCCTCACCCTGGACCTCGGGCCCCTGCTGCTCACCGACTGGCTCCCGCCGTGGGGCGGCTGGGACGACGCGATCTGCCTCGTCTTCGACGGCGGGGTGCACGACGCCTCGGTCCTCGACCGGGTCGTCAAGCAGGAGCGCGAGATCCGCGACGTACGGTTCTGCACGCCCGACGAGGTGCGCGAGCTGGCCGCCGACTTCACCACCCGTCGCGTCGAGGCGGCCCTGCGGGGCGAGGGCGACTACACCGAGTCGGGACGCTGACGTACCGCACCCCTCCCTGATTTGCGGGACTCGTCCCTGCGCGGCACTGCCCAATCGGGCGCAGGAGGAGCAAGATGCCTGGGATGAACACCTGGGTCTACGACTTCGCCGACGGTGACCGCGACCAGAAGGACCTGCTCGGGGGCAAGGGGGCCAACCTCGCCGAGATGAGCAACCTCGGGCTGCCCGTCCCACCGGGCTTCACCATCACCACGGAGGCCTGCCGGGCCTACCTCGCGCACGGCGCCGAGCCCGACGGGCTCGCCGACCAGGTGAGCACGCACCTCTCGTCACTCGAGTCCGCGATGGGCCGACGCCTCGGCGACCCCGACGACCCGCTGCTGGTGAGCGTGCGGTCGGGGGCGAAGTTCTCGATGCCCGGGATGATGGAGACGGTCCTCAACATCGGGCTCAACGACGCCTCGGTGGCCGGGCTGGCGCGGCAGAGCGAGGACGAGCGGTTCGCGATGGACTCCTACCGCCGGCTGCTGCAGATGTTCGGCGGCACGGTGCTGGGCATCCACGGCGAGCACTTCTCCGACGCCCTCGACGCGGCCAAGGACGCCAAGGGGGTCACCGACGACCTCGACCTCGACGTCGAGGACCTCAGGACCCTCGTCGAGACGTTCAAGGGCATCGTGCGCGAGCACGCCGGCATCGAGTTCCCGCAGGACCCGCGCGAGCAGATGGACCGCGCCGTCCGCGCCGTCTTCGACTCGTGGAACACCGACCGCGCCGTGCTCTACCGGCGCCAGGAGCAGATCCCCGAGGACCTCGGCACGGCCGTCAACATCCAGGCGATGGTCTTCGGCAACCGCGGCATGACCTCGGGCTCGGGCGTCTGCTTCACCCGCGACCCCGCGTCCGGCGACCAGGGCGTGTACGGCGACTACCTGCAGAACGCCCAGGGCGAGGACGTGGTGGCTGGCATCCGCAACACGGTGTCGCTGGCCGACATGGCGAAGGTGGACCAGAAGTCCCACGACGAGCTGCTCGAGATCATGTCCACCCTCGAGCACCACTACCGGGACATGTGCGACATCGAGTTCACCGTCGAGCAGGGCAAGCTCTGGATGCTGCAGACCCGGGTCGGCAAGCGCACTCCCGAGGCGGCGTACCGCATCGCCGTGCACATGGTCGACGAGGGCCTCATCGACATGGACGAGGCGCTGCGTCGGGTCACCGGCGACCAGCTGGCCAACCTGATGTTCCCGCGCTTCGACGCCGGCGCCGACAAGACGCTGCTGGCCGTCGGCATGAACGCCTCCCCCGGCGCCGCCGTGGGCAGGGCCGTCTTCGACTGGGCGACCGCGGTGGAGTGGGCCGAGCAGGGCGAGGACGTCATCCTGGTCCGCAAGGAGACGACGCCGGAGGACCTGCACGGGATGATGGTGGCCCGCGGCGTGCTCACCAGCCGAGGCGGCAAGACGTCGCACGCGGCGGTGGTCGCACGCGGCATGGGGCGCACCTGCGTCTGCGGGGCGGAGGCGCTCGACGTAGACACCCGCGAGGGCGAGTTCACCGTCCGTGGCGGCCCCACCATCCGGGAGGGCGACGTCATCTCGATCGACGGCTCGACGGGCGAGGTCTTCGACGGGGCGGTGCCGGTGGTCGACTCGAGCGTGGTGCGCCACTTCGAGGGCGACGAGACCGACCAGCCGGTCGTCGAGGCGGTGGCCCGGCTCATGGAGCACGCGGACTCGCTGCGTCGCCTGCGCGTGCGCACCAACGCCGACACCGCCGGCGACGCCGCCCGCGCGCGTCGCTTCGGCGCCCAGGGCATCGGCCTGTGCCGCACCGAGCACATGTTCCTCGGTGAGCGGCGCCAGCTGGTGGAGAACCTCATCGTCGCCGAGGACGAGGCCGGCCAGGAGGCGGCGCTCGGCGAGCTGCTGCCGCTGCAGCGGGAGGACTTCCTCGCGATCTTCGAGGCGATGGGCGGGCTGCCGGTCACCATCCGGCTCATCGACCCACCGCTGCACGAGTTCCTGCCCGACCTCACCGAGCTCTCGGTCGCGATGGCGGTCGCCGACATCCGCGGCCACCGCAAGAAGCGACAGCGCAAGCTGCTCGCCGCCGTGCAGCGGCTGCACGAGTCCAACCCGATGCTCGGCATGCGCGGCGTCCGCCTGGGCATCGTCATCCCCGGCCTGTTCACCATGCAGGCCCGCGCGATCCTCGAGGCGGCCGCGCGGTGCATCCGCGAGGGCGGGCAGGCCGAGCCGGAGATCATGATCCCGCTGGTCGCGAGCGTGCGCGAGCTCGACCTGGTCAAGAAGCGCATCGTCCAGATCGCCCACGACGTCGAGGCCGAGCTGGGGGTCGAGATCCCGCACAAGATCGGCACCATGATCGAGCTCCCCCGCGCGGCGATGACGGCGGGAGCGATCGCGGGGTCCGCGGACTTCTTCTCCTTCGGGACCAACGACCTGACCCAGATGACCTGGGGCTTCTCCCGCGACGACGTCGAGGCGTCGTTCTTCAGCAACTACCTGGAGCAGGGCGTGTTCCCGGTGTCCCCGTTCGAGTCGCTCGACGTGGAGGGCGTCGGAGCGCTCGTACGCCGCGCCGTCACCGACGGGCGGGCGGCCAACCCCGACCTGCACCTCGGCGTCTGCGGGGAGCACGGCGGCGACCCGGCCTCGATCCACTTCTTCGACGAGGTGGGCCTGGACTACGTCTCGTGCTCGCCGTTCCGCATCCCGGTGGCACGCCTCGAGGCCGGCCGGGCGGCGCTGGCGGCGAGGGGGACGTAGCCGAGCGTCACGGCGCCGCGGTGAGGACGGGCTCCTCGTCGCGGCGCGTGACGGCGGCGCGGGGTCGCAGCGCCACCAGGGCGCCGACGAGCAGCAGCACCCCGCCGCCCGTCTCGGCCGCGTTGGGCACCTCGTCGAGCAGCAGCCACGCCGACACCATCGCCACGACCGGGGCCAGCAGCACCCACGGCACCACGGCGCCGGACGGCCAGCGGGCCAGCAGCCCGGTGAAGATGCCGTAGCCCACCAGCGACGCCAGCCCGGCCGTGTAGAGCGTCGACACCGCGGCCTGCCACGTGAAGCCGGTGAGGGCTGCGCCCGCCGCGGCGGGCCCGTCCACCAGCAGGGAGAGCCCCAGCAGCGGCACCGGAACCACCAGGGCCGACCACACCGTGAGCGACAGGCCGCCCGCGACCCCCGCGGCCCGGGCGACCACGTTGCCGACACCCCACGACAGCGCGGCCGCGAGGCAGAGCAGGAGCGCCGCGACCGGTACGTCGCCACCCCGTCCGGCGCCGACCACGACGAGGCCGAGCGTGCCGAGCGCGACGCCCACGACCTGCGCCGTCGTGGGCAGCTCACGGAGCACACCCGCCGCGATGGCGATCGTGAAGACCACCTGGGCCTGCAGCACGAGGGCGGCGAGACCCGGAGGCATGCCGGCGGCCATCGACACGTACAGGAACCCGAACTGCCCCAGGGACATGAAGGCACCCACGCCGAGGATCGCGCGCCACGACGCGGCCGGTCGGCGGACGAGGAAGACCGCCGGCAGCAGCACGGCGGTGAACCGGACGGCCGCGAAGAGCAGCGGCGGGACGCCGTCCATCCCCCAGTCGATGACCACGAAGTTGAAGCCCCAGATGGTGGCGACGAGAGCGGCGAGGAGGGAGTCACGCAGGGTCACGCGCCCCAGTCTGGCCGCACCCGACGATGAAGCACCAGCAAATCGTCGGACCCCTGTCGATGTAGCATCGCTGCATGATCGATCTGGCCGCCCTGGCCTCGCTCCGTGCGGTGGACACCCACGGCTCCGTGGTCGCCGCGGCCGACGCGCTGGGCTACACGCCGAGCGCCGTGTCGCAGCAGGTCAAGCGGCTCGAGCGCCAGGCCGGGGTGAGCCTGCTCGAGCGGGTGGGTCGCGGGGTGATGCTCACCGGCGCCGGCCGGCACCTGGTCGACGCGGGCGACCGGCTGCTGACCGACCTCGAGGGGCTCGAGTCGTCGCTGCTCCGCGACACGGGACGGGTGGCCGGCCACCTGCGCGTCGCGGCGTTCTCCACCGCGATGCGTGGCCGCGTGGCGCCGTCTGTGCGGGCCCTCCTCGACACCCACCCGGACCTCACGCTGACCCTCGCCGAGCACGAGCCGTGGGACACCGTCGACCTGGTCGCGACCGGTCAGGTCGACCTCGGCGTCGTGCACCGCTGGGGCGACGTGCCGCTGGACGTCCCCGCGCACGTCGTGGCCACGTCCGTGGGCAGCGACGTCGCGGACGTGGTCGTGCCCCGCGGCCACCGGCTCGCCGGCCGGACGCGCGTCTCGCCGCACGACCTGATCGACGAGGCCTGGATCGCCACCCCGGAGGGGACGATCTGTCGCCAGTGGCTCCGACGCATGTACGACGGCACCGGCCGCCTGCCGCGCATCGCCCACGTGGCGCGGGAGTTCGACAGCCACCTGGCCCTCGTCGGCGCGGGGCTGGGGATCGCACTCGTCCCCCGGCTCGGCCGATCTCCCCTCGGCGACGACGTCGTCGCGGTCGCCGCACACCGGCCGACCCCGACCCGCGAGCTGATGGTCCTGCACCGCGCGTCGATGGGTGAGTCCCCCGCCGTCCGCGCCGTGGTCGCCGCGCTGTCCTGACCCGCCGCCCGTGCCGGAGCGCCCGACGCCGAGGTTGGGTGTGGCTTCGGTGTCACCAAGTGGCACCGATGCCACACACAACTACGGACGAGACGCGGTGTCGTCGGGTGTCACGCGTCGTCGAACGTGATACGCAGCTCCGAGCGAAAGGCCGTCGAGTCCCACTCGGAAGGCTCGGTGCGGACCGGCGCCGCCCCGGTCGGCCAGACCTCGACCGACCGGTGGGAGAACCCGTCCTGGTCGACCACCTCGAACGTGAACGTCACCGGCTGCCCCACCCTCAGGGTCAGTTGCCCCGCCACGAGCACGGACGAGAAGTGCGCCCAGCAGCCGCCGGGGGTGGCCTCGGAGTCGATCACTCCCCAGCCCTCGTCGTCGTGCCACTCGCGCACCACTCCCTGCACCGTCACCCGGACAGTGTGGCCCCGCGGCGTGTCGCACGTGCCGAAGTCGTCAGGAGGCGGGAAGTCCCGCTCGGCCCGCCTCGGCGCCGGGACTTCTGCACGTCCGACACGCCGGGGTGGACTCAGAAGAGCGCCGAGGCCAGGTTCCGGCGCCCGGCGAGGACCCGCTCGTCGTCGTTTCCGACCGCGGCGAAGAGGCCGAGAAGGTGGTCGCGGGCCTTGGTGCGCTCCGCGTCCGAGGTCCGGGCGACGAGCGCGACGAGCCGGTTGAAGGCGTCCTCGACATGGCCGCCGAGGAGGTCGAGGTCGGCGACCAGCGTCTGCGCGTCGACGTCGTCGGGGGCGTCGGCCGCCGCTGCTCGCGCGGCGTGCAGGTCGGCGCCCTGGGTGCGCTGGAGCACCTTGGCCATGGCCAGCCCGGCCGCGGCCTCGGTGTCGGCCGGGTTGGCGTCGACCAGCTTCTGGTACTCCGCGACCGCCCGCTCGATGTCGCCCTCGCCGAGCGCGTCCTGCGCGGCGGCGTACCGCGGGTCGCCCTGCGGCTCCTCGTCCTCGCCGGCGGGAGCGGCGCTGGAGCGGGGCTGGTGGCGACCGGAGATGCCCTGGGCGGTGAGCTGCTGGCCGAGCTGGCCGAACAGGGTCTCCAGCTCCTCGCGCGAGAGCGCGCCGGGGATCGGCTGCGTGACCGGGCGGCCGTCGAGGATGACGAGCATCAGCGGCACCTGCGGGATCTGCATCGCCTGGGCGATCTCCGGTGCCGCATCGATGTCCACGAGACCCGCCAGCAGGCGCCCCTCCTGGCCCTCGACGACGGCGGCGACGTCGGCGGCGTACGCCTCGCTGCCCGGCGCCTGCGCCGCGGAGTGGAAGACCAGCACGACCGGGGCGGTCATCGACTCCTGCAGCATCTGCTGGAAGTTGTCCTGGGTGACGTCCACCGAGTACGACGACGCACCGGCGCGAGGCGCGCCGGGAGCCGCACCGCCGGTGGGAGCCGAGGCGGGGGCGGACGCCGGCCGCTTCAGGCCGGACAGGTCGATGGCACCGGGACGGGAGAACGGCTGCTGGGTCATGGCCCCATTCTCTCCACAGACCCGTGAGGCGGTCGAACGGGCTCCCGCTTCCCCCGCTAGCCTCCTCGCGTGAGCGTCGTCGCCAGGATCCTCGGACGCCACGCCCACAACCTGGTGCTGCTCACCCGCTTCGGCCTCGTCGGGGCCAGCGGGGTGGTCGTCAACCTGCTCGTGCTGGTGGCGCTGCGCCGCCTCGGACCGCACTTCGAGGACGTCGTCGTCGGCCTCCCGGCCTCCGAGTTCAACGTCCGCTGGTACCACCTGTACTCGACGATCGCCTTCCTCGTCGCCAACCTGTGGAACTTCCAGCTCAACCGCAGCTGGACCTTCCGCAGCGTCGACCACTCGCGCTGGTGGCGCGAGTACTGGCCCTTCCTCACGGTCGGCCTCGCCGGACAGGCACTCGGCCTGGTGCTGCTCACCGTGCTGCTCCACCCCGGCTCGCCGCTGGCACTCCCGCGGTCGGTGCTCGACGACACCAGCGGCCTGCGCAGCCGCCTCTACTGGGGGCAGCTGACCGTGATCGCCGTCGTGACGCCGCTCGGCTTCGTGCTCAACAAGCTCTGGACCTTCGGCGCCGTCCGCGCCCACCACCGCGAGCTCGGCGACCCCGTGCGCACCCACGACCTCACGGGCGACCCCGACGAGCGCGCCCGCTAGAAGCGTGCGGGCTCGCGGCGCTGGACTGCTCGCCCGCTAGAAGCGTGCGGGCTCGCGGTAGACCCCCCACTCCGCGCGCAACGCGTCGCAGATCTCCCCGAGCGTCGCCTCGGCACGCACGGCGTCGAGCATCGCCGGGATCATGTTGTCGTCGGTGCGACCGACCTCGACCATCCGCTGCACGGCGGCGGACGCCGCGGCATCGTCACGCCGGCCACGCCGCTCGGCGAGCAGGCGCACCTGCTCCACCTCGACCTCGTGGCTGACGCGCAGGATCTCCAGGTCGTGGGTGACCGACTCCTCGTGGCAGTTGACGCCGACGATCCGCTTGTCCTTCTTCTCCAGCGCGACCTGGTACTGGAAGGCCGCCTCGGCGATCTCGGACATGAACCAGCCGCTCTCGATGCCCTGGAGCAGGCCCTTGGTCATCGGGTCGTCGCCCGTGCGCGCCGCGGCCGCGAGGCCCTCGACGTCGTCGTGGGTCAGCGTCGAGCCGCCCATGGCCAGGATCTTGTCGAAGATCGCGTTGGCCTCGGCCTCGATCTTGTCGGTGAGCGCCTCGACGTACCAGCTGCCGCCCAGCGGGTCGGCGACGTTGACGACGCCGGTCTCCTCCATGATCACCTGCTGGGTGCGCAGCGCGATCTCGGCGGCCTGCTCGCTCGGCAGCGCCAGCGTCTCGTCGAGGGCGTTGGTGTGCAGCGAGTTGGTGCCGCCCAGGACCGCCGACAGCGCCTCGATGCCGGTGCGGACCACGTTGTTGTAGGGCTGCTGGGCGGTCAGCGAGACCCCGGCCGTCTGGGTGTGGAAGCGCAGCCACTGCGCCTTCTCGGTCTTCGCGCCGTAGACGTCACGCAGCCAGCGCGCCCAGATGCGACGGGCGGCGCGGAACTTGGCGATCTCCTCGAAGAAGTCCACGTGGGCGTCGAAGAAGAACGAGAGGCCGGGCGCGAAGACGTCGACGTCCATGCCGCGCGACAGCCCCAGCTCGACGTACCCGAAGCCGTCGGCGAGCGTGAACGCCAGCTCCTGCGCGGCCGTCGAGCCGGCCTCGCGGATGTGGTACCCGGAGACCGAGAGCGGCTTGTACGCCGGGATCTCGGCCGCGCAGTACTCCATCAGGTCGCCGATGAGCCGCAGGTGCGGCTCGGGACCGAAGAGCCACTCCTTCTGCGCGATGTACTCCTTGAAGATGTCGGTCTGCAGGGTGCCGTTGAGCGCGCCGGTGTCGACGCCCGCCCGCTCCGCGGCCACGAGCATCATGCAGAACACCGGGACCGCCGGGCCGCTGACGGTCATCGACGTGGTGACCTGGCCGAGGTCGATGCCGTCGAAGAGCACCTCCATGTCGGCGGCGCTGTCGATGGCCACCCCGCAGTGGCCGACCTCGCCGAGCGACTTCGGGTCGTCGGAGTCGAGTCCCATCAGCGTCGGCATGTCGAAGGCGACGCTGAGACCGCCGCCCCCACGACCCAGGATCATCTTGTAGCGCTCGTTGGTCTGCTGGGCGTTGCCGAAGCCGGCGAACTGCCGGATCGTCCAGGTGCGACCGCGGTAGCCGGTCGGGTACAGGCCGCGCGTGTATGGGAACTGGCCGGGCCACTCCCCCTCGTCGGTGCCGTACGCCGGGTCGACCTCGACGCCGCTGAGCGTGGTGAAGTCGACGTCGCGGGTCCGCGACCCGTCGTAGCTCGCCTGCCAGCGCTCGCGTGCCGAACCGGTGTCGTGGCTGCCTGTGTCCTGGGTCATACGGGCAATAGTAGGACGTCCTACTATCCCTCGCGAAACCTCGCTCCCGCCCCCTCGGCCGGCTCCAGCAGGTAGCGGCACCACAGGTCCGCGAGGTGCTCGGCGTACGCCGTCGCCGTCCAGCCGCGGGAGCCCAGCAGCACGAAGTACTGCGGCGAGTTCGTGGCCCAGACGACGTCCGCCACGGCGTCGTCGTCCAGGTCGGGTCGCAGCTCCCCGGTGCCGCGGAGGTCGGCGGCGAAGAGGCGCATGTTGGCGGCCCGGCGCTGGGCGATCGCGTCGCGCACCCGTGCACACCCCGGGTCGGTGACCGCGGCCTGGGCCAGCGCCTCGAGGAGCGGCACGACGGTGGGCATCAGCCGCCCGAGCGCGGCGGCGTACACCTCGATCTTGTCGCGGGCGGTCTCGGCCGCGCGGATCGCGACGACGTAGTCGCGCTGCTCTGCCCGCACCGGTTCGTCGCTCGAGCCCAGGGCCATGTCGACGACCGCGAGGAGCAGCTCGGGCTTGCGCCCCACCGCCGTGTAGACGGTGTCGACGCTGACCCCGGCACGGGCCGCGACGTCGGCGACCGACGTGCGCTCGTAGCCGCCGTCCGCGAACAGGTCCCGGGCGGCGGCCAGCACTGCCCGCCGGGTCGCGGCGGCCCGCTCGGCACGCACGTCCGAGCGGTAACGCCTCTTGACCGGGTCCACCACGCGGCCTACCGTACCAATATTGGTCCGAACCCGATTCCGACCAATATGTGCGGCCCGAGGAGCAGCCATGAGCGAGTCCGTCACCGCGACCGGAGTGGTCGTCCGCGAGCCGGGCGAGGGCCCGGCCACCTGGGCCGTGGGGTCGCTGTTCGAGCACCTCGTCGGCCCCGAGCACACCGAGGGCCTGCTGGGCGTCTCGCTCGTCACCCAGCCGCCGGGGATCGCCACGCCCCTGCACCAGCACACCCACGAGGCCGAGGCGTTCTTCGTGCTCTCCGGCCGGGTGAGCTACCGCGGCGGCGACCAGACCTGGGAGCTGTACGACGGGTGCTTCGTGTGGCTGCCCCGCGGCGTCCCGCACGCCTTCCGCATCCGTGGTGACCGGCCGGCCCGCCTGCTCGCCCTCACCGCACCCGGCGGCCTGATGGGGCTCTACGACGAGGTCGGCATCCCGGCCACCGCGCACCGGCTCCCCGGCGACGACGGACAGCCGCCCGAGGTCGAGATCCCGCGCTGGGCCGCGGTCGGCCCGCGCTACGGCCTCGAGGTGCTCGGCCCGCCGATCCCCGAGTGAGGGCCTAGAAGTCCCCCGCCTCGCGGCGCACCGGGCGCAGCAGCTCGGACAGCTGCGAGAGCGCGTCGTCGTCGAGCGCCCCGAGCCCGAAGTCCGCCGACGTCAGGTCGGCGGTGGCCCGCTCCACGACGGCGCGACCCTCGTCGGTGATCTCCGCCAGCACGGCGCGCCCGTCGGACGGCGAGGCACGGCGTACGACGAACCCGGACGCCTCCAGGCGTCGCACGATCGAGGTCACCGAGGTCGGGTGCACCTGGAGCCGCTCCCCGATCTTGCCCAGCGGCAGCGAGCCGCGGGACGAGAAGGTCAGCAGCACCAGCGCCTCGTAGCGGGCGAAGGTGAGCCCGTGCGGCTTGAGCAGGGCGTCCAGCCGGCCGATCACCAGCTGCTGCACCCGCATCAGCGAGGTGACGGCGTGCATCGCCGGCACGCCGTCCCATCGCTTGCCCCACTGGCGCGCCGCCTCGTCGATGAAGTCGAGGGGCCGGCCGGACATGGTGAGCAGGCTAGACGAGGGCGTCCTGCTCGACGTCATGGCGCTCGTCGTCCTGGACACGGCGCGGCGCCCGCTGCTTGTCGACCAGCGCCGACCCCTCCACGTCGAGGTGCGGGAGGATCCGGTCCAGCCAGACCGGCATCCACCAGACCTTGTCCCCCAGCATCGACATCACGGCCGGGGTGAGCGTCATCCGGATGAGGAAGGCGTCGAGCAGGACGCCGACCGCGAGGCCGAGGCCGATCGGGCGGGCCATCGTCATGTGCGACCACACGAAGCCGGCGAAGACCGACACCATGATCAGGGCCGCGGCCGCGACCACCCGGGCACCGGAGGCGAAGCCGGTGTGGACCGCGCGGCGGGCGTCCTGCCCGTGCACGTAGGACTCGCGCATCCCCGACACCAGGAACATCTGGTAGTCCATGGCCAGGCCGAACAGGATGCCGATGAGCAGCGTCGGCATGAAGCTCAGCACCGCGCCCGGGTTGTGCACGTCGAAGACGCCGCCGAGCCAGCCCCACTGGTAGACCGCCACGATCACGCCGAAGCTCGCCACCACCGAGAGCAGGAAGCCCGCGGTCGCGATGATCGGCACGAGCACCGAGCGGAACACGATGGTGAGCAGCAGCAGGGACAGGCCGATCACCAGCACGAGGTAGAGCGGCAGCGCGTCGGCGAGCTTCTGGGAGACCTCGATGTTGGCGACCGTGGCCCCGGTGACCCCGACGTCGACGCCGTCGGCGGCCAGCTCGTCGGTCACCGGTCCGCGCAGCTCGTCGACGAGAGCGACGGTGCTGGCGGCGGACGGCCCCTCGGTGGGGACGACCTGGAACGCGAGGGTACGACGGTCCTCGCTGACCCCGATCGGGAGCACGTCGCTGACGCCCTCCACGTCGGCGAGCGCGGAGCCGATCCGCGCCTGGGTGGCCACGACGTCGCCGTCTGCGACCGGCTGCTCGACGTCGGCGGACACGATCACGGGCCCGTTCGCCCCGGGGCCGAAGGCATCGGCGACCCGGTCGTAGGCCTGGTAGGCCGTGGAGTCCACCGGCTCCGAGCCGCCGTCGGGCAGGCCGAGCCGCAGCGAGAGCGCCGGGATCGCCAGGACGCCCATCAGCAGGACCACCGCGACCACGGCTGCGGGGGCGCGTCGCGTCACGACGCCGACCCACGTCTCGGGCCAGCCGTCCTTGCGTGGCTTGTCCTGCGTCGTACGACGCGGGATCGCGCGCCGGCCGGCGAGCGAGAGCAGCGCCGGGGTCAGGGTCATCGCGACGAGCACGGTGACCAGCACGGTGGCCGCGGCGAGCACGCCCATCTGCACCAGCACCGGGATGCCCGAGACGAGCAGGGCCGCGAGCGCGATGACCACTGTGGCGCCGGCGACCACGACCGCGGTGCCGGCGGTGCCGGTCGCCAGGCCGATGCTGTGGCGGACGTCCTCGCGGTCGACCTCGTGACCCGCGTGGGCGAGGTCGGCGAGCTGGCGGCGGTGTCGGTTGACGATGAACAGCGCGTAGTCGATGCCGACCGCGAGCCCGAGCATCGCCCCGAGCACGGGCGCCATCTGCTGGAGGTCCAGCCAGTGGGTGAGCGCGAGGGCACCGAGGAGGCTGACGCCGACGCCGGTGAACGCAACGGCGAGCGGCATCCCGGCCATCACCAGCGAGCCGAGCATCACCAGCAGGACGACGGTGGCGACGCCGATGCCGATGGCCTCGCCGATGCCCCCGACCTCGGTGGAGAACACCAGCTCCTGGCCGTAGTCGACCTCGACGCCCGCGTCCGCCAGCTGCTCGCCGGCCTCCGGCACGAGGGCGAGGTCGTCGGGCGAGATCTCCTGCATGCTGGCGTCGAAGCGGATCTGGACCAGCGCGGTGGTGCCGTCCTCGCTCACGAGGCGTACGCCGTCGCCGAGACCGCGCAGGGTGGCCCCGTGGGTGTACTGCTGCTCGCCGTCCTCGAGCCGCTCGCGGGCGTCGGCCAGGCGCTCCTCGCCGTCGGCCAGCGTGGACTCCAGCTCGGCCTGGCCGTCGATGCGTGCGGGCAGGGTCGGGTCGTCGGGGTCGGTGCGCTGGAGGCGGGCGATGTCGCGCTCCCCCTCGCCGATGAGCCAGCGCAGCTGCTGGAGCTGGCGCGCGCCCTTGTCGTACTCACGGCGTCCGTCGAGGAGCTGCTGGCGGCCCTCGCGCAGGTCGGCACCGCTCTTGTCGAGCTCGGCCTGGGTGGCGAAGGGGTCCACCGTCCCGGTGACGTGCGGGAGCTTCTCCCAGTCGGCCATCGTCGCGTCGATCGCGTCGCGCTGGGCGGCGGTGAAGCCGTCCTCCGAGTGCAGGACGACGGTGCCTGAGCCCCCGGCGACCTCGGGGATCTGCTCGCCCAGGTCGTCGAGCACCTGCGCGAACTCGCTGTCGGGGAGCTCGAACTCGTTGGTGAGGGGCCGCTGCAGCGACAGCATCGCGCCCACCCCGGCGCCGAGCACGAGGACCCAGGCGAGGACGAAGGCGAGGGGCTTGCGGGCCGCGGCGCTGCCGAGGCGGTAGAGGAGGGAGGCCATGTCAGTTCTCCAGCGGGGAGGTCGAGGTCGAGGCACCGGACTCGTCGAAGCCCGTGAAGAGCAGGTCGAACGCCTGCCTGAGGGCGTCGTGGTAGCGACGCGTGACGGCGGGGTCGTCGGTCGGGGCGTCGGGCGACTCGGCGACCACCAGCCGGGTCAGCCGGTCGAGGATCGCACCGGTCGCGGCGGCCAGCGCGGCGACGTACACCGGATCGGCGTCGGGCCCGATCCGGTCGCGCAGGCCCGTCTCGAGCGCGTCGGTCTGGGAGTCGCTGAACTCGCGCAGGAAGCGCCGCGTGGCCGGCGAGGCCTCGGCCGCCCGCTCGAGCGCGAAGGCCTGGGCGAAGACGGGGTCGTCGAGCAGGCCGTCGAGCACGACGGTGATCGACTGCCGGAGCGGCTCGTCGGCGGGGCGGGCCACGAAGGCCGCCACGGTGTCGCGCGTGACCTCCTCGATGGAGGCGGTCAGCACATCCTCCACGCGGGGGAAGTAGTTGAACAGCGTCCGGCGCGACACCCCGGCCTCCGCGGCGATCCGGTCCGCGGTGAGGGCGTCGATGCCCTCCGCGGTCACGATCGCGATGGCGGCAGCACTGAGCGCGTCGCGGGTGCGCTGCTTCTTCGCCGCGCGCAGCCCGCAGGTGGTCAGGTCGAGGCTCATACCTGCACTGTAGGGCAAACTTGCACTACGGTGCACATTCAGTCCGGGTGAGGCTGCTCACCCCGGGCCGTCGTCCTCCTCCGCGTCCCCCAGCAGGTCGGCCGCGGCCTCCCGCCAGCGCAGCTCGAGCTCCGCGAGGTCGGCCCGGTGCACGTCGATCCGGCAGCCTCGGCCCGAGTGCTTGAGGGCGATGCCCTCCTCGTGCCAGTGCGGCACGGCCTCGTGGAGCAGGTCGGACGGGAACTCCCCCGCCGCGTTGGTGACCCGCCACCACGTCACACCGCCGCCGTGGCGGCTCAGCACCGAGCCGACCCGGCGGGGCCCGATACCGACCACCCGGCCGAGGTCGCCGTAGGAGACCACCCTGCCCCGCGGGACCAGCTCCACGGCCCGCAGCACCAGCTCGTCGAGGCGCTCGTCCATCGGTCGGGTCGCGTCAGTTGGCCACGCGCGGACCGCGCAGGCCGGAGCGCTGGACCACCCGCTGGATGGACAGGTCGCGGTCGTCGGGTCGTCCGACGTACCGGATGTCGCGCAGGCCCTGCTCCTGGGCGGCGGACTCGAAGACGAAGTGGCCGAAGCCCAGGAGGCGGCCGTGCAGCGGCTTCTTGACCGTGATGTCGAGGATCCGGGACAGCGGCATGGTGGCCAGCTGCTGCGAGAGCACGCCGTGCACGCGGAAGACGCGCATGTTGGTGATCACGAACCGGTCCATGTGCTCGCCCAGCGCCTTCCAGGCGGCGTGGCCCCAGAGCCCGAAGGCCAGCGCGAAGGGGAACCACGCGAGGTCCATGTCGATGAAGGGCACCGCGACGAGCAGGCCCAGGCCGAGGAGCGCCTCCAGGGCGGGGAGGACGAAGACGACCCAGTGGTGGCGCACCTCGTCGACGATGACCTCCCCCTCCTCGCGCAGCAGGTGCCGGCGGATGCGGGGGTCGAAGAGCCCGCGCACCGCCGTCAGCCCCGTGCCGGGTGGGGCGTCACGTCAGGGCGCCCACGAAGTCGATGACGGCCGTGAAGAGCTGCTGGGCCAGCTCCGCCGTCTTGCCCACGCCGGCGGTCGCGGCGTCGGCGAGGCCGTTGGGGTCGGTGAACATCCAGAAGCCGAGAAACACGACCACCAGGGCGAGGATCGCCTTCTTGGCGCTCATCGGGGAACTCCTCGTGCGGACGGGCAGGGGACCGGACTTTCCTACCAGTCCCCGCGGCCGTCGCGACGGAGGCGCGCAGGCGTCAGGACTCGCAGGTCGTCAGCGTGCCCGCCTGCAGTGCCGGCCCCGACCTCACCTGGCGACCACGGCCGAGGGCGAAGCCGCGCTGCCAGTCCGACACGACGCCGGTCTGGTTGTGCTCGCTCGTCTGGTCGCCGACCATGCTGAAGCGCAGGGTCATCGGTACGCCGGACACGGCCGCCCGGTCCTTGACGGTGCCGATCGGCTTGCCGTCCCAGAACCAGGTGATGTGGTCCGGGGCCACCTCGACGGCCACGGCCGGCGACGTGTGGACCAGGCTCGGGACCGTGCGCGTCCTCGTCCACTGGCGGGTGTCGGCCTTCACCCCGAAGCTCATCGCCGAGCTGTGGGCGGCGACCTGCGCCAGCGTGATGTTGCGCCGCCCGCAGGCGTAGTCCTCGGCCCGCTCGGGCACCAGCTCGACCAGCACCGCGAAGTCCCGGGCCGTCGCCTCCGCGGTCTTCAGCCGCAGCCGCGCCTCCCACCGCCCGTAGGCCTGGGCTGCGCCCACCAGCGTCGCACGGGTCGTGCCGAAGTCACCGGGGCCGCCCGCGTTGCTGCGCTGGCTGTCGAGGTAGAGGCCGCCGTTCTGGCGGCTGACCCGGCCGGCGCCGTCGGCGTAGTCCTGCCACCACCCGGTGCGCACCGAGCCCACGTCGGGCGGGCTCGTCAACGACTGGCCGGCCTCCCAGGTGTAGTCCCACAACGTCGGGTACCACCCGTAGCGGCTGCTCGCGGTGGCGCTGGCCGCACCGGCGCCGCGGCGCTGCGTGCCCGTGGGGGCCACGGTCCGGGCGACGGGCGGGACGACGGGACGCCCGGCCGTGGCCGCGGGCAGCACCTCACCGGCGTCGAGCACGGTGACGTACGCCGGGAAGGTCTGCATCCAGCCGATCCGGTGGCCGTCGGAGACGACGTCCTCCTGGCGCACCCGGTAGACCACGGTGCCGGCCGCGGACGTCACGCCCGGGAAGTAGCCCATCCCGTCCGCCAGCACCAGCGAGGTGCCCAGCGTCTCCCAGGTGTCGCCGTCCACGCGCCGCTGGAGGGTGAGGGTGCGCCCGGCGAAGACCGGCAGCCCGATGGTCTCCGGGCGGCGTACGAGGCTGGGCGTGGTGTCCACCGACAGCGTGAACGGCACGCCGGCGACCGGCTGCCCAGGGACGCGCGCGTTGGTGGGGTCCGGCCCGGCGACCCACATGGTGAGGTCCTGGCCCTTGGCCCGGAAGCTCACCGGCGGGGTCGCGGCGCCGCCCTTGGCGACCACGCGGTAGCGGATGCCGAGCATGGCCGGGGCCGGGAAGGAGAAGCTGAAGCTGCCGTCGGCAGCGGTGGAGCCGGAGAAGCCGCGGACCGCGAACCACTGGTCGCCCGGGCGGTTCATGTGCTGCTGGAGCGTGATCCTCCGCGCGCCGCGCACGCCGAGGCTGCCGCTGAAGGTCAGTGCCTGACCGCCGACGTAGGCCGCCGGGGAGAAGGAGAGCGAACCGCCGCGCGCGCCGAGCCGGCTGTCGGCGTGACCGGCGACCGAGGGTGCCTCGTCCGGGGTCGCCAGGGCGGGTGCCGACGCCAGGGCCGACGTCAGGGCCAGGGTCAGGCCCAGGCCGACGAGGGCCGGGGCGAGCGCGGTGCGGAAGTGCCTCATGTCCGCGAAGATAGGAGCGGACGGGTCCTCGCGTGACCGGAACGGCCAAACCCGTCAGGAGGTCTGGATGCTCGCGAGCAGCACGTCGGCTGCCGCGTAGGGGTCCGACTCCCCCGCCACGACCGCGGCGGCGAGCTCGTCGAGTTCCGAGCGGCCGTGCACGTCGCCCCACCGCTCACGCAGCGCGGTGACCGCGATCGCCTCGATCTCGTCACGGGCGCGGCGGGTACGACGCCGCTCCAGCTCGCCGCTGGACGCGAGCCAGGCGTGGTGTCGCTCGATCTCCGCGACCACGCCGTCGAGGCCCTCGCCCTTGGCGGCCACGGTGCTGACGATCGGCGGCTTCCACGCCCCCTCGGCCCGGGTCGCGAGGGCCAGCATCGAGCGGAGGTCGCGCTTGACCTGGTCGGCGCCGTCGCGGTCGGCCTTGTTGACGACGTAGAGGTCGCCGATCTCCAGGATCCCGGCCTTGGCGGCCTGGATGCCGTCGCCCATGCCGGGCGCGAGGAGCACCAGGGTGGTGTCCGCCAGCCCGGCGATCTCCACCTCGCTCTGCCCCACGCCGACGGTCTCCACGAGGATCACGTCGCAGCCGGCGGCGTCGAGCACGCGCAGCGCCTGGGGGGTCGTCCAAGCGAGGCCCCCGAGGTGTCCGCGGGAGGCCATCGACCTGATGTAGACGTCGCGGTCGGTGGCGTGGTCCTGCATCCGGACGCGGTCGCCGAGCAGGGCGCCCCCGGAGAACGGTGAGGACGGGTCCACGGCGAGCACGCCGACCCGCTTGCCGGCACGGCGCAGCTCGCCGACCAGCGCGTTGGTCGAGGTCGACTTGCCGACCCCCGGCGACCCGGTGATGCCCACGACCTGGGCGTGCCCGGCGTGGGGCGCCAGTCCGGCCATCACCTCGCGGAGCAGGGGCGACTCGTCCTCGACGAGCGAGATCAGGCGGGCCACCGCGCGGGCGTCGCCCTCCCGGGCCCGCGCGACGAGGTCGGGGACCGACGCCGTCGTACGACGCCGTCCCCGGCCGGGGCCCGCGGGCGCGAGGGATCCCGGCCCGGCTGAGCCCGAGGTCACGCCTGCGGGACCCGGATGATCAGCGCGTCACCCTGACCGCCGCCACCGCACAGGGCCGCGGCACCCGTGCCGCCGCCGCGGCGCTGGAGCTCGAGGGCGAGGTGCAGCACGATGCGCGCACCGGACATGCCGACCGGGTGGCCCAGCGCGATGGCGCCGCCGTTGACGTTGACCTTGTCCTCGCTGATGCCGAGCTGGCGCGCGGACTCGATGCCGACCGCGGCGAAGGCCTCGTTGAGCTCGAAGAGGTCGATGTCGGCCACCGAGATGCCCTCCTTGGCCGCCGCCTTCTCGACCGCGCGGGCCGGCTGCAGCTGCAGGGTCGAGTCCGGGCCGGCGACCTGGCCGGAGGCACCGATCTCGGCGAGCCAGGTGAGACCGAGCTCCTCCGCCTTCGCCTTGCTCATGACCACCACGGCGCACGCACCGTCGGAGATCTGGGAGGCGGACCCGGCGGTGATGGTGCCGTCCTTGGAGACCGGACGCAGGCCGGACAGCGACTCGACGGTGGTGTCGCCGCGGATGCCCTCGTCCTGGCCGACCGTGATGTCGCCCTTGCGGGACGCGATGGTCACCGGGACGACCTCGTCGTCGAAGACGCCGTTCTTCCAGGCCTCCGCGGCACGCTGGTGCGACCGCGCCGAGAAGGCGTCCTGCTCCTCGCGGCTGAGGTTGGTGCCGGCCGAGTTGCAGCTCTCGGTCAGGTTGATCATGGCCTGGTCGGTGAACTGGTCGTGGAGGGCGTCGTAGGCCATCGAGTCCACGAGGGCCGTGTCGCCGTACTTGAAGCCGGAGCGCGAGCCGGGCAGCAGGTGCGGGGCGCGGGTCATCGACTCCATGCCGCCGGCCACGACGATCTCGTGCTCGCCGGCGCGGATCAGCTGGTCGGCCAGCGCGATGGCGTTGATGCCCGAGAGGCAGACCTTGTTGATCGTGATCGCCGGGACGTCCATCGGGATGCCACCCTTCACCGCGGCCTGACGGGCGGTGATCTGCCCGGTGCCGGCCTGGATGACCTGGCCCATGATCACGTACTCGACCTGGTCGCCGGACACGCCGGCCCGGTCCAGGGCGCCCTTGATGGCGACCCCGCCGAGGTCGGCGGCGGACTGGTCCTTGAGGCCCCCGAGGAGGCGGCCGATGGGGGTACGGGCTCCGGCAACGATGACGGACGTGGACATGCGGGCGGCCTCCGGGCGACGTGGGCGGTATCGGTTGACGTGGTCTGTTCGTGACGATACCGCCGCCGTCCGCGGGCGGGGTCGGGGGTGGCGGGGATCACAACCCACCGCCCGCGACACCTGCCACCATGGCGGCCATGACCGCACCTCTCGACCTGCCCGAGCACCTGTTCACCGCGATCGACCACGTGGGCATCGCCGTCCCGGACCTGGACGTGGCGATCGCCTACTACCGCGACACGTTCGGCATGCACGTGGCCCACGAGGAGACCAACGAGGAGCAGGGGGTGCGCGAGGCGATGGTCGCCGTCGGCGACTCCGGCTCGCACATCCAGCTCCTCGCCCCGCTCTCGCAGGAGTCCACGATCGCGAAGTTCCTCGACCGCTCCGGCCCGGGGATGCAGCAGCTGGCCTACCGCGTCACCGACGTCGAGGCGGTCTCGGCCGTGCTGCGCGAGCGCGGCGTGCGCCTGCTGTACGACGCCCCACGGCGCGGCACGTCCGACAGCCGGATCAACTTCATCCACCCCAAGGACGCGGGCGGCGTCCTCGTCGAGCTCGTCGAGCCGGCCGCCTCCGGGGACCACTGATCCCGTGGGCGCCCTCGTCACCGGCGCCGGCCGTGGCCTCGGGGCCCGGATCGCCGCCCTGCTGGCCGAGCGGGGCCACGTCGTGCACGTCACCGACGTGGACCCGGAGGCGGCCGCCGCGGTCGCGGAGCGGATCGGCGGCGGCGCGTTCGCGTCGGCGCTCGACGTCCGCGACGCCGAGGCGTGCGACGCCGCCGCCGCGGAGACCGTGGAGCGCACCGGGTCGCTGGACGTCTGGGTCAACAACGCCGGGGTGCTCATCACCGGACCGGCGTGGGAGCAGACCCCCGAGCAGCGCCGCCTCATGGTCGAGGTCAACACCCTCGGGGTCGTCAACGGCACCGTGAGCGCCATCGGCGCGATGCGCGCGCAGGGCCGGGGCCACGTCGTCAACGTGGCCTCGCTGGCCGGCCTGGTGGCCGTCCCGGGCGAGGGGGTCTACGCGGGCTCCAAGCACGCCGTGCTCGGCTTCAGCCTCAGCACGGCCGCCGACCTGCGCCTGGCGGGTCTGGGCGGCCGTGGCGGCATCGAGATCAGCTGCGTGTGCCCCGACGGCATCTGGACGCCGATGCTGCACGACAAGCTCGACGACCCGGGGGCCGCCCTGTCGTTCTCCGGCACCCTGCTGAGCCCCGACCGGGTGGCCGAGGCCGTCGCCGACGTCCTGGACCGGCCGCGCCCGGTCACGGCCGTTCCGCGGTGGCGGGGCGTCGAGGCACGCGTCGTGGACGCCTTCCCGCGACTGGGGCAGCACGGCCTCGCCCTCGGCGTACGCCTCGGTCGTCGCACCCAGCGCCGGCTGCGACGGCGCGGCGGGCCCACCTCGTCGTGCTAACTACGTCACACCGCTGACCACTGCAGGTTACCGACCGGTATCTTGCAGCCACATTTTCGTGCCACCGATGCCTCACCAGGAGACACCCGTGCAGAACATCCTCGAAGCCATCCAGTCCGGCAACGCGACCGCGGAGGACTTCGCGAGCCTCAAGCTCCCCGAGTCCTACCGCGCGGCCTTCGTCAAGAAGGACGAGGTCGACATGTTCGAGGGCCTGTCGGCTCGCGACAAGGACCCCCGCAAGTCACTGCACGTCGACGAGGTCGCGCTGCCCGAGCTCGGCCCCGGCGAGGCCCTGGTCGCCGTGATGGCCTCCGCGATCAACTACAACACCGTGTGGACCTCGATCTTCGAGCCCGTCTCCACCTTCGGCTTCCTCGAGCGCTACGGCCGCCTCTCCCCCCTCACCAAGCGCCACGACCTGCCCTACCACGTGGTCGGCTCCGACCTGGCGGGCGTCGTGCTCAAGACCGGCGTCGGCGTCAACGCCTGGAAGCCCGGCGACGAGGTCGTCGCGCACTGCCTCTCCGTCGAGCTCGAGGGCCCCGACGGCCACAACGACACGATGCTCGACCCCGAGCAGCGCATCTGGGGCTTCGAGACCAACTTCGGCGGCCTCGCCGACATCGCGCTGGTCAAGTCCAACCAGCTCATGCCCAAGCCGGCCCACCTCACCTGGGAGGAGGCCGCCTCCCCCGGCCTGGTCAACTCCACCGCCTACCGCCAGCTCGTGTCCAAGAACGGCGGCGACATGAAGCAGGGCGACAACGTCCTGATCTGGGGCGCCTCGGGCGGCCTCGGCGGCTTCGCCACCCAGTACGCCCTCAACGGCGGTGCGGTGCCGGTCTGCGTGGTCTCCAACGAGGAGAAGGCCGCCATCGCCCGCTCCATGGGCGCCGAGCTCATCATCAACCGCTCCGAGGAGGGCTACCGGTTCTGGAACGACGAGGGCACCCAGCAGGACCCGAAGGAGTGGAAGCGGTTCGGCGCGAAGATCCGCGAGCTCACGGGCGGTGAGGACATCGACATCGTCTTCGAGCACCCCGGCCGCGAGACCTTCGGTGCCTCGGTCTACGTCACCCGCAAGGGCGGCACCATCACCACCTGCGCCTCCACCAGCGGCTACATGCACGAGTACGACAACCGCTACCTGTGGATGAACCTCAAGCGCATCATCTCCTCCCACTTCGCCAACTACCGCGAGTCCTGGGAGGCCAACCGCCTCATCGCCAAGGGGATGATCCACCCCACCCTGTCGAAGACCTACAGCCTCGAGGACGTCGGCCAGGCGGCCCTCGACGTCCACAAGAACGCCCACCAGGGCAAGGTCGGCGTCCTGTGCCTGGCCCCCGAGGAGGGACAGGGCGTCCGCGACCCCGAGATGCGCGCCCAGCACGAGGACGCCATCAACCGGTTCCGCGGCGTCTGAGCGCCTTTTCTCGTCACACCCCGGTTCGCGGATCGTTTCCGCGAGCCGGGGTGTGTTTGTCCCCGGGCATCGGACAGACTGGGCCGACCGCAGACTTCACCGCCAGATCGACGTAGAGAGTGGGTGCTCCACCATGAGCCGCGACCAGGGACTGTCCATCTTCGACGAGGAGCCGGAGAACGACGCCGACCTCACCGGGGAGACGACCGGCGAGGCCGTGAGCGACCCCACCGGCAGCTCGGCCAAGGGTGCCGCCGACGCGTCAGCGGGAGAGTCGACGCAGGTCATGCCCGCCGTGCCCCCGGCCGACGAGACCCCGACCACCCGCACCGGGGCCGCTGCCCCGGCTCCTGCCGCGCCCGCCTCCCCGCGACCGACCCCGGCGACCCCGGCGTCCCCGGCCGCGCCGCAGGCCACCCCCGCGGCGGCCGCCTCGTCGCCCGCGCGTCCGAGCACCCCGGCCACCCCGGGCACCCCCGCCGGCGCAACCGCCCCCGCCCTCCCGCTGGTCCGCCGCGGCGGCTACGACAAGGCCGCGGTCGACCAGCGGATCAACCAGCTCACCACCGAGAAGTCCGGCCTCAGCGCCAGCCTCACCTCCTCCGAGCAGCGGGTCATCGAGCTCGAGGCCGAGGCGCAGCGGATGCGCGCGGAGCTCGAGGAGAACAAGAACCCCACGTACGCCGGCCTCGGCGGACGCGCCACCTCGATGCTCAAGCTGGCCGAGGAGGAGGCGGCGGACGTGCGGCAGGCCGCCACCCGCGACGCCGCCGAGATCCGCGAGCAGGCCAACCGCGACGCCAAGGCGATCCGCGCCGACGCGTCCCGCGAGGCCGACGACATGCGCATGGTGCAGCTCAAGGAGCTCGACGAGATGCGCAGCCGGCTCACCACCGACGCCGAGCAGGAGCGCACCCTGGCGCGCGCCGAGGCGGAGGACATCCTCGCCGCGGCCCGCCGCGAGGCCGACCAGGTCCGTCTCGCCGCCCAGCAGGAGACCAACGAGCTGCGCACCACCGCCCGCCGGGAGGCCGAGCAGGCCCGCGCCGCCGCGGACCGCGAGGTCCAGGAGGCCCGGCGCACGCTCGCCGTGGAGAAGGAGCGGCTGGCCCGCGAGGCCTCCGAGCACCACTCCAGCGCCACCGCCGAGACGCAGCGCCTCGTCCAGGAGGCCGAGGACCGGGCCGCCGCGGCCGAGCAGCGCGCTCGCGAGGCGACCGCCCAGGCCAACGCCCACCGCCAGCAGGCACAGAGCGAGGCCGAGGGCCTGCTCAGCCGGGCCCGTCGTGAGGCCGAGCAGATCGTCGCCTCGGCCACCACCCAGGCCGACTCGGTCGCCGCCAGCGGTGCCGCGGACGCCGAGCGCGAGCTCGCCGCCGTGCAGGCCGAGGTCGACCGGATGACCAAGCGCCGCGACGCGGTCGCCGCCCAGCTCGGCGCCCTGCGCGACGTCGTCGCCGGCTTCTCCGAGGACGAGTCCTGAGCTGGATCGACCGCCTGCGCGGTCGACTCCAGCAGTCCAGCGCCGCCGAGTCCCCGCCCTCCGGGGCCCGGGTGCTCGTCGGTGCGCCCGACGCGACCCACGCGGACGCCGGGGAGCACCTCGAGAAGGTCGTCGACCGGGCCGTCGACCAGGCCGGGCAGCAGGCCCAGCGCGCCGAGGAAGCCGCCGAGCGTGCGGACGAGGCGGCCGACGACGCCCAGCAGGCGGCGGCCTCGTCGGTCGCCGTGGCCGAGCAGATCAACGACGCCACCGACCTGGTCATCGACACGACGCCGTACGTCGCGCCGCCGTCGCGCCGCGACACCGTCCAGCACTCGGTGCTGCGGCACTCCCCCTTCAACATCGGCTTCTTCGGCGCGCTCGGCGCGCTGGTCGCGGTGTTCCTCAGCCAGCAGCTGCTCAGCATCTCCTCGGTCCTGACCCTGCTCGTGCTGGCCATGTTCCTGGCCATCGGCCTCAACCCCACCGTCGAGTGGTTCATGAGGCGCGGCATGCGCCGTGGACTGTCGGTCCTGCTCGTGCTGTTCGTCGTGATCACGGTCCTCGTGCTCTTCGTCGTGGCCGTGGCGCCGGTGACCAGCGACCAGATCGCGTTGATCACCGAGAAGGCGCCCGGCTGGCTGGACGACCTCCAGCGCAACCGTCAGGTCCAGGAGCTCGACGACCGCTTCGACGTGATCCACAAGGTGCAGGACTACGTCACGCAGGGCGACTTCGGTCAGCGGGTCTTCGGCGGGGCGCTCGGCGTCGGCCTCGCCGTGCTGTCCGCCCTCGCCAACGCCCTGATCGTCATCGTGCTGATGGTCTACTTCCTCGCCTCCCTGCCGAGCATCAAGCTGGCGGCGTACAGCGTCGCCCCCGCCTCCAAGCGGGCCAGGGTCAGCGAGCTCGGCGACCGGATCATCCGCTCCACGGGTGCCTACGTCGCGGGCGCGATCCTGGTGTCCGTGTGCGCGGGCATCAGCACCCTGATCTTCACGGCCATCGTGGGACTGGGCGACTACTCGTTCGCGCTCGCGTTCATCGTGGGACTGCTGTCGCTGGTGCCGGTGATCGGCGCCATCGTGTCCGGGGTCATCATCACGGCCCTGGCCCTGACGGTCTCCCCGACCACGGCACTCGTGACGGCGATCTACTACGTCGCCTACCAGCAGTTCGAGTCCTACGTGATCTACCCCAGGATCATGAAGCGCTCGGTGGACATCCCCGGGTCGGTCACGGTCATCGCGGCCCTGCTGGGCGGCAGCCTGATGGGGATCATCGGCGCGCTGCTGGCGGTGCCCGTCGCGGCGGCGCTGCTCCTGCTGCACCGCGAGGTGTTCCTCAAGCGGCAGGACGCGCGCTGACCTCCTCCGGTAGCGGCTCGACGACGGGCGAGGGTGCCCCCTCCCCCAGCTTGACGACGACGACCCCGGCCAGGACCAGCAGGCCGCCGGCCAGCTGGACCGGTCGGGGCAGCTCGCCGAGGAGCAGCCAGGCGAACACCAGCGCCATCAGCACCTCGGTGAGGGCCACGAACGACGCCAGCCGGGACCCGAGGCGGCGTCCGGCCGCGATCCCGGTGACGTAGGCGACGGCGGCGGCGACCAGGCCGAGGGCCAGGACCGGGACCCACCAGGCCACCTCGACGCCCTGGTAGGACACGCGCGCGGCGCTCACCCGCATCGGCAGCACCCCCAGCAGTCCGGCCACGCCGAGCACCGTGCCGCCCACGACGAGGCCGCCGGCGGCCAGGCTGATGCCGGGCAGCCCGTTGTCCTCGTCGGCCGAGATGACGAAGTACGTCGCCGCGCCCAGCATCGCCCCGAGTCCCCACGCGACGCCGACCGCGTCCAGGTCGGCACCCGAGAGCACGTCGAGCACGAGCACCAGCCCGGCGGCCGCGATGGCGGCGCCGAGGACGGTGAGCCGGTGCGGGCGGTGGCCGTGGCGCAGCCACAGCCACACCACCACCGCGACCGGCGCGGTGTACTCGATGAGCAGCGCCACCCCCACCTGGAGGTACGAGACGGCGTAGAAGTAGCACAGCTGCGCGCCGGCGACCGCGGCCACGCCGTACGCCGCGACGAGCCCGGCGTTGGTGCGCAGCAGGTGCCAGCGCCCGCGCAGGGCCAGCACTCCCGGGACGACGAGCACCACGGCGGCGATGACGATGCGGGCGGTGACCGCGGCCGGAGCGCTCCAGCCGCTGTCGAGCAGCCCGCGCGCGAGTGCCCCCGACAGGCCGAACGTCGTGGCGGAGACGAGCGCGAACCCGAGCCCCGCTCCCGTCCGTGACCGGGCCACGACCGCCGTGTCATGAGTCAAACTCGTCATGGCACATGACGCTAGTCCCGGTCTGTGTAAGGTGTCAACATGGTTTTCGCCCCTGACACGGCGCAGTCGCTCGAGGCCGCTGTGGTGCTCGCCAACAGCGCCCTGGACCCGGACACCCTCACCACGGTCGATGCCCTCACCGCCTTCTACGAGGGGCAGGGCTACTCCGGCGGGCACCGCCGCGACGGTGCCGAGCTCGACGCCGTCCGCGCCATCCGCCCGCGGCTGCGGACGCTGCTCCTCGCCGAGCGGGACGCCGCGGTCGGACAGGTCAACGAGATCCTCGCCGACGCCCGTGCGGTCCCCCGCCTCGTGCGCCACGACGCGCTCGACTGGCACATCCACGCCGTCGACGACGCGGCGCCGTTGGCCGACCGCATCCTCGTGGAGACCGCGATGGCCATGGTCGACGTGGTCCGAGCCGACGAGATGGGGCGGTTGGGGGTGTGCGCGGCCGACGACTGCGAGGGACTGGTGCTCGACCTGTCCCGCAACCGCTCCCGCCGCTACTGCTCCACCACGTGCGGCAACCGCGAGGCCGTGGCGGCGTACCGGGCCCGCCAGAAGGCCTGAGCCTCCCCCCTGCGGCGCTCAGCCCAGGAAGCGGCGCAGCACCTCGATGAGCACGGCCGGCTGCTGGGAGTGCACCCAGTGCCCGGCGTCCTTGACCATCACCCGCCGGTTGCGTGGGAAGCGGCGGTCCATCTCCGGGGCGTGCTCGTCGCTGACGTAGTCGGACAGCGCCCCGCCCACCCACAGCACCGGACCGTCGTACGACGCGTCCCCGAGCGCCTCGTCCGGCCACCCGACCAGCGCGTCCATCTCCTCGCCCAGCAGGTCGAGGTTGACCTGCCAGAGCCAGCCGTCGCCCTCGCGCCGGAGGTTCTGCAGCAGGAAGCTGCGGACGGTCGGGTTGGGCACCGCCTCCCGCAGCGCCTCGTCCGCCTGGTCGCGGCGCTCCACGGCCGACAGGTCCAGGGCCCGCATCGTCTCGATGTAGCCGACGAACTCACGCCCCGAGGAGTACGCCGTCGGCGACACGTCGACGACCACCAGGCGGTCGACGAGCTCGGGGAGCCGCAGCGCGAGCACCATAGCGACCTTGCCGCCCATCGAGTGCCCGACCAGTGCGAGCGGGCCCTCGTCACGGATCGCCTCGGCGACCAGGTCGGCCAGCTCGAGGTAGTCGAACGTCTCGGTCCACGGCGAGCGCCCGTGGTTGGGCATGTCCACCAGGAGCACGCGGTGGTCCCGGCTGAGGTCCTTGGCGACCTGCGTCCAGTTCTTGCCCTGGCCGAAGAGGCCGTGGCAGAAGGCGACGACCGGACCCGTGTCGCCGAGCCGGGTCACGTGCAGGTGCGAGTCGCTCACCGGCCCAGTCTGCCAGCACGCTCTGGCAGCATCGGCGCATGACCTCGTCGGGAGCGCAGTCCGCGCGTGAGTGGTACGACGACACCCGGGCCCGCATCGCGGCCACCGGCTACCGATCGCCACCGTGGCACGACTGGCCGACGTGGCCCTTCGACGGCGAGCTCGTCCAGCGCGAGCTGGAGCCGCCCACCGAGGAGCGAGCGCGCGGTGGCACCGGCGGCGACTGCTTCATCTGCGCGGCGGCCGCCGGCGACGGCGGGGACTACGTGGTCTGGCGCGACGAGCTCGCGATGCTTGGCCAGCCGCGCGACGACGTCGCGCTCCCGTTCGTGGCCTTCCTGATGCCCCGGCGCCACGCGGACCTGTCCGACCTGGAGCCGCGCGAGGCCGCGCGGATGGGCGAGCTGCTGGTGCTGCTCGAGCGCGCCGTCACCGACGTCCTCGACGTGCCGCGGATGCAGGCCCTGCGCTGGGGCGACGGGCAGGAGCACCTGCACTGGTGGACGCTGGCCCGACCGACCGGGGTCGAGCAGCTGCGAGGAGCGTTCACGCCGCTGTGGGACGACCTGCTGCCGAGCAGGCCGCGCGCGCAGTCGAGGGCCGACCTCGAGGCGGTCGCCCGGCGCCTGGTCGAGCTCGCCGGCGGCGAGCTCCCGTGGGTCGGGGCGACCTAGAAGTCGAAGCCGTCGAACCCGTCGAACAGGTTGCCGATGCCGTCGCCGAGGCCGCCGAACATGTCGCCGAGGCCCTCGCCGATCGCCCCGATGCCCTCGCCGAGGCCGTCGAAGCCCCCGCTGAAGAGCATGCCCATGAACATCCACTCCATCGGCCCGAAGTTGCCGAAGTAGCCCTGGGCGTAGGGCTGGTAGGCCCGGCCTCCCTGCCAGTAGGGCACCCGCCGGGAGCCGACCATCACCTTGCGGATGTCGGGCTCGGCGCCGACCGTGACCCGCTCGAGGTCGAGCTGGCACGCGGGCACGTCGCGGCGCGCGCCGCCCGGCGGCGTCCAGGGCACGTCGGCCACCGACATCCCGTGCCGTGGGTCGAAGAAGCACGGCGGGCGTCGCGTCGGCAGCGGCCGACCGTCCACCCGTGCGCGGACGCACGCCATGGCGTAGCGCCCGTCCTCGAGGATCTCGGTGACGTGGCGGACGTCGTCGGGTCGCGACATGGCGGCGGCCGCCACCTTGGCCGACTCGTAGGCGTCGAGGGCCCGCTGGTAGTCGGCGTTCTCGCCCGCCCCGAGCGGGGTGCCGGCGAGCTCCAGGTCGAGGTCCTGCAGCTCCACGCCGAGGGCCGTGACGTCCTCCTCGGCGAGGCGCTTGACCGGCTCGAGCTCGGCCTGGCGCTGGGAGACCTCGCGGCGCTTGCTGGTCCGACCGGCCGACACGGCGAGAGCCACCAGGCCACCGAGGACCACCAGCAGTAGGACCATGCCCATCATGGCGCCCAGCGTACGTCCCGGATCCACGCCCGCCCCGGGCGCTCGCGGCTGACAGACTCCACCCATGACAGCCGCCGAGCGCATCGAGGTCACCCGCGCGGTGAGCACCCCGCCGTCCGAGGTCTTCGCCCTGCTCTGCGACCCCCAGGGCCACGTCGCCATCGACGCGTCCGGGATGCTCCAGGACGCCGAGGGCGACCGCGTCACCGCGGTCGGGCAGAGTTTCGTCGTGCACATGGACCGCGAGTCCCTCGGCGACCTCGACCTGGGCCGGTACGACGTCACGGTCACCATCACGACGCTCGAGCGCGACCGGGAGATCGCGTGGACGGTGCTCGGGCGGGTCCGCCCGCAGATCGGGCACGTGTACGGCTACCGCCTGGCTCCCTCGGACGACGGCGGCAGCCTCGTCACGTCGTACTACGACTGGTCCGACATCGCCCCCGAGTGGCGCGACTCCGGGATCTTCCCGGTCATCTCCGAGGCCAGCCTCAAGGCGACGCTCGGCATCCTGGACCGGACCGTGCGCCGCGGCTACCCGCTGGCCGCCGAGCGCTGAAGCCGGTCGGCCAGGCCGGTCGCGGCCGCCCGCAGCTCGGGCGGGTCCAGGATCTCGCACTCGAAGCCCAGCCACGCGATGTGGAAGGCCAGCCACTCGAGCGCGTCCGCACTCGACTCGAGCAGCGTCGTCTCCTCGTCGATCACGGTGAGGGTCGCCCACCGCGCGTCCGTCCGCTCGGCCACCTCGGCCAGGGACGCGTGCACACGCACCCGCGCGTGGTGGCTGAAGGGCGAGTGGCTCACCGAGCGTCGGACGTACTCCGCCGGGTCGGGGTGCTCGCGGGCGGTGAAGCGCCACGTGGAGGGCACGACCTCGCGCATCCGGTCCAGCCGGAAGGTGCGCCAGTCCTCGCGGTCGACGTCCCACGCCATGAGGTACCACCGGCGGCCCGTCGCCACCAGCCGCACCGGCTCGACCCGACGCTCGGTCGCGGCGCCGTCGCGGGCGTCGTACCCGAAGCGGACCCGCACCAGGTCGCGGCAGGCCCGCGCCAGCGTCAGGAGCACGTCGCCGTCGACGACGTCCTTCGCCGAGGTGAGGGTGACCGTCGCCTCGTGGATGGCCTTGACCTCCGAGCGCAGCCGCGGCGGCATCACCTGGTCGAGCTTGGCCAGCGTGCTCAGCGCCGCCTCGCTGGCCCCGCTCACGGTGCCCCCGGCCGCAAGCCGGAGCGAGACGGCGATGGCCACCGCCTCGGCGTCGTCGAGGAGCAGCGGCGGCAGCTCGCGTCCGCGGCCCAGCTGGTAGCCGCCCCCGACCCCCTGCGCGGCGTGCACCGGGTAGCCCAGCGCGCGGAGCCGCTCGACGTCGCGGCGGATGCTGCGGGTGGTCACCCCGAGGCGCGCGGCCAGCTCGGGCCCGGACCACACGGGTCGTTGCTGCAGCAGGCCGAGGAGTCGCAACGTGCGCTCGGTGGTGTCGCCCATGCCTGCATGGTGGCAGAGGAAGCGGACAGTCCCTGTCCGCGACTCCGGGCAGACTGACCCCATGAGCCGAACGATCCAGGTGACGTACGACGCCCACGACCCGCGCTCCCTCGGCCTCTTCTGGTGCGCCGCCCTCGACTACGCGGTCGATCCCCCGCCCGGCGGCGAGATCGGCGGCCCCGAGGAGACGGTGGCGGCCTGGATGGACTTCCTGCGCTCGGCCGGGGTCCCCGAGGAGCTGCACAACTCCGCCTTCGCCCTCGTCGACCCGACCGGCGCAGGCCCGCGGCTCTTCCTCCAGCAGGTGCCCGAGCCCAAGACGGCCAAGAACCGGGTGCACCTCGACGTCCGCGCCGCTCCCGGCCTGACCGGCGACGAGCGGATGGCGGCCCTCGAGGCGGAGTGCGAGCGCCTGGTCGGGCTGGGAGCCACCCGGCAGCGACGCGTCGAGCCGGACGGCGGCATGAACGCCGGGCACATCGTGATGACCGACCCGGAGGGCAACGAGTTCTGCCTCGACTGAGGGCAGCGGCCGCCGGGGAGAGTCGCAGCGGGCCGCCGACCTCCCCCGAGGTCCGCGACCCGCTGCCGCGACGTGCGGGTGGGCTCTCCCCTGTGGAGTCCACACGCCGTCTGTCGTGACGAGCCTCTCGTGGTCAAGGGCGTCTTGGCATCCGTAGTCCTACGTAATGCGGGCGCCGGACCGCTAGATTCTCAAGGGTGCTCACCCCCTGCCTCGGTCGCGAACAGACGCAGCAGCACCTCGCGTCCGCACTGGCGACGTCGCGCTGGGTGACCCTCGTCGGTCCGCCCGGCAGCGGCAAGACCCTGCTGGCCCGCCACGCGGCCGCGCGGTCGGCCAGCACGTGGGTCAACGCCCGGGGCATCCGGCGTCCCGAGGAGGTCCTCACCGCGTGCCTCGACGCCCTCGACGCCCAGCCCACGCCCGGGGACTCGGCACAGGGTGCCCTGTGCCGGGCCGTGGACGGCCTCGACCAGCTGCTCGTCGTCGACGGCCTGGACCTCGACCCCACGCTGCTGGGTCCGACCTTCCAGCACGTCGTGTCCTCCACCACCGACGCCCGCCTCGCGCTCACGTCGGTGACCATGGCCGGTCAGCCGGCCGAACGGGTCGTGCGGGTGGGCCCCCTCGCCGTCCCTCGCCCGCACGAGCCGCTGTCCGGCCCCGCCGTCGAGCTGTTCCTGCGCCGGGTGGAGGCGGCCGGCGGGCACCCCGTCGACCTGGCGGCGCACGGGGACGACGTACGCCGCCTCCTGCACGCCACGGGCGGCCTCCCGCTCCTCATCGAGCAGATCGCCGCGCAGATCGCGCTCGTCGGCGTCACCAACGTGGTGCCGACCGCCTCGCTGTCGGAGGCCGTCCACGCCTCCTACGAGCTGCTCGACGAGCACCAGCAGCGGTGCTTCCGGCGCCTGGCCCACCTCGGCTCCCCCGTCTCCCTCGAGGTGCTGGCCGAGGTGACCGGGGCCGAGCGCGACGAGGCGGCCACGATCGTGTCCGCCCTGGTGCGACGCAGCCTGGTCGAGGTCCTGCCCGACGGCCGCTTCGACATGCTGGCCCCGATCCGGCGTCACGGCGCCCTCCTCACCGCCTCGACCGACGACCGCGAGCAGACGCACCTCGCCCTGCTGCGCTGGGCGGACCGGGTGGCTCCGGAGGACCTCAACGCCGGGGCCGCCGACGCCTCGTGGCTGGCGGACCTGCCGGTGATGCGCAGCACCGTCGCCGCCGCGTGCGCCGACGTGGGCACGCGGCCGTTGGGCTACGCGATCGCCAACCGCATCTTCTCCTCGCTCTACACCTCGATGAAGGCCCGCGAGGCGGTGGAGATCCTGGAGGCCGCCCTGGTGAGCGGGGACGGACCGGCCGAGATCGGCGCCCAGGTCGCCCGTCGGGCCGGCATCGCCGCTTCCGAGGTCCGCGGCACCTACGAGGGGATGTGGCTGCTCGAGCGCGCCGACGCGCACGCGCACAGCGCGCCGGACCCCGCGGGCGAGCTGGCCAAGAACGCCTCCATCCGGGCCGAGATGCACCTCGACTCCGGGGCGCTCGTGCAGGCGCAGGCCGAGGCGCAGCGGGCCCTCGACCTCGGCGCGGCCGGCGGCGAGATCCGCCGCCAGGTGCTGCGGACCCTGGCCGACGTGCACGTGTCGCGTGGCGACTGCCGGGCGGCGATGACGACCACCCGCGCGATCCTGGAGGGCCCGGCGACCGCCGCGGAGCGCTGGACCGTCCTGTCGGCCCGCACCCTGATGGCCCGGGTCGCCCTGGAGCAGGGCCGCACCATCGAGGCGGCCTCGGGCGCGCGTGCCGTCGTCAACGACGCCCGCGCCGTGGCGGAGGACCGGGTGGCCCTGCTGGCCGAGGTCCTGCTGCGTCACCTCGACCAGTCGTACGAGCCGATCGCGGTCGACCGCGACGACCTGCCCTGGGCGGTGCGCATCCCCGTGCTGGCGCAGGACGCCCGCGACCTGCTGCGTGCCGGCGACGTCCCCCGCGCGGCGGGGCTGGCCGCCGACGTCGTCGTGCTCGCGGACAGCACGGGACTCGGCCGCGACGGCGTGGAGGCGCGCCTCCTGCTGGGCCGCGCCCTGCTCGCCGCGGGCGACGAGGGGCAGGCGGCCAGCACGTTCCTGGCCGCGCTCGACCGGGCCTCCGTCATGCCGATGGCTCTGCGTGCGGCGGACGCCCTCGATGCCCTCGCCCACCTCGGGCAGCGGCGTGGGCTCCGCGATGCCCGCACGCTCGCCGCCACCGCCTCGGCGCTGCGCACCGCCCGCGGGGTCGTGGCCTGGGGGTACGCCGCCGACACCCCCGCCGCCGCCGGCCGCGGCGTCCCCGACGGCTGGGTCGTCGACGACGAGATCACGCCGGTCGCCGTCGAGGCCGCGGTCGCGCTCTTCACCGGCGCCACCTCCCCCGGCTCGGGGGGCGTCCTCGACCAGCTCACCACCGCCGAGCGGCACGTCGCCGCGCGGGTGGCCACCGGCCTCACCAGCCGTCAGATCGCCGAGGAGCTGTTCATCTCACCGCGCACCGTCGACGCGCACCTGACGCACATCTACCGCAAGCTCGACATCAGCAGCCGGGCCCGGCTCGCCGCCCTGGTGGCCGACCAGGGCTGAGCCCTCAGCGCGCGCTGTAGTCGCGGAACCCGCGCTGAGTCTTGCGCCCGAGGTAGCCCGCGGTCACGAGGTGCTCCAGCAGCGGCGCCGGCGCGAAGCCGGGCTCGCGGAACTCCAGGTAGAGCTCGCGCTGGATGGCCAGCGACACGTCGTTGCCGACCACGTCGAGCAGCTCGAAGGGCCCCATCGGGAGCGCACAGCCCTGCTTCATCGCGGTGTCGATGTCGTCGGCCGTGGCGTAGTGGGCCTCGAGCATCTTGACCGCGTCGTTGAGGTAGGGGAAGAGCAGCGCGTTGACGATGAACCCGGCGCGGTCCCCGCACGACACGGCGACCTTGCCGACCTTCGCGCACAGCGCGCGCACGGTCTCCGCCACGTCGTCGCCGGTCGCGACCGTGGAGACGACCTCGACCAGCTTCATCACCGGCGCGGGGTTGAAGAAGTGCATCCCGATGACGTCCTGCGGCCGGGAGGTGGCGCTGGCCAGGGAGATGATCGGCAGGCTGGAGGTGGTGGTCGCCAGGATGGTGCCGGGCTTGCAGATCTCGTCGAGGTTCTCGAAGAGGGTGGTCTTGATGGTCAGGTCCTCGGCGATGGCCTCCACCACGATCTCCACGCGCGCGAGGTCGTCGAGCGACGTCGTCCCGGTGAGCCGGCCCAGCACCTCGGTCTTCTGCTCCTCCGTGGCCCGGCCGCGCTGGATCTGCTTGTCGAAGTTGCGGGTGATCGCCGCCAGCACCCCGTCGACCCGGTCCTGGGAGCGGCCGACGTACAGCACGTCGTACCCGCTCTTGGCGAAGACCTCGACGATGCCCGCGGCCATGGTGCCGGTCCCGACGACGCCGACGGTGCGGATGTCGTGCCGCAGCTCGGGGAGGTCGTCGGTGGACGGGGTCTTGTCGTCGGCGACCACGACCGGGCTGTCGGCCCGCTCGTAGGTGTAGAAGCCGCGGCCGGTCTTGCGGCCCAGCAGGCCGGCGGTGACCATCTGCTTGAGGATCGGGGCCGGTGCGTGCAGCCGGTCGCGGCCCTGGCGGTACATCGTCTCGAGGATCTCGTACGCCGTGTCGAGGCCGATGAGGTCGAGCAGGGCCAGCGGGCCCATCGGGTAGCCGCACCCGAAGCGCATCGCGGCGTCGATGTCCTCACGGGTCGCGTACCTGCCCTCGTACATCGAGACCGCGTGGTTGAGGTAGCCGAAGAGCAGGGTGTTGGCGATGAAGCCGGCCTTGTCGCCGCAGACGACCGGGTTCTTGCCCAGCCGGCCCACCAGCGCCTCGACGTCGGCCAGGACCGCGGGCTCGGTGACCACGGTGCGCACGATCTCGACGAGGTTCTGCACGGGGGCGGGGTTGAAGAAGTGCAGGCCCACGACGCGGCCCGGGCGGCTGTTGGCCGTCGAGATCTCGGTGACCGGCAGGGACGAGGTGTTGGTGGCCAGGATCGCGTCCGGGCGCACGATGTCGTCGAGGCTGCGGAAGAGCCCCTTCTTGATCTCCAGGGACTCCACGACGGCCTCGACGACGAAGTCGGCGTCCGCGAGGGCGGACAGGTCGGTGGCGAAGCTGATGTGGCCCAGGATCTCGGCCTGCTGCTCCTCGCTGATCTTGCCGCGCGAGACCGCGCGACCGGTCGAGTGCGCGAGGTGCTCGCGCCCGCGCTCGACCGCCTCCTCCGTCAGCTCGACGCCGATGACGGTGTAGCCGTTGCGGGCGAAGACCTCCGCGATGCCGGCACCCATCGTGCCGAGGCCGATGACCCCGATCGTGCTGAAGGTGCGGGGTGCGCGCTCGGTCGATGCAGTCGTCATGCCCCGCATGATGACACGAGCGGGTGCCCGGAGAACCCGCCGGTAACCCCTTGCTCAGCACTCGGGCTGAGACGTACGTCACTCCCCCGCGACGGCCTCGATCGCCTCGAGCAGGAGGTCGACCTCGCCGGCGGTCGTGTAGGCGGCCAGCCCGATGCGCACGCCCCCCTCGTCCCCCAGCCCGGCGTGCCGGGATGCCTCCAGCGCGTAGAAGCTGCCCGCGGGGGCCGCGACGCCCCGCTCGGCCAGCCGCCGACTCACCTCGGCGGGCGCGAGGCCGTCGACGCCCACCAGCACGGTCGGCGTACGGCGCGCGGGACGGCCGTGGACGGTGACGGCCTCGATCGCGCCCAGGCCGTCGAGCAGCCTGGTCAGCAGCGTCCGCTCGTGCTCCTCCACCGCCGCCATCGACCAGGACTCGGCGAACTCCACCGCAGCGGTGACGCCCGCCAGCAGCTCGTAGGGCAGGGTGCCGAGCTCGAAGCGCTCCGGCACCGCGTCGCTGGAGGGCAGCAGCTTGTCGGGTCGCAGCCGCTCCAGGAGCGCCGGGTCGGCGGCGAGCGCCCCGAGGTGCGGCCCGAAGAACTTGTACGGCGAGCACGCCAGCAGGTCTGCGCCCAGCGCCTCCAGGTCGACCGGCACGTGGGCGGCGAGGTGCACCGCGTCGACGTGCACCAGGGCGCCGACCTCGTGCGCCGCCCTCGCGATGCCGGCCACGTCGGGACGCGTGCCGAAGAGGTTGGAGGCGGCGGTGACCGCGACCAGCCGGGTGCGCTCGGTGAGCAGCGGGGCGACGTCGTCCAGCTCGGCGGTGACGGGGTCGAAGCCGAGCCACCGGACCGTGGCACCGGCCCGCTCGGCCGCAACGACCCAGGGTCGGATGTTCGCGTCGTGGTCGAGCCGGGTCACCACCACCTCGTCACCCGGGCCCCAGTCCTGCGCGAGGGTGCGCGCCATGTCGAAGGTGACCGCGGTCATCGAGCGGCCGAACACGACTCCGCGGGGATCCGCGAGCCCGACGAAGCGGGCGATGGCGGCCCGCGCGGCCAGGACGGTCTCGTCGGCCAGCCGGCCGACCGCGGTCGGACCGCCGCGCTGGCACACGCCCGCGCGCAGCATGTCGGCCACGGCGTCGGCCACCGCAGCGGGCACCAGGGACCCTCCGGGACCGTCGAAGCGGGCCAGCGCGGGGTCCAGGCCGGGGAAGGCGCTGCGCAGGTCGGCGACGTCGTAGGCGGAGGTGATGTCGGCGGTGGTGGGGGGCGTGGTGGTCACGCACCGCATGCTCGCACGTCGGCCGGGGCGGGCACCGCGACCGGGGCACCGGTACATTCCCTGCCCGTGAGGATCGTCGTTGCGCGCTGCCAGGTCGACTACGCCGGGCGGTTGACCGCCCACCTGCCGATGGCCACCCGGGTGCTGATGATCAAGGCCGACGGGTCGGTGCTGGTGCACTCGGACGGCGGGTCCTACAAGCCGCTCAACTGGATGTCGCCGCCGTGCACCTTCCGCGAGGGCGCCACCGAGGACGGGCAGCCGGAGTGGACGGTGACCGCGGCCAAGACCGACGACACCCTGCGGATCCTCATCGAGGAGGTCCACTCCGACTCCAGCCACGACCTCGGCGTCGACCCCGGGCTGCGCAAGGACGGGGTGGAGAAGCACCTCCAGGAGCTGCTCGCGGAGCACCCGGCGTCGCTGGCCGAGGGCCTCACTCTGGTCCGCCGCGAGTTCATGACCGCGATCGGTCCCGTCGACCTGATGTGCCGCGACGCCGACGGCCTGAGCGTCGCGGTGGAGATCAAGCGCCGCGGCGAGATCGACGGCGTCGAGCAGCTCACCCGCTACCTCGACCTGCTCAACCGCGACCCGGCCCTGACCCGCAAGGGCGCGGTGCGCGGCATCTTCGCGGCCCAGGAGATCAAGCCGCAGGCCCGGGTGCTGGCCACCGACCGCGGCATCGCGTGCGCGCTCGTGGACTACGACGCGCTGCGCGGCATGGACGACTCCGAGCACCGGCTCTTCTGATGCCCCCTGATGGCCCGCGCCCGATGATGCAGCCCATCTTCCACATCGCCACCGTCGCGGACTGGGAGGCGGCGCAGCGCTCCGGCGCCTACACGACCTCCACCCGCGGTCGCACCCTGGCCGAGGAGGGCTTCATCCACGCCTCGCGCACCGAGCAGGTGGCCCCGGTCTTCGAGCGCTACTACCGCGACGCCGGGGAGCCGCTCGTGCTGCTGGTCGTCGACCCGGACCGGCTCAGCGCCGAGGTGCGCGTCGAGCCGGTGGGCGCGGACACCTACCCGCACGTCTACGGACCCATCGACCCCGCCGCGGTGGTCGAGGTGCACCCGCTCGACGCCGACGGTCGCTGGGGTCAGTCGCGCGACCAGCGGTAGCGCCGCTCGGGACGACCGGTCGAGCCGTACTTGAGCGAGACCTCGACCCAGCCCATCGCGACGAGGTGCTCGAGGTAGCGCCGGGTGCTCACCCGCGAGAGACCGATCCGCTCCCCCACGTCGGTGGCCGCCTCCGGGTCGGCCCGGCCGCGCAGGCCCGCGACGACGAGCTCCATCGTCTCCTGCGAGAGCCCCTTTGGAAGGGTCCGGGTTGACGGCGCCACCGGGCTCACCGGCCTGAAGACCCGGTCGACGTCGGCCTGTCCCCACGGCTCCGGCGACGACCGGGAGAGGTGGCGTCGGGCGTCCGCCACCTGCCGCAGCCGCTCGACGAGGTCCGCGGAGGCGAACGGCTTCACCAGGTAGTGCACGGCTCCGTACCTCATGGCGTGGGCCACCGTCGCCGCGTCCCTCGCGGCGGTGATCATCACGACGTCGGCGGGGTGGTCGCCGGACCGGATCCGCTGGAGCACCTCGGTGCCGGGGATGTCGGGGAGGTAGACGTCCAGCAGCACGATGTCGGGCCGCAGGCCGGCCACCAGCTCGAGGGCCTCCGCACCGGTACGGGCCTCGCCGACCACCTCGAACCCGGGGATCCTCTGCACGACCTCGCGGTGCACGCGCGCCACCATGAAGTCGTCGTCCACCACCAGCACCCGCACGGAGCCCACCGCCTCAGACACGGGACGCCTCCCCCACCAGCAGCTCGGCGCCCAGGACCGCGCCGCCGCGCTGGGCGACCGTCACCGTCCCGCCGTGGCGAGCACACGCCATCCGGGTGAGGGCGAGGCCGAAGCCGTGTCCCTTCACGTCCTCGCCGACCTTGGTGGTGAAGCCCGGCTCGAAGACCCGCTCCACGTCGTCGACGGCGATGCCCGCGCCACTGTCGCGCACCTCGATCTCGATCCGGTCCCCGTCGTCGTCGACGTCGAGCACCACCTCGCCGCCCCGCCCCACCGCCTCCAGGGCGTTGTCGACCAGGTTGCCGACGACGGTCACCAGGTCGGCCGACAGCACCGGGTCGTGGTGGAGCAGCCGAGCCCCCTGGGCGAGCGTGAGCTCGACCCCGAGCTCGTCGGCCCGGCTGAGCTTGGCGACGAGCAGCGCGGCGACCGCCGGGTCCTCGATCGAGCCGCTCACCTCGGCCAGGCGGGCGTCGAGGTTGTCGACGATCGCCCGGACGAACTCCCCCAGCTCGGCGGTCTGGCCCAGCTCGGCCATCCCCCCGATGGCGTGCATGCGGTTGCGGAACTCGTGCACCTGGGCGCGCAGCGTGTCGGTGCCCGCCTGCTCCTCGGCCAGCTCGTGCTGGAGCCCGAGCAGCTCGGTGCGGTCGCGCATCGAGGTCACCCAGCCCGTCTGGCGACCCCGGACCGTGACCGGCTGGTTGTTGAGCACGAGCAGCCGGGGGCCGACGGCGACGGCGAGGTCCTGCTCCCGGTGCCGGCCCCGCAGGATCGCCGTCACCTCCGCCTCCTGGCCCAGGTCCTCCACCGAGGTGCCGGGAGCCGGCCGCTCGAGCCCGAGCAGGTGCAGGGCCTCGTCGTTGACGAAGGCGACGCAGCCGCCCATGTCGACGCCCAGGACGCCCTCCCGCACGCCGTGCAGCATGGCCTCGCGCTGCTCCACCAGGCCGGCGATCTCGCTCGGCTCCAGCCCCAGCGTCTGGCGCTTGACCCGCCGCGACAGCAGCAGCGACCCCGCGGCGCCGATGAGCATGGCCAGGGCGAGGTAGGCGAAGACGCTCGGTGCCGCCGAGCCCAGGATCTCGAGCCGGGTCGGGTAGGTGCGGCCGAGCACGATCACCCCGAGCTGCTCGACCGGACGGTCCTCGGCACCGTCGCCGAAGACCGGCACCTGCGCCTCGATGGTGCGCCGACCGTAGCGGTCACCGGTGCCCGACCAGCTGGCCCCGCCCTCCACGGAGGGCTCCAGGTGCAGGTCCTCGGCGTCGGTCGGCAGGCTGGCCCCGAGCACCTCGCCGTCGGCCCCGCGCAGGATGGCGTACGTCGCGCCGGCCGACACCCGGGCGCCCTCCAGCCGGATCCCGAGGGGCTCCTGGAGACGGGCCTGGACCTCGCGCTCGTCCGCGGTCTCGCCGTCCAGGGTGAGGGCGGTCGACTGCCGCAGCAGTCCCTCGGTGGCCAGCGACTCGGCCGCACCCAGCATCCGTCGACCCTCCTCCCGCGTGAAGGTCGCGCTGCTCTGCACCACCGAGACGCCGGCGACGGCGGCCACCACGAACACGACGATGCACATCTGAAGCAGCAGCAGCTGGCGCGACAGCGACAACCTCGACACGGACAATCTCGGCACGGGCGCAGTCTGCAACAGTCGCGTCGGCCACGGCGACGGTGTGACCGTGACCACAAAGACCGAAACGAACCTTCCGACCACAAGGGAGACAGCCGGTGTGACGATCGCCACTGTTGGCGTCGACGTCGCAGAGCGCGGCGAGCCCCGGTCGCCGGGGTGATGCGAGGAGAACGTGCGATGAGGAAGTTCCAGACGCTGGTCGCTGCAGGAGCGGCCGTGGTGGCCGTGACGGCGCTGGCCGGGTGCAGCGGTTCCGAGGGTGACACCGCGGTGCGCATCATGGTCCCCAACTCCCCCGGGGGCGGCTACGACACCACGGCCCGGGTGGCCGCCAAGATCGTCGAGGACGACAAGATCAACGACACCGTCGAGGTCTACAACCTCGAGGGCGCCGGCGGCACCACCGGGCTGGCCAAGCTGGTCGGCTCGAAGGGCAAGGACGGCGAGCTGATGCTCATGGGCCTTGGCGTGGTGGGCGCGGTCTACACCAACCAGTCCGACAGCACGCTGGCCGACACCACGCCCATCGCCCGGCTGATCAGCGAGCCGGACATCCTCGTGGTGCCGGCGGACTCGCCGTACAAGACCCTGGAGGACCTCGTCGCGGACTGGACCGAGTCCCCGGGTGACTTCCCGGTCGGCGGCGGCTCCTCGCCGGGCGGCCCCGACCACCTCGCGGCGCACCTGACTGCGGAGGCCGTGGGCGTCACCCCCACCGACGTCAACTACGTCGTGTACGACGGCGGCGGCCCGCTCCTCGCCGCCCTGCTCAGCGGCGAGGTCGAGCTGGGGGTCTCCGGGCTCGGTGAGTACAAGGACCAGATCCAGGCCGGCCAGCTCCGGGTGCTCGGGGTCACCAGCGGCGAGCGCGTGGAGGGCTTCGACGCCCCCACGCTCACCGAGCAGGGCGTCGACCTGGAGTTCACCAACTGGCGCGGTCTCGTCGCCCCTCCCGGCATCGACGACGCGGAGCAGGACCGTCTGGTCTCCATGGTCGAGGAGCTGCACGACACCCCCGAGTGGGAGGACGCGATGGCGGAGAACGGCTGGACCGACGCGCTGCTGACCGGCGACGAGTTCGGCGACTACATGAGCGAGCAGGACGAGCAGGTCCAGGGCCTGCTCGACGAGCTGGGCCTGGTCTGATGGAGCAGCTCACGGCTGCCGGTCCCGACGCGTCGGGTCCTCACGCCTCCCGGCGGGCCGGCCTCTCCGAGTTCGGAGTGGTCGGCCTGCTGGCCGGGCTCGGGGTCCTCGTCCTCGTCGAGACGCAGCAGATCACCGACGGGATCGGCACGGTGCGCACGCTCAGCCCCCGCGTGGTGCCCTACTTCGTGGCGGGCTTCCTGCTGGTCGTCTCCGTCCTGCTCGCCCTCGACATCGTCCGCGGCGGTCGCGGGGAGCAGGAGTCCGGCGAGGACGTCGATCTCACCCACGGGACCGAGTGGCGCACGCTGCTCGGCCTGGCCGCCCTGGTCGCCGGCTCGGGACAGCTCATCCCCCTGATCGGCTTCCCGGCCGCCGGCGCCCTGCTGTTCTTCGGCACCACCCGGCTGCTCGGCTCCCACCGCATCGTGCTCGACCTCGTGGTGAGCATCGTCGTCCCCCTCGTCGCGTTCCTGGTGTTCACCGAGGGACTCGGCATCTACCTCCCCCTGGCAGGTGCCTGATGGATGCCCTCCCCGCGCTGCTCGACGGCTTCGCCGCGGCCGCCCAGCCCGAGAACCTCCTCTGGGCCCTCGTCGGCGTCATGCTCGGCACCTTCGTCGGGGTCCTCCCCGGCATCGGGCCGGCGATGACGCTGGCCCTGCTGCTGCCGCTGACCTACTCCCTGGACCCGGCTCCCGCCCTGATCCTCTTCGCCGGCATCTACTACGGCGGCATGTACGGCGGGTCGACGACGTCGATCCTGCTCAACGCCCCCGGCGAGAGCTCGTCGGTGATGACCGCGATCGAGGGCAACAAGATGGCCCGGGCGGGCCGGGGGGCCCAGGCGCTCGCGACGGCGGCCATCGGCTCGTTCGTGGCCGGCACCATCGCCACCGTCCTGCTCATCTTCACCGCGCCGGCGATGGCGAGCTTCGCGGTGAGCCTCAAGGCCCAGGACTACTTCGCGATCACGCTGCTGTCCTTCGTGGCCGTCTCCACGGTGCTGGGCTCATCCCCGGTCCGCGGCCTCGCCGCCCTGGCCCTGGGCCTGACCCTGGGCCTCATCGGGATCGACGCGCTCACCGGCCAGCAGCGACTGACGTTCGGCGTCGACTCGCTGTCGACCGGCATCGACACCGTCGTCGTCGCGGTGGCGCTGTTCGCGGTCGGCGAGGCGCTGTGGATCGCCGCGCACCTGCGTCAGGCCCCGGCCGAGGTGATGTCCAGCAGCACGCCGTGGATGAACCGGTCGGACTGGCGCCGGTCGTGGCCCGCGTGGCTGCGAGGCACGGCCCTCGGCTTCCCGTTCGGCGCCCTGCCGGCGGGTGGCGCGGAGATGCCGACCTTCCTCTCCTACTCGCTGGAGAAGAAGCTGACCCGCCACCCCGAGGAGTTCGGCCACGGGGCCATCGAGGGCGTGGCCGGTCCCGAGGCGGCCAACAACGCCTCGGCCGCGGGCACGCTGGTGACCCTGCTGGCGCTGGGCATCCCCACCACCGCCACCGCGGCGGTGATGCTGTCGGCGTTCCAGCGCTACGACCTCCAGCCCGGACCGCAGCTGTTCGAGAACACCCCGGACGTGGTGTGGGCGCTGCTGGCCAGCCTGCTGATCGGCAACGTGATGCTGCTGGTGCTCAACCTGCCGCTCGCCCCGCTCTGGGCCCGGCTGCTCAAGCTCCCGCGTCCCTACCTCTACAGCGGGATCCTGTTCTTCTCGATCCTCGGCAGCTTCAGCGTCAACCAGAACCCCACGGACATCCTGGTGCTGGTCGTGCTGGGCCTGCTGGGCTTCCTGATGCGGCGCTACGGCCTCCCCGTGGTGCCGACGGTGATCGGCGTGATCCTCGGCCCCACGTCCGAGGGCAAGCTCCGACAGGCCCTCCAGGTCAGCAACGGCGACTGGTCCACCCTCTGGGCCACCGGTTTCGCGATCACCGTGTACGTCGTGATCGTCGCGCTGCTGACCCTGGCCGTCGTACGGGCGGTCGCTGCGAAGCGGACCTCCCTGGTCGACTCCGCCGAGGCACCCGAACGCGAGCACGCAGGCGTCTGACCCGACCGGGTCGCCCCGGCCGTCCGGCCGGGGCGACCCCGCGCGCTCAGGCGGCGAGCTGCTTGCCGACCTTCTTCTTGACCTTGACGAGCTTGCGCTTCTTGACGGTGTATCCCTCGGGCAGGGTGCCCTCCTTGAGCATCCGCAGGGGGCAGCGGTTGCACTTCGTCCGCGAGACGCAGCACTCCTTCTTGGGCAGGCGGGCGACCTTGCCGGCCTTGCCCGCCTTCTTGCCCGCCTTCTTGCCTGCCTTCGTGGACGTGCCCATGTCGGCACTCTACACGCGTGTTAGGCAAGGCTTACCTGCCTGTTGCGGACGTCTCAGTGTCGACGTCTCGTTGTCGACCTCTCACGCGTGGCGCGTCAGTCGAGTGCGCGCCAGCCCGCGTCGTCTCCCTCGAGCGCGACGTGGCCACCACCCGGCAGGTGCAGGTCGTACGCCGTCGCACGGGGCCGTCGGAGCAGCTCCGGCACGGCGACCATGATCGCGCCGCCGTGGCTCACCACCAGCACTCCCTCGCCACGGTGGGCGTCGCGGACCTCGTCCAGCACGGCGGACATCCGGGCCGCGATCGCGGCGACGTCCTCGCCACCGGGGATCGTGGCCGAGTCGTCGCCCGCCGCCCACGCACCGAACACCGGGCCCAGCGCCTCGGACTCGCTCGCGTCGGTGCCGGCGAGCGCGCCCACGCCGTACTCCCGCAGGTCCTCGCGCACGACCACGTCGACGCCCAGCACGCAGGCGGCGATCTCCGCGGTCTGCACGGCCCGCGACAGCGGGCTGCACCAGACCCGGGCGATGCGCTCGGACAGGAGGCGCTCCCCCAGGGCACGGGCCTGGGCCCGCCCGGTCGCGCTGAGGCACCCGCCCTGGTCGGTGACCAGGTCGGTCTCGTAGTCGGCCTCGCCGTGGCGGGCCAGGAAGACGCGCGTGGCGCACTGGAGGTCGCTCATGGCGCCACGCTAGCTGCGCCCGGCCCCGGCGTAGGTTGGTCGACATGCGCAGAGTGACCCCCGAGGTCCCCGGTCCCGGCCAGGAGTCCGTGTGGGACTACCCCCGGCCCCCGCGGGTCGAGGACAGCCCCGAGACCGTCGAGATCCGCCTCGGCGGCGAGGTCGTGGCCCGTACGACGTCGTCGCTGCGGGTCCTGGAGACGAGCCACCCGCCGGCCTACTACCTGCCGCGGGACGCCTTCGCCCCCGGCGTGCTGCGCCCGGTCGAGGGCACCACGTTCTGCGAGTGGAAGGGCGTCGCGACGTACTTCGACCTCGTCACCCCGGCCGCCACGGCCCGCCGTGCCGCCTGGACGTACGCCGACCCGACCCGCGGCTTCGAGGCCATCCGCGACCACCTGTCCGTCATGCCCGGCCAGGTGGAGGCGTGCCTGGTCGACGGCGAGGTCGTGCGCGCCCAGGAGGGCGGCTTCTACGGCGGCTGGATCACCGACCGCGTGGTCGGGCCGTTCAAGGGCGGACCCGGCAGCCACGGCTGGTGACGCCCGGCGTCAGTCCAGGTCGTGCGCGCGCCGGATGACGTCCACGATTCCGCCCATGATCTCGGTGAGCCCGAAGTCCTTGGGCGTGTAGACGGCCGCGACGCCCAGCTCGACGAGCCGCCGGCCGTCGGACTCGGGGATGATCCCGCCGACGATCACCGGCACGTCCTCCAGGCCCGCCTCCCGCAGCCCCTCGAGCACGTCGGGCACCAGCTCCATGTGCGAGCCGGACAGGATCGAGAGGCCGACGCAGTGCACGTCCTCGGCGACCGCCGCGGCGACGATCTGCTCGGGGGTCAGCCGGATCCCCTGGTAGATCACCTCGAAGCCGGCGTCGCGGGCCCGGACGGCTACCTGCTCGGCGCCGTTGGAGTGCCCGTCGAGGCCGGGCTTGCCGACCAGCAGCCGCAGGCGGCCGCCGAGCTCCTCGCCCGTCGTACGCACCTTCTCGCGGACCGCGGCCAGCTCGGCGCCCGCCTCGGCCACGCCGACGGCTCCGCTCACCCCGGTCGGGGCGCGGAACTCGCCGAAGACCTCGCGCAGGGTCCCGGCCCACTCCCCCGTGGTCGCACCCGCCCGGGCGGCGGCGAGGGTGGCGGGCATCAGGTTGGTGGTGGTCTTGGCATCGGCGGCCAGGGTCGCGAGCGCCTCGGTGACCGCGGCCTCGTCGCGCTGCTCCTTCCACGCGGTCACGGAGTCCAGGGCGGACTGCTCGGCAGCCGGGTCGGCGGCCATGATCGCCTCGTCGAGGTTGGCGGTCAGCGGCGACGGCTCGGTGGTGTCGAAGCGGTTGACCCCGACGATGACCTCCTCGCCGTTCTCGATCCGGGCGCGACGGGCGGCGTGGGCGCTGACGAGGGCCTGCTTCATGTAGCCCGACTCGACCGCGGCGATCGCGCCGCCGAGCGCCTGGACCCGGTCGATCTCCGCCTTGGCGCTCTCCACGAGCTCGGCGACCTTCTTCGCGATGACGTGCGAGCCGTCGAAGATGTCGTCGTACTCCAGCAGGTCGGACTCGAAGGCGAGCACCTGCTGGAGGCGCAGCGACCACTGCTGGTCCCAGGGACGCGGGAGGCCGAGGGCCTCGTTCCACGCCGGGAGCTGTACGGCGCGCGCCCGGGCGTTCTTGGACAGCGTCACGCCGAGCATCTCCAGCACGATGCGCTGCACGTTGTTCTCCGGCTGGGCCTCGGTGAGGCCGAGGGAGTTGACCTGCACGCCGTAGCGGAAGCGGCGCATCTTCTCGTCCTGCACCCCGTAGCGCTCCCGGGTGATCTCGTCCCACAGCTGCACGAACGCCCGCATCTTGCAGGTCTCCTCGACGAAGCGGACACCCGCGTTGACGAAGAACGAGATGCGGCCGACGACCTTCTCGAAGTCCTTCTCGTCGACCTGGCCCGAGGCCTTGACCTGGTCGAGGACGGCGATCGCGGTGCACAGCGCGTAGGCCAGCTCCTGCGTCGGCGTCGCCCCGGCCTCCTGCAGGTGGTAGCTGCAGATGTTGATCGGGTTCCACTTCGGGATCTCGTGGACCGTGTAGGCGATCATGTCGCTGATCAGACGCAGGGAGTGCTCGGGCGGGAACACGTAGGTCCCGCGGGAGAGGTACTCCTTGATGATGTCGTTCTGGGTCGTGCCGGCGAGCTGGTGGGCGACCGCGCTGCGCTCCTCGGCGCTCGAGGCGGCGCTCAGGCCGCTCTGCTCCTCCGCGGCCACCTGGTACATCGCGAGCAGCCACATGGCGGTCGCGTTGATCGTCATCGAGGTGTTCATCCCCGTCAGCGGGATGTCCTCGAAGAGCCGGCGCATCTCGCCGAGGTGCGGGACCGGCACGCCGACCTTGCCGACCTCGCCGCGGCTCAGTGGCGAGTCCGGGTCGTAACCGGTCTGCGTCGGCAGGTCGAAGGCCACCGAGAGACCGGTCTGTCCCTTGGCGAGGTTGGTCCGGTAGAGCGCGTTGGAGGCCGCGGCGGTCGAGTGCCCGGCGTACGTGCGCATCACCCACGGGCGGTCCTTGGCGGGACGCGCCGCCTCGGGGGCAGCCGACGGGACCTGGACCTCGGAGTCAGTCATGGGGTCAATGTAGGCCCGTGGTTACCGGTGAGTCACCGGCTGGAAATGTGAGCAACCCCACCCACGCCGGGTGGATCAGGCCGAGGCGATGGACCGCTCGACCTCGATGGCCCGGGCCAGCCGGGTCAGGTGCATCATCCGCCGCACGGCCGGACCACAGTTGCGCACGGTGAGGTGGTGGCCGTTGAGCCAGGCCTGCCGGGTCGCGACAGCCAGCACCCGCAGCGCGGTCACGTCGACGTTGTCGACGTCACCCAGGTCGACGACGATGTCCTCGTCGAGGCACTCGAGGTGGTCGTAGATCGCAGCCCGGACCTCCCACGTGCTGCGCACGTCGAAGTCACCGTGCAACATCAGGACCGGTCCGTCCATGGTGATGTCCATCGGTGCTTCCCCTCTGTCGGCGCCCCCGGCACTCCCAGACTGTGACGTGGCACTCACTATGACGCAGTTGTACCCGACTTGGTTGCACCGACACCTCCCCTTTTCGGGTGGCGGGCCTCGACGCGGGTCGCATCGATAGGGTCGGGTGCATGGTCAACCTCACCCGCATCTACACCCGCACCGGCGACGCTGGCACCACCCGGCTCGGCGACATGAGCGAGACCTCCAAGACCGACTCGCGGCTGCACGCGTACGCCGACGTCGACGAGGCTGGCGCCCACCTCGGGCTCGCGCTGGCCCTGGGCGACCTGGACGACGACGTGGTCGCGGTGCTCACCCACGTGCAGAACGACCTCTTCGACGTGGGCGCCGACCTGTGCACGCCGGTCGTGGCGGAGCCGGAGTTCCCGCCGCTGCGCATCGAGCAGGACTACGTCGACCGGCTCGAGGGCTGGTGCGACCACTACAACGAGCAGCTACCCAACCTGCGCTCGTTCATCCTCAACGGCGGCACGCCGGGCGCGGCGCACCTGCACGTCGCGCGCACCGTCGTACGACGCGCGGAGCGGTCCGCCTGGGCGGCCTGGGCCGAGCACGCCGAGTCGATGAACCAGCTCTCCATCACCTACCTCAACCGGCTCTCCGACCTGCTGTTCATCCTGGCCCGGCACGCCAACCGCGAGCAGGGCGACGTGCTGTGGGTGCCCGGCGGCGAGCGCTAGCGAGACGCGCGACAGATACCGCGGCGAGCGCTGACCCTGTGGACGGCGCCTGCGGGATGTCGGCGCTCGGTGCCACGATGGGTCGGCCATGGAGATCCGCGACGCGCTGACGGATGACTACCTCGCCCGGTTCTTCGACCCGGGCACCCTGGCCCGCGCCCACGGCTACGTCGACGAGGTGTTCGACCTGTCGGCCGTGCACGAGACGTCGTCCAGCCTCACGGCCACCGCGGAGGTGTGGGGCAGCGCCCCGACGCCCTACCAGGTGCAGTTCCACGCCGAGGTCAACCAGGCCTCCGACTGGGTCTTCACCGCCTGCACCTGCCCGGTCTCACGCCTGTGCAAGCACGGCGCGGCCGTCGCGCTGTGCCTGCGCGGACCGGCGCCGGTGGCCGCCGAGCCGCCGTGGCGACAGCGCCTGGCTCGGCTCCACGGCGAGCTGGACAAGCGCTCCCGCTCGGCCCTGGCCGGCACCGCGCTCGCCCTCGAGGTGTCCCGTCGCCCGGCCAACCGGTGGTCACGAGGCGCGCCGGGCGACTTCTCCATGCGTCCGCTGCGACCGGGCGCGCGCCGGGGGTGGGTCCGCACCGGCGCGGAGTGGCCCGACCTCTCCGGTCCCGCCGCCGCCAGCCGGTTCGTGCCCGCCCAGGTCGAGGCTCTGCAGGCGCTGCACCGGGGGCTGCTCGGTCGCCACGCCTACCTGGTCGCCGGCGCGGCACCGATGCTCGACGACTACGGCGACCGCCTGGTGCCGGCCCTGCGCGACGCCGTCGCCGCCGGCGTCGTGCTGCTGCCCGGCGCGGGAGTCGCCTCCGTCTCGCTGAGCGCCGGCCCGGCCCGGCTCGCCGCCGACCTGACCCAGCGGGACGGCGCCACGTCGCTCGAGGTCTTCGCGGAGGTCGACGAGCGCCGTTGGCGCGGCGACCTGGTCACCCCGGTCGGGCGGCCGGCCACCTCGCTCGCCCTGGTCGAGGGCGACGACGTGCTCCTCGCCGACCTCGCCGAGCCGTTGCACGACGCCCTGGCCGAGCTGCTGGTCGGTCCTCCGGTGGTCGTCGACGACGAGGAGGTCGACGAGTTCCTCGAGGCGCTCGCACCGGTGGCGCGGCACGTGCCGGTCGTCTCGTCGGACGGGTCGGTCGAGGTGCCGACTCCCCCGCACCCCCGCCTGCTCCTGACGGTCGCCTGGCACTCGTCGACGCACGCGGGCCTCGAGTGGCAGTGGACCTACGGCGAGGCCAGGTGCACCCTGTCCTCCACCGACTCCCTGGCCGGGGTGCGCGACCCGGAGACCGAGCGCTCCGTCCTGGCGACCGTGCCGGCCCACCTGGTCGGGGTGACGTCCGTCAGCGGCGGCGACGCCCTCGCGCTGGCCCTGCACGAGCTCCCCCACCTCGCCACGCTCGACGACGTGACGGTGGCCGAGGTCGAGCCGCCCGACTTCCGAGAGTCGACCAGCGCGCCCGAGGTCACGTTCACCCTGGCCGAGGACCAGCCCGACCACACCGACTGGCTGGACCTCGAGGTCCTCATCAGCATCGACGGCGAGCAGGTGCCGCTGCCCGACGTGCTGGCCGCGGTGACGCGGGGCGACGAGTTCCTCGTCCTGCCCAGCGGCCTGTACGTCGCCCTCGACCGCCCGGAGTTCGCCCGGCTGCACGAGGTGGTGGCCGCCGCGGCCCAGCTGCGTGACGGTGACGGCGACCGGATGAGCGTCGGGACCACCGACCTCAGCGTCTGGGCCGAGCTCTCCGAGCTCGGCGTGGTCGACGCCCAGGCCGCCACCTGGGTGCAGCGGGCGGTGGCGCTGCGCGACCTCGCCGAGATCCCGCAGCCGGACCCGGTCGGGCTCACCACCACCCTGCGGCCCTACCAGCTGGAGGGATTCTGGTGGCTGGCGTTCCTGCACCAGCACGGGCTCGGCGGGATCCTGGCCGACGACATGGGCCTGGGCAAGACGCTGCAGGTGCTCGCGCTCGTCCAGCACGCCCGGTCCCGGGGCGGGGTCGAGGACCCGTTCCTCGTGGTCGCCCCCACCAGCGTGGTGACCGCGTGGCGGCAGCAGGCAGCCACCCACGCCCCGGGGCTGCGGGTCGGCGTGGTCGGGCGGCGCACCGACGACGTCGCCGCGATCGCGCGTGACCACGACCTCGTGGTCACGACGTACGCCCTGCTCCGCCTCGAGCGCGACCAGTTCTCGGCGCGGCGCTGGGCCGGGCTGGTGCTCGACGAGGCACAGCAGGTCAAGAACCACCAGGGCAAGACCTACGCGGCCGCCCGCAGCGTGGACGCCGACTTCCGCCTGGCCGTGACCGGCACGCCGTTCGAGAACCGGCTCATGGAGCTGTGGTCCTTGCTCTCCATCACCGCACCCGGCCTGTACCCCGCTCCCCGCCGGTTCCGCGAGGTGGTCGTGGGTCCGGTCGAGAAGGGCGGCGACCAGGCCGCGCTGGACCGCTTCCGGCGCCGCATCAAGCCGTTCCTGCTGCGGCGCACGAAGGAGCTCGTCGCCGCCGAGCTCCCGCCCAAGCAGGAGCAGGTCCTCGAGGTCACCCTCGAGTCCCGGCACCGCAGGATCTACGACGCCCACCTCGCCCGCGAGCGGCAGCGCATCCTCGGGCTCGTCGAGGACTTCGACCACAACCGGGTCGCCATCTTCAGCGCCCTGACCAAGCTCCGGCAGCTCGCCCTCGACCCGGCCCTGGTGGATCCGGACCACGACCACGTCGGCTCGGCCAAGACCAGCCTGCTCGCCGAGCAGCTGGCCGAGGTGACGGCGGAGGGACACCAGGCGCTGGTTTTCAGCACGTTCACCTCGTTCCTCTCCCGCGTGCGCGACCGGCTCACCGCCGACGGCATCCCCACCGTCTACCTCGACGGAGGCACCCGCGACCGCGAAGCGGTCATCGAGGCGTTCCGCCGGGCCGAGGCCCCGGTCTTCCTGATCAGTCTCAAGGCCGGCGGGGTCGGGCTGACCCTCACCGAGGCGGACTACGTCTACGTGCTCGACCCCTGGTGGAACCCCGCCGCGGAGGCGCAGGCGGTCGACCGGGCGCACCGGATCGGCCAGGACAAGCACGTCCTCGTCTACCGGCTCGTCGCCAGCGACACCATCGAGGAGAAGGTGATGGCGCTCAAGGCCCGCAAGGCCGAGCTCTTCGCCCGGGTCATCGACGGGGACGCGGGCGCCGCCCAGGGCATCAGCGCCGACGACATCCGGGGGCTGTTCGCCGATGACTGAGGGCACGTGGGCCACGCACCCCGTCACCACGGAGCGGTTCGACGACTTCGCCGACGTCGTCAACCCGCGACGCCGCAGCACCCACTGCTGGTGCCTCTCCCACCGCCTCCGCGTGAAGGAGATCGAGGAGCTCGGCCACGGCTCGCGCGAGGACGCCGCCCGCGCGCTGGCCGCGGGGCGCACGTCGTTCGGCGTGCTGACCTACCGCGACGAGGTGCCGGTCGGGTGGTGCCACGTGGCGCCCCGCGAGGAGATCCCCCGGCTCGCGGCGTCCAGGCTCATCCGACCCGTCGACGACGTCGCGGTGTGGAGCATCATCTGCGTGGTCGTCCGCAGCGGGCACCGCAGGCAGGGCGTGACCGGACACCTGATCGACGGTGCGGTCTCGTACGCCGCCTCCCGCGGCGCCCCGGCGGTCGAGGCGCACCCGGTCGATCCCGAGGGCCGGATGGACACCACGATGGCGTTCGTGGGCACGCGCGCGATGTTCGAGCGTGCGGGCTTCGAGGTCGTCGGCCGGACCGACGCGGTCGCCGGCGGGTTGCCGCGCCTCGTCATGCGGCGGACGCTCGGCTGATGGCGACGTGAGGGACGTCGTCGGTCAGCGCACCTGCCACTCGGCTCGGCCGAACTCGTAGCCCACTTCCCCTTCCTCCCAGCCCGGAACCCTCTCCTTCCCCTCGGCCGCCCAGCTCGAGGTATGGGTCATCCCCAGCTTCTCCAGCACGCGCCGCGACCCTGCGTTCGCCGCCATCGTGGACGCGAGGACTCGCTCCACCTCGTCGCACGCGAAAGCCTGGTGGACCATCATTCGCGCACCCTCGGTGGCAAGGCCACGGCCCCACGACTCCGACGTCAGCCGATAGCCCACCCCGGACACGTCGGATCGCCCCTCGAACGACGATGCCGACCACCAGCCCACGAAGGACGGACCCTCGAAGCCGGCCCAGTAGCCGAGTCCCCGAGCAGGGTCGCTCTGCCTCTGGAGACGCTGACGCCACTCGTCCGCCGTCTCATCCGAAGTCGCGGGACGGCCACGGATGAAGGTCATGACTGCGGGATCGCCGTTCAGCTCGCCCATCAGGTCCAGGTCGTCGACCGTCACCGGACGCAGCACCAGGCGCTCCGTCGTCAGGGTCGGCAGCCGCGTCGGGGACGGGGTGGTCTCAGCCATGGCGCTCCGCGTCACGCCGCTGCATGCGGCGCTCCTGGGGCTCGTCGGCGGGCCACCCCGCCGGCACTCCGACGTCGACGAACCCCGCCCGTTCGTACGCCCTCCGCGCCCGGGTGTTGTCGCTGCGGACCATCAGGCAGGTCGACCTGTCCTGGTCTGCGGCCCACACCACGACGCGGTCGATGAGCTGACCGGCGGCACCCGTTCCTCGAGCGGCCGGGGCCACCCACATCGAGATCAGCTCGACCCAGTCCGGGTCGACGAGCTGGCCACTGACGACACCGACCACCTGCGTCCCCTCGCGCGCGACGAGGTTGAGCGGCACCTGGGACAGGCGCGACCGCCAGCGCTCGACGGGGGCGTCGACCCAGTCGGCGTACCGGGAGCCGAAGGCCGCAGGCGAGTCGGACAGCGACGCCAGCCTCACCTCCCGAAACGTCTCCCAGTCATCCGGTCCGATCCGTGTGATGTCCACCCGCGGAACCTAGCAACGCCCACGACCGACCTCGCGTCTCCCGACCTCGCGTCCCGGAAACCATGGACAGCTCGCGACCCGCGCCCCGAGTCGGACAGACCCTCCACAGGACGCTCTCGACCGTTGCCGGGCGGACTGGCGAGGGGTAGACTCGAACACATGTTCGATCATGCGGACGCGCCCCTCCCGCCCCGGGACCTCGATCCCGCGGCGCAGGTCCGCGCCCTGCACGAGGCACTGTCGCACCTCCCGCTCGCGGTCGACCCCCGCCAGGGCATCGACCAGCTCGACGCCCTCGAACGCCTCAAGTCCGCCATCTGCGSCACCCAGGCCCGCATCACCCACGAGATCGACCAGCACCGCCACGCCCAGCACCACGCCCGCCGGATCCTCGAACCCACGCGGCGCCTCCCCAACCCCGACGCCGGCACCGGCACCGAGATCGGCCTGGCCCGACACGAGTCACCCCACGAGGGACGCCGCAAGCTCCGCCTCGCCCGCGCCCTGCTGACCGACCTGCCCGAGACCCTCGCCGCCCTCGAACGCGGCGACCTGTCCGAACGCCGCGCCGAGATCATCGCCACCGAGACCACCGACCTCACGCAGGCGCAGCGCCGCGAGGTCGACACCGTCGTGTGCCGCGACCTGGCCGGCCTCGGCGACGCCGGGCTGCGCGACGTCGTACGCCGCGAGGTGCTGCGCCGCGACGAAGACGGCTGGCTCGCCCGCCACCAGCGCGCCCGGGCCAAGCGCCGCGTCAGCGGCCGGATCCTCGGCGNCCCGAGACCCTCGCCGCCCTCGAACGCGGCGACCTGTCCGAACGCCGCGCCGAGATCATCGCCACCGAGACCACCGACCTCACGCAGGCGCAGCGCCGCGAGGTCGACACCGCCGTGTGCCGCGACCTGGCCGGCCTCGGCGATGCCGGGCTGCGTGACGTCGTACGCCGCGAGGTGCTGCGCCGCGACGAAGAGGGCTGGCTCGCCCGCCACCAGCGAGCCCGGGCCAAGCGCCGCGTCAGCGGCCGGATCCTCGGCGACGGCATGGGACTGCTCACCGCCGTCCTGCCCGCCACCGACCTCTCCACCATCATGACCTCGCTC
>NZ_LMSU01000006.1 GCF_001429625.1 Nocardioides sp. Soil805
AGTGCGGACAAGCGGCACGTCACCTTCGACACCCAGCAGGCCTCCTACGACGGGACCATGGGGCTCGAGGCCAGCCTGGAGATCCCCGACGCCCTCGCGTTGGCCGCGGCGGTGAAGTCCGGTGCCGAACACCTGGCCAAGCTGGGCTCGACCGACACCGTCGACGGCAGGCGCGCCACGGCCCTGGGTGACCTCGCTCGACACCAGCTCACCATCGGCTTCGACGACGACGGTGACGCAGTGGTCGAGGGACATCGGACCCCGCAGCCCGCTGCTCCCGTGACGCAGGTCGTGCTCCACACCCACCTGTCCGCCGACGCCATCACCCACCACGACCAGACGGACACACCAGCTCACCATCGGCTTCGACGACGACGGTGACGCAGTGGTCGAGGGACATCGGACCCCGCAGCCCGCTGCTCCCGTGACGCAGGTCGTGCTCCACGCCCACCTGTCCGCCGACGCGATCACCCACCACGACCAGGAGATCAGAGAGGCGCTGGTCGGGCGGATCGAGCAGGCCGGACGACGGCTGCTGTCGGTGGAGCATCCGCGCCTGGTGCGGACGCCCCGACGTGGCCGTGGTCGTCAAGCCGGTCATCGACCTCCGCGAGCGACTCGAGTGCCGCGGCTACGAGCCCACCGACAAGATCCGCGAGCACGTGATCGTCCGTGACGGGACGTGTGTGTTCCCGTGGTGCGGCCGCAACGCGAGGCGTTGCGACCTCGACCACATCGTGGCGTACGACCACGACCACCCCGACGAGGGCGGCCCGACGTCCACCGACAACCTCGCCGCCCTGTGCCGCCGGCACCACCGGCTCAAGACCTACGGCCGGTGGCACTACGAGATGACCGAGCCAGGCGTCTTCACCTGGACCAGCCCGCTGGGCGTCACCTACCTGCGCGACCACACCGGCAGCCGAGGTACCGGGCGCACGTGGAGCGAGCCCGGCACCGCCCACCCGCCGGACTCCTGACCACCACGCCCCGCACCCCGCCCGAGCAGCACACGGCGGGGTCACCGGCGCGTCCGCCGGTCGGCCCAGCGGGCGTTCGCCCACCGGCGCGCGCCGGAGCCGGCCTTGCACCTCCGGGACGGCCGCCCGCCACCGCCGTACCCCCGCGACGCCCGCGACGTCTAGGCTGCCGACCATGCCCGAGACCCCCACGTCGTCCACTCTCGACGCCGCCAACGTCGGCGCCATCTTCAAGGCGTACGACGTCCGTGGCACCGTCCCGGACCAGGTCGACGAGGCGCTGGCCCATGCGACCGGCGCCGCCTTCGTCGAGGTCGTCGGCGCCCCGGTGATCGTGGTCGGGCACGACATGCGACCCAGCTCGCCCGGCCTGGCCGGCGCCTTCGCGGCAGGTGCCACCGCCGCCGGCGCGGACGTGGTGATGATCGGGCTGGCCAGCACCGACCAGCTCTACTTCGCCTCGGGGCACCTCGACCACGCGGGCGTGATGTTCACCGCCAGCCACAACCCCGCGGCGTACAACGGCATGAAGATGTGCCGGGCAGGGGCCGTGCCGATCGGCTCGGAGACGGGCCTGGCCGAGATCAGCGACAGCGTGGTCCGCGGCGGTCACGAGCCGGCGCGCGAGACGGGCAGCATCACCGAGGAGGACGTCCTCGAGGCCTACGCCGCCCACCTGCTCACCCTCGCCCCGGTCACCGGTCGGCGCCTCAAGGTCGTCATCGACGCCGGCAACGGGATGGCGGGCCACACCGCCCCGGCTGTCTTCGAGCGCATCGGCGCGGACCGCATCGAGCTGGTGCCCATGTACTTCGAGCTCGACGGCACCTTCCCGAACCACGAGGCCAACCCCATCGAGCCGGCCAACCTCGTCGACCTGCAGCGGCGTGTCCTCGACGAGAAGGCCGACATCGGCCTGGCGTTCGACGGCGACGCCGACCGCTGCTTCCTCGTCGACGAGAAGGGGCGCGCGGTCTCGCCCTCGACGCTGACCGCCCTGATCGCGTCCCGCGAGCTGGCCAAGGAGCCCGGCGCGACGATCATCCACAACCTCATCACCAGTCGCGGCGTGCCGGAGATCATCTCCGAGCTCGGCGGAGTCCCGGAGCGCACCCGGGTCGGCCACTCCTACATCAAGGCGACCATGGCCGAGACCGGGGCGATCTTCGGCGGCGAGCACAGCGGGCACTTCTACTTCCGCGACTTCTGGCGTGCCGACTCGGGGATGCTGGCCGCGCTGCACGCGCTCGCCGCGCTGGCCGAGACCGAGCGCCCGCTCAGCGAGCTGCTCGCCGACTACGAGCGCTACGTCGTCAGCGGCGAGATCAACTCCACCGTCGCCGACCAGGCCGCCGTGGTGGCGACGATCGAGGCGGCGTACGCCGGGCACGACGGCGTCACGACCGACCGCCTCGACGGCCTCACCGTGACCCACGAGGACTGGTGGTTCAACGTCCGCCCGTCCAACACCGAGCCGCTGCTGCGGCTCAACGCCGAAGGACGCGACCGCCCCACCATGGAGCGGATCCGCGACGAGGTCCTCACCACCATCAGGAGCGACGCGTGAACATCGACCCCCAGCTGCTCAAGATCATCGTCTGCCCCGACTGCCACGGCGACCTCCGCGAGGAGGGCGACGAGCTGGTGTGCACCGCGTGCGGCCTGGCCTACCCGGTCCGCGACGACATCCCGGTGCTGCTCGTCGACGAGGCCCGCAGGCCGGGCTGACGTCATGACGTGGTTCGACGAGGCCAGGCTCGACGACGAGCAGGTGCTGGCGGCCCACGACCTGCGGCTGCGGACCCTCGCCGAGAGCGGCGCCCGGGTCCGGCGTGAGTCCCACGACGCCTCCGCCGCGACGGCCGAGGCGATCGCCGGACAGGTGGGGATGGACCAGCCCCGCGCCGTCATCGCTGCAGGACCCGACTCCCGCCTGCTGCGGGCGGTGCTGGAGCCGTGGTGCCCGGTGCCGTTCGTGGCCTGGCCGGCGGCGGGCCTGCCCGGGTGGGCGGGCAGCCTCGACCTCGTCGTGATGCTCGCCCCCGAGGGGTCCGACAGCGGCTCGGCGTCCGCGGTCGCCGAGGCCGTACGCCGCGGCTGCCAGGTCGTCGTCGCCTGCCCGCCCACCTCGATGGTCGCCGAGCACGCGGCCGGTCGCTACACGACCGTGCTGCCGACGGTCACCGGTGACCAGCTCGCGACCGCGGTGGTGATGCTGGACTACCTCGCGCAGGTGCGCCTCGGCCCCCGTGCCGACGCCGACAGCGTGGCCACCGCCCTCGACGCCGTCGCCCAGGACTGCTCGCCCTTCCGCGACCTCTCCGTCAACCCGGCCAAGATGCTGGCCATCACGCTGGCCGACACCAACCCGCTCGTGTGGGGCGGCTCGGTCCTCGCGGCGCGTGCCGCACGCCGGGTCGCCGAGTCGATCCGTCGCGCGTCGGGACGCACCGCGCTCGCCGGCGACGCCGAGCACCTGGTGCCCGTCCTCGAGGCCGCCCGCCCGCGCGACGTGTTCGCCGACCCCTTCGCCGACCCCACCGACGCACCAGCCGACCTGCGTCCGCTCCTCGTCGTCCTCGACGACGGCGCCGAGGACCCGGCGGTCCGGGAGCAACGGGGCCGGCTCCGGGCCGCGGCCGCCCGCCGCGACGTACGCGTCGAGACCGTCAGCACCGAGGCGGCGACCGAGGTCGCGCGCTACGCCTCGCTCGTGCTCCAGGGGACCTACGCCTCGGAGTACCTCCGGATCGGCTTCGTCGAGGACTGACCCCACCCGGGGAGGGGGGCGGGTTTGAATCGGTGGAGCCCACCTGCCACGGTGGAGGGGTCCCTGACCTCATCGGAAGGAGAGCCATGCTCACCCTCACCGAGAACGCCAGCACGATCGTCCGCGAGATCACCACCCAGGCGGGCGGCACCGACGACGCGGGCCTGCGCATCGCCCTCGAGACGACGCCCGAGCCCGCCTTCGCGATCACCTCGACCGACGGCCCCCAGCCGGGCGACGCCAGGCTCGAGCAGGACGGCGCGACCGTCTACCTCGACGCCGGCTCGGCGGAGGTGCTCGACGACAAGGTCCTCGACGCCAGCGTCGACACGGAGGGCGCCGTCCAGTTCGCCCTCGGCACCCAGGGCTGAGACCCAGGGCCGAGACGCAGCACGCACGTCCACGCGAGGGCGGCCGGGAGTCATCCCGGCCGCCCTCGTCGTGTGTCGGCACGCCGATAGGCTGCCCGCGTGACCGACTCGAGGGAGACCGCCTGATGGCCGCAGGACTCTTCGCCCTGCTCGACGACGTGGCCGCGCTCGCGCGCGTCGCCGCAGCGTCCGTGGACGACGTCGGCGCGGCCGCCGGCCGAGCCAGCGCCAAGGCGGCCGGCGTGGTGGTCGACGACACGGCCGTCACCCCGCAGTACCTGCACGGCTCCGCCGCCGAGCGCGAGCTGCCCATCATCAAGAAGATCGCCCTCGGGTCGCTGCGCAACAAGCTGCTCTTCATCCTGCCCGCGGCGGTGCTGCTGGGGCAGTTCCTCCCGCAGCTGCTGCCGCTCATCCTGATCTTCGGTGGTGGCTTCCTGGCCTACGAGGGCGCCCACAAGGTGTGGGAGAAGGTCGGCGGGCACCACCCGGAGGCCGAGGAGGAGATGGCCGCCCCGGGGGAGTTCACCCCCGAGCACGAGGCCCGCACGGTGGCCGGCGCCATCCGCACCGACTTCATCCTCTCCGCCGAGATCATGGTGATCGCGCTCAAGGAGGTCGTCGGCTCCGACCCCGACGCGAGCATCTGGATGCGCGCGATCGTCCTGGCCGTGGTGGCCGTCCTCATCACCGTCCTCGTGTACGGCGTGGTCGCGCTCATCGTGAAGATGGACGACGTCGGCCTGCACCTGACGCAGAAGGACTCCGGGCTCGCCCAGAAGGTCGGCGCCGGCCTGGTCGGGGCCATGCCCCGGCTGCTGAGCGCCATCTCGCTGATCGGCACCCTGGCCATGCTGTGGGTCGGTGGTCACATCTTCCTGGTCAGCCTCTACGAGATCGGCGGGCACGACGGGCTCCTCGAGGGCACCGGGCTCGGCGACGCCCTCCACGCGCCGTACGACGTCGTCCACCACTGGGAGGTCGCGGTCCACGACGCGGTCGGCGGGGCCCTCGGCAGGCTGGCCGGCTGGGTGGTCAACACGCTCGCCTCCGCGGCCGTCGGACTCCTCGTCGGGGCCCTCGTGCTGCTGGCCCTCCGGGCCCTCGGTATCGGTGGCGGCCACGGGGACCACGGGGGCCACGAGGGCGGCGACGAGCACGCCGACACCGGCGCCGAGAAGGCCGCTGGGAGCCCGGCGCCGGCCCCCACGGAGGCGCCCGCACAGGCCCCGCCAGCGCCCTCGGTGGAGGCGCCGGAGGGGGGCCCCGTCGCACGCCGCGAGGGGCCCGCCGAGGATTCTCCGAATCTGTGATCCCGGTCCTACGCTTCTGAGGTCCGCGTGGGAGATCCCGACGACGCACAGATGTGCGGCGCAGACAGCTCCACAGACTTCAGGAGACAACCGATGGACTTCAACGTCGCCGACCTCAGCCTGGCCGAGTACGGCCGCAAGGAGATCGAGCTCGCCGAGCACGAGATGCCCGGGCTGATGGCCATGCGCGAGCGCTACGGCGCCGAGCAGCCCCTCGCGGGCGCCCGCATCGCCGGCTCGCTGCACATGACGATCCAGACCGCCGTCCTCATCGAGACCCTCGTGGAGCTCGGTGCCGACGTGCGCTGGGCCACCTGCAACATCTTCTCGACCCAGGACCACGCGGCCGCAGCCGTCGTCGTGGGCCGTGACGGCACCGCCGAGGCACCCCAGGGCACGCCCGTCTTCGCCTGGAAGGGCGAGTCGCTGGCCGAGTACTGGGACGAGGCCGAGAAGGTCTTCGACTTCACCGACGCCGACGGCAACCCGGTCGGTCCCAACGTCCTGCTCGACGACGGTGGCGACATCACGATGCTCCTGCACCTGGGCGTCGAGTACGAGAAGTCCGGTGTCGTGCCGCCCCTCGACAGCACCGACAACGAGGAGTTCAAGGAGGTGCTGCGCGTCCTGGCCCGCTCGGTCGCGACCAAGCCGCAGCACTGGACGAACATCGCCAAGGACATCAGGGGCGTCTCCGAGGAGACCACCACCGGCGTCCTGCGCCTCTACGACCGCTTCCGCGAGGGCACGCTGCTCTTCCCGGCGATCAACGTCAACGACTCGGTCACCAAGTCCAAGTTCGACAACAAGTACGGCTGCCGCCACTCGCTGATCGACGGCCTCAACCGCGCCACCGACGTCATGATCGGCGGCAAGGTCGCCGTCGTCTGCGGCTACGGCGACGTCGGCAAGGGGTCCGCGGAGTCGCTGCGCGGCCAGGGCGCCCGCGTCATCGTCACCGAGATCGACCCGATCTGCGCCCTGCAGGCGGCCATGGACGGCTACGAGGTCAAGCGCCTCGAGTCCGTCGTCGAGACCGCCGACATCTTCATCACGACGACCGGCAACTTCGACATCATCACGGTGGAGCACTTCCACAAGATGAAGCACCAGGCCATCGTCGGGAACATCGGCCACTTCGACAACGAGATCAACATGGCGGGCCTGGCCAAGATCCCCGGCATCGTCAAGGACGAGATCAAGCCGCAGGTCCACCAGTGGATCTTCCCGTCCGAGGACGGCCAGCCCGGCAAGAAGATCATCGTGCTGTCCGAGGGTCGCCTGCTCAACCTCGGCAACGCGACGGGTCACCCGTCCTTCGTCATGTCGAACTCGTTCACCAACCAGGTGCTGGCGCAGATCGAGCTCTTCACCAAGGCCGACGAGTACGAGCTCGGCGTGCACGTCCTGCCCAAGCACCTCGACGAGGAGGTGGCCCGTCTCCACCTCGACGCCCTCGGTGTCGAGCTGACGGAGCTCACCAAGGAGCAGGCCGCCTACCTCGGTGTGGACGTCGCTGGGCCGTTCAAGTCCGACCACTATCGCTACTGAGGCAGACTTGGGGGCATGACACCTCCACCCGAGCAGCATCCCACCAGGGGCAGCATCCTGGTCGTCGACGACGACTCGTCCCTGGCGGAGATGCTCTCCCTCGTGCTGCGCCAGGAGGGTTTCGAGAGCCAGGTCGTCGGTCGCGGTGACGAGGCCCTCGAGGCCTTCCGCAGCTTCCGCCCCGACCTGGTCCTCCTGGACCTGATGCTGCCCGGCAAGGACGGCATCGACGTGTGCAAGGAGATCCGCGCCGAGTCCGGCGTGCCGATCGTGATGCTCACCGCGAAGGGCGACACCGTCGACGTGGTCGTCGGCCTCGAGTCCGGGGCCGACGACTACATCGTCAAGCCGTTCAAGCCCAAGGAGCTCATCGCCCGGATCCGGGCGCGCGTACGCCGCTCCGAGCCGCCCACGTCCGAGGCGCTCACCATCGGCGACCTGGCCATCGACGTGTCGGGTCACTCGGTCACCCGGGCGGGCACGGCCGTCAACCTCACGCCGCTCGAGTTCGACCTGCTGGTGTGCCTGGCGCGCAAGCCGTGGCAGGTGTTCACCCGCGAGGTCCTGCTCGAGCAGGTCTGGGGCTACCGGCACAGCGCCGACACCCGGCTGGTCAACGTGCACGTGCAGCGGCTGCGCTCCAAGGTCGAGCACGACCCCGAGAACCCCGAGATCGTCGTGACCGTGCGCGGCGTGGGCTACAAGGCCGGCACGGCCTGAGGGCCGGGACGCAGCCGGCGACCATGTCCTACCTCTCCTCGACCCCGAGGCTCCAGCAGACCGTCGACCGCGTCTCCTACGCGCTGCGACGGGCGCTGACGTTCTGGCGCCGCTCGGTGCAGGCGCGCGTCGTCGCGTCCACCGTGCTGCTCTCGGCGCTCGTCGTGAGCATCGTGGGATGGCTGCTGATCCAGCAGACGCGCGAGGGACTGCTGGAGAACAGGGTCGACCAGGTCGTCGCGGAGGCCGAGAGCGAGACCGCCCAGGTGCGGGCCCAGCTCGCCGCGACGGTCGGCACGGACGTCGACGAGGCCGGTCAGCAGGAGGACGTGGTCGGGCCGCTCAGCACCCGCGGCGCTGCGCGCGGCTTCGCGGTGATCCTGTCCCCGGCGATCGGCTCCGGCAACCGGCTCGAGGACGGTGGCGCGAAGTTCACCCAGGGGCTGGACATCGCGAGCGTCCCCGAGTCGCTCCAGCAGCACTTCGAGGAGCCCGCGGCCACGGCCTGGACCTACACCGGCATCACCACGACGCGGGCGATCGCGGGCCTGCCCCAGGGCCCGGGGGTGGTCGTGGGCACCCAGGTGACGTTGCCCGCGGACGACCACACCTACACCCTCTACTACCTCTACTCGCTCGACGAGGAGCGCCAGACGCTGGCGCTGGTGACCCGGGCCCTCCTGACGGCGGGGGTCCTGCTGCTGCTGCTCGTCGCGGGCCTCGCGTGGCTGGTGGCCCGCCAGGTGGTCACCCCGATCCGGATGGCTCGCCGGGTGGCCGAGCGGCTGGCCGCGGGACAGCTCCAGGAGCGCCTGCGGGTCACCGGCGAGGACGACCTGGCCCGGCTGGCGACCTCCTTCAACCAGATGGCGTCCAACCTGCAGCGCCAGATCCGGCAGCTCGAGGAGCTCAGCCGGCTCCAGCGGCGGTTCGTCTCCGACGTCTCCCACGAGCTGCGTACGCCGCTCACGACGGTGCGGATGGCCGGCGACGTCCTCCACGACGCCCGGGTGAGCTTCGACCCCGTCACCGCGCGGGCCGCGGAGCTGTTGCAGCTCGAGCTGGACCGGTTCGAGACGCTGCTCGCCGACCTGCTCGAGATCAGCCGCTTCGACGCCGGCGCCGCGGTGCTCGAGGCCGAGGACGTCGATCTCGTCGACGTCGCGCGCCGGGTCGTCGACATGACCCGCGCCCTGGCCGAGCAGCGACACACCCGGGTGGTCGTCGACGCGGCAGACGGCCCGTGCCTGGCCGAGGCCGACCCGCGTCGCGTCGAGCGCATCGTGCGCAACCTCGTGACCAACGCCATCGACCACGCCGAGGGACGCGACATCCGCCTGCTGGTGGCCGGCGACGACCACTCGGCCGCGATCGCCGTCCGCGACCACGGGGTGGGCCTCGCGCCGGGCGAGTCCGCGATGGTGTTCAACCGCTTCTGGCGCGCCGACCCGGCCCGGGCCCGCACCAGCGGCGGCACCGGTCTGGGCCTGTCGATCTCCCTGGAGGACACCCACCTCCACGGTGGCTGGCTGCAGGCCTGGGGCCGACCCGGGGAGGGCGCCCAGTTCCGCCTGACCCTGCCGCGCCGGCTCTCGCAGCCGCTGCGGCACAGCCCGCTCCCGCTGGTGCCCCACGACGCCCTGGAGTCGGCGTGAGACGGCCGGCCGCCCTCGTCGGCGTCCTGACGGTCGTGCTCGGCCTGTCGGCGTGCGTGCGCATGCCCACCGACGGCCCGGTGACCCAGGTGCAGGCGTCGACCGAGACCGCACCTCCGCCCGGCGTCGACTTCGACCCCAAGCCGCCGCAGCCGGGCGAGTCCGCCTCCGAGATCGTGACCCACTTCCTCGAGGCCATGAAGGCACGGCCGATCACGACCAGCGTCGCGCGACAGTTCCTCAGCCGGGACGCCCAGCGCGACTGGCGACCCGACGACGCCATCGTGACCTACGGCGAGCTCGGCGACCCGGTGGGCGGGGACCTCCTGGTGCAGGTGCCGCTGAGCACGATCAACGAGTACGACGACCGGGGCGCCTGGCAGCGCTCGCGCGACGCAGTGACCCTGCAGCTCGGGCTCACCTCGGAGGACGGCGAGTGGCGCATCTCGGAGGTCCCCGACGCGCTGGTGGTGCCCGAGTCGTGGTTCGAGGACTCCTACCGTCGCGCCTCGCTCTACTTCTTCGACCCGACGACCCAGATCCTGGTGCCCGAGCCCGTCCACATCCCCGAGGGCGACCAGGTGGCCTCCTCGCTGGTCCCCAGCCTGCTGCCCTCGGAGGCCATGGACCCACGCATCGAGCGCACCTACTTCCCCGAGGGCTTCACGGCGCGCCCGGTGCCGATCACCTCGGCCGGCATCGCCCAGGTCGCCCTCGACGGCGACTCCACCGCGATCGACGAGACCACCAGCCAGCTGATGCTGACCCAGCTCATCTGGACGCTGCGCCAGGAGGAGCGCATCCGGGCCGTGCAGCTCACCATCGGGGACCGCGAGCTCAGCCTGCCCGGGGGGGCCACCCAGGTGGACCTCGACGTCGGCAGCGCCTTCGACCCGACGGGTGCCCAGTCCACCGGTGACGTGTTCGGCCTCGTGGACGGGCGCGTCGTACGCGGCTCCGCGTCCTCCCTGGGCGACACCTCCGGGCCGATGGGCACCGAGCGACTCGGCGTCCGCAGCATCGGGGTCAACCTCGACGGCACGCGCGTCGCGGGTGTCTCCGGCGACGGGAGGGCGGTGCTGGTGGCGCCCGTCGACGACGGCGACAGCGCCGTGCAGGTGGTCAGCGGCGCCCGCAATCTGCTGGCGCCCGCCTGGGACTTCGCGGACCGGACGTGGCTGGTGGACCGCAACGGCGGCAGGGCCCGGGTGCTGGTGGTCACCGGCACCCGCGCGCGCACCGTGCGGCTGCCGGGCGTGAGCGGGCGCGACGTCGAGGAGTTCCTGGTCTCCCGCGACGGCAGCCGCCTGGTGGCGGTGGTCGCAGGCACGTCGGGGGACCGGGTCGTGGCCGGCCGGATCCTGCACGACGACCAGGGCCGGGTGCTGGGGGCCGGCGGGACCCGCACCCTCGCCTACCAGCCCGACGCCTCGGGCCAGGTGCGCGACATCGCGTGGCGGTCCCCGACGACGGTCTCGGTGCTCTCCGACATCACCGACGACCTGTCCCAGGTGCGCACGGTGTCGGTCGACGGCGCGCCGGGCGAGGTCGTCACGTCGGGCTCGGGTCGCGTGCGGGGCGCCTTCCGTCGTCTCGTCGGCTCGCCGGTCGAGGGGGCGCCCGTCTACGCGGTCGCCGGCGAGGACGTCATCGACCTCACCTCCCCGACGCGACCCCTGGCCACCCTGCCGTCCGGGGTGACCTCACTGACCTACGTCGGCTGACCGGTCCCTCCACAGGCCGGCGGCCGGACCTTGAGGACCGGCCGGCCGGCTGGTCCGATGGGGCCGTGCGTGACGCCGCCCTGGACCTGCTGCTGGGGAGCAGCTGCGTCGGTTGCGCGCGGCCGGGACGGATGCTGTGCGCGGGCTGCCTGGCCGCGCTGCCGGCGACGGCCTCGGTGGCCTGGCCGAGCCCGGTGCCGGCCGGGCTGGTGACTCCGTGGGCCGCAGGGGAGTACGCCGACACCCTGCGGGCCCTCGTGGTCGGGCACAAGGACCGGGGGCAGTGGTCCTTCGCCCGCGTGCTGTCCGGGCTGCTGGCCGCGTCGGTCCGTGCTGCCGTCGGGCCGCCCGACGACGTGCCCGTCGTGCTCGTGCCGGTGCCGTCGCGACCGGGGTCCAGCCGCCGTCGCGGCTACGACGCGACCGGGACCCTGGTCCGGGGCGCCGCGCGCCTCCTGCGTCGTGAGTCGTACGACGCCCTCCCGGGCGCCCTGCTCGTGTCCCGCGGGGGAGTGCGGGACCAGAAGGACCTGACGGCGAGCGAGCGGGCCGCCAACCTCGCCGGGTCGATGTGCTGCCCGGCACCCGGCCTGCGGCGCCTCGCCGGACGGCGTACCCGGGCCCGCGTCGTGCTGTGTGACGACGTCCTGACGACCGGCGCCACGGCCCGCGAGGCCCAGCGCGCGCTCGGCGCGGTCGGGCTCGACCCGGTCGCCGTGGCGGTCGTGGCGGCCACCCGGCGCCGCCTCCCGGCGGGCGGCGGGGCGCCGGCGAGCGCGCATCCGTCCGAATCCGCACCCCCCTCCCTTGGCCCATCCCAAGGGAGGGGCTAGCGTCTGTGCATGGAGTCCGTCCGGGTCCGTGGTTGCGTCACCCGGACCCCTGTGCGCCCGTCCGCGGCCGCGCAGGACACCGGGTGGCAAGCCGATGCCAGTCGCAGGCGAAACGGCCCACGTAAGGCTGGAGACAGCCGATCACGGTGCGGCTTAGACGTAAGTCCTGCCTCGCAGCCGTCGTCAGACACGACGGTGGTCGGGAGAGGGCCGGTAGTGACATCCAAGTTGCAGAAGCCCCAGCAGGCGACTGTGGGGACGAAGACCAGGTCGGCCGGGCGGACTCCATCCCACCGGTCCCAGACGCCGGGGACAGCCCCGTCGTCCGCAGGGCTCGGCGGGCCGATGAAGTAGTCCTGCTACCAGGAGGTTCACATGGATGTTGTGGTCACCGGACGACACTGCGAGGTGTCGGAGAGGTTTCGTGAGCACGTCTCGGAGAAGCTCGCCCGGCTCGAGAAGCACGACCACCGCATCATGCGGGTACAGGTCGAGGTCGAGCAGGAACGCAACCCCAGGCAGCACGACCGAGCGGTCCGCGTGGAGCTCACCGCGTTCTCCAAGGGACCCGTGATCCGCGCCGAGGCCGCCGCCGAGGACAAGATGGGCGCCCTGGACCTGGCCCTGGACAAGATGGCCGCCCAGATGCGCCGCGCCGCGGACCGCCGCCGGGTGCACCACGGCCGGCACGCGCCCGTCTCGGTGGGGCAGGCCCTCGCCGACATCGCCGAGCCAGCCGTCCCCGAGGACGAGGAGGTCGTCACGGAGCGGCAGGTCGGACCGATCACCGTCACCGGCGACGGACCCCTGGTGGTGCGCGAGAAGTCCCACGGCGCCACCCCGATGACCCTCGACACGGCGCTCTACGAGATGGAGCTCGTGGGCCACGACTTCTACCTGTTCGTGGACAAGGACAGCGAGCGTCCCTCGGTCGTCTACCGCCGACGCGGCTACGACTACGGCGTCATCTCCCTCGACCTGGACCGCTGAGCGACGCACTCGTTGCCTCGGTCGCCCCGAGTTCTGCAATGATGCCCGGGTGACCGAGGCAACGAGTGTCCCAGGTGAAGCCGCGCACGAGCCGATCCGCGTCCTGGTCGTCGACGACCAGGAGCTGTTCCGACGTGGTCTGACCATGCTGCTCGCGCAGGACACCGACATCGAGGTCGTCGGCGAGGCCGACGACGGGATCGCGGGCACCGAGCTGGCCACCACGCTGGCCCCCGACGTCGTGCTGCTCGACGTCCGCATGCCGCGCCGGACCGGGGTCGAGGCCTGCCGCGCCATCAAGGAGGCCGTGCCGTCGGCCAAGATCATCATGCTCACCGTCTCCGACGAGGAGGGCGACCTCTACGAGACCGTCAAGAACGGCGCCTCCGGCTACCTGCTCAAGGACTCCTCCATCGAGGAGGTCGCGCAGGCCATCCGCGTCGTCAACGAGGGCCAGTCGCTCATCAGCCCGTCGATGGCGGTCAAGCTCATCGACGAGTTCAAGCAGATGTCCAAGCCCGACAAGCAGCAGAGCACCGCGCTCAAGCTCACCGAGCGCGAGCTCGAGGTGCTGCGCCTCGTCGCCCGCGGCCTCAACAACCGCGAGGTCGCCAAGGAGCTGTTCATCTCCGAGAACACCGTCAAGAACCACGTCCGCAACATCCTCGAGAAGCTGCAGCTCCACTCGAGGATGGAGGCCGTGATGTACGCGATGAAGGAAAAGCTGCTCGATCTGCCCTGAGGCCGGTCGAGGAACGAGACCGGACGCAGCAGGCAGGTCGGGTTGAGCAGCCGCGCGAGCGAGGTACGAGCTCGCGACCGGCGTGTCTAAACACCATCCACATGACGACTCAGTCCCTCTCGACCCTCCAGGCGCGGCGCATCGCCCTCGCCGCCCAGGGCTTCGCCGACCGGCCGCACGCCGTCCCCTCGATGCGCACCCTCGAGCGCACCCTGGCCCGCACCGGTGTCCTCCAGGTCGACTCCGTCAACGTGCTCCAGCGCGCCCACTACATGCCGCTCTACTCGCGGATGGGCGCCTACGACGTCGACCTGCTGAGGCGGGCCTCGCAACGGCGCCCGCGCCGGATGGTGGAGTACTGGGCACACGTGCAGGCCTTCATGCCGGTCGACCTGTGGCCGGTGATGCAGCACCGGATGGCCTCCTACCGCGAGGAGCGGGGCAAGTGGGGCTTCACCGCCGACCCCGCCCTCGAGCCGGGCGTGCTGGCGGCGGTCCGCGACCGCGGGCCGGTGACCGCCCGCGACCTGGAGGAGGAGCTCGCGGAGGGGCCGAGGACCAAGGAGCACTGGGGGTGGAACTGGTCGCAGGCCCGCAAGGTCCTCGACTACCTCTTCCTCGTCGGCGACGTCGCCATCGCCGGTCGCACCTCGCAGTTCGAGGTGCTCTACGACCTCCCCGAACGCGTCCTGCCCGCCTCGGTGCTGTCCGCGCCCACCCCCAGCAGGGCCGACGCCGACCTCGAGCTCGTCCGCCGCGCCGCCCGGTCGCACGGCGTCGCCACGCTGCGCTGCCTGGCCGACTACTACCGGATGGCGGTGGCGGACACGAAGGCCGCCGTGACGACCCTGCTGGAGTCCGGCGAGCTGGTCCCGGTCACCGTGCCCGGCTGGACGCGTGCGGCGTACCTGCACCGCGACGCGCGGCTGCCTCGCCGGGTGGGAGCCCGGGCGCTGCTCTCGCCCTTCGACCCGGTCGTGTGGGAGCGCTCGCGCGCCGAGACCCTCTTCGACTTCTCCTACCGCATCGAGATCTACGTCCCCGCGGACAAGCGCGTGCACGGCTACTACGTGCTGCCGTTCCTGCTGGGGGACCGCATCGTGGCCCGGGTCGACCTCAAGGCCGACCGCGCGACCGGGCGCCTGCTCGTCCGGGGCGCGTACGCCGAGCCGCACGCCCCCGCCGACGCCCCCGAGGAGCTGGGCGCCGAGCTCGACCGGCTCGCGGGCTGGCTCGGGCTGGGTGAGGTGGTGGTGGGGGAGCGCGGCGACCTCGCCGGTCCGCTGGCTGCCGTTGCGACCCTCGCTGGGAGGCGTGGGTAGCATGATCGACGGCCATCCGGCCGCCCGTACGTTGCACAACTCACTCTCACTCAACGGAGTCGCATCACCGTGCCTGCCATCATCGACAAGCTCCTCCGCATCGGCGAAGGCAAGATCCTGCGCCAGCTCGAGGCGATCGCCAAGGCGGTCAACGCCATCGAGGACGACTTCGTCTCGATGAGCGACGACGAGCTGCGGGGCATGACGGTGGAGTTCCGGGAGCGGCTCGCGAAGGGCGAGGCCCTCGACGACCTCATGCCCGAGGCGTTCGCCACCGTCCGTGAGGCCTCCAAGCGCGTGCTCGGCATGCGCCCCTTCGACGTCCAGATCATGGGTGCCGCCGCCCTGCACCTCGGCAACATCGCCGAGATGAAGACCGGTGAGGGCAAGACCCTGGTCGCCGTGCTGCCGTCGTACCTCAACGCCCTCGAGGGCAAGGGCGTCCACGTCGTCACGGTCAACGACTACCTCGCCAAGTTCCAGTCCGAGCAGATGGGCCGCGTCCACCACTTCCTCGGCCTGACGGTCGGCGTGATCCTGCCGTCGATGCGACCGGCCGAGCGCCGCGAGGCCTACGCCTGCGACGTCACCTACGGCACCAACAACGAGCTCGGCTTCGACTACCTGCGCGACAACATGGCCGACGCCATCGAGGACTGCGTCCAGCGCGGCCACAACTTCGCCGTCGTCGACGAGGTCGACTCGATCCTCATCGACGAGGCGCGGACCCCGCTCATCATCAGCGGCCCGACGCAGGACGAGGTCAAGTGGTACGCCGAGTTCGCGACGATCGCGCGCTCGATGCGCATCGACCACGACTACGAGGTCGACGAGAAGAAGCGCACCATCTCCGTCCTCGAGCCCGGCATCACCAAGGTGGAGGACCACCTCGGCATCGAGAACCTCTACGACTCGGTCAACACCCCGCTCATCTCGTTCCTCAACAACTCCATCAAGGCCAAGGAGCTGTTCCGCAACGACAAGGAGTACGTGGTCATGGACGGCGAGGTGCTCATCGTCGACGAGCACACCGGCCGCATGCTGGCCGGGCGCCGCTACAACGACGGGCTCCACCAGGCCATCGAGGCCAAGGAGGGCGTGACCGTCCGCGAGGAGTACCAGACCCTCGCCACCGTCACCCTGCAGAACTACTTCCGCCTCTACGACAAGCTCTCCGGCATGACCGGTACGGCCATGACCGAGGCCTCCGAGTTCGACAAGATCTACAAGCTCGGCGTGGTGCCCATCCCCACCAACAAGCCGATGGCCCGCGTCGACCAGGCCGACCTCGTCTACCGCACCGAGGAGGCCAAGTACCTCGCCGTGGTGGAGGACATCACCGAGCGCAACGCCGCCGGCCAGCCGGTCCTGGTCGGCACCGTGTCGGTCGAGAAGTCCGAGCTGCTGTCGGGCCTGCTGCGCAAGAAGGGCGTCCCGCACACCGTCCTCAACGCCAAGCAGCACGCCGACGAGGCCAAGGTCGTCGCCCTGGCCGGTCACAAGGGCGCCGTCACCGTCGCCACCAACATGGCCGGTCGAGGCACCGACATCATGCTCGGTGGGTCCGTGGACTTCCTCGCCGACCAGGAGCTGCGCAAGCAGGGCCTCGACCCGGTCGAGAACGTCGAGGAGTACGACGCCGCGTGGCCGGCGATGGTCGAGCGGATCAAGGCACAGGTCGCCGCCGAGCACGACGAGGTCAAGGAGCTCGGCGGCCTGTACGTCGTCGGCACCGAGCGGCACGAGTCCCGCCGCATCGACAACCAGCTGCGCGGTCGCTCCGGCCGTCAGGGCGACCCGGGCGAGTCCCGCTTCTACCTGTCCCTCGAGGACGAGCTGATGCGGCTCTTCAAGTCCGACTGGGTCGACCGCGTCCTGCAGGTGCTCAAGGTGCCCGACGACGTGCCGATCGAGAACAAGCGCGTCACCGGCGCCATCGCCAGCGCGCAGGGCCAGGTCGAGTCCCAGAACTTCGAGTCCCGCAAGAACGTCCTCAAGTACGACGACGTGATGAGCCGCCAGCGCGAGGTCATCTACGGCGAGCGCCGCCGGGTCCTCGAGGGCGCCGACCTCGAGCAGCAGATCCGCACCTTCGCCGACGACGTCATCGCGGGCTACGTCGCGGGCTCGACCGAGGGCTACGCCGAGGACTGGGACCTGGACCGGCTCTTCACCGCGCTCAAGCAGCTCTACCCGTGCACCCTCACCGAGCAGGGTGTCGAGGCGGCCGCGGGCGGCCGGGCCGGGCTGAGCCGCGAGACGCTCGTCGCCGACCTCCAGAAGGACATCCAGACGGCGTACGACGCCCGCGAGGCCGAGGTGGGCGAGGAGGTCATGCGCGAGCTGGAGCGGCGCGTCATCCTCTCCGTCCTCGACCGCAAGTGGCGCGAGCACCTCTACGAGATGGACTACCTGCGCGAGGGCATCTACCTGCGGGCCTACTCGCAGCGCGACCCGCTCGTGGAGTACCAGCGCGAGGGCTTCGACATGTTCACCGCGATGATGGACGGCATCAAGGAGGAGTCGGTCGGCTTCCTCTTCAACCTCCAGGTCGAGATCGCCGAGGACGGTGACGACGAGGTCGAGCACGTCCACGACCACGATCACGACCACGATCACGACCACACGCACGACCACGACCACGAGGTGGCGCCGGTCGGTGCCGCCCCGGCGATCGACATGGGCGAGGCCCAGGGCCACGCGCCGCAGTTCCGGGCCAAGGGCCTCGAGCGCAAGGAGCGGCCCACCAACCTGGCCTACTCCGCGCCCTCCGAGGACGGCGACGTCGAGGTCAAGGCCGAGGCCGTCGCGGACGAGTACGCCGGTGTCGGTCGCAACGACATGTGCCCCTGCGGGTCGGGCAAGAAGTTCAAGCGCTGCCACGGCGCGCCGGGCGGGGCCTCGGGTCGCGCCACGATCGGCGGCTGAGCGACCTCACGCACACGACGGCCGGACCCGCCCCCCGCGGGTCCGGCCGTCGTGGTCTTCGGAGCCGGCGGCCTCCCGGCTTGGTGTCGGCGTCAGCCGAAGACGAGGGCGACGCACTGCCAACGCCCGTCACGCGCCTCGAAGCGGGCGGCGAGGGCGCGGGAGCGCTGGCCGTGGCGCACCCGCGCGGAGACCTCGAGGGCGTCGGCGGCCACCAGGCTGGTGCGCACCGAGGCCACGGTGGGCCGGACCGCCCCGCGACCGCGTCCCACCGCGGGCGTGGTGCCGGCAGCCGCCGAGACGGTCGCGGCGCGCCGGCCCAGCTCCTGGTAGAGCCCGTGCTCGGTGTGCCGCAGCAGCTGGCTCAGCGGGCGGTCGCCCATGGCGATCTCCACGGCGGCACTGAGGTAGCGGTGCACGAAGGCGTCGAGGCGGTGGCGGCGCTCACCGTCGGCGTCGACCAGGTCGAGCCGGGGGGCGTCCAGCGCCGTGTCGGGCTCGGGAGGGTCGAGTCGGGGCGTCAGGTCGAGCGCAAGCGCACCCTGGACGCTGGCCACCGGGACCGGCCGTCGGAGCGGGATGACCTGGGCCTGGGTGCCGGGCCGGGGCCGGGCCTGCCGGGTGGTGGACATGTCGGTTCCTCTCCTCGTGGCGGACGTCGGGCGGTCGCTGCGGCTCATCGGTCGTCGCCCTCGTCGTCGGGGCCGGGCAGGTGCAGGCGCTGGCCGGGACGGATGAGGCTCGGGTCGGCGCCGATCTCGGTCCGGTTGGCGGCGTACACCGCGCGCCAGGCCCGGTCGACCTCGCCGGGCGTGGCGGAGCCGGGCAGCCGGGACGCGGCCAGCGACCAGAGCGAGTCTCCGGCGCGGACGACCACCTCGTCGCCGGCGGGCGCCTCGACGGTGGCGGGCCGGACGGCCACCGGCCGCGCGGTGGACGCGGGCCCGGTGGGGTGGCTCGCGGTGGCGCGGTCGGGGAGCGGCAGCCCCGCGAGTCGCTCGAGGTCACCGCCCTGGCCGGCCATCGCCGGGGCTGAGACCCCGGCCACCACGGCCGCACCGCAGGCGGCCAGCACCAGGCGTCGCGTGATCCCGTGCGGGTCGTGGGGGAGCCGCCCCCGGGCCAGGGCGAGCGTCGTCGCCGTGGTCACCAGCCAGAGCCGGGTGGCGCACCCGAGCAGGACCGCGGCGCACAGCGAGACCAGCAGGTCCTCGAAGCTGCGCCGCCAGGTCTCCTGGGAGGTCAGGGACGCGGCCGTCCCGGAGGCGAGCCACCACGTGCTCAGCAGGGCAACGGTGGCGGCGATCCAGACGACGAGGCAACGCCTCGTCGGTGAGTGTCCCCGAGACATCCCCGAACCTTTCGTTTGCGTGCGTTTGCTTCATTCAAAGCATCTTTACCTGGGGTGTCAACGGGTTGTGCACAGGCTAGGGTCGGGCCATGCGGTGGGAGGAACGGCTCTTCGAGCTCTTCGACGACCTCGAGGGACAGGCGTCGGCGTTGTACGACGTCGAGCGCGGCGCCGAGCTGGCCGACCGCAGCCACGCGGAGTACCACCACGTTGCGCTGGCCGGACGGCTCGTGGCATCCCTGGGGTCCCCGGTGGCCCTGGAGGTGGCCGGGGTGGGCCGGGTCGAGGGCGAGCTGCGGCGCACGGGCGACGGCTGGTGCCTGCTCAGCGGCCATCGGCAGGACTGGATCGTGCGTACGGCACGCATCCACGTCGTCCACGGCGCCTCGGAGCGCTCGGTGCCCGAGGTGGCCTGGTCACCGCTGCAGCGGCTGGGAGTGGGCTCGGCGCTGCGCCGGCTCGCCGAGTCCGGCGCGCGCTGCGTGCTGCACCTGGCCGACGGCGCGCAGCACGAGGGCGTCGTACGCCGGGTGGGTCAGGACTTCGTCGAGGTCGAGTCGCCGGCGGGGACGCGCCTGCTGGTCGCCTTCGACGGCATCGCCGCCGTGCAGTCGCGCTGAGGCGCGGACGGGACCGCACGCCACGCCGACGGGCGGAGGGGGCCGCCCGGGTCGGGAGAGGTCAGGGACCGGTCTCCCAGACGCGGACCCAGTCGACGAACATGTGCTGGGGAAGCCGGCTGTCCTTCATCTTCGGGATCTCGTAGTCCGAGGCAAGGATGCTGAGGATGGGGTACTGACGGGCCGAGGAGATGCCGCCGCGGACGCGGTAGGTCTCCTTTCCGTCGATGCGGAAGACGAGCACCTGCGGTGTCCACTCCACCGAGAAGACGTGGAAGTTCTTCGACCACCCGTCGCGCCGGCCCTTGAGGAACGACCTGAACTTCGTCATCCGTGCGCCGGTCTTGACCACGCTGTCGCCCTCGTATCGGTGGATGAACGTGCCCAGGCCGCCCCGGGGGTGCTCGTCGCCGAAGTACTCGATGACGTCGATCTCGTGGCCGGGGCCGCCCGGGTACATGCCCCCGACCGGCTGCATCCAGAAGGCGCCGTGCTGGCCACGCGAGTGGTGGAACTTCACGCGGGCCGCGGCGACTCCGTACCGGAAGGAGAAGGCGCCCTCGGTGCCGATGTGGCCCTGGAGGCGGTAGGCGAACCTGCGGCCGGGCCGGCCGCGCACCCCGGCCCGGCACCGGGTGGTCCTGCTGCGATCCCTGATGACGCTCAGCCGCACGGCACCGTTGCGCACCTGGACGGCCGCCGGGTCGCCCCGCGAGCATCGACGCAGGCTCGTCGGCTCGTAGCTCTGGCCCCGGTGGCTCCACCAGGGGGCCAGGGCGGTGCCCGAGAACTCGTCGCTCCACGTCGGCGGCCGCCAGCGCTCGGTGCTGACGGGGTCGCTCACCACCGCCTCGAGCCCCCCGAACTGGATCGCCTTCACGCGGTAGGTCAGCGGCTGGCCGTTGAGCGAGGCGGGGGCGGCGAACTGCGCGCGTCCGCTCCGGTCCTGCCTCACCTTGTCCACGTGGCGCCAGGTGAGGCCGCGCTGGACCTGGAGGCGCACCGGACGGCCGACCAGGACCGGCCTGACGGTGGCGGTGATGGCGGTCTTCGCCCAGCCGGCCGGAGCGACCCGCCGTCCCTGCTGGACGACCTGCGGCAGCGCCTGCAGGCGGACGCGCTGCGTGCCGGCGGTGTGGACCGAGGTGGCCGCGGCCGTGCCCCCGGCGGTGTCCTCGCCGGTGTCGTCCGCGGAGGCGGAACCGGACCACAGCAGGAGGGAGGCGGGAAGCAGCAGCAGGAGGATGCGGCACGCGAGGACGTGGCTGGCAGGCATGGAGGAGCTCATTTCGGGCGGCGTCGTTGGTCGTGCGACGCACACGAGCTCGTCCTGGTTGCCGGGTCGAGCGGTGTGCTCGCCAGCCGGTGCCGCGACCGGTCAGGTCGCGTCGACGTCGTACGGCGGCAGCTGGCCCTCCGCGAGCTCGGGCTGCGGCGCCGGGCGCGCCTCCTCGTCCTCCATCGCCTCGATGATGTGCTTGCGCACGATGTTGCGCGGATCGAGGTCGCGCAGCTCGAGGTCGGAGTACTCCGGGCCCAGCTCGGAGCGGAGCTCGTCGCGGGCCGTGTTGGCCATCTGGCGGGCCTTGCGCAGCATCAGGCCGGCCTGCTTGGCCATCACCGGGAGTCGCTCGGGCCCGAACACGAACACCGCCACGAGGGCGATGACGGCCAGCTCCAGCAGCCCGACGTCGAACATGGGTCAGAACTTAGCGGTCGGGGTGAGTCCCAGCTGCATGCCGGCGAGTCCCCGGCCCCGTCCGGCGAGCTGGTCGGCCACCGAGCGGAGCTCGACGGCCGCGGGAGCGGTCGGGTCGGACTCGACGATCGGCTTGCCGGCGTCGCCGCCCTCGCGCAGCGACGGGTCGAGCGGGATGCGGCCGAGCACCGGGACGTCGTACCCGAAGCGCTGCGAGAGCGTCTCGGCGACGCGGTCGCCACCGCCGCTGCCGAAGACCTCCATGGTCGAGCCGTCGGGCAGGGTCAGGAAGCTCATGTTCTCCACGACGCCGATGACGCGCTGGTGCATCATCGAGGCCATCGTGCCGGCCCGCTCGGCCACCTCGGCGGCGGCCTCCTGCGGGGTGGTCACCACGACGACCTCGGCGCTGGGCAGGTGCTGGCCCAGGGAGATCGCGATGTCGCCGGTGCCGGGCGGCAGGTCGAGGAGCAGGGCGTCGAGGTCGCCCCAGTAGACGTCCGCGAGCATCTGGACCAGCGCCCGGTCGAGCATCGGCCCGCGCCAGGCGACGACCTGGTCGCGACGCGGCTTGAGCATCCCGATCGAGATCACCGAGACGCCCGAGGGGGTCGGCACGGGCATGATCAGGTCGTCGACCTGCGTCGGGCGGGCATCCGCGATGCCGAGCATGGCCGGGACCGAGTGGCCGTAGATGTCGGCGTCGACGATGCCGACCTTGAGGCCCTGCGCGGCCAGGGCCAGCGCCAGGTTGACGGTGACCGACGACTTGCCGACGCCGCCCTTGCCGCTGGCGATCGCGTAGACCTTGGTGAGGGAGCCGGGCTGGGCGAAGGGGATCTCGCGCTGCGCCTTCCCGCCGTTGAGGACCTCCTTGAGGCCGGCGCGCTGCTCGGGGGTCATCACGCCGAGCGTGAGGTCGACCGAGGCGACGCCCGGGACCGCGGTGACGGCGGCCGTCACGTCGCGGTTGATGGTGTCCTTGAGGGGGCAGCCGGACACCGTCAGCAGCACGTGCACCGAGACCGCACCGTCGTCGGCGACCTCCACCGAGTCGACCATCCCGAGCTCGGTGATGGGGCGCTTGATCTCGGGGTCGTTGACGCCGGCGAGGGCGTCCATGACCTGCTGCTGCGTGGGGGTGCTCATGGTCAAGGAGTCTACGAGCCGCCTGTCTCCTCCGGCGGCTCGGGCCGATTCAGCTGCTCGATGTCGCTCATCAGCACGCGCAGCTCCGAGCGCAGGAAGTCGCGGGTCGCGACCTCACCCACCGACATCCGCAGCGAGGCCACCTCGCGGGCGAGGAACTCCATGTCGGCGTGGGCGCGGGCGTTGGCCTGCCGGTCCTGCTCGGCGACGACCTTGTCGCGCATCTCCTGGCGGTTCTGCGCGAGCAGGATGAGCGGTGCGGCGTACGACGCCTGGAGGCTCAGCATGAGGGTCAGGAAGATGAAGGGGAACGGGTCGAAGCGCAGGTCCGCGGGCGCCACGGCGTTCCACGTGATCCACACGAGCACGAAGAGCGTCATGTAGATGAGGAACTTCGCGGTCCCCATGAAGCGGGCGAACTGCTCGGCGAAGACCCCGAAGGCGTCCGAGTCGTAGCTGGGGCGCCGCACGAGGTGGCGGCGGGCGTCGCGGGGGGTGTCGAGGCGTGCGCGGGCGCGGGAGTCGCTCATCGGCCACCGCCTCGCGGGGTGTCCAGGCCGTGGCGGCTGATGGGCCCGGGCCGCACGGTGTGGTCACGCCAGTTGTCCGGGAGCATGTGGTCGAGCAGGTCGTCGACGGTCACCGCGCCGAGCAGCCGGCCCTCGTCGTCGACGACGGGGGCGGCGACGAGGTTGTACGTCGCGAGGTGGGCGGCGACCTCGTCGATCGAGGCGTCCGGGCGCAGCGGGTCGAGCGACTCGTCGAGGGCCGCCGCGACCAGCGTGGACGGGGGTTCGCGGAGCAGGCGCTGGATGTGCGCGGCCCCCAGCAGCCTGCCCGTGGGCGTCTCCAGCGGCTGGCGGCACACGTAGACCAGCGCGGCGAGGGCCGGCGTCAGCTCGGGGTTGCGCACGTGGGCCAGCGCGTCGGCGATGGTCGCGTCGGGGGAGAGGATCACCGGCTCGGGCGTCATCATCGCGCCGGCCGTGTCCTCGACGTACGACATGAGGCGCCGCACGTCCTCGGCCTCGTCGGGCTCCATCAGCCCCAGCAGCGTCGCGGCGGTCTCGGGGTTGAGGTCGGCGATGAGGTCGGCGGCGTCGTCGGCCGACATCTCCTCGAGGATGTCCGCGGCGCGCTCGGAGTCGAGGTGCTCGAGGATCTCCACCTGGTCCTCGTCCGGCAGCTCCTCGAGCACGTCGGCGAGGCGCTCGTCGTCGAGGGCGGCGACCACGGCCGAACGCCGCTCGGGCGGCAGGTCGTGGATCATGTTGGCCGCGTCGGCCGGCTTCATGTCGTTGAGCGCGGCGATCAGGTGGGTGGCGCCCTGGGTGTCCTGGCGCCGGGCCAGGCCGGTGACGTCGCGCCACTCGACGGTGTGGGTCTGCCCGCGCCGGCGGAAGCCCTTGGACGGCTCCTGGATCGCGACCCGGGACAGCACCCAGTCGCGGTTGCGGGCCTGCTCCATCCCCACGTCGTACACCGTGCCGGTCACGCCGGTGGCGGTGATGGTGACCTGGCGGTCCAGCATCTGGCCCATCACCAGGGTCTCGGTGGAGCGCTGCTCGAAGCGCCGCATGTTGAGCAGCCCGGTGGTGTGGACCTGCCCGGAGGCGATGTTGGTGACCCGGGTCATCGGCACGAAGATGCGCTTGCGGCCGAAGACCTCCGCGACCAGGCCCAGGACCCGCGGCTGGGTGGACTCGCTGCGCAGCGCCACGACGACGTCGCGCACCTTCGCCACCTGGTCGCCCAGCGGGTCGAAGACCGGGAGCCCGACGAGACGGGCGAGGAAGACCTTGTTCGGCGTGGTGCTCATCGTTCCTCCTCGACCGTGGCGTCCCCGTTCGTGCTCCGGCAGCGAAGGCTACCGCTCCGACCCGCGCGGGCGTGACGATGACGTGGCGGCCATGACGTCACCTACAGTGGAACGCATGGTCGCCATCTGGAAGAGCTCTGCCCGCTCGGGCGCCCTGCTCTGTGCCTTGGTGCTCGGGTCGACGGTGCTGGGCGCCTGCGGCAACGAGTCGGGCGGGGAGCAGGCCTCCGACTCCAGCAGCTCGGAGTCCACCACGGAGTCCACCGGCGAGTCGCCGTCCGAGACCCCCACCGAGTCGGAGGCGCCGGCCGAGCCGGCCACCGACCCGAGCAACGGCCTGCCGGTGTGCGAGGACGTCTGGGTCGACGGGCTCGACCTGCCGAAGGACTACACGGCCTGCTCGCAGGACGGCGAGGCCGTCAAGCCCGTGAAGAAGATGTGCGGCTTCGGCAGCCCGATGATCATCCACGACGACCGCTTCTACGCACTGCGCGGCAACCGGGTCAACGACGTCGGCGACATCGCCACGAGCGAGCAGTTCCAGTCCGCGCTGGCGGCCTGCCAGGCCTGATCCGTTCCTTTCCGTACGGCGGCTCGCCAGCCGCCGACCGTGGCACCTCACGGTCTCGACACACACGGTCACGACACCCAGGGGAATCCCATCACCATGAAGTCCACTCGTCCCATCACGGCTGCGGTCGCAGCCCTCGCGCTGCTGGCGCCGCTGACCTTCCTCGCGACAGGGGCCAACGCCGGAGAGCCGGTCGCGGCATCCGCGCCCACCACCACGCCCACCCCGACCCCCACGCCGACGCCGACGCCCACCCCGGTGCCGACCACGACGACCCCCACCGCGACGCCGACCACCACGCCGACCGAGGACCCGACCCAGGACGCGACCACCACGTGGCACCCGCGCGCGGGCGTGCGGTTCAACGAGCCCCGTGATCCCGCGGAGTCCCACAAGATCAACCGCTACATCCGCAGCGCGATCGCCAACACGCCCAAGGGCCAGTCGATGAAGCTGGTCACCTGGAACTTCAGCAACCAGCTCTTCGTCAACGACATCATCGCCGCCCACAAGCGCGGCGTGAGCGTGCGGCTGATCATGGCCAACGGTCTCGCCGAGAGCCAGAGCCGCTCGAACGGCTACTTCTGGCAGGTCCAGCGGGCGCTGCAGAAGGGCAACAAGAAGCGTCCCGGCTACCTCAAGAGCTGGGCCCGCACGTGCAAGAACTCCTGCCGCGGCAAGGAGGGCATCCAGCACGGCAAGTGGTTCGTCTTCAGCCGCACCGGCGGGCGCAACCTCGTCGTCATGTCGACGTCGGCCAACCTCACCGACGCCGCGGCGTACAACCAGTGGAACGACCTGCTGACCGTCCAGGGCCGCCAGGGCACCTACGACGCCTACGTGAACGTCTTCAAGGAGATGTCGCGCGACCGCCAGGTCAAGCCCGCCTTCAAGACCTTCGACGACAAGAACTACGACGGCTGGTTCTTCCCGCAGATGGGCCCGCTGCGCAACCACAACGTCATCCGGCTGCTCAACAAGGTCAAGTGCACCGGCGCGCGTGGCGACGCGGGCAAGAACGGCAAGACCGTCATCCGCGTCTCGCAGGCCGTCTTCAACGGCCGCCCCGGCTCGGCGATCGCCGGCAAGCTCAAGAAGCTCAAGAAGGCGGGCTGCAACGTCAAGCTCGTCTACGGCGTGCTCAACAACAACTCGCGCTCGCTGCTCAAGGACATCCCGAGCCGGACGATCCTCGAGGACACCAACGGCGACGGCTTCGTCGACCGCTACGTCCACATGAAGGCGCTGACGATCTCCGGTCACTACGCCCGCAACCGCCAGGCGCACGTGGTCTACCAGGGCAGCGCCAACTTCTCCGGCATGGCGACCCTCTCCGACGAGCAGGGCTTCATCATCAACAGCAAGAAGCTGGAGCAGTCCTACTCGAAGTTCATCAACTACCTCTTCAAGAACCCGCCGCCGCAGGGCCAGGACCTCATCAAGGAGATCGTCCTGCGCCAGGCGCCGGGCTTCGACCCCTTCGAGAAGGTGCGCGCCGAGATGGGCATGGGCTCGATGGTGCCGGCCGAATGACGCCGCGCTGACGTCCCGACCGACGTCGTACGACGCACTCCGGCGGCCACGAGGGCAACCTCGCGGCCGCCGGTGGCGTCTCCCGAGCAGACGCTGTGCTCCGGCGTGGGGTCCCGGATCCGGCGCCGTGGTCTGGTCACTGTGGTGTTTGTGACTTACCGTGACTGGTGTTACTGCTGATGCTCGTCTGCCCGTCCGTCCTGCTGCACCGCCTACCTCGGAGGTTGCCATGAAGGCGCTCGCCGCCCTCATCGCGCTCGTCGTGAGCCTGTTGTCCCCGCTCGCCCTGGCCGCCCCCTCGGGTGCGGCCGCCACGTCGGGTGTGGTCACGGCCGCGCCGGTCGGGGCCGTGGGCACGACGGACGACTCCACGTCCTCCCGCCTCGCGAGCACCGCCGCGGAGCGGCGCCGCGCCGGCATGGAGGCCATCTCCAGCGGCGGCGAGCACACCTGCCAGCTGCCCGGCGACGGCTCGCTGCTGTGCTGGGGGCGCAACTCCTTCGGCCAGCTCGGGGACGGCAAGAAGGGCACCCAGACCCCGACTGCCCAGCGGGTCACCCAGGGCAAGCCCTGGCGCCGCGTGTCGGCCGGCGGCGGCTCCACCTGCGGCATCAAGAAGAACCAGAGGCTCTTCTGCTGGGGCGTCAACCACCGCGGCCAGCTCGGCGTCGGCACCGACAAGCCCCGCCTGCGGCCCACCGTGGTCGCCAAGAGCACGAAGTGGACCTCGGTCGACGCCAGCTGGTTCAACACCTGCGGCATCACCGCCCAGACCAAGCTCTACTGCTGGGGAGACAACGCCGCGGGCCAGCTCGGCGACGGCAGCAAGGTCAAGGTGCGCACCAAGCCCAGCCTGGTCAAGAAGGGCAAGAACTGGGCGTCGGTCTCCGTCGGCAGCCGCTTCGTGTGCGCGATCAAGAAGAACGGCGCGCTCTACTGCTGGGGCGGCAACCTCTTCGGCCAGCTCGGCCACGGCAGCTACGCCGGCAAGGCCAAGCCCACCCGCGTCGGCACGAGCAGCAACTGGGCCGAGGTCTCCACCTCGTGGACCCACACCTGTGCCCGCAACACCAGCGGCGGCGTCTTCTGCTGGGGCCGCAACACCTTCGGCCAGGTCGGTGACGGCACCGTGACCACCACGCCCACCCCGCGCCAGGTCGCCGACCTCAAGGCCGTCGACATCACCACCACCGAGGGCGCCTCCTGCGCCATCGACGACAAGGCGCGCGTGCAGTGCTGGGGCAACAACGCCTACGGCGTGATCGGCGACGGCACCAAGCCGTTCACCACCTCGCCCGAGCCGGGCCCCGCCGACATGCGGGAGATCGACGGCGGGTGGCGCCACGTCTGCGGCATCACGACCGCCGGCTCGGCGACCTGCTGGGGCCAGAACGACCGCGCCCAGCTCGGCAACGGCACGCTCACCAGCAGCCCCTCGCCGACCGAGGTCGAGCCGCTCCCGCCGGCGGACCCGTCCGGGGTGACCGACTTCCGCATCGCCACCGTCAACGCCCTCGGCAACGGTCACACCCGGCCGTACGCCGGTGACGACTCCTACGCGCCGGCGACCACCCGGATGTCCTGGATGGCCGACCAGCTCGACAACTCGGCGATCGACATCATGGGCCTCCAGGAGGCCAACGCCGACCAGACGGCCCACCTGATGAAGGCCGCCCGCGGCACGTGGGACGTCTACCCCCGGCCCGAGGCCGGCGACGACGCGGCCGAGGCGGCCATGGCCTGGCGCACCAGCGTCTGGGAGCTGGTCGAGGCCACCACGATGATGAACCAGTTCATCAGCAAGGAGCTGCCGCGTCCGATCGTCAAGCTGCGCCACCGGGTGACGGGCAAGGAGATCTACGTGATCAACATCCACAACGCCCCGTGGGACTACCAGTTCAAGCGCAACAAGGCGAGCAACGTGCAGATCGCCAAGATCAACGAGCTGCGCGCGACCGGCACCCCGGTGTTCTACATCGGTGACTTCAACGAGAAGCGCGAGATCCTGTGCAAGGTGCTGGCCAAGACCGACCTGGTCAGCCCGTTCGGCGGTGCCTACGACGACGCGACCGGCCGGTGCACCAACCCGCCGAGCCGGATGCGCGTCGACTGGATCTTCGGCACGCCCGAGGCGTCGTACTCCAACTTCGAGTACACCCGGCCGCCGCTGCTCAGCCTGGTCACCGACCACAACATGGCACTGGTGGACGTCCGCCTGCCCTGACCGGCAGCAACCGTGCCGGAGCCGACTCGGTAGGGTCGGCCCCGGCACGATCGCACTACCGGCCAACCGGGGCCGGCTGCACCGGCACGCGGAAGGGGAGTGGACGTGGCTGAGCGCGTCGTCCTCCACATCGGCTCGATGAAGTCGGGCACCAGCTTCATCCAGAACGTCCTCGGCAACAACCGCGAGGCGCTGGCCGGGCACGGGATCTCGTTCGCCGGGGAGCGCTGGCGCGACCAGGTGACCGCGGTCCAGGACCTCATCGCCCATGGCGGTCCCCGCCAGGACCCGCTCGACGCGGGCGGCCCGTGGTCGAGGCTGGTCGAGGAGATCAACGCGACGCCCGGCACCTCGGTGGTGTCGATGGAGTTCCTGGCCCCCCGCGTCACGGCCAAGATCGAGCTCCTGCGCGACTCCCTGCAGGGCGACCTCCAGGTCGTGCTGACCGGCCGGGACCTGGCCCGCAACATCGCCGCCATGTGGCTGGAGTCGGTGCAGAACGGCTCCGCGGTCGACTGGGACGCCTACCTCTCCGCCGTGCGCTCCGAGGACCGCTCGCAGCCGGTGGCCCGCAACTTCTGGAACCACCAGGGCCTGGCCGATATCGCGGCGCGCTGGGCCGCCGCGGTCGGGGAGGACCACTTCACGCTGATGACGGTGCCCCAGAAGGGTGCCCCGTCCAGCCTGCTGTGGGAGCGCTTCGCCCAGGTGCTGCACCTGGACCCGCAGGCCTTCGAGCTCGACGTGCGGGCCAACCCGTCCATCGGGCTGGCCACCGCGATGACGCTCCAGCACCTCAACGCGCTGCTCGAGGCCGACGGCTTCACCGACGACAAGTACTACGACCTGCTGGTCAAGCACCTGCTGACCAAGCGCGGCCTGGTGGCCCGGCAGGGCCAGGAGCCGCGCCTCGGGCTCGACGAGCGCTGGGTGATGAAGCGCGGCGCCGCGGAGGTCTCCGCGCTCCGCACGCAGCGGCACCGCGTCGTCGGCGACCTCGACGAGCTGTTGCCCCGCCCGGTCCCCGGCGTGCACCCCTCGCAGGTCTCCACCCAGCAGCAGCTGGAGGCGGCGATGGAGGGCCTGTCGCGGATGGTGCAGATCGGCGTCGAGCGCGAGGGCCGGCACCGGCGCCGGATCGCGCGGCTGAAGAAGGCGAGCCGATGAGCGGCCTGCCGCACGTCGCCGTCATCACGATGGCCCGCGACGAGGGCACCATGCTGCGCCGCTGGGTCGACCACTACGCCCGGGAGGTCGGCGCGGAGAACCTCGTGGTCGTCGACGACAACAGCTCCGACGGCTCCACCGACGACCTGCCCTGCCCGGTGCTGCGGATCCCGCCGCTGACGAGCAAGAAGTCCTTCGAGCCCGCCCGGATGGGGATGCTGGGCGGCCTCTCGGCCGGCCTGCTCGAGGCGTACGACGCCACGATCTTCTGCGACGTGGACGAGTTCATCGTCGCCGACCCCAAGGTGCACGAGACGCTGCGCCACTTCGTCGCCGCGCGGGAGGGCCGCCCGGCCGTCGGCGTGATGGGGCTCAACGTCGTCCACGACGTCGCCCGGGAGCCGGCGCTCGTCGACGACGAGCCCATCCTGGGGCAGCGCCGGCTGGCCAAGTTCCTGCCGCTGATGTGCAAGCCGTCGCTCAAGTGGGACCCGGCCCCGTGGGCGCTGGCCTCGCACGGCATCAAGTGCCCCTTCGAGGTCGACCCCGAGCTGTTCATGTTCCACATGAAGTTCGCCGACCGCGACCACCTCCAGGCGGTCGCCGACCACCGGCACGCGATGTTCACCAGCGAGGGCCGCGCCGCCCGCACCAGCTGGGAGCGCAGCGGCGGCGACATGGTCGACCTGCTCGACGAGATCACCGCCGACATCGACCACGACGAGATCAAGCCCTTCGGTCCGCCGCTGAAGAAGCTGCCGACCATCGTCGAGCAGAGCGCTCCCGACGTGTGGCGGGCCGTGGGCGGCGGGCAGGTGCAGGCGATGCGCAACCGCCCCTTCACCCGGATCCCGGACCGGTTCCTCGGTCGGGTGTGACCACCCGCCATGACTGACCCGACGGCCCTGCCCCCGGTCCGCGACGTCCGCGTCGACGACGACGGGCTCCGGTTCGCAGCGTCCGAGGACGTGCTCTGCAACGTCTCCTTCGACGGTCGCCGGATCTGGTCGTTCTGGTCGGTCCGCGACAGCACGCCCGACGGCACGTCGGAGAGCGGCGCGCGGGCGGTGGCGTGGCCCGAGCGCCTCACCCTGCACCTCGAGGGCGCCACGCGCCTCGGCGTCACCCTCGGGGACGGCACCGTGGTCCACGACGCGGAGGTCCGTCTCGGCACCGAGGACCGCCGCCTCACCGTGGTCGGGCGCGACGGGGCCCCGCTCGGCATCGACATGTACGGCAAGCTGGTCAAGACGTTCGAGACCAAGGACGCCGGCGAGCTCACCCCGCTGCTCGACGCGCTGGAGACGGTGCTGGGCCTGCTGCACGAGCAGGGCCTGGAGGCCTTCCCGGCGTACGGCACCCTGCTCGGCGCCGTCCGCGAGGGCACCTTCCTGGGCCACGACAACGACGCGGACGTCGGCTACGTCAGCCACCACACCCACCCGATCGACGTGATCCGCGAGTCCCACCGGGTCCAGCGCGCCGTCGAGCGGCGGGGCTACGCCACCAGCCGGCACAGCGGGGGGGCGTTCAAGATCGACGTCCCGGACGCCGACGGCTCGGTCCGCGGGCTGGACGTCTTCGGCGGCTTCTTCAGCGAGGGACACCTCGCGCTGCTCGGCGAGATCTGGGCGCCCTACGAGCGCGAGTGGGTCTTCCCCCTCGGCACGGTCACCCTCGACGGTCGCGAGCTGCCGGCGCCGGCCGACCCCGAGCGGCTGCTCGCCGAGACCTACGGCCCGGGCTGGCGCGTCCCCGACCCCGCCTTCCGCTACGAGAAGGACCCGGGAGTCCAGCGACGCTTCGACGAGTGGTTCCGGGGCACCCGGCTGCACCGGGCCGCGTGGGACCACCGCTACGGCCTGGCCCGGCTGCTGCCGCCGTACCAGCCGCCCCACGACGTCTCCCGCCACCTGCACGCGCGCGAGGACCCCGACACGTGGGTGCTCGACGTCGGGTGCGGCCGCGGGCGTGACGTGCGCTGGCTGGCCAAGCAGGGCCGGCCGGCGGTCGGGCTGGACTACTCCGGGGTCGCGATGCAGTTCGTCGCCGACAAGGCCGCCGCGCAGGGCTGGCCCGCCGAGCTGCGCACCATGAACCTCCTCGAGCTGCGCCACGTGCTCTCCTGGGGCGCGCTGCTCGCCGCCCGGCCCGGTCGCCGCACGGTGCTCGCACGCCACCTCGTCGACTCGACCTCGCCGTACGGCGTCGACAACTTCTGGCGGCTCGTCTCGATGGTCCTGCGGCCCGGCGAGCGGGTGCACCTGGAGTTCCTGACCAGTCCGATCGACGACCCGGAGGGCCGTCCCTCGCTGGTGCGCCCGCTGGAGGTCGCCGACGTCGTCGCGGACGTCGAGCGACGCGGTGCGGTGGTCACGGACCGGGTCGACCTGGTCGGCCAGGCCATCGACTACGGCTACGGCGAAGAGTTGTCCGACGGCAAGCAGTGGCGGTCCTGCCGCCTGGAGGTGGAGTGGCGATGAAGTTGCCCAGCAGGTTGTCCGAGAGCGGGTCCCGCAAGGACCTCGAGGCGCGCGTGCAGGAGCTGGAGGCCCAGGTCGCCGCGCTGACGGACCGCGTCCAGGAGGGCGCCGTGCTCCACCAGCGCTTCGCCGAGCTCCTCGACGTCGTCACCGAGCTGCTGCCGGGCGCGGATCCCGCCGCGGTCCAGCGGTACGTCGACGAGCTGGGGTCGTGAGGAGCGCACGGTGAGCCGTCGCGTCTTCGTCCACATCGGGCTGCCCAAGACGGGCACCTCCTACCTCCAGGCCATCGCCTGGCCCGGGCGCGAGCGCCTGCGGGAGGCCGGCCTGCTGCTGCCCGGGGCGCGCAAGAGCGACCACCTCCTCAGCTCGATGATCGTGCGTGACGACCCCGGCGTCGCCCGGCGCGGCCCGGACGCCCCGGGCGCGTGGGACCGGGTGCGGGCCGACGTGGCCGCGTGGTCCGGGGACGCGCTGGTCAGCCACGAGTTCTTCTGCGCCGCCTCGGCGGAGCAGGCGACCCGGATGGTCGAGGCGCTGGCTCCGGCCGAGGTGCACGTGGTCGTCACCGCCCGGGAGCCGCTGGGCCTGTTCACGTCGAGCTGGCAGGAGTCCCTGAAGAACAAGTCGACCACGCCGCTGGCCGACTACGGCCGCTCGGAGTCCGAGGACCCCCGCGCCGTCTGGGACTGGCGCGCCCTCGACCTCGGGCTGGTCCTGGAGCGTTGGGCCCCGACCGTGCCGCCCGAGCGGCTGCACGTCCTCACCCCGCCACCGCCGGGCTCGGCCCGCGAGGTGCTGTGGGAGCGGTTCGCCGGGGTGCTCGGCATCGACCCCGCCACGTGCGACGCCACGCAGGGCTTCGCCAACTCCTCGATGGGGGTGGTGGAGGCCGAGACGATGCGCCGGGTCAACGAGCGGCTGACGGGCTTCAACACCGCCCGCGCCCGCGGGGTGTGGCTGCGCTCCTTCCTGGCCGACGAGCGGCTGGTGCCGCGCGGTGGGGAGCCGTTCTGGCCGGCCGACGACCAGGTGGCCGACGCCCGCCGACGCGGGGAGCGGGCCGTCGAGCGGCTGCGCGCCGCGCCGTACGACGTCGTGGGAGACCTCGAGCTGCTGCGCGTGCCGGAGGACTTGCCGCCGCGGCGGCACCCGGACTCGGTGACCGACGCCGAGGTGGCCGAGGTCGCCCTGGACCTGGTGGCGACCCTGATGGGCGACCTGCAGCGGCGTACCGACCGTCCGGCGACCTCCGCGCCACCGCCGTCGCGGCTGTCCCGCCTGCGCCGGGCCCTGCGCGGGCGGTGAGGGACTGTGACTACTGTCATGTGCCGGCGGGGGAGCTTTCCCGCCTAGGCTGTCCGGATTACCGGCTGGTAACCAGCCGTCACGCCCTCCAACGGAAGGACTCCCGCCATGGGTCGCCTGTGCCAGACCGACGGACTCACCGAGGACCAGAGCGAGATCCTCAAGGCGGTGCGCCAGTTCGTGGACGAGAAGATCCTCCCGGTCGCCTCCGAGCTGGAGCACAAGGACGAGTACCCGACCGAGATCGTGGAGGGCCTCAAGGAGCTGGGCATCTTCGGGCTGATGATCCCCGAGGAGTACGACGGGCTGGGCGAGTCGCTGCTGACCTACGCGTTGTGCGTGGAGGAGATCGCGCGCGGCTGGATGAGCGTCTCGGGTGTCATCAACACCCACTTCATCGTCGCCTACATGCTGATGCAGCACGGCACCGAGGAGCAGAAGCGCAAGTACCTCCCGCGGATGGCGACCGGTGAGGTGCGGGGCTCCTTCTCGATGTCGGAGCCGGGCCTGGGCTCGGACGTGGCGGCCATCAAGACCAAGGCCGCCCGCGGTGACGACGGCGACTACACGATCAACGGCCAGAAGATGTGGCTGACCAACGGCGGGTCCTCGACGCTGATCGCGGTGCTGGTGAAGACCGACGAGGGCGCCGACTCGGTCTACAAGAACATGACGACCTTCCTGGTGGAGAAGGAGCCGGGCTTCGGGGAGACCGCGCCCGGCCTGACCATCCCGGGCAAGATCGACAAGATGGGCTACAAGGGCGTCGACACCACCGAGGCCGTCTTCGAGAACCACCAGATCGCCGCCGAGCAGATCCTCGGCGGTGAGCCGGGCAAGGGCTTCTACCAGATGATGGACGGCGTCGAGGTCGGCCGCGTCAACGTCGCCGCCCGCGCCTGCGGGATCGCCAACCGGGCCTTCGAGCTCGGGGTGGCCTACTCCCAGCAGCGCGAGACCTTCGGCAAGCCGATCGCGGAGCACCAGGCGATCCTGTTCCGCCTCGCGGAGATGGCGACCAAGGTCGAGACCGCCCACACGATGATGGTCCGCGCGGCCCGCACCAAGGACAAGGGCGAGCGCAACGACGTGGAGGCCGGGATGGCCAAGATGCTGGCGTCCGAGTACTGCAACGAGGTCGTCGAGGCGTCGTTCCGCATCCACGGCGGCTACGGCTACTCCAAGGAGTACGAGATCGAGCGGCTCTACCGCGAGTCGGCGTTCATGCTCATCGGTGAGGGCACCTCCGACATCCAGAAGATGATCATCGGTCGGTCGGTCCTCAAGGACTACAAGCTCAAGGGCTGACGCCGTGTACCTCCCGCCCCCGGTCCGTCGGCGTCTCGACGCGCGCGTGGACCGGGCGCGCGAGGAGGGATTCCGCGCGGGGCTGGCCCACGCCGCCGCGCGGCGCTCGCGCGAGCGCCACCGCTACGTCTTCGTCGTGACCTACGGGCGCTCGGGCTCGACGCTGGTGCAGGGCCTGCTCAACGCGTTTCCCCGCGTGCTGGTGCGCGGGGAGAACGACCTCTACCTGCTCGACCTCTACCGCGCCCTCGCACGGCTGCGCGCCTTCCGCGAGCTGCACGGCGAGCAGGGCTCGCGCAACGTGGTCTCGGCCTTCTACGGGCTCAAGGCCATCCGGCGCAGCGCCTTCATGCAGGCGATGAACGACGTCGTCACGACCGGGGTGGTCGGCAACCGCGACGCCGACGACTACGACGTGCTCGGCTTCAAGGAGGTCGTCTGGCACCGGATCGCCCCCGACGAGACGGCCGGCTTCTTCGACGCCATGGACAAGGCGTTCCCGGGCGTGCGCTACGTCCTCAACACCCGCGACGTGGCGCGCGTGATCGGCTCCGGCTTCTGGCGCGACTCCGACGTCGACGAGGCCCACGGCCTCATCAACCGGGTGGTCGAGATCCAGGAGCACCTGCGTGCCACGCGTCCCGACCGGGTCCACGACGTGCGCTACGAGGAGCTGACCGGCCCCGACCCCGCCGTGCGCGACGACGTCGTACGGCGCCTGGGCGAGTTCGTGACCGGCGCGCCGATGTCGCCGGCGGTGCTCGCGTCCGCGCGCGAGGTGCTCGCCACGGGACACGGCCCGTTCCCCTTCGCCCGGGTGGACGCCGACTAGGGTGACGCCCATGTCCCGCCGGCTCGTGCTCCACGTGGGGGCGATGAAGTCCGGCACGAGCTACGTCCAGTCGCGGCTGTTCGCCAACAAGCGGATGCTCCTCGAGCGCGGGATCCTCGTCCCCGGCATGAACTGGCTCTCCCAGGTGATGGCCGCGAGCGACGTGCTCCGAGGGGGCGAGGCGCAGTGGGCCCGGATGGCCGGCAAGGTGCAGGCGCACGAGGGCACGTCGGTGATCTCGATGGAGTACCTCGGACCGGTGCGGCCGGTCGTCGTACGCCGCGTGCTCGCGACGTTCCCCGACCACGAGGTCACCGTCGTGGTCACCGCCCGCGACCTCAACCGCTCGATCCCCGCCATGTGGCAGGAGACCGTGCAGAACGGCCGCACGTGGACCTTCGCCGACTACCTCGCGGGCATCGAGGCCTGGCGACCCGGCCATCGTGACGAGTCGGCCGAGGCGCCGGAGTCGGGCCGGACCTTCTGGCGCCAGCAGAACATCGTCCGCTTCGCCCGCACGTGGGGCGAGGAGGTGGGTGCCTCGCGGATCGTGGTCGTCACGGTGCCGCCTCCCGGCGCCCCGCGCGAGCTGCTGTGGGAGCGCTTCTGCTCGGTGCTGGGCACCTCGCCCGAGGGCTTCGCGCCGGCGCGGATGGGCAACGAGTCCGTCGGCGCGGCCTCGACGCTGGTGATCAGGCGGGTCAACGAGCTGCTCAACGCCGAGGGCCTGGTCTTCCCGGAGGGCACCGACCTGCGCAAGGGCGTGCTCGCCAAGCAGGTGCTCGCCGCGCGCAAGGGCGACGAGCCGGCGATCGGGTTGCCGGTGTCGCCCTGGGTGGCCGACCACGCCGCGCACATGGTCTCCGCGCTGCAGCAGCTCGGGGTCTCGCTGGTGGGTTCCTGGTCGGACCTGGTGCCCGTCGACGTGCCCGGCGTGGACCCGGCCACCGTGTCGGAGTCGCTCGTCGCCGACGCCGCCATCGCGGGGCTGGCGGGCTTCCTCGCCGAGCGGATCCGGGCTGCTTCCGATGCCGACCCGGACTCGGGTGCGGGGTCCGGGGTGGACGACGAGGGGTCGGGCTGATGGCCACCTCCGTCGCGGACGTGCTCGACCAGAGCCTCGCCCCGCGCGACCCCTCGATGCTGCTGGCGACGGTGCGCTCGCTGGACCTTGCGCCCGACAGCCTCGCCGTCGACGTGGGCTGCGGTGAGGGCGAGCACGCCTTCCGGCTGGCGGCGCACTTCGGGCTGCGCGTCGTCGGCATCGACCCGGTGCAGCGTCACCTCGACCGGGCCCGCGAGGTGCGCCGCGGGGAGCCCGAGGCCGTCGCGTCGCGGGTGTCCTTCGAGCGCGGCACGGCCGACCGGATCCCGCTGCGCGACGCGACCGTCGACCTCGTCTGGTGCCGCGACAGCCTTCCGCACGTGCCCTCGCTGGCCTCCTCCTACCGTGAGTTCGGGCGGGTGCTCAGGCCGGGCGGGCGGGCGCTGGTCCACCAGGTCCTCGCGACCGACCTGCTGGCCCCGGAGGAGGCGGACTGGCTGTTCCCGGTCCTCGGGGTGGTCCCGGCGTCGATGGACCTCGACACCTCGGACGGGGCGATCCGGCACTCGGGACTTGTCGTCGACGCCTCGGTCGACCTCGGCTCGGAGTGGGTCGAGCACGCGGAGGAGACGTCCGGCACGGCGTCGCGCGCGCTCCTGCACGCGGCGCGGCTCCAGCGCGACCCCGAGCGCTACCGGGAGGCGTTGGGCGACGCGGCGTACGACGTGGCGCTGGGGGAGTGCCTCTGGACGGTCTACCTGATGCTCGGGAAGCTGACCTCGCGGGTGCACCTGCTGTCCCGCCCCTGACCGTGCCAGGCCGTACTCTCGGACCATGAGCTGGCTCGGGGCACGCAAGGAACGGCGACTCGCGGCGCTCGAGGAGCTCCGGCAGGCGCGCCGGCTCCTCGACGAGGACGTCACCGTGTTCGGTGAACAGCTCGCGGACCTCCACGGCGAGATGCTCGCCGTCCCGCTCGACCAGGACACCCGCCAGGACTACCAGCGCGCCCTCGACGTGTACGACGAGGCCAAGACCGTCCTCGCGGCGGCCGTTGCCGCCGAGGACGCGATGGGCGTCGTCGCCGTCGAGAAGCTCCTCGACGACGGGCGCTGGCGGCTGGCGTGCGTGCTGGCCCGTCGCGACGACCTCGACGTGCCGGCCCGGCGCGAGCCGTGCTTCTTCAATCCCCAGCACGGTCCCGCCGTCGAGGACCTCAGGTGGACCCCGCCTCACGGCACCGAGCGCGAGATCGGCGTCTGCCGCTCGGATGCGCGTCGCATCACCGGAGGCGAAGACCCCGAGATCCGCCTCGTGCGCGTCGGCGATCGCTACGTCCCGTGGTACGCCGCCCAGGCCGAGCGTGGCCTGCTGGTCTCCACCCTCGGCACCCGAGCCGTCGGTGGCGTGCCGAAGTACGTGATGCTCGAGGCGGACATCCACCGGGCCTCCAGGAACACCCCCGGTGGCAGCGGGCGGCGATAGGGCCCGACGGCCGGTCCAGGGGCAGCCACGGGCCCTCGGTCCGCTGGCCGAGGACGGCCCTCAGGGTCCCTCTCGGAGCCTGGTCCGGCACGAGCACCGCTCCTGCGCCCGTGCTGTGAGCTGCTGCGCTGAGCGCAGCAGCTCACACCGCGCCCCGAGGGGGTTGCCGGTCTGCTGCGCTGAGCGCAGCAGGTCGTACCGCGCGCCCAGGGGGTTGCCGGTCTGCTGCGCTGAGCGCAGCAGGTCGCACTGCGCCCCGAGGGGTGTCGGCGGAGTCCGCGAGACCCCGCGGCACGACGACCGTTGCAGCGCGCTCAGGGGCGCCGGACGACCTGCTCCTCGGCAGAGTCGGGGACGACCCGGCCGTCGATGAGGAGCTCCGAGGTGTAGGCGTCCATGTCCCGGGGGATCTCGAAGGGGGCGTACCCGGCCCCGTCGACCTCGTAGACGGGAAGGTCCTCCGTGAACTCGCCGGACGTGATGCGCACGGTGTCGACGTCGGGGTGGACGGCGTAGACCCAGACGAACGAGTCACCGACCTCGACCCCCGAGTCGATGAACAGGGCCGGGTCCTCGAGGTAGCGCGTCGGGTCGTTGACGAAACCACAGGGGCGTTCGACGTACTCGCCGTACTCGTAGCCCGACGTGTTCCACTCGCTGCCGAGCAGGTTCTCGCTCTCCTCGACCAGCTCCACACCGGTGACCGGCCGCCCGCACTCGTCGGTCCGGTCCGACTCGACGAGGAGGTAGCTGCTGCCGCCCACGCTGCCGGTCGCCACGATCCGCTCCGGGGCGATCGTGTCGACGTACTCGGGTCCTTCCCGCACGAACGCGCCTGCCGCGAGCGCCAGGGGGACCGCCAGCGCGCCGATGCCGAGGGCGACCCGTCGCCGGCGGTACGACGTCCGGGTGGGCGCCGGCGGGGCCGGGGGAGCGAAGTCATCCTCGGTGAGCGTGTCCGCCACCATGTGCAGGCTGTCGCGGAGGCGACGCTCGAGGTCCTGGTCGTCGTGGGTGGGGTTCATGCGAGGGCCTTCCGGAGCTTGTCGAGGGCACGACGGTGGTCGGAGCGGACCGTCGCCGCCGGGCGGTCGAGGACGGCTGCGACCTCGGCGAGGGTGAGGTCCTCGTAGTAGTGGAGGACGACGACGGCGCGCTGGACCCACGACAACCGCCCGATGTGGGCCCACGTCTCGTCGACCTCGGGAGGAAGCACCACCTGCGGACGCTCCTGAGGCTTCGACAGGAGACGCAGGTGGCGGCGCTGGCCGTCCTTGACGGCGTTGACCACGGCCCGCTTGAGGTAGGGGAGCGGCTTCTCGATCTGGTCCCAGCGCTCGTGGGCGGAGGCGAACACGGACTGGACCACGTCCTCGCTCACGTCGTGCGACCCCGACATCAGGTACGCCAGACGCAACAGCGCCTGCCGGTGCTCGTGGTACGCCTCCTCGAATCCCAAGGCGGACCCCTGCCTCTCCGTCGTCCTCACACCCCTTCAGTCGTCGTGGAGCCCCGCAGCGTTGCACCCCGCACCCGCCCTCGTGCCCGCGGGCCGGTGCGGGGGTCTGCTCGCCCGGTCTGGATGGGGCGGTCTGGATGGGGCGATCGGGCAGCATGCGGGCTCTGCAAGGATGCCGAGATGGTGCGCGCGCTCGTTCAGCTGGGGCGGGGGCGCGTCGGTGACGACTGAACGACGTCCCCACCGACCCGACGAACCGGACGGGCGGTGGGCGCCACGGTCGTGGCCGCTGTGGTGGTCGGCCGCGCTGGTGCTGATCTTCTTCCTGGCGTCGGCGTCCGTGTGGCTGGCGCCGCAGGGCAGCAGCGTGGCGGCCTGGTGGCCGGCGTCCGGAGTGGCCGTGGCGCTCGGCCTGAGGACGCGCCGAGACCGGCTGGCGGCGACGCTGGTGGCGATCGTCGTGGTCACGACCGCCGCCAACGTGTGGGGTGGCCGTACGTGGGGCACCTCGGTGGGCTTCGGCCTGGCCAACGGGGCCGAGGTGGCGGTGGTGGTCTGGTTCTTCCGCAGCAGGCCGGCGCCACCGCCCTTCGCCTCGCTGACCGACCTCGGGCGCCTGGTGCTCGCGACGGTCTGCGGCGCGGGCGCTGCCGCCGTCATCGCCGGTCTGACGGTCGCCCCCGTGGGGTTGGTCACCCCGGCGGCCGCTCGCGCGGTCTTCGCGTCGCACGCCGCCGCCATCCTCGTCATCGTGCCGATGACGATGGTGCACCTTCCCCAGCAGGCGCACGCCGGACGCCTGGAGCGGGTGCTGCAGCCGCTCGTCCTGGCGGCCTCGATCGGAGGCGTGTACGCCGTCGAGGGCGCACTGCCGCTGGCCTTCGCGCCGATGCCGGTGCTGGTGTGGGGCGCGGCCCGGTTCGGCGTGCGGTTCGCGACCGTGGAGCTGTTGCTCTCGGGGATCGCCATGTCGCTGCTCACCACGGCGGGGCGAGGGCCGTTCCCGACCACGGCGGCGAGGTGGGACTACCCACCGGAGATGGTTGGGACGATGCTGCAGGCCGTGCTGGTGTCATCGGCCCTCGTGTCGCTGCCCGTCGCCCTGCTGACCGACGAGCTCTCCGCCCTGCTGGCCCGGGCCCGCGCGAGCGCGGAGACCCTCCAGGGGGTGATGGAGGCCGCGACCCAGACCGCCATCATCACCACCGACGTGCTCGGCCGGGTGACGTCGTTCAACGCGGGGGCGGAGAACCTGCTGGGGTGGACCGCCGCCGACGTCGTGGGTCGTGCGACGCCTGCCCTGTGGCACGACGAGGGGCAGCTGGCCCGGCGGTCCGCTGACACGGGACTGGAACCCGGCCTCCGGGTGCTGGTGGCCTCGCTCGAGGGTCGACCCGGCTCCGAGCGACGCGACTGGACCTGGCGTTCGCGCGGGGGCGAGGAGCTGATCGTCTCGCTGCGGGTCTCGCCGCTGCTGGACGCCGCGGGACAGGTCACGGGATGGCTGGGCATCGCGGAGGACGTGACCCGGAGCCGGCGCTCGGAGCAGGTCCTGCGATCCGCGCTGGAGCGCGAGCGGGAGGCGGGGCAACGCCTCGTCGAGCTCGACCGGGCCAAGACGGAGTTCGTGGCCGCGGTGAGCCACGAGCTGCGTACCCCGATGACCAGCGTGATCGGCAACCTCGAGCTGCTCCTGGACGACGAGGCGGGCTCGGTGTCCGCCAGCCAGCGCGCCGCCCTCGAACGGGCCGACCGCAACGCCCGCCGGCTGCTCGGGATGCTGGAGGAGCTGCTGCTGCTCTCGCGTGTCGAGAGCGGCACGTTCGAGCTGAGGGTGGGGCGCACCGACGTCCGCGACGTCGTCGAGCAGGCCCTGCACACCCTGGACGTCACCCGCGTCCGGTCCGGCGTCCACGTCGAGCTGCATGAGCCGGACCACCCGGTGGAGCTCGAGGCCGACGGCGAGCAGCTGGAGCGCGCGGTCATGAACCTGGTGTCCAACGCCGTGAAGTTCACGCCGGCGGGCGGGCGCGTCGACATCGACGTCGAGGACGACGGCACGGCGGTCACGGTGAGCGTGAGCGACACGGGAGTCGGCATCGAGGCCGCGGACGTGGACCGCCTCTTCGACCGGTTCTACCGCGCGCCGGGTGCCGTGCGCGGGGCGGTCCCGGGGACGGGTCTGGGGCTCTCCATAGTCAAGGCCGTCGCGGAGCGTCACGGGGGGACCGTCACGGTCGCCTCGACGCCCGGGTCGGGGAGCACCTTCACGCTGCGCCTGCCGCGAAATCCCTCGACCCCCGAGGGTCCGGCTGGCAGGGTGGGGGCCTGACCAGAGGAGGACGGATGACGAACGAAGACCTCAAGGCCAAGATGCGCGAGGCGCTCGACAAGAAGAACCACCAGGAGAAGGGCGTCCACCAGGACGGCCCGGTCCACGAGAAGGCCCACGGGGCCGAGGTCGAGGGTGGAGCCGCACCCAAGATGCACCGCCGCAAGGCCGGCGGGGGCGGGACCTGAGTCACCCGTCGTGACGAGCACCACGTGAGCACCCGCGCCCTTCCGGGCGCGGGTGCGGCACGATACGGCCCATGGTCACGACCGAGGGCAACGCAGCGAGCAAGACCGACGCGGGCAACTTCTTCGAGGACTTCACCCTCGGCCAGGTGATCGAGCACGCGACACCACGCACGATCACCGAGGGCGACCGGGCCCTGTACGGCGCGATCTACCCGAGCCGGTTCGCGATCGCCTCGAGCGCCGAGTTCGCCGCCGCCTGCGGCCTGGCCCCGGCCCCGGTGGAGGAGCTCATCGCCTTCCACGTCGCCTTCGGCAAGACCGTCCCCGACATCTCCCTCAACGCGGTGGCCAACCTCGGCTACGCCGAGTGCCGCTTCCACCGGCCGGTCGTCCCGGGCGACACGCTGCGCACCAGCTCGGAGGTCATCGGCCTCAAGCAGAACTCCAACGGCCGCACCGGCGTCGTCCACGTCCGCTCCACGGCCACGAACCAGCGCGGCGAGACGGTCCTGGACTGGTGCCGCTGGGTGATGGTCCACAAGCGCGATGCGGACGCCCCGGCCCCCGAGACCGTCGTGCCCGACCTCGCCGCCGTCGTGGACCCCGCCGACCTGGTGGTCCCCGCAGGCCTCGACTTCACGGCGTACGACGTCGTGGCGGCGGGGGAGCCGCACCGTCTCGGCGACTACGTGGTCGGCGAGAAGATCGACCACGTCGACGGGGTCACCCTCACCGACCCCGAGCACATGATGGCCACGCGGCTGTGGCAGAACACCGCCAAGGTGCACTTCAACACCGACGCCCGCCCCGACGGCCGGCGCCTCGTCTACGGCGGCCACGTCATCTCCATGGCGCGCGCCCTGTCGTTCAACGGCCTGGCCAACGCCCAGCTCATCGCGGCGATCAACGCCGGCTCGCACGTCGCCCCGGCCTTCGCCGGCGACACCGTGCACGCCTGGTCCGAGGTCCTCGACACCGCGGAGACGCCCGCGCCGGGCGTCGGTGCGCTGCGCCTGCGACTGGTCGCCACCCGCGGCCGCGACGCGTCGATGACGCTGCGCGGCGAGGACCCGTCGACAGGCTCAGGACAGGCGGCGTACGCCGAGGGCGTGCTGCTCGACCTGGACTACTGGGCGCTCGTCCCCGTCTGAGTCGCGGGAGCCGCGGGTCCGGGCAGGGCGAAGTGCCGCGACAGCGGCCACACCAGCAGGATCAGCACCATCGGCACGGCGAACCCGATGCGCAGGTTGTCGGCCCCCACGACACCGGTGAGGACCGCCCCGAGCAGGCCGCCGACGTAGTTGAACTGGTTGAACCGGCCGATCACCACGTCGACCCGGGCCTGCCGCAGCGCCGGGTCGGTGACCCCGTCGCCGGCGATCCGGGCGGCCGCGGAGAAGGACAGCGGCGCGATCACCGCGGCGCCCAGCCCGAGGAGGGTGAAGCCCGCGACCGCCACCTGCCACGTGGGTGCGGCGACCACCAGCAGCAGGGCGAACGACGACACGAGCGTCCCGGCGCGCAGGACGCGGACGGCACCGTGGCGGCGTACCAGCCCGTCGCCGGCGAGGCGCGCCACCAGCGACGCGACGAGGTAGGGGAAGGTCGCCAGCGCCAGCAGCGAGGTCGGGGTCGGGAAGGCGCGGTCGAGGTACGTCGGTCCCCAGGTCGCCGCCGCGGTGTCGACCATGTAGAAGAGCACCATCGCCAGGCCCACCATCACGATCGGTCGCCACGGCACGGCCACGTCGTGGCTGGCCGTGGAGATCCCCACCCGGCGCAGGTACGGCGCCGCGATCGCCAGCAGCGGCACCACCGCGACCACGCCCAGCGCGGTCACCGGCACCCCGGGTGTCGCCAGGGTGAGCCCGGCGCCGAGGATGCCGCCGAAGGTCCACGCGCCGTGCATGGACGGCAGGACCGGACGCCCGAGCGCGTGCTCGATCGCCACCGCCTGCATGTTGGTGCTGGCGTCCACGAGCCCGAGCGCCACGCCATACAGCGCGAGACCCAGCAGGAACACCGGCCACACCTCGACCACGGTGAGCACCAGCGCCACCGCCATCACGGCGAAGCCCGTCCGCAGCAGGAGCGCGCTGTCGCGGCGCACTGCCAGCCGCTCTGCCAGCACCGAGCCGACACCGGCCAGCAGCACCACCATCAGCAGCAGGCCGGACAGGGCGAGCTCGTCGAGGTCCCAGCGCTCGGAGAAGAGCGGCAGGCGCGTCGTGGTGCTGATGAAGACGAAGCCCTGGCAGCCGAAGGCCAGCATCGCCGCGACCCGGCCGCGGGGCACGGCACCAGACGTCATGGGCGCATCGTGGCACGCCCGGGGCCCCCGGATGCCAGACTCGGCGCATGAACGCCCACACCGCCTCGACGCAGGAGCTCTGGATCGTCCGCCACGGCGAGACGGAGTGGAGCCGCGACGGACGGCACACGTCCACCACGGACCTGCCCCTCACCGAGCACGGCGTCCAGGTGGCCCGCGACCTCGCGCCCCGGCTCGCGGAGGTCGACTTCGACCTCGTCCTCGCCAGCCCGCGCCAGCGTGCCCGGACCACCGCCGAGCTGGTCGGGCGTCCCGGTGCGGAGGTGGACGAGGACCTCGTGGAGTGGGCGTACGGCGACTACGAGGGCGTCACGACCGCCACCATCCGCGAGACCGTCCCCGGGTGGAGCGTCTGGACGCACCCGACCCCCGGCGGTGAGACCGCCCAGGAGGTGTCCGACCGGCTCGACCGGGTGGTCGCCCGCGCCCGCGAGCACCAGGGGCGCACGCTGGTCTTCGGCCACGGTCACGCCCTGCGCGCCCTCACGGCACGCTGGCTGGACCTGCCGGTCGAGTCCGGTCGCCACTTCCGCCTCGACACCTCGACCCTGTCGGTACTGGGCTGGGAGCGGGAGTCGCCGGTCCTGCTGCGCTGGAACTCTTGACGGGTCCGGCGCCCCGCCGCCACCGTGGAGCAATGCTCGCGCCGGGATGCCCCCGCTGCCCGCGGCCCGTCGTGCTCGACGGTCCCGGCTGGGCCTGCCGCGACCACGGCCCGGTGGTCCCGCTCTGGCGCCCGGCCGAGGCGTCGTACGACGCGTTCGTCGCCCACCTCGAGCGCGCCGACGGGTTCCCGACCCTGCTGCCCTGGCCGCTCGGCCCGGGGTGGCACGTCAGCAGCTTCGGCGTGGTCGCCGCGGAGGGCGGGGGCGTGCTGGCGACCGTGACGGCCGTCTCCGGCACCACGCTGCTCGACGGGCCCGTCGACGTCGTGGTCGTCAGCGAGGAGCCCGGCACCGGGATCGGCACCCGGGTCGCCCGCCTGCCGGGTGACACCCCGAGCGACCCCGGCGCGGAGCCGCCGGTCACCAAGGTCCGCGTCGAGCAGGTGTCGGTGCCGATGTGGTCGGTGTCGACCAGCGCCGCCCCGGGCGGCGGCAGCACGGACGTCGAGCTGGACCGCTCCGTGCTGGTCGGGGAGGAGTCCGGGCGGTGGCTGTGGCTGCTGATCCGCCCGGCCTCGGCGATGCTGCTGCTGCGCGACGAGTGGATCCTGCGCGACGCCACGTCGATCGGTCCCTCGCTGGTGGAGGTGCCGTTCGGGGGTCCCGACCCCGGCTGGTGAGCCCTCGGCGATCCGTGCCGCACGCCCGGGCGGTGCCAGACTGGGCCGGTGCGCATCGACCTCCACACGCATTCCTCGGTCAGCGACGGCACGGACCCGCCGGCCGTCCTGGTCCGCCGGGCGCACGAGGCCGGCCTGGACGTCGTCGCGCTCACCGACCACGACACCGCGGACAGCTGGGCCGAGGCCGAGCGGGCCGCCGCGGAGGTCGGCATCACCCTCGTCCGGGGGATGGAGATCAGCACCCGACTGGGCCACGCGAGCGTGCACCTGCTGGCCTACCTCCCCGACCCGACGTACCCGCCGCTGGCCCGGGCGCTGGCCGACATCCTCGACGGCCGCAACGACCGGGTGCCGGCGATCTGCGCCAAGCTGCGCTCGCTCGGGGTCGAGATCACCGAGGACGACGTACGCCGCCGGGCCGGCGACGCCGCGGCCACCGGCCGCCCGCACGTGGCCGACGCGATGATCGCCCGTGGCGTCGTGGCCAGCCGTGAGGAGGCGTTCGCGACCTGGCTCAACCCCGGCCGGCCCGCCTACGTCGACCGGTACGCCGTCCCCCTCGAGGAGGCCGTCGCCCTGGTGGCGGGCGCCGGCGGGGCCAGCGTCGTGGCGCACCCGTGGGGCCGGTCCCGTGTGCTCACCCCCGACCACCTCGAACGCCTCGCGGGCCTCGGCCTGGCGGGCATCGAGGTCGACCACCAGGACCACCCGGCGTCGGTCCGCGAGCAGCTCCGAGGCCTGGCCGAGGACCTCGACCTCGTCGCCACGGGCTCCAGCGACCACCACGGCCTCGGCAAGGTCGACCACGACCTCGGCTGCAACACCACGCCGCCCGAGCAGCTCGAGCGCCTCCTCCAGCGGGCGGGCGACGCCGCGTCCGCGAGCGGCCGGACGACCCCGGCCCTGCTCGTGCCCTGACGCGAGCGCCCGCTCCCGAGCGCCCTACTTGCGCCCGATCGACTGGAAGCGCTGCAGCACCCCGGTCGGCACGGCCCGGGTGAGGGCCACGACCGCCTTGTACTGCGCACCCGGCACCGAGAACACCCGGCCCTTCGCGTGGTCGGCGAGCGCCTTCTCCACCAGGAACCCGGCGTCGAGCCACATGAAGCTGTCGCCGCGGGTCACCTGCATCCGCTCGTGGAACTCGGTCTTGGTGAAGCCCGGGCACAGCGCGGTGACCGTCACCCCGGCGCCGCGGTACTCGTGGGCGGCCCACTCGCTGAAGCTGTTGACCCAGGCCTTGGCGGCCGAGTAGCTGCCGCGGGGCAGGAAGGCCGCCACCGAGGAGACGTTGATGATGCCGCCGTGGCCGCGTTCGGTCATCGCGCCCAGCGCCGCGTGGGAGAGCCGGAGCACCGCGGTGACCAGCACCTGGAGCATCGCGACCTCGTCGTCCACGGGGTTGTCGAGGAAGCGCTTCTTGAGCCCGAAGCCGGCGTTGTTGACCAGCAGGTCGACCGGGCGCTCCCGGTCGGCGACCCGCTCCTCGACCCGTGCCAGGTCGGCGGGGTCGACAAGGTCCGCGCGCAGGACCTCCACCTCGACGCCGTCGGAGGAGCGGATCGCGGCGGCGACCGACCCGAGGCGGGCCTCGTCGCGGGCCACCAGCACCAGGTCGTGGCCGCTCCGGGCCAGCTGCCGGGCGAACTCCAGGCCGATGCCGGCGGTGGCACCCGTCACGAGCGCGGTGGGGCGGGACACGGGTCGCGGGCCGGTGGCGGAGGTCTCGGGGGTGGAGTTCATGCGTCCAGCATCACGGTGTCGCGACGCCAGGGGCAACCGGGTCGGGCATGATGGGCGACGATGACCACCACACTCGCGATCGCCAACCAGAAGGGTGGCGTCGCCAAGACCACGTCCGTCGCCTCGATCGGCGCCGCGCTCGCCGAGCAGGGCCACTCGGTGCTGCTGGTCGACCTCGATCCCCAGGCGTGCCTGACGTTCTCCCTGGGCATCGACCCCGAGGACCTGGACATCTCGGTCCACCACGTGCTCACCAAGGGCGTCGATCCCTCCGAGGTCATCCTCGAGACCGAGGACGGCGTCGACCTCCTGCCGGCCACGATCGAGCTCGCCCGCGCCGAGGCCGACCTGCTCACCCGCACCGGCCGCGAGCACGTCATCCGGGGCGTCGTCGAGCAGCTCGCCGAGGACGAGGCGGGCTACGACTGGATCCTGCTCGACTGCCCGCCCTCGCTGGGCGTGCTGACGGTGGCCGCCCTGACTGCCGCCGACGGCGTCCTGATCCCGCTCCAGTGCGAGACGCTGTCGCACCGCGGTGTCGGCCAGCTGCTCGACACGGTCCACGACGTGCGCCGCTTCACCAACCGCGGCCTCGAGGTCTGGGGCGTGCTGCCGACGTTGTACGACGGTCGCACCAACCATGCCCGCACCGTCCTGGAGACCATCAGCGAGACCTACGACCTCGAGGTCGTCGAGCCGCCGATCCCCAAGACGATCAAGTTCGCCGAGGCGCCGGCCGCGGGTCGCTCCATCCTGTCGACCAGCCGCAGCAACAAGGGGGCGCAGGCCTACCGCGAGGTGGCCGCCAACCTGGTGCTCCGCTCGCAGCGGCCCAAGGCCAAGAAGTCCCGGGCCACGAAGTCGAAGGCGAAGGCCGCCGGCCGGGGCGGGGCCTGATCCCGTGAGCCACCACCGGTCCGCCCGTCCGCGCTACGGCCGGATCGTGCTGGCCGTGGCCTCCTGCGTCGTCACGGCGGTGTCGGTGCTCGGGGGAGTGGGCCTGCTGCCGGTGGAGGGCGAGTCCGCGGTGGCCTCCGACGCCCCCGACCCGGGGCCGGTGGGGGAGACCGCCGTGCTGAGCGGGTCCACCACGACGCCCCCGGCTCCCGTCCCGACCACCCCCACCCCGACCGAGACCGCACCGGACCCCCTCGCGGTCCCTGCCGACTCGGGCACCGGGCGCCGGGTGGTGTTCAGCGAGGAGGCCCAGCGGGTCTGGCTGCTCGACGCCGACGAGGCGGTGCGGCGTACGTATCTCGTGAGCGGGAGCGTCACCGACAACCTCCGGCCGGGCAGCTATGAGGTCTGGTCGCGCTCGCGCTGGGCCGTCGGCATCGACGACTCGGGCGTCATGGAGTACTTCGTCCGCTTCGCCCACGGGCAGCGCGCCGCCATCGGCTTCCACTCCATCCCCACCAAGCTCGGTGAGCCCCTCCAGACCCGTGCGCAGCTCGGGACCCCCCAGTCCCACGGGTGCATCCGGCAGGCGATCCCGGACGCCGTGGCGATGTGGCGCTTCGCCGCCGCCGGCACCACCGTTGTCGTCGTCTGACCCACCCGTGGTATCGGACGCCGATTTGGCGCCACGCCGAGGGCATTGCCTAGGGTGCCCGGATGCCCCCGACGACCAAGACCTTCCTCGCCGCCGGCGTGCTGGCCCTCGGACTGGGCTCCGCCCCGGCCGTCACGAGCGGCCCGGCCCACGCCGACACCCCCTCCACCAGCACGACGACCACGACGTCGACCAGCACGTCGACCACCGACAGCCGCCCCCGCAACGGGTACGGCGTCCGGATCACCACCTTCAACATCCTCAGCTCCGCGATGGCCCGAGGCGGCATCGACCGCGCCGGTCGTGCGGCGCGCTGGGTGCAGAAGGAGGAAGCCACGGTCGCCGCGTTCCAGGAGGTGGCCAAGGACCAGCTGCGGCACATGCAGAAGGCGCTGCCCGGCTACAACTTCTTCCCACGCCGCACGCTCGGCACCCGCGGCTCGGCCATCCAGATCGCCTTCAAGACCTCCGAGGTCAAGGTCATGGAGACCGGCCACGTCATGCGGCCGTTCCTCGGCTGGCAGCGCCCGATCCCCTACATGCGCCTGCGTGACCGCGACACCGGCCGCGGCTTCTGGGTGATGGCGATCCACAACGCCCCCGGCACCCACGAGACCGAGCGCGACGTCTCCACCCGCAAGGAGATCGCGAAGATCAAGCAGATGCTCGGCAAGGACCGTCCCGTCTTCGTGATCGGCGACGTCAACGAGCGCTCGGAGTTCTGCTCCCAGGTCGCCCGCGCCACGCCGCTGGTGTCCATGAACGGCGGCACCGCCAAGAGGCCGTGCCCCGTGCCCCGCTTCGGTGGGCCGGACTGGATGCTCGGCACGGGCGCGGAGTTCTCCGGCTTCGAGAAGGTCTACAACGGCATCAGCGACCACCCGGCGCTCACCGCCCGGGCCTGGGTGCCGTCCAAGAGCTGACCGCGAGGCGGCGTACGACGCAACGACACGAAGACCCGGTGCCAGCAGGCACCGGGTCTTCGTCGTGTCAGGGGAGCGTCAGGGGAGCGTCACTCCGAGGCGGGGCCCGAGGCCGCGGTGGCCGAGCCGCCCGAGCGGGTGCGCCGGCGACGGTTGCGGTTGCGGCTCGCACCCTCGGCGGCGGGCTTGTCACCGACCGCGTCGCTCGCCGGGCCGGACGCGGTCGAGGCTGCGCCGCCCTCGACCGGGGCGCCACTGCGCGTGCGGCTGCGCGAGCGGTTGCGCTCGCGCGGGGCGCGGTCGCGGTCGCCGGACGGCGCGCGGTCCTCGCGCGGCTTGCGCTCGACGGGGGCGGCGTCGACGATGCGGCCCCTGGTGCCGACCGGGATGCCCTGGTCGTGGAAGAGGTGCTCGGAGGTGGAGTAGGTCTCCGTCGGCTCGGGGAACGGCAGGTCGAGCGTCTTGTTGATCATCTTCCAGCGCGCGATGTCGGGCCAGTCGACCAGCGTGATCGCCGTACCGGTGGCCCCGGCGCGACCGGTGCGACCGATGCGGTGCACGTAGGTCTTGTCGTCCTCGGGGCAGGTGTAGTTGACGACGTGCGAGACGCCGCGGACGTCGATGCCGCGGGCGGCGACGTCGGTGCACACGAGCACCTTGAGCTTGTCCTCGCGGAACTTGGCGAGCGCCTTCTCGCGGGCGATCTGCGCCATGTCGCCGTGCAACGGGGCGGCCGCGAAGCCGCGCTCGGCGAGGTCGTCGGCGATCCGCTGGGCCTGACGCTTGGTGCGGGTGAAGACGATCATCTTCTCCGCGTCGTCGGCCTGCAGGACGCGGCCGATGATCTCCGGCTTGTCGAGGTCGTGGGCGAGGTAGATGAACTGCGCCGTGGCGGGCACGGTCGCGTTCTCGTACGACGACTCGGCGCGGATGTTCATGGGGTGCCGCATGTGCGTGCGGGCCAGGGCCACGATGGCGGCCGGCATGGTGGCCGAGAACAGCATCGTCTGCCGCGTCTCGGGCGTCATGCTCAGCAGCCGCTCCACGTCGGGGAGGAAGCCGAGGTCGAGCATCTCGTCGGCCTCGTCGAGCACGAGCGCGTGCACGTGCGAGAGGTCCAGGGCGCGGCGGTTGGCCAGGTCGATGAGGCGACCGGGGGTGCCGACCACGATGTCGACGCCGGCGGCCAGGGTGTCGAGCTGGGTGTCGTAGCCGACGCCGCCGTAGACGGTCAGCACGCGCAGGCCGAGGTCGGCGCTGGCCAGGTGCAGGTCGTTGGAGACCTGGAGCGCCAGCTCGCGGGTCGGGGCGACGATGAGGGCCTGCGGCTTGCCCTGCGGCAGGTCGGCGTACGCCGGGTCGGTGGTCGTGACGCTGCGCTGCAGCACCGGGATGCCGAAGGCGAGGGTCTTGCCGGTGCCCGTGCGGGCCTGGCCGATCAGGTCGGTGCCCATCAGGGCGACCGAGAGGGTCATCTCCTGGATGGCGAAGGGGGTGGTGATGCCGGCGCGCTCCAGCGCGTCGCAGATCTCGGGCAGCACGCCGAGCTCGCGGAAGGTGGTCATGCGGGTTCGCTTTCGTCGATTCGAGTCCGTGGGAGCGGCGGACCGAAGAGGCAAGCCTGCCGCGCACATGCGTCGGCGCCGGGAGAGACCGGGTCGGTCCACCGGGTGGTCGGAGGGCTGCTGCTCTGCGTGGTGCGAGGACGGCGGCACTCGGGCTCCGGCGTGGCGCTCGATGCGGTCACTGTATCCCCTAGGGTGCGGACATGACTGAATCCTCCGCCGCGGCCCCGGGCCCGGATGCCGGTGGGACTCCCGTCGAGGCGGTCCACGACCCGGCGTACCGGCAGGCAGTGATCGAGCTCCTCGGTGTCATCGCGTACGGCGAGCTGTCGGCCTTCGAGCGGCTCGTGGAGGACGCCAAGCTGGCCCCGACGCTGGCCGACAAGGTGGCGATGGGCCAGATGGCGACGGCGGAGTTCGCGCACCTGTCCCGGCTCACCGAGCGGCTCGAGTCGCTGGGTGCCGACCCGTTCGCCGCGATGGAGGCCTTCCGGCCGAGCTTCGACTCCTTCCACCGCCACACGGCGCCGGCCGACTGGTACGAGGGACTCATCAAGGCCTACGTCGGCGACGGCCTGGCCGCGGACTTCTACCGCGAGATCGCGGCGTACCTCGACGCCGACACCCGCGACCTGGTCATCGACGCCCTCGACGACGCCGGGCACTCGGCGTTCGTCGTGGAGCGGGTGCGCGCCGGCATCGAGGTCGACCCGCGCCTGGGAGGCCGGCTCGCCCTGTGGGGACGCCGGCTGATGGGCGAGGCGCTCACCCAGGCCCAGCGGGTCGCCGCGGAGCGCGACGCCCTCAGCGCCCTGCTCGCCGGGGGAGTGGACCGCCCCGGCCTCGACCTGGCCGCGCTCGGGCGGATGTTCGCCCGGCTCACCGAGCGGCACGCGGAGCGGATGGCCGAGCTCGGCCTCGACTCCTGAGGCATCCCCGACCCGGACGGCCCGACCCGGACCGGCCGCACGCGTGACGAAGGGCCCCGCACCAGCCGGTGCGGGGCCCTTCGACGTGGTGCTGGGGTTGCTGCGTCAGACGTGCGTGCGCGAGCCGGCGTTGCGGCCCGTGACGGTCGAGGCGATCACGACCAGGACGGCCGAGGTGATGATGGCGACGATCCAGCGGACCCAGTCGACACCGTTCGATCCGTTGCCACCGAAGGCGGCGTAGATGTAGTAGCCGAGGATGATGCCGCCGATGCCGCACAGGACGGTGAGCCACAGCGGGATGTTGTCCTTGTCGCCGGGGGCGACGAGCTTGCCGAGGAGGCCGATCACGACGCCTCCGATGATGAGCCACAGGATGTCCACGAGTTCTGCCTTTCGGATGCCGCACCCTGATGGTGCGGTCTGCGCCGACGAGATGTCGGCACCCTCGCATCATCGTCCTGTCAAGGGGTCGGATCAAACACCGACCCCCCGAGGGGTGACGGCGCGTCGCGGCGCTCGTGGAGGGTGGCTCAGCGGTAGCCGACGGCGCCGGCCACGCCGCCACCGATCTCGACGTACGCGATCTTGCTGCCGGGCACCGCGATGCGGCGCCCGCGGGTGTCGGTGAACGCGAACAGGCCCGAGGACGCGATGGCCTCGGCGAGCTGCGACTCGATGTCCTCGGGGCTGGCGTCGGTCTCGACGACCAGCTCGCGAGGGGCGTGCTCGACGCCGATCTTGACCTCCACGGGGTGACTCCTTCAGGTGTACGACGGGGTGTGCGGGACGTGGGGCCGACGGTAGCGAGCGGGCCCTGAGGTCAGTGGTCCAGGGGGTAGCCGCGGATCCCGCGCCAGGCGAGGCCGGCGACGAGCGCCGCGGCGTCCGACTGGCTGATGCCGGCCGTCTCCGTGAGCCAGAACCGCGCGCTGACCTGGGCCATTCCCACCAGCGAGACGGCGAGCAGCCGGGAGGGACCGTCCGGCAGGCCGGTGTCCTCGTGGATGACCTCGGCGATCATCGTGGCGCACTCGGTGGTGACCCGGTCGACGTGCTCGCGCACCGCCGGCTCGCTGGTCAGGTCGGACTCGAAGACCAGTCGGAACGCGCCGGTGTCGGCGGCGACGTAGGTGTAGAAGACGTCCATCGTGGCCTCGACGCGGCGCTTGTTGTCCTGGGTCGCGGCGAGGGCCTGGCGGCAGTTGTCGATGATGGTGTCGCACGAGGTGTCGAGCAGCGCGAGGTAGAGCTCGAGCTTGCCGGGGAAGTGCTGGTAGAGCACCGGCTTGGAGACGCCGGCGCGCTCGGCGATGTCGTCCATGGCGGCCGCGTGGTAGCCCTGGGCGACGAAGACCTCGAGGGCCGACTCGAGCAGCTGGGCGCGGCGCTCGCGTCGCGGCATCCTGCCGCCGCGCGGCCGGGGCTCGCCCGGTTCGAAGCGATCAACGCTCACGTGTGTGTCCCTCCACGATGGATGAGCCCGCAGCCTACTCGCAGGTAGACCCCCGACCGACGAAGCCGGGGCCCGCGTCACGCGGGCCCCGGCTCTCGGTCGGTGCGGTGGTCGTGCGGTGGGGTCAGGGAGTCGTGACCGCCGCGGGGTTGCTGACGGCGACGGTGAGGAACGTGCCGTCGTCGCCGGTGACCGTGGCCTTGACGCCGACGCCGGCCACCTTGACGGAGTTCTGCGGGGCCGCAGCGTCGTAGTAGGCGGTCGGGTTGGTGTCGTCGAACGTGGCCTTCTGCTTCACGCCGCCGGCGCACGCCTCGAGCGTCTCCACGGTCGGCGCCTGCCGGGTGCCGCCCGCGACCTCCTTGTGGAGGCAGACCCGGTCGACGATGTCGAGGCCGAAGGTGGCGTCGAACGGCTCACGCCGGTTGCTCGGGCTGCTGCCGTCGGGATAGGTCAGCGAGTTGGGCGTGGCGTCGACGACCATCGCGGCGCCGGCACCGGGGTGCGCGGAGACGTTGTTGTCGGTGTACGACTCGTCGACGTACCAGACCAGCATGCCGTCCTGGAACGGGAAGAACTCGACCCAGTTGGGCTTGGTCAGGCCGTTGGAGAACTGGTAGGGCCCCTGCTGGAGCGTGGCGTCGTAGCCCACGTACTGCCGGTTCTCGATCAGGTAGTAGCGCTTCGCGTTGGTGACGTCGGTCCCGGTGGAGATCGTCCAGCCCTTGGCGTCCCAGCCGTTGGTGCCGGACTCGGCGCCGTCGGTGAAGGTGGTGGAGCCCTTGACGGTGACGTCGTCGAGGAAGGCGCCGGCCTCGTTGTAGCCGCCGTCGGTCTTGTACAGGAAGCGGAACAGCGACTCCTGGCCGCCGGCCTTGTAGCTGTAGCGCAGGCCCGTCCACGCGTTGCGCGACGACCCGTCGATCGGGTTGCCGACGTTGGTCCAGGTCTGGCCACCGTCGAGGGAGTACTGGGCGTACAGGTAGTCGTAGCCGGCCTCGATCTCGTACCAGGCACTGGCCGTCACGGTCACCGACGAGGACGCCGGGACGGTGCGGGTCAGGGTGTTGGACAGGTCGTCGCCGCGACCCGACCACCAGGCGTGCGTGCCGCTCGGCGGGGTGGTGTAGGCGTTGGTGATCGTGGAGTTGGGCAGGTTGACCTTGATGGCCTGGTCGGCCTTGGCGTAGGTGTGCTGCGACGGGCCGAGCTTGTAGGTGCCGCTCTGGCCGGCGTTGACCTCGGTGTGGTCGAGCCAGCCGAGGAACAGCTTCTCCTCCGGGCCCATCAGGCCGGGGACGGTGCCGATGCCCTCCTGCCCGGCCGGCGCGCTGGCGCCGTGGCTGAGCCACGAGCCCGAGGACATGAGCGTCCAGAAGGCGCTGCCGTTCTCGCCGCCCGCGGTGTCGTAGTAGTCGGGCAGACCGAGGTCGTGGCCGAACTCGTGGGCGAAGACCCCCAGGCCGCCGTTCTCGGGCTCCACGGTGTAGTCGCCGATGAAGTACTTCGAGCCACCGATCTGCGCGCCACCACCGAGGTTGTTCTGGGTGCCGATGCTCGGGCCGGTGGTGCCGTAGCCGGTGCCGACGTACCAGCGGTGCGACCAGATGGCGTCCGCGTCCGCGCCCGCCTCCTCGCCCTCGCCGGCGTGCACGGCCTGGAAGTGGTCGATGTAGCCGTCGGCCTCGGTGAAGTCGCCGTCGCCGTCGAAGTCGTAGCGGTCCCACTCGTCGAACTGCGCGAGGTAGGCGTCGATCTGCGCCGGGGTCTGGCCCGCCGCGAGCTGTGCCTGGTACCAGGAGTCGGCGGAGTCGTTGATGAACGACCAGGAGCCGCCGTTGTCCTCGACCGCGTTGTCGCCGTACGTCGAGGCGTTGCCGGGGACCTTGACCCAGTCGGTGACGGTGTTGATCGCCGTGTAGCGACCCGAGGAGAGCTGGGTGTAGTAGTTCTTGAAGGACTCCCCGTCGCCGTTGAACATCTCCTCGAAGTGGGCCTTGCTGAAGTCGGAGACCCAGTAGGTGGAGTTGTCGGTGGCCCGGTCGGGCTCCGGGATCTGGTTGTGCAGGGGCCCGGGCGTGGTGCCTAGCTTGCCGGAGCCGGTGTCGCCGAACTCGGACAGGATCGTGAAGATCTTGTCGGTCTTCTCGATCGGGAACTCGACGTACGACCCGTCGGCGAGCTTGACGGTGGACCCGCCCCCCGCCTGCGGCTTGAGCGTGGCCTTGCCGTTCTCGAGCAGCGCGAGGGCCTTGGTCTTGAGGCGCTGCTGCTTCTTCGTCTGCGGTCCGGGGCGGTTGTCGGAGCGGTGGGTGGCCGACTGGCCGCCGTCGCCCTGCCGGTCGGGGGATGCGGTCGCCGAGGTGACGGAGACCGTGGCGCCCATGGTCGCGCAGACCGCGAGGGCCGTGCTCCCGGTGAGGAGGCGTCGGGTGAGGGAGTTCAAGATGTCGTGCCTTCCCGGAGTGGGTGGGGGGTGTTGTCCGGGCAGCCGACGCAGATGTCGCCGTGGGGTCCCGCCCGAACAGGATTTCTTCAACCTGCTGACCTTCACCCACGGACGTCGTCCTGACAAGACCCCCGTCCGGGTGAGGTGCCTTCCGTGACCGTCCGGATGCCGGGACGTGACGGGGCCGCGACCGGGCCCCGGGGAACATGGGCAGGGTCGCAGGCGTTGCCCCCACGTCCCGCGAGAACCGTGTCGAGAAGCCCTAGGAGTACGCCGTGTCGTTCGCCCCGCTCGTCGAGCCTGCCGCCGAGCTCACCATCGACGAGGTGCGCCGCTACAGCCGGCACCTGATCATCCCGGACGTGGGCATGAGCGGCCAGAAGCGCCTCAAGAACGCCAAGGTCCTGGTGATCGGCGCCGGTGGGCTCGGCTCGCCCGCCCTGCTCTACCTGGCCGCGGCCGGGGTCGGCACCCTCGGCATCGCCGAGTTCGACGAGGTCGACGAGTCCAACCTCCAGCGCCAGATCATCCACGGCCAGTCGGACGTCGGTCGCCCCAAGGCGGAGTCGGCGCGCGACTCGATCCTCGAGACCAACCCGCTCGTGAACGTCGTCGTGCACAACGAGCGCCTCGACAACGACAACGTCAAGCAGGTCTTCGAGGGCTACGACCTGATCGTCGACGGCACCGACAACTTCGCCACCCGCTACATGGTCAACGACGCGGCGTACTTCCTCGGGATCCCCTACGTGTGGGGCTCGATCTACCGCTTCGACGGCCAGGCCTCGGTCTTCGCGCCCATGCTCGGCGAGGACCTGCCGTGCTACCGCTGCCTCTACCCCGAGCCCCCGCCGCCGGGCATGGTGCCCAGCTGCGCGGAGGGCGGCGTGCTCGGCGTGCTGTGCGCGAGCATCGGCTCCATCCAGGTCAACGAGGCCATCAAGCTGCTGACCGGCATCGGCGACCCGATCGCGGGCAAGCTGATGATCTACGACGCGCTCGAGATGGAGTACCGCAAGCTCAAGGTCCGCAAGGACCCCCACTGCGCGCTGTGCGGCGAGAACCCGACCGTCACCGACCTCATCGACTACGACGCGTTCTGCGGTGCCGTCTCCGACGAGGCCGCCGAGGCGGCCGCGGGGTCGACGATCTCGGTGAGCACCCTCGAGCAGATGCTCAAGGAGCGCGAGGCCGGGGAGCGCGACTTCGTCCTGGTCGACGTGCGCGAGCCCAACGAGTACGAGATCAACAAGATCCCCGGCTCGGTGCTGATCCCCAAGGGCGAGTTCCTCAACGGCAACGCCCTCGGTCAGCTGCCCGCCGACAAGCAGGTCGTCATGCACTGCAAGTCCGGCGTGCGCTCGGCCGAGACGCTGGCCATCGTCAAGGGCGCCGGCTACGCCGACGCCGTCCACGTCGGCGGCGGCGTGGTGGCCTGGGTGTCGCAGATCGACCCCAGCCAGCCGACGTACTGACGCACCGACCACACGCGGCGACACCACCGCGAGCCACCGAGGCGTGACCCCGACGGGTCACGCCTCGTTGGCGTCCGTGGCCGGCGGCTCCGTCTCGTGGGGGACGGAGCCGTCGGTCCCGCCGCAGGGCCGTCCCTCCGTCTAGGGTCGTCGCCATGAGGAGGCCAGCCGTCGTCGCCACGCTGGCCGTCGCGGCGACGAGCCTGCTCGTGGTGCTCGCCGTCTGGGCCGCGCTCATCGGTCCCCAACAGGTCTTCACCGGCGACGGGCCCGAGAAGGTGCCCGAGTCGTCGGTCACGACCGAGGACGCTCCCGTCGACACCGCCGGCACCACCCGGGACGACGTGGAGCAGTCCGACCCGCCCACCTGGGTGCGGGTCCTGCTCAACGTCGTGGGTGGCGCGATCCAGCTCGCGGCGCTGGCGGGAATGGTGCTGGCGGTGGTCCTCGTCGTCCGCCGCCTCCACACCGCCTGGGCGCTGCGCCGCGTCCACGAGGAGGCGGCGACGGGGGAGTTCGAGGTCCTCGACGACCGGCGCCGGGTCGCCGACGCGATGGCGCAGGACGTCGTCGCCCAGACGCGGATCCTCGAGGAGGGCGAGCCGCGCAACGCGATCGTCGAGTGCTGGCACCGCTTCGAGGTGCAGGCCGAGCGCGCCGGCCTGGGCCGGCACCCGTCCGAGACGTCCTCCGAGCTGGCGCTGCGCATGCTGGACGTCGCGGACGTGGACCGGGCCGCCGTGACGCGCCTGCTCGGGCTCTACCGCGAGGCCCGCTTCAGCCCCCACGAGGTCGGCGAGGACGACCGTCGCGCCGCGCTCGACGCCCTCGCGCGCATCCGCGCGGGGTCCGGGGCGGTCCGGTGACCGGCTCGCTGCGCCGCGCGTGGACGGCACGCGCCGGCCTGCTCGTCGCGATGATCGTGGTCGGGCAGGTGGTGCTCACGCTGCTCGACTTCGGCCCGCGACTGCTCGGCTGGGCGCTGCTCATGACCACCGTGGCGGCGCTGGTGTGGCTGCTGCTGGACGCCAACGAGACGCGACCGGCCGACTGGATCGACAGCCGACCGCCCCTGGTCCGACCCGACGCGGGCGAGGAGTCGTCGTACAGCCGGATCCTCGAGAGCCACCTCGACGCCCGCGAGCCGGGTCCGGCCCTGCGGGACCGCCTGGTCGCGCTCGCCCGGACGCGCGACCCCGCGCTCTCCGACCCCGAGCTGAGCGACCTCGCCCGACAACCTGCCCGCCGGCTCTCGCCGGACGAGATCGACCACTACCTGAGAAGGATCGAGGCCATCCGTGAAGGACGACGCCGTGACTCATGACGCCGTGACCCCAGACGCCACCACCGCGGGGCGGCTCAGCACTGCCGAGGCGACCCGCCTCGCGGCCGACGTGCTGGACAGCGTGGGCCGGGCCGTCGTCGGCAAGCAGCACGCGCTGGGCCTGGTGCTGGCCGCGATCCTCGCCAAGGGGCACGTGCTCATCGAGGACTTCCCGGGCCTCGGCAAGACGCTGGCCGCGCGGTCGTTCGCCCAGGCCCTCGGGCTGGACTTCGCGCGGGCCCAGTTCACGCCCGACCTGCTGCCGGCCGATCTCACCGGCTCCTACGTCTTCGACCAGCGCACGAGCGACTTCTCGTTCCGCCGGGGTCCGCTCTTCACCGGCCTGCTGCTGGCCGACGAGATCAACCGCACGCCGCCGAAGACCCAGGCGGCGCTGCTGGAGGCGATGCAGGAGGGTCAGGTGACCGTCGAGGGGGAGACCCACCTGCTGCCCCGGCCCTTCCACGTGCTCGCGACCGCCAACCCGGTGGAGTACGAAGGCACCTACCCGCTGCCGGAGGCCCAGCTGGACCGCTTCCTGATGCGGGTCGACTTCGGCTACCCGACCGCCGACGAGGAGTACGACGTGGTCGCCCGGCGGGTGGCCCGCCGTCAGGAGGAGGTGGCGGTCGAGCCCGTGACCGACGCCGCCGGGCTCGCCGCGCTGCAGGCCGCCGTCGAGCGGGTGGCGGTCGACGAGTCGGTCGGTCGCTACTGCGTGGCCCTCGCCGCGGCGACCCGTGACCACGGCGAGGCACTCACCGGGGCGTCCCCGCGCGGCAGCCTGGGCCTGGTGCTCGCGGCGCGCGGCTGGGCGGTGCTCCGCGGTCGTGACTACGTGGTCCCCGAGGACGTGAAGTCGGTGGCGCGGGCCGTGCTGGGCCACCGGGTCACCGTGCGTCCCGAGCTGTGGATGACCTCCGCGTCGGGGGCCAAGGTCGTCGACTCCGTCCTCGCCACCGTGCCGACCCCCCAGACACTGGAGCGGCGGTGACCCGGTGGTGCGCCACGCCGGCCCTGGCCCGCGCCTGGGCCGTGGCCGCCGCCGGGTTGGTCGGGGCCGTCACCCTCGGGTCGCCGGTGCTGGTCGTGCTGACCGCGCCGTTCCTGCTGCCGGCGCTCCTCGGCCTGCTCCACCATCCCCGCACCACGCCTCGCCTGGCCGCCGACCTCGGCGTGCTGCGCCTGCACGAGGGCCAGGGCACGGTGAGCGCCCTCGCCGTCACCCCCCTCGACGGGGTCGAGCACGTCACCCGCGCGATGGAGCGCCCGGCGTACGTCGTCCTCTCGCCGCTGCGCGGAGCGGTCGGCGGCCTCGTGCGCGACGGCCTGCCCGGCGTGGAGGTAGGGGTCACCCGCTGGGGACCCCGCTCGCTGGGCAGCGAGCAGGTGGCCCTGACCGGCGCGTGGGCCGGGTTCCGCTGGGGCCCGGTCGGGCTGCCCGGGGCGACCCTGGGCGTGCTGCCGCAGGCGGCGGCCTTCGACTCGCGGGCCGAGGCGCCGCAACCCGACGGGCTCGTCGGCGCCCACCGCTCGAGGCGGGTGGGCAGCGGCTCGGAGTTCAGCGGGATCCGGCCCTTCGCCGCCGGTGACCGCCTGCGTCGCATCCACTGGCCGGTGTCGCTGCGCACCGGTTCCCTCCAGGTCGTCACCACCCGCTCCGAGCTCGACTCCGGCGTGCTGGTGGTGGTCGACGCGCTGCGCGACATCGGGCGCAGCGGCGGCGTGCACGGCACCGCCAGCAGCCTCGACCTCACCGTGCGGGCGGCCTCGGCGCTGGTCGAGCACCACGTCCGCGTCGGCGACCGGGTCGGCCTGCGCGTCCTGGGTCCGGGTGACGCGCGGGTGCCGTTCGGGACCGGCACCCGCCACCTGCACCGGCTGACCGGGACGCTGGCTCGGGTGGTCCCCGAGACCCGCCACGTCGAGGAGGACGCCGCCCTCGACCTCGGCGTGCAGGGCGACTGCGTGGTCTACGTGCTCTCCCCGATGCTCCACGCGCCGGTCGTCACCGCGACCGCGACGCTGGCCGCCCGGGGGGTGCCGGTGCTGGTGATCGACACCCTCGGTGAGCGCGACCTCGACGCGCTCGGCGGCCCGCGGTCGCGGACCGTCCTGGCGTGGCGGATGCGTCGCGTCGAGCGGGACAACCTGCTCGACCGGCTCGGCGCCCTGGGGTGCCCGGTGGTCCCCTGGCGGGGGCCCGGCACGGTCGACGACGTGCTGCACCGGCTCGCCCGGCGCGCCCAGCAGCCCCGGGTGCGGGTCCGGTGAACGTGGTCCGGCGGTGGAGCCGCTCCGCGCTCCTCGCGCGGACGCTGTTGGTCGTCCTGCCGGTGGTCGCCGTCGCGGCCGCGTGGCAGCCCCCGGCGGCCCCGTTCGTCGTGGTCCTCGTCGTGCTGGGCGGTCTGTGGGCGGCGATGCCCGAGTCCCCGGCGGGGCCGGTCGTGGTCCTGCTCGTCGTGGCGTGGTGGGGCGCCCGCGTCGACGACCCGCTGGCGCCCGGCGTCCTGGTGGCGGCCGCGGCCCTGGTGGGCGCCCACGTCGCCGGCGTGCTGGCGTCGTACGGGCCCGCACGGATGCCGATCGGGCGTGCCCCGGCCTGGCTGTGGGTACGCCGCGGGCTGCTCGCCTGGCTCGTCGCCCCGCTGGCGTGGCTCGCCGCCCGCGCCCTCGACGACGCGCCCGACCAGCCCACGCTGTGGACGGTCGCGCTGGTGACGGTGGCCGCCCTGGTGGTCGCGGCGGGGATGGCGCTGCGCGAGGCACCGACGGACGTGTGACCCACCGACCCGGGGCAGGGGCCACAATGGGCGCCATGATGTATCGCGCGGTGCACACGGTCGTGCGGCCTGCCGCCAAGGCCTTCTGGCGACCGACCGTCACGGGTCTCGAGCACGTGCCTCGCAGCGGGGCGGTGATCCTGGCCAGCAACCACCTGTCCTTCGTGGACAGCGTGGTGATCCCGGTGGTGGCGCCTCGCGAGGTGGCGTTCCTGGCCAAGTCGGACTACTTCACCGGCACCGGCGTGCGGGGCGCCCTCCAGCGCGCCTGGTTCGAGGGGCTGGGCATGCTGCCCGTCGACCGCGACGACACCCGGGCGGCGATCGCCAGCCTCGACACCGCGCTCGAGGTGCTGGGCCGCGGGGGCGCCTTCGGCATCTACCCCGAGGGCACCCGCTCGCGCGACGGCCGTCTCTACCGGGGCCGCACCGGCGTCGCCCACCTGGCCCTCACCGCCGGCTGCCCGGTGGTGCCCGTGGGACTGACCGGCACCCAGGACATCCAGCCGGTCGGCTCGAGGCTCCCGCGCCGGGCGGCGGTGACCGTGCGCTTCGGCGCGCCCATCGAGGTCGCGGGGGAGTACGACGCCGTGCCCCCGGGCCGGGCACGGCGCGAGCTGACCGACCGCGTCATGGCCGCCATCGCGCAGCTGACGGGCCAGGAGGAGGCCGGGGTCTACAACGAGCGCCCCGCGCCCGTGTGACCCCCGTCGACCCCCGGCTGTCGGTGGCGTCTGGTTGGGTCGTCCCGTGACCTCCCAGCAGGCAGGCCGGCAGACCGGCCAGCAGCTCCCACGACCGGGCTACCGGCTCGTCCGCAGCGTGCCCGGGCAGGTCTCCGCTCCGCGCCTCGACGACCACCAGCAGCGGGTCGTCGACCACCCTGGTGGCCCGATGCTGGTCCTCGCCGGCCCCGGCACCGGCAAGACCACCACGCTCGTCGAGACCATCGTCGACCGCATCGAGCGGCGCGGGGCGAGCCCCGACGAGGTCCTCGCCCTGACGTTCTCGCGCAAGGCCGCCGAGCAGCTGCGCGACCGTGTGACCGCCCGTCTCGGGCGCACCAGCACCACCACGCTGAGCTCGACCTTCCACTCCTTCGCCTACGGCCTCGTCCGCACCTACACACCGGCCGGGGTCTACGACGGTCCGCTGCGCCTGCTCTCGGCCCCCGAGGCCGACGTGGTCCTGCGCGAGCTGCTGACCGACCATCCCGAGTCCGTGACCTGGCCGGACTCCCTGTCACGGGCCGTCGGCACCCGCGGGTTCGCCCGCGAGGTGCAGGCCGTGCTCGGGAGGGCCCGCGACAACGGCCTGGACGACCGCGGCCTGCTCGAGCTGGGCCGTGCCGAGGGGGCCCCCGAGCTGGTCGCGGCCGGGCTCTTCATGGCGCAGTACCTCGACAACCTCGACGCCCAGAGCGCGCTGGACTACTCCGACCTGATCCGGCGCGCCACGGCCCTGGCGCGCGACCACCGCGACGAGCTCCGGGCCCGGTTCACCCACGTGTTCGTCGACGAGTACCAGGACACCGACCCGGGCCAGGTCGCGCTGCTGCAGGAGCTCGCGGGCGACGGACGCAACCTCACCGTGGTCGGGGACCCGCACCAGTCGATCTACGGCTTCCGCGGTGCCGAGGTGCGCGGCATCCTGGAGTTCCCCACCACGTTCCCCGCCGCCGACGGGTCGCCGGCCGAGGTGGTGGCGCTGCGCACCACCCGTCGCTTCGGCCCGCGGATGCTCCTGGCCGCACGGCGCATCGCCGGCGGCATCGCCCTGCCGGGGACCATCCCCGAGGCGGCCCGGGCCGACTTCGCGGCGCCGGTGGCCGAGCCCGGCCCCCACGGTGACGGCCGGGTCGAGGTGCTCACCTTCGACACCGAGCGGGCCGAGGCCGAGCACCTCGCCGACCTGCTGCGACGCGCGCACCTCGAGGACGGCATCGCGTGGGACGACATGGCGGTCCTGGTGCGCTCCGGACGCACATCCATCCCGGGCCTGCGTCGCTCCCTCGGGGCTGCCGGCGTCCCCGTGGAGGTGGCGGGCGACGACGTCCCGCTGGTCCGCGACCCCGCGGCGCTGCCGCTCCTCGACGCCCTGCGGGCGATCCTCAACCTCGACAACCACGACCCGACCCACGTCGACTTCATCGACCCGACCCGGGCGGAGTCCATGCTGCTGGGACCGTTGTCGGGGCTGGACGCCGGTCAGCTGCGCCGGCTCGGCCGCCTGCTCCGGGCCCGGGAGAAGACCGCGGCCAAGGCGGAGGAGCGCGTCCCGCGTCGCTCCCGCGACCTGGTGCGCCAGGTGCTGGTCGACCCGGACTTCCTCGACGGCCTCGAGGGCCCGGAGGTCGACCGGGCCCGCGCCTTCGCCGCCCTGCTGTGGCGCGGGCGGACCGCCCAGGCCGACGGTGACACCGCCGAGGAGGTGCTGTGGCTGCTGTGGGCGGGCACGCCGTGGCCCGAGCGGCTGCGTCGCGGGGTCGAGCTGGGTGGCGCCGCCGCCCGGCGTGCCCACCGCGACCTGGACGCGATCGTGGCCCTCTTCGAGGCGGCCGCGCGTGCCGAGGAGCGCAAGGACCACCTCGGCATCGCCAACTTCCTGGCCACCCTCGTCGCCCAGCAGATCCCCGGCGACACCCTCGCCGAGCGCGGGGTCCGCGGTGCCTCCGTGCGCCTGCTCACCGCCCACCGCGCCAAGGGGCTGGAGTGGCGCCTCGTCGTGGTCGCCCACGTCCAGCAGGACGTCTGGCCCGACCTGCGCCGGCGCAGCACGCTGCTCCAGGCCGACCGGATCCGGGCCGACGGCCTGGTGCCGCCGGTGAGCACACGCGAGCTGCTCACCGAGGAGCGGCGGCTGTTCTACGTCGCCTGCACGCGTGCGCGGCAGCGCCTGGTCGTCACCGCGGTCGCCTCGACCGACGACGAGGGCGAGCAGCCGTCGCGCTTTCTCGCCGAGCTGCAGATCCCGCCCGTGCACCACAGCGGGCGTCCTCGCCGGCCGCTGTCCATGGCCGGACTGGTGAGCGACCTGCGCCAGCACCTGGCCGATCCCGACACCCCCCAGCCGCTGCGCGAGGCGGCCGCCCGGCGGCTCAAGGCGCTGGCGACCGAGTCCGTCGGCGGCAGGGCGCTGGTCCCGCAGGCCGACCCGGCCACGTGGTGGGGGACCCGCGCCGCGAGCCTCTCCGCGCGCCCGGTGCGTCCGACCGACGAGCCGGTGCCGCTGTCGGCCAGCACCCTGACGGGGTTGATGGCCTGCCCGACCCAGCACTTCCTGTCGCGCGAGGCCGGTGGCGTCACTCGCTCCCACCAGTCGGCCAACCTCGGGCAGATCGTGCACGCGCTCGCCGAGCGGGTCGGCACCGGCGAGCTCGTGGCCGGTCCCGACGACGCCGACCTGCTCATGGAGCACGTCGACGCGGTGTGGCAGCGCCTCGAGTTCCGCACCCCGTGGGCCGCCGCCCGCGAGCACGCCCGGGTGCGCTCCGCGCTGGCCCGGTTCCTCGCCTGGCACCACGCCAACCCGCGCCGGCTCGTCGACACCGAGACCAGGTTCGCGACGGTGGTCGAGCTCGACGACGGCGAGCAGGTCCGGCTCGGAGGCTACGTCGACCGCCTCGAGGTCGATCACGACGGACGGGTGGTCGTGGTCGACCTCAAGACCGGCCGCACGAAGCCCAGCGGGCCGGCGGTCCAGCGCGACCGCCAGCTCGCGCTCTACCAGCTGGCCGTCGACCGCGGTGCCGTCGACGAGGCCATCCCCGACGCCGTGTCCGGTGGCGCGTTCCTGGTCCAGCTCGGCGCCCTCGACGACAGCCCCTCGGCCGTCGAGCAGCGCCAGGACCCGCAGCCCGACGAGTCGCCCGAGCGCGAGGACCTCCGCGTCGCCCTGTCCACCGCCGCCGGCTACCTGCGCCGTGAGGAGTTCCCCGCCATTCCCGGAGACCACTGCAAGGACTGTCCCTACGTCTCGCTGTGCCCCGCCAAGGGCGCCGGGTCGGTGGTGACCCTGTGACCACGACGACGACCGCGACGAGCACGTCCGGGCCGGCAGAGCGGGCTCCGGGCCCGCGACCGCCGCTCCACATCGACACCCCCGAGGACCTCCGGCGGGTCATGCAGACGTCGTTCGCCCCGAGCCCGCAGCAGTGGGCCGCGATCACCGCGCCGCTGTCGCCCGCGGTGGTCATCGCCGGGGCCGGGTCGGGCAAGACGACCCTGATGGCGGCCCGCGTCGTCCATCTCGTGGTGACCGGCCAGGTCCGACCCGACCAGGTCCTCGGCCTCACCTTCACGACCAAGGCGGCCGGCGAGCTGCGCTCCCGCATCCGCTCGGCGCTGGTGACCGCCGGGGTCCTCGACGCGGTGCCCCGCGACGACGAGGAGGACGTGCTCGAGCCCACGGTGGCGACCTACAACGCCTTCGCCGCCACCCTGCTCACCGAGCACGGCCTGCGCATCGGCCACGAGCCCGACACCCGGGTCGTCACCGACGCCGCCCGCTACCAGCTCGGCGCGCGGGTGGTCGACCGCCACACCGGTGTGGTGGAGCACCTCACCGACCACGCCGAGACCGCCATCCAGAACCTCCTCGCCCTCGACTCGACGCTGAGCGAGCACCTGCGCTCGCCCGACGAGGTGCGGGCATTCGACGCCGCGGAGCGGCCGCGCTTCGTCGCCGCCCGCCGCGAGGAGGAGCAGGGCAAGCACCGTGCGACGTACCTCGACGCGATCGACAAGGCGATCTCGGCCATCGACCGTCGCGCCGAGCTCCTCGGCCTGGTCGAGGACTACCGCCGGCTCAAGGCCGACCTGGGCCTCATGGACTTCTCCGACCAGATCGCCCTCGGCGCCCGGCTGGCCGACGAGCAGCCCGACGTCGGCGCCGCCCAGCGCGACGCGTTCCGTGTCGTGCTGCTGGACGAGTACCAGGACACCTCCGTCGCGCAGGCCCTGATGCTCTCGCGGCTGTTCTCCGGGCCGGACGAGGCGTCCGGGCTCGGCCACGCCGTGACCGCGGTGGGCGACCCCAACCAGGCGATCTACGGCTGGCGCGGGGCCTCGGTGTCCAACATCCTCAACTTCGCCGAGACCTTCCCGGCCGCGCACGGGGGAGAGGTGCCGGTGCTCCCGCTGACGGTCAACCGCCGCTCCGACACGCGGATCCTCGACCTCGCCAACGTCCTCGCCCAGCCGCTGTACGACGCCTTCCCGCAGGTCTCCCCGCTCGTCGCCGCCGACGGCGCCGCTCCCGGGATCGTGCAGACCCAGGTCTTCGAGACCCACCGCGAGGAGCTGGCCGCCCTCGTCGAGCGGGTCCGCGACGCCCACACCCGCACCGGCGACTGGTCCCGGCTGGGCGTGCTCACCCGCGACAACGCACATGCCGAGGAGGTCTTCGACGCCCTCACCAGCGCCGACGTGCCGGTGGAGATCGTCGGGCTCTCCGGGCTGCTGCGACTGCCCGAGGTCGCGGAGATCGTGGCGACGCTGCACCTGATGCACGACGTCACGGCCAACTCCTCGCTCCTGACCCTGCTGACCGGACCGCGCTGGGCCGTCGGCCCGCGCGACCTGCACCTGCTGGCCCAGCGCGCGGCCGAGCTGTCCGGCGGCCGGGGGCGCGCGCCCGACGCGGTCGACATCGGTGACCAGCTCCTCGAGATCGCCGACGGCATCGACCCCGCCGAGGTGGCCGCCCTCGGCGACGCGCTGGAGGACCCGGGCGACGACCTGCCCTACTCCGACGAGGCCCGCGAGCGCTTCGCCCTGCTGGCCGGCGAGCTGCGGATGCTGCGCTCGCACGTCTCCGAGCCCTTGCTGGACGTCGTACGCCGCGTCATCGACACCTCCGGCGTCGACATCGAGCTCGCCTCGGCGGTGGGCCCGGCGGCGCTGGCCCGGCGCGACAACCTCGACCTCTTCGTCAAGGCGGTCGCGGAGTTCCAGGCCGTCGACGGCGACGTCAGCCTGCCGGCGCTGCTGGCCTACCTCACCGCCGAGGACGACCAGGGCAACGGCCTCGATGCGGCCACCCCGACCGAGGCCGACTCGGTCAAGCTCCTCACGGTGCACCGCTCCAAGGGCCTGGAGTGGCACTCGGTCTTCCTCGTCGGGGTGGGGGAGTCCCGGTTCCCCTCCACCCGGGGCCGCACGCTGTGGACGTCGTCCCCGTCGGTGATGCCGGCCCCGCTGCGCGGCGACGCCCAGGACCTCCCGCAGCTCCAGGGGCACGACAAGGCGGCCCTCGACGCCTACCGCGCGGCGTCCAAGGCCCACGAGGCGACCGAGGAGCTGCGGCTGGGCTACGTCGCCTTCACCCGTGCGGAGCACGAGATGTGGGTGACCTCGTTCCTCTTCAACGCGCGCAAGAGCCCCTTCGGTCCCTCGCCGTTCCAGGAGACCATGCGCGACGTCATCGCGGGCTGGGGCGAGGAGGTCGCGGGCTGGCTCGACAAGCCCGGCAAGGACGCCACGCACCCCTACGCCGGCGACGACCCCTCGCGTCCGTGGCCGCTCACCGGCATCGGGCGGGAGGCCCGGTTGCGCCTCGACGCGGCCGAGGTCGTGCGGGCCGTCGACCCGGACGTCCCCGACGAGGGCCTCGACGTCCTCACCGCGGGACAGGTCGCCGACTGGGACGCCGCGATCGAGCGCCTACTCGCCGAGGCCCGCGCCGACCGGGGCGGTCAGATCCGCGTCGAGCTGCCGTCCAGCCTGTCCGCGACCGCCCTCAGCCGACTGCGCGACGACCCCCAGCAGTTCGCCCGCGAGCTCGCCCGGCCCATGCCGCGCAAGCCCTCCTCGGCGGCACGGTTCGGCACCCGCTTCCACGCATGGGTCGAGTCGCGCTTCGGCCAGCCCGAGCTCATCCCCTACGACGAGCTCGAGGGCCGGGCCGACGCCGGCATCGACGACGAGTCCGACCTCGCCGAGCTCGTGGCCCGCTTCGAGTCCGGCCCGTACGCCGACCGCGTGCCGCACGCCGTCGAGGCGCCCTTCGCGCTGGTGCTGGCCGGCCAGGTCGTCCGCGGGCGGATCGACGCGATCTACACCGAGGAGGTGGAGGGCGAGCGGGGGTTCGTGGTGGTCGACTGGAAGACCAACAAGGCGGCCACCGCCGACCCCCTCCAGCTGGCGATCTACCGGCTCGCCTGGGCCGAGCTCACCGGCACCCCGCTGGAGCGGGTCCGCGCGGTCTTCCACTACGTCCGTTCGGGGCAGACGGTCGAGCCCGCGGACCTGCCGGGTCGCGAGGAGCTGGAGCGGATCGTCGTCGGGTGACCCGCGTCGCCCGGCCGACGTGTCACACCCGCGGTGCGGCGCTCGTCAGGGCAGTGACGGTCGGGATGGTCGTCGGGCCGGGCTTCGTGGTGCGCCCGTGGTGGACGAGGACGGGAGGATGTGGACATGAGCGACGACGACGCCCTGGCGCGGCGGTTCGAGGGGGCGCGCCCGCGCCTGCACGCGGTGGCCACCCGGATGCTCGGCAGCCATGCCGCGGCCGACGACGCGGTCCAGGAGGCGTGGCTGCGCCTGCACCGCACCGGGCCCGACGGGATCGACAACCTCGACGGCTGGCTCACCACGGTGGTCTCCCGGATCTGCCTGGACACGCTCAAGGCCGGGCCGACGCGGCGTGAGCACCCGGTCGACGAGCTGCCCGAGACGGCCGACGCACAGGTGCCCGATCCCGCCGAGCAGGCGGCCACGGCCGACGCCGTCGGCGCGGCCCTGCTGGTGGTGCTCGACCAGCTCGGACCCACCGAGAGGCTGGCGTTCGTCCTGCACGACCTGTTCGGGGTGCCGTTCGACGAGGTCGCGCCGATCGTGGACACCAGTCCCGCCAACGCCCGGCAGCTCGCCTCCCGGGCGCGCCGCAAGGTCCGCGGTGGCGAGCCAGAGCCCGACCGCCTGCGGCAGCGCGCCGTGGTCGCCGCCTTCCTCGAGGCCGCTCGCGAGGGCCGCTTCGAGCGCTTGCTGACCATGCTCGACCCCGAGATCGAGCTGCGGGTCGACGCGTTCTCCGTCAGTGCCGCCGCCACCCGGCGCCACCTCGGCGCGCCCGAGCTCGCCCCCGTCGTGCGCGGGCGCGAGGCGGTCGCCGAGGTGTTCAGCGGCAAGGCGGCCGCGGCCCAGCCGGCCTACGTCGACGGACTCCCCGCCGCCGTGTGGGCCCCGGGCGGCACGACCCGGTCGGCCTGGGTGCTCACCCTGCGCGACGGCGTCATCACCCGTATCGAGATGGTCGGCGACCCCGCGACGCTCGCCGACTTGGACGTCGAGCTGGCCTGAGGCGCTCCCGCGCGTGGGGCCACCGTCGCTGGTGCTCGCTCAACTGGCGGCGTACGACGCCCGTCGACCGCGGATCCTTGTCGGGGGCCGCCAGTTGCGGGGCAAGGACCCAGAGGGGCGGCACATCGTCGACTGCGGCCTGGTTCGCGTGCGGTCTGCCGCCACTGTGGACCTGTGATGGCGCGGCGTGGCTGGCGCTTGCTCAACTGGCGGCGTACGACGCCCGGCGTCCGCGGATCCTTGTCGGGGGCCGCCAGTTGCGAGACAAGGACCCAGAGGGGCGGCACATCGTCGACTGCGGCCCGGTTCGCGTGCGGTCTGCCGCCACNCGCCCGCGGATCCTTGTCGGGGGCCGCCAGTTGCGAGACAAGGACCCAGAGGGGCGGCACATCGTCGACTGCGGCCCGGTTCGCGTGCGGTCTGCCGCCACTGTGGACCGGTGATGGCGCGACGTGGCTGGCGCTCGCTCAACTGGCGGCGTACGACGCCCGTCGACCGCGGATCCTTGTCGGGGGCCGCCAGTTGCGAGACAAGGACCCAGAGGGGCGGCACATCGTCGACTGCGGCCCGGTTCGCGTGCGGTCTGCCGCCACTNCCGCGGATCCTTGTCGGGGGCCGCCAGTTGCGAGACAAGGACCCAGAGGGGCGGCACATCGTCGACTGCGGCCCGGTTCGCGTGCGGTCTGCCGCCACTGTGGACCGGTGATGGCGCGGCGTGGCTGGCGCTCGCGCAACTGGCGGCGTACGACGCCCGGCTACCGCGCATCCTTGTCGGGGGCCGCCAGTTACGGGGCAAGGACCCAGAGGGGCGGCACATCGGCGACTGCGGCCCGGTTCGCGTGCGGTCTGCCGCCACCCTGGACGCGCCGAGCCACCCGAGCCCGAGCCACCCGAGCCGCGACGGGCGCGGGGAGGCTCAGTCGGGCAGGGCCGCGGTCAGCGCGATCTCGACCATCGCGGCGAAGGTCTGCTCCCGCTCCTGGGCGGTGGTCTCCTCGCCGGTGACGATGTGGTCGGAGACGGTGCAGATCGCCAGCGCGGTACGGCGGTGGGCGGCGGCGAGCGTGTAGAGCGCGCTCGCCTCCATCTCGACCGCGAGCACCCCGTGCTCGACCATCGGGGCCATCAGCTCGACGCGCGGCGAGTAGAAGGAGTCGCTGGAGAAGATGAGTCCCACGTGCGTGGTCGTGCCCGGCATCGCGGCGGCGGCGTCGTACGCACGGCGGAGCAGGTGGAAGTCCGCGACCGGGGCGTAGTCGTAGCCGTGGAAGCGGTGGGTGTTCATCGAGGAGTCGGTGCAGGCGCCGCTCGCGATGACGACGTCGCGGATCCCGACGTCCTCGGTGAGCGCGCCGCAGGAGCCGACGCGGACGATCGACTGCACGTCGTAGTCGCGGAACAGCTCGTTGGCGTAGATCGCCAGCGACGGCTGCCCCATCCCCGATCCCTGGACCGAGACCCGGTGACCGCGCCAGGTCCCGGTGTAGCCGTACATGCCGCGCACCTCGGTGTAGCACTTCGCGCCGTCGAGGAAGGTGTCCGCGATCCAGCGTGCCCTGAGGGGGTCGCCCGGCATGAGGACGACGGGGGCGATGTCACCGGGCGCGGCGCCGATGTGGGTGCTCATGGCGACGACCCTAGCGACGACCGTGGCGGGCCCTCACCACCGACGGGCCGGCCAGTAGCGTGGCGGCGTGAACGACGCCGAGCCCCAGCGCAGCCTGCCGCACCTCGCCCTGTCCGCCCACGCGCACAACCGCGTGGGCGAGCGGCGTACCGATGACGCCTGGCTCGACGAGCGGTGGGCCGACCCCACCACGCGGGTCCTGGTCATCGCCGGCAACCGCCTGCGCCCGGTCGACGGCGACGCCGGCTGGGTGGCCCCGACCGAGGCGCCCGACGGCACCCGCGTGCTGCTCGGCGAGCGCGACGGGGTGACCCGGTTCGCGGTGCTGGCGGACCCTCGGGAGGTCCCGGGCGACCGCGAGGAGTGGGTGCCGCTGCGGGGGATGCTGCCGATGCTGGTCGCCGAGCCGGGCGTCGCGCCCTGGCTCTTCCACGCCGTCGGCCTCGCCGAGTGGCACTGGGTCACCCGGCACTGCCCACGCTGCGGCTCCTCGCTGGAGTCCCGCCATGCCGGGCACGAGCTCGAGTGCACCGGCTGCGGGCGGCGTCAGTTCCCGCGCACCGACCCCGCGGTCATCATGGCCATCACCCACGGGGCCCGCGGCTCGGCCGAGGAGCGCCTCCTGATGGGGCACCAGGCGGTGTGGCCCGAGGGCCGCTACTCGACGCTCGCCGGCTTCGTCGAGCCGGGGGAGACCTTCGAGGACGCCGTACGCCGCGAGGTGCTGGAGGAGGTGGGCGTCACGGTCGGCGACGTCGACTACTTCGGCAACCAGCCCTGGCCGCTGCCGGCCAGCCTGATGATCGGGTTCCGGGGGGTCGCGACCACCACCGACATCGACGTCGACGGCGCCGAGATCACCGAGGCCCGCTGGTTCACCCGCGACGAGCTGAGGGAGGGGTGCGAGTCGGGCGAGGTCCTCATCCCCGCCGGCGTCTCCATCTCGTCGTCGCTGGTCATGGACTGGTACGGCGGGCCGCTGCCCGGCGGCTGGTGACCCGTAGGTTGACGCCATGAACGACATCTGGACCTTGGTGGCCGCCGAGCGCGGCGCGCTGGCCGCCGACCTGGCCGGGCTCTCCGAGGAGCAGTGGGAGACCCCGTCGTTGTGCGAGGGGTGGAGCGTGCGCGACACCGTGGCCCACATGACGAACACGGCCCACACCGGGCCGGGCGGCTTCCTCGTCGGGCTCGCGCGCGCACGCTTCGACTTCGACCGGTTCCTCGACGCCGGGATCGCCCGTCGACGCGGGGCATCCGGTGCGGAGGCCCTCGCCGAGTTCCGCGACGTGCAGCACTCCAGGACCGCGCCACCGGGCCCGCGGGCGTCGTGGTTGGGCGAGACCGTCGTGCACGCCGAGGACGTGCGCCGACCACTCGGCATCGAGCACGACTACGCGCCGGAGGCCGTGCGCCGGTGCCTCGACTTCTTCAAGTCCTCCAACACGCTGATCGGCACCGAGCGGCGCATCGACGGGGTGGCGCTGCGCGCCACCGACCAGGAGTGGGCACACGGCAGCGGCCCGGGCGTCGAGGGGCGGGCCATCGACCTGCTCCTGGCCGCCACGGGCCGGGCGGTGGGGTGCGACCGCCTCACCGGCGACGGCGTCTCCACCCTGCGCTCGCGCTGCTGACGCTCACGCCAGGGCGGCGAGCTTCTCCTTGACCTGCGCCAGGCTCGGGTTGGTGTGGGCGGACCCGTCGGCGTAGACCAGCGTCGGGACGGTCTGGTTGCCGTTGTTCGCCTGCTCGACGATCAGCGCCGCCTCGGGCTGCTGCTCGATGTCGACCACCTCGTAGCTGATGCCCTCCCGGTCGAGCTGGCTGCGGAGGCGGTGGCAGTAGCCGCACCACGGGGTGCTGTACATCGTGAAGGTCATGGGTGTCGGTCCTGACGTCTAGGGTTTCCGTGTTCGCCTCAGTCCAACCACCGACCCGCAGGAGTTGTTCCACGCCCATGCCCGCCCCCACCGACCTGCTGGACGCGCTCGACCCCGAGCAGCGCCGGGTCGCCGAGGCGTTGCGCGGTCCCGTGCGGGTGCTCGCCGGCGCGGGGACGGGCAAGACCCGGGCGATCACCCACCGCATCGCGTACGGCGTGGCGACGGGCCTCTACGTCCCCACCGAGGTCCTGGCGGTCACCTTCACCACCCGGGCGGCCGGTGAGATGCGGGGCCGGCTGCGGGGCCTCGGTGCCGGCGGGGTCCAGGCCCGCACCTTCCACTCCGCGGCCCTGCGCCAGCTGCGCTACTTCTGGCCGCGGGTCCACGGCCACGACCTGCCCAACCTCATCGAGTCCAAGATCGGCCTCCTGGCCCAAGCCGCCCGCCGCCAGCGGATCAACGCCGACCAGGCGCTGCTGCGCGACCTCGCCAGCGAGGTCGAGTGGGCCAAGGTCAGCAACGTCTCGCCCGACGACTACCCGCGGATCGCGCCGTCGCGGGGTCGCTCGGTCTCCAGCCTCGACCCCGAGACCGTGGGCCGGGTCTTCGAGGGCTACGAGGAGGTCAAGCGCGGCCAGGGCCGGATGGACATGGAGGACGTGCTGCTCTTCGCGGCCGGGCTCCTGGCCGAGGAGGAGGCCGTCGCCGCCCAGGTGCGCCGTCAGTACAAGTGGCTCGTCGTCGACGAGTTCCAGGACGTCTCGCCCCTCCAGTCGGCGTTGCTCGACCTGTGGCTCGGGGGCCGCGACGAGCTCTGCGTGGTGGGCGACCCGGCGCAGACCATCTACTCCTTCGCCGGCGCCAACGCGGCCTACCTGCGCGACTTCACGACCAAGTTCCCCGAGGCCACCTCGGTGGAGCTGGTGCGCAACTACCGCTCCACCCCGGAGGTCGTCTCGGCCGCCAACCGGCTGCTCGCCGGCACGCCGAGCAAGGGCGTCGACCTGGTGGCCCAGCGGCCGTCCGGCCCGCCCGTGCGCTACGCCGCCCACCCCGACGAGGTGGCCGAGGCCGCCGCGGCCGCCGACCGCATCGCGGCCCTGCGCGCCGCCGGCACGCCCGCCGGCGAGATGGCGGTGCTGTTCCGCATCAACGCCCAGTCGGAGACCTTCGAGGACGCGTTGACCTCCCGGGGAGTCCCGTACGTCGTCCGGGGCGCCGCGCGGTTCTTCGACCGCGCCGAGGTCCGCCAGGCCGTCACCCTGCTGCGCGGCACCGCGCGCGGGGGACAGGACGACGGCACCGTCCCCGACCTCGTCCGGGCGACCCTGTCCGGGATGGGCTGGTCGACCGAGGCCCCCGGGACCCGCGGCGAGACCCGCAACCGGTGGGAGTCCCTGCAGGCGCTGGTGGACCGCTCGACCGAGTTCGTCGCCGAGGCGCCGCAGGCCACCCTCGGTGACTTCGTCGACGACCTCGACCGCCGCGCCGCCGAGCAGCACGCCCCGCTCGCCGACGGCGTCACCCTCGCCACGCTGCACGCCGCCAAGGGCCTGGAGTGGGACGCGGTCTTCCTGTGCGGCCTCCAGGACGGCACCCTGCCCATCACGTACGCCGACTCCCCGGCCGCCGTCGAGGAGGAGCGCCGGTTGCTCTACGTCGGCATGACCCGTGCCCGACGGGAGCTGTCGATCTCGTGGGCGCTGGCGCGCAACCCCGGGGGCCGCGCCAGTCGCAAGCCGTCGCGCTTCCTCGAGGAGGTCGCCGAGGTCGAGCGCGCCGCCGCGGCCCGCACGCCCGCCAAGCGCAACCGCAAGGCGATGCACTGCCGGGAGTGCGGGGCGGCGCTGAGCACTCCGGCCGAGAAGAAGCTCGGCCGCTGCGTCGACTGCCCGGCCTCCTACGACGAGGCCCTCTTCGAGCGCCTGCGCGAGTGGCGCCTCGAGCGGGCGGCCGACGACAAGGTGCCGGCGTTCGTCGTCTTCACCGATGCCACCTTGCAGCTGATCGCCGAGCACCGCCCGGCCGACGAGGGGGCGCTGCGGCGCATCAGCGGGGTGGGTCCGTCCAAGCTCACGAAGTACGGCGACGACGTGCTCGCACTCCTCTCGAAGGAAATCTGAGGAAATACTCATTAAATCGTTTGCCCATTACTCGGGGCAGGCATTAGTTTCTTCCCAACAGCCCACGCGCACCCGGCCACTGGCACTGGTCAGCGCCCGACGCCCCGAAGGAGGTGGCACCACGATGGAGATCTACACCGACACGATGACGGCCTCGACGCCGTCCTTCGGCATGCCCGTCGTCGCCGCCTCCCCGCGCGTTGCCGCTTCCTGCGCGCAGCAGCTCGAGACCGTGACCGCGTGGGCCCACGTGGCCGGCATCGCCGTCATGGACGCCGTCGACGCCGTGCGCGGCATCGAGCTCGACGCCATCCGCGTCAAGGGAGCCTTCCCGGGTCCGACCGCCTGGAGACCATCGATCGTCTGACACCAGACACCCATCGAGCGCCTCCAGGCCGCGGAACCCATACCGGGATCCGCGGCCTTTGTCGTTCCTCCGTCACCGGAGGAACGACTGGGCCGGATCCCGCAGACACACGAATTTTCTGCACCAGCGATCAGGTCCACGAGAAGGAGGTGACACACATGACCATCAGTGTTCTCGACCGCAACCGAGCTGCCGACGCCGCCCACGACCTGGGTGACCTGCACGACGCAGCTGCCCAGGTGGACGACGAGCTGCTGCCCTGCCGCACCAACAACGCAGAGCTGTGGTTCGCCGAGACCCCCGCGGATGTCGAGCACGCCAAGAGCCTGTGCCAGGGATGCCCGGTCCAGGCGATGTGCCTCGACGGCGCTCTCGAACGGCGCGAGCCGTGGGGCGTCTGGGGCGGCGAGCTCTTCCTCCAGGGCGTGGTGATCCCGCGCAAGCGCCCCCGCGGCCGACCCCGCAAGAACCAGAACGAGGTCGCCGCCTGACGGCGGTCCTCACACCTTCTCAGGCAGGACCTTCGGACCACATGACACTTCACACGGACGGATACGACATGAGCACCATGCAGCAGGACCTCGCGCGCGCACACATGACCGCGCGCCTGGGAGAGGCGCAGCAGAACCGACGCGGTCACCAGCTGGCCCTGGCCCGTCGGATGAGCCGCAAGGCCGAGCAGGCCGCGCAGCAGGCGCGTCTCGCCCTCGCCCGAGCGATCTAGGACCAGCCTCGCCCTGATCGCGGGTGATGCAGACGACAGCCGGCACGATCCACACGGATCGTGCCGGCTGTCGGCATTTCGGGCGGGTAGCCTCGAACCCGTGACCGAGCAGCCGACGACGTGCGACTTCTGCGGGCGCCAGGGGAGCGGCGCCGAGACCCTCACCTGGACGACATCGATCGAGAACGGTCGCCGGCGCAGCTACTGCGAGGAGTGCTCGCGCTCCCACCTGCGCTCCATCGAGGGCAAGCTCGACAGCGAGTGGTGGTAGCTCACACCGCCTCGCCCCACGAGCACCCGCAGTGCGGGTGGCGCGGCCAGTCCCGCTGCTCGGGGGAGAGGTCGGCGCCGACGGTGACGGTGGCCGACCACGTCGCCGGGGTCCCCCCGTCCAGCCAGGTGGAGACGTCGCGGGCGGCCCATCCCAGGGCCACTGCCAGCAGTCCCGCATCGACGCCTGGTCCCGCGGTGAGCGGTGGTGCGGCGACCTGCCCCGGTTGGCGCGGGGTGTCGGACCAGGCCCGGACGCAGCGCAGGCAGGCAGTCAGCCCCGGTACGACGAAGGGTCCGACCCGTACGGCGTCCGGCACGGCCACCACGGTGAGGTGAGGTCGTGACTCCACGACCCACGGGTCAGCGGGGGCGCAGTCGCCGGGGAGGTCGGTGACGAGCAGCACGACCTCGGCGCGCGGCGAGACCAGCAGGCCGGCCGCGGCGGCCAGCGGCGCGACGTACGGCTGCCAGGGACCGATCGTCTCGAGCCGCACGGGAACCGGAGGGGACAGTCGCATGGGGCCACGATGCAACGCGGCGGCCGATCACGCACCCGCTCGTCCACAGGCCCGGGTACGACGACGGCGCCACCTCGAGGGGGCGCCGTCGTCGTGCGGCTACGGGGCTCGACGGGCGGGCGTCGTCACGCCTTGCCGAGGATGCGGTTGAGGTTGGTGCCGCAGACGGGGCAGACGGCCTTGGCCATCCGGGTGCCCTTGTCGTTGACCCTGACCTCGCCCTCCGCCTCGCGCTTCTCCTTGCACTTCACGCAGTAGAACTCGCCGCTCCAGGTCTCCGCCATGACGGCCTCCTTGCTCCAGGATCATGCTGTCGTCGCGAGGGTCGGGTGGGGAAGCCCTCGTGGGTCCGGGGGCGTGGAGCCCCCGATCCGCCTGTGACACTACCCAAACCGCGCTCCGTCGGCTCGCGACACACCTCTCGGCCCCGGACCCCGGCGGGTGGTCCAGCCCTGTCAGTACCCTGCGGGCCATGGCCGACTACACGCACCTGCGCCTCGACCGTCCCTCTGCGGGCGTCGCCGTGCTGACCCTGGACAACCCCGACATGCGCAACGCGATGAGCGACGAGATGACGTCGTCGTGGGTCCGCGCCGTCGACGAGCTCGCCGCGGACCGCTCGCTGCGCGTGGTCGTGGTGACCGGCGAGGGGTCGGCCTTCTGCTCCGGCGGCAACACCTCGTGGATCTCCAGCGAGCCCGACGCCAGCGTCGACCACCTGCGCGACCGGATGATGCCGTTCTACCGGGCGTGGCTCTCCCTCCGCCGGCTGGAGGTGCCGACCATCGCCGCGATCAACGGGGCCGCGATCGGCGCCGGGCTGTGCCTCGCCCTGGCCTGCGACATCCGGTACGCCGCTCCCGGCGCGAAGCTCGGCGTCCCCTTCGTCAAGCTCGGCATGCACGCGGGGATGGCCGGCACCTACCTGCTGCCCCAGGTCGTCGGCGCGGCCCACGCGCGGGACCTGCTCCTGACCGGTCGGGTCGTGGACGCCGACGAGGCGCTGCGCATCGGGCTGGTGTCGCGGGTCATCGACGGCGGGTCCTTCGACGCCGAGGTGCTGCGGACGGCCGAGGGCATCGCCGCCACCGCGCCGATCGCCACCCGGCTCACCAAGATCGCGCTGGCCGACGGCGGGCACGCGGACTTCGAGAGCGCCCTGCAGTGGGAGGCCCTCGCGCAGCCGGTGACGCTGGCCACCGAGGACCTCCAGGAGGGGATCCGGGCGAGCCGCGAGAAGCGTCGGCCGGTCTTCGAGGGACGCTGACGCCCCGGCCCGACCCCTCGGCGGCGTGCCGGGGCAGACACGCTGTCCACCCCTGTGGACGAAGCTGTGGAGAACATGGGGACGACACGCCCACGGCCTGGGGACGGGGGATGGGCCGTCCCGGCCGGGCAGCGACAATGGTCCGTGACGACGGACACGAGAGGGTGAGGACGTGGGGGAGCTGTACACGGGGGGACCGGTCGCCGCGCTGCGCCGGATCGCCTTCCTCATGGAGCGCGGTCGCGAGGAGACGCGCCGGGTGGAGGCGTTCCGCAAGGCGGCCGCGGTCATCCTGCCCCTCGATCCCGACGACGTCGCGGCCCGCGCGAGGGCGGGCACCCTGACCGAGCTGGCGGGCATCGGGCCGAGCACCGGCACGGTGATCGCCGAGGCCGTCCGCGGCGAGGTCCCCGAACGCCTCGCCAAGCTGGAGCGGCAGCACGCCGGACCGCTCGCCCCCGGCGGTCGCGAGGTCAGGGCCGCGCTGCGCGGTGACTGCCACTCCCACTCGGACTGGTCCGACGGCGGCTCGCCCCTCGAGGAGATGGCGATGACGGCCATGGAGCTCGGCCACGACTACCTCGTGCTCACCGACCACTCGCCGCGGCTGCGGGTGGCCAACGGGCTCAGCGTGGAGCGGCTGGCCCGCCAGCTGGAGGTGGTCGAGGCCGTCAACGACCACCTGGGCGAGGCGTTCTCCCTGCTCGCGGGCATCGAGGTCGACATCCTCGACGACGGCGCCCTCGACCAGACCGACGAGATGCTGGCCCGCCTCGACGTACGAGTGGCCAGCGTCCACTCCAAGCTGCGCATGGACTCAGGACCGATGACCCGGCGGATGCTGGCCGCCGTCGCCAACCCCTTCACCAACGTGCTGGGCCACTGCACCGGGCGTCGGGTGGAGGGCAACCGCGGGACCCGGCCGCAGAGCGAGTTCGACGCCCGGGCGGTGTTCGAGGCGTGCGTCGAGCACGACGTCGCCGTCGAGATCAACAGCCGTCCGGAGCGTCGCGACCCGCCCACCCGGCTGCTCGAGCTGGCCCGCGACACCGGCTGCCTGTTCTCCATCGACTCCGACGCCCACGCACCCGGGCAGCTCGACATGCTGGACTACGGCTGCGAGCGGGCGGAGGCGGCCGGCATCGACCCGGACCGGATCGTCAACACCTGGGAGCGTGAGCGTCTCCTGGCCTGGGCCAACCCCGCCGGGCGCTAGCGTGGACGACGTGAGCACGCCCGAGGTCGAGGTACGCCGGTCCAAGCGGCGGCGTCGTACGGTCTCGGCCTACCGGGAGGGCGATCGCATCGTCGTGCTGATCCCTGCGGCGATGAGCAAGCGCGACGAGGCCACGTGGGTGGCCGACATGGTGGCCCGGCTGGAGCGCAAGGAGCAGCGCGCGCGGCCCTCCGACGATCAGCTGCTCGCCCGGGCCGGCACCCTCAACGACACCTACTTCGGCGGGCTGGCGACGCCGTCCAGCGTGCGCTGGGTGACCAACCAGCAGCAGAGGTGGGGCTCCTGCAGCCCCGGGGACCGCTCGATCCGGCTCTCCGAGCGGCTGCAGGGGATGCCGTCCTGGGTGGTCGACTACGTCCTGGTCCACGAGCTCGCGCACCTGCTCGAGCACGGCCACGACGCGAAGTTCTGGGCCTGGGTGGACCGCTACCCCCGCGCCGAGCGGGCCCGGGGCTACCTGCTGGGCTGGTCGGCCGCCGCCAAGGTCGACCCGCCGTCCAGCGAGACCGAGGCCGAGGACGAGGTCGACTGACGCTCAGCGTCCGAGGCGGACCAGCGCCTGCCCGATGAGCCGGCGCATGTCGTCGTGCAGGTCGGGGAGACCGTCGAGCGGCCACCACCGCACGTCCAGCGACTCCTCGCTGACCCGGTGCGCCCCGTCGCGGGGCGCGGTGGCGAGGAAGCGGACGTCGAGGTGGTGCACGGTCGTGCCGGGGGAGCAGAACTCCACGGCGTGCTCGTCGAGGTTGAGCGGCTCGGGGTCGAAGCCGAGGTCCGCGAGCCCCGACTCCTCGCGGGCCTCGCGCAGCGCCACGCCGGCCAGCGTGGCGTCGCCCGGCTCGCAGTGACCCCCGAACGCGAACCAGCTGTCGGCCTTGCGGTGGTGGTTGAGCAGCACCGCGTCGGCGTCCGGGGTCAGCACCAGCGTGCCGGCCGTCAGGTGGTCCGGCAGGCAGGAGCGCTCCAGCGCGTCCGGACGGGCGTCGAGGAGCGCGACGTAACGCTCCCGCAGGTCGGCGTCACGCGCGGTCGGAGGAGCCCACCCGGCCAGCACGGCCCGGGCGTCGGAGTGGAGCGTCACTCGGTCGGGCGGTCGGGTCCGGTGTCCCCGTCGGCGGACGGGCCGTCGAGCAGGTCACGCAGGCCGGCCTCGAAGTCGTCGTCGGTCAGCGACTCCGGGGCCAGTGCGCTCTCGCGGAAGCCCAGCGGGTCGTCGAGGTCGGCGGCGGTGGGCAGCAGGTCGGGATGCATCCACACGCCGTCGCGCCCCTCGGTGCCCTGCCGGGCGCGCAGCGAGCCCCACAGGGTGGAGGCGTCGCGCAGCCGGCGGGGGCGCAGCTCGAGGCCGACGAGGGTGGCGAAGGTCTGCTCGGCCGGACCGCCGGCGGCACGGCGGCGGCGTACGGCCTCCTGCAGCTTGCCGGCGGACGGCATCCGCTCGTCCGTGGCCTGGCCGACGACCTCGTCGACCCACCCCTCGACCAGGGCGAGGGTCACCTCGAGACGCTCGAGCGCGGCCTGCTGGGCGGGTGACTTGGACAGGTCGAACAGGCCGCCCTCCATCGCCTCCTGCATCGCGGCGGGGTTCATCGGGTCGATGCCCCGCAGCTTCTCCTCCATGCCGGCGGTGTTGATCTCGATGCCGCTGCCGTAGACGGCGACGGCGCCGACCAGGTGCTCGCGCAGCCACGGCACGTGGGCGAAGAGCCGCTGGTGGGCGGCCTCGCGCAGGGCGAGGTAGAGGAGCACGTCGTCGGCGCTCACGTCCAGCTCGTCGGCGAAGGCCGCCACGTTGAGGGGCAGGAGGGCGGCCCTGCCGGCCGGACCGAGCGGCAGGCCGATGTCGGAGGCGCCGAGGACGTCGCCCGCGAGCCCGCCGAGCCCCTGGCCCACCTGGGTGGCGACCATCGCGCCGGTGGCCTTGCCCAGCATGCCGAGCAGCGGCCCGGCCATGGCCCGGGCCTCCTCGGGGAGGGCGTTGCCGAGCGCGGTGACGGTGGAGCCGGCGACCGGCTCGACGAGGCGCTTCCAGACGTCGAGGGTCTCCACGATCCACTCGGCACGGCTCCAGGCGGCGGTCGAGGTCACGCCGGAGGAGAAGTCCGTGGTCTCGTCGAGCCAGTGGTCGGCGAGGCGTACGGCGTCCGCGATCGCGTCGCGCTGGGCCTGGCTGGGCGTCGGGTCGGGCTGCTGGGCGGCGACCTTGCGGGCGATGTCGGCGACGACGGCCCAGTTGATGGGCCCGTCGTGGGGCTGCATCAGGGACTGGACCTGGGCCATCAGGGCCGACAGGTCCGGCATGCCGCCGCCGGGTCCGCCCGCGAGGCCGCCGAAGAGGGCCTCGAAGGGCGTGCCCTTGAACGGGTTCTGCTCGTCGGGTCCGTCGCCGGGGTTGCTGCTCATGCCCTCCACGGTACTCACCTGCGCCACACGCGCGACCAGCCCTCCGGACGTCGCGGACGTCCCTAGACTCCTCCGCATGACTGCCAACGACGTCGTGCGCCTCGTCGACATCCGCGAGGTGCCCCTCGACGTCGCCGAGGTGGTCGCCGCCCTCGAGGACCACGCCGCCGGAGGACTCACCCTCTTCGTCGGCACGGTGCGCGACCACGACGGTCCGGCGCCCGCCGCGGGGGAGGGGCCGGCACCCGACAAGCCGGTCACCAGCCTCGACTACAGCGCCCACCCCACGGCCCTGGCACGGCTGCGCGAGGTGTGCGAGCGCATCGCACAGGAGTACGACGTGCACGGCGTCGCCGCGGTCCACCGGGTGGGCCACCTCGAGCTGGGGGACGTCGCCGTCGTCGTGGCGACCACGGCCAGCCACCGGGGCGAGGCCTTCACGGCGTCGAAGGCGCTCATCGACACGCTCAAGTCCGAGGTGCCGATCTGGAAGCACCAGCGTTTCGCGGACGGTGACGAGGAGTGGGTCGGCCTACCCTGAGCGGGTGGAGATCCTGTGGTGGCTCGTGCCCCCCGTCGTCGTGACGATCGGGGCGATGGCCTGGGTGGGCTGGCTGGGCCGTGAGGGCCGCGGCGAGGTCGACCGGGACCAGCAGATCGAGCGGCTCACCCGTGCCATGGAGCGCGACCTGCCGACGTCCCGGCAGCCCCGTCCGGTCCGCACCCACGACCGCAGCACGGGCATCGCCGTACGCCCCACCCGCAGTGGGGACGCCGGGGCCGAGCGCCGGCGGGCCTCCTGAGCCCTGTCGTCGTGCCCGGTCGCCGCACGGCGGCTTGTCACTGTTTGAGAGGGTGACGCCATGAGTCAGCGGACGAAGGGGGCACTTCTGGCCCTGCCGCTGCTCCTTCTCCTGCTCGTGATGGTGGCGGTCCAGCCGCTGCCCTACGTCACCTACAGCCCCGGCCCGACCGTCGACATCCTCTCGACCCGTGACGGCGAGGAGGCGGTGCAGGTCACCGGACGCAAGACCTACCGCGACGACGGCGAGCTCCGGCTCACCACGATCTACGTCGACCAGCCGCAGGACCGGGTGACCCTCGACCGGCTGGTCGCCGCCTGGCTCGACCCGACCGAGGCGGTCTACCCGCGCTCCGCGGTCTACGCCCCCGACGAGACCGACGAGACCAACGACGTCGAGTCGGCCGTCCAGATGGTCTCGTCGCAGGACGCCGCGGTGGCCGCCGCCCTCACCGAGCTGGGCTACGACATCGAGCCGGTCGTCGAGGTGCTCAACGTCGAGGACGACTACCCGGCCGCCGGACGGCTCCAGGTGCGCGACGTCCTCCAGGAGGTCGGCGGACGCGCCGTCTCGACGCCCCAGGACGTCGTCGACGCCGTCGACGCCGCCCCGGTGGGCCGGCCGTTGACCTTCCACGTCCTGCGCAAGGGCAAGGAGCTCGACGTCGACGTGACGCCGAAGGAGATCGACGGCGACAAGCGCATCGGCATCACGCCCGGACCCGGCTACACGTTCCCCTTCGACGTCAGCGTCGACATCGGCGACGGCATCGGCGGGCCGAGCGCCGGGCTGATGTTCTCGCTGGCCATCTACGACACCCTGACCCCGGGGTCGCTCACCGGCGGCGAGGTCGTGGCGGGCACCGGGGAGATCGGCAGCGACGGTCGCACCGGACCGATCGGCGGGATCCAGCAGAAGATCGCCGGCGCCGAGGCGGCCGGGGCCCGGCTCTTCATGGTCCCGGTCGACAACTGCCCCGACACCACGGACATCGACTCCGGTGACATGCGCCTGGTGCGGGCCGACACGATGCACGACGCCGTGGAGGCGATCAAGACCTGGGTCGACGACCCGGGCGCCCCCCTCCCGACCTGCGAGGAGCAGTCATGACCGACATCTCGATCCCGCAGGATCCTGCACTGGCCGCGGCCGTGCTGGAGATCGAGAACCACATCGCCGAGTCCGGGTGGGACCAGCCGGCCCGGCTCTACGCCCTGGTCGACACCGCGCGCATCGTCGCGCAGGAGCCCGACCTGGCAGCCGCGATGGGGCTGGACGCCGCGTCCGCCGAGGGGTCCTTCACCCCCGTCGAGCAGGACGCCCTGCCGCCCGAGCAGGCCCTCGAGGTGACCCTGGAGTCCATCGTGTGGCCGGGCGACGTCGCGGGCTGCGCCGCGGTCGTGGAGCGCCTGGTGCTGCCCCCCGATGTCGACCCGGAGATCCCCGAGGACCCCGCGGAGGCCGAGCGCTTCGCGCGCGAGCACCCCCTGCGCCAGGAGGTGCGGATCGTGGCGGGCGCGACCCGCGCCGGGGCGACCTACTGCGCGCTGCGCCTGCGCGCCCACGACGACGACCAGTCGGTGGTCGACGGGACCGAGCTCGTGCCGGGACTCCTCGACCTCCTCCGCAGCACCCTCGAGGGAGACGCCCAGTGAGCGGCACGTTCGACAAGCCGGACCAGTCCGAGCAGCAGGAGCCGCCGCAGCGCAGCGGTCGCTCACGGGCCCTCATCATCACCGCGGGCGTGCTCGTCGGGGTGTTCATCGCCCTGACGGGCTTCTCGTCGTTCTGGACCGACCGCCTGTGGTTCGACTCGGTCGGCTACTCGAGCGTCTTCACGACGCTGTTGTGGACCCGGGTGGGCCTCTTCCTCGTCTTCGGGGGCCTGATGGCGGCCGTCGTGGCCCTCAACATCGCCCTGGCCTACCGCTTCCGCCCGTTCTTCCTCAATGCTGCCAGCGACCTCAACCTCGAGCGCTACCGCGACGCCATCACCCCGATCATGGGCTGGCTGCTGGCCGGCATCTCGCTGCTCATGGGCGCGTTCGCGGGCGCCTCGGCGATGGGGCAGTGGCGCTCGTACTCGTTGTGGCGGCACGCGCAGTCCTTCGGGACCTCCGACCCCTACTTCGGGCGTGACGCGGGGTTCTACGTCTTCAGCCTCCCGTGGTGGCACTACGTCACGGACTTCGCGATGGCGCTGGCGATCATCGGGCTGATGGCCGCGGCGATCACGCACTACCTGTACGGCGGCATCCGGCTCTCGGCGAGCAGCGAGCGGGTCTCGGGGGCGGCGCAGGTGCACCTCTCGGTGCTGCTGGGCGTCTTCGTGCTCGCCAAGGCGGCCGACTACTGGCTCGACCGCTACGACCTGGTCACCGGGTCGGGGGCGCTGTTCACCGGCATGGGCTACACCGACGACAACGCGGTGCTGCCCGCCAAGGAGATCCTGACCGGCATCGCGCTGATCTGCGCCGTGCTCTTCTTCCTCAACATCTGGCGCCGGACGTGGATGCTGCCCTCCCTGGGCATCGCACTGTTCGCGCTGTCGGCGATCCTGCTCGGCCTGATCGTCCCGGGGGTGGTCCAGCAGTTCCAGGTCCAGCCCAACGTCCCCGACAAGGAGGGGCCGTACATCGCGGCGAACATCGATGCCACGCGGGAGGCCTACGACCTCGAGGACATCGAGATCGAGTCCTACTCCAGCGAGCCCAACACCGACGGCGACCTCGACGCCCTCGACGCGGCGACCTCCTCGGTGCCGCTGGTCGACCCCAAGGTCGTCAGCCAGACCTTCGAGCAGCAGCAGCAGGTGCGGGCCTACTACTCCGTGCCCGACGTCCTCGACGTGGACCGCTACGAGATCGACGGCAAGGACCGCGCCGTCGTGCTCGGGGTGCGCGAGCTCGACCAGACCGGCATCGCCGACGGCGACAAGACGTGGTCCAACCTGCACACCGTCTACACCCACGGCAACGGGGTCATCGCGGCGTTCGGCAACCAGCGCCCCGAGGACGACGAGCGCCAGTCGACCTCGGTGCAGTGGGCCGAGGGCCAGGAGAGCGACGAGAGCTCGCTGACCGAGCTGTCCCCGGACGGCTACGAGTCGCGGGTCTACTACGGCGAGCGGTCCCCGACGTACTCCATCGTCGGCCAGCAGCCGAACGGGACCGACCTCGAGCTCGACCTGCCCAAGGGCGAGCGCGGCGACGAGAACCAGACCACGTCGTACGACGGCGAGGGCGGCGTGCCGATCGGCAACCTCTTCGACAAGGTCCTCTACGCCGTGAAGTTCGGCGAGCCGAACCTCGTGCTGTCCGACCTCGTCCACGACAACAGCAAGATCCTCTACGACCGCCACCCGCGGACCATGGTGGAGAAGGTCGCCCCGTGGCTCACCGTCGACTCCGACCCCTATCCGGTGGTCGTCGACGGCCGGATCAACTGGGTGCTCGACGGCTACACCGTCACCGACAAGTACCCGCTGTCGCAGCGGGAATCCCTGGAGACGATGACCGACGACTCGCTGGCCGACGACCTGGGGTTCCAGACTCTGCCGACCGACGAGATCAACTACATGCGCAACTCCGTCAAGGCCACGGTGGACGCCTACGACGGCACGGTGACGCTCTACGAGTGGGAGCCGGACCCGATCTCCGAGGCCTGGGGCGAGGTCTTCCCCGGCATCCTCAAGCCGCGCGAGGAGATCCCCGACGAGCTCCTCGAGCACCTGCGCTACCCGGACGACCTGTTCAAGGTCCAGCGCTACCAGTTCGCGAAGTACCACGAGACCGACGCCAAGCTGTGGCTGGACGCCTCGACCCGCTGGGAGGTCCCGCGCGACCCCGAGGCCGAGACCCGGCTCCAGCCGCCGTACCGCCTCTTCGTGGACGAGACGTGGGCGCTGACCAGCGTCTACGTGCCGCGGGGGCGGGCCAACCTGGTGTCCTTCGTGTCGGTCAACAGCGACGCCACCGACACCGACAACTACGGGAAGATCTCCGTCCTCGAGCTGCCCAACGAGCGCACCGACGGTCCCGGGCAGATCGCCAACGAGCTGAGCTCGGACGAGGACGTCCGCGAGGAGCTCCTGAGCTTCAGTCAGGGTGGCGTCACCGGCGTGCCCGGCAACCTGCTCACCCTGCCGGTCGGAGACGGCCTGATGTACGTCCAGCCGCTGTACGCCAAGCGCTCGGGCACCGACTCGTCGTTCCCGATCCTGCGCTTCGTGCTGGTGTCCTACGGCGACGAGATCGGCATCGGTACGACGCTGCGCGAGGCCATCGCCGACGTCCTCGGCGTCTCCCCGGACGGCCCGACCACCGAGCCCCCGACGACCGAGCCGCCCACGGGCCAGGGTGGTGGCAACCCTGGGCAGCCGCAGGGCTCCGGGTCGGTCAACGACCAGATCCGTTCCCTGCTGGCCGAGGCCGAGGCCAAGTTCGACGCCGCCGACAGGGCGCAGGCCAACGGCAACACCGTCGGGTGGGCACGGCTCATGGACCAGGGTCGCGAGCTCATCAACGAGGCCTTCGCACTGGCGGACGCGAGGGACAGCTGACCCGATTTGGGATCGCCGGGATCCATCGCGTAAGGTTCTGTTCACCGACGCGGGGTGGAGCAGCTCGGTAGCTCGCTGGGCTCATAACCCAGAGGTCGCAGGTTCAAATCCTGCCCCCGCTACAAATCCGAAAGGCCCTCACAGTCTGACTGTGAGGGCCTTTCGCATGTCCGGACGTCCCGCCTGTCTCCGAGGGCCGTCCCTCATCCGAGCGGGGTGAGGCGGTCGCGCCTGCGGGAGGCCCATCGTGCTGCGATGAGGCGGACGACATGACCGACGGATTCGCAGGCAAGATCGAGCTGGACATCCGGGACTCGGTCCCGGACTGGGCACCGTTCCTCGCGCCGAAGGCAGCGGAGGGAGCCCCCAACGTGCTGTTCGTGGTCTGGGACGACGTCGGGTACGGGACCATGGACTGCTTCGGCGGTCCCGTGCGCACACCCACGATGAGTCGCATCGCACGGCAGGGAGTGCGGTACTCGAACTTCCACACGACCGCGCTCTGCTCCCCGACGCGCGCCTCCCTGCTCACGGGACGCAACGCGACGTCGAACGGCATGGCGACCATCGCCGAGTTCAGCTCAGGCTTTCCCGGCATCTCGACGCGCATCCCGTTCGAGAACGGCTTCATCTCCGAGGTCCTGGCGGAGAACGGCTACAACACCTACTGCGTGGGCAAGTGGCACCTCACCCCGGGTGAGGAGACCGGCATGGCCGCGTGGAAGAAGCGCTGGCCGCTGGGCCGGGGGTTCGAGCGCTTCTACGGCTTCCTGGGCGGCGAGTCCAGCGGCTGGTACCCCGACCTGGTCCACGACAACCACCCGACGGAGCCCCCGGCGACCCCCGAGGAGGGCTACCACATCGCCAAGGACCTGTCGGACAAGGCGATCGAGTTCATCCGTGACGCCAAGGTCGTCGAGCCCGACAAGCCGTTCTTCCTCTACTTCTCCCTGGACGCCGCACACGCCCCGCACCACGTCTTCCGGGAGTGGGCGGACACGTACCAGGGCGTCTTCGACGACGGTTACGAGGCCATCCGCGACCGGATCCTGGCCCGACAGAAGGAGCTGGGACTCCTGCCTCCGGAGACCGCGCTCTCCGGCATCAACCCTCATGGCGAGCCCGCCGCCACGGGGCCCGACGGCCAGCCGTGGCCGATGCTGGACACCGTCCGCCCGTGGGAGTCGCTGAACGACGACGAGAAGCGCCTCTTCGTCCGGATGGCGGAGGTGTTCGCCGGCTACGTGGAGTACACCGACGACCAGGTGGGTCGCGTGATCGACTTCCTGGAGTCGTCGGGACAGCTCGACAACACGATCGTCGTGGTCCTCTCGGACAACGGGGCGAGCGGCGAGGGCGGCCCCAACGGGACGTTCAACGAGTGGCGCTTCTTCAACGGGGTGCCGACGCCGCCCGAGCTGACGCTGGAGCACATCGACGAGCTCGGCGGGCCGACGTCGTACAACCACTACAACACCGGGTGGGCCTGGGCCTTCGACACGCCCTTCCCCTACTGGAAGCGGTGGGCGGGGTACGAGGGCGGTGTCGCGGACATGTGCCTGGTGTCCTGGCCGGCCAGGGTCCCTGCCGACACCGCAGCGCGGTCGCAGTACGTGCACGCCGTGGACATCGTCCCGACGATCTACGACCTGCTCGGGATCACCCCGCCGGAGACGCTGAACGGGTACCCGCAGCGCCGGATCGAGGGCGAGAGCTTCGCAGCGTCACTGACCGATGCCGAAGCGCCGGGGAAGAAGACCCAGTTCTACGCGATGCTCGGACAGCGTGCGTTGTACGAGGACGGCTGGCTGGCCTGCACCCTGCACCCGCCACTCAGCGGCTGGGGAAAGTTCGACCAGGACGTCTGGGAGCTGTACCACGTCGAGGTGGACCGGTCGCAGTCCACCGACCTCGCGGCGACGGACCCGGACCGGCTCGAGCGGATGACAGCACGATGGTTCGAGCTCGCCGAGGAGTACAACGGCCTTCCGCTCGACGACCGGACCGCCCTCGAGCAGACGCTGGCCGATCGGCCGAGCGGCTCGCCGAAGCGGGACCGGTACGTCTACTACCCCGACTGTGCGCCGGTGCCCGAGCAGTCCGCGGTCCTCATCAGTGGTCGCTCGTACACGATCGCGGCTGGTGTGCAGACCGACTCCGCGGACGCCGAGGGTGTCGTCTTCGCCCACGGCGGGATGGCCGGCGGTCACAGCCTCTACCTGCAGGACAAGCGACTGACCTACGCCTTCAACTGGGTGGGCACCACCGTGCAGACGATCACCGCCGACCGTGACCTCGCGCCCGGTCCCCACGTCCTCACCGCCGAGTTCGTCACCGAAGGTCGCAGCGAGGACCCGATGATGGCGGGGGCCAAGGGCACCCTCAGCCTGTACATCGACGGCGACACGGTGGGCAGTGACGTGATCGTCACCCAGCCGGGTCTGTTCTGCGCGGTCGGCGACGGGCTCTGCGTGGGCCGTGACGACGCCTCGCCGGTGACACCTGCGTACACCGCGCCGTACACCTTCACGGGCGGGCACATCGACAAGGTGGTCGTCGACGTCTCCGGTGAACGGTACGTCGACCACGAGGCGCAGGTCCGTGGCTGGTTCCTGCTCGACTGACGTGCGATGACGAACCTGACGGCCCCGCGGGCCTTCCACGTCATGTCGAAGCCCACCGGCGCCATCTGCAACCTCGACTGCGAGTACTGCTTCTTCCTCTCCAAGGACGAGCTCTACCCGGGGAGTGGGTTCCGCATGGACGCGGAGGTCCATGAGGCCTACGTCAGCCAGCTCCTCGCCGCCCAACGCGGCGTCGAGGAGGTGGTGGTCGCCTTCCAGGGCGGCGAACCGACGATGATGGGGCTCGACTTCTTCCGCCGCACCCTCGAGCTGGAGGTGCGGTACGCCGCCCCGGGCCAGCGGGTCCTCAACACCGTCCAGACCAACGCCACGCTCCTCGACGACGAGTGGGCGGAGTTCTTCCACGAGCACGGCTTCCTGGTGGGCGTCTCCATCGACGGACCCAGGGAGATGCACGACGCCTACCGGGTCGACAAGGGCGGCAAGCCCACCTTCGACCGGGTCGTGCGTGGCCTGGAGGTGCTCACGCGGCACGAGGTGGACTGGAACGCGCTGACCACCGTGAACGCGGCCAACGGCGACCACGGCCGGGAGGTCTACCGGTTCCTGCGCGACGACCTCGGCGCCTCGTTCGTGCAGCTCATCCCGATCGTCGAGCGTGTCACGCCCGAGCTCCTCGAGCTGGCCGAGTCCGGCTGGGGCGACCGCCCCGGACAGCGCCCGCTGTACCGGCAGGAGGGAAACCTGGTCACCCATCGCAGCGTCGGCGCGGAGCAGTACGGGCGGTTCCTGGTCGACGTCTTCGAGGAGTGGGCCCGGCACGACGTCGGCGACGTCTTCGTCTCGATGTTCGACACCGCACTCGCGCACTGGATGGGGATGGACCAGGCGGGCATGTGCGTCCACGCGCGGACGTGCGGCGACGCCGTCGCCCTGGAGCACAACGGCGACCTGTACTCCTGCGACCACTACGTCGAGCCCGGGTACCTGCTGGGCAACATCGCGGAGGGCCGGACCCTGCTGCAGCTGGTCGACTCACCGCAGCAGCGCGCGTTCGGCTCGGCGAAGCTCGAGACACTGCCGGCGTACTGCCGTGGCTGTGACGTCCGGTTCGCCTGCAACGGCGGCTGCCCCAAGGACCGTTTCCTCGACACCCCCGACGGCGAGCGCGGGCTGCACTACCTCTGCGCGGGCTACCAGACCTTCTTCCACCACGTCGACGAGCCGATGCGGGTCATGGCCGGCCTCCTGCGGCAGGGGCGGGATGCGACTGCCCTGCGCGACTGGTACGCCCGCGCCGACGCGAACCGTGACGCGGAGGAGGCCTGCACCTGTGGCAGCAGGATCCCCTGGGGAGCCTGCCACGGGGACTGACTGCGAGCTGGTCGACCTGGTCAGCGGGGGAGGCCACGGGCGTCACAGGGCGGGGTCACGGTGAGCCCGATCACCTCGATCTGCTCCTCGATCAAGCGCTGGGTCCGCTCCATCGCGGTCGGCTGGAGCTTGCCCGGGCCCTCGCCGTGCGGATGGTCGAAGAAGACGAGCAGGAGCAGCAGGAGCGAGACGACGACGGTGGCACTCCCCATCAGCACGCCCTGGGTCACCGCTCCTTCGCCGCTGTCGGCGAAGAACAGCATGTACACGAAGATCACCGCGGAGACGGCGAGGAGGACCAGCCACAGGGGACCGGGGATGATCCCCTCGGCGCCGTGCACCCGGTCGAGACGGGCCTGCTCGCGCTGGGAGGTCTGGTCCATCCACCGGTCGTAGGCCGACTGCTGGGTGTCAGTCCTGGGACGGACCGTCGAGATGGTGCGGTACATCTCGACCGCCCACGGGTTGATCGCCTCGCCCGTGCCGCCGGCGTCGATGGCCTCCCACTCCGGACCGACGACGGACCTCGCGTAGCAGATGAGGTCACCGGTGAGCCTGGTCGAGGCATCCGCGGGCAGGAACTGGGCCGTCTGGACCTGCTGGGTCACGATGGCGGCCTCGGACTCGGCGCCGGAACGTGCGTCGTCGTACGACTGGAACGCCAGGAAGATGATGAAGCCCACCAGCACCGAGAACCCCGTCGCCAGCACGCCGAAGACCCCCGAGGCGCGATCCCCGTCCCGGAAGTAGCTGCCCTCGGGGGCCGTACGACGCACCAGGAGCATCGATGCGACGGTGAGCGCCGTGGCGCCCGCCACGAGCAGGACGGCGAGGAGGAGCCTCACCTCCGGACCGATGTCGTCATCGTGACCACCTCGCCTCTCGCCGCACACGTGCCCCCCACGGTGCCGACCTCCGCACGCTCCCTGCCTCACCCGGGGCGGATGGGCGTGCGAACTATCCGTAGCGGATGAGCCGGGGTCCCTGGAACGCGCACAGACTCCGACGGAACGGTCGTGACCAGCGCACTGCGCCCAGCACCGGACCGGGAGGGACCCACATGAACCTGATGCCGGAGTCGTTGCGGGGCTACCAGAGGGCGTGGCTCGTCCGGGACGTCGTCGCCGGACTGACCCTCGCGGCTGTCGCGATCCCCGAAGTCATGGGCTACACCTCGATCGCGCAGACCCCGATCGTCACCGGTGTCTACACGATCATCTTCCCCACCCTGGTCTTCGCCCTGCTCGGGTCGTCGCGCCTGCTGGTGGTCGGCGCGGACTCCGCGACAGCCGCCATCCTGGCCGCCGGACTGACGGGCCTCGGCGTCTCCGGCCTGAAGCCGTACAGCCAGGAGTGGGTGGCCTGGTGCAGCCTGGTGGCCCTCATCTGCGGCGTGCTCCTGATCCTGGCCCGGCTGCTGAAGCTGGGCTTCATCGGCAACTTCCTCAGTGCCAGTGTCCTCATCGGCTTCCTGAGCGGCGTCGGGATCTCGGTGCTCACCGGACAGGTCCCCGACATGCTCGGCGTGCCGAAGTCGAGCGGCTCCTGGGTCGAGCAGCAGTGGGGCACGATCACGTCGGTCCCCGACGCCAGCCTCGCGACGGTCGCCTTCGGCCTCGGGACCGTGCTGCTGATCCTTGGCTTCAAGCGCTTCCTGCCCGTCGTGCCCGGGGCCGTCGTGGCCGTGATCCTCTCCATCGTGATCTCCACGACCACCGACGCCAAGAAGCACGGCGTGGCCGTGATCGGGTCGCTCCAGGGCGGATTCCCACCGGTCGGTCTCCCGGGCGGCTTCAGCTGGTCCGACGTCGCCAGTGCGACCACGATCGCCATCGGCTGCTTCGTCCTCATCCTCGCCCAGAGCGCGGCCACCTCCCGCAGCTTCGCGGCCAAGCACGGGGAGCGGGTCGACATCAACCGCGACCTCGTCGGCCTCAGTGGCGCGAGCCTGGCCGCCGGCCTGACCGGCACCTTCGTGGTCAACGGCAGCCCGACCAAGACCGAGATCCTCGACGAGCAGAAGGGTCGCAGCCAGGTCGCCACCATGACCATGGCAGCGGTGGCGTTGCTGTTCGTGCTGTTCCTGACCAGCCTGCTCACCGACATGCCGGTCGCGGTGCTGGCCGGCATCGTGTTCGTGATCGGCCTCGGCCTCGTCGACGTGGTCGGCCTGCGCCGGATCCGCAGTCGACGCATGGACGAGTTCGTGATCGCCTGCGTGACCGGAGTCGTGGTGTTCGCGATCGGTGTCGAGCAGGGCATCATCCTGGCGATCGTGCTCTCGCTCGTCGAGGTCATCCGCCGCTCCTACCACCCCGGCGACTTCGTCGTCGGTGAGGGACCCGCCGAGCAGCTCAGCTACACGGCGGCCGCGGCCGGCGTCCAGAGCCGGCCGGGCCTGGTCGTCTTCCGCTTCGACGCCACGCTGTTCTACGCCAACGCGACGCGCTTCACCGACGACGTCAAGGCCGTGGTCGAGGGGGCACCGACGCCGGTGCGCTGGCTCGTGCTGGACTGCTCGTCGATCGACGACGTCGACTACTCGTCGGGCCTCGAGCTGTCGGACCTGATCACCTATCTCCACGCACGTGGTGCGACCCTCGGGCTCGCCCACCTCGACGACTCCCTGCTCACGACGCTGCGTGCCTACGGCGTGCTCGACCACGTCGCCCCGCACATGGTCTTCTCCACGATCGAGGAGGCCTTCGGCGCCTGGGAGGCACGACCGCCCGAGGCGTCAGCTCCTGACGACGTCGTACGCCGCACCGGTCAGGAGTGACGCGCGTCCGGGCGTCACCGTCCTTGGTGAGCCATCGAGTCCAGCGCGACGGTGGCGGCGAGGATCAGGACGGGGTCCTGGTCGGGTGCGATCTCCACGCCGTACGTGTCGGCGACGCGGAACCACTGCTTGGAGACCGTCGCCACGGTGTCGTGGTCGTGGCTGAAGGTGTACTCGTGGTCCACGAGGTTCCCGTGGACCTCGAGGTCCGGCCCGTCCTCGACGTCGACCTTCCAGCGCTCCCGCAGGGGGGTGACGAGTCCCTTCTTGACCATGGCGAGCCGGTGCCCGTCGGCGTCCTCGATCTCCATGGAGTCCTTGATGCGCAGCATCTTCTCCCGGATCTTGACGAGCGTGTGACCGTCCGCGTCCTCGAAGACCAGCGTCTTGCGCACGCGCAGCGCCTTGCCGTCGACCTTGAAGGCCCGCTCGCCGCTGTCGGTCTCGATCCAGTAGTCGTCGCCGATGGACACGAGCCGCTGCCGCATCCGGTAGTGCACGCGACCCTCGCCGTGCCGCTCCTCGCGCCGTTCCTGCCGTCTTCCTCGCATCGTGTTCCTCAGCTCCCTCGACGTCCCCTCGAGTGTCCGGGCTCCCGCGTGCGTCAGGGTCACCCCGTGCGGATGACCGGGGCGCACGTGGGAGCACGTCGCTTCGGCAGTCAGTGGATCCGGACGCGCGGGTCCAGCACGGCGTACATGATGTCGACCACGATGTTGGCCACCACCACCGCCGCCGCCGCGAACAGCACGATCCCGATGATCACCGGCAGGTCCTGCTGCCGGATCGCGTCGATGGAGGTCTTGCCGAGACCGGGGAGGCTGAAGACCGTCTCGGTGACCACGACGCCGCCGATGAGCTGGCCCAGGTCGATGCCGAACTGGGTGATGACCGGTGTCAGCGCACTGCGCAGCCCGTGCCGGACGACCACGCGGCTCTCCGGGAGCCCCTTGGCCCGCGCCGTCCGGATGTAGTCCTCGCCGAGGACGTCGAGCATCGAGGCGCGGGTGAGCCGGGTGTAGGCCGCCGCCGAGACGAGCGCGAGGGCGAGCCAGGGCAGGAGCAGGTGGTTGACCCACGGCCACAGCCCATCGCTCAGGGGGACGTAGCCGCCGGCCGGGAACCAGGCATGCCCGTTGACGGTCAGCTTGAAGTAGAGGAAGTAGAGGAGGACCAGGGCCAGCAGGAAGGTCGGCATCGAGAAGAAGAAGAGCGCGAAGACCGTCAGGCCTCGATCGGCGAGGGTGCGCGGGAACACCGCGGAGATGACGCCGTTGAAGACGCCCAGCACCATCCAGATGATCGCGGCCCCGACCGCCAGCGACAGCGTGATCGGGAGCGCCTCCCGGATGATCTGGGTGACCGAGAGCTGGTAGTAGTAGTCGTATCCCAGGTCCCCGTGCAGCAGGTTGCCGACGAAGTCGAGGTACTGCTTCCAGACCGGCTGGTCGAGCCCGAGGCGCTCGTTGATCGCCGCGATGGTCTCGGGGGTCGCCTGGCGGCCGGCGATCGTGCGGGCCACGTTGCTGGGCGCCACGAAGAACAGGGCGAAGACGGCCATCGAGACGAGCCACAGCACCACGATGCCGTTGAGGACCCGGACGAGCAGGAACCTGGCCATCGCGACATCACCTCGCCATCGTGCGATCGGCCCGGGGGTCGACGGCGTCCCGGACGCCGTCCCCGAAGAGGTTGAAGGCCAAGGTGGTGATCAGCAGCGCGATGCCGGGGACGGTCAGGAACCACCACGACGTCTGGTAGTAGGCCTGCGCCGCGGCGAGCATCCCGCCCCAGTCCGCGGTCGGGGGCGCGAGGCCCAGGCCGAGGAACGACAGCGTCGCCTGGACGACGATCACCACCGGGATGAGAAGCGTCGTGTAGACGATCACCTGCGCCAGCACGTTGGGGAGGATCTCGACGAACATGATGCGCGTGTCACCGGCGCCGAGCGACCGGGCCGCCTCGACGTACTCGCGCTCCTTGATCGAGAGCACCTGGCCACGCACGATGCGGGCCACCGAGGACCAGCTGAAGGACGCGATCACCAGGACGGTGACGGTCAGGCTCGGACCGGTGACGGAGACCAGCGCGATGGCGACCAGCAGGAACGGGACGGACAGCACCACGTCGATGAGCCGTGCCAGGACGGTGTCGACGAAACCGCCGAGGAAGCCCGCCGCGATACCCACCACGACGCCGACCATGACCGTCAGGACGGTCGCGACCACGCCGACGGCCAGCGACACCCGGGCGCCGTAGACGGTGCGGACCAGCACGTCGCGGCCCAGGTCGTCGGTGCCGAACCAGAAGGTGGAGCTCGGCGGCTGCGGCAGGCCGTCGACCGTCAGGCCGTCGGGGTACTGCTGGTTGGGCGGGTGGCCGGTGAGGTGGACGAACAGCGGCGCGGCGACGGCGATCAGCGCGATCAGGACGATCACGCCCAGCGAGACCATCGCCACCTTGTCGCGGCGCAGCCGACGCCAGGCCAGCTGCCACGGGCCACGGCCCTCGATGGCGGCGGGTTCCTCGGGGACGGTCCCGAGCGCCTCCTGCACGGTCATGGCCTCTCCTCCGGTACCTCGTCCAGCACGGTCTCCTCGATCTGCGGCCGTGAGGCGGTCAGGTCCTCGCCCGGCCGTAGCGGGTGGAAGCACGCGGTCAGGTGCTCGAGCCTGTCGTCGAGGACCGGCTCCAGCGGCGGGACGTCGGCCACGCAGTCGGGCCGCGCCTTGGGGCACCGGGTGTGGAAGCGGCAGCCCGAGGGCGGGTCCACCGGCGAGGGCATGTCGCCCGCGAGGACGATGCGCTCGCGGCTGTCGGCGCTGTCCGGGTCGGCCGGCGGCAGGGCGGAGAGGAGCGCCCGGGTGTAGGGGTGCCGTGGCGTGGAGAAGATCTGCTGGGTGGGTGCCGTCTCCACGATCTTGCCCAGATACATCACCGCGATCCGGTCGCTGACGTGCCGGACGACCGACAGGTCGTGGGTGATGAAGACGTAGGTGAGGTCGAAGTCCCGCTGGAGGTCCACGAGCAGGTTGAGCACCTGCGCCTGGATCGACACGTCCAGCGCGGACACCGGCTCGTCGCACATGATCATCCTCGGCCGGAGCGCCAGCGCGCGGGCCACGCCGATGCGCTGGCGCTGACCGCCGGAGAACTCCGCCGGGAAGCGGTTGTAGTGCTCCGGGTTGAGCCCGACGCGCTCCATGAGCTCCTTGACCCGGCGCTTGCGACCCTCGCCGTCGTCGATGTTGTGGATGGCGAACGCGTCCCCGATCACCGACCCGACCCGGCGGCGCGGGTTCAACGACCCGTAGGGGTCCTGGAAGATCATCTGCATCTCGCGCCGCAGCGGGCGCATCTCGCGACGCCCGAGCCGCGAGATGTCGCGCCCCTCGAACCAGACCTCGCCGGCGGTGATGTCGTAGAGCCGCGTGAGGCAGCGGGCCAGCGTCGACTTGCCGCACCCGGTCTCGCCGACCAGCCCCAGCGTCTCGCCGGGACGCACCTCGAGGCTCACCCCGTCGACCGCGCGCAGCACCTCGGTGTAGCGCCCCAGCAGCGTGCGCTGGCCCACGGGGAAGTGCTTGTGGACCTCCCGGGCCTCGAGCAGGGGAGGGTCGGACGCGGCGGCGGACGTCATGCCGGCTCCTCCTCGGCGAGGCGCGTGACCCGCGCCCGTTCCCGCTCCTGCAGGTCCCGGGGGAGCCAGCAGGCCGAGTGCTGGAGGCCGGAGTAGACCTGCACGAGGGGCGGGTCCTCGACGCACCTGTCGAAGGCGTAGGGGCAGCGCGGACGGAACGGGCACCCGGTCGGGAGGTTGATGAGGCTCGGCGGGGATCCGGCGATGGACTGCAGCCGCGCCCGGGTGGGCAGCTGGCCGGGCAGCGACTTGAACAGGCCCTCGGTGTAGGGGTTGTGGTAGCGGTAGAAGATGTCGCGGCGCGACGCCTTCTCCATGATCTTCCCGGCGTACATCACCACCACGTCGTCGGCCATCTCCGCGACCACGCCGAGGTCGTGGGTGATGAGCACGATCGCGGTACCGAACTCCTCCTGGAGCCGGCGCATCACCGTCAGCACCTGGGCCTGCACGGTGACGTCGAGGGCCGTGGTGGGCTCGTCGGCGATGAGGAGGTCCGGGTTGAGCGCCATCGCCATCGCGATCATCACCCGCTGCCGCATGCCGCCGGAGAACTGGTGCGGGTAGTCGTCGAGCCGGTCGGCGGCGCGCGGGATGCCCACCAGGCCCAGCAGCTCCGCGGCCCGGGCCCGGGCCCTCCTGCGGCTGATCAACGTGTCGTGGGCGTGGATCAGCTCGGTGATCTGCCACCCGACCTTGTACGCCGGGTGGAGGCTGGACAGCGGGTCCTGGAAGATCATCCCGATCCTCACGCCGCGGATCGTCCGGAGCACCCGCGACGGCGCCCCGATCAGCTCGATGCCGTCGAACCACGCCTCGCCGTGGACCTCGGCGCCGCGGGTGAGCCCGGTGATCGTCTGGGTGCAGACGCTCTTGCCGGACCCGGACTCACCCACGATGCCCAGGGTCTTGCCACGGTCCAGCTCGAAGGACATCTCGCGCACCGCCCGCACGACTCCGTCGTCGGTGGCGAACGAGACGCTGAGGTCCTTCACCTCCAACAGGGCCACCGGATCAGCCGCCCTGCTTGTCCTCGCTCAACCACACGTTGGCCGGGTCGAAGTTCTGGAACGCCTCGACGTAGACCGCGTTGTGGACCTGCTCGGCGTGGTAGTTGGCCTGGATCGGCTGGGTGATCGGGAAGAACGGCGCGTCCTTCATCACCTGCTCGTCGGCCTGCGCCCACAGGTCGCTGGCCTCCGAGGAGCTGGGGGCCGCCATGGCCTGCTGGATCAGGTCGTTGGTGGTCGAGCTGTCGTAGAAGCCGAAGTTGCTGCCGACCGGGGGGAACGACGGCTCGCCGGAGAACAGCGGGGCGAAGAACGACACCGCCGCGTCGCCGTACCAGTCCGAGCCCCAGCCCGACATCGCCAGGTCCCACACCCCGCGCTGGGCGACCGAGGGGACCTGCAGGTACTTCGTGTAGAAGTCGGCGCTCGGTGACGGGACCCCCTCGACCGTGATGCCCACGTCGCCGAGGTCCTGCTGCAGGACCTGGTAGGTCTTGCGCTGGCCCTCGGAGTCGGGACGGTAGAGGACCTTCAGGGTCAGGTCGGACACGCCGGCCTGCTGCAGCAGCTCCTTGGCCTTGTCGACGTCGAACGGGTAGAGGTCGATCTCCGACGACCCGACGATGTTGTCGGGCAGCACGTGGGTGAGCGGCGGGTTGATCTTGGGTCCGCCGAGCACCTGGATCAGGTGGTCGCGGTTGATGGCGTGCGACAGGGCCTGGCGGACTTCGGGCTTCGCCAACGCGTTCCCGTTGTTCGGGGAGACGGTGTTGAACACGATGTAGGGGTTGGACGACGACGTCTCGCCGAGGTTGAGCAGGGGGTCGTTGGAGGCGATCAGGCCGGGGAGCTGGGACGGCGGCGGGAAGTTGTTGAACTCCATGTCCGCCGACGGCGTCCCGGTCTGCAGCTGCTGCTGGGTGGACTCCTGGGCCACCGTCTCGTTGATCACGACCTCGTCGACGTAGGCCTTGCGGACCTCGTCGGTCGACTCGTCCCAGGCGGGGTTGCGCGAGAACGTGATCTCCTTGGTCGGGCTCCAGCTGTCGATCTGGTAGGGCCCGTCGGAGATCTGGTGCTGACCGAGGTCCTGGCTCCCCGGCACGTAGTCGAGGACCTCCACGGGTGCCGCCGAGAACGCGGTGAGCGTGAGCATGTCGACGAAGTAGCTCGCGGGGTGGGTGAGGGTGAAGACGACGGTCCTGTCGTCCTTGGCGACGACGCCGGGCAGGTCCGTGTTCTCGATGTACTTCTTGATGGCCGGGGCGTCGCCCGGCACCTTCGCGAAGCCGTCGCAGAACTCCTTGAAGCCCTCGATCAGGTCCATGTAGTCGGGCAGTCCACCGAACGGCTGCACCGGGTTGCAGGTGCGCTTGACGCCGCGCACGAAGTCGGCGGCCGTCACCTCGCGCTCCGGCGAGGTGTTCCACTTGACGCCCGGTCGCATCGTCACCGTGACCGTCAGGCCGTCCTTGCTGATCCCGCCGTTGTCCGCGGTCGGGACCTCCTCGGCGATGTCGGGCACGGCGGTCGTCGTCTTCCCCTCCAGGGCGGGGTAGGTGAACAGCTGGCGGCTCCACAGCCGGTGGACGAGGTAGCCGATCGAGTAGTAGGAGACGTTGGGGTCCATGTAGTCGACGTCCCCGGAACCCAGCATGTTGAGGGTCCCGCCCGTGACCGCCGGCCCGTCGCTGCCGGCGCTGCTGACGTCGCCGGAGTCGGAGGACCCGTCGTTCCCTCCCGAGCCGCCGCTGCACGCCGCGAGTGCGAGCACCATGGCCGCACCGAGTGCCACGAGCCGGGATCGCCGGCCTGTCTGCACGTTCATCGGAGTCTCCCCTCGACCGAGTCCGGGCCCGTCGCGCCGCTGCCGTGCCGGCAGCCGTCCGGACGGCCCCTCCGTCCACCTCAAGCAGGCGCCCGTCGGGCGGCGGTCGGCAACCCGCCGCCGGCGAACGTCATCAACCCGCAAGGCGATGGGGTGCGGTCGTCACGATCGTGTGACGGTTCGTCACACTGCAGGTCCGAGAGGGGGCGGATCGGCCGGTCGCGCGCATACTGGTGGAGTGAGCCGGTCCGTGCTCCTGGTCGAGGACGACCCTCGCGTACGTCGGGCGCTCAGCATGGCGCTCAGCGACGAGGGGTACTCCGTCGCGGAGGCGGGCACCGGCGCGGAGGGCCTGCAGATGGTGGCGGCGGCACCCGACGTGGTCCTGCTCGACCTGATGCTCCCCGACACGGACGGCTTCACCGTCTGTCGCTGGATCCGGCAGCGCAGCGAGGTGCCGGTCATCATGGTCACGGCCCGCACCGACAGCCACGACGTCGTCGCCGGGCTGGAGGCCGGCGCCGACGACTACGTCACCAAGCCGCTGGTGGCCAAGGAGCTGTCGGCCCGGATCCGGGCACTGTTGCGTCGGGTGGAGCCGCTGTCCGCGCCGAGCGTCCGGCGGTTCCGGGTCGGGGACCTGGAGATCCGGACGGACGAGGGCCTCGTGCTTCGCGACGGGCACCGGCTCTCCCTCACCCGCACCGAGTACCGGCTGCTGACCGAGCTCGCCCGGGCCCGCGGGGCGGTCTGCACGCGCGAGGACCTGCTGGAGCACGTCTGGGGATACGGGTACTTCGGGGACAGTCGGCTGGTCGACGTGCACGTGCGCCGACTGCGCACCAAGGTCGAGCGCGACCCCGGCAACCCGCAGCTGGTGGTCACCGCCCGCGGCCTGGGCTACCGGCTCGCATCGTGAGGTCGGCGGCCGGGCGTGGCAGCGGCCGGCGCGCCGGGCTGGGCCTGCGGGACCGGGTCGCGCTCGCGTTCGGGTTGATGGGGCTGCTGCTCTCGGTCGTCTTCGCGCTGGCGGCGTCGCTGGTGGTGACCCAGTACCTCAACCACCAGCGCGAGAACGCCGCCGTCGCGGAGGCCGCCGACAACGCGACGGTCCTGAGGGCGAAGGTGGTCGCGCTCCAGCAGGACCCCGGGACGATCATGACCGAGCTGCAGTTCCCGCAGGGTGGCGGAGCGGTCCTGCTCTTCCGCGGCGAGCGCTACTCCAGCCCCTCGACCGTGCAGGTCCCGGTCCCGCCGGAGCTGCTTCACGGGAGAGAGGGGGGAGCGACCGCGGTGCGCCGGGTGAGCGTCGACGGCGAGGACCGGCTCGTCGTCGCGGTCCCGTTCCGCGACCGGGGCGGCAACGCCCTGGTCGAGATGTTCCCGCTGACCGACCTGCAGACGACCTTGCGGACCCTGTGGGTCATCCTGCTGGTCGCCGCGGCCGGTACGTCGCTGATCGGGTTCGCCCTCGGCCGGATCGCGAGCCACAGGTTGACCCGGCCGCTGACGGAGGTCACCACGGCCGCGGCGGCCATCGCGGGCGGCGACCTCTCGGCCCGCCTCGCCGTCCCGAGGGACCCGGACCTCGCCGGCCTGGCGACGTCGTTCAACCGCACGGCCGAGCGGCTGGAGAGCCGCGTCCGGGCGGACGCGCGGTTCGCCGGGGACGTCAGCCACGAGCTGCGGACGCCGCTGACCACGATGCTCAACTCGCTCGCGGTCCTGCAGAACCGGCGCCACGCGCTGCCGGCGGAGGTCGAGGAGCCGCTCGCGCTCCTCGAGGAGGACCTGATGAGCTTCCGCAAGCTCGTGCTGGACCTGCTCGAGATCTCGCGCGCCGACGGGGGACGCTCCACCGAGCTCGAGTGGGTACGGGTCCAGGACCTGGTGCGCCGCGCCGCCGACGCGACCGCCGGTCGCGAGGTCACCCGCGTCGACCCGCAGGTCGACGGACTCCCGCTGCAGGTCGACAAGCGACTGCTCGAGCACGTGGTGGTCAACCTCGTCGAGAACGCGGAGAGGCACGGTGGGGGCTGCCGTGAGGTGAGCGTCGCGTCCCCGGACGGCGTCGTACGGATCGCCGTGGTCGACGACGGCCCCGGTGTCCCGGCCGACCAGCGGGACCGGATCTTCGACCGGTTCGTCCGGTTCGACACCAGTGGCCGTCCGGGGGCCGGACTGGGGCTCGCGATCGTCGCCAGTCACGTCGGCCGGCTCGGAGGCGAGGTGCGGGTGGAGGACGAGCCGGGCGGTGGCGCGCGGTTCGTGGTCGACCTGCCGCGCACCAAGCACTGATCGTCGCCCCTGTGATGAGGGACCAATGGCCCGTGCCGCCCGGCCCTGCCGGGCCCTACCGTGGACCAGGCCGAGTCTCTCGCAGGAGGTCCCCCATGAGTGGTTTCGGAATCGACCTCGGGACCGCCAACACGGTCGTGTGCCACCAGGCCCGGGGCGTCGTGCTCGACGAACCCTCGATCATGGTGGTCCGCACCTCGGAGGCGAGCTCGCGGCGGGTGCGACCGCTGCTGGTCGGGCGGGAAGCCCGTGACCTGATGGGCCGCTGCCCGGTCGGGCTCGCGGCGGTGCGACCGTTGCACGACGGCGTCATCGTGGACCTCGAGGCGGCCCGTGCCTTCATGGTCGCGCTGCTCGGCCGGCTCCCCATGCCGGCGTGGCAGCGGTTCCGCGCGCGGGCGGTGATCGGGGTGCCGGCCGGCGCCACGGCGCTGGAGCGACGAGCCCTGCTCGAGGTGGCCGACGAGGCCGGGATCCACCGCCCGGAGCTGATCCCCGAGCCGATCGCCGGGGCGATCGGGTGCGGACTGGACCCCCTCGCCCCGCGGGCGCACATGGTCCTCGACATCGGCGGCGGGACCTCGGAGATCACCGCCTTCTGCTACGGCGGCGTGCTGTCGCATCGCTCGTCGCGCATCGCGGGCGACGAGATGACCATGACGCTCTACCGCTACCTGCGCTCCGAGCACCAGCTGCTCGTGGGCGAGCTGACCGCCGAGTCGCTGAAGTGCGAGGTGGACACCGAGGAGGGCCTCTCGTCGGTCGTGCAGGGCATCGACCTGGCCACCGGACGACCGCGGCTGAAGACCTTGGAGGCCGCGGAGGTGCTCGACGCGCTCAAGCCCACCGCGGACGCCATCATCGCCGCCCTGGCCGGCGCGCTCGACGACCTGCCACCGCAGGCGGCCGACGACATCCTCACCGACGGCATCACCGTCTTCGGCGGCTCAAGCCTGCTGCGTGGCTTCGACAAGCTCGTCGAGTCGGCGTTCGCGTTCCCGGTCCGGATGGCCGAGCGGCCGCTGACGTGCGTCGCGGAGGGTGCCGCCCGCTGCCTGGGCAGCCCCGACCTGGTCCGCGCCTACGAGGGCACCTTCCTCGAGGCCGTCTGAGCAGGTCGGGCCGGCCGCTCACCGCCGATCGCCGGCGACGGGTCCCACTTGCAGGATCTGCTCCTCGTGGGCAAAGAAGTACGCCATCGTCGGCAGCACCACGGCCCCGGACGTGCTCACCCCGTGCCCGCCGCCACGGACGAACGAGGTGGCCACCATCCGGGGACGGTCGAACGGCGCGGCCGCGGTGAACCACGAGTCCGGTGCACCGTTGGGGGCCGACGGGTCCTGCGCGGAGCCCGTCTTCGCGCCGGAGGTGACCGGCAGCGCGGTCAGGATGCTGGCGGTGCCCGAGGTCGCGGCCAGTGCCATCCCGGCGCGGACCGGGCCGAGCTTGTCGGCGTAGGGGAGTCGGCGCGGCCGGGGCCACGGAAGCCTGGACCGGTGCGGCCCGTCGCCGTACGCGAGACCGAGGTGGGGAGTGACCATCGCGCCGGTCGCGACCCCGGCGGTCCAGAGCGCGTCCTGCAGCGGCGTCACCGTCAGGTAGCCCTGGCCGATGCCGAGGATCACCGTGGACCCGGCGTACCACGTCCCGCCGTCACGGGTGACCGAGGCCGGCGTGCCGAGGTAGCCGCTGCTCTCTGCGGGCAGGTCGATCCCGGTCGGCCGGCCGACCCCCAGGCTCCGTGCCGCGCTGATGATCGGCCCGGGGCCCATCGCCCATGCGAGCTGGTAGAAGTACACGTTGTTGGACCACGAGATCGCCTCGGGCAGGGCCTGCGCGGGCAGGGTCATCCAGTTGCCGAAGGAGGTGTCGCCCAGCGTCCAGGAGCCGCCGCCGGGCAGCACCTGGTCCGGGGGCACCGAACCGTCCCGCATGCTCGCGGCGCCGACCACGAGCTTGAACGTCGAACCGGGGGGCGCCGCCACCTGCGTCACGTGCTCGAGCATGGGGCTCCCCGGACTGCGGGCGAGTCGTGCGAGCGCGCGGTTGCGCACGGGCGGGCCGAAGACGCGGTTGTCGTACGACGGCCGGCTGGCCATCGCGAGCACCTCGCCGTTCCGCGGGTCCATGACGACGGCGCCGCCGACGTCCCCGGTGGGCTCGCCCGGGCGGTCGCGCAGCACCGCGTCGAGGTCGGCGGTGAGCCGGCGCTGCAGGCCCAGGTCGAGGGTGAGCCGGAGCGTCCTCCCACGCCGGGGCGGGGTGTAGGGCCCCATGGCCATCGGGGTGCCGGCGGGCGTCACGTAGACGCACTGGCGGCCGTCGGTGCCCCGCAGGATCGGGTCGTAGACCTGCTCGAGCCCGGCGCGTCCCACCAAGGCGCCCAGGGGCAGGTCGGGCCAGCGCTCCATCTCGACCGGCGTGGCCACGCCCGTCCACCCCAGGACGGGTCCGAGCACGTCACCGTCCGGGTAGCGCCGGTGGGTGTCGGGGACGACGAAGACCCCGGGCAGCCGGGCCGCGCGGACCCGGCGGCCGACCGCCGGGGGGAGGGAGGCGACGGTGAGGTCGCGGCTCGCCCGGTTCCGACGGAGCAGGCGTCGCAGGCCGCTCTCCGGCCGGGCCGTGAGCGCGGCCAGGGTGGACACGTCGCCCGCGTCCACGAGCGCCGGCACCACGGCGACCCGGTCCTGCCGGGCGTCGAGGGCGAGGGGGGTCCCGTGCCGGTCCGTGATGTCCCCTCGTGCCGCGGCCACGCGGGTGCAGCGCAGCATCTGGCTGAGCGCCTCCTCGCGCAGCTGGGAGCCCTGGGCGGTCTGGAGCTGCCAGGCGAAGCCGACCATGCCGGCCAGGAGACCGGTGGCCGCCACGGCGGCGGTGCGCAGCAGACGTGGTCGCACGGCGTCCAGCCCGAGGCGGCCCCAGAGCCGGTGCGTCTCCCCGTCGGCGCCGAGCGCCAGCACGAGTCCGAGCGTCGCGATGTGCACGGCGGCCGCCGTACCTCCGTAGCTGAGGAGCGGGAACGGCACCCCGGCGGTGGGGACCAGGCCGAGGTTGCCCGCGACCGAAACCACGACCTCGAGGCTCACCAGTGCGGCGAAGCCGGCGGCGGCCAGCGCTGCGGGCCGGCTCATGGCCCGCCGGCTGGCGCGCACGGCCCGCCACACCAGGACCGCGGCGGCGGCGACGGCCAGGGAGCCGCCGAGGATCCCGTACTGCTCGACGATGCTGGCGAAGGCGAGATCGGTGTGCCGGTCGGGCAGGTAGAGACCCACCAGCCGGTGCAGCGGGTCCTCGGCGCCGCCGGTCAGGCCGCCCCAGGCCACGGCGATGTGCATCTGCTGGATCGCCCAGCCGGGCCCGCTCGCGTCGGTCGAGCCGCTCAGGAAGGCGTTGAGCCGCTCCTGCTGGTAGGGGTGCAGCAGGTGCACGGCGAACGGCAGCACGAGCACGATGGCGACGAGCGAGGGGACGAGCAGCCGGAGCGGGATGCGGCCGAGGACCAGCATGGTGCCGGTGACGGCGCACAGGACCGCGGCGGTCGACAGGTCCGGCTGGACGAGGACGAGGCCGATGGGCAGGGCGGCGACGAGCAGCGCCGTCGCCAGTCGCCGCGGCCACCGACGGTCGCTGCCGAGCACCTGGGCCAGCACCAGCAGCAGGCCGAGCTTCGCGAGCTCCGACGGCTGCATGGTGAAGGAGCCGAGCGCGATCCACCGCTGGGCGCCCCTGACCGTCATGCCGCTCATGTCCACCGCGACCAGCAGCGCCACGCTCAGGGCGTAGCAGCCCCACCCCAGCCACCGCAGGCCACGGGTCTGCCACCGCAGCAGGACCGCGAACAGCAGCACGCCGCCGACCACGACGACGAGCTGGTGGTTCACCGCCGACCGGTCGCCCAGGGCCGCGAGGTTGGCCAGCCCCAGACCGGCCAGGACGGCCACCGCGCCGACGGCCCAGGGATCGAGGAGCGACACGATGGGGAGCTGGGCCGGCCGGCCGGGCTCCGGGCGGGACCGCCGTGCTGCTCGCAGTCCTCGTTCGACGCTGAGCATGGCCGGTTCAGCAGCCCAGAGACGACCCGGTGAGGGGCACCGGAGGGGACTGCGCCCGAGCCGGTGCGGTCGTCAGGGCCACCAGCGCGAGCGAGCGGCCCGGGGGGACGGCGACGGACGAGCTGGCATAGACGGTGGTCCAACCGGGCTGGGCGGTCATCGCGACAGGCTGGGACCAGGTGATGCCGCTCCGGCACAGCCGGGCTGCCCCCACCCTCCACGACACCGACTGCGTGGTCGCCGCGGGGCGCAGGTGCACCGTGACGGTCACGGGGCAGGGCGACCCGGGTGTGCAGCTGCCGACCTTCTGCACCTCGACCCCGGTGACCTGGCCGGCCTGTCGCCCCGCGAGGGCCCCGACGTCCTGGCGGGGTCGGGGTCGCGGCTTCTCGGCGGGCTTCCCCGACGAGCCGGAGGGTGCGGTCGTGGTCGGACGGTCGTCGCGGGCGCTGGCGCCGGTTCCTCCGGAGTCGGGATCGCGCAGCACGACGTACGCGCTGCCGGCGAGCGCGGCGGCCAGGAACAGCAGGACCAGGGTCGTACGACGGGTCCGCGCGCGTCGGCGTCCCACGACCGGGCGGCGCCGTGGCGGCGGGGTCGGCGGGGGCGGCCCGGGCGGGACCCGGCGCGGATCCGGTCGGGCTCCTCCGAGATCAGCTCGCGGCGTGAGCGGCACCGAGACGCTGGGTGCGATGTGGGCGAACGCGCCGACCAGCGCCGCGAGCTGCCCGGAGAGGCGCTGCCCGGCACCCGGGCCCAGGACCTCTGCCAGCGCGCCCTCGAGCTGACGTGCACGGGGACCCGGCTCGGGACGCGGGTCCGCGGCCACCTCCTCGAGCAGGTGCAGCAGCTCCACCTGCTCCGGGCGGGGGTGCGCCGGGAGCCGGCGCGCGTTGTGGGTCAGCTGCTCGAGGAGCTCGGTGGTCCGGGCGCCCTCGCCTGCCGGCGCGTCCCCCACGTCGACCTCGCCCGACAGGCCGAGGGCCACCGTCCAGCGGTGGGTGTCGGCGGGGTGCGTCCCGTTGCCCGACAGGATGATCCGGACGGCGTCGAGCACGCGCACGGCCAGGAGCGAGGCCTGGGCGGGACTGAGCACCACCACGGACAGCAGCTGGTCGAGAGGCACCCGTCTGGAGGTCGTCCCCGGTTGCGGGTGGTGCGTCGCGGACGCCTGCTCGCGCGGCTCGCGGTCCGTGGGAGAGTCCGTGGTCCTCGGCGTCGCCGTCTCCTGAGCCATGCGATCCCCGTTCCTGCACCACCACCACCGGTGTGCGGTCCACACGCTGGGCCACTGACCTGCGTGACCAGTCCCAGTGTGGGGCGGCCGTTGGACCTGTTCCCAGAGTCCTTGGACCCGGATTGGCCGAGCGTCGGGCGCGCAGAGTCCCGGCCCGTCCGGGTCTTTCGGCCCGAGTGGTGCGAGCACGGGGACGGCGACCGGTCAGCCGAGCCCGTCGCAGACCGCGGCCAGCGCCGCGACCAGCTGCTCGGCGTGCTCGTCGGAGAAGACCAGCGGCGGTCGGATCTTCAACGAGGCGCGGTCGCGGCCGGTGCGGCCGATGAGCACCCCGCGCTCCCGCATGCCCTCCACGACCCTCCCGGCCCGTTCCGGGTCCGGTCGACCGGTGGACTGGTCGACGACGTCGACCGCGAGCGCCAGCCCCCAGCCCCGCACGGCAGCCAGGACGGGGCGGTCCGTGGCGACCTCGCGCAGGGCCGTGAGCAGGTGGGCACCCACGGTGCCGGCTCTCTCGACCAGGCCCTCCTCGTCGATGGTGCGCAGCACCGCGAGGGCCGCGGCGCAGGCGGCGGTGCTGCCGCCGAAGGTGCTGAAGTAGTCGGTGCCCTGCACGAACGGGTCCACCAGGTCGGCCGGGCCGACGACGGCGGCGACCGGGTAGCCGTTGCCCATGGGCTTGCCGAGCGTGACGAGGTCGGCGGACACGTCGCCGGCCACGAAGCTCCACAGGTGGTCGCCGGTGCGGCCGTGGCCCGCCTGCACCTCGTCGGCGACGTACAACCCGCCGGCCTCGTGGACCGCCGCGGCGGCCGCGCGGGTCCACTCGTGGGCGGGTCCGCGCACCCCGTCGCTGGTGAAGACCCCGTCGACGAGCATCGCGGCGACCCCGTGGCCGGACGTCGTCAGGCTCCGGACGGCGTCGACCACCGAGGAGGACGTGGCCGGCGGCGGCGGGACGAGGCGCATGTGGGTGAGCGGCTCCGCTCCACGCCAGCTCTCGGGGGAGAAGGCGAAGGTGGCCTCGGTGACGCCGTGGTAGGCCCACTCGGTGGCGATGCCGCCCGTGGCTCCGGTGGCGTGCCGGGCGATCCGCCAGGCCAGGTCGCCCGCCTCGCTGCCGGAGTTGACGAGCAGCACCCGGTCGAAGCGCTCAGGCAGGGTGGCCAGCAGGCGCTCGGCCAGCTCCACCGGGGCGTCCTGGAGGTAGCGGCTGTTGGTGTTGAGCGTCGCCAACTGGGCGGTCACGGCCGCCACCACGGCGGGGTGCGAGTGCCCGAGCACGGGGACGTTGTTGTAGGCGTCGAGGTAGCGCCGACCGTCGGCGGCCTCGAGCACGACGCCGTCGCCCCGGACGAGGTGCAGCGGCCGCTCGTAGCTCAGCTCCTGGCCGCCGAGGACGCGTCCGCGGGCCTCGGCCAACGCCGCCGTCGACCGGCCCGTGCGGGACGGAGCGGCGCCGAACCGGCTCGCCAGGTCGTCCAGGCCGGCCGCCAGCATCGTCTCCAGCTGGAGCTGGGCCTCGTCGTCGATCTCGGGCGCCCACCCCTGCTCGCGCGTGCGCCAGGCGGTGATGAGGACTGTGGCGGCGTAGCGGGCGGCCATCAGGTCGGCGACCAGGGACAGCTCCTCCGGCTCGAGCGGCGTGACGGCCCGGTAGCCGGCCACGACCTCGCCCGCGAGCGCGAGCCCGTCCGGGCGCCCGCTGAGCACGTCGGCCGCCGCGATCGCCAGGTCGCAGACCAGGGCGGTGTGGGTCAGGTCGCCGAAGTCGGTGATGCCCGTCAGGGCCAGGCGGTCGTCGACCAGAACGTTGGTCGGCGCCAGGTCGTTGTGCACCACCTGGGCGCGCAGCCGGGGGAGGACCGGGACCACCCGCTGGTCGAAGCGGTCGAGCACGGCCTCGATCGCCGGTCGTCGGTCGGCGGCGACGGCGGCGAGCCAGGGTCGCAGCTGCGGCAGCCGCCTGACGTCCCACGCGATCGGGTGCGTCGCGGCCGGGTGTGCGAAGCCCCGCAGCCCCCGCCCGAGCCGGGCACTGGTGCGCCCCCACTCGCGCAGACGTGGGGCGTCGAGCTCGTCGGGCTCGGGGTGCCGTCCCTCCAGCCAGGTGTGCACCCACGCGTAGGAGGTGCGGCCGTCGCGGCCGGTCAGCCGGATCCAGGATCGTCCGTCGCCGGTCGGTACGACGGCGGGCACCGGCAGGTCGGGAGCCGCGGTCCGCAGGTGGCGCAGTGCCGAGCACTGGAGGTCGAGCACCGACTCGGGGTCCGCCGGGTTGTGCACCTTGAGCAGGTGGCGCACGGGACCGGAGTCGAGCCGGAAGTTGCGGTCCCGCTCGCCGTGCAGGGCCGTCAGCTCACCGGCGAGGCCCCAGTGCCGCTCGAGCGCCGCGTGCAGCGAGTCGAGGTCGAGGTCCGGCGCCGGCACGGTCAGCGGGTCGGGAGGGATCGTGCTCATGCCGGACATTGTGCTCCCGCGGGGGAGCCCCCGCTGCCGGTCAGCTCCCGCCAGCGGGGAGGGCCTCGAGCATGACGTCGGGGTGGTCGCGCTCGGTGACCTTGGCGCGCCACTGGTCGACGAAGAGGGCCAGGTGGGTGCCGTCGCTGCGCTGGAGGACCTCGACGCCCCGGATCCCGGCCAGTGCCGAGGCGCCGGCGGCGTCGGTGCGTCGGGCGACCTGGTAGTCGAGGCGCGAGAGGCGGATCGGCGCGTTGAACTCGTTGGTCATCCGGTCCTCTACGACCTCGAACTGCATGGGACCGACGGCCGCGAGGACGGGGCTCTGGTCACCGCGCAGGTCGGAGCGCAGCACCTGCACCACGCCCTCCTGGTCGAGCTGCTCGATACCCCGGCGGAACTGCTTGTAGCGCCCGACGTCGCCGGCGCTGGCGGTCACGAAGTGCTCGGGGGCGAAGGACGGCACCGGCGGGTACTCGATCGGGTCGCCGACGTACACGGTGTCGCCGACCCGCAGGGCCTGCGCGTTGACGAGTCCGATGATGTCGCCGGGCTCGGCGCTCTCGACGGAGGTCGTCTCGCGGCCGAAGACCGCCTGGGCGAACTTCGTCGCGAACGGGCGGCCGGTGCCCGCGTGGGTGACCACCATGCCGCGCTCGAACGTGCCGGAGACGACGCGGGCGTAGGCGAGCCGGTCGCGGTGCGCGGCGTTCATCCCGGACTGGACCTTGAAGACGAAGGCGCTGAAGTCGTCGGAGACCTGGCGCACGGACCCGTCGACACCCGGGGTCTCGCTGGGCTCGGGGGCCAGGTCGAGCAGGAGGTCCAGCAGCTGCGCGACGCCGAAGTTCTGCAGGGCGGAGGCGAACATGACCGGCGTCGTCTCGCCGGCCAGGAAGCGCTGCTGGTCGTGGTCGGCGTCGTCGAGGGTGAGCAGCTCGTGCTCCTCGACCGCGTCCTTCCAGACCAGGGCGTCGACCTCCTCGACCGCGTCCGGGGCCAGCCGCTTCTCGGGAGCCCGGGTGGCGCCGCCGGCGGTACGGGTGTACTTCACGAACTCGCCCGTGCGACGGTCCAGGACGCCGCGGAAGTCGCCCGCCTCGCCGACCGGCCACGTCAGGGGGGTGGGGCGGAGCTTGATCTTCTCCTGGATCAGGTCCATCAGCTCGAGCGCCGAGAGGCCCGGCCGGTCCCACTTGTTGATCACGGTGATGACCGGGATGCCGCGCAGCGCGCAGACCTTGAACAGCTTGAGGGTCTGCGGCTCGAGCCCCTTGCCCGCGTCGACCAGCATCACCGCCGAGTCGACCGCCGACAGCACCCGGTAGGTGTCCTCGGAGAAGTCGCTGTGGCCGGGGGTGTCGACCAGGTTGATCACGTGGTCGCGGTAGACGAACTGCAGCGCGGCCGAGGTGATCGAGATCCCGCGGGCCTTCTCCATCGCCATCCAGTCGGACACCGTGGCGCGGCGATCGCCCTTGCCGTGCACGGCTCCGGCCTCGGTGATCACCCGCGCGTGCAGGGCCAGCGCCTCGGTGAGGGTGGACTTGCCCGCGTCGGGGTGGCTGATGACGGCAAACGTACGGCGGGGGCGGGAGTCGGGCACCGAGCGAATCTACCGGCCCCGGCCCCGGACCTCCGCTTCCGCGGCCCCGGGCCGCACCGCCACCGTGGCCGGGAATGCCGGCGCTGGTTGATTGTTGGACCAGTCATGAAGACGATCGGGTTCCTCAACTTCGGCCACTGGACCGACTCGCCCCAGTCGGCGGTCCGCAGCGCCTCCGACACCCTGCTGCAGTCGATCGAGCTGGCCGTCGCCGCCGAGGAGCTCGGGGTCGACGGCGCCTACTACCGCGTGCACCACTTCGCGAACCAGCTGGCGTCGCCGTTCCCGCTGCTGGCCGCCGTCGGCGCCCGCACCAGCCGGATCGAGATCGGCACCGGGGTCATCGACATGCGCTACGAGAACCCCCTCTACATGGCCGAGGACGCCGGCTCCGCCGACCTGATCTCCGGCGAGCGGCTGCAGCTGGGCATCAGCCGGGGATCACCGGAGCAGGTGATCGAGGGCTGGCGCTACTTCGGCTACGCGCCGGCGGACGGCGAGGACCAGGCAGACATGGCGCGTCGCCACACCGAGGTCTTCCTCGAGGTGCTGGGCGGTCGGGGGTTCGCCGAGCCCAACCCGCGCCCGATGTTCCCCAACCCACCCGGGCTGCTGCGGCCCGAGCCGCACTCGCCCGGGCTCCGCGACCGCATCTGGTGGGGCGCGGCGTCGGACGCGACCGCACGATGGGCGGCGGAGAAGGGCATGCACATGATGAGCTCGACGCTCAAGGCGGACGAGACCGGCGAGCCCTTCCACGTCCAGCAGCGCAGGCAGATCGAGGTCTTCCGCGACGCCTGGCGCGAGGCCGGGCACCCGGGGGAGCCGCGCGTCTCGGTGAGCCGGTCCATCATGCCGATCACGACCGACCTCGACCGGATGTACTTCGGCCACGAGGGCCGCAGCTCCGACCAGTTCGGCCAGATCGAGGCCAACCTGCGCGCGGTCTTCGGCAAGACGTACGCCGCCGAGCCGGACGTGCTGGTCGAGGAGCTGGCCGAGGACGAGGCCGTCGCCGCGGCCGACACGCTGCTGCTGACCGTCCCCAACCAGCTCGGCGTCGACTACAACGCGCACCTGCTGGAGTCGCTGCTCACCGACGTGGCCCCCGGGCTCGGCTGGCGCTGACCCGGCGTACGACGCCTCAGGCCTGCCTCAGGACTGGCGACGTCCCAGCACGAGGTAGGCCAGCGGTCCGAACGGCTGCACCGACAGGGCGGGGGCCCACAGCGCCTTGGGGCCGCGGACCTCGTCGGCGGGGCGCTGCCGCAGGTCGCGCAGGCAGTAGGCCGTCAGGGCGACCTCGACGATGCCGGAGACGATGATGACCTTCTGCTGGGTGGGGCTCAGGTCGGCCCACTTCTTCTTCTGCGCCATGGTCCGAACCTAGCGCGAGGCCGGAGGGGCGTGGCGCTGCACGACCGTCAGGACGCGAGCGCGCGGTCGAGGAAGCCCACCACCCGCCGCTCCCACTCCTCGGGAGAGGTCGAGAGGCCCTCGGTGTGCCCGGCGCCGGGCACCGTCCAGGTCGAGACGTCGCCCGCCGAGCCGGCGAGACGGTCGGCGGCGAGCCCCTCGTCCGGCATGTCCCCGCCGGTGACGAACAGGAACTCCGTGGGGTCGGGCCTGCTCCGCGCGGCGGCGACCGAGCGACCCAGCGCGTCCGGCTCCGGGGCGGCGCTCAGCAGGTCGACCAGCCCGTAGGTCACCCGGTCGACGCCCTGCTGCAGGCGCCCGCGGACGCCGTACGCCGCGAGGTAGCCCTTGTCGTCGTCCGTCCTGGCGGTCGCGCCCTCGGCCACCACGGCCGCGACCCGATCGTCGGCGCCTGCGGCTCCGATGGCCTCCTCGCCACCCATGGACAGCCCGACGAGCCCGACCCGGTCGGGTGACACGTCCGCCTGCCCGACGAGGAAGTCCACGGCCCCGGCGGCGTCGGACTCGCCGTACCACCCGAAGTCCATCCCTCGCCCGTTGCTCTCGCCGTGCCCCCGCGCGTCGTACAGCAGGACGCCGTACCCGTGGGCCGCGAGCACGGCCGCGTGGTCCAGCACGGAGGACCGGGTCGAGCCTGCCCCGTGCAGGAGGGCCACGGCGGCGCCGTTGAGCGACGGGACGTACCAGCCGGCCAGCCGCACGCCGTCGCTGCTGGGAAAGGTCACGACGCGGAAGGGGAGCCCGACGTCCGAGGGGGTGCGGGCGCCGAGGGCCGGTCGGGGCGGGTAGGAACCGGCGACGGCCTGGCCGAGGGTCCACACCGTCAGGTACGTGGCCACGAGCATCAGGGGCACGACCAGGAGCGACCGCCGCCGACCGGCGCGGGCGAGGAGCCGGACGGCTGACCACACCGCGACCGCGAGGCCGGCGGCCAGCACGAGGAGTCCCAGCACACCGGGAACCGTCAGCCCCTCGACGGCCACATGGCGAGGGCCGATCCCGGTGCCGACCGCCAAGGCCACCAGTCCGGCCGCGAACCCGAGCAGCGCCCGCACCCAGTGGGCCCGGACGATCCTCAGGCCGACGCCTGCGGCGCGGGACCGCGGCGGCGCACGGCGAGCCACAGGACCAGCCCGGACAGGGGCAGCAGGAGCGCCCCGGTGATGAGGAGCCCGTCCGCCACGTCGTCCAGGACCGGCACCTCGGCGCCGACGGCGACGCGCGAGCGGACGGGGGCGGTGCCGTCGGCGTTCATCACGACGACCGTCCAGTCGCCGTCCACGGGCTCCCAGGTCAGCGCCTGGGGTCCGGGCCCCGTCGCCGAGGCCACCCAGAAGCTCTCGTCGCCGGGAGGCCGGACGGGGGTCGGGCCGTCGACGTACGCCGTCTCGGGGTCGCCGCCGGTGCCCGACGCGTCGAGGACGGTCGAGTGCGCGACGCCGCGGAACCAGTCGTCGGCGGCGGTGGTCGGGGCGATGCCCACGAAGACGTCGGACGTCCCCTGGGAGGTGGCGAGCACGCGGACGGTGCCCAGCCAGCGGCTGGCCAGGTCGAGGTCGACCGAGCCGTCGTCGAGGTGGATGGTGCGCGAGGTGACCGCCAGCCCGGGGGACTCGAAGGTCGACGAGTCGCTCATCAGGTAGCCGTTGTCGTCGCGCAGCACGCTGTCGCCGATCCGCAGGGCCGCGCCACCGGCCAGCAGGCCCAGGGCGGTCAGCGCCATCAGGGAGCCCAGGACCACCGCGAGGACCCGGCCGGCGCCCCACCGCTGCGCCGGCGGCCCGATGTCGTGGCGAGCCGTCGGCGGCGGACCCTGGGTGGGCGGCTGCCCGGCGAAGGGCTGCTGAGCGGGCGGCACCGCCGGCACGTGGCCGGGGGGAAGTGTGACGGCGGTGCCGGTCGAGGGGGCTGCGGGAGCCGGTGCTGCGGGAGCGGGTGGCGCGTCGAGCGCCAGGACGCCGGTGCCCGGGTCGTCACCGCCCATGTCGAGGCGGAACGGCGGGTAGGCGTCGGTCATCAGCCCGGCGTACGCCGCCACGCGCAGCACCCAGCGGTTGAGCCCCAGGACCAGGTCGAAGATGCTGCGCGGGTAGCGCCCGGTGAACAGGAGCAGCACGCCGGCGATGAGCACGAGCAGCCCGATCAGGCCGCCGTTCCAGCCCTGCGAGACGTCGTCGGAGGCGGCGTACGCCCCACCCCCGAGGAAGAGTCCGAGCACGACGTAGTGCGGGATGGCCAGCAGCCACCACTTCACGAGCACGAGGCCACGGGACAGGTGCTCGGGATACGCGATCTCCAGGTGGGCAGGGAAGTCGGGACGCTCGTCGAGGCTGAAGGGCGGGTAGTGGTCGGTGCCCAGCCCGCCGTAGGTGTAGTAGGACACCCGCCAGCTCCAGCGCAGCACCCCGACGTTGAAGTCGAAGATCGAGCGGGGGTAGCGACCGGTCACCAGGATCGCGAAGAACGCGACCACGGAGAGCACCACGAAGGCGAGCCACAGCAGCGCGAGCACCAGGAAGTGCGGGATCGCGAGGAACCACTTGACCAGCCACAGCCAACGGCTCAGGTGCTCGTCGAGGTGGGCGTCGACGCGGACGGGGTAGGTGGTCGAGCTCATGAGCGGCCTCCGGGTGGATGGGCGTGCAGGCTTCTCCATCACCACCGTGCGCCAGGCACGTCGTGGCCGTCAGGGCACAAGGTCACCCGTGCGGGGGGCACCTGCCCCTGCCTGTGCCTGCCGGTGGCTGGTTGCGTGGTGGTGGACGGCGGAACCGCTGCGCCGGGGAGGCGACATGGGGCAGGCAGCACGCTCCGGCCGCTCCGAGGGCCTCGTCGTGACAGGCCTCTCCTCCCGGGAAGCGGCGCTGCGGCGCGACCGCGACGGCCCCAACACGGTGCCGCCGCCGCGGCGTACGCCGGCGTGGAGGCTGCTGGTCGCTCAGCTGACCCACTTCTTCGCCGGCATGCTCTGGATCGCCTCCCTCATGGCGCTGCTCTCCGGCACGACGTCGCTCGCGGTCGCCATCGCGGTGATCGTCCTGCTCAACGGGGTCTTCGCCTTCCTGCAGGAGCACAAGGCCGACCGTGCCGCCGCGGAGCTCACCGCGATGATGCCGGCGGCCGCCCGGGTGCGCAGGGACGGACAGGTGCGCAGCGTCGCCGTCGCGGACCTCGTGGTCGGCGACCTCGTGCTCGTCGAGGCCGGTGACCGCATCGCCGCCGACCTGCAGGTCGAGGAGGCCCACGAGCTCACGGTCGACGAGTCGATGATGACGGGGGAGAGCGTGCCGCTCGAGCGGGCGGCCGGGTCGGCGGTCTTCGCCGGGACGTTCGCCGTGCAGGGGGACGCGACCGGCACCGTCACCGCGATCGGCGCGGCCACCCGCCTGGCCGGGATCGCCGCCCTCACGAACGAGGCCGAGCGCCCGACGAGCCCGCTCGCCGTCCAGCTGCACCGGCTCGTGCTCGTGGTCGCCGGCATCGCCGTGACCGTGGGACTGCTGCTGGCGGGGGTGTCGGTGTCCCTGGGCACCGGGGTGGGTGCTGCCCTGCTCCTCGGCGTGGGGGTCATGGTCGCCCTGGTGCCCGAGGGGCTGCTGCCGACCGTGACGCTGTCGCTGGCCCGCGGTGCCCAGCGGATGGCGGCGCAGGACGCGCTCGTCCGGCGCCTCGACGCGGTCGAGACGCTCGGCGCGACGACCTTCATCTGCACCGACAAGACCGGCACCCTGACCCGCAACGAGATGGCGGTGGTGGAGGGGTGGACCCCGGCCGGCCTCTTCATCGTCAGCGGCACCGGCTACCGGCCGGACCGGAGGGTCACCGCGACCCCGGCGGTGCACGCGCTGCTGCGTGAGGCGGCGACGGGCTTCCTCGCGTGCGTGACCGGCGGGGCCGTGCTGCGCGACGAGGAGTGGGTCGCCGACGGCGATCCCATGGACGCCGCGCTGGACGCGTTCGGACGCGCCCTCGGCAGTGCCCCCGAGGACCGGGTCGCCCCGTCCGTGCGGCTCCCGTTCACCTCCGTCGCGATGTCGAGCGCGGCCGTGGTCGACGGGACGGCGTACGTGATGGGAGCCCCCGAGGTGCTGCTGCGCCGCGGCGAGGGCACCACGCCCGACCGGCACGAGTGGACGGTGCTGGCCGACCTGTCCGCACGGGGACGTCGGGTCGTGGCCGTGGCCCGCGCGCACGCCGACCCCGGGTCGAGCGAGGAGTCGTTGGCGGCGGCGTGCACCGGCGGGCTCGAGCTGCTCGCCCTGGTCGGCATCGAGGACCCGCCCCGTGCCGAGGTGGCCGACGCGGTCGCGCTGTGCCGCACGGCCGGTGTCCGCGTCGCCATGATCACGGGGGACAGCGCGGCCACGGCCGCGGCGATCGCCGCCGAGGTGGGCCTGCTCGCCCCGGGCGGCACCGTGATCGAGGGCGCCGACCTGCCCGCGGCCGACCGCGACGTGGCCGACCTGCTCGACCGTCCGGAGGGCGCCGTCGTGGCGCGGGTCAGCCCGGCGGACAAGCTGCGCATCGCCCGGGCCCTGCGCACCCATGGCCACGTGGTCGCGATGACCGGCGACGGAGTCAACGACGCCGCCGCCCTGCGCGAGGCCGACGTCGGGGTGGCGATGGGTCGCTCGGGCAGCGACGTGGCGCGCGCCGCCGCCGACCTGGTGCTGCTGGACGACAGCTTCGCGACCATCCCCCAGGCGATCCAGCTCGGCCGCGGGACGTTCGCCAACATCCGCCGCTTCCTCACCTTCCACCTGACCGACAACGTCGCCGAGCTGGTCCCCTTCGTGGCCTGGGCGCTGACCGGCAGCAACATCCCGCTCGCCATCGGCGTGCTCCAGGTGCTGGCGCTCGACATCGGCACCGACATGCTCCCCGCGCTCGCGCTGGGCGCCGAGCCCGCCAACGAGCGGACGATGGACGGCCCCCGTCGTACGACGCAGGTCGTCGACGGACCCCTGCTCCGCCGCGCGCTGCTGGTGCTGGGACCCGTCGAGGCACTGCTCTCGATGGGCGCCTTCCTGGCGGTCCTGACGCGGGGCGGGTGGTCGTACGGCGAGGACGCGCCGGACGTCCTGCTCGCCACCGCGTCCGGGTCGGCCTTCGCCGTGATCGCCGTCGCGCAGGTGGCCAACGCCTTCGTGTGCCGCAGCGAGACGCGACCGGCGTGGCTCGTCGACCCCCGCCGCAACCCGTTCGTGCTGGCGGCGGTCGCGGTCGAGCTGGTCCTCCTGGTCCTCTTCCTGGCCGTGCCCTGGCTCACCGAGCAGCTCGGTGGCTCGTGGCCCTCTCCGCTGGGGTGGGCGGCCTGCGCGGTCGCGGTCGTGGTCCTGCCGGTGGTCGACGCGGTCCACAAGGCCGTACGGCGGGCCCGCCGCTGACCCCCGCGCGACCCGTCGGGACACTGGGGACATGGACTCCCGTCGTACCGTCCTCCGCTCCGACGACCCGGACGTGAACGTCTACCGACTGCTGACCGCCCTGGTGGTGCCGCGGCCGATCGCGTGGGTGTCCACCCTGTCCGCCGAGGGCATCGGCAACCTCGCACCGCACTCGTTCTTCACGGTCTCGTGCGCCAACCCGCCGATCGTGCAGTTCACCTCGGTGGGCGACAAGGACACCCTCGCCAACGTCCGGGCGACGGGGGAGTTCGTGGTCAACGTGGCCTCGCGCCCGCTGATGGACCTCGTCAACGCCTCGTCGGCCGGCTTCGACCCCGACGTCGACGAGGCGGGAGCCCTCGACATCGAGACCGAGCCGAGCCTGCTCGTCGCGCCGCCCCGGGTCGTCGCCTCGCCCGCCTCGCTCGAGTGCACCCTGCACTCGACCGTCGAGCTGGGGGACTCCACCCTGGTGCTCGGCAACGTCGTGGCCACGACCGTGCGCACGGACGCACTGGTGGACGGCCACCCGGCGATGGAGCACCTCCAGCCGGTCTCCCGGCTCGGCCGTGACGAGTGGGGGCTCCCTCCCGAGGTCGTGCGACTCACGCGCCCCCGCTGAGCGGGCGCCGGGGACCTTGCCGGTCGCGCCACCGCCGCCCGGCCTACGGCCTGAGGGGTCGTCAGCCCCGGCCCTCCGCCCGCGTCCGCACGCCGCGGAGCATGTCGCGGGCCATGACGAAGTCGGCGGGGACGACCAGGAACCGTCCGCCGAGGGTCATCCACCAGGGACTGGTCACCCAGCGCGACCGGAAGTGGAACCGCGTGCGCCGTCCCCCGTCCTTGGGGCGCACCACGAACGCCCACGTCCAGTCGAGCCTGGCCCGGTCCCGCATGTTCCGGGGCAGGTGGCTGGTGGAGCGGAGGACCAGGGCGGTCCCCGGCTCCAGCGCCTCCACGGTGAACCCGCAGCCGGTCCCGGGCGGCCCGTCGGGGATGAAGGTCCCGACCGACACGTCCTGGAGCGCGGGGTCGATCCGGTCCGCGCTCGGTCCGTTGGCCGGGAACAGGAGCACGTCCACCCAGCGAGCGCTGTACCAGCCGGCGCGGCCCCAGCCCATCTGCAGCAGCCACGGCCAGACGGCGGACGGGGGAGCGTCGATGGTGATGGCGTGGTCGGTCTGGACGCACGGGTCGAGGACGACCTCGTCGCCGGGCAGCCACGCACGTCGCTCGGCCAGGGTCGAGCCGTAGGTGCGCCCGAGGTGCACGAGGGCGGCCTCCGTGGCGACCGCCGCGCCGGCGGCCACCCACACGAGGCGCCGACGCCCCGCCGTACCCGTCTCCGACATCGCGACCACCAGACCCTCTCCGCCCCAGCACATCGCGTGCGTCCCGCTCCCGTCAGGGCCCAAGGTCCCCGGGGGGGCGGACCTCCGCACCGGCGGCGGGGCAGGGCGCTGCGCGTCGCCATCGGCGCGCGGTGTCGGTACGTTGGCGGTGCCCGTCGCGCGGCAGCGCCCCGGGCCACCGAGACGAGGGGAGCCCCGCATGGGCGCGGAGTGGGTGCTGGTCCTCAACTGCGGCAGCTCGTCGGTCAAGCTCGCGCTCGTGGACCCTGCCTCCGGCGAGCGCCGGGTGACCGGCCTCGCCGAGCGGGTCGGGACCAGCGGGGCGACGGTGCACCTGTGTCGTGACGGCGTCGAGGACACCAGCGTCCCCGAGGACCCGTCGTCGCGCGGCGCCCTGACCCACCTCATGGCCTCGCTCGACGACGGGGAACGTGACTCGCTGGTGGGGGTGGGGCACCGGGTGGTGCACGGCGGCAGCCGCTTCAGCGCCTCGGTCGCCGTGGACGACGCGATCCTCGCCGACCTCCACTCGCTCGTCGACCTCGCCCCGCTCCACATGCCCGCCAACCTGCTCGGCATCGAGACCGCGCGGGACGCGCTGCCCGGTCTCGCCCAGGTGGCGGTCTTCGACACGGCCTTCCACCAGACGATGCCGCCGGTCGCCTACCGCTACGCGGTCCCGCGGGACTGGTACGACGAGCACCACGTGCGGCGCTACGGCTTCCACGGCACCAGCCACCGCTTCGTCAGCGCCCGCGCGGCCGAGGTGCTGGGCCGTGACGTCGAGGACCTCCGGCTGGTGGTCCTGCACCTGGGCAACGGGTGCAGCGCGGCCGCCGTCCGGGGCGGGGAGTCCATCGACACCACCATGGGGCTGACCCCGCTCGAGGGGCTCGTCATGGGCACCCGCAGCGGGGACGTCGACCCGGGTCTGCTCGGCTACGTCGCGCGTCGCCTCGACCTGGACGTGGAGGGCGTGGTCGACGCGCTCAACACCCGCAGCGGGCTGCTGGCCCTGTCCGGGATCAGCAACGACATGCGCACCGTGTGCGAGGCCGCGGAGCAGGGCTCGCCGGACGCCCGGCTGGCGGTCGACGTGTTCTGCTACCGCGCGGCCAAGGCGGTCGGGGCGCTCGCCGTCGCGCTCGGCGGGCTCGACGCCGTCGTCCTCACGGGCGGCATCGGCGAGCACTCCGCGGAGGTGCGCCGCGGCATCCTGTCGCACCTCGGCGTGCTGGGGCTGCACGAGGACCCGTCCGCCAACGCCGAGCACGGACGGGGGACCAGCGGGCGGGTGAGCCGGGAGGACCACCCGGTGGCACTCGTCGTACCCACCGACGAGGAGCTCCTCATCGCCCGCGACACCGCACACCTGGCCGCGCAGGCCGTCGGGGAGCCCGTCCGATGACCCGCACGCTGCTCGTCGCCCCCACCAGCCACGGCGTGGGGCTGACCGCCACCTGCCTCGGGCTGGTGCACGCCCTGGAGCGGCAGGGGGTCTCGGTGGGCTTCTACAAGCCGCTGGCCCAGCCGCGGGCGCGCGGTGCCGACCAGGACCGCTCCACCGCCCTGGTCCGGCTCACCTCCACCCTGCGACCTCCCGAGCCGATCTCGGCCACCCGTGTGGAGCAGGCCCTGTCGCGCAACGAGCTCGACGCGCTGCTGGAGGACGTGGTCGCAGCGGCGGAGCCGCTCGTCGCCGAGCACGACGTCGTGGTCGTCGAGGGGCTGGTCCCCGGCTCGGGCCTGGTCTACGCCGGGCGCACGAACGTCGCGCTGGCCAAGGCGCTCGACGCCGACGTGCTCCTGGTGGGTGCGCCCGAGCAGCCCGACGACCTCGAGCACCTCGCCGAGACGATGGAGATCACGGCTCGGACCTACCAGGGCGGGGAGCGCCGCCGGATCGTCGGCGCGGTGGTCAACCGCGTCCCCGACCTGACGCCGGACCGCCTCGCCGAGATCCGGGTGCTGCTGGCCCGGCGCGACCTCGCGCTGGTCGGGGCGGTGCCCTACCGGCCCGAGCTGGGCTGGCCGCGGGTCTCCGACGCGGTCCACGGGCTCGACGTCCGGGTGCTCAACGAGGGCGAGCTGGACCGCCGCGTCAAGGACGTCATCGTCGGCGCGCAGGCGGTGCCGGGCATCCTGCCCCTGCTGCGGGAGGGCCTGCTGCTGATCGTGCCGGGGGACCGGGACGAGATCATCCTGTCCGCCTGCCTGGCCGCGATGAACGGCACGCGCTTCGCCGGGCTCCTCCTCACCCTGGGCGTGGAGCCGGACCCGCGTGTGTGGGAGCTGTGCCGCGGCGCGGCCGCCACCGGGCTGCCCGTCCTGCTGACCGAGCGCAACAGCTACGAGACGGCCACCACCGTGCACGACATGGACCGCGAGGTGCCGATCGACGACGGGGAGCGGGCCGGCCTGGTGATGGCCGCGGTCGCCGACGCGCTCGACCCCGGCTGGCTGGACACCCTGCCCACCCCCGACCACGTGCCGCGGCTGAGCCCGCCGGCCTTCCGGCGCCGCCTCGCCACCCAGGCCCGCGAGGCCGACCGGCGGATCGTGCTTCCCGAGGGCACCGAGCCGCGCACGATCCGGGCCGCGGTGACCGCCCACCACATGGGCATCGCGCGGTGCGTGCTGCTCGGCGCCCCGGACGAGGTCGCCGTCCAGGCCGAGGCCCAGGGCCTCACCCTGCCCGCGGGCATCGAGGTGATCGACCCCGCGCTGGTCGCCGACCGGTACGTCGACGCGCTCGTCGACGCCCGGCGCCACAAGGGCATGACCCGCGACATCGCCCGCAACCAGCTCGACGACCCGATCACCCTCGGCACCATGATGCTGCGGCTCGACGAGGTGGACGGCATGGTCGCCGGCGCGGTGCACACCACCGCCGCCACCCTGCGTCCCGCCCTGCAGCTCCTCGGTCCGGCACCCGGCGCGCGCCTGGTCTCGTCGGTGTTCTTCATGTGCCTGCCCGACGAGGTGGTCATCTACGGCGACTGCGCGGTCAACCCCGACCCGGACGCCCAGCAGCTCGCCGACATCGCGGTGCAGAGCGCGGCCTCCGCCCGCCGGTTCGGCATCGAGCCGCGCGTCGCGATGATCAGCTTCAGCACCGGCACGTCCGGGTCGGGCGCGGACGTCGCCAAGGTGACCGAGGCGACGCGCCTGGTCCGCGAGCGCGAGCCCGACCTCCTCGTCGACGGCCCCCTGCAGTACGACGCCGCCGCCATCGCCTCGGTGGCACGCAGCAAGGCCCCGGACAGCCCGGTGGCGGGCCGGGCCAACGTCTTCGTCTTCCCCGACCTCAACACCGGCAACACGACGTACAAGGCCGTGCAGCGCAGCGCCGACGTGATCTCGATCGGACCGATGCTCCAGGGGCTGGCCAAGCCGGTCAACGACCTGTCGCGCGGCGCGCTCGTCGAGGACATCGTCTACACGATCGCCATCACCGCCATCCAGGGGAAGCCGGTGACCTGAGGCGTCGACCGCCTCAGCCGCGTGCGGACCCGGGCGGGAAGCCGCCCGTGGCGACCGGGCCCCAGGACGCGGGGGTGATCCGGATGAGGGACTTGCCCTGGTCGCGCATGGCCTGGCGGTACTCGTCCCAGTCGGAGTGCTCGCCGGCGATGTTGCGGAAGTACTCGACGAAGGGCTCGACGTCGTCGACCGCGTCGATGACCTCCGCGGTGCCGTCCACCTGCACCCAGGGGTCGTCCCACTCGTCGGAGACGACCACGACGCTCACCTCGGGACGACTGCGGGCGTTGCGCGTCTTCGCGCGCTGGGGGTAGCTGGAGATGACGATGCGGCCCGAGTCGTCGACGCCGCCGGTGACCGGGGAGGCCTGGGGGCTGCCGTCGCCACGTCGGGTGATGAGGACCATCCGGTGCCGCGGACGCACGAAGTCCAGCAGCTCGTCGCGCTCGACGCGGGTGTTGGTGGCGATCTTGGGGGCCATGGTTCCTCCTGGGTCGGCAACCGGACCCCCCGATCGTGGCACGTCCACCCCGGGGCTTGAATGGGGACCATGACGACATCGACCCAGATCCGCCTCGCCGCCCGACCGGTCGGGGAGCCGGCCGACAGCGACTTCGAGGTCACCACCGAGGAGCTCCCCGAGCTCGCCGAGGGCCAGGTGCTGCTCCGCACCCTCTACCTCTCCCTCGACCCCTACATGCGCGGCCGGATGAGCGCCGCCAAGTCGTACGCCGCCCCGCTCGAGATCGGCGACGTGATGCTCGGCGGCACCGTGTGCGAGGTCGTCGAGTCGCGGGCAGAGTCCCGGCAGGTCGGCGACGTCGTGCTCGCCTTCGCCGGCTGGCAGACCCACGCCGTGGTCGACGCGCGCCAGACCCGTCGCCTCGACCCCGCGGCCGCGCCGGTCAGCACGGCGCTGGGCGTGCTCGGCATGCCCGGCTTCACGGCGTACGCCGGCCTGCTCGTGCTGGGCCGTCCGCAGCCCGGCGAGACGGTGGTCACCGCCGCGGCCGCCGGCCCGGTCGGCTCGGCCGTGGGCCAGATCGCCAAGGTCAAGGGCGCCCGTGCGGTCGGCATCGCGGGCGGTGCGGAGAAGTGCCGCATCCTCGTCGAGGACTACGGCTTCGACGCCGCCGTGGACCACCGGTCCCCGACCTTCGCCGACGACCTCGCGGCCGCGACCCCGGACGGCATCGACGTCTACTTCGAGAACGTCGGCGGCGACGTCGCCGCGGCGGTCACCCGGCGCCTCAACCGCTTCGCCCGGATCCCGGTGTGCGGCCTGGTGGCGGGCTACAACGCGACGGCCGCGCCCGAGGGACCCGACCAGCTGCCGGCCTTCATGGGCAGGGTGCTGGCGCTCAGCCTCACTGTCCGCGGCTTCATCCAGGACGAGTTCGTGGCTGAGCACCACGAGGACTTCCTGCGCGAGATGACCGGGTGGGTCGCCGACGGCTCGGTGCGCTACCGCGAGGACGTCGTCGAGGGCCTCGAGGCCGCGCCGGAGGCGTTCCGCGGCCTGCTCGTCGGGCGCAACGTGGGCAAGCTGCTGGTGCGGGTCGCCCCGGAGGCCTGAGGCCGCCCGCGGCCGGTCGACCTGCTGGCCACCTGCCAGCCACCTGACAGGAACCTGACCGCGTCACCCCGCGACGCCCACGATCGCGGGGTGACGCGTCACCATGGGCAGTGCCCCACCGTCCGGTCGAGGAGCTGATGTGGTGTCCCGACGCCTCCTGGCCTGCGCCCTGCTCGCCACCCTCGTGCTGGGCGGCTGCCAGCGGGCCGCGCAGGAGCCGGTCCCGGCCGCCGGGGCACCCGCGACGCCGAGCGCCGACCCCCGCGGCCCGGTGACCAAGTTGCTCGTCCTCGTGGTGGAGAACCACTCGCAGGACGAGATGCGCAGCCAGATGCCCGAGGCCTTCGGCCTGGCCGAGCGCTACGGCTACGCGACGGACTACCGCGCACTGACGCACCCGTCGCTGCCCAACTACCTCGCCATGGCGGGCGGGGACACGTTCGGGGTGGCCGACGACGACCCGCCGACCGCGCACGTCATCCACGGGGCCTCGGTCTTCGGCCAGGCCATGGGGGCGGGCAGGACCGCGAAGGTGTACGCCGAGGGGATGCCCGGCCCGTGCGCCCTCGGGACGGACGGCGAGCGCTACGCGGTGAGGCACAACCCCTGGGCCTACTTCGTCGACGAGCGCGACCTCTGCGAGCGCCTCGACGTACCCCTCGACGACTTCGCCGCGGACGCGGCCTCGGGCGACCTGCCCGACGCCGGACTCGTGGTGCCCGACCTGTGCCACGACGCCCACGACGAGGGGTGCGACCTGGCCGGCGCCGACGCCTGGATCGCCGACCACGTGCGGGCGGCGATGGACGGCCCGGACTTCGCCGCGGGACGTCTGGCGATCGTGATCACGGCCGACGAGGACGACCACCGCCAGGACAACCTCGTGCTGACGATCGTGGTGCACCCCAGCCAGGAGGGACACGTGGTGAGCACCCCCCTCACCCACTACAGCCTCACGCGGCTCTACGACCAGGTGCTGGGGGTCCCGGCCCTGCGGCAGGCGGCCACGGCACCGGACATGGCGCAGGCCTTCGGCCTGCCGCTGCCGCCCGGCCAGGGGTGACGGCCAGGGCCCCGCCGCATGTAACGCGCCGTTACACCTGCTTCACCCCCCACCGATGGGGGTTGGAGTCGCAGTGACGGAGCGTTACATGCAGCCGGCGGGTCAGGTACGCCGCGCGTGTCGTCCGCCGCCCGCCAGCTGGGCCTGCTCGAGCAGGGCCGGGTCGTGGGAGTTGACGAGCAGGACCCCCGGCTCGCGCCCGCCGTACAGCTCGGCGAGCCGCTCGTGGTTGGCCCGCACCATCGCCCGGTCGTGGGCCACCGAGCGCTCCATGGTCCGCAGCGTGGCCGGCGCGGAACCTGAGCCGTCGACCTGGCCGCGGTGGTAGAACGCGTCCCCCGCGTGGAGCACCCAGTGGTCCCCGGCGTCGACCGCGACCGCCGCGTGCCCGCGGGTGTGGCCCGGCAGCGCGATCAGCACGATGCCCGGGGCGATGCCCTCCAGCTCGAGCGCGGTGAAGCCCCACCAGGCGTCCCCGGCGGCGGGGGAGTGCTCGATGAGCGTCGGGGCGTGGGCCCGCTGTGCCGCCCGGTAGCGGTTGCGCTCGAGCCGCGTCCGGGGCGCGAGCGCGGCGCCGAGCTCGTTGGAGGTCAGGTGCACGGCGGCGCCCGGGAAGTCGGCCAGCCCACCCACGTGGTCGGCGTCGAAGTGGGTGAGCACGATCGCGGTCACGTCCCGCGGTGAGAAGCCCAGCCCCTCCACCTGGCGCACGGCGGTCTCGTCGGGGTCGAGCAGCGGCCGGACCAGGCGCCGGGACGGTCCCAGCCGGCCCGCCGGGTCGCGGACGTCCTCGAGGCCGAAGCCCGAGTCGACGAGGACCAGCCCCGTGGGGGTCTCGACGAGCAGGACGTGGCAGACCAGCTCGGGCGTGAGGCGTGGGCGCAGGGTGCCGCAGTTGAGGTGGTGGACCTTCATCCGGCAAGGATCACGGCCGTCCCGCGCGCGCACCAGCACCCCGGGCGCATGACTGGACCGGTCACGGCGATTCTTTACCACCGGCGTCGTGGCTCGCCGGTGCGGGCAATCGCCGGGGGCGGAGGTAGCATGGGAGGCACTCCGCCGCTCGGTCGAGCCAGATCCGGGTGGTAGAGCCCCCGCATTCGCGTGCGACGCGTGACGTTCTGTCACCATCGCACCGCCCCGGGGGAGGCAGCGTCGCACCGGCAGAGAGCGTGCGATGACGGGTCCGGCGTACGCGCGCCGGGCATCCGAGGAGGACGTGAGTGGCTCAGCGAGGCCGACGCCAGACCGCACAGCGCCAGTCCCGGCAACGGGGTGGCGGCACCAAGGTCAAGCGGCTGGACAACGAGGGCATCATCCCGGTGCTCGCCCGCGCCGTGCGCGAGGTCGAGCAGGCGGCCGAGCGCGGCAAGGTGATGCCCCACGGCCGGGCCACCTTCCAGGTGGTCGCGCTGCTGGTCCGTGAGGAGCGCTCGCGGATCAACGCCGACACCGAGATCGCCGAGGGACGCCGGGGCGAGCAGCTCAAGCGCCTCGACGGCATCGCCACGATCCTGGCCAAGACCGCCGCCCGCGACACCTCGCTGCTGCAGCTGCTCGCCGAGGACGCCGAGATCTCCGACGGCGCCCGCGCGCTGCGCCGGCAGATGCTCAAGCAGGCCGGCATCGACGCACCCGAGGAGGTCGAGCCCCCCAAGCCGGACACCGCAGCGACCTCGTCGCCGCGTCGCGTCGTGCCCCAGTCGGTCATCGCCCGCCAGCTGGCCAACCCGTTCCTCGTGCCCGACTTCTCCGCGGCCGAGCTCAACCGGTTCCAGGCGCGCCGGCTGGCCAACTGGGAGCTGCTCGAGCCGCTCTTCAAGTCCTTCGAGTACGTCGGCGGCGGCGCGTCCGCCTGCATGCGGCTCCCGGAGCCCGACGCGGCCCGGGTCCCGGGCGTCGCCCTGATGCCCCACCAGAAGCAGCTGGTCGCCGCGGCCGCGCAGGGCCACCGCACCTTCCTGCTCGCCGACGAGCCCGGCCTCGGCAAGACCGCGCAGGCCCTGATGGCCGCGCAGGCCGCCGACGCCTACCCGCTGCTGTGCGTGGTGCCCAACGTCGTCAAGGCCAACTGGGCCCACGAGGTCAGCCTGTGGACCCCGCACCGCACCGTCACCGTGATCCACGGCGACGGCGAGGACGTCGACGGGTTCGCCGACATCGTGGTGGTCAACTACGAGGTGCTCGACCGGCACGTCGGCTGGCTCGGCGACCACGGCTTCCGCGGGATGGTGGTCGACGAGGCGCACTTCATCAAGAACAAGTCCTCCCAGCGCAGCCAGCACGTGCTCGAGCTCTCCCAGCGCCTGCGCGCCCGCGTCGCGCGACCGCTGCTGATGGCCCTCACCGGCACCCCGTTGATCAACGACATCGAGGACTTCCGCGCGATCTGGCAGTTCCTGGGCTGGATCGACGACCAGAAGCCGCTGGCCGAGCTGATGAACAAGCTCGAGGACACCGGCCTGATGCCGGGCGAGCCCGGCTTCTACCCCAACGCCCGCCGCTCGGTCATCGACATGGGCATCGTGCGCCGCAAGAAGATCGACGTGGCCGCCGACATCCCGGCCCGCCGGGTGGCCGACCTCCCGGTCGAGCTCGAGGGCGCCGAGGGCCGCTCGATCCGCGAGGCCGAGCGCGAGCTCGCCCGCCGCCTCGTCTCCCGGTACGACGCCGCGCTGGAGGCGCGCACGTCCGGCGCGGTCGTCGACGGCATCGACCTCGACCTCGTACGCCGCGTCGCCAAGTGGGAGCGCGAGGACATGGAGGCCGCCAAGGATGGCGAGAACGTCTTCTCCATGATGCGCCGCATCGGCCGGGCCAAGGCCGGTCTCGCCGCCGACTACACCGCCCAGCTGGCCCGCAGCGTCGGCAAGGTCGTCTTCTTCGCCAAGCACGTGGACGTGATGGACGAGGCCGAGGAGAGCTTCGCCCGGCGCGGGATCAGCTACGTGTCCATCCGCGGCGACCAGAGCGCGAAGGCCCGGGCCGCGGCCATCGAGTCGTTCACCAACGACCCCGAGACCTCGATCATCGTCTGCTCGCTCACCGCGGCCGGTGTCGGGCTCAACCTGCAGGTCGCCTCCAACATGGTGCTCGCGGAGCTCTCGTGGACCGACGCCGAGCAGACGCAGGCCATCGACCGCATCCACCGCATCGGCCAGTCCGAGCCGGTCACGGCGTGGCGCATCATCGCCGCGCAGACGATCGACTCCAAGATCGCCGAGCTCATCGACAGCAAGGCCGGGCTGGCCGCCCGCGCCCTCGACGGGGCCGACGAGGTCGCCTCGTCCGTCGACGTCCAGCTCGAGGCGCTCGTCGGCCTGCTGACCGAGGCGCTGGAGGGCCGCGACCGCTGACCGGTCGCCCGCGTCGGCGCTGTCCCTAGGGGTGGTGCCGGCGCATGGGTGCGCCGCAGGGGGTACGTCCCCTGACGTGAGCATCACGAGGGAGGCCCTGGGGAGGGACGCCCGGTCCGGCAGCGAACGGCTGCGGGTCGCGAGCGTGCCCTCCGGTCATGTCTACGTCCGGCACCTGTCGCCGGCCGACGGAGTGGACGCCGTCGAGCGGCTGCGCGACCCGGACCCCGACGACCCGCGACGCTCCGCCGAGCAGCGCTGGTGGCCCCCGGTGATGCTGCGCCCGGAGTGGGCGGCGACCGCGGACATCGACGTCTTCCACGTCCAGTTCGGCTTCGACACCTGCACCCCCGACGGGCTCCGCGAGCTGGTCGCGGTGCTGCGCCGCCGCGGGATCCCGCTCGTGGTCACCGTGCACGACCTGCGCAACCCCCACCACGCCGACCGGCGCGAGCACGACGCCCAGCTCGACGTCCTGGTGCCGGCCGCCGACGCGGTCATCACCCTGACCTCCGGCGCCGCCGAGCAGATCGCCCGCCGGTGGGGAGTCGAGGCGCTCGTCCTGCCCCACCCCCACGTGGTGGACCTGGACACGGCGCGCACCCTGCGGGACCGGCCCGCCGGCGGGCCATGGACCGTGGGGCTGCACGTCAAGAGCCTGCGCGCCAGCATGGACCCGCTCGCGATCCTGCCCGCCCTGGTCGAGCAGGTCCGCGCGCTGCCGGACGCCCGGCTGCTGGTCAACGGCCACCGTGACGTCCTCGACGAGGGCGGGACGCGCCGCGACGCCGAGCTGGCGGCGTACCTCCGGGGCGCGCAGCAGCGCGGCGACCTGGACCTGCACGTCCACGACTACCTGTCCGACGACGACCTGTGGGACTACCTGGCCGGGCTCGACGTCTCGGTGCTGCCCTACCGCTTCGGCACGCACTCGGGATGGCTGGAGGCCTGCCGCGACCTGGGGACCACCGTCGTCGCGCCCGACTGCGGCTTCTACGCCGACCAGGGGCCGGTCCTGACCTACCGCATGGACGAGCACCGGTACGACGCCGGCTCGCTGCGCGAGGCGCTGCTCACGGCCCGCACCGACCCACCGCCGCCTGCCGACCTGGACGCCCGGCGCCGCCAGCGCGAGGACGTCGCCGCGTCCCACCTCGAGCTCTACCGGCGGCTGCTTCGATGAGGCCGATGCGGATCTGCATCATCGGCTCCAGCCGGTTCCCCATCCGGGAGCCCTTCGCCGGCGGGCTGGAGGCGCACACCCACGCGCTGGCGCGGCGGCTCTCGGAGCGGGGCCACGAGGTGACCCTCTTCGCGGCGCCCGGCTCGGACCCCACCCTGGGGGTCGAGGAGCTCGCGGTGGAGCAGCTCGAGCCCGGCACGGGGGAGCGCTCGGACACGTCGTACCCGCCGCACTGGTGGATGCAGGAGCACCACGCCTACCAGGGCCTGATGCTCGAGCTGATGCGCCGGGGCCACGAACGCTTCGACGTGATCCACAACAACAGCATCCACCACCTCCCGGTGGCCATGGCCGACGTCCTGCGCATCCCCATGGTGACCTCCCTGCACACCCCGCCGACGCCGTGGCTGCGGTCCGCGATGGCCCACGTGTCGCCCCGCGCAGTCTTCGTCGCCGTCAGCCGGTGCACGGCCGAGGCTTGGCGCGGGACGGTCGTGAGTCAGGCGATCCTCAACGGCGTCGACACCGACCGGTGGGTGGCCGGACCCGGCGGCGGGCCCGCGGTCTGGAGCGGCCGCCTCGTCCCCGAGAAGGCACCGCACCTGGCCATCGACGCGGCCCGTCGCGCGGGGATGCCCCTGCTGCTCGCGGGGCCGCTGCTGGACGAGGAGTACGTCGCACGCGAGGTCCGTCCCCGGCTGGGCGACGACGTGCGCCACGTCGGTCACCTCGACCAGCGGGCGCTCTGCGCGCTCGTGGGGAGCGCCCGGGTGGCCGTCGTGACCCCCGACTGGGAGGAGCCCTACGGACTGGTGGCCGCCGAGGCGATGGCCTGCGGGACGCCCGTCGCGGCCCTCGACCGGGGAGCGATGCGCGAGGTCGTCCTCGGGGGCGGTGGCGTGCTGGCCGACCCGCACGATCCCGCCGCGCTCGCCCGCGCCATGGTGACCGCCGCCGGGATGGACCGGGACGTCGTGCGCCGCACGGCCGTGGAGCACTGCTCGCTGGAGCGGATGGTCGACTCCTACGAACAGGTCTACCGCCAGGCGCTCGAGAGCCCGCGGGAGGCCGCGTGATCGGCTACTACGTCCACCACCACGGCCACGGTCACCTGCACCGCGCGCTCGTGCTCGCCGACGCGTGCCGGATGCCCGTCGTCGGGCTGTCGTCGCTGCCGCGTCCCGCGGCGTGGACCGGAGAGTGGGTCCAGCTCGCGCGCGACGACACCGACCCCGGTCCCCGGGAGGTCTCCGCGCGGGGCCAGCTGCACTGGGCGCCCCTCGACGACGAGGGGCTGCGGTGCCGGATGGCCGCCGTCTCGGCCTGGATCGCCGAGCACCGCCCGTCGGTGCTCGTCTCGGACGTGTCGGTGGAGGTGGCGATGCTCGCCCGCCTGCACGGCGTGCCCGTGGTGTCGGTCGTGCTGCCGGGCGATCGTGGCGACGCTCCCCACCGCGCCGGCCTCGGGCTCTCCAGCGAGCTGGTGTCCTTCTGGCCCGAGTCGGCCCGCGGGATGGTCCGCGGCCTGGCCCCCGCGGACGCCGCCCGACTGCGGTGCCTCGGGGCGCTGTCCCGCTTCGGCCCCGACGAGCTCGCGGGCCGCCGCCACGAGGACGGCGTACGACGCGTGGTCGTGCTCAACGGATCGGGCGGGGGAGGCCCCACCCCCGACGCGCTGGAGCTGGCCCGGGCCTCTGCCCCGGGCTGGGAGTGGCAGGTGCTCGGGGGACCCTCGGGCACCTGGGTGGACGACCCGACGGCGGCCCTGCGCGACGCCGACGTCATCGTCACCCACGCCGGCCAGAACGCCCTCGCCGAGGTCGCCGCCGCCCGGCGGCCGGCCGTCGTCGTCCCGCAGGACCGCCCGCACGACGAGCAGCGCACCACGGCCGGGGTGCTGGCCCGTGGCGGGTGGCCCGTGGTGGTGCACGACCAGTGGCCCGAGGGGTCCTGGGGAGCGCGCCTGGAGCGCGCGGCGGCGCTCGACGGCGAGCAGTGGGCGACGTGGTGCGACGGGCGGGCGGTGCACCGCTTCGTCGGGGTCGTGCACGCCGTGGCGGCCGGCTCCGGCGCGGAGGTGGTCCCGTGAGCGTCGCGGTCGTGACCATCGTCCACGGCCGGTCGGCCCACCTGCGCGCCCAGCACGCCAGCCTGGCCCGGGGTCAGGCACCCGAGCACTACGTCGTGGCCGCCATGGGGGATCGATCGGTGGTGGCGTGGCACCCGGCCGCCCCGCCCACGCCCGACGTCGTCGAGCTGCCCGTGCGGGGAGGCCTGCTGCCGCTGGCCGCCGCCCGCAACGCGGCCGCCGCCCGGGCCGTGGCGCACGGGGCGGACGTGCTCGTCTTCCTCGACGTCGACTGCCTGGCCGGTCCCGCGCTCGTGCAGGAGTACGCCGACGCCGCCCGCGACCGCCCCGACGTGCTCTGGTCGGGGCCGGTCACCTACCTGCCTCCGGCGGGGAGGCGCGGGTACCCCCTCGACGGGCTCGACGCCCTCGACGACCCGCACCCCTCGCGGCCCGCCCCGGCCCCCGGCGAGCGCGTGCTCGGCGGCGACCCCGACCTCTTCTGGTCGCTGTCCTTCGCGGTGCACGTCGAGGGCTGGCGACGTGCCGGCGGCTTCTGCGAGAGCTACGTCGGCTACGGCGCCGAGGACACCGACTTCGCCGCCACCGCCACCTCGGCGGGCCTCACGATGGGGTGGCTCGGGGGTGCGCGCGCCTACCACCAGCACCACGAGACGTCCTCCCCGCCGGTGCAGCACCTCGCCGACATCCTCCACAACGGCGCCCTGTTCCGCCGGCGCTGGGGCCGGTGGCCGATGGAGGGCTGGCTGGTGGAGTTCGAGCGGATGGGGCTCGTCGAGCGCGAGGACGGCGAGTGGCGGCTGACGTCGTCGGGTCGGGTCGCGGCGCGGGGCTGAGCGTCGTCCCCAACTACCCGGCGGGGGTGGCGGCAGTCCGCTCAGCCCATGAGGCGACGGGCGAGGGGGAGCGGCAGGTGCTTGAGCGCGAAGCCCACCGGCTCCCACGGCCAGCCGGGCACGCGGGCGGACGCCTTCTCCTTCTCGATGGCCGCGACCATCGAGCGCACGCCGCGCTCGGTCGAGGCGACCATGGGCGTGGCCTTCGAGGTGGCCGACATCTCCGAGACGATGAAGCCGGGGTAGAGCACGGTCACCTTGATGGGGGTGCCCATCACGTCGGCCCGGAAGCCCTCCGCGAGGTGGGCGACGGCGGCCTTGGACGCGGCGTACGTCGTGATGTTGCCCGGCATCCCGCGCATGGCCGAGATGGACGAGATCATCACGAGGTGGCCGGAGTCCTGGGCGCGGAAGATCTCGGCGGCCGCCTCGGTCTGCGCGAGGGCCCCGAGGACGTTGGTCGTCGCGGTCTCCCGGTTGGCGTCGAAGCGGCCGGTGCCCAGGGGCTGGCCCTTGCCGAGGCCGGCGTTGACGACCACCCGGTCCAGGGTGCCGAAGGCGTCGCGGAACTCGCCGAACACCCGGAAGACGGCGTCGTGGTCGGTGACGTCGAGGGCGAGGACCTCCACGCGTACGCCGGGGTGGGCGGCGGCGATCTCCTCGCGCAGCGTCTCGAGGCGGTCCGTACGCCGCGCGCACAGCGCCAGGTCGTGCCCCAGGGCTGCGAACTGGCGGGCCATCTCGGCGCCGAGGCCCGACGAGGCGCCGGTGATGAGGATGGTCGACATGGGGGTCCTATCGGTAGGTGACGGCGTCGGGGGGCAGGTGCGAGTGCTCGTTGACGGTGAGCAGCGTGAGGCCGCGGCTGCCGTTGACCAGCTTGGTGACGCCGGTGTTGACGGTGACCGCGTTGAGGCGCAGCCACAGGGCGGCGTCGCCGCCCAGCGCCGAGGCGGCCGCCCAGCCCATCGGCCCGCCGCTGGTGAAGACGACGGCGGTGCCGCCACCGGCGACGGAGGCCGCGGCGCGCGCCAGGGCGCCCTCGACCCGGGCGGTGAAGGAGGCGAACGGCTCGGTGTAGTCGTCGTCGTACGCACCCCCGGTCCAGCGGGTGGTGGCCTCGGCGAACCAGTGCTGGAAGACGCTCGGGCTCGACATCACGTCGACGCCCTCGGGAGCCGGGTGGCGGGAGAGGACCTGGAGGTGGTCGAACTCGTTCCACCCCTCGTCGGTGGTCACCTCGACGTCCCAGCCGGCCGCCTCGACGGCCGCGCTCGCGGTCTGGTGGTGGCGACGCATCGCGCCCGCGACCAGGACGGTGGGCTCGAGGCCGCGTGCGGCGAGGGCGGCTCCGAGGACGGCCGACTGCTCGACCCCGCGCCCGGACAGCACGTCGTAGTCCTCGGCCCCCCAGGACGCCTGGCCGTGCCGGACCAGAAGGACCTGGCTCACTGCGCGCTCTCCTCGACGATCACTGCGCGATCAGCCCGTCGACCCGGGTGCCGACCATGCGCACGGCCTCGCCGAAGAGGCCGTAGACCTCGTTGGTGGTCTGCCCGGCGACGAAGCGGTAGTAGATCTGCTGGGCGATCACGGCCAGCCGGAAGAGCCCGAAGACCTCGTAGAAGCGCCACTGCTCGGGCGTGACCGAGAGCCCCATCCGCTCGCAGTAGCGCGCCACGAACTCGTCGCGGGTCAGCATCCCGGGCAGGTGCGTGGGCACCCGCCGCATCATCTGCCAGCCGTCGTCGTCGCCCGCCTCGACCCAGTAGGCCATCGAGCCGGCCAGGTCCATGAGCGGGTCGCCCAGGGTGGCCATCTCCCAGTCGAGCACGCCGACCACCCGGGTCACGTCGTCGCGGGACAGCACGAGGTTGTCGAGCTTGTAGTCGTTGTGGATCACGCAGGTCGCGACGTCCTCGGGCTGGTGCTCGGCCAGCCAGGCCATCACGTCCTCGTAGTCGGGGACGTCGTCGGTGCGTGCGTTGCGGTAGCGCACGGACCAGCCCTCGACCTGCCGGCGCACGTAGCCGGTGCCCTTGCCGAGGTCGGTGAGGCCGGCGGCGTCGGCATCCACGCTGTGCAGCTCGACGAGCACGTCGACGGCCCGCAGGCACAGCGCGCGCGCCTGCTCGGCCGGGAGGGGTACGTCGGGTGGCCACTCGCTGCGCGGGATCACCCCGTCGATGCGCTCCATCGCGTAGAAGTCGGCACCGATCACCGACGGGTCGTCGCAGAAGGCGACCATCGGGGCGACGTAGGCGAAGACCGGCGCGAGTGCGGTCTGGATCGCGAACTCGCGGTGCATGTCGTGCGCACCGCGCGCCTTGGTCCCGACCGGCGCCCGGCGCAGCACGAGGTCCCGAGTGGGGTAGCGCAGCAGGTAGGTGAGGTTGGAGGCCCCGCCGGAGAACTGGCGGACCTCGGGGGTGGTGTCGAGCCCGGTCGCGTCGGCGGCGTGGGTGCGCAGCCAGGACGCCACCGCCTCGACGTCGAACGCGTCCTCCTCGCGGACCGGCCTGGCGCCGGCGACTGGGCTACTCATCTCCGGGTCCTGAGGAGCCGAGGGACGAGGCGTCTCGAAGGGCCAGCTTGGCCGCCTGGGCGCGCATCACCTGGTCGTACGCCGGGCGGTCGGCCCACTTGAGGAAGTACGCCTGCCGGGCCGGCTCGTCGGGCACGATCACGTCGTCGCCGGCGTCCATCCCGGCCAGGACCGCCGCGGCGACCTGCTCGGCGGTGATCGGGGAGCGCTCGACGAGCCCGCGCACGATCTCGCCGAGGGCGGTGTCGCTGCCCTGCATCGAGCTCATCAGGTTGGTGCGGAAGTACGACGGGCACACGGCGCTCGCGCGGATCCCGAAGCCCGCCAGCTCGTGGCCGCAGGTCTCGGTGAAGGCGACCACGGCCGCCTTGGTCGCGTTGTAGGAGCCCATCCCGGCCGGGTGCACGAGGCCGGCCAGCGAGGCCACGTTGACCAGGTGCCCGGAGCCCTGGGCCTTGAGCATCGGGGTGAAGGCCTGCACGCCGCGGACCACGCCGAAGAGGTTGACCTCGGTGATCTGGCGCCACTCCTCGATCGTGCAGCGGTCGATGCGGCCGCCGCCGGCGACGCCGGCGTTGTTGACGAGCACGTCGAGCCCGCCCCAGCGCTGCTCGACGGCCTCGACGGCGCGGTTCCAGTCGTCGTCGGAGGTGATGTCGAGGACCAGGTCGATGCCCTCGGCGGCCACCCGGTCGGTGGCCAGCACCTCGTCGCCGCGCTCGCGGAAGGCGGCCACCAGCGCGGCGCCCAGGCCGGACGCGGCCCCGGTGACCAGGACCTTGCGGTTCATGCGGGGTCCCCGCGGAAGTGCGAGTGCAGCGAGCAATTTCGTGGGGTGCTCATCGGTACTTGCCCAGCTCGATCTTGGCCACCACGTTGCGGTGCACCTCGTCGGGCCCGTCGGCCAGGCGTAGCGTGCGCGCCCCGACGTACGCCGCCGCGAGCGGGAAGTCGTCGCTCATCCCGGCGCCGCCGTGCAGCTGGATGGCCATGTCGATGACGTCGAGGGCCATCCGCGGCACCTCGACCTTGATCTCGCTGACCGCGGAGACCGCCTCGGCCGACAGGCCCTGGTCGAGCAGCCAGGCGGCGTGCAGGACGAGCATCCGGGAGCGGTTGATCGCGATCCGGGCCTCGGCGATGCGCTCGCGGTTGCCGCCGAGGCTGGCCAGCGGCTTGCCGAAGGCGGTGCGCGTGGAGGCCCGCCGGCAGGCGAGCTCGAGGGCCTTCTCGGCCAGCCCGATGGCGCGCATGCAGTGGTGTACGCGACCGGGGCCGAGGCGGCCCTGGGCGATCTCGAACGCGCGGCCCTCGCCGAGCAGGATGTTGCCCACCGGGACGCGGACGTCGTCGAAGGACACCTCGCCGTGCCCGAGCGGCTCGTCGTAGTAGCCCATCGTCGAGAGCATCCGCTCGACCTTCACGCCCGGGGCGTCGCGAGGGACCAGCACCATGGTGTGGCGCGAGTGCCGGTCGGCGTCGGGGTTGGTGAGCCCCATGAAGACCAGGATCCTGCAGTCCGGGTTGCCGACCCCCGTGGACCACCACTTGGTGCCGTTGACGACCACCTCGTCGCCGTCGACGACCGCGGTGGCGGCCATGTTGGTGGCGTCGGAGGAGGCGACGCCGGGCTCGGTCATGCAGAACGCGCTGCGGATCTCCCCGCGCAGCAGCGGCTCCAGCCACGTGGCGCGCTGCTCGTCGGTGCCGTAGCGCAGCAGCACCTCCATGTTGCCGGTGTCGGGGGCGTTGCAGTTGAAGACGAGCGGGGCGAGGAACGAGCCGCCCATCGCCTCGGCCAGCGGCGCGTAGTCGACGTTGCTGAGCCCCTCGCCGCCGTCGGTGCCGAAGTCCGCGGCGTACCGACCGGCGTGCTCGCCCGGCAGGAAGAGGTTCCACAGGCCCTGCTCGCGGGCCTTGGCCTGGAGCGCGGGGATGCGGGGGTCGGGGGTCCAGCTGTCCCCGCCGCTCTCGCGTCGCTGCGTGACGCCGGCATGCACGTCGGCCTCGATCGGCTCCACCTCGGCGGCGATGAAGTCACGCACGCGCTGCTGGAGGTCGGCGGCCCGGGGGGAGAGGGAGAAGTCCATGGGTTGACCCTACGCACACTGTTGAGCAATGCTCAATAGCGTGTCCGATCCCGTACGCCGCCGGCTCAGCGCCGAGGACCGGCGTCGCCAGCTCGTCGGCATCGGCCTCGCGCAGATCATCGACACCCCCATCCAGGACCTGTCGATGGACCAGGTGGCCGCCGAGGCGGGGATCTCGCGCGGGCTGCTGTTCCACTACTTCCCGACCAAGACCGACTTCTACCTCGCCTGCATCGCCGCCGCCGGGCGTCGCATCCTGCGCAACACCGCGCCGCCCGAGGGCGCGGACGGCGCGGCGCAGGTGCGCGCGATCCTCACCGCGATGATCGAGCAGATCGACCGGCGTCGGGCGTTCTACCTGACGCTGGTGCACGGCAGCGGGGTCGCCGACCCGCGACTGGCCGAGGTGCACGAGAGCGTCCGGTCGGTGTCGACCGACCGGGTGGTCGCGGCCCTCGACCTCGACCCCGGGCTGCACGAGGTCGTGCACGCCTGGTGGGCCTACGTCGAGGACCGGGCGCTCACCTGGAGTGCCAGCCCCCGCGAGGACCGAGGGCTCGCCCTTGAGGCCCTGGTCGCCCACTGCGAGCGGGCCCTGGACGCGCTGTGCGCCGAGGGCGCCTGAGGTCCCTCAGCCGCGACGCGCGTGCTTCTTGGTCGCGGTGGTGCGGACCGTGAACTTCTCGTTGTCGTCGCGCGAGCTCCCGGAGCAGGCCAGCGACGTCTTCTGGTTGCAGCGGTAGCGCGTCGAGGCGTTGGCGAAGGAGACCGTCACGGCGCTGACCTTCGCCGCGCTGAACGGCGCCAGGGTGCTGCCCCGGCCCCTGCCGTCGAGGCGCACCCGCATCCTCGTCACGGTGCCGTCGGCCTTGTGGACCAGCACGGTCGCCGCGGGGGAGGCGGCGCGCGAGGGACCGTCGACCCGCACCCGCAGGCGCCACTTCCCGCCGCTGAGGTCCGCCCCGGGCTGGACCCGCACGGAGTCGCCGGCGAGGTGGTCCACCTCGGCCCGCTTCGACCACGACCGCGAGGCCTTGGTGAGCGTCGCCTCGCCCGCCCGCGGGGCCCCGGTGTAGGCCGTGCCCTCCTCGTAGACGAGGCCGGGCATGGTGTTGGCGGCCGCGAAGTCGGCGTACACCTGGGTCAGCCCGCCCTTCGCCTTCAGCACGGACTGCACGGCCTGCACCGAGTAGCGCCCGCCGCCCTTCCTCGGGCTGGCCGCGGCCCGCCACGCCTTCTTGACGATGCCCTGGGAGTAGGTCTGGGAGAGGTACTCCCAGAAGATCCAGTTGCCGTACTGGAAGCCGTACGTCGAGCTGAACGCGTCGAGGGGCACGTACGGCGCCTGGAGCTGGCTGTAGGGGAGGTACTGGCGGTTGTCGTCGATGTCGTCGGCGACCCGCTCCTCCATCCAGGTGGCGGTGGACTCCATCATCCAGGGGTCCTCGGCGTAGTCGTAGGCGTACTGCACGGCGTGGAAGAACTCGTGAGCGGCGGTGACGGTGAGGTTGTCCTGGGGTGAGGTGCCGGACGGGAACTGGGTGGGGGAGTAGTCGTTGTCGAGGACGCAGAAGCCGCTCGCGGTGCGGCCCTTCTTGCGGTACTCCGCCGCGCAGTAGCCGTAGAGGCCGGTGCCGAGGTCCTTGAGGTAGACGTCGAGCTTGCTGTCCCCGCCGTGGGTGCCGTCGCCGAGCGGGGCGCGGTAGCCGAGCTCGCCCACCTCGCGGGCGTAGGTGTTCTCCAGGGTCGCCAGCGTCAGGTCGATCCAGGCGAGTCCAGGCGTGGCGTCGGCCGTCGAGGCGACGTAGTGGACGCACACGTGGGCGCCGCAGGTCTTCTCCGCGGGGACGCTGTAGCCGTTGCCGAAGGGGTCGTCGGGACCGTCGGTGGGGCGGGCCAGGATCGCCTCGGCCTCGGCCGCGTCGGCGCCGGTGAGGTCGGGGCGGGCCAGCCACAGGTCGCGCAGGGCGACGGTGGCCGACGGGTCGCCGGTGCGGGTGTCGCCCTGGAGGATCCGGCCCGCCGTGTCGAGGGCGGCGCGCGGCGAGGCCTGCGGGGCCAGCGGCACGGGCGCGGTGCGCGGCACGGCCGGTCGCGCGATCGCCACCCGGCCGCGGTCCCCGCCCTGGTCACCACCGTGGGCGCTGCCGCCCGCGGCTCCGGCCGGGACGGCCGGGACCAGCGCCAGCGCGGTGGCCGTGCTGGTGAGGAAGGACAGCAGGACGAGGATGGAGCGCACGTGAGTTCCCTTCGTGGCCGATCGGGGCCGGTGTGTCGGTGCGGGCAGTGCCCGCACGGTCATCGCAGGACCCGGGCCGTGACCCGGAAGACCCGACGATCATCGCGGGACCTGCCGTGGCACGCGAACTCGGTGCCGCGGCGGCAGGTGTAGCGGGTGGAGGCGTTGGCCAGCACCACCTCGACCCGGCGCACCCGGGGACGGTGGAACTTCACGACCCGTGAGCCGCGACCGCGGCGGTCGAGCCGGATGGGGCTGCGGCCGATGACGCCCGTGCGGCCGATGAGCACGACGTGCGCGGCCGGGCCGGTGGCCCGGTTGCCGGCGTCCACGCCGATCCGCAGCCGTCCGCGGCGCAGCCCCGGACCCGGCCGCAGCGAGACGACGTGCCCGGTGAGGTGGTCCAGGCTCACCGCACGCGACCACGCGCGGTGGCCCCGGCCGAGCCGGACCCGTTCCTGCGGTGCGGTGGGCCGGTAGGCCGACCCCTCGGCGTACGACGCGCGCGGCGTGCGGTTGGCCGCGACGAAGCCGGCGTAGAAGCGCGGCCACGAGGCGCCCCGCGACTCGACGTAGCGGCGCAGCGCCCGCACCGAGAAGTCGTTGCGCCGGCCCACGTGCCCGTCGGCGTTGGCCCACACGGACCGGACGGCCCGGGTGCCGAAGCGCTGGGACAGGCGCTGGAAGAAGATCCAGTTGCCGTAGGCGCCCAGCCCCGAGTCGAAGGTGTCGAGCGGGGTGCCGGGGTCGCCGAGCTGGCCGTGGCGCAGGTACTGGCGGTTGTCGTCGACGTCGTCGGTGACCTGCTCCTCCATCCAGGTGGCGGTCGCCTCGAGGAACCAGGCGTCCTCGCGGGCGTCGATCCCGAACTGGACGGCGTGGAACAGCTCGTGGGCCACGGTGACCCGCATGCTCGGCGTGGGCGGCAGCGGGAAGCCGGTGAAGTCGTTGTCCAGCACGCAGTACGACGACGCGACGTTGCGCTGTCCGGGCACGAGCTGTTCGGGGGCGCAGTAGCCGTAGAGCCCCCGCCGGCCGACGTCCTGCAGGTAGATGTCGAACTGCGGGGTGCCGCCGGCGCCGCGGTCGCTCGGGGGCAGCGGCCAGCCCAGCTGCTGCATCGAGGCGAACGACGCCTCGGCGGTGCGCAGGGTGAGGTCCACCCAGTCCGGGGTGCCGCCGGTGCTGCTGGCCATCGGCGGTGCGTCACCGGAGGAGCCGACGTAGTGGATGCACACCAGCTCGCTGCACGCCCGCCCCTGCGGCAGCGCCGGGTCCCACTCGGGCCGGGGCAGGGCGGCCCTCGCGGACCACGACCGGGAGTCGGCGGGCGACGTGCCGAAGAACTGGTCCCGGAGCTCGAGGGTGTCCGGGCCGGCGTCGCCACGGCTCTGCGCTGCCGGCGCGCTCGCGCGGGTCGGCGCGTCGGGCGCCGCGCCCGCCGGGGTCGCGAGACCGAGGGCGAGGCAGGCCGCGAGGGCGAGGGTGGCGAGGGAGCGCGCCGGGTTGTCGGTCACGGAGTCCTTCCGGGATGGCGTCCCGACAGGCTACAGACCCCCGCCGCCGAATCCGGGGTCCTCGCGCAACCTCAGAGGTCGGCGATGTGCTCGATGATGGCGGTCGTGGAGATCGCGGGCGTGCGCGGCAGGTAGACCACCTCGCACACGTCGGAGAGCTCGTCGAAGCGGCCGGCCCAGTCGTCGCCCATCACCAGCACGTCGGCCGCGTGCTCGAGGACGTAGTCGCGCTTGAGCTCCAGGCTCTCCTCCACGAAGACCTCGTCGACGACCCGCAGCGCGGAGACGATCTCGATGCGCTCGCGCTCGCTGAAGACCGGCGTGCGGCCCTTCTTGCGCAGGTTGAGCGCGTCGGCGGACACCCCGACCACGAGGTGGTCGCCCAGGGCCGCGGCACGCTCCAGCACGCGCAGGTGCCCGACGTGGAACACGTCGAACGTGCCGAAGGTGATGACCGTGCGAGACATGCGCGCAATCTATCCGTCGCCCTTCGGGGTGGACGCCGGGGTGCGTGCGTGTGGCCCTGCAGGGGAGGATCGGGCCATGGCTGCACCGTCTCCCCCCACCTCCGCGGTGTCCTCCCCGTCGATCCCGCTGATCACCCCCGACCCGGGCGCCGACGAGGCACGCCGGCGCGGGTTGCGACGGATGCGCACCGTCGCGGTGTCGCTGCTGGGCTTCGCCGCCGTCGTGTACGTCGCGACGCTCGGCCGCGACGGCGTCTGGGGCTTCGTCAACGCCGGCGCCGAGGCGTCGATGGTCGGCGCGATCGCCGACTGGTTCGCCGTGACGGCGCTCTTCAAGCACCCGATGGGGCTGCCCATCCCGCACACGGCCCTGATCCCGAAGCGCAAGGACGAGCTCGGCAAGGGGCTCGAGGAGTTCGTGGGGGAGAACTTCCTCCAGGAGGACATCATCCGCGAGCGGGTGGCCGCCGCGACGATCTCGGGCCGGGTCGGCGACTGGCTCTCCGCGCCGGCCAACGCCCGGCGCGTGGTCGACGAGGTGGCCGACGTCGCGGCCATCGCCCTGGGCAAGGTCCGCGACGAGCACATCGCGGACCTGGTGAGCAACGCCTTCGTCCCGCGCTTCCGCGAGGAGCCCATCGCCCCGCTGCTGGGCAGCCTGCTCTCGGAGATGGTGCGCGACGACCTGCACCACGGCGTCGTCGACCTCGGCCTCGACGAGCTGCACCGGTGGCTGGTGCACAACCCGGACACCTTCGTGGAGGTGCTCAGCGAGCGGGCCCCCTGGTGGGCGCCGCCCCGCCTCAACGAGGCGCTCACCCAGCGCCTCCACCTCGAGGCGCTGCGCTGGATCGAGGACATCCGCGACGACCCGCACCACCACGCCCGTGCGGCCCTCGACTCGATGCTCGCCCAGCTGGGCCACGACCTGCTGGTCGACGACGCCACCCAGGACCGCGCCGAGCGCTTCAAGGAGCGGCTGCTCGACCACCCGCAGGTCGTCACCAGCGCGATCTCGCTGTGGAAGGCGATGCGGTCGGCGCTGCTGGCCTCGGTCCACGAGCGCGACGGCGCCGTACGCCAGCGACTGCTCGACGAGCTCAACGCCTTCGCGGAGCGGCTGCGCACCGACGCCTCGCTGCGCGAGCGGCTCGACCGCACGGTCGCCGACGTCGTGGTGTTCGGGGTCTCGCGCTACGGCGCGGAGGTCACCACGGTCATCACCCACACGATCGAGCGCTGGGACGGCAAGGAGGCGGCCCGGCGCATCGAGCTGCACGTGGGCCGCGACCTCCAGTTCATCCGGATCAACGGCACGATCGTCGGCGGCCTGGTCGGCGTGCTGATCCACGCGATCTCGCTGCTGGTTCACTGATCCCATGAGCGCACCCGACGACGGCCCCCACGCCGTGGACGTACCGATCCGCGACGAGACCATCCGGCTGGGCCAGTTCCTCAAGCTCGCCAACCTGATCGACAGCGGCTCGGACGCCAAGCCGCTGCTGGCCGACGGCCAGGTCAGCGTCAACGGCGAGGTCGAGACCCGCCGGGGCCGCCAGCTGGTGCCCGGCGACCTCGTCGTCCTGGGCCCGGCCGCGGCCCGGGTGGCCACAGGGGACGCCGAGATCGACGTCCCCTGGTAGCCGTTCGATGAAGCGACGGACCCTCAGCGGACCTCGAGCAGGTCCACGACGAAGATCAGCGTCTCGCCGGGCTTGATGACGCCCCCGGCGCCGCGGTCGCCGTAGCCGAGGTGCGGCGGGATCACGATGCGGCGGCGTCCGCCGACCTTCATGCCCTGCACGCCCTCGTCCCAGCCCTGGATGACCTGGCCGATTCCGAGGCGGAACTGCAGCGGCGTGCCGCGGTTGTACGACGCGTCGAACTCCTCGCCCGAGGAGTGCGCCACCCCGACGTAGTGGACCGACACGGTCGATCCACTCGTGGCCTCGGCGCCGTCACCCTCGGTGAGGTCGGTGACCTCGAGCTCGGTGGGTGCGTCTCCCATGTGCGGGTCGACGTCGGGCTTGTCCATGTCACTGCCTTCCGGTTGGTGTCAGGTCTGGTGGACGTAGTGGTCGAGCTGGTCGCGCTCGAACTCGAGCTCGCCGATGCGGTGCTTCACCACGTCCCCGATGCTGATGATGCCGGTCAGCCTCCCGTCGGCGACCACCGGGAGGTGCCTGACGCGGAGCTCGGTCATCGTCCGCATCAGGTCGGTGAGGTCGTCGTCACCGCTGCACGTCTGCACGTCGGTGGTCATGATGTCGCGCACGGCCAGGTCCAGGACGGCCGTGTCGGTGCCGAGGCGGCGTACGACGTCACGCTCGCTGACGATGCCGTCGACGGCCGAGCCGTCCGCGCTGACGATGAGCGCACCGATGTTGTGCTCGGCCAGCAGGGCGACCAGGTCTCGCACCGGGGCGTCGGGGGCGACCGTCACCACCTCCGGGCTCGCCTTGGCGGTGAGGATGTCGTGGATGTGCATGGCGACCTCCGGGCGTTCGCGAGTGGTGCTCGACCACGCTAGCCACTCACGGGGCCGAGCGACAGGGCGAGATCAGTCGGCGACCGCGGGAGGCGTCTGCCGGCCGCGCAGGTCGTGCACCGAGCCCGGGCCCGCGGGCCGGTAGTCGGGGTCGTCCGGGTCGTCGGGCAGCGAGCCCAGGAAGGACAGCGCGGCCTCGTGGAGGTGGCCGTTGGTCGCGAGCGCGTTGCCGCCGAAGGGGCCGTCGGAGCCGTCGAGCGAGGTGAACCGCCCGCCCGCCTCGCGCACGATGACGTCCAGGGCCGCCATGTCGTAGAGCTCGAGCTCGGGCTCCGCCGCGATGTCGACGGCGCCCTCGGCGAGCAGCATGTAGGACCAGAAGTCGCCGTACGCCCGGGTGCGCCAGCAGCGCCGCGTCAGCGAGACGAAGTCGGAGAGCCGGTCCCGCTCGTCCCAGCCCGACAGCGAGCTGTAGGACAGCGAGGCGTCCTCGAGGCGGCGTACGTCGGACACCTGGCACTGCGTCGCCTTGAGCAGCGAGCGACCGGTCCACGCGCCGTGGCCCTTCGACGCCCACCATCGGCGCTGCAGCTGGGGGGCGGACACCACGCCGAGCACGACCTCGTCGTCGACCACCAGCGCGATCAGGGTGGCCCAGACCGGGACGCCGCGGACGAAGTTCTTGGTGCCGTCGATCGGGTCCACGACCCAGCGCCGCTGGCTGTGCCCCGTCGAGCCCTGCTCCTCGCCCACCACGGCGTCGCGCGAGCGCACCCGCGACAGGGTGCGGCGGATGCCCTCCTCGACGGCCTGGTCGGCGTCGGTGACCGGGGTGAGGTCGGGCTTGCTCATCACGTGGAGGTCGAGGGCCTTGAACCGGGCCTGCGTCAAGGAGTCGGCGTCGTCCGCCAGGACGTGGGCGAGGCGGAGGTCGTCGAGGTAGGGGTTGCTGCCCGCGCCGAGGTGGCCGGGTCCGGTGATGGGCATGTCCACAGGTTATGGGCACGATCGGGCCTTACCGTGCATCCATGGAGATCAACGGCCTGCCGCTGCACCCGCTCGTGGTCCACGCGGTCGTCGTGCTGGGACCGCTGGCGGCCCTCACCGGGCTCGCCTATGCGTTCGTGCCGCGCTGGCGCTGGCTGCTGCGGTGGCCGCTGCTCGTCCTCGCGCTGGTCACCGCGGTCGCGGCGCTGGTCGCGACCTCGTCGGGGGAGAGCCTGCTCGAGGCGCGACCCGGCCTCGAGACCCTCGTGGAGGACCACCAGGACCAGGGCGAGCTGATGCGCAACGCGTCCTTCGCGTACGCCGCCGCGGCCGCCTTCGCGGCGTGGGCGCTCGGCGGGTCCTCGCCACTGGCCTCCGGCTGGGGGGCCCGCGAGGCCAACCCCGTCCTCGGGGTGCCGGCGATGGCGCTGGTCGCGGTGGCCGCGGTCGCCCTGCTCGTGCTGCTCTTCCCCGCCGGCGAGTCCGGGGCGCGCGCCGTCTGGGGCTGAGCCGCGCTCAGTAGTCGTCGTGCGAGCGGGCGGCGAGCAGCCGCCGGAACGACTGCACGCGGTCGACGTCGGCCTCCCCGTCCGCGACCGCCACGTCGAGCCCGCACTCGGGCTCGTCCGTGCCGTGGGTGCAGCCACGCGGGCAGTCCTCGGTCATCTCCTCGAGGTCGGGGAACGCCCCGATGAGGTCCTCGGGCTGGACGTGGGCCAGGCCGAACGAACGGATGCCGGGGGTGTCGATGATCCAGCCGTCGGAGCCGGGCAGGGCCAGCAGGTACGCCGAGGTCGAGGTGTGCCGGCCGCGACCCGTCACGGCGTTGACGATCCCGACGTCGCGGTGGGCGGTCGGCACCAGTGCGTTGACGAGGGTCGACTTGCCGACGCCGCTGTGCCCGACCAGCACGCTGGTGTGACCGCGCAGCGCGGCCCGCACCTCCTCGAGGTCGCCGCCGCGCTCGGTGACGACCCAGGGCACGCCGAGCGAGCGGTACGTCGAGAGCAGGGTCTCGGGGTCGGCGAGGTCGGCCTTGGTCAGGATGAGCAGCGGCGACATCCCCGCGTCGTACGCCGCCACGAGGGCGCGGTCGATCAGCCGCGGCCGCGGCTCGGGATCGGCCAGCGCGGTGACCACGGCGAGCTGGTCGGCGTTGGAGACGATGACCCGCTCGACGGGGTCGTCGTCGTCGGCGGTCCGGCGCAGCGTGGTGGTGCGCGGGACGACCTCGACGATGCGCGCCAGCGACCCGTCGGCGCCCGAGGTGTCCCCGACGACCCGGACGCGGTCGCCGACCACGACCCCCTTGCGCCCGAGCGGGCGTGACTTCATCGCCATCACGGTCGCGCCGTCGATGAGCAGGGTGAAGCGACCCCGGTCGACCGTGACGACCACCCCGTCGACGGCGTCGTCGTACGTCGGACGGTCCTTGGTGCGCGGTCGGGTACGACGTCGTGGTCGCTCGTAGTGCTCGTGGTCGTGCTCGCTGTAGCGACCGCTCACGACTCCACCACCCGCGACCAGGCGGCGGCGAAGTCGGGGAACGTCTTGCCGGTCGTGGCGATGTCCTCGACCAGCACGCCCTCGACGGCCGAGCCGATGATCACGCCGGCGTGGGCCATCCGGTGGTCGGCGTAGGTGTGGAACGTGCCGCCGTGGAGCGTCGCGGGCCGGATGGTCAGGCCGTCGGCGTGCTCGGTCACGTCGGCACCGAGAGCGCCGAGCTCGGCGGCGAGGGCGGCGAGCCGGTCGGTCTCGTGGCCGCGGATGTGGCCGATGCCCCGCAGGTGCGAGGGCGACTCGGCGAGCGCGCACAGGGCCGCGACGGCGGGGGTGAGCTCCCCGATGTCGTGCATGTCGAGGTCGATGCCCGCGATGGCGTCGCCCCCGGTCACCCTCAGCCCGGCGTCGGGACCGGTGACGTCCTCGACGGTGCAGCCCATCCGGGTGAGGACGTCGCGCAACGCGTCGCCGGGCTGCGTGGTGCGCGCCGGCCAGTCGCGGACGGTGACGGTGCCGCCTGTGGTGGCGGCGAGGGCGAGGAAGGGGGCGGCGTTGGACAGGTCCGGCTCGACCGCCTCGTCGACCGCGGCGATCGGTCCGGGCGCGACCGCCCACCGGTTGGCGTCCGCGTCGTCGACCTCCACCCCGCGCTCGCGCAGCATGGCGACGGTCATCTCGATGTGGGGGAGGGAGGGGACCGGCTTGCCGTCGTGACGCACGTCGACCCCCCGGTCGTAGCGGGCCCCGGCGAGGAGCAGGGCCGAGACGAACTGCGAGGACGCGCTCGCGTCGATGACGACCGTCCCGCCCGGGACGGTGCCCGTGCCCACCACGGTGAAGGGCAGCGCCCCCCGGCCGTCGTCCTCGACGCGGATGCCGAGGGCGGCCAGGGCGGTGAGCACCTCCCCGATCGGGCGGTTGCGCATGTGGGGGTCACCGTCGAAGTCGACGCGCCCGGTCGCCAGCCCGGCGACCGGCGGGACGAAGCGCATGACGGTGCCGGCGAGCCCGCAGTCGACGGCGGCGTCACCGGCCATCGGACGCGGCGTGACGAGCCAGTCGTCGTCCCGGTCCTCGACGCCGACGCCGAGGGAGCGCAGCGCGGAGGCCATCAGGAGCGTGTCGCGCGAGCGCAGCGGGCGGCGTACGGCGCCGGGTCCGTCGGCGAGCGCGGCCAGCACCAGCGCGCGGTTGGTCAGCGACTTGCTGCCCGGCAGCGAGACGACGCTCGCCACCGGGCCTGTCGGGCGGGGCGCGGGCCAGGTCTCGGTCACCCGCGCACCCTATCGACCACTCAGGTCAGCTGTGCCTTGGCGAGACGCGCCTCGCGGCGGGCGTCCTTGGCCAGCTGGCGTGCCTCGCGCTTGGCGTCGGTCGCGGCACGGCGGGCGCGCCAGGCGAGGCCGGGCTTGCCCTCGGTGTCGACGCCGGCGAGGAGCAGGCCGCCCATCATCGAGATGTTCTTGAAGAAGTGGACCTTCTGGTTGCCCTTGGCCGCGGGGTCCGACTCCTCCCAGAAGCGGTGACCGGCGAACGTGGTCGGCAGCAGCGAGGCGGCCAGGACCGTCGACGCGAGGCGCGGCGCGCGGCCGGTGGCCAGCGCCGCGGCGGCGGTGATCTGCGCGACGGCGTTGATGCGCACGAGCGTGGTCGCGTCGGTCGGGATCGGTGCCTGGGGCACGGCCTTCTGCGCCAGGGGCACCACCTTGTCGGCGATGGGCTGGGCCGCGGGGCCGAGCGAGGAGGCGTTCTTGAGGGCGTTGACGCCGCCGACCACGAACATCGAGGCCAGCATGGGGCGTGCGATCAGTCTGGTGACGGTCATGGGTCATTCCTACACGACCACGACCACGCGGGGTCCACCCCGTCGGAGGCCCGTCAGTCCCAGGTGACGGTGGCGGTGTTGTCCTCGGGCGTGGTGTCGGGACCGTCGTCGCTGGTGGCCGTGAAGGTCAGTCGCGAGGTGCGGTTGGCGCCGGAGACCGCGTGCACCGCGAGCGGGCTCGAGTCGGTGACCGTGCAGGTCATGCGCCCGCCCGCCCAGGAGCCGCACTGCGCCCCCTCCACCTGCACGAGCACGGGATCACCGGTGAGGACCAGGGTGGCCGTCTCGCCCTCCGGGAGGCCCACGACGGTCGCGGTGAGGTCGACGCTCGCGCCGTTGCCGGTCGGCTGGGTGACGCTCATGACGAGGTCTCGGACCGCCGGGTCGGGATCGGGGTCCGGGGTCGGGTCCGTCGTGGGCGGCGAGGTCGGCGGCGTGGTCGGGTCGGTGGTGGGTGGTGTCGTCGGGTCGGTGGTGGGTGGCGTGGTGGGTGGTGTCGTCGGGTCAGTGGTGGGTGGTGTCGTCGGGTCGGTGGTGGGTGGCGTGGTCGGCGCGGTCGTCGGTGCGGTCGTGGGCGGGTCGACGGTCGGCAGCGGCACGGGCGGTGGCGTCAGGGTGGGCAGCGTGGTCGGTACGCCGGTGGGCGCCACCGTGGGAGCCGCCGTGGGAGCCGACGTGGGAGCCGACGTGGGCGGCGTCGTCGGCGGTGCCGTCGGACCCTGTGTCGGGCCGTCGGTCGGTCCCTGTGTCGGCCCCTGTGTCGTCGGACCCTGCGTGGGGTCGTCCGTCGGGCCCTGCGTCGGATCGTCCGAGGGCGGCTCGGTCGGCGCGTCCGTCGGGCTGTCGGTGGGTCCGTCCGAGGTCCCGTCGGTCGTCTCGGTGGACGGAACGTCCCCGGGTTCCGAGGCGGGTCCAGAGGCCGGTCCGGAGGCCGGGGACGACGGGACGGGAGAGGTGGGTCCGGGCGTCGCGGAGGTGCCCGCGGTCGTGCCTGCCGTGCGTCCCTGCGCCTGGCCCCGCCCCCCGGAGAGGGCGCCCGAGCCCGCGGCGGCGGAGGCCGCGTCGTCGAGCGCGGCCTCGCCGTCCGTCTGGTCCGTGCCGGCGACGGCGCCGGAGACGGCGGCCGGCGGCTGGGTGTCCTGCCACACCAGGAAGCCGCCGCCGCCCACCGACACCGCGGCGGTGACCCCGACGACGGCCGCGACCTGCGAGTGGGCGCCGATGAGGTCCCGGGCCCGTCCCACGAGGCCGGCGAGCCCGGCGGGCGCGGCGGCACCCGTTGCCGCGGACGCGTACGCCGCCCCCACGCCGCCGAGCAGCAGCGGCGCGAGGATGGCGCCGAGGTTGGAGTTGACCTCACTGAGCTCGAGGTAGATCGCCGCGCAGGAGCGGCAGTGACCCAGGTGGTCCTCGAGCTTGCCCGCGTCGCGCCGGGAGATGCCGTTGCGGATGTAGGCCCCGAGGTGGGCCCGGGTCCACTGGCAGCTCTCGTCGTCGAGCTCGGAGGCGTGCTCGTTGAGGTAGGCCTGCCGCAGTCCCTCGCGGGCCCGGTAGGCGAGCGCGGACACGGAGTTGGCGCTCATCCCCAACAGCGGGGCGACGTCCGCGGGCTTCTGCCCCTCGACCTCGGTGTGCCACAGGACCAGCTGCCACCGCTCCGGCAACGACGCGAAGGCGCGGGCGGCGGTGGCGCTCTCGAAGCCCTCGACGGCCGTGTCGCGGAAGGGGACGCCGGGGTCGAACATCTCCATGTCGTCGGTGGTGTGCAGCCGCGAGGTCGCCCGTAGGCGGTCCACGCGCAGGCGGCGTACGGCCGTGAGCAGGTAGGCGCGGAACGCGACGTCGGGACCGCCGCCGCGCTGCAGCACCTGCAGCACCTTCACGAACGCCTCGGACACCAGGTCCTCCACGTCGCCGGCCGAGACGAGCTGCCGCGCGAGCCGCCGGGCCGCCTCCACGTGCCGCTCGAAGAGCTGGCCGTAGGCGTCGGTGTCCCCGCCCCGGACCGCCGAGATCAGCTCGGCGTCGCCCGGGGTCTCCACACGCGTCGTGCTGCTCATGCTCACCAGACGGTTCGAGGGGCGAAGGCGTGACGCCACTGTAGGCCCCTTCGGGTGGTGCCGGAGAGAAGTTGCCCGTGAATCGGCGTCATGCCTCCCCGGGACCCTCGTCCAACTCCCGTAGGACCCAGGACCAGCGACACAGACCGGGAGGGGGCGCACCGTGGGACGGTTCGAGCTGGGCTCGTTCGTGCTCGGAGCGCGACGTCCCACGGCCGGTCCCGGGACGAGGGGTGCGCTGTCTCCCGACGTGCAGGTGGGGCTGCCGCGTCGGTTCGAGGCAGTGGCGGAGGCCCTCGTCTCGGGATCGGACGCCACCTCCGCGTGCGCGGTGGCCGGCCGGGACCTGGCGATGGACGGGTCGTCCCTCGAGGAGACGATGGCCGGGCTGCGCCAGACCTGGCAGGTGGTGCGTGGCCAGGACCCGGCGTACGACGCCCTCTCGGCGCTCCTGGTCGCCTGGAGCGAGGCGGCGATGTCCTACTTCCACACCCTGTCGTGCGAGGACCCGATGACCGGGCTCGCGACCCGGGCGCACGTGCGCAGCCGGCTCGGTGACCTCTACCGCCGGCACGGCGCGGGAGACGTCGACGCCGGGTGGGCGCTGGTGGTGTGCGAGCTGGCCGGTGACGCCCCGGGCGCCGACGGGGTGGACCACGGCACGCGGCTGGCCGCCACGCTGCGGCTGTCCCGGGTGGGCGAGGCGGCGCGCACGGTCTTCGCAGCGGGCGAGACCGTCGGCCGGCTGGCCCCGCACCGCGTGGTGGTCGTGGCGTCGCGCAACGACCGGCTCGGCACCCGGGTCCGGTTGCTGCGCTCGCTGGTCACCGGGCTCACCGACGACCCGGCGCGGGTCTGGATCGAGGGGCTGCCGCGCACCGAGCTCGCCGCCTCCCAGCTGCTCGACGAGCTCGCCCGCAGCTGAGCCGGACCCGCAACCCGGCGGGGTCACTACGCTGGCCCCATGTGCGGACGCTATGCCTCGTCACGACGCCCCGAGGACCTCGTCGAGGAGTTCGAGGTCGTCGCCGACCGCACGCCCGCGCCCCTGGCCGCCGACTACAACGTCGCGCCGACCAAGGAGGTGTACGCCGTCGTGGAGCGCCCGCCGACCAAGGACAGCCCCGAGCCGCCGGAGCGCCAGCTGCGCGTGCTGACCTGGGGGCTGGTGCCGTCGTGGGCCAAGGACCCGGCGATCGGCAACCGGATGATCAACGCCCGGATGGAGACGGTGGCCGACAAGCCGGCGTACAAGCGGGCCTTCGCCGTCCGCCGCTGCCTGCTGCCGGCCGACGGCTACTACGAGTGGTACCCCACGTCGCAGACCACCAAGGCCGGCAAGCCCGTCAAGCAGCCGTTCTTCATCCGGCCCGCGGACGGCGGCGTGCTCGCCATGGCCGGGCTCTACGAGATCTGGCGGGACCCGAGCCGCGCCGAGGACGACCCCGAGCGCTTCCGGTGGACCTGCACGGTGCTCACCACCGAGGCCGAGGACTCCCTGGGCCACATCCACGACCGGATGCCGCTGATGGTCGAGCGGGACCGGTGGTCGCAGTGGCTGGACCCCCGCGTCGGCGGCGAGCTCTCGCTGCTGGTGCCTGCGGCCCCCGGCAGCCTGGAGGCCTACCCCGTGTCGAAGGCGGTCGGCAACGTGCGCAACAACGGCCCCGAGCTCGTCGAGCCGCTGCCCCTGGACGACGTGCCGGTCGAGGACGTCCCGTCGTGATGACGCCCACGATCCGCCCCGTGGACACGCCGTACGGCGAGGGGCGGCTGCACCTGCGCCACGCCCGCCGCCCGGTGGCCACCCTCCTGCTCAGCCACGGTGCCGGCGGGGGAGTCGAGGCCCGCGACCTGCTCGCGCTGGCCGGCGACCTGCCGCGCCAGGGCATCAGCGTGCTGCTGCTCGAGCAGCCCTGGCGCGTCGCGGGACGCCGGATCGCCACCCCGCCCGCGACCCTGGACGCCGCCCTGCGCTCGGCCGCCGACATGCTGCGCACGAGGACCCCGCTCGTGGTGGGGGGACGCTCCGCCGGCGCCCGCTCGGCCGCGCGGTGCGCCCGCTCGCTGGGGGCCGTCGGCTGCCTGGCCCTGTCCTTCCCGCTGCACCCGCCCGGTCGCCCGGAGAGGTCCCGGGCCGAGGAGCTCGCCGGTGCCGGTGTGCCCGTGCTGGTCGTGCAGGGCGAGCGCGACCCGATGGGCCGCCCCGAGGAGTTCCCGACCGACGTGGCGGACCTCGACGTCGCCGTCGTACCCGCCGCCGACCACGGCCTCAAGGTCCCGGCCCGCGGCCCGGTGACCCAGGACGAGGCCATGGGGATCGTGGTGGAGTCGACCCTGGAGTGGCTGGTGCGTGAAATCCTGGGAAACCGCTAGCGGGAATCACCGAACACCCCCGCGTGTTGAGACCGACGTGATCGCCACAGTCCCGCGTCCGGCTCCCAGCCGTCCGACCAGCCGCTCCTCGCTCGGCGCAGCCGAGGCGGCAGTAGTCTGGGAGACGATGACCGAATCACTTCAGACCAGCGGTGACCCCGCGGTCGACCTCGAGACCGAGACCGCGGACGAGCGCGCGCTGCGCTTCGAGCGCGACGCCCTGCCCCTCCTCGACCAGCTGTACGGCGCGGCGATGCGGATGACCCGCAACCCCGCCGACGCCGAGGACCTGGTCCAGGAGACGTTCGCCAAGGCCTACTCCGCGTTCCACCAGTTCAAGCCCGGCACCAACCTCAAGGCCTGGCTGTACCGGATCCTGACCAACACCTACATCAACACCTACCGCAAGAAGCAGCGGGAGCCCCAGCAGTCGATGGCCGAGGACGTCGAGGACTGGCAGCTGGCCCGCGCGGAGTCGCACAGCTCCACCGGCCTCAAGTCGGCCGAGATGGAGGCCCTCGAGCACCTGCCCGACTCGCAGGTCAAGGACGCCCTCCAGCGGCTCCCCGAGGAGTTCCGGCTCGCGGTCTACCTCGCCGACGTCGAGGGATTCCCCTACAAGGAGATCGCCGAGATCATGAACACGCCCATCGGCACCGTGATGTCCCGCCTCCACCGCGGCCGCCGCCAGCTGCGCGACATGCTGGCCGACCACGTGCGGGCGGGCAGCCTGCTGCCGGCAGGGACGACCGGGGAGAGGAGCGACTCGTGAGTGGGCACGAGCACAGCAACGAGGAGTGCGCCGACTACCTCGAGCGCATCGTCTACTTCCTCGACAACGAGCTGGACGAGGCCGACTGCTCGGCCGTCCAGGTCCACCTCGACGAGTGTGGGCCCTGCCTGGAGAAGTACGACCTGCAGCGCACCGTCAAGGCCGTCGTCGCGCGGTCGTGCTCGGAGGCGGCCCCCGACCACCTGCGCGAGCGGGTGCGGGTGCAGATCCGCGCGGTCCAGGTCCGCATCTCCGAGGGCTGAGTCCCGGGGCTGATTGGCCCCGCTGCTCGGCATTTGAGAGGATGCTCCGAGCCCTGTACGGGGCACCCGTCAGGGCAACACGATTCTTGGAGGACGATCATGGGCAAGACCGGTCGCAAGCGCCGCGCTCGCAAGAAGAAGGGCGCCAACCACGGAAAGCGCCCCAACGCCTGAGCGTTGGAACACCGAGCCCCTGGCCCTTGGCCGGGGGCTCGCTGCATTTCCGGGGGCTGCAACCGTCGAGGTCGGCCAGCCGGTGGGACGTCAGAGGCGGGAGAGGAAGCGCTCCGCGTCGACGACCACCCGGGTGACCTCGCCGGCGGCGAGCACCTTGCCCGAGTCGAGGTCGCGGGCGCTGACGGTGAAGCGGCGCAGCCGCCCGTCGGCGTACGACGTCGCGGCGCTGACCTCGATCCGGGCGCCGACCGGGCTGGCGGCGAGGTGCTCGAGCTGGACGCGGGTGCCGACGCTCGTCTCGCCCTCGCCGAGGTCGGGGTCGACCGCCGCGCAGGTGGCGGCCTCGCACCACGCAAGTAGGCGGGGCGTGCCCAGCACCGGCAGCGAGCCGCTGCCGAGCGCGAGGGCGGTGTCGTCCTCACCGACGGTGAAGGTGAGCGTGGCCGTGCCGGTCATGGGAGCTCCTTGGTGAAGGCGATGAGGTGCACGCCGGGCACGGGGTCCCAGTCGCGCGCGGGGTCGCGCCGGTAGCCCAGCCGCGTGTAGATGCGGTGCGCGTGGGTCATCCCGGGCAGCGAGGAGAGCACCATGGCGGTGGCCCCGTGGTCGCGGGCCCGCTCCTCGCACAGCGCCGCCAGCGCGGCCCCTGCGCCACGGCCCCGGGCGGCGGGGTCGACGGCGAGCATCCGGAACTCGCCCTCGTGCTCGACCGCCAGCTCGCGCCACGGCGAGCCGGGCGGGCAGCAGGTCACGCAGCCGAGCAGCTCGCCGTCCTCCACGGCGACCCACAGCTCACCCTGGGCGTCCCGGGAGGCGGTGTCGCGCAGCCGCTCGACGTACGGGTCGTCCGGTCCGAGGGTGAAGTCGGCGTACGCCGCGACGGTGAGCTCGCCGAGGGCGGCGAGCTCGTCGGGACGGGCGCGCCGCAGCTCCATCGCAGGCACCCTCAGATGCCGAAGGTGCTGCGCGGGTAGGCCGCCTCGACGTCGGTGATGACGTTGACGAGGTAGGGCACGCCCGACGCGTACGCGCGGTCCAGCGCCGGCCCGATCTGCTTCGGGTCGGTGACGGTCTCCCCGGCCCCGCCGAGGGCGGAGACCACCTGGTCGTACGCCGTGCGCTGGGCGAGGTCGGCCACCACGTCGTACCCGTAGAGCATCTGCATCGGGCCCTTCTCCAGCCCCCAGGCGGAGTTGTTGCCCATCAGCATCACGACGGGCAGGTCGTGGCGGACCAGGGTGTCCACGTCCATGAGGGAGAAGCCGGCCGCTCCGTCGCCGAGCAGCAGGGTGACCTGCGCGGACGGGCGCGCCAGCCGTGCGGCGATCGCCGCGCCCAGGCCGGCCCCGAGGCAGCCGTAGGGCCCGGGGTCGAGCCAGCCGCCGGGGCGCCGGGGCTCGACGAACTTGCCGGCGAAGCTGACGAAGTCGCCGCCGTCGCCGATCACCACCGAGTCGTCGGCCAGGCGGGGCAGGAGCTCGCCGTAGATGCGGGCCGGGTGGATGGGGTCGGCCTCGGCGGTGAGCAGCTCGCTGTCGCGGGCCACGGTGGCCCGGACGACGTCGCCGAGCTCACCGGCCCAGGCGGACCAGTCGCCGCGACGGCCGCGTTGCACGGGCTCGAGCAGCCCGTCGAGGACCGAGGACAGGTCGCCGGCCACGGAGGCGGCCAGGTCGGCGTGCGGGGAGAGCTGGCCGGGGGAGTCGGCGACGTGGACGACGCGGGCCGGGGTCGCACCGTCCTTGCCGCCGAAGACGCCGTACCCGAGGCGGAAGTCGAGCGGGGTGCCGACCACCACGACGAGGTCGGCGCCGTTGATGGCGGCGCCGCGCGCCTTGGTGACGAGCAGCGGGTGCCCGCCGGGCACGATGCCGCGGCCCATGCCGTTGGTGAGGGTCGGGATGCCCAGCGCCTCCACGAAGCGCAGGGCCGCCTCCTCGGCGCGGTCGGCCCACACGTCGGTGCCCAGGACGAGCAGCGGGCGGGTGGCCTCGGCGAGGAGGCGCGCGACCGCCGCGAGGTCGTCGCCGTCGGGCTCGAGCCGCGGCGCGGGCGTCCCGGTGGCGACGGGGCCCGATGCGGAGTTGAAGAACTCGTCCATGGGGATGTCGACGAAGACCGGTCCGCGGTGGGACGACCGCGCAGCGGTGAAGGCGTCGTCCATGCCGGCCGCGACCTCGGCCGCGGTGTGCAGGGTGCGGGCCTGCTTGGTGATCGAGTCGACGATGGGCAGGTGGTCGATCTCCTGGAGGGCCCCGGAGCCCCAGCGGCCGGCCGGGGCGCGGCCGCCGACCACGACCATGGGGGAGCCGTTGAACTGCGCCTGCGCCATGGCGGAGACGCCGTTGGTCACGCCGGGGCCGGCGGTCAGCACCGCAAGTCCGGGCACTCGGGTCAGCTTGCCGGTGGCCTCGGCCGCGAACGCCGCGGTCTGCTCGTGGCGCACGTCCAGCAGCCGCATCGGAGGCTCCGCCTTGACCGCGCCGTCGTACATCGGGAAGACGTGGGCGCCGGACAGCGTGAACATGGTCTCGACGCCGTGGGCGCGGGCGGCGGCCACGGCGAGCTCGCCGCTGTGTCCGGTGATCCCACCGTCGGTCTGCGGGGCGGCGGGCGGGGTCGCTGCGGTCTCGTCGCTCATGCAGCGCAGGCTAGTTCACCCGGGGTGGTGCGACCCGAGATAGTGCGGGTTGGTCTGCCGGAGGACGTCGACGAGGACCAGGATCAGGTCGGGTCGCACCTGGGGCGGGTCCGGGGCGAGGCTGAGCTGGAGGTAGAGCGCGCGCAGGAACGCCTGGGCGTTGCCGGCGTCGAGGTAGGGGTCGCGGTCCTCGGTGCCGCCGAGGTGGTGGGCCGCCGCGGCGATCCGGTTGACCCAGGGCTCCAGCACCTTGAGGCCCACGACGTTGCGGCGCAGGACCCGCATGGTGGCCGTCGCCATCCGGTCGGGCTCCCCGGAGGTCAGCAGTCCGGTGTCGCGGGCCAGCAGCCGGTCGGCGAGCACGTCGAGGAGCACCGTCAGCTCGTTGGCGGCGAGGTGGGGGGAGGTGGCGAGGACGCCGATCGCGTCGGCGCCGTGGGCCACCGCGTGGGCCCAGCCCTTGCCGGTGACGTAGCCGCGGGTGTCGCGCTCGCGGAGGTACCAGGTGGCGATCTGGTCGCCCCACTGCAGGACCTTGCCCGAGGTGAGGAGGTGCTCGGAGGTGCCGCGGTCGAGGCACTCGGCCAGCACCAGGACCGAGAAGGCGCGGCGGAAGACGGAGTCGGTGCCTTCCTCGCCCAGGCCGACCGTGAGCCCGGCGGCCATGCCGTCGCCCAGACCGGGGAGCAGGTCGTCGTAGACCCCGCGCTCGACCCAGGTGGCCAACGCCGGGTAGGCGATCCCGTCGCGCTGCTCGGGATCGGGGGAGCCGAGCATCGCCGTGAGCTCGGCCGTGAGGTCGTCGAGCGGGCGGTCCGAGGGAACCTCGAGACCCCGTTGCACGACGCTGCGCCAGTAGCCGGTGGGCATGCGGCACATCCTGCCAGCAGGCTCCGACGACGGCGAACCGGCCCGGGCCCGGCCCCTAGGCTGGGCCCGTGCCGTCCCTGCAGGAGCTCGCCCGAGCCCACTCCGACCTCGACGACGCGGACGTCGCGTGGCTCCACCTGCTCATGGCGGACTGGCAGATCATCGCCGACCTGTCCTTCGCGGACCTCGTGCTGTGGCTGCCCGACCGCGAGGGGCGCGGGTTCTGGGCCGCCGGCCAGATGCGTCCGACCACGGGACCCACGGCCCTCACCGACGACGTGCTCGGCACCTTCATCCCCTCCGGGCGGCGCCGGATGCTGGACGAGGCGCACGCCACCGGCCGCCTGGTGCGCGAGGGCGACCCGGAGTGGCGCGACGACGTCCCGGTCCGGGTCGAGGTGATCCCCGTGCGCCGAGCGGGCCGCCTGATCGCCCTGGTGGCCCGCAACACGAACCTGCTGGGGGTCCGGACGCCGAGCCGCCTCGAGCTCTCCTACCTCCAGACGGCGGCCGAGCTGACGCAGATGATCGCCGGCGGCTGGTTCCCGTACGACGGACAGCGCAGCGACCACGCCGACTCACCGCGGGTGGGGGACGGCTTCGTCCGGCTCGACGACGCGGGCCGGGTCGTCTACGCGAGCCCGAACGCGTTGTCGGTCTACCGGCGCCTCGGCCTGACCGGGGACCTGACGCACCACAGCCTGGCCGACCTGACGCGCGAGCTGGTGCCGCCGCGGCGACGTCCCGACGAGGAGACGCTCAGCGCCGTGCTCTCCGGCCAGGCCGACCGCGACACCGAGGTCGGGACCGACCAGGTGAGCCTCATCCTGCGCAGCATCCCGCTGCGGCCCGAGGGGGAGCGGATCGGTGCCCTCGTGCTGCTGCGCGACGTGACGGACCTGCGCCGGCGCGACCGCGAGCTGGTCACCAAGGACGCCACGATCCGCGAGATCCACCACCGGGTGAAGAACAACCTCCAGACCGTGGCGGCCCTGCTGCGCCTCCAGGCCCGCCGCATCGAGCAGCCCGAGGCACGGGCGGCGCTCGAGGAGGCGGTGCGCCGGGTGGGGTCGATCGCCATCGTCCACGAGACGCTCAGCCAGGCCGTCGAGGAGCACGTCGACTTCGACGAGGTCGCCGACCGGCTGGGCCGGATGGTGACCGACGTGTCGGTCGTCGGCGCCTCGGTCCGGGTGGTGCGTCGCGGCAGCTTCGGCGTGCTCGCCTCCGAGGTCGCGACACCCCTGGCGATGGTGATCACCGAGGCGCTGCAGAACGCCGCCGAGCACGGCTACGCCGTACCGGGGACCGAGGGGACGACGCAGCCGGGCACCATCGAGCTCGCCGCCCGCAGCGAGCGGGGACGGCTGGTGGTGACCATCACCGACGACGGCCGGGGGCTGCCCGACGGCTTCGACCTCGAGGCGTCGACGAGCCTGGGGCTGACCATCGTGCGGACGCTGGTCGAGTCCGAGCTCGGCGGCAGCCTCGAGATGGGACCGGCGCCGGGCGGCGGGACCCGGGTGCGGATCGCGCTGCCGCTGACCTGAGCAGCGCTGACCCGTCCGGGCCGTGCCGAGGTGTCAGGCGGTGCGGATCCGGGCGCGCGCGTTGCGACGCTTCAGCGCCCGGCGCTCGTCCTCGCTGAGGCCACCCCAGACGCCGTGGTCCTGACCGGCCTCGAGGGCCCAGGCGAGGCACTGGTCGCGCACCTCGCACCGTCGGCACACCTGCTTGGCCTCCTCGATCTGGAGGATGGCCGGACCGGTGTTTCCGATCGGGAAGAACAGCTCCGGGTCCTCGTCGAGACAGGCTGAACGGCTGCGCCAATCCATGGCAGGGGGTTCCTCTTTCTTCACGCGATGGCTGTGTGCGGGCAGTCAGCGGAGCCCGGGCGCTCGGGAGGTGCCTGGGTTGTGGGCACCAGAAAGTGAACTCCCCCAAAGAGCGCACCCCAAGACTCGCAAGAGACGGGGCGCAGCACAACCCCCCTGCGAGGTCACTTCCGTCACAGCCGGGGGCTGCGACCTAGGGTGTGGGCGTGACACAGCGACCCCCCAGCCCCGCCCCGCTCGTGACCGCGGCGTCGCTCGCAGCCCTGGAGGGGGTCGTCATCCTGGCCCTCGCGGTCCTCGAGGTGGCCTCGCTCACGGGCGGCCGGTTGACCATGGGCCTGACCACCACGCTGTTCTTCGCGGCGTACGGCGGTTTCCTGCTGGTATGCGCGTGGGCCATCACCCACGGCGGCGCCTGGGCGCGCGGGCCGATCCTGCTGGCCCAGCTGATCCAGCTGGGCCTGGCCTGGAACCTGCGGGGCGGCGCCACGACCGTGCTGTCGCTGGGGATCGGGATCGTGGCCCTGGTCGTGATCGCCGGGATCATCCACCCGCGCAGCATCGAGGCGCTCGAGTCCCAGCGCTGAGCCGCGGCGCAGGGCGGCTCCGGGGCTACTCCGCCTCGAGCGAGGTGCGCAGCTGCGCCAGGGTCTTGGTGAGGAGTCGCGACACGTGCATCTGCGAGACCCCGATCTCCTCGGCGATCTGCGACTGGGTCATGTTCTTGAAGAACCGCAGCAGCAGGATCCGCTTCTCCCGGGCACCCAGGCCCTCGAGGAGCGGCTTGATCGACTCGCGGATCTCGACGTGCTCGAGCCCCTCGTCGTCGACCCCGAGCGTGTCGAGCATGCTCGGCGGGCCGTCGTCGGAGCTGTCGGAGGCGTCCAGGGACAGGGTCGAGTAGGCGTTGCTCGACTCCATCCCCTCGATGATCTCCTCGACGGTGCAGCCGATGGCCTCGGCGAGCTCGCGCGGGGTGGGGGAGCGGCCCAGCTTCTGGGTCAGCTCGGCGGTCGCCGTACCGATCTGCATGCGCAGCTCCTGCAGGCGGCGCGGGACCCGGATGGCCCACCCCTTGTCGCGGAAGTAGCGCTTGATCTCGCCGATGATCGTCGGGGTCGCGTACGTCGAGAACTCGACGCCCCGGTCGGTCTCGAAGCGGTCGATGGCCTTGATGAGGCCGATGGTGCCCACCTGGACGAGGTCCTCGTGCGGCTCCCCGCGGTTGCGGAAGCGCCGGGCGCAGTGCTCGACCAGCGGCAGGTGCAGGTGCACGAGCGCATCGCGCGCGCTGCCCCGGGACGCGGTCGAGCCGTCCTCGTCACGCATCTGACCGAACAGCTGCGCGCTGCGCTGGCGAGTCACCTCGATGCGCGTCGGCACCGTCTCCGTCGGCTCCGTGGTGTCCCCCTCCACCGAGCCGTCCCCCGTGATGTCGTGGCTCATCTCAGAGCTCGGCGCCCGCCGTGTCGTCCGCCCCCACGGCACCCACCTGGCTCGACATGCGGAAGCGCACCACGAAGTGACCGCGGGCCGAGGTCACCGTGGCCTCGGAGGCCAGGGTGTCGAGCACCTGCCAGGCGAAGCTGTCGTAGTCCGGTGCCGGGTCGTCGCTCGCCTGCGTCTCGACCTCGATGGCGAGCGTGCCGGCGCCGAGGTGGAAGCGGCAGGTGAGGTCGGCGCCCGGGTCGGCCTCGGGGAGCACCAGCGCGAGGGCCTCGCCGACCGCGATGCGCAGCTCCTCGATGTCGTCCATCGTGAAGTCCAGGCGCGCGGCCAGGCCGGCCGTCGTCGTCCGGAGCACCGAGGCGTAGGCGCCGTCGGCGGGCAGCCGGAGCTCGACGTCCGCCCGCGCGTCGGGGTTGTCGTGACTGGACATGTCCGTGGGGGTCCCGTCCTGGGTCGAGGGCTGGGGGGTGCGCACACACTAACGGGGCCGGTCGCCACGGGTGTGGCGGCCGGCCCCGTCGTGGGGCAAGAAGGCCTGAACGGAGTTCAGGCCGTAAGGCGCACGTCCTGGCCTCGCAAGCTCGGCTCGTCCTCCAGACCAGAAGGCCTGAACGAAGTTCAGGCCTTCTTGGTCTCCCAGAAGATCTCGGCGATCTCGTCGATCTTGGCGAGCAGCTCGTCGGCCTTGCCGGCGTCGAGCTCACCCTTGGTGCCGGAGGCACCGGCCAGCTTGGTGGCCTCGTTGACCAGCGTGTGCAGCTGCGGGTACTTCTCGAAGTGCGGGGGCTTGAAGTAGTCGGTCCACAGGACCCACAGGTGGTGCTTGACCAGCTCCGAGCGCTGCTCCTTGATGAGGATCGCGCGGGTGCGGAAGTCGGGGTCGTCGTTGTCGGCGACCTTGGCGATGATCGCCTTGATCGACTCGGCCTCGATGCGGGCCTGGGCGGGGTCGTAGACGCCGCACGGAAGGTCGCAGTGCGCCGAGACCTCGACGGTACGGGCAAACAGCTGGGGGAGCATCGCAGTCCTCTCAGTGGGTGTGTCGTCGAACGCTTGCGACACTACTCCGCGTGAGGACTCCACGAGACCGGGGTCCCGCCCGTGCGGGTGGGGTCCGCGAGCGCGCGCCGAGGGGCGTGCTCGGGCTGGCCGTCGTACGCGGCCGGTCCATGGAGCCGACCCTGGAGGAGGGCGACCGGCTCCTCGTCCGGTACGACGCCGTCCCCGCCGCGGGCGGGCTCGTGCTGGCGCGCTTCGCCGACGGCACCCTGGCGGTCAAGCGGGCCGTCGAGCGGCGGGCGCTGCGCACCGGGGAGCCGGGCTGGTGGCTGCTCTCCGACAACCCCGGCGAGGGCGTCGACTCCCGCCACCGCGGACCCGTGGGCGAGGGCGACGTACGGGCCGTGGTGCTGGCCCGCGTGTGGCCCTCACCACGCTTGGGACGGCACCTGACGCGTCCCTGAGCTGTGGAAGTATCGCCGCATGGAACCGCAGCACCCGCACGCCGGCGACCCCGTCTTCGACCTCCACGTGGGCGGCAAGATGGAGACCGTGTCGACGGTCGCCCTCACCGGCCCTGACGAGCTCTCGCTGGCCTACACGCCGGGCGTGGCCCGGGTGTGCGAGGCGATCGCGGCCGACCCGCCGATGACCCAGCACTACACGTGGGTGCCCAACGTCGTCGCCGTGGTCTCCGACGGCACGGCCGTGCTCGGCCTTGGCGACATCGGGCCTGCCGCCGCGATGCCGGTGATGGAGGGCAAGGCAGTCCTCTTCAAGCAGTTCGGCGGCGTCGACGCCGTCCCCATCTGCCTCGACACCACCGACGTCGAGGAGATCATCGAGACCGTCGCCCGGCTCGCGCCGAGCTTCGGCGGGATCAACCTCGAGGACATCTCCGCGCCGCGGTGCTTCGAGATCGAGGACCGCCTCAAGGCGATGCTCGACATCCCCGTCTTCCACGACGACCAGCACGGCACCGCCGTGGTGGTCCTCGCGGCCCTCAAGAACGCCCTCCGACTCACCGGTCGCACCGCCGAGGGCACCCGCGTGGTGATCTCCGGCGCCGGCGCCGCCGGGGTCGCCGTGGCCCGCATCCTGCTCGAGGCCGGCGTCGAGGACCTCGCCGTGATCGACCGCCAGGGCGTGCTCAACTCGCAGCGGTCCGACCTGACACCGGTCAAGGCGGCGCTGGCCCGCGACACCGCCGACAAGTTCGGACGCAGCGGCAGCCTGGCCGACGCGATGGCCGGCGCCGACGTCTACATCGGCGTCTCCGGCGGCTCCGTGCCCGAGGAGATCGTGGCGTCCATGGCGCCCGACGCGATCATCTTCGGCCTGGCCAACCCGACGCCCGAGGTGCACCCCGACCTCGCCCACAAGTACGCCCGGGTCGTGGCCACCGGCCGCTCGGACTTCCCCAACCAGATCAACAACGTGCTGGCCTTCCCGGGGATCTTCCGCGGCGCCTTCGACGTGCACGCCACCGCCATCACCGAGGGCATGAAGCTCGCGGCGGCCAACGCGCTGGCCGACCTGGTCGGCGACGACCTGGCCGCGGACCTCGTCATCCCCTCGCCCTTCGACCCGCGCGTCCCCGGCGCGGTCCGCGAGGCCGTCGCCACCGCGGCGCGCCGTGACGGGGTCGCCCGCCGCTGACGGCCCGGCACTGCCGTCCCGCGCCCCGCTAGGGTCGGGGCATGTTCGCCGTGTACGCCGATTCCTTCAGCCCCGACGACCCGCTCAGCGGCCTGGTGGTCGGGGAGCGCCCCGATCCCACCCCCGCCGACGGGTGGATCACCGTGACGGTCAAGGCCGCCAGCCTCAACCACCACGACCTGTGGTCGCTGCGTGGCGTGGGCCTCAAGCAGGACGCGCTGCCGATGATCCTGGGCTGCGACGCCGCCGGTCTCGACGAGGACGGCAACGAGGTCGTCGTGCACGCCGTGATCAGCGATCCCGCCTGGTCGGGCGACGAGACCCTGGACCCACGCCGCTCCCTGCTCTCGGAGCGGCACCAGGGCACCTTCGCGGACCAGGTGGTGGTGCCCCGCGGCAACCTGGTGCCCAAGCCCGCCTCGATGAGCTTCGCCGAGGCGGCCTGCCTCCCGACGGCCTGGCTCACGGCGTACCGGATGCTCTACACCCAGGGCGGACTCAAGCCCGGGGACACCGTGCTGGTGCAGGGCGCCGGCGGCGGCGTGGCCACCGCACTCATCACCCTGGCCCGCGCCGGCGGCCTGACCGTGCTGGCCACCAGCCGCGACGAGGCCAAGCGGGCGCGGGCCCTGGAGATCGGCGCCCACGAGGTCTTCGAGTCCGGCGCCCGGCTGCCGGTGAAGGTCGACGCCGTGATGGAGACCGTCGGCCGCGCCACGTGGTCCCACTCGATCCGCTCGCTGCGCCCGGGCGGCAAGCTCGTCGTCAGCGGCACCACCAGCGGTCCGCAGCTCGACGACGCGGAGCTGACCCGCATCTTCTTCCTCCAGCTCCAGGTCATCGGCTCCACGATGGGCACCCGCGCCGAGCTGGCCTCGCTGGTCAACCTCCTCGACGCGACCGGCACCCGCCCCCTCGTCGACCGCACCCTGCCGATGGCCGACGCCCGCGAGGGCTTCGCCGCCATGGCCGACGGCGACGTGTTCGGCAAGATCGTCTTCACCCGGTGAGGCGCTCCTCTTGAGGCACCTGATCACGGGCGCCGGCTCGGGCATCGGGCTCGTCCTGGCCCGCCGTCTCGCCGATCGTGGCGACGACCTGGTGCTGTTGGCGCGCTCCGAGGAGCGCGCGGAGCAGATGCGCGCGGACCTGCCGCACGCGGCGTACGTCGTCGCGGACCTCGCCGACCCCGGCACCATCAACGGCCTCGGCCGCCAGGTGGACGGTCCCGTCGACTCGCTCGTCCACGTGGCCGGCGTCGTCGACCTCGCGCCCGTCTCCGGCCTGCGCCTCGCGCAGTGGGAGGAGCAGCTGGCGGTCAACCTGACGGCCCCGGCGGTCCTGACCCGCGAGCTGCTGCCGCACCTGCGCCGGGCGCGCGGCACCGTCGTCTTCGTCAACTCCTCCGCCGGACTGTCGGCCAGCGCCGAGTGGTCGGCGTACGCCGCCTCGAAGTTCGGCCTGCGCGCCCTCGCCGACGCCCTGCGGGCCGAGGAGGTCGAGCACGGCGTGCGTGTCTCGACGGTGTTCCCCAGCCGCACCGCGACCCCGATGCAGCAGAAGGTCCACGAGCAGGAGGGGCGCACGTACGACGCGTCGCGCTGGATCTCGCCCGAGACGGTCGTCGACACCCTGCTGCACGTGCTCGACCTGCCGCGCGACGCGACGATCCCCGAGGTCTCGGTGCGCCCGGTGGTGCCCCGTCCCGGGACCTGAGGTCAGCCGGCCCGCTCGACGACGAAGATCCGCACCCGGCGGCCGTTGATGCGCTGCTGGTACTTCTCGTAGCCCCCGTACATCCCGCGCGAGCGCGCCGTCACGGCGTCGCGCTCGGCGTCGGTGGCGGGACGGGCGACGACCGGCAGAGTGTGCCCGCGGTAGGTGACGGTGGCCTGCGGGTCGGCCTCGAGGTTGAGCACCCACGCGGGAGTGGACGGCTGGCCGAAGTTGGTGCCGAGCAGGGCCAGGTCCTCGCCGACCGGGATCGAGATGAGGTGGCTCGTGCGCGGTGTCCCCGACTTCCGTCCCGTCGTCGTGAGGTCGAGGACGGGCAGCCCGGCCAGGAGCTGCGGAGCGCTCTGCCGCCCCCGGGTCACCCGACCGACCGCCGTGTCCAGGTGGCGCAGCGTCCGGGAGAAGAGCCACGCCCCGGGTCGGCTCGAGCCGAAGGCCCGCACGCCGCGCTGGACGGGGTTGGCCCTGCGGTGGCGGTAGTCGAGGTCCGCGGCGAGTCCCACCTCAGCGCCCGGAACGCCAGTTGACCGCGCCCACGAGGAGCATCCGCAGCTGTGTGCGGGTGTCGGCGAGGATCCGGTCCTCGGCGGACGGGTCGTCGACGAGGCGCTCTGCGGTGGTGACCACGAAGGACACGATGAGGTCCGCGAGCAGGTGCAGGTGGTCGTGGGAGAACGTGTCGGTCCCCGGCAGCCGGGCTACGTCGGCCGCCAGCTCCCGGGTGATCAGCTCGATCTCGCGCCGGATGGCCTCGCGGACCTGGGCCGGCCCGGCCATCCGCTCCCGGGCGATGAACGAGTAGTGCGCCGGGTGGTCGCGCACGTGCTCGACCAGCACCACCATCGACTCGTCGATGAGGTCGACGAACTCGGGCGCGCGGGTGCGGACGTCGCGCAGCAGCTCGCGCAACGACACGAAGCTCTCGTCGACCAGCGCCAGGCCGAGGGACTCGACGGAGTCGAAGTGGCGGTAGAACGCGGTCGGCACGATCCCGACCTCCTTGGCGACCTGGCGCAGGGAGATCGCGACGAGGCTGGTGTCGTCGGTGAGCCCGAGGGCCGCGTCGAGGATCGCCCGACGGGTGCGCTCCTTGCGCTCGCTGCGCGTCGCGACGCCCTGGGCCTCCATACGGCCGATCGTAGACCGCGATCTCATCACCGGCGGATGAGTGCCCGGCGGTCCGGAGACGGGAGGCTGCCAGCATGCCTGGATCGAGGGCTCGCCCACCGTCGCGCACGACGGCCACGACCGTGGCGACCCTTCCGGCCGCGCTGCCCCGGGGCCTGCTCATCATGCTCGGGCTGGCGGCCGTCACCGTGACGATCGGCGGCATCCGGGCCGTCTCGGACATCGCCGCGCCGGCGTTCCTCGCCCTGGTGCTCTCGATCGCCGTCCACCCGGTGCGCGGCTGGCTGGTGCGCCACCGTGCCCCCGGCTGGCTGGCCACGGTCACCACGATCCTGACGGCCTGGGGGATCCTCGTCGTGCTGGCCGGCTCGCTGGTGCTCGCGGGCGCGCACTTCGCGGCCCTGCTGACGCAGTACCAGGACGACGCCACGGCCCTGCTCCACGACGCGGAGTCCTGGCTCGGCAACCTCGGTGTCGACGGCACGCAGGCCTCCAGCATGACCTCGAGCCTGGACCTCGCCCGGCTCGGGGACCTGGTCGGGTCGATCCTCGCCAGCCTGTTCGGGGCGATCAGCAACCTGCTGTTCATCGGCACCCTGCTCCTGTTCATCGTGGCCGACGCCTCGTGGTTCCCGCTCCGCCTCGACGGCGTGCGCGACATCCGCACGGCGGTGGTGGAGGCACTGGAGTCCTTCGCCCACGGGACCCGCTCCTACCTCGTCGTGTCCACCGTCTTCGGGCTCATCGTCGCGTCGATCGACACGCTCCTGCTGTGGGCGCTCGACGTGCCCGAGCCGTTGGTGTGGGGGCTGCTCGCGTTCATCACCAACTACGTCCCCAACATCGGCTTCGTCATCGGGCTGGTCCCGCCGGCGATCCTCGCGCTGCTCGACGGCGGCGTGACGCTCTTCCTCGTGGTGATCGTGTCCTACAGCCTGATCAACGTCGTGATCCAGACGATCATCCAGCCCAAGGTCGTGGGTGATGCGGTCGGACTCTCGACGAGCATCACGTTCATGTCCCTGGTGTTCTGGGCGTGGGTGCTCGGACCGCTCGGCGCGCTGCTGGCGATCCCGCTGAGCCTGCTGCTCAAGGCGCTGCTCATCGACGTGGACCACGACACCGTGTGGGTGCGTCCGCTGATCTCGGGGCTGACGTCCGACGCCGCGACCGCGCCCGCCGACGCGACCCCGACACCGGCCGCGGGACCGACGTGAGCCCGGCGGCGGACCCGCCGCGCGAGCCCGGCCGCCGCCGGCTGCGGCCCTCGGACCTCGGTCGGATGCTGCTGAGCTGGGCCACCGGGTCGCTCGCGCTGGTCGTCGCGTCCTGGCTGCTGCCCGGGCTCCAGGCGTCCTCCGTCCTGGACCTGGTCGCGGTCGCCGCGGTGGTGTCGGTCTTCGGCCTCCTGGTGCGTCCGGTGCTCGCCTCGGTGGCCTCCGCGATCGGCTGGCTTGCGGTGGCCGTGGTCGCCGTCGTCGGACAGGCGATCGTGATGCAGCTCGTCCTCGTCTTCGTCCCCAGCGTGGAGGCCGAGTCCTTCTGGACCCTGGTCGCGGCGACCTGGATCGCCTCGCTGGTCTCGACGATCCTGACCTGGCTGGTCAGTGCGGGCACCGACGAGAGCTTCACGACCGCGCTGCTGCGCTACGGCAGGCGTGGCGTCACCGTGGCCGACCCGGAGGTCGACGGGATCGTGTTCGTCCAGCTCGACGGGCTGCCCTACCCGGTGGCGCGATGGGCCCTGCAGTCCGGGACCATGCCGACGCTGAGGCGGTGGCTGGACGACGGCTCGCACGAGCTGAGGGAGTGGACCGTCCAGACGCCCTGCACGACGCCGGCCAGCCAGCAGGGCATCCTGATGGGCACCATCGAGGGGGTGCCGGCGTTCCGCTGGTACGACCGCGAGCTCGGCCGGGTCCTGGTCGCCAACCGGCCTGCCGACGCCGCGGTGATCGAGGCCCGCGCCAGCACGGGCAGGGGGCTGCTGGCCGATCGCGGGGTGTCGGTCTCCAACCTGTTCTCCGGGGACGCGGAGCGCAGCATGATGACGATGAGCCAGGTCGGGCTGACGCGCGGATCGCGCGACACCCGCCGCACCGTGGCGCGCTTCGTGCTGCGGCCGGACGGCTTCACGCGCAGCTTCTTCCGGACGCTGGCGGAGGTGGCCCGCGAACGCTTCGAGGCCCGACAGCAGCGGCGTCGCAAGGTCGTTCCCCGGGTGGTGCGGCCGTGGACGTTCGCGTTGCTGCGTGCCGTGACCAACGGCGTCCTGCGGGACCTCAACACGGCCGTCGTGGCCCAGGAGATGCTGCGGGGCACGCCGAGCGTCTACGTCGACTTCGTCGACTACGACGAGGTGGCCCACCACGCCGGCTGCAACCGGTTGGAGTCCCTGGGGGTGCTCGAGGCCCTCGACGAGGTGCTCCGGCAGCTCGAGACCGTGGCTCGGGCGGCACCCCGTCGCTACCACCTCGTGGTCCTCTCCGACCACGGTCAGTCCCAGGGGCCGCCCTTCGCCGAGGACGGGCGGAGCCTGGCGGAGCTGTGCGCCGCCCTCACCAGCGCGGACGTCGCCGCGCTGGACGCGAGCGTGGAGAGCTGGGGCCCGGTCGAGGCCCTGCTCGACGACCTCGCCGGGAACCGGACGCCCGGGGCGGGCTCCGCCGCCCGGGCGACCGCGGAGCGGACCGCGACGCTGGCCGGGGTGTCGGCCGGGGACGACCTGGTGGTGCTCGGGTCGGGGAACCTCGGCCTGGTCTACGCCCGCGAGCCGGAGCGCCTGCTGCTCGAGGACATCGAGGAGCGGTGGCCGGCGCTCGTGCCCGGCCTGGTCGCCGACCCGGGCGTCGGGTTCGTCTCCGTGCTCAGCCGCGACCACGGTCCGGTGGTGATCGGTCGCGACGGCTTCCGCCGGCTCGAGGACGGCACGGGGGAGGGCGACGACCCCCTGGCCCCGTTCGGGACCCACGCCGCCGCGGGGATGCTGCGCTGCACGAGCATGCCCTCCGCACCGGACCTGTACGTCAACAGCACCCTCGACACCTCGACCCTGGAGGTGAAGGCGTTCGAGGGCCTCGTGGGCTCGCACGGGGGCCTCGGGGGATGGCAGGACTCCGCCGTGCTCGTCGTACCCACCGCACTGGAGACGCCCGACGACCACGTCCACGGCGCCGACGCGCTGCACCGCGTGCTCGTGGGCTTCCTCGAGCAGGCGGGGCAGCGGCAGGCGCCGTGGGAGGAGGGGCTCAGTCCTCGGGGTCGTCGAGCCGAGCCAGCCACGTCGCCAGCCGCTCCACCGGGGTCTCGAACTCCGGGTGCTGGTCCACGAAGGCCTGCAGCTGGTCGGCGACCCACGCCAGGGTGACCTCCTCGTCACCCCGGCGTCGCTCGAGCTCCTCGATGCCGCGATCGGTGAAGTACACGACCCAGCCTCAGTAGTCGCGACCCGGGGCCGCGCTCGGCGCCTCGAAGGCCGCGTCGAGCAGCGACTTCTGCTCCTCGGCGTGGCGCTTGATGGTGCCCACCGACGGCGAGGCCGAGGCCGGCCGGGTGATGGGCTCCACCGTCTCGTCGAGCGTGGGCCACACGGTGAGCTGGTAGTGCGGCCACGGGCCCATGTTGAGCGGCTCGTCCTGCACCCAGCGCACGACCTTGAGGTTCGGGTACTTGGCGATCTCGGCCCGGATCTCGTCGACCGGGTTGGGGTAGAGCCGCTCGATCCGGCCGATGGCGACGGTGTCGCCGTGCTCGCGCTTGCCGCGCTCGACCATCAGGTCCCAGGTGACGCGACCCGAGCAGAGCAGCAGCGTCTCCACCTTGTCGGCGTCGACCGTCTCGTCGCCGATGAACGGGCGGAACGTCGTCTCGCCGGTGAAGTCGCCGGGCTGCGAGGCCGCCTCCTTGCGCTTGAGCATCGACTTGGGCGTGAAGACCACCAGCGGGCGGTGCTCCTCGCCGAGCGAGTGGCGGCGCAGCAGGTGGAAGTACGACGCGGGCGTCGACGGCTGCGCCACGACCATCGCGTCCTCGGCGGCCATCGTCAGGAACCGCTCGATGCGTGCCGAGCTGTGGTCGGGACCCTGCCCCTCGTAGCCGTGGGGGAGGAGGAGCACCACGCCGGACTGCTGGCGCCACTTGGTCTCGCCCGCGGAGATGAACTCGTCGATGACCGTCTGCGCGCCGTTGACGAAGTCGCCGAACTGCGCCTCCCACAGCACCAGGGCCTCGGGGCGGGCCACGGAGTAGCCGTACTCGAAGCCGAGGGCGGCGTACTCGGAGAGCAGCGAGTCGTAGACGTGGAACTTCGCCTGGTCCTCGGTGAGGTTGGTCAGCGGGGTCCACTCGTCGGCGTTGACCCGGTCGATGATGGTCGCGAACCGCGAGACGAACGTGCCGCGTCGCGAGTCCTGCCCGGCGAGGCGCACCGGGCGCCCGTCCATGAGCAACGAGCCGAACGCGAGGATCTCGCCGGTGCCCCAGTCGATCGGGCCGTCCGCGATCGCGGCGGCACGGCGCTGCAGCTGCGGCATGACCTTGGGGTGGACGGTGAAGCCCTCCGGCGGGGTCGTGTACGCGTCGGCGATCCGCTTGAGCACCTCGGAGGTGACCGCGGTGCTGAAGTCGCCGGCGGGCTTGTCCGGGTAGTCCGGGACGGTGGTCCACTCGGAGGGCTGGCTGCTCGCCTCGCGCACCTCGGTGAAGACCCGCTCCAGCTGCTGCTGGTAGTCCTTGAGGACCTGCTCGGCCTCCTCGACGGTGATGTCGCCGCGACCGATGAGGGACTCGGTGTAGAGCTTGCGCACCGAGCGCTTCTGCTCGATCAGGTCGTACATCAGCGGCTGCGTGTACGACGGGTCGTCGCCCTCGTTGTGCCCGCGGCGGCGGTAGCAGACGAGGTCGATGACGACGTCCTTGTTGAACGCCTGGCGGTACTCGAACGCGAGCCGGGCGACGCGGATGCACGCCTCCGGGTCGTCGCCGTTGACGTGGAAGATCGGCGCCTGGACCATCCGCGCCACGTCGGTGCAGTAGAGCGAGGAGCGCGACGAGCCGGGGGAGGTGGTGAAGCCGACCTGGTTGTTGACGACCACGTGGATGGTGCCGCCGGTGCGGTAGCCGCGCAGCTGGGAGAGGTTGAGCGTCTCGGCCACCACGCCCTGGCCGGCGAACGCGGCGTCGCCGTGCACGAGCAGCGGGAGGACGGGGTACTGGGCGCCCTTGTTGAGGACGTCCTGCTTGGCGCGCGCGATGCCCTCGAGCACCGGGTCGACCGCCTCGAGGTGCGAGGGGTTGGCGGCGACGGAGACCTTGATCTGGTCCCCGGAGCCGGCGACGAACTCGCCCTCGGCGCCGAGGTGGTACTTCACGTCGCCGGAGCCCTGGACGGTGCGCGGGTCGATGTTGCCCTCGAACTCGCGGAAGATCTGGCTGTACTTCTTGCCGACGATGTTGGCGAGCACGTTGAGGCGGCCGCGGTGGGCCATGCCGATCGCGACCTCGTCGAGGCCGACCTCGGCGGCCGCCTCGCAGATCTCGTCGATCAGCGGGATCGTGGTCTCGCCGCCCTCGAGGGAGAAGCGCTTCTGGCCCACGAACTTGGTCTGCAGGAAGGTCTCGAAGGCCTCGGCCTGGTTGAGCTTGAGCAGGATCCGCAGCTGCTCCTCGCGGGGCGGCTTGGTGTGCGGCTGCTCCACGCGCTGCTGGATCCACTTGCGCTGCTCGGGATCCATGATGTGCATGTACTCGATGCCGGTGGTGCGGCAGTAGGAGTCGCGCAGGATGCCGAGGATGTTGCGCAGCTTCATGAAGCGGCGACCCTCGCCACCGAACGAGCCGGTCGCGAACTCGCGGTCGAGGTCCCACAGGGTCAGCCCGTGCGACTCGACCTCGAGGTCGGGGTGGCTGCGCTGGCGGTACTCGAGCGGGTCGGTGTCGGCCATCATGTGCCCGCGCACGCGGTAGGCGTGGATGAGCTCGAGGATGCGCGCCTGCTTGACGATGTCGTCGTCGTGGCTGGCGACGATGTCCTTGGCCCAGCGGATGGGCTCGTAGGGGATCCGCAGGGAGCGGAAGACCTCGTCGTAGAAGCCGTCCTCGCCCAGCAGCAGCTGGTGGACGCGGCGCAGGAACTCACCCGACTGCGCGCCCTGGATGACGCGGTGGTCGTAGGTGGAGGTGATCGTCATGACCTTGCTGACGCCGTTGCGGTTGAGGGCCTCGTCCGAGGCGCCCTGCCACTCGGCGGGGTACTCCATCGCGCCGACGCCGACGATGACGGCCTGGCCGGGCATCAGGCGCGGCACCGAGTGGTTGGTGCCGAGGCCACCGACGTTGGTGAGGCTCATCGTGGTGCCGGAGTAGTCGTCCATCGTGAGCTTGTTGTCACGGGCGCGACGGATGACCTCCTCGTACGCCGTCCAGAAGCCGGCGAAGTCCATCGTCTCGCAGCCCTTGATGGAGGGCACGACGAGCTGGCGGGTGCCGTCCTTCTTCTGCTGGTCCACCGCGAGGCCGAGGTTGATGTGGGCCGGCGCCACCATGGTGGGCTTGCCGTCCTTCTCGGCGTAGTGGTTGTTCATCTCCGGCATCGAGGTGAGCGCCTTGACGAGCGCGTAGCCGATGAGGTGCGTGAACGAGACCTTGCCGCCGCGAGCGCGGGCGAGGTGGTTGTTGATGACGGTGCGGTTGTCCCACAGCAGCTTGACGGGCAGCGTGCGGATCGACGTGGCCGTGGGGACGCCCAGCGAGAGGTCCATGTTCTTGGCGGTCGCCGCCGGGATGCCGCGCAGCGTCGTGTACGTCGGCTCGTCGGTCGCCGCGGCGGGTGCGGCCGGCGTCGCGTCCTTGGCCACCGGCTTGGTGGTGCCCTTCGCGGGCTCTGCGGCCTCGCTCGCCGGACGCGGCTTGGCGGTCGGCCTGGCGGCGGAGGTGGCGGCAGGAGCCGCGGCCTTCGTGTCGGCGGGGGCGGCCGGCTGCTGCTGCTTCGCGGCCGGCGCGGGGGCCTTGGCCGGACCCTGCGAGGACCGGGGGGCGGCCGGGGCCTGGGCGGGGGCCGGAGCCTTGGCCGCGGCGGCGGGGCGGGAGTCCGTCCCGTTGCTGGCGCCGTTGCGGCTGCTGCCGCCGAAGTAGGCCGCCCACTGCGGCCCCACACTGCCGGGGTCCTTGTCGTACTGCTCACGCATCTCTTCCACGAGCCATTCATTGGCTCCGAGATCCGCGGACGGTGCGGGGGTTGATCCGGACTGGTCGGCCTGTGACTGCGCCACGAGTTGCTTCGCCTCTTCCACTTTGGGCACGTGATCGGGAATTCCTTCACTCGAAGGCTAGTCGTACACGCCCGCAAATGCAGGGGCGCGACCGCCCCTTGGTGCAAGGTGTCACGAGCGCCACACGAAACACCCCTGGAGACCCCTTGAGCACCCCCTTCCGGAGCCCCGTCTGCGCTGCCGTCCTGGCCCTGGTCCTGGTGACCGGCGGCTGCAGCGACGACGGCGCGACCGACCGCCCCACGTCCGGCACCACCGAGACGGCCACCACGACGTCCGTCAGCGGACCCGCACCCCTGACCACCCGGGCCGAGGTCGCCACCGTGGTCGGCCGGCTGCCCGGCACCCGCCGCAAGGCCGTGCGCCAGGAGGTGACGGCGGTCCTCGACCGGTGGTGGGACACCGCGTACGTCGGCGGCGCCTATCCGCGCGACGACTTCGGCAGCTTCCCGGGCTTCACCCCGGGGGCGACCCGCCGCGCGACGTACGACCGGGACCTGATGTCCAACGCCGACATCGGGGAGCGGGTCGTGTCGGTGACCCCCCTGATGCGCAAGGCCCGCCTGGACCTGCTCGCGGTCAACCAGCGGGCGCGGTCGGTGACCGCGCGCTTCGACCTGCGCATGCGCGTCGACCTCGCGGAGGAGGGGGCGCCGAGCCGGCTCCAGGTGCGCGGGCGCGTGTTCCTCACCCGCCAGCCCGCGGGCTGGCGGGTCTTCGGCTACGACGTCACGAAGGGCTGGCTCTCATGACGCGCTTCTCCCGCACCCTGCGGGTGCTCGCCCTGGCCCTGGTCCTCGCCACCTGCGCGTTCGTCGTCCCGGACTCGTCCGTGGAGTCGACCGACGTAGAGCTGGTGCGCGTCAAGCGCGCCGGCGGTGTCTCGGTCGGCCCCGACGTGGTGTGGATCCTCGCCGTGGGCTCCGACGCCCGACCGGGCCAGGACATGCTGCACTCACGCGGCGACGCGCTGCAGCTGGTGGGCATCAACACCCGCACCGACGCGGCGACGGCGATCGGCGTGCCCCGCGACTCGTGGGTCTCCATCCCCGGGCACGGGATGAACAAGATCAACGCCGCCCTCTACTACGGCGGCCCGCAGGGCATCGCCGGCGCGATGCGCAACCTGGTGGGGATCACCCCCGACTACGTGATGGTGACCCGGTTCCCGTTCTTCGAGGACATGGTCGACGACATCGGCGGGATCACCGTCGCCAACCCGCGCCGCTTCTCCGACCCCTACCTGAAGAAGGAGGGGTTCCGCCCGGGGCGCATCCACCTCGGCGGGTACGACGCGATGGCCTTCTCCCGGATCCGCAAGGAGCTGCCGGGAGGCGACTTCGACCGCTCCGCCAACCAGCAGCGCACCCTGCGGGGCATCCACGCCCGGATCCGCTCGCAGGCCGACCGGCCCGGCTTCATCGAGCGCGGCGTGATGACCGTGATGAAGCACCTCGCCACCGACCTGGGGCCCGCGGAGATCTACGAGCTGGCCCAGGCCGTGGCCCAGGTGGAGCCCGGCCGCATCACCACGTGCGTCATCCGGGGCCGGATCGGCACGGTGGGCGACCAGAGCGTCGTCTTCCCCGACCTCGCCCAGGCCCGCCGGCTGGGCGGCGCCGCCCGGAGCGACGCCACCCTGCGCGGCTGCTGACCCGCTGACCTGCCTGCCGGGCCTGCGGCCGCGGGTCAGCGCGGGTAGATGTGCCCGTCGGCCAGCGCGAGGTCCATGACCACGGCCTGCTGGAAGAGCGTCACGCGCAGGGCGATGACGCGGGCGCCGTACCGGCTGCGCTTGACCAGCTCGCGCTGCACCAGACCCGCGCCGTTCGGCAGCTCGGTGGTGCGACCCGGAGCGGGTACGGCGACGGGCTGGCCGTTCATGGTGATGGACGTGATGGTCGTGGCGACGCGGGCCCGCACCGGCTTGCGCTCCTTGCCCCGCATCCGCACCGAGCTCTCGACGCCGTTGACGACCAGGCCGACCGCCGGGACCGAGACGGTCTCGATGCGGGTGCCGGTGAGCCCCTTGGCGAAGTCACGCTTGGCGTTCTGGCTGCCGCGGTGGGTGTAGGTGACGTCGCGCAGGTCGGCCAGCAGCCCGAACGCCACCGAGGCGGAGGGGACGCGGAAGGTCTGCGTGCGGCCGAGGGTGCCCTCGCACGGCAGCGACTTGTGCTGCACCCCACCGAGGTGCAGGTTGCCCTGCAGTGCCTGGAAGTCCAGCGCCGTGCCGCCGGCCCGGAACACCCCGGCCGGGGCGGGCGCCCCGATGCGCGCGTTGGCCGACCCGATCTCCACGAGCTGGCGGCGACCGCCCGCGTCGACGACGACCTCGAGGGCCATCGCCTCCGAGGTGGCGCGCTTGCCCGAGGCCTTGCCGCGCACCTTGCCGAGGGCGATCGAGCCCAGGCCGGGGATCTGGATCGGCGCGGTGGCCGAGCGGAGCACCTCGAAGACCTGGTTGGCTGCCTCGTCGGTGCCCTCGAAGACGGTGGCCGTGACCTGGTCCAGCGGCGCCAGCAGCTGCTCCAGCGGGGTGCCCTGGAGCGGCGTGCCCTGCAAGAGCTCGAGGCGGATGCGGGCGAAGTCGAAGGACTCGGCGTGGCCGAAGCCCTGCGGGGTGTGGAAGGCGTCGGCGGTGGTCGTGAGCCCCTCGATCACCAGGCTCGGGGTCGCCACCCCGTTGACCGTCCCGCCGATGCGGATGTCGCCGATGGTGTTGGTGCCGCGCACGCCGTTGCGCTCACCCTCGCGGTAGGTGTCGGTGCGGCTGGTGCTGGCGGCGACGTGGATGAGCGGGTTGTCGGGGACGCTGACCGCTGAGGTGCGCTCCACCGACTGCCCGACGGCGCGGGTGCAGCGCAGCTGGGCGTGGGCGTCCTTGACGTCGAAGGCCTCGACGTTGTCGGTCACCAGCTTCACGCCGTACACGTCGGCACGGAAGCCGAAGTCGGTGAGGCTGGGTGCCCGGCGGGGCTCCACGGCCGTGGCGCCGGGGGCGACCACGAGCGATGCCGCGAGTGCGGTGGCCGAGGCGAGGGAGAGGGCCAGGCCCGAGATCAGCTTGCTCACGAGGTGCTCCAGTGGGTGTCGGCGCCCGGTGTCGGCGCGGGGTGTCGACCACGACCGGGCTCGCGCCTACCCGTGGGTAACGCAGTGTTACACCAAAATCGGGGAGCCGAAACCTGTGTCCCGAGATGGCGCGGAGCAGAACAGGGTGGCGGGAACGACAGTGGGGAACATCGGGCGGCCTGGAGCCGTCGGATGTTCCCCACTGTGTCGCGCGCGCCTCCGGCAGGATTCGAACCTGCGGCACCTGGTACCGGAAACCAGTGCTCTATCCCCTGAGCTACGGAGGCAAGGCGTTGCAGACCCTACAACCCCGTCCGACGCTGGGCGAAACCGGTTCGGGTCGGCCCGACCGGCGCCGATAGGCTGGGTCGGTGAACCCGGGCCAGCTCTCCCTGACCATCGTCGACGTCCTCGAGGACCTCGTGGCCGACGGCTCCGTCTCGCTGCCGGAGGGCGTGCCGTCGAGCGTCACGGTGGAGCGACCGCGGCAGAAGGGCCACGGCGACTACGCCACCAACGTGGCGCTCCAGCTGGCCAAGCGGGCCGGCACCAACCCGCGCGCGTTCGCCGAGCTGGTGAGCACCCGCCTCGCGTCCAGCGAGGGGATCGCCGCGGTCGAGGTCGCGGGCCCGGGCTTCCTCAACATCACCGTCGAGGCGGGCTCGCAGGGGCAGGTGGCCGCGGACATCGTCGCCGCGGGCGCGGCGTACGGCTCCTCGGACGCCTTCGCCGGCGAGCGGATCAACCTCGAGTTCGTCTCCGCCAACCCCACTGGGCCGCTCCACCTCGGCGGTGTCCGCTGGGCGGCCGTGGGCGACGCGCTGGGCCGGGTCTTCGAGAAGGCCGGGGCCGACGTCACCCGGGAGTACTACTTCAACGACCACGGCGCGCAGATCGACCGGTACAGCGCCTCGCTGCTGGCGAGCGCGCGCGGCCTCCCGGCGCCCGAGGACGGCTACGGCGGGCAGTACATCCACGACATCGCCGCGGCCATCGTCGAGCAGCGGCCCGAGGTCGAGGACCTCGACGACGAGCAGGCGCAGGAGGTCTTCCGCGCCCTCGGGGTCGAGATGATGTTCGCCGAGATCACGAAGGCGCTCCACGACTTCGGCGTCGACTTCGACGTCTACTTCCACGAGAAGTCGCTCCACGACTCCGGCGCGGTCGAGCGCGCCATCGCCCGGCTCACCGAGATGGGCAACACCTACACCGAGGACGGTGCGCTCTGGCTGCGCACCGAGAAGTACGGCGACGACAAGGACCGCGTGATCGTGCGGTCCAACGGCACGCCGGCCTACATCTCGGGCGACCTGGGCTACTACCTCGACAAGCGCGAGCGTGGCTTCGACCGCTGCTTCATCATGCTCGGGGCGGACCACCACGGGTACGTCGGTCGGATGAACGCCATGTGCGCCGCCTTCGGCGACGAGCCGGGCCAGAACCTGGAGATCCTCATCGGCCAGATGGTCAACCTCCTCCGTGACGGCGAGCCGGTGCGGATGTCCAAGCGCGCCGGCACGGTCGTGACCATCGACGACCTGGTGGGAGCCATCGGCGTCGACGCCAGCCGCTACGCCCTGGCCCGCTACAGCACCGACAGCCCGATCGACATCGACCTGGATCTGTGGGCCAGGGCGACCAACGACAACCCGGTCTTCACGGTGCAGTACGCCCATGCCCGGGTGGCCAGCCTCATGCGCAACGCCGCCGACCTCGGTGTCACCGCCGAGTCCCACCCGGAGCTCCTCACCCACGAGAAGGAGGGCGAGCTGCTGCGCGCGCTGGCCGAGCTCCCGCGGGTCGTCACGGCCGCCGCCGAGCTCCGCGAGCCGCACCGCGTCGCGCGCTACCTCGAGGAGCTCGCCGGCACCTACCACCGGTTCTACGACAGCTGCCGCGTGCTCCCGCGCGGTGACGAGGAGACCTCCGACCTCCACCGGGCCAGGCTGATGCTGGTCGACGCGACGCGAGTGGTCCTGGCCAACGGCCTCGACCTGCTCGGAGTCTCTGCCCCCGAGCGGATGTGACCGGTGCCCACCTCCCACCCCTCCGGCTGGGCCCACGCCGACGGCGCCCTCAGCCGCAACCGGCCCGGCGGCCCGCACTGGCTGCGTGAGCCCGCCGACACCAACGCGCTCGTTCCCTCGCTGTGGTCCTCCACCGCGCGCAAGGCCGACGGCGTGCTCAGCGTCGGGGGCGTCACGCTGCCCGAGCTCGTCACCGAGCACGGCAGCCCGGCGTACGTCCTGGATGAGCGCGACTTCCGCGAGCGCGCCCGGGCCTTCGCCGACGCGTTCGCCGCCTACGACGTCTTCTTCGCGGGCAAGGCGTTCCTGTCCACGACCACCGTCCGGTGGCTGGCCGAGGAGGGCCTGCACCTCGATGTCTGCTCCGGGGGAGAGCTGACGGTCGCCGAGCGGGCGGGCTTCCCGATGGAGCGGGTCGGCCTGCACGGCAACAACAAGACGCTGCGCGAGCTCGAGCGGGCCGTCGAGCTCGGCGTCGGCCGGGTCATCGTCGACTCGTTCGACGAGGTCGAGCGGCTGGACGCGATCACCTCCGAGCTCGGCCGCACCGTCGGCGTGATGATCCGGGTGACCGCCGGCGTCGAGGCGCACACCCACGAGTACATCGCCACCGCGCACGAGGACCAGAAGTTCGGGTTCTCCATCGCCGCCGGGGACGCCTTCGAGGTCGTACGCCGCATCGAGGCGGCGCCCGGGCTGCGCCTGCTCGGCCTGCACAGCCACATCGGCAGCCAGATCTTCGACTCCTCCGGCTTCGAGGTCGCGGCCCGCCGGGTGCTGGCCCTGCACGCCCGGGTCAGCGAGGAGCTCGGGGTGCAGATGCCCGAGATGGACCTCGGCGGCGGCTTCGGCATCGCGTACACGACCCAGGACGACCCCAGCGACCCCGCGCAGCTCGCCACCGAGCTGACCAAGATCGTCGAGCACGAGTGCCGGGCGCTCGGCGTCGACGTGCCCCGTCTGTCGATCGAGCCCGGACGCGCGATCGTCGGTCCGGCCATGTGCACGGTCTACGAGGTGGGCACGGTCAAGGAGGTCGCCCTCGACGGCGGCGCCCGGCGTACCTACGTGTCGGTCGACGGCGGGATGAGCGACAACATCCGCACGGCGCTGTACGACGCCGACTACTCCTGCACCCTCGCGTCGCGGGCCTCGCAGGCGCCGCCGATGCTGGCGCGCGTGGTCGGCAAGCACTGCGAGGCGGGCGACATCGTGGTCAAGGACGAGTTCCTGCCCGGCGACGTGCGGCCCGGCGACCTGGTGGCGGTGCCCGGCACCGGCGCCTACTGCCGCTCGATGGCCTCCAACTACAACCACGCGCCGCGACCTCCGGTGATCGCTGTGCGGGACGGGAAGACCTCCGTGGTGCTCAGGCGCGAGACTGAGGACGATGTGCTGTCGACAGACGTGGGTGCGTGATGGGTGAGGGAGACAAGCGACCGGACAGGCTCCGGGTCGCGGTGCTCGGGTGCGGCTCGGTCGGGTCGCAGGTGGTGCGGCTGCTGACCGAGCAGGCCGGCGACCTGGCGGCCCGGGTAGGTGCCCCCGTCGAGCTGGTGGGGGTCGCCGTACGCCGTCTCGACGCCACCCGCGAGGTCGACGTCCCGGCGGACCTGCTCACCACCGACGCGGCCGGGCTGGTCGCTCGCGACGACGTGGACGTGGTCGTCGAGGTCATCGGCGGCATCGAGCCCGCGCGCTCGCTGATCCTCTCCGCGCTCGAGCACGGCGCCAGCGTGGTGACCGCCAACAAGGCGCTGCTGGCCGAGGACGGCCCGACGCTCTTCGAGGCGGCCGAGAAGGCCGACCGCGACCTCTACTACGAGGCCGCCGTCGCCGGCGCCATCCCGATCCTGCGCCCGCTGCGGGAGTCGCTGGCCGGCGACAGGGTCACCCGGGTCCTCGGCATCGTCAACGGGACCACCAACTTCATCCTCGACAAGATGGACACCTCGGGCGCCGGGTTCTCCGAGGCGCTCGAGGAGGCGCAGGAGCTCGGGTACGCCGAGGCCGACCCGACGGCCGACGTCGAGGGCTTCGACGCCGCCGCCAAGGCCGCCATCCTGGCCAGCCTGGCCTTCCACTCGCGGGTCACGGCCGCCGACGTCTACCGCGAGGGCATCTCGGAGGTGACCGCCGGCGACATCGCCTCGGCGCGCGAGATGGGCTCGGTGGTCAAGCTGCTGGCGATCTGCGAGCTGCGCCCCGGTCCCGACGGCGCGGACCAGGTGGCCGTGCGCGTGCACCCGGCGATGATCCCGCGCTCGCACCCGCTGGCCAGCGTGCGCGAGGCCTACAACGCCGTCTTCGTGGAGTCCGAGGCCGCCGGGCAGCTGATGTTCTACGGCCCCGGCGCCGGCGGCTCTCCCACCGCGAGCGCGGTGCTGGGCGACCTGGTCACCGTGGCTCGCAACCGGCTGGCCGACACCCGTGGCGCCGGGGAGTCGGCGTACGCCGACCGGGCCGTGCTGCCGATGGGCGAGACGCGGACCCGCTACCACGTGGCCCTCGACGTCGACGACCGCTCCGGCGTGCTCGCGGCGGTCGCGACAGCCTTTGCCGACCAGGGCGTGTCGATCCAGACCGTGCGCCAGGAGGGCCGCGGCGCCGACGCCCAGCTCGTCGTCGTGTCCCACGCCGCCACCGACGCGGCGCTCAGCGCGACCGTCGAGCACCTGCGCACCATGGACATCGTCCGCGACGTCACCTCGGTGATGCGCGTCGAGGGAGGCGACGAGTGAGTCCGGACGCGCCGTGGGCCCACCACCAGTGGCGGGGCCTGATCGAGGAGTACCGCGACCTCATCGACCTGCTTCCCGATGGCCTCGAGGCCGTCACCCTGCGTGAGGGCGGCACGCCGCTCGTGCACTCGGAGTGGCTCTCCTCGCTCACCGGCGGACAGGTGTGGCTCAAGGTCGAGGGCGACAACCCGACGGGCTCCTTCAAGGACCGCGGCATGACGACCGCGATCTCGGTGGCCAAGCACGACGGGGCCCAGGCCGTGGTCTGCGCCTCGACGGGCAACACCTCGGCGTCGATGGCGGCGTACGCCGCGAAGGCCGGGCTCAAGCCGCTGGTGCTGGTGCCCGAGGGCAAGATCGCCGCCGGCAAGATGGCCCAGGCGGTCGTGCACGGTGCCCAGATCATCATGGTCCGCGGCAACTTCGACCACTGCCTGCACATGGCCAAGGGGCTCGCCTGGAACTACCCGGTGGCGCTGGTCAACTCCGTCAACCCCGTCCGGCTCCAGGGCCAGAAGACCGCGGCCTTCGAGATCTGCGACTTCCTCGGCGACGCCCCCGACTACCACCTGCTGCCGGTGGGCAACGCCGGCAACATCTCGGCGTACTGGATGGGCTACGAGCAGTACGCCGACCTCGGCCGGTCCAGCAAGCGCCCCGTCATGCGCGGCTTCCAGGCCGAGGGCGCGGCGCCACTCGTGACCGGGGAGCCGTTCCCGGACCCGGAGACCAAGGCGACCGCGATCCGCATCGGCAACCCCGCCTCGTGGAAGCTCGCCGAGGCCGCTGCGCAGGAGTCCGGCGGACGTTTCGCCGCCCTGTCGGACGCGCAGATCCTGGCCGCCCAGGTCGAGCTGGCCCGCCACGACGGTGTCTTCGTCGAGCCCGCCTCGGCCGCCGGCATCGCCGGGCTGCTGTCCGAGCTCGCGGCGGGGGAGAGCTACGCCGGGGCGACGGTGGCGATCACGGTCACCGGGCACGGACTCAAGGACACCGCGACGGCGCTGGAGTCCTTCGGCGACGTCGTCGACACCGTGGTGGACGCCGACGTGGACGCCGCGGCCGCGGCGGCCGGGCTCGCCTGACGCATGCCGACCTACGTCCAGGGCCCGGTCCGGGTCACGGTGCCCGCCACCTCCGCCAACCTGGGGCCGGGCTTCGACTCGCTCGGCCTGGCGCTGTCGCTGCGCGACGAGCTCGAGGCCGAGGTGACGGACTCGGGCATCGAGGTCGAGGTGACGGGCGAGGGCGCGGGCGACGTGCCCCGCGACGCCACCCACCTCGTGGTCCGCTCCATGCACGCGGCGTTCGACGCGATGGACGCCCGGCCCCCCGGCCTGCGCCTGTCGTGCCGCAACGTCATCCCGCACAGCCGTGGTCTCGGGTCGTCGTCGGCGGCGATCGTGGCCGGCGTGGCCCTGGCCCGCGCCCTGGTCGCCGGCGGGACGCTGCTGCTCGACGACGCGTCGCTGCTGCGGCTCGCGGCGGACATCGAGGGCCATCCCGACAACGTGGCGCCGGCCCTGCTCGGCGGCTTCGTCATCTGCGGGCGCGAGGCGGGGGAGTGGTACGCCGTCCCCTCGGCCGTCGACCCGCGGGTGCGGGTCGAGGTCTTCGTGCCGCCGACGCCCGTGGCCACGGAGGTGGCCCGCGGCCTGCTGCCCGCCGTGGTGCCGCACGCCGACGCCGCCGCCAACGGCGGTCGGACCGCGCTGCTGGTGGCGGCCCTGGCCGGCCGCCCCGAGCACCTGCTCGCCGCCACCCGCGACTACCTGCACCAGGAGCAGCGGGAGCCGGCCATGCCGGAGTCGCTCGCCCTCGTGCACCGGCTGCGCGCGGACGGCATCCCCGCAGTCATCAGTGGTGCCGGTCCGACCGTGCTGGCGTTCGTCGGCGCGACCGGGGGGACCCTGGCCGATCGCTGCCCTGCAGGCTGGGCGCACCACCCGCTGGACGTCGAGGGCCGCGGGGTCGTGGTCACCGGTTGACGGGAGGAGCCCTGCTAGCCTGTGGGCGCGCCGATCGGCGTGAGTCCCCTCGGCCGTGGTCCGTCCGCCGGCCCGGGGACACCCTCTCCTCCCGGTGTACGTCTCGTGCGCACACGACCAACCGGTCCCGGGACCACCTGTCAGAAACCAGCCGGCTCTCCGTCCGGCTCCAAGCGTGGGAAGGGCCTACGTGACCGACTCAGCAACGCCCAGCGCCAAGAAGCGCGGTGGCGGGCTCAGCTCCATGCTCCTCGCCGACCTCAAGTCGATGGCCGCCGGCATGGGCATCTCCGGTGCGGGCTCCATGAAGAAGGCGCAGCTCGTCGACGCCATCAAGGCCGCCCAGTCGGGCGCGCAGGGCGCTGCCCCGTCGGCGACCCCGCCGGCGGCCCAGGTGTCCTCCCCGGCTGCGACCCAGCCGGCAGTGGAGTCGAGCCCCCCGCGCGTCACCCGCACGCAGCGTCCCGCCCGACGCGTCCCGGCGGCGGACTCGTCCGCCCCGGTCGAGCAGGCCGCCCCGGACGCCCCGCAGGCTCGCGACGACCGGCCCGCCCGCGACGACCGGCCGTCGTCCGAGGCGACCGCGTCCGACGAGCAGCGCCCGTCGCGCCAGCGCACCCGCAACCAGGCGCGTCAGCAGGACGACGCGGGCCGGGACCAGGGCCAGGACAAGGGCCAGGACCAGGGCGCCGCCAAGGGGCAGGACCAGGGTGCGGGCAAGGGCCAGGACCAGGGCGCCGCCAAGGGTCAGGACCAGGGCGCCGGCAAGGGCCAGCGCGGCCAGGACCGCCAGTCGGATCGCCAGCAGGACCGCCAGCCGGAGCAGCAGCAGCCCGCACAGCAGGGCAAGCAGTCCGGCAACCAGCAGTCCGGCAACCAGCAGGGCGGCCAGCCGAACCAGAACGCCCAGCAGAACAAGGACAACCAGCAGAACCAGCACGACCAGCAGGACCAGGACGACGACGGCGAGGGCGGCAGCCGCCGCAACCGGCGCCGCCGCGGGCGTGACCGCGACCGCGCCACCACCCGGCCGGGCAACCGCAACGAGCCCGACACGACCGTGCTCGAGGACGACGTCCTCGTGCCGGCCGCGGGCATCCTCGACGTGCTCGACAACTACGCGTTCGTCCGGACCTCGGGCTACCTGCCCGGGACCGACGACGTCTACCTCTCCTTGTCGATGGTGCGGAAGTTCGGCCTGCGCCGCGGCGACGCCATCGTCGGCCAGGTGCGCCAGCCCCGCGAGGGCGAGCGCAAGGAGAAGTTCAACCCGATGGTGCGCATCGACTCCGTCAACGGGGCCGACCCGGAGGCCGCGCGGGACCGTGCCGACTTCGACTCCTTCACGCCCGTGCACCCCGACGACCGGCTGCGCCTGGAGACCGACTCCACCAACCTCGTCGGCCGGGTGATCGACCTCGTCGCCCCGATGGGCAAGGGGCAGCGCGGCCTGCTGCTGGCCCCGCCGGCCACCGGCACGACCACCGTGCTGCAGTCCGTGGCGGCCTCGATCACGCGCAACAACCCCGAGTGCCACCTGATGATCGTGCTGCTCGACGAGCGTCCCGAGGAGGTCACCGACTTCCAGCGCTCCGTCAAGGGCGAGGTCATCGCTTCGACCTTCGACCGGCCCGCCACCGACCACACGATGGTCGCCGAGCTGGCCATCGAGCGGGCCAAGCGTCTCGTCGAGCTCGGCCACGACGTCGTCGTGCTGCTGGACTCGCTGACCCGCCTCGGCCGGGCCTACAACCTCGCGGCGCCGGCCAACGGCCGCGTGCTGGCCGGAGGGGTGGACGCGACCGCGCTGCATCCGCCGAAGGCCTTCTTCGGTGCCGCCCGCAACATCGAGCAGGGCGGCTCGCTCACCATCCTGGCCGCCGCGCTGGTGGACACCGGGTCGGCGACCGACGAGGTGATCCTCGAGGAGTTCACCGGGACCGCCAACAGCGTGGTGCGCCTCAACGGCGAGGTCGCCGCGCGGCGTACGTTCCCGGCGATCGACGTCCTGGCGTCCAGCACCCGGCGCGAGGACCTGCTCCTGACCCGTGAGGAGCACGAGATCACCGAGAAGCTGCGGCGCTCGCTGCTCGACCGCACCGCGGTCGAGGCGCACGAGGACGTCCTCGGGCGCGTGCGGGCCACGCAGTCCAACATCGAGCTGCTCACCCAGGTCCAGCGGACGCCCGCCGCTGCGGCGAAGCGCCGCTGACGGGGCTAGGGTCGGCACGGACGAGAGCGAGGACGCACATGGCACGCATCGTGGTCGCTGACGACGACATCGACATCCGGGAGCTGGTGGAGTTCAAGCTCTCCACGCTCGGGCACGACATCGTCGCGGTCTCCGACGGCCAGGCGGCGGTCGACGCCTGCCAGGCCGACCGCCCCGACCTGGCGGTGCTGGACGTGATGATGCCGGGGCTGTCGGGACTCGACGCCGTGCGCCTGATCCGCGCCGACGAGGCGCTGGCCGACCTGCCGGTCATCCTGCTCACCGCGCGGGCACAGGAGTCGGACGTCGAGACCGGTTTCGGGTCCGGCGCCGACGACTACATCACCAAGCCGTTCAGCCCCCGCGAGCTCGCCACCCGCGTCGAGGCACTGCTCTCCCGCGCCCGGTAGCGACCGTCCCCACCCGCCGCGGCGAGGGGGAATGCCGCGATTGGGTACGGCGTTGTCAGGGGTGGCACACTTGTGTGCTGGCTCCGGTTCACGTCCACGCATCCGCGCGTGCACGACCCGGCGGCAACGTCTGGAGAGGAACACCATGAAGAAGGACATCCACCCGGAGTACGTCGAGACCCAGGTCACCTGCACCTGTGGCGCGGCGTTCACCACCCGCAGCACCGCGACCTCCGGCTCGCTCAAGGCCGACGTCTGCTCGCAGTGCCACCCGTTCTACACCGGCAAGCAGAAGATCCTCGACACCGGCGGCCGCGTCGCCCGGTTCGAGGCCCGCTACGCCAAGAAGGCTCCCCAGGGCGCCGACAGCAAGTAGCTCGTCCCCAGCGCCGATCTCCCGCCCCGCGGGAGGTCGGCGTTGTGCATTTCCCCCAGCCCAGCCAGCCCCCAGGAGCGCACCGATGTTCGAGGCCGTCGAGGGACTCGTCGCCGAGCACGCGAGCCTGGAGCACCAGCTCGCCGCGCCCGAGACGCACGCCGACCAGCGGCTGGCCAAGCGCCTCAACCAGCGCTACGCCGAGCTCAGCGCCGTGGTGGCCACCTGGCGCGACTGGCTCGAGCTCGGTGAGGACATCGAGGCGGCGCGCGAGCTCGCCGCCGACGACCCCGCCTTCGCCGACGAGGCGCTCGCCCTCGAGGCCCGCCGCGAGAAGGCCGAGGAGCGGCTGCGCCACCTGCTGGTGCCGCGCGACCCCACCGACGCCAAGGACGCGCTCCTCGAGGTCAAGTCGGGGGAGGGGGGTGAGGAGTCGGCGCTCTTCGCCGGCGACCTGCTCCGGATGTACACCCGCTTCGCCGAGGCGCGCGGCTGGCGCACGGAGGTCCTCGACGCCACCGAGTCCGACCTCGGCGGCTACAAGTCGGTCACCGTGGCGGTCAAGGCCCGCGGCACCTCCGAGCCCGGCCAGGCGCCGTACGGGCTGCTCAAGTTCGAGGGTGGCGTCCACCGCGTCCAGCGGGTGCCCGTCACGGAGTCGCAGGGCCGGGTCCACACCAGCGCCGCCGGCGTGCTGGTGATGCCGGAGGCCGAGGACCTCGACGTCGAGATCAACGACGCCGACCTGCGCATCGACGTCTACCGCTCGTCGGGCCCGGGCGGGCAGAGCGTCAACACGACCGACTCGGCGGTGCGCATCACGCACGTGCCGACGGGCATCGTGGCGAGCTGCCAGAACGAGAAGAGCCAGCTGCAGAACAAGGAGTCCGCGCTGCGCATCCTGCGGGCGCGGATCCTGGCCGCCGCCCAGGAGGCCGCGGACGCCGAGGCGAGCGAGGCACGGCGCAGCCAGGTCCGCACGGTGGACCGCTCCGAGCGCATCCGCACCTACAACTACCCGGAGAACCGCATCTCCGACCACCGCACCGGCTACAAGTCCTACAACCTCGACCAGGTGCTCGACGGGGACCTCGGCCCCGTCCTCCAGTCCAGCATCGACGCCGACCTGGCGGCCCGGCTCGAGGCGCTGGACCAGTGACCCGGGAGCTGCGTCGTGCGGCGGCCGAGACGCTGCGGGTGGCCGGCGTCGCCTCCCCGGAGCGGGACGCCGAGCTGCTGCTCGCCCACGTCCTCGACGTCTCCCTCGGCAGGCTCGTCCTGGTCGACGACGTCTCGCCCGAGCAGCGGGAGGCGTACGACGCGCTCGTCGCGCGTCGCGCGGCCCGCGAGCCGCTCCAGCACCTGACCGGCACGGCCGCCTTCCGCCACGTCGAGCTGCTCGTCGGGCCCGGCGTCTTCGTGCCCCGCCCCGAGACCGAGCTGCTCGCGGGGTGGGCGATCGAGGCGACCGAGGGCCTGGGGTCCCCGGTCGTCGTCGACCTCTGCACGGGCTCGGGTGCCATCGCGCGCGCGGTCGCCGACGAGGTGCCCGGCGCCGACGTGCACGCCGTCGAGCTCGACGAGGGCGCCTGGGCGTGGGCCGAGCGCAACCTGGCCGGCACCGGCGTGGACCTGCGCCACGGCGACCTCGCCACCGCGTTCGACGACCTGCTCGGCACGGTCGACGTGGTGGTCTGCAACCCGCCGTACGTCCCCCTCGAGGCCTGGGAGTCCGTGGCCGCCGAGGCGCGCGACCACGACCCCCACCTGGCGCTCTTCTCCGGCGACGACGGCCTCGACGCGATCCGGGTCCTCGCGGTGCGCGCCGCCGCGCTGCTGCGACCCGGGGGAGTCCTCGGGTTCGAGCACGCGGACGCCCAGGGGGAGGCGGCCCCGGCCGTCCTGCGCGCCACCGGACGCTGGGCCGAGGTCGTCGACCACCGCGACCTGGCAGGTCGTCCACGCTTCACCACGGCGCGACTGGCACGATGACCCTCGTGAAACGGCTTGGGGTGACGACCGAGGACGAGCGCGAGGCGGCCATCGAGGCGGCGGCGACCGCCGTACGACGCGGACTGCTGGTCGTGCTGCCCACCGACACGGTGTACGGCGTGGCCGCCGACGCGTTCGACGCGGACGCGGTCCAGGCGCTCCTCGACGCCAAGGGCCGCGGCCGCGAGATGCCGCCGCCGGTGCTGGTGAGCACCGCGACCACCCTCGACGCCCTCGCCGTCGGCGTGCCGACCTACGCCCGCGCTCTCGTGGAGCGCTTCTGGCCCGGGCCGTTGACCATCGTGTGCCGCCAGCAGACCTCGCTGCAGTGGGACCTGGGCGAGACCCGGGGCACGGTGGCCGTGCGGATGCCCGACCACGAGGTCGCGCTGGCGGTCCTCGAGCGCACCGGTCCGCTGGCCGTCAGCTCGGCCAACACCACCGGCCTGCCGGCTGCCCGCGACGCCGACGAGGCCGAGCGGATGCTCGGCGACTCCGTCGAGGTGGTCGTCGACGGCGGCCCGGTCGACGGGGGAGAGGCCTCGACCATCGTGGACTGCACAGGCCCGCAGGGTCGCGTCCTGCGCCGCGGCGCCCTGTCGTTGGAGGAGCTCAACGAGGTCCTCGAGCCCCTCGGGGTCCCACTCACGGACGAGGGCTGATGCGCGAGTACCTCCTCGTCTTCCTCGTGGCCGGCACGGCCACCTACCTGCTCACCGTCATCGCCCGCGAGATCGCGCTGCGCACCGGCGCGGTCGCCGCGGTCCGTGACCGCGACGTGCACGACGCCCCGATCCCCTATCTGGGGGGACTGGCCATGCTGGGCGGGCTGGTCGCGGCCTACCTGGTGGCCCGCGAGCTGCCGTTCCTCTCCCGCAGCGACCCGTTCGTCTTCCGCGACGCCGGCGTGGTGCTGGTCGCCGGGGCGCTGATCTGCGCGGTGGGGGTCGTCGACGACATCTTCGAGATCGACGCGCTCACCAAGCTCGGGGGACAGGTGCTGGCCGCCGGCCTGCTGGTCTACTCCCAGGTGCGCTTCTACTACCTGCCCGGGGCCGGGGACTCCCAGTTCCTCCTCGACCCCAACCAGGGCGCGCTGCTGACCGTCATCGTGGTGGTGGCGACCATCAACGCGGTCAACTTCGTCGACGGGCTCGACGGGCTGGCGGCCGGCGTGGTCTGCATCGGGGCCGTCGCCTTCTTCGTCTTCTGCTACGTCCTCACCGACCAGAAGGACCTCACCCTGGCCTCCACCGGGGCCCTGCTGAGCGCGGCGCTGGCCGGTGTGTGCGCCGGCTTCCTGCCGCACAACTTCCACCCGGCCCGCCTCTTCATGGGCGACTCGGGCTCGATGCTCCTCGGCATCGTCTTCTCCGCCAGCACCCTCACGCTCACCGGCCAGTTCAACGGCACCGACATCTCCTCTGACGGCAACAGCACCGTCGTGGCGGTGCTCCCGGTGCTGCTCCCGGTGTCCCTGCTCCTGGTGCCGGTCGCCGACCTGGTGCTGGCCGTCGTACGCCGCACGCGGGCGGGGCGCTCGCCGTTCGCCCCCGACAAGCAGCACCTGCACCACCGCCTGCTCGAGATCGGCCACTCCCAGCGCAGGGCGGTCCTCATCATGTGGCTCTGGGCCGGTCTCGTGTCGAGCGGTGCCGTGCTGACCAGCCTCTACAGCGGTCCGTGGATGTGGGCCGGTCTCGGCACGATGTTCGTGCTCACCGTGGCCCTCACGTTCCTGGTGCCGGTCCTCAGGAAGCCCGGCCAGCCGGAGGTCGAACCCCTCGGTTCGGAGCCGACGGGGACTTTGTGATAGTTTTCACGAGCGGTCGCAGCAGCCTTGCGACCGCCCCGTTCCACCGTTGACAGACACCCTCCACAGGACGGCCGCCGACATGACGACCGAGTCGAAGCAGGACACCCGCCGCGGTGCTTCCCCGCTCCTCGGTGCCGCGACCGCCGGGCTGGTCCTGGTCGTCGTGGTCGTCGTCCTGGCCGGTCTCGTCGACGGGAGGCAGGGCGCCCTCGGTGCCGCCGCCGGGGGAGTGCTGGCCCTGGCCGTCTTCGCGACCGGGACGGCTGTCGTGCAGACGGCCGCACGGGTGATGCCGACCGCCTCGCTCCTCGTGGCGCTGCTGACCTACACGCTCCAGGTCGTGCTCATGGGCGCCGTGGCGGTGGCCCTGTCCCGGTCAGGGATCGTCGGTGACGGACCCTCCCGCGGCTGGTTCGCGGGCGCCGTCATCGCGGTCACCGTGACCTGGATGGTGGTGCAGGTGTGGATCGTCGGGAGGCAGCGCATCCCGGTCTACGACCTGTCCGCGGGCGCTCGGCCCGGGGGTGAGCGATGAACGCGACGACTGCTAGGGTTCGGTCCGCGATGGCTCGAGAGAATTCCCCGCCTGCCGGACCGGACGACTCCCCCAAGGGCGACCCCTGGCACGCCTTCGGGTACATCGTCTCGGGCGTGGCGGTCTACGGCCTGGTCGGCTGGTTGCTCGATCGCTGGCTGGGAACGGCGTTCCTCGTCGCGATCGGCATCCTCGTCGGTGCCGGGTTCGGGATCTACATGACGTACGCACGATTCAACAAGGCAAGCCAGTAGGAGATTTGGTGACCACCACGTTCGGCATCGCCATGGCGGAGTCCGGGGACGAGTTCGTCCCGCCGGGCCCCAACAGCTTCGACTTCAGCGCCGTGCCGCTCTTCCACCTGGGGGAGTACGCCGTGACCAAGCCGCTCGTCCAGCTGCTGCTGGGTGGGCTGGTGGTCTTCCTGTTCTTCTACGCCGCCACCCGCCGCGTGTCCCTCGTCCCGGGTCGCATGCAGTTCGCCGGCGAGAGCGCGTACGGGATGGTCCGCAACTCGATCGGCCGCGACATCATCGGCAGCCACGACTTCCAGCGGTTCGTCCCCTACCTGGTGACGCTCTTCTTCTTCATCCTGGTCAACAACGTGATGGCCTCGGTCCCGCTGGTCCAGTTCCCCACGTTCTCGCGGGCCTCGATGGCCTACGCGCTCGCCGCGCTGAGCTGGGTCATCTACAACGCGGTCGGCATTAAGAAGCACGGCCTCCTGGGCTACCTCAAGCTGCAGACCGTGCCCTCGGGCGTCACGCCCCTGATGTACCCGCTGCTCGTGCCCCTGGAGTTCTTCTCCAACATCGTGGTCCGCCCGGTCACTTTGGCCCTGCGTCTGTTCGCCAACATGTTCGCCGGCCACCTGCTGCTGATCCTGTTCACCACCGGTGGGCTCTACCTGATCGAGCAGGGTGGCATCGGCTACGTGGCCGGTCCGCTCGCCTGGGTGCTGGCCATCGCCATCGCCTTCCTCGAGCTGCTGGTCCAGTTCCTGCAGGCCTACGTCTTCACCCTGCTCAACGCCATGTACATCTCGGGTGCCCTCGCCGACGAGCACTGATCCCACGCAGCACTGCGCTCCGGCCAGCGCTGGGACCCCGAGTAGCACGACTTCACCTCACCAGTAGAAACAACCGAAAGGAAACAGCCGTGGACGGCAACCTCAACATGATCGGCTACGGACTCGCGGCCATCGGCCCCGGCGTCGGCATCGGCCTGATCTTCGCGGCCTACATCTCCGGTGTCGCGCGTCAGCCCGAGGCGCAGGGTCGCCTCCAGTCGATCGCGATCCTCGGCTTCGCGCTCGCCGAGGCGCTCGCCATCATCGGCATCGCGCTCGCGTTCGTCCTCTGACGCCCCCCGCACGCACGCACTGACGAAGGACTGCCATGCAGAATGTGATCATCCGCGCGGAGGAGGGCGGCCATGCGCCGGAGAACCCTCTCGGCTTCGTGCCCGTCGAGTTCGCCACGTCGCTGGTGGTCTTCGGACTGCTGCTCTTCGCGATCTGGAAGTTCGTCGTTCCCCGCTTCGAGAAGACCTTCGCCGAGCGCACCGAGGCGATCGAGGGTGGCCTGAGCGCGGCCGAGACCAAGCAGGCCGAGGCCGACGCCAAGCTCGCCGAGCTGGAGAAGCAGCTCGCCGACGCCCGGCACGAGGCAGCGCGCATCCGCGAGGAGGCTCGCGAGCAGGGTGCCCAGATCGTCGCCGAGATGCGGGAGCAGGCCCAGGCCGAGTCCTCGCGGATCGTGGAGCACGGCAAGACGCAGATCGAGGCCGAGCGCCAGCAGGCGGTCACCTCGCTGCGGGCCGAGGTCGGCGCTCTGGCGACGACCCTCGCTGGTCGCATCGTCGGTGAGAGCCTGGACGACGAGGCTCGTCAGAGCCGGGTCGTCGAGCGTTTCCTCGCCGACCTCGAGGCCGACGGCTCGACCAGCACCGGGAGCGGGGTCAACTGATGGCCCGCGGCGCCATGCGTGGAGCATCCGCGGACGCCCTCGCAGTCCTCACCAGCGAGCTGGAGAGCAGGCTGCAGGGCGGCGCGGACGCGAGCCGCATCGGTGACGACCTCTTCACGGTCTCGTCGGTGCTGCGCTCGGAGCCTGCCCTGCGCCGGATCGCGACGGACGCGTCCGTCGACTCCTCGGCCAAGGTGGGCCTGGTCACCGAGATCTTCGGCGGCCGCGTCGACCAGAACTCCCTCGACCTGTTCGGCTCGGCCGTGAGCCGCCGCTGGACGGTCTCGCGGGACCTGGCCGACGCCCTCGAGCACCTCGGCGAGGTGGCCGTGGTCCGCTCGGCGGGTGACGACTCGGGTCGGCTGGCGGACGAGCTGTTCGCCTACGGCCAGACGGTCAACGACAACCCCGGCCTGCGGGACGCCCTGTCCGACCCCTCGCGGTCGCAGGACGACAAGGCGCGCCTGGTGCACTCGCTCCTCGACGGCAAGGCCCTCCCGGCGACGGTGACCCTGGCCCAGCAGGCGCTGGCCGGCACCTACCGCACCGTGGCGGCCGCCCTCGCGACGTACCAGCAGGTCGCCGCGACGGTGCACGGACAGCGCGTCGCCACCGTCCGCGTGGCGCACCCGCTCTCCGACGCCGACCGCCAGCGCCTCACCGACGCGCTGTCGCGGCAGTACGACCGCCAGATCCACCTCAACGTGGTGGTGGACCCCGATGTCCTCGGCGGCATCAAGGTCGAGGTCGGTGACGATGTCATCGACGGCACCGTGGCCAACCGCCTCGACGACGCCCGGCGCTCGCTCGCCGGCTGACGCACCACCACCTACCCCAGCACTTTTCGAGCAGACGAGAGTAAGGAAGACAGATGACGGAGCTTTCGATCCGTCCGGACGAGATCCGGGACGCGCTGCAGCGCTTCGTGTCCGACTACAAGCCTGAGTCGGCCAGCAAGGAAGAGGTCGGCACCGTCGCCGAGGCAGCGGACGGCATCGCCCGCGTCAGCGGCCTGCCCTCCGTCATGGCCAACGAGCTGCTCGAGTTCGAGGACGGCACGCTGGGCATCGCGCTCAACCTCGACACGCGCGAGATCGGCGTCGTGGTCCTGGGCGACTTCGACAAGATCGAGGAGGGCCAGACCGTCCGTCGTACGGGCGAGATCCTCTCGGTCCCCGTGGGCGAGGGCTACCTCGGCCGCGTGGTCGACCCGCTCGGCACCCCGATCGACGGCCTCGGCGAGATCGAGTCGCACGAGCGTCGCGCCCTGGAGCTGCAGGCTCCCGGCGTGATGGTGCGCAAGTCGGTGCACGAGCCCCTCGCCACCGGCATCAAGGCGATCGACGCCCTGACGCCGATCGGTCGTGGCCAGCGCCAGCTCATCATCGGTGACCGCGCGACCGGCAAGACCACGATCGCCATCGACACGATCATCAACCAGAAGGCCAACTGGGAGTCCGGCGACCCGGACAAGCAGGTGCGCTGCATCTACGTCGCCATCGGCCAGAAGGGCTCGACCATCGCCTCGGTGCGTGGCGCCCTCGAGGAGGCCGGCGCGCTGGAGTACACGACGATCGTGGCCTCCCCGGCGTCCGACTCCGCTGGCTTCAAGTACCTCGCCCCGTACACCGGCTCGGCCATCGGCCAGCACTGGATGTACGACGGCAAGCACGTCCTGATCGTCTTCGACGACCTGACCAAGCAGGCCGAGGCCTACCGCGCCGTGTCGCTGCTGCTGCGCCGCCCGCCGGGTCGTGAGGCCTACCCGGGTGACGTCTTCTACCTGCACAGCCGGCTCCTCGAGCGCTGCGCCAAGCTGTCCGACGACATGGGCAAGGGCTCGATGACCGGCCTGCCGATCATCGAGACGAAGGCCAACGACGTGTCGGCGTTCATCCCGACCAACGTCATCTCGATCACCGACGGCCAGATCTTCTTGCAGTCGGATCTCTTCGCGGCCAACCAGCGCCCCGCCATCGACGTGGGTGTCTCGGTCTCGCGGGTGGGTGGCTCGGCCATGACCAAGGCGATGAAGGCCGTCACCGGCTCGCTCAAGGTCGACCTGGCGCAGTTCCGCGCCATGGAGGCCTTCGCCATGTTCGCCTCGGACCTCGACGCGGCGTCGCGCCAGCAGCTCGACCGCGGCCAGCGCCTCATGGCCCTGCTCAAGCAGCCGCAGTACTCGCCGTACCCCGTCGAGGAGATGACCGTGTCCCTGTGGACCGGCACCTCGGGCCGCCTGGACAAGGTGCCCACCGACGACGTGCTCCGCTTCGAGAACGAGTTCCTCGACTTCCTGCGTCGCAGCCACGAGGGCATCCTCGCCGGCATCCGCGAGTCGCAGAAGTTCGAGGACTCCACCGAGTCGGAGCTCGAGAAGGCGTACGACTCCTTCCTCGACCAGTTCGAGACCTCGGACGGCCAGAGCATCAAGGCCGGCCACGAGGAGCACGTCGCCCTCGAGGACGAGGACGTCGAGCAGGAGCAGATCGTCAAGCAGAAGCGGGGCTGACCATGGCTCTCTCGGTACGTGAGTACCGCGCGCGGATCAAGTCGACGGAGTCGATGAAGAAGATCACGCGTGCCATGGAGCTCATTGCCGCGTCCCGCATCATCAAGGCGCAGCAGCGGGCCCAGGCGGCCGCGCCCTACGCTCGTGAGCTCACGCGTGCGGTCTCGGCCGTCGCGACCTTCTCCAACGTCGACCACGCGCTGACGGTGGAGCCGGAGAACCCCACGCGGGCGGCGATCCTCATCGTCACCTCCGACCGGGGACTCGCCGGCGCCTACTCCTCGAGCGTGCTCAAGGAGGCCGAGCGCCTCATCGAGAAGCTCAAGGAGGAGGGCAAGGAGGTCGACGTCTACGTCTCCGGCCGCAAGGGCGAGGCCTACTTCAAGTTCCGGCAGCGCCCCGTGGTGCAGTCGTGGACGGGCTTCTCCGACCAGCCGACGTACGACGTCGCCAGCGACATCGGCGCGACGCTGATCTCGGCGTTCCTCAACGAGACCGGCGAGGAGCCCGAGGAGGGCACCGCGCCGGGTGTCGACGAGGTCCACGTGGTCTACACGCGGTTCCGCTCGATGCTCAGCCAGGAGCCCCAGGCCGTGCGCCTGCTCCCGCTGGAGGTCGTGGAGAGCGAGGAGAGGCCCTCCGAGGAGGACCTGCTGCCGCTCTACGAGTTCGAGCCCTCGCCGTCCGAGGTGCTCGACTCCCTGCTGCCGCGCTACGTCCAGAGCCGGATCTTCTTCGCCCTGCTGCAGGCGGCCGCCTCCGAGCTGGCCGCTCGCCAGAAGGCGATGAAGTCCGCGACGGACAACGCCGACGAGCTCATCAAGAAGTACAAGCGCATCGCCAACCAGGCTCGCCAGGCTGGCATTACCCAGGAAATCAGCGAGATCGTCGGTGGCGTCAACGCCCTTGCCGACGCACAAGCCGGGAGTGAGTGAACATGACTGCCACTGTTGAAGAGACGACCCACCAGGCCGGTGGCTCCATCGGTCGCATCGCCCGCGTCATCGGCCCGGTCGTGGACATCGAGTTCCCGTCCGACTCGATGCCGCCCATCTACAACGCCCTGACCTGCGAGTTCGAGCTGGGCGGTGACAAGCACTCGATCATCCTCGAGGTCGCCCAGCACATCGGCGACGGCATGGTCCGCGCCATCTCGATGAAGCCCACCGACGGCCTCGTCCGTGGTGGCCAGGTGACGGACACCGGCGCCTCGATCACGGTTCCCGTGGGCGACGTGACGCTGGGCAAGGTGTTCAACACCACCGGTGACTGCCTCAACCTCGCCGAGGGCGAGACGCTGGACGTCAAGGAGCGGTGGGGCATCCACCGCAAGGCGCCCGCGTTCGACCAGCTGGAGTCGAAGACCCAGATGTTCGAGACCGGCATCAAGGTCATCGACCTGCTCACCCCCTACGTGCAGGGCGGCAAGATCGGCCTGTTCGGCGGTGCCGGCGTCGGCAAGACGGTGCTCATCCAGGAGATGATCGCCCGTGTCGCCAAGGACCACGGTGGTGTGTCGGTGTTCGCCGGTGTCGGCGAGCGCACCCGCGAGGGCAACGACCTCATCGTCGAGATGGAGGAGGCCGGCGTCATCGGCCAGACCGCCCTCGTCTTCGGCCAGATGGACGAGCCGCCGGGCACCCGCCTGCGCGTCGCCCTGTCGGCCCTGACGATGGCGGAGTACTTCCGCGACGTGCAGAAGCAGGACGTGCTGCTCTTCATCGACAACATCTTCCGCTTCACCCAGGCCGGTTCCGAGGTCTCCACGCTGCTCGGTCGCATGCCGTCCGCGGTGGGCTACCAGCCCAACCTGGCCGACGAGATGGGCCAGCTGCAGGAGCGCATCACCTCGACGCGTGGTCACTCGATCACGTCGCTGCAGGCGATCTACGTGCCGGCCGACGACTACACCGACCCCGCGCCGGCCACGACGTTCGCCCACCTCGACGCGACCACCGAGCTCTCGCGAGAGATCGCCTCGCTCGGCATCTACCCCGCGGTGGACCCGCTGACGTCGACCTCGCGGATCCTCGACCCGCAGTACATCGGCGAGGAGCACTACCGCTGCGCGGTCCGGATCAAGCAGATCCTCCAGCGCAACAAGGAGCTCCAGGACATCATCGCGATCCTCGGTGTCGACGAGCTCTCCGAGGAGGACAAGATCATCGTGTCCCGGGCGCGCCGCATCCAGCGCTTCCTGTCGCAGAACACCTACGTGGCCAAGCAGTTCACCGGCATCGAGGGCTCGACGGTCCCCGTGGCGGACACCATCGAGGCGTTCAACAAGATCGCGGACGGCGAGTACGACCACGTCGCCGAGCAGGCGTTCTTCATGTGCGGTGGGCTCGACGACGTCGAGGCCAAGTGGGCTGAGATCCAGAAGTCGCTCTGATGGCTGACACGAGCAAGCCCCTCCAGGTGGAGCTCGTCGCGGCGGACCGGTTGGTCTGGTCGGGCGAGGCCCGGATGGTCATCGCGCGGACGACGGAGGGCGACGTGGGCATCCTGCCCGGGCACGCCCCCATGCTCTCGGTGATCATCGAGGGTGTCGTCGACGTGCAGACCGCCGAGGGCGAGACGTGGGTCGCGGCCGTGGACGCCGGCTTCCTGTCGGTGGCCGACAACCGGGTCTCGATCCTCTCCGAGCGCGCCGAGATGTCGCACGAGATCGACCTGGAGAAGGCACGCCAGGAGCTCGAGCGGGCCAAGTCCTCCGGCGAGAACGACGACGCCGCCGAGGAGGCGGTCCGCCGCGCCGAGGCCCGGGTCCGGGCCGTGGAGCGGGCGTCCTGACGAAGTGACGAACGCCTGACGCTAGGGTGAGCGCACGGACCGAGTGGTCCGTGCGCTCACTGCATTTCGAGGGTGTCGAAGGAGGCTTGGATGCCGCTGTGGCAGTGGCTGCTCGAGTTCGCGGGCGTCCTGCTGGTCCTGCCGCTCCTGTACGGCGTCGCCCTCATCGTGCGCCGGCGCCTCATCGCCCGCAACGGCGGCACCTTCGAGCTGAGCTACCGCATGCGCACCTCGCACCCGGGCCGCGGCTGGCTGCTGGGGCTGGGCCGGTACAGCGGTGACTCGCTCGAGTGGTTCCGCATCTTCTCGCTCTCCCCGCGACCGCGGATGAGCTGGTCGCGCCAGTCGATGACCTACTCCGGGCGTCGCGACCTGGTCGGTGCGGAGGAGATGTCGCTGTACGCGGGCCACGTCGTGGTGTGCTGCGCGACCCCCACCGGCCCGTTCGAGATCGCAATGAGCGAGGCCTCGTTGACCGGTTTCCAGGCGTGGATCGAGGCGGGCCCTCCCGGGGCCGACTGGGACCGGAACCGCGGCTGAGATGGTGTCGCCGGTCACCGCCGCGCCCGACGTGAACGCCGCTCGCAACGCCGTCGGGCTGGCCTTCGTCCTCAACGGCCTCTGCTTCGCCAGCTGGGTCTCGCGCATCCCGGAGGCGCGCGACGGCTTCGAGCTGAGCAACGGCGGCCTCGGGGTGCTGCTGCTGATGATCGCGGTGGGCTCCCTCGTGGCCCTGCCGAGCACGGGCGCCGCGATCGGCCGGTGGGGCACCGTGCGGGTGCTGCGCGCCGGCGCGCTCGCGGCGGCCCTCGGCCTCGGTACGACGGGGCTCGCGCTGGGCAGCTCCCTCGTCGTCACCGGCGCTGCGCTGTTCGTCTACGGCATCGGGATCGGCGTGTGGGACGTGGCCATGAACGTCGAGGGGGCCGAGGTCGAGCGCGGCCTGGGGCGGACCGTGATGCCGCGCTTCCACGCCGGCTTCAGCCTCGGCACCGTCGTCGGGGCCCTGCTCGGTGCCGGCTTCGTCGCGCTCGGCGTACCGGGTGCCGTGCACCTGCTCGCCGTGGTCGTGCTGTCCGCCGTGCTGGTGTGGCGTGGCGCAGGGGCGTTCCTCCCGATCGCCGAGGTCGAGGAGGCGCCCGCCTCCGCCGCCCGCGCCTGGCTCGAGCCCCGCACCCTGCTCATCGGCGTCATGGTGCTGGCGCTCGCCATGACCGAGGGCACCGCCAACGACTGGCTGGCGGTCGCCCTCGTCGACGGGTACGACGTCTCGCACGCCGTGGGCGTGGCGGGGTTCGGGCTCTTCGTCGCGGCCATGACCCTGGGTCGCGTCGCCGGAACCCACCTGCTCGACGCCTTCGGGCGTACCGCCGTCCTGTGGTCGACGATGGCGGTCGCCGCGGCCGGGGTGCTGCTGATCGTCCTGGGCGGCCACCCGGCGCTCGTGGTCCTCGGCATCGTGTTCTGGGGCCTCGGTGCCTCGCTCGGCTTCCCGGTGGGGATGAGCGCCGCGGCCGACGACCCCGCGCGGGCCGCGGCGCGGGTCAGCGTGGTCTCGACGATCGGGTACGCCGCGTTCCTCGCCGGGCCGCCGCTGCTGGGGTTCGTGGGGGACCAGGTCGGGACCCTGGACGCGCTGCTCGTCGTGGCCGTGCTGCTCGTGCCGGCCGCGCTCGCGGTCCCCGCCGCGCGCAAGCCGGCGGAGCATACGACCTGAGGGTGCCCCCTGGTGGCGACGGCGTCGTCGAGCTATGCCTGGCCGGTGCTGTCGCCGACCAGTCCCGCACGACGGAGGATCTCGTCGACGACGTCCCCGAGCGGTCGGGTCGCATCGATGACCACGCCGGTGCCGGGGACGTCCTCCTTGGTCCGGTGGAGCCGGACGACGAGGGCGCGCTCCGACGGCTTAGCGCCCCACTCGCCGTGCGGGCGCTGGTCGAGCCGACGGTGCAGCGTGTCCAGGTCGACGTCGAGCACGAAGACCTCGTCGAAGAGGTCGATGAACCGGGTGAAGTTGCGTGAGCCCCCGCAGAAGAAGGTGACGGGGTCCCGGTGGTCCGCCACCAGGGCCCGGACGCGGCCGACGTCCCAGATGTGGTGCTCGTGCAGCGCGGTGTCGGTGGCCTCGCCCGTCGCGGGGTCACCCTGGTAGGCGAGGTCGGTGTCCCCGTTGACGGCGTGGTGGCCGCGGCGGGCCAGCTCTCGGCACACGGAGGTCTTGCCCGTTCCGGAGACGCCCTCGACGAGGTAGTTGCGTACGCCCATCGGAGCAGTATCGGCCATGTGCCGCGGTCCGCGGCTAGGTCCACCCGCAATCCGCGCCGACGCGGTGGAGGAGGTCGTCCAGGCTCTCGTCGATCCCGATGGATGCCTCGTCGAGTCCGTCCACGCGTGCAGCGCCGTACCACCAGTCGCGCATCTCGGTCTCACCGAATTCCGCGGCTTTGGTCTTCGTCGCGTGGCGCCGGAGCGTCTCCTCGAAGGGGAGGTCCCAGAAGTACGCGAGCGTCCTTCCCCGGTGATCTCGGGCCAGCCGCCTGAGCATCTCGCCGTACCGCTCGGGATGCAGGATGCCTTCGACCACGACGGAGATGCCCTGATCCAGGGCGTACCGGGCCATCAGGTCGATCAGGCCGATCGCCGGGTTGCCTGCTCGGTCGTGGGCCCAGAGCACGTCACGGCGCACGACGTCCTGCGAGACGACCGCCACCTGGTCCCTGCCCCGACCCCGCTGGAGGGCGCGGGCCAGCGTGGTCTTGCCCGACCCGCTGTTGCCACGCAGCAGGATCAGCCTCGTCCCTGACGTGCCGACCATCGTCGCCCTCCTTCCCAGTGAGCATCGGAACCCTCACACAGGGGTCGATCGGGCGCCACCCCGGCTGTGGACGAGTCCCGGGGGATCGTGGCGCCTCGGATCAGGCGGCGCGGTGGAGAAGCACCTGCGCGACCTTGCGTTCGGCGGGGGAGGCGTGGCGGCCGGTGACGGGTGGGTCTGGGGCTCGTGAGTGGTGCTGGTGTCCGGTGGGGGTGGTGAGGGTGATCTGGGTGGTGGCCAGGGGGTCTGGGATGGGTTGGTGGTGCCAGCCGGGGGTCTCCTTGGCGTAGTTGCAGGCTTCGCAGAGTCCTTGGCCGTTGTCGGCGGACGTCGCTCCGCCTCGGTTGCGGGGGACGACGTGGTCGTGGTGGCGGAGCGGGGCGTTGCAGTACGGGGTGCGGCAGCGGCGGTCGCGCAGGTCGATGAGGTCGGCCAGGGCGTGGCGGAAGTAGCTGGAGGTGGACTCCAGGGCGATGAGGGCGCCGGTGGTGGGTGCGGCGAAGAGGCGTTGGAGGGTGGAGCGGGTGTGTCCGGCGCTCGCGGCGGCCAGGCGTCGGGTGATGGAGGCGGGCAGGTAGCCGGCGCC
>NZ_LMSU01000007.1 GCF_001429625.1 Nocardioides sp. Soil805
AGGCGGTAGGCCAGCTCGACGCACTGCGACAGGAAGTGCCCGGCACTGTCGTTGGTGCGACCCAGCATGGTCGCGAACTCCGGCACGCAGAACTCGTCGATCGCCGGCGACCCCTCACCCGCGAAGGTCTTCGGGGAGGTGAAGCAGGCCTCCGCGAACTCCGGATCCGCCAGGTGCAGGTCGGCCCAATGCACTCCGAGGCGCATCATCTCCACGTCGAGCTTCTCGGCCGCCTGCTTGTGGTCACGCACCGCCCGCAGCAACGCAGCCGGGGTCTCCGGCAGCGCAGGTGCGGCGGTCGATGTCATGGGTCAAGCCAAGCAGGGACCACCGACAACCAGACCCCAGAAGCAGCCGTTTCGACCGGCATGTGGACACGACTTTCGAACCGTTCTTGTCGACCCCGAGAGCGGGGCAGGAGACGTCCGCCGGTCGGTGTACCGGGTGCACGAAAGCGCCCGCTCGGCACGTCCTAGGTGCCAGGATATGCCCGGTCGGCGCGATCCAGACGGCAGAAAGTGCCCGCTCGGCGTCTCCCACGCGCCAGGAAGTGCCCGGTCGGCAGGTCCCACGTGTCAGGAAGCGCCCGGTCGGCTCAGTCGTTGCTGAGGACGCGGAGGTGTCCGCGCTTGGTGCCGTTGCGGGGGTCGTCTCCCCCGTGGTCGACGGGGCGCGGCGGGGCGGGTCGCTCGATCGGGCGGGCCGCCTCGCGGACCGCGTCGGCGAGGGCGAGCAGGTCGTCGGAGGAGGGGCCCTGGGCGGAGGGGTCCGGGGCGAGCCGCAGGACCTCCCAGCCGCGCGGGGCGGAGAGACGCTCGCTGTGCAGGTCGCACAGGTCGTAGGCGTGCGGCTCGGCGTACGTGGCCAGCGGACCGAGGACGGCGGTCTGGTCGGCGTACACGTAGGTGAGGGTGTTGACCGCAGTGCGACCGCAGGCAGTGCGGGAACAGCGACGGGTGAGGCTCACCCGCCAGACGCTACCCGCCGCCGGGTCGAGTCCTGATTAGGCTCGCGGCATGGACGAGGTGCTCCCCCGACGGCGCGTGACCCGTGACCGGCGTGGCCGCGGGATGCGCGGCCCCGGTGTCATGCCCACCCGGCTCGGCGAGCCGGCGCTGCGCACGGCGCGCGAGCGCTTCGACGACCTGGTGCTCGGCATCGTCACCGAGATCGACACGCGGTGGCAGGAGCGGCTCGGCCTGGTCGAGTACGCCGTGGAGGACGCGCCCATGCTGCCCGACGACTGGGGCGACGCCACCGTGCCGCTGTCCTCGCTGGTCCGCGGGACGGGCGGCGACCCGACCCGGCTGGTGCTGTTCCGGCGCCCCATCGAGCACCGGTGCGAGGGGCGCGACGACCTCGAGGCGATGGTCCTCACCCTCGTCGTCGAGCAGGTCGCCGAGCTGCTCGGCCTGCCACCGGAGGACGTCGACCCGCGGTACGGCGACCCCCACGCCGGCGACTGAGGCCTCGCGGCCGAGCCGCTAGCGCAGCGCCGGGCGCACGTCGGCGACGAGCCCCTGGAGGCGCAGCGGGCTCAGCGGCAGGACGGCCAGGCCGGGCGGGCCGACCTCGACGGCCGCCACCACGGTGGTGCGCTCGACGACCAGGTCCAGCTGGGTGGCGCCGGAGGTCAGCCTGACGCGAGGCGAGACACCCGGCCCGACCGCGACGCGCTCGCGGGCGACCTCGCGGCCTCGCCGGTCGCGCAGGGTGTAGGTCACGACGCCGGCCTCCTCGGCGCCGGCCAGCACCAGGCGGGCGGGGCCAGAGGGCAGCGTCAGGGCGGCGCGGTCCTCGAACGGAGTGGCCCCGACCGCGAGCGACAGGTCACCGGACGCGAGGGTGCGCAACGCGGCGGTCACGGGCTGCGACGCCTCCAGCCGCAGCCCGATGGCGCCGCGGGCGGCCTTGCCGCGCAGGACGCCGGTGAGGTCGACGGTGCTCGTGCTGCCGGGCGGGACGGTCAGCTCCTCCAGACCGGACGGGGTGAACTCGCTGCCCTTGGTCACCACGCGCAGCGCCACCCGGACCTCGTCGTCGCCCGGGTTGGCGACCGCCAGCACCCGGTCACCGGGCTTGCCGCCCAGGCCCACGAGGTACGACGTGGTGGCCGGCGCGGCCTGCGGCGGCAGCCAGTCGCTGCTGCTGGGGCCGGCGCCGAGCTCGTCGACCTGGTCGACCACGTGGACCCCGAGGCGGCCGCGGGACACCACCACCCGCAGGCTGAGGTCGGCCCGGTCGGGCACCACCTGGGCGAGGTCGAAGCGCACGGTGCGCCCACCCGGGACGGTCACGCCCCGCATGGCCGGGACGTCGACCGGGCCGTCCGGACCGAGCACGGTGACGTCGGCGACGGCCGGGCCCCGGTCGGGATTGGTGACCTCGAGCACCGAGGCGTGCTCGGCGGACGCGCCGACGCCGGTGAACCACTGCTCCGGGCTGGGCAGGTCGCAGGACGTCGCGGCACCGTCGCCGTACCGGCCGGCGACGAGACCCGCGGCGAGGGTCCCCTCGGCCTGGAGCACCACCGGCCTGCGGGTGGCGTCGCGCACGGTGCCGTCGAGGGTCAGGGTGTCCTCGGCCGGCTGCCGCATCTCGACCTCGCCGCGCTCGCCGGTGGCGCTCGCGACGGCGACCGTGCCGGCGCCCGGGAGGGCGGCCGGACACACGAGCGTGGTGCGCGTGAGCGCCACCTCGGCCGGGGGCCGGCTCGTGGCGTCGTCGGAGACGGGCCGGACCAGGAGCAGCGTCCCCACCGTGACGAGCGGGATGAGCACGGCGAGCAGGTCCAGCGGACCCAGGCGGCGGGTGCGCCCGGGCAGCGCGGCCCGGCGACCGGCCTGCGGGGTCGGGGCGGGCTCAGTCATCGCGGCCCTTCCTCACGGTGGGGGCGGCCAGGACGAGGGCGAGCAGGACGGCGACGACCTGGAGGACGAGCAGCAGCACCCTGGGCCAGGTCGTGCGTCCCTCGACCCCCTCCGCGGACAGCGGCCGGTCGATGCGCCAGGCGCGGGTGGAGCGGTCCTCCGCGCTGGCCTGGTCGAGGCCCGCGGTGGCGTCGAGCCCGGCGGCGACGGTGCCGTCGGCGGGCGACGGGAGGACGACGTACTCGATTCCCACCCGCGCGAGGGACTCGACCACCTCGCCGGTGGGCGCGGAGACCAGCTCACGCACCTGGTCGGTGAGGTCGACGTCCTCGTCGGCGAGCGCGAGCACCTCGTCCTCGCCGAGGGTCACGCCGTCCCCGCGCAGGATGCGGTAGTCGATGCCCTCGGCCACCGAGCCCCGCACGACCAGCACTCCGTGCTCGTCGCCGAGCAGGGAGCTCTGCTCCATGTACGCCGGGACGACCGACGGCTCGGCGCGGGTGAGCTGGTCGTCGTCGGGGCTGACCAGCCACCACACGAGACCGCCGAGGGGCACGACCGCCGCCACGACGGCCAGCAGGCCGGCGAGTCCCCGCTGCCACAGCGGGTGCCGGCCCCCGTCGTGCAGCCGGGCGAGGTAGGCCTCGGCACCCAGCACGGTGGCCACCACGGCCAGGCCCTGGAGGATCACGACGAACAGGCCCAGGCTCGGCCGGGTCTGGATCGCCGGCAGCTGCAGGGTGACCAGACCCAGCCCGGCGACCACGACCGATGCCGCGAGCGCGACCAGCCAGCAGGCGAGCACGGGCACCCGGGTCGAGCGCGGCACGAGAGCCAGCAGCGCGAGCACCCCCACGAGCGCCCCCAGCCACCACGGTGCACCGAGGTCGCCGAGCCGGCCGGTGAGCAGCCCCCCGACGTCGACACGGTCGCCGGGGAGCCGGCCGGCCTCGAGCAGCAGGCCCTGGGCGGACCCCGTGGTCACCAGCGGGACGATCCACGGCGCCAGCAGCACCGGCACGGCGGCCAGCGCCGCGACGGGCGGGCCCCAGCTGTGCCGGTCACGCAGCAGCCGCGGGGAGATGAAGGCGGCGACGCCGAGCACGATCGCGGCGGCCAGCAGCGCGAAGAGCCAGACCCCGGGCACGAAGGCCGCACCGAGGGCGACGAGCAGCGCGGTGCGCCACGCCGCCCGCCAGCGCCGGTCCCGGTCGGGGTCGGCGAAGCCCAGGGCGGCGTGCGCGGTCCAGGGCAGCAGCGCGGCGACGGCCACGGTGCCGAAGCGTCCCTCTCCCCACGCGCCCGAGGTCGCGGGGACGAGGCCGTAGGTGACCGCACCCCACACGTGCAGCCAGCGCGGCAGGTCACGGGTGTCGACGAGGTGGCCGACGACGGTCAGCAGCCGCCACGCCCCCCAGGTCGCGAAGGGGACCGCGAGCAGCATCAGGGCGGACACGACGACGCCGGGTCCGCCGACGAGGCTGCCGACGAAGGCGAACGGCAGCACGTACGCCGGGGCCGGGACGTCGGTCCCCGACCCGAGCGGGTGCCAGGTCTGCACGTGCAGCTGCCACCACTGGGCCACGTCGTCCGGCACCGGCGACAGCGCGCCACCGGTGATCGAGCCGAACGCCGTCCGGGCGCCGACCACGGCAAGGACCGCGAAGAGCGCCAGCACGACGGCGACCGGGCTGGTGAAGAAGCGCGCCACGAGCCCGGAGTCCTGGAGGTAGGCGTCCTCGTCGTCCTCGTCGCGGCGGTCGCGGTCGCGCCCGGCCCGCTGGTCGGGGGCGGCCTGTCCGGCCCGGGCGGCTCGCCGGCGCTCGGCCACGTCCTGCGCCTGGTTGGTGGCTGCCGCCGCGAGGTCCGTGACCATGTCGAGCCCGTGGCGGTAGGGCAGCCAGGGCGGCGCCAGCAGGTGGCGTACGTCGCGCGGCTCCCCCGTCCGCCGCTCGGCACGGGTCCGCCGGGCCGCGACCACCTGGCCGGGCCGCGAGTACAGCGACAGCACGGCGGCGAGCTCGTCGAGCGCCTCGCCCACCGAGCGCACCGCCAGGAAGCCCAGGACGCGGAGCAGCGAGCCGAAGAAGAGGCGCACGACCTGCCAGGGCAGCCGGCGCGGCGAGGAGTTGGCCAGCAGCGTCAGCAGCGCGGCACGCCGCTCCTGGTAGTGCGTGTGACGTCCGGTGAGCGGGGTACGCCGCACCCCGCGGTGCGCCGCCTCGGCGTGGAAGACCACCGCCGGGGGCACCACCAGGGTGGTGTGGCCGGCCTCGGCGGCGCGCCAGCCGAAGTCGATGTCGTTGCCGAAGATGGGCAGCGCGGGGTCCAGACCACCGAGCTCGGTCAGCACGCTGCGGCGCACGAGCATCCCGGCGGTGTTGACCGCGAGCACGCGGCGTACGTCGTCGTGCTGGCCCTGGTCGTACTCGCCGCGCTCGAGGCCGGTCTCGCGGTGGCCGGTGCCGGTGATGGTGAGCCCCACCTCCAGCAGGCGCTTGAGCGAGGGCCATTCACGCAGCTTGGGCCCGAGGACCGCCGCCTCCGGGTGCTCCCGCGCGGCGACCAGCAGCTGCTCGAGCGCGTCGGGGGCCGGCAGGCTGTCGTCGTGGAGCAGCCACACCCACTCGTCGGCCACCTCGGGGACCTGCTCGAGGGCGTGGGCCACGGCGGCGGGATAGCTGGTGGAGCCCGGGACCTCGAGCACGGACTCGTCCTGGAGGAGTCCGCGGAGCAGGTCGGCGCTGCCGTCGCGGCTGCCGGTGTCGACGGCGATGGCGCGATCGACGGGGCGCGTCTGCGCCTCCAGGCCGTCGAGGACCTGCGGGAGCCACCGCGCCCCGTCATGGCTGACGAGGAGCACGGTGACGGTCACCGCAGCACCCTAGCGAGGGGTCGGTGAGGCCCGAAAACGTCGCCGGACGTCCCCCGAAATGCGCGACGGGCCCGCTGGATCAGCGGGCCCGGGGCGCCTCGTGCATCAGACTGCGCGCTTCTTGAGCTTGCGGCGCTCCCTCTCGGAGAGGCCGCCCCAGATCCCGAAGCGCTCGTCGTTCATCAAGGCGGACTCGAGACAGTCGTCCCGCACCTCGCAGGTCAGGCAGACCTTCTTGGCCTCCCTGGTGGAACCACCCTTCTCCGGGAAGAAGGCTTCCGGGTCGGTCTGCGCGCACAGGGCGCGATCCTGCCAACCCTGCTCGTCGGCTTCCGGCTCAAGGAGAAACAGTTCTGCTCTCATGGCTTTCGCCCTTTCGACCCTCGTGATGGAGCTCCTCGTCCCCAATCCCCGGCACCCGTCCGAGCCGCGTCCGGGGAGTGAAGAACACTGTGGGAATTACATGCCTGTCGTACACGGAAGTCAAGCCCAGATCTGATATGGCCCGAACGGGCCATGAGGCACCCCGTTCGGGTGATCCGCGGTAGGGCAAGGTATCCGCATGCAGAAGATCACGGTGCTCTCCGGCGGCATGGGCGGGGCTACGTTCGTGCGTGGCCTCCTCCACGGGATCCGCACCGGCGCCCTCCCCGGGGTGGCGTCGGACGCGGAGGTCACCGTGGTGGCCAACACCGCCGACGACCTGTGGGTCCACGGGCTCAAGGTGTGCCCCGACCTCGACACCGTGATGTACACCCTCGGTGACGGCATCGACCCCGGGCGCGGGTGGGGACGACGCGACGAGACGTGGAGCACCAAGGAGGAGCTCGCGGCGTACGGCGTGGAGCCGACGTGGTTCGGCCTCGGCGACCGCGACATCGCCACCCACCTGGTCCGCACCCAGATGCTGGAGGCGGGCTTCCCGCTCTCCGCCGTCACCGAGGCGCTGTGCCGGCGCTGGCAGCCCGGGGTCCGTCTGCTGCCGATGAGCGACGACCGTGTCGAGACCCACATCGCGATCGCCGACCCCGCCGAGCCGAGCGGACGCAGGGTCGTGCACTTCCAGGAGTACTGGGTGCGGCTGCGCGCCGAGGTGCCCGCCGAGGCGGTGATCGTGGTCGGCCAGGACGCCTCCACCCCCGGACCCGGCGTGCTCGAGGCCATCGCGGACACCGACCTGCTCGTGCTGCCACCGTCCAACCCGGTCGTCAGCGTCGGCACCGTCCTCGGCGTGCCCGGCATCCGCGAGGCGGTCGCCGCCACCGCGGCGCCGGTCGTCGGCCTCTCCCCCATCGTCGGCGACACCCACGTGCGCGGCATGGCGCACCAGGTGCTGACCGCGATCGGGGTCGAGGTCACCGCCGGCGCGGTCGCGCGCCACTACGGCAGCTGCCGTGACGGCGGCGTGCTGGACGCCTGGCTGGTCGACACCCGCGACGAGCACCACGTCGCCGGAGTCCGCGACGCGGGCATCGCCTGCGAGGCCGTGCCGCTGATGATGCGCGACGACGACGCGACCGCTGCCATGGCCGCGGCGGCCGTCGGCCTGGCCCGGTCCGTCCGGTGAGCCGGCTGGAGGTCACCGCGCCCGACGGGCTCCCGGAGATCACCGCGGACACCGACCTCGCCCGCGTCGTCGCGGCCGTGACCGAGCTCGCGGACGGCGACATCGTGGTGGTCACCAGCAAGGTCGTCAGCAAGGCCGAGGGGCGGGTCCGGGCCGGCGACCGCGCCGAGGCGCTGGCGGAGGAGACCGTGCGCGTCGTCGCGAGCCGGGGGCCCACCCTCATCGTCCGCAACCGGCTCGGGCTCACCATGGCCGCGGCGGGCGTCGACGCCTCCAACGTCCCCCTGGGACGGGTCGCGCTGCTGCCGCTCGACCCCGACGCCAGCGCCCGGGCGCTGCGAGACGCCCTGCTCGAGCTCACCGGCGCCAACGTCGGCGTCGTCGTCACCGACACCGCCGGTCGGGCGTGGCGCGAGGGCCAGACCGACATCGCGATCGGTGCCGCCGGCCTCCTGGTGGCCGAGGACTTCGGCGGTCGCGAGGACCTTTACGGCAACCCGCTCGCGGTGACCCTGCCCGCCGTGGCCGACGAGATCGCGGGAGCGGCCGAGCTGGCCCAGGGCAAGCTCGCGGGCCGTCCCGTCGCGGTGGTCCGCGGGCGCGCCGACCTGGTGCTCGAGGCCGGCGCCCACGGCACCGGGGCCGTCCGCCTCGTCCGCCCGGAGGGCGGGGACCTGTTCGGGTACGGCGCCCGCGAGGCCGTCGTCCGCGCGCTCGCCGGGCGCCCGGAGGACCGACGACCCTTCGGCGACCCGGTTTCCGCACACGAGCTGGCCGGCGCGCTCGAGCGCGTCCACCCCACGGGCCGGCCCTCCCTCACGCCGCTGGACGGCGGGTCCTCGTCGTACGGGATGGGGCTGCACGACGCGCCGGACCGCACCGCGGTGGCCGCGGTCTGCTTCGCCCACGGCTGGACCCTCGACGAGTGGCGCGCCGACGGATCCGACGTGGTGGCCACCGTGTCACCCGTCACTCCGTAGACTCTGCCCCCGACACCCGCCGGAGCACTGTCCCAGTGCCCCGGTCCGGGACCTGCCCCCCGACCCGAGAGACCCCAGCACCGTGGCCAAGAAGGACAGGACCGACCGTCAGGCGGTCATCGACTCCATCCGCAAGAAGCAGGCCGGCGCCGAGAAGCGCCGCGGCTTCGCCCTCGTCGGGGCGTGCATCGTCGTCGCGCTGGTCATCATCGGCGCGGCGGCCTACCAGCCGATCAAGGACTGGTGGGACCTGCGCTCCTACGACTCGGAGTCGATCGACGCCATCGGCGCCCCGGCGTCCGACTGCGGTGAGATCACCACCAAGAAGGCCTCGGGCAACCAGGACCACGTCGAGCCGGGCACCCCCCTGCAGTACGAGGACTCGCCGCCGGCCTTCGGCCAGCACTACAACGTCTGGGACAGCATCAGCCGCAAGCTCTACAAGGCCTCCGACCGCCCCGACGTCGGCGAGCTGGTCCACAACCTCGAGCACGGCTACACGATCCTCTGGTACGACGAGACGGTCGCCGCCAGCGACGAGATGATGGACGACCTGCGCGGCATCGCCTCCAAGAAGTCCAGCACCACCAACCTGCGCGACAAGTTCAAGGCCGTGCCGTGGACCTCCGAGGACGGCGACCCCTTCCCCTCCGGCCAGCACGTGGCCATGACGCACTGGTCGGTCGGCGGCGCAGACGCGGGCCAGGGCGGCGAGCAGGTGGGCGTGTTCCAGTACTGCTCGGCCCCGAGCGGCGAGGCGCTCGACGAGTTCATGAAGAAGTACCCCTACATGGACTCCCCGGAGCCGACCGTCCTCTGACGGGCCGCTCGCCCTCAGGTCAGACCGACGTGGCCGTCCTCCTTGAGGGCGGCCACGATCGATTTCACGTCCTGCGCCCGCGCCCGCGTGGTGACGAGCAGGGCGTCGCCGGTGTCCACCACCACCACGTCGTCGATGCCGACCACCGCCACCACCCGGTCGCCACCGGGCACGACGAGCCCGGTGCTGTCGACGGAGCGGACCCGGTCGCGGTCGCCCAGGACGACGAGCTCGCCGTCCGGCGTCGGCAGCAGCGAGCGCAGCGACGCGAAGTCGCCCACGTCGTCCCAGCCGAAGCGGCCCGGGACGACCGCCACCCGTCCTGCGGCGGCGGCCGGCTCCGCCACGGCGTGGTCCACCGCGATCCGCGGCAGCGACGCCCAGGCGTCGTCGAGCGTGGTCGGGTCCGCCGCGATGGCCCGCAGCGCGGCCGCGAAGGCGGGGTCACCCTCCGCCAGCAGGTCCAGGAGCACGGTCGGACGCACCACGAACATCCCGGCGTTCCAGCGGTAGCCGCGCTCGACGTACTGCGCCGCTACCTCGGCGTCCGGCTTCTCGACGAACTCGCGCACCACGCGCGCGCCCGGCACCCCGGCGAGCTCCTCGCCCGCACTGATGTAGCCGAAGCCGGTCGCGGGGTGCGTCGGCTCGATGCCGATCGTCACCAGCCAGCCGGCCCGCGCCGCCTCGACGGCGCGCCCGACCACGGCGTGGAAGGCGTCGGGATCGGTGATGACGTGGTCGGCCGCGAAGGAGCCCATGACCGCCTTGGGGTCCCGGCGCTCGAGCAGCGCGGCGGCGAGCCCGATGGCGGCCATCGAGTCGCGCGCCGAGGGCTCGGCCAGCACCGCGTCGTCCGGTACGTCGAGCTGGTCGAGCACCGCCTCGCGGTGCGCGCGACCCGTCACCACCAGGAAGCGCTCCCCCACCAGGGGCAGCAGGCGGTCGTGGGTGGCCTGCAGCAGGGTGCGACCCGACCCGGTCAGGTCGTGGAGGAACTTGGGCGAGGCGGCCCGGGAGAGCGGCCAGAGCCGGGTCCCTGCGCCGCCGGCCGGCACCACGGCCCAGAAGTGGTCGAGCGGGGTGGTCGACGGCCGGCTCGTCAGGTCAGTCATGGGGCGGAGGCTATGCCACCTCTCCCTAGGGTGGGGGCGTGACCACCTTCGACGCCGTCCTGCGAGTCCAGCTGCGCCACGACCCCGGTCGCCCCCTGGTCACGTGGTACGACCACGCCACCGGCGAGCGGGTCGAGCTCTCGGTCACCACGTACGCCAACTGGGTGGCCAAGGCAGCGAGCCTGCTGGTCGAGGAGGGCGACCTCGAGCGCGGCATGCGGCTGCGCGTCGACCTGCCGACCCACTGGCTCTCACCGGTGTTCCTGGGCGCCGCCTGGACGGTCGGGCTGGTCCTCACCTCCGCAGACGACCCGGACGCGGTCGTCTGCGGCCCCGACTCGCTGGAGGGGTGGGCCGCGCGCGCTGACGAGGTCGTCGTGCTGGCCTGCAGCCTGCTGCCCCTCGGCGTGCGGTTCGCCGACCCGGTCCCGCCGGGCGTGCACGACGTGGGGCTGGAGATCTGGTCCCAGCCCGACGCCTTCGCGCCGTGGGACCCGCCGACCGGCCAGGACGCCGCCACCGGCGCGGCGTACGGCGACCGGAGCCAGGCGGCCCTCATGGAGTCGGCCGCCGCCGGGAGTCTCCTCACCGACGGCGGCCGTCTCTTCTCGGTGGCGAATCCGGCTTCCCCACCGGGGATCGCCACCTTCACCGAGCCGCTCGTACGCGGCGGCTCGCTGGTCCTCGTCCGGCACCCGGACCCGGCGCGGCTCGACGCGACGTACGCCGCTGAACGTGCCACGCACCGGGCCGGAGAGCCGGGGCACTGACCGGCCGACACAGCCGGCCGGGTCGCTAGCCGGCCAGGTCGAAGGCCTCCATCCCGCTGCCCAGGTAGCGCGGGGCGGCGACCTTGCCGGTCGTGCCCGTGTAGAGGTAGACGTCGCCCGTGCCGCGGTGGCGCACGACGTAGTCGCCGCGCCCCTTGGCGCGGATGTCGCTGACGCCGACCACCCAGTCGAAGCCCGACAGGTCGTTCGGCAGGCCGGCGAGGGTCCGCTGGCGGCCCGCCACCTGCTTCCCGGCGGCGATCCCGGTCCCGGAGCCCGCGTAGACCATCAGCGCGCCGTTGCCCGCCGTGCCGAGCAGGTCGGGGAAGCCGTCGCCGGTCACGTCGCCGGCCGGGGAGAACGTGATGCCGCCGAAGCCCTTGCCGAGCGCGACGGGCGGGTTCAGCTGGCCCTGGCCGTTGCCCCGGTAGAGCGACAGCGTCCCGTCGGACCCGCGGGCGATCACGTCGCCGGAGCCGTCACGGTCCCAGTCGCCGACGTTGAGGATCGTGTCGACGCCTGTGAAGGAGACACCGGTGTCGATCGGGGCACCGAGGTCGAAGGTGCCGCGGTTGGCGATCAGCACCAGGCTGTTGTCCTTGACGCCGACCAGGTCCGGGGCGGCGTCACCGACGAGGTTGCCCGCGCCGGTCATCGAGCGCAGCGAGCGGACGTTGGTGGCCGGGCCGACCGGCGTGCCGAAGGAGCCGCCGCCGCGCGAGGGCAGGATGAAGACCGCTCCCTTGCTGCGACGGGCCACGAGGTCGAGGCGGCCGTCGCCGTTGAAGTCGGCGCCGCTGGCGATGCGGTTGTAGATCCCCCAGGAGCCCGGGACCGCGCTGCGGGCACCGAAGCGACCGTCGCCCTTGCCCTTGAACAGGGTGAGCCCCCGAGCGCTGCGGCCCAGCAGGTCGACGTTGCCGTCGCCGTTCTGGTCGCCGGCACCGATGAGCTGGCTGTAGCTGCCCATGCCCTTGCCGAGCACCACGCGCCTGAAGCCACCCTTGGGAGCCCCCAGGAGCGCGACGAGCCGGCCCTTGTGGCGGGCGACGAGGTCGTTGCGACCGTCCTTGTCGATGTCGCCGACCGCGGTCATGAGCGTGTGGCCACGCGTCGCCTTGATGACCTTGGAGGTCGCCTTGAACTTGCCGTCGCCCTTGCCCGGCCGGATGCGGAGCACGCCCTGCTTGCTGGTGGAGACCAGGTCGATCACACCGTCGCCGGTGACGTCGGGGGTGACGAGCACGTCCTGCTTGTCCTTCCAGCCCTTGGTCGACACCGTCGTCGCCTTGGCGAAGGCGGTGAGGCCGCCGGTCGGGACGACGAAGCCACGTCCGTCGGCGGCCCGCCGGACGACGAGGTCCGGGTACGCCGCGCCGACCAGGTTGGACTGCGGGGCGGGGTCGCCGATGGTCACCGTCGTCGGGGCCGGCGGCGGCGGCGGGGGCGCCGGCGTGCCGCCCGCGGCGGCGAGCGCCCGGATGGTGGGGATCTTGGCGTAGAGGTACTTGCCCGGGCACGCCGTGGAGCCGGCGTCGCGGTGCCCGTTGATCGCCGCGAAGGTCTTGCGGCCGACCTGCTGGGACATCGAGGCGGGGTTGACCCCGTGCAGGCCGAGCTTCCACGCGAAGAGCGAGCCGTAGGCCTGCAGCATCACCTCGGGCGGCTGGACGACGTCGAAGTTGCCGATGGCCGACATGGCGAACGCGTAGTCGTTGTAGCCGAGGGTGTGGGCGCCGACGACGGGCTTGTCGATCCCGCCGTACCGGCCCTCCCAGATCCGGCCGAACCGGTCGACGAGGAAGTTGTAGCCGATGTCGCTCCAGCCGCGGGACTTCACGTGGTAGGCGTAGATGCTGCGGATGATGCCCGGCACCTGGGCCTCGGTGTAGTCGTTGGCGTTGACGGTGTGGTGCACGAAGCCGGCGCTGATGGAGCCGTAGCGCAGCGAGCTCTTGTTGCGGATCGACTCGTCGGCGCCCCACTGGGCGCGGCTGTAGATCGTCGGCTGGGCCGCCTTGCGGGCCGCCTGGAGCTCGATGTCCCCGTCGGTGGTCCCGGTCGTGGCGGTCTCGCCGCCGCGCTCCTCGAAGTCGTCGTCGTACGACGTGTCGCCCGCGGCGGGCGCCTCGGTCTCGGTCGCGTCGGCGCGGCCCGGCTCGACGACGGCCATGGACAGGTCGTCGGGCAGGGTGTCGGAGGCGCGGGCCTGGATCTGGACGGCGTCGACGTCACCGATGATCAGCGGGTCGGTCCCGGGACGCGACGTGGCCGCGTCCGGGCTGCCGGCGTCCGGGGCGTGGTCGTCGTGGTACTCCAGGTCGGCCCAGTCGCTCCACGTGTCCCCCTCGCGGATGCGCACCTGGAGGGAGATCTGGTCGTCGGCGAGGTCCTCGCCGTGGGCCCAGGTGACGCCGACGGCGCCGTAGCCCGTCACGTCCTGCGGCTTGCTGGTGACCCGGCTGCTGGTGACCGAGCCGCCCACGACCGTCCGCCCGGCGAGCGCGCGGGCGCTGCCGGTGGGCGTCGTGAGGGGCACCTCGGTCACGGTCGGCTCGACCACGGTGGTCGGCACGGTGGCCGACTGCAGCGCGCCGGAGATGACGGCGGGGCCGCCGGCACCGGCCGCACCCGGGTGCTGGCCGACGATGTCGAGGGAGATCACCCCCGAGGCCGGGGTGAGGACGGCGAGGACGACACCGAGGGCCAGCAGCTGCTGGCAGGCGGTGATGAAACGGGCCTGGACAAGACGCATGTTCGACAACTCTCAGTGCGCGGGGAAGGTCACACGAGACGCAACTTTCACACCAGTCACACAGAACCGCTAGGTTTCGTGAGTAACTACAATCGTGTAATTTCCAGTCGACACGCCGACGACTTCCACAATTGTCAACTTCTCCGCCGCGCGCCGCAGCGAAATCGCCCCCGCCGGCCGCCTCCCCCGCGCCGGACCTGGCTCGAGGCGGCGGGAGACGACCGGGCACCCGCCAACTGGCGGGAGACGACAGGCCCGGCGCCGACCAGGACGTCGTACGCCGCCAGTTGCCGCCTGGCCCGCCTGGACCGCCGAGCCGCGCTCGTAGACACGCGGACGTTGGTCGCCCACAGGGTGCGACCGCACGCTCGGACGGGGACCGGGCCGGGACTTCTGTCCGCGTGTCTACGCGTGGCCCGCGCCGTCTCCGGCGCGACCGCAACTGGCGGGAGACGACACTGCCGGCGCCGACCAGCACGTCGTACGCCGCCAGTTGCGACGCGGAACCCGCCGAACCGACCGGACGGGGTGGCTCAGATGTCGGCGCCGAGCCCGTCGTCGGCCCCGCGGCTCTTGTCGTTCTCGTCCTCGTCGTCGTAGTGCAGGAACGCGATGCCCTCGTCGACGTCGCCGTCGAAGGCGAGCCGACCCTTGTCGAGGACCAGGACCCGATCGCACAGGTTGCGGACCGAGCCGGGCGCGTGGGAGACGTAGAACATCGTCACGCCGGACTTCACGATCTCGTCCATGCGCTTCTTGCACTTGCGCTTGAAGGGCCGGTCCCCCACCGCCAGCGCCTCGTCGGCGATGAAGATGTCGGCGTCGACGTTGATGGCCACCGCGAAGCCGAGGCGGGCCTTCATGCCCGAGCTGTAGTAGGCCACCTCGGTGTCGAGGAACTTGCCGAGGTCGGCGAAGTCGACGATCTCGTCGAACTTGCGGTCGGTCTCGGCCCGCGACATCCCGAGGATGGCGGCGTTGAGGTAGAGGTTGTCGCGACCCGAGAGCTGGGTGTCGAAGCCGGCGCCCGTGGCGATCAGGCCGGCGATCCGGCCACGGGTGAGCACCGAGCCCGAGTCGGGACGCATGACGCCGCTGATGAGCTTGAGCAGGGTGGACTTGCCGGAGCCGTTGAGGCCCATCAGGCCCACCGACTCGCCCTCCTGGACGGTGAAGCTCACGTCGTCGACGGCGTTGAAGACGTCGTGCGTCTTGCGCCCACGCGCCTTGGCGAGCGCGATCTGCTTCAGCGAGCGGTGGTAGGACATCGTGAACGACTTGGTGGCGTGCTCCACCTGGATCATGGTGGTCATCAGAGGCGCTCCGGGACCCTGGACTCGAGCCGCGAGAACAGGCGCTGGGCCAGCACCACGAGCACCAGCGAGATCAGCGTCATGATCAGCCCGCGGGTGAAGAGGTGGTCCGGCAGGTGCAGGGCCTCGGTGTACGACGGGTCGCTGGTCGTCCCGGTCCAGAAGGCGCGCTGGAACAGCAGCACCGCCACGGCGATCGGGTTGAACAGGTAGTACGAGGCGATCGGCTCGCCGAACTTGGCCAGCACGAGCGTGTAGGGGTACATCATCGGCACGCTGAAGGTGACGAACTGGGTGAGCGTCTGGGCGACCTTGCCGAAGTCGCGCATGAAGACGTTGGCCACGCTGAACACCAGCCCCAGCGCGAGGCCCAACAGGGCAGTGAGCGAGAAGCCCAGCAGCATGGCCGCCATCCCCACCGGGTCCGGCGCCCAGCCGAGCAGCACGATGACGAACACCAGGATCACCAGCATGGGGATCGTGTGCCAGGCGGACACGAGCATCCGCGACACCGGGAACATCTCCCGCGGCACCGGAAGCTTGGTGATGAGCGTCCGGTTCTGGATCAGCGACTGGGTGCCGCCGTTGAAGGTCTCGGTGAAGAAGTGCACCACCACCATGCCCGCGAACAGGTGCACGGCGAAGTTCTCCATGCCGCCGCCGCGCCCGACCATCACCTGGAACAGGAAGTAGAACATGCAGAAGCGGACCGCCGGCTGGAGGTAGCTCCACATCCACCCGAGCACGGTTCCCTGGTAGCGGGACTGGATGGTGTTGCGCACCAGCATCCGCAGCAGGTAGCGACGGCGCATGACCTCGGCGAGGCCGGTCGCCGCCGGCGGCGCGAGGGGCATGGCCTCGAGCTCCTCGCGGGTGGGTCGCCGCGAGGCCGGGGTGCCGGAGGTGAGGGTGTCGCTCATGCAGACGTCGACCCCGTGCCCGACTGCAGGCGGGCGTCCGTGCCGGTGGTCGGGTCCTGGCTGGTCCACGGCTCGAAGGTCTTCTCCCACGCCTCCGGCGAGGTGATGTCACCGAGGGCGGCGCGGTACTCCGCGGCCAGCCGCGGCCACTCGCGCTGGAAGCGGGCGTGGATCTCGGCGGTGCGCTTCATCAGGTCGCGGAACTTCTCGGGGTCGCGCTGGTAGAGCGCGGCCGAGTTGCCGTCGGGCATGGAGACGACGGCCGAGTCGTAGCGCGCGATGCGGTACCACTTGGCGTCCATGGCCGGGATCTCCGCCTCGGGGTGCTGGCGCGAGGTGGGCCGGATCGAGCGCAGCTGGCGCAGCGGCATGGTCGCGGCCCGCACCAGCAGGGAGGCCCGGCCGGGCACGCCGGAGTCGTCCTTGCCCTTGCGCGGCGGCTTGTGGCGGCGTACGGGGGCGAACGCGTCCGGGTCGGCCTGCAGCTGGGCGTCGGAGAACTGCTTGCGGAACGCGTTGACCTCCGCGAGGCGGGTGGCCAGCTTCTCGTGCAGCGCGTAGGGGCCCTCGAGGACGTCCTCCAGGGCCATCAGCCGCAGCTCGACCGTGGAGTACTGCATCGAGACGACGTGGGCGACCTGGTGGTTGAGGCTCTCGCGCACCATCCGGCCGCCCCGCTCGTACGGCGAGTGGAGCAGCGCCGCGACGAAGCGGTTGCGCTGGTGGAAGTAGGCCTGCCAGTCCAGGGCGTCGTTCTTGTCGGTCCACGGGATGTGCCACACGGCGGCCCCGGGCATGGTGACGGTCGGGTAGCCGGCCGCCTTGGCGCGCAGCCCGAACTCCGAGTCGTCCCACTTGAGGAAGAGCGGCAGGCTCAGGCCGACCTCGTCGAGCACCCGGCGCGGGATGAGGCACATGAACCAGCCGTTGAAGTCCACGTCGATGCGCTTGTGCAGCCAGCGCGAGGAGCGCAGGTTGCGGGCGCCGAAGTCCCAGTCGCTGAAGACGCCGGGGGCCGAGAGCCACCAGAAGCGCCACGGCGTGATGATCTCGCCGAAGCTGTGCAGCCGGGTGCGGGCGTAGATGCTGAACATGTGGCCGCCCACGATCGTGGGACGGCGGGCCAGGTCGCCGAAGGTGACGGCCCGGATGACGCCCTCGGGCTCGCAGATGACGTCGTCGTCCATCATCATCGCGTACGTCGCGGTGCCCTTGCGGACCGACTCGAGCTGGCCGCGGGCGTAGCCGCCCGACCCGCCGAGGTTGCCCTGCTCGATGACGCGCAGGGTGTCGCCCAGGGAGGCGGCGGCGTCGGGGAAGAACTCCGAGTCGACCATCTTCTGGGTGCCCTGCTCCATGACGAGGACCTCGTCGAGGTAGGGCCGCAGCTCGGGGGTGGAGCCGAGCTGGCCGATGAGCTTGGCGACGAAGTCGGGGCGGTTCATCGTGGTGATGCAGATGTCGACCGTGCCGTGCTCGGCCCGGTCGGCGGGCACCTCGGCGGACCACTGCGCCGAGCGGACGACGACGTCCTCGTCGCCGGCCACGACGTCGTACCAGTACCAGCCGCCGTCCACGAACGGCTTGAGGGTGAGGGCGAACTCGAAGGTCGAGCTGGCCTCGTCCCCGGTGGTGACGGTCTCCACGCGCTGCGAGCGGCCGTTGGCCATCGAGCGGTAGACGGTGACCGTCGCGCCACGACCCTCGACCGTCAGGGTCAGGTCGACCTCGGCGACGATCGTGTAGCGGCGCCAGTAGCTGGCCGGGAAGGCGTTGAAGTAGGAGCCGAAGGAGATGCGCTCCTCGGCAGGCAGCCGCAGTGCCTCGCGGTCGAGGATCTGGTCGGGGTGGATCGAGACGCCGGTCGAGGTCGACTGGCGCATCTGGGCGGCGTTGAGCTGCTGGGCCGCCCGGTTGGAGCCGACCTCGTACTTGTCGGCGTCGAGGACGGCGGCCTCGGGGTCGACGTACAGGCGGTAGACGTCGGTGTCGCCGTCGATGGGCAGGATCTGGCGCTGCAGGACGCGGCGCGCCGTGGCGGGGCCGGTCTCGGTGGCGGCTGTCGTCGAGCTGGTCATGCGTCCACTCCTCCGCTCGTGAGCGCCTCTCCGTCGACGAAGTGCGGCTTGAGCTTGTTGTCGAACATCGACAGCGCCGACCCGATGGCCATGTGCATGTCGAGGTACTTGTAGGTGCCGAGTCGTCCGCCGAAGAGGACCATCGGCTCCTTCTTGGCCAGGTCGCGGTACTTGAGCAGCTTGGCCCGGTCCTCGGCGGTGTTGACCGGGTAGTAGGGCTCGTCGTCGGGCTCGGCGAAGCGCGAGTACTCGTGCACGACGATCGACTTGCCGGGCAGGTAGGTGCGCTCGGGGTGGAGGTGCTTGAACTCCAGCACCCGCGTCCACGGGACGTCCTGGTCGTTGGCGTTGACCACGCCGGTGCCCTGGTAGTCGTCCACGTCGACCGTCTCCTGCTCGAGGTCGACGGTGCGCCACGACAGGCGGCCCTCGCAGTTGTCGAAGTACTCGTCGACCGGTCCGGTGTAGACGACCGGGACCGTGCCCTTGAACTCGTCCTGCACGTCGAACCAGTCGGTGTCGGTGCGCACCTCGATGTTCGGGTGGTCGGCCATCCGGGTCAGCCAGGCGGTGTAGCCGTCGACCGGGAGGCCCTCGTAGGTGTCGTTGAAGTAGCGGTTGTCGAAGGTGTAGCGGACCGGGAGGCGCGTGATGATGTCCGCGCTCAGCTCCGTGGGGTCGGTCTGCCACTGCTTGGCGGTGTAGCCCTTGATGAACGCCTCGTAGAGCGGGCGACCGATCAGGCTGATCGCCTTCTCCTCGAGGTTGGTGGCGTCCTCGGTGGCGATCTCGCTGGACTGCTCGGCGATGAGCGCCCTGGCCTCGTCGGGCGTGTGGGCCTTGCCGAAGAACTGGTTGATCAGCCCGAGGTTCATCGGCAGGGAGTAGACCTGCCCCTCGTACTTGCCGAAGACCCGGTGCTGGTAGCTGGTGAAGTCGGTGAACCGGTTGACGTACTCCCACACCCGGGTGTTGGAGGTGTGGAACAGGTGGGTGCCGTACTTGTGCACCTCGATCCCGGTCTCCTCGTCGATCTCGCTGTAGGCGTTGCCACCGAGGTGGTGACGGCGCTCGATGACGAGGACCTTCAGGCCGAGCTCGGAGGCACAGCGCTCCGCGACGGTGAGGCCGAAGAAGCCGGACCCGACGACGACGAGGTCGGGATGGTCGATGGATCCCTGGGACAAGGGAGAACTCCTGTGTGTGGACGCAGCGCCCGTGGGGGCTGCACGAGTCTAGCGAGGGGGTGCGGCCGAGCCGGGCAGGCGTCGCATACCCCGCGCCGACGCCATGGCACGGATCACGTTGCGCGCCTCGGCCCGGCCGCCGCGCAGCGGGCTGAGGAGCACCACCGCGGCCGTGATCAGCCACGGCTTGAGCCGCACGAGGGCGTTCTCCCCGTGGCGCAGGTGCACCACGAAGAGGTTGCGGTACATGTAGAAGCCCTTCCAGCCGGAGAGGTCGTGCTGCTGGTTGAAGTCGAGCTGGCGCACGAGGACCGCGTCGCGCACCGCCCAGATGCGCCGTCCGGCGAGTCGGGCCCGCACGGCGTACTCGGCGTCGTCGTAGAAGATGAAGAACTCCGGGTCGGGGAAGCCGATCTCAGCGGTCACGCTGCGCCGGACCATGAAGCCCTCGAAGGCGACGTTCTGCACCTCCACGAGCGGCGGCATCGACGCGCGATCGGCGTACGCCGTGTCCACGGCCGACCTCTTCGGGCGCACCGCCAGCGGGTTGCGCAGGTCGAAGTGGAGCGCCGCCTTCTCGACCAGCGCGCCGGAGAGGTCCTCGCGCACCGCGATCAGGCAGTCCTCGTCGACCGCCATGAGCGTGGCGAGGCAGTCGGGGGCCGGCACCACGTCGTCGTCCATCAGCCACACGCGGTCGAAGCCGCCGTCGTACGCCTCCCGCACGCCGAGGTGGAAGCCCCCGGCGCCGCCGAGGTTGGCCTCGGTGGTCGTCACGTGCAGCGGCAGGTCGTCGCGCGCGTCGAGGACGGCGCGGGTGTGGTCGGTGCTGACGTTGTCGATGACGATGATCGCGTCCGGGCGGTGCGTCTGCGCCGCGAGCCCGTCCAGCATGCCCACCAGCAGGTCGGCGCGGTTGTGGGTCACCACGACGACGGCGACGGTCTCGGTCATCGCAGGAACCTCTCGTGCCCGTCGTACTCCCCCGCGAGCCCGGCGCGCATCGCCCCGGCGCTGAGCCGCAGCCGGGCCCAGCTGGGCCGGGTGAAGGTGTAGAACCACACGGTCTTCACCACGAAGGCCAGCGCGTGCAGCGGCCCGCGGTAGTCGCGCAGGTTGACCAGGTTGTTGCGGGCCATGCAGTAGTGCTTGAGGTCGCTCGGGCTGTGGTTGTACGTCGTGCGGCCCCACATCATCGGCGTCCCGAGCTCCCCCACGCTGGGGTGCAGGACCCGGGCGTCGACCACGGTGGCCACGCGCGCCCCGGCCTCCTTGGCGCGCCAGAGGAACTCGACGTCGTCGCCCCAGATGAAGAACTCCTCGCGGGGCAGGCCGATCCGGTCCACGAGCTCCTTGGTGACCAGCACGCCGTTGAAGGGGATGACGATGTCGGCCAGCACCCCCTCACGGGCGGCGGCACGCACCTGGGCCATGTCGCCCACGACGCGGGCACCGCCCGGCAGCCGGATGGGGAAGACGAGGCGCTCGGGGTCGTCCTCGTCCACGACCAGCGGCCCCCAGAAGTCGTAGTAGTCGTCGTGGGCGAGCAGGGTCGTGAGGCAGTCGGCGTCGGGCAGGCCGTCGTCGTCCATGAGCCACACGAGGTCGGCGCCGCGGTCGATGGCCCACGCGAGCCCGTCGTGGAAGCCGCCGGCCCCGCCCCGGTTGTGCTCGAGGGTGCGGGCAAGCAGGGGCACCTCCCCCGTGGTCGGCTGCCCGGCGAGCCACTTGCCGGTGCCGTCGAGGGACGCGTTGTCGACCACCAGCACCTCGCTCAGGCCGGCCACCTCGCCGAGGCGCGCCACCAGTCTCTGGAGCAGCGGCAGCCGGTTGAAGGTGACGACCACCGCGACGACACGGCCATCACGGGGAGGAGTCACGGCGTACACCCTAGGGGCCGTACGCCGTACGGCCTGATCAGCAGGCCGCCCCGAGGTCCTCGGAGTCGTTCGCGGCGTACCCGTCCTTGAGCGTCCCGAACGACCCACCGGTCATCGAGGGCGGTGCCGCCGGCGTCGTCGCGGGCGCCTGCGCGCCGGTCCCGGCGTCGGTGCTCGCGTCGCTGCCCGCCTCGGCCGTGTCGGTCTCCGGCTCGACCGGGGCCGGCGCCGGGCTCTGCCCCTCCGCGCGGTCGATGGCCTCGGCCACCTTGGCGTGGATGAGCTCGATGTCCGGGTCGGCGGTGGTGACGAGCGGCGGCACCAGCGACAGGGTGGCGATCTTCTGGCTCTTGGCCTTGAGGGCGAGGTCGACGAACGTGCCCACCTCGCCGCGCGGCACGCTGGTCGAGATCATCTCCGAGGAGGCCTTGGCGATCTTCTCGAAGTTGCGCAGCGCCGTCTCGGGGCTGACCTGCTGGAGCATCGCGTTCATGACGCACTTCTGGCGCGCCATCCGCGAGTAGTCGTCCGATCCCTCCCGGGCACGGGCGAACCACAGGGTGTCCATGCCGTCGAGGGTCCGGGTGCCGGGCTCGATGTAGCGGAAGAACGAGTCGCTGGGCAGGCCCACCGGGATGCGGTCGCGCACGGTCAGCTCCACGCCGCCGACGGCATCGACGAGGCTGCGGAAGCCGGCGAGGTTGACCATCGCGTAGTAGTTGATCTGCAGGTCGGTGATGCCCTCGACCGCGGAGATCGTCGCGTCGACCCCCGGGTTCTTCGAGCCCTTGAAGAGCTCGGTGTGGTCCCCGGCCCAGGTGCTGACACCGTTGAGGTAGCACCCGTCGCAGTCGAAGCCGTGCGGGAACTGCTCGGCCATCGGCGAGCCCTCGTCGAAGGGGAAGTTCGCCATGTTGCGGGGCAGCCCGACGAGCACCGTCTTGCCAGTGCGGGCGTCGATGCTGGCGACCGTCAGCGAGTCGGGGCGCAGGCCCCAGCGACCAGCGCCGGAGTCGCCGCCGAGCAGCAGCACGTTGAAGCGTCCGTCGTGGGCCCCGACGACCTCGCCGTCGCCGAACATCGTGAGCATGAACGAGCGCTGCACGCCGACCATGTGCGCGCCGAAGAGCAGCGTGCCGGCGACGGTGAGCGAGAGCAGGCCGTTCATGCCGACCACGGCCAGGCGCTGCTGGCGCTGCAGCCCGAGGGGCTGGCCCAGGCGCCAGGAGTCCATGAAGAGCAGGGCCCACCCGACGGCCAGTGCCATCAGGCCCAGGCGCAGCACGCCCAGGAGCAGGGTGTTGGAGGCCGCCCAGAAGACGAAGGAGTGCGCGAACGCCGCGACGAGCACGCTCAGCAGGGTGACGACGATGACGCCCAGCCAGACGCGGATCGCGATCCTGCCCAGGCGCCGGTTGCCGGCGACGAGCTGGGCGGAGCCGGGGATGACGAGGGTCATCACCATCAGCGTGACCGCGCGTCGGAACCGCACGCGTTGCGCCCGGTCGGCGGTGCTGTAGCGCTGGCCGTCGGCGGAGGAGACCGTGGGAGCGGTCGTCGGGTGGGGCGGAGCGTCGGGGTGCGACCCGCCGGGGCTGTCGGGCGGCATGGGGTGCCTCTCTTGCTGGGGGAAGTCAGCCCAGCCAGTATCACCAGTCCCACCCGTCACAACCCGGTACGACGCGCCGCCACGGCCCGATGGGTGGAGATGCTCCGGCGACGAAGGTCCGCCCACCTGCGTGGAAGTGCAGCCCCGGACGCCCTCCGGACCCCGTACCTCCGCTCACCTGCGTGGAAGTTCAGCGCGGCGCGGGCTCCGGCACCCAGTCGTCGTACTCCGCCCACCACCGGTCGTCGGCGTCGAGCAGGCGCACCACCTCGTCGGCCGCCTCGAGCACGGCGCCGACGGTGGCCAGGTCGATGCGACCCTGCGCGCGCTGCTCGTGGAGGTGCTCCACGTCCTTCCACTCCCGGCGCCCGTCGGGGTGCACGAGGAGGTCCAGGCCGTGGTCGTCGGTGTCGAACCCGTCGTCGTCGCGCACCACGGGACTCTCGAAGTTGACGTACCAGTGCTGGAAGACGTCCCCGACGAAGAACTTCCAGACGCTGTAGCGCTCGCCCGTGCGGTGGACCTGGAGCACCGTGGTGCCGCCCCACGCGAGGTGCGCGCCCCACGGGTGCGGGCCGATGGGGTGCCCGTGGAAGGTGAACGGCGACCCCGGCTCCAGCAGGACCGCGAACGTGGTGCCGTCGTCCTCGACCACCGTCACCGGGTGCTCGAGCCAGAGCCGTCCGTGGAGGACCTCCCGGCGGGTGACGACCTCCCCGGGCACCCAGGGCGTCGTCACTCCTCGCGCCCCTGGTTGATCTCCTGCTTGCGGGCCAGCCGGTGGGCCCGGCGGATCTGGGCCTCGCGCTCGCGGCGTACCTCGCTCGGCGTCTCGGTGACCAGGCCGGGCACGGCGCGGGGGGCGCCGTCCTCGTCGATCGCGACGAAGACGAAGTAGGCGCTCGCGACGTGCACGGGCTCGTCCGCGGCGTTCCCCCACGGCTGCGTCTCGACCCGCACGCCGATCTCCATGGAGGACCGCCCCGCCCAGTTGACCTGGGAGTAGGTCTTGACGATGTCCCCCACGTGGACGGGTCGCAGGAAGGTCATCTCGTCCATCGCGGCCGTGACCGCCGGGCCGTCGCTGTGCCGGAAGGCCACCGCGCCCGCGGTCGAGTCGGCCAGCTTCATGATCTCCCCGCCGTGCACGTTGCCGAGGATGTTGGCGTGCACCGAGGTGGCGGCCATGGCGAGCGAGACCCGGGAGTAGGACACCGGTCGCGGGGTGGGCGCATCACTCATGGGCGCACGGTAGCGTCTCGGCCATGGCTGAACGTCCCCCCGGGAAGGGCGGTCCCGAGGAAGGGACCCCCGAGTACGACTGGCTCTACGGCAAGGGCGGCAAGGGCTCCCCGTCGGCGGGCTCCGACGACGCCACCCGGATGGTCCCCACCCGGGGCCGGTCCGGCGAGCGGCCGCGTCCCGACGAGACCCGGGTCATGCCCGCCCAGCCGCGGACGTCGTCCGGCGGGAACCGGCCGCCCGGAGGGCCCACCGGCACCGCGCCCGTCGCTCCCGCGCCGCGGCCGAAGAGCCCCCGCCGTCGACCGCGCCTGCGCTTCGGCGTCGTCAAGCTCCTCGTCCTGCTGTGGCTGGTCTTCATGCTCGCCGTGCCCTTCTGGGCCTGGAGCAAGGTGGACAAGATCGAGGCGATGCCCAGCGACAAGGGCCGACCGGCCGAGCAGGGGGGCAACACCTATCTCATCGTGGGCTCGGACTCGCGCGACGACCTCACCGAGGAGGAGCGCAAGGAGCTCGGCACCGGTGGCCCGGTGGGCCAGCGCACCGACACGATCATGCTGCTCCACACCGGCGACGGCCCCAACCTGCTCATGTCCATCCCGCGCGACTCGATCGTCGACATCCCCGGACACGGCACGACCAAGGTCAACGCGGCGTTCGCGTACGGCGGGCCCCAGCTGCTCATCCGCACCCTGGAGAACGAGACCGGCATCCGCATCGACGACTACATCCAGATCGGCTTCGGCGGCTTCGTCGGGATGGTCGACGCGGTCGGCGGCGTGGAGATCTGCCCCAAGAGCGCGATGAAGGACCCCCAGGCCAACCTCGACATCCCGAAGGGCTGCCAGGAGGCCGACGGCAAGACGGCCCTCGGCTACGCCCGCTCCCGCAAGACCTACTCCCAGCTCGGCGACATCGACCGGGCCCGGGCGCAGCGCGAGGTCGTCTCGGCCATCGGCGACAAGGCGCTGTCGCCGTGGACGTTCATCAACCCGGTCCGCTACTACCGGCTGGCGATGGCATCCGCCGGGTCCTTCTCGGTGAGCGAGGGCACCAGCCCCATCTCGCTCGGCCGCTTCGCCTTCGCGATGACGCGGGTCGACGGCGACTCGGGCCTCACCTGCGGCGTCCCCATCCAGGACCTCGCGGTCACGTGGGACGCGGAACGCTCGGAGCAGTTCTTCTCCTTCATCCGCGACGACGACACGTCGAGCATCCCTGCGGATCTCTGCACCCCCAGCGGGATGCCGGGCCGGTGACCGCCTACGAGACCCTGTCGGTGGAGACCGACGCCGACGGCGTCACCACACTCACCCTCGACCGCCCCGACGCCCTCAACGCGTTCACCGTCACGATGGCGCGCGAGCTCGAGCACTTCTTCACCGCCGCCGCCTCCGACGACGCGATCCGCGCCGTCGTGGTGACCGGCGCGGGCCGGGCGTTCTGCGCGGGCATGGACCTGTCCGCGCAGGGCAACGTGTTCGGCCTCGACGAGGACGCCCACCCCACCCCCGCCGACCTGCGCGACCGCCTCACGCAGGCGCCGTACCAGGACGGCGTGCGCGACACCGGCGGCAAGGTGGCGCTGGCGATCCACGCCTGTCCCAAGCCGGTGATCGCCGCCATCAACGGCGCGGCGGTGGGCATCGGGGCCACCATGACGCTGGCCATGGACATCCGGCTCGCCTCCACCCGGGCGCGCATCGGCTTCGTCTTCGGCCGCCTCGGCATCGTGCCGGAGGCCTGCTCGTCGTACTTCCTGCCCCGCATCGTCGGGGTCCAGCAGGCGCTGGAGTGGGTCTACTCGGCCGAGGTCCTCAGCGCCGAGGCCGCCCTGGAGGGGCGGCTGCTGCGCTCGCTCCACGAGCCCGACGACCTGCTGCCGGCCGCCCTCGACCTGGCCCGCTCCTTCGTCGTGGGCCGCTCCCCCGTCGCGCTCGCGCTCGCCAAGCAGCTGCTGTACGCCGGCACCTCGGCCGCCTCCCCACTGGAGATGCACCGCGCCGACTCGCTCGCGATGTGGCACACGTCGGTGGGCGACGGCAAGGAGGGCGTGGCCGCGTTCCGGGAGAAGCGCGACCCGGACTTCACCGGGCGCGCCTCGGAGCTGCCGCGGATCTTCTAGCCCCCCTCAGGGCTGTACTCGCGTCCGATCACGGTGGGCATCATCGAGGACGTCCGTACGTCGCCTCGAGAGGACCTCCCATGCAGATCGGCTACACGCTCATGACCGAGCAGTCCGCCCCCCGCGACCTGGTCCGGCACGCCGGCCTCGCCGAGCGGGCGGGCTTCGACTTCGAGGTGATGAGCGACCACTACTTCCCGTGGCTCGACGAGCAGGGGCACGCCGGTTACGCCTGGGCGATGCTGGGCGCGGTGACGCAGGTGACCGACCGGATCGAGCTGATGACCTACGTGACCTGTCCGACCGTGCGCTACCACCCCGCGGTGGTGGCCCAGAAGGCCGCGACCGTCCAGCAGCTCTCCGGCGGGCGCTTCACCCTCGGCGTCGGCTCGGGCGAGAACCTCAACGAGCACGTCGTGGGCCGGGGCTGGCCGACCGTGCACGTGCGCCAGGCCATGCTGGTCGAGGCGCTCGAGATCATCAACCAGCTCTTCGACGGCGGCTACGTCGACTACGACGGGCAGCACTTCACCGTGTCCTCCGCCAAGGTCTGGGACCTGCCCGAGACCCGGGTCCCCATCGCCGCGGCGGTCTCCGGCCCGGCCGGCATCGCGCGCCTGGCGCCGCTGGTCGACCACATGGTCGCGGTGGAGCCGTCCGCCGACCTGGTCTCGCAGTGGGCGGGGTCCGGCGCGCGGGGCGAGCGCAGGATCGGCCAGATGCCGATCTCGTGGGACCCCGACCGGGACCGGGCGGTAGCCCGCGCCCACGAGCAGTTCCGCTGGTTCGGCGGTGGCTGGGCGGTCAACGCGGACCTCCCCGTGCCCTCCGGCTTCGCCGGGGCGACCCAGTTCGTGCGACCCGAGGACGTGGCCGAGTCCATCCCGTGCGGCCCCGACGTGGACGCCGTGGTGGCGGCCGCGGCCGAGTGGCGCGAGGCCGGCTTCACCGACCTGGCGCTGGTGCAGATCGGCGACGAGCGCCAGGAGGACTTCCTCGACTGGGCCCGCGGCGAGCTGCTGCCGGCCCTGCGCGACGCCTGAGCCTCCCGGCCCGCGAGGGTCTCGCGAAAGTCCTTGTGTGCTCCCGAGCGTCGGCGTACGCTCGCGATATATCGCAATACGTCGACAGGTCGAGCCGGTCGGCGACGTCACCGGGAGGACACGCACATGGGACACCGCAGGAATCCGTGGGAGCTCCGCTTCGACCAGCACGGCTGGGGCGGCCCGCCCCGTGGCCCCGGCGGCCCCCCGCCGTGGGTGCAGGGCCTCCTCGGCTGGGGCCAGACCGGCAGCCCGCAACCGCCCTCGGGCGGCCCGCGCGCCCGTCGCGGCGACGTCCGCCTGGCCATCCTCTCCGCCCTGGCCGACGCCGCGGGCCGGGGAGAGCCGATCAACGGCTACCAGGTCATCCAGCAGATCGCCGATCGCAGCAACGGCTCGTGGCGGCCCAGCCCCGGATCCGTCTACCCCACGATCCAGCAGCTCGCCGACGAGGGCCTCGTGGAGACCGACGACGAACGGGGTCGCAAGACCCTGCGGCTCACCGCCCAGGGCGAGACGTACGTCGCCGAGCGCGCCGCCGAGCTCGACGCGGTCTGGGCGCCGTTCGAGCGGGCCCAGCAACGTGCCTCGACCGGCACCTCGGGTGACCTCAAGTCCGAGATCGGGCAGGTCATGAGCGCCGTGTGGCAGCTGGTCACCCAGGGCTCCGACACCCAGCGCAAGGCCGCCATCGGCGTCCTCGTCGACACCCGCCGCTCCCTCTACGGGATCCTGGCGGACGGCGCGGAGCCGGAGCCCGAGCCCGACGAGGACCTGTGATGGCCGACCCGCGCGCGGCCGGGTCCCGGATCGGGGACCGGGAGCGCGAGGCGGCGACCTCGATCCTCAACGACCACTACGCGGCCGGGCGCATCGACACCAAGGAGCACGCCGAGCGCCTCGACGCGATCTGGTCGGCCCGCACCCGTGCCGACCTCGACGTGGTCTTCTGGGACCTGCCCCGGGCGGTCGCCCCGCCGCGTCCCCCGGCACCCGTGCGTCGTACGACGCCCTGGCGCGCGCCGCTCGCCATGTTCCTGGTGGCGGCGCTCCTCCTGGCCGTCGCGCTCCACGTGCCGTGGTGGGTGTGGCTCATCGGCGTCGTGGTGCTGCTCAAGTCACGCGGCTGGGGACACGGTCACAACGCTCGCCACGGGTGCCACAATCACGGCACGAGGGCTCGACCCTGAGCCGTCACCCGAGAGCCTCCCCTGGAGCCCCGATGCCCGACCGCGCGCCCGACGCCGAGGCCTTCGCCCGGCTCGCCCTCGACCTCCACGACGTGGACGGCCTCGACGAGACGGTCGACCGGATCCTGGAGTTCGCCGTCACCACCTTCGGCTGCCGCCACGCCGGCGTCATCCTGGTGCACGGCGGCTCCCGGGTCGAGACCGTCGCGGCGACCGATCCGGTAGTGGAGGGGCTGGACGCCATCCAGCTCGAGGCCGGCGAGGGGCCCGACCTCGAGCTCATCGCCGACCGGCACGAGGTCCTCGTCCGCGACGTGCGCCACGAGACGCGCTGGCCACGCTGGTGCGAGGCGGTCGAGCAGGCCGGGGTGCGCAGCATGCTGGGCTCGCGGCTCTACACCACCCAGCAGGTGATCGGCAGCCTCAACCTCTACGACCCGGCGCCGGACGCCTTCGACGAGGCGGACGCCGACGTCGCACACATGCTGGCCCGGCACGCCGCCGTCGCGGTGCAGCACGCCCGCGGCGACGAGCACCTGCGCAAGGCGGTCGACGCGCGCAACCTCGTCGGGCAGGCACAGGGCATCCTCATGGAGCGCTTCGACCTCGACGCCGCCCGTGCCTTCGAGGTGCTGCGCCGCTACTCCCAGCACCACAACCGCAAGCTCCACCTGGTGGCCCAGGAGCTCATCGACAACCGGGTGCTTCCCGAGGTGTGAGGATCCTCAGCCGGCTCGAGTGATCTGCGCGACGGCAGTCTCGCGCATCTCGGACCAGGTGTTGCCGAGGTAGGCGTCGCCCGCGCCGTCCCAGAGCGCCAGTGCCGCTGCCACCGCCTGACGCTCGTCGTCCGGCAGCACACCGGCGAGCACGTGCTCGTCCACGGTGGCGCTGTGCCGCAGGAACGAGACCGCGACCCGCGCGCACGCCGCGTCGAAGCCGAGCGACTCCGGCTCCTCGCCCTCGGCGGCGACCACCTCGCGGTCCAGCTCGGCCTCGGCCTCGCGCACCGAGTCGAGCCGGGGGCCGAGGACCGCGTGCTCGAGCGCCACGTGGACGGCGAGGCGCCGGCGGGCGTGGAGGAAGACGTCCTCCCGGGCTCCGGCATGAAGACGTGGCACCCGGCACCACTCCTCGCGCAGCTCCTCGTGCTGGGCCGCCAGCCGGTGGGCCAGCTCCTCGCCGGTGGTGACCGGTACGACGGCGTCGGGCTCGTGGAGTGGTGCGCTCATGCCCATCGCCGTACCCGGCCACGCCTCGAGGCATGCGTTCGCGCCGACCGGGTACGGACCCACCAGACGGGGACGCATCGTCGTACCCCTGGCCGGCCGATGGCCGGTCGTGGCCGGTCGGTCCGGGCTCACGCAGCCCCGGGACGACCGGCCACTCCCCGTCCAGCACCGGTCAGGCGGTCATCCCGGGGTCCTCGTCACGGGTGATCGACCCGAGGTAGCCGTGGCGTACCCCCCACAGCACCGCCTGCGAGCGCGACGCCACGCCCATCTTGCGGTAGGCGGAGCGGATGTAGGACTTGAGCGAGTTGATGCTGATCGAGGCTCGGTCCGCGATGGTCTGGTTGTCGAAGCCCGCCGTGATCATCGCGATCACCTGCGCCTCGCGAGGGGTGAGCGTCTCCAGCGGCGACGTCGGGGTCGAGTGCGGGGACGTGACCGGGGGCTGGTCGGCGCCCAGGTCGACCACGGGGCGTCCGTGGTGGATCGACTCGAGCGCCGCGACGAGGCGCGCCGCCGGCAGGGCCTTCGACAGCACCCCGCTCACCCCGTTGCCGAGCGCCAGCTCCACCAGCTCGGGGCGCGCGTTCCAGGTCCAGGTGACGAGGCGGCCGTCGTGCGCGACCGACTGGACCGCGGCCAGCGGCAGGTCCCGGACCCCGGCGAGCGTGTCGTGGAGGGTGAGGTCGACGTCCCGGGCCGGGACGCCGCCCGGGGACGGCAGCACCTGCACGCGGTGGGCGTACGGCGCCAGGAGGCCGGCGAAACCGACGGTCACGAGCTCGCACTCGTGGGCCAGGGTGACGCGCACAGGGCGGCGTCGTCGTGTCATCACGGTCATGAGCGCGCCGTACCCAACTCGTGCGATCGCATGCCCGAAGGGAGGTAGTGGCGGACGGACAGCACTGGTTGGCTCGGGAGTCGTGGTCGAGCAACGTGCCACGTTCGACCTGCACGAAGGAACGACGTGTCACCCACCTCCCCGCCCCGGGGGCACCGCGGCGTGTCCCGCGCCCGCCGGATGGCCCTCACCGACGAGCTGCTGGCCCGACTCGACGACCCGGCCGAGGTACGCCTCGAGCTGGAGGACGAGATCATCCGCCTCAACCTGGTGGTGGCCACCCAGGAGGCCCGACGCTACGAGCGTCGCGGCATCGATCCCGACGACCTGCGACAGGTGGCCTGCCTGGCCCTGGTGAAGGCGGTGCGCCGCTTCGACCCCGCCCTGGCCACCGACTTCCTCGGCTACGTCGTGCCGTGCATCCGCGGTGAGCTGCGGCGCTGGTTCCGCGACGCCGGCTGGGTCGTGCGCCCGCCCCGCTCGATCCAGGAGCTGCAGGCCCGGGTCGCCAGCGTCGGGGCCGAGCTGACCCAGGAGCTCGGGCGGTCCCCTCGACCCAGCGACATCGCAGCCCGGCTCGGCGTCCCGACCGCGCGGGTGGAGGAGGCCGTGTCGGCACACGCCGGCTACTCGGTCGACTCCCTGGACGCCGTGCACGACGACTCCGAACGACCGCTCGCCGACTCCCTCGTGCTCCACGAGGCGGGCTTCGCGCAGGTGGAGGCCCGCACGGTCGTCGCCCCGCTGGTACGACGCCTCGGCACCCGCGAGCAGCGCATCGTCGAGCTGCGCTACCTCCACGGCGCCACCCAGGGCGAGATCGGCGCGGAGATCGGCGTGACGCAGACCCAGGTGTCGCGGCTGATGACCGGGATCAACCGACAGCTGGGTGCCGAGCTGGGCGCCGGCGACGAGGACTCCTCGGGCCTGTCGCCCGCCGTCTGAGCGCAGGTCTCCCGGACCCGTCCGATCAGGGGGCTGCCCGGACGGGTCGGTCGAGCCCCGCCTCGAGCGCCGCCACCAGGTCGTCGATCTCGACCCTCACGTCCCCCGCCCCGTGATGGAGCAGGTCGGCCATTGCGGTCCGTGCGACCCGCACCGCGTCCCGCAGCTCTCTGGCCCGGCCCCGGACTTGCTCGTCCTTGGCGGTGGCCTCGAGCCGCGTGAGTCGGTCCTCGAGGGCCACGACGCGGTCCGACGACACGGCCCAGCCTCCTGCGACCTGCTCGCGTGAGCCGGTGTCCCGCAGGTCCGGCAGCAGCTCGCGAGCGAGCCACGACACCTCGCCCTCCGCGGCGGTGAGCTCGGCGCGCCCGGCGCCGCGGCGACGGGCCCGGCTCCACAGGAGTACCCCGGCCACCAGCGCGAGCACCAGCCCCGCGAGAAGCCACCACCACCCGGCCCCACCCTCGTCCGCCTCGGCCTCGACGTCGGTCGTCTCGGCCTCGACCATCGCGGACGACGAGGGCGCGGGCTCCGAGGTGGCGCTCCCGGAAGGCGTGGGCAGGACGGAGGTCTCCGAGGCCGAGGGCTCGGAGGCGCTGGGCGTCACGGAATTGCTGGGCGTCTCGCTCTCGCTGGGCGTCTCGGACTCGCTGGGCGTCTCGGACTCACTGGGCGTCACGGACTCACTGGGCGTCACGGAATCACTCGGGGTAGCGGAATCGCTGGGGGTCGCCGGTGCGCTGGGGGTCCGGGTCGGGCTCGGGACGGTGGGGGTCCGGGTCGGGCTCGGGACGGTGGGGGTCCGGGTCGGGCTCGGCAGCGTCGCGGTCCGGGACGGCTGGGCGGATGCCGAGCCGGTCGGGGTCGGAGTCGGTCGGTCGCCCGAGCCCTCGCTGCACGAGGTCACCAGCAGGAGGGACGCTGCGACGCCGACGGTTCGCGCGACGCCGACGCGTCGTCTCGTCGTGGTGGACATGGAACCCCCTCAGCCGTCGGGCCCCGCCCGGACGGACGCTCGCTCGTCGCCCCGCATGCTGGCACAGGGAGCTCCCCGGGACATCGCCCTCCGCCCGCCCGCTGTTCGGGTCACCCGGGTGACCTTTTGGGAGGGGGATGCGACGCCAGTGGGCTCGACGGATCCTCGGGGTAGGGCCACAGGTGTCAGGGCTCGTCGTGTGTCCACCCGAGGACCGCGGAACCAGAAGGGGGCCGGAACGCATGGTGACCACGGACGTACACCTGAACCGGACCGTCCGGGCGGAACCGACCGCAGAGCCGATCGAGGAGCCGATCGCCGCAGGCCCCGGTGAGGCCGACCTGACCCGGAGCATGGCGCTGGTGAGCGCACGGCTCAGGGAGCGGTTCGACTCGGTGCCCGCGACGACCGTCGAGGGCGTGATCAGCGAGGTCCGTCGCGAGTTCGACGGGAGCCGGGTCCGAGCCTTCGTACCGATCCTCGTCGAACGCCTGGCCCGGGACCGCCTGACCGTCCTGTCGATGCCTGCGCCTCAGGCAGACCAGGCCTGAGCCGGCCTCCCCTACATGGTCCCAGTGGTCATCCTCGCCGCACCCCGGCACGGGGGATACAGGGCGCGGCGAGGAATCCAGGGGGGGTGGGACGCCACAGGGGAGCGTCCCCGGGGCACGACGGCAGGTGAGCGCGCTCGTACTCGCCGTGACCTCACGAAGGACAGTACGCACCGGCGACGTTCCACACAGCACCACCCGGGACGGGTGCCTTACCCTCTGGGGACATGCCACGGTCACGGGCCACACCACTGCTCGGTCGGCGTGCCGCGCTGCGCGGGTACGTCGCGCTGGCCCGCGGGCTCGACCTCGACGCTGCGCGCCTCCTGAACGCGCAGGGCCTGCGCGTCGATGCGCTGGAGCCAGATGCCTGGTCCCCGGTGGACGCCATGGCACGGGTGCTCGGGTCGTCCGCGCGTTCGTCAGGTCGCGACGACTTCGGCCTCCTGCTGTCGAAGAGACGGCGTCTGTCCACGCTGGGGCCGCTGAGCCTCCTCCTGCACGAGGAGCCCGACGTTGCCAGTGCCGTGCAACTGCTTCATCGAAACGCCGCCAGCTACAACCAGGCGCTCTCGTTCTCGACCGTCCACGCGGACGTGTTGACGACGATCGAGGTGACGCTGTCCCTCGGCGACGACGTCGATCCCGGGTCCGCACGTCAGGCGCTGGAGCTGGCGGTCGCCGCGTACCTCCGGATCCTCCGGGAGCTGTGTGCCCCGGGCTGGCGCCCCTTCCAGGTTCAGCTCCCCCACGACCCCCCCTGCGATGTGCGGACCCACCACAGCGTCCTCGACACCGTCATCGTGTTCGACGCGGCTCGAGCCGCCGTCGTCCTCCGCCGCGACGACCTTGACCTGGAGCTGCAGGCCGACCCCCAGCGTCGCGCGTACGCGCGACGGTTCCTCGACCTCCTGCGCCTGGACTCGCAGGACGCCGGCATCACGGGCGCGGTGCACACGCTGATCCGGACCAGGTTGCCGTCCGGTCGGTGCTCCGCCGAGCTGGTGGCTCGCGACCTCGGCATGGACCGGCGCACCCTTCACCGCCAGCTGGAGCGCGAAGGGACGACTTTCTCCACGGTGCTCGACGAGGTCCGCGCGGCCCTGGCCGAGGAGAGGCTGCGTGACCCCCACTACACCGTGACGCAGGTGTCCGAGGCGCTGGGCTTCGCCGCCCCGAGCGCCATGTCGCGGTGGTTCACCCGTCGGTACGGCTGCTCGCCCACACAGTGGCGCGACCGGCTCGAGGCGGCACCGGCGAGGGCGACAGGCAGCACCGCCTGATCCCCGCGCCGCAGCTCCGCACGACACCCGGATCAGAGCTCGGACTGCACCCCGTTGAGGAGCTGACGCGCCATCACGATCCGCTGGACCTGGTTGGTGCCCTCGTAGATCTGGGTGATCTTCGCGTCGCGCATCATCCGCTCGACCGGGTAGTCGCGGGTGAAGCCGTAGCCGCCCAGCACCTGCACGGCGTCGACGGTCACCTGCATCGCGACGTCGGAGGCGAAGCACTTGGCCGCGGCCCCGAAGAACGTCAGGTCCGCGTCGCCCCGCTCGGAGCGGCCGGCGGCGGCGTACGTCATCTGTCGGGCCGCCTCGACCTTCATGCCCATGTCGGCGAGCATGAACTGCAGGCCCTGGAAGTCGGAGATCGACTTCCCGAACTGTCGGCGCTCCTTGGCGTACTCCAGCGCGTAGTCGAGCGCACCCTGCGCGACGCCGACGGCCTGGGCGGCGATGGTGACGCGGGTGTGGTCGAGGGTCTGCATCGCGGTGGCGAAGCCGGTGCCCTCGGCGCCGATCATCCGGTCCGCGGGGATGCGGACCTTGTCGAGGTAGACCTCGCGGGTCGGGCTGCCCTTGATGCCGAGCTTCTTCTCGGGGGCGCCGAAGGAGACGCCCTCGTCCGACTTCTCCACCACGAAGGCGGAGATGCCGCCGCGCGTCTTCTTCTCGGCGTCGGTGACAGCCATGACGGTGTAGAACTCCGACTCGCCGGCGTTGGTGATCCACCGCTTCACCCCGTCGAGGACCCACTCGTCGCCGTCGCGCACCGCGCGGGTCTTCATGCCCCCGGCGTCCGAGCCGGCGTCGGGCTCGGAGAGGCAGTAGGAGAACCCGCCCTCACCGCGGGCCAGGGCGCCGAGGTACTTCTGCTTGAGCTCCTCGGAGCCCGCGATCTGCACCGGCAGCGAGCCGAGCTTGTTGACCGCAGGGATCAGGCTCGAGGACACGCACGCCCGTGCGACCTCCTCGATGACCAGCACGGTCGCCAGCGCGTCCGCACCTGCGCCGCCGTACTCCTCGGGCACGTGCGGGGCGTGGAAGTCCGCGGCCAGCAGCGCGTCGGCCGCCTCCTGCGGGTAGCGCGCCTCCTCGTCGACCGCAGCGGCATACGGCGCGACCTTCGCGTCGCACAGGTCGCGGACGGCCTCGCGGATGGCCCGGTGCTCCTCGGAGAGGGTGTACATGTCGCTCATGCACGAATCCTACTAGCGGGTAACGAGCCTGTGCGCAGCGGTCGGACGACGAACGCCCGGCCGGTGCGCGGGGCACCGACCGGGCGGTCGAGGAGACGGGACCGGGGTCAGCGGACCTTGATGACGACCTTCTTGTCCTTCGACTTCTCGGTGAAGTCGTCGCCGAGGTAGAGCACCTTCACCACGGTCTTGCCCTTGGGCAGCGCCTTCTTGAGGGTGATGGTGACCTTGCCCTGGGCGTTGAGCGAACCCTTGCCGAGCTTCTTCTGGCCCTTCATGACCTTCACCTTGCCGGTGGGGACCTCGTTGTCGGCCTGCACGGTGACCTTGAGCTTGGTCTTCTTGCCGAGCTTGGTGGGGTTCTTCGCGGGCTTCGCCTTGGTCGTGGACTCGTTCTCGGCCAGGATGACCGACCCGAGGCTCGAGGGCGTACCCGGCTTGTAGACGCACGGGACATCCTTGAGCATGGCAACGTCGCCCTGCTGCGTAGCGGTGAACGTGAACGCCGAGGGCACCACGACGTCGTAGGTGCCGGCGCCCGGGAGGTTGACCGGGACGGTCGTGGCGGGCTCCACGCCGGGAGTGGTCAGCGGGTTGGGCGTGTTGAGGGTGAGCGGCTGGTTCGCCGTGGCGGGCACGGGCGTCTGCGGGAACCGGACGTTCTGCAGCGCGAGGTCGGCGGTGTCCGAGGAGGACAGGTTGTCCAGCGTGGCGACCATGTCGTTGGAGAAGCCGCCGATGGACGTCGCCTTGTAGAAGAACTTCGCGGCCTCGACGACGTCGGCCGGCAGGGTCACGCTCAGCAGCACCGGGATGGCCGGGGCGTCGAGGCCCGCGTTGGCGGCACCGGGCAGGGTGGCGGTGATGCCCACCGGGATGTCCCGGACGCCCAGGCTCGGGAAGGTGCAGGTGTAGGTGGTGGCCGCGGTGGCGGCCTGGGCGGCCGGGGCCGTCATGGCGACGAGAGCGCCGGCGCTCAGGGCGCCCGCGGCAACTGCGGCGCCGAGGCGCCGGACTGGGGTGTGGAGCATGAGTGGATGTCCCTCCGTGGATGTGTGTGCGGTCACACCCAACCACATCCGCCACCACATTCACGGTGCTGGTAGACCCTTGTCGTACTGATCGGTAACCCCACCGGGGTTTGGGGTTCCGCTCCACCGGGCACTCCGGGGCCATGCGTCGTACGCCGATCACCGCCCTCGCCCTGCTCGCCGTACTCACGGTCCTGGCCGGCTGCTCGGACGGGGAGGCGGAGAAGGGGGACGCCGCCCCGGCGGCGCCGTCCTCCGCCACGAGCACGGAGGAGGGGGCCACCGACGAACCGGCGGCGGCCCCGGCGGTCATGATCGGCGACCAGGTCTACGTGCCGCCCTGCGCCCTCCTGCCCACGACCGAGGCCACGCGGCTGCTCCCCCTCACCCGTGGGGCCGAGGTCACCGAGCGCGGGCGGGCCGCCTCCACGACCGCCAAGGAGCTGGCCGAGCGCAAGGACACCGTCGGTGGCGCCGTGGTCACCACCAGCTGCGACTACTCGATCGGGGACCGCGCCAAGACGTTCGCCAAGCTCAAGGTGGAGCAGTACCCCACCGAGGCGGCCGCCGCCGCGGAGTGGCGCCAGTTCAAGAAGTACGGCGACGGGAGGCTGCCGAAGGACCTGCGCGACAACAACGGTGTCTTCGACGCCCTCGAGCAGGCCACGGTCGACATCATCCGGGACGCCCAGCAGAGCCTCGGCGGCGTGCGGCTGCGGGGCATCGACGAGCGCATCCTGTGGCAGCAGGGCGGGAGCGCCTACCTCGCGACGACCGGCAACCTGCTCGTGCGCTTCACCCGGGGGCGCGACTACGGGCTCACCGACGACCTGACCGAGCGCGACGCAGAGCTGGCCGAGCGCGTGCTGACCACCGCCCTCGACCGTGCCGAGGAGCTCCGCGGCGAGGACGCCGAGCCCGCCGCCGGCTCCACGGGACAGTTCTCGCAGGCCCAGGACTGGCCCACCTTCCTCGACCCCTGCGCACTCCTCGACGGCGAGGCGGTGGACGCCCTCTTCCCGGGGGTCGAGCTGGAGGAGCTCACCTCCGACTCGACCCCCGCCGATCCGGACTCCTACCTCTCCCTGGACTCCTTCGCCGGCCGCTCGGTCCAGAACAGCTGCCTGCGCGAGGACGACGAGAACCGGCGCACCGCCGAGCTGCTGGTCCAGTACGTCGCGCCGGGCGACCAGCCGAGGCGGGTGCTGGACTCCTACCTGTCCCAGCTGGCGTTCTCCGATCCCCGGCCGACCCCGGACGAGGTCCGCACGATCCGGGGGGCGCTGCGCCCCGGCGGGATGTTCGACGTCGACGGCTCCTACGTGCTCGCCAGCACCGGCGGCGGCATGTACTTCTACGTGATCTGGGACCGCTACGTCCTCGAGCTCCAGGCGAAGCAGGCGAAGAAGCGCCGGGGCGGGAAGCCCGAGCCGTTCCCCGAGCTGGAGACGCTCGACAGCTACACCCTCAAGACGGCCATGGAGGCCGTCGTCGCCAACGCCCGGAACACGCTCGGGACCGAGGACTGAGCGCTACCGGGCACGGCCCCAGGACGGGCCGAAGGCCTCTGGGCGACCCGGCGTCGCCGCCCTAGCGTGGTGGGACCAGCCGCACACACCGGGAGTCACCGTGGACATCTTCGACGGACGAGTGGTCATGGTCACCGGCGCAGCACGTGGCATCGGAGAGGCGACCGCCACGCTGCTGGCGCGTCGCGGTGCCGACCTGCTGCTGACCGACATCGACCAGGCCGCGCTCGACGACCTGGCGGCCCGGCTGACCGCAACGGGTACCCGGGTGGAGGCGGTCGCGTGCGACGTGCGCGACCTCGGTGCGACGCAGGCGGCGGTCGCCCGGGCAGTGGAGGCCTTCGGCGGCATCGACGTCGTCGTCGCCAACGCGGGCGTGGCGAGCTACGGCACCGTGCTCACGGTCGATCCTGACGCGTTCCGACGGGTCCTCGACACCAATGTACTCGGTGTCTTCCACACCGTGCGTGCGGCACTGCCGACGATCATCGAGCGCCGGGGCTACGTGCTGGTCGTCTCCTCCCTCGCCGCCCTGGCGGCCACACCGGGCATGGCGGCGTACGACGCGAGCAAGGCCGGGGTCGAGCACTTCGCCAACGCGCTGCGGATGGAGGTCGCCCATCTCGGGGTGGACGTCGGCAGCGCCCACATGTCGTGGATAGACACGCCGCTCCTGCGCGAGGCCAGGGAGGACATGAGCAGCTTCGACGAGATGCTGGCTGCCCTGCCGGCACCGCTGCGCGCGGTCACGTCTGCCGAGGACTGCGCCAAGGCCTTCGTCGAGGGCATCGAGGCGCGCAAGCGTCAGGTGTTCGTGCCCGGCTGGCTCTCGTCCCTGTCCCGGCTGCGCATGATCCTCAACTCCCGGCTCGGGGACCGGATGTCCGCGAGGGACCGAGCACGACTCATCGCCCGCACGGACACGGACGTACGACGACTGGGCCGCTCGACCGGGCCCCGCTACACGGAGTCCGACGTCGGCGGCTGATCGGGGGCGTCGGCGGGTAGCGTCGGGGCCGTGACCACCTCGTGGCAGGACCCCGCGACCGTCGACCGCATGCTCGACGACCTCGAGACCTGGGCCGTGGTCGGCCTGTCCGGCGACACCGGGCGCACGGCGTACTCGATCGCCAGGCTCCTCCAGGAACGCGGCAAGCGGATCGTGCCGGTCCACCCGGACGCCCCGACCGTCCTGGGCGAGCAGGGCTACGCCACGCTCGCGGACATCCCGTTCCCGGTCGACGTGGTCGACGTGTTCCGGCGCTCCGAGGCAGCGGGCGAGTTCGCGGACCAGGCCGTGGCCATAGGCGCCCGGGGCGTGTGGTTCCAGCTCGGCGTCGTCGACGAGGCGGCGTTCGACCGGACCACCGCGGCCGGGGTCGCCATGGTCATGGACACCTGTCCCGCCATCGAGTGGCGCAAGCGGAGCGCGTGAAGGACCTGCTCGTCCCGTCCGGCCCCGGCCTCCCGTCGGGGCTGGTGGTGCCGGACGCCGACCTCGTCGAGCGGTTCTCCCGCTCCCCCGGCCCGGGCGGCCAGTCGGTCAACACCTCCGACAGCCGCGTCGAGCTGGAGTACGACGTCCGCTCGGCCTCGACGCTCACCGACTCCCAGCGCTCCCGGGCGCTGCGTCGCTGGCCCGACGGCAAGGTCGTCATCGCCGCCTCCGAGCACCGCTCGCAGCACCGCAACCGGGTCGCGGCCCGGGAGCGGCTGGCCGCCCTGCTGCGCGAGGCCCTCGCCCCGCCGCCCCCGCCCCGGCGGGCCACCCGGCCCACCCGCGGGTCCAAGGAGCGCCGGTTGCGCGCCAAGAAGGAGCGCGGGCAGACCAAGGCGCTGCGCGGCCGGGTCGGCGACTAGAGCTCGACGGTCGCCTCGGTCGTGGTGATGCCGAGCTGGGACAGCGTCTCCTCCATCACCCACTGCACGCCGAGGGTGTCGTCGAGGGGCACCACCGGCGACTCGGTCAGTCCGGCGGCCAGGCACCGGCCCACCTCGTCGATCTCGTGGCTGTAGCCGCGCCCGCGGGCCGGCAGCTCGCGGGTCTCGGCCTCCTGCCCGTTGCGTCGCACGACCAGCGAGGTGGGGTGGTGGAAGCGGGGCGGCAGCTCGATCGAGCCGCCGGTCCCCCAGATGACGGCCCGACCGGGGCTCTCGGTGGTGAGCCCGCAGGCCAGCGACGCGCCGCGCCCGTCGTCGTACGCCAGGTGCATCGTCACCGACGCGTCGGTGCCGTTGGGGTAGCGGGTGCCGGAGGCGACGACGCGGTCCGGGGTGCCGAGGAAGTCCTGGGCGAAGGAGATGACGTAGACGCCGAGGTCGAGGGTGGCGCCGCCGCCGAGGGCGGGATCGAAGAGCCGCGAGGCGGGGTCGTAGTCGCGGTGCGCGCCCAGGTCGGCCTGGACGGCCACCACCTCACCGATCTCGCCCGCCTCGACGAGCCGGCGGGCTTCCACGACCGCCGGCTGGAGCCGGGTCCACATCGCCTCCATGCAGAAGACACCGCGCTCGCGGGCCGCGGCCACCACCTCGCGTGCCCCGGCCAGGGTGGCGGTGAAGGCCTTCTCGACCAGCACGGGCACGCCGGCCTCGATCGCGGCGAGCGCCAGGGCGTGGTGCTGCGGGTGCGGGGTCGCGATGTAGAGGACGTCGATGTCGGCGCCCACCAGCTCGCCGTAGGTGTGGGCACCCGCGATGCCGTACGACGACGCGAGCCCGGCGGCGCGCTCCCGGGAGCGGGACCCGATCGCCACCGCCTCGGCGTCCGGCACGTGCTCGAAGTCGCGCAGGAAGACCTCCGCCATGGCGCCGGTCCCTGCGATGCCCCACCGAGTCGTCATGGCGCTCAGCCTAGGGGCCGGACCGGCCGGCAGCGGCACGGGAGGCGGCGCCGACCAGCCCCTCGAGCGGACCGCGGGAGCGCGTGGCCGCGAAGACGGACCCGATGCCCAGCAGGAGCAGCACGTGGAACAGGTAGCTGTCGCGCAGGGTGTCGGGCAGGAAGCCCTGCGACCGCGCCACGACGTGCACCGAGTAGAGGGTGAGCGTCATCGCGCCGGCCCCGAAGAAGAGGGCCACCGCCCGCCCCGTGACGGCCCCCGCGACGGACAGGGCCAGCAGCGCGGCACCGATGACCAGGAGGGCCGAGCCGGTCGTCTGGAGGAGGTCGAACGGGGTGGCCGTGTGCGGCGCCACCACCAGGAGCCACTGCCACGAACCCCCGGTCGGCGTGGTGCCGGGCAGCCCGGCCGCGATCCGGTCGAGCAGGGCGGCGCCGTCGACGTCCTGCGCCGGCGGCTCCACGAGCAGGGCCCGCTGCACCTCTGTACCGGCCGTCAGGACCCGTGAGGCCGCGGTCGCCAGCAGGGCGGCCGCCGCTCCCCCGGCGACCAGGAGTCCCGCCGTACGCCGCGACGTGAGGTCGAGGCGACCGACCGCCATCCCGGCGAGCACGTAGGCCAGCCACGGCACGGCCGGGTAGTAGCCGGTGAACGTCAGCTCGGCCAGCAGTCCGCCGGGGTCGGCGACGAGCTGGCCCCAGGTCGGGCTGGCGTACTGCCGCTCGGGCAGCGACGGTCGCACGAGGTGGGAGACGACCGGGGCGACCACCAGCCACCCGGCCGCGAGCAGGGCCAGCGAGCGCGCCGACAGCCCGAGGAAGGGCAGGGCCAGCACGAAGACCACGCCGTAGTAGGTGAGGATCACCGCGATGCCCGAGCCGACCTCGCCGAGCACCAGGCCGACGGCGGCCACCAGCACGGCCCGGACGGCGAGTCCCGCCGACGCGCGGCCCCGGGCGCTGCCGGTGACCGGGAGGCGCCGCCCGGTCATCAGGGCGATGCTGACCCCGGCCAGGACGGCGAAGAGCGCGGACGCGCGACCGCCGGCGAGCGCCTGCCCGAACGACAGCGACCCGTCGGGGTCGCGGGCGACGAGGACGTGCGTGGCGACCATCCCGAGCAGCGCCAGGCAGCGCGCCACGTCGATGGCGACGAGGCGTCCCGGCGCCGGCAGGTCGGTCAGAAGCCGAGCCTCCGGGCGCCGCCCGCGGCGCTGCGGACGACGGCGCCCTTGTCGGTGGCCACCTGTCGCAGCTCGGCCTGGAAGTCCACCATCCGCTGCTGGAGCGCGGCGTCGCCGCTGGCCAGGATGCGTACGGCGAGCAGCCCGGCGTTGCGGGCCCCGCCGATGGCGACGGTGGCGACCGGCACCCCGGCCGGCATCTGCACGATCGACAGCAGCGAGTCCATGCCGTCGAGCGCCTTCAGCGGCACGGGCACGCCGATCACCGGCAGCGGCGTCACCGCGGCGAGCATCCCGGGCAGGTGGGCCGCGCCGCCGGCGCCGGCGATGATCACCTCGATGCCGCGCCCGGCGGCCTCGCGACCGTAGGCCAGCATCTCGTCCGGCATCCGGTGGGCGCTGACGACGTCGGCCTCCACCTCGACGTCGAACTCGGCGAGGGCCTGGGCCGCCGCCTCCATCACGGGCCAGTCGGAGTCCGACCCCATCACGATGCCGACGCGTGCCGTCATGTCACTCACCTTCACTCACTGTGGTTGCCGAGGTCGCCGCGGAACCACGCGGCGGCGTGCCGCGCGCGCTCCAAGCAGTCGTCGAGGTCGTCGCCGTAGGCGTTGACGTGGCCGACCTTGCGGCCGGGTCGCAGGTCCTTGCCGTAGAGGTGCACCCGCAGGTGCGGGTCACGGGCCATCGCGTGCGGGAAGCCGTCGTACAGCCGTCCGGTGTCGGCGGGCCCGCCCAGGATGTTGACCATCACGGTCCAGCGCGCCCGCGGGGCGGGTGAGCCGAGCGGGAGGTCCATGACGGCGCGCAGGTGGTTCTCGAACTGCGACGTGACCGCGCCGTCCTGCGTCCAGTGGCCGGTGTTGTGCGGCCGCATCGCCAGCTCGTTGACGAGGATGCGGCCGTCGGTCGTCTCGAAGAGCTCGACGGCGAGGATGCCCGTCACGTCGAGCGCCCCCGCGACGCGCAGCGCGATCTCCTGCGCCTGTCCGGCCAGGGCCGGCGACAGGTCCGGGGCGGGGGCGACGACCTCGAAGCAGATGCCGTCGAGCTGGGTGGAGGCGACGACGGGGTAGGACGCGGCCTGGCCGCTGGGCGAGCGGGCCACCAGGGCGGAGAGCTCGCGACGGAAGTCGACGAGCTCCTCGGCGAGCACCTCGACCCCGGCCGCGGCGGCCGCGGCGAAGGCCGCGTCGGCATCGGCCGGCTCGCGGACCACCCACACCCCCTTGCCGTCGTACCCGCCCCGCGTGGTCTTGAGGACGCACGGGAACCCGAACGCCTCCACGTCGGCCGGGGTGGCGACCAGCGCGTTGCGGGGGCACGGGATGCCCAGCTCGGCGAGCCGGGCGCGCATGACGCCCTTGTCCTGGGCGTGGACCAGCGCCCCGGGTCCGGGACGTACGGCGACGCCGGACTCCTCGAGCGCGTGCAGGTGCGCGGTCGGCACGTGCTCGTGGTCGAAGGTGACCACGGGGCAGCCCGTGGTCACACGGCGCAGGGTGTCGAGGTCGGTGTAGTCGCCGACCTCGTGGTCGGGGATCACCTGGGCGGCGGAGACGCCCTCGGCCTCGGCGAGCAGCCGCAGCGGCAGGCCCAGGGCGATCGCCGGCTGCGCCATCATCCGGGCCAGCTGCCCTCCGCCGATCACGGCGAGGGTGGGTGCACGGTCGGTCACGCAGGAAACCCTAGGGCAGCCGTCCTGAGCGTCGCTCAGGTCGTCTCGGCACTCGTCTCGAAGCGCAGCCCGTGGCCCCGCAGGGTGGTGATGAGCCGCGGCTTGCGCGGGTCGTCGTCCAGCTTGCGGCGCAGCCACCCGAGGTGGACGTCGATGGTCTTGGACGAGGTCCAGAAGGTCGTGTCCCACACGTCCTCCATGAGCTCGGCGCGGGTCACCACCAGACCCGCCCGAGCCATCAGCGCGTGGAGGAGGTCGAACTCCTTGCGGGACAGCCGGATCTCCCGGTCACCCCTCCACACCTTCCGCTCGTGCGGGTCGAGACGGACGTCCTGGACCTTGAGCACGGGCCAAGGTTGCGTGGTGCCGGGTGCCCGTGCGGGCGGTTTTACCCAAACGTGGACGAATGGTCTGGTCCGGTTGGACGTGTCGTGGGAAAGGGGGGCCGCGGGTCAGCGGCGGCGTACGGCGACCGGCTCCACGAGCCCGAAGCCGTGCACGGGTCGCGCGGGCAGCCGGCGGCTCTCGAACTCCTCGACCGGCAGCTGGTCGGCCGTGCGCTGGTCGATGATGAGGCGGTTGCGCCGCGCCACGGCCGTCAGCCGCGCGGCCATGTTGACCGGCGGGCCGAACACGTCGCCCAGTCGCGGCACCACCGGCCCCGAGGCGAGGCCCACGCGGACGTCGGGGAGCTTGGGGTCGCGCCCGATCACGTTGATGATCCCCTCGGCCACCTCGATGGCCGACTCGGCGTCGGCGATCACGAAGAGCACCGAGTCGCCGAGGCTCTTGATGATCCGGCCGCCGTGGTTGGTGACGACGTCGTGGCAGCGGCCCTCGAACTTCTCCACGAGGTCGCCGATCTTGTCGCGGTCCATCTCGTTGGACAGCGCCGTGAAGGACACCAGGTCGGCGAAGCCGACCGTCACGTCGACGGTGTGCAGGTCCTCGTCGTTGGCGCCCATCGCCTCCATCCGCGCGACCGCCGCGGCGAGGTGGCGGCGCCACGCGTAGACCAGCGTCCTCTCGAAGTGGGGGCTGACGTCCTCGATCAGCCGCAGGGCCGAGCCCACGCGGGAGCCCAGGGCGTCCGGTCCGGCCTCGAGCTCCTCCACCCGGTTGGACAGGGTCGCGACCTCCCAGTCCGCGAGGCGCGCCATGGTCTGGCCGACGCCACGGGTCATGTTGACCGCCATGTCGAAGTCGACCGAGCCGCTGTCGACGATCCCGACGACGTCGCGGACCGCCTCGGCGTCGGCCCGGGTGAAGGCCCGCTCGCCCAGCTGGTCGGGGAAGCCGAGCGCGCGCCACAGGCGTCGCGTCTGGTCCACCGTCACCCCGGTCTCGGAGGCGACCTCGAGGGCGGTCAGCGTGGGCTGCTCGCCCAGGATCGCCATGTCCAGGCGCTCGGGGGCCGGGGCCGTCGCGTCCGGCCCCTGCTGCCCGCGGCGTCGGCGCTCAGGTGCCATCGTCGACGCGCTCGGCGGCCGGGCCGCCCGTGGAGAGGGTGTGCAGCTCCTCGGCCACCCGCAGCTGGACCTGCTCGACGCGCGGGATGTCGGAGAGCAGCACCCGGCCGTTGGTGCTGGCGTCGGAGACGATGAGGGTGCCGCAGCCGAAGAGCCGGTCGACGACGCCGATCTCGAAGTCGACGCCGCTGATCCGGTTGAGCGGGATCGTGCGGCCCTCCTTGGCGATCAGGCCGGAGCGCTTGATGAAGCGACGGTTGGTGAAGGTGTACGTCGTGGTGAGCCAGTCCAGGAAGGGCCGCAGCACGAACCACACGGCGATCGCCGCGGCCACGAGGCCTGCGGCCAGGCCGAGGCCGGTCGAGTCGCTGACGGTGCCGAGCCAGGTCACCGCCGCGGCCAGGAGCACGAGCACGACCACCGGGAGGACGAGCGCCTTGGGGTGCGTCCGCGTGGACACGACGACGCGCTCGCCGTCGTTGAGGAGCTTGGTCGGGAAGGCCACGTCCCGATCATGTCACTGGCGCGGGCGCACGTGAACGACATCGCCCGCCCCGACGGTGAAGGTCCCCTCGCCGGTGCTCACCACCAGCGCGCCCCGGTCGTCCACGGCGAGCGCCTCGCCGCGGCGTACCTCCACGCCGTCCGGGCCGCCCGGGAGGTGGACGTCGACCTCGCGGCCCAGGGTGGAGCAGACGTCGGTGTAGGCCGCGCGGAGCGAGGCGGTGTCGCCGAGCAGGCCCTGGAGGCCGTGCAGGGAGCCCAGCACCTGGCCGAGCAGTCCGGTGCGGTCGACCCGCTCCGAGGTCTCCAGCTCGATGGAGGTGGCCAGCGCGACGGGGAGCTCGTCGAGCGTCTGGGAGACGTTGATGCCCACCCCGACCACCGCCGCGGGACCGGTCGGTGTCTCGATCCGCTCGACGAGGATGCCGGCCAGCTTGCGCTCCTCGACCAGCACGTCGTTGGGCCACTTGAGGGCGATCTCGGGGATCCGGTCGGCGACGGCGGCCTGGACGGCGTACCCCGTCAGCAGCGGCAGCCACGTCCAGTCCTGGGCGGGCACGTCGGGGCGCAGCAGCACCGAGAAGGTCAGCGAGGTGCGCGCCGGGGTCTCCCACACCCGGTCGAGGCGCCCCCGGCCCGCGGTCTGGTGCTCGGTGACCACGACGAGGCCCTCCTCCTCCCCCGCACGGGCACGCTCGGCCACCACGGCGTTGGTGGAGGGGGTGGCCTCGGTGACCTCGACGCGCCAGCCGTCGGGCGCCGCGATGCGGTCGGGGTCGAGTGCTGGGCGCGGTGCCGGGGCGGAGGTCATGGCACTACATTGTCGGACGCAGACAACAGGAGGCCACACGACGTGAGTGCACAGGTGCAGCCCGGCGAGGGCACGGACGTCCCTGCTGGGGACAGCGACATCGACATCCACACGACGGCAGGCAAGCTCGCCGATCTCGAGCGGCGCCTCGACGAGGCGGTCCACGCCGGCTCGGCCAAGGCCGTGGAGAAGCAGCACGCGAAGGGGCGCAAGACCGCCCGCGAGCGCATCGAGCTCCTCTTCGACGAGGGCTCCTTCGTGGAGCTCGACGAGCTCGCGCGACACCGCTCGACCGCGTTCGGCCTGCAGGACCGCCGTCCGTACGGCGACGGCGTCGTCACTGGCTACGGCACCGTCGACGGCCGCCAGGTCTGCGTGTTCTCCCAGGACTTCACCGTCTTCGGCGGCTCGCTGGGCGAGGTCTACGGCGAGAAGATCACCAAGGTGATGGACCTCGCCATCAAGACCGGCTGCCCGATCATCGGCATCAACGAGGGCGCCGGCGCCCGCATCCAGGAGGGCGTCGTCTCGCTCGGCCTGTACGGCGAGATCTTCCGCCGCAACGTGCACGCCTCGGGCGTCATCCCGCAGATCTCGATGATCATGGGCAACTGCGCCGGCGGCCACGTCTACTCCCCCGCGGTCACCGACTTCACGATCATGGTCGACAAGACCTCCGCGATGTTCATCACCGGGCCCGACGTCATCAAGACCGTCACCGGCGAGGACGTCACGATGGAGGAGCTCGGCGGCGCGCGGACGCACAACACCAAGTCGGGCAACGCCCACTACATGGCCTCCGACGAGGAGGACGCCATCGAGTACGTCAAGGCGCTGCTGTCCTACCTCCCCCAGAACAACCTCGACGAGCCGGTCGTCTACGACGAGCAGGCCGACCTCGAGCTGGGCGACCTGGACCGGGCGCTCGACACGCTGATCCCGGACGGCGCCAACCAGCCGTACGACATGCACACGGTCATCGAGACCGTGCTGGACGACCAGGAGTTCCTCGAGGTCCAGCCGCTCTTCGCGCCCAACATCATCGTCGGCTACGGCCGCGTCGAGGGTCGCCCGGTCGGCGTCGTGGCCAACCAGCCGATGCAGTTCGCCGGCACCCTCGACATCGACGCCTCCGAGAAGGCCGCCCGCTTCGTGCGCACGTGCGACGCCTTCAACATCCCGGTGCTGACGTTCGTCGACGTGCCCGGCTTCCTGCCCGGGACCGACCAGGAGTTCAACGGCATCATCCGCCGCGGCGCCAAGCTGATCTACGCCTACGCCGAGGCGACTGTGCCGCTGATCACGGTCATCACGCGCAAGGCCTACGGCGGCGCCTACGACGTGATGGGCTCCAAGCACCTCGGCGCCGACATCAACGTCTCGTGGCCCACCGGCCAGATCGCGGTGATGGGCGCCCAGGGCGCGGTCAACATCCTCTACCGCAAGGAGATCGCGGAGGCCGAGAAGGCCGGCAACGTCGAGGAGCGCCGCGCCGAGCTGGTCCAGGAGTACGACGACACCCTGGCCAACCCCTACATCGCGGCCGAGCGCGGCTACATCGACGCCGTCATCTCCCCCCACGAGACCCGCTCGGAGATCGTCCGCTCGCTGCGGCTGCTGCGCTCCAAGCGCGAGACCCTGCCGCCCAAGAAGCACGGGAACATCCCGCTGTGAGCGGCAGCGAACGATCCGGCGCTGTGAGCGACAGCGACAGCGGGCCCGGGACGGCTGCCGCGCCGCTGCTACGCGTGGTCAACCCCGACGCCACCCCCGAGGAGGTCGCGGCCCTGGTGGCCGTGTTCGCCTCCCTCGGGACCGCGGGCGACGAGGCGCCGAGGCGACGTACGCCGGAGTGGTCGGCGCCGCACCGTGGCGTCCGCCGCACCCACCCCAGCGGTCCCGGCGGCTGGCGCTCGAGCGCGGCACCCCGCTAGGGGCGGCAGGTCGTAGGGTCGCCTCCGTGACCGACACCTCTTCCCGGACCATCGACGCCCTCTGCGAGGCGTTCGTCGAGGACTTCTGCGCCCTCGACCCCATCGCCGCGACGTACTACGGCGTCGCCGGGCACGACGACCGCCTGCCCGACTACTCGCCGGCCGGCTACGACGCCCGCGTCGACCTCGTACGCCGCGCGGTCTCGGCCGTGGAGGCCGCGACGCCCGTCGACGACCGCGAGGCCGCGGCCCGCGACTCCTTCCTCGAGCGCCACCGCCTCGAGCTCGAGATGGAGGACGCCGGCATCGCGCGGTGCATGGTGTCGGTCATCGACAGCGCCGTCCACGGGATGCGCCAGGTCTTCGACCTCATGCCCACCGAGGGCGACGCCGCCCTCGAGGCGATCGACGCCCGCCTCGCGGCGATCCCCGCCGCGGTGCAGGGCTACCGCGTCACCCTGGCCGACGAGGCGTCGCACGGGCGGGTGTCGGCATCGGCGCAGTACGCGAAGGTCGTCGAGCAGATCCGCGGCTGGACGGGCGAGACGGGCGAGAGCGGGGACTTCTTCGCCGGCCTCGTCGAGCGCTGTGCCCCCGCCGGCGACCTCGCCGAGCGGATGCGCGAGCACGCCCGGGCGGCCACCCGCGCGTTCGCCGACTTCGGGCTCTTCCTGTCCGACGAGCTCGAGCCGCAGGGCCGTGACAAGGAGGCGGTGGGCCGCGAGCACTACGCGCTGACCAGCCGCTACTTCCTCGGAGCAACGGTCGACCTGGAGGAGACCTACGCCTGGGGCTGGCAGGAGCTCAAGCGGCTGGCCGACGACATGGCCGCCACCGCCGACCGCATCCTGCCCGGCGCCACGGTCGCCGAGGCGGTGGCGCACCTCGACGCCGACCCCGCCCGCGTCGTGCACGGTCGCGAGGCCTTCCGCGACTGGATGCAGGAGCTCGCCGACCGCACGCTCGCCGACATGGCCGACGTCCACTTCGACATCCCCGAGCCGATCCGCCGCATCGAGTGCATGCTCGCCCCGACCAACGACGGCGGCATCTACTACACGGGCCCGTCGGAGGACTTCGAGCGCCCCGGGCGCATGTGGTGGTCGGTGCCGGACGGCATCGAGGACTTCTACCCGTGGCGCGAGGTGACGACCGTCTTCCACGAGGGCGTCCCCGGCCACCACCTCCAGGTCGCCCAGACGGCGTACCGCAGCGAGAGCCTCAACCGCTGGCAGCGGCTCATGTGCTGGGTCAGCGGGCACGGCGAGGGCTGGGCCCTGTACGCCGAGCGGCTGATGGACGACCTCGGCCACCTGGCCGACCCGGCCGACCGCCTCGGCATGCTCGACGGGCAGTCCTTCCGGGCCGCGCGGGTGATCGTCGACATCGGCATGCACCTCGAGCTGGAGATCCCCGAGGACAACCCGTTCGGCTTCCACCCCGGTGAGACGTGGACCCCCGAGCTGGGCCGCGAGTTCCTCGGCCAGCACTGCCAGATGGAGTCGGAGGTCCTCGACTTCGAGATCAACCGCTACCTCGGCTGGCCGGGACAGGCACCGTCGTACAAGGTCGGCGAGCGCATCTGGCTCCAGGCCCGAGACGACGTGCGCGCGCGGCAGGGCGACGACTTCGACCTCAAGGCCTTCCACCGCGCGGCCCTCGACCTCGGCTCGCTGGGCCTCGACCCGCTCCGGGCGGCGCTCGCGCGGCTGTGAGGTGAGCGTGGGCGGTCGCAGCCACCAGAGGACTACGACCGCCCACGACCTCCGACCGGGCAGCCGGGGCGACATCGGCGAGGGGTTCCTGCCCAGCCCCGTGCCCCGAGGATGGCCGCCAACGCGCCGACGACACGGCACGGGGACAGCACCTGCGACCACCCGAGCCGGATCGTCACGAGCGCGTGGACCGCGGCGTCGAGGTCCCGGTCGAGGTCGGCCCACCTGTCCTCGGAGTCCCGGTGCCCGAACCGCCCGTCGAGCTCGACGACGAGGCCCTCCGCCTCGTACGTCACGTCGCGGACGACCGCGCGACCCTGGCGCGCGTCGCGGACCTGTCGCCGCCCCGCGGGGAGCCCGTGGGCGCGCTCGACGTCGCGCAGGTAACGGTGCTCCAGCACCGACCGGGCACCCTCGGCCACGTCCTGCAGCACGTCCACCAGCGCGGCCCGGCCCTTCAGGGTGCCGAGCCGCTCGAGGGCGTGGAGCAGCTTCGTGACATCGGTCCGACCCTGCTGGCAGGCATCGGCCAGCACGGCGACGGCGCCCGCGAGGTCTCGCTGCGAGGCGACCTTGAGCAACGCCAGCTCCACCGTGACCCGCGGGGGCCACCGGTGCGAGGTCAGCCAGGAGGACGCGCCGCGCACGCGCTCGACCCGGACGCCGGGCACCGGCGCCGGGGACCGCCTCGCCGCGTCGATCATCACCCACACGGGGTCGTCCGGTCCGCGCGGACGGCGGTCGCGGCGGACTCCGTGCAGGTCGAGTGCCGTCTGCCGGTGCGCAGCCGCCGGCCAGTGCAGGAGCACGGCGGCCCAGGTCCGCTGTGAGCGGGTCAACGGGCCGTGTGGTCGACGTACACGCCCTCGTGCACGCGGGCCCGCAGCATGCCCCGGATGTCGACGTCGTCCCCGCCGGCCTCGAGGACCTGGCGGCGGGAGACGACCCCCGACTGGCGCTCCATCAGCCGGCGCAGCGCCGCACGGTCGAGGAGGCAGTCACGGCGGCGGGGCACGAGCGGATGCTGCTCCGTCCGCGTGCAACCCACACCTGGGAGTCGTGGCCTGTGGAGAGACGCGGTCGTGGGCGGTCGCAGTCGTCCGAGGACTGCGACCGCCCACGCTCGGGCGGGGTGGGTCGACGTCCTAGGGTCGGGACCATGCAGCTCGTCCTCGCCTCCGCCTCCCCCGCCCGGCTCGCCACCCTGCGCTCCGCGGGCGTCGAACCCCGCGTGATCGTCAGCGGGGTCGACGAGTCACAGCTCGACGGGCTGCCGCCGGCCGAGCTGGCGCTCCGGCTGGCCGAGCTCAAGTGCGCTGCGGTGGCGACGCGCGAGGACGTCCCGACCGGCGCGCTGGTGCTGGGCTGCGACTCGGTGCTCGAGCTCGACGGCGAGGCACTGGGCAAGCCCGGGTCCGCGGAGGTGGCGGTCCAGCGGTGGCAGATGATGCGGGGGCGCAGCGGCGTGCTGCACACCGGTCACTGCCTGCGCGAGGTCTCCTCGGGTCGCGTGGCCGCGGCGACGGCGAGCACGACGGTGCACTTCGCCGACGTCAGCGACGACGAGATCACGGCGTACGTCGCCACCGGCGAGCCGCTGGAGGTGGCCGGCGCCTTCACCGTCGACGGCCTCGGCGGCGCGTTCGTCAGCGGGATCGAGGGCGACCACCACAACGTCGTGGGGGTCAGCCTCCCGCTGCTGCGCGAGCTCGTCGTCGAGCTCGGCCACACCTGGACCGCGCTGTGGGACGAGGCCGGCGTCAGCCCGGCTTGACCGCGATGACCGGGCAGGTGGCGTCGATGATGACGCGCTGGGCGACACTGCCCATGATCACCTTGCCGACCGGGGTGCGGTGCCGGATGCCGATCACGATCACGTCGGCGATGACCTCCTTGGCGACCGCGAGGATCTCGTCGGCGATGTCCTTGCCGGTCGTCTGGCGCAGCTCGTGCTCGACCCCACTGGCGGCCAGCTGCTCCTCGAGGGTCACCTTGTCGTCCTCGCCGAGGTAGCGACGGTCGACCAGGGCGTCGCCCTTGGTGCTGTTGACGATGACGACGCCGGTGTGGCGCCGCTGCGCCTCGCCGAGGCCGTAGGCGAGCGCGGCCTCGCCGTACTCGTCCGGGATGAAGCCGATCACGACAGCCATCAGGAGACCTCCGACTCGTTGGACACGGGGTGGGGCACCGGACCACGGACCCGGGACAGGACCGTGGGCACGACGAGGGCCAGCAGGATGAGCAGGTAGACGAAGATCGCCAGCGGCTCGTTGAACAGCCCGCTGATCGCGCCGTTGGACAGGTCGAGCGCCTCGCGCATCTTGGTCTCCATGAGCGGGCCGATGATGACGCCGAGGATCAGGGGCAGGAGCGGGATGCCGAAGCGGCGTACGGCGAACCCGACGGCGCCGAAGACCAGCAGCAGGGCGACGTCGAAGGCGCTCTGGTTGACCGCGTAGGCACCCAGCGAGGCGAAGAACAGGATGCCCGCGTAGAGCTGGGGTCGCGGGATGCGCAGCAGCTTGGCCCACAGGGGCGCCAGCGGCAGGTTGATCGCCAGCAGCAGGGTGTTGCCGATGAGCAGGCTGGCGAGCAGCGTCCACACCAGGTCGGGCTGGTCGGCCATCAGCGTGGGCCCGGGCACGATGCCGTACGTGCGCATGGCCGCGAGCAGCACGGCCGCCGTCGCGGTCACCGGCAGGCCCAGAGCCAGCAGCGGCACGAACATCCCGGCGGCGCTGGCGTTGTTGGCCGCCTCCGGCCCGGCGACGCCCTCGATGGCCCCGTGGCCGAACTCGTCGGACCTGCGCGAGAGCTTGCGCTCCAGGACGTAGGACATGAACGTCGGCGTCTCCGCGCCACCGGCGGGCAGCGCACCGAACGGGAAGCCGAGGGCGGTGCCGCGCAGCCACGGCCTCCAGGAGCGCGACCAGTCCTCACGGCTCATGAACGGCCTCCCGACCGGGATCACGTCGAGCGGGGCGCGACGCAGGTGCGCGGCGATCCACATGGCCTCGCCGATGGCGAAGATGCCGACCGCGACGACGACGATGTCGATGCCGTCGGCGAGCTGGAGGACCCCACCGGTCAGCCGTGCCTGGCCGGTCGAGAGGTCGAGGCCGACGAGCCCGATGGTGAGGCCGATCGCCAGCCCGATGAAGCCACGCAGCTTGGACGAGCCCAGCACCGCGGTGACGAGCACGAGGGAGAACAGCATGATCGCGAAGAACGACGGCGCCCCGATGTTGACCGCGACCCGCGCCAGGCCCGGGGTGAAGAACGCGACGAGCAGGGTGCCGATGGTGCCGGCGATGAAGGACCCGATCGCCGCGGTGGCCAGCGCCTGGGCGGCACGGCCCTTCTTGGCCATCTTGTTGCCCTCGATGGCCGTCATCACCGAAGCCGACTCGCCGGGGGTGTTGAGCAGGATCGAGGTCGTCGAGCCGCCGTACATGCCCCCGTAGTAGATGCCGGCGAAGAGGATGAACGATTGGGTGGGCTCGAGGCCGAAGGTGAGGGGCAGCAGCAGGGCCACCGCCATGGCCGGGCCGATGCCGGGCAGCACGCCGACGAACGTGCCGAGGAGCACGCCGACCGCGCAGAAGGCGAGGTTCTGCGGCGTGAGCGCGCTGGCGAAGCCGTCGAGGAGCAGGGTGAGGGTGTCCATCTCAGAGCACCCCGTCCAGGATCCCGGGCGCCAGCGGCACGTCGAGGCCGACGTAGAAGAAGTACCAGGTGGCGGCCGCCATCACGACGCCCACGACGAGGTCGCGGACCAGGGTGCGCGACCCGAGGGCCCAGGCACAGCCCGCGAAGAGCAGCCCCCCGGTCACGGCCCAGCCGAGCACGTTGACCAGCAGCACGTTGAGCACCAGGATCCCGGCCAGCTTGCCGACGGTGACCCAGTCGGCCGGGCTGGTGAGGTCGACGTCCTCGCCCTCCTCGCCCTGCGCCACGTCGCCGCGGGCGGTGGCCACCGCGAGCAGGACGGCGAGCACGATCATCGACGCGCCGACGACGTAGGGGAAGACGCGGGGACCGATGGGGTCGCCGAAGCCGACGTTGAGGCCGCGGGCGTCGATGATCGTCCAGAGACCGACCAGGGCGAGGACGGCGGCGAGGCCGTACTGCGCGCGGTCGACCTCGACCGGCTCGGTGCGGGGTGCTGCGGTGTCGGCCATCAGAGGAGTCCCAGATCCGTCAGGGTGGTGGAGACCCGCGTGTCCTGCTCCTGCAGGAAGGCCTCGAAGTCGTCACCGGTCGTGAAGTCGTCGGTCCAGCCGTTCTCGGTCAGCGTGTCCTGCCACTGCGGCGTGTCGTGCATCGCCTCGAGGTAGCCGATGAGCTCGTCGCGACGCTCCTCGGAGATGTCCGGCGGGGCGAGCAGGCCTCGCCAGTTGAGGAAGACCAGGTCGATGCCCGACTCGGTCAGCGTGGGCACGTCGGCGAACGCCTCCTGCGGGGAGCGCTCCTCCCCGGAGACGGCCAGCATCCGCAGCTCGCCGTCCTCGACGCTGCCGAGGAACTCGGCGGGCCCCGAGAACCCGACGTCGATCTTGCTGCCGAGCAGGGCGCTGGTGAGCGGCCCGCCACCGTCGTACGACACGTAGTTGACGTCGCGGGGGTCGATGCCGACCTCGTCGGCCAGCTGCATCGGGAAGAGGTGGTCGGGGCCGCCGGGCGACGAGCCGCCGCCGATGGCCAGCGAGGAAGGGTCCGCCTTCCACGCGTCGACGAAGTCGTCGACGGTCTCGTACGGCGAGTCGGCCGGCACCAGGATGCCCTCGGGCTCGCTCATCAGCTGCGCGACCGGCGTCGCGTCGAGCGGGCCGTAGCCGCTGGCGAACGAGTACGTCGAGCCGACGACGCCGAGGCCCACCGTCATCAGGGTGTGCTCGTCGCCGGCCTCGCCGATCAGCTGCGTCATCGCGGCAGCGCCGCCGGCACCGATGACGTTCTCCACGGTGAAGCTGCCGCCCGTGATGTCGTCGTCCTCCATGACGCCCACGGCGGCACGGCCGGTCTGGTCGTAGCCCCCGCCGGGACTGTTGGGGATGATCATCAGCAGGTCGCGGCTGTCGTCGCCGCGGGTGACGCCGCACCCGGCGAGCGAGAGCGCGACCCCGAGGCTCGCCAGGATGGCCGTCGTACGTCGCCCCAGCCGTCGCATGCGCCACATCGTGCACCCGGGACGGGTGCCGTGTCGAGGACGACCCCGGCGGTCTCAGAGCGTGGTGGCGACGCCGTCCTCGGCTACCTCGTCGCGGATCCCGAAGACGAGCTGGCGGGTCATCACGAAGCGCGCGGCGTTGGCCATGGCCAGCCCGATCACGTTGGCCGAGAGGTTGTCGGAGACCGGGTCGTCGAGCCCGAGCGGGTTGCGGCTGATCCACAGGCACGCCATCGGGATGAGCATGGTGACGAGGCTGATGGCCACGAAGGCCGTGCGTCCGCCGTCGAGGTGACGGGTCGAGCGGTGCCGGAAGGCCCACGAGCGCGTGCCCCGGTAGGCGATCACCGTGCCGACGAGGTTGGCCAGGACGTAGCCGAGCTGCGGCTGGTCGTTCATGGGCGCCATGCCCTCGGTGTTGAAGCCGTGGACCAGCAGGTTGAACAGGATCACCGAGACGGTGGTCGCCACCAGCCCGACGGCCAGGTAGCGCCAGATCTCCCCCGCCAGCCGGCGGCCCCTCGGCGTCACGGTGAAAGGCTAGCCCGAGCACCGCGCCGATCCGGTCTCCTCGGCGCGCCGTGACGGGAGGCATTGCTCACTCGACCGGCCGTCGGAGAGCCGGTGCTCGGCCCCCTGGCCGCGAGGTGTCAGCGCAGGCGCGCGGGGTTGACCGCCGCCGTCACGGCCGCGGCGTACGCCAGGTAGCCGTCGAGAGTGGGGTGGAAGGCGCCCGGGTCGAACGGGCCGAGGACCCAGGGCTCCGGAGCGTTGACGCCGTGGCCGTCGAACCGCTCGGTGACGTCCACGAAGTCGAAGCCGTGCCGGACGGCCGCCGCCTCGACCACGCCGTTGAGCAGGTCGGCGCCGTCGTTGAGGGCCTGCTGCTCGGCGAGCGAGGCACCGAGGTAGGCACCGTTCTCCGGCGAGAACAGGCGCGGGTAGCCCGTCACCACGACGCTGGCATCGGGAGCAGCCGCCGCGACCTGCGTGTGGACGGCGTCCAGAAGCCCCGGCAGCTGGGTGACGATGCGCCCGCGGACCAGGCCCAGGGCCCCGGAGCACTGCAGGTCGGTGCCGCCGAGGCAGGCGCCCACCGCCGAGGACCAGCCGATGTCGTTGCCGCCGATGCTGAGCGTGACCAGGTCGGTGTCGTCGTCGAGTGCCGAGAGCTGTCCGCCCGACACGAGGGACGTGGTCGTCGCCCCGGCGCACGCGACGAAGTCGTCGAGGGTGATCTTCTTGCGCCCGTCGACCAGGACGGCGTACGCCGACTGCGACCGCCCGCAGGTCGCCGAGTACGGCGGGACGCCGTAGCCCGACGCGTAGGAGTCACCGAGGGCGTCGTACTCGATGGACTGACGCGGCGCCGCCGCGGCCGGGGCCGCCCCGGCGAGGGCGAGGACCAGCAGGACGAGGGCGGTGACGGTGCGCTTCATGGTCGGAACGTACGCCCGGTGGGACGGCCCTGAACAGGGCCGACCGGTCACTCGACCGGCAGGCCGAGCCCCCGCGCGATGAGCATCCGCTGGACCTCCGAGGTGCCCTCGCCGATCTCGAGCACCTTGGCGTCGCGGTAGAAGCGCACCACGGGGTACTCCTCCATGAAGCCGTAGCCGCCGAAGACCTGGGTGGCGATGCGGGTCGCCGTGACGGCCGACTCGGTGGCGTAGAGCTTGGCGACGGCGGCGGCCTGCTTGAAGTCCTTCGTGGAGACGGCGTGGCCGGCGTCCATGGCGTCCTTCATCGCGGCCGCCTTGTAGGTGAGCAGGCGCGAGGCGTCGAGCATGACCTGGAGGTCGCTGATCTGGAAGGCGACGCCCTGCTTGCGTCCGATGGGACCGCCGAAGGTCTGTCGCTGCCCGGCGTACTCCAGGGACAGGTCGAGGCAGGCCTGGATGCAGCCGACGGCGAGGGCGGCGATCGCGACCCGTCCGTCGTCGAGGGTGGCGAGGAACTGCGCGTAGCCGCGACCGCGCTCGCCGAGCAGGTGCGACTCGGGCACCCGGGCGTCCTCGAAGGACAGCGGGTGGGTGTCGGAGGCGTGCCAGCCGAGCTTGTCGTAGGCCTTCTCGGCCGTGAAGCCGGGGGTCCCGCTCGGGATCATGATGGTGGAGATCTCGGCCTTGCCGCCCTCACGCTCACCGGTGCGGGCGGTGACGGTGACGAGCGAGGTGATCTCGGAGCCGGAGTTGGTGATGAACTGCTTGGCACCGTTGACGACCCACTCGCCGTCGGCCAGGACGGCCTTGGTCCTGGTCGCCCCCGCGTCGGAGCCGGCGCCGGGCTCGGTCAGGCCGAAGCCGGCGAGCCGCTGGCCGGAGACCAGGTCGGGCAGCCACGTCTTCTTCTGGTCCTCGGTGCCGAAGGTGAGGATCGGGTTGATGCCCAGGCCGACCGCGGCCTCGAGCGTGATGCCCATCGACTGGTCGACGCGACCGATCTCCTCGATGGCCAGGCACAGCGAGGTGAAGCCGCCGTCCTCGCCGGCGAGGCCGGAGCCGCCGAACTCCTCCGGGGCCGTGAGCCCCATCAACCCGAGGTCGCCCATCTGCTGCACCACGTCGGTCGGGAAGTGGTGGTCGCGGTCCCACTGGGCCGCGTGCGGGGCGATCTGGGCCTGCGCGAACTCGCGCACGCTGCGCCGGAACTGCTCGTGCTCGGGGGACAGCTCGAAGGTCATGGGGAGAGAGTAGCCGCGTTGGTTAACGATCGCTAACCCCGTCGACCTCGATTCCGGTCGGGCCCGTACAGTCCACTAAGGTAAGCCGACCCTAACGACCGTCACGCCATCCGATCCGCGAGGACCCGTCTCCATGCCGACCTCCCCCCTGCGCCGCCCCCTGCGTCGTACCGCTCGCCGCTGGGCCGGCGCCACCGTCGCCGCGCTGCTGGTCGCCCCCCTGGGCGCGTGCAGCATCCTCAACCCGCCGGACCTGGTCATCTACAACGCCCAGCACGAGGAGCTGCTCGACGAGATCGTGCCGCTCTTCGAGGAGGAGTCCGGCCTCGACGTCGAGCTGCGCAGCGGCAAGGACCTCGAGATGGCCAACCAGATCGTCGAGGAGGGCAGCGACTCCCCCGCCGACGTCTTCCTCACCGAGAACTCGCCCGCGATGAGCATCGTCGACAACGCCGGGCTCTTCGCGCCGGTGCCGCAGGCCGCGCTCGACAACATCCCGGCGGAGTACGTCCCCAGCTCGGGCACCTGGACCGGCTTCCTGGCCCGCTCGACGGTGGTCATGTACAACACCGACAACGTCACCGAGGCGGACATGCCGGCGAGCATCCTCGACTTCGCCGACCCCGAGTGGAAGGGCCGCGTCGGCTTCTCCCCCACCGGGGCCGACTTCCAGGCGATCGTCTCGGCCGTGCTGGAGCTCGAGGGCGAGGAGGCGACCCGCACCTGGCTCGAGGGCCTCGCCGCCAACGGGGTCGTCCTGCAGAACAACCTCGTGGTCATGCAGGCGGCCGACTCCGGCGAGATCGACGCCGGGATCGCCTACCACTACTACTGGTACCGCGACCGCGAGGAGGGCGGGTCGGACTCGGACAGCTCCGAGCTCTACTTCTTCGGCGACCAGGACCCCGGGGCCTTCCTGTCCGTCTCGGGCGCGGGGATCCTCGAGAGCAGCGAGCACCAGGAGGCCGCCGACGAGTTCGTCGAGTGGCTGACCTCGACGACCGCGCAGCAGGCCATGGCCGAGTCCTACGCGCTGGAGTACCCGCTCAACCCGGACGCCGAGCTCAACCGGGACGTCAAGCCCTTCGACGAGCTCGAGCCCCCGGCCGTCGACGTCTCCAGCCTCAACGGTCCCCAGGTGACCGAGCTGATGACCGAGGCCGGACTGCTCTGAGGACCGGAGCCCGCACCGCGACCCCACCCCTGCTGCTGGCCGCAGGGGTGGCTGTCGCGCTGCTCGCACTGATCCCGCTCGTGTACGTCGCGACGTACATCGTGATCATCGGCCCCCGGGAGATCTGGGAGCTCGTCTTCCGGCCGCGGGTGCTGGACCTGCTCCGCAACACCGTGACGCTGGCCGCGGCCACCATGGCCGCCACCGCCGCACTGGGGATCGCGCTGGCCTTCCTCGTCGAGCGCACCGACCTGCCGGCCCGCCGCCTCTGGCACGGGCTGCTCGTGGCGCCGCTGGCCGTGCCGGCGTTCGTCAACGGCTACGCCTGGGTCTCGCTGGACCGCTCGATCAACGGGTTCGGCGGGGCCTGGCTGGTGGTGACGCTGTCCTACTACCCCCTCGTCTACCTGCCCGCCGTGGCGGCCCTGCGCGGGCTCGACCCGGCGCTGGAGGAGGCCTCCTGGTCGCTCGGCCACACCCGCTGGCAGACCTTCGCCCGGGTCGTCCTCCCGCAGCTGCGACCGGCCCTGCTGGGCGGCGCACTGCTGGTGGGGCTGCACCTGCTGGCCGAGTTCGGCGCCCTGGCCCTGCTGCGCTTCCCGACCTTCACCACCGCCATCTACGACCAGTACGGCTCCACCTTCAACGGCTCTGCGGCGACCGCGATGGCCGGCGTCCTGGTGCTGCTGTGCCTGTTCCTGCTGCTCGCGGAGCTGCGCCTGCGCGGCACCCGGCACTACTCACGGGTCGGCCAGGGCGCGGCGCGGCTGTCCGAGCCCGTGGCCCTGCGCGGCCTGCGCTGGCCGCTGCTGCTCCTCGTCACCGGGCTCGTCGTGCTCGCCGTGGGCGTGCCGACGTACGCCCTGCTGCACTGGCTGGCGGTGGGCACCTCGACCGAGTTCCCCGTCGACGACCTGCTCTCCGCGACCGGCTCCACCGTCGTCCTGGCCGCCCTGGGAGCGCTCGCGACCACGGTCGCGGCGGTCCCGGTGGCCTGGCTGGCCGTGCGCTACCGCGGCCGGCTCACCACCCTCGTCGAGCGCAGCACGTACGTCGCCAACGCGCTGCCCGGCATCGTGGTCGGCCTCGCGCTGGTCGTGGCGAGCCTGCGCCTGGTGCCGCTCGTCTACCAGACCGCCCTGCTGCTGGTCGTGGCCTACGCGATCCTCTTCCTGCCCCGTGCGGTGGTCTCGGTCCGCTCGGGGCTCGAGCAGGCGCCGGTGGTCCTCGACCACGTGGCGCAGAGCCTGGGCACCGGTCCGATCGCGACCGCCCGCAGGGTCACCCTGCCGCTCATCGCGCCGAGCCTGGGGGCCGGCGCCGCGCTGGTCTTCCTCGCCATCTCCACCGAGCTGACGGCCACCTTGATGCTCAGCCCCATCGGCACCCGCACCCTGGCGACCGAGTTCTGGTCGGCGTCCTCGGAGCTGCGCTACGGCGCGGCGGCGCCGTACGCCCTGCTCCTCGTCCTCATCTCGGTGCCCGCGACCGTGCTGCTCATGCGGCAGGAGAGACTGCACCCATGAGCGCACTGACGGTGACGGGGGTGAGCAAGGTCTTCCCCCCGACGGGTTCGGAGCAGACGGAGACCCGCGCGGTCGACGACGTCAGCCTGCACGTGCCGCACGGCTCGCTCACCGCCGTGCTCGGCCCCAGCGGCTGCGGCAAGACGACGCTGCTGCGGCTCATCGCCGGCTTCCTGGCCCCCGACTCAGGGACCATCGCCTTCGACGACCGGGTCGTCGCCGGTGACGGGCGACCGGTGCCGCCCCAGGACCGCCGAGTGGGCTACGTCCCGCAGGAGGGCGCGCTCTTCCCGCACCTCGACGTCGCCGGCAACATCGGCTTCGGGCTGCCCCGCGGTCAGCGCGACTCCGGCTCGAGGATCGACGAGATGCTCGACCTCGTCGAGCTCCCGCGTGCCTTCCGCAGCCGGGCGCCCCACGAGCTCTCCGGGGGTCAGCAGCAGCGGGTCGCGCTCGCCCGCGCGCTGGCGCCGCGACCCACCGTCGTGCTCCTGGACGAGCCCTTCTCCTCCCTGGACGCCTCCCTGCGCGAGTCCACCGGGCGCGCCGTCGCCCGCGCCCTGCGGGCGGCGCACGCCACCGGGCTGCTGGTCACCCACGACCAGTCCGAGGCGCTGTCGCTGTCCGACCAGGTCGCGGTCCTGCGTGAGGGCCGCCTCATCCAGGCCGGCTCGCCCGCCGACGTCTACCTCGCCCCGCACGACCCCGAGCTCGCCCGCTTCGTCGGCGGCGCCACGCCGCTGCCCGGTCGCGCCGGGCAGGGCGTCTCGGCCACCTGTGCGCTCGGTGCCGTGACCCTCGCCCACCCCGCGTCCGCCGACGACCTCGTGCTGGTGATCCGTCCCGACCAGGTCGTCCTCGACCCGGCCGGGGTGGAGGCACTGGTCGACGAGGTCAGCTTCTACGGCCACGACGCGGCCATCCGGCTCTCGGTCGGCGGCGCCGCCCTCGTGGCCCGGGTGTCCGGCCCGTCGGCCCCGCGGGCCGGCGACCGCGTACGCATCGGCGTCCGCGGGACGGTGCACGCCTACCCCGCCCCGGTCCGCGACTGACACCTCGGTCGGCGCCGGCGCGAGGGGGCGATAGTGTGCCCAGCGGCATCGCAGGCAGCAGACTTGGAGTGTTCCGTGGCCGACAAGCAGGGATTGCAGAAGGTCCTCATCGCCAACCGTGGCGAGATCGCAGTGCGCGTCATCCGCGCCTGCAAGGACGCGGGCATCGGGAGCGTGGCGGTCTACGCCGACCCCGATCGTGACGCGCTCTTCGTCAAGCTCGCCGACGAGGCGCACTCGCTCGAGGGGTCCACCCCCGCCGAGTCGTACCTCGACATCGCCAAGATCATCGCGGTGGCGCAGAAGTCCGGTGCCGACTCCGTGCACCCCGGCTACGGCTTCCTCGCCGAGAACGCCGACTTCGCCCGCGCCGTCATCGACGCCGGGCTGATCTGGATCGGCCCGCCGCCGGAGGCCATCGAGAGCCTCGGCGACAAGGTCCGGGCCCGCCACATCGCGGAGAAGGTCGGCGCCCCGCTGGCCCCCGGCACCAAGGACCCCCTCGAGAACGCCCAGGAGGCCGTCGCCTTCGCCGAGGAGCACGGCCTGCCGATCGCGATCAAGGCCGCCTTCGGTGGCGGCGGTCGCGGGCTCAAGGTCGCCAAGGAGCTCTCCGAGGTCGCCGACGCCTTCGACTCCGCGGTGCGCGAGGCGGTCACCGCCTTCGGTCGCGGCGAGTGCTTCGTGGAGAAGTTCCTCGACCAGCCCCGCCACGTCGAGACCCAGTGCCTGGCCGACCAGCACGGCAACGTCGTGGTCGTCTCGACCCGCGACTGCTCGCTGCAGCGCCGCCACCAGAAGCTCGTCGAGGAGGCGCCCGCGCCGTTCCTCAGCGACGACCAGCTCACCCGCCTCTACGAGTCGTCCAAGGCGATCCTCAAGGAGGCCGGCTACGTCGGCGCCGGCACGTGCGAGTTCCTCGTGGCCAAGGACGGCACGATCTCCTTCCTCGAGGTCAACACCCGCCTCCAGGTGGAGCACCCGGTCTCCGAGGAGGTCACCGGGATCGACCTGGTCCGCGAGATGTTCCGCATCGCGGCCGGCGAGGAGCTCGGCTACGACGACCCCGAGATCCGCGGCCACTCCATCGAGTTCCGCATCAACGCCGAGGACGGCGGGCGCAACTTCATGCCCGCGCCCGGCACCCTGTCCACGTGGGCCCCGCCGAGCGGTCCGGGCGTCCGCGTCGACGGCGGCTACCTCGAGGGCGAGACCATCCCCGGCTCCTTCGACTCCCTCGTCGCCAAGCTCGTCGTCACCGGCCGCGACCGCACCCAGGCGCTCGAGCGCTCACGGCGTGCGCTGGCCGAGTTCGTCGTCGACGGCATGCCCACGGTCATCCCGTTCCACCAGGCGGTCGTCACCGACCCGGCGTACGTCGGTGCGTCGACGCCGTCCGGCGAGGGCGAGTTCACCGTCTACACGACCTGGATCGAGACCGACTTCAACAACCAGATCGAGCCGTACGCCGGCGGCCACGCCGAGGCCGAGGAGCAGGGCGAGCGCCAGCGGGTCACCGTCGAGGTCGGCGGGCGCCGGCTCGAGGTCGTGCTCCCCGCCGGGCTGGGCGGCCTCTCCACGGGCGGGGGCAACGGTGCGGCCAAGAAGCCGAAGCGGGCCGCCAAGAAGGCCGGTGCCGCCGCCTCCGGCGACGCCGTGACCAGCCCGATGCAGGGCACCATCGTCAAGGTCGCCGTCGAGGAGGGCCAGGAGGTCGCCGAGGGCGACGTCGTGGTCGTCATGGAGGCGATGAAGATGGAGCAGCCGCTCAAGGCCCACAAGTCCGGCACCGTCACCGGGCTCCAGGCCGAGGTCGGCGCGACGGTCACCAACGGTGCAGTCATCTGCGAGCTCAAGGACTGAAGCTGCGGGAGAGTCCCCGCCCGGGCGGGGACTCTGTCACCGTGTGACCGTTGCAACCGTCACACGGTGACAGTCTTCCCGCTCGAGCGGGGACTCATGCAAACAGATAGCGAGTGATCACTTTTTATGTGACACTCGGGTCGTGACCGCCCCTCGTCGTACCCAGGCCGAACGTCGCGACGCGACGATCACGCGGCTCCTCGACGCCACCGTCGAGTGCCTGGCCACGCGCGGGTACGCCGCGACCACCACCTCCGCGGTGGCCGCGGCGGCCGGCGTGAGCCAGGGGGCGCTGTTCCGGCACTTCCCCACCCGCCAGGACCTGCTGGTCGCCACCGCCGAGGTGGTGGCCGAGCGCAACGTGGCCGCCTTCCGCGGCCTGGCGGGAGACCCGTCCCCCGACGTCGAGGCCGTCGCCGCCGTGCTGGGCCACCTGCGCTCGGTGGTGCTCTCCCCCGCCAACCAGACGTGGCGCGAGCTGCTCGTCGCGGCCCGGGCCGACCCGGGGCTGCGGCTCGCCCTGCTCCCGGCCCGCGAGGGGCTCCAGGAGCAGATGCTCGCGGCCGCGACGGACCTGTGGGGCAACCTCCTGCCGCCGCAGGACCTGCCCGCGGTGCTCAGCATCGTCGTCAACTTCCTCGACGGGCTGGCGTTCTCGGCCCTCGACCCCGACCCGTCCGCACCGCCCGGTCGCACCGTCGAGCGCGCCCTGGAGCTGCTGGCCCACCTCATCGTCGACCGCCGCCCCGCCACCGAGGAGATCCCGTGACCCAGACCGCCTTCGAGCCCGACGTCATCGTCGTCGGGGCCGGCCTCGCCGGTCTCGTCGCCACCCACGAGCTCGCGCTGGCCGGCAGGAGGGTGCTGGTGCTCGACCAGGAGAACCGGCACAACCTCGGCGGGCAGGCCTGGTGGTCCCTCGGCGGACTGCTGTTCGTCGACTCGCCCGAGCAGCGCCGGATGGGCATCAAGGACTCCCCGGAGCTCGCCCTGCAGGACTGGCTGGGCAGCGCCCAGTTCGACCGGCTCGGCGACGGCACCGACGGACCGGGGCGCGGCGAGGACCACTGGCCGCGGCGGTGGGCGGAGGCCTACGTGCGGTTCGCCCACGAGGAGAAGCGCGACTACCTGCGTGCGCTCGGCCTGCGGTCCCTGCCGTTCGTCGGCTGGGCCGAGCGGGGGGACGGGCGCGCCACGGGCCACGGCAACTCCGTGCCCCGCTTCCACCTCACCTGGGGCACCGGCCCGGAGGTGGTCCGCGTCTTCGCCGAGCCCGTGCAGGCGGCCGAGGCGGCCGGCTGGGTGCGCTTCGCGTTCCGCCACCAGGTCGACGAGCTGGTCGTCCGCGACGGTGCGGTCGTCGGCGTACGCGGCACGGTCCTGGCCGACGACGACGCCGAGCGCGGCGTGAGGTCGAACCGCGACGCGGCCGGCACCTTCGAGCACCGCGCCCCGGCGGTCGTGGTCACGAGCGGCGGGATCGGCCACAACCACGCGCTCATGCGCCGCAGCTGGCCGACCGAGCGGGTCGGCCCGGCGCCCACGCACCTGATCAGCGGGGTCCCCGCGCACGTGGACGGGCGGATGCAGGCCATCTCCGAGGCGGCCGGCGCCACCATGGTCAACCGGGACCGGATGTGGGCCTACGTGGAGGGCATCCACAACTGGGACCCGGTCTGGCCCGACCACGCGATCCGGATCCTGCCCGGCCCCTCCTCGATGTGGTTCGACGCGAACGGTCGCCGGCTGGAGGGGATGTCGGGCGTGCCCGGCGCGGACTCGATCGGCGCGATGAAGCAGATCCTGGCCACCGGGCACGACTACTCCTGGTTCGTGCTGACCCAGTCGATCATCGAGAAGGAGTTCGCCCTCTCCGGCTCCGAGCAGAACCCCGACATCACCGGCAAGGACCTCGGGTACCTGGCGAGGACCCGGCTCGCCAAGGGAGCGCCCGGCCCCGTCGAGGCGTTCAAGGAGCACGGCGAGGACTTCGTCGTCGCCGACACCCTCGAGGAGCTGGTCGCCGGGATGAACGTGATCGCCCGCGGGCCGGCGCTCGAGGTCGAGGACCTCGAGCGCCACCTCGTCGCGCGCGACCGCGAGATGGACAACGCCTTCACCAAGGACATCCAGGTCATGGCGATCCACAACGCCCGGCGCAGCCGCACCGATCGACTGATCCGGGTCGCCAGGCCCCACAAGATCCTGGACCCCACGCACGGCCCGCTCATCGCGGTCCGGCTCAACATCCTCTCCCGCAAGACCCTCGGCGGGCTGGAGACCGACCTCGAGGGCCGGTGCCTCGACGCGGCCGGGCGACCGGTCCCCGGCCTGTACGCCGCCGGCGAGGTCGCCGGGTTCGGCGGCGGCGGGGTGCACGGCCACAACGCGCTGGAGGGGACCTTCCTCGGCGGCTGCATCTTCAGCGGGCGCGCGGTGGGGCGCGCGCTCGCGCGCTGAGTCACAGGCCGACGGCCGCCACGAGCACCTCGAGGTGGTGCTCGAAGATGTCCTTCGGCTCGGCGAAGGCGTCCGGGCCGTACTGCCCGAACAGCTCGAAGCTCACGCACCCGAACAGTGCCGCCCACGCCAGCATCCCGCGCGCGACCAGCTCGTCGGGGGCGGTGAGGCCGAGCTCGCGCCGGATCCGGGCCAGGTCGCGCGACAGCCGCCGGGGCGACACGGACCCGTCCGGCAGGGTGATCTCGCCGGCCGCCCAGGCGTCCTCCCACACCTCGACCAGCCGGAGGATGACGCGCGTGCCCGGGCCGGTCGTCCGCTCCGCGGGAGCGGAGTAGCCGGGCACCGGGCTGCCGAAGAGCAGGGCGTACGTCGCCGGCTCGGCCAGCGCCCAGGCCCGCACCGCCCGGCCGATCGCCCGCATCCGGTCGGCATGGTCGGCGCGGGGCACACGCTCCAGGGCGGCGTCCACGGCGTCGCCCAGCTCGTCGTACCCGTCGACGACGAGCAGCGTGAGCAGCTCGTCGCGGCTGCCGACGTAGCGGTAGACGGCCGAGGACACCACCCCGAGGTCGCGGGCCACCGCACGCAGCGAGAGGGCGGCCGCCCCCTCGGTGGCCAGGTGGCTGCGGCCGATCCGGACGATGTCGCGCATCGTCTGCTCGCGCGCTCGTGCCCTCGGGGTGGTGACGTCGCTCATGTGCCGAGCATGCCACAGAAGTGAGCATGCGTATCGAATGTGAGCAGTGCTCTTGCTTTCCGTGTCGAGGGCGCGCATGCTGGTGGAAACGAGAGCAGCGCTCTCCCAACATCAGGAGCAGGACATGAACGCCATCCACGTCGTCACCGGAGCCGGTCCCGTCGGCTCGACCGTCGCGCTGCAGCTCGCGGAGTCGGGGCAGCAGGTGCGGCTGCTGACCCGCTCGGGCAGCGGGCCGGAGCACCCCCTCGTCGAGCGTCGCCGCGTCGACGTCTCCCGGCCCGAGCAGCTCGACGCCGCCGTCGACGGAGCGGTCGCCGTCCACCACTGCATCCACGGCTCGCGGTACGACGCCCGCACCTGGCGCGCCGAGCTGCCCGTCGCCGAGCGCCACGTCCTGGCCGCCGCCGGGCGCGTGGGCGCGGTGGTCGTCTTCCCCGAGAGCCTCTACTCCTACGGACCGGTGGACGGCCCGATCACCGAGGACACGCCCCGCACGGCCACCACCGGCAAGCTCGGTGTGCGCACCGAGCTGCTGGCGCAGCGGGCGGCGTCCGGGACCCCCACCGTGAGCGTGGCGGCCTCGGACTTCTACGGCCCGCTCGTGCGCAACGCGCACGCCGGGGAGCGGCTGGTGCCCACCGTGCTGGCCGGGCGGACGATGCGGGTGCTCGGCAGCCTCGACCAGCCGCACTCGTTCACCTACGTGCCCGACCTCGCCGCCGCGATGGTCCGCGCCGCGGCCACGCCGAGCCTGTGGGACTCGTTCCTGCACGCGCCCACCGCTCCCCCGCTGACGCAGCGCGAGCTGGTCGAGCAGGTGGCGGCCGCGGGCGGCGTGCCCGTCCCGAGGATGTCCGCGATGCCCGCGTGGTCGCTGCGGGCGGCAGGCGTGGTGTCGCGGGACCTCCGCGAGCTGGCGGAGACGTCGTACATGTTCACGAGGCCGTTCGTCCTCGACTCCACGCGGAGCCAGGAGCTGCTGGGACTCGCGCCGACGCCGCTCGCCACGGGCGTGAAGGAGACCGTCGACTGGTGGCGGAGCGTGGGGTCGGCGGCGTGACTCAGCCCGCCGCAGCGGCCTCGTTGCGCACCACGGCGTCGCGCGGCGGGGAGGCCGTCTCGGCCTCCGGCGCCTCGTCCCCGGTCACCGTCCGGAAGACCTCCTCAGCCACCCCGCGCATGCCGGCGAGCAGCGGGTGGAAGGGCGCCGCGATGCCCGGTCGCAGCTCGGGCCCGTTGATCCAGGCCTCGCGACCGGCGCAGACGTCGTGGCCGGCGGAGACCTCGTCGAGGTCGACGTACGTCGCTCCGGCGGCCTCCGCGCCCGCGCGCAGGGAGTCGTTGAGCCGCTGGGCCACGGCCGCCGCGGACTCGAGCTGGTCGCCCGGCAGCGGCGCCGCCTCGCAGCCGTCCTCGGCGGGGAGCACCTGCGGGTAGCCGACCACGTAGACCTCCGCGCCGGGAGCCCGGTCCGCGACCTGGCGCACGACCCCGGCGACGCGGGCCCGGACCCGGCCGGCGTCGCGGAGGAGGCGCTGCTGGAGCCCTGGCGGGCAGGCCCGCGCACCTCCGGGCGCGCAGCCCACGAGCGAGGAGAAGATCCCGAAGTCGTTGCCGCCGATGCCGAGCGTGACCAGGTCGGTCTCCTCCGACAGGGCGTCGAGCTGCGGCGCGACGCGCTCGCCACCGATGACCTGCTGGCTCCCGGCGAGGTCGGAGGTGTCGGCGGCCGAGCAGGTCACGTCACGGTAGGACTCCACCGAGAGCCACCCGGCCAGGAAGGCGGGGTAGTTGTCGGTCGAGCGCACGCACCCCGAGGGGTCCGAGCGGACGGTGGTGACCAGCGGACCGGCACTGTAGGAGTCGCCGAGCGCGACGTAGTCGATCTGCTCGGGCAGGTCGCCGAACGTCGGCGCCTCGGTCTCCGTGAGGCTCGCGGAGCCGTCGGCCCCCGAGCACGCCGACAGGCCGAGGACGGCGGCCGCGAGCGCGACCGCGAGGGTACGACGGCGGGTGGGGGCTGGCACCTGCCGATCATGCCACCGGGCCGGTGACGGTCCCGGTGCCCGTCCTACGGACCGGTAACGACCGGTGGGAGCGCGCAGTCGATAGCGTGCCGCCATGTTCTCCAAGGTGCTGGTGGCCAACCGCGGCGAGATCGCGATCCGGGCGTTCCGTGCGGCGTACGAGACCGGGGCGCGCACGGTCGCCGTCTTCGCCCACGAGGACCGCTGGTCCGAGCACCGGCTCAAGGCCGACGAGGCCTACGAGATCGGCGAGCACGGCCACCCGGTGCGGGCCTACCTCGATCCCGAGGCGATCGTGGCGACCGCCGTGCGCGCGGGCGCCGACGCCGTCTACCCCGGCTACGGGTTCCTGTCGGAGAACCCCGCCCTCGCCGAGGCATGCGCCAACGCCGGCATCACCTTCATCGGGCCCACCGCCGACGTGCTGACCCTGACCGGCAACAAGGCCCGCGCCATCGCCGCGGCCAGGGCGGCCGGCGTCCCCACCCTCCAGTCCGTCGAGCCCTCCACCGACGTCGAGGCGCTGGTCGCGGCCGCGGAGGCCATCCCGGCGCCGCTCTTCGTCAAGGCCGTCGCCGGCGGCGGCGGTCGTGGCATGCGACGGGTCGACGACCGCGCGACGCTGCGCGAGGCCATCGAGACCTGCATGCGCGAGGCCGAGGGTGCCTTCGGCGACCCGACGGTCTTCATCGAGCAGGCGGTCGTCGACCCGCGCCACATCGAGGTGCAGATCCTGGCCGACGGCGAGGGCAACGTCATCCACCTCTTCGAGCGCGACTGCTCGGTGCAGCGTCGCCACCAGAAGGTCGTGGAGATCGCGCCCGCGCCCAACCTCCCCGTCGAGCTGCGCGACCGGATGTGCGCCGACGCCGTGCGCTTCGCCCGCGAGATCGGCTACCGCAACGCGGGCACGGTCGAGTTCCTGCTCGACCCCGCCGGCAACTACGTCTTCATCGAGATGAACCCGCGCATCCAGGTCGAGCACACGGTCACCGAGGAGATCACCGACGTCGACCTCGTGCAGTCGCAGATGCGCATCGCGTCCGGCGAGACCCTCGCCGACCTGGGGCTGACCCAGGAGGGCATCGTCGTGCGCGGCGCCGCCCTCCAGTGCCGCATCACCACCGAGGACCCCGCCAACGGCTTCCGGCCCGACACCGGCAAGATCACGACCTACCGCTCCCCCGGCGGCGCCGGCGTGCGCATCGACGGCGGCACGACCTACACCGGTGCCGAGGTGAGCGCCCACTTCGACTCGATGCTGGCCAAGCTGACCTGCCGCGGGCGCACCTTCGAGAAGGCCGTCGAGCGGGCCCGCCGGGCGGTCGCCGAGTTCCGCATCCGTGGCGTCTCCACCAACATCGCCTTCCTCCAGGCCGTGCTCGACGACCCCGACTTCGCGGCCGGCCGGCTCACGACGGGGTTCATCGAGGACCACCCGCAGCTGCTCTCGGCGCGCGCGTCCGGCGACCGCGGCTCCAAGCTGCTGACCTACCTCGCCGACGTCACCGTCAACCAGCCGCACGGCGCGGCGCCGGTGACGGTCGACCCGGTGACCAAGCTGCCCGCGGTGAGCCTCGACGTGCCCGCACCGGACGGCAGCCGGCAGCACCTGCTGAGCGTCGGACCCGAGGAGTTCGCCCGCGCCCTGCGGGCCCAGGACCGGGTGGCCGTCACCGACACCACCTTCCGCGACGCCCACCAGTCGCTCCTCGCCACCCGGGTGCGTACCCGCGACCTCCTCAGCGTCGCCGGCCACGTGGCGCGCACGACCCCCGAGCTGTGGTCGCTCGAGGCCTGGGGCGGCGCGACGTACGACGTGGCGCTGCGCTTCCTGTCCGAGGACCCCTGGGAGCGGCTGGCCCTGCTGCGCCAGGCAGTGCCCAACATCTGCCTCCAGATGCTGCTGCGCGGTCGCAACACGGTCGGCTACACGCCGTACCCGACCGAGGTCACCGAGGCGTTCGTCGCCGAGGCCGCCGAGACCGGCATCGACGTCTTCCGGATCTTCGACGCGCTCAACGACGTCGAGCAGATGCGCCCGGCCATCGAGGCGGTGCGCGCCACCGGCACGACCGTCGCCGAGGTCGCGCTCTGCTACACCGGCGACCTGTCGGACCCTGACGAGACGCTCTACACCCTCGACTACTACCTCGACCTGGCCCGCCGGATCGTCGACGCCGGCGCCCACGTGCTGGCGATCAAGGACATGGCCGGCCTGCTGCGCGTCCCCGCCGCGCGGACGCTGGTGACCGCGCTGCGCGAGGAGTTCGACCTCCCGGTCCACCTGCACACCCACGACACCCCCGGCGGCCAGCTCGCGACGCTGCTGGCAGCGATCGACGCCGGGGTCGACGCGGTCGACGCCGCCTGCGCGTCGATGGCCGGCACGACGTCGCAGCCGCCGCTGTCCGCGCTGGTCTCCGCCACCGACCACGGTCCCCGCGAGACGGGGCTGTCGCTGGCCAGCGTCAACGCGCTCGAGCCCTACTGGGAGGCCACCCGGCGGGTGTACGCGCCCTTCGAGTCCGGGCTGCCGGCGCCGACCGGTCGCGTCTACCGCCACGAGATCCCCGGCGGCCAGCTCTCCAACCTGCGCCAGCAGGCCATCGCGCTGGGCCTCGGCGAGAAGTTCGAGCAGGTCGAGGACATGTACGCCGCGGCCAACGACATCCTCGGCAACGTCGTCAAGGTGACGCCGTCGTCCAAGGTGGTCGGCGACCTCGCGCTGCACCTCGTCGCGGTCGGCGCCGACCCGCAGGAGTTCCAGGCCGACCCGGGCTCCTTCGACATCCCGGACTCGGTCGTCGGCTTCCTCAACGGCGAGCTCGGCGACCCGCCCGGCGGCTGGCCCGAGCCGTTCCGCACCAAGGCGCTCGAGGGCCGCACGTGGAAGAGGCCGGTCGGCGACCTGAGCCCCGAGCAGTCCGCCGGGCTGACCTCCGGGTCCTCCCGCGAGCGGCGCGACACCCTCAACCAGCTGCTCTTCGCCGGCCCGACCAAGGAGTTCAAGGAGTCGCGGGAGACGTACGGTGACCTGTCCGTGCTCCCCACCATCGACTACCTCTACGGCCTGCGCCGTGGGCAGGAGCACGTCGTCGACCTCGACGAGGGCAAGCGCCTGCTCATCGGGCTCGAGGCGATCGGTGACCCCGACGAGCGCGGCATCCGCACCGTCATGTGCACCCTCAACGGCCAGATGCGCCCCGTCGGCGTCCGCGACCGCAACGTCGCCTCCGAGGTCGCGGCCGCCGAGAAGGCCGACCCCTCGCACGGCGGCCACGTCGCCGCGCCCTTCGACGGCGTGGTCACGGTCGGCGTCGCCGAGGGGGACACGGTCGAGGCCGGCCAGACGGTGGCGACCATCGAGGCGATGAAGATGGAGGCCTCCATCACGGCGCCGCGCGCCGGGACAGTCGAGCGGGTCGCGGTGCCGGGGACACAGGCCGTCGAGGGCGGCGACCTGGTGCTGGTGCTGCGGGGCTGAGCGGGCTGTGGCCGCGCCGGGTCAGCGCGTCGCGCGCGCCCTCAGCGGGGCCACGCTGACGGTGAACCACGAGGACCGCAGTCCCAGGACCGTGCGCAGCGTGTCACCTGTGACCGCGGCCCGGCCGCGGCTGCCGACGAGCGTCATGTCCTGCACGCGTCCGCCCCAGTCCCCGTTGCCGTCGCGGTCCGCGATCTCGATGGACGTCAGGTCCCCGATCCCCGGGTAGTGGCGCTCGAGCGCGGCGTCGTCGACGGTCATGGTCCAGTCGTGGACGCCGTTGCCGTCCCACCCGTCGTACGGGTCCTCCTGCGCGACGAGGTACGGCGCGGAGCCGGCCGAGGTCCAGCCGCCGCTGCTGGAGGAGAACTGGGTGAAGGCGGGGCGCCCGTCGTAGGTCAGCCCCTGCCGCGCGGTGTCCTTGACGGCCTGCGTGGCCGCCGGGTGCTCGACCGCCATGCCGCCGTACACCTGGCACGCCGTGGTGTCGCAGATCTCGTAGTGCCGGGCGTTGGGGTGCGAGCGCTCGGCGGCGGCGTAGGTGCGCGCGGCGACCGCCTGGGCGCGCACGGCGTCCGGGCTCCACGACGCGGGGATCTCCAGCGGCACGACGCCGCGCAGGTAGGACTCCATGCTCAGGATGTTGACGGTGTCGCGCGCCGTGCCACCGGGCATGGGCGAGGCCGACCGGATCCGACCGCGGTAGGTCCTGGCGCCCGACGGGGTGAGCAGGGTGAGCCACTTCCTGGCCGCGGAGAACTCGGCGTCGCCCCGGAAGACCTTCCAGGTGCGCCAGCCGCCCGTCTTCGCGAACTGCACCTGGGAGCGCCCGCCGGCCAGCGGGTTGACCCGCCACTGCCGCGCCCCGTTGGCCGGCAGCGTCCAGGCCTTGCGCGGGGCCAGCCGGGTGACGGTCAGGCCCTGTTGCGCGGCCACCACGACGTCGTCGGTCGTGTCGCCGCTCAGCCACACCGAGATCGGTCCCCGCAGCTCCCCCCATGAGGTGCCGGGGTAGTAGAACCCGATGATCTGCTGCCACGTCATCCCCTGACGCGCCGCGCCCTCCGCGCCGTACTGCGACATCCCGTGGCCGTGCCCGTAGCCGTGGCCGGTGAGCGTGATGGTCGAGGGGCCGGCGACGGCGTACACCTCGGCGCTGCGGCTCGCCGTCGACGGGGTCGCGGCGGTGACCGAGCCGACCAGGAGGGTCGCTCCGACCACGGCGAGCAGGCGGCTGGATCGGCGCATCTGGTGCGTCTCCTGAGTCGGGTGTGACTGGCGTGACGCTCGATGACACCATGCGTCACACGGACCCACAACCGAACCCGGACAACTACACGGTTGTAGTTCGCCGGACCGGTCCAGAGCGGGTCTGGACCCGCCACGGGGTGCGGGCGCAGCATCGGGTCATGGTGGGATTCGGCCGTCGGCACAAGGAGGAGCGGCTGGCCGCCCTCGACGCCTTCCGGCACGTACGCCGGGCGGCCGACGAGGACGTCACCCGGTTCGGTGAGGAGCTCGCTCAGCTCCACGTCGACACGCTCGCGTCGCCGCTCGACGAGGCGTCGCGTGCGGACTACCAGCGCGCCCTCGACGCCTACGAGGACGCCAAGGCCCGGCTCTCGGCGGCCGGGTCCGCCACCGAGGTCGGCGCCGTCACCCGGGTGCTCGCCCGGGGCCGGCACGCGCAGGCCTGCGTGCTCGCCGCCCGCGACGGGCTGCCGCCGCCCGTCCGCCGCGAGCCCTGCTTCTTCGACCCGGGCCACGGGCCCGCGGCCCACGACGTCGAGTGGGCGCCGCCCGGCGGGGTGCCGCGCGTCGTGCCGGTCTGCTTCCGCGACCACGAGCGGCTGACCGCCGGCGAGCAGCCCGAGGTCCGGCTCGTCCGCCTCGGCAACCGGCGGGTCGCGTGGTTCGCCTCCGGTCCGTTGTACGCCGCGTGGGCGCAGGGCTGGTACGCCGACCTGGTGGACGAGCACCGGGTGGAGGCCGACCGGCTGACCATGCTCTACGCCGGGGCCACGGCGCGCGGCGACGGCGGCGGGAGCGGCGTCGCCCACGCCGCCGCCTGGACCGACCCCGGCGCGTGGGACGGCGGCGGGATGATCGGCGGCCACGACTACTCGGGGTGGCACGGGGGCGCCGACGGCGGGGGCTTCGGCGACGGCGGAGGTGGAGGTGGAGACGTCGGGGGCGGCGGGGACGGTGGAGGTGGCGGCGGGGACGGCTGAGCCTCCCCGCCCGGCCTCAGACCCGGTGCAGCCTGCGGGCGGCCTCGGCGATCGAGCCGCTCATCGACGGGTAGACCGTGAACGCCTGGGCGAGCTGGTCGGCGGTCAGCGACTCGGCCACGGCGATCGAGACCGGATGGATCAGCTCGGAGGCCCGCGGCCCCACCACCACTCCTCCGACGATGATCCCGGTGCCGGGACGGATGAAGAGCTTGACGAAGCCGTCGCGCACGCCCTGCATCTTGGCGCGGGCGTTGCCGGCCAGGGGCAGGGTGACGACCTCCGCCCGGATCTCGCCCTCCTCGACGGCCTTCTGGGACCACCCGACGGTGGCGATCTCCGGCGAGGTGAAGACGTTGGAGGAGACCTTCTTGAGGTCCAGCGGGGAGACCGCGTCGCCGAGGAAGTGCCACATGGCGATCCGGCCCTGCATGGCGGCCACCGAGGCCAGCATCAGGATCCCGGTGCAGTCGCCGGCGGCGTACACGCCCCGTGCGGACGTCCGGGAGACCCGGTCGACGGTGATGAAGCCCGCGTCGTCGGTGGCGACGCCCGCGTCCTCGAGGCCGAGGTCCGCGGTGTTGGGGACCGAGCCGAGGGCCAGGATGCAGTGCGAGCCGGTGACGGTGCGACCGTCGGTGAGGGTGACGGTGACCGTGTCGCCCTCGCGGGTCACCGACTGCATCCGCGACTGGCTGAGCACCTCCATGCCACGCCGGGTGGCGACCTCCTCGAGGACCGCCGAGGCGTCGGCGTCCTCGCCGGGCAGCACCCGGTCGCGGGAGCTGACGAGGGTGACCGGGATCCCGAGCGCGAGGTAGGCGCTGGCGAACTCCGCACCGGTGACCCCCGAGCCGACGACGATGAGCTTGTCCGGGACCTCGTCGAGGTCGTAGACCTGCTCCCAGGTGAGGATCCGTTCGCCGTCGGGCTGGGCGGACTCGAGGGTGCGCGGGGCGGCACCGGTGGCCACCAGGATCGCGTCGGCCTCCAGCGTCTCCTCGGAGCCGTCGGGCAGCGTCGCCACGACGGTCATCCCGGCCGCCAGGCGGCCGCGGCCGCGCACGACGCGGACGCCGTCGCGGTCCAGGCGGGCCGCGATGTCGGACGACTGGTCGGCGGCCAGCTGCTTGACGCGGGCGTTGACCTTGCCGAGGTCGACCTTGATGGTGGTCGCGGCATCGCCCTCGTGGTCGGCGAAGTCGATCCCGAGCTCGGCCGACTCCGACACCTCGGTCATCAGCTCGGCGGTCGCGATGAGGGTCTTGGAGGGCACGCAGTCGGTGAGGACCGCCGAGCCGCCCACCCCGTCGGTGTCCACCACGGTGACCTCGGCGCCGAGCTGGGCGGCCACGTGGGCCGCCTCGTAGCCGCCGGGGCCACCACCGATGATGACGACCCTGTCCATGCGCGCAGCGGCCATCACAGGTTGATCATGTGACCGGCGATGCCGTGCACGGCTTCCTTGACGGCCTCGGTGAGGGTCGGGTGCGCGAAGACGTTGCGTGCCACCTCGTCGGCGGTGAGGTCCCACTGCTGGGCCAGGGTCAGCACGGGCAGCAGCTCGGTGACGCCGGGACCGATGATGTGGGCGCCGAGGATCTCGTTGTGCTCGGCGTCGGCCACGACCTTCACGAAGCCGAACGCCTCGCCGAGGCCCATCGCCTTGCCGTTGGCGGTGAACGGGAACGACGACGTCTTGACGTCGTAGCCCTTCTCCTTCGCCTGCGCCTCGGAGTAGCCGAAGGACGCGATCTGCGGCATGCAGTAGGTCGCGCGCGGGACCATGTCGTAGTTGATCGGCATGGTCTCGGCGTCGTTGATGGTCTCGGCCGCGACGACGCCCATCGCCTCGGCGACGTGGGCGAGCATCATCTTGCCGGTGCAGTCGCCGATGGCGTAGACGCCCTCGACGTTGGTGCGCATGTAGTCGTCGATCTTGATCGCGCCGCGCTCGGTGAGCTCGACGCCGGCGGCCTCGAGGCCGTAGCCCTCGACGCGCGGCGCGAAGCCGAAGGCGGCCAGGAACTTGCCGGCCTCCAGGACCTGGGTGTCGCCACCCGCGGCCGGCGCGACGGTGACCTTGACGCCGGAGCCGGTGTCCTCGACGCCCTTGACGGCCGTGCTGGTGAGGACCTTCACGCCGAGCTTCTTGTAGTGCTTGGCGAGCTCCTTGGAGATGTCGGCGTCCTCGGTGGGCACCATCCGGTCGAGGAACTCCACGATCGTCACGTCCACGCCGAAGTTGGCCATCACGTAGGCGAACTCGACGCCGATGGCGCCCGAGCCGCCGATGATGATCGACTCCGGGAGATGGTCGGTGAGGATCTGCTCCTCGTAGGTCACCACGTTGTCGCTCAGGGTCACGCCGGGCACGAGGCGGACGGTGGCGCCGGTGGCGATGATGAGGTTGTCGCACGTGTAGGACGTGACGTTGCCGTCGTCGTCCTTGACGTCGAGGCTCTTCGGGCCGGTGAGGGTGCCCCAGCCGTCGACCTCGGTGATCTTGTTCTTCTTCATCAGGAAGTGGACGCCCTTGACGATCCCCGCGCTGACGTCGCGGGAGCGCTTGTGGGTCGGTCCGAACGACATGGTGGCGTCGCCCTCGATGCCGAACTTCGCCTTCTCGTGCTGGAGCGTGTGCGCCAGCTCGGCGTTCTTCAGCAGCGCCTTGGACGGGATGCACCCGACGTTGAGGCAGACACCGCCCCAGTACTTCTTCTCCACCACGGCGACCTTCTGGCCGAGCTGGGAGGCGCGGATGGCGGCGACGTAGCCACCGGGGCCGGCGCCGAGGACGAGGGTGTCGAAGTGCGTGTCGGTCACGGGCCACAGACTAGCCCTCGGCCCCGACGTCGCTAGCCTTGGCCGGGTGACCTTGTACGCCGCCTACGGGACCAACCTCGACCCCGCCCGCATGAGCGAGCGCTGTCCGCACTCCCCGCTGCGTGCCACGGGGTGGCTGACGGGGTGGCGGCTGACCTTCGGAGGCGAGGAGCACGGCTGGGACGGTGCCCTGGCGACCATCGTCGAGGACCCCATCGAGCAGGTCTTCGTGGCGGTCTACGACGTGACCCCCGAGGACGAGACCGAGCTCGACCGGTGGGAGTCCGCCGACACCGGGCTCTACCGCAAGACCCGGGTGCGCGTCTCCACGTTGACCGGCGAGCAGGTGGTCTGGGCCTACGTCCTGGACGCCTACGAGGGCGGGATGCCGAGCGCGTCGTACCTCGGCGTGCTCGCCGACGCCGCCGAGGCCGCCGACGCCCCGGCCGACTACGTCGGCGCCCTGCGCCGGCGCGCGTGCCGGTCGACGGGGCTCTGAGGCGGGCCCACGCCTAGTATTCGGCGCGTGAACGACACCGCCTCCAGCACCGCAGACCTCGCCCGCCAGGCCGCCGAGAAGCTCGCCGAGCTCACCGGCGTCGAGCGCCACGACATCGCCCTCGTCCTCGGCTCCGGCTGGCTGCCCGCCGTCGACGCCCTCGGCGAGGCGACCGCAGAGATCTCGACCACCGACCTGCCGGGCTTCCACGCCGCCGGCGTCGTCGGGCACAGCGGCAGGATCCGCAGCCTCGAGGTTGCCGGTCGCCGGATCCTGGTCTTCCTGAGCCGTACCCACTTCTACGAGGGCAAGGGCGTCGCCGCGGTCGTCCACCCCGTGCGCACGGCGGCCGCGGCCGGCTGCCGCGCCATCGTGCTGACCAACGGGTGCGGTGGGCTCAAGGAGACGTTCGAGCCGGGCCAGCCGGTGCTCATCTCCGACCACATCAACCTCACCGCGACCAGCCCCATCGAGGGCGCCAACTTCGTGGACCTCACCGATCTCTACAGCCCGCGGCTGCGCGAGCTGTGCCGCGAGATCGACCCGACGCTCGACGAGGGCGTCTACGTGCAGTTCCCCGGCCCGCACTACGAGACCCCGGCCGAGATCGGCATGGTCCGCGCCATCGGCGGCCACCTCGTGGGCATGAGCACGACGCTCGAGGCGATCGCGGCGCGCGAGGCCGGCCTGGAGGTGCTCGGGATCAGCCTGGTCACCAACCTCGCGGCCGGGATCAGCGGCGAGCCCCTCAACCACGAGGAGGTCCTCGAGGCGGGCAAGGCGGCCGCGTCCCGGATGGGCGACCTGCTCGGCCAGATCGTCCCCCGCATCTGATGCGCGTCCTCGTCACCGGTGCCGCCGGCTCGATCGGCCGCGTCGTCACGCTCGGGCTCTGCGACCGCGACCACGAGGTCGTCGGCCTCGACCTGGTCCCGGAGCCGGAGGGCTTCACCGGCACCTGGCACACGGCCGACTGCGCGGACCCCGACGCGGTGATGGCGGTCTTCGAGGCCGAGCGCCTCGACGCCGTCGTGCACCTCGCGGGACACCCGGACGAGGCCTCGCTGCCGGCGTCGCTGACCTCGCACGTCGTCACGACCGCCGCCCTGCTCGACGCGATGGTGGCGCACCGGGTCCCGCGCATCGTCTACGCCTCGTCCAACCACGCCGTCGGGCGCACCCCTCGCCGCGACCTCGTCTCCGACGACGCCCTCCCGCGCCCCGACACGTTCTACGGCGTGGGCAAGGTCGCCGCCGAGGCGGTCCTGCGGCTGTACGCCGACCGCTACGCCGTCGACGCCGTCGCCTGCCGCATCGGATCCTTCCTCGACGAGCCGGCCACCCGCCGCAACCTGTCCACGTGGCTCTCCCACGACGACTGCGTGCGGATGGTCGAGGCAGCGCTCACCGCCCCCTCCCCCGGCTTCGCGGTCCTGTACGGCATCAGCGCCAACACACGCGCCTGGTGGGACCTCGAGCCCGGCCGCCGGCTGGGCTACGAGCCGCTCGACGACGCGGAGGCGTTCGCCGACCGCGTCCCGGAGCGGGCCGAGGACGACGACGAGGCGGCGTACGTCGGCGGCCCCTTCGCGCTCGAGCAGTTCCACCGCCCGGCGCTCGGGGACTGACACGCCGACCGGGCACTTCCTGACACTTAGTACCCGCCGACCTCCCCCCTTCCTGACACGTGGGAGCTGCCGACCGGGCACTTTCGTGCACTTCGGTACGCCGAGCGGGCACTTCTTGGCACCTGGATCGTGCCGAGCGGGCACTTCCTGGCACCTGGATCGTGCCGAGCGGGCACCGTCATGCACTTCGGTACGCCGTCCGGCGAGCGTGCGTCGAGCCGAGCCCAGGTCCGTCGGAAAGTCGTGTCCACATGCCGGTCGAACCCCTGTCTTCGGGGTCTCGTTGTCGGTGGTCCCTGCTTGGCTTGACCCATGACATCGACCGCTGCACCTGCGCTGCCGGAGACCCCGGCTGCGTTGCTGCGGGCGGTGCGTGACCACAAGCAGGCGGCCGAGAGGCTCGACGTGGAGATGATGCGTCTCGGCGTGCATTGGGCCGACCTGCACCTGGCGGATCCGGGGTTCGCGGAGGCGTGCTTCACCTCTCCGAAGACGTTCGCGGGTGAGGGGTCGCCGGCGATCGATGAGTTCTGCGTGCCGGAGTTCGCGACGATGCTGGGTCGCACCAACGACAGTGCCGGGCACTTCCTGTCGCAGTGCGTCGAGCTGGCCTACCGCCTTCCCCAGNGAGTTCTGCGTGCCGGAGTTCGCGACGATGCTGGGTCGCACCAACGACAGTGCCGGGCACTTCCTGTCGCAGTGCGTCGAGCTGGCCTACCGCCTTCCCCAGCTGTGGGGTGCGGTCCGGGCGGGACTTGTCGCGGGGTGGCGGGCACGGTTGGTCGCCGACACGACCATCGACCTTTCCCTGGAAGCGGCGACGTATGTCGATGGGCAGGTGTTCTGGTGTGCGTCGCGGCTGACGCCCGCNGCAGGCGGGCCTTGTCGCGGGGTGGCGGGCACGGTTGGTCGCCGACACGACCATCGACCTTTCCCTGGAAGCGGCGACGTATGTCGATGGGCAGGTGTTCTGGTGTGCGTCGCGGCTGACGCCCGCTCAGCTGGGGCGGGTGGTGGACGAGGCGAAGGCGCGGTTCATGCCCGATCAGGTGGCTGATGCCCTGGAGAAGAGTGCGGACAAGCGGCACGTCACCTTCGACACCCAGCAGGCCTCCTACGACGGGACCAT
>NZ_LMSU01000008.1 GCF_001429625.1 Nocardioides sp. Soil805
GCCGATGGTACTGCAACCGAGAGGTTGTGGGAGAGTAGGACGCCGCCGGACATACATTGGGAGAGGGGCCGCCACCAGGCGGCCCCTCTTTCCCATTTCCCCACCTGTGCACGTCCCAGACCCAGGCAGTAGCGTGGGGGTCGGCCGCCGACGGCGGCCGTCGGTACGTCTGCGCGGCGTACGCAGCACCGCCGGCACGAGCCGGCACCAGCACCATCCACATCTGCACAGCGAGTCATCACCCCCGGAAGGACCATCGACGTGGCCGAGGATCGTCGTACCCAGCGCCCCACCCGCAGTGGAGGCACGCCGCCTGCCCGGGGTGGTGCGTCCGGAGGATCGTCCGGACGCGGCGGCAAGACCTACGGCAGCAGCGACTCCTCGAGCCGCGGCGCGAAGCCCGCTCGCGGTGGCGGCCGCCCCGGCCAGTCCCGCTCGAGCGACACCCGTGGCGCCGGTGACCGCAAGCCCGCCCGCCAGGGAGACTGGAACCGCCCCCGCGAGGAGCAGGGGCCGCGGTCGATCGACCAGGCCAAGTACGACGGACCGCCGCTGCCCGAGCAGATCACCGGCAAGGAGCTCGACCGGGGGATCGCCGCGCAGCTCAAGGGTCTTCCGGAGAAGCTGGCGGCGCGCGTCGCACGCCACCTGGCCGCGGCCGGCATGCTGATCGACGAGGACCCGGAGACGGCGTACCAGCACACCCTGGCCGCGCGGGCCCGCGCCTCCAGGATCGCCATCGTGCGCGAGGCGGTGGGGGAGTCGGCGTACGCCGCCGGCCACTACGCCGAGGCGCTCTCCGAGCTCCGTGCCGCGAAGCGGATGAACGGTGCCACCGACTACCTGCCGATCATGGCCGACTGCCACCGGGCCCTCGGCCAGCCGGAGCAGGCACTCAAGCTGGCCAAGAGCCCGTCCGTCGCCAAGTTCGGACCCGAGGCCAAGGCCGAGATGACGCTGGTCGAGGCCGGCGCGCGTCGGGACATGGGTCAGCTGGACGCGGCCCTGCGCACCCTGGAGCTCGCTCCGCTGCTCTCGAAGAGCCGCGCGTCGTGGGTCGTGCGTCTCCGCTACGCCTACGCCGACACGCTCGAGGCAGCCGGCCGCGAGGCCGATGCCCTGGCCTGGTTCCACCGGACGCACGCCATCGACAGCAACGAGATCACGGACTCGGCTGCTCGCGCCGAGATGCTCGAGAAGCGGATGGACTGACCGTCCACCGAAGCGATCGGCGCGACACGAGGGTGTCCCACTGGCGCTCGCGTGCAACTTCCGCCACAATGGAGCCACTAATCACATACGTGTCACTCGACTGACTGAAGACCGCTGTGCAGACCGCTGGGGAAGGCGCACCTGGGCGCCGGTTTTCAAGGAGGTCACAGTGACCACACGCACCCACGCCCGCCCGGACGGACCCGGCACGCGGGGAATTCTCTACGTGCACTCTGCTCCCTCTGCCCTGTGCCCCCACATCGAGTGGGCGGTGGGCGGAGTCCTCGGCGTGGCCGTGAGTCTCGACTGGACCCCGCAGCCCGCCCAGCCGGGCACGTATCGCTCCGAGCTGTCCTGGAGCGGTCCCGCGGGCTCCGCGGCCGCGGTCGCCTCGGCGCTGCGCGGCTGGAACCACCTCCGGTTCGAGATCACCGAGGAACCCACCTCCTCGAGCGAAGGCACCCGCTTCTCGTTCACGCCGGAGCTCGGTGTCTACCACGCCGTAACCGGGCTGCACGGGGACATCATGATCCCCGAGGACCGGCTCAAGGCGGCCGTCGTCAAGGCGGCCCTGGGCGACACCACTCTCCTCAACGAGATCGACAAGCTGCTCGGCAAGCCCTGGGACGACGAGCTGGAGACCTTCCGCCACGCCGGCGACGGCGCTCCCGTCCGCTGGCTCCACCAGGTGGTCTGACGACCAGCGCGGTGTGAGAGGTTGGCCGCATGGGGGCCCACCACTCTCACCGCGCGCTGACGGTGCACACGTCCGGCCCGGTGACCAGGATCCTCCTGGTCGGACTGCTTCTCGCCGCGGTGGCGACGATCGCGGGACTCGTGGTGCTCTGGCCGTCCGGGGACCGACCGGCTAGCCCGTACGCCGCCGAGGGGTCACCTACCCGCGAGGCGAAGTGCTGTCCATCGGTGAGCCCTGTCCCGTGGTGACGCCCGGCACCGGTGGGGACTACCCCGAGTCGTGCGACGCGGTGACGGTGCGACTGCTCGACGACTCCGGGACCGAGTCGACGGTCACGGTGCCGCCCGGGACGGTGACGGGGTCGCTGGACGTGGGGGACCGGGCGATGCTGGCCGCCATCCCGCAGGAGGGCGGGACCCAGTACGCCTGGGTGGGCGTGGACCGGGCCCAGCCCATCGCAGTGATGGCCGGGGCGTTCGTGCTCATCGTCGGCGTCATCGCCCGCTGGCGCGGGCTGCTGGCCTTGCTGGGCCTGGTGCTGGCCGGCGGGGTGGTCGGCCTCTTCATGCTCCCGGCGCTGTTGACGGGGGAGTCCGGCCTGGCCGTGGCCCTCGTGGGCTCGAGCGCGATCATGTTCATGGTGCTGTACCTCGCGCACGGGGTGTCCGTGCGGACCTCGACCGCTCTGGCCGGGACGCTCTTCGGGCTGCTGGTCACGGCCGGTCTCGGCCTCGTGGCCATCGACGCCGCGCGGCTCACCGGCCTCGGCGACGAGTCGGCGCTCCAGCTGCGCCTGCACGCCACGGAGCTGGACTTCCGGGGGCTGCTGACCTGCGCGGTCATCGTCGCCGGCCTCGGCGTGCTCAACGACGTCACCATCACCCAGAGCTCCGCCGTCTGGGAGCTACGCGACGCGGCGCCCGAGATGTCACGGGCCCGGATCTTCGCCTCCGGCATGCGGATCGGCCGTGACCACATCGCCTCCACGATCTACACGATCGTCTTCGCCTATGCCGGCACCGCGCTCGCGGCCCTGCTGCTGATCGCGTTGTACGACCGCCCGCTCCTGGACGTGCTGAGCGACGAGATCATCTCCGAGGAGATCATCCGGACCCTGGCGTCGGCGATCGGGCTGGTGCTCGCCGTACCGGTGACGACGGCGATCGCGGCCGCGACGGTGGCGCCCGCACTCCCCGCCGCGGAGGAGCTCGCGGCGGGGTAGACCGGCAGGCACTCGCGGACACGCGGACCTTGGTCACCGGCCGCCCGCGGCCGCACGCTCGGACGGCGCACGACCGGGGAGCACTGTCCGCGCGTCTACGCGCGGCTGTGCCGGGTCGGGGCTCGTCAGAGCGGGATGTTGCCGTGGTGCCCGCGGTGCACGCCGGAGGTGTCGATCTCGTGGCGGAACGCCGCCGCGATCGCGCTACGGGTGCGGCTCGGCTCGACGACCTCGTCGACGACGCCGATCTCGACGGCCTTGTCGACGCCGCCGGCGATGCGCTCGTGCTCCGCCGCCAGCTCGGCCTCGACCTGCGGGCGGATCTCGGGGGAGACCTCCGCCAGCTTGCGCCGGTGCAGGATCCGGATGGCCGCGACCGCGCCCATCACGGCCACCTCGGCGCCCGGCCAGGCCAGGACCCGGGTGGCGCCCAGCGAGCGGGCGTTCATGGCGATGTAGGCGCCGCCGTACGTCTTGCGCGTCACGAGCGTGACCCGGGGGACGACGCACTCGCCGAAGGCGTGGAGGAGCTTGGCCCCGCGGCGTACGACGCCGTCCCACTCCTGGCCGACGCCCGGCAGGTAGCCGGGGACGTCCACGAGCACGATCAGCGGGACGCCGAAGGCGTCGCACATGCGCACGAAGCGGGAGGCCTTCTCGGCCGACAGCGAGTCGAGGCACCCGCCGAGGCGCAGCGGGTTGTTGGCGACGACGCCGACCGTGCGGCCCCCGAAACGGCCGAGGGACGTGACGATGTTGGGGGCCCAGCGCGCGTGCAGCTCCTGCATGGTGCCCTCGTCGAGGACGGCCTCGACCAGCGGGTGCACGTCGTAGGCACGCTTCTTGGACTCCGGCAGGATCGCCTCGAGGTCGCGGTCCTCGACCGCGTCGACGTCGAGCCCGCCCTGTGCGCCCAGGAGGGTGGCCACGGTCCGGGCCCGCTCGAGCGCCTCGGCCTCGGACTCGGTGAGGATGTGCACGACGCCGGAGCGGCGACCGTGGGGCTCGGGGCCGCCGAGGCGCAGCATGTCGACGTCCTCGCCGGTGACCGAGCGGACGACGTCCGGGCCGGTGACGAAGATGCGGCCCTCGGGCCCGAGGATGACGACGTCGGTGAGGGCAGGACCGTACGCCGCGCCGCCGGCCGCCGGGCCGAGCACGACGGAGATCTGCGGGATGGTGCCGGAGGCCTGGGTCATCACCTGGAAGATCCGGCCCACGGCGTGCAGCGAGAGCACGCCCTCCGCGAGCCGGGCGCCGCCGGAGTGCCACAGACCGATGATCGGCACGCCGTCGGTGATGGCGCGGTGGTAGGCGTCGACGACGACGCGGCAGCCCACGTCACCCATCGCCCCGCCCATCACCGTCGCGTCGCTGCAGAAGGCGACCACGGCGGTGTCGTTGACCCGTCCGGTGGCCGCGAGCATCCCGGAGTCGTCGTCGGGGGTGAGCAGCTCCAGCGTGCCCTCGTCGAACAGCGCCGTCAGCCGGTGGAGCGGGTGGCGGGGGTCCTCCTCGCGGGGCAGCTTGGCCGGCTTGGCCGCCGTGGTGGTCATCACGCGCTCCCGAAGGCGACCGCGACGTTGGCGCCGCCGAATCCGAAGGAGTTGTTGAGGGCGACGATGTCGCCCTCGGGCAGCGACCGGGCCTCCGTGGGGATGTCGAGGTCGACCTCGGGGTCCTTGTCGTCGAGGTTGATCGTCGGCGGGCTGGTGCGGTCGTGCAGGGCCATCACCGTCGCGACGGCCTCCAGCGCGCCGGCACCGCCGAGGAGGTGACCGGTCATCGACTTGGTGCTCGTGACGACGCAGCGGTCGACGTGCTCACCGAGCACCGCGTGCAGCATGAGCCCCTCGGCGATGTCGCCCTTGGGGGTCGAGGTGGCGTGCGCGTTGACGTGCACGACGCTGGCCGGGTCTACGTCGCCCTCCCGCATCGCCATCTTGATGGCGCGGGTGCCGCCGCGACCCTCGGGGTCGGGCTGGGCGATGTCGTGGGCGTCGTTGCTGATGCCGGCACCGAGCGCGTAGGCGTAGATCTTCGCGCCGCGGGCCTTGGCGTGCTCCTCGGACTCGAGGACCAGCACCGAGCCGCCCTCGCCGAGCACGAAGCCGTCGCGGGCCACGTCCCACGGGCGGGAGACGGTGGTGGGGTCGCCCTCGTTCTTGGACAGCGCCATCATGTTGGCGAACGCGGCCATGGGCAGGGGGTGGATCGCGGCCTCGGTGCCGCCGGCCAGCACCACGTCGGCGCGGCCCAGGCGGATCAGGTCGATGGCCATGGCGATGGCCTCGTTGCCCGAGGCGCAGGCGGAGGTGGGGGCGTGCACGGCCGCGCGGGCGCCGTACTTGAGGCTCACGTTGGCCGCCGGGGCGTTGGGCATGAGCATGGGGACGGCGAGCGGGGAGACCCGTCGGGCGCCCTTCTCGAGCAGGATGTCGTAGTTGGCGAGCAGCGTGGTCACGCCGCCGATGCCGGAGGCCAGCGCGACGGCGAGGCGCTCGGGGTCCAGGCCAGAGTCCTCCAGGCCGGCGTCGGCCCACGCCTGGTCGGCCGCGACCATCGCGAACTGGCTGGAGCGGTCGAGGCGGCGGGCCTTGACCCGGTCGAGGACCTCGGACGGCTCGACGGCCACCCGGCCGCCGATCTTGACGGGGAGCTGCTCGACCCAGTCGTCGGTGAGGGGGCGGATGCCGGACGTGCCGGCCAGCAGGGCCTGCCAGGTCGAGGTGACGTCACCGCCGACGGGGGAGGTGGTGCCCAGTCCGGTGACCACTACGCGGGTCGAGCTCATGGGGTCTTCCGTTTCTCGAGGAGGGTGGTGCGGGCGACGGCCGGTGGCCGGGCGAGGCCCGGCCACCAGACGACGTCAGCCCTGGGCGCGCTCGATGAAGGCGACGGCGTCGCCGACGGTCTTGAGGTTCTTGACCTCGTCGTCGGGGATCGTGACGCCGAACTTCTCCTCGGCCGCCACGACGACCTCGACCATCGAGAGCGAGTCGACGTCCAGGTCGTCGACGAACGACTTGTCGAGCTGGACGTCGTCGGCGTCGATGCCGGCGACCTCGTTGACGATCTCGGCGAGGTCGGCGCGGATCTCTTCGGTGGTGGCCATGGGGGGCCTTCCTTTCCTGATGCGTACTGCGGTGGTGGTGAAACGGGAAATCTGGGGCGGGCCGGTCAGGGGACCGTGACCACCTGGGCGGCGTACGACAGCCCGGCGCCGAAGGCGATCAGCAGGGCGGTGTCGCCCGAGCGGGCGTCCCCCTCGGCGATCATCCGCTCGAGCGCGAGCGGCACCGAGGCGGCGGACGTGTTGCCCTGGTCGGCGACGTCGCGGGCGATGCGGACGTGCGACGGCAGCTTCATGGAGCGCGCCATCGCGTCGATGATGCGCATGTTGGCCTGGTGAGGGACGAAGACGTCGAGGTCGTCGAGGGTGATGCCGGCGCGGTCGATGGCCTGCTGGCCGATCTTGGCCATCGCGAAGGACGCCCACCGGAACACCGGGTTGCCCTGCATCACCAGGTGCGGCATGACACCGCTGCCGGGCCGCTCGGGACTGCCGACGACGTCTCGCCAGTCCTCGCGCTGCCGGATGAGGTCGAACTGCTCGCCGTCGGAACCCCAGACGACAGGGCCGATGCCCGGGGTGTCACTGGGTCCGACGACCGCCGCCCCGGCGCCGTCGGCGAAGATGAAGGCCGTGCCGCGGTCGGTGAGGTCGAGGATGTCGGTGAGGCGCTCGACACCGATGACCAGGACGTGCTGGGCGCTGCCGGCGCGGACGAAGTCGGAGGCCATCGAGATGCCGTGGCAGAACCCCGAGCAGGCCGCGGAGATGTCGAAGGCGGCAGCGTCCGTGCCGAGCTCGTGCGCGATCGCGGTGGCGACGGCAGGCGTCTGGAGCAGGTGGCTGACCGTGGCGACGACCACGCAGTCGATCTGGCCGGCGTCGAGGCCGGCCCGCTCGAGCGCGATCCGGGACGCCTCGACGGACATCATCTGGACCGACTCCTCGGGACCTGCCCAGCGGCGGGTCTTGATCCCGGAGCGCTGCTGGATCCACTCGTCGCTGGAGTCGATCGCGTCGACGACGTCGGCGTTGGGCACGACCCGGACGGGCCGGTAGGCCCCGACGCCGAGGATCGCCGCGTGCGGTGCACCGGTGCTCGCGCTGAGGGGCGTCCCCATCACGCGGCCCCGCCCTGCGGGTGCAGGCGTACCAGCGGCTGGCCGGGGGAGACGATGTCGCCGTCCTCGACGAGCCACTCGACCACCTGGCCGCCGTGCAGCGCGGTGACCGTCGTCCGGTCGCGGGTGCTGGCGACCTCGCCGATGGTGCAGCCGGGGGGCAGGACGTCGGCGTCGGCCGCCTCCGCGGAGCGGTGGAAGGTGCCCTTGCCGGGGGAGACGACCATCCGCCACGTGGGGGTGGTCTCGATGACCGACTGCTCGCCGTGCTTGTCGACGAACGCCCGAGCGGCGTCGAGCTGGTCGGGGGTCTTGAGGGCGAAGGTGTCCACGCCCTTCATCGCGCGCTTCGCGATGCCCGTGAGGGTGCCGGCCGGCGGCATCTCCAGGATGCCGGTCACGCCGAGGTCGAGCATCGCGTCCATGCACAGGTCCCAGCGGACGGGGGCGGCGATCTGTCCCACCATCCGGGCCAGCACCTCGCGGCCGTCGTGGACGACCTGGCCGTCGCGGTTGGAGATCACCGCGGTGCGCGGGTCGTGGGTGGAGACGGAGCGGGCCAGCGAGGCGAGGTGCCCCACGGCCGGCTCCATGTGGGTGGTGTGGAACGCACCGGCCACGCTGAGCGGGATGAGGCGGGCCTTGGCCGGCGGGGCGTCGGCCAGGGCGGCCAGCTGGTCCATGGTGCCGGCGGCCACGATCTGGCCGGGGCCGTTGTCGTTGGCGGGGGTCAGGCCGTGCTGGGCCAGCGACGCGAGAACGTCCTCGCGGTCGCCCCCGAGGACGGCCGTCATGCCGGTCGGGGTCTGCGCGGCGGCGGCCGCCATGGCCTTGCCACGCTCGCGGACCAGGACCATGGCCTGCTCGGCGGTGATGACCCGGGCGCCGGCGGCGGCCGCGATCTCGCCGACGCTGTGGCCGGCGACCGCTCCCACCCGCTGGAAGGCATCGCTGGGGTGCGGGAAGAGGTCGAGGGCGGCGATCAGGCCGGTCGCGACCAGCAGGGGCTGGGCGATCTCGGTACGCCGGATGGTCTCGGCGTCCGCCTGGGTGCCGTAGTGGGCGAGGTCGAGGCCCGCCACGGTGGAGAGCCAGTCGAACCGGCTGGCGAATGTCGGGTCCTCGAGCCAGGGCTCGAGGAATCCTGGGGTCTGGGCACCTTGGCCGGGAGCGACGATGACGAGCACAGGTCAAGACTCGCGTGTCGAGCCCCCGACGCGCCGGGTCGACGAGCACGAAAAGAGGACCCGATTCTTTGTGGGATCCCTACAAAAGAACGTCGGCGGTCACTCGCGGCCGGACTGCCGGCCCAGGACGAGGGCGATCTGGATCGTGAACGCGTCACGGGGTCGGGTGGGGTCGAGGCCGGTGACCTCGCCCGCCTGCTTGAGCCGGTAACGCACGGTGTTGGGGTGCACGAACAGGGTGCGCGCGGTGGCCTCGATGGACCCCCCGTGCAGGAAGTACGCCGAGAGCGTCTCGATCAGGGTCCCGCGACCGCTCAGGAGCGGCAGGTAGACGTCGTCGACGAGGCTGCGGCGGGCGTGGCCGTCGCCGGCGAGGGCGCGCTCGGGGAGCAGCTCGCCGCTGCGGACCGGGCGGGGGGCCTGCGGCCACCCCGTCGCCGAGCGGTGGGCCGAGAGCGCCGCACGGGCCGACGCGTGGGCGTGCGAAAGGTCCGGGGCCGCGGGGCCCACGACGACGGGACCCTCGCCGAAGTGGTCGACGATCCGCAGCGCCGACTTGTGGGGATCATCCACCCCGCCGAGGATCACCACGAGGCGCTCACCCTGGGTGGCGCACAGGGCGTCCATGCCGCAGCCGAGGGCCGTGCGGCGTACCTCCTCGAAGACGTCGGTCTCCGTGCGCTGGGCGGGGATCCGGCCCAGCACGACGGCCACGTCGCCCCGGGCGCCCCAGCCGAGGGCGCTGGCGCGGGAGAGGACCGTCTCGTCGGCCTCGGAGCGGAGGACCGCGTCGACGACCAGTGCCTCGAGGCGGGCGTCCCAGGCCCCCCGCACCTCGGCGGCCCGGGCGTAGACCTCGGCGGTGGCGAAGGCGACCTCGCGGGCGTAGCGCAGCACCGCCTCGTGGACCGACGGAGCGTCCTCGGGATCGAGGATGTCGTCGATGTTGGCCTCGACGACCTCGATCGTGAGACGGACCAGGTCGACGGTCTGCTGCAGGGTGATCGCGCCCGTAAGCTCACGCGGGGCGGCGCCGAAGACCGAGGCGGACAGGGGAGCGGTCATGCCGCCGCCGGTGTCGAAGTACCAGTCGACGAAACCCTTGACGCCGGCCTGGACGATCACTCCCACCCAGGACCGTTCCTCGGCGCCCAGGTCGTCCCACCAGGACATCCGGGTCGCCATCGCCCCGGTCGCGGCCGTGCTCAGGCTGCCTGTGGCGCGCTGGAGGGCAGCCGAGATGCGGTCCCGCTTCTCCTGCTCCGCCCGGCCCATGGACGAAAGGCTAGTCACACCGGTCCCAGCCGTCGCGCAGTGCTCGTCCTGGGCCCGCTCCCGGCGCCGGGGAGATAACGAATTGGGGTTCAATCGGGGCAAAACCCCCGCAGGATGGGACCAACGGCCCTTGACAGGAACCGGTTCTGCTTGAATCGCCCTTTGACCGACGAGGCAGCACCACCACCCCAGGAGGTCCGGTGAGCGCCAGCGGAGCACCTGTCCGGCGACAGGTCCAGCACGTGACGATCCACGGGCATCGGCGTGCGTACGTCGTCGCGGGCTCCGGCCCCGCCCTGCTCCTGCTCCACGGCCTGGGCTGCGACCACACCACGTGGGCGCCGGTGATCGACTCGCTCGCCCGGCGCTACACCGTGATCGCCCCAGACCTGCTCGGGCACGGCGAGTCGGACAAGCCGCGTGCCGACTACAGCGTCGGCGGCTACGCCAACGGCATGCGGGACCTGCTGACGGTGCTCGGCATCGACCAGGTGAGCGTGGTCGGCCACAGCTTCGGCGGTGGCGTGGCGATGCAGTTCGCCTACCAGTTCCCCGAGCGCACCCAACGGGTCATCCTGGTCGCCTCGGGCGGCCTCGGTCCCGAGGTGACGCCCGCGATCCGCGCGATCACCACCCCCGGCTTCCACCAGGCGATGGGCCTGCTCACCCTGCCCGGCGTCCGGCACGTGGGCACCACGGGGATGCGGCTCCTGGCCGCCACGGGCATCCGGGCCACGCGGGACCTGGGCGAGATGGCCGAGATCTACGACTCGTTCAAGGACCCCCGCACGCGATCGGCCATCCGGCACGTGGTGCGCGCGGTCGTCGACTGGCGCGGCCAGATCGTGACCATGACGGACCGGGCCTACCTCACCGAGGCCATGCCGATGTGCGTGGTGTGGGGCCGCAACGACCAGGTGATCCCCGTACGGCACGCCGGCAACGCCGCGAAGCTGGCGCCCGGTGCCCGGGTCGAGATCATCCCGAACGCCGGCCACTTCCCGCACAAGGACCACCCGCAGCGGTTCGTGAAGATCGTCAACGACTTCATCCGGGCCACCGAGCCCGCCGTCTACGAGCGCGAGCGCTGGCGAGAGCTGCTGGAGCACGGCCCGGAGCTCATGCCGCTGCAGGCCGAGGCCGGTGACGCACCGGTCGCGCCGGTGCACACCCTCGACCCGAGGGCGGGCACCGGCGCCTGACCGGTCTCAGGCGTCGCCGCCAGGCCTCGACACGCGGGTCGTGACCTCGCGAGCTCGGTCATGCCGCTCGCTCGACCACCGACAGGGCGTCAACGCCTTCGTCCCTCAGGCGTCGCCGCCCTCCTGCTTGACGTCCCGGACCGCGGTCGGGTCGTCGATGCGGTACTTCGCGGCCGCCTCGACCACCTTGTCGACGGAGATCTCGCCGGCGTCGGCGAGGGCCTGGAGCGCCTGCACGACGACGCTCTGGGCGTCGATGTGGAAGAAGCGCCGGGCCGCCGGGCGGGTGTCGGCGAAGCCGAACCCGTCGGCACCGAGCACCCGGTAGTCACCGGGCACCCAGCGGGCGATCTGGAGCGGCACGGCGCGCATGTAGTCCGACACCGCGATGACCGGGCCCTGGACGCCGGCGAGCTTGTCGGCGACGTACGGCGTGCGCTTCTCCTCGCCGGCGTGGAGCAGGTTGTGCTCCTCGGCGGCGACGGCGTCACGAGCCAGCTCGTTCCACGAGGTGACCGACCAGGTGTCGGCCTGCACGCCCCACTCCTCGGCCAGGATCCTGGCCGCGTCCGCGACCCAGGGGTAGCCGACGCCGGAGGCGAGCAGCTGGACCCGGGGGCCCTCGCCCTCGGCCGTGCTGACGTGGTGGATGCCCTTGAGGATGCCCTCGACGTCGACGTCCTCCGGCTCGGCCGGCTGGCTGACGGGCTCGTTGTAGACGGTGATGTAGAAGATCACGTTCTCGGCGTCGGCGCCGTACATGCGCTCGAGGCCCGACTGCATGACGTGGCTGACCTCGTAGGCGAACGCCGGGTCGTAGTGCACGACCGCGGGGTTGGTCGCCGCGAGCAGCGGCGAGTGGCCGTCGGCGTGCTGGAGGCCCTCGCCGGTCAGCGTGGTGCGACCGGCGGTGGCGCCGATGAGGAAGCCGCGGGCCAGCTGGTCGGCCATCGCCCAGATCGAGTCGCCCGTGCGCTGGAATCCGAACATCGAGTAGAAGATGTAGAACGGGATCATGTGCTCGCCGTGCGTGGAGTACGCCGAGCCGGCCGCCGTCGCCGACGCCATGGCGCCGGCCTCGGAGATGCCCTCGTGCAGCATCTGGCCCTGCACGGACTCCTTGTAGGAGAGCAGCAGCTTGCGGTCGACGGGGTCGTACTGCTGGCCGCCCGGGTTGTAGACCTTGGCGCTCGGGAACATCGAGTCCATGCCGAACGTGCGGTACTCGTCGGGCGCGATGGGGACGAGCCGGTCGCCGATGTCGGGGTTCTTCATCCAGTCGCGCAGCAGCCGGACGACGGCCATCGTCGTGGCGATCTTGTTCTTGCCCGAGCCCTGCTTGAGCTCGGAGTAGACCTCGTCGCCGGGGAGCTTGAGCGAGCTGGCCCGCACCACGCGGCGCGGCACCGAGCCGCCGAGCTGCTTGCGGCGCTCCATCATGTACTCGATCTCGGGCGAGTCCTTGCCGGGGTGGAAGAACGGCGCACCGCCGGTCTTCTCGTAGGAGTCCTCGAGGTCGCGGTCGCTGATGGGGAGGTAGAGCCGGTCGCGGAACTTCTTGAGGTCCGCGGGGGTCAGCTTCTTCATCTGGTGGGTGGCGTTCTTGCCCTCGAGGGCGTCGATCGTCCAGCCCTTGATGGTGTGCGCCAGGATCACGGTCGGCTGCCCGACGTGCTTGCTCGCGGCGTCGAACGCGGCGTACACCTTGCGGTAGTCGTGGCCGCCGCGCGGCAGCTTCTCGATCTGCGAGTCGCTCATGTGCTCGACCATCTTGCGCAGGCGCGGGTCGTGGCCGAAGAAGTCGTCGCGGATGAAGCCGCCGTCCTCGGTGGAGTAGGTCTGGAACTGTCCGTCGGGCGTGGTGTTCATCCGGTTGACCAGCGCACCGTCGACGTCCTTGGCGAGCAGGGCGTCCCACTCGCGGCCCCAGATGACCTTGACGACGTTCCAGCCGGCGCCGCGGAAGTTGGCCTCGAGCTCCTGGATGATCTTGCCGTTGCCGGTCACCGGGCCGTCGAGCTGCTGGAGGTTGCAGTTGATGACCCAGGTGAGGTTGTCGAGCTCCTCGCGGGCGGCGATGCGGATCGCGCCGAGCGACTCGGGCTCGGCCATCTCGCCGTCACCCATGAAGGCCCACACCCGCTGCTGCGAGGTGTCCTTGATCTTGCGGTTGTGCATGTAGCGGTTGAAGCGCGCCTGGTAGATCGAGTTGATGGCCGTGAGGCCCATCGACACCGTCGGGAACTCCCAGAAGTCCGGCATGAGCCGGGGGTGGGGGTACGACGGGAGGCCGGCGCCGGCACCGTGCTGGACCTCCTGGCGGAAGCGGTAGAGCTGCTCCTCGGTCAGGCGGCCCTCGAGGAAGGCTCGCGAGTAGATGCCGGGGGAGCCGTGGCCCTGGATGTAGAGCTGGTCGCCGCCGCCCTCGTGGTCCTTGCCGCGGAAGAAGTGGTTGAAGCCGACCTCGTAGAGGCTGGCCGAGGACTGGTAGGTCGCGATGTGACCGCCGACCTCGAGGCCCTTGCGGTTGGCGCTGGAGACCATGACCGCGGCGTTCCACCGGATGAAGGCGCGGATGCGGCGCTCGATGTCCTCGTCACCCGGGAACCAGGGCTCGCGCTCCGGCGGGATCGTGTTGATGTAGTCGGTGCTGCGCAGCGCCGGGACGCCGACCTGCTTCTCGCGGGCCCGCTCCAGCAGTCGCAGCATCACGTAGCGCGCGCGCTCGCGGCCCTTGTCGTCGAGCATCGCGTCGAACGAGTCGAGCCACTCGAGGGTCTCGTCGGGGTCGATGTCGGGCAGCTGCGTGGGCAGTCCCTCGTGGATCACGACGCGCGGCTGCGCGGCGGACGAGGGGGTCTCGGTGGTCTTGGACTCATCACTCACCTGTGCATCGTGTCACGCACGGCCAGCCGACGAAATCTACCCATGAGTACGCTCGGGGAGCGGACGAGGACGCCCGTTCAGCGGGACAGGGTTGCGACTCGGCGACAACTCCGATGGACTACCACCCACTTCCGCACTCAGGTGCGGACCACATGACGAACGGAGGCGTGGCGTGAGCTCGACGGTGGGTGGCGGAGCCGCCCCGGCAACAGGTGCCGCAGAGCGACTGGGCATCGTGCCCGGCATGGTCATCCAGGAACTCGGCTGGGACAACGACGTCGACGACGAGCTCAGGGTCTCGATCGAGGACACCATCGACGCAGACATGGTCGACGGCGACTACGGCAACGTGGTCGACACGGTGATCCTGTGGTGGCGCCGCGACGACGGCGACCTCGTCGACGGACTGGTCGACGCGCTGACGGACCTGGTGGGCGGCGGAGCGATCTGGCTCCTGACGCCGAAGGTGGGACGACCCCAGAGCGTGGACGCCGCCGACATCGCGGAGGCCGCCCCGATCGCTGGCCTCTCGCAGACGACGACGGCCGCGGTCAGCGCGGAGTGGCAGGCGAGTCGGCTGGTTGCCCCCAAGACTCCTGCCTGATGACCCGGCGGCCCCCCTGCCACGCGTCACGCCACCCGGATCACCACTCACGCGAGGAACGACGTTCGTGAACTCACTGCGCGCGCACGCCTCCGGCGCGGCCACGACCCTGCGGGTGCTGGGCGGCGCGGGGGTGATCCGTCCGTACGGCCCGCGCACCCTGGTCGCGCTCGGTCGCACCATCGCGCGCTGGGGGACCGGTCCCGCCGGTGGCTTCGCCTCCCTGGCGGTGCGCGAGCCCGACCGGGTCGGACTGGTGGACGAGCTGGGGGAGCTGACCTTCGGCGAGATGCACCGGCGCAGCAACGCGCTGGCTCGCGGCCTGGCGGAGCTGGGCGTCGGCGAGGGTGACTCGGTCGCCGTCATGTGCCGCAACCACCGCGGCTTCGTCGACGCGTCGGTGGCGGTGGCCAAGCTCGGCGCCGACCTGCTCTACCTCAACACCGCCTTCGCCGGCCCGCAGCTCGTGGACGTGCTCGAGCGCGAGCAGCCGGCCGTGGTGATCCACGACGAGGAGTTCACCCGGCTGCTGTCCACGGCGCACGTGGAGAAGCGCCTCATCGCGTGGGCGGACACGGACCGGGGCACGACCATCGAGTCCCTGATCGAGGGCCACGACGACTCCGAGCTCGCGCCGCCGGGTCGGCACGCGCGGATCGTGATCCTGACCAGCGGCACCACCGGGACCCCCAAGGGCGCGCCGCGCAACGAGGCCGGCATCGACGCCGCGGTCTCGATGCTGTCGCGGATGCCGTTGCGCCACGGATGGCGCACCCACATCGCCGCCCCGCTCTTCCACACCTGGGGCTTCGCACACCTCGCCCTGGCGATGCTGCTGGGCTCGACGGTCGTGCTGCACCGCAAGTTCGACCCCGAGACCGCGCTGCGCACCGTCGAGGAGCACCGGTGCCAGTCCATGGTCGTGATCCCGGTGATGCTGCAGCGCATCCTGGCCCTCGACGAGGAGGTGCTCGCGCGCTACTCGCTGCCCGGCCTGGAGGTCGTGGCCGCCTCGGGCTCGGCGCTGCCCGGCACCCTGGCGACCTCGTGGATGGACCACTTCGGGGACAACCTCTACAACATCTACGGCTCCACCGAGGTGGCCTACGCGTCCATCGCGACGCCCCGCGACCTGCGTGAGTCGCCCTCGTCGGCCGGCCACCCGCCGTACGGGACGGTCGTGCGCATCCTCGACGAGGACGGCCGCGAGGTCCCGCAGGGCCGCACGGGACGGATCTTCGTGGGCAACAACCTGCTCTTCGAGGGCTACACCGGCGGTGGCAGCAAGGACATGGTCGACGGGCTGATGGCCACCGGCGACGTCGGACGGTTCGGCGGCGACGGGCGGCTGTACGTCGACGGGCGTGACGACGAGATGATCGTCTCCGGCGGGGAGAATGTGTTCCCCAAGGAGGTCGAGGACTGCCTCGTCGGCCACGAGGCGGTGGCCGAGGCGGCCGCGGTCGGGGTGGACGACGACGACTACGGCATGCGGTTGCGGGCGTTCGTCGCCCGTCGCTCCGAGGTCACCGAGGACGAGCTGAAGGAACACGTGAAGAACCACCTGGCCCGCTACAAGGTGCCGCGCGAGATCGTTTTCCTCGACGAGCTGCCGCGCAACGCGACCGGCAAGATCCTCAAGAAGGACCTCGCGCACTGGGACGAGGAGACGTCGTGACCGGCCTGACCCTGGGCGCCCCGGCGCCCGACTTCACCCTGCGCGACCAGTTTGGCCAGGACGTGACCCTCAGCTCCTACCGCGGCGTCAAGGCCGTGCTGCTGCTGTTCTACCCGTTCGCGTTCTCCGGGGTCTGCACCGGCGAGATGTCGATGATCCGGGACCGGCTCGACGAGTTCATGACCTTCGACACCGAGGTGCTGGGCATCTCGTGCGACCCGGTCTACGCGCTGCGCGCCTTCGCCGACGCCGAGGGGCTCAACTTCCCGCTGCTGTCCGACTTCTGGCCGCACGGGGAGGTCACCCGGGCCTTCGACGTGTTCGACGCGGCCAAGGGAGCGCCGTACCGGTCGTCGTACGTCGTGGACCGCGACGGCGTGCTGCGGTGGGCGGTGCACAACGCCAACGCCGAGAGCCGGGACCTCGACCAGCACCTCGAGCAGCTCCGCAGCGCGGTCGCCTAGGGCGGTGTTCCCACCGGGTGTCCGGAGCGGTGGTCTAGACGAATCGGGGGAATTTCCGTCCGATCCGCGGAAACCGTGGAACCCGTTTGGGGACCCCTCGTACTGTGGGACTCGTTGAACCGCTGGTGACCCGAGACGCCAGCGGTTCAACTCATTTCATAGGGTGGTCGGACACGCGTCGGTAGCTCAGCGGTAGAGCACTCGGTTTACACCCGAGCGGTCGGCGGTTCGAAACCGTCCCGACGCACCATCTCTCCTCCACGTCCGCCTCGCCCGCCTCGCCCGCGCCGATCGCCCGGCGGCCGCTCGTCGCGCCGACGAGGCCGTCCGTCGCTCGTCGGCGAGTGCTCCCTCGCGACCCCCGGGTGACGCGTGCCACAGTGTGGATCGTGCCGGTGTCCTCCGGCCGGTCACCGCCTGCAGTGCGACGAAGAGGAGAGACATGTTCGTCCCGTTCAGCGTCACGGACTTCATCGACCGCGCCCGGACCGTGTACGGCGAGCGCGTCGGCGTCGTCGACGAGCCCGACCAGCCGGCTGCCTCCCTGGGGAACCTGACGTACGCGGAGCTCGACGCCCTGGCCCGGCGGCAGGCCGCCAGGCTCGACCAGCTCGGCCTCGAGGTCGGCGACCGCGTCGCCGTGGTGTCGCACAACTCGGCCCGCCTGCTCGCGTCCTTCTTCGGCGTCGCCGGCTCCGGCCGGGTGCTCGTGCCGGTCAACTTCCGGCTCCGCCCCGACGAGGTGTCCTACATCGTCGAGCACTCCGGTGCCCGCGTGCTGTACGTCGACCCCGAGCTCGACGCGGAGCTGGCCGGCGTCACCGCCGAGCACCGCTTCGTCCTCGGCGAGGACGGCGACATGTTCGCCGACGAGGGCGTCGAGCCCCGGGCCTGGGAGCCGGACGAGTCCGCGACCGCCTGCATCAACTACACCTCCGGCACCACGGCGCGCCCCAAGGGCGTGCAGATCACGCACCGCAACATCTGGGTCAACGCGGTCACCTTCGCGATGCACGCGGCGGTCACCGACCGCGACGTCTACCTGCACACGCTGCCGATGTTCCACGCCAACGGGTGGGGGATGCCGTTCGCGATGACCGGGCTGGGCGTGCCCCAGGTCGTGCTGCGCAAGGTCGACGGGGCCGAGATCCTGCGCCGGGTCCGCGACCACGGCGTCACCGTGATGTGCGCGGCCCCCGCGGTCGCCGCGGCCGTGCTGGAGGCGGCGCAGACCTGGGAGGGCGAGATCCCGGGGCGCGACAAGGTGCGGATCATCATGGCCGGTGCCCCGCCGCCGACGAAGACGGTCGTGCGGGTCGAGGAGGAGCTGGGCTGGGAGTTCGTCCAGATCTACGGTCTCACCGAGACCTCGCCGCTGCTGACCTTCAACCGCACCCGTGCGGAGTGGGACGACCTGTCGGCCGAGGAGCGCGCGACCCGCCTGACGCGCGCCGGTGCCCCGGCGCTCGGCGTACGGCTGCGGACCGACGAGAACGGCGAGGTGCTGGCGCGCTCCAACGTGGTGCTGGAGGGCTACTGGGAGCAGCCGGAGGAGTCCGCGCGCGCCCTCGACGGCGGGTGGTTCCACACCGGCGACGGCGGTGTGATCGGCGACGACGGCTACCTCACGATCAGCGACCGCAAGAAGGACGTGATCATCACCGGCGGGGAGAACGTGTCCTCCATCGAGGTCGAGGACGTGCTGTTCTCCCACCCGGCGGTCGCCGAGGTCGCCGTCATCGGGGTGCCGAGCGAGAAGTGGGGCGAGACCATCAAGGCCCTCGTCGTGCTCGCCGAGGGCTCCGAGGTGACCGAGGCCGAGCTGATCGCCTGGTGCAAGGACAAGGCGGCCGGCTACAAGGCCCCGACCTCGATCGAGTTCCGCGAGGTGCTCGCCCGCACGGCCACCGGCAAGCTGCAGAAGTTCAAGCTGCGCCAGCCCTACTGGGAGGGACGGGACCGCCAGGTCAACTGAGCCGGGCGCTAGCCTGCCCGCATGTCCGCCCCCACGGCTCCCACGCTCGCCGAGGTCGTCGACCTGCTCCACGGCTGGTACCCACCGGACACTGCCGACTCCTGGGACGCGGTGGGGCTCGTGGCCGGCGACCCGGCCGACGTCGTACGACGCGTGCTGTTCGCCGTGGACCCGTCGCCGGAGGTGGCGCTCGAGGCCGTCGAGTGGGGCGCCGACCTGCTGGTGACCCACCACCCGTTGTTCCTCAGCGGCGTGCACGGCGTGGCGGCCACGACGCCCAAGGGGCGCACGCTGCACACCCTCCTGACCGGCGGGTGCGCGCTGCTCGGGGCCCACACCAACGCCGACCAGGCCGTCGCCGGGGTCTCGGAGTCGCTCGGCCTGGCGCTCGGGCTCGGCGACCTGGCGCCGATCGTCGCGGCGCCGGGCTCGGACGCCACCGGCACCGGCCGGGTGGGCACGGTGGCGCCGACCACGCTGCGGGCCTTCGCCGAGCACGTCGCCGCCGTCCTGCCGGCCACCGCCCACGGCGTACGCGTGTCCGGCGACCCGGACCGGCCCGTGCGGCGCGTGGCGGTGTGCGGGGGAGCGGGCGACTTCCTGCTCGACGGGCTGGTCGGGTCGGACGTCGACGTCTACCTCACCAGCGACCTGCGGCACCACCGCGCGGGGGAGTTCCGCGAGCACGACGGCCCGGCGCTGGTCGACGTGGCCCACTGGGCGGCCGAGTGGACCTGGCTGCCCGTGGTCCGGGACCGCCTCGCCGACGCGATGGGCGATAGGGTCGAGGCCCGCGTCAGCACCCGGTGCACCGACCCCTGGAGCTTCAGGGTCGACCGTCCCCCGGTCGAGCGCAGCACGACCCCGTAGAGCCCCACCCGAGGAGAGCGTTGAAAGCCGACCCGCACGCACAGTTGAAGCTGCTCGACCTCCAGAAGGTCGACGCGCGACTCGACCAGCTGCGCCACCAGCGGCGCGCCCTGCCCGAGATCGCCCGGATCGCGGAGCTGGAGACCGGCCGGGGCGACGTCGACGACCGGCTGCGCGACGCCCGGATCGTGGTGGACGACCTCAGCGCCGAGCAGCGCAAGGCCGACGCCGACGTGGAGCAGGTCAAGGCCCGCCGCGTCCGCGACCGCGAGCGGATGGACTCCGGCGCGATCACCAACCCCAAGGACCTCGAGCGGATGCAGCACGAGCTGGCCTCGCTCGAGCGCCGGGTCAGCACCCTGGAGGACGCCGAGCTCGAGATCATGGAGCGGCTCGAGGAGGCGCAGGCCACCCACGACCGGCTGGCCGCCCAGCTCGCCGAGACCGACGCGCAGGTGGCCGAGCTGGCCGCCGTCCGCGACACGCGGTGGGCCGAGATCGACGAGCAGATCAGCGCCACCGAGGCGGAGCGTGCCCCGGCCACCGAGGGGATCCCCGAGGACCTGATGGCCCTCTACGAGCGGCTGCGGGCCAAGAGCGGGATCGGCGCCGCCGAGCTGCGGGCCCGACAGTGCGGCGGCTGCAACATCACCATCGACGCCGCCGAGCTGGGCCAGATCCGCAAGGCGCCGGCCGACGAGGTCGTGCGGTGCGAGGAGTGCCAGCGGATCCTGGTCCGCACCTCGGAGTCAGGCCTCTGAGGCTCAGACCTCGCTGACGACCACGTCGAGCTGGGTCCCGCGGGAGGTCGGCGCGCCGACCTCCACGGTCCAGCCGAGGTCGGTCAGCAGCCGGGCCAGCGCGGCCGGCGTACGCGGGTTGCCGCCGTCCTCCAGCAGGGCCCGCACGATGCGGCCCTTGGTCGCCTTGTTGAAGTGGCTCACCACCTTGCGCATGCCCGCGGACTCGTGCAGCACCCGGACGGTCGCCACCCGGGGCGCGAGCTCGACCGGGGGCCGCCAGAACGCGGCGTACATGGTGGAGCGCAGGTCGACGAGCAGCCCGGTGCCGAGCGCCTCCTCGACCGCCTCGCCCAGCACCTCGCGCCACAGCCCGGCGACCGGCCCGAGACCGGGCAGGGTGACGTCGCCGGAGAGCCGGTAGGACGGGATGCGGTCGCCGGGGCGGACCAGCCCGAAGACCGACGACGTGATGGCCACCCGGCTGGTGGCGCGGCGCCGGGCGGCGGTGGACAGCGAGTCGAGGCCCAGGGCGTCGTACAGGACGCCGGTGTAGACGCGGTCGGCGCGCGTGGTCGGGGACGTCCGCAACCGGGCGTCGAGGTCGACGAGGTCGCCCTGGGTGCCGCCGAGGCCCAGGACCTCGGCCGCGTCGGGGCGTGCGGCGAGGGCGATGACCGCGTCGACGACGCGCTCGCGGGTCGGGGTGAGCACCGGTGAGCCCAGGGTCGACAGGTCGAGCGGCTTGCCGCGTCGGGGAGCGGTCTTGCCCTCGCTCGGCGGCAACAGGATCAGCACGCGGGCAAGAGTAGGGGCTCGCCACGCCCGCCCTTGGCTAGGGTGCTGGGCATGCCCAGCAACCGCGTCATCTCAGTCCGCACCGGCGACGACACCGTCTCGGCCGAGACGCTGCGTGCGGGGATCGCCGCCATCCAGGCGGAGATGAAGGTGACACCGGACTTCCCGGAGGCGGTCGAGCGGGCGGCCGCCGAGGCCGCGGCCGCGCCGCGACTGCCGGACAAGGACCTCACCGACATCCCGTTCGTGACCATCGACCCGGCCTCGGCACGCGACCTCGACCAGGCGATGCACATCGAGCGCGCCGGCGACGGGTACGTCGTGCACTACGCGATCGCGGACCTCACGGCCTTCATCACGCCGGGCGACGCGGTCGACGAGGAGGCCCACCGACGCGGCGAGACGCTGTACGGCGCGGACTCCAAGATCCCGCTCCACCCGCCGGTGATCTCCGAGGACGCCGGCTCGCTGCTGCCCGACCAGGTGCGGCCCGCGCTGGTGTGGACGATCCAGGTCGACGCGACCGGAGAGGGCACCGACGTCGACGTGGAGCGTGCCCGGGTCCGCTCGCGGGCCAAGCTCGACTACGCCACGCTGCAGGAGCAGGTCGACGCCGGCACGGCCGACGAGATGTTCACCCTGCTGAAGGAGGTCGGCGAGCTGCGGCTGACCCGCGAGGCGGCTCGCGGCGGGGTGTCACTGCCCCTCCCGGAGCAGGAGATCATCGACGAGGGCGGCCGGTGGCGCCTGGAGTTCCGCACGATGCTCCCCGTCGAGACGTGGAACGCGCAGATCTCGCTGCTGACCGGCTTCGCCGCGGCCTCGCTGATGGTCTACGCCCGCGTCGGGCTGCTGCGCACGCTGCCGCCGGCCGACCCGCACGACGTCCAGCGACTGCACCGTACGGCGAGGGCCCTGGGCATCGAGTGGCCGGCCGAGCAGCTCTACCCCGACTTCATCCGCACCCTCGACGTCTCGCAGCCGGCCCACGCTGCGATGGTCGTGGCGTGCACCCGGCTGCTGCGCGGCAGCGGGTACGTCGGCTTCAACGGCGACCTGCCCGAGCAGCCGCAGCACTCGGCGCTGGCCTCGGAGTACGCGCACGTCACCGCCCCGCTGCGACGGCTGGTGGACCGCTACGCCCTGGAGATCTGCGTCGCGCTCTGCGCCGGCGAGGAGGTGCCAGGCTGGGTGCTGGCCAGGCTCGGCGACCTGCCGGACACGATGCGCGAGTCGGGTCGGCGGGCCAACCAGTACCAGAACTCGGTGCTCAACCTCGTCGAGGCGGCCATGCTCGCGCCCCGGGTCGGCGAGGAGTTCCCCGCCGTCGTGCTCGAGACCGACGAGAAGGACGAGCGGCGCGGCGACGTGACCGTCCAGGAGCCGGCCATCGAGGCGACCGTGGTCGGGAACCGGCCGCTGCCGGTCGGCGAGGACGTGATGGTCACGCTCACCAAGGCCGACGTCGAGTCCCGGAAGGTCGAGTTCACGCTGCAGTGACGCCCGCCCGGTTGGGTGAGCGTGTCGGACGTGCCGAAGTCGGGTCCACCCTCGCCCAGCCCGCCTGAGGCCGGCGATGGGTGGGACTTCTGCACGTCCGACACGCCGCGGGTCAGAAGTCCTCGTCGAACCCGACCGAGCCCGAGACGCCGACCTGGTAGGCGGAGACCTTGCGCTCGAAGAAGTTGGACAGCTCCTGCACGTCCTGCAGCTCCATGAAGGCGAGCGGGTTGGCCGAGCCGTAGATCGGCTCGAGTCCCAGGCGCTGCATGCGCCGGTCGGCGACGTACTCCAGGTAGGAGCGCATGTCGGTCGTCGAGAGGCCGGCGACCCCGCCGCCGAGGAGGTCTTGAGCGAACTGGGCCTCGGCGTCCACGCCGTCGACGAGCATCTGGCGTACGTCGGCGGCGAGCTGCTCGTCGAAGAGCTCCGGCTCCTCCTCGCGGACCGTGTCGACCACGTCGAAGGCGAAGGCCATGTGCATCGACTCGTCGCGGAAGACCCAGTTGGTGCCCGATGCCAGCCCGTTGAGGAGCCCCCGCGAGCGCAGGAAGTAGACGTAGGCGAACGCGCCGTAGAAGAACAGCCCCTCGATGACCGCGGCGAAGCAGATCAGGTTGAGCAGGAACCTGCGGCGGTGCTCGCGGGTCTCGAGCGCGTCGAGGTCGAAGACCGAGTCGATCCAGCGGAAGCAGAAGTCTGCCTTCGCCTTGATCGAGGGGATGTTGTCGACCGCCGCGAACGCCTCGTGCCGCTCCTTCTCGTCGGGGACGTAGGTGTCGAGCAGGGTCAGGTAGAACTGCACGTGCACCGCCTCCTCGAAGAGCTGCCGGGACAGGTAGAGCCGGCCCTCGGGGGAGTTGATGTGCTGGTAGAGGTTGAGCACCAGGTTGTTGGCCACGATGGTGTCGCCGGTTGCGAAGAACGCCACCAGCCGTGACACCAGGTGTCGCTCGGCGTCGCTGAGCCGCTGGAGGTCCTTGAGGTCGGAGTGCAGGTCGACCTCCTCGACGGTCCAGGTGTTCTTGATGGCGTCGCGGTAGCGGTCGTAGAAGTGCGGGTAGCGCATCGGCCGCAGGGTGAGGTTCATCCCCGGGTCGAGGAGCATCCGGGGCGCGCTCGTGTCGGTCGCGGTGGAGTGGTCGGTCGTGGTCACTGGCAGGCCTCGCAGCTCTCGGGGTTCTCGAGGGAGCAGGCGAGTGCCTCCTCGTCGGTGATGGGGTCGGTGATGGGTTCGGTGATGGGTTCGATGACGGTGGGGACGGCGGCCGGCTCGTGCACCGACGTCGTCGTCTGCTGGATGCGCGTCGCGGGGCGCGAGCGCAGGTAGTAGGTCGTCTTGAGCCCGGCCTTCCACGCGTGGAGGTACATCGAGCTGAGCTTGCCGATGGACGGGCCCGCGATGAACAGGTTGAGCGACTGGCTCTGGTCGATGTACGCCGAGCGCTCGGCCGCCATGTCGATCAGCGCCCGCTGCGGCAGCTCCCACGCGGTGCGGAAGAGACGTCGTACGTCCTCGGGGAGCGCGGTGACGCCCTGCACCGACCCCTCGGCCCGCTTGACCTGCTCGCGCACCTCGGGCGTCCACAGCCCGCGCGCCTTGAGCTCGCGCACCAGGGCGGTGTTGACCTGGAGGAACTCCCCGGACAGCGTCTCGCGCTTGAACAGGTTGGACACCTGCGGCTCGATGCACTCGTAGCAACCGGCGATCGAGGCGATCGTCGCCGTCGGGGCGATGGCGATCAGCAGCGAGTTGCGCAGCCCGTGCTCGGCGATCCGGGCGCGCAGGGTCGCCCACCGCTCGGCCTGGGTGCCGGTGACGTCCCACAGGTCGGGCTGCAGGACGCCGGCCGCGGCCCGCGTCTCGTCGTACGACGGGTGCGGACCGTGCCGCTCGGCGAGCTCGCAGCTCACCTCGAGCGCCGTCAGGTAGATCTCCTCGGAGATGCGCGTGGAGAGCTCGCGCGCCTCCTCGGAGTCGAAGGGCAGGCCGAGCGCGAAGAACACGTCCTGGAGGCCCATCAGCCCCAGCCCCACCGGGCGCCAGCGCGGGTTGGAGGCCGCCGACTCGGTGCTGGGGTAGAAGTTGACGTCGATGACCCGGTCGAGCAGCGGCACCGCCGTCCGCACGGTCTCGCGCAGGGCGTCCCAGTCGACCGACGTGCGGTCGGCGCCCAGGTGCCGGGCGAGGTTGACCGAGCCGAGGTTGCACACGGCGGTCTCGTCGTCGGAGGAGACTTCGATGATCTCGGTGCACAGGTTGGACAGGTGCACCACGGGACCGCCGGGCGTGTCCCGGGTCTGGTTGCAGGTGCGGTTGGCCGCGTCCTTGAACGTCATCCAGCCGTTGCCGGTCTGGGCCAGCGTGCGCATCATCCGCGCGTAGAGGTCGCGCGCCTTCACCTGCCGCACGTAGCGGCCCTCGGCCTCCGCGGCCCGGTAGGCCTCGTCGAACGCCGCGCCCCACAGGTCGGGCAGCTCGGGGGCGGCGTCGGGGTCGATGAGCGACCAGACCTCGTCGGCCTCGACCCTGCGCATGAACTCGTCGGGCACCCAGTGGGCGAGGTTGAGGTTGTGGGTCCGGCGCGCGTCCTCACCGGTGTTGTCGCGCAGCTCGAGGAACTCCTCGACGTCGGGGTGCCACGGCTCGAGGTAGACGCAGGCGGCGCCCTTGCGACGACCCCCCTGGTTGACCGCCGCCACCGAGGCGTCGAGGGTGCGCAGGAACGGCACGATGCCGTTGGACTGCCCGTTGGTGCCGCGGATCAGCGCCCCGCGCGAGCGCACCCGGCTGAAGGACAGCCCGATCCCGCCGGCGAACTTCGACAGCTTGGCCACCTGCGCGTAGCGCGAGTAGATCGAGTCGAGGTCGTCGCGGGGGCTGTCCACGAGGTAGCACGAGGACATCTGGGTGTGCCGGGTGCCGGAGTTGAACAGCGTCGGCGACGACGGCAGGTACGCCAGCCGCGACATCAGCCGGTAGAACTCGATGGCCTCGGCGGGCGACTGGGCCAGCCCGCACGCGACCCGGAGCAGGAAGTACTGCGGGGTCTCCACGACCAGGCGCGACGACGGGTGCCGCAGCAGGTAGCGGTCGTAGACGGTGCGCAGCCCGAAGTACTCGAAGCCGCGGTCGGCGTCGGGGTCGATCGCGACGTCGAGCTTGCGGGCGTTGTCCTTGACGAACGCCGCCGTCTCGTCGCCGATCAGTCCCTCGGCGTGACCCAGGGCCACCGACTGGCTGAAGGACGCGACGCCCTGGTTGCGCACCTCCTTGTCGATGACGCCCGACAGCAGCCGGGCGGCCAGCTGGCTGTACTGCGGCTCCTCGCCGATCATTTCGGCCGCGGTCTGGATGGACAGCTTGTCGAGCTCGGCGGTGGTGGCGCCGTCGTACAGGCCGCTGATGGTGCGGGTGGCGACCCGCATGGGGTCGACCTCGGCCAGGTCGTCGCTGCACCGGTCGATGGCGCGGACGATCTTGTTGACGTCGACGGGCTCGTCGTCGCCGTTCCTCTTGCGGACCTGCATCCCTGTGCGCAGCACAGTGCGGTCCGGCTGGATGGTCACCGTCATTCTCTCTCCTCGCGAGACGGACTCGGACGGTCCGGGGCGCGCGAGGGGTGACGGGGGAGCACGGCGTACGCCGGGTGGGCGCAGCGTCGTACCTGCCGTCAGCCGTCCCGCGCGGCGTCGGACCACCACACCCGACGGGTGTGGTGCGCTGGCAGGTCTTCGGACTCGCGGGCGCGCCTCCCGGCTCTCGCCGGTCGACCCCTACCGGCCGTCGCTTCCCAGGTCGATCGCTCGACCCAGTGCGTGTGACGGCTGTCGTTCCCACTCACCGCTGCGGGGCAGTCCCGGACTTCCACCGGGTTCCCTCTTGCCTCGCGACGCCTGGATGGCGCCGCGAACCAGCTGCGTCGACCACCATATGTAGGGCCGCTGAAGAAGTGGGGGACCACATCTTGTGTCGGCGTGTTGGGCGTCGTGGAGCCGCGCGACCATGGTCGTAGTACCACCGGACGATGGCAGACGCGACCCGGGGCGCCTGAGGGTGGAGGTCACACCGACCAAGGAGATCCTCATGTTGAAGCTCACCACCACCCTCGCCGCGGCCGCGCTGCTCGCCACCGCCGGCCCTGCCCTCACCGCGCCCGGCGCCTTCGCCTCGGGAGGGAGCGACGACGAGACGATCCGCACCGGCTCGTGCAGCGCCGGCGCCTCCTGGAAGATCAAGGCCAAGCCCGACGACGGCCGCCTCGAGGTCGAGGCCGAGATCGACAGCAACCGCGTCGGCCAGACCTGGACGTGGGTGCTCAAGCACAACGGCAGCGTGTCCGCCCGGGGTGCCTCGCGCACGGCGGGACGCAGCGGCTCCTTCGACGTCGAGCGCAGGACGGTCGACGCCGCCGGGACGGACAGCTTCCGCTTCCGCGCCACCCACGACGGCGCCGTCTGCGTGGCGAGGCTCAGCCTCTGAGGTGCTGGGCATACTCAGCCCATGACCGCTCGCCCGACGCTGCGGAGCCCGGTGACCGTCTTCCTGGTCGTCGGGCTCCTGGCGCTGGCGGCGATCGTCGTCGGCGCCCGCGTGCTGGCCTCCCGGGCCGCGCACGAGGAGGCGCTGTCGGACGCGCGCGCGACCACCCGCCTGCTCGCCCGGTCGGTCGCCGAGCCGGCGATCCCGCCCGGCTTGGCCGAGGGCCGGCCCGGGGCGGTGGACCGCTTCGACCGGGTCGCCACCGACCGGCTGCTGGTGGGCGACGTGCGCCGCATCAAGATCTGGTCGGCCGACGGCACGATCGTCTACTCCGACGACGTCCGCCTGATCGGGGAGCGCTTCGCCCTCGACGAGGAGGAGCTGGACATCCTGGCCCACAGCGGCTCGGACGCCGAGGTGTCGTCGCTGGCCGAGCCGGAGAACCGCTACGAGCGCGGCGGTCCGGCGCTGGTCGAGGTCTACACCCAGGTGGTGACCCCGGAGGGGGAGCCGCTGCTGTTCGAGGCGTACTTCACCCTCGCCCGCATCGAGGCGCGCCAGTCCGAGGTGATCGCGCCCTTCCAGCGGATCACCCTCGGGGCCCTGGCCCTGCTCGTGGCCGTCGCCACCGCGCTGCTCCTGCTGCTCACGCGCCGGGTGACGAGGGCCGCGGCGGAGCGCGAGCGGCTGCTGCGCGGCGCGGCCACGGCCTCGGAGGCCGAGCGCAGGCGCATCGCGCGGGACCTGCACGACGGCGTGGTGCAGGAGCTGGCCGGCTCGGCCTTCGCCCTCTCGGCGCTGGCGCGGGACCAGACCGGGCCGACGCGTACGACGCTCCTGGATGCCGCCTCGTCGCTGCGCGGCTCCCTGCGCTCGCTGCGGTCGCTGCTGGTGGAGATCCACCCGCCCGACCTCAACGCCGCCACCCTGCCGGCGGCGCTGGAGGACCTGTGCGCGCCGGTGTCGGCGTCGGGGGTCGCGGTGGACCTGCGGGTCGGCGACCTCGGGGACGTCGGCGTACCCGATGCGGCGCTGGTGTGGCGGGTCGCGCAGGAGGCGGTGCGCAACACGCTGCGGCACGCCCGTGCGACGTCCCTGACCGTCGACCTGCGGGCGCAGGGGCGCTCGCTCGTGCTGACGGTGGAGGACGACGGGGTCGGGTTCGACCCCGGGGCGGTGGACGCCACGGCACACTACGGACTGCGGGGGCTGGAGAGCCTCGTGCGCGACCGCGGGGGAGTGCTCACGATCCGCTCGGCCCCGGGCGCCGGGACGACCACACGACTGGAGACGCGGGCATGACGATCAGGGTGCTGCTCGTCGACGACCACGCCGTCCTGCGCAGCGGCCTCGAGCAGCTGCTCGCCGGCGAGCCCGACATCGAGGTGGTGGGCACGGCCGCCGACGGGGCGCAGGCGCTGGAGGAGGTACGCCGTACGTCCCCCGACGTCGTCCTGATGGACCTGCAGATGCCGGGGACGGACGGGGTGAGCGCGACCCGGCGGATCGTGGCCGAGGGCGGTCCGGACGTACTGGTGCTCACGTCGTTCTCGGACGCCGACCGGATCGTGGCGGCGCTGGACGCGGGGGCGGTGGGCTACCTGCTCAAGGACGCCGACCCCGAGGACGTCATCGAGGGGGTGCGGGCCGTCAGTCGCGGGGAGTCGCCGCTGCACCCGCGCGCGGCCCGGCAGCTGCTCACTGCCCGGCAGGCGTCCCCGACCGAGGTCGACCTCACGCCGCGGGAGAGCGAGGTGCTGGTGCTGGTCCGGCAGGGGTTGGCCAACAAGCAGATCGCCAGACGGCTCGGCATCTCCGAGCGCACGGTCAAGGCGCACCTCACGTCGGTCTTCGCGAGCATCGGCGTGGCCGACCGGACCCAGGCGGCGCTGTGGGCGGAGCGTCGGGGGCTGGGGGACTGACCCCACACCCAGGGGTGTCCTGCCCCTTGACCTGCCCGATCCGTCGGGTACGTTCGCAGTATGACTGATTCGAACATGCATTCGGACGATCCCGTTGTCGAGCCCACCGGCGAGACCTTGGGCGGGCCGCAGAGCAACACGACCGAGAAGGACCCCGCGGAGTGGGCCACGGGCGACGAGCCCATGACCGGCGCCCAGCGCAGCTACCTCGACACGCTCGCCCGCGAGGCCGGCGAGGAGATCTCCGCCGACCTGACCAAGGCGGAGGCCTCGGAGCACATCGACCGGCTGCAGGAGAAGAGCGGTCGGGCCTCCTGATCTGCCCTCCCGGCGTCTAGGTTGGACTCACGCAGACCAGCCGCCCCGCTGGAGTTGGCGCGCCAGGCCCGCCTCGTCGTCGACGAGGCGGGCCTGTTGCTGTCAGGTGTGTCCGAGGCACTTCTGACACACAAGGCATCAGTCTCAGTGTCAAACCGCCGCCTGTCGGCGCCTGCTGTCTACCGGACATGCCGAGGTGCGCGTGTTGCCCCCACCAAGTCGATCGACGTCATGGGGATCGCTCGTCTGGAGCGATAGGTGTGTCACCGTCCTGGTTCGAGTTCGGGTTTGGGCCCAGCTTGTGCGGGGCGGGGCCGGGGTGGCGGGCCGCGATGTGCTCCTCATGGTCGGGCTCAAGGGGTTCGTCCTGGAACGGTGTCCCGTCGTGGGCCGGCAGGTCGACGAGGTCGTGCATCCGGCGCGCCTGCCGGACACCCTGGGAGATGCTGTGCCACAGATGGTCCTCGCCGAGGTCGGCGAGCAACCCCGAGCGTCGCAACGCCCCGCGCACCGGCCACATCACGCGGACGAGGTAGAGGTCGACGTCCCGGTGACGCAGCGCCGTCAACATGTCCGCCAGGGCGTCGGCGCTCGTGGTGTCCATCTGGTTGGTCGCCTCGACGTCGAGCACGAGGGCACGGGTGCCGGGTGCGGCATCGACCAGCGCAAGGACGCTGTCGAGGACCGGCGCCGCGGTGACCCAGAAGATCGGAACGTCGACCCGAAGCACGAGGACGCCGGGGTACGTCGAGCGCTCCTCGTGGTTGCGGATGCTGCCCCAGGCCGCCTTCTCGTGGGGCACCTTGCCCATCACCTCGACCTCGACCCGGCTGGAGCGGAAGACCAGGCCCAACACCGACCCGGCGACGGCAAGTAGCAGACCGTAGAGGGGGCCAAGCGCGAGCACGCCGGCCGCCGCCACGACCGCGGCGACGATGTCGTTGCGGCGCACCAGGGCGTACCGGCGCAGCGCGGGGAAGTCCATCAGCTTCCACACCGCGTTGACCACGATCGCGCTCAGCACCGCCCGAGGGAGCACAGAGAGGGCGGGCGCGATGGCCACGATGACGACCAGGGCCAGTACAGCGGCGACCAGGCCGGCCACCTGGGACCGCCCGCGAGCGTCGCTGACAGCCGCCGTCTTCGACAGGCTGCCGGCCACGCCGAGCCCCCCGAACAGCCCACTGGCGACGTTGGCCGCACCCGAGGCGACCAGCTCCTGGTCGGCGTCGATCCGGTAGTCGCCCCGGCCGGCGAAGAGCCGGGCGGCGCTCAGCCCTTCCGCGAGGCCAACGAGCGCCAGCGCCGCGCCGGCGGTGAGCAGCTGAACCAGGTCCCCCGTGGCGACGGCGGGAATGCCCGGCGTCGGGACCCCGCGCGGGACATCTCCGACGACCTCGACACCGCGCGCCTGCAGGTCCAGCGCCGCCGACGAGGCCAGGCTGCCGATCAGCACAAGGAGCCCCCAAGGGAACGCGGCCACGAGCCAGGCGCCTCCGAAGAGCGCCACGAGTGCCGCGGCCGACACGGCCACGGTCACGAGGTCCGCCTCCCCTTGGGTGAGGCTCGAACCCAGGGCACCCACGCGTTCGACCACGAGGCCCTCGGGGCTCGGCACCCCGAGCAGGTGGGGAAGCTCGTTGAGGATGACCAGGATGGTCAGGCCGAGGACGAATCCGGTCACGATCGGCTTGGACAGGAACTCCGCCATCCAGCCGACCCGGGCGAAGCCGGCCGCGACGAGCACCAGTCCCGACCCGAGGGCCAGCGCGGCGGTGTACGACGCCGCCTGCGCCGTGCTGGCGACCCCGAAGGTGGCCAGGAGCGATCCGGAGAGCACCGACACGGTCGAGACCGGCCCCACGACGAGCTGGCGCGACGAGCCGAAGACGGCGTACGCCACCAGGGCCACCGGCACCGCGTAAAGGCCGACCTGCACCGGTGCGCCTGCGATCGAGGCGTAGCCGAGGGCCTGAGGCACAGCGAGCGCCGCCACCACGGCGCCGGCGACAAGGTCCCCGCGCAGCCACGTCACCTGGTAGCGCGGCAACCAGGTAACCATCGGGATCCGGCGCCAGCGCTGTGTCGTGACGGCCCCTGTGCTGTCTCTCATCCAGCTACACCCTGTCCGCCGGCGTCTGGTCCGCCCACGGCTCGCGCACCGGCCCCGGTAAGGCTATCGGCGTACACCGTTCCGTGGCTCGCCTGCGACGGTCCAAGTGCGGAAGCGCTTGCCGCCGCCTTCTGGCGCACGGCTCATGGGGCGGTCTCGTACGACCAGTTGAGTTCGCTCGCCACCGATATCGATCGGCAGGCATGCCAAGGCGACCGCTGGTTCGTCTGCTGCTCCTTCGGGCCTCATGATGGCGTCGTGAGCAAGTTCCTGGACCATGATGCGGCCTTGCTGGTCATGGCCGACAAGATGGCCGAGATCAAGCCACGGCTTCGGGGGTGGCTCCACGCGGGGTCGCTACCGCTCGTGGTGACTGCTGGAATCGTCTTGATCATGCTGTCCCCCTCGACCGGCACCAAGGTCGGATCGGGTGTCTTTGTCGCGTCCGCGCTGCTGACGTTCGGCATCTCGGCGATCTACCATCTCGGCACGTGGCGGCCTGCCATCTGGGCGCTGCTGCGCCGGCTCGATCACTCGAACATCTTCATTCTGATCGCCGGCACGTATACGGCATTCGCGATGTCGTTGCTGGACGGCAACGCACGCGTCTGGCTGCTCGGCGGCATCTGGGGCGGCGCCCTTCTCGGAGTGCTCTTCCGAGTCTTCTGGACCAGCGCCCCACGATGGCTCTACACGCCGATCTACATCGGTCTCGGATGGTTTGCTGTCTTCTTCATCCCCGACTTCATCAGTGGCGCCCATCGAATGAGCACTCCTGTAGCGATCGCGACCTTGACCCTCGTCGTGACAGGAGGGCTGCTCTACACCCTCGGTGGCGTGGTGTACGGCCTCAAGAAGCCGAACCCGAATCCCGAGTGGTTCGGCTTCCATGAGGTGTTCCACTTCTTCACGATCCTGGCCTTCATCGCGCACTACGTCGGCGTTTCCTTGGCGACCTACGCCCTGCGCTGATCGAGTCTCGACCCGAGCTTCTCCAGGAGTCTCAAGGTCCCTCGTTCCATCGGGACGTGAGCGGTGCATCGAGCCGTGTCGAGCGCTCACTCCACGTGGGACATGCCGAGTTGGTCGGGCGGAGCGCGCACCGCGTCCGGCGCCATGTCGAAGTTCTGCTCGTCTGTGGCGGGCGCCCGGTCTGGGACGGACTCCTCCCGCGCAGGTTCGCGATCTGGGATGCCTGCCCGAGGCACGGCGGGGTCGGCGGCGTGGGCGGCCGCCTCGAAGTAGCGCAGCAGTTCCACCGGGAACGGCAGCACGAGGGTCGAGTTCCTCTCAGCCGCCACCTCGACCATCGTCTGCATCAGGCGCAACTGCAGGGCACCCGGCGTCGCCGTCATCGCCGCCGCGGCTTGCGAGAGCTTCTTGGACGCCTGGTACTCACCGTCGGCCGTGATGACCCGGGAGCGACGCTCCCGCTCGGCCTCCGCCTGCCGCGACATCGACCGCTTCATCGCTTCGGGCAGCGCTACGTCCTTGATCTCCACGCGGTCGATCTCGATACCCCACGGGACGGCGGGACTGTCCAGCATCACCTCGAGGCCCTGATTGAGGCGCTCGCGGTCGGACAGCAGGTCGTCGAGCTCGCTCTTGCCGATGATCGATCGCAGCGAGGTCTGCGCCACCTGCGAGATCGCGTACTGGTAGTCCTGTACCTCGACGACCGCACGCACGGGGTCCATCACTCGGAAGTAGACGACCGCGTCCACCCGCACGGTCACGTTGTCGCGGGTGATGCCGTCCTGGGCGGGGACCGGCATGGTCACGACCTGCATGTTGACCCGCCTCATCCGGTCCGCGAAAGGGATCAGCATGGTCGGGCCGGGCCGCCGGACCTCTGGCTGGGCGCGCCCCAGCCGAAACACCACGCCACGCTCGATCTGTTTGACCACTCGAACGCTGGCCGACAGCCCCACGACGATGAAGACGAGCAGTGTCGCGAGTACGAAGAGCAGGACGTCCATGACGACCCTCCAGGGATGAGTACCGCCTCGTCCTCCAGCCTACGTCGCCCCAGCGATCACGATCCGCCTCACTCACAAGCCCCGGCTGTCAGCGACCAAGGATGGGCGAAGACTCGAATCAAGACACGTGCGACAGAGCGCTTGCGATCGCGGCGGCGGTCTCCTGGGGAGCCTCGTCCGGGAGAAGGAACACCGAGCCGGGAATCGTCACCAGGGTCACGTTGGGAGCCGTGTGCAGGGTGGCGCGCTCGGCGTCAGTGAGGCCCCCGTCCCCCTTCTCGGCATGGACCACCCACACGGGATTTCCGGACGCGGCCAGCTCGGCGGCAAAGTCCCGGTCCTCGGCGATGTAGTCGAGGTACTCGACGCACGCCAGAAGTGCATCGCTGGCTCTGTTCTGCTTGAAGTCCTCGATCAGTTCCTTCTTGTGCAGCTCAGGTGCCTTGGCAGTTCTGGCCATCAATGGCATGAGTCTGAGCAGAATGGCCATCGGCCAGATGCCCACCTTCTGCGACCCCCGTACGACGCCGCGGAAGAACGCCGCCTCATCTTCGGTCGTCAGGCTGATGCCGAGGAGCACCACCGGGCCCTGGAAGTCCCCGGACAGCACCATGTCCAAAGCCACCGTTGCACCGTGGGAGAAGCCCACGACCACGTCGCACCCGTGCTCTTTGGCCAGTTGCCCTGCCCGACGGGACAGTGCAGGGATGGACACGTCTTCGGACACCGGCGTGCCTGCCATCCCCGGCAGCGTCGTGGCCACCAAGCGCACACCTGACAGCCCCGGGTCAGCCATCACGAGGTTGAACGAGCGTGCCGCGTTGGCTCCGCCAGGAAGAAGCAGGACCGATCGATCCGCCTCTGGCGGTCCAGTTGTCAGAAGCTCCCAGGACTCCCTCATGGGTATCCCCCCTGTCAGCGGCTCCCGCCCATCAAAGGTAGGTCGCAACGACCCGCGGTGGAAGGTCTGGGAGCGCTGCCAGACGCGCGTTCGACCTTCGCGAGGTGGCCTTGGGATCTGTGGACTGTTGCTCGACTGCACTCACCGTTAGCCTCGAAATATGACCGCCGAGGGTGTGTTGTCGTTTCCTGCTGATGCGTTCCAGCGCGTCCTGTGCGTCGTTGCCCACCCAGACGACGTGGAGTACGGAACCTCCTCGGCCGTCGCGGCATGGACCAGTCAGGGGATTGAGGTCGCATACCTGCTGCTGACGAAGGGCGAGGCAGGCATGGACGCCAGCACGCCCGACCAGACCGCCGATCTGCGCATGCGGGAACAGATTGCTGGATCGAGCGTCGTCGGGGTGAGTCACGTCGACTTCCTGGACTACCCGGACGGCGTACTGGTCTACTCGCTGGAGCTGCGCCGCGACATCGCACGCGCTGTCCGTCGCTTCCGTCCCGACGCCGTCCTGGTGGGCTCATGGGAGGTGGAGTTCGTAGCCGGCCTCAACCAGGCCGACCACCGCGTTGCGGGTCTCGCTGCCATCGACGCGGTCAGGGACGCCGGAAACCGGTGGGTGTTCCCCGAGCTCATCGAGGACGAGGATCTTGAGCCGTGGTCGCCGAGGTGGCTGCTGGTCTCGGGTGACCCGCGCGCCACCCATGGGGTTGACGTCACTGGTGAGCCGCTGGAGCGAGGGATCGCATCCCTGGAGGCTCATCGCGAGTATCTCGCCGGTATCCCTGGGCACCCTCCTCCTCGGCTGATGCTCACCGGGATCACAGCAATGCAAGGGCGTCCCATGGGTGTCGCGCACGCCGTCCTGTTCCGCGCCTTCGACTTCCATGCCCCGCCACCTATAGCGCTGGAAGCGATGCGGCTCGCCGAAGACATTGAGTCAGCCCCGGGCCCCGCTGCATTCACGGACTGAACGGGCCGCGCCGATCACGCCCGTGTAGAGCTACTGCGATCCTCGTGGGCCGCGAAGCGGGTCATTTCGCCGCCTGTCGGCGCCAGCTCTACCGGGTCTAGCCGAGATCAGGACGCGCGCTTCTACGTCGCCCTGGGTCGGTCCGAGGCGTGTGGGGGTGCGACCAACTCAACGGCTGCCCCGACGCAGCACTAGTCCGGGCAGGTGCCACCGGTGCGCTCGTAGACAGCCTTGGCTCCAGCCGCCAGTGGCTCGACACGCGGCCCGTCAGTTTCGAGGCTGATGAGCAGCATGCAGCGGCCTTGGGCCCAGTACACGTTGCCGATCGCGTTGCCGTGCAGGTCAGGTCCCGTCCATCTGGTTGCGCCGGGGACGTCGGGGACCTGGAACCGCTTGAACTTGCCGTTGGGGATCTGGTGCCGGAGCGCCTCGGTGCTCGTTTCATAGGTCATCCAGTCGCGTGCCCCGGCCTCGGTCTCGAACAGCAGGACGCTGCTGACGCCGGCGCTGCTGTCGCTTTGGCCTGTCTGGTAGGTCGTCGAGATGTAGCCACTGCGCTCGAGAACCTCTGCGCCGCGTTCGGGCAGAGGGAAGGGTTCCCCCGAGTCGGTCTGCGGTGACGACATGGGTTCCAGGCGGGGGCCCTCGTCGACTTGCAGGAGGTACTGATCAACGTTGGGCGGCGCGGCGGCCGTGGGTGCATCAGTTGTACTCGTCGTCACTGCATCGGTCGTGCTGGACGTTCGATCGGAGTCACCTCCGCAGCCGACGGCGAGCATGCCGAGGAGTACCGCGAGCGCGATGCGGGATGGACGAGGCGCCATGTCTCACGATCCACCTCCGCGTGTCACCGGCGCAAGCGTCCGAGTGCCGGTGTCCCTACCGCGTAGCGTGCGCTTGTTGACGCACGCTTCTGCCGCGATGGATGGGTTTGTGAAGCACCGACGCTCCTATGCTTCGTCAAGCAGCCGTGGCCTCGCTTTCGAGTAGGCGATAGAGGTCGCGAGCGACGTAGCGGGCCAGGCAGCGTTTGATCTCTCGGCCGGTCTTGCCTTCGGCAGTGCGGCGGGC
>NZ_LMSU01000009.1 GCF_001429625.1 Nocardioides sp. Soil805
GCTCCCATCCGTGGTCAACGCCCGCGCACCCGTCCCATCACCACGCGCGATCCACACGTTGTAGCCCGAGATGTACACAATCGTCCCGGCAGACGTACCTCGCTCTGAGACAGTCGATGACTGCGGTTCCGCGTCCACGGCTGTGGCGGGGCCGGCGGTCAGTCCTGCGGCTACGACGGCCAGGGCAAGGCTCGTCCGTCCGGCATTGAGAAGTTGGCAGGTCATGTGTTGCGCTCCGTCGTCTCGGTGAGTAGTCAGAAGCAGACTCACCTGCCGCACTGTGGTTGCTCTTGGGAAGGGCTGGACTCAGCCCTTCTGCACGTGAGACCGGCCAGAACTCTCGCCAGTTCGCACGGCCTGGTGAACATCGGCCAGTGACCCGAAGCGAGGTTGACGTAGTCGAGGTGCTTGACCGCCGACAGCTCAGGGGCATGACGCTCGGCACCCACTCATGGGCCTCGTCCGGAGTGAACTCCGGGCAGACGAGCGTGACGGGCACGTGGCATCGCCGCTCGTCACTGACGTGCAGGATGCCCTGGGCGACCGCGCCGGGCACCGGGACTGCAGTCACGGTCACTGTTTCTGGAGGTCGACGGACACGTCGTTGGTGTGCTCACCCGCGAAGAGACCACCACCGGGGGAAGGAGACGAGACCGTCGACCACGGGGAAGGCGGCGGCGTAGGGCTCGCCCTCGGGTCGACCGAATCCCCCGATCATGGCGACCCTGGACGCCTGATCGGGCCGCGCGTCGGCGGCGCACCAGGCCAAGCTGCAGGCCGCGGAAAGGCCTACGACCAGCACGGGCGCGTCGCAGCGGTCCACAGCGGCCGCCACCGCCGCCACCGGGTCGTCCAGCGTCGCAACGAGCGCACCGTCCCCCTGCCCCGGCAAGGTCACGGGTCGCGGTCGGTGACCCAGCCTCTCCACCTCGGGGACGACGAGGTCCCATGCCGAGTGGTCGAACCACAGTCCTGCGATCAGGACGATGTCCATCTGGTTTCCGTTTCGGCGCGAGGTAGGTCTTTCTCGGAAGGCAGCGGCAGTCGCAGTGGCAGGAGGGTGATGCCGCTAGGAACCGCGCGGCCACTCCGTGGCGAGCACTGCGTAGTGGTATCCGTCCAACCAGCCTCGATCGCGGTGCAGTGCCTCGTTGCGGCCGTGGCCCTCGCGGCGCATGCCAAGTCGCTCCATGAGCCGCCAGGAGGGGACGTTGTCGGCAATACAACTGGCGTGGACGCGGCGCACGGTGAGCTGGAAGAAGCAGGCTTCGATCAGGGCAGCGACGGCCTCGGTGGCCAAGCCGCGGCCCCCGTGCTGGGGGTCGAGGACCCAACCGATCTCTGCCTCGGCTGCGACGCCGGCGCTCGCGACCTCGGCCTGAGCCCACGCGTCATGCACATGCAAGTAGAGGTCACCCACCACCACTCCCTCGTGCTCGACGACAAGCGTGCGCTCCAGACGAGGCGACTCGACGAAGGCCGACGCGTAGACGTCCCTGGTGGGGGCGCTGCGGGGAAGCCATTCGAACACTTCGGGTAGCCGGCGGTAGTTCCAGGTCGCCTCTACGTCCTTCGGTGTCGCGGGGCGGATCGTGAGCCTGTTCGACCGAATCGGCCACCTCACGTCGGTGCTTGCTTCGTCCACGATCTGCTCCTTCACTTCGGTCCCTTGATCTCTGGCTGTGATGGCACTCGCTGCGGGCGTGGCGGCGAGCTTCATCCTGACTGGCTCGAGCTCCTCACCGCCGGAGAAGCACGCGCCCCCTCCCCGGGGGGACTGGGAGGGGGCGCGCTGCGGTCGGCGCCCGGTCAGGGTCGGGTCCGTCCGCTCCCCTGCTCACTCATCGAACACCGCGGTTGGCGATCGACTGCTTCCGGCCAAGCGATCGCACATCACGCACGATCACCGGCTGCGGGACAAGGCCCTTGCGGGGATGGGCCGAGCGAGCCAGGTCTGGGTGGCCGAACTGCAGGCACGGTGTCACGTCAGGCGGACGACACGGGCTCCGCCTGCCAGCTTGTCGTGCCACCCGCGGCCGTGCGTCTCATCGCTGTTGATACCGACTGAGATGGTCACGACCGCTGCCACAGCGGCGACTCCACCGAGCAATGGTCCGACAACAGGCACGACGGCCGCGACTCCGCACGCCAACCAGACATTGCGTGTCACCGCTTGGACAAGGCTGATGTCGCCACCGTCAGGACCCACCACGTTGACGCCCAAGCACCTCTTCCCCAGCGTCTGGCGGCCACCGCTTTCGCCGTAGGCGAAGTACGCCACGTAGATGGCAGCGTTGAGCACGCCGCTGAGTGCCGTTCGCACGTAGGAATCCACTCCCAGGGGGGTGGTTCGGTCGAGGCCCAGCAACATGGTGACGACGGAGGCGGCGACGGCCAGGACCAGGCCATCCACCAGCCGCGCGGCTGCACGCCGAGGCAGGGAAGCAGCTATCCCTGCACGTGCACCACGATCGGGATCGACGGCCAAGGGCGAGTCAGGCTGGTGGTGTTGGTCCATGTCATTTCCCTGCTCCGATAGATGGACGCGCCCTCGACCCACGAGTCGAGCAGCGCCTGGCTTGAGCCTCGGTCCCGTCCCTGCAGTCCCACTGCGCGCCGGCTGGCCTCGACAGTCCAGCGGTGTCGCAGTGGCCCAGCCCATCGTGGGCCTTGTCGCCTGCACCTCAGGAGGGTTCATGTCATCCGCACGGGACATCCACATCGAGAAGCGCGTCGCAGAGGTCAGGGTCGACCACGTCACGATCGGTTCAGCGACCCGCGCCATCCTGGTCAGGCCCGCGGATCACGGACGTCGGGACCATCGGCCAGGAATTCTGTGGCTGCACTGGCTGGGACACAACCGGGGCGACTCCGGACAGTTCCTCCCCGAAGCCATAGGCCTGGCGCGAGAAGGCGTCGTCTCGCTCCTGCCACAGGGGACCTTCCCATGGCACTCAGATCCAACCGGAGGCTCCACCGACGCAGCAAGGGTGCTCCAGCAGCTCCACGAGGTTGAGCACGCACTAGCGGCGTTGCGCCGCCTGCCCGATATCGACCCGGGCAACGTCGCCGTCGTCGGACACGACTACGGCGCCATGTACGCGTTGCTGCTTAGAGACGCGGCTGCGAAGCTGCTCGTCGCTGCCACGCCCGACGCCGACTGGGCGACGTGGTTCCTCACGTACTGGCCCCTTCACCCAGCGGATCGACAGTCCTATGCCCGGACGCTCGCGGGACTGTCACCTCTCGAAGCCGCCGCCTCCTACGGACCTCGCCTGTTCCTCCAGTGGGCCGGCAAGGACGAGTATGTCGGCGACCAGGTGCCTGCGCTCTACGCGAATGCCGCACCGAAGGCACGCGCCGTCACCTACGACTACGACCACCAGCTGGGCGACACGGCCATTACGGAACGCGTGGCCGCCCTCCGCGCAGCCCTCATCGGCGGCCAGCAGACCGCACCGGCTGTTGCGGCACGTAGGTGACTCCGCGTCAAAGGGGCAGATCGCCGCTCGCGCGATGGCCCGCTCCACGACCGTGACCAGCCTGGTCACATCCGAGGCGTCAGCTCGACGGTAGGTAGGTGCGAGCATGGGGGCGAGCTCTCCCAGTGCGCCCACCAGCTGGATCTCGGGTGCAGGTCCACGCGACACGTCGCCTCGTCCTCCGCAGTCACACGACGCCAACCGCTGACGCGGGCGGACCTGCTGCCTCCGGAGCACGTAGCAGACAGCTGCTCAGCCGACTCAAGGATCGTTGGAGTGCGCGGAAGGACATGCCGGCGAACGTCAGGTGCTCCACCAGACCATGACCGACCGTCGCCCGCCCCGGAGAAACCACCGTGAACTTCTTGACCTGGGAGCGCCACATGGCGTCGTTGCCCCAGTCCAGGAGGAGCGAAGCCACGGCATGGGCTGGACGCGAAACGGTTGTCGTCGACGTCGCGCGTCCTACCCGGTCAGGGTCAGGGCCTGCTCGTCACCCATAGGGTGACGACTCCGGCGATGACCATCGTGCCGTCGTCGAGCACGCCACGCACAGCGACGTGGACCTCGGGGTCGGAGTCGATCCATGCGTCGGGGCTCGTCTCGGCGGTACACGTGACGGGGCCGCGAGCCATCGAGGTGTACTCCACCTGCATACGTCGGGGAATCCACCGCATGGTCGGAGGCACGGTGGCCTCGGCGAGGGTCCCGGCCGCCGTCTCCAGCCCGGTACACAGAGCTGTCGCATGCACGTTGCCCAGGTGGTTGCGCACTCGACGCCTGTTCGCGACGCGGAGTGCCACGCGGTGCGGTTCCACGCTGACGAAGCGAGGCTTGATCGCGGCTGCGAAAGGGGTCTTGATGGCGAAGAGCGTCGAGAAGAGCCATGGTCCGACGAGTGGCACGCGGCTGATCCGTCGCCACAGGGAGACCACGGGATTCGTGCGGACCTCGTGATCCGAGGACCGGGAGCCGGCCTGAGGCAGGGTCTGTGGAGGCACCCGCCTCACACCCCCGGCCGCGTTGGTGAGACGCCACCGAACGCCCAGGTCTCCAGCTCACGAAAGGCCTCCGCGCTCGCGGACAGCTCCTGGTCCGCGCGGTCGTTCCACCCGGCCGCGACCACCGTCGCCGTCTCGAGAGGTAGCTCGTGGACGAGCCAGGGCAGACCATGCCCGCGGACCTCGCGCGGAGCCGTCTCGAACAACCGGTGCTGGCTCTCCTTCCATGCACGCGACGCGACATGGCGCCGCATCAAGGGGACGACGTCGTCCTCCTCGCAGTCCAGCGACTCCTCGAGTGCACCGCACGCCGCTCGGACGCGGGCCCGGAGAGTGGCGAGTGCATCCTCGTCGCGGGTGTGGGCAAGGCGCTCGAAGACCGGTCGGGAAGACTCGATCATGGCCTCCACGCTGTCCGCTCGTCTGCGCGTGATCGCGAGCGTCGCCTCGACGTGTAGTCGCGATCCCTCTTCGACCGCAGCGGAGAGAAGGGGCCACAAGTGCAGTCGCTCCCACTGGAAGCAGTGCTGGACGAGGACGGCGAAGAGATCCCAGCGGGCACACAGTGCCTCCCAACGGCCACGCTCGGCGACAGGGGTGCCGTCCACGTGGTCCAGGAAATGTCGCAGGTCGCGTCGCAGGCCGTGGTGCACGGCGAGCAGGAGGGTCAGGTCGGGCCGCACACGCGCCTCGCCCGATCCCCGGTGCTTTTCCTCCGTGTGGTCCTGCGCCGATGGATGATCCGCCATGTCCTGCTCCGTCTTCGTGACGTGGTTCGGGTCCTGCCACGGTCCGCGGCAGACGCCTGAAGGATGGCCACTCGGACTTCAGGAGCACTGCGGCGCCACTGCGGCGCGCTCTATGCGTGCCCCCGGACCTCAGAACCGGTAGCGGCTCCGCAGGTCCGTGAGCCAGTCCGCCCCCCGCGACATGCCCCAGCTCCCACACTGCTCGAGGGCGGCATCGGCATGGTGGCATGCCTCGTCGCTCCTGCCCGATCCTGCGGCTGCGAGGGCGATGAAGGCGTCGACCGGGCCGAGCACCCCCGTCGACCCGGCGGAGGCCACGCCACCGCTGTAGGGCCGCAGCCACCGGTACATACGATCTGACAGCTTTCGGTCGCCGACCTGCAGAGCGACTTCCGCGCTGGTGGCTGCGACAAGCATCCCCATGTAGGTGTGGTCGGGTTCAACGGTCGGCATGGAGGAGTAGAGATCGTGGGCGGCGTCCTCCAGACCCAGACGGAGCAGGGCCATGACCGCGATGAGCTCGATGGGCGCCTCCTGGTTGGGCGGGAGCTGCTTGGCGGCCTCCACGAACTCTGCAGCCCGTCCCTGCCACATGAAGGTCAGCATCTGCGACCCCGCGACGGCAGCGGGCAGGTTGGAGCCCGTGATGCGCTCCTGCAGGTCCAGCACTCGACTCAGCGAGGCGCTGGCCTCCGTATCGCGCCCGGCCAACAGCTTCAGCGGCACGCGCAACAGCTCCAGGATCACCACCACGGTGGTGTATCCGTGCCGACCTGCCAGGTCGAGCGTCCTGCCCATCACGGCCAGTGACTCATCGAGCCGGCCGGCCTCCAGCAGGGCGATCGCGTGGAGTGCCCCGCATGTCGCCTCGAAGCGCAGGCTGCCGATCGCGCGAGCCAACGATACGCCCGTCGCGGCAGCCTCCACCCTCCAGTGGACGGTCGCGGGCCGCCAACGAGCAGAGTACGCCTGTTGCAACGCCAGACAGTGCAGCTCGGGGTCCTGCAGGCTCTCGGCGATGGTGAGCGCCTCGTCCACCAGCGCGTCAAGCTCGTCAGGAGTGGAGATGTAGAAGCTCTCACCTGCGATGGTCAGGAGCAGGCGACACCTCAGGGCCTCGTCCTCCGGATCTGCGAGCGCCAGGCAACGCTGCAGCGCGTGCACCAGGTCGGCGGACACCGTGCCGTAGCGCTGGACGTGCCAGACAGATCCCTCGGGGAGGCTGGTCGCAGCCTGCGCTGCCAGGTCGGGGCGCTGCATCCTCTCGGCGACGGCGATGGCCTCGATGACGGCGGTCGCTGCTTCGTCCCAGTCGGAGGAGAGCCGACACGCCGTGGCACGCCGTTCGAGGAGAAGGAAACGCTCGAGATCGGTGCTGAGGGCATCGATGCGTTGGGACATCAACGCCTCTGCGAGGAGCTCGGCCTCCTCCACGAAGGCGAACACTTCGTGCGCGCGAGTGGCGGCCGCCGCCGTGGACCTCCACGCCTGGGAGGCATACTGCGCTCCGGCTGCGCGCCAGTGCCGAGCCACCTCGCTGCGGGCTCGCGCATCGTGCGTCACCGAATCCATCGACGCGGCGATGCGCGCATGCCAGCTGCTGCGCTCGGTCGGACGCATGGCATCAAGGACGGCGTCGCGGACGAGTGCGTGCGTGAACATCCAGGTGCCCGCCGCCTGCTCGCGCAGGATCCCGCCGAGCCGAGCGGGCTCCAGGACGTGAAGGAGGTCCCCCGAGTCACCCATGGCTCGAGACACCGTGTTGAGAGCGAATTCGCGTCCGATTACTGCCGCGACGTTGAGTGCCAGCACCGTCTCCGCCGTCAGCGTCTGCAGCCGCCTGTGCACCAGACCGGCCAAGGAAGCCGGAAGCTGGCCGTCCCGTAGCCCCGCGACCTTCAGGAGCTCGGAGACGTAGAGGGGGTTCCCGCCCGAGCGCTCATGGATGCTCGTGAGCTCCTCCTCGGAGGGAGCCGTCAGGGCGAGGTGGTCTGCCAGCTCTGTGACGTGCTCGGCCTCGAGGCCCTCGAGCTGCAGCCAGGTGCCGCCACTCCGGATGATGCTGCTCGCCAGGTCCGCCCCGGCAGCGGTATCGCCTTCGGTGCGACAGGTCACCACCACCATCAGGGGCTGCTCCATCACCCGGTCGACGACATGGCGCAGCACGCGCAACGTGGTCGGATCGGACCAGTGAGCGTCCTCGACGACGAGGAGGAGCGGGCTCTTGCACGTCACATCCCGGACGAAGCCGGCGAGCTCCTCGTACAACGCGAACCGTCCCGCCTCCGCGGCTTCGTCATCGATGGCCTCGCCTCCCCGAGCGAGCTCCGGGAGATCGATGCCGGTCTCCCTCGACAACTCGGTGAACGTCGTGACCAACGACCAGAGGGGCGGGGCGCCGTCGCCGTCGAAGCTGCGCACGGTGGCGATGCGCGCAAGCTCCTCCTGACGGACCCATCGCACCAGCTCGGCAGTGAGTCGCGACTTTCCTACTCCCCCCTCTCCCACGAGCATGAAGCAGCGGGTGTGGCCCTCGGCCGCCGTCTGCATGCCCTGCTTGAGGAGCGCCAGCTCGCGGTCCCGCCCGACCAGGGGCACCTCGTAGGGAAGCGCCAGACGGGGCCCGGGAACCAGAGCAGGACTGCTCACGTGCTTCACTTCGCCGGTTCTGGACGAGGGGTGGGCTGTCGTGCGGGTGTCGGGAATGGTGCCGATGAGCGACGGGTCCTGTCGCAGGATGTCCTCCTGCAGCTTGACGATCTGGGGACTGGGGTCGATCCCCAACTCATCGGCCAGCGTCGTCCGCAGCTGCTGTAGCACCTCCAACGCGTGGGCCTGGCGATCGTTGCGCACGAGCGCCACCGCCCACAGACCCCAGAGCTGTTCGCGCAACGGGTGGGCACTGACAAGTTCCTCAAGCGCTGCGGCAGCACCTGTCGAGCGACCCAGTGCCATGTCGATCACGATGCTCGCCGCGCGGCCGTCCACGCGCAGCGCCTCCAGTCGGCGCCGCTCGGTCGACGCCGGCGTGAAATCGCCCAGGTCCCCGTAGGCGTCGCCTCGCCAGAGCCTCATTGAGTCACTCAGATCAGCTTGCAGCCGTTCTGCGAGCGCGCTGTCACCGACGAACGAGGGTCTCATCGGGTCAGGAAGTCCCTGGATGAACGCGTGGGCCGTGCCGACGACCGACTCGAAACGGTCCGCGTCCACGTGGGCTGACGGCACCGCCAAGCGATAGCCCCCTGGCTCGTGGATCACCACCGCCGATGCCGCACGTGCCTGTCGGTGCGGCTCCAGCAGGCGGCGCAGGCTCGCGACGTACCCCTGCAGCGTGTTGCTTGCGCCGGGCGAGGGCGAGCCTTGCCACAACACGTCGATGATGCGCTCAGCCGGGAGCGTCTGTCCTCTCCACAGCACCAGCACCGCGAGCAGGCTGCGCAGGCGATGGGCGCTCAACGTCACAGCGGAGTCGTCGACCCGTGCGACGCTCGGACCCAGCACACCCAGCTCGATATGAGCACTTGTCACGACGGATCCCCCACTTGATCTGTTACCCCCTGGGAAGCCCGTATCGTAACGGAACTCTGAGGTGGTGTCTCGTCCTGCTCCCAAGAGCCTTGGTGCTGTACCTATCGCTTGATGCGAACCGGGGCGCTGGTGGCGGATCTGCTGTCGTGACCCTTGCCGCGCGCCGTGACTCGCACGGTGAGCCGCTTCCCTCGCTCCGAGCGGACCACCGTGTGGGTCCGCTTCGAGCCAGCCCTCCCGCGGATCTTCTTGCCGTCGCGGAACCACCTGTAGGTGTACGACAGCCCGGCCACGGACCACCTGCCCGGCGATGCCTTGAGCGTGCGACCGACAACACCCGTGCCCTTGATGGTGGGAAGGACTGTGTTCTCCAGGGCAGGCGTCTCGGGTGCGCTGAGGGGCGCGGAAGACCAGTGCGGCTCCGAACCGCCGGGAAGGATCAGGCTCGAGGGCACCGTGCAATCACCCGCACCCGCACGGGTC